>CBDAOG010000008.1:0-1371023 GCA_965197985.1 Dehalococcoidia bacterium | reverse complement strand
GGCCCCGGCCTGTTCGGGAGGCGCAGCGTCCTGGGAGTCCGCGAGGCGGCGGCCCTGTGGCACCCGCCCGGAGCGGGCGACGAGACGCCCCTCGTGGAGCGCTCCGGCGCAAGGGGGCTGACGCCGTCGGCCAGGGGCGTCAGGGGAGGCGCGCTGGTGGGAGACACCACGGCGGGCAAGCCCATGCCCATCCGATTCCCCGAGGACCTGCTGCGCCGTCACCACCTCTACGTCGCCCGCACCCGCATGGGCAAGTCCACCCTCATGCACCACCTCGTCGCCCACAAGATGAGGGAGAAGGCCGAGGGCAGGGACGGCGACGCCATCATCGTCATAGACCCCCACACAGACCTCGTGGCGGGACTGTTGGAACACGTGCCGGAGTCCCTCATCGACCGGGTGCGGCTCATCGACCTGTCGGATCACACGAGGGCGCCGGGCATCAACCTGCTCGACACGCGCATCTTCGCCGACCGGGACCGCACCGCCGACTCGGTGGTGCGCGTGGCGAAGGGCCTCTGGGAGCAATGGGGGCCGAGGATGCAGTCGATCCTGGAGCAGACCGTCAAGACCCTCCACGAGGCCAACGAGCACCCCACCACCGACGCCGACGAGCAGCACACCATCCTGGACGGGCTGCGGCTGCTGTCCAACGACCCGTACCGGAACGCCGTCCTCGCCAAGGTCTCCGACCCCTACCTGTTGGAGTGGTGGACCAGGGACTTCGGCAGCTGGCACCGCCAGTACCGGGCCGAGGCCCTCGCCCCCGTCCAGACCCGCCTCTCCTACTACGCGTCATCGAAGCGGGCGCGGGCCATACTCGGCCAGCGCCGCTCCACCATCGACCTGCGCGAGACCATCCTCGACGGCGGCGTCCTGCTGGTGTCCACGTCCCAGGGAACGGTGGGCAGGGACGTGGCCGCCCTGGTGGGCGCGTCCCTCCTCAACCTGGTCGATTCGGTCATCCGGGAACAGGGAGGCACGGCCCTCCGGGAGCGTCGCGGGGCGCTGGTCGTCGTCGACGAGATGCAGTCGATGCCCGGAGTCGATTACGAGAGCATGTTGTCCGAGCTGGGCAAGTTCGGCGCTTCCTTCATCCTGGCGACCCAGAGCCTGGCGAAGCTGGACGATCTCTCCCGCACCATGCGGGACACCCTCCTCGCCAACGTGGGCTGCCTCGCCGTCTTCCAGGTTGCCGGGTCCGACGCCCGTCACCTGGTGTGGGAGCTGGGCAAGGACCGGGTGAGCGAGGACGACATCGTTTCCCTGCCCGTCCACCACTGCTACGTCCGCTCCACCGTGGGAATCGAGCGGATGCCCGCCTTCTCGATGATGGTGCGCAGGCCGGAGGAGGGAGACCCCTCCGTCGCCGCCCGCATCCGAGGGGCGACCGCCGGGTACACCCTGACGGCCCAGCAGGCGGCCCACGCCGCCGCCGAGGACCTGAAGAAGGTGGAGGAGTTCCGGCAGGGCCTCGAGGAGCTGAAGAGGGGCGCAGACCCCGCGCCGAAGAATGAGAGCCGCCCCGCCGGGAAACCGGAGCGGAGGAGTCAGCCCGGCAAGCGCCGCAGGACGAGGGAGGCCGGCGAATGAGGCCCGGCGGGTGCGAGGGAGATCTGCTCGGCAGGCTGGCGTGGACGCCCCTGCTGGACCGGCTGGAGATGGTCTGCGTCTCCGGCTGGTCCAGGGCCGCCGTCTACGAGGCGGTCCGCAGGCTGGAGGAGGGCGGCTTCGCCGCCTCCATTCCCCACGCGGCGGAGCTCACGCCCCCGACCCGGCGCTACTTCCTCACCTCCGACGGCCTACGGCGGCTGGCCGAGCACGAGGACATTCCCCTGGACAAGCTGCTGCGCTCGCGTCCCGTCTCGGCCCAGTGGCGGCGCGTCCTGATGGAGCGGCTCGACGCCCTGGCCGTCATATACCGGCTGGCGTCCAACGTCGCCAACGCCGCCGCCCGCCCCGTGCGCCTGCGGCTGTACCGGGCCGGACCCCTGGACGCCGCCGTCATGCTCCCCGGCGGGAGGACCGTCGGGATCGTCAGACAGGGCCTGACCGCCGACCGCTCGGCCTTCTCCAAGCGCCTGTGGCGGCTCGGCGAGGGGCCGCTCCCCGGCGCCGTCCTGGTCCTCACGTCCGACGAGGTGAGGCTCAGGCACTCCCGCAGAGTGCTGGCCCGCACCTCCGCGCCCGCGATCCTCGCCCTGGAGCGCGACGCCGTGGTGGCAGGGGCCGACGATCCCGTGTGGCGTCCGACCTCCGGCAGCGCCGCCCTGGACCTGCGCCGCGAGCTGAGGCGATTGAGTCCAGGGGGCGAGCTTCCGTGGGAGAGGCCCCTCTCGCGGGCGACCGTCCCCGGCGACGTCGCCCCGGACGCCGACCACGCGCTGCCCGCCATCCTAAAACCCGCCGAGAAGCGCGCCCTCGACATGCTGGCCGACTGGCCCTGGATATTGCAGAGGGACATGGCCGGACTGATGGGCCTCTCGGAAACCCGGGCCTCCCGGCTCACGAACCCCCTGGAAGCCTTCGGCCTTGTCGCCAGACCCTTCGAGGGGACCGGACGACTGGTCCTCACCGACCGGGGGCTGGCGATGGTGGCCCGCAGGGACCGCGCCTCCGTGGGAGTGGCCCGCAAGCGTTGGAGCGTCGCGCCCATCGACCCCGAAGGCCCCTACGACTGGCGCAACGTCTCCGGGGGCAGGAGCAGGCAGCTTCTCAGGAACGTCGAGCACACCGCCGCCGTCCACGGCTTCATGGCCGCGCTGGCCCGCCAGTCCCAGTCCCTGGGATGGGAGACGACGCAGCTCGACCCGCCCCACCGGGCCTCGCGGCGCTTCCGCCACGGCGACACCCTGCGCTCCGTCAGTCCCGACGCCTTCGGCGTCCTGCGGCGAGGCCCCGTGACCTGGCCCTTCTTCCTGGAGTGGGAGCGGCGCGCCGTGCGGCCCTCAACCATGTCGGAGCGCCTGGCCCCCTATCTGCGCTACTACTCGTCGCACCGGCCCACCGACGACCACGGGACGCAGCCCGCCGTCCTGGTCGTCTTCGACGACGACATCGCCGCCACCCACTTCCTGGAAGTGGCCCGGAGGGAGACGGCGCGAACCGGCGTGACGGTACCCCTGTGGGTCTCCCACGGAGAGGCAATCGACGCCCTGGGGCCGCTGGGACGCGCCTGGCGAACCCCCGGAGACTGGGAGCCGGCCCACCTGCCCCTGGGCAGATGAACCGCGACTGAAACCGAGGGGAGCGTGAGCCTCTGCGCCGCTCCCCTCCCGATGGGAGAGAGCCATGTCTAACCACACCGACAGACCGAAAGGCCCCCGGAGGCGTCGAGGACGGACCGTCGTCCGGCTCGACTCGGCGGCCGTCTGGAGGCGGCTGGCCCTGCTCAACCGCTCCCAGAACTGGCTCGCCAGGGAGATGGGGGTCAGCCCCGGATACATCTCAAAGCTGGTCAACGAAGGGCGCGCGCCCTCGGGACGCATCCGCACGCGGATGCTCAAGGCCCTCGGTCTGAACGAGTTTCACCAACTTTTTAGATTGGAGGTAAGAGATGAAGAACCGAAACTCTGAACCCCGTTTCGACGGGCAGACCGACCCGAGCGGCGCGCTGCCGCAGGACCTCGAGGACCGCCTCCGCCGGTTCAGGGAGGCCAGCGGCCTCACCTGGAGCGCCCTGGCCCGGACCATCGACGTGGACCGCAGGCTGGTGCGCCGGTGGCGCAGGGGAGGCGTCGTGCCCCCCGGCCGGATCGGAGGTGAGTGATGTCGCTCCGCAACGCCGAACCCCGTTTCCACCGGCGTAACGACAGGAGCCGCCTCGGAGGCCGCGTGCTTCCGTACCAGAGCGGCGAGCTGCCGGAGGACTTCACCGACCGCCTCGTCCGGCTCAAGGAGGCCAGCGGCCTCACCTGGAGCGCCTTCTCCCAGGCCATCGGCGCCGACCGTAAGCAGGTGCGCCGGTGGCGAAAGGAGGGCGTCAAGCCCTCCGGGGGAGCCTATCACTCCCTCGTCAGCTTCGCGGGCGGCATCCCCGGCGGCATGGAGATCCTCCTGGGCGAGAGCTACCAGATGACCCTCTGGGACGAGCAGACGGAGAGCTAGAACCAACACACCGTGCCGTCGGCGTTATCCCGGTCCGTCCGCGCCGGCGGCCAATCACCAGACCAGGCGATATGGAAGACGACACGAGAAGGAAAGCACGCAGGAGGCCCGCCAGAGACGGCCCGGAGATAAGGGTGGTCGGCATCGACGTCAAACCCGCGCCCGACGCCCAGGCGCGGCTCCGCCGCCTCTTCACCATCCTGGCCGAACTGGCCGAGGACGACCTGTCTACGCCCGGCGCGGACCCGTCGCCGCACGACGGCGGCGAGGAGGAGGGTTGATGGGCTCTCCCTGCAACCCGGATAGCACGGAGCGGCGAATCGTGAGGAAGACGGCGACGACCGGCGCGCTTGACGCCCCGTACAGGTCCGTCTTCGGAGACGTGTCGAAGATCATCGACGCGGCCAGGGACTCGGCCGCCCGGTCGGTGAACGCCGCCATGACCGCCGCCTACTGGCTGGTCGGGCGGCGCATCGTCGAGTTCGAGCAGTCGGGAGAAGACAGGGCCGAGTACGGGGCCGCCCTGGTCGAAAGGCTGGCCGAGGACCTGACCGGGCGGTTCGGACGCGGTTTCTCCCTTCAGAACATCTACAACATGCGCCTCTTCTACCTCTCATATCCGCCCGAGAAGATTCTCCAGACACTGTCTGGAAGATCGGCTCCACCCCACGGACGACAGATTCTCCAGACGCCGTCTGGAGAATCCGAAACCCCATCCGTCGAGGCGGGCTTCGACGACCTTCTGAGGGCCTTTCCGCTGCCCTGGTCCGCTTACGTGCGCCTGCTGTCCGTCAGGAACGAGAGCGCCCGCGACTTCTACGAGACCGAGGCGCTCCGAGGCGGATGGTCGGTCCGCCAGCTCGACCGGCAGATCGGCTCGCAGTTCTACGAGCGCACGGCCCTCTCGAAGAACAGGGCCGCCATGCTGACAGGCGGGCAGAGGAAGCGTCCAGAGGACATCGCCCTCCCCGGCGAGCAGATCAAGGACCCCTTCGTCCTGGAGTTCCTCGACCTCAAGGACGAGTACTCCGAGAGCGACCTCGAAGAGGCCCTCATACGCCACCTGGAGACCTTCCTCATGGAGCTGGGGGACGATTTCTGCTTCATGGGCAGGCAGAGGCGTCTGCGCGTCGGCGGCCGGTGGTACAGGGTGGACCTGCTGTTCTACCACCGGAGCCTGAGATGTCTCGTGGTCATCGACCTGAAGGTTGGGAGCTTCACCCACGCCGACGCCGGACAGATGCACTTCTACCTGAACTATGCGCGGGAGCACTGGATGCGCGAGGGAGAGAACCCGCCCGTCGGACTGATCCTCTGCTCCGAGAGGGACGAGGCCCTCGCCCGGTACGCCCTTGAGGGCCTGTCTAACAACGTTCTGGCCGCGGAGTACCGGATCGCCCTGCCCGACGAGACGGTCCTGGCGGCGGAGCTTGACCGGACGAGGCAGGCGATGGAGCAGCGGCCGGACGCGCTTTGACGGCCTCCTATTCAACGCGGTAAAATGGCGGGTAGAAGTTGGCCCGGCGATGCGACAAACATCCCGGGCCGTGGCGCCACCTGATTGAGCAGGTGATGCGAAGTAATTGTACTACTCGCAGACCCGCTCCGACAGGAGGCGGGTCTTTTTTTGTTTCAGGAGATTCGAGAGGAGGAAATCATGGCGAGAACGACCGATAGAAAGACGGGAACGAAACGGGCGGCCATCTACGCCCGCGTCTCGGACAAGAGCCAGGACACGGAGGAGAAGACCTCCATATCGGAGCAGATAAGCGACATGGAGGCCCACTGCGAACGCAGGGGGCTGACCATCACCGCCCGCTACCAGGAGGTGGGCAGGGGTTGGTCGAAGAACCGCCCCGAGTTCCAGCGGATGCTCGCAGACGCCAGGAAGGGACGATTCGACACCATCGTCTGCTGGAAGTCGGACCGCCTCAGCCGGGGCATGTACCCCGCCGCCGTCCTCATGGAGGTCATCGAGGCGTACCAGATAGATCTGGAGGCCGTCTTGGACGCCATCGACATGAAGACCTTCGGCCTCATGGCGGCCATCGGAAAGATTGAGCTGGACAACTTCAGGGAGAGGGCCTCGATGGGCAAGCGCGGCTCGGCCAAGCAGGGACGCATCCCCGTCAACAACGTCCCCTTCGGCTACCGCCTCGGAGAGGGCCGCAGGCCGGTGGTGGAGGAGTCCGAGGCCGAGGTCGTCCGCCGCGTCTTCCACATGTGCGTCCGCGAAGACATGGGAGCTCCCGCCATTGCCAAGCAGCTGACCGCCGAGGGCGTCCCCACCCCGAGGGCCGTCGGAAAGTGGTTGGACGGCACCGTCACCCGCATTCTGAGGCACGAGGCATACCGCGGCACCTGGTGGTTCGGCAAGCGCCGCCACGTCGCCACCGAGCACGGGATGAAGAGATACAACCGGCCGGAGGACGAGTGGGTCGGGGTTCCCTTCCCGCCGATCGTGGACGATGAGATATGGGAGCAGGCGCAGGAGGCCAAGAAGCGCCGGCTGACCCGGTCGGGCCGCAACACCAAGATCTTCTACCTCTTGCAGCACCTGGTCAGGTGTGCCGAGTGCGGTCTCCTCATGGGCTGCCGGGCCAACAGACGCCAGACCACCACGCGCGGCGGCAAGGTCTACAGGATTGCGCTGGACCCTCCACGCCGCTACTACATGTGCTACGGAATGATGACCCAGGGCCAGAAATGCCGGGAGCACTCCCATATCAGGGCGGAGCGGCTTGAGGCGGTGGTCTGGAGCGAGGTCAAGAAGGTGCTGGAGAACCCGGACCTGATCGTCGCCAGCATCGAGGCCCTGGACGCCGAGGCGGAGGACGGAGGCTTGGCCGACGAGATCGCCAAAGCAGAGCGGGACCTGCAAAAGGTCCAGATGGAGGAGGACCGGGCCATCAGGCTCTTCGTGTCGGGGAAGATCACCGAGAAGCAGTTGGACCACCAGCGCAGGTTCATAACTGAGCGGCTTGAGACACTCAGGGCCAACCTGGACGACCATCGCGCCAGGGAAATGGAGCACGCGGACAAGCGGGCGCTGGCGGAGCGCATCTTTGAGTGGGCGCGCCGGGCTGGGGACAAACTGGACAGCCTGTCGGACAAGGGGCGCAGGGAGGTGCTTGAGCTGCTTCTGGACGGGGCGACCATCGACCGGCACAACAAGGTCAACCTGACCCTGGCCATCCCGACTGAGGATGTCATGTCGATTGCAGAACGGAGTGCGATTACTCGGTCTACGTCGTCCGGCAGGCGTCGCGGCGGTCGTGGCGCATCGGGCAGACCCGCCCGGTGAAGGTGGTGTTCATGTCCTACCGGAACACCCTCCAGGCCGACGCGCTGAAGCTGGTGGCGAAGAAGATGCAGAGCTCCCTGGCCGTCGAGGGAGAGCTGCCGGAGGACGGGCTGGCCGCATACGGGGACGACGGGGACGACATGATGATGGCCCTGGCCCGCAAGATCGTCAGCGGCGACGAGGAGGACACCGAGACGATGGAGGAGGTGTTCGCCCAGGCCAGGAACGCCGAGAGCGAGGCCGAGGAGCTGCTGGTGGACGACGGCTGGAAGGTCGTCGAGGTGGAGCCGGAGACGGTCTCGGTCAACGGCAACGGACACCACGCCAACGGTGACGACGCCCTCGGCATCGGGCCGACGGTCGAGCTTGTCCCGGCCAGCGGCCGGAACGGTAACGGCCACGCGCCCGCCCCGGTCAACGGGAACGGTAACGGCCACGGCCACCACAACGAGGCCCCGGAGCCGCAGCAGTCGCTGTTCTCCTGGGCGGAGTTCATGGCCGAGGAGCCCGTCAAGCCCAGGGGCCGCAAGACCCAGGCCCCGTCGCTGTCCCTGTTCGCGTGGGCGGTGGAACAGGAGCGGGAGGAAGAGCCGGTCGGCGCGGGACGCTAGACCGCAAGACAACGGGAGAGGTCGCCGCATATGGAGCGGCGGCTTCCCCGCAGGTGGCAACGCAGCGAAACACAACACGCACAAAGGAGATGAACCAATGGCACGCATCTTTGTCTACGACGACCGCGAGTTCCCGGACCCCGACCCCCAGATGAGCGTCGACCAGGTCAAGGCAACGCTCAGCGACTTCTACGGGGAGATCGCCAACGCCTCGGTGAAGGAGACCAAGCGCGGCGACGACACCATCTACGAGTTCCAGCGGCGGGTGGGCACCAAGGGCGCCTTCACCCACGCAAGGAGCTAGAGGAGGGAGTCCGATGGACAACCGGACATTCACCGGTCTGCTGGCGGCGACCCCTCCGGCGGGCCTCAGCATCCTGGAGCTCACGGCGGAGCTCACACGGCCCGACGGCTCCTTCGACCTGGACGCCGCGGCCGCACGGCAGAAGGATGTCGAAATGGCCTGCGTCCAGGCGCAGGACTACGCCGCCAGTACGGGGTGGCTACTGGAGGCGTTGCGATGGCAGCTGCGGCCCCGGCGCAACTGAGCGGCCTGGCGAACCTGCTCCTGCGGCGTCCGCCGTCGCTGCGGGAGCTGGTCACGCTCGTAGGATACGCCGACGACTACGCCTGGTTCGTGGGGCTGGTGCGCCGTCTCTTCCCCCAAGAGGCGGAGGCGGTGCTTTCGGCCCCCGACGTACGCGGGAGGGTGGAGCGCTTCGCCAATCTCTTCGGGGAGCGGCACTTCCCCCTCTACGCGCCGTTCATCGAGTTCTGGACGGAGGAGGAGGGGGAACAACCTCCGTGGTCATGGCTGAGGCAGGGCATCCCCTTCGACCTGATGGGCTTCGGCTACGACGGCCTCCACGAGATGTGGGACGGCTACCGCGAGGGCCTCTCGGCCATGGCCCTGCTGGTCAAGCCCGCCGACGCCTCCTACATGGCAGACGACGGGATACGAGTGGCCTGGCTGGAGTCGGCCGCCGAACGCATCCCGCAGGAGACATTGGAGAGGATTCCCCAGGGTGGCATACCCCTGGACGACCTCGCCGAGGCGCTGAAAGGGACGAGGTTCGAGGGGGCGGCCCAGGCGTGCTCCTGGGTCTTTGCCGAGACCGGCAACTTCTTCCTCGATCACACCTACGAAGACGGCAACTACGACGGGTTCTCCGACCCCTGGGACGACGACATCATCAAGGAGGGCACGGAGGAGTGGCGCAAGGCCAGCGACCTCATGGACGCGGTCAGCCGGTTGACCGACTGGCTGGAGGAGGACCTTCCGGGCCGCTTCGCCGAGATGCTGGCCTTCGTCCTCGCGCGGCTCCCCAGTCAAGAACAACAACAGGAGGACAACGACCATGACTGACGCAGTCGATACGACCCAATGGTCCCTGCCGGGACCTGCGGACATGCCCAGGGACACGCTCCAGATGCAGCTGGAGGTCTACAAGGAGACCATCCTCCTGCGGGGGTTCGAGAACGACTCCGCCTGGGTGCGGACCGTCTCGGCGGACGCCATCGCCAACGTGTTCACCCAGCACCTGGGGTTCTCCTCGGGGCTCCTGCCCCAAGAGGCCCTGTGGTGGAACCAGGGCGAGACCGGGCAGGTGGTTGCCCTGTGGAGGCCGCCGCAGGTCTGGCCCGTGGCGCTGCAACGGGAGGCGTTCAAGCCCCCCGTCCGGCTCCGGCTCCCCATGCCGGGGCTGGTCTTCGTCTGCTCGCCGGGCCGGGCGCCCTGGGTCTACGCCGCAACACAGCGGCCCATCGACCCCGAGCAGCATCTCTTCCGGGCCCCGGCCTTCAACGTCTTCAGGGACGGGCGGGTCTGCCCCGGAAGCCACCGGTTCCCCGAGGAGGTGAGGCTGATACCGGAAGTCTTCTTCCAGTCCTTCTTCTCCCTTACCGGAGACACCCGGGACCGGTCGAAGAAGCACCCCGACAACCTGCACGCGCTATGGGAGGAGATAGATGGAAAGACCGAGTACCCGATGGAGGACCTGGTTCCCCATGGCACGGTGGGCCAGGCGATGGCGGTCTCCGAGGGGAGACGTGGCTACCGGTAGCGGGGCGCCGGGGCCGGTGGGCTACCTGGTCAACCACCCCGCCGGGCTCGCCGGAGCCCACGGCATCGGCTACGACTACGTTCTGGGATCGGGCGGTCTCTACGTCCAGTCCGAGAGCGCCCACCTGACGGCGCGAGCGCAGGTCGCATCCTGCGAGGTGCGGGGGCTCGCTCCCGTGACCGAGAAGGTGGAGCTTGCCCACGGCCCCATCCCGTCCCGGCTCTTCGAGCTTGGCCTGCGCTGGTTCCAGGACGACCCCGGCACCGAGCGGTTCTTCGCCGTGCGGTGGGACGGGCGAGCCTACCGGCTGGTGGTTCCCGAACAGAAAGGGACGGCTTCGTCCCTCACCTACACGCCGCCCGCAGGGGTGGTCGCCGAGTTCCACTCCCACGGAAGCTCCCGCGCCTTCTTCTCGAAGACCGACGACCGGGACGAGCAGGGCTTCCACATCTACGGCGTCGTGGGACGCCTCGACAGCGACCGGCCCGAGCTGAGCCTGCGGGTCGGCGTCTACGGCCACTTCGCCCCGGTGGAGTGGCCCCAGGTGTTCGACGGCCCAGTTCCGGGCGTCCGGCTGACGGGCGAAGAGCCGGATTCAAACGAGGCAAGAGAAAGGGAGGTGACTGAGCAATGCCCTACTACCTGGACAACGCGTTCCTGCTGGACAACCCCTGGATAACGGTGGTCGGCTGCGGCGGGACCGGCGGCTTCGTCGCCGAGGGTCTCTGCCGACTCTTCCAGGGACGGGAGGCCACCATCGTCCTGGTCGACCACGACCGGGTGGAGCCCCACAACCTACTGCGCCAGAACTTCTACCCTGAGGACGTGGGCCGCTTCAAGAGCCAGGCCCTCGCGGACCGGCTGGCAAAGGCGTTCCGGCGTCCCGTCGGCTACTCGGTGTACGCCTTCCGGGAAGAGGACTCCCGCTCGGATGGGGGCCGCTACCCCGGCCTTCCCCACTACGGGAACAGCCTCATCATCGGCTGCGCCGACAACGCCGCAGCTCGCAGGGCGATGGCGGAGTCCCTGCCGGGCGACCCGCGCCGGTGGCTCATCGACGCGGGCAACGACACCAACTGGGGACAGGTACTTATAGGCAACGTCGCCGACCGGGACTTTGGGGACGAACAAGCCTTCGTCGACCAGACCTGCTACCTGCTCCCCGCGCCTACGGTGCAGCGGCCCGACCTGCTGACCGCCCTGTCGACCACGCCTCCCGACGTGGACTGCGCGGCGGCCCTCGACCTCACCGACCAGGACCCGACCATCAACCAGATGATGGCGTCGCTGGCGCTACAGGTGGTCCGCCGCATGGCGGCGGGAACCTGCCCCTTCATGGGCCTCTACCTGGACATGGAGCAGGGAACGGTCACCCCCACATACGCCACACCGGAGACGGTGGCGCGGGTGGTGCGGTCTGGCTCCGAGCCGGGGATAGCGTCCTAGTGACCAACGCTCAACAGACGCATTCAAAGACGGAAATAAGGAGAAAACCATGCCTAACGAAAAGGGAACCACCACGATCTGGCAGGACAACCACAGCGGGCTCCGCAGGCACAAGCTGATGACCAAGGAGCTGGGGGACACGATCCCCGCTCTCTACGCCAACGAGAACGTCGAAGACTACGACGCCGTCGTCGCCAAAGCCAAGCTATTTAGCCCCTACAACGGATGGCGGTGGTACATCACCGAGTGGGAGGCCGAGACGGGGTTGTGCTTCGGCCTCGTCGAGGGGTTCGAGAGCGAGCTCGGGTACTTCGACCTCACAGAACTGGCGGAGGTAACCGTGTTCGGCAGCGTCCCCGCCGTGGAGCGGGACCTGTACTGGGAGCCGACGACCCTCGGCGAGATCAGGAGACAGTCTAGGCTCGCAGCCTGAGCAAGGGTCAGAGAAGACATGAAGGAAGGAGAAGCCATGCCTGACGAAGTTGGAACGGAAGCAACCCGCTCGGATGCCCCGAAGGCAGACGACAGTCTCTTCGGCGAAGCGGCGGACAAGACGGAAGCCGCGGTTGCCGATGGGCAGGACGCCAACGAGGAGGTCGCAGAGGACCCGCAGGGTTCCGACGCCGCTGGGGAGCAGCCCGCTGGAGACGAGACCGGCTCGTCCGAAGACCTGAAGGTCGTCGTGTCCGTCAAGGGCGGCAGGGCCACCATCGGCGTGCAACGGCCCTCGTCGGACCCGCACATCGAGTCCTTCGACGACGCTGACCTGTCCGGGCTGACGCACGAGCTCCCGGCGGTGATCGAACGGGCGAGAGCCAAGTGGGAGGACGAACCCAAGTATCCGGCCCACGAGAGGCCCGCTCCCCCGGCCAGGCGCCGGAACCGGCGTGAGCAGGGGGCGGCGCAGGCCGGGGCCGCCGAGGGAGAGGCGGAGCAACAGCAGCAGCCGGAGACGCTGCGGCTGTTCTAGGGGCCGAGTTCAAGGCCGAGGAGCCGGTCGGCGCGGGTCGCTGACCGCAGTAGCAGGGGGAGGTCGTCGCAACGGCGACGGCTTCCCCCTGCCCAGCCATGTATGTGGCCTTTTTGCATTTCAGCCGCTGTGGTCGCGGGCCGCTTCCCCGCCAAGCCGCCTCAGCCGGTGAACAGATGACCGAGGTCTAGGTCGTCTGCCAGGTCCTGAAGCCCCTTCAAATGCCGGTAGCTGGGCCGCACTCCTTGCTGCCTCCAACGCCTTACGGTGACGGGGTCGACGCTGAGACGACGGGCGATCTCCACCCATGACAGACCGGACGCGTGCTTGAACCACACCAGCCGCTGCGGGAATTCGTCTGGGAAGCCGTGGGGCTTTCTCATGTACTGAGTGCGCTGTCGAGACATTGCGCGAATCCTTGTCAGGGACGACCGCCAACCCCTCCGCTTCGGGATGTCCAAGCCGTCGGGGACGGGTAAGCAGACCCGTTGTCGCGCCGCCCCCGACGGCTTGCCCGCTGCCGCATCCCGATCCGGATATGCGGGGTTTTCTGGTTGCCTGGAAGGCCAATCGCTGTCCACCCACCAGGCCTAGCCTCCCGGCCCGGAAACAGTGAATTCCAGCCGGTTGGAGAGCTTCTTGCCGTCACCGGTGCAGATGGCTCCCACTGCATTACAGTCTGTGGTTACCGGCAGGACCACGGTAACGTCCCCGTTGCCGTTCGGCTTTACCGTGATGCGCCAGGAGATGTTGCTGGGCTTATCCGTTCTCTGCGCATTCTCGACCGTGCCTCCCGTCACATTGAAGGCGTGGGTCTTCAAGGTCACGTAGCTCAGGCCGAACTCCTCGCTGAACTCGATGTCAAAGGTGAACTCTGACGATCCGTCATGGGTCACCGGGGCCGCGACCGTCAGGCTGGCGGTGAGCGGAACTGGTGCCGCAGCTACGGCCACTGTCACTTCGCTGGTCAGGGTCTCATCGTTATCGGCGTCGTCGGTGAAGGACACCTTCACCTTGATGGTCTTGCCCTGCTCGCTGGCAGTCAGGGTGTAGGTGGAACCGGTGGCCCCGTTGATATCCGAACCCCCGGCGCTCCACTGGTATCGGTAAGCAACGTTGGCCAGCCCGTCCTCGTCGGCAATGTCCGCCGTATCCACCGTCAGGGTCTCCCTCACTTGGGGTGTCCCGCTGATGGTCGGCAAGCCCGTGGCATCACGGTTGGGCGCCGCAGCTACGGCCACTGTCGCTTCGCTGGTCAGGGTCTCCTCGTTATCGGCGTCGTCGGTGAAGGACACCTTCACCTTGATGGTCTTGCCCTGCTCGCTGGCGGTCAGGGTGTAAGTGGAACCGGTGGCCCCGTTGATATCCGAACCCCCGGCGCTCCACTGGTATCGGTAAGCAACGTTGGCCAGCCCGTCCTCGTCGGCAATGTCCGCCGTATCCACCGTCAGGGTCTCCCTCACTTGGGGTGTCCCGCTGATGGTCGGCAAGCCCGTGGCATCACGGTTGGGCGCCGCAGCTACGGCCACTGTCGCTTCGCTGGTCAGGGTCTCCTCGTTATCGGCGTCGTCGGTGAAGGACACCTTCACCTTGATGGTCTTGCCCCTGCTCGCTGGCTAGTGAGGGTGTAAGCTGGAGCCGGTGGCCCCGTTGATATCCGAACCCCCGGCGCTCCACTGGTATCGGTAAGCAACGTTGGTCAGCCCGTCCTCGTCGGCAATGTCCGCCGTATCCACCGTCAGGGTCTCCCTCACTTGGGGTGTCCCGTTGATGGTCGGCAAGCCCGTGGCATCACGGTTGGGCGCCGCAGCTACGGCCACTGTCGCTTCGCTGGTCAGGGACTCAGCGTTGTCAGCGTCGTCGGTGAAGGACACCTTCATCTGGATGGTCTGGCCTAGCTCGCTGCTCAGTGAGCTCGTAGCTGGAGCCGGTGGCTCCCGTTGATGTCCGTACCGTCCGGCGGTCCACTGATACTCGTAGGCACACGTTGGTCAGCCCGTCCTCGTCGGCTATGTCCGCCGTATCCGCCGTCAGGGTCTCCCTCACCTGTGGCGTCCCGCTGATGGTCGGCAAGCCCGTGGCATCACGGTTGGGCGCCGCAGCTACGGCCACTGTCGCTTCGCTGGTCAGGGACTCGTCGTTATCGGCGTCGTCGGTGAAGGACACCTTCACCTTGATGGTCTTGCCCTGCTCGCTGGCGGTCAGGGTGTAGGTGGAACCGGTGGCCCCGTTGATGTCCGCCTCCCCGGCGCTCCACTGGTATCGGTAAGCAACGTTGGTCAGCCCGTCCTCGTCGGCAATGTCCGCCGTATCCGCCGTCAGGGTCTCCCTCACTTGGGGCGTCCCGCTGATGGTCGGCAAGCCCGTGGCATTGCCGTCGGCTACGGGTGGCTGCACAAGAGGCAAATCTATTTCATACACCGGCAATTGTGTCGCAGTGAGGACCCTTTGGTCGTAAGAGCCTTGCAGGTATGCCTTGAGGTTGTCGTTGTAGGAGCTGATGCCGTAGAACAGGTTGCCGATGGCGTTGTCTGCGTTCCATGCGTTCCACAGCGCTGCAAGCTCTTGTGCTGTCTTCGGCTGCTCGGCCAGCAGGTCTTGTGACTCGCTGATGTCGTTCTCGAGGTCGAATAGCTGGGGGCTTTCACCTGTGTCCAGGATGGGTTTGGGTTTTCCGTGACTGCGCCTTTCTTTGATCAGTTTGTCATCGCCGGAGCGGACTGCGTAGCCTCCGCTTCTCCAGTCGCGCCAGAACAATGCCTGATGCGGGGGGCCTTCTTCTACGCCTCGGAGAAATGGGTCAAGGTCGACTCCGTCGATCGGCCTGTCGGGGTCTTCGGAGGTGGCGTTTGCCAGCTTCAGGACGGTGGAGGCTATGTCCAGGCTGATGACCATAGGATCGTAGGTGTGCCCTTCGGGCCACATGGCTGGCCATGAAGCGACAAAAGGTACGTGTATTCCGCCTTCGTAGAAACTGTCTTTCGCGCCGCGGAGCGGGTTGTTGTCGGCGTGGTCTCCTTCCGGAGGCTTGCCGGACCGGCCGCCGTTGTCGCTGAGGAAGAAGATGACGGTGTTGTCGGCGAGGGAGGATTCGTCCAGGGCGTCCAGCACTCTGCCGATGTTCTGGTCGAGCGAGTCCACCATTGCGAGGTAGATGCGCCGCTTGCGGTCTTCAACGGTGGAGTACTTGTCGATGAGTTCCTGCGGGGCCTGTAGTGGAGTGTGTGGCGCGTTGTAGGCCAGGTAGAGGAAAAAGGGTTCGTCCGTTGGTTTCTCGATAAAGTCTATTGCTCTGTCGGTGAGGACGTCCGTCAAATATCCGTCGAACTCTCCGTAACCGGTGTTCTCGATGAGCGGGAGTTGCATGTGGTCGTGCGGGGACGTCGTATTTGAGTGCCAATAGCTGTGCCCACCGCCCAGGAAGCCGAAGAAGTAGTCGAATCCCCGGTTAAGCGGGTTGAATCTCCGTGCGGCTCCAAGCTGCCACTTGCCCACGATACCAGTCCGATAGCCTTCGTCTTGAAGTCTTTCGGGAAAGAGCGTTTCCTCTAGTGGAAGCCCATGGTTATCGTCAAAGGGAGCGTACGCCAGGTTGCCTTCCAAACCGAACCTTGACGGGTAACGACCGGTCAGAAGGCCAGCTCGGGACGGAGTGCAAGTTGAGTAGGGCACATATCCATTCGTGAATGTAACGCCGCGGCTGGCCAGGCGGTCTATGTTTGTCGTCTGAATCTGCGTGGCGCCGTTGTAGCTGACGTCGTTGTACCCCAGGTCATCCACTAGAATAACAATCACGTTCGGCTTGGCCACCACGGTCGCGGTCGCCTCGCTGGTGCGGGTCTCCTGGTTGTTGGCGTCGTCGTCGAAGGACACCTTGACCTTGATTGCGTTGCCCACATCTGCGGCGACCAGCGTGTACGTGGATGCTGTCTGGCCCGCTATGTCGGTGTCACCGTTGGTGCCGCTGCGAATCCACTGGTAGCTGTAGGAAACGTTGGTCACTCCGTCGTCGTCGGCGATGTCCGACGTGGACACGGTCAGCGTCTGGTCGACCACGGCAGGTCCGATGACGGTAGGAAGAGTGGTGCCTTGACTGCTTGCCTGGGCCGCCACCACTTCGTCAGTAGCCGCGCTGGTGAGGGTCTCCTGGTTGTCAGCGTCATCGGTGAAGCTGACCTTCACCTTGATGGTCTTGCCCACGTCGGCGTCGGACAGCTTGTAGGTCGAGTCCGTTGCATCCTCAATGTCGGCGTCGGCGTTCCCGTCGTTCCTGATCCACTGGTAGCCGTAGGAAACATTGGTCAACCCGTCCCCGTCGGTAATGGCCGAGGTGTCCGCCGTCAGCGTCTGTTCCGCCTCGGGCGTCCCACTGATGGTGGGCCGGCCGGCGGGCGCAGAGTTCTCAGACTCGGTGTTCTGCTCCGAGATGCCTCCGCTAGGCGTGCCCGCCGCCTCGGTAGATGCCGGACCGTAGCCCATGACGTTGCTGGCTATGACCCGAACGGCGTATGCCACCCCTCCAGTCAATCCGGTGATAGGGTCCGTAGTCCCGGTCACCGTGGCCTCGGAAACGTCCGCTGCGGTGTCCCAGCTGTCTGCCGCCTCCTTCCACTGCACCTTGTATCCAGTGATGGCGGAACCACCGTTGGATGAGGGGGCCTGCCAAGACGCATCAAGTTCCTGGATCTGGTCTCCTGTTGCCACGGCCAGGCTCAAAGGCTGTGTGGGTACGGTGGCGAGAACTGCTGTTGTCGCCACGCTGGTCAGGGACTCGTCGTTGCCGGCGTCGTCGGCGAATGAGACCCGAACCTTGATGGTCTTGCCCACATCGGTGTCGGACAGCTTGTAGGTCGAGTCCGTTGCGTCCTCAATGTCCGCGTCGGCGTTCCCGTCGTTCGTGATCCACTGGTATCGGTAAGTAACGTTGCTCAGCCCGTCCCCGTCGGCAATGTCCGCCGTATCCGCCGTCAGGGTCTCCCTCACCTGGGGCGTCCCGCTGATGGTCGGCAAGCCTGTAGCATCACGGTTGGGTGCCGCAGCTACCTCCACCGTCGCTTCGCTGGTCAGGGTCTCCTCGTTATCGGCGTCGTCGGTGAAGGACACCTTCACTTTGATGGTCTTGCCCTGCTCACTGGCGGTCAGGGTGTAGGTTGAACTGGTGGCCCCGTTGATGTCCGCCTCCCCGGCGATCCACTGGTATCGGTAAGTAACGTTGCTCAGCCCGTCCTCGTCGGCAATTTCCGCCGTATCCGCCGTCAGGGTTTCCCTCACTTGGGGCGTCCCGCTGATGGTCGGCAGACCGGTGGCATCATTGTTGGGAGTGGGTTTCACCAGCACCGACGTTGGGACGATGCTCACAGGAATCGTCTGCCCGTCCTCCCAATCGACGTCCACATCCGTCCATTTGAAGCTACTGTTCTCGGAACTTCCCTTTGGAAATTCCAGGGTGAGGTCGCCAACTTGCAGCGTATAGCCCTCAGCTCCAGCAACCCCCTCTGCGAATGATAGGCGAAGGTCACGGCCCGGGATGTGGGACCAGAGCGACTTAATCTGAAGACCCCCGGTGCCCCCGACGTTGGAGAAGAGATCGGCGCTTGCTGCGCCAATGGAAATGTCGGTGTACTTCACCACCAACATGTCAGCCGACCAAACCACATTATTCTCATCTTGCGTCTGGCTCTGTGCCTGGACAACCCAGGGTATGAGCACCAGGGCGGCGATGGCCGCCAGTCCGAGGAGAATCAGTGGGAGCGCCGCAAGACGCCGGGAGGTGGTCATGAATTACCCCCTAGCCTGCCTGGCGGTCAGAGACTGAGCTAGGTCGCGGTGCGGGGCAGACCACAGCGCGACAACAGGGGCCGTCGTTCCGTCCCCCGTCTCAGGTGCATGAACCAGACTGTCGAGCGTCATGTAGATTCCTCCCTGTCGCCGGGTCATCCCCTCCCATTCTAAAGGGAGTATGTAAGATGGCTGTTAGAAATATGGCGAATTTCCATAAGGTAGGTGTAAGATATAGCTCAAAGTGCTATAATCGGCCCAAAAGCGTCGACGCCCGCTTCATCCAGCCGGCGGCGCTTCCACGGGAATCCAAGGTGTCCCGCACCCCACATTGAGGCGGCGAAATGAACCGAGATGATGAACGAGACCTGGTGATACAGGCCCTGAGAGACCGGCTATCCAGGCTGAGCGAGGCCAGCCTGCGCATCAACGAAAGCCTGGACTTCGACACGGTCCTCCAGGGGGTCCTGGACTCCGCCCGCTCCCTGACCGGGGCCCGCTACGGAGCGATGACGCTCCTCAACGGTGCGGTCGAGCTTCCACCCGATTGGACCCCCACGGCCAAAGCGCCGGGCAGCAACGTGCCGCTGGTCGACTACTTCACCGCAGGGCTAACAGAGGAGCAGGTCCGCAGGATGCATGACATGCCGGAGCGGATACTCCTCTTCAACTATCTGCGCCGGATTCCAGAGACGTTGCGGATTCCCGACCTCGCCAGCCACACCATCTCTCTGGGTATGGCCGAGTTCAACGCTCTGCCGGTGGGGCCGTTCCTGTCAGCGCCCCTCCTCTACCAGGGCGACTTCGTGGGCGTCATCTTCCTGGCCAGGGACAAGGGGATGGAAGAGTTTGGCCAGGAGGACGAGGAAACGTTGGTGATGTTCGCGTCCCAGGCGGCAATGGTCATCGCCAACGCCCGCCGGTACCGGGAGGAGCAGCGGGCCAGGAACGACCTGGAGACGCTGATCAACATCTCTCCGGTGGGTGTGGCGGTCTTCGACGCGAAGACCGGGGCGCCGGTGTCCTTCAACCGGGAAGCCGTGCGAATCGTCGACAGCCTGCGCGACCCGGACCAATCCCCGGAGCAGTTGCTGGAAGTTCTGTCCTATCGAAGGGCCGACGGACGGGAGATTGCTCCGTTCGACATAGCCAAGGAGCTGATCGCAGGGGACACCGTGCGGGCCGAGGAGATCTTCATCGAGGTCCCCGACGGGCGCAGCGTCACCACCCTGGTGAACGGCACTCCCATCCGTGGGGAGGATGGCCGAATCGTGTCGGTGGTTGTGACCCTACAGGACATGACGGAGTTGGAGGAGCTGGAGCGGCTCCGGGCCGAGTTCCTGGCAATGGTGAGCCACGAGCTGCGCACGCCCCTGACCTCGGTCAAGGGCTCCATCGCTACCCTGTTGGACCCCCCATCCGCCCTCGGCCCCACGGAGATGAGGCAGTTCTTCCGGATCATCGACTCGCAGATAGACCGGATGCACGTGCTGATAAGCGACCTGCTGGACGTGGCCCGCATCGAGACCGGCACGCTTGCGGTCTCACCCGAACCGACGGACGTGGCCATACTGGTGGGGGAGGCCGGCAACGGCTTTCGCAGCGCCGGGGGCAGGCACAACATCGAGGTCGAGCTTGCTCCGGACCTGCCCTGGGTCATGGCCGACCGGCTGCGCATGGTGCAGGTGCTGGGCAATCTGTTGACCAACGCGGCCCGGCACTCGCCCGAGTCGTCCATCATCCGGGTGACCGCCGTGGGGGAAGGGGTCCACGTTGCGGTGTCGGTCTCCGACCATGGTAGAGGCATTCCCGCCGAGAGCCTGCCGCACCTGTTCCGCAAGTTCTCCCGGATAGAGTCCCAGGAGCAGGGGGGAGACACGGGCCTGGGCCTTGCCATATGCAAGGGGATAGTTGAAGCGCTCGGGGGCCGCATCTGGGCCGAGAGCGACGGGCCGGGGCTGGGCGCACGGTTCACCTTCACCCTTCCGACGGTCGAGCAGGCCGGGTACGTCTCTCCGGTGGCCCCCTCCCGGCCCTCGTCCCGCTCTGCGCGGCGGGCCGAAGCGCTGCGCATCCTGGCCGTGGACGACGACCCCCAGGCGCTCAGGTACGTCCGCGACACTCTCATGAAGTCGGGGTTCGAACCGATGGTGACCGCGGATCCGGGGGAGGCGCTGCGTCTCGTGGAGGAGTACAGGCCCCACCTAGTCCTGCTGGACCTGGTGCTGCCGGGAACCGACGGGATCGA
Source organism: Dehalococcoidia bacterium (assembly GCA_965197985.1). Lineage (GTDB taxonomy): Bacteria > Chloroflexota > Dehalococcoidia > Lucifugimonadales > CAUZJF01 > CAUZJF01. The sequence continues at coordinate 1,350,496 of CBDAOG010000008.1, read as the reverse complement.
CCTCATGAAGGACATCGCCGAGATGACGGATGTGCCGGTCATCTTCCTGTCGGCCTACGGCCAGGACAGGCTGGTTGCCAGAGCCTTCGACATGGGCGCCGCCGACTACATGGTCAAGCCCTTCTCACCGACGGAGCTGTCGGCCAGGATCAGGGCCGCTCTGCGCCGACGAGAGGTACCCAAGCCGTCTGAGCCCTATGTGTTGGGCGACCTGACCATCGACTATGACGAGCGCCGGGTGACCCTCGCGGGTCGCCCGGTCGAGTTGACCGCCAAGGAGTACGGGACGCTGGCCGAACTGTCGGTCAACGCCGGGCGCGTGTTGACCTACGAGACTCTGCTGCGCCGGGTGTGGGGGCTCGACGCCGACGCTGACATTCGCCCGATGCGGACCACCATAAGCAGCATCCGCCGCAAGCTGGACGACGACGCTGAGAACCCCGCCTACATCTTCACGGAGCTCCGCGTCGGCTACCGGATGCCCAAGGGGGAGAAGCCGGCGCAGGAGGCAGAACCGCCCGCGGCCCCATGAGCCGCTGTTTCCTACCTTATATATAGGGAGTGAGATGCCCCATCCCGACCTCGCCATAGTCACCGGCGCCTTCAGCTATACAGGAAGGTATGTCGCCCGGCGTTTGCTAGACCAGGGCGTCCATATAAGGACCCTCACCCGCAGCCCGAACGCGGAGGACCCCTTGGCCGACCATGTGGAGGCGGCCCCCCTGGACTTCTCCGACCCCGACGGGCTGCGCAGGTCGATGCAGGGAGCGGGCGTCTTCTACAACACCTACTGGATACGGTACGCGCATGACCGGATAACCTTCGACCTCGCGGTCGAGAACACGAGGACGCTGTTCGAGGCCGCTGAGAGGGCTGGCGTCGGCAGGATAGTCCACTTCTCGGTGACGAACCCATCTACCGAGTTAGACCTGCCATATTTCAGAGGCAAGGCTCAGGTAGAGGATATGCTGGTGAGCCTCGGAGTCCCCTACGCCATCATCAGACCTACCCTGGTCTTCGGGGTCGGTGACCTGCTGCTCAACAACATGGCCTGGGCGCTGCGGCGCTTTCCGGTCTTCCCCGTCTACGGGAACGGCGACTATCCGGTCCAGCCCGTCTACGTGGAAGACCTTGCGGCCCAGGCGGTGGAGGCCGGCTCTCAGAGCGAGAACTCCGTGGCTGACGCTGCCGGGCCGGACACCTTCTCCTTCGAGGGCCTGCTTCGTCTGCTGGCCTCCTCAATGGGCGTGCGTGCCAGGCTGGTGCGCACGCCCCCGCGCGTGGGGCTCGTCTTGACCGGGATAGTGGGCCTGCTGATGCGTGACATGGCCCTCACCCGCGACGAGGTTGACGGCCTGATGGCCGGGCTGCTGACGTCCAGGGCGCCGCCGACCGGTACAACTAGGTTGGCTGACTGGCTGGTGGAGAACGGGGACGGCCTGGGCCGCCGGTACGTGTCCGAGCTTCGGCGCAACTGGCGGCTTGGGTGATGCTCTCAAGCAATACGCAGGGGCGCGCCCTAGTTGAGACAGATTGCAGACCTAAAACAATCGTCCAGTTCAATAACGGATAACTAGAACGACTGGAGGGACCTCGCATGACTCTACAAGAACCCCACTGCACTGAAGCCTCTCATCCGCCGGTCTTCCGCTATGCCGGCCAGGAATCGCTATATAAGAAAATCTTGGCTTCCCTCGCTAAGCATGAGGCATCGGGTGTTTCCCCCGATGCCATGATGAAGCTCCTGACTACGGAGTTCAGCGAGGTTCTTGCCCGACCGTCGGATTACGTTCAAGACGGACTCAGAGTGCAAGGTATACGACGTAGAATAGCCAGTACGTGGGGCGGGGCATTATATGAGGTGGAGAACCTGGCCAATCTGCTTGGATGGTGCATTATCGGTTGCATCCGCCAAAGGGAGGATAGTGAGCTGCACTTTGTCCAGGGACTCCTGCTGCTTCAGGCGATACGCAACGTGTTCGCGATAGTCAGTCAGATCCGCTCGGGGCTAGCCGCAGATACGCTGGGCTATCTGAGGACCGTCCACGAGATTTACGTGAAGAGCGAGTTCCTAGAGAAGCACAGCACATTGGACCGAGACCTTCCGGGGAAGTTCTCGTATTACAACAATACGACCTATCTGGAATACTACCGACGCTTCGCTTCTAATGCTGATGCGGTGAGCCCTTCCGATACTTCTTGGGCGAAGGCCGATCAGTACTTCAGCAGTCGTTTTCGGAGAGAGGGCAAGGGCGACTATGGTTGGGCGTATCCCAAAATAGTGTCAAAGAACGGCAGACCGGAGAAGAGGCCGACGCTCAGGCACCTCATGGATGATGTCGGTGTCGGGGCGCAGAGCCACAGAATGTCTTATGAGATATCCTCCTCCGACGTTCATGGAGAGTTGTTGCATGGTGGCTTCATAGATCGTCCTCCGGGAGTAGGGTCAATCAGCGTTGATTATTTCAGCACTGGGTGGATAGACCCTATCCTGGATGAGATGGTCCCAATGTTCGGACACATTGTGGAGAATACTGCCAGCTCATGCTCGATACCAAATCAGACGATGGTCATGGATGTGGCCAAGGCTTTATGTGAGGACATTTCCCAATTGGTAACTCAAATAAAGGAAACCACACAACTAGCGTAAAGAATCATGACAAGAGGTATAGCACGCAACCAGATCACATGGGGTCAGGACACGGTAGTAGGGTGGGCTGTGCCCACCCCCAAGAGAAGAGTCCAGGCTTGGCTGAGTGGATGCGTAGACGAAGATCATCAACGCGGATGCCCCGGACACTCAGCGAACCGCAAGACGAAGGGAATTCCTTAGCAGGCGAAAGAGATGCCCATACCTGAACCCACACTATCTAAGTGGAGCCATCATCAGGCCGGGACGGCCTTCAAACAGGCGCACGTACCTATCCGCGAGGCGCTGGCCGCCCACAACTGGCCGTCGGACGTGAAGTACGAAGTATTCCTCCAGGGGTCCTACAAGAACGACACCAATCTCGGTGGGGACAGCGACGTCGATGTAGTCGTGCGCTTAGCCCACAAGCTCAAGCCTAGCGTGGCCGCCCTTACCGGAGAACAACTGCAAAAGGACGGTTCTCACAGATTCGCACTGGAACGTTGGCAGTCGTTTCGAGACCATGCAATGAAGGCGATGAGGGCCAGGTTCGGAAAGGCCGTGAAGAGCGGACGCAAGACCCTGAAGCTGCCCAAGGGCAAGATCCCCGCAGACGCCGACCTCGTGGTCACGCTGAGCCACAAGGAGGGCATAGGTTTCTATCTTCCCGACGAGCGACGTTGGGTCGTGAGCTATCCGGAGCAGCATCACCAGCGAGGAACGAAGAAGGAACGGGCCACGAGCAATCGGTTCAAGAGGACCATCCGTATGTTCAAGGCGGCCCGGAACCAACTGGTCAGCACGCGAGTACTCACCAAAGAGGACGCTCCCTCCTACTTCATCGAGTGTCTGCTCTACAACGTTCCCGGCGATCGCTTCGGACCGGAGCTGGCGCCGACGTACCTCGGCATCCTGACCTGGCTGAAGACCGCGAAGCTCAATGACTTCCAGTGCCAGAACGGCCAGCTGCCCCTATTCGGACCTCAGCCTGAACAATGGTCCGTGAAGAAGGCGCGGGCGTTCGTCAAGGCGTTGCAAGACATGTGGGACACGTGGGGGTGAGGGTGGAAGCAGTCCCCGGTCGTCTTGGAAAGAGTTCAGTTTCGGCAAGAGTCCGTTGACCGTACGAAACGGGCCTTCTATACTCTCATTGACTTTCATTGCTTTTCATATGTGCAGGTGGTATTGACATGACTTCCACGGAAAGCTGGGTGGACATTGCGGAGGTGGCTGCGCACCTACAGGTCACCAAGGACTCGATATACCGCTGGGTCGACTCGAAGGGCTTCCCAGCCCACCGGGTTGGTCGACTTCTGCGTTTCCGGCTCTCCGAGGTTGACGAGTGGGTGAGAACAAGCGGGGACGACGACTCGCGAGACCACTCAACGACCAGGGCGACGCTGGCGAGAAAAAGTGGAGGCGTGAACTAGAATGCTTGCCAGATGCGCGGTCCACGTGGCGACCTTGATGGGTCACGCAGGCGGCATGTGCTCTCATTCTGTGGCGGGGCCAAGTACGAGAATCCCGTCAGCGACCGGGATCTCAGTGCCCCTCACTCCGCAGACGCAAACATGACTGATCGAATGGACGGCACCGAGCGCGATTCACGGTACCGGGTTGCGGTCCGCCGCGGTCCGCGTATCAGCCTCGACCCTCATCGCAAATCACCCGATCCGAACGACACGAATTCCGTCCGCGATTGGTTGGAGACCAGACCGCGCCCCTGGGCCATAGACCTGTTCTGCGGAGCCGGTGGGTTGAGCCTGGGACTTGAGGGGGGAGGGTTCTCTGTGGTCGCCGCTGCGGACTCGGACCCGGTGGCAATCGAGACTCACGCGGCCAATATTCAGGGTCTCACCTGGACCGGGGATCTTTCCGACCCCACGGAGTTCCTTCGTAACCTGGACAACTGGGGTATAGAGGACGTGGACCTTCTCGCAGGTGGTCCTCCGTGCCAGCCCTTCTCCACAGCTGGCATGTCGAAAATCGGTGACTTGGTGAGAAGAGGGAATCGATGCCCCCGCGACGAAAGGGCTGATCTCTGGCGCAGCTTCTTCGCCATCGTTGACCGGTTGAACCCGAGGGCAATGCTCTTCGAGAACGTTCCGAATTTCGCCCAGGCCGAAGGCGGAGCATTGTTGATCGCATTGGTGCACGAACTGGAGAGTCGGGGTTACGGGGTGCATGTGCAGGTTCTGGAGGCATGGAGGTATCGCGTACCACAGCATCGGTCGCGGCTCTTTGTGGTTGGAATCGCAGGCGATGGGGGATTCGAGTGGCCAAGGCCGATTGGAAGGCGACCAACGGTCGGGCAGGCGATCGATGATCTTCCGGTGGTGCAGGCGGATGTCCGAGAGGAGGTTCAAGAGTATGAGGGACCCCCTAACTCGGTGCTCTCCAGGTTGCTCCGGAAGGGGCTGAGGGGTTCGGAAGCCCTGCTGATTCGTGACCACGTGACCAGGGCGGTCCGACCGGACGATGCGCAAATCTACAGGTCGCTGGAACCTGGTGGCACATACATGGACGTGCCGGAAGACCTGCGAAGGTACCGGTCTGACATCTTCAGTGACAAATACCTGCGGTTATCTTTCGAAGACCTGTCGAGGACCATCACCGCACATATTGCCAAGGATGGCTACTGGTACATCCATCCCAGGGAGGACCGGACCCTCTCCATACGGGAGGCGGCCAGAATTCAGACGTTCCCGGATAGGTTCCGGTTTGCCGGCCACCCGTCGAGCAGGTATCAGCAGATAGGCAACGCCGTTCCACCACTGCTCGCCTCGGCAATAGCCTCGTCGGTGATGAGCGCCCTAGGAGACGTGGATGAGGACGCTGGAATCAATGACCACCAACCGACGAGTGCGAGCCCCTTTCGAGATGCTCTCGTCAGGTGGTTCGGGCTTAGCAGACGCGATTTCCCGTGGAGGCGTCCAGGCCTGAGCCCCTGGCAGATCCTGTTGATTGAAATGTGTCTCCGCCGCACGAAGGCTGAGCAGGTGGCACGGATCGCGGACGAACTCCTCAGCCTCGGTGAAACTCCGGATTCGTTTCTGGGCAACTCGAAGAAGTTGGGACCGATGCTGGCCTCGCTCGGACTACACTGGCGCGCTGAGAATCTCGTCTCCGCGGCGGAGTTCGTCAGGGACCGGCTGGCGGGAGAGGTTCCCGACAACTGGCAGGAACTGGCGGCCATCCCAGGCGTGGGAGACTACATAGCCTCCGCCGTTCTGGGTTTCGCATTCGAGCGCTCCAGTGTGCTGATGGACACGAACACGGTGAGAATAGCTCGCCGGGTGTTGGGTAGTTCTGACCAACCGAGCTGGCGGCTCAGGCTTGCCCTGCATGAATTGGCTGGACACGGGGGAGCGGATGTCCAATGGAACCAGGCGCTGCTGGATCTCGGTGCGCTGGTCTGCACAGCCCGCGCTCCCAGGTGTGAGGTCTGTCCCGTCCGCTCCTACTGTGCCACGGGGACCCCACAGGTCGAGGGCGACAGGGGAGAGGTGAATGCGGGTATTTGATATTCCACCCAGACCATCATCGCTCATCGAGAGCATACGGGCCATCGGATACTCGCTGAGCACCGCCCTTGCCGACCTAGTGGACAACTCCATCGCGGCACGGGCGAATACAATCCAAATATTTTCTAGTCTGGACACGGCTGATGTGAAGGTTGGCATTCTGGATGACGGAGTGGGGTTGACCGAGGACGAACTCCTGGAGGCAATGCGACTGGGGAGCCGCAGCCCGCTGGAGGAGAGGGCACAATCCGATCTTGGCCGCTTCGGCCTCGGCCTGAAGACAGCCTCCTTCTCCCAATGCCGGATGCTCACGGTGGTGACCCGAACTAATGGAACGACCGCGAGTGCCCGGTGGAATCTCGACCACATTGCAGAGTCGGGCAGGTGGCAGGTTCAGCTACCTGACGACCTGAGATACATTCCTTGGACCGAACATCTCGGTTCTAACGGGACGCTCGTTGTCTGGGAACAGCTCGGTCTCAGGACGGACAACGGAGATTCCAGTCGGAACATTGCCGACTTTGTGCGACAGATGGATGAGGCCCGGTCCCACCTAGAGTTGGTGTTCCACCGCTACCTCTCTGGTGAACCGGGACGCCGCAATGTGAGCATACAGATGAACAACAGATCCCTGCAGCCCTTTGACCCGTTCCATTCCAGGCATCCGGCGACGATTGCGGCCCCAGAAGAACGGATTCGAGTCGCAGATGAGAACGTTCTGGTGCAGGCGTTCACCCTCCCACACCACGGGAAGGTCACGCCCGCGGAGTGGGAACGCTACGCAGGACCGGAGGGCTATGTCAAAAACCAGGGCTTCTACCTTTACAGGGAGCGGAGGTTGATCATTCGTGGCACCTGGTTTGGATTGGCGCGCCAAACGGAGCTCACGAAGCTGGCGCGCGTCCGCATCGATATGCCGAACGCCCTCGATGGAGCATGGAAGATCGATGTGAAGAAGGCATCTGCGCAGTTGCCTCCGCCGGTACGAGACCGGTTGCGACGCATCATCGAGCCGCTGGGAGCAGCATCGAAGAGGGTGTACAGGACCAAGGGACGAAAGCTCATAGAGGAGAATCGCATTCCGGTTTGGAACAGGATTCAGAACAAGAATGAGATCTCGTATCGAATCAACGATGAGCACCCCATGGTCCTCAACCTTCTCTCCAGATTGTCCCCCGAGGCACGTGGCGACCTTCTGAGGGTGATCGAGGTCGCGGGAGCGTCGCTGCCCATGGATGCCCTCTTCGCCGACCTAGGCGGCGACGGGGAGTCAGTAGTTGGCAACGCGACCTCGGAGCAGGCCCTGCGCTACGCGACGCTGGCGACGTTCGGTCATCTCCGCCGGACGGCGGGGTCGATTGAGGACGTGCTCACCATGATGAGAGTGGCGGAGCCATTCCGCTCGAACTGGGAGCGCACAGAAGAGATTATCAGGGAAGACTTCAACGAGGAGATGCCGGATGATTGACCCGCTGTCAAACCTCGAAAGCATGGTGGCCGCGGGTCTCGCCAATCGGCAGGGACCAACCGGGGAGGATATCCGCAAGTTGATTGGGGACCTCCGCCAGTTGTCCATATTCGATGGCGTCACCGAGGACGATGCGGAGAGGCTTGCAAAGCTATTCGAAGAGCGTGTGAGCATCACCCAACACCTCGGCTCCATTCTGATCGAACGTGACCACCAACCCTGGCTGGACGCTGCCAGGGCACGGATAGACCCGTACTACTGGAGTCGCTATCGACAGCACCTCATACAGGAGGGTTTTCCCACCGCCGCCGTCACCACTTTGGACGAGGTCACCGAACGCGTGCTCGGACTGATGCAGGACCCGCTGAGGGATGGCCCTTGGGATAGACGGGGGATGGTTGTCGGGCACGTGCAATCTGGCAAGACGGCCAACTATGCAGGGCTAATCTGCAAGGCCGCGGACGCAGGGTACAAGTTGATCGTGGTAATCGCGGGTGTCCACAACAATCTGCGAAGCCAGACACAGCGACGCATCGACGAGGGCTTCGTGGGCAGGGACAGCGCACGCCTTCTGAGCAGACAGGATGACATGTTCGTGGGGGTTGGTCGATTCGATCATATGAGGCGCCCCGTCACATTCACCAACACCATACGGGATTTCAACAAAACGACGGCAACCGGTGTCGGTATACCGCTCCAGAACCTCACCGAGCCCGCCGTGTTCGTGATCAAGAAGAACAGCAGCACGCTCAAGAATCTTCTGGAGTGGCTCAGGGAGCACAGTGCTCGGGGAGGTGGCGAGAGTATCAATGAGCCGATGCTGCTCATCGATGATGAGGCCGACAACGCCTCCATCAACATCCGACATGGAGCCGGCGAGGTCTCGAGAATCAATGGTCAGATACGCCAACTCCTCCACATGTTCGACAGAAGTTGCTATGTGGGATACACAGCCACACCCTTCGCCAACATATTCATTGACCCTGACACCGACGACCAGATGCGCGGTGAGGATTTGTTCCCCCGCAGTTTCATAGTGAGCCTTGACCCCCCCTCGAATTACTTCGGAGCCACCGCCGTCTTCCTTGAGGACGAAGACCAATACATGCGCCACATTGAGGACAATGAGAATCACCTTCCCATCAGACATGAGAAGGACATCGTTCTCTCCTCCATTCCCCCTTCCCTGACCGATGCCGTAAGGGCCTTCATTCTGGGCCGAGCCATTCGACTAGCCAGGGGACACGAGCGGCAGCATTGTTCAATGCTGGTGAACGCGTCGCGCTTCATGAACGTACAGCGCCAACTGCGCAATGAGATTCATGTCCAGCTTGATGGCATCCAGCGCTCAGTCCGAGTGAATGGGGCTCTGCCTCCGGGGACAGCACTCCTTGACCCGGAGATCAACGCACTCCACACGGTCTGGGAACGCGAGTTCCTCGACACGGAGTTCGATTGGGCAGGGGTGCAGAGCCGTCTGCATGAGGCCGCCTCTCCCATCAGGGTGGTCGAGGTCAATAGCCAGTCCCCCGGGACGCTGGATTACAGTGGAAATCGGCAGGATGGCCTCAATGTCATAGCTGTCGGCGGCTTCTCACTGTCCCGTGGGCTGACGCTCGAGGGGCTCATGGTCAGCTACTTTCTGCGCAACTCGATGATGTACGACACGTTGATGCAGATGGGGCGATGGTTCGGATACCGGCCCGGCTATCAGGACCTCTGCCGCATCTGGATGCCGGAGGCGGCGCAGGGCTGGTACGAGCACATCGCGGAGTCCATTGAGGAATTGCGCGGTGAGTTCAGGAGTATGGAGGCTTCCAATGCGACACCTGAGGAATTCGGACTCAAGGTCAGGAGCCATCCGGATACCCTGATCGTCACCGCACGCAACAAGATGGGAACCGGAGCTCAGATAGTGGTGAGCATCGGCCTGGCGTTCAGGTTGATCGAGACGCACACGCTTCGAAGGGATGCTGAGAGCCTGGAGGTCAACCGCAATGCCGCGCGAAGGCTCTCTCAGCGGCTCCGGCAGAGCGGATTCCCCATTGAGGCCGCTGAGAGGGACAATTCCGGGTTCCTTCTTCGGGGAGTTCCGGTGGCTCCCATACTGGACTTCCTTACTGAATTTCGAAACCACGATGGCTCGCTGCTGACCAATGGGGAGCCTGTGAGGCGATACATCGAGGAACGCCAGGACGACGAGCTTGCAGAATGGGACGTGCTGTTCGCAAGCGTGGGCGAACGTGAGGTCAATCGAACTGACGAGTCCCTTGGAAGGACCATTAGGTGCCAGCGCAGGACCGCCGGTGAGAGGAGCGACGCGAGGACACTTCTGGTCAGCAATCGCCAGAGGGTCTCGACCAGAGGGATCGAGCGAACGGGCCTCAGCGGTGAGGAACGGGAGCTCGCGGAGCGGGCGTACATGGAGGATCCGGGGAGGAGCGGCAGGTCGACCGACGGCCGGCCGATCCAATACCCGGACAAGGCATACAGAGTAATGCGGACGAAGCCCCTCCTGATGATCCACCTGATTGACATAGTAGATACCACGGGCCGGGGCGAACCCATAACCCAGCCCGTGGTTGCATGGGGCATCAGTTTTCCGCCAACCAACAGGGAGGAGCGGCGGGTGGAATACGTGGTCAACACCACCTGGCTCCGGGAGAACTTCGGCGATGATGTCGACGAGGACGAGATGGGAGGCGATGATGGGTGAAGACCCCTGGGCGGAGATTGACCCGCCCAGCATCGCCGACTCGGTTGCGGCTCGTCGTGTCGACGCGACCCTGCCCTGGAATTTCTTCTGGGCTCGGGGGGTGGACGGGAGGGTTCTCCTCACCCTGCAGCATGCCACCGGTTCGGCGCCGACCACCCAGCTGCCCAGGCTGCGTGACATTGAGGTGTCCCTATCTCCACCCGATGAGTCGGACACCCAGCTGCTCGCCCTCAAGCTGCTCGACTCCAACCAGCGTGACATCTTCCAGGCCCTCTGTCTGGACATCATATCCACCGCCGCGCAGGCGGAGTCCGAAGCCGAGGCTGTGTCCGCTGCGCTGATGAGGACGTGGCGATGGCACCATCTGCTGAGAGGTGGTCGTGGCACGCTCCTCTCTCCGGAGGAGCAGAAGGGTCTGCTCGGAGAGCTGTTCGTGTTGGAGCGTCTGCTGCTGCCCCGCATGGATGCCTCATCCGCGGTGACGGCATGGCGCGGCCCGTTGGGCGCACCCAAGGACTTTGAGATTGCGAGGATTGCGATTGAGGCTAAGACGCGTCGCGGGGGAGCCACACCGTCTCTCTCAATCACCTCGGAGAGCCAGCTGGACGAGGTAGGCGTCGACTCGCTATTTCTGCATGTGGTCGAGTTGGATGAGGCCCCGACAGATGCGCCCCATGGCGTGACCCTCCATGACGTGGCCGAGCGGATTCGCGGACGCCTCCTCTCGCTGGACCCAGGTTCAAGCGGTATTCTCGAAACACGGCTGTCGGCGGCGGGCTACCGTGTGGAGGACGACTATTCCATCCACCGTTGGCTGGAGGGGGCGACCCACATCTACCTGGTGGCCGGCAACTTCCCCCGCATCATCTCGGGCGAGATGCGCTCGGGTGTCTCGAACATAAGGTATTCGATCTCACTGGCCGACTGCGAGCCCTTCGCAACGTCGGTGAGTGCACTGAACGAAGCCTTGGCAGGACGGTAGGGTCTGATGACGATTGACATCACAGAGTTCCACGAGGAGCTCTTCCAGGAGATCCACAGCCTCGCGGATGCCGAGGGCAGGTTTGCGGAGGACGCCTTCTTCGACGTCCTGACGGCATCGCTGATTGATGCCGGTGAGATTGAGACGGCGGACCGCGCTCATCACGTCTCCCCTAGGGGCATTCGAGTTGACGGCTATGGGGGAGACCCTGTCAACTCCGACGCAGTGCTGAGCCTGATCATCACCGACTTCAGCCAGTCACACGACGTCGCAACCCTGACGGCGACCAATATGGACGCAACATTTAAGCGGTTGTCCAACTTTCTCGACCGGTCACTGGATGAAGGGTACCGGAACAGCTTGGAGGAGTCGGCACCCGCATTTGGCCTGGCCGACCTCATCGCGGCGCGGTGGGCCTCCATATCCAGGGTGAGGCTGTTCCTGGTCACCAACAGGATGCTCAGTTCCAGGGTGGACGGCAGGGAGGCCGGTGACTTTCAAGGGGTCCCCATCACCTACAGCGTGTGGGATTTGGGGCGGCTCCACCGCTTCATCACGTCCGGGCATGAGCGTGAGGACTACATGGTCAACCTGGATGAGTTCGGTGGTCCTTTGCTGGTGCTGCCCGCACACATGCAGCAGGCCGACTATGAGTCCTACCTCGCCGTCTTTCCTGGCCGCCAGCTCGCGAGGATATATGACCGCTGGGGCGCCCGTCTGCTGGAGCAGAATGTCCGCGTGTTCCTTCAGGCGCGTGGAAATGTCAATCGAGGGCTGAGGAATACCATTGCGAACAACCCGGAGATGTTCTTCGCATACAACAACGGTATCACGGCCACTGCGGAGAGCATCGAGACTGTATTGTCACCTAACGGCCTGCTCCTCACGGGCATGCGCAACTTCCAGATCGTCAACGGCGGGCAGACCACGGCGTCCATTCATGCGGCACTTCGAAACAGGGAGGTGGACCTCGATCGAGTCTTTGTCCAGATGAAACTCTCCATCGTCAATTCCGACAGGGCACTGGAGATTGTCCCCAAGATTTCGGAGTATGCCAACACCCAGAACAGGGTGAGTGCGGCTGACTTCTTCTCAAATCACCCGTTCCATATCAGGACGGAGGGTTTCTCCAGGCGGCTCTATGCTCCTTCGAAGGACGGAACTTTCCGTCAGTCGAAGTGGTTTTACGAGCGAGCACGAGGCCAGTATCAGGATGCCCGTGGTCGCCTCACACAGTCGGAACGAAGGAGATTCGACCTGGAGTATCCGAAGCCACAGATGTACACGAAGACGGACCTCGCCAAATTCCTGAACGTATGGCGCGACAAACCGGATGTCGTCAGCAGGGGAGCACAGAAGAACTTCGCCGACTTCGCCTCGTTCATCGGGGGTGAGTGGAACAAACACTCCAACGATTTCAACGAAATGTACTACCGAGAGGCAATTGCCAAAGCAATTGTGTTCAGGTCGGTCGAGCGTCTTGTCACTGAGCAGCCTTGGTACCAGGGTGGCTACCGTGCGAATGTCGTGGCGTACGCAATCGCAAAGCTCGCCCATGATGTGGCGCAGCGGGGCGGGTCCATCAACTTGGAGAGGATCTGGAGAGCACAGGGAATCTCGCCGGTGCTGAGGGACGCGCTTGTGGTCAGTGCAAAGGCGGTCCATGAGGTGATAGTTGATCCGCCAGAAGGCATGCGGAATGTGACCGAGTGGGCGAAGCAGCAGGCGTGCTGGAGTCGAGTGACGGGTCTGGATGTGACATGGCCCGAGGCCCTAGAGACAGAACTGGTCAGTTCAACCGATCGAGACGAGGTGAAGAGGGCTGCGGTCAAGGATCAAAAGATGTTGAATGGCATCGAGGCTCAGACGGTCGTGGTCCGGGCTGGATCCGCACTCTGGAGTGATGTCAAGGTATGGGGGATGTCCACAGGACTCCTATCTCCGGATGACCAAGGGATACTGGACGTCGCTATTTCGATACCAGCCAAGGTTCCGTCTGAGAAGCAGAGTCTCAGAACCATTGAAATCCTCCAACGTCTCCGTGAGGAGGGGTGTCAGCTAGAGATTGATGGGGTCTGATGGGATCGGGAAACACAGACTGGATACCGATGCAACTTAGAGGCAAAATACTGGAGGAGCAGCTTTCGTAGATGAACAGCCCGAGGAGTAGGTACTACACCACTGCAGACAGAGCCCTTCTCTGGTCGCGTTCCGCAGGGTTGTGCTGCTTTCCAGATTGCAATGTGGTTTGCGTTGAGGAAGCTAAATTCGGTGACCGCTCTGTAGTGATCGGCGAAATAGCCCACATAGAAGCAAACAGCGATGACGGACCGAGGGCTAACCCTGTTCTGTCTGAACTACAACGAAACGCCTATGCAAACCTGATTCTGTTGTGCCCAACCCACCATGAAATCGTTGATGCCCGCGAGAGTACCTACACCGTCGACGTGCTACGTGGCTGGAAAGCAGATAGGGAAGCAAGGGTTCTGGATTTCTTGGCTCTTGAAATGCAAAACATAACCTTTGCTGAGTTGGAAACGATTACTCAGGCACTAGTTAACAATGGGCAGATGGCTTCTGACTCGATGTCTGTGATTCCGCCACGGCAAAAAATGGACCGGAACGGATTGACGGCTCGGACGGCGACGCTACTCAATATTGGACTTATACAGTCCAAGCAGGTTCAGCAATTCGTTGAGGCAATGAGTGGGATTGATGGCACCTTCATAGGCAGATTGATATCTGGTTTCGTCAACGAATATCAGCGAAACACCCAGGGAGGACTTCTGGGTGACCCATTATTTGAGGCCATGCGGCTGTTCTCGGCTCAAGGACGGTCGGACATCCGATACCAAAGTGCAGGATTGGCAGTCCTAGTATATCTCTTCGAAAGGTGTGAGGTGTTCGAGCAGTGACCTTATTGCCCAACAAACACATACCTACGAATCGCTCTCTGGTTGGGATCGGTGCCCTAGTCTTGGGTCTGTTGCAGGCCCCATCCACCGTTAGTGGCCTTTGGGATCAGGCAAAAGATAAGCCTGAGGTAGGGAGTTTTGGCAATTTCGTCCTAGCCCTTGACTATCTCTATGCTATCGAAGCTATCAACTACCAACGTGGATTCCTAAGCAGGCGTCGGGAATGATTATAGCGTTACGATCCAATATGCCCTCGTTCAAAGAGGTCGAGTTCCAACCCGGCTTCAATGTCGTGTTGGCGGACCGAACTAAGGAGTCCACAAGGAGGGACTCTCGGAATGGACTCGGGAAAACCACACTAATTGAAATAATTCACTTCTGTTGCGGCGCGCAAACTCGTAGGAATCAAGGCCTGATGGTTCCCTCCCTGAAGGGATGGAGTTTCACCTTAGAAATGAGAATCGGCGACCGCGAGCTGGTCGTCACTAGGAGTACAGACGAACCGCGTTGGATTAGTCTCGATGGAGATGTTAGAGGTCTAAGTGGTCTCAATGGTTCTAGTGAGCGTCTGAATGGAATGCTTGCGGTACGTGTCAATGATTGGAACTCGTTGTTAGGAGAACTGCTATTTGGCCTTGGCCGAGAACCTCTTCCCAAATATCACCCTACTTTCCGCAGCATTTTTTCCTACCTAGTACGTCGAGGCAGGGATGCTTTCGCTTCGCCCTTCTTTCATTACAGGACTCAGAAAGAGTGGGACAAGCAGGTAAACAACGCGTTTCTCTTGGGGTTGGAATGGGAACACGCAGGTCGCTTCCAAGAGCTAAAGGATGAAGAGAACCTATTGAACGGGCTCCGGCAGGCAGCTCGGCAGGGTTTGCTACAGGGAATGATCGGGACTCTAGGTACCCTTGAGGCGGAAAGGGCTCGCTTGGAAACGGACATAAGATTCAGAACAGAGAGCTTGCTGAGGTTTCGGGTTCATCCTCAGTACGAGGAGATCGAGCGGGAGGCGAATGACCTCACCTCCACTATCCAGCAACTCTCAAATGAGAACCTAGCGGATTCTAGACTGTCTGACCTCTATCGGACTTCACTTGAGGAAGACCAAGTGCCGGACGTCAGAGAAGTGATTGAAGTCTATCAAGCGGTGGGCGTCACTATGCCGGACCTTGTTCGACGACGCCTTGAAGAGGTAGAGGAGTTTCACCGACAAATATTGACTAACCGCCGAGATTACTTGGAGTCCGAAATCCAGAGAACCCAAACAAATCGGAACATGCGGGAGACTCAGATCCAGGCAGGGATCGAGCGACGAGCCGAGTTGTTAGAAGTTTTGCAGGCTCACGGCGCCTTGCAGGAATACACGAGACTACAGGAGCTTCACCTGGACCTCATAGCTAGGCGCAATGACATTGATACTCGAATATACAACCTTAAGCGATTCGAGCAAGGCAGAAGTGAGGTAAGGGTAAATAGGGAACTGCTTCTTCAGACCGCACGCAGAGAATTTGAGGAAAGGCGAGAGGTTAGAGAAAAGGCAATTAATGTCTTCAACTCCAAGTCCGAGCAATTGTACAGCGCCCCTGGAAACCTAGTGGTCGACATCACTGACACAGGGTTCAACTTCAATGTAGAAATAATGCGGTCGGGAAGCCAGGGAATAAACAACATGAAGATTTTCTGCTACGATCACGTGGTGGCACAGCTATGGGCGGAACAATCCTCTCCGAGCTTGCTCATACACGATAGTACGATCTTCGATGGTGTGGACGAGCGCCAAGTGGCCCTAGCACTGGAGTTGGCCCAACGAGCGGCCGAGGAATGGGGATATCAGTATGTATGTGCCCTAAACTCCGACACGCTCCCTTTGGACGATTTCTCTCCAGGATTTGACCTAGAGCAGTTCGTGAGGCTTCGCTTTACAGACGAATCAATAGAAGGTGGGCTTCTAGGAATCCGTTACTGAAGGGCACGAAACTGGGCCTATGAGCTCACGCCTGGCATGCCGGATGTCTTGTCTAACAGCTTCTCGATGATGTATCACACCACCATGGCCACTAGACCTCCGGCATTGAATGAGGTTAGGGATGACAATCGCAGCATCCGGTGGAATGGAGTGGTCACAGCCGAGGGTGTCGGCCCGTGTTATTTGCGGGTCAGAATCCTCCGATCCAGAGTGTCTGGAGGCTCGTGGGTGGCTTCGTGAGAGTCGCCGGTCGGCTCCCTAGAGCCGAAATTCCGGCAAGAAGTTGGCAACTCAGTCTCGTTAGGCCCAGCCAAGGAGGCCCAAACTTCGGTATGGGGGTCGGAGCCAAGGCTCACAATCCTCCGAGCCGCATCTCGAAGATAGTTCTGTCTACCGTGAAAAAAGGCCCACCAGAGAAGAATCGAACCGTTCATCGGGAAGAACGTGACGCACCCATTGGTGAGTTCGCTTTACCGATCTGGCTTGAATGGACCCAAATCGGCTGCCCACGAGTACCTGAGTTTTCCGTTGCTATTGTGTCTGACGGATGAGGATTTCCCGGAACGGGGCGTTGGTCCTGCTGGCCTCGTCAATCATCTTGCGGAACTCCGGGCGGTTGGCGATGCGTCCGCTCTCCGCCTCGTCCACGTACTCGCGGGCGACGATGTAGTCGTTCTTCTCGGCGTAGTCCCTGAGCGCCCGCAGCTGTGCGGCCACGGACAGGTCCACGTCCTGCCTTTCGCTTGACACCCTGGCGTAGAGCGCCACCGGCGTGTAGTCGTGTCGTTCAATCATCGGTTCCTCCTCCTTCTGCTTCTTACCGTTCTATCCTGCTCTTGTCCCACCGGACGCTCCACGTCTTCGGGAGCGATGCCCTGCCCGCGGGCGGGCCGTTGTCCGTACCGTTCGAGGCGTCTCCCCTCCGCCTCCCGCATGTACAGGCGGAGGGCCTCGCGGACAAGCCCGCTCATGGTGCGGTCCTCCTCCTCCATCAGTTGCCTGACCTGCTCGGCCATCTGCGGGGGCAGCGAGATGGTGATGACCTCGGTGGTTCTGGGCATGTTTTTTTGCCTCGCTTGGTAATACTGAGTCTTACCCTTATCATGAACGAACCGGGCCGCCGCTGTCAAGGGCCGCGCGCCTGTAAGAGGCAGTCCAAATCGGGTAAAATGGGGTGGTAGACACTTCGACGGAGAGGCTTCCTCTATGGGGACATTCAAGTGGCCGCTGCGGATCGCCAGCATGGACGGCCAACAGATGCGGGAGATTGAGGCGACGGTGGACACCGGGGCCGCCTACACCACGTTGCCGAGCAGCCTGCTGCGCGAGCTCGGGGTTGAGCCGATGGGGAGTCGCCGGTTCCTGCTGGCGGACGGGCGGCGGGTCGATATGGAGTACGGGAGAGCCTGGGCCACCATCAACGGCGACAGCGAAGTGACCATCGTGGTCTTCGGAGAAGACGACGCTCCGGCCTTGCTGGGGGCCTACACCCTGGAGGGCCTGGCCCTGGCGGTGGACCCTACCTCGCAGCGTCTCGTCCCCACCCATCTGATCATGTACTAGGACCGGCGCCGTCTCCCGGGGCTTGCCGGTCTCTCAGCCGCTCCACCCCGATTCTCCGGTCGCCGCCGGTAGTCCTTCCCGTAGCACCTGAGTCTGCACCACCCCTCGGTCCCGGCGTTGCGCCGGAATCGGCGGTAGTAGACCCTGCCGCACTCCCTGCATACCTTCTTCCTGTACTTGACCATCGGTTGAACCTCCTGGGTATTTGCGAGTTCCCTCACACGCCGCAGTGTCCCTCGCACTCGTTGCCGAAGCCGTCCCGTTGCCCGTCCGCTCCCGGGGCCGCCTCGTCGAGGGCGACCGCCTGGGGCAGGGGCATCCGCAGCATGTGCAGGTAAGGCGTCTTCCGTAGGGCCAGCCCTTCACGCATCCTGGCGTCGATCCCCACCGCCTCGGCGAACAGCTCCGGCCACCTGCGCTTGGTCTCCACCCAGCGATGGCGGGACTGGTAGGGGCAGGCGACGCAGGCCGAGCGTTCCAGGGGCCTGTCATAGCGGGCGGCCCACCAGTCGGCGCAGTCCTTCCGGGACATGCCCGCCTCGATGAGCGGGTAGCGGTTCCGTATCCACGGATCGCGCGAGGTCTTCATGCGGATGGCCTCGTCGGTGGAAATCCCCAGCCAAAGCTCGACGGTCGTTCCGGACGGGACCCGCTGCCTCCTCCTCAGTCCGAGCAGCTCGCGTATCTTCCTTCGAATTGGCCTTATCTTGTAGTTGTCGGTGCACTGTCGGCGGCCAATGCCGTCGCCCTGCCCGTCGCTCCCCTTCAGGTATACGGGGATGTCCACGTAGCTGCGGGAGCCTGAGTGGTTGGTGAGGGCCTTCACGTCCTCGCGGAGGCTGCGCCCGTTGTCCACGACGTGCAGGGGAAAGCTCAGTTGGTCTTTGAGCCATTCGAGGTGCTCGTAGACGCTGGGCGGCTCCCATCGCGTGTCGGCGAAGATGGCGCAGTCGGGGGTGCGGTCGAAGGCTCCCTGGCTTGCCATGAGCGCCATGACGGAGGACTGGACGCCTCCGCCGAGGCTGAGGACGGTGAGGGTTGGAGGGGAATCCATCAGCCCTCCTCCTCGCCGCCGTCCCCGGCCGCGTCCCCGGCGTCCGCGTCCGCCTGCCGCTTCATGTGGGCTCGGATGGCGACGTTCGCCAGGATGCGGAACCCCTTGATGAAAGCGTTCCGCTGCTTGGGGGTGTAGGCGGACAGCAGCTCCGCCAGGGACTCGTCGGGGACTTCCCCGGCGGGCCTCCGGCGTCTGTCGCGCTCGTTGTGTCCGGTGCTATCTTTCATGGTGCGTAGTCGCAGCGGCGGGTCGCCGGTCCGCTGGCCTCTCGTTTGCAGGTCTTTGGATTCGCCGCCCGGCGCGGACGGAAAGGGCGAGCGCCGGTCGGCGTCTATGCCGGATCAGACCCCGCCGTTGCGGTTGCGCGGGCGGGGCGGGCCGGTCAGTTGCTGAAGAAGGTCAACTGGAAACCCTCGCCCATGAGGATCTGCAGTCCGCCGGGGAACCGGGCGGCGTACATGTAGAGGGCGTGCAGGGCTCCCCCGGACGGCTCGACCCCCTTGCGCCACCGGTACATCTGCTTGTAGTCGACGCCGATGGCGGCCGCGAGTCCGCTCCAGGTGAGGCCGGTGACCTCCTTGAAGCGTTCGAGGCGCTGGGGGAAGTCCCTCGGCAGCAGGCTGACGAAGGGCAGGCGCTGCGCGTCGTCCAGGTCCAGTTCCAGGCTCCCGCCGAGGCGGGGCGAATCCTTGGTGTTACTCGTCATTCGTTCTCCTCCTGTGTAAAGAGTTCGTGGAAGTTCTCCACGCCTAGGGCCTTTTGCATCCGCCGTCGGATGCGTCCCGAGGGCGCTCGCCCCTCGTTGACCAGCATGGAGAGGTAGCCGGGACTAATCCCGATCTCCCTGGCGAGCCAGTTCTGGGAGCGGTTCAAGAGGTTGAGCCGCCGCCAGAGGGCTGCTGCGTCCAGCCGGACGACGGTCCGTCCTGCACGCCTCGGGCGTCCCTTCATTTGGTTGGCGTCTCGTGAACGCATGGCTTTTTCAATCTCCTATATTCAGCAAAATTGGGAAGGCGCTTCTGCTCGCGCTCCCGCCGGTTTTCCCCGGTTCACCGGGGCGGCAGGGGCTGGGGCGACTCCCACTCTCCGGGGGATCGCCAGGCGCTGCCCAGGGGTCCCAGGGCGTCTATCGCCTCCCTGTGGGACACCCACAGGGGGACGGCGACCCCGTCCGCCCGCATCTCCTCCCGCGCCACGCGCAGGAAGTGGGTCTGGGCGATCTCGTCGTCGAAGACGACCAGGACGGCGGGCCTTGCGCCGTGGTCGTCCAGGGGCCTGTGCGATGAGTAGTAGCGCAGATAGGGGGCCAGGCGCTCCGACATGGTTGAGGGCCGGACGGCGCGGCGCTCCCACTCCAGGAAGAAGGGCCATGTCGTATCGCCCTTCTTGAGGACGCCGAAGGCGTCGGGGTTGACGGCGCGCATCCGGCCGTCGTGCCTGAAGTGCCTCGACGCCCTCCGGGGCGGGTCGATCTGGACGATCTCCCACCCCAGGAGGCGTGCCTGGGCGGTCATGGCCGCCAGGAAGCCGTGGACGGCGTCGGTGTGCTCGATGTTTCTGAGCAGCTGGCGGCTCCGCCTGCCGGTGACGTTGCGCCACTCGAAGGGAGCCTCGGCGTCCTCCGGGGCGAGGCTCCACCGCTTCTTCGCCACGCCGACCGAGGTGCGGTCCCTGCGGGCGAGCAGGGAGAGGCCCCGGTCGGTGAGGGCCAGCCGGCGGCCCGCCTCCGGCACGCGGGCGGCGAGGCCGAAGCCTTCGAGGGGGATGACGGTCTGGGAGGCCCTCTGGGGCGAGACGCCCATCAGTCCTGCAAGCTCATTCAGGGTGATCCAGGGCCAGTCCGAGATCAGGTCGAGGGCGCGCTTCTCGGCGGGCCGGACGAAGAGGGGCAGCATGTGGTCGGAGATGTCCGACACGGCGGCCCTTTCGGGAAGATCGGCGGGTGGAGAGGCGAGCCGCGACTCGTCCTCTACGGGAAGCTCTCCGCCGGGCTCGGCCCGGTCGAGGACGTAGCGCAGGCTGACGTCGCCCCCGACCTTGAGGGGTCTCCATATCGCGTCGTCCGCTCCGGCCAGCACCGCCTCACGCTCCAGGGCAAAGAGGGCGGGAACGTCGGTGGTCGAAAGGAGCCTGCGGGCGTGCCTGAGCCTCACGTCGTCGGCCATGAGGACGAGGACGGTGCCGGGCATCGGCCCTTCGCGCAGCCGCCAGAGCCGCTTGGCGAAGCCCGACCGGTCGGCGGTGAGCCCCTGCCTGACGATGCCCACGGTCCTCCCGTCCGGGAGGGTCACGGCGGCGTCCAGCGGCAGGGCGCGGTACCAGCGGAACCGGATGGGGAAGGCGACGCCGGATAGGAGGCAGGCCATGCGGTAGACGGCGGCCAGTGCGTCGAGGCGCTCCATCAGGCTGCGCCGCCACTGGGCGGAGAGGGGGCGGTCCCGCAGCAGCGCCTCGAAGGGCCTGTCCTCGTCGTTCGCGAGCCTTCGCAGCCCGGCGGCAGTGAGGTGAAACCTCCGCGCCGGGGGGAACGGGTCGGCGGCGTGGAGCACGGAGGCGCAGAGCCCGCCGGTCTCCAGCTTCTCGACGGCCTCGTGGACCGCGGCCTTCGACCAGCCCGACACGGCGACCATCTCCTGGCGATCTAGGAAGGGCATCGAGGCGAGGGCGCGGAGGAGGTCAGGTTCACATCCTTCGGGTCTCATTCTCCGGTCTCCTCTTCGGTGTCCTTCCCAACGGCGTCGCCGGTCTCATCCTCCCCGGCCTCCGCAGGGGCCGTCTTGGGCTTTCCGGTCTGCTTCCCGCCTTCCGGGCCCTGTTTCGCCTCCCCCTCCTGCGCGGCGTTTTCGATGTCCTCGACGCCCTTGCGGTAGTCGTCCACCTTCTTACGGCCGTCGGCGTCGGCGTAGTCGGCCTGCCGCTCCGAGACGGTGTAGGCGGAGGACGCTGCGCGGATGCGGTCGGCGACTGCGGGGTCTCCCTCCTCGGGCTTTCTGACCATCATCGAGAAGGCGGGCATCCGCTCCTTGCCCACGGTGGCGCGGACGTAGCAGTGGTGGACGGGGAGCGAGGTGATGTCGTCCTCGGCCACCCGCTCCTTGCCCAGCTCCCACACCAGGGTCCGGGCGTCGTTGCCCGCCACCTGGAAGACGGCGAGGCATCCGACGTTGGCGAGCAGCGTGTCCCGCATGGTTCGGGAGAGGTCGTCCAGCTTGGCGAGACTCTGGGTGGCAAGGATGAAGCTGGCCCCGAACTTGCCCAGCTCCGACAACATGCTCTCGTAGTCCACGCCGGGCATGGACTGCATCTCGTCCACCACCACCAGTGCGCCCCTGCGCTGGTGCAAGGGGAGACTCCCCTGCTCCCGGATCACGGCGTCCACGAGGTTGAGCAGGGACGCGCCCACCAGGGCGGCCACGTCCCTGCCGACGGTCCCCTGCGACGTCGATACCAGCAGGACCCCGCCGTCGTGGATGATCCGGCGCAGGTCGATGGTGGAGCGGCGCTGGCCCAGGATGGCCCGCGCCCGCTTTGACGATGCGTAGTAGGAGAGGCGGGTCTGCACCGGCGCCAGGGAGTCGGCCCGGTAGTCGCGGCTCCAGCCGGTGAAGGTGCTGCCCCACCACTCCAGCAGGTACGGGTCGGAGACCTTCTTGAGCACGTCCTTGCGGAACGGCTCGTTGGACAGCAGCTTGAGGCCGTCGAGGATGGTGTACTGGGCCTCCTCCTCCACCTGCTCGTTGGCCTCGTGGAGGGTCTTGACCGTCTGTTCGAGGATGGACTGCATCCTCGGCCCCCACTGCTCCCACAGGCCCTTCGCCACGCGCACCACCGAGTCGGCGGTGCGGTCGCGGTCTGCAAATATCCTCGTGTCCAGGAGGTTCACGCCGGGGGAGCGGGTCTCGTCGGACAGGTCGATGAGGCGCACCCGGTCGATGAGGGACTCGGGGACGTGCTCCATCAGCCCGGCCACCAGGTCGGTGTGGGGGTCCACCACGACGATGGCGTCTCCATCCCTGCCCGCCGCCTTCTCGCGCATCTTGTGGACGGCGACGTGGTGCATGAGCGTGGACTTGCCCATGCGGGTGCGTGCGACGTAGAGGTGGTGGCGGCGGAGCAGGTCTTCGGGGAAGCGGATGTCCCGCTTGGCTCCGGCGGTGGTGTCTCCCACCAGCGCCCCTCCCTTGACGCCCTTCGCCGAGGGATTGAGCGCCCTCGCGCCGGAGCGCTCCACCAGGGGCGTCTCGTCGCCTGCGCCGGGCGGGTGCCAGAGGCAGGCGACCTCGCGGACCCCCAGCACGCTGCGCCCCCCGAACAGCCCCGGACCTGCGGGTTGGAGCATGTCAGGGTCCGGCGCTATGGGCCGGACCGGGCCGACCTTGAACCGCGCCCCTGCGGGGTTGTCGTAGTGGCGGTAGGCGGCGGCGAGGGCGCCGAGAAGCTCCCCAGCCCGGTGATGCTGCGTGCCGGCGGGCAGCACGGCGACGATCTGAAGCTCGGCGTCGAAGGCGATGCGTGACACCTTCTCCTGTATCAGGATGGGGTCCTCGACGCGGGACCGGGCCTTCTTCCAGCGGTGCCACGCCCAGCCGCCTGCGGCCATGCCAAGGGCCGTGACCGTGCCCAGGAGTGCCGCCTTCCATATCTCCCCGTCCTGCACCCACAGGTAGCTCTTGAGGGCGGCGAGAGCGCCCAGGCCGAGGACGGCCATCGTCATGCCGTCCATCTGCAGGGGCTTGGTCTGGTAGGTGTAGGCGGGCTCCCTCGGCTCCATGCCGGGCCGCTTGTGGGCCTTGTCCATGTGGGCCTGGGACCAGTCGGGGCCGAGGGAGCGCAGCATCAGCCTTGCCACGACGCGCTCCCTCTCATACAGGGCGGACAGCGCGCCCATGAGGGCGATGAGGGGGTCGGAGCCGGGGTCGAGCAGGTCGTCGTCCCTGAAGGTGCGCAGAGGCAAGTACTCGGGGGCGTCCGCCCGCAGCGTGATGGACCACGCCTTCTCCCCGTCGCCCAGCCTGAGCGGGTCGTCCTCTTCGGGGCAACCTTCTGGATGCGGGCCTGGGGATAGTGTGCCGAGAGCTGGCCGCGCACCACCTTGTCGTCGAGACAGCGGGCCATCAGGGTCACGCCGTCCATGTCCCCGGCCAGCTCCAGGGAGAAGGGTTCGGGGACGGCGATGGACTGGAGGAGGTTCTCGACGCCCAGGAGCGTGCGCTCCCCGGCTCGCGGCGGCGTCACTGCCAGCAGGACGGGGCCTTTCTTCTCGCTATCGTCTCCAAACAACAGGTTCTTCGGGTTCAGCTTCATGGGTGTCAGTCCTTTCTCTAATGGCGTCCGGGCCGCCACTCGATGACCGCCGTCTCCTCCGCGGTGGCCTCGATGCGCACGGGGAAGCGGTTGCCCCTGGCGAGAAGCAGTCCGTCTCCCCTGGGGCACGAAAGCAGCCAGCGTTGGAGGTCTTCGGGCAGGTCGAAGGCGTCGCCGACGGTGCTGATGGCCGCCGCGTCCTGCTGGAGCAGGAGCTTGAAGGCGGCGTTCTGGAGGAGCGCCCTACCGGAGTGTCCGGTGATGGTCCTCGACGTGTCCTCGGAGAGGAGGTCCTGCACGTCCTGGGTGATGAACTGCAACCCCAGGCGGTGCTTGCGGGCGCGCTTCGCCATCGAGACCATGAACGCCGCGCCCTCGGGGTGCTGCATGATGCTCCACACCTCGTCCACCACCAGAAGCCTCGGCTTGGGGTCCTGGGCGGCGGCGGCCCACACCGTCTCGGTGCAGACCATCGCGGCGGCGGGCCGCAGCTCCGGCTCCAGCAATCGAAGATCGAAGACGGTCACCAATGCCTCGTTGCCCAGCAGGTCGTCGCCCTCGTCGGAGAGCAGGTGTCTCAGGCTGCCGGTGGCGAAGGGCCGCAGCAGTCTTGCGAGGCTGGGGTCTCCCGCCTCGTCCTCTTGCAGATATGAATAGAAATCACGGAAGCCGGTGCGGTCGCGGGGTTTGGCGTAGTAGCCCGCCAGGGCATGGTCGAGGGAGGCCCTGCGCTCCGCGCCGAGACTCTCTCCCACCATCACCTCGATGAGCCGTCTCAGGCTGCCGATGCGCTGGAGCATCTCCTCGGAGTCGCCCCGCTCGATGACGAAGGGGTTCATGCCCTCGCCCGGCACGCCGGGGGACAGCACCCTGCCGCCCGCTGCGCGGGCCATGTCCGCGTACTCGCCCTCCGGGTCGATGACGTAGGCGGTGATGCCCCTGGTCAATCCCCTGAGCACTCCCAGCTTCGTGGCAAACGATTTCCCTGATCCCGACCGTGCGAGGACGGCGGTGTTGGCGTTGAGGTGGGTGCCGTCCCAGGGGTCGTAGACGACAGGGGAGCAGGCCCGCATGTCGATGCCGTAGAGGGTGCCGGAGCGGGTGTCCAGGTCGGGCGGCGAGAAGGGGAAGAGCCGGGCGATGCTGGAGGTGTCAAGGCTGCGCCACTCGGCCACGGCGTTCAGGGCCAGGGGCAGGGTCGAAAGAAGCCCCTCGCGCTGCCGGAAGGCCAGGTTGTCCAGCTTGCCGAGCGTCGCGGCGAAGTGGGCCTTTGCCCGCTGGGTCATCTCCCTCAGCGACGCCTCGTCTTTGGCATGGAGGGTCACGGACAGGGACGCGTGGAAGAGCCGCTCGCGCCCGCGCTGGACCTCGTCGCGCAGGCGGGTGATGTCCTCCAGGGCGATCTCCGCCTCCGGGGACATGGTGCGGCCCCGCTTGAACGACAGGGACTGCGCCGACTCGAAGCGCACCTTCTGCCACTCCAAAGTCCTGGCCGCCTGCTCCGCCGGTATCGGGCCGACGTGGACTGACAGGTCCATAGGGGCTCCCGCCGCCATGAGCCCTTGCAGGAAGCCGGGGGCCAGGGACCGGGGCCACTTGCCCAGGTGGAGGGAGCGCGTCAGGTGTTCGCCGATGCGCACGTCTCTACGGCCTGTCTCCACCTCGACGGGGGTCTCCTCGTCGAACTCGGAGGGCGAGCCGCCGAGGGTTGCGGCCACCAGGAACATGCGGAGCTGCCTGCCCTTCAGCAGGTGGACGGAAAGTCCCGCCCTTGCAAGCAGTCCGCGAAGATCGTCGATGCGGGCCGCCTCGCACACGGCGTAGAAGCGCCGGTCGAGGATGCCGTCGCGGGCCTCAAGGTCGGTGAGCAGACGCCCGAGGGACTCGGCGGCCGCTCTGGTCTGCGGGGGAAGGTCCTCCGGCTGGGCCTGCCCGAGCTTCTCCCGCATCCGTTCCAGGCGCGGCGGGTGCTGCCTGATGAGCAGCTGGGCCGGGAAGTCGAGGGCGTTGAGCGCCCCGGCGAATGCGCCGAGCTTCGGCTCGTCGATCTCCAGGCCCATCACCTCGCACACGCCGAGCTTCACCCCGTCCAGGCGCACCGGGCCGTCGTCGTCCAGGTGCGACAGCATGAAGAACAGGGGCAGCTCGGGCGGGAGCTTGGGAGCCGGGGGCTCCCGTTCCGCGTCCTGCGGATTGGCCGGGATTCCCGCTTCCGCCGTCTCAGGAGGAGCGGAGGCCCCGTCCGGGATGCTCCCCGCTCCTCGCTTCGTGATTCGTTCAATCAGCTTCTTCAACTCGATGGCTTCCTTTTCTCTATGGGGTTGGGATGACGCCGTGCTTCAGCAGGGCGGCGACGCCCTTGGCCGACAGCACCAGGACCAGGCCCACCACCGCCAGCGCCACCGCGCTCTTGGCCCTGCCGCCGCCCCGCTCCTCGCCGCCCTCGGCCATCAGGACGAACCCGGCCCAGACGATGGCGAAGAGGCAGAGGCCGGAGGCGGCGTAGGCCATCGCCGTGAGCACGCGGTCGAAGGCCGCCAGCATCTCCTGCTCCTCCGCCGGGGCCGCGCCGGTGGTAGCCAGCGCAACCCCGGCCAGAAGGGTTGCCGTCAGCCCGCGCCTCACCAGGGCCACTCCCAGCCCAGCAGGTCGAACCACTGGCGCAGCCCGTCCGCGGGCTCCTGCTCTGCGGGCGGGTCCTCCGGCTCAGGTTTGGGCAGGACAAGGACGGCGAAGGTGTCGTCGGAACCGACTGCGGCCGCAAGGCTCAGGGAGTCCTCGCGGCTGCCGGTGACCGGCTCCCGCTCCACCGTCTCGGCCTTGACGTGCTCCTTGTGCAGGACGTCCACCGTCACCGCCTTGGCGATGGTGGCGCTGGGGACGTAGGCGTAGGCTGTCGCGGTGGCGGACGCCGTGGCGCCGTCCTCGCAGGCGGCCGTCGCCGCCTGGCTGTCGGAGTCGCTGTCCCCCGGGCGATGGAGGTGCACGGTCCTGGTGACTTGCTCCACCCGCTCGGGGTGGTGGGTGAGCACGGTCAGCGGGGGGATGGGGATGCGGAGGCTCGCCTCAAGGCTCGCGTCCACGGTCACTGCGTGAATGTCTGCCCCATCTCCCACCGGCAGCGTGAACCGCGTCTCCCCGTTGGGGACGAAGGCGACGCTGGTCTGCGATGCTCCCGTAGCTGCCGAGACCGTCCCTCCGACGGCCGTCACAGAGGCGTCCATGAGCGCGGTCTGGGTGACGCTCTCGTGCCCGGCCACCGTCTGAAGCTCCACCGGGTGCTCGATGCTCGTGACGCACTCGGACTCGACCACGCCGCTGACCGCGCCGGGCGTCCAGCCCAGGGAGGTCACGCGAAGGTCGCAGAGCTCTCCCTCGACTGCGGGCAGCGGGTGCGGTATCCACTCGTGGGTTACGGTGAACGCCCCGGCCTGGCCGAGGCCGTCCTCCCACGAGAAGGTGAAGGACGGCGCCGGGCCGTGGAGGGGCAGCGAGTACTGGACCCGCTCCCCCTCGTCGAGGGTGGCCGAGCCCCAGAACCGGAGCCAGGTCCCTTCCGGGCCGCCGTATGCCCTCGTTCGCAGGTCTATGTTGGTGGCTGCTCTCAGGGTCACGGCGGCCCGGTCGCCGGAGACGGTGAGCCCCTCAACGAATATCCGGCGTCCCTCCACCGGCTCGGTCAGCTCGAAGTCGATCTCATCCCGCCAGGGCTCGTGGTCGTCGGCCAGCGCCGCCTGGGGGACGGCCACGACAGCGGCCATCAGGACGGCCAGGGCCACCACCGGAATCCAGCCCATGCGGGGCTTCCTGCGTCTGCTCTGAAGGGTCTCGTCCCGGTGGTCGTGACGCTGGTCCCTCCCTGCGTCCTTCCCCCTGCGCTTGCCGAACCAGCGCATCCGCCCGTTGCGGCGCTCCTTGTTCTTGCGGGTCTTCCTGCGCTTGCGCAGCCTTCCCAGGCCGCGTCCGGCGCGCTTCGCCATCAGGCTCACGGGGCCGGGGCCGCTCCCGACCGGCTGCGCCGGCGCGGGCGGCTCGCTCCTCACCAGCTGGGACACCGGCCCGGCGTAGACCCGCGCCCCCAGCCGGTACTTCAGAAGGTCGGCGGCCACCAGGGGCAGCCGCCGACCGCCTATCTTCCCCACGACCATCGCTACGCCGAAGAGTCCGAAGACGACGGCCAGGGCCATGCGCACCTCGGAGGGGCCGACGGGGGCGTAGCGGTATGCGCCGTAGGAGATGGCGCACACCGCCGTCACCGCCACGATCTGCGGAAAGGTCAACCCCAGCAGCACCCTGTCCTCGGCCTGAACGTGAGTCGGTACCTCGTGTTCTCTCATGTGTCTCTCCTCCTCACGTCGGCCTATCCGCCGCCGTCGCCGCCGCCGTCGCCGGCGTCCGGGGCTTGCGGGTCGGGCAGCACGTCGTCGATGCCGGGGTCCACCACGGCGTTCATCACCAGCTCCACGACGCCGTAGGCGACCAGGGCCAGGACGATGCCCGCCAGGGCGGTCATCATTGCGCTCTTGCCGCGCTCCATCTGGTGGGGCGCTCCGCTGGCCGTCAGGTACAGGTACGCCCCGTAGATGAAGAAGCCCACGCCGATGGCCCCCACGACGCCCAGCAGGATGCCCACCAGGTTCGAGATGGTCTGCGTCAGTTGTTCCATTCCTATTGCTCCTCTCTTGCGCCGGGCGGGTCTCCCCCACCCGGCATTCAACGCTTCGTCTTGTCTCCTCGGTGACTCCCGTTAGCTGCACATCGCTGCGCCTCCGTCGTGGTATCGGCGGCCCTACCGGGGCCGCGCCGTTGGTCCGTCGTGTTCGGGGCTACTCGCCGCTGCTCCTGGGCTCTCCGCCCCCGTCTCCCCCGGCCGATGGGGTCGCCATCGAAGCCGCCGAGCTGAGGCCGCTGGCGGCGGCCGAAACGCCCGCGCTGGCCGCCATCGCTCCCACCGCCATGCCGCCCGGCCCTCCCGCCGCGCCGCCAGCCACCAGCCCGATGGTCTTCGCAGAGCGCACCATCGACGAGGGGAGGTTCATGCCGAAGTAGAGCATCGAGAGCCAGGAGTCGAAGGTGCCGGAGTTGCCCAGCATCGAGGGCACGCGGGTCGCCATGTAGACGAAGGCCAGGGACATGAGCAGCTTCCAGATCAGGTCCTGCACCGGCTCGAACGCGCCGATCGCGGCGACTTCGTTCAAGAAGCCGAAGCCCAGGGCCAGCGCGATGAGCTGGATGGCCTGCTGGAAGGTCGTCGTCATGAACAGGCGGAGCCAGTGGCGGCCCCAGCCCGCCGTATGAGGCAGAATCCACAGCCCCAGCGCGATGGGGGCCAGGGCGAGGAGGATGTCGATGAGGGCCAGGCGCAGCACCATCTGCACGATGACGTAGAGGACGAAGAAGCCGTAGACCAGGTAAAGCACCGCGAGAAGCAGCGCCATGCCCACGCTTCCGGCGTTGACGGCGTTGAGCAGGGTCTTCAGGGTGGAGCGGAGCATGTCGCCTGCCGTCACGTTCAACGAAGCGGCGACGAAGCCGGACACGGCGTCGGCCACGTCCAGGACCAGGGCGCACCACCACAGGGACGACGCGGCGGCGACGAGGCCGAGGACGAGGCGGGGGACCATCTCCCGCCATCCCGCCTGCCGGCTGCCCAGGTGCTCGGACATGATGAGCGTGAGGCCCATCCAGCCGAGGATGACCACCAGGGCGCCGGAGGTGATGGCCCAGACGACCATCCACGCCTGGCGCACCAGGTCGTTGGCGTACGTGAGGTCGGGAGGGGTGCCGGTGAGGATGTCGCTCATCGGCTACCCGCCCCCGCAGTTGTCGGCGTCCTCGCCCGACGCCCGCTCAACCACGCCGCAGAGCGTCCCGTGGGCGCCCTCGACCATCCAGCCGGCGAACGCCCTCGCCCACCGTCCGGGGTTGAGGGCCGAGAGAATCTTGTCCCAGATGCGCCCCGGCTGGTGGATGGGGACGACGGCGTAGAACTCGCCCCGCTTGCCGTCCTCGGCGACGGCCAGCATCACCAGCAGGTAGGCCCGGTCTCGGTCGAGGTCGGGCTGCTCGTCCAGGTCGGGGTACTCCCAGGAGTACTCCCAGCCGTCCGAGCGATTCTTCTCGCCCCCCTTGACCCGGTACATGGCGCTTATCCAGTCGCCGGTGTCGGCGTCGCGGACGGCGTAGAAGAGATCGACGATCTTGCGGTCGAAGACGGGCCGGGCGACGAACTCGCCGCCGCCCTTGCGCTCGACGAACTCCCGGTCGGCGTTGACGAGGGTCAGCTCGTTACCGGGCGGGGCCTGGGCGAGGGCGGTCCCGCCGGACGGGATTGCCACAAGCGCCGCCAGGAGCAGCGCGGATGCCAGGGGTAGAAGCCGCCTTGCCGACCGGATTTTCGATTTCAGCGCCAAGATGTTCACCTCTCTGCGGTTTGCTGCGATTCATCGGAATCGCGGCGTACGCCAGAGAGTCTGAACAAACGAAATCCGGCAGGAAACTACCTATAGGGTGCAACAAATGATGCACCTTATAAGGGGATTGGAAATCGGCCTCCGCCGTGCAGTAATGGGGGTGTACAGGAAAAGGACTTTGGTCGAGAAGTCGCAAGTCGGGCCGTGGGCAAGCTGAAACAGGGGTAAATCACCCCCCTACAGGACGTAAACAGTGAACACTTTGTTGAAAGGCCCCAGGTCGGTTTCCGGGGCCGAAACCCGCTGGATGTGGGGGTGCAAACAGGGCGCTAAAACGGCGGGTGCGTTGGAAAAGGGTGTTTCAAAAGGCGGTGGAAGTGGGGGTGCATGACGCCGGTCGGAAACGCGGGCGGAGACCGGTCCAAAGCTGAGGGCAATTCCCAAGAAGGAGGAAAGTCGATGAAAACCACCGAACACGGCATTGAGAACAGCCGGGACGTGGAGAACGTCTACCACATGCGGCTCATGGCGCTGCTGCAAGAGCTGGTGCGGGAGAAGGGCTACAAGGGCGCCGCCAGGGTGCTGGAGATCGACCCGCAGACGGTGACGGAGAGCGCCAAGACCGGGCAGCTGACCCGGCGGGTGCGGCAGGCTCTGGAGCGGGCGTTGCAGGAGGGCGTCGGCTCTGCTGCGGAGCGTCAGCGCAGGCGCAACGAGGAGCTGGAAGGTCGGCTGCGGGCGGTTGAGGAGGGCCACGACGAGCTGGGCAAGGAGGTGCGCAGGCGTCTGTCGGGCATCGAGCGGGAGGTGGCGGCCCTGCGTCGGGACGGACCCCAGGGGACCGGGGCCGGTCATGCCGGCGCCGGTCCACAGCAGGCGGACTCGGGTGCGCCGGGCCAGGGTAGGAAGCCCCCGACGAAGCCCTCGATGCGGCGGGAGTACCCCGACCTTGCGACGCTGGAGCCTGCCGACGACGACGAGGAGATATTCGGCGATGCCTGGCCGCTCATCGTCGAGTGGCGGGCCATCAGGGAGTCGCACCCCAACGACGGCGGGGGCCTCGACTGGCTGACCGGCCATGTGCGTCTGCTGGAGGTTGAGCTGGCGCTGCTGGAGGAGCACGGGATGACGCTTCCGCCGGAGAAGCAGCCGCTGCGGGGCCTCGACCGGAGCGGGCAGATAAGCTGGCGCAGGACCGCTCTCTTCGACACGCGGAGAGAGCGGAGAAAGGCCGAGCTTTTTGACAATGTATGGCGCGTCGTGACCTTCCGATTCTGGCGGAAGTGACCGGGGCGAACGTGCGCCCTTGTTGCCGGACGGTTCATGTGAACTTTGTCGGAACTAAACATGACCTAAACATGACCTGGATTGAACGATTCGGGCGGTTGGACGCCGAAAGTCTTCACATCGGGTTTCCGTTGCGGTAATAATGGTTGTGCTGTTGGCTTTCTCCAAGGTTTCCGACCTAGAAACCTGGGTGCGTGATCCCTGTTGCACGGGTTGACCTTAGAGTCGCCCACGAGGGAATGCTGGCAATGCGGAGTTTGACGTTGGTCCTTCGCAACCAGCGCGGGCCGAATCGACGAAGTTGACACTGGTCCTTCGTCCTCGGTCCAGTCCGGCGGTTGAAGTTTGACGTTGGTCCTTCACCCGCAGGGCACCGGTCCGGCGAGCTGGGGCTGTTCGCTTCTCTCGCTGGTCACCTGTCTGGCGGTTGGAGCTGATCGCTTCATCCGTCGGGCGCTCGTTCGGTGGCTGAGGTTGATCGCCTCACCCGCTGGACATCGAGGACGGAGCGCCTTCTGCGTTCTGCCCTCGGCAAGCTGGTCGGAGTGCGTCTTGCGCTTCGACTGGCTCATCATGTCTGCGGCACGGCTGACACGCAGTCTAGGCCGCAGCTTCGACACGCGCCGGTCTGCGGTTTCGAGCAGGCTAGCCGCTTCACGTCTCGCAGCGTTCCCCAACTTGGACGGTATCCGCCCTGGGTGAGCTGCGTCTTCTTTCACCCCACTCCGTCTTCCGCGTTCGACATTCGACCGCGGGCGGAGTGCGTCTTCGGCACGGAGTCACGGGTTCAACGGCGTCGGCACATCAATCAGCAAGGAGGTACGAAAGCATGGACGAAACACGGACACAGGAGCGGTACACGGGACCGAGCGCGCTCAGGATCGCCAACCTGCTGCCGCACCGGGTCAGCTTCGAGCGGGGCTGGTTCTGGACGACGACGGCGGTCTGTCACGGCGGCAAGTCGGACGGGCTGGCGTTTCGGCAGCGACCGGACGGCAACGGCCTCGAAACCCGCTGTCACACCGGGGGCTGCTCGGCCGGCGTGGTGATAACCGAGCTTGAGGCGCTCATCGGGCTGCCCATATGGACGGCCTACGAGCCGGTGAGCGACGCGGCTGCCAAGGCCCCTGAGAAGCAGCCCTGGTGGAAGCAGAGGCGGTTCGTGGCGCCCGCGGTGGTCGCCCTGGTGATTGCGGCGCCGCTGCTGACCCTCGACGTGGAGCTCTTCTTCCTGAACCTCGTCGGGCTGGGCATCGGCTGGATGCTGCTACGGCGGTTCATGCCCCGGCCTCCGGTGCGCAGGCCGCCTCGCCGCTGACGGCTGGGCCTACGGCTCCCTCATACCCATCCAAACACGCAAGGGTCGTCTCCATCCGGGGACGGCCCTTCTTCTTTGCCCGCGAACGGGCGCAGATCGAAGGCAACTAAGCATAGGCACTAAGGAGGTGCACGATGACGACGGCAACACTGGTAGCAGGCAATCGGACGGATACGGCGGTGGACAGGCCCCGGCGCAGCCTCGAAGAGCTGGTCGACCAGCTCATTGCGGCGATGTTCAAGGTGGAGGAGGCGGAGACGGCGGAGACGAGCGCGGCGCGCTCGATCCACGAGGCCCGGCGGCTCCGGCAGGCGGGGGACGTCGACACCGCGCTGGCGGTGATGGGAAGCGTGGACGCTTCTAAGGCGACGCCGAGGGAGGCTCGGTGGGCCTTCTCGGAATGGATGCAGTTGGTCAGGCGGCGGTTCGGCGGCGACGTGATGGTCTACAGCCAGGGCACGGGCCGGGCCTCTGCGCTGGTTCCCCACGGCGACGGGACGCTGGAGGTGGCGGCGGTCCTGGGGATGCGCTGGCGGCCCGGCAAGGTCGTCTCGGGTCGCAGCCTCCGGGGCCTGCGGCCCCTGGCCGGAGGTGCGTGATGTTCACGGCCAACGTGGACATCCCCGCGCTGAAGGCCCGGCACCTGCTGGGCGACATGGTGGAGGCGTCGGGGGTGCGTCTCAGGGGAAGGGGCAGGGTCCGCCAGGGCGTCTGCCCCTTTCACGACGAGGCCGAGGGAAGCTTCACGGTCTACGCCGACAGTGAGAGATGGTACTGCTTCGGCTGTGGCTTGGGGGGCGACGTGCTGGACTTCATCCAGCAGGCCGAAGGGCTGTCGCTGCCCGATGCCATCGCGCGGCTGGACGGCAGCCCTGGGCTTGCGCCCAGCGCCGCCATTCGTCCAGCCCGAACGCGGCGTCCCAAGTCCGCCGCGCTGCCACCCCGCGACCCCGCCCTGCTGACGGCGGCGGAGCGCTTCTACGCCGGACGGCTCCGGCGTTCCTCAGAAGCGCGGGAGTACCTGGCCTCCCGGGGCGTCGGCTCGGTCGCCGCAGCCCGCCTCTGTCTCGGCTATGCGCCGGGCGGCGGGCTGAGGCAGGCCCTGGAGTCCCTCGGCTTCTCCGAGAAGCGCATCAGGGACTCCGGGCTGTTCATGGAGCGGGGAGCGGAGCGGTTCGCCGGCATGGTGGTCGTCCCCGACCTCTCCGGCGGCCTCGTCCGCTGGCTCGCCGGGCGAGCGGTCGATCCCGGCCGGACTCCCCGCTTCCAGGCTCTCCCCGGCCCCAAGCCGGTGCTTGGGCTCGGCAGGCTCGGCCCCGCCCCTGGCTGGGCGGTCGTGGCCGAGGGGCTGTTCGACTGGCTCGCCCTTACCGGATGGGGCATCCCAACCGTCGCTGCCCTGGGCACCCAGGGCGTCGAGCGCGTCGCCTCCTCTCTGCGGGGCTGCCCCCGCGTCTTCCTCGCCTTCGACAGCGACGACGCGGGCCTTGAGGCGACGGAGCGGCTTCTGACCCTGCTGGGTCGCAGGGCCGCCGTCGTCGCCCTTCCCCAGGGCGTCGGCGACGTGGGAGACCTTGCGGCCCTCCCCCACGGGCGGAGCATCTTCCTCCGCCTGCTCTCGCTGGCGGCCCGCTCCGCCCGCTAGCGGCTCTCCGCCGCTCCCCGGCGGGCTTCCCCGCCCGCTTCTCTCCCATTCCCACTCTCACCCACCCAGGAGGTCCTATGCCCGATTCACGACGGGCTTCGCCCGCACACGGCTTCCCTTTGGGGAGTCCGCCCATCGGCCATTCGCTACAGGAACAAGACACAAGCAAGGAGATAGAGATGTTCAACAAGAACGGAAGCAACAACGGAACCGGTAACGGCGTGGTGCACGCCAACGGCAACGGGCACAAGCCCGACGCCGCCATCCCCGCCGAGCACGACCTGCTCTGGGACGGGCTCTCGTCCGCCGTCAGCCAGGCGCTCGGACAGCCCATCGACCCCGAGCTGGTCTCCCAGCGCAAGGGGCGCGGCGGCAGGTCCTTCGACTACCTCGAAGGCCACGCCGTCATCGACCAGGCCAACCGCATCTTCGGCTACGGCGGCTGGGGCTACGAGCTGGTGGGCGACGTGACCCTGCGCCGGATCGAGACGGTCGATCCCCAGACCGGCGAGGTGAAGGTGGAACAGGGCTACAGCGCTCCGGTGCGTGTCACCGTGGCCGGCGCCCTGCCCCGCACCGACGTCGGCGTCCACCCGGTGGCAGAGGACAACTTCGACGGGCATGACACGGCGATGAAGGCCGCAGTCACAGACGGTCTGAAGCGGGCGTTCAGGAGCTTCGGCGGCCAGTTCGGAAACAGCTTCTACGGCGACCAGCCGCAGGCGGGCAACACGGCCAAGCCGGAGCGCGTTCCCGCCCAGGCCAACGGCAGGTCCGGGCAGGCCCAATCCAACGGCAACTCCACCCAGTCCCAGGCCAACGACCGCGCCGAGGCGCAGGCCGGGAAGCTGCGGAGGCGGCTCTTCGAGATCGCCGCCGAGCAGGGCCTCGACGAGGACCAGGTGCGGACCGCCGTGGTGGACCGGACGGGCAAGGGCATCGACGACCTGACGACCGACGAGCTCGGGCCGCTGGTCGAGGCCGCCGCCAACAAGCTCCGGCAGATGCAGCAGGCGCAAGCCGCCTAGTCCGCCGGTCGGTCGGGTTCGGAATGGAGCGGGGTTGTCTCCGATGGGGGTGGCCCCGCTCCTTCATCTACAGGACGACAAGGAGGTCTGAAATGACGACGAACGTTACCTACACACCCTGGGGCTGGACGCGGGACGTCAAGGAGCTTGCCGAGGGCGTCTGGCGGGTCTCAACGCCGAGCCACGGCGGGCTGAAGCTCAGCCGGGAGCGGTGGGAATCGCTTCCCCCCGGACTGCGGGACGCCATGTACACCCAGACCTTCGCCGAGGAGGACTGCGAGGAGCCCATCGTCAGGACGCTCCTGGGCCTGGGCGACGAATGCGAGAGGGAGATGGCCCTGAAGGTGGCGGGCTACTTCGACCGCTACGGTGCGCCAAGAAGCGCATAGGTTGACTGTTCCCGTTGGGAACCCGGCCAAGAGTGAGCCGGTGGCTAGGGAAGCAGGCACGGGGGCCAGAGGCAGAACCGTGTCTGAAGCCTTCCCGACAATGTGGCGGCGGCCACCCTACTGAACCGCGCGCTGCTAGCCAGAGTGTCGCTACGGTTACGAAAGAAACTGTTGATTGAAGCGCCGCACGAAGAACCACCCGCTCACGGTAGGGCGAGGGTGGAGTCATCGGAACCCCTGTTTCGTAACGGCAGGGACAGTCCTTTCCAGGACAGGGATGCCGTACTCTCTTTGACCGACATCCCCCGATGACGAGCGCGGCAACGAGCCGTGCCAGGCGTAGAGACAGAACCTAAGACGACACGCCGACGCAACCTACGTGAACTTGGGAACCACGTTCGGCTCCCCAGTGAGGGAGCTACTCCCCAATGACCCACAAGTGACGTTAACAACCGCCCACCTTCGGGCGGTTAGCCCAATGTCCCTGCCCACTCTGTCAGCGGATGGAGACGTGTGGATGGACCGGATCAATGTGATCTCTCCATCCGAGGGGTCCAGGTCTGCAAAACCCCACAAAGTGACCTTGTAGTTCCTCGTCTGCGAAATCGAAACATGGTTCGCAGACATCTTCGGGGACACACTCGCCGAAGAGGATAGCGCGCAGGATCATGGAGATGCACCGTTTGTGGAGCCGCTTGTTGTGATGTGTCTCTCTCATGGGCTCACGCTCTGAGACTCCCACAGCACGCGACACCGCTCACAGGTACGTAACCTCCGCTGGGGATGTCACGGGCATAGTGGCACAACTGACCTTACAGGTCAACAAGGAGCCTGAGCCGGAGTAGGCCAGCCTGCGGCCAATGCCGGACGTGGGGCAGAGCCCTCGTAGTAGTCCGAGGTCGGGAAAGCCGACCACATGGCGAAGGAGGGCAGTTAGACGAGTGCAGAACACAAGCGAACTACGCCAGAGGAGGGATGTATGAACCCGACGAAGATGGCAGAAAAGCAAAGGTTCTTGGCAAAGACGGCCAGTGAGCATCCAGACCACAGGTTCACCAACCTGTACGACCTGTTGCACTGGGATTGCTGGATGCACACAGCGGCTGAAAGGGTACTGGCGCGACCGGGTAGCCAGACCGACGGCGTGGACGGCAAGACGCGGGATGCGTTCAAGAAGGACTACGAGGGTCAGATGACGGCCCTCATCGACCAACTGAAGCGCAAAACGTACGAGCCGCAACCCGTCCGGCGAGTCTACATACCCAAGCACGATGGCAAGAAGCGCCCGCTGGGCATCCCCGCCCTGCGAGACCGCATCGTGCAGGAAGCACTTCGGGCCATCCTCGACCCGATTTACGAGTCGGACTTCTACCAACACTCCTACGGCTTCCGCAAAGGTCGGCGCACGATGGACGCAATCGCAGTCCTCATGCCTCTGTTCAACAGCAACGTGAAACACTTCTACGTGATTGAAGGCGACCTCCAAAGCTACTTCGATACCGTCCACCATCGGACGCTCATGAAACTGCTGCGGAGGCGGTTGAAGGACAAGGCACTACTGGACTTGCTCTGGAAGTTCCTGAAATCGGGCGTAATGGAAGAGGGCCTCTTCGCTCGCACCGAATCCGGTGTGCCACAAGGAGGGGTTATCTCCCCGCTGCTCGCCAACGTCTACCTCAACGAGTTTGACCAGTGGGCGGCGGCACAGTGGGACCTCGACTCCTACGCTCGACGACGGAGAAGGCAGGCGGGTCTCGGCAACTTCAAGATGGTTCGCTACGCGGACGACTTCGTGGTCGTCAGCAACGGCACCAAAGCCGAGGTCAAAGCCACCAAGCAGGCCATACAGCAGTTTCTGGAGAACGAACTCCACCTGACGCTATCGGAAGAAAAGACTCTCATCACCCACGTCAACGACGGATTCGACTTCCTGGGTTTCCACATCCAGCGCAAGCAGACCGAAGGCAAGTGGGCGGTGCATCTCCGACCGACGGCCAAGGCCAAGGAGCGAGTGAAACAGAAGCTCAAGGCCCTGACTTCCAAGAACTGGACTTGGATGGACGAGCACACCCGACTAACCACCCTGAATGCTATCGTGCGGGGCTGGGCCGAATACTACCGGTACACCAGCCTTGTACGCGACATCGAGGACATCACTCGGTTCACATGGTTCCGCTACCTCTACTGGTTGCGGAAGAAGCACAAGGGAAGTCACAAGGGACAGCTCGTCCGTGAAAAGACCAGAATGCTCCACGGCAGAACCCGCTGGCACGCAGAGGTGCGCGAAGGCGATAACAAGCTGGAAACGTACCAATGGCTCCCCACCCGACAGGAGCTTGACCGCCAACGCTACCAACGGAAGGGGGAGGCGGACTTCCCGCACCCCTACCTGTCCGGCCACGCAGAGGCGACAGGCGACCATCCACAGGGAGAAATCGGCCCAGACGAGCGTATCTACACGGCGACTATTGGGGCAGGCAGCAGCAATCGCAGCGAACCCCTCGAACTTGCCGAACGGAAACTCCGGGCAAAGGTGCGTGACGGCATGAAGTGTCGGAAGTGTGGTTCTCGGACAGACCTACATGTCCACCACACCAAAGGCATGAAGTCGCACGCGCTCAGTAACCTGGTCACGCTCTGCCGGACGTGCCATATAGCCACACACCGTTTGAGCCAACTACAAACCGTCTAATGGAGAGCCGGATGCCTTGAAAGGG
This sequence comes from Dehalococcoidia bacterium, assembly GCA_965197985.1. Classification (GTDB taxonomy): domain Bacteria; phylum Chloroflexota; class Dehalococcoidia; order Lucifugimonadales; family CAUZJF01; genus CAUZJF01. Next base: position 1,311,572 of record CBDAOG010000008.1, on the reverse strand, counting down.
GCAAGTCCGGTTCGGTAGGAGGGATGGCGCAAACCAGCCGGAGCAATCCGGCCATTGGCGGCGCTGTCCCTACCTAATCTCCGGCGCTCCCCCACCTCCGCGACTGCCCGCCGGGCATCCACCACCACGCCGTCGCGTACTGGGGCGGCCTCGGCACGGACCCGTTCGAGCGGTTCGACACCTGCATCGAGGCCGAGTCGTTCGTGGGCGACCCGGAGATGGTGCGGAAGTACGGGCGGATGGAGGCCGTCGAGTGCGCCGGGACGCGCCCGCTCTGCCTCGGAAAGGCGGACAGGCCATGACTACGGAGACACGGGCAAGACCCCGCAGCCTTCCCAGCACGACGACCAAGCTCCAGACGGAGATGGGGAACCTCTACGTGACCGTCTCGACGGACGAGGACGGCGAGCCCTTTGAGGTGTTCGGCTGGCTGGGCAAGGGAGGCAGCTTCCAGCACGGAGTCACAGAGCTGGCCTGCCGGTTGATCTCCCTGCACCTGCGGCGCGGGACTCCTCTCGAAGAGGTGATTGACCAGTGCCGGGGCATTCAGGAGATGCAGCCATTCTGGAACCAGATGGGCGACGGCACGAGCGTGCCCGTCCTCGGACTCGGCGACGGCATCGCTCACATCCTCAAGGCCCACCTGAAGGCCAAAGAGGAGCAGGAGACGGCGCCAGAACAGGTGGAGGTGCAGGCGGCTGCGTGAGCCGCACACACACCGGAATCGAGGCGGGGTCTCTCCTTCGGGGGCGGCCCTGCTTTCCATCTACAGGAAGCAAGGAGAAATAACCATGACGACAGAGACCATAGACAGGGCGGAGGTCTTCTCCCGCCCTGCCGCAAGATTCGACGACGACGGCAACATCGAGGTGCGGGCATCGTCAGCCCTGGGCTGCCGCCGCGCCCTCTGGTACGCCGCAACGGGCTACGAGCCGACGAACCCGCCTACGGAAGAATCGCTGACGGCGATGGAGGCGGGCAACGCCCTGGAGCCGGTGGTGGTGCGGGCGATGGAGCGGGCGGGCTGGAAGGTGGACGCCCCCGATCCCCAGGACCCGCAGACGGTTGCGGTGCGCATCGGCCCGAACATGATCGTGACCGGCCACCCGGACGGCACGGTGCGGATGCCGGTGGAGGACGACGGAGCGGCCCCGCCGCAACTGTTCCTGTTCGACGAGGAACCGGAAGCCCCCGCCTACGGCGACCTGATGGTCGTCGAGATCAAGACGCGGGGACCGGATGCGTTCAAACGCTGGCAGACCCTTGGAGCGGAGCGCAGTCACCCGGCGTCGGTGGCCCAGGCCGCCCTCTACTCGCTCGGCGAGTTCGGCGACCTGCGCGATGCGGTCATCGCCACGATGGACACGGGGGCTCGCACCTGGGACTGGGAGCGGATACCGGCCAAGCGGTTGGAGCGGGCCTTGCAGGACGCCTGCGCATGGCTCGGCGAGCTGGCGGCGCACCACGTCCAGAAAGGGCCGGACCCCGACGCGCTGCCCGAGCGGGACTTCTCGGCCAACACCTGGCAATGCCGAAGCTGCCCGTTCCTGGCGGTCTGTCTGCCGGGTGCGGCTGAGGTCGGCGAGGACGCAGAGACAGAGACAGAGGAGGTGAGCGACGAAGACGCACGGGACGCGGTGGCGGCCTACGCAGAGGCTCAGGAGTCCATCAAGGAGCCTGAGAAGGCCAAGCGCGCCTCGCTGGACACCCTGAAGGCGTGGATGCGCCGGCAGGGCGACTCCAAGGTGACGGTGGGGGGCCGGACGGTCACCCTCGTCAGCTCCACCAGGTACTCGGTGAACCACCGGAGGCTCAACGAGGCGCTCGACCCGGAGGTCCGGGCCGAGATCGTCACCGAGAGCGAGTCGGAGTACGTGCGGGTGAACACCTAGACGCTCCCCCTGTTGGGAGCGCAGGACGGGGCTGTCTTCCCTTCTACGGGGGGCGGCCCCGCTTTCATTCAACCGGGCGCGGCAACACCGCGCTACTACACACACAAGGAGAATCACATGTCACGCACCATCAACAAGGTCGAGCTTCTGGGCAGGGTCGGAACGGACCCGGAGATGCAGTACACCCCCGGCGGCACGGCCGTCACCAAGCTGCGGCTGGCGACGGACCGCTACCGCAAGGAGGGCGAGGACGCGACCGACTGGCACAACATCGTCTGCTGGAGCAACACCGCCGAGGCGGTCAACCAGTACGTCGCCAAGGGCGACCGCATCTACCTCGCGGGCCGCCTCGTCCAGAACAGCTGGGAGGGCGATGACGGCCAGCGCCGTCACCGCACCGAGGTCCACGCCTCCGAGGTCGTGTTCCTCGACTCCCGCAACGGGAACGGCACCGGCGACGCCGCGGACATCGAGCAGCCGGTCGGCGCCTCCCCCTTCTAGTCCCACAACCGAACAGCGACGCCTTCTCGAAGGCGCACCACGGGGCCGCTTCCACTCTACAGGGGGCGGCCCTGCTGTCTGTCCTAACCGATAACGAAGGAGACCGACATGACCAGGAAGAAGACCCTCACCAAGGACGCTGTTCTGCTGAACGCGCTCCGCATCAACCTGAGCCTGCTGGGGGAACTGGCGGTGCGCTACGACGTGGCGACCAGGCCGGAAGGCCCGGATGACCCGCCCGCCATCAACTGCCCCGAAGACGTGCGCAGGCTGTTGGGGCCGGAGATGTCCGGCCTGGCCCAGGAGCAGCTTCGGGTGCTGCTCCTGAACACCAGGAACCTGGTAGTCGGCCAGAGGGTCGTCTACCAGGGCAACGTCAACTCCTCGATGATCAGGCCCGCCGAGGTGCTGCGCCCCGCCGTCATGGAGGCCGTCCCCAGCATCATCATCAGCCACAACCATCCCTCCACGGACCCCACGCCCAGCCCGGAGGACGCCGCCATCACCAGGGAGATTGCCCAGGCGGGCAAGTTGCTGGGCATCGAGCTGCTGGACCACGTAGTCATAGGCGGGGACCGCTTCGTCAGCCTCAAGGAGCGGGGACTGATGTCCTGTTGAGGCTCCACGACCGGGCGGTGTGCGCCGTCCGGCCCTCACGCGGGGGACATGCTCCCCCGCGCTTCGCTCTCAATCCACACGCAAGGAGGTGCGACATGCTCGCAACCCACACCATAGACCCCGAAGACCTGTTCACCATCAGCGCGGGCGGGTTCTCGGCAACGGTTGACGCCTTCGCCCGGGACGACCGGACCGAGGGCCTCTGGTTCGTCTCGATGGTCGGCTCCCAGACGGCGCTCAAGGCGATCTGGGCGTCGCTGCTGAAGCAGCCCCCGGACACGGCCCACATTATCCGGGGCGCGGACGGGATGGCGCTCCACGGCGGATACGAGCGCTGCATCATCCCGTACGAAACCATCGGCACGTGGACGACCAAGATCGCCCGCCTGCACGCCACCGGCGGCTGGCACGCCCTCGTGTACACGAAGCAGGCCGAGTACGCCTACGAGAAGGACTCCTTCCTCCTGCTGGCGCAGACGGAGGACGAGGCCCCGGCGCTCCATCACCGCTTCCTCGACAAGCGCAGCCCGCTGCCGCTCCACGACTCCTGGGCCAGATGGCTCTGGGAGCGGGGCATCGAGGAGGAGGAGATCGTTCCCCTCCAGTCGGTGGGCGTCTCCGCCTACCGGTGCTCCCCAAAGGCCAAGAAGCTCCGCGAGGACCTGTCCGGCGCTGTGGCGTCAGGCAGGCTGACGCTGCCTGGGGAGGCGTCCGATGGATAGGACGCTGAAGCGGGCCAAGCGCAGGAATAAGAAGCGCGTCGAGCGCAACACCGGGGCATGGGAGCGCTTCTGCCCCGACGGAATCCACTGCCGGTTCTGCTCCCACGACGGCTCGAAGCACCTTCTCAGCTCCGGGCAGCCGCACTTCTTCCGCCCGGCGACGGAGGCGGAGCGGCGGGACCCCTCGGTCCAGCTCTACCGCCACACACTGCCGGACGGTGGCTCGATGCTGGTGCGGCGGATGACCGTCGCCAACCACGCCGAGCTCATCACCGCCTTCTGCACGGTGTGCGCCGAGAGCATCGGCACCCACCAGGTGCTCTGCTACCAGCGCAACGTGGGCGTCGGAGAGGTGGTCGGCATCGACACTCGCCACAAGGACCTGGCAATCGCCGCCTGAAGCGGCGCACGACACCAGACATGAAAGGAGAGACGACATGAGACTCGCTGCACAAGCCAAAGGGGGCTACTACCCGACTCCCGAGCGGGTGGTGGACCTGGTCGCCGAGCTGATTCACACCCCCACCGGCCACTACCACCGGGGCCGGGAGACCATCCGCATCCTCGACCCCTGCTGCGGGGCCGGGGACGCCCTTGAGCGGCTGGCCGAACGCCTGGACAGGCCCAACGCCCTGTCCATCGAGACCTACGGCGTCGAGCTGCACCGGGACCGGGCCGAGGAGGCCGAGAAGCGGCTCCACCGCACCCTGGCCTCGGACCTGTTCGCCACGTCGATAGCGAACGGGGCCTTCGGCCTGCTGCTGCTCAATCCGCCGTATGACTTTGATTCGGAGGACAAGCGGACGGAGCACGCCTTCCTGACGCACTGCACGCGCTACCTGGCCGAGAGCGGCCTGCTGGTCTTCATCGTGCCACGGCAGCGCCTCGCGGTCTCGGCCAGGTATCTCTCCACCCACTACGGGCGGATGCGCTGCTGGGCGTTCCCCGACCCTGAACGGCAGGTCTTCGACCAGGTGGTCCTGATGGGCTACCGCAAGACGGACCCCGTTCCCGACGCCACAGCCGAGAGCATGGTGCTGGAGTGGGCGGTGGGGGAGCCGGAGCCCCTGCGCTCCCAGCGCAACTCCTACTCCCACCCGGAGTACACCCCCGCCACGACGCCGAGCGGCGACGTCCTGTTCACGACCCGGACGGTCGATCCCGTCGCTGCGGCGGCTGAGGCCCGCCGGTCGGGGCTCTGGGCCAGCACGGAGATAACCGATTCCCTTTGGCCCGCGAAGGACAGTCGCACCCGGCCGCTGATGCCCCTCAAAAGGGGGCACATGGCGATGCTGGTGGCGGCGGGCTTCCTCGACAACCTGGTCCTCGAAGCCGACGACAGGCGCATCCTGGTCAAGGGCCGCACCTCGAAGGACATGGTGCTGGTGGAGGACGCCCCGGAGAAGGAGGTCCACCGCGAGAAGCTGACGACGACCGTGGTGGCCCTCGACCTCGACGACGGACGGATCGAGGACATCGCCGCCTAACTCGGACGGCTCACCCCGAGCCGCGCAACGAGGCCCCGTTGGTTCATTCGACCTGCGGGGCCTTCGCTCTATCGGAACGACTCTGAAGCCCCCTCTCGCTGAGGAAAGGAGAGACAAGAAGATGCAGACGACCATGACCCGTGCGCCAAGAAGCGCGTAGATTGAACGTTCCAGTTGAGGAACCCGGCCTAGGAGTAAGGCCGGTGGCTAGGGGAGCAGGCATGGGGGCCAGAGGCAGAACCGTGTTTGAAGCCTTCCCGACAATGTGGCGGCGGCCACCCTACTGAACCGCGCGCTGCTAGCCAGAATGCCGTTACGGTTACGCAAGGAACTGCTGACTGAAGCGTCGAATCGTCAACCACCCGCTCACGGTAGGGCGAGGGTGGAGTCATCGGACTCCCTGTCTGAGTTATGCAGGGAGAGTCCTCTTGGACAGAGACGCCGGACTCCAAACAACCGGTGTATCCCGATGGCGAGCAAGGCAACGAGCCAAGCTAGGCGTAAAGGCAGAACCTAAGACGGTGTGCAGACGCAATCTGCGTGAACTTGGGAACCACGTTCGGCTCGCCAGAACCGGAGTAGGCCAGCCTGCGGCCAATGCCGGACGTGGGGCAGAGCCCTCGTAGTAGTCCGAGGTCGGGAAAGCCGGCCACATGGCGAAGGAGGGCAGTTAGACGAGTGCAGAACACAAGCGAACTAAGCCAGAGGAGGGACGTATGAACCCGACGAAGATGGCAGAAAAGCAAAGGTTCTTCGCAAATACGGCCAGTGAGCATCCAGACCACAGGTTCACCAACCTGTACGACCTGTTGCACTGGGACTACTGGATGCACATATCGGCTGAAAGGGTACTGGCGCGACCGGGTAGCCAGACCAACGGCGTGGATAACGTGACACGGGCCGCGTTCAAGGCGGACTACGAGCGTCAAATGACGGCGCTCATCGACCAACTGAAGCGCAAAACGTACGCACCGCAACCCGTCCGGCGAGTCTACATACCCAAGCACGATGGTAAGCAACGTCCGCTGGGTATCCCCGCCCTGCGAGACCGCATCGTGCAGGAAGCACTTCGGGCCATCCTCGACCCGATTTACGAGTCGGACTTCCATCCGCACTCCTACGGCTTCCGAAAAGGTCGTCGCACCATGGACGCCATAGCCGTCCTCATGCCTCTGTTCAACAGCCGTGCCAAACACTACTACGTGATTGAAGGCGACCTCAAAAGCTACTTCGATACCGTCCATCATCGGACGCTCATGAAGCTGCTGAGGAGACGGTTGAAAGACAGGGCTGTGCTGGACTTGATCTGGAAGTTCCTGAAATCGGGCGTGATGGAAGGGGGTCTCTTCGGTCGCACCGACTCCGGTGTGCCACAAGGAGGGATAATTTCCCCGCTGCTAGCCAACGTTTACCTCAACGAGTTTGACCAGTGGGCGGCGGCGCAGTGGGACCTCAACAACTACGCCCGAAACAAGAGAAGGCAGGCGGGTCTCGGCAACTACCAGATGGTGCGCTACGCGGACGACTTCGTGGTCGTCAGCAACAGCCCCAAAACCGAGGTCAAGGCCACCAAACAGGCCATACAGCAGTTTCTGGAGAACAAACTCCACCTGACGCTATCGGAAGAAAAGACGGTCATCACCCACGTCAACGACGGCTTCGACTTCCTGGGTTTCCGAATCCAGCGCAAGCAGGTCAATGGCAGGTGGGCCGTTCACCTTCGACCGACGGCCAAAGCTAAGGAGCGAGTGAAACGGAAGCTCAAAGACCTGACTTCCAGAAACTGGACGTGGATGGATGAGTACAACCGACTGGCGACCCTGAACGCTACCGTGCGAGGCTGGGCCGAATACTACCGGTACACCAGCTTCGTACAGGACATCGAGGACATCACGTCCTTCGCATGGTTCCGTTACCTCTACTGGTTGCGGAAGAAGCACAAGGGCAGTCACACGGGACAGCTCGTCCGAAGCAAATCCAAAAGGCTCCATGGCAGAATCCGCTGGCATGCTGAGGTGCGCGAAGGCGGTAACACGCTGGAAGCGTACCAATGGCTCCCCACCCGACAGGAACTTGACCGCCAACGCTACCGACAGAAGGGCAAAGCGGGCTTCCCGCACCCCTACCTGTCCGGCCACGCTACGGCAGCAAGCGACCATCCACAGGGAGCAACCGGCCCAGATGAGCGAATCTACACGGCGACTATCGGGGCTAGCAGCTTCAATCGCGGCGAACCCCTTGAAATCGTCGAACGGAAACTCAGGGCAAAGGTGCGTGACGGCATGAAGTGCCAACAGTGTGGCACCCGGACAAGTTTGGACGTCCACCACACCAGAGGCATGAAGTCACACGCGCTCAATCACCTGATAACGCTCTGCCGGACATGCCATATAGCCACACACCGTTCAAGCCAACTACAAACCGTCTAACGGAGAGCCGGGTGCCGTGAAAGTGGCACGCCCGGTTTGGTGAGAGGGATGGCGCAGACCAGCCGGAGCAATCCGGCCATTGGCGGCGCTGTCCCTACTCAATTCGAAGCCTGCTGCCGGTGCGGGCAGCCCGTCGCCCCCGGCGAACCGGCCATGCAGACCGCCTCGGTGGACATTGACGACTACGGCAGGGCTGTGTCCTCGCCGGTGAAGGCGTACCACCTGAGCGGCCGATGCTACGACGACGCAAAAGCTGCCGAGACCGCCCGCAGGGAGGCCCTGAAAGCCGCATAGACGGCTCGCCCTGAGCCGCACTCACGAGGCCCGCCAACCGCGCGGGTTCGCACGTTCAAGCAACCGCCTGGGGACGTTTCCAGGGACCCGCGACCCACTAACGTCCCCCACGGGGGCGTGGTGCGTCTCGGCTCCCGGCGTCGTCCTCCGGCCCACCACGGAATAGGAGGACGATTCACATGAACCTCGGAGGTTTCATAGACACGTTCAAGGACGCGATAGCCAAGAGGGTGGTCGAGTCCTACCCGCCGCTCTACCGGCCCTCGGAGAACGGCGGCACGCTCCCCAGGCTGCTCCGCAAGCCCCTGGGGGCGCAGACCGACGCCATCAGGGGCGCGGCCCTCTCGCTGGAGGCCCACCGGGGCACCACCGTCGTCGGCGAGATGGGAACCGGCAAGACATTCATCGGCGCGGCGGCGGCGTACATGGCGGGCTTCGAGCGGGTGCTCATCATCTGCCCGCCCCACCTGGTCCCCAAGTGGAAACGGGAGGTGGAGATGACGGTGCCCGGCGTCCGCGCCGCCATCGTCGAGTCCATCACCGACCTGGAGCGGCTTCGCCTCTCCGTCGGCTCCGGCCCCCTCTTCGCGGTGATGAGCCGTGAGAAGGCCAAGCTGTCCTACCGCTGGATGCCCGCCGTGATACAGCGGTGGGCCGTCTCGAAGGGAAGGCTCCTGCGGAACGAGGAGACGGGGGAGCCCTTCCGCATCCCCTGCTGCCCCGACTGCACGGCGCAGATCGTCGACAAGGACGGTGTGCCGCTGACGTTCGCCGACCTGAACCGCCGCAAGCACACATGCGCCGCCTGCGGCGCCCCCCTGTGGCAGGCCGACAGGTCCGGCCCGGCCCGCTACCCCCTGGCCGACTACATCAAGCACCGCATGAAGGGCTTCTTCGACCTGCTGATAGGAGATGAGGTCCATGAGTTCAAGGGGCGAGGCTCGGCCCAGGGCATCGCCGCTGGCATCCTCGCCGACGTGTGCGGCAAGTCCCTGTCCCTCACGGGAACGCTCCTCGGCGGCTACTCCTCGACCATCTTCCACCTGCTCTACCGGTTCTCGCCGGAGATCAGGACGGAGTTCGGACGTTCCGACGAGCACCGCTGGATACAGCGGTACGGCTTCGAGGAGGTCACCGTCGGCAAGCCCGACGACGACGCGGTGGAGGACGGGCGCAACAGCCGCCGCCGCAGCTACCGCAAGGTCACCAGGGAGCGGCCGGGGCTGGTGCCCAGCGCGCTCTTCCACATCATCGGGAACACGGTGTTCCTGCGCCTGGCGGACGTTGCCTCCGGCCTGCCCGACTACGAGGAGAAGATCCTCGTGTCCTCGATGGACTCGGAGGAAGACGCCACCGGGTACTCCCAGCGCAGCGCTTACAACCACGTGTTCGAGGAGCTGAAGAAGGAGCTGGCGAAGGCGCTGAAATCCGGCTCGAAGCGTCTGCTCGCCACCTACCTGCAAACACTGCTGGCCTACCCGGACGGCTGCACCAGGGGGGAGACGGTCTTCGACCCCCGGACGGGCGACGTGATCGTGCAGGTCCCGCCCCTTTCGGAGGAGAAACTCTACCCCAAGGAGAGGGCGCTCATCGACCTAGTGGCCGCCGAGCGGCTGGAGGGAAGGCGGGTGCTGGTCTACGTCACCCACACGGGGACGCGTGACATCACCGGGCGGATGGACGACTTCCTCACCCGGCATGGCTTCAGGGTGGCGGTGATGAAGGCCGACGCCGTGGCCCCGAACCGCAGGGAGGCGTGGGTCGCCGACAGGGTGAAGCAGGGCATCGACGTTCTCATCTGCCACCCGCGGCTGGTGCAGACCGGCCTCGACCTCATCGACTTCCCGACGATTGTCTGGGACGAGACGGATTACTCGGTCTACGTCGTCCGGCAGGCGTCGCGGCGGTCGTGGCGCATCGGGCAGACCCGCCCGGTGAAGGTGGTGTTCATGTCCTACCGGAACACCCTGCAGGCCGACGCGCTGAAGCTGGTGGCAAAGAAGATGCAGAGCTCCCTGGCCGTCGAGGGAGAGCTGCCGGAGGACGGCCTCGCGGCATACGGGGACGACGGCGACGACATGATGATGGCCCTGGCCCGCAAGATCGTCAGCGGCGATGAGGAGGACGAGGCCGAGACGATGGAGGAGGTGTTCGCCCAGGCCAGGAACGCCGAGAGCGAGGCCGAGGAACTGCTGGTGGACGACGGCTGGAAGGTCGTCGAAGTGGAGCCGGAGACCATTGCGGTCAACGGGAACGGGAATGGCAACGGCCACCACGAGGACATGTTTGGGCCGACGGTCGAGCTCGTCCCGGCCACCGGTCACGGCAACGGGAACGGCCACGCGCCCGCACCGGTCAACGGGAACGGCCACCACGAGGACGAGGCCCCGGAGCCGCAGCAGTCGCTGTTCTCCTGGGCGGAGTTCATGGCCGAGCCGGTCAAGCCGAAGCGCAACGGGAAGCCCCAGCCCGCAAGCCTCTCGATGTTCGAGTGGGCGATGGAGCAGGAACGGGAGAAGGAGCCGGTCGGCGCGGGACGCTAGACCGCAGTTCACGGGGAGGGGCCGCCGTCAACGGAGCGACGGCCTCCCCCGCATGAGGCATCGGAGCAAGACACCAACGACTGAAAGGAGACTAGTCATGGCAAGAGTGTTCGTATACGACGACCGCGAGTTCCCGGACCCCGACCCGGAGATGAGCGTCGACCAGGTGAAGGCAACCCTCTCGGATTTCTACGGCGAGATCGCCAACGCCTCGGTCAAGGAGACCACGAGGGGCGACGACACCATCTACGAGTTCCAGCGGCGGGTGGGCACCAAGGGCGCCTTCACCCCCGCATGGAGCTAGAGGAGGGAGTCCGATGGACAACCGGACCTTCATGGGCCTGCTGGCGGCGACCCCGCCGGCGGGCCTCAGCATCAGCTGTATTACAGCTTCATGCTCTAATTGTGAATCAGACGGCAGGCTGCTGTCAAGAAGGCCGCAACAGGCAATCCGATTCCCTATCGGATCTCGCCACACGGGAGGTCTCCGGCAGGTTGGCCTGAGGCGCCAGAAGGGCTAACTGGCGGTCGTCGAGACTAGCCCCACTTTCATCAATACGTGTGAGCTGCGTTGGTCATCAGAATGTGCCCGTGAGGTATGTTGGCTTCTTTTGGTCTTCCCTTGATAGCTGGAGCAATCTCCAAGGCTCACGTCCAGAACGTAGTTCGGTGAGCGTAATGGGCCTCCTCAACGATCGCCCTCATGCCGCCGCCGCCGTCTGCCGTAACGAATACCATGTTGTACTGAACGGCAACGCTAACGATCCAGAGATCGTTCTCCTGTATCCCTAGTTCTTTTCCTGAAGTAGGTTCTCTCAGGTCTTCTATGTACCGAGCGGTAATCCTGTTCCTATAGTCTCTGGGCGCATACGCCCTGAAAAGGGCTGCGCGAATAGGCCCGTAGACCGTCGCCGTATGATGATCAATCGGTAGAACTTGGTAGGTCCCGATCGCGCTGCGGATGTCTTGCTGTGACTGCGCATCCAACGGATTGAGATTCAAGCCATACTCGGATTCAGCAACGGAAACGGCTGAAACAAACACGGCATCGTCCTGCAGCCCGTCCAGCCACTCTCGGACCCCCGCGTGACGTTCGTCACCCTCATAGCCAGCTATGCTGGCGATGGACGTATCCAGCAGATATGCCTCTTGCACCATGAACCGCCATCCCCCCTAGCCCATGTGCGACAGGGCTTCGGTAATTGATGGAGACTCAGGGATAACGGGCATGCGCTTCAACGTGTCCCTGGCACTGGCCAGCTTGAAGCCAGCGGAGGTATAGATATGCCAAGGTATGTATGGCTTGAACGTTAAAGGAAAGTACTCTGTGAACTCAACGGGCCCGGGACGCACATGGCCTCGAAACCAATCTAGCAATTCTCGCTCTACTCTCGGTGAGAGATCGTAGGCTTTCAGTACTTCCGCGTCTATGGCGTTCAGAAGCTCTGCGCATCTCTCGTGTGACTCACTTTTCCCAAGTTGTCCGGCTAACCACAGAGTACGGGTCTCACAGTACTGCTGAACCAGCGAAGATATGATCTGTTGTTGTGCCTGCTCAAATTCAGGAATCGGGATTGCTCTAAGGGTCTCCACATATACGTCACGATTGAGCTCTCGCGTGCTTGCAAATGCGTTTGCAAGAGGTCCATTGAGTACCGCTGCCACTACTTCGAGGGGAAGTTCGGAATTAGGCCAGACCGCATGGAAGTTCTGGTAACAAACAAGACCAGAATTATCCTGTGCGGCAGCTATCCTCCAGAATCCTCTTGATCTCCGCCTGGCGTTCACAATGAGTTTCGGGCTACCCCAGGGCAATTTGTAGGCGTTTGTTCGCATAACATCATTGGAGAAGTTAAGGTATGTCGGCCGTAGAACAACAAACGGTTCAGTGGAACCCTTGACCCTGTGCAGCCCGCGCACAAAGCCTTCCTGGGCTTGGTCAGATACGAATGTAGCTTCACTCTTGCCGAGTCGTCGGTTGTACTCGATACCACGATGGATGTCGGAAACCTGACCCAGTTTCTTCATGGTGGCGGTAGTCTCCCAGACCTCCTGGAGGGGAGGGAGCCACATGCTGCGCTTGAACTGCTCCTCGGGTTCTCGAACGTAGTCCTCAATCTGATACGAGGGTTTGTGAGTTGTATAAAAGGACGTCAGATGGTCCTTGTAAACTTCCCCAGTCTTTAGATGCACGGCTCCGTCTCTTTGACCGGAGCAAAGCAGCAAGACGGTTTCCGCTTCTGAGTGTTCGAACACCTTGTCTGGCAGGGCTAGCAGGTCGATGGACGAGTATGTCCTTCCAAGTCGTGACCTCAATTCACGATAGCTACGGCCAGCCATGAAAACCCGTGGAAGCACGAAACCTAGAAGGTAGGGTGGCCTTGCGAGAACGCGATGAAGGACTTCAGCCGGTTGTAGAACCGAGAAAAGTTCGCCGTAGCGCGATCGGTCGTCTTGACTGAACGCCTCAAAGGGTGGGTTGCATAGAACGATGTTGGCTTGAGCCAGCTCCTGGTCGAAAACCGTCGAAGTTAAGGCATCACCTTCATGGAGCCGCCAGCCGTCCGGATTCGGGTAATCGGCAAGCATGAGCGACAGTCTGGCGACTTCCCTGGCGAAGTCGTCTATTTCAATGCCGGCAAGCATCTTCACGAAGTACTCGTGCCGTTGTATAGGGTTCATCGATGGAGGCAAGAGTTCCCGCAGCCGCTGCATCGCAGCCACCAAGAATACTGAGTGCCCGGAAAACGGTTCGAATACTCGTCTCTCGTTGGTCTCGATTACCTCGAAGGGAAGTCGTTTGACAATGTACTCAGCAATGGCGGGTGGCGTGCTGTGAATACCGAACAATTTTCTGGTCTCAGGTGTCACCAAGGTGTTCTCGTATACATAGGCAAGGGAATCTACGGATAGATTCTGGAAGTGGAAGGCCGTCCGTATCCGTTCCCAACCGGCGGCCTGTGTTTGAAGATCATTCAAGACAGGTTCCGACGTTGAACCCCTGAAGTAGAACTCCTCCACAGACCTCACTACCAGTTGGGGGTCGTCAACGGTCCAGTCTCCAGGGTGGTGGCGGTCGGCCAACACCTTTGCTGCGATGAGGCGAAATATCAAGCGAAAAAGAGGAGGATAAGACTCCTTCGAGAACGGCGACTTGCGCTCGAAAGTGTCGATTGATAGGGAGATGGTATCCCTCAGAAGGGTATCGAGCTTTGACCGCACCTCGAATTCCAGAGCCGGGAGAAGATCCACATCAATGAAGTCAAGCTGGGTGGCTGTTTCTCCACCGGACTTCGCTCTCAGGACTTGGCGAGGAGACCACTCGTCCTTGTGTCTCAGGAACAGGTCAGGCAGTCTGTTGGGGGCTAGTTCCTCAAGGAGGGAAGGCATGCCCTTTCCAGAGACTTTCCACCTGAGAACGCGATCATCCGTGATTTCGAGAATCTGTGGCGCTCCGAGTGAACGGTGGTCCTGGATGAATGCGGGTCCAGTCCGACCGTTGGCGATGGCTACGCCAAAGGATGCGTTTCGGTAAGAAGGAGGCTCCTGAGCGAAGGCTGCTAGAGGGATGCTCCTGACAGGGTGTTCAGACGAAAGGACGTCAGCGAATTCATACTCCTCCTGTAGAAGCCCTCCAACGTAGCCCAGACCTTGGAATCCTTGCCTAATGTGTTGGAGGGTCTCTACCTGGTTATTATTAGGCATCAGGATCCGACCTCCTTAGGCTGGTTGTCCTGGCTCTGGCCATCGTACCGTTCGATCTCGGACTCGGCTCCCTTCAACAGAACCATCCCGCCGATGTCGCTAAGACTTCGATTCCAATAGGGGCTGTCCCTACACTCTTGAAGTTTGGTCAGCAACTCCAGAGGGTCGGGAGTAACCCCGTCGGGGTATGAGATCATTCTTCTCTTTCTGGCCAATCCGTTCCACCCGCAACACTGTGCTTCCAATTTGATGCAGTGTGATACAGTTTGCTGCTGACTGTCAAGGGAATCAAGGCGCTCCACATGCAGAAGCCGGAGGATGGCGCAGCCGGCATGCGGCCGAACGCGCCCCCCGATCCAGTCGGGGGCAGGCTCTCTCCGGCCATGAGCGCCATGACGGAGGACTGCACGCCTCCACCCAGGCTGAGGACGGTCAGTGTTGGGGGTAGGCTCATTGGGCCTCCTCCTCGCCGCCGTCCTCCCGTCCGGCCTGGGACCCGGCCTCCTGCTTTCGCATGTAGGAGCGGATGGCGACCTTCGCCCAGATGCGCACCCCCTTGCGGATCAACTTCCGCTGCTCCGGGGTGCACGTGGCAGGCGGCCAGACCGGCGAGTCTTCCGGTATGTTCCCTTCGTTCTCTCTGCTTGTATCTTTCATGTTGCCTAGTCGCAGCGGCAGATCGTTGGCCGCTGGCCTCTCCTTACAGGTCGGTGGATGCGCCGCCGGGCGCGGACGGATGGGGCGCGCGCCCGGCGGCGTCTAAGCCGGTCAGTCCTTGAAGAAGGTCATCTGGAACCCGTCCCCCATGAGGATCTGCAGGCCTCCCGGTACCCGGGCTGCGAACAGGTAGAGGGAGTGCAGAGCTCCCCCGGAGGGTTCGGTGCCCTTGCGCCACTTGTACATCTGCTTGTAGTCGACGCCGATGGCGCCGGCGAGGCCGCTCCATGAGAGGCCGCTGGCCTCCTTCAGCCGTTCGAGGCGCTTGGGGAAGTCCTCCGGGAGCAGGCTCCCGTAGGGCAGCCGCTCCTGGTCGTCCGGGTTCAGTGCCAGGCTCCCGCCGAGGCGGGACGAGTCGTTAGTGTTAGCCGTCATCGCTATCCTCCAATCTGAAAAGCTCCTGAAAGTCGTTCACTCCGAGGGTCTTTTGCATCCGCCGTCGGATGCGTCCCGAGGGCGCACGCCCCTCGTTGACCAGCGTGGAGAGGTATCCGGGGCTAATGCCGACCTCCCTGGCGAGCCAGTTCTGGGAGCGGTTCAGCAGGCTGAGCCGCTTCCAGAGGGCCGCCGCGTCCAGCCGGACAACGGTCCGTCCTGCACGCCTCGGGCGTCCCTTCGCTTCGTTGGCGTCTTGCGAACGCATGGTTTCTCGATCTCCTGCGGTATATCGAGACGGGAGCGGGCCGGGCGGCTCACGCTCCCGCCGTTGTGTCATAGTTCAACGGAGGCGGGAGGGGCTGGGTCGACTCCCACTCTCCGGGGGTGCGCCAGGCGCTTCCCAGCGGCCCCAGGGCGTCTATTGCCCCCTTGTGGGAGACCCACACAGGGGGACCGTGACCCGCTCGGCCCGCATCTCCTCCCGCGCCACGCGCAGGAAGTGGGTCTGGGCGATCTCGTCGTCGAAGACGACCAGGACGGCGGGCCTTGTTCCGTGGTCGTCGATGGGCCGGTGAGATGAGTAGTAGCGCAGATAGGGCGCGAGGCGGTCCGACATGGTGGAGGGCCGCACGGCGCGGCGCTCCCACTCCAGGAAGAAGGCCCATTCGGTCCCGCCCTTGCGCAGGACGCCGAAGGCGTCGGGGTTGACGGCGCGCATCCGGTCGTCGTGCCGGAAGTGGCGGGACGCCCTGCGGGGCGGATCGAGCTGGACGATCTCCCACCCCAGCAGGGGGGCCTGCGCGGCGAGCACGGCCAGGAAGCCGTGGACGGCGGCGGTGTGCTCGATGTTCCTGAGGAGATGGCGGCCCCGTCTGCCGGTGACGTTGCGCCACTCGAAGGGGCCTTCCCGGTCTTCGAGGGCGATGCTCCACCGCCGCTTCGCCACGCCGACCGAGGTGCGGTCCCTGCGGGCGAGGAGGGAGAGGCCACGGTCGGTGAGGGCCAGTCGCCTGCCACCGAGCCGGATGCGCGCCGCGAGGCCGAACCCCTCCAGCGGGATGACGGCCTGGGAGGCCCTCTGGGGCGAGACGCCCATGAGTCCGGCGAGCTCGCCGAGGCCGATCCAGGGCCAGTCCGAGATCAGATCGAGGGCGCGCTTCTCGGAGGGTCTGACGAAGAGGGGCAGCATGTGGTCGGAGATGTCCGCCGCCGCCGCGCCCCTCCCGGGAAGGTCGTCGGGGACCGAGGCGAGCCGCGCCTCGTCCTCCACGGGGAGCGCTCCGCCGGGAGCGCTCCGCCGGGGTCGGTCCTGTCGAGGACGTAGCGCAGGTCGACGGCGGCGCTTACCTTGAGGGGCCTCCATATCGGGTCGTCCGCTCCGGCCAGGACCGCCTCGCGCTCCAGGGCGAAGAGGGCGGGCGTCTCGGTGGTCGAGAGCAGCCTGCGGGCGTGTCTGAGGCGCACGGCGTCGGCCATGAGGACGAGGAGGGCTCCGGGCATCGGCCCCTCGCGCAGCCGCCAGAGCCGCTTGGCAAAGCTCGACCGGTCGGCGGTGAGCCCCTGCCTGACGATCCCGACGGTCTTCCCGTCCGGCAGCGTCACGGCGGCGTCCAGCGGCGATGCCCGGTACCAGTGGAACCGGATGGGGTAGGCGACGCCGGAGAGGAGGGAAGCCATGCGGTAGATGACGGCGAGGGCGTCGAGACGCTCCATCAGGTTGCGCCGCCACTGCGCGGAGACCGGACGGTCGCGCAGGAGCGCCTCAAGGGGCCTGTCCTCTTCGTCGGCGAGCCTGCTCAGGCCTGCGGCGGTGAGATGGAACCTCCGCGCCGGGGGGAACGGGTCGGCGGAGTGGAGCACGGAGGCGCAGGACCCTGCGGCCTCCAGCTTCTCGACGGCCTCGTAGACCGCGGCCCTGGACCAGCCGGAGACGGCGACCATCTCCTGCCGGTCGAGGAAGGGCATCGAGGCCAAGATTCGGAGCAGGTCGGCTTCACATCCTTCGGGGCTCATTGCTCTGCCTCCTCTTTCGTGTCCTCCCCAGAGGCTTCGCCGGTCTCATCCTCCCCTGCATGCGCGGAGTCCGCCTTGCGCTTCCCGGCCTGCTTCCCGGGGTCCGGGCCCGGCTTCCCCTCCCCGGCCTCCTCCTGGGCGCGCCCCTTTTCGATGTCGTCGATGCCCCTGCGGTAGTCGCCCACCTTCCGGTGGCCGTCGGCGTCGGCGTAGTCCGCCTGCCGGGCCGAGACGGTGTATGCGCCGGCCGCCTCCCGGATGCGGTTGGCGACGGCGGGGTCTCCCTCCTCCGGCTTGCGCACCATCATCGAGAAGGCGGGCATCCGCTCCTTGCCGACGGTGGCGCGGACGTAGCAGTGGTGGACGGGGAGCGACGTGATGTCGTCCTCGGTCACCCGGTCCTTGCCCAGCTCCCACACCAGCGTCCGGGCGTCGTTTCCCGCCACCTGGAAGACGGCGAGGCAGCCGACGTTGGCGAGGAGGGTGTCCCGCATGGTGCGGGAGAGGTCGTCCAGCTTGGCGAGGCTCTGGGTTGCCAGCACGAACGACGCCCCGAACTTCCCGAGCTCGGACAACATGCTTTCGTAGTCCACGCCGGGCATCGACTGCATCTCGTCGACGACGACCAGCGCGCCCCGCCGCCTGTTCAGCGGGAGGCGTCCCTGCTCCCGGATCACGGCGTCCACGAGGTTGAGGATCGACGCGCCCACCAGGGCGGCCACGTCCCTGCCGACGACCCCCTGGGAGGTGGAGACCAGCAGGACGCCGCCGTCGTGGACCGTGCGGCGCATGTCGATGGTGGAGCGGCGCTGGCCCAGGATGGCCCGCGCCCGCTTTGACGAGGCGTAGTAGGAGAGGCGGGTCTGCACCGGCGCCAGGGAGTCGGCCCGGTAGTCGCGGCTCCAGCCGGTGAAGGTGCTGCCCCACCACTCCAGCAGGTACGGGTCGGAGACCTTCTTGAGCACGTCCTTGCGGAACGGCTCGTTGGACAGCAGCTTGAGGCCGTCGAGGATGGTGTACTGGGCCTCCTCCTCCACCTGCTCGTTGGCCTCGTGGAGGGTCTTGACCGTCTGTTCGAGGATGGACTGCATCCTCGGCCCCCACTGCTCCCACAGGCCCTTCGCCACGCGCACCACCGAGTCGGCGGTGCGGTCGCGGTCTGCAAATATCCTCGTGTCCAGGAGGTTCACGCCGGGGGAGCGGGTCTCGTCGGACAGGTCGATGAGGCGCACCCGGTCGATGAGGGACTCGGGGACGTGCTCCATCAGCCCGGCCACCAGGTCGGTGTGGGGGTCCACCACGACGATGGCGTCTCCATCCCTGCCCGCCGCCTTCTCGCGCATCTTGTGGACGGCGACGTGGTGCATGAGCGTGGACTTGCCCATGCGGGTGCGTGCGACGTAGAGGTGGTGGCGGCGGAGCAGGTCTTCGGGGAAGCGGATGTCCCGCTTGGCTCCGGCGGTGGTGTCTCCCACCAGCGCCCCTCCCTTGACGCCCTTCGCCGAGGGATTGAGCGCCCTCGCGCCGGAGCGCTCCACCAGGGGCGTCTCGTCGCCTGCGCCGGGCGGGTGCCAGAGGCAGGCGACCTCGCGGACCCCCAGCACGCTGCGCCCCCCGAACAGCCCCGGACCTGCGGGTTGGAGCATGTCAGGGTCCGGCGCTATGGGCCGGACCGGGCCGACCTTGAACCGCGCCCCTGCGGGGTTGTCGTAGTGGCGGTAGGCGGCGGCGAGGGCGCCGAGAAGCTCCCCAGCCCGGTGATGCTGCGTGCCGGCGGGCAGCACGGCGACGATCTGAAGCTCGGCGTCGAAGGCGATGCGTGACACCTTCTCCTGTATCAGGATGGGGTCCTCGACGCGGGACCGGGCCTTCTTCCAGCGGTGCCACGCCCAGCCGCCTGCGGCCATGCCAAGGGCCGTGACCGTGCCCAGGAGTGCCGCCTTCCATATCTCCCCGTCCTGCACCCACAGGTAGCTCTTGAGGGCGGCGAGAGCGCCCAGGCCGAGGACGGCCATCGTCATGCCGTCCATCTGCAGGGGCTTGGTCTGGTAGGTGTAGGCGGGCTCCCTCGGCTCCATGCCGGGCCGCTTGTGGGCCTTGTCCATGTGGGCCTGGGACCAGTCGGGGCCGAGGGAGCGCAGCATCAGCCTTGCCACGACGCGCTCCCTCTCATACAGGGCGGACAGCGCGCCCATGAGGGCGATGAGGGGGTCGGAGCCGGGGTCGAGCAGGTCGTCGTCCCTGAAGGTGCGCAGAGGCAAGTACTCGGGGGCGTCCGCCCGCAGCGTGACGGCCCACGCCTGCTCGCCGTCTTCCAGCCTGAGCGGGTCGTCCTCTTCGTCCACCTTCTGGATGCGGGCCTGGGGGTAGTGGGCGGAGAGCTGGCCGCGCACCACCCGGTCGTCGAGGCAGCGGGCCATCAGCGTCACGCCGTCCATGTCCCCGGCCAGCTCCAGGGAGAAGGGTTCGGGGACGGCGATGGACTGGAGGAGGTTCTCGACGCCCAGGAGCGTGCGCTCCCCGGCTCGCGGCGGCGTCACTGCCAGCAGGACGGGGCCTTTCTTCTCGCTATCGTCTCCAAACAACAGGTTCTTCGGGTTCAGCTTCATGGGTGTCAGTCCTTTCTCTAATGGCGTCCGGGCCGCCACTCGATGACCGCCGTCTCCTCCGCGGTGGCCTCGATGCGCACGGGGAAGCGGTTGCCCCTGGCGAGAAGCAGTCCGTCTCCCCTGGGGCACGAAAGCAGCCAGCGTTGGAGGTCTTCGGGCAGGTCGAAGGCGTCGCCGACGGTGCTGATGGCCGCCGCGTCCTGCTGGAGCAGGAGCTTGAAGGCGGCGTTCTGGAGGAGCGCCCTACCGGAGTGTCCGGTGATGGTCCTCGACGTGTCCTCGGAGAGGAGGTCCTGCACGTCCTGGGTGATGAACTGCAACCCCAGGCGGTGCTTGCGGGCGCGCTTCGCCATCGAGACCATGAACGCCGCGGCGGCGGGGCGAAGCTCCGGCTCCAAGAGGTGCAGGTCGAAGACGGTCACCAGGGCCTCGTTGCCGAGCAGGTCGTCGCCCTCGTCGGAGAGCAGATTGCGCAGGCTGCCGGTGGCGAAGGGCCGCAGCAGCCGTGAGAGGTCGTTCGCCTCCCCTTCGAGGTAGGCGTAGAAGTCCCGGAAGCCGGTCCGCTCCCTGGGCTGGGCGTAGTAGCCCGCCAGGGCGTGGTCGAGGGAGGCGCGGCGGTCGGCGGAGAGCCGCTCGCCCACCATCACCTCGATGAGGCGTCTCAGGCTGCCGATGCGCTGGAGAAGCTCCTCGGAGTCCCCCTTGTCGATGACGAAGGGATTCATGCCCTGGCCGGGAATGCCGGGAGAGAGGACGCGCCCGCCCGCGGCGCGGGCCATGTCCGCGTACTCGCCCTCGGGGTCGATGACGTAGGCGGTGACGCCGCGAGTTATGCCGCGAAACACGCCGAGCTTGGTGGCGAAACTCTTGCCGCTTCCAGACCTCGCCAGCACCGCCGTATTCGCGTTGAGGTGCGTGCCGTCCCAGGGGTCGTAGACCACCGGCGAGCAGGCCCGCATGTCGATGCCGTAGAGCGTCCCGCTCCTCGTGTCCAGGTCCGGGGGCGAGAAGGGGAAGAGGCGGGCCAGGGACGAGGTGTCGAGGCTGCGCCAGTCGGCGATGGCGTTCAGGGCCAGGGGCAGCGTCGAAAGCAGGCCTTCGCGCTGGCGGAAGGCCAGGGGGTCCAGCTTGCCGAGGGTCGCGCCGAAGTGGGCCTTGGCCCGCTGGGTCATCTCCTTGAGCGCAGCCTCGTCCTTCGCGTGGAGGGTCACCGACAGGGAGGCGTGGAAGAGCCTCTCCCGGCCCCGCTGCACCTCGTCGCGCAGGCGGGTCACGTCCTCCAGGGCGATCTCCGCCTCCGGCGACATGGTGCGGCCCCGCTTGAAGGAGAGGGACTGGGCCGACTCGAAGCGGACCTTCTGCCACTCAAGGGTCCTCGCCGCCTGCTCCGCCGGTATGGGTCCTATGTGGACGGACAGGTCCATCGGCGCGCCCGCCGCCATCAGCCCCTGGAGGAAGCCGGGGGCCAGCGAGCGGGGCCACTTGCCCAGGTGGAGGGAGCGGACGAGGCTCCCGCCGACGCGGATGTCGCGCCGGCCTATCTGCACCTCGGCGGGGGCCTCCTCGTCGAACCCGGACGGTGAGCCGCCCAGGGCGGCGGACACCAGGAGCATCCGGAGCTGCCGGCCCTTGAGCGGGTGGACTGAGAGCCCAGCCCTGGAGAGCAGGCCGCGCAGGTCGTCGACGCGGGAGAACTCGCACACGGCGTAGAAGCGCCGGTCGAGGATGCCGTCGCGGGCCTCAAGGTCGGTGAGCAGCCGCCGGAGCGACTCGGCCGCGGCCTTCGTCTGCGGGGGCAGGTTGTCCGGTTGGGCCTGTTGAAGGTCGTCTCTCAGCCGTTCCAGGCGCGGCGGGTGCTGCCGGATGAGCAGTTGCGCCTGGAAGTCCAGGGCGTTGAGCGCCCCGGCGAAGGCGCCGAGCTTGGGCTCGTCGATCTCCAGGCCCATCACCTCGCAGACGCCGAGCTTCACCCCGTCGAGGCGCACCGGCCCGTCGTCGTCCAGGTACGAGAGCATGAAGAACAGGGGCAGGTCCGGAGGAGGCTTGGGGACGGGGGCCGCCTGGGGCTCGCCGGTCTCGGCCGCCGGAGACCCTGCTTCCGGTTTCTTGCGGGCGGCGGCGAGCCTGCCCCGCAGGGACTCCGCTCCGCTCTTTGCGATGTCAGCTATCTTTCTCAAGTCGGTTGATTCCTTTGCTCTATGGGGTTGGGAAGTCCACAAGGCCGCTGCTGAGCAGCGCCGCCACGCCCTTGGCGGAGAGCACCAGGACGAGGCCGACCACCGCCATGACGACGGCGGTCTTGGCCCTGCCGCCCCGCTCCTCGCCCCCCTCGGCCATCAGGACGAAGCCCGCCCAGACGATGGCGAAGACGCAGAGGCCGGAGGCGGCGTAGGCCATCGCCGTGAGCGACCGGTCGAAGGCATCGAGCATCGCCTCCTCCGTCTCCCGCGTCCGGCATCCGACCGTGGGCGGAGTGCGTCTTTCGTCAACCCCATTGCAAATGACCTGCGCCACGGATGCCGGCACGGGTCAACAGCGGAAAGGAGGCGTGAATGCACGTCAAGGACATCAAGGCAACGGTTTCAAGGGTCAAGGCGGTCTCGGCCGGCGCCGGCGGTTTCATCGGGCGGCACAAGCGGGCCTCGATTGCGGTCGGGGCGGCGCTGCTGCTGGCGGGGCCGCTGGTGACCGGCGACGGCGAGCTGGTCTTCCTGAACGCGGTCGGCCTCGGCTTCGGCGCGCTGCTGCTCAGGCGGTTCGCCAGGCCCAACGGCAGGCAGCGGACGGGACGGACGCAACAGGCGACGAGGGCGCACCAGGCGCGACAGACGACACGAGCAACACAACATGAAGGAGGACACGATGACGACGCAAGCAACGACGATTGGTGGGACTGGGACGAGGCCACGGGCAAGCCTGGAAGAGCTGGTCGACCGGCTGATGGCGGCCCTGTTCAGGGTTGAGCCGGAGACGGCTGTGCAGACGGCAACCCCCAGCGTGGCCAAGAGCGTCCACGAGGCGCGGCGGCTCAGGCAGGCGGGGGATCTCGACGGCGCGCTGGCGGTCCTCGCCGGCGTGGACGCGGAGCAGGCGGAAACGAAGGAGGCTCGGTGGGCCTTCTCCGAGTGGACGCAGCTGGTGAAGCGGCGGTTCGGCGGCCGCGGCGCCCTGGTCTACAGCCAGGGCACGGGCCGGGCCGCCGCGCTGGTGCCCACCGGCGACGGCGGGACGCTGGAGGACGCTGCGGTCCTGGGGATGCGCTGGCGGCCCGGCAAAGTCGTCTTGGGGCGCAGCCTCCGGGGCCTGCGTCCTCTGACCGGAGGTGCGTGATGGTCACGGCCAGCGTGGACATCACCGCGCTGAAGGCCCGGCACCCCCTGGGCGACACGGTGGAGGCCGCAGGGGTGCGGCTTCGCGGTCGTGGAAGGGTCCGCCAGGGCGTCTGCCCCTTCCACGACGAGGTGGAGGGCAGCTTCACGGTGTACGGCGACTCGGAGCGGTTCTACTGCTTCGGCTGCGGTGAGGGGGGAGACGTGCTGGACTTCATCCGGCGCGTCGAGAACCTGAGCCTGCCGGAGGCCATCGCGCGGCTGGACGGCAGCCCAGGGCTTACGCCCAGGGCCGCTGTTCGTCCAGCCGGAGCGCGGCGTCCCCCGTCCGCCGCGCTGCCTCCGCGCGACCCCGCCCTGCTGACGGCGGCGGGGCGATTCTACGCCGGTCAGCTCCGGCGCAGCCCCGCCGCCTGGGAGTACCTGGCCTCGCGGGGCGTCGGCCAGCCCGCGGCAGCCCGCCTGGGCCTCGGCTATGCGCCGGGCAGCGGGCTGCGAGAGTCCCTTGAGTCGGACGGCTTCGCCGCCGACCGGCTCAGGGACTGCGGGCTGTTCATGGAGCGGGGAGCCGAGCGGTTCGCCGGAATGGTCGTCGTTCCCGACGCCTCCGGCGGCCTCGTCCGCTGGCTCGTCGGGCGGGCCATAGACCCTGACCGGACGCCCCGCTTCCAGGCTCCGCCCGGCCCCAAGCCGGTGCTTGGCCTCGGGCGTCTCGGCCCTGCGCCGCCCTGGGCGGTCGTTGCCGAGGGCGTCTTCGACTGGCTCGCCCTTACCGGATGGGGACTCCCCGCCGTCGCCGCCCTGGGCACCCAGGGCGTTGAGCGGGTCGCCTCAGCCCTCCGGGGCTGCCCCCGCGTCTTCCTCGCCTTCGACAACGACGACGCGGGCCATGAGGCGACGGAGCGGCTTCTGACCCTGCTCGGTCGCAGGGCCTCCGCCGTCGCCCTTCCCCCAGGCGTCGGCGACGTGGCCGAGCTTGCGGCCCGGCCCCACGGACGCGCCGCCTTCCTACGCCTGCTCACGCAGGCCGCCCGCTCCGCCCGCTAGCGGCTCCCCGCCGCTCCTCAGCGGGCTTCCCGGCCACTTCACCTCTCCCTTAACGGGACTTGTTCCCGCCTCACCCATCCCACTCTCACCACCCAGGAGGACCTATGCCCGATTCACGACGGGCTTCGCCCGCACACGGCTTCCCATAGGGGAATCCGCACCGCTCATTCGCTACAGGAACACACCACACAGAAGGAGACAGACATGGTGAACAGGAACGGAAGCAACAACGGACACAGCAACGGGACGGGCAACGGCCTCGTCCCCGTCAACGGCAACGGGCACAAGCCCGACGCCGCAATCGTCAGCGAGCACGAGCTGCTCTGGGACGGGCTCTCGCCCGCCGTCAGCCAGGCGCTCGGCCAGCCCCTCGACCCGGCGCTGGCCTCCCAGCGCAAGGGCCGCGCCGGGCGCAGCTACGACTACCTCGAAGGCCACGTCGTCATCGAGCAGGCCAACCGCATCTTCGGATACGGCGGTTGGGGCTACGAGCTGGCCGGCGACGTGACGCTACGCCAGATCGAGACGGTCGATACCCAGACCGGCGAGGTGAAGGTCGCGTCCGCCTACAGCGCCCCGGTGCGGGTCACCGTCGCGGGCGCTCTGCCCCGCACCGACATCGGCGTCCACCCGGTGGCCGAAGACACCCTGGACGGCCACGACACGGCCATCAAGGGCGCGGTGACGGACGGCATGAAGCGGGCGTTCCGCAGCTTCGGCGTCCAGTTCGGCAACGGGTTCTACGGCGACCAGCCGCAGGCCGGCAACCCGCCGCAGCCGCAACGGGTCCCTGCTCAGGCCAACGGCAACTCCGGCCAGGCCAATCGCTCATCCGGCCAGGCCCAGGGCAGGAGCCGCAGCGAGTCCCAGATCGAAAAGCTGCGGAAGCGGCTCATCGAGATCGCAGCCCAGCAGGGCCTCGACGAGGACCAGGTGCGGACGGCCGTCACGGACCGGACGGGCAAGAGCCTCGACGACCTGGACGGCACCGAGCTTGGCCCGCTGGTGGAGGCCGCCGCCAACAAGCTGCGGCAGATGCAGCAGGCCCAGGCCGCCTAAGCCTGCCGGTCAATCGGGTTCGGTTCGAGCGGGGCCGTCTCCTTCGGGGGGCTGCCCCGCTCTCTCATTACAGGACAAGGAGGCTACGAGCCATGACAACGACTGAGACCTTGGTAAGCACACCCTGGGGCTGGACGCATGACGTGGTGGAGCTGGCCGAGGGCGTCTGGCGGGTCTGGACGCCCAGCCACGGCGGGCTGAAGCTCAGCCGCGAGCGGTGGGCCGAAATCCCCGCCTGCGTCCGGTCCGCCATGTTCACGCCCACCTTCGCCGAGGAGGACTGCGAGGAGCCCATCGTCAGGACGCTGCTGGGCCTGGCCGACGAACGAGAGCGGGAGCTTGCCCTCAAGGTGGCGGGCTACTTCGACCGCTACGCTCCTGCGCTCCCGTACCTCCGCGGCTGCCCGCCGGGCCTCCACTACCACGCCATCGCCTACCGGGGCGGCTTCGGGACGGACCACCCGTTTGAGCGGTTCGACACCTGCATCGAGGCCGAGTCGTTCGCCAACGACCCGGAGATGGTGCGGAAGTACGGGCGGATGGAGGCCATCGAGTGCGCCGGGACGCGCCCGCTCTGCCTCGGGAAGGCGGACAGGCCATGACTACGGAGACGCGGGCAAGACCCCGCAGCCTTCCCAGCACGACGACCAAGCTCCAGACGGAGTTCGGCAACCTCTACGTCACCGTTTCGACGGACGAGGACGGCGAGCCCTTCGAGGTGTTCGGATGGTTGGGCAAGGGAGGCAGCTTCCAGCACGGAGTCACAGAGCTGGCCTGCCGGTTGATCTCCCTGCACCTGCGGCGCGGGACTCCCCTCGAAGAGGTGATTGACCAGTGCCGGGGGATTCAGGAGATGCAGCCCTTCTTCAACATGATGCCCGACGGCAAGAGCGTTGCGGTGCTCGGACTCGGCGACGGCATCGCTCACATCCTCAAGGCCCACCTGAAGGCCAGGGAGGAGAGAAAGACGGAGCAGGCGGTCGAGGCGAAGGCCGCATGAGCCGCACGGACACCGGCATCGAGGCGGGGCGGTCTCCTTCGGGGGCTGCCCCGCTTCTCACTTACAGGAAGGAGGCGACGACGATGGTAACGACGATTGACGAGCGGGCGGAGGTCTTCTCCCGTCCAGCGGCGCGGTTCGACGACGACGGCAACATGGAGGTGCGGGCATCGTCAGCCCTGGGCTGCCGCCGCGCCCTCTGGTACGCCGCGACGGGCTACGAACCCACGAACCCCCCCAGCGAGGACTCGCTGACGGCGATGGAGGCGGGCAACGCCCTGGAGCCGGTGGTGGTGCGGGCGATGGAGCGGGCTGGCTGGAAGGTCGACTCCCCCGATCCGCAGGACCCGAAGCAGGTCGCGGTGCGCCTCGGCCCGAACCTGCTGGTCACGGGCCACCCGGACGGCACGGTGCGGATGCCGGTGGAGGGAGACGAAGCGGCTGCGCCGCAGCTCTTCCTCTTCGACGGAGAGACGCAGGCACCCGCCTACGGCGACCCGCTGGTCGTCGAGATCAAGACGCGGGGACCGGAGGCGTTCCGCCGCTGGCGGACGCTGGGCGCGGAGCGCAGCCACCCGGCGTCGGTGGCCCAGGCCGCCTTCTACTCGCTCGGCGAGTTCGGCGACCTGCGGGATGCGGTGATCGCCACGATGGACACGGGGGCTCGCACCTGGGACTGGGAGCGGATTCCCGCCGCACGGCTGGAGAGGGCCTTGCAGGACGCCAGCGAGTGGCTCGGTGAGCTTGCCGCTCACCACGTCCGTAGCGGGCCTGACCCCGACGCGCTGCCGGAGCGGGACTTTTCCGCAACCAGCTGGCAGTGCCGAAGCTGCCCCTTCCTGGCGGTCTGCCTGCCGGGAGCGGCGGAAGCGAGCGAAGAGACGGAAAACGAGACAGAGACAGAGGAGGTGAGCGACGAAGAGGGAAGTGGGCGGCGCCGCGGGCGGTGTTGGCCCGGCCCTCGCGCAGCCGGGACATCAGCACGTCTCCGGTGCCGGCGGCGATGGCCAGCAGTGGGTGGTAGCCCCGCTTGCCGGTATAGCCGTGGTGGCGGGCGCCCTCCTTGGCCAGTCCGTAGGTCTCGCAGATGGTGGAATCGAGGTCGATGGTGAACGGCGCGTCGCCGGGTCCGGCCCCAGCGGCCCAGGCCCGGGCCAGCAGCTCCCGGCTCACCCGGTCCAGCTGGCGGACGTGGCCCCACCGGAAGCTGCCCAGGAAGGTGCCCAGGGTGGATGGCGCCTTGACCGTGCCGCCCAGGGTGCAGGCCGTCCCCCCGGTGCGCAACACATCAGCGTCGTCGATGCAGTCGCCGCCGGCCATGGCTGAGGCCACCAGGGTCATCAGCTTGTCTCCGGTGTTGGCCCGCCCCGGCGCGCCGCCCAGGTCAAGGTGATGGTCAACGAGTTCCCGCAGGCCCAGATGCCGGGCGAGGGTGGCCGGCAGGAGCAGACCGGCATTGGCCACCAGGCGGTGATCGTCAAAGACGATACGGATACGGTCGGGCTGGTTGCGTGGTAGCATCTATTGGGTGCTCCTTCTCTGGGACTGTTTTGCTGTTACAAAACCATTATCCCAGATTCAGAAGAGCACCCTCTGGCCACTTCAGGATGCTAACCCGACGCCCTCCCTCGGTGGATTCGGGCTTAGAGGCGCCGGTACGGGCCTACGATCTGGCCCAGGGTGCATCTCAGGTGTGAGTGTGCATTACAGATGGGATGTTGCGTCTTGGGTATCTATAGAGAACCTGGTTTATAAGACATGACTGACCAGCCGGAAAGACTGTCCACCGACGAACTGCCGCCGGACTGTCCGGCCTGGGCCGGGGCGCTGTTTGGAGAGCTTGCGCTGGAGAGCGACCTGACCAGTTACCGCGTGGTCGAGGCCAGGTCGATGGTCAGGGGCGAGTCGCCGGGTCCGGCCCCAGCGGCCCAGGCCCGGGCCAACAACTGGCGGCTCACGCGGTCGAGTTGACGGACATGCCCCCACCGGAAGCTGCGCAGGAAGGTCCCCAGGGTGGATGGCGCCTTGACCACGCAGCCTAGAACACCGACCGTCCCACCAGCGCGCAGCGCATCGGCGTCGTCGATGCAGTCGCCGCCTGCCAGCGCGGAAGCGACCAGCGTCAGCATCTTGTCCCCAGTGTTCGCCCGTCCCGGCGCTCCGCCGAGGTCAAGGTGATGGTCGACGAGTTCCCGCAGGCCCAGGTGCCGGGCTAGGGTGGCCGGCAGGAGCAGGCCGGCATTGGCCACCAGGCGATGGTCGTCAAAGAGGATGCGGATACGGTCGGGTTTGTTCTGTGGCAGCATCTATTGGGTGCTCCTTGTTTCCGGGCGGGTTTCTGTTCCAAAACCATTATCCCAGATTCACAGGAGCACCCTCTGCCTTCTTCAAGGG
This sequence comes from Dehalococcoidia bacterium, assembly GCA_965197985.1. Taxonomy (GTDB): domain Bacteria; phylum Chloroflexota; class Dehalococcoidia; order Lucifugimonadales; family CAUZJF01; genus CAUZJF01. Next base: position 1,282,835 of record CBDAOG010000008.1, on the reverse strand, counting down.
CTGTCCCCAAGGCCGTCCTTCGGTGGATTCGGGCTAAGGAGGCCGAGGGCTACGAAGCCGCCTTGGCCGTCGGCGCCAGCGGATCGGATACGCCGATCATGCTGTCCCTGGTGACGAGAGCCGCCAGCTCTTCCTCTGACATGCCTTCGGTGCCGTCCGGCCTCTTCGGCAGGACGAGGTAGCGGAGGTCGGCCGTGCTGTCCATTACCCGGACCTCGACGCTCTCTTCGACGTCGAGCCCGAACTCTTGCATCACGGCCCGCGGCTCGACGACGGCGCGCGACCGGTAGGCGGCGCTCTTATACCAGTCCGGCGGCGGACCCAGCAGCGGAATCGGGTAGCACGAGCAGAGGGTGCAGACCACCAGGTGGTGGGCGTCCCCAGTGTTCTCGACGACAGCGAGTTCCGCGTCGTGGAATAGCTCGAACCCCATCTCCGCCAGGACGGCCTTGGGATTGTCCAGCAACCGTTGCTTGAAGACGCCGTCGACCCAGGCGTGGGCTACGACCTGGGCACCGTTGGCAGGGACCCGGCTCCTGAGGTCGTCGATAGACGCCTGGACCTCCTCAGCTTCTGTCGCTCCCTTCTCGATCAGTAGCTCTTGCATAGCAAGAACTCGCAGAGCGCGGCTGCTCAGGGAGGTGTCGTCCTGTTTCCCTGGATGTGGTATGTGGCCGTTGGACTCGTCGGCGTCGTGGTTTTCGCTCATGTTTGCCTCCCTCGACTCGGTCTGAGCCAATGCTCGTAAATGTCCAGGTACACTTTGTCGCCGGCCGGGCCGCGATAGCTGTCCCAGACTTCAGCTTGATCGAACTCGACCCGATATAGGGCCACTTCCGGGAGCCCGGCGCCGCCATAGGCAAGAGATTCGGGGTTCCGAAACACTCCGCAAAAGGCCTCGATGCGCCCGCCCTTTCCTTTGATATATCCGGGCGTCCGATGATGGCCCTCAGGCGTGTGGTCCGCGACCGTGACGTGGTCGCCGGGGCCGAACATGGCCTGCTCGACACTCACCTCACTCTACCCCCATCGTTCTTCGACAGCGGTTGCCCCCTCGTCGATCTCGTCTCGCGTCAGGGCGCCTTTTTCAATTAGCAGGCTCTCGATCGACGCCGACCATCGCTCGTAATAAGACAGCGAATCGTAGTCGTCGGCGGAGAGCGCCTCTATTCCGCGGCGCAGCTCGTCGGTGGTTATGATGCCCTTGTTTACGAGCACCCTGGCCAGGGCGTGAGTCCGCCACTCCCAGTCCGAGAGCCGGTGCTCGCTCCTGTCTATCGGCTCGTCGGTCGGCGATCCGCCGAGATCGTGGACATTCGACATCCATCGCCTCCCCTAGGTGATGCCTGAGCAATGGGCCAATACTAGCAGAAGGCCTTTAGCCTCGCCGCCGAAAGTGTAGTATGGGCCGACGCCGGACTATCGTATCAGGAGCCGAATCGTGACCAAGTCGATCGTGTTGTTGCCCCGACCCCAGAAGCTGGAGTTTCTGGGCGGGACCAATCGGGCCGCCTCGTCGCTGGTATGGCTCAGCGGTCGGGTGACGTCTGGGCTCCTACGCGTCGGCAGAATAGTGAAGGACGCCATCGAGGCGGCGGGACATCCGGCAGAGCTGACCGCGTTCCGAGGACACGAGATCGGCACTGCGGCGTCCGTCGTCGTCGCCGTCTCGCCAGAGCAGGTCGCGCGGCCTCAGGGCTACCGGCTCGAGATTCTGCCGGACGAGGTCCGCATCGTGGGCCACGATCTGGCGGGCGCCTTCTACGGGGCGATGACGTTCAGACAAATCGTGAAGCAATTCGACGGCAGCGAGGCCATCCCCTGCATGCGCATCGACGACTGGCCCGACTTTCCGAACCGGGGCGTGATGCTGGACATCAGCCGGGACAAGGTCCCAAAGATGGAGACCCTGTTTTCCCTGGTCGACCTGCTGTCTGGACTGAAGGTCAATCAGCTACAGCTCTACACGGAGCACACCTTCGCTTATCGCGAACACGAGGACGTATGGAAGGACGCCTCACCGATGACTGGAGAGCAGGTCCTGGAGCTGGATGCGTACTGTCGCGGGCGGTTCGTGGAGCTCGTGCCGAACCAGAACTCCTTCGGTCACATGGAGAAGTGGCTGATGCAGCCGGGGTACGCCGATCTGGCGGAAGACCCGGAACGAAAGTGGCCTCAGGCGCTCAACCCCCTCGACCCAGACTCGATTTCGCTGATCAAAGGGCTCTATGACGAGCTGCTGCCCCACTTCTCCAGCCGGCGGCTCAACATCGGCTGCGACGAGGTATCCCTGGGGACCGGGCACACCAGAGAGGCAGTTAACGAGCACGGCGCCGGCCGTGTCTATCTCGATTTCCTTCTAAAGGTCAACGCCCTCGCGCAGCGGCATGGCCGGACGGCCCAGTTCTGGGGCGACATCGTTGTCCGGCACCCCGAGCTCATCCCCGAGCTGCCTCGCGACATGATCGCTCTCGAGTGGGGCTATAGCCCGGACCACCCGTTCGCCGAGAACGGAGCGAAGTTCGCCGGGGCGGGACTCCCCATCTACGTCTGCCCCGGCACGTCGACATGGAACTCGATCTCCGGCCGGACCGACGATGCGACCGCCAACATTCGCAGTGCGGCCGAAAACGGGCTTGCCGTAGGAGCGATAGGGTTGCTGAACACCGATTGGGGCGACAGCGGGCACTGGCAGCACCTGCCGGTCTCGTATCTGGGCTACGCGTACGGAGCGGCGGTCGGATGGGCCACGAAGGCCAACGCGGACATAGACCTTCCAAGCGCCCTGGACGCCCACGTTTTTCGGGATAGAGCGGGCGTCATGGGGCAGCTGGCATACGACCTCGGAAACGCCTACCAACAGGCCGGTCCGCGCGGGCAGCGATCAGCCCTCCACGCCTTGCTCCTTCGGGCGCCCAGGTTCGAGGACGTGGTCTTCGCGTTAACCGCCGAGGAGCTTCACGAGGCGGAGGAGTACGTCGACGCGGTGGCCGGGAGTCTCTCCAAGGCGCGCATGGACCGGCTGGATGCGCAGCTGGTGTCCGACGAGTTCCGCAATGCTGCAGCTCTACTCAGATACGCGTGCCACGCCGGAACCGCGCGCGCGGGTACTGCCGCACCGAACGCCGGTCAAATACCTAGAGAAGGACTCGGAACGCGACAGAATCGGATCCCGCTCCAAGAGCATTTGATCGATGAGATAGCGGCGATGGCGCCGACCACTCGACGCAACCTAGCGGAGGAATTCGAGCCGGTCCTCGAGGAGTTCAAGCGCCTTTGGACCGTGCGCAACAGGCCGGGCGGACTGATGGACTCGACGGAACGGTGGGAGAGTTTTCTGAGGGAATACCAGCGTTGAGTTGGCCCATACCGCCGGTGCTGGTCCTGACGCCGCGTCAGCCGTTGCTATCCGCCGCTGGTATCGAAAAGTAGAAGATGGTATAGCTGTCCGGCTCGGACTCGATCCAGATGCGTCCGCCGTGTCGTTCGACGATCTTCTTGCATATCGCGAGCCCTATGCCCGTACCCGAGTACTCGCCGCGAGCGTGTAGGCGTTCGAAGATGCCGAAGATACGCTCGTGATACTCCGGGTCTATTCCGATGCCATTGTCCCGGACCGAGAAGACCCACTCGTCATCGTCGCTGATGGCCCCAACGTGTACCTCAGGCGTCCGTTCGCCTCGGTACTTGAGCGCATTGCCAATCAGGTTCTGAAATACCCTTCCGAGCTGGCGAGGGTCCGCCATCACGACCGGGAACTCGTCGTGAGTCACAGTTGCACCGCTTTCTTCTATCGCAAGTCTCAAGTTCGAGACGGCCTCGGCGAAAAGCTTCTGAGAATCAACCTGTTCGAACCCCTGTCCGTGTGTCCCCACACGAGAGAATTCGAGGAGGTCGCTGATCAGCTGCTGCATTCGATGGGCGCCATCGACTGCGAACTCTATGAATTCGTCGGCCTGGTCATCGAGCTTCCCGCGGTACCGGCGATCGATGAGCTGCATGTAGCTGGCCACCATCCGGAGCGGCTCCTGCAGGTCGTGGGACGCCACATATGCGAACTGCCCCAGCTCGGCGTTGGAGCGGGCCAGCTCCTCTGCCTGTTCGGCGAGCGCTTCCTCGGCCCTCTTGCGCTCCGTGACTTCGTTATTGAGCTCGTCTCGCGACGTCGTTATCGAACGAAGGTTTTGCGTCATATCGTTGAAAGCGCGAGTAAGCTGCCCAATCTCGTCACTGGCGCTCCAGCCGGGAATCTGGTAGCTCAGGTTTCCGCGGCCGACCTCCGCCGTGCCTCTCACCAGCCCGTCGATCGGTCGCGTAACGCTTCGGGCCAGAAGAAGGCCGATGATCGACACGATCAGAGCCACTATCGCGCCGATGCCCAAGACGAGGCCACGGAGCTCGTTGGCACGACCGAAAGCGGTTGCCTGTTTCACCTCCGTTCGAATACACAGCTCGAATCGAGGCATCCAGCGCTGGGCACCGATCACGGGTTCTCCCCGCTGGTTGTCGTACAGGCTGATGGCCGCTGGATTGCTCCGGCAGCGTTCCAGCTCGTCGGACTCCGCGGTGTCTCTGACGCTGAATCCGCCCGCTGTTGCCGGATTGGTCAGGAAGAAGGTCGTCGGGCTTACGAGGTACGTTTCCCCAGTCGTTCCGGCCGTGTTCCGTTGGGTTAGGACCTCCGACATCTCGCCGAGATCCAGATCCGCCGCAAGCACCGCCACAGCCTCGCTTCCCATCCGGATGGGCGTGCCGATCGTCATGAGCGGGTCGTCGCGGTCGTCCAGCTGGTAAACGAACTGGACGTAGGTGCCGGTCCTCCCTTCGACAAGGTAGGGCTGATCAGCCGCCTGACGATCGAAGGGCGGGTCATCGGTCGTCGCCAGGACCAGACCGTCTCCGCCGCGTAGAAGCGAGAGGCTCGTGAACCCTCCCTCGGCAATCGCGGGGACGAAATGCTCATCAACGACTTGGCTGCGCGCCTCCAGGTACTCTTCAGTCGACGACTCGCGGGACATAAGAACCGTCACGAGCGCCTCGAGCGACGAACGGTTCGCCAGTTCCCGGAGCCGGCTTTCGTTGTCGGTTGCCCACTGGTTGTAAAGCGCTTCTCGAAGAGCGGTCACAGACGAGAGGCGCAGCCTCGTGTCTCTTTCGATTGAGTCCCTCCCCTGGCTGAAGCCTAGATAGCCGACGACCGCCAACGGGACTAGGGAAAGTGCAAGAAATATGGCCGTCAGCCTTACGGCTAGGCTCATCGTAGCCTCGTTCGGCTATCTAAGATCTACCTACAGGGCAAGCGGCGACGTTTCGCTGGTCGCTCGGGCTATCGATGCAGCCGTCGGTGTACGAGCAGCCGGAGCCGGTCGGCTTCCGTCAGGTGCGGTTCGATCTCGGTTTGGAACTCGACCAGGCTCTCTTCCACGGTCGCCGTGCTCGTATTGAGGGCCACTTTCCGACCGATTATCGAGCGCTTGTAAAGCGCGTCGAACCTACCAAGCACCGACTCGATGTCCTCTTCACGGACAATTTGATTCTCGTGCGGGGCGGTCTTCATCCGCCGAGCGATGACCTCCGAGCTCGCTTTGACCAAGACCAGAACGATATCGGGCGCCATTTTCAGGACTCGTCTCTCCACGTGCTTGAAGAACCGTTCCCGGTCACCGTAGACGCCAGTCATACCGTAACCGAAGTATAGAGGCGCGTATACAGCCTCGTCGAAGTGCAGACCAACCATGATTCCCTCGTAAAAACCCGGTTTGAGGAAGTTCCAGCGATTTAGCACATCTGCGCGCTACCGTACGTTGGGGTAGTGTACGGAACAGAGACTGTATATTGTACCCAGGTGTGGGTACGTTTGTTCTAATTCGACCTACACAGACTTTTTACGAGAGAATCAACCATGAAGTGGTCCGGGTCTGAGTAGAACGTCTCGCTGAGGTGGTAATCAACTTGATAGCGCTGGAACATCTCGAGGACGTTGGGGCTGAGGGCGAGGACTCCCGCTTGCTCGTCCGGCGTCAGCTTTTCGTGGGAGAGGTGGGGAATCTTGAAGTGGTCGTGGAGGCTGACGGTCCCGCTCATCGCCCCTTCGACCCACTTAACCCGAATCCACCGAGGGAGGGCGTCGGGTTAGCATCCTGAAGTGGCCAGAGGGTGCTCTTCTGAATCTGGGATAATGGTTTTGTGACAGCAAAACAGTCCCAGAGAAGGAGCACCCAATAGATGCTACCACGCAACCAGCCCGACCGTATCCGTATCGTCTTTGACGATCACCGCCTGGTGGCCAATGCCGGTCTGCTCCTGCCGGCCACCCTCGCCCGGCATCTGGGCCTGCGGGAACTCGTTGACCATCACCTTGACCTGGGCGGCGCGCCGGGGCGGGCCAACACCGGAGACAAGCTGATGACCCTGGTGGCCTCAGCCATGGCTGGCGGCGACTGCATCGACGACGCTGATGTGTTGCGCACCGGGGGGACGGCATGCACCCTGGGCGGCACGGTCAAGGCGCCATCCACCCTGGGCACCTTCCTGCGCAGCTTCCGGTGGGGCCACGTCCGCCAGCTGGACCGGGTGAGCCGGGAGCTGCTGGCCCGGGCCTGGGCCGCTGGGGCCGGACCCGGCGACGCGCCGTTCACCATCGACCTCGATTCCACCATCTGCGAGACCTACGGACTGGCCAAGGAGGGCGCCCGCCACCACGGCTATACCGGCAAGCGGGGCTACCACCCACTGCTGGCCATCGCCGCCGGCACCGGAGACGTGCTGATGTCCCGGCTGCGCGAGGGCCGGGCCAACACCGCCCGCGGCGCCGCCCACTTCCTGCGGGAGACGGTGGGACGGGTGCGCTACGCCGGGGCCAACGGACGACTCACGCTACGGGCCGACAGCGGATTCTACACTCATGGCGTGGTATCCGTCTGCCGCAAGATGGATGTCCGCTTCTCCATCACCATCCGCCAGCATAAAAGCCTGCACAATCTCATCGAGGCGATACCCGAAGATGCCTGGACGCCGATTCCTTACTGGATGGACGGCGCCGCCGATGTGGCCGAGACCACCTGCACTCCCTTCCAGAGTGAACCTGACGCCGCGCCGGTGCGGCTCATCGTCCGGCGTGTGAAGCCCACGCCCGGTTCCCAGCTGGCCCTCTTCGCCACCTACAGCTATCACGGCTTCATCACCGACCGGGACGGGGAGATGCTCGAACTGGAGGCCGACCATCGCCGCCACGCCGAGATCGAGAATGCCATCCGAGACCTCAAGCACGGTGTGGGGTTGAACCATCTCCCCTCGGGCCGCTTCGCCGCCAACGCCGCCTGGCTGGCGGTACAGGTGATGGCCCACAACATCGCCCGCTGGACAGCGCGCATCGGTCTGGGCGAGCAGGTGGTGACCACCAAGACCCTCCGGCGGCGGTTCTTCTCCCTGGCCGGACGGATCACCCGCTCGGCGCGCCGCCTCACACTGCATCTGCCACAGCGCTGGCCTTGGGAAGCCCAGTTCGATCGTGCCCTGGCCCGATTGCGCGCCCTGCCACTCCCTGCCTGACGGCGGCGGCGGCAACCGGCCGCCATCCGGCCAACCGAACGTCCCCGCGAACTCGCGCCAGTCCGGTCTGCGAGTGCCTCTTGCTGTGTCCTCTCCCTGCTATCTCGCCCTGACCAACATTCGCAGACGGTCACAAAGTCTCCCCGCGGCAACTGAAGACAAACACCGGCCCCCCTCTACCCCAAATCGTGCCCGGACCATCGCCCTCCCTTGCCCCTATCGCCCGTTCCGCTGCTGCATAGTCATCCCTTCGGTGGATTTGGGCTAAGCAAGGAGAGGAGCAACCATGTCTAACGACACTGGAACGGAAGCAATCCGCTCGGATGCGCCGGGCGCAGACGAGAGTCTCTTCGGTGATGCGGTGGACGACACGGAAGCTGCGGTTGCCGATGAGCAGGACGCTAATGAGGAGACCGAACAGGACCCGCAGGGTTCTGATGACGCCGGGGAGCAGGACGGTCAGCCGGAGGACCTGAAGGTCGTCGTGTCCATCAAGGGAGGCAGGGCCACCATCGGGGTGCAACGGCCCTCGTCGGACCCGCACATCGAGACCTTCGACGACCGGGACCTGGACGGGCTGACACAGGAGGTCTCGGCGGTGATCGAACGGGCGAGGGCCAAGTGGGAGGACGAACCCAGGCATCCGGCTCACGAGAGACCCGCTCCCCCGGCCACGCGTCAGCCCCGGCGTGCACAGGGTCCGGCGCAGGCCGCGGCTGCCGAGGAAGGGGCAGACCAGCAGCAGCCCGAGACGCTGAGACTGTTCTAAGGGCCGGGGCCTTGCCTTCCAAGGCCCGGCTGGAGCTGGTCGGCGCGGGGCGCTAGAGCGTTCCACAACAGGGGGAGGAACACCGTGATTCGGTGTCCTCCCCCTGCGCAGCCATGTATGCGGCCCTTTTTGCGTTTCAGGAGACCTGCGGTCGCAGGCCAATTCACTCGGTGAATAGGTGTCCGAGGCCCAGGTCTTTAGCCAGCTCCAGTAGCGCCATCATGTGCTTCACGTTGGGCCGCACCCGGCCTTCAGCCCACCGCCATACGGTGGGGCGATAGGTCCCGATGCGGCGGGCGATCTCCGACCACGACAGACCGGACTCCTCTTGGAAGCGCTTCAGCCGCTCCGGGAAGTCGTCGGGGAATTCGTAGGTCCTTCTTCTGTACTGTGTACGCTGTCGAGGCATCTGGCGCGCAAGGTCCTCTGCCAGCGACTCTCTCCGATGCGGGCGCAAGCGCCTATGATCGTCATCAGCAGTTGCAACAGACGTTGGTTGACCTCGGATTCTCCGAAATGCCGAAAGACCGCGACAACATTATTCACGTTCAAGTTCAGGCGGCGAATGACATTGGAGGCATAAGGACGAGGATGCTCCTCGACGCTTCCAGCGAAATGGAGAAATATCATTTCGGTCCTCTGCAAATGTCACTGTGCCTCTTGTATGCCATGCTTGAGGAATACTCAAGGCTAACTGGAATAGATGCTGTCTTCTCCGACGATGATCTAGACGCGTTTCGACTACGAAACGACCAAATACTGCAATCTCTAGAAGACCTGCGGCATTCGTTACTCCATGAACGATACGACAATATAGATGTCCCAAAGCAGTTCGTGTCATCGCACGTACGCGACTCCGTAGGACTCGCCATTGAAGGGGAGCAGGGATTCCAACGCTATTTGAAGCTATTGGAAGAGCGACTGTATATTGTACCCAGGCAAGGGTACGGTTGTTCTAATTCGACCTGCACAGACTTTTTACGAGAGAATCAAGCTTCTGATCATCGACGAACTGGGCTTCGTGCCCTTGTCCAAGACTGGCGCCGAGCTGCTCTTCGAGGTGTTCAGCCAGCGTTACGAGCGTGGATCGGTCCTGGTGACCTCCAAGTGAGCCCTTCGTCGAGTGGACCGAGGTGTTCGGCTCTGAACGGCTGACCGGAGCTCTCCTCGACCGCCTCACCCACCATGTCGACATCCTGGAGATGAACGGGGACAGCTACCGACTCAAGCACAGCAAGAAGACTTCTGGCCGCCAGCTATCTGACTGACCCTGATCTCCAACGCCCCACGAACCTTGATGCCCATTCTACGGCGTTCAGTGGTACAGTTTTGCTCCGCCCCGCTTGTAGATGGTCTACGATTATGTCAGTAGTTAACAGGTCAGGGAAAATGTCAGTTCATGAAAGGATTGACATTGACCCAGAAAGAACAGGCAAGGCTCCAAGTGCTCAACGGTATCCTGGAAGGTCAGATATCAGTGGATGAGGCGGCAGAGGTTCTGGGAGTGAGTGAACGCCACGTTTGGCGAATCCTGGCGGAGTATCGGAAGGAGGGTGCCGCCGCACTGGCTCATGGGAACCGAGGTCGCCGAGCGAACAACTCCATCCCGGAGGAGGCCAGGACTCAAGTTGTGGCCCTGGCACGCACACGGTATGCAAGAGTAAATCATACGCACCTAACCGAGCTCCTGGCAGAGCGGGAAGAGATCGTCTTGGGGCGCTCTACGGTCCGGCGTATTCTGGTAGGCGCCGGCATGGCTAGCCCCCGTCGACGTCGACCCCCACTGCATCGGGTCCGTCGCCAGCGCATGAGCCAGGAAGGCATGTTGGTGCAAGTAGATGGCAGCGTTCATGCCTGGCTAGAAGAACGGGGCCCTCGATGCACTCTGCTGTTGGCAATCGATGATGCCACCAGCACCGTGCCCTACGCACTGTTTCGCCATGAAGAGGACACTCATGGCTATTTCCTCCTCATGCAAGAGCTGATCCGGCGTTGTGGGGTTCCTTTGGCCCTGTACAGTGACCGCCACGCCGTCTTCAAGTATGTACCTGGCTCGCATCAATCGCCTGCGCCGACCCAATTCGGTCGTGCGATGGCAGAGCTGGGGGTGGAGCAGATCTTCGCGCGTTCTCCGGAGGCGAAGGGTCGGGTAGAACGGGCCAACGGCACCTTCCAGGATCGGCTGGTGACCGAACTACGTCTGGCTGGGGCCAGAACCATCTCAGAGGCCAACCAAAGTCCTGTGGGCTTTCTTGACCCGCTTCAACAAGCGCTTCGGGGTGCCACCAGCACAGTCCACCAACGCATATCGCTCTCCAGATCCGGACCTGAACCTGGCAGGCATACTGTGCTTCAAGCATAGCCGCAAGGTGGCCAGAGACAACACAGTCAAGTACAACTGGCATACCCTCCAACTGCTTCCTTCGAGCGAACGGTCCACTTACGTTGGAGCGCACGTGGTGGTCCAGGAGCGATTGGACGGCAAGCTAGTGGTACGAAATCTTTGAAATGATGGTTGGCCTGGATTGGCGAGACCTCACGGCAACAGTGAGTCCCTTCCCGTCAGGGGGAAGGTTAGGATGGGAGCGTCGCGCAGTATTCTCGTTACCCTTCATTGCTAGGATGTCGGTCTACTAGTAGTGTGCTATCAAAACCAAATCGTCCCTACCCAGGAAGCGCCACCGCGTCCTGGTGTCCTCCGGACTCTGAACGCCACTCGAGGTCTTGGCAGCGTCACCGTGGAGAACCTCGCTGCAGGCATGGACACCAACGGGATCGGTGGTCACGAGCGAGAAAGACTGGGAGCGATGACCGCGATCGGCCGGGGACTCGCCGCAGGGAGATTGACCACGGATCGCGAGAGTGAAGCCGTCCACCCTAAGGCTCAACCACCCAGACCGCCGACGCCTCGTCAGCGAGCCCGTTGGAAAGCAGTGCAGAGGGCCAAGCGTCGAGGCCTTTCTCTTCGGGCAATCGCCCGGGAATTGGGCATATCCCGCATCACCGTCCGAAAGTACGTTGAGGCTTCAAGTCCACCTGTCTATCCGGACAGGGAGCTCGCTGCTCACTCTTGATCATGTGGAACCGCCTTCGGTCCATAACAACCGGCCTGTGGGTAAGTGGGCAATCCCGCCAGGGTTGTCCATTTATCCGCGGGCTGCTCCGCTCGGATCGAGTCACCATCACTGCCACCCACGGTGTCACACGAAGCTGGAGGTGGGGGCTTTCTCAATCATCGAACTGGATAACTATTGGCTTGACACAGCAACCACTGACATAATCGCTGGTCCATTACCCTGACATAATCGCTGGACGTCGACACCCCGCTGGTACGTTTTCACACCGCCCTTGACACCGAGAGCTGAAACGTTTCGAGAGCGTGTCGCTGCCGGTAATCGGCGTCGTTGAGAACATGAGCTACTTCGTGTGCGGCCACTGTGGCGAGCGACAGGAGGTGTTCAGCCGTGGCTCGCGGTACACCGATCTGGGCGCTCCGGTCATCGGCGAGGTCCCGCTGGACGCTCAGGCCAGCGCTCTGGCGAACTCCGGTGTGCCAGTGATGGTCAGTGAGACGGAGAGCTCTGCGAAGGCGGCGTTCGCTGCCCTGGCCGACGAGGTCGTCCAAAGGCTTCCGTCGTCATCCTAGCTGTCCCTACCAGAGACGCCCCGGCGGGGCGTCTCTACACGCTCGGTCCCGTCCATTCACTCCATGTCGCCCCAGGTGTCGCCGGACTTTAGCTCGATATCGAGGGGGACCACCAGGTCCATCGCGGACGGCATCAGCTCGAGCACGACGTCCTTCAGCGTGTCGAGCTCGTCCTGCGGCGTCTCGAAGATCAGCTCGTCGTGGACCTGAACGACCATCATTGTCCTTAGCTTGAGCTCGTCGAGGCGTACCTGGATGTGGGCCATGGCGATCTTCAGGATGTCGGCGGCCGTTCCCTGGATGGGCATGTTGATAGCCATCCGCTCGCCGGAAGACCTGACCTGGAAGTTGCTGGAGCCGATTTCCGGGATGTACCGGCGGCGGCCGTTGAGGGTCTCGACGTACCCAGTCTCGCGGACCCGCGCCTTGATCGAGTCGATATAGTCTCGAATGCCTAGGTACTTGCCGAAGTAAGCCTCGGTGAACTCCTTGCCCTCCTCGGCGGTCAGGCCGGTCTGCCGGCTGATCCCAAAGGGGCTGAGTCCGTACACGACTCCGAAGTTCATGATCTTGGCGACGCGACGCATGTCGGCGGTCACTTCGCCAAGGTGCACTCCGTAAACCGACGACGCGGTGGCGTCGTGGATGTCCTGGCCGCTGCGGAACGCTTCGACAAGGCCAGGGTCCTCCGAGAGGTGGGCCAGCACGCGCAGCTCGATCTGCGAATAGTCCGCGGCCAGGAGCGTCCAGTCAGGCGCTTCCTCCGCAATGAAAGCCCTGCGCACGTCCCTTCCGCGGTCGGTCCGGATGGGAATGTTCTGCACGTTTGGGTCGTTGCTGGAGACCCGGCCGGTGGCCGAGCCGGTCTGGTTGTAGATCGTGTGGATACGACCCGTGCGAGGGTTCACTAGTGATGGCAGCGCGTCGACGTACGTGGACTTGATCTTGGTCAGCTGGCGGTACTCGAGCACCTGTTCGAGGACCTCTAGAGCCTTCGGGTCGATGCCTTCGGTCTCGCCCCGGTCGATCACGTGCTTCAGACCCTCGAGGGACGAAGCATCGGTCGAGTAGCCCTTCTGCGTACGCTTCGTGGGCGGGAGGCCGAGCTCCTTGAACAGGACGTCTCCGAGCTGCTGCGACGAGCCGATGTTGAACTCGTGGCCGACCAGCTCGTACATTCCCGACTCGATGTGGGCGACCTTTTCCGCCAGATCGACAGACATCGTTTTGAGCAGGCCCACGTTCAGGGCGATGCCGTTGGCTTGCATACGGACCAGGGCGGGGATCATGGGCATCTCGACCGTATCGAGGTCGTTCTTCACACCCTTCTGCTCAACCTCTGCGTCCAGGATGCCGTAGAGTTGATAAGTGAGGTCGGCGTTGCCTGCGACGTATCCGGTCGCCTGGTCGATAGCCACCTGTGCCATGGTGACCTGCTTGCGGCCGCTGCCGATCAGGTCGGAGACCGGCGGCACCTCCACTTGGAGGAGCTCCAGGGCCAGGGACTTCAGCACCGTCGCCTTTCTTCCACCGGCGTGGGCGGCGAGCATGGTGTCGAAGGCCAGCGGCTTGACGTTGATCCCGTGCCTGGAAAGCATCGTCATGTCATGACTGGCGTCGTGGGCGATCTTGGGGACGGATTCGTCCTCCAGTACCGGCCGCAGCGTGGCCAGCGTGTCGTCCAGGGGAAGCTGCCGCCCGTCGTCATGCCCGAGGGGGACGTACCAGCCGTGGTCGGCGGCGTTGGAGAAGGCGATGCCGACGAGATCGGCGGACATGGCGTTGGCGGCGGTGGTCTCGGCGTCGAAGGCAAAGCCGCCGGACGAAGTGAGCTCTTTCACGAGCGAATCGAGGGCTTCCGGCGTATCAACGACCGTGTAGTGGGTGTTGCGCGGCGCCATGTCCATTGGGAATGTGGCCTGAGTGGCGGTGGCGGTATCGCCGTCTGGGCTCGGGATCCGGTCGACCATGCTGAAGAACTCGAACTCCCTCAGCGCCTCCACGATCTTGGCACGGTCGTATGTCCAGAAACGCGTGGCGTCCAGGTCGAGCTCGACCGGCACGTCCCGAACGATCGTCGTCAGAAATTTGCCCCGCAGCGCCAGCTCGCGATTCTCAGCGAGGTTCTTCTGGACTCGCGGTGGGCTCACCTCGTCGAGGTTCTCGAGTATCCCCTCGACCGAGCCGAACTCGGTCAGGAGCTTGATGGCCGTCTTCTTTCCGACGCCGGGCACCCCTGGGATGTTGTCCGAGGTGTCCCCTTCGAGCGCTTTGATATCGGGTACGGCCTCTGGGCCCAGACCGTCGTACCGTTCCCTTACCTTGTCCACGTCATATACCGTGCGGCCTTGTACCCCAGTCGTGAGCAACAGCTTCACGTTTGGCGACACGAGCTGCAACTCGTCGGTGTCGCCGGTGAGGACCAGGGCGTCGATTCCGTGCTCCTCGGCCTGACGGCAAAGTGTCCCCAGCACGTCGTCGGCCTCGTAGCCCTGCTGTTCGTACGTGGGGACGCCGAAGACCTCCATGAACCTGCGAACGTGGGGGAACTGGGCGCGAAGCTCGTCTGGCGTTCTGGGGCGCTGGGCCTTGTACTCGTCGTACTCGAGGTGTCGGAACGTCGGGCCGGACAAGTCGAACGAGATGGCGCAGTGAGTCGGGTGGAAGTCCGCCAGCGTGCGCAGGAAGGTGTTAAGGAAGCCGTATACCCCGTGGACCTCCTCGCCCGTTCGGTTGATGGTCAACGGCTGCTGGATGGCGTGCCAAGACCGATGGACCATGGCGTGGCCGTCCATCAGGAGGAGCAGGGGCTTGTTAGCCGACGCGGTCTTGGCGCTTGCCAACGGTGAGCCTCGGCGGGGCGACGTTCGCCGAGATTATACACGCCGGAGGCTCACCGCCGAGCTCGCAGAGACCGCGAAGGTCAGGCGGACTGGTAGATGGCGGGGCGGTAGCGTGGTGGCGGTACCGGCTTGCCCTCGGCCTTCGCGGCGTCGATCCAGGCCGCCATCGCTGTTCTGACTTCCGCGAATGCTTGCTCCGGGGTGTCTCCAAAGGCGGAGCAGTACTGAAGGTCGGGGATGTCGGCAACGTAGCATTCATCCTCTTCGCTGTAAAAGACGTTGATGTGGTAGTCCTTCACGTCTAGTCCTCTAGCCTCAGATTGTATCGCTCAACGAGGCTGAGAAACTGGCGTATCTGATATGGCTTGGCTTCGCCTCGGCCGGGACTGCAGGTTCACGGCCTCCAAAACCCCTGTCCTTGAGAATATCCGGTGCCGGCCAGATGTCCGAGCCATCCTGAACCCGAATCCCTCCACCAAATCTACCATATCGTCGAAAGCGACGTTGTGCAGCGCGCCTTGGGACAGGCGCCTCAGCAACTGTCTACGATTCATCGGTTATGGAGCCAGGGCTGGGGTTTGATGCGTTGAGTCGGGGAGACGCAGTCTTGGCGGTGGCCACGGGATCCTTGACGTGGCGACGTTCGCCGAGATTATACACGCCGGAGGCTCACCCGCCGAACTCGCGGAGGCCGCAGAGCGTTCGGATTCACGCCCTGCGGCCCGACCGCTGCATCCAGATTACGGTGCTATTGGCGTGCGCGGCCACGAAGGTGCCGGACTTGTGTACCCCAGACCTTGGACGTGAAGCTGACGGCCGGTCCAAACGTCGTGGTGGTCAAGGCGAGCAACAGCTCGAACCTCGATATCGAGGCTCCGAACGAGATGGCCGCCTCGAATCACGGAGGGTGGGTGTTCGCGTCGAGGCCAGTGGGCGGGATGGGACGCCGTTGGTCCCGAGGGCGTCCGAAGGCGAATAGACAGCCTTCTGTGGCTACGCCGGACCGATGTCGGCCAGGGGCTGCACCAAGGCCCGGACGCGAGGGTTCTCGCTGGTCAGGAGCGATTCGTGGGGTGTCAAGGCTTTCGCGCTATTGCGGCGGAGGGCGTCGATGTGCTGGTCGGTGGTGGGCTTTCCCGCGAACTTCAACGCGATATATCGTCGTCCCGAGCTGGCGTGGTAGGCCGCATGGAACAGACACTGGTTGAAGAAGAGCACGTCCCCCGGATTGGACTCCACGACGTAGCAGGGCATCCGATCGCCAGCGACGCCGAAGGGCATGTCGGCTTCGTTGTCGGCCTCTGGGATGGGCTCCCAGGCGGCGGAGTCGAGCATGGTGTAGAGACCGTCATGCAAAGGGCTGCGGTGCGAGCCGGGAATCACTCGAAGGGCGCCGCTGTCGGCGTGTACCTCGTCCAGGTAGAGCATGACCTTCAGGCGCGGGTAATCGAGGTCGCCGGGCGCATGATTCCTGCGGTCAGGATGCCAACGCGCCGCGCCATAGCCGGTGATGTTGCCTTCGGAGCCGGCCCAGACCATGTCGGGGCCGATGAGCCGGTCGACGGCGGGGTAGATGCGCTCGTCGTCCACTAGCCGGAATAGCTTTGGGCTCAGCTCTACGAACGGCCCGGTGTGCTGGCTGCCGTCGTCCGACAGGTTGAAATCGGGACGGCTGCGTTCCTGCTCCCACAGGTGCTCGGCTTCCTCGACAATTTCGGAAACCTCGCCCTGCGAGAAGAGACCCTTGATGAAGAGGAACCCAAACGTATCGAAGAGGGCCTTTTGGCCTGTGGTTAGCATAGCTAGGTATCAGTTCTCCTTTGACGTGCTACCTACTCGCCCTGATGGGAACTCAGGGACTATGGCTCCCAACCTGTCTCGAAGGTTGCCTCCGTGCGGGACGAACCGCCTGTTCATCATCTTCTGGCTCTAGACCTACTATAGCCAATCACACGAGGTCCATCCGATCAAGAGCATCAAGCACGAGCTCGGTGACCTCCTGAGGATGCGTAATCAAGTGCAGGTGCTTACCATCGATTTCATCCACATGCCACCCTTCGATCGCAGCTTCTCGAGCCTGTGGCTCGTAGAATCCGCTGAAACGGAGATAGCCAACTGGAGCATCTGGCCATTGTGGCGTGAACGTTATCTCCTCGTGAAATAGAGCCAAGGGGATATGAGGGAGCTCTTCTACGAACCGCTTCCGACGTTTCTCTTGGGGAATTAGTTCTTCCACAACACCGTCACGGAACCACTTCGACCAAGGCGGAAGCAACCCATCCGCGGCCATCAGCCGACGGTGTTGTTCTTCCTCAGGCGAGTCTTGGTCCGCAAGGCTGGCGCCGCTCCTCGGAAGCCGAGCGTCGACGAAAAGGTAAGCAGAGACGGTCCGGTCAAGATGTGATCCAATTGGCGGCAGGTAGGCGCCGGCGGCACTGTGCCCGACAAGTACGACAGGGTTTGGTAGCACCGATTCCGCTACTGCCTCTCGAACGTGTTCAGCGATGGAATCGGCAAAGCCGGACGATCTATCGAGCGCCGGCAACAGAGATGGGATGACTACTCGATGGCCCAGCCTCGTAAGTTCATTACCGACCAACGACCACGAGTAGGGCCCTACGAGAGGGCTGTGTACAAGGACGAAGCTGTATGGCAATCGCGTTGGAAGCTAGTGGTTCAACTTTTTTGTATTGATGGGTAGAGTGACTTTAGTTTGATGCGCGCATCCTCGGTAGTGAAGCGCCAATCCACTCGTATCACATCCCGGTTGCGTTGATTCTGCCAAGCATTGACCTCGCCGCGCAGGATGTCTTGATTGGCAATCCGTCGGTCCAGGCACTGTAGAGCCAGCACACCGATCTCTATCTCCGCCATATTCAACCAACTCCCGTGTTTGGGAGTGTAGTGTATCTCCAGTCGCTCAGCTATACGCCTCGCCTCAGCAGGCTCGAATGCCTCGTATAGCGAGGACAGCTTGTGAGTGTTGAGATTGTCCATTACCAGCACGATCCGGTCTCTGTCGGGGTAGTCCTCGTCGACCAGTTTCTTTATCACATGCGCCCAGTCCACCTTCGTGCGACGCTCTCTGACCTCGACTCGGCGCCATCCGTCCAACGGTGTAAACAGCATGAACAGGCTGCTCACTCCATTGCGCTCGTATTCGTAGTCGTATGCCGCCGATAAGCCGGGCGCTGCGGGACGCGGCACTCGCGTCTCCTTGACTTGCTGTTTGCTCGTCTCATCCATGCACACCAGAACCTCATTCCCATCGTACGGCCGTTGGTAGACCTCCAGTACGTCTTCCATCGCGCACACAAACTCCGCGCTCTGACCGGGCGGGATGCACCAACTCTGCTTCAGCCACGGCTTCAGTTCGTTTTTTTAAGCGCCTGGCGAACCGTCTCGGTGCTAATGGTCTCGACTATCTCACACTCGACCAACTGGTCAGCCAACAGCTTCAGGGTCCAACTGGCACGCCCCTCCGGCGGTTCCCCGCAGGCCATCGCTATCAACCGTGCTTCACCTTCGCCGTCCAGTCTCTTTTGACGCCGACGCAGTTGCTTTTTGCGATTCAGCGCAGACTCGACCCCCTCCTCTACACAGCGCTTGCGTATTCGCTCGACCGTTGACTGTCCCACACCGAGCGCGCTGGTGATGTCCGCGTCCTTCATTCCCCCGTCCGAGCGTGACTCATCGCTCATCAGCAGAATGCGCGCATGGGTCTGTTTGTACGCCGCAGCCCGACCGCGTGAGACCAAGGCGTCCTGTTGTTCGTCGGTAGTCAGTCTGATACGGTACCTCTTGGTAGACATCATGGTTCCTCCTCGGTTCAACGTTACGATTGAACCCCCAAGAGGAACAATGACTATCATGGTATTCATTTCAATGATGTTGGACCACTAGCCCAATTAGGCGTCAGACTAGCAAGTAGCCGAATTCGCCCGCTGTGATGAGCTTCCGGGGTTTGCGCGGGTCGTCATGGAGGTGGGCTCGTACGCGCAGAACTGCTTTGTCTATCAGCTGGTTCGACAGGACTTCCTCAAGGTCGGTTTCGGGCCAGACATGCTTTGCGATGTCCTCGCGACTGACCGCTTCGCCCTTCTTGGACTCCAGTAGCTCCATCAGCTTCGACTCCTCGTCCCCCAGCTCTTCCAGATGCTCCGGCTGGATGGGCGGCTCCTCCATGTGCATTCTGACGGTGCCCATCGCCTTCTGACGAAACGTGAAGGTTGCGTCGCTTCCGGCGAGTCGGATCCTATCGCCGTGTCGTCGGACGTGCCCCTCCTGGCCGATCTCGTCGCGATTGACGTAGGTACCGTTCCCCGAGCCCAGGTCTCGAAGAACGTAGCCGGAAGGTGATATAGAGACGACGGCGTGCCTTCGAGAAACCGTTTCGTCGTCGACGTCCAGATCGTTGTCCGGCCCTCTCCCCATTATCAAAGCACCGGACGACATGGGTATCGTCATGCCGCTATTGGGGCCGCCTCGGACGTTCAAGGACGCCGCTGGTTCTTCCGTCATGGAACTTCACCTCAATGTGAGTGGGGACATGTTACCGCACACGAGGCTGGGTCGTTATCAGGGTGCCTCGACTGGGCTCGGCACTAACGATATTTGGGTACTTCGACCGGACTCGGCGCGGACGGTGCAACGGGCTGACCTGTCGTGAAGTACGCAGCCGACCCCTTTAGTCCCCTGCCGGTACCAGCCGGACGCGACATCGATCCAGCTCTCGCGGATCAACGCCGATGCTATACTGGATTCCGCTATGCCTGCGAATGGAAAGAACGACAACCCACTGATAGAAAAGCTAGCCTCGGTCGAGCAGCGCTCGGCGGAGGTCGAGCGTCTTCTGTCCGATCCAGAGGTCTCGAAGGACTACACGCGGGTCCAGGTCCTGGCGAAGGAACATGCCTCGTTCAAGCGGCTGGTCTCGCTATCCCGGGACTACTCTGCAGTCACCAAAGACATGGACGAGGCAACCGCGATCTCACGAGACGATTCGGACCGTGAGATAGCGGCATTGGCCCGCCAGGAGCTCGAGGAGTTGGAAGAGCGGAAACGAGAGATAGAAGAAGAGCTGCGCGTCGAGCTCCTGCCCAGGGACCCCAACGACGAGAAGAACGTCATCATGGAGATACGAGCAGGGACCGGGGGCGACGAGGCCGGCCTGTTCGCCAACGACCTCTTTCGGATGTACACCAGGTACGCCCAGCGGAACGGATGGAAGACGGAGGTCATCGATAGCAACGAGACGGGGATCGGCGGCATCAAGGAGATGGTCTTTCAGGTCAAGGGCGACGGCTCCTACAGTCGGCTGAAGCACGAGAGCGGCGGCCATCGGGTACAACGGATACCCGTGACCGAGTCGGGAGGCCGGATACATACGTCCTCGGCGACCGTTGCCGTGCTACCGGAGGCCGAAGAGGTCGACGTGGAAATCGATTCGAACGACCTGAACATCGATATCTTCCACTCGAGTGGCCACGGTGGGCAGAATGTCCAAAAAGTCGCGACGGCGGTGCGCATTACGCACACGCCGACGGGCATCGTAGCTGTTTGCCAGGACGAGCGGTCGCAGCTGAAGAACAAAGAGAAGGCGATGGCGGTGCTCCGGTCTCGCATTCTAGCGCGGGAGATCGAGCGCCAGCAGCAAGAGATTACCGAGGAGCGGCGCACCCAGGTGGGGTCCGGAGACCGCTCCGACCGCGTCCGGACCTACAACTTTCCGCAAGACCGCGTCACGGACCACAGGGCTAACTTTACGAAACATAACATGAGCGAGATCCTCGACGGCGACCTGGACGACTTCGTGGAGGCGCTCCTTGCACAGGAGCAGGCCCTGAAGCTCGAACAGGCCGGGCTGTGAAGGTACGTGAGTCGTGGGTGCGGGTCCGGAACGACCTGGCCGACCGGGGTGTGGCCGACGCAAGCATTGAGGCTGAGACGCTAATTCGACATGGCCTCTGCCACGATCGAACCCGGTTCTTCGCCGAGCTGGACCGCCAACTCGGCACCCGTGAGCTCGCGTCCATCGACGGCCTTGCCTTGCGGCGTGCGGCAGGGGAACCGCTTGCCTACATCCTTGGAAGTCGCGAGTTCTACGGGCTAGAGATGTGCGTCAGCGAGCATGTGCTCGTTCCCAGGCAAGAGACGGAGCTACTGGTCGACAAGGTCTTGGAGTTCGCGGACCGTCGTTCAGGACAGCCGAAGACCATAGCCGACGTGGGCACCGGCAGCGGCGCAATCGCCGTGGCGCTGGCGAGCAGACTTCCGGAGGCCACTCTCTACGCAACGGACCTGAGCGAGGCGGCTCTGGAGGTCGCGGACGTGAACCGGCGGCGCCACGGTGTCGCTGAGCGAGTACGATTGCTCCTAGGCGACCTGTTTTCGGCGGTGCAGATTCGCCCTCACCTCAATCCTCTCCCAAAGGGAGAGGAGGTCAGATACGACGTCATCGTGTCGAACCCACCGTACATAGCGGCGGGCGACCTCGCGGACCTGCCGCCCGACGTGCGACGCGAGCCGCAATCGGCGCTCGACGGTGGCCCGGATGGGCTGCGAGTCACCGAGAGGCTGCTCATGGAAGCGCCGGCCTACCTGAACCAACCGGGCCAGGTGCTGGTCGAGATCGCGCCTGAGCAGCTTGAGGACGTACTGGGTATCGCGCAACAGGCGTTTCCCTCCGCGGCAGTGGCCTTCGACCGGGACCTGCTTGGCCTGCCGCGGGTGGTCGTAGTAGAGACATAGCCGAGCGGGTGGTCGTAGTAGAGACATAGCCGAGCGGGCAATCACACAGGATTGCCCCTACAGCGGGTCGTGGTTGTAGGGACGGATCTACGTGTCCGCTCGATTTGTTTGGGATGCCAACCTATCAGTCCAGCGACACGGCGGCCGGAGCGCCCGACTCCGCCGAGCGGTAGGCGGCGAGCACAACCGCGAGGTCCGTCAAGCCTTCCTCGCCCGACATCACGGGTTCGCGGCTTTGGCTGATCGCGTCACGGAACTCGCGGACGATTCCTCGGGAGCCTCTGCCTTCGTCCCGCAACATGATCGTCTCGTCGCCCTTGTTCGTGCGCAGGGTCATCTCGGTGCCGAAGGGGTCGTTGCGTATTTGCCCCTTTGTGCCGGTCACGTTCAACCAACGGGTCAGCCCGGCCCCGGGCGTCGCGCTGGAGTAGTTGAGTAGACCGACGGCGTCGCCTGGCAGGCGCATGGTGACGACTATGCCATCTTCGCCCTCGGTCTCAAGCGTTTTCGGTGGCACGGCCGCGAACACCTCGGTTGGGAGGCCGCCGATGTTGACGATAGCGTTTACGGCGTGGATGCCACCGTCAATGAACACACCGCCACCCGTCGATTCGACGCTGGTGCGCCACGCGAGCTGCTCGGCGTACCCCTCGTGCTGGTATTGCACCATTCTCAAGTCGCCTATGACGCCGTCTGCCAACAGCTCTTTGCATTTCTCGACGGCCGGAAGGAACCTGTAGTTCTCGGCCACCATGAGACGGACGCCGGCCTCGGCGGCGATGCTGATCATCTCGCGTGCCTCGGCGATCGTACGGGCGATGGGCTTTTCCATTAGGATATGCTTGGAGTGCCTGGCGGCCAGGCGAGCGTTGTCGAGGTGGAGATCGTGGGGGGTGAAGAAGTACATCGCGTCGACTCGAGGGTCTCGAGCGGCGTCCTCGTAGCTGCCGAAGTGGCCAACGCCGCCGAACTCCTCGCTGAACGCCCTCGCCTTTCCGGCGTCGCGGCTCGCGAACAGCAGATCGACCCCTTCCACGCCTAGGACCTCCTCAACCACCGTCCGGGCGAAGCTGCCACATCCTACGATACACAGCGAGAGTGTCATTAGCTTCTATCCTTTGAACAAGCGTCGGTCACGAGTATACGCGGAGCCGGAGCAGCGTGCTAATGGCAGGCTAGTTGATACGTATCGGCTCATGTTTACTTGCAAATAAGCATGAAGTCATGTAAAGTATTCGGTAGAAGATGGGGCACCCACCACTTGGCCGGTCGCATCTAACTGTACGTCGACAACCAGTCTACACAGAGGTAGCTTCGCAATGGTAATGAAGCAAGACGACTTCACGGAGAAGGCGCAGGAGGTCATTGGACGCTCCCAGGAGATTATGCGTCGATACAATCATACCCAATGGGACGTCGAGCACATATTGATGGCTCTACTGGAGCAAGACGACAGCGTGCCAGCAGAGATACTGCGCACCCTGGGGGTCGCGGTTCCGGAGCTCCGCACCCGAGTTGACGCCCTCCTCGAGCAGGCGCCCAAGACGGCCTACGAGTCACCCCAGATCTACGTCACTCCTCGAGCATCGGGTGTCCTAGAGCGCGCCAGGACGGAGTCTGAACGGCTCAACGACGAGTTCATCGGCTCCGAACACCTTCTGGTCGCGGTTGTGCAAGAGGACAAAGGCGACGCGGCGAAGGTGCTCTCCGAGTTCGGGGTTGACCTGGAAAAGGTCTACCAGGCCCTCCAGAGCGTACGAGGCGGGCACCGCGTCACAGACCAGCGTGCCGAGAGCCACTACCGCTCGCTGGAGAAGTATAGTGTCGACCTGACGGAGCTGGCACGCGCCGGCGAACTCGACCCCGTCATCGGCCGGGACGCCGAGATCGCCCGCGCCATGCAGACCCTTATCCGCCGCACCAAGAACAATCCCGTATTGGTAGGCGGAGCAGGCGTCGGCAAGACGGCCATCGCCGAGGGTCTGGCCCAGCGCATCGTGTCCGGTGACGTTCCTGAAGAGCTGGAGGGTCGGCGGGTGCTGGCCCTGGAGATGGGCTCGATGGTCGCGGGGAGTAAGTTCCGCGGCGAGTTCGAAGAACGGCTGAAGGCGGTCCTGGACGAGATCAAACAGGCCCAGGGCGAGATCGTGTTGTTCATCGACGAGATGCACACGGTCGTTGGGGCTGGCGCAGCCGAAGGCGCCATCGACGCGAGCAACATGATGAAGCCGGCCCTCGCTCGGGGTGAGCTTCAATGCATCGGGGCGACTACGGAAGCCGAGTACCGCAACTACATCGAAAAAGATTCGGCCCTGGAACGCCGCTTCCAGCCTATCCTCGTCGAGGAGCCAGACGTCGAGACGGCAATCGAGATGCTTCACGCGTTGCGCCCACGCTACGAGGCCCACCATAAGGTCAATGTCACCGACGCCGGACTGGAGGCTGCGGCGCGACTGAGCAAGCGCTACATCACCGAGCGTCTCCTGCCAGATAAGGCTGTCGACCTGATCGACGAGGCGGCAAGCAAGATACGCATGGACGTTCAGAGTTTGCCGGAAGAGCTCAAAGAGATGGAGAAGCAGCTTCAACAGCAGGAAAACGAGGAGGAAGCCGCGTCGCAGCGAGGTGACTTCGAACGCGCCGCGGAGATTCGCACCGAGAGGACCCGGCTTCGGAAGCAGTTTGAAAGCGAAAGGGCGGCCTTCGCGGAAGAGCACGACCTCGACATGGTCGTGGACGCGGACGACATTGGAAGCCTGATAGCGTCATGGACCGGCGTCCCAGTCGACAGGCTGCTGGAGAGCGAGGCGGACCGGCTGCTTCATATGGAAGACCGGCTCCACGAGCGCGTGGTTGGGCAGGCGTCGGCCATAAAGGCTGTCTCCGATGCCGTACGACGGGCCAGGGCCGGCCTCAGTGACCCGAACAGGCCCATCGGTAGCTTCATATTCCTGGGCCCGACCGGAGTCGGCAAGACCGAGCTGGCGCGGGCGCTGGCCCAGTATCTGTTTGACGACGAGGAGAACATGGTCCGGGTGGACATGTCAGAGTTCATGGAGAAGCACACGGTCTCTCGTCTGATCGGCGCGCCTCCCGGTTACGTCGGATTCGACGAGGGCGGCCAACTGACCGAGGCGGTCCGGCGTCGCCCGTTCCGGGTGATCTTGTTCGACGAGATCGAGAAGGCCCACCCCGACGTGTTCGGCATCCTGCTTCAGATTCTGGAGGACGGTCGGCTGACCGACGGGCACGGCCGGACTGTGGACTTCCGCAACACGCTGGTGGTAATGACGAGCAACCTTGGCACGGGCGAGGACGGGCGCGAGCCGCTGGGCTTCTTGCGCGGCGCTGCGGAGCCGGACTCGGTCAGGTTGCGGTCTTCGATCGAGGACGCTCTGAAGCGGACATTCAGGCCGGAGTTCCTTAACCGGGTCGACGAGATAATCATCTTCGATTCGCTGACGCCGGAGCAGATACACGACATCGTCGGGCTCATGGTAGGTGAGGTGGAGGAGCGGCTCGCCGAGCACGAGATCAACATCTCGCTCACACCCGCCGCCACGGAGTGGCTGGCCCGCGAAGGGTTTGACAAGGTCTACGGGGCGAGGCCGCTTCGTAGGGCCGTGATACGGTACGTCGAGAACCCGCTGTCGAAGCGGGTGCTCGCGAAGGAGTTCGTAGCGGGCGATCGGATCGAAGTCGATGCCGGTGAGGACGGGCTCACGTTCGCGAAGGCGGAGGCGGCGGTGGCCGCAGCTTCGTAGAACAGTACGCGCATCATTCGTCTGTCAGACGGCATCCGATATGGGGTGCCGTCTGCTTTTTTCTGTCCCGTAACTGTCCCCAGTAGGCGTGGTCTTTAATGCAGGCTGTATGATGGGCTGCGCTGGCAGTTGACCCGAACGAGCAGACCGAGGAGAGTATCGTGCGAAGCTTCGACCTTATCGTGATCGGGACTGGTTCGGGGCTCGACGTGGCAGCGGACGCGTCGGCCGCTGGGATGTCGGTGGCGATCATGGAAGAGGGGCCCTTCGGCGGGACCTGCCACAACCGGGGCTGCATCCCGTCGAAGATGCTGATCCACAGCGCCGACGTGATGGAGACTATTCAGGGCGCCGGCGCCTTTGGGATCAGCGTGAGGGTCGAAGGCGTCGACTGGCAGGGCATCGTCAAACGCGTCTTCGATCAGATCGACCGCGAATCCGAAGAAATGGAAGAAGCGAACCAGCAGGATCCCAGCGTCTCGGTCTACAGACAGAGCGCCAGGTTCGTCGGGCCGAAGACGCTTCGGGTCGGCAACGAAGAGATCACGGCCGAGACCCTGCTGATCGCGGCGGGGACGCGGCCGTCGATTCCAGAGATTCCCGGCCTGTCTGACGTCGAGTATGTTACGTCCGACGACGCGATGCGGCTCATGGAGCAGCCGCGAAGGCTCGCTGTCGTGGGCGGGGGGTACATCGCGGCCGAGATGGCCCACTTTTTCGGCGCGCTCGGTACCGAAGTCACGATGGTATACCGCGGCCCGCGTCTGCTCAGGACACAGGACGAGCAGATTGGGACCAGGTTCACGGAGGTGTTCGACCGGAAGCTCAACCTTCTGCTTAACGCACAGATCGCGCGGGCCTATCCGGCAGGGGATTCGATTGGGTTGGACGTGTCTGTAGACGGGCAGACGAGACAAATCGAGACAGACGTACTGCTTCTCGCCACCGGAAGGACACCGAACACCGACCGGCTTGACGTTAGCGCAGCCGGTGTCGAGGTAGACGACCGCGGGTTCGTCAAGACCAACGACCACCTTGAGACGAACGTACCCGGCATCTGGGCCCTCGGCGACATCGTGGGGCGGTACCTGTTGAAGCACAGCGCCAACCTCGAGGCGGCGTACGCCAGCCACAATATGTTCAACCGCGACAACCAGGTAGCCGTGGACTACACGGCGATGCCTGCGGCCATCTTCTCGTCACCGCAGGTCGCCAGCGTGGGCCTGACGGAGCGCGAGGCCGAGGAGCAGGGAATCCCTTACGCGGCCGGTACCTACGACTACTACGACACGGCCTACGGCGAGTCGGTCGAGGACCGAGACGGATTCGTGAAGGTGCTGGCGAACCACGAGACCGAGGAGATACTCGGCTGCCACATCATCGGGACCGATGCGTCGGTCCTGATTCAGGAGGTCGCGAACGCCATGCGGCAGCACCTGACGACGGACGCTATTACCCAGTCCATCTACGTGCATCCGGCCCTGCCCGAGGTAGTGCAGCGCGCGTTCGGCGAACTCCAGCACGGATAGGGCGTCCGGCCGTAGGGCCGCCTTGCTGTATACTCCGACCCACTATCCAGAGGGGTACGACGTGGAAGGCATTACAGTCCGCGCGGCACGCGTTGACGACTATCTCGACGCCTATGATGTTGCCGCGAGCCCTGGAGTCTATCGAGACACTCTTCAGCTGCCCTACGTTTCAGTGGACAGACGAAGGAAGTTCATCGAGGATCTGTCGCCCGACGATCATCTCCTGGTCGCCGAGGTGGAAGGCCGAGTCGTAGGGACACTTGGACTGCACCGCCAGAAGGCGCGCCGGGCCCATGTCGCCCAGATCGGGATGGGCGTCCACGACGACTTTCAGGGGAAGGGGGCCGGCACCGCGCTGATGGAGGCGGCGCTCGACACGGCGGACAACTGGCTCAACCTGAAACGAGTGGAGCTTACGGTATTTACCGACAACGCCAGGGCAGTCCATCTCTACGAGAAGTTCGGTTTCGTCACTGAGGGCACCCATCGCGACTACGCCTTCCGAGACGGCGAGTATGTCGACGCGTACTTCATGGCGCGGGTCAAGGAATGAACGAGCCGATCGAAGCTGAGTCGTTTGGCCCCGTCGGCGAGGTCGTGGCTGCGTCGACGACCGAGTACCTAACGCAATGCCGTGAGCTCTACGGCGCCCCGGTACTGGGCACCCTGGTCAAGAGCGAGGGCGCCGACGCCATATACGCGATCGTGGGCGAGGTCGCGACCCAGAGCATCGACCCCGGACGGCGCGCCATGGCCATGGGCCGGCACGACGAGACGTCTGAGGCAGTGTACGAGCGCAATCCACAGCTTACCAGGCTCCTGGCTACGGAGTTCAGGTCCGTGGTGGTCGGCTACCGCGTCGACGGGACGCTCCACCGCTACCTGGCGCCGTTGCCTCCTAAGATCCACTCGTCGGTGTTCCCGTGCGTACCCGAAGAGGTCGTCGAGTTCAGCGGGTCGCTGGACTTCGTCCCGCTTCTGCTGGCCGCGCCCTTCGGCTCCCAGGACGACGTCGTTTCGTCGTTCTTGCGGCTTGCGAGTACGGCCCACCCGGACCCGGAGAGGTTCCTCGTCGACGCCGGTAGAGATCTGGCCAAACTGCTGACCGGGCAGCTACAGCGTCTCAACGGGGTCCTCACGAGGCTGACGTCATGACCGACGGGCTCGGGCCGGACGCGCCACGGCATCTCGGCATGGTCGTCGGCGGCTCGTTGACGGAAGGCGTCGAGGTCCGGCTCGACGGCGCCGCTTCCACCGAGGACGTGAAGGTCGGGACCTTCGTCAGCATCGACGGTGCGCGGATGCGCTTCTTCGGGGTGGTCACGGAGGTGTCCTTAGGCGCCTCGGACCCGACCCTGGCTACGACGCCACCCGACGTTTCCAACCCGTACATAGCGGAGGTCGTCTCAGGCACCTCGGCCTACGGGAACATCACCGTGGAGCCGATGCTGACGACGGGAGACCCGGAGGACCCGACTGTGATCCTGGAAGGCCCGCAGCCGGCCAAAACGGTGCCCTCCCACTTCTCCAAGGTCGCCCAGGCGTCCGAACAAGACATCGAGCAGGTCTTCGGCAGCGAGGACGCAAAGAGGTTCTGGATCGGGAGCCCGCTGGACATGGAGGCCAAGCTCTGCCTCAACCTGGAGGAGTTCGTCAAACGCAGCAACGGCGTGTTCGGCAAGAGCGGTACCGGCAAGACCTTCCTCACGCGCCTGCTGCTGGCCGGGATCCTCCAGAGCGACACGGCCGTCAATCTGGTGTTCGACATGCAGAGCGAGTACGGATGGATGGGCTACAGCGAGGCGGGCAACGAGGTGAAGGGGCTGAAGCAGTTGTTCTCGTCGAAGGTCGCGGTTTTCTCGCTGGACGAGGAGAGCTCGCGTAGGCGGGGACTCACGCCGGACTACGTCGTCCGCATCGGATTCGACGAGGTCGAGCCCGAGGACGTCCAGATGCTCAGAGAGACCCTCGACCTGTCCGACGCCGCCGCCGATATCGCATACGCGTTGCAGCGCCACTTCGGCGGAAAAGGATGGCTTCGCGAGTTCCTGTCGCTGACAGGCCGCGAGCCCTTATTCGAGCTTGCGAACGACGTCGGGGTCAACGGACAGGCGATGGCCAGGCTACACAACCGGCTTGCGCGCCTGCAACGGCTGGACTTCATGGACGAGGCGTCATCGCACGACTCGGTCAACCAGATACTCACCTACCTGGACCGGGGCATGCACGTAGTCCTGGAGTTCGGTCGCTATGGCAGCAACCTGGCCGCTTATATTCTGGTCGCGAACCTGCTGACCCGCCGCATCCACGAGCGGTACGTCCGACGGAAAGAGCAGGCCGCAGGGAAACAGAGCGACGAGCCGCAGCCTCTCGTCATCACAATCGAGGAGGCCCACAAGTTCCTCACCCCCGCGGTGGCCGAGCAGACGATCTTCGGCAACATCGCTCGCGAGATGCGCAAGTACAACGTGACGCTACTAGTGGTCGACCAGCGCCCGAGCGGCATCGATAGCGAGGTCATGAGCCAGCTCGGCACCAAGATAACGTGCCTCCTGGACAGCGAAGGCGACGTCAACGCGGTGCTAACGGGGGTTTCGGGGAACCGCAAGCTACGGACCGTGCTTTCGAGGCTGGAGTCGAAGCAGCAAGCGCTGGCGTTCGGCCACGCTCTGCCGATGCCGGTCGTGGTCCGCATTCGCGACTACGGGACACCCGACTCGTACCGCGAGTTCGGCTTCAAGGACGCGGTCGAACTGAA
Organism: Dehalococcoidia bacterium; assembly: GCA_965197985.1. Classification (GTDB taxonomy): domain Bacteria; phylum Chloroflexota; class Dehalococcoidia; order Lucifugimonadales; family CAUZJF01; genus CAUZJF01. The sequence continues at coordinate 1,253,225 of CBDAOG010000008.1, read as the reverse complement.
GGCACAGGTGGAGCGCGACGTGGAGGACCTGTTCGGCCCAGCGGAGCGGTGAAAGCCTAGGCATGCTAGCTCTTCGGTCAAGTATGATGGGTAGAGCAGTTTCGCCAAAATGGGAGCCACACTATGAGAGAGATCACCGTGGCGTTAGAGGACGAGAATCTGTACGCCAGAGTTGAGGCAGAGGCGTCCAGTTCCGGACGGACGGTCCAGGACATCGTCGTCCAGGCGGTAAGACAGTGGATTGAAGATGGGGACCCGGACGAGGACCCAGATGGCGATCTTGAGGTGAGGCCGGAGGTTGAAGAAGAACTCCGGGAATCTCTGAAGATTCCAAAGTCCTCCCTTCTGACGTCGGACGAGGCCTGGAAACGACTGGAGGACTAGCTCCCGAAGGGGGCTTCTGTTCCATCCGAATGCACTTAGGAGCCTTGCACCCAAAGACGCCCAGCGTGTCAAGTCCAGAATCAACCGGCTATGGATAAACCGCTTTGACGCGCCTCATCAAGCGCTACGTGGCAACCTGAAAGGCTTCTTCAAGCTGCGCGTCGGCAAATACCGTGTCATATATTACCTTCGACCGCGTTCCAGACGATCTGGCTATCCATCGCGTTGGTCTCCGCGACGAAATCTACAAAACAAGGTCGTAGAATTGTGCTTGAACCCCTTGCTCTACTCCCCGCGCTCCAGCTCGTCGCGGACGCGTCCCAGGTAAATGGTCTCGGTTTTGGGGGGCGCTAAGCGACCGGTCTCGGCAGCCTTCTCGATGGCCATCTTGAGCCTGTCCTTGAGGGTCTCGCCGGTGGGGAGAGGCGGCATCTCGTAGCCGTTGGCTTCCATCCAATCGCAGTGGGCCAGCGCCAGTTTGCAGGCCTCCATCAGCTCCATGCTGGCCTCGAGGATGTCCCGTTCTTCCATGGTGTCACCTCGTCTCCCGCGATAGGGCGACCGACGGACCGTCCTACTACACTCCGAGCTCCTCTAGCTTCTCGTCGTCGATGCCGAAGTGGTGGGCGACCTCGTGGGCTACGGTTTCCCTGACCTCGTTCACGACCTCCTCATCGGTATCGCACACCGCCTCGATTGCCTTCTGGAACAGCGTGATGCGGTCGGGGAGCACCATCCCGTAATCGGCCCTCTCGGTAAGTGGGACGCCTTCGTACAGCCCCAAGAGGATGTCGCCTTCGTCGATAGTGTGGCCGGCGAGGAACTCCTGAGTCGGCAAGTCCTGGACGAGCACGTCGACGTTGTCGATGTGCGACTTTATCTCGTCAGGGAGGGTCACCATCGCCTGTCGGACAAGGGCCTCGAATCGCGCGCTCTCCATGCTCCAAGTGTACCACTTGGCCAGCTCGTCTTTCATAGCTTGACCGTATTGGCATGCTCGGATAAGGTGCGCGCCACGTTCGCCGTCCGGAGGTCAGGAGATGAAGGTCACTGGAATCAAGAGCTCCGCCATCGCGTCGGAGGTCGGCCGCGGCTTCTTCATAGTGAAAGTGGAGACCGACGCTGGCATATACGGCCTGGGCGAGTCCGGAGTCCGCTACTGGGGCGCCGCGATAGAAAAGGCCGTCGAGCACCTCTCGGAGCTAGTGGTCGGGCAGGACCCGTTCAGTACGGAACGGTTGTGGCAACATATGTTCCGCGGCTCATTCTATCCTGCCGACCGCGTCTACTCGTGCGCCATCAGCGCAATCGATCTGGCCCTCTGGGACATCAAGGGCAAGGCGTTGGGCATGCCGGTCTACAAGCTCCTGGGAGGGCCTGTGCGAGACAAGGTAGTTTGCTATCCGCACTGCCAGGGCAAAGACATCGCCGAGCTCGTCGAGAACTGCGAACGGGCCGTGGCCGAGGGCTGGCGCTTCGTGCGCTGGGGCCAACCGGAGTCGGGCTTGGAGCACGAGTCCGGGGACGAGGGCCGTCTGGAGCCGGTTGAATCGATGCGGATCGCCGAGGAGCAGATGGCGCGGGTGCGCGAGGCGGTCGGGCCGGGCATCCAGATATGCTTCGACGTGCATACCAGACTCGACACGGCCCACGTGGCTTCGCTGTGCCGGGACCTAGAGCCTTACAAGCCCTTCTTCATCGAAGACCCTCTACGGGCCGAAAACCCTGGGAGCTACAGAACGTTGGCGCGACAGGTCCGTGTCCCCTTGGCCGCCGGAGAGCAGTGGGCAAGCAAGTGGTCGTTCCGTGAGGTCATCGAAGAGGAGCTGATCAGCTACGCCCGCATCGACCTCTGCAACGTGGGAGGGCTCACCGAAGGCCTCAAAATCGCCCACTGGTGCGAGACGCACTATATCGACATCGCGCCCCACAATCCGCTGGGCCCTATAAGCTCGGCGGCGTGCTTGGCGCTGTGCCTCGCCACAACCAACGTCGGGGTCCTGGAGATGCCGAAACGCCCCGGTAAGGCTGATAGAGATGTGTTCCCCGAGCAGATCGAATGGAGTGACGGCTATGCTTTCGCTCCGGACCGCCCGGGGCTTGGCGTCGAGTTCGACGAGGTCGCGGCGGAGGCCCGCAGGATCAAGCCGGGTGGCTGGCCGACACTATTACGACGCAACGACGGCGCCTTTACGAACTGGTAGCAGAGGTTTTATACCGGTACTGCAAATTGCAGTACCGAGGTTTGCCTATTTACTGCATTTTGCAGTATCATCAACGGGTGAGCAAGCTATCCACGACGTCCTACGTTGCACTCGCGTTCCTCGAGACCGGCCCTCTCTCCGCGTACGCGCTGGTGCAGCAGATGTCTGGTTCCTTCAAGTACCTGCTACCGGCGGGCGAGAGAAAGGTCTACTACGAGCCCAAGAACCTCGTAGCCGAAGGACTGGCCGAGGCCCAGACCGAGCACCAGGGAAAGAGGAGACGGACGGTCTACTCGATCACGGCCGAGGGTCAGCAGGCTCTCGCCCAGTGGATGAAGGGCCCGACCGCAGGCCCGCGGCTAGAGTTCGAAGGGCTCACGCGGGTCTTCTTCGCCGACCTGGGCGACAAAGAGCAACTGCTAGTGTCCTGAGTTATGAACTCATTGCAAAAGTACTTGCTGGGGTGTACCCTCCACGAAACGCTCATGGAGGTCACCATGGCCATCGGACGCCCCATTCCTCCCTTGCACCTTTCCTCCGACGAACGCGAGAGCCTCGAGCGCTGGAAGCGGCGTCCAACCACTGCCCAGGCGCTGGCTCTGCGATCCCGGATCATTCTCCGTTGCTCCGAGGGCAAGACCAATACCGTCGTGGCCGGGGAGATCGGTCTGGCCAAGCAAACGGTGGGGAAGTGGCGGGCCCGGTTCATCGAACGCCGCCTCGACGGCCTGCTTGACGAGCCGCGGCCCGGCGGCCCACGCTCCATCACGGACACCGATGTGGAGCGGGTCGTGACCCTCACCCTGGAGACGACGCCGGCGGATGCAACCCACTGGAGCACGCGCTCCATGGCTGCGCGTACCGGCCTGAGTCAGAGCGCCATCAGCCGTTATCTGGCGGGCCTTTGCCTTGCAGCCGCATCGGACCGAGACGTTCAAACTTTCGTCTGACCCTCTGTTCATCGAGAAGGTCCGTGACATCGTGGGGCTCTACCTCAACCCACCCCAGCGGGCTCTGGTCCTGTGTGTCGACGAGAAGTCCCAGATCCAGGCCCTCGACCGGACGGCCCCGCTGTTGCCCATGCGCCCGGGGCAGATCGAGCGCCGGACCCATGACTACCGTCGTCACGGTACGACCTCTCTCTTCGCCGCCCTCGACGTGAAGACGGGAGAGGTCATCGGCGCCTGCCACCGTCGGCACCGGTCCACGGAGTTCCGGCGCTTCCTCGACCGGGTCGATGCGACCGTACCCCCGGACCTCGACGTGCACCTTATCCTGGACAACTACGCCACCCACAAGACCCCCACCATCCAGCGCTGGCTGGCCCGGCGGCCGCGCTATCACCTGCACTTCACCCCCACCAGCAGCTCTTGGCTGAACCAGGTGGAGCGCTGGTTCGCGGTGCTGACAGAGAAGCAACTGCGCCGCGGGGTGTTCCGCAGCACTCGGGAACTGGAGCAAGCCATCGAACAGTACATTGACCAGCACAACGCTGCCTCAAAGCCCTTCATCTGGACCAAAACCGCAGACCAGCTACTAGCTACCATCGCCCGATTTTGTCATCGGATTCATAACTCAGGACACTAGATGCTCTCACTTCAATACGCGCCGAGATGGAGACGTGGAGCAAGGAAGGCACCGCTGTCGGCCGGGACTATCTGAACGGCGAGGCACAGAATCAACATAGGGCCCATATCGCTTCCTTCATGTTCGTCTTCTTCTGGCGTTTTTGGGAGCTGGTGCAGGAATGGGTAACGGATGTGGAAACGGAAATCGCGACGTGGGAGGACACTGCACCTGATCGAGAGAAGGTGGACAAAGCAATGCAGCGCTTCGCCTTCCCGTTGGGCTGGGGCGAGCCGGGCTCCGGCATCGAAACGAGTTGAAAGGCCGGGTCGGTAATACGAAGTCGCTGGCCGGCCTCTACGCAGGCTGTGGACAGGCCTGGGCCGCCTTTACTAGAATACCCCTAACACAGCTCAACGAGGTGATTCGCTATGTCGTGGAAGTGCGAGAAGTGCAGTCACGAAAACCCGCCAACGCGTGACGTGTTCTGCGCGAAGTGCGGTAACCGCCGTAAGGGCTGGTAGCTCGTACATCGCGTCGCGCCAAAGAGCATAGTCCTCGGCGATTCCCGAAGCGCCCGACGCGCCGACGGTTGTCGTATTGCAACCAGGCCGGGTGCGCCATGGGAGGTCCGCCCAAGTCGGCGATGCCGAACGGTCGTTGTTGATCGACGGACTGTCGCTCAGGGCGACCTCGTGACATAGACAGGAGTCCGCAAATGGCTAATGTGGCTACTGGAGACCTTCGCAACGTCGCTTTGCTCTCGCACAGCGGTGCTGGGAAGACGATGCTCGCCGAGGCTATGTTTTACGCCGCGGGTGGGACCAACAGGCTCGGGAGCACCTCCGACGGTACGACGATCTCGGATTACGAGCCCGAGGAGCACAAACGCACCGCGAGTGTCCAGACGTCGGTCCTGCCGTGTTCGTGGCGGGACCACAAGATCAACGTCCTGGACACCCCCGGGTACGCGGACTTCAGAGGCGAGGTAATCTCAGCCGTCCGGGTCGTCGAGGCCGCCGTGATAGTCGTGGCCGCTCCGTCCGGAGTCGAGGTGGGGACACGGCAGATGTGGCAGATGGCCGAGGAGCGGTCTCTTCCTCGGATCGTTTTCGTCAACAAGCTGGATCGCGAAAACGCGGACTTTGAGCGCGTAATGGAGTCGCTGGACGAGGCCTTCGGCAGGAGGTGCGTGCCGCTTCAGGTCCCCATCGGGTCCGAGTCTAGTTTCTCTGGACCGGTCAGTCTCTTAGACGAGGGTGCCGAGGTCCCCGACGGTCTCCAGGATACAGTAGAGACTGCCCGCGAGCGCCTCATTGAAGCGATCGCCGAGACAGACGACGATCTAACGACGAAATACCTTGAGGGCGAGCCGCTGACAAAGGAAGAGATAACTGCGGGAGTCAAGCTGGGCGTCGCCTCTGGCGACCTGGTGCCCGTGCTAGTAGGAGCAGCGACCGAAGAGACCGGGGTCAAAGAACTCCTGGACTTGATTGTGGACCTGCTTCCGTCACCTGCGGCCGCAGGTGACGTGCAGGCGACGATCCTCACGAGCAACGAGGAGGTCTCGGTGACGGCGGACCCGACTGCCCCGCTCGCGGCGCTGGTCTTTAAGACAGCGGCCGACCCCTTCGTCGGAAAGCTCTCCTACTTCCGCGTTTACAGCGGCGATTTCAAGAGCGATTCGCAGGTCTGGAACGTCGGCAAACAGGAGGCAGAGCGGGTAGCTCAGCTATTCGTCGTGTCTGGGAAAACGCAAGAGGCCGTCGATCAATTGGCGCCCGGCGACATCGGCGCCGCGGCCAAGCTCAACTCAGTCGTTACCGGCGACACGCTAGCCGCTAGAGAAGACCCGCTACAGCTACCGGAGTTCCACTTCCCTGAGCCGGTATATCAGATGGCTGTCTTCCCGAAGTCCAAGGCCGACCTGGACAAGATGACCACCGCGGTATCCAGAATCGCAGAAGAGGACCCGACCCTACAGGTCACTAGGGAGCCCGACACGCTGGAGATGCTCCTTGGAGGCCTGGGGGACACGCACGTGGAAGTTGCGGTCGAGAAGATGAAGCGCAAGTTCGGTGTGGAGATCGAGCTACAAACGCCCAAGGTGGCGTACAAGGAGACCATCGGCGGGTCCGCCAAGGTGGAGTACCGGCACAAGAAGCAGACCGGTGGCCACGGCCAATTCGCCCACGTGTGGCTGGAGATTGAGCCTCTTCCAAGGGGATCGGGCTTCGACTTTCAGCAAAAAGTCGTCGGCGGGTCGGTGCCCCGCGAGTATATCCCGTCGGTGGAGAAGGGGTGCCAGAAGGCGCTGACGGATGGGGTGATAGCGGGTTTCCCGATCGTCGACTTACGGGCAACCCTGTTCGACGGTAGTTTTCATCCCGTGGACTCCTCGGGCGTCAGTTTCGAGATAGCCGGCGGACACGCGCTTGCGGACGGCATCAAGCAGGCCGACCCGGTACTGCTGGAGCCGGTAATGCAGGCCAGCATTACCGTGCCGGACTCTGACACCGGCGACGTCATGGGCGACCTGAACGGGAGACGGTCCCGCATTCAAGGGATGAATCCTAACGGCGACGGCACTACAAGCATCGAGGCAGAGGTGCCCAAGTCGGAGATGCTGCGATACGCGACGGAACTAAGATCACAGACTCAAGGCCGGGGCTCGTTCACGATGAAGTTCGATCACTACGAAGCTGTGCCAAGTCATATCGCGCAGCGGATCGCCGATCAGCACAATGGAGACGAAGAGAAGGCCTGAGGGCGCTGGTGCGGAAGACGGGGAACGCTGCGGGACCTATTCCGTGGCAGGCCAGATCGTGTGGTAGTTCTCGCCAGTGACCACGGCCATCAGCTCGGCCCTCTCGAGGCGTTGTAGCTCCTTGATGGCTTCGTTGCAGGCGGTAACGGCTTCCTGATCCCCAGTCGTAGTAACCCACTCGATCAGCCGGTCCCAAATACCGAGTCTGACGAGGCCGCCGACGAAACGCGGCCAGAGTATTACGGTCAGTTCGCGTAGCTTTGGGAAGCGGGGCCTGGCCCGCCGGAGACTACGTATCCGCTCCTGCGGCGAACCGGCCACAGGCATGATACGTACGAACGGGCCCTCGGACTCGTTGGACCTGATGTCCACGACGAGTGCCTTACCAAAGGTGGGGAAGGCGATCGAGAGCGCGTCGTTGGCTCCGATGCTGTTTATTACCTCGTCGAGATCTAAGACGAATCCACCGTCAAGCAAAGTTAACCTCTCTGATCGCCTTACGACAAAAGTAGGGGCAGACCTAGGTGTCTGCCCGCATTCCTCAATCGACTAACTCTCGTACCGTTTCGATGAACGAAGGCAGAACCTTGCTCCAATCGCCGGCGACGCCTAACGTCGCTTCTTTGAATATGTTGGCGTCGGAGTCTCGATTGACGGCGACGATGTGCTTCGCCCCCGAACATCCGGCCATGTGCTGGCTGGCGCCCGATATACCGAACGTGATGTACAGGTCAGGCGTGACGGTCTTGCCCGTGAGTCCAACCTGGTAGCTGTGGTCGATCCAGCCGGCGTCGGTGGCGGCTCGAGAGGCGCCTACGGCGCCGCCGAGCAGGCCCGCCAGTTCTTCGAGCGCCCTGAACGGCTCGGGCCCCCCAAGGCCCCTACCGCCGCTGATCACCACCGCGGCGTCTTCCAGCCGGACGCTCTCGGCCTCCTGACGGACCGTCTCCACGTGTCTGACCTTCACCACCGATGGATCGATGTCAACCTCCACGGGTATGATCTCGTCAGTCCGGGAACCATCCATTTGGTAAGGCTCGTATGCCGCCTCTCTGATCACAGCCATTTGCGGGTCCAGGTCCGGAAACGTGACCGTGGCAAGCGCGTTTCCTCCATACACTGGCCTGACGGCCACGACCCGTCCCGTTTCGGCATCGGTGCGCACCTCTGTACAGTCCTGGGCCAGTCCGACACCAAGTCTGAAGGCGACCCTCGGGGCGACGTCGCGGACCATCGGGGTCTTCCCTACGAGCACGACCCTAGGCGACGTTTGCCTGCATACCTGCTCGAATGCTTCGACCTTGGCGTCGATGGAATGCCCGCCGAGCAACGGATGCTCAACGACGTAGACCTTGTCCGCCCCGATCGCTGCGGCCTCGGCTGCGGGCACTTCGAGGTCGTCCCCTAGGAGAGCTACGCCGACATCGCCGCCTAGACCGCGACCGGCCGTCACCAGCTCGGCCGTGATAGGGTGTAGTGTTCCCCATCCACCCCTTCCATCTTCGGGGGAAGACTCAGAAGAGGGCCCTTTAAGCTCTCCTAAAACAAGTATTTCAGCCAATGAAGAGGCTCGTCAATTGATTCACGGGTCAGCGGTCTCCCAGTACAGACATCGTTGCTCCCGGCGAGCTATATCAGCTTCTCCTCGTGGAGCCGCAGCGCCAGTTGCCGGCCGGCATCAGCCTCGTCTTCGCCCTCTATGAACTCGCATACGCGCTCGCTAACGGGGACCTCCAGAATGTTTACCGTGATCCTGGGCTCGAGCAGCGCAAGATCGAGGCCAACGTCGCCACCGCCCCACACCTCGGGGGTCTTCCGACCGGCCGCCATGATTCCACGAAGGGTGGGGTATCGGGGTTCGCCTAGCTCGTTGCTCACCGTCACTAGGGCGGGCAGGTCTGCTTCGACTACCTCGTAGCCGTCTGACAGGGCTCGGTGCACGATGACACCTGCGTCGGCGACCTCTACGTGCTGGGCCAAAGTAAGGCAGGGCAGGCCCAAGATCTCGGCTATACCCAATGGCACCTGGGCGTTGTCCCAGTCCGACGCTTGGCGACCGCAGAGGATAAGGTCGTAGCGGCCTATCTTCTCGATGGCGGCGGCCAGTGCGTGGGCGGTGGCGAAAGAGTCGAGCTTTGCAAAGGCGGTGTCCTGGAGGAGCACGAGCTCGTCGGCTCCCATCGACAGAGGCTTTTTCATCACTTCGGTCGCCAGGTCACTTCCGACCGATAGGACAGTGATGCGACCTCCGACGGAGTCCTTTACGCGAAGTGCCGCTTCAACGGCGTTCTCGTCGAATCCGTTGAGTACGGGCGGCACGCCCGAGGGCGGAATGGCTTGCTTTGCGTCGGTGTCGATGCGGAACGCGGAGGCGGGAGTCTCCGGGTCGATCACCTGCTTCACGCAGACGATCATGTCAACGGGCATCGATTCCTCCGAGGCAAGAGCCCTTTTCTCGATCTCCCCCCACCGTTCGAAAGGGAAGAGGCCCGGTCGCCGACAGCCGGGCAACGATGGAGGGCAGGCTGAGGTACGTTGCTATTCGTCCTCTACGCCGTGGCCCTTCAGGTAGTCGATGGCCTGTTGTACGTTGGTGATCCCTTCGGCGTCTTCGTCCGAGATTTCGAGGGCTTGATCTTCGGAGCCAAACTCCTCTTCGAAGGCCATGATAAGCTCGACGAGGTCGAGGGAGTCGGCGTTCAGGTCTTCGGTGAATGACGCGCCGGCAATCACCTCGTCCTCGTCGACGCTAAGCTTATCTGCAACTACCGTTCGCACCCGTTCTTCAACTGTCGCCATTAGTCTTCTCCCTCGAAGTCTCCCGCTCTATTGGGTCTATCTCTTCCAGAATCGATCCTAACACTCCGTTGACGAATTTAGGCGACGCATCGGCGCCAAAGGTCTTCGCCATTTCAACGGCCTCGTTGATTGCCACTTTGCGCGGCGTGTCGCCGCCCTTCACGATTTCGAATATTGCGAGCCTGAGGATGTTCCGGTCGACCATCGCGATCTGGCGGAGCGGCCAGGTCGGCGCATGAGTCGATATCGTCGAGTCGATCCCCTCCCGGTGTTCCAGGAATCCCTCGACGAGTCGTCGGGCGTACTCTTCCGAGGACCGAACCAGGCCAGAATCACTCAGACGACTCTCGAGAACACGGACGGGATCATGTCTAGCGCCATCGATCTCGTACAGTACCTGAAGGGCGGCGACACGGGCTTTTCGGCGGTTGGTGGGTGACCGGACGTCGGCGGTGGCGGCGGTGTTCAATTCGACATCACTCGCAAGGTACCGATTGTACGGCAGGTCCCCGTTAGTTTCTCCGCAGCCGGAGAATCGAGTCGATGTCGCCCACGCTAACCGCTTCCGCCGACCTGTCGATGCGCTTCACCATGCCGGCCAACGCCTTGCCGGGTCCGACCTCGACGAAAGATGATACGCCCGAACCGACCATGTAGTCGATAGTCTGCTTCCATTGTACGCAGCTTGATATCTGAGAGATTAGTTCCTGCTTGGCCTCTTCCCCCGTCGTCAGTGGCTTGCCTGTGCAGTTGGCCACGATGGGTACGGTGGGGTCTTTGAACTTCAGACTGTCGACCGCCTCGACGAGGCCGGCCTTCGCGGGCTCCATAAGCGCCGAGTGGAACGCCCCGCCGACGCTCAGCGGGATCACCTTTCTGGCACCTCTCGCCATCGCCAGGTCAAGCGCCTGGGCTAGGGCCATGCGTTCCCCGCTGATGACGATCTGCTCCGCGGTGTTGACGTTGGAGACGTAGGTGCCGGTCTCTCGCGCGATTTCCTCCATCGTCAGCTGATCGAGGTTGAGGACCGCTGCCATGCTGCCGGGCTGTTGATCGCAGGCCTCCTGCATCAACCGGCCCCGCGCCATTACCAACCGTGTGGTGTCGCCGACGTCGAGGACTCCCGCGACGGCAAGCGCCGTGTATTCGCCAAGACTGTGACCGGCCACCATCGCCGGGCGGGGCATGGCGTCGTCCCCGAGATTCTCGCGGATGGCCGCGACGCAGGCCAGACTGACCGCCATGATGGCGGGCTGGGCATTGATGGTCTCCCGAAGCTCGTCCTCGGGTCCAGAGAACAGCAGCTTGGTCAGAGGGCGTTCCAACGCCATGTCGACGTCGTGGAACACCGACCTCGCGGCCGGAGAGCTATCGTAGAGTTCCTGGCCCATGCCGACAGCCTGGGTCCCCTGTCCGGGGAACAGGTACGCGACATCCTCTCCATGCGGCAATGGCTGGAAGATTTGAGCGCCGGTGCGTTCACGCAAGCTCATAGAGACCCCCCTCTAGTCACTGAGTGGGACCGCCGGACTGGGCGTTAACCCTCGTCGCCGGCGGCCTGAGGAACGACCTCGCGACCGTTGTAGTACCCACAGGAAGGACAAACACGATGTGGGAGCCTCGCGCTCCTGCATTGCGGACAGATCGAGAGCGAAGGAGCGCGAAGCGCAAAGTGCGACCTCTTTCGCCTCGTCCTACTCTTGGAGTGTTTTTTCTTGGGAACAGCTCCCATTTATCTCTCTCCGATATCGCTCATTGTTTCGGCGGCCGCCATCTCGAGTAAGACGCCCCACCGGCTATCTCTGACAGCTAGGTCGCACTGACACTCGACTTCGTTTCGGTTGGAGCCGCAGGTCGCACAGATCCCCTTGCAGCCTTCACGGCACGTCTGCTGCATCGGAATGTTCAGCGTCGAGTACTGTCGCACAGCCTCCGTGAGGTCTAGCGTGTGGTTCGCGTCGATGCTGAAGTTCTCTTCGCTGTCGGAAAGCCCCCGCGGCTGTCCTGTATACGGATCGAAATGCGAGAAGAACTCCTCTTCGATGACTACGCGAACCGGCTGTCTGTACTCCTCCAAGCACCTGCTGCAGGTACAGAAGGCCTCGGATTCCAGATCGAGACTTACCCAAATGCCCCGGTCGGTCTTGAAGAGCCTTGCAGAGCCCGTGTAGCGTTGGGCTCCATCGCCTTCGCGTGCAAGGAGGTCCTCGTCGACGTTATACGCCCGAGTCGAGCCGCTGGGCTCCATCATTAGCTGAGAGACGTTAAAGAACATAAAAACGAGCCCCCTACCGACACGAAGGACTCATACCTGAACGAACGGGTATTTTAGTACCGCGTCGCCGTTTGTGTCAAGTTTCACATAGTCCACTTTACCGCTGCATCTTGGGGCGCGCGGGCTGTCAGCGCGGTAGTAGCTCGTGCAGCCTACCGATGACTCTATCCGGCCTTGCTTCCGCGGAGTCCGGCACTCCCGCGGATGCAGGGTCGTACCAGACGGCGAATATCCGAGCAGCTTGCGCCCCAGCAACATCCGCCTCGAGGTTGTCCCCGACCATCCAGGCATCGGTAGCGTTGACGCCCAATCCTGCGAGGACGTTTTCGAACACCCGCCGGTCGGGTTTGCCGAGTCCGAACTCGTCTTCGATCTGGACATGATCGAAGAAGTCAATGAGACCGAACCTGTCGATGCTGCGACGCTGGCTCTTGCTGCCTTCGTTGGTGACCAACGCCAATGCGGTCCCTCTGCGTCGGAGCTCGCTCAGTACATCGAGTGCTCCCGGCGACAGCTCGATTGCCTCCCACCGCCTGTCGGAGTAGAGGTCCGCGACCCTGTCCGCGAAGGATGAGCTCTCTACGTCCATGGCATGCAGGGCGGCACCGACGATCTCTCGACGGGCGGAATCGAGGTCGAGGCGTCCCAACCGAGCTTTTTCCGGACTCGACCAGAACCAATCGCGCCGGCCGGTGATAGCTTTGAACAGGTCCTCGGGTGCCAGGCCGTCGACTTCTGACGCGATCTCGTTACAGATCTCACGCCAGTGTTCGTCGGGGTCACCCCAGTCGAGAAGGGTGCCGTCCATGTCGAAAAACACAGCGGCTGGCAACGACGTCATCTCGGACCAAGCCGGTAAATCTTGTTGTCGAACGACAACATGTACAGCTCGCCGCTCTGGTCCCGGCCAAAGGCGGATATGCTCAAGTTAGAGTCCACTAGCTCAAGGTGCTCCGTGACTGCGGTGCCGTCGTACCTGAGCGCCCATATCTTGCCGCTGCAGAAGTCGCCGTAGACGTACGCCCCGTATAGCGAAGGAAGCCGTTGCCCGCGATAGATGAAACCGCCCGTGACCGAGCAGCCGTCGTCGTGCCTGTACTCCGCGATCGGCTTTTCCAGGCCTGTCATGTCGCACCCTTCGGGCCCAGCCGCCAGCAACTGTCGTGCCGTCCGGCCGCCCAGGTAGCAGTGCGCGCCTTCCATCACGTTCCAGCTGTAGTTGAGCCCGGGCCTGATGACGTCGATCTCCTCCCAGGCGTTCTGGCCCACGTCGCCTGTCCAGAGATTGCCGGTTTCGCCGTCGAAGCTGAAGCGCCACGGGTTCCTGAGGCCATAAGCCCAGATCTCCCCTCGTGCGCCGTCATCGTTGCCGGCGAAGGGATTGTCGGATGGGATGGCGTAGGGATTGCCTGCCCCAGTCGACCGTACGTCGATGCGCAGGATTGTCCCGAGCAGGGTATCGAGGTTCTGGCCGTTGCCTCTTGGGTCCCCAGCCGAGCCACCATCGCCGAGCCCAATGTACAGGTAGCCGTCGGGGCCGAACGCCACCTGGCCACCGTTGTGATTGCTGAACGGCTGCTCGACCTCCAGGATAACCTGCTCGCTTCTGGGATCGGCGCGGTCGGGGTCGTCAGCGCTTACGGAGAAACGCGAGACGACGGTGCGTTGGGGGCTGGAGGCGGTGTAGTTGACGTAGAAGTGCCCGTTGGTGCGAAAGTCGGGGTCGAACGCCAGTCCCAACAGGCCTTCCTCGTTTCCACCGTCGTTCACCCGACCGGTTATGTCGAGGAAGGTCTTGGTCGAGTCGACGCTCTGCTCGTTCTCGAAGACCTCAATCCGTCCGGGCTGGAGGACGAGGAAAAGCCTGTTGGTGCCGTCGTCCGGGAACGTGAGGTCGACCATGCGGCCGAAGGACAAATTGGGGAAGGCCCGCTCGACCGCCATCTCCTGAAGCGGGGCCGACTGCGGAATCGTGGGACTAACTGGGTCTGGGGCCGAAGATCTGGCGGGGTCCACTTCTTGCGGCTGGTCTTCAGTGGCCAGCGCGGACATTGTCGCCACGGAAGGCGGCGGACTCATGAGAGGGCTGTCTTCGCCGCAGGCGACGGCCATGAAGGCCGCTACGATGCAGCCCCAGAACATGCACATCAGGAGTCGGACAAGGTGTAGTAGAAGGTGGCACCCCCGTCGATTTCACCTTCCGCCCAAACGCGACCTCCGTGGAGCTGCACGATGTGTCGGACCGTCGCCAGCCCAACGCCGACGCCCTCGAAGTCCGTGTTTGCATGAAGGCGTTGGAAAATCCCGAACAGCCTGCTGGCGTCGGCCTGATCGAACCCGACGCCGTTGTCTCTGACATAGTAGCGCGTCTCGCCGTCTTGCTCCTCCCACCCGACGTCGACGCTGGGGTCTTCACGCTCCGCGGTAAACTTCCAAGCGTTGTCGAGCAGGTCCCCCAGCATGAGCCTAAGTAGCTCGCGGTCGCCGTTGACGGTCATCTTGGTCGCCACGGTCGTTGTCACCGTCCTGTCCGGGTGGGCCTTCCGGAGCCTCCTGATAGCGGCCCGAGCCAGGGACCTCAAGTCGACACTTTCTCTTGTCAACTCGACATCGGCCACCCCGGCGAGCCTCTGCAGATCGGTGATCAGCCTGGCGACCGGCTCTCCCGCCGAAGCGAGGGTCGAGGCATATGTCGCCTCTTCGGTTTCGTCGTCGGGCACAGCAAGCACCGCGTCTCTGAAGCGCTGAGTAATCGCCAGCGCCGCCGCGAGATCATGGGGACCCTGGTAGCTGTGCAACGACTCATCATCGACTTCCGTAATGTCTCGGAGCGAGCCGGCCATTCGGACAGGCTGCCCCTCCTGGTCGCGAACGGCGTTCGCGCGGTCGGCAACCATCAGGTATTCGCCGGCGTCGGTACGGTAGCGGTATCTCACGTCGTACGCGTCACCGCTCTCCAGGTGACGTTTCAGGGCAGTGAGTACTCGCTCGCTATCGTCAGGATGCAGCCGTTCCTGCCAGTCGCTGCGGACCCCCTGTGGCCCAGCCATGGGGTCTCCGACGGCCCGGTGATCCTTTGGGGACCACCAGACTTCGTTCTCCGAGATCCGCCAGTCCCAGAGCAGCTCACCAGAGCCCTCCATGGCGAGATCGAGACGCTCGACCACGTGCCGCACAGCCTCCTCGACCTCCCTGCTCTCCCGGTATAGCTGGCCGTTGGCGACCGCCCCGGCGATCTGCGCGCCGACGCTCTCGGCCATCGATATGTCGCGTTCCGAGTACGCATTCGGCCGTACAGAGCTGAGGCCTAGCATGCCGACGGTCTCCCGATCGACTACGAGAGGCACCAGCAACATCGCCGGGAGGGCGGCAGCAGTACCCCGAACGACGTCCTGAAGGCCTTCTCCTAAGGCGTCCACGGGGCCGTCCTCGACGACCAGCTTGGAGCTAAGAGAGACGGCCATGGCGGGAGCTAGTCCATGTAGCGGAATCACCTTGCCCTGCTCGGCCCCCGGTACATCGACGCCTCGGACGAATGAGCAGACGAGGTTCTTGCGCTCCAGATCGATGGTCCAGATAGCGAGGCGGTCGTAGTGGACTAGCTGGCCTGCCAGCTCTGCGAACCGGTCGTAGACCTCGTCGAGGTCAATCGACGAGGTCAGCGTCCGGCCCATCTCGGCCAGGGCCACAAGCTCGTCGCGGTCAGGCTCGTGACCCCGCCGGCTGAAAGGCTTAGTGAGCGCTCCGGCTAGCTGCAGTCCCACACGTGCGGCGAGGGCCAGCTCTCGGTCCCCGTACGCCTCGCCGTTTGTCGAGGCGAGGAGCAGGCCGCCGGCGATCTCGTTGTTGGAGGCCAGTGGGACCACCAGGTACGACTGCAGCCCTGCCTCACCGTCTTCGGTTACCGGCTGCCGGAGGACGACGCCCGCGCCCTGGCGAAAAGCCTCTTCGTAAACGGAACCAGCGAGCGGCTTTACCGTCCAGTCGTCGGATTCCGCTAGGTCGACAGCAGCAGCAAACGTAAGCCTGAGCGTCCCATCCTCGCCTTCAAACGTCGCGACTTCCAGGCGGTCGAATGGGATTCGGCTTTGGATCTGCTCTGCGATCGCCTCGTAGGTTGCCGTGTTCGATGACGAGGCAGTCAACCGGGCAAGCTCCGCGACGAGCTCCGCCTCGTCGGCTCGTCGGCTCAGCTGTTCGCGTGACTGGGCCTCGGCGAGGGGGCCGCCGAGGACCGCGCCGACTCGCCCGGCCAGGTCCAGCATCCTTTCCTCGTACTCGACAGAGGCCGAGCTCAGCGTCAACGCACCGACCACGGTATCGCCGGCCGCCAGCGGCACCACAAGGAAGGACTTCAGGCCTGCTTCGACAGCGGGCTCCAACGAGTCCGGCGCCGGCTCGCCGTTCTCCGGGGCCTGGACGATGACCGGCTCTGCCAATCCTACAACTCGTTCAGATAGGCTCTTAGCCAGAGGACGAGGCTCCACGTCGAGGCCCCCATCGGGCCCCCCGCCATAAGCAAACCTCCCGACAACTCGTTGGTTGTTCAGGTCAATGTCCTCGAGCTCAAGTCGGTCGAACGGCAGCGACTTTGCGACGTGCGTGGCTAACGGCTCATAGTCACCGGTTCGGAACGCCGGGGGCGCTAGCTGAGCGGCCTTCCCGATGAACTCGGCCTCGGCGGCCTCCGTCGCAAGACGGGTATTGGCGTGCGTGCCGGCGATAGGACCGGCGACTTGCGCAGCGACGCGCCCGAGCAAGTCCAGGTCCTCGTCGCTGTACGAACGCTCCGAGGTCGAAAGCAGCATGATCACCGCGAAAGCCTCTCCGCCGGCGATCAACGGGGCGGCGGCGATCGACTGGATTCCTGCGGCTGCCAAGAACCGCCAATCCGGAAAGCTCACCTCGAGTTCGTCCGAAGACGCGACCAGGCCGGACCGCGTTTCAACCAGCGCATCGACCATCTTCTCGCTGAGGGGTAGAGCGTCCCCTTGCGACATTCCGGCTGGTTCGGCGCCGCCAGCGTATTCGATCACCACTTCGCGCTCGCCGGCGTCGATCGCCGCGACCACGACGTGTTCGAGAGGGATCAGGATACGCAGAAGTCCAGCAAGCTCGCCGAAGGCATCCTGCAGCTCATGGGCGGAGTGAATCAGCCGACCAATGTCGGCTAGGACGGTATCGATTTCCGAGCTACGGCGTATCCTGGAAAACACCTGGGCGTTTGCGATAGAGCCGACGATCTGCAAAGCGAGCAGCTCGGCGAGCTCCTCGTGACGGTCCGAATATGCGTCGACCGTGGTTGATCGAAAGGTGACCGTCCCCACAACCCGGTTTTCGGACACGAGCGGCACGGCCACGAGCGACCGGTACCCAGAAGCTGTCCCAGGGGCCTCGGCCGGCAGCTTACTCGATAGCTCGGCCGGACTGTCGGCGTTAACGACGAGAATAGACCGCGAGTCTCGGACGGTCTCTAGGGGGGTCCCCTCGACGTCGAACGTGCAGCCCTCGCCCCACCCGGTCACTGGAGCGCCGTTTACGAAGGCATCGGTCCCGTTGCGTCCTTCTCGGTCCAGCACTGTAACCGTGAGCCGGTCGAACGGAATGAGGTCGCGAGCGCGGGTCTCAATGCCCTTCAGGTCGGACAGTTCTCGGAGGCCGGCGACGTGACGGCCAATCTCGGCGAGTGCGCTATTCTCTTTCGTCTCCCGTGCAGCGTCGGCGAACCTGCGCGAGTTCGCATAAGCGCCCAGGATTCGAGCCCCGATGCGCTGGACGATGCGAAGGTGGCGCTCCGAATGGGCATCGTGGTCAACCGACTCGATCACCAGGGCCGCCGCCACGCCCTCTCCGGCGGTCATTGGCACGGCGATGAAAGACCTGATCCCCGCCTTGAGGGCCGCGCGGGCGCCTGGAAACCGCCCTAGGATTTCCTCGAGGCGTTCACTCTTCTCGAGAACGGCGGCCTGCCCGGATATCGCGGCGGCGGTGACCGTCTCAGCTGTCGAATGAGGCTCCCCTGGTGACCTGTCCTCGATCTCAAGTCCGAAGACGTACTCTTCGGTGAAGGTCTCGGCTTGGTCGTCAACGGCCCCAACCGCGATGCGGTCGAAGGGAACGAGAGGACGGATGGCGTCGACGATTCCGGGCCAGACCTCATTGAAGATGGGCGAAGTAGATGCAGTTCGGCTCAGGTCGTCCAGCAGCTCGTCGACATCGGGCTTCTTCTCGCCGCCGGTCCTGAGGAAACCGAAGGTCACTGGTAGAACCACTCCGGCGACAGAACGCGAATCTTGTTCCCCGAGTCGTAGGGTGCAAGCCCAATCTCCTCCATGAGCTGGTCGTAGTCCACGCCGTACGTGTCGGCGATCACCGATTTGTCGCCGAACACGCTCATGCCGTAGGTGATGATCACCCGGTCTCCTACGACCGTGCAGCTAGGGTACGAGAACCTCAGAGGGCCGGGAGCCCGGTGGTAGCGGGTGCGGTCAATCGGTTGTTTGAACTTGGCCTGGTGGAAGGGCGCCAGCCCGTCAGGCTCCACGTAAGTCACGTCGTCCAGCGATTCGAGGTTCTTATGGTGTTCCCATGTCTCGCCGTCATCCTTGCTGACGGCGGTGCTGAGCCGGTGACGGTATACGCCGATCATGCCCTCCCAACGGGAGATCTGATTGAAGACGACCAGCAGGTCACCTGTGCCAGGAAGCTGGACGACGCTACAAGGTGTCGGGGGACAGGCCAGTCCCGTGGGTACCGGCTCGGTCCACGTCTCGGCCCGGTCTTCTGAATAGCATCGGAAGAAGACGCCCAGGTTCGTCCTGCCTAGCATCAGGATGCGTCCGTCGTCCAGCTCGACTAACTCCGGCTCGCCCATGATGTACTTGCCGCCGATGCCATGGTCGAGCATCACGTAAGTCTCGTTGCGGCTGCGGGTCCACGTCGCGCCGTCGTCGTCGGAGTAGTACGCGGAGTTGTACGAGAGGGCACCCAGCTCGGCGGTAGCCATCTCCTCCCCGAAGCGGCTCCTGTACTTCGAGACCGGGGCGGTGATGGGCCCGATGCTCGCATAGAAGGGCACGACGACACGACCGTCCTTCAAAACGATGCTCTTGTCGTTGGTGAAGACCGCGTCGGTTTCCGGTGGGTTGATCGGTGTGGGTTGGGACCACGTCTCTCCTTCGTCGTCGGACCGGTGGAAGGAGAGCCCCGCCCGATGGGGTTGCCCCTGGCTCTCTGCCCGATAGAGCGAGCGCTGCGCCAACCCCAACGCGCCGGAAGACAGCCTGAGCAGGTTGACGTCCATGATTCCCATCACAGGCTCGCCGTCGGATTGCTTGAGCTCGACCGGGTCTGTCCAGGTCGCGCCGCCGTCCTCGGAGAAGTTGGCCATCAACGGCCTGACCGGGTCGGCGTGACCTGACCCCCAACCCCACATCAATCTCCCGTCATTAAGAGCTATCACGCCTCCATATGAAGGACTCTGAGAGATTTGATCGTGGTGAATGACGGCGTTTACATATTCTGTCAAAGGAAACCCTCCTATAGGCGGACGTCGCGCTCATTATACAAGCCGGACACAATATCCATCCTATTGTGTTACGGCTTGGCGACCCTTTGATTCTTTGCGTTCTCTGCGAGTACAATTCAGCCTCCGAGGAACTCTTTTGCTAAGTATCGAGCTGATACGCAACGATCCCGAGCTCGTACGGAAGGCTACTCAGGACAGGGGTGACGACCCGCCCGTCGACAGGATCCTGGAGCTGGACGCACGCCGTCGCACGGCTGTCACCGAAGCGGATGAGCTGCGCGGCAAACGCAACGAAGTGAGCCGCGAGCTGGGCCGGATGAAAGAACGGCCTCAGGAGATGATCGACGAGATGAGGGACGTGGGCGCCCGCATCAAGACCCTCGAGGCCGCGACGAGAGAAGCCCAGCAGGAGCTCGAAGCGCTTCTGCTGACAATTCCTAACATCCACAGCGAAGACACACCTCTGGGAGCCGACGATTCGGAGAACGTCGTCGTGCGCACCGAGGGCGAGCCGCCCACCTTCGACTTCGAGCCGCTGCCCCACTGGGATCTCGGCGAAAAGCTAGGCATCATCGACTTTCAACGCGGGGTCAAGACGTCCGGTTCCCGCTTCTACGTGCTCAAGGGCAAAGGCGCCAGGCTTCAGCACGCTCTCATTTCCTTGATGCTCGACATCCAGTCGAACGAGCACGGCTACGAGGAGATGTACCTGCCTTTCATCGTCAACAGGGAAACGATGGTCGGCAGCGGTCAGCTCCCGAAGTTCGCCGACAACATGTACCACGACGACGAGGACGACATGTGGATGGTCCCGACGAGCGAGGTTCCCCTGACGGGGCTCCACCGGGACGAGATACTGCCACCGGGGACCCTTCCCCTGAACTACACGGCTCATAGCCCGTGCTTCAGGCGGGAGAAGGCCGCCGCCGGCCGGGACAAGCGGGGCATGAAACGTGTCCATCAGTTCGAGAAGGTCGAGATGTTCAAGTTCGTGGATCCGGAGCAGTCCGACACTGAGCTGCAGAAGCTGGTCGCTGACGCGGAAGACGTATGTGCGCGTCTGGGCATCCCGTACCGCATCTTGCAGCTATGCACCGGCGATCTCGGGTTCGCCGCCGTCAAGACGTACGACCTGGAGCTTTGGGCGCCCGGTAGCGACGAGTGGCTGGAGGTCAGCTCCTGCTCCAACTGCACCGACTTTCAGGCCCGGCGAGCCAACATCCGTTACCGGCCGGAGCCGGAATCCCGACCCCGGTTCGTCCACACGCTCAACGGCTCTGGCCTCGGTCTCCCGAGGGTCGTTATCGCGGTTCTCGAGAACTACCAGCAGGCCGACGGGTCTATCTATATCCCCGAGGTGCTCCAGCCCTACACGGGCTTCGACCGCATAGGTTAGGAAATTCGCCACAGAGCCCACAAAGATCACGGAGTTAAGGACTATCAAAAACCTCTGTGATCTCCGTGTTATCTGTGGTTAAACACTCAGGAGGTCAGGTAAGTATGGTCGCGATTAGGAACTGGAAGAACATAGTGCCGGTCGTTTCTCACGAGACGGCCATCGTTTGGTCGATCTTCGGCTCGAAGGGGACCGAAGGCAAGACGCCCGACGAGGCGCCTCTGGAGGGCTTCATCGCCCTAACGCTGCACCGAATGCAGCCGGGCAAGAGTGGCGACTACCACATCCACTCGGACAAGGAGCAGGTCTACTACTTCACCAAGGGCCGCGGCAAGATGAACATCGACGACAAGCTGTACAGCGTGAAGCAGGGCGACGCCATCTGCGCGCCTATCGAAAAGCGCCACCAGCTTATCAACGACAGCGACGAGTGGATCGAGCACCTGATTATCAACGGCAACGCCAGCGAGACGGCTGAGGTCGCTCAGCGTAACTGGCTGGACTCGACACCCCACATATCGCATGGAGCGGCGCTTCTGTGGAGCATATTCACTAAAGAAGGCACCGAGGGCAAGACCTTCAACGAGGCGCCCCTGAAGGAGATCACGAACTTCACACTCCACCGCCTCCAACCTGGGCTCCAGACGGGGACCCACACCCACGCCGAGAAGGAGCAGGTCTACTACTTCACCGAAGGGCACGGAAAGATGATCGTCGGAGACGAGACCGTCAACGTCGGACCTGGGGACGCCGTCTACGGCCCGGCCAAGGTCGAGCACGGACTCATCAACGACACCGACGACTGGCTGGAGCACCTGATCATCAGCGCCGCGTTGCCGTAAGGAGGACTACATGGCGCAGATACGTAGCTGGCAGGACGAGGAGCCCAGAAACAACCACGGCGCCGTGGGCTGGACTATATTCGCCGAGAAGGGATATAACCCGGCCAAAACGATCCAGGAAGCGCCGCTCGAGGGCTTCCACAGCCTGACTTACCGGATGCTCCAGGCCGGCAAGTCGGAGCCGGCCCACTCGCACGAGGCCAAGGAGCACGTCTTCTACGTCATCGAAGGCGAAGCCGATGTCGAACTGGACGGCGAGGTGCATAAGGTCAAGGCCGGCGACGCCATTCACGTGCCGCCCAAGACTCAACACCGGTTCATCAACGAGAGCGACGGCTGGCTGACACACCTGGCCATTAGTTCGATCGTGGAGTAGGGCGTTGGAGCGTCTGACTCCAACCAACCAGGGGACGTTGGCCCTGGTTGGAAGCGGCGAATATACGCCCGAGATGGACCCCGTGGACAGGTTCCTCCTCGAACGCCTACCGTCCCCGGCGCGCGTCGTGTGCATGCCGACGGCCGCAGGCAAAGAACGCCGGGAGCGGATCACCTACTGGTCCGAGCTCGGCGTCAAGCACTTCACTCGCCTCGGCGCCGAGTGTAAGGCCGTCGAGGTGATCGACCGGGCCACCGCCATGGACGAGTCCCTGGCACAGCGCATCGACGAGGCCAACTTCGTGTACCTGTCCGGTGGCGATCCAGGCTACCTGTACCGGACCCTCGAAGGTACGCGGGCCTGGGCGGCAATCTCCGGGGTCCTCGAAAGGGGCGGAGTCGTCGCCGGCTGTAGCGCCGGCGCCATGATCTGGGGCGAGCAGATCGCCAGTCTAAACCCAAATCCACCGAAGGGATGACTATGCAGCAGCGGAACGGGCGATAGGGGCAAGGGAGGGCGATGGTCCGGGCACGATTTGGGGTAGAGGGGGGCCGGTGTTTGTCTTCAGTTGCCGCGGGGAGACTTTGTGACCGTCTGCGAATGTTGGTCAGGGCGAGATAGCGGGGAGAGGACACAGCAAGAGGCACTCGCAGACCGGACTGGCGCGAGTTCGCGGGGACGTTCGGTTGGCCGGATGGCGGCCGGTTGCCGCCGCCGCCGTCAGGCAGGGAGTGGCAGGGCGCGCAATCGGGCCAGGGCACGATCGAACTGGGCTTCCCAAGGCCAGCGCTGTGGCAGATGCAGTGTGAGGCGGCGCGCCGAGCGGGTGATCCGTCCGGCCAGGGAGAAGAACCGCCGCCGGAGGGTCTTGGTGGTCACCACCTGCTCGCCCAGACCGATGCGCGCTGTCCAGCGGGCGATGTTGTGGGCTATCACCTGTACCGCCAGCCAGGCGGCGTTGGCGGCGAAGCGGCCCGAGGGGAGATGGTTCAACCCCACACCGTGCTTGAGGTCTCGGATGGCATTCTCGATCTCGGCGTGGCGGCGATGGTCGGCCTCCAGTTCGAGCATCTCCCCGTCCCGGTCGGTGATGAAGCCGTGATAGCTGTAGGTGGCGAAGAGGGCCAGCTGGGAACCGGGCGTGGGCTTCACACGCCGGACGATGAGCCGCACCGGCGCGGCGTCAGGTTCACTCTGGAAGGGAGTGCAGGTGGTCTCGGCCACATCGGCGGCGCCGTCCATCCAGTAAGGAATCGGCGTCCAGGCATCTTCGGGTATCGCCTCGATGAGATTGTGCAGGCTTTTATGCTGGCGGATGGTGATGGAGAAGCGGACATCCATCTTGCGGCAGACGGATACCACGCCATGAGTGTAGAACCCGCTGTCGGCCCGTAGCGTGAGTCGTCCGTTGGCCCCGGCGTAGCGCACCCGTCCCACCGTCTCCCGCAGGAAGTGGGCGGCGCCGCGGGCGGTGTTGGCCCGGCCCTCGCGCAGCCGGGACATCAGCACGTCTCCGGTGCCGGCGGCGATGGCCAGCAGTGGGTGGTAGCCCCGCTTGCCGGTATAGCCGTGGTGGCGGGCGCCCTCCTTGGCCAGTCCGTAGGTCTCGCAGATGGTGGAATCGAGGTCGATGGTGAACGGCGCGTCGCCGGGTCCGGCCCTAGCGGCCCAGGCCCGGGCCAGCAGCTCCCGGCTCACCCGGTCCAGCTGGCGGACGTGGCCCCACCGGAAGCTGCGCAGGAAGGTGCCCAGGGTGGATGGCGCCTTGACCGTGCCGCCCAGGGTGCAGGCCGTCCCCCCGGTGCGCAACACATCAGCGTCGTCGATGCAGTCGCCGCCAGCCATGGCTGAGGCCACCAGGGTCATCAGCTTGTCTCCGGTGTTGGCCCGCCCCGGCGCGCCGCCCAGGTCAAGGTGATGGTCAACGAGTTCCCGCAGGCCCAGATGCCGGGCGAGGGTGGCCGGCAGGAGCAGACCGGCATTGGCCACCAGGCGGTGATCGTCAAAGACGATACGGATACGGTCGGGCTGGTTGCGTGGTAGCATCTATTGGGTGCTCCTTCTCTGGGACTGTTTTGCTGTTACAAAACCATTATCCCAGATTCAGAAGAGCACCCTCTGGCCACTTCAGGATGCTAACCCGACGCCCTCCCTCGGTGGATTCGGGCTAAAGCCGCCGCCGTTTCGTTGGGCCCCAGGGTTCAACGCGATACCTGGGACCGTGATCGTTCCTCACTTCGACGATCCGCCTGCTTGGTTGATCGCGGTGTTTAGAGCGATCAGCTTCACTCGCCCGACGTTCGTCGGTGTTGAAGGCCACACAGCGTTAGCCCAAATCCACCGAAGGGATGACTATGCAGCAGCGGAACGGGCGATAGGGGCAAGGGAGGGCGATGGTCCGGGCACGATTTGGGGTAGAGGGGGGCCGGTGTTTGTCTTCAGTTGCCGCGGGGAGACTTTGTGACCGTCTGCGAATGTTGGTCAGGGCGAGATAGCGGGGAGAGGACACAGCAAGAGGCACTCGCAGACCGGACTGGCGCGAGTTCGCGGGGACGTTCGGTTGGCCGGATGGCGGCCGGTTGCCGCCGCCGCCGTCAGGCAGGGAGTGGCAGGGCGCGCAATCGGGCCAGGGCACGATCGAACTGGGCTTCCCAAGGCCAGCGCTGTGGCAGATGCAGTGTGAGGCGGCGCGCCGAGCGGGTGATCCGTCCGGCCAGGGAGAAGAACCGCCGCCGGAGGGTCTTGGTGGTCACCACCTGCTCGCCCAGACCGATGCGCGCTGTCCAGCGGGCGATGTTGTGGGCCATCACCTGTACCGCCAGCCAGGCGGCGTTGGCGGCGAAGCGGCCCGAGGGGAGATGGTTCAACCCCACACCGTGCTTGAGGTCTCGGATGGCATTCTCGATCTCGGCGTGGCGGCGATGGTCGGCCTCCAGTTCGAGCATCTCCCCGTCCCGGTCGGTGATGAAGCCGTGATAGCTGTAGGTGGCGAAGAGGGCCAGCTGGGAACCGGGCGTGGGCTTCACACGCCGGACGATGAGCCGCACCGGCGCGGCGTCAGGTTCACTCTGGAAGGGAGTGCAGGTGGTCTCGGCCACATCGGCGGCGCCGTCCATCCAGTAAGGAATCGGCGTCCAGGCATCTTCGGGTATCGCCTCGATGAGATTGTGCAGGCTTTTATGCTGGCGGATGGTGATGGAGAAGCGGACATCCATCTTGCGGCAGACGGATACCACGCCATGAGTGTAGAACCCGCTGTCGGCCCGTAGCGTGAGTCGTCCGTTGGCCCCGGCGTAGCGCACCCGTCCCACCGTCTCCCGCAGGAAGTGGGCGGCGCCGCGGGCGGTGTTGGCCCGGCCCTCGCGCAGCCGGGACATCAGCACGTCTCCGGTGCCGGCGGCGATGGCCAGCAGTGGGTGGTAGCCCCGCTTGCCGGTATAGCCGTGGTGGCGGGCGCCCTCCTTGGCCAGTCCGTAGGTCTCGCAGATGGTGGAATCGAGGTCGATGGTGAACGGCGCGTCGCCGGGTCCGGCCCCAGCGGCCCAGGCCCGGGCCAGCAGCTCCCGGCTCACCCGGTCCAGCTGGCGGACGTGGCCCCACCGGAAGCTGCGCAGGAAGGTGCCCAGGGTGGATGGCGCCTTGACCGTGCCGCCCAGGGTGCATGCCGTCCCCCCGGTGCGCAACACATCAGCGTCGTCGATGCAGTCGCCGCCAGCCATGGCTGAGGCCACCAGGGTCATCAGCTTGTCTCCGGTGTTGGCCCGCCCCGGCGCGCCGCCCAGGTCAAGGTGATGGTCAACGAGTTCCCGCAGGCCCAGATGCCGGGCGAGGGTGGCCGGCAGGAGCAGACCGGCATTGGCCACCAGGCGGTGATCGTCAAAGACGATACGGATACGGTCGGGCTGGTTGCGTGGTAGCATCTATTGGGTGCTCCTTCTCTGGGACTGTTTTGCTGTTACAAAACCATTATCCCAGATTCAGAAGAGCACCCTCTGGCCACTTCAGGATGCTAACCCGACGCCCTCCCTCGGTGGATTCGGGGTTAGTGGCCAATGAAGGCAAGCTGCAGGTCGTTGGGAAAGGCGGCGTCACAGTTTGGGGCAACGGCGTCAAGAAGCGGTACGAAAGCCCATCGGCTGAGGACGCGCGTTCCGAAACCAGCTCAATTTGAAGTAGACGTCAAAACGGGTTTACTATTCCAAGGCTAATGTCTTTGGATGTCGCGGAGTCCTTATGATGGACCGTGTGGTGCTTTGGGACTTCGATGGAACACTGGCGTATCGACCCGGCAAGTGGGTCGGCGCCATTGTTGAAGCGCTCGACGAGTTTACCCCGTGCCACGGCATCGATGAAGAAGACGTTCGCCCTCTAATTCGCGACGGATTCCCCTGGCACCAGCCTCAAATGCCTCACCCGCACCTCTCGACGCCCAACGCCTGGTGGGCGCACGTTGTCGGACTGCTGACCAAATGTATGAGACGTTTGGGTTTCGACGACGAAAGCTCTGTGAAGCTTGCCCAAGCGACCAGGCGTAGATTCCTTGATCCTTCGAGCTTCCATGCGTTCGAGGACACGCGCGAGACCCTCGAAGTTGTGGCTGCCAGCGGATGGCGCAATGTTGTTTTGTCGAATCATGTGCCCGAGCTTGAGTCGATTGTAACTGGAGTCGGGCTTGGTGGACTCATAGAGCAGGTGTTCACGTCGGCGCTGATCGGCTATGAAAAGCCGCACCCCGAAGCATTTGCCATCGCGAAGGAACAAACTGGCTATCCCAAAAACATCTGGATGGTCGGCGATAACCCCGATGCAGATGTGTTGGGGGCGGAGGCCGTCGGGATTCCAGCGGTCCTTGTACGACGGGAGGACGACAGGGTAAACCGTCAGGCACCGGACCTGATCTCGGTCATCAAGATGATCGTGGAGCCGGCGAACGCCCAGTGACGCTACGGACCCCTACGCGTACATCTCCCTGAGGCGACGGGCGGCTTCGGCCTCGTTGCGGAGCTTGGCGTACGACTCTTCCAGCGGCGCCTCGATCTTGAGGCCTGGCGCGAATCCGCAGTCGGGGTTGAGGCTCAGGCGCTCTTTGTCGACGTACTTCATCGCCTCTTCGACCCTGGCGACGATCTGCTCGGGTGTATCGATGTCCTCGAAGCGGCACTCGACGCAGCCCAGGCCGATCAGCGCGTCCTCGGGGAGCTCTTTCAGGATGGCGACGTCCCCGGTTACTGGGATGCTGAACTCCATCACGTACTGGTCGACCTTTATCTTTTTCATCGTGTCTATGATGGGCTCGTAGCCCCCTTCGGCGCCCCAGCCTTGTCGACCCCAGTGACGCCGGCACAGGTGCAGCGCCAGCCGAACGCCATCGACCCCGTCGATTATCTCGTTGATCTTGTCGGCCGCCAGGTCCATCTCGTACTGCGGGTCGTCGAAGGAAGCGCGCACCTTGGGGTCGACCAGAACGCACAGGTGCGGCTCGTCGATCTGGACCACTGAGACGCTCGTGTCCCGAAGCGCCAGAAGCTCGTCGCGAAGGATGGGGACCAGCGCGTCGATAAACAAGTCTCTCGTCGGGTAGGCCTTGCTCGACAGCTCCTTCTCCCAGAGACGCTCGCCAAGCAGGTAGGGCGACGGCATACATACCTTGGTCGCCTTGTCCGTTGACGACACCAGGAAGCTGGCCTCCTGGGCGATAAGGCCCGGCCGCGTCACCTCGAGAGGCTCCGTAACGGTTATGCCCCACCGACGCGGCTCGGTTCGCGTGTCTTCGGAGAACCCGTCGGCGATGTCGGCGATGATGTGGGTGTACGCGTGGCGACGCCACTCGCCGTCGCTGATCAGGTCGAGGCCCGCCGTCTCCTGCACGGCGATAGCGTACCGGACGGCCGCGTCCATCTGCGGCGTCCGCGTCGCCGCGACCGACTCGGCGCCTGGCGTTTCCGGCAGCATGTCCCTGACCGGCTGCGGCCGCGGCAGGCTTCCGACGACGCCGGCCGCGAAGGGCACGTTTTTGATTGCGGGTCCGTCGCTCATGTGTTTGGCTCCTCTAGGGATTCCATTCAAAGTTGATTCCCTCGTAAAAACCCGTTTTGAGGAAGTTCCAGCGCTTTAGCACATGTGAGCGCTACCGTATGTTGGGGTAGGACACGGAACAGAGACTGTATATTGTACCCAGGCAAGGGTACGGTTGTTCTAATTCGACCTGCACAGATTTTTTACGAGAGAATCAAAGTTAGTTGCCTGAACGGTCGCGACCGCGGTATGCGGGCAGACACAGGTCTGCCCCTACGACATCCGGCCAGCACTACGCCACCGGTGCGTAGGGGCGGTCCTATGTGACCGCCCGCCGTATCGCGGCCGACCGTACACCTGCCGCCTACGTCGTCACTGCCCCTCGGGAGGCCGTCGAGACCAGCTTGGCGTACTTGGCCATGACCCCGGAGTCGTAGTTGGGTGCCGGCGCCTTCCACTGCTTACGGCGCCTTTCTAGCTCTTCGTCCGGGACTTTAACGCTTAGCTCTCGTCGTTCGACGTCCATGACGATGGTGTCGCCGTCCTCGACCAGGGCGATGGGGCCACCAACCGCCGCTTCCGGTGCAACGTGCCCTATGGAGGCGCCTCTCGTGGCGCCGGAGAACCGCCCGTCCGTCATAAGCAGCACGCTCTCACCGAGGCCCCGTCCGGATATGGCGCCGGTTACCGAGAGCATCTCCTGCATGCCGGGTCCGCCTTTGGGCCCCTCGTAGCGGAGCACCAGCACATCGCCCGCCTTGATCTCGCCCGCGGTCACGGCATTGAAAGCGGCGCGTTCGCCGTCGAATACCCGCGCCCGGCCTTCATGGGCCAGATGCTTCGTACCGGCGACCTTCATCACGGCTCCTTCGGGCGCCAGATTGCCCTTGAGGATCACGAGCCCACCGGTCGGGCTTCGTGGCGACGATGCCGGGTAGATCACGCTGCTGTCGGGTTTGCCGGAAAACTCCGCGAGGTTCTCCGCCAGGGTCTTTCCTGTCACCGTCATCACGTCGCCGTGTAACAGGCCGGCGGCGAGAAGCTCGTTCATGACCACCGGGACTCCACCGACCCTATCGACGTCGGACATGACGAAGCGGCCGCCCGGCCTGAGATCGGTTATATACGGCGTGCGCCGGCTGAGGCGGTCGAAGTCGTCGATGTCGAGTGGTACGTCGGCCTCGTGGGCGATAGCGAGCAGGTGGAGAACGGCGTTGGTCGAGCCGCCCATGGCGAGCACTACGGTGATCGCATTTTCGAGGGACTCGCGGGTGATGATGTCACGCGCCTTGATGTCGCGCTCCAGCAGGTTGTGCAACAAGGCGCCGGCTTCGGTGGCGACATCCTCGTTTCGAGGGTCGATGGCCGGGATCGAAGCGGCGCCCGGCGCCGACATCCCCATCGCTTCGATGGCGGAGGACATCGTGTTCGCGGTGAACATCCCCGAGCAGGCCCCCTCGCCCGGACAGGCCACTCGCTCCAGGCCCAGCAGGTCGTCAAGTGACATCTTGCCCTGAGAGAACGAGCCTACCGCCTCGAAAACGTCCTGGATGTTGACGTCTTCGCCATGGTAGTTGCCGGGCAGAATGGCGCCGCCGTAGACGAACAGGGAAGGCAGGTTCAGACGGGCCATCGCCATGATCGCACCCGGCATGTTTTTGTCACAGGTCGCCACGACGATCAAACCGTCCATACTCTCGCCGAAGGTCACCGTCTCGATCGAGTCGGCGATGACTTCCCGACTGACCAACGAGGCTTTCATGCCCTCTGTGCCCATCGAGATACCGTCGCTAATGGTGATCGTGCCGAACATGAAGGGGACCGATTCGGCGCTCCACACCCCCTCCTTGACCTTCTCGGCCAGCCTTGTGAGGTGCATGTTGCAGGGCGTGACGTCGCTGGCGAGATTGCCAACCGCGATGAACGGCTTGGACATGTCCTCGTCGCGCAAACCTACAGCGCGCAGCATCGCACGGGCGGGCGCTCGAGTCGGCCCCTCGCTGACGACATTGCTATGGCGTTTCAGATTGGTCTCGACCTTGGTTGCCATTGTTCGTCTCCTTGACCAGGCGTGCGAACACAGAAGTGCTCTGGCAGTGCGCAGTGGTGAGGCCAGATTATATCAACGGCGACGAAATGGCGGAAGCATGATTCCCTCGTAAAAACCCCTCGTCCTCCGGGGGCAATGGGAGGATAATGTGGGGAAAGGGCGTTGGGGCAGCGCCCGGGCGAGGGAGGGGAGCATGTTCCGAGCGCGAGACCCGCAAGAGAGCCTCTGGCAGTCCCAGTTCCTGGTGACGCCGAAGAAGGCTAAGCGCCTGGAGGGGAGTTGGGCCGAGGTTTTCCGAAACGAGGCGCTCCCCCTGATTGACGAGGAGCTCTTTGCTCCGATGTACTGCGCGGACAACGGTCGTCCCAACCGAGCGGTGCAGACCGTCCTCGGGGTCCACCTTCTCAAAGAGATGTTCAACCTCACCGACGGTGAAGCCCTGGAGCAGCTAGAGTTCAACCTGCTCTGGCACCACGCCCTGCGGCTGGACATCGAGGAGACCCACCTGCCCCAGAAGACCCTCCACAACTTCCGAGTTCGCCTGATGCAGCACGATGGTGGCCGGCTGGCTTTCCAGGAGACCACGGACCGGATCATCCAGGCGCTGGGCATACGCACCGGAAAGCAACGGCTGGACTCCACCCACATCATGAGCAACATCGCCACACTCACCCGGCTGGGCCTGTTCTGTGAGACGATGCGGTTGTTCCTGCGGGCCTTGCGCTGGGAGCACCCAGAGCTTCGCCCTGTGGTTCCGGAGGGCCTCCTGGGGCGCTATTTGAAGGAAGAAGACGAGGCGACCCACTACGAGGACGCCCACACGGGGGAGGGTCGGCGACGCCTTTCGGTCTGTGCCCGGGACCTATACCGGCTGGTGGACCGGTTCCGTGGCACGACTGCTGCCCAGCTGGAGGAGTACCGGCTGCTGGAGCGGCTGCTGCGGGAGCAGTGCCATGTGGGCAAACACCGGGACGGGCGCCGGGGGACGATGACGACGATGCTGGGGAATGCAAGGTGCCCGTGGCCCTGAAGGACCCGAAGCAGGTGTCCGCCGACTCGCTGCAATCGCCCCACGACCCGGATGTGACCTACAGCGGCCACAAGGGGAAGGGGTACGAGGTGCAGGTGGCGGAGACCTGCTACGAGGAGAACGCCACCCAGCTCATCACCCACGTGGAGGTGACCCCCTCGAGTGGGGGCGACACCGACGTGAGCGTGCCGGTCGTTGACGGGCTCGCGGAGCGGAAGGTCCGACCGGACGAGCTCTTCGTCGACACGGCGTATGGGTCGGGCCGCAACGCCTTCGAAGCCTCGCGCCGGGGAACGGAACTGGTGAGCCCGGTGGCGGGGTCGGCGCCGGGGAACTCGCACGAAGGAGAGCGTGACGGACCACCGCCGCTCACCGCCGCGGACTTCCAGATCGACGTCACAGGGGAGCAGGCCACGGTGTGCCCCGCCGGCCACCCGTCCATCGAGGAGTACGAGTTGGAGGATGCGCCGGAGCGGGTAGAGGTCCACTTTGCCAGGACAACATGCGAGCCCTGCCCCTTGCGGTCCCGTTGCCCAGTGAAGCTGGACCGGCGTGCGGGGGACTACGTCCTCAAGGCGGACCTGGTGAAGGTGAACATCAAGCGGCGCCGGAGGGCCGAGGCCACCGAGGAGTGGCGCAAGCGGTATGCCATAAGGGCCGGGATCGAGGGAACGAACTCCGAGCTGAAGCGCGCCCACGGGCTTGGGCGCTTGCGGGTGCGAGGGGGCCGTCGGGTGCGGCTTGCCGTCTACCTGAAGGCGTTGGCGTGCAACTTCAAGCGGATGGTCCATGCACGCCTGGTGGAGATGGAGAACACGGCTCAGCGGGCGGTCGGGACGGTACCTGCGGTCGCGGCCGCATGAGGGCGCCGCTCCACAGCTTCCACCGGGTGCCCTGAGCCACGGAAGGGGTACCGCAACGGGATCACGCTTGTCCTGAGCGCGGCAGATGGTGCGGTGAGGCCAGCAGCCGGCATCCCGTGGCCTCCTCCCTTCCAGGCCCCTTCGCACGCCAGGGTTCATCTCAAACAGGCCTTTTTGCGAGGGAATCAAGCATGCGGGCTGGCGTGTCAGGGCTAGACGCCTTCTTTGCTCGTTGCCGTCTGGGTCTCCGCGCCTTCCGTTCGGCGTCTCGCGCGGGAAGCCTGCCAGGCAAAGAAGGTGACCGCGCCGATGATGATCACGCTGAGGTAAGTGATCGAACGGTCTACGAGAGCGATTGCCACTGCGCTTTCTCTAGTGAAGCTGAGCATCAGGAGGCCGGTTACGCCGGGCTCGACCGCCCCAACTCCACCGGGAGTCGGCACGGTGCTCAGGATAGCGTGTCCCAGCGCGACCAGAAGCAGGAGGGGCAGACCTATATCCATGTCCAGCGCTACGACTACGAAGTAGAGGCGTCCGACTTCGAGCAGCCATCCGATCAGGCTCAGCAGCAACAGCACGGGTAGTCGCTTGAATCCCCTCACAGACCCCTTCTGGAACCTGATGTAGGCGCTCCCGAGCCGACCTGGGAGGGCCCGGGCCAGCTTTGGGCCAAACCGGCGCATAGCCACGAGCAGCGCCACCATCGCGACGGACATCAGGAAAGCCGCGGCTACAAGATAGTTGGAGACGTTCGAGTCGGAGGTCGTTGTGAACGAGGCGACGCCGATCAGCACCAGAACAAGGACCGTTACCATGTCGAGCACGCGTTCGGCGAAGACCGTGCCAAGGCTCCATGAGAATCCGACTCGGGACTCCTCGGAGAAGGCGTAGGCCCTGTAGGCGTCACCCATGCGAAGCCAGGTTACGGAGTTGACGAACCAGCCGATGACGATCAGCTGGGCGAAACGGAAGTGTGACGGGAGCCGCGCCCCGGCCGTGTCAAGGACACCCGCGTCGCGGGCAAGAATCCTCCACCGCACTCCCCTGAACCAGAAACTCGTGTAGTACAGGAACACCGCCGTTACGTACGACCGGAGGTCCATTCCGCGGACTTGGTCCCAGGTCTCGCTCCACTTGACGTCGAAGCGGGTGGCGAGAAACAAGATGAATGCGATGGCAACGACAAACGCCAGCAGCGTTTGGATAGAGAACACTCGCCTTCTGAGCGAGATCGCTTCGCCGCCGTTGTTCTCAGTGGTCATGCGGGCTCAGAGGGGGCGCTTCGCGGGAATGCCCGGTCGGCGAGGGTATCTGTCGGGTGTCTCGGTGACCTTCTCGATCACGACCAGGCTCGTCGTGAAGCCGTTGCGATCGAGGTCGACTCGTCTGACTTCCTTTAGTTTACCGCCGGTCTCGCTGACTGCGCGCTGCGCTTCACGTACCTGGTCCTCGGCATCGGCTCCCTTGTGCGTTACCACCAGGCCTCCCACACGACAGAACGGAAGCATCAGCTCGGCAAGTACCGGTAGCTTCGCGACGGCCCGCGCCAAGACGACGTCGAAGCCTTCACGCAGGCGTGGCTCCCGACCCAGGTCCTCGGCGCGGCCTAACCTTACTTCGACGTCATCAAACCCAAGCGCCTCGACAATATGGTGGAGGAAGGCGGTCCGCTTCCTAACAGAATCGACGAGAGTCAGTCGTACCTGCGGAAAGGCGATTCTCAGAGGTAGTCCGGGAAACCCTGCTCCGCTGCCGATGTCGATCATCCTTGCGTCGTTCGGAACCGCGCCCGCAGGGAGTACGGAATGCACGACCAAGGAGTCGAGGAAATGGCGGGTCTGGACCTGTTCTCGGTCGGTGACGGTGGTTAGGTTCGTCTTCCGGTTCCAGTCGAGGAGCTCGCGGTAGTACAGCTCGAATTGTTCAATCTGAGCAGCGTCCAGGTGAATCCCCAGTGAGGCCGCGCCAACAACCAGCAAGTCCAACGCCGCCTCCGCTAGGAAACCTGCGGGATTATAGCATGGGCATGATACAGGCTCGGGGCGAGTTAGACCCATCCTGCGCACTTGTTTGACACAGGGTTCCGCCCTCGGCTAGACTGCCGTCCAATCGACATATCTGCCCGGGGGGAGCCTGGCATGCCAGGCTGAGAGGTCCCGATTAGTCGGGACGACCCCTTAACCTGATCTGGGTAATGCCAGCGAAGGGATGAGGTAACATCCGCGCCGTAATACGGCCGCCCCGGGACAAGTGGGCGGCCGTTCGTGTTCATGGCCGGGATGGCACGTATTCGCGAACGGCGCGAGGTGCACAACGATGCTCGATACGAATCTCGGAGTGGTCATCGCGCTCGCGACGGCCGTAGCCTTCGTCGCCGCCGGAGTCTGGTACGTCCGGCGCCGAACGATGACCGTCGAGGACTACCTGGTGGCGCGCGGCAGCGCCGGCAGTACCCTGGCAACGGCAACCCTCGTGGCGTCCGTGATCGGGGCCTGGATACTGTTCAGCCCGGCCGAGACCGGCACGTGGGCCGGACTGGTCGCGCTGATTGGGTACAGCATCGGGCAGGCGGCGCCTCTCTTCGCCTTCATCTTCGTCGGGCCTCGTATGCGGCGTCTCATGCCGCAGGGCCACTCGTTGACCGAGTACATCTGGCACCGCTACGGGCCTTACATGTACGCCTTCGGCCTGGTGGTCATCGTCTTCTACATGTTCATATTCCTGGCGGCGGAGCTCACGGGGATATCGCAGGCGGTCCACCTTCTGGCCGACACGCCGCTGTGGCTAACCGCCGTCATTGTAGGCCTGCTGACAGTGGCCTACACCGCGTACGGCGGCATCCGCGCGTCGATATTCACCGATAGCATCCAGTTCAGCCTGATCCTGCCCCTCCTCGTGATCGTGCTTGTTGCCACCATAGCGAACCTTGGCGGTATCGGCGACGCCCTGGATCCGGTCAGAGAAAAAGCGCCGCAGCTCCTATCGCTTGACCACGGACCTGGCGTCGAGTTCGGACTCACGCTGCTAATCGCTGTGTTCGCGGCTAACATGTTCCATCAGGGCTTCTGGCAGCGGGTGTACACGAGCCGCGACGAGACCGCGTTGAGGCGTGGATTCGCCTACGGAGGCGTCGCCGTCATCCCCATCATCCTTCTGGCCGGCCTTCTCGGCATCATGGCCGTCGGAAAGGACGTGGTCGGCGACAACCCCTCGGTGGCTATGTTCTCGTTGGTCGTGGAGGTGCTGCCCGACTGGGCGGTCGCGTTAGTCCTGGTGCTCGCGTTGGTGCTGGTGATGAGCAGCCTGGACACGCTGCTCAACGGCATTGCCAGCGCCGTAACCTCCGACCTGTCGCGCTTCAGGCCCAACATTAAAGGGGTGTCGCTGCTCCGCTCATCGCAGGCCATTACCGTCGTGCTGATCGTGCCGGCCATATTCATCGCATCGAAGGGCTACAGCGTGCTGTACCTGTTTCTTATTGCCGACCTCGTCTGCTCGGCGGCTGTCTTCCCGGCGTTCTGGGGGCTATACTCGAGCCGGTTCGGCGGGACCGCTGCGCTGGTCAGCAGCGTCGCGGGGCTCGCTGTTGGTGCGTTGTTCTTTCCCAAGTCGGACTTCACCCCGTGGCTGCCCGACATCTTCTGGGCGGGCAAGTTCCTGGCCAGCTTCGGCATGGCCTTCGGCGTTTCCACCGTGCTGAGCCTGATCCTCACGGCGGTGGCGATGCGCGACCGGGTGGCCGCTGGGTACGATTTCGGTCGGCTGCGAGAACAGGTACGCTTAATCGACGGCTAGGGTTGCGGAATGGATGAGCGAGAGACGAAAGGCGAGCGACGGGAGGACAAGAGGCACAAACGACGCAAGATGCGCGTAGTCGGCGCCGGGGTCCGGGTGCTCCAGGACATCATCAGACGCCGGGCCGAGAAGATCAAGAAGAAATCGAGTTGAGCCCCAATGCCCTATTCCCCAATCCCCAACTCTGATTCCCAACCCCTTCTATGCTCATCCAGCCGTTCACACTACTGATAACCGGACCGGCTGGTGCGGGCAAGACAGCGACCGCGTCCGCTTGGGCAGCCACACGTCCGCGTGCCACGATACACGTCTCGCTCGACGTCATGCGCGGTTTTATGCCCGGACGTGCGATCCCGCAAGACGGCTGGAACGACGATTGCCAGTGGCAATATGAACTAGTGTCCTGAGTTATGAACTCATTGCAAAAGTACTTGCTGGGGTGTACCCTCCACGAAACGCTCATGGAGGTCACCATGGCCATCGGACGCCCCATTCCTCCCTTGCACCTTTCCTCCGACGAACGCGAGAGCCTCGAGCGCTGGAAGCGGCGTCCAACCACTGCCCAGGCGCTGGCTCTGCGATCCCGGATCATTCTCCGTTGCTCCGAGGGCAAGACCAATACCGTCGTGGCCGGGGAGATCGGTCTGGCCAAGCAAACGGTGGGGAAGTGGCGGGCCCGGTTCATCGAACGCCGCCTCGACGGCCTGCTTGACGAGCCGCGGCCCGGCGGCCCACGCTCCATCACGGACACCGATGTGGAGCGGGTCGTGACCCTCACCCTGGAGACGACGCCGGCGGATGCAACCCACTGGAGCACGCGCTCCATGGCTGCGCGTACCGGCCTGAGTCAGAGCGCCATCAGCCGTATCTGGCGGGCCTTTGCCTTGCAGCCGCATCGGACCGAGACGTTCAAACTTTCGTCTGACCCTCTGTTCATCGAGAAGGTCCGTGACATCGTGGGGCTCTACCTCAACCCACCCCAGCGGGCTCTGGTCCTGTGTGTCGACGAGAATTCCCAGATCCAGGCCCTCGACCGGACGGCCCCGCTGTTGCCCATGCGCCCGGGGCAGATCGAGCGCCGGACCCATGACTACCGTCGTCATGGTACGACCTCTCTCTTCGCCGCCCTCGACGTGAAGACGGGAGAGGTCATCGGCGCCTGCCACCGTCGGCACCGGTCCACGGAGTTCCGGCGCTTCCTCGACCGGGTCGATGCGACCGTACCCCCGGACCTCGACGTGCACCTTATCCTGGACAACTACGCCACCCACAAGACCCCCGCCATCCAGCGCTGGCTGGCCCGGCGGCCGCGCTATCACCTGCACTTCACCCCCACCAGCAGCTCTTGGCTGAACCAGGTGGAGCGCTGGTTCGCGGTGCTGACAGAGAAGCAACTGCGCCGCGGGGTGTTCCGCAGCACTCGGGAACTGGAGCAAGCCATCGAACAGTACATTGACCAGCACAACGCTGCCTCAAAGCCCTTCATCTGGACCAAAACCGCAGACCAGCTACTAGCTACCATCGCCCGATTTTGTCATCGGATTCATAACTCAGGACACTAGCGAGAGAGGCGTGTACGAGTCTCGCGCGTCTCTACGTGTCGCGTGGTCTCTCATGCGCGATAGACGACGCCTTCTTCCCCGAATGGGAGGCCGTCACGTATGAAGGATGGGCGAAAGCGCTCGAAGGGCTCCCTCACACCATGGTCGTGCTCATGGCCGACCTTGAAACCTTGGCCCCGAGGAACCTCGAGCGCGATTCACATGTTCTCCGCCAAGATACTGTCGAATTGCTCCACCGCATGATGCTGCCGTGGCAGGACCAGACCAGATTTCCGGTGATAGACACCACCAGCATGACGGTCGATGAAACCGTAGCCGCCATAGACTAGGTGCTCCGAACCCTAACCCCTAAACCCTAACCTCCTTCTATGTTGCTCCCCATCGACCAGCCCTTCGACCTCCACAGCACACTCCTCAGCGGGCAGGCCTTCCGCTGGCGCGCCGACGGCGACTGGTGCGAGGGAGTCGTCTTCAACAACATCGTGAGGCTGCGGAACGTCGACGGCGGCGTCGAGGTCCACTCCGCGCCCGACGACGAGGCCGCGCTGGAGCCCCTGATTCGCGACTACCTGGGCCTCGACCGCGACATGGAACACGTCTACGCTTCCATATCTCTGGACGACCGACTCGCGGCGTCCATTAAGCGCTACAAGGGGATGCGCATCCTCCGCCAGGACCCGTGGGAGTGCCTGGTCTCGTTCCTATTGGCCCAGGCCTCCAACATCCCTCGCATCACCAAGAACGTCGAGGACATCTGCAAGACCTTCGGCCGCGCCATTGAGGGATCCGTTC
This sequence comes from Dehalococcoidia bacterium, assembly GCA_965197985.1. Classification (GTDB taxonomy): domain Bacteria; phylum Chloroflexota; class Dehalococcoidia; order Lucifugimonadales; family CAUZJF01; genus CAUZJF01. The sequence goes on along the minus strand of CBDAOG010000008.1, from coordinate 1,214,981 downwards.
GTCCTGAGCCTGTCGAAGGGCACGCCTTCCCAACCCCATCCGAGCTGGCGCGAGCCAGCGTAGACGAGCTCTGGGACCTGCGACTCGGGTATCGCGCCCGCTACATCGCCTCCGCCGCTCGGGCCGTCGACAGCGGCACCGTCGACCTGATGGCCCTGCGTGAAGACCCCTACGACGCCGCCCTCGAGACGCTCACGTCCCTGGAGGGCGTCGGCGACAAGGTGGCCAACTGCGTCATGCTCTTCTCTCTCGACAAGCTGGAGGCCTTCCCCGTCGACGTATGGATCGAGCGCGCCCTCCAGGAGTGGTACCTGAACGGGAAGGGCCAGAAGCTCACCCGGCCGAAAATGCGGCTATGGGCCCGCGACTACTTCGGCCCCTACGCCGGCTACGCCAACCACTACCTATTCCACGACCGCCGGCTGCAGGGGCGTTCTTAGCCCGGCAGGTCTACCCGTTCGAGAATCCAGTCCGTGATCGTCTCAAGGTACCCGGGGACGAATTCCCCATCGGATGTACGCTTGGCTGGCGGTAGTTGGAGGCCATGGTCGGCGTTGGGGAATATTTTGAGGGTGTAGTCCTTGTTCCCGGCCCGTCTCAGCGCCTCGTCGAACACGGCTATGCTCCTGTCTACGGGAACGTTTGTATCGTCGGCTCCCCAGATCGCCAGCACCGGGCATCTGACTTTTTCCAAGACCGGCACCGGATCATAATCGAGCTTGGATATCATTGATTGAACGTACGGGACAAGGATGGGGTCGCTGGCATCGACTCCTGATAGCTCGGCGTCAATCTGTTCTGGACTAATAGCTCCTATTCGGATGAGATAGTCCAGAAATTCCTTCTGGGTCTCTTCCCAACCTTCGCCGGTAGCCAGGTACCGTCGCGCCGTCTTATTGAAACGTCGATAACTCTCAACGAAACTCGTCCAGTCAGCCTCGGGGATTCCCGAAAAAGGATGCCACTCTCCATGACGAAATTGGTACAGATTCTGCTCATGCGGAGTAACGCCGGGTCCCGAAACCGAGATAACGAAAGCCACATCGCTGGATCGGGCCGCTAGCGGTCCTATCCAGCCACCCTGACTTTCGCCTAGAATCCCAATCTGCGACGGCTCGATATCGCCCCGACCTTGGAGGAATCTGATGCCCGCCAAGGCGTCTCCTGCTAGGTCATCGAAGCCGCCCTCCTCCGAATCTCCCGTCGACTCGCCGACCCCTCTCTTGTCATAGGCTAGGCTTGCGATTCCGTGGCTCGCGAAATCCTGGATGTATCGGCGAAAGGACTTGCGTGACTGTGGTCCCGCCCCGTGTACAAAAACTACGGCAGGATGCGGTGTGTCGGTGGCAGGAAGAGACAGGGTGCCGGCGAAAGTGATCTCGTCGTTGCGAAATCCGACTTTTTCCGTGACGCTTGTCGGTTGTTCAGACACCACGTACCTTCGACCGCCCAGACCTTGCCGTCGTACCTGACGCCCAACTCGGCGGGCCGTTTCCGACGCCATTGTGCTACGGTTTAACCACGTCGCTCGTCCGCCGAATCATAGCACTCACGTCAGCCACAGAAATGCCACCCGAAGACACAAACATCCGCGTCGTGGTCGTCGCCGACGACCACCTGGCCCGCGCCGGGCTGGCGGCGCTCCTGAGCGACCAGCCCGGCTGCACGGTGGCGGGCCAGACCGACCCCGCCCAATACGCATCGGCGGAGCCGGAACTGTATCGGGCCGACGTTGCGGTCTGGGACCTGGGGTGGCAGCCCGAGCGCTATCTCGAATACCTCTCCGATGCCGCCGGCTCAGGAGCGCCCAACGTCGTCCTGGTCTCCGACGACAGCGTCGCCGCGGAGGCATCGGCGGCGGGCGCCAGGGGCGTCCTCCACCGGGAGGTGGACCCGGACACGTTGATGGCCGCGCTGTTGGCCGTCAACCGAGGACTGGCCGTCCTCGACCCGCAACTGACAGACACTGCGCCGCCGTCGCAGGGCGATGTCGATCGTCCGGCTCCCGTCGAGCTGACGGCCCGGGAACGCGACGTGCTGCCCCTGATAGCCGAGGGGCTCGCCAACAAGGCTATTGCCCAGAGGCTGGGCATCAGCGAGCACACCGTCAAGTTCCACGTCAACTCGATCCTCGGCAAGCTGGACGCCCAGAGCCGCACCGAAGCCGTCACCCTGGCAACCCGGGCGGGTCTCATCACCCTCTGACCTAGCCTTTACTACGGGCCACGGCCAATACCATCGAGCGATGCCCCGAGTCCCTGTGCGGGCTTATATTCGAGGTGCCTCGTCGCTTCGACGGGGGAATCAGTGGACAGGAGGAGGATGCATGGCGGTATTGAAAGAGCTATCCAACGCACTTGCGGAGACGGTCGAGTTCGCGGGCAAAGGCGTGGTCCGGGTCGAGGGACGGCGACGCATGGGCGCCAGCGGCTTCGCGTGGGGCTCCGACGGCTTGGTCGTGACGGCCAACCACGTTCTTGAGCGAGACGACGACATCACGGTCGGCCTGGCCGACGGCAACGAGGCGAAGGCGGAACTGGTCGGGCGAGACCCGACGACCGATCTGGCCGTGATTCGAGCCGAAGGCGCTGGCCTAACGCCTTCAGGGACGACCGAGCCCGACGCCGTAAGCGTCGGGAACCTGGTGCTGGCCCTCGGACGGCCGGGCAAGACGGTCCAGGCGACCCTCGGCATCGTGAGCGCCCTCGGTAAGCCGTGGAGGACGCGCGCCGGCGGGCGGATTGACCGGTACTTGCAGACCGACGTGGTCATGTACCCGGGGTTCTCGGGCGGGCCTTTGGTGGATGCCTCTGGCAACGTGCTGGGGTTGAACACGTCGGCCCTTACGCGAGGCGTGACGGTCTCGATACCTGTGCCCACCATCGGCAACGTCGCGGAGACGCTGGTGGCCCACGGCAAGGTGCGGCGCGGATACCTTGGAATCGGCGCTCAGGTCGTCCGGCTACCTGACGGCCTCGAAAAAGACACGGGCCAGGAGACTGGACTCATCGTAGTGTCGGTGGAGTCGAAGAGCCCGGCTGACAAAGACGGAATCGTCCTCGGAGACACGGTCGTGGCTTTCAACGGCTCTCCGGTGCGCCACATGGACGACCTGCTGGGCGCCCTGATCGGCGACACCGTCGGCCAGGCCGCGGACCTGCGCATCGTGCGGGGCGGCGAGCTCAAAGACATCTCGGTCACCGTCGGCGAGCGCTCGTCGGAGGGGTGACATGGCTACCATCCTAGAGCAGCTAAGCGGAGAGATGGCAGACGTCGCCACCGGAGTGAGACGGAGCCTTGTGCAGATAAGGAACGGCCGGCAGGGAGCCGGCGCGGGCAGCATATGGCACCCTGACGGGCTGATCGTGACGAACGCCCATGTCGTCGGCAGCCGTGAGCTGGAGGTTACGCTTCCGGACGGGCGTGACCTGTCGGCACGGCTGCTAGCCCACGACAGATCGCTGGACCTCGCGGCCCTCTCCGTCGATGCCGACGGCCTGCCGGCCATCGACGTCGGCGACTCGAGGAGCCTCCAGCCGGGCCAGCTGGTCCTGGCCATGGGGCACCCGTGGGGAGTTCAGGCGGCCGCCACGGCGGGCGTCGTCATCGGCGTCGGCGCACCGCCGCCGGAGTCTCCGGTGTCGGGCCATGAGTGGATAATCGCCGGACTGCCATTGAGGCCCGGCAATTCGGGCGGCCCCATGATCGACGTTCAGGGGCGCCTTGTCGGCATCAACACGATGATCACCGGGCCTGAGGTTGCAATGGCCGTGCCGGTGCATCTGGCTAAGGAGTTCCTGCAGAACGCGCTGCAGGCCGAGACAAAGGTCGCGTGAGCCCGTCGGATTGAACTTGACGAACTAGAACATCTGTACTATAATGTTGGTGAGGGACGGACCCCACGGGTCTGTCCCTTTCGTTTTTTGGCCAGCCGACATGGCACGAGGAGACCAACCATGCACCAGACGACCGCCGGCATCGACTACCCGTACCTGTCTGTACCCAGCTCCCCCTACCTGTTGCATTCCTCCGCCAAGCTGTTGCAACCCTCAGATATGAATGCAACAGTTTGCTACGGTTTGCAACAGAGTAAAATTTCGCACCGAGCTCGACAAGATTCGACGCCTTCGCGAACGCTCCAACGTCGCTCCAGTCATGCGAAGATGCTACCATCACTGTTCGTGAACGGACTCCACGCAATCTCATAGGAACGCGGCGCCTTGCGGTCTAAAACACAAGGATAGTGAGCAAATAGACGCCAGCCGGGACGGGCGGGCGCGGCCCCCACCCGCCGAGTCGGCCGAAGTACTCGCGAAGGACGAATTTCCGCGCCTGCCCAAACATCAGGTCGTCGTAACGATGGGCGGCGTTATGTTCGCGCTCTTCCTGGCGTCTCTCGACCAGACGGTCGTCGGCACCGCGATGCCTCGCATCATCGCCGACCTCGGCGGCTTCGACCGCTACACCTGGGTCACGACGGCGTATCTGGTAGCGGCCACGACCGCCGTACCGATTGTTGGACGCCTCACGGACATGTACGGCCGCAAGAGCTTCTATATCGGCGGCATCGTCGTGTTCCTCATTGGCTCTGTGCTTGCAGGCGTGAGCCAAAGCATCGATCAGCTGATCGCGTTCCGAGCCCTGCAAGGATTGGGCGGAGGCGTCATGATGGCCACCTCCTTCGTCGTCGTCGGGGACCTGTTCCCACCGGCGGAGCGCGGTAAGTACCAGGGTTACGTTGCAGCGGCCTTCGGTCTCTCATCCGTGATCGGGCCAACCCTGGGCGGGTTCATCACCGACACGCTGTCGTGGCGCTGGATCTTCTACATCAACATTCCGACTGGCATCCCTATCGTCCTGCTGTTCATACGCTTCTTCCCGGCCAGCCCTCCGGCGACGCGGAAACACCGCCTCGACGTCCTTGGCACGGCGTTGCTCGTAACGGCCGTTCTATCGCTATTGGTGGGGCTCTCCTGGGCTGACGTCCAGTTCGACTGGGTGTCGCCCCAGGTCATAGGCGCCGTCTTACTGTCCTTTGCGGCGACCGCGGTGTTCATTTTCGTGGAGCGCCGCGCCCAGGACCCGATCATGCCACTGGGCATCTACAGGAACAGGACCGTCACTCTTTCGATGGTCGCGATCACGGCCGTAGGATTCGGAATGTTCGGCGGCATCATCTTCATCCCGCTATATTTCCAGGGAGTGCTGGGGGCCTCGGCGACGAGCAGTGGAAGCTTTCTTACGCCGATGATGCTGGGCGCAGTCGTCGGCGCGACATTAGCCGGACAGGCGTTGTCCCGGCTCGGTGGACGTTACCGGCTGCAAGGGCTCATCGGCATCGCGATAATGAGCACGGGTATGTTCCTCGTGTCGCGCATGACAACCGAAACGAGCTACGGGCAGGCTGTCGCAACGATAGTCGTCATGGGCTTAGGGCTCGGCACGACGTTACCCACCTTCACGATTGCCGTGCAAAATTCGGTGCCCCACGCGGTCCTCGGGGTCGTGACGTCGGCGACGCAGTTCTATCGCTCCATCGGCGGCGCGGTCGGACTTGCCGTGCTGGGGTCTCTCATGGTCAGCAGATTCTCCTCGGGGCTAGCCGACTCACTGCCCGCCGCGGCGCGAGAAGCGGTGCCGGCGGAGGCGCTGTCGGAGCTATCGAACAATCCACAGGCGCTGATGGACCCGGACACGCTGAAGGGCCTCGTCGGAGACGTGGGCCAGACCGGATCCCAGGGCGCAGACTTGGTCGACCAACTGCTGCTCGGACTGCGGACGGCACTCTCGTCAGCCATCAGCGACGTCTTCATGGTGGCGGTGGTGGCGCTGGCCATTGGCTTCGTTGCGACTGCCCTCCTGAAGGAGCGGCCGCTGCGGGGCCGGGAGGTGGCGTCATCTGTCGATTCAGCCGGCGAGGAAATTGAAGAAGCCGTCGCCTAGGTGCTATACTTGCAGGACTTGCTTCAAATGAAAAATGCCCTGAACATCACGAGGAAAGACCGAGGACTGGTATCCGGCATAACAGCCTGTACCTGTCGCATCTCGTAGTCGCAGCGCGGCTCTGTCAGACTGCCGACGGTACAGGGTTTCAAGGCTCCACTGCGACTACCCGAGCGTAGCGGTGGAGCGTTTTTTGTTTGGGGAACGATTCGTAGCTAGCAGCATCTAATGAACACACACACGAGCAATCATGGAGGCAAACCCGCAATGGTCGCAACCCAACCGCTGACCCCTTACCAGGTCGAGCGGTACAGCAGACATATCATCATGCCCCAGGTGGGAAGCCAGGGGCAGCGCAAGCTACTCGACTCCAAGGTACTGATCATCGGCGCCGGCGGGCTCGGTTCGCCCGTGGCCGTCTATCTCGCCCTGGCAGGCGTGGGCACCCTTGGCATCGTCGACTTCGACACCGTCGATATAACCAACCTTCAGCGCCAGATCCTCCACCACAACGACGACGTCGGACGCAGCAAGGTGGAGTCGGCGAAAGAAACGATCCTGGCGTACAACCCCGACGTAAACGTCATTACCCACGAGGAGCCGGTGACGTCCGAAAACGCCATGGAGCTCTTTGAGCCCTATGACATCATCATCAGCGGCGCCGACAACTTCCCGGCCCGGTACCTGATCAACGACGCGGCGTACCTGAGCAACAAGCCGCTGGTCGACGGCAGCATCCTGATATTCGACGGCCGGGCGACCGTATACTTGCCCGGGCAGGGCTGCTACCGGTGCGTCTTTCCTGAGCCGCCGCCGCCGGGTGAGGTCCCGAGCTGCGCGGAAGCGGGAGTCCTGGGCATGTTGCCGGGAATGGTAGGCACGATACAGGCCACCGAGACCGTCAAGCTCATCATGGGCGTAGGCAAGTCCCTCGCTGGCCGGCTCCTGCTGATCGACGCGGTAGACATGGACTTCCGCGAGGTCAAGATCCGTCGCAACCCCAACTGCCCACTCTGCGGCGACAACCCGACCGTCACCGAGTTGATCGACTACGAGGTCTTCTGCGGGCTAGCGCCCGTGCCGGCCTAGGAACCAACACATTCAAGGAGAATGACCATGCCGGCTCGAGTAGCACATCCGGAGTCCACCGTCGAGACCGATTGGGTCGCGGATCATCTGAATGACGACAACGTGGTGCTCATTGAGGTCGACGTCGACACCGAGGCCTACGCTCAGGGCCACATCCCCGGCGCTATCGGATGGAACTGGACGACCCAGCTTAACGACACCCTGCGCAGGGACGTGTTGAGCCGTGAGGAGATGCAACGCCTGCTCGGCCAGTCCGGGATCACTCGGCGGACCACCATCGTGCTCTATGGCGACAACAACAATTGGTTCGCCACCTACGCCTTCTGGCAGATCAAGATGTACGGCCATAAGCGCCTCACAGTGATGAACGGCGGCAGGCAGAAGTGGATCGACGAGGGCCGCGAGCTCACTACCGAGGTGTTGACTCCGACCCCGCGTATCTACCGGGCGCCGAACCCCGACCCCAGCCTTCGGGCGACCCGTGACTACATGCTGGAGCTAGCCTGGACGGACAACAACGTCGGGCTCGTAGACGTGAGGGCGCCCGCCGAGTACAGCGGTGAGCTGCTGGCCCCGCCCAACCTTCCGCAGGAAGGCTCCCAGCGTGGCGGCCACATCCCAGGCGCGGCCAACGTGCCCTGGGCATCCGCGGTCAACGAGAGCGACGGAACGTTCAAGTCTGTAGAAGAGCTACGCGAGATCTACGGCGGCAAGGGCATCACGGGTGACAGAGAGATCGTCGCCTACTGTCGTATAGGCGAGCGTTCTTCCCATACGTGGTTCGTCCTGAGTCAGATCCTCGGCTACGGCAAGGTCCGGAACTACGACGGCTCCTGGACCGAGTACGGCAGCATCGTAGGTGCGCCGATCGAGCGCTAGCTCGTCCGATATCCGACCGCTACTGGAACGGCACCGGTATCCGGTCCCCGTGCCAAGGGAACGCGTAGCCAGGGTCGTTTACGAATCGGCGCATGCCGAGTTCCAGACGTATCGTCGTTCTGGGAGGTAGTTGGACGGCGAGGTACTTCGAGTCTAGCTTCACCACCCTGTCCGCCTTTTCATACGGCTCTCGTAGCCATCTGTAAGGCGATCGGGCCAGGTCGGGTTGGCTCTCCTCCTGAAATCGCGCTTCGGTGAATTGGTGTTCGCCGAACGCACCTGCCTGGACGATCAGGTTCCGCGTCTCTCTCCCAACGTTGACGAGCTGGACGCCGGCACCTTGCGGCGTGAGACTATCTACAAGCGCAGCGACGTCCAGTGGCAAACCCGGCCGAGCGCGGTCCTGGTCGAAGTAGCGAACGGTCGCGCGGTTTAGTCCGCCGTGGTAGACGTTCTGCGGGGCGCCCATAGTTACCTGGGTCAGGCCTTTCGAGACGACCGGCGTGGGCGGGAGCTCGTTGTCGGCGATGATCGTTTCAGGGTCGCGGTCGTCTCGGTTCATCGCCTCTGTCATCATAGAAATCATCTGGTGCTCGACGCTGAGAATCTTCTCGGGCCAGCCTGGATTCTTCCCGTCGTAGTACTGGAACCGAGCTTCGGCGTTGTTGTCGCCCTTCATGGCTCCGGGAACGACGTCATTCCAGTCGCGCTCCCTTTCCCCCTGGCGGATCGCGGCGATGGCGTCGTAATCACTTTTCGCCATCGTTGCGTGATAGACGTGCTCGGGCTCGCGCATTCTGGGCGACACGTACTCTTGCCAGCCCTGGGGACCGTAGCGGCTGGGTACCAGGAGCCGTCCATCCTCTCCCGAAGTGGCGTGGGTCATCAGCAGCTGGTCCTGCGAGCGCACGAGGTCCATGTACCCGATATCTCCGGAGAGCAGCGTCGCACACTCTGACGCGATGGTTAGGGCGTGGAACATAAGGGATGCGGACCACGGGCTGTTCCAGCCGTAGAGGCCACCCCACCATTGGCCCTCGCGTTGCTCGCCGATCGCGCCTGTCGGGCCGACGTTGTCGGGCATGATGCCGTCGTTGCGCCTCATCCGGTCCCACCACGCCTCTACGACCTCTAGCACCCACTCCTTGTATTTTGAATCGCCGGTGTATAGGTAGGCGTTTGTGACCAGCGCGGTCGACGACAGGCTGTTAGCGACGTCCCCGTGCAGAATGATCTTCTCGAAATGCGCCGTGACCTCCTTCGCCCTCTTCGGGTCGCTGTACCAGTCCATCTCGAGGCTCTTCACTACCGGGTACAGGGACGCCCGCGCCGCGTAGTCGGGCATCGGCGATCTGTTTCCTGTATCGAGGTAAGTCCTGGCCATCTCGACCGTCCCCTGGTGGCAGGGGCCCTGACTGGTCTGCATCGGGGACCGAAACATCCTGTGCTCGGCGTCCCAGTTGTCGGCCTCGGGGTCCTCGCCGATCATCATCCCAGCGAACCGACGGGCCCGTCTGACGTTCTCCGAAATCGTCGGATCGGCGAGGCCGAAGTTGTAGAAGGCCTGATTGCCTTCGCCTTCGTGATGCCACTCCGCCCCACCCGGCACCTCCAGGTTGTAGTACTCGTTATATACCTGCTGGTGGAACCGGGGATGGGCGCGGCTGACTATGCTGAGGTCACTGAAGCGCGTCACCGCGTTCCACCCTTGCAGAGCCAGGTCGAGGATGACATCGCCGCCCCCGATGGCATATACAAGGCCCCAGTCGCAGACTCTCTCGTAAAGGTCGTCTAGATCGTCGGCGAAGTACATGGCCCCGCCCTTCTCGGAGTACTTATCGATCATCATTGGTACGGCTTCGTCCATGGCGTCCAACAGCGATCGCTCGAGCAGCGCCCACGCCGGTGGGGCAGTGACCTCGGTCGCTCGGACGGTGACCATGTCGGGTATGTTGAAGGGGTCGAGATGGGAAGCAGTGTTCATCGGGAAGTTCCTCCTGAGTAAGACGTAACTGGCGATAATCGCGGTGTTCGATTCTACCATCGCGCCAGGGGCTCCCTCGGGAAGCTCAACGGACCGAGGTCTACCGCCGTGTCGGGAACAACGCGATTCAGGCGCACGCGTCACAGGGCGACGGTGAAGTCGGTCAGCTCGACCGCCCGAGGATGTGGGTCTTCGCCGGCCGAGTCACTGAAATGGCACCGGCACTTCGTCCCCGTGCCAAGGGAAGGCGTAGCTTGGGTCGTTCACGAAGCGACGCATCCCGGCCTCGATTCGGATTGACGTCGATGGCGGCAGCTCGACCGCGAAATACTTGGTATCGACCGGAACCACCTTTTCGTCGTACCTGATTTCAGTGAATTGATGCTCCGCAAAAGCCCCCGCCTGAACGATCAGGTTCCTTGTCTCGTCGCGGCTGAGGTTAACAAGCTGGATGCTCGCCTTGCTAGGCTTCAGTTCATCGACGAACGCCGCGACAGCCTGGGGTAAGCCCGGGCGTGCACGATCGACATCGAAGTAGCGGACCGTTGCGCGCAGCAAGCCACCGTTGTAGACGGACTGCGGCGCCCCCATGGTCACCTGCGTCAGCGCCTTGGTTAGAACTGGGTTCGGCGGGATAGCGTTTTCCGCGATGAGCTGGTCCACGGACCGCCGATCTCGACGAATCTTTTCGAACGCGTCGAGGGCGAGTCGGAAGTCGGCTGCCAGCGCCTCCTGGGGCCAGTCAGGCGCCTTTCTGTCGTAGTACTGAAAGCGGGCCAACTCGGTCTCACCGCTGTTCTTTTCACCTATGCTGGGCACGTGGCTCCAGTCTCGCTCTACATCGCCCTCACGAATCGTCTCGATCAGCGAATAGTCGTCTTCCGACATCGAGGCATGGTAGAGGTGGGCGGGCTCTAGCAACCTCATAGGCTGTGGCCAAGTGTACCGTTGCTTGGATCGGTCATGCCAACCGTCAGGTCCGTAGCGTGTGGGCACGAGAAGCTGCCCGTCCTCGCGGGTTTCGGCGTTTTCGAGCCGGATCTCGAGCTGCGAGCGAAGCAGGTCGAGATAGCCGAAGTCGCCGGTTAGCAGGAGCGCGCATTCCGCTGCGACAGTCATGGCGTTGAAAGTGGCCTTGAAGCCGTTGTAGTGGTTCCAGCCGCCCAGTCCTCCCCACCACTGACCTCCGCGTGTCTCGCCGACTTTGCCGGTCGGGCCCACGTTGTCTGGAATGATCCCCTCGTTTTGCTTGATGCGGTCCATCCACGCTTCGGTGTAGTCGAGCACCCAACGCTTGTACTTTTCGTCGTGAGTGTACAGATACGCATTGGTCATAAGGGCGGTAGCGCCGAGGCTGTATGCCGCATCGGCCTTCAGCACCATCTCGTCGAAGAGCCTGACGATCTCGCTCCTTCGGTCGGGGTTCTCGTACCAGTCGACCTCTAGGTCCTTGACCACGGGGTAGAGACTTGCGCGCACCCCATAGAACGAAATCCCAACGCCCGTCCCTAGCAGAAACACGTCCACCTGGTTGGCGTCCTTGGCGTGCGTCAAGGGCCCCTGGCTACTCTGGTATGGCGATTTGAAGACTCGATGCTCGGGGTCGTAGTTCGGTGCCTCGGGGTCTTCGCCCATGAACATCGCAGCGAACCGTTTGGACCGCCGAACGTTCTCGGATATCGTGGGGTCGGCGACCCCAAAGTCGTAGAAGGCCATGTTGCCTTCCCCCATATGGCCCCAATCGCCTGCGGCATCGGAGTTGTAGTACTCGTTGTGGACCTGCTGTCTCCACTCCTTCTGTCGTTTGCCGTGGCCATACGAAAGGTGCCTCGCCCTATGTGAAATACGGTCGTCATGGACGCGCGTCGATGCGTTCCATTGATCGAGCGCGAGGTCGAGCACAACGTCGCCGGCGCCTATGGCGTAGAAGAGGCCCCAGTTATAGCTACACTCGTAGTGGTCGTCCACGTCGTCGGCGAAGAAGTAGGCGCCGCCGTGCTCCGCGTGTTTGAGAACCATTAGCTGCGCCGACTCGCTCATCAAGTCGATGAGCCTGCGCTCCATCAGGGCCCATCCGGGCGGTGGAGCGACTGTAGTTGCCCTGATTTCAGCGATATCGGGAACCGAAGCCAACTTCGACATGGCGTACCTCCAGACTTCACACGCCGGGAATCCCGCTGTCGGTGCAGTTTATCCGAACTCTCCGCTGAGATCGCAGTGTATCGGAGCCAGAACCAACAACTAGTGGCGCATCCGAGAGCGGCCCGAGTCGTTACTCGACCTCGAAGAGCCCCCACGGCCCGCGCTGGCGGAGCGACTCGAACACCTCTCGATACGACAACGCGAAGTGGGTCGCGACGACGACCGCCGAAAGCGTGAGGCACAGCCCAATCTGGGCCGCGTCCTGGCCCGTGTAGATGGTCAGGACATTTAACCCAACGAACCCCATTGCGATGCTGAAAACAACGTTTCTCGTGACGAGGCCGGCGCCCAGCGTGAAGGCCAGCGATAGCATGGTCAGACCTGGCAGCACCGCCAGCGACAGCCCAAATACCGGCGCGACGCCTTTGCCTCCACGAAGGCCCAGGAACACCGGGAAGTTGTGACCGAGCACCAGGGCCATGGCCGCTGCGAACATGGCCGCGTCGTCCAGGTGTAGGCCCGCGACAGCGAAGACTACAGCCGCGCCCTTAAACGTGTCGAGTCCGAGGACGGCCAGCCCGGCCGCCGGCCCAACCTCGCGGAAGACATTTACGGTACCTGCGTTGCCGCTGCCCACCGTCCGGATATCGACGCTCTTGAGAAATCGTGTGAGGAGGTAGGCTGGGGAGAACGACCCTACCAGGTAGGCCGCGAGGGAGATCGCGGCGATCGCAATCACAGCTTGGCTAGAAGGACAGCTTGGAGGTCAGGATGCCGGCGCACTCTCCAGCTCGTTCGTCGCCGGGCAAGGCTGCTGCGGGAAGACTCTACTGCGGGCAGAGCGCGCCTCGATGGTCACTCTCAACTGGTTCAAGTGTTCCTTCATCATGCGGTGGAACATTGGCCTGATGAATAGCATTCCGAAAGCCCATCCGAAGATCGAGCCGTGAAGCGCGATGGTCGCGTCGTACTTGAACTTGGTGCACCCGCCCCACTCGTCCAGGGACCATTTGCACAATAGCACCGCAAGTGGCGCTTTGATCGCCTCGAACTCGATGAGCTGGGGCTCCTCGGTCGTGACCCACTCGACGGTCTTTTGCACCCACTTGAGGCCCATCGCCTTGATCGGAGTGTAGAACTCGCACAGGACGCGGTCGTCGGTCTTCTCCAGGACCTTCGAGCGGAGAGCGCCACCTGGCCCCGTAACGCCCCACGAAGTCAGCAGCTGGAAAGCCAGCCGCCGGTCCGCGTGAACGTGGACCTCGGCGGTGGGCACCCGTATGTGGACGTTCCAGAGTCCCACTGAACTCCCGTAGCAGCTAGACTCGTTGTAACACGCGCGTCGTGTCCACGCAAACGAACCCTGCTGCTAGTCAGATGCGCTCCAACCGGCCGAGGTCTACTCAGATTGAACCCTCCTTTAGCCCAAATCCACCGAAGGGATGACTATGCAGCAGCGGAACGGGCGATAGGGGCAAGGGAGGGCGATGGTCCGGGCACGATTTGGGGTAGAGGGGGGCCGGTGTTTGTCTTCAGTTGCCGCGGGGAGACTTTGTGACCGTCTGCGAATGTTGGTCAGGGCGAGATAGCGGGGAGAGGACACAGCAAGAGGCACTCGCAGACCGGACTGGCGCGAGTTCGCGGGGACGTTCGGTTGGCCGGATGGCGGCCGGTTGCCGCCGCCGCCGTCAGGCAGGGAGTGGCAGGGCGCGCAATCGGGCCAGGGCACGATCGAACTGGGCTTCCCAAGGCCAGCGCTGTGGCAGATGCAGTGTGAGGCGGCGCGCCGAGCGGGTGATCCGTCCGGCCAGGGAGAAGAACCGCCGCCGGAGGGTCTTGGTGGTCACCACCTGCTCGCCCAGACCGATGCGCGCTGTCCAGCGGGCGATGTTGTGCCATCACCTGTACCGCCAGCCAGGCGGCGTTGGCGGCGAAGCGGCCCGAGGGGAGATGGTTCAACCCCACACCGTGCTTGAGGTCTCGGATGGCATTCTCGATCTCGGCGTGGCGGCGATGGTCGGCCTCCAGTTCGAGCATCTCCCCGTCCCGGTCGGTGATGAAGCCGTGATAGCTGTAGGTGGCGAAGAGGGCCAGCTGGGAACCGGGCGTGGGCTTCACACGCCGGACGATGAGCCGCACCGGCGCGGCGTCAGGTTCACTCTGGAAGGGAGTGCAGGTGGTCTCGGCCACATCGGCGGCGCCGTCCATCCAGTAAGGAATCGGCGTCCAGGCATCTTCGGGTATCGCCTCGATGAGATTGTGCAGGCTTTTATGCTGGCGGATGGTGATGGAGAAGCGGACATCCATCTTGCGGCAGACGGATACCACGCCATGAGTGTAGAACCCGCTGTCGGCCCGTAGCGTGAGTCGTCCGTTGGCCCCGGCGTAGCGCACCCGTCCCACCGTCTCCCGCAGGAAGTGGGCGGCGCCGCGGGCGGTGTTGGCCCGGCCCTCGCGCAGCCGGGACATCAGCACGTCTCCGGTGCCGGCGGCGATGGCCAGCAGTGGGTGGTAGCCCCGCTTGCCGGTATAGCCGTGGTGGCGGGCGCCCTCCTTGGCCAGTCCGTAGGTCTCGCAGATGGTGGAATCGAGGTCGATGGTGAACGGCGCGTCGCCGGGTCCGGCCCCAGCGGCCCAGGCCCGGGCCAGCAGCTCCCGGCTCACCCGGTCCAGCTGGCGGACGTGGCCCCACCGGAAGCTGCGCAGGAAGGTGCCCAGGGTGGATGGCGCCTTGACCGTGCCGCCCAGGGTGCAGGCCGTCCCCCCGGTGCGCAACACATCAGCGTCGTCGATGCAGTCGCCGCCGGCCATGGCTGAGGCCACCAGGGTCATCAGCTTGTCTCCGGTGTTGGCCCGCCCCGGCGCGCCGCCCAGGTCAAGGTGATGGTCAACGAGTTCCCGCAGGCCCAGATGCCGGGCGAGGGTGGCCGGCAGGAGCAGACCGGCATTGGCCACCAGGCGGTGATCGTCAAAGACGATACGGATACGGTCGGGCTGGTTGCGTGGTAGCATCTATTGGGTGCTCCTTCTCTGGGACTGTTTTGCTGTTACAAAACCATTATCCCAGATTCAGAAGAGCACCCTCTGGCCACTTCAGGATGCTAACCCGACGCCCTCCCTCGGTGGATTCGGGTCTAGTCTCTATGCTTCCTGTGCCGTCCGTGGTCTCAATGGTGATTCTACGGCTGGGTCTGGCCGAAGCCGCCACCGCCTCTGAAGCCTCTCCCGAATCCGCCTCCAAATCCGTCATCCTGGCCTTCTGGGACGATGATTATCGAGCGGGCCTCGACGTCGCCGCTCTCGGAGCGGGCGCCAAGCACGGTCACGCGAGTGCCTTCGGTGAGGTCCGCCAGGGCGACCTCGACGGTCTTTCGTATCGTGGTGTCCTCGCCGATCGCGACCGGTAGAGGCCCCTGGTCCGTGTTTATGGTGATCACGTCCTGGTCAACGCTTTCGAGTGTGCCTGAGAGACCTCCACCACCGGCAGTGCGACCACCGAATCCTCCACCTCCACGGGCACCTCCACCACCAAATGCCTCACTGCCTCCTCCTTGACCGAACTGGCCCTGGAACTGTTGCCGAAACTGATCCAGGTCCTCTTGGCTGATTTCGCCCGCTGCAAAACCGCCAGGGCCCTGCTGGCCTTCAGGGACCGCGACGATAGTCTGGGCCTGGAAAGTCCCGTCCTCTCCTCGAGCGCCGCCGACGTTGACGCGCGTACCCAGGGTTAGGTCCCCTAGGGCGACTTCGACCGTCTCTTGAATCGTCGTATCCTCACCTACAGTGGCTTGCAATGATCCCTCGGACGTATCGATCGCCACCGTGTTGCCAGAAACACTCTGGACAGCTCCGGTTAAGGCGCCGCCGAGCCCGCCACCACCTTGACCGAACTGGCCCTGTAACTGCTGCCTAAACTGTGCCAGGTCGTCAGGGGTCGCCTCACCGGACTGGATCTGTTCCCTGAGTTGATCGAGACTCTGGCTGTCGGTAATTCCGGCCGAAGCCGTCTGCCCCGAGCTGCGGAACTGAGGAGCTGTCAACGTCGCGGGCGCTTCCTCCTCCTTGTCCCCGCCGAGTGAGGTAGCGGCAACCAGCCCGCCCCCGACAACAAGCCCCAACGCCAACACGCCGATAATTAGAATGCTGAATGCCCTGGCGCTCATCGTTTTTCTCCTTCCCGAAAATATCGTTTTCGCATATGGTCTATGTCATTCCGAGTCTTACGAGGAATCTAGGGTCGCTGCCGTACGGCCCGGGGCCTTATTCCTACCACCCTAGACTCCTCGCTTCGCTCGGAGTGACAAACGGTTATTCATACTGTAGCGCCTCGATGGGATGCAGGTTCGCGGCACGGGCCGCGGGGTAAATCCCGAAGAAGAGGCCAATCGCGGCCGCTACGGTCAATGCCAGAATGGTTATGTCTCCGCCGACGGCGGTCTGGAAGGTCTGCCCGATGATCTCTCGTCCGTTCATCAGCCGGGAGAGCACCACCCCCAACACGACGCCGGCCACTCCGCCGCCCAGACTGAGCAACGTTGCCTCGGACACGAACTGGAGCAGGATGTCCCGCCACTTGGCGCCCATGGCCTTGCGAATGCCTATCTCGCGGGTCCGTTCCGTGACGGAAACCATCATGATGTTCATTATCCCGATGCCGCCGACCAGCAGCGATATGCCTGCGATGGCGCCCAGGAAAAGTGCGAAGGTCGCCTGGGTTTCCGTCAGGGTCTCGATGGTCTCTTCCTGGCTTGTTATCGTGAAGTCGTCCTCGTCGGTTATTCGGTGGCGCAGCCTCAAGACCGTTGCGATTTCCTGGATCGCTTCGTCCATCGAGCCGATGTCTTCGACCTGTACGTTTACGGCCTGCACAGCAATGTCGCCCTGTGTCGTTCGCTCCGAGCTGAGCCGGTAGTAGGCGGTGGTTATAGGTACAAGCACCTGATTGTCCAGGTTGCCGAGAGCCGATCCACCGCGGCTGTCCAGTACACCCGTGACTGTGAACTGGCGGCCGTTGATCCTCAACGTCTGGCCCACCGGGTCGCGGAACCCAAAGAGAGTTTCGGCTACCTGAGAGCCAAGCACGGCCCGCCTCATCCCGGGTTGCGACCTGCTCTTCTGTTATGAACTCCCCTGAAGAGACGGCGTAGTTACGCACGGACTCGTATTCCGGCGTGACTCCGACAACCTGTCCAAAAGTGTTCTCGCGACCAGCAACGAGCTGCGCCGTTGCACTGACCTCAGGGGCCACGGCTGCTACCGATGGTGTGAACAGAGGATCGATCAGTGCCTCGGAGTCTGCCAGCGTCAGCGTCGAAGCGGAGTCCTGGCTCGTCGCCTGAGGTCTAACGAACAGCAGGTTGGTTCCGAGGGCCTCGATCTGTGAGGTGATGGCCTCTTGCGCACCACGGCCGACGGACATAGTCGAGATCACAGCGGCGACCCCGATGACAATTCCCAGTAGAGCCAACGCCGTCCTCAGCTTGTTGCCTCCCAGCGACACCAGCGCGGTGCGAATGATGCTTAGCCCGAATCCACCGAAGGACACCGATGGACGGCGTGAGGGCAGCGGAAGGGGGTGGGTGAGGGAGCTACAGTGGAGATGGCCGGCGGCCGGTCTTCAGTCGCCGCACAGGGCCCCTAAGGCCCTATGCGGGAGTTGCGATGCGCGGGAAGGCGAGAGGATACGCAGCAGGGGACTCTCGCGACCGGGGTGGCGCGAGATTGCGGGGGCGTTGGGTCAGTTGCAGGCTGGCCGTCAGGCCGGGAACGGAATGGCTTGCAGCCGGGCCAAGGCGCGACTGAACTGGGTTTCCCAAGGCCAGCGCCGGGGGAGATGCAAAGTGAGGCGGCGCGCCGAGCGGGTGATCCGTCCCACCAGAGCGAAGACCCGCCGCCTGAGGGTCTTGGTGATCACGGTCCGCTCGCCCAGACCAATCCGCGCCGTCCAGCGGGCCAGGTTATGCGTCATCACCTGGACCGCCAGCCAGGCGCCGTTGGCGGCGAAGCGCGCCGACGGCATGTGGTTCAGCCCGACGCCGTACTTGAGGTCGCGTATGGCGTTCTCGACCTCGGCGTGGCGGCGATGATCGGCCTCCAGTTCCAGCGTCTCCCCATCGCGGTCGGTGATGAAGGCGTGATAGCTGTATCTGGCGAAGAGGGCGAGCTGGGAACCGGGCGTCGGCTTCACCCGCCGGACAATGAGCCGCACCGGCGCGGCGTCCGGCTTGGTCTGGAACGGGGTGTAAGTCGTCTCGGCGACATCGGCGGCGCCGTCCGTCCAGTAGGGAATGGGAGTCCAGTCCTCCTCTGGTATCGCCTCGATCAGGTCCCGCAGGCTGGCGCGCTGGCGGATGGTGATAGAGAAGCGGACATCCATTTCCCGGCAGGCGGCAACGACAGTGTGGGCGTAGAAGCCGCTGTCGGCCCGCACCGTGAGTTGTCCCCTGGCCCCGCCGTAGCGCACCCGCCCCACCGTCTCACGCAGGAAGTGGGCGGCGCCACGGGCGGTGTTGGCCCGGCCCTCGCGCAGCCGGGACATCAGCACCTCGCCGGTGCCGGCGGCAATGGCCAGCAGCGGGTGATAGCCGCGGGCGCCGGTATAGCCGTGGTGGCGCGCTCCCTCCTTGGCCAGTCCATAGGTCTCGCAGATGGTCGAGTCCAGGTCGATGGTCAGGGGCGAGTCGCCGGGTCCGGCCCCAGCGGCCCAGGCCCGGGCCAACAACTGGCGGCTCACGCGGTCGAGTTGACGGACATGCCCCCACCGGAAGCTGCGCAGGAAGGTCCCCAGGGTGGATGGCGCCTTGACCACGCAGCCTAGAACACCGACCGTCCCACCAGCGCGCAGCGCATCGGCGTCGTCGATGCAGTCGCCGCCTGCCAGCGCGGAAGCGACCAGCGTCAGCATCTTGTCCCCAGTGTTCGCCCGTCCCGGCGCTCCGCCGAGGTCAAGGTGATGGTCGACGAGTTCCCGCAGGCCCAGGTGCCGGGCTAGGGTGGCCGGCAGGAGCAGGCCGGCATTGGCCACCAGGCGATGGTCGTCAAAGAGGATGCGGATACGGTCGGGTTTGTTCTGTGGCAGCATCTATTGGGTGCTCCTTGTTTCCGGGCGGGTTTCTGTTCCAAAACCATTATCCCAGGTTCAGAGGAGCACCCGCTGGCTTCTTCAAGGGCTGTCCCCAAGGACGTCCTTCGGTGGATCCGGGCTTAGCGGCTTCACGACGTGACCCCCTGCGCCGTTTCCGCGGGCGCTTTAAAGGTCTCGTCGTTTTGATCGTGTCGCTCATCGCTGACCACGACTCCGTCGCGCATCGAGACCACTCGACTGGCCTGGGCCGCGATGTCGGGTTCGTGCGTTACGATAACGATCGTCATTCCGTCGTCATGGTTCAGCCGCTTCAAGATAGCCATTATCTCTTCGCTCGACCTGGAGTCGAGGTTGCCCGTCGGCTCGTCCGCCAACAGGATCGCAGGGTCTTTGACGAGCGCTCGAGCGATCCCGACGCGTTGCTGCTGCCCGCCCGAAAGCTCCGTTGGGCGGTGGTTTACGCGGTCGGCAAGCCCGACCCGTTCTAGAGCCTCGAGAGCCCTGTGCCGCCCGTCGCCGCCGCTTCCGTAGAGCATAGGCAACTCGACGTTCGCGAGAGCGGTGAGCCGTGGCAGGAGGTTGTATACTTGGAACACGAACCCGATCTTGCGGCTTCGTATCTCCGCCAGCCTGTTCCCGCCCAAGGAACCGACCTCTTCGCCATTGAGCACATAGCTTCCGGACGTCGGGATGTCCAGGCAGCCGATCATGTTCATCAGCGTCGACTTCCCCGAGCCCGACGGCCCCATGATCGCGGCCATTTCACCTCGCGGAATGGAGAGCGTTACACCGTTCAGCGCGTGGACGTCGACCGTGCCGATCGTATACATCTTGGTTATGTTTTGCAGTTCGATCATTGCAGCTCGCTCCAAGGGGCCTATCGGCCGCCTCCCGGGCCTCCCGTCACTGTCACCGTCCCGCCCGGACGCCTTCCGAACCCGCCCGCGGCGCCGGTGAATCCACCTCCAACGAGGCCGCGCAAGGCCTGGAACCCCTGTTGGGTCGATGCTGCCTGGGACTCCATCACGATTAGCTCGGCCTCGACCAAGCCCTCTTCAACGACCACCCAGAACCCGTCGCTGTTACCCAGAACTACTTCTCTGTCCGAAACGTTTCCGTTGTTCGAGACCCTCACCGCGGGTTGATCGAACGACCCATACAGTGAGTCGACCGGCACGAGCAGTACGTCGAGGTCCTCGCGAATGGTGACGGAGGCCGCGGCGCTCAGGCCTTCCGGAAGCTCGAAGCCGTCGGGGACCTGGACCTGGATGCTCATCGGATAGGTCACGATCCCCTGTTGCGTCTCGGGTTCGGAGGCGATGTCGGAGACGACACCGGTAAGTGTCTGGCCCGCCAGCGCGTCCATCGTGACGGACGCGCTCGCCCCGGTTTGGATGAATAGCACGTCTATCTCGTCGACGGAGCCAGCGATTTCGACGGTGGTCGGGTCGACGATCTCGATGGACCGGGCGGCGGCGTTGGCCTGGTCGCCCGGCTCCATGTTGACCGCGGAGATCAGGCCGCTCCACGGCGCCGTGATGGTCGAGTCCTCGATCCGCTGCTGAGCGGCGTCCAGAGAAGCCTGTGCAGCCGCCACTTCCGTTTCACGCAGGGCGACCTTCAGCTCGTCGGCGCCGGCAAAGACCTCGTCGAGGCTGGCTTGCGTATCGTTGGCCGTGGCTATCGCTACCGCAAGCTGCTTTCTCAGCTTGTCATCTTCCAGGGTCCCTGAAGCGCTGAGCAACTCGGCCAGCTGGGTTTCCGCTTCGTCGAGCTTGGCCTTCGCTAGCTCGACCTGCTTTTCTCGGGAGGTCTGCTCCAGCTCCTGTTTTCCGTTCGTCATCGCGGCGGCATCGGAGATGGCTTCGTCTAGGTTCGCTTTGGCGAGCGCGACCTGGACCTGGACCTGCTTCGCCGCGACGTCGGTCTCGTCCGGGTCGCCCTTCAGAGCCGTCAAGGCCTCCTCGGCCTCTTCGAGCGCGGCCGACGCCACCGCCACCTGCACTTGTTTGGACTCAATCTCCAGAGGGTCCGGTCCCGCCTTGAGTGTGGCGACGTACTCTTCGTCATCAGCCAGGTCGTTCGTTGCGCGAGTCACAGCCGCTTCCGCGTTTGCGATTGCTTTATCTGCCTGAAGACTCGCCGTAGCCAGCTGCTCCTGAGTGTCTTGGTGTGTGTCCCAGGCGCCATCGAGCTCGGTCTTGACGCACGTTCCTTCAAAGGGCACACCGTCCTCGCAGTTGGCCGAAATCTCCCCGGGGAAGAAATTTACCCAAACGAAAACGGCGCCCTCATCCCATCGGGTTTCGGGATCGTCCGTGGAGAAGGGTTGCCCGTAAGACGCCTGGAAACGAGCGCCGTCCTCGAACAGCGACGCCAGGTCCGTGTTCCACGATGCAAGCAAGCTGTCAGGGTCGGAGTTCGCCTCTTCGTCGGTTAGCTCGACGCCTAGCCACTTTGCGAACGCGGTCTTGTAGTCTTCGAAAGCGGTATCGGCTGCCTCCTGGGCGGTCTCTGTCTTGCCGGTCCACTCGGTCTTGGCCAAATCGAGGTCGCCGACCGCGTTGTCCAACGCGATCTTCGAGGCACCGACATTGGACTCGGCGTCCGCGAGTTCTTCGTCGGTGGGCCCGGCGACCAGCTCGGCCAGCGCCTCCGAGGCGTTATCCAGCGAGATCCTGGCATTCACGACCGCGGATTCCGCCTTCGCGATGTCTTGAGCCAATGGGTCAAGCAACTGGGCGAGAGCCTCCTCGGCCGTTCCCAGGGCGGTCCTAGCACTGGACACCTTCGAGTCCGCTTGAGCGAGTTCTTGTGCGCTGGGTTCCAGCAGCACGGCCAGGTTGTCCTGGGCCTGTTCGAGGCTGATCTTGGCGTCCGCCACCTTCGACTCGGCCTCGGCAACGGCCTTGGCTGTGGGAGACAAGAGATTGTTGAGAGCTTCTTGGGCTGCTTCCACCGACGCATTCGAATTGGCGACCTTGGCTTCGGCTTCTGCAACGTCTAGAGCCGTGTATGGCTCCTTCGCGGCGTCCAAGGCGTCGTTGGCGTCCCGCAAGGCTACGTTGGCCTGGGCCACCGCCTTCTCGAGGGATGCGACGGTCTCGCCGTCGAGTCTTGCGAGAACTTGGCCTTCTTCGACCCGCTCCCCTTCTTCGACGAGCACCTCTTCCACAGTCCCCTGCATCCCGAAGGAGAGCGCCTCTCGGTTGGGGTACGAGAGGCTGCCGTTAATGGAGACCTCGTTCACCAGATCGCCGCGCGTAACGGGAATCAATTGCTCGCCTTCTTCGAGCCCGTTCTGCCCCGAATCGGTGATCACGTTGTACGCGCCGTAGGTCCCCCCTATCCCGGCAACCAGCACGACGGCGAGTACGCCGATTTGCCACGCTTTGATAGCTCTGATCGCCTCCATCATCGTCTTGTCCCCTTTCCACGTCGTGACGCCGAGTCTTCAGTCATCTCGAGCGCTCACTGGACTTTCGCTGTTCACCGTTTTATCAAGAGAGTGTTAAGAAACTTTGAAGCTTCGGGCCGGCTGCCGCCTCGGCAACCCAGCTGATTCCACCGCAGAAACGCTCCGCACGCACTTTAAGCCGTCTCTAAGACTGTGGCTCCACAGGCAGTTCGAAGGCGAACCGGCTCCCACTGCCCTCCGCACTTTCGGCACGGATCGATCCGCCGTGGGCTTCGACCAGTTGCCTGGCAATAGTGAGGCCCAGTCCGGTGCCGCCGGTTGCCCGATCGCGTGACGGGTCGACCCGATAGAACCGGTCGAAGACGAACGGCAGCACGTCTGCCGGGATGCCTTCGCCTGAGTCTGCCACCGACACAAGGACGGTGTTCGGCTCGACCTGTTCCGCAGAAACGGTCACCGTCCCGTCCGGCGACGTGTGCCGAATCGCGTTCTCGACGAGGTTGCCTATCACTTGCTCGATCCGCATCCTGTCTAACGTCGCAAGCGGCAGGTCGTCCTGGACCTCAATCGTAAGGGCCACGCCCTTAGCCTCGGCCCGAGGCCGGAAGGCCTCTGAGGCCCGGCGCACGACGTCGTCTACCGAGTCGATCTCAAGGCTCAACCGAAAGTCCTGGGCTTCGGTCTCCGCCAGTAGCCTGAGGTCTTCAATCAAGTGTGACAGGTAAAGGACCTGCTGGTGGATCGTGTCAAGGGTCCGCATGACCTCATAAATATGGTTACCGAACGGGAGAATGCGCCTCAAAATTGCGGTTACCGAGGACCAGGAGGTAACCGTGAACCGAGAGAGCATCCGGGAGTACGTGGCGCGCCAGCAGGAGAGGTACCACAAGGCCACCAGGGCTGAGAAGGGGAGGATCCTGGAAGAAGTGGTGGCGGTGACCGACTACCATAGAAAGTCGGCGATACGGCTGCTATCTGGCCGGAGGAGGAGAGGTCGAGGAGGTCAGGTGGGCAGACCGGCGGAGTACGGTCCGAGGATAGCGGCCGCTGCCCGAGTGGTCCACGAGGCGGCAGGTGGGATAGGAGCGAAACGGCTGCAGCCGTTTGTGGGAGAGCTGGCGGCACGCCTGGAGGAATTCGGCGAGATGAAGATTGATTCCCTCGTAAAAACCCGTTTTGAGGAAGTTCCAGCGCTTTAGCACATGTGAGCGCTACCGTATGTTGGGGTAGGACACGGAACAGAGACTGTATATTGTACCCAGGCAAGGGTACGGTTGTTCTAATTCGACCTGCACAGACTTTTTACGAGAGAATCAAGATTGCCCCCGAGACAGATGCGTTGCTCAGGCGAGCAAGTGCAGCAACGCTCGAGCGTCTATTGGCTGCGGACCAGGTGCCGCTGAGAAGGAAGTCGAGGAGCCTGACCAAGCCGGGGACGTTGCTCAGGAACCGGATCGCGGTGCGGACGTTCAGAGACTGGGACGATGCGAGGCCGGGCTTTGTGGAAGTGGACACAGTGGCCCACTGTGGGGACACGATGCAAGGGTTCCACCTGTGGACTGTGACGGCGGTGGACGTAGCCACGGGGTGGGTGGAGATGGACGTGGTGTGGGGTAAGACACAGGAGCGCGTGGGAGCAGCGATACGGAGGGTCCACAGGCGATTGCCGGTGCCGCTGCTCGGACTAGACAGCGACAACGGATCGGAGTTCATAAACCATGGGCTTTACACCTACTGTGAGGACAACGAGATCACCTTCACCAGGAGTAGGCCGTACAAGAAGAACGACAGCGCCCACGTGGAGCAGAAGAACGGAGCAGTGGTGCGGCGGCTGACAGGCCACGGGCGGTACTCATCGTCGTCTGCCTTCAAGCAGCTGAAAGAGGTCTACTCGTTAGCGAGGCTTGATTCCCTCGTAAAAACCCGTTTTGAGGAAGTTCCAGCGCTTTAGCACATGTGAGCGCTACCGTATGTTGGGGTAGGACACGGAACAGAGACTGTATATTGTACCCAGGCAAGGGTACGGTTGTTCTAATTCGACCTGCACAGACTTTTTACGAGAGAATCAGGCTTCACGTGAACTTCTTTCAGCCAGTCCGGCGGCTGACCGCGCGAAGTCGTGAAGGGGCCAGGGTAGTGCGCTACCACGACCAGGCCACGACTCCTTACCAGCGCATGCTTCAGAGTGGGGCGCTAACGGGAGCTCGAAAGGCGGTCCTGGAGAAACTCTACCTGTCACTCAATCCACTTCGTTTGAGCCGGCAGATCGAAGCCGAAACCGAGGAGCTTCTGCGTCTAGCATGGCGCCGGGGTGACCCCCTATCATGGTCACCCTCCCGGTAACCGCAGTTTTGAGGCCACACCTCTGGCTCGGTAACCATTAATTTTGAGGTCGCACGCAGCCGCGCCGTCAGGCTCGAGAAGTCCGTCTTTCAACGCCTCTGTGTACCCCTGGATGTTGGGGAGAGGCGTTCTGAGCTCGTGGGCGACGTCCGCTACCATGTTGCGGCGTTGTCTCTCGGCGTCTTCGAGACCATCGGCCATGGAGTTGAAGGTGCGCCCAAGCTCGGCCATTTCGTCCTGCCCCTTGACTTCTACCCTCTGCGACAGGTCTCCGGTGCCAAGCGCACGGGCCGCAGACGTCAGGCCGCTGACAGAACCCAACACCCGCCGGGACACGAGCGATACCAGCAGGACCCCGGTAGCCCCTGCCGCAAGGCCGGCTAGTACGAGGGACTGGTTGATCGCTTCGGCAAAGCGGACAAGCTGCGGCTCTTCGAAGGCCTCGATAGCTTCAGGCGACGGGAAGCCCCCTGGACCGCGAAAAGGTCCCGGTCCACGCCGCCCTTGTTCCGCAGCGGCGACCAGGACGGAACCCACCTCGGCATCGGCCACTACTATGGTTGCGGTTTGAGCTTTCAGCGGGCGTGCGGATGTACTCTGTCTCCCTCGCGCCCGGCTGTCACCAACGACCTCGCCGGCATCGTTCACGACCACAATCTCTCGGTCAGACAGGAACCCGGCGCGCTCGATGAGGGTCTGGACACCAGCCCATCCACCATTGGCTTCGTAGAACTCGGCCAAGGTAGTGCTGACTCGGCTGGTGCGTGACGCGTCGAAGTCGGTCTGGAACCGATCGACCTCACGTTGGGCCGTATAGCCGATGTACAGGCTAACGGCACCGGTCGCTAAGGCCAGGATTACCGCAAACCCCACGACGAGTCGGAACTGGAGGCTGAAGAACCAGCTAGGCATCCCCGAACCTGTAGCCCACTCCATAGACGGTGTGTACGTAGCGAGGCTTTCTCGGATTCGACTCGATCTTGCGGCGAACGTTGGTGACGTGAGCGTCTACTGTCCGGTCGAAGCCGTCGAAGTCGTATCCGAAGACTTCGTCGATTATCTGCTCACGGGTAAACGTTCGGCCCGGCTCCCGCATCAACATAGCGAGCAGCCGGAACTCCGTGGGAGTCATGTTGAGCTTTTTGTCACCGACGTGAACGATCCGCGTCTTGAGGTTCATTTTGAGTCCGTCATACGCGATTTCCGACGGGCCGTCTTCGGTCCCGTTGCGGGCGCTTCGCCGGAGGACCGCTCGAACCCGGGCCGCCAGCTCCAGTTGGTCGTCCTATATACGATAGCTCAGAATTGTCAAGAAAGTGTGAAGATCGGAAAAAGCAAAACGGACGGCTCTGCGGGCCGTAGGGGCACATTGCCATGCGCCCGCTTCGCGAACCGACACCCCCGAACGTGACAGACGAATCGCAAAAAGAGAGTGTCCCAACATCAGTCGGGACACTCTCAAGTGCGGAGGGGAGATCTGTTCGTCCTACGGCGTACTTAGCCCGAATCCACCGAGGGAGAGCGTCGGGTTAGCATCCTGAAGTGGCCAGAGGGTGCTCTTCTGAATCTGGGATAATGGTTTTGTAACAGCAAAACAGTCCCAGAGAAGGAGCACCCAATAGATGCTACCACGCAACCAGCCCGACCGTATCCGTATCGTCTTTGACGATCACCGCCTGGTGGCCAATGCCGGTCTGCTCCTGCCGGCCACCCTCGCCCGGCATCTGGGCCTGCGGGAACTCGTTGACCATCACCTTGACCTGGGCGGCGCGCCGGGGCGGGCCAACACCGGAGACAAGCTGATGACCCTGGTGGCCTCAGCCATGGCTGGCGGCGACTGCATCGACGACGCTGATGTGTTGCGCACCGGGGGGACGGCCTGCACCCTGGGCGGCACGGTCAAGGCGCCATCCACCCTGGGCACCTTCCTGCGCAGCTTCCGGTGGGGCCACGTCCGCCAGCTGGACCGGGTGAGCCGGGAGCTGCTGGCCCGGGCCTGGGCCGCTGGGGCCGGACCCGGCGACGCGCCGTTCACCATCGACCTCGATTCCACCATCTGCGAGACCTACGGACTGGCCAAGGAGGGCGCCCGCCACCACGGCTATACCGGCAAGCGGGGCTACCACCCACTGCTGGCCATCGCCGCCGGCACCGGAGACGTGCTGATGTCCCGGCTGCGCGAGGGCCGGGCCAACACCGCCCGCGGCGCCGCCCACTTCCTGCGGGAGACGGTGGGACGGGTGCGCTACGCCGGGGCCAACGGACGACTCACGCTACGGGCCGACAGCGGGTTCTACACTCATGGCGTGGTATCCGTCTGCCGCAAGATGGATGTCCGCTTCTCCATCACCATCCGCCAGCATAAAAGCCTGCACAATCTCATCAAGGCGATACCCGAAGATGCCTGGACGCCGATTCCTTACTGGATGGACGGCGCCGCCGATGTGGCCGAGACCACCTGCACTCCCTTCCAGAGTGAACCTGACGCCGCGCCGGTGCGGCTCATCGTCCGGCGTGTGAAGCCCACGCCCGGTTCCCAGCTGGCCCTCTTCGCCACCTACAGCTATCACGGCTTCATCACCGACCGGGACGGGGAGATGCTCGAACTGGAGGCCGACCATCGCCGCCACGCCGAGATCGAGAATGCCATCCGAGACCTCAAGCACGGTGTGGGGTTGAACCATCTCCCCTCGGGCCGCTTCGCCGCCAACGCCGCCTGGCTGGCGGTACAGGTGATGGCCCACAACATCGCCCGCTGGACAGCGCGCATCGGTCTGGGCGAGCAGGTGGTGACCACCAAGACCCTCCGGCGGCGGTTCTTCTCCCTGGCCGGACGGATCACCCGCTCGGCGCGCCGCCTCACACTGCATCTGCCACAGCGCTGGCCTTGGGAAGCCCAGTTCGATCGTGCCCTGGCCCGATTGCGCGCCCTGCCACTCCCTGCCTGACGGCGGCGGCGGCAACCGGCCGCCATCCGGCCAACCGAACGTCCCCGCGAACTCGCGCCAGTCCGGTCTGCGAGTGCCTCTTGCTGTGTCCTCTCCCCGCTATCTCGCCCTGACCAACATTCGCAGACGGTCACAAAGTCTCCCCGCGGCAACTGAAGACAAACACCGGCCCCCCTCTACCCCAAATCGTGCCCGGACCATCGCCCTCCCTTGCCCCTATCGCCCGTTCCGCTGCTGCATAGTCATCCCTTCGGTGGATTTGGGCTTATGCCGAAGTCCCTACGGTGTCGTCCGAGTCCGTAGTCGGAGATGAGTCCTTCTCTCCGTAGCCGCTGTGGAACCCACCTCGGAACCGCTTATGTCCCCTGTGGAAGCCGAACCCGCGGTGTCCGCGCCCAAGCCCAGGATTTAGGTAATCGGGCCTGGCCTGCTGCCACTCCAGGTACTCATCGGCCTGCTCACGGGTAAGCCGTCCTTCCTCGACCAACTTATCCATCCTGGCCTGCATCGCCTCGTCGTGCAACTCCCCGACTGCCTGGTCGACGGCGTCCTGTACCACCTGCTCTTCCAGGCCCAGTATCGTCGCCACCCGCGAGATCAGGTTCTTCACAGGCGACTCGGCCTCCGTTTCCTCCTGGGCTAGCGCTACGCTGCCCACCCCTGCGGCCGCGAAAACCGCGACCAGCACCGACACTACGATCCAACGCTTCTTCATCATGACAACCTCCTGTCCTACAGTTGTTCTGTCCACAATATCGAAGCAGTGTTAAGGAAGTTTGAAGGACTGGAGGCAAGTCCAGATTTGAGTGACGCCAAGACGGCTGTCCGATTTTCGAGCGGCCGCGCATTATAGTAATTAGACGGCATGAAGGAGCGGTCATTGGACGAGGCCCAGGTCATAGCTCAAGTACGCGGCGGTGCGACGGAGGCGTTCGGCGAAATTGTCGAGTACTACCAGGCGCCGGTCATCCGCTATCTGCTCCGAATGACCGGCGACTAGGATCTAGCGGAGGACCTGGCGCAAGATACGTTCATTCAAGCGTACAAGAGCATTCTCAAGACGACCTCCGAGCTCTCCTTAAAGGCGTGGCTCTACAAGATCGCCACCAACAATGCGCGACAGTTCCATCGTCGACGGCGGCTGCTATCGTTCATTCCGCTTACAGGCTGGGAGAAGCTCGAGGCTCCGAGTACGGAGTCCCCTCAAGATGCCGTAGGTGAGAGGACGGCGATAGAGGACGCGCTGGTCAAGGTATCTCACGAGCAGAGGGTCTGCATGGTGCTTCACTTCGTGGAGGGGCTCAAATACAGAGAAATCGCCGACATCGTCGGTGTTTCGGAAGAAGCGGTCCGGAAGCAAGTCGCGAGGGGTAGCAAGGAGTTTCGCTCGGTTTACCGCGCGGCCTCAGGGGAGAAAGAGTAATGGACCATTCAGAACTACAGGAGTTGCTGTCGGCGTACGCCAACGGCGAGCTGCATCGCCCGCAGCAGGAGTTCGCAGAAGCGCACTTGGCAAGCTGTGCTGACTGCCGTGCCGACCTGGCAGAGTACGCGTGGGTGCGCAGTCGGGTCACGTCACTGAGTGCCGCGCCGATTAACTCGGATATCAAGGAGGCAACGATGTCGACGATTCAAGCTACGGGCACTGTCACATTCCCTTGGAAGGGCCTTATGAGACCGGCTTTGGTCGCCATGGCCGTTGTCGCTGCGGTCATCGTGCCGCTGGTGCTGCAACTGTCGGGCGCCGGTCCAGGCGCACCTATCGCCGAAGCCTACGCCGTAATCGAAGGCCTGCAGTCCTATCGCATGAGCGGCTCTACCTCGGTCACTGCGGACGGAGAGACGTCGGAAGGTGGTTTCGATTGGGAGTTCGCTGCTCCCGACCGCTACCACGGCCGGCTAACGACCGGAAGCGAGGTACAGGAGTTCATTATTGTCGGCGAAGAACAGTACGTTCGCGATTCTCGCGGCGACCAGGCGGGCGGAAGCGTTGTCGTGGTCACCGACGACGCGTCAAGCCCTGTTCCCAGCCGGGAGGGCACCCTGCAGCTTCTCGACTCTCTGATTGATGTCGAGCGACTGCCCGACGAAAAACTCGATGGCGCGGACAGCTTCCACTACCGAGGACGTGTCGACATCGACCGCATGCTAGACGAGGCGGTGGCCGGTCTCGACTCGGGTTCGACAGGATACAACGACAACCTCGAATCGCTGGCAGTTCAGCGGAGCATAGAGATAGACGTTGAGCTTTGGATCGACAAGGGGGACTTCTCGCTTCGGCAGATGAGGCGGGATATGTCGGCCCCTACGATGAGATCGGACGCCGAAGGTACTCGACAGGTTGGTTCGATGACCTCCAGCACACTCGTCAGGTACTTCGATTTCGATAAGCCAGTAGAGATCGAGCGGCCGCTCACCACGTCAGGAGACTTGGAGGAAGGGTGGCACCTGGTAGGCGGCGGTCCGCCGGCTCCAGCAGTCACGACGGAACGTGAGTAGCTACTGTGATCGGAGGCCGGCCTCGGACCAGTGGTACTTATGGGGGAAGCAAGATCATGCGCGGGGCGGATGCCAGGCGCGCCAGCGAACGCAATGATTAAGTGCACGGCAAAGCGAACGCGGAGGCGGTTCAGGGTACGGGAAGATCGCGTATCAAGGCGAATATGCAACCGAGACCAAGGGACTCCGTTCGAGACAAGCGGTGGAGCGAGAGATGAATGTCGTCGAACCTATAACAGTCGGGCCTGTCGGAGCGGGCTACTTACCCGAAATCGACATGTCAAGGCCACCAAGGCTCACCCGCCGGGATGTCTTCCTGCTGAGCGTGGCGATAGCGATTGTAGCTACGATTGTGGTCGGCTCGATCCTGTTCCGCGAGAAGATCGAGGAGATCGGCGGGATCGGCTATGTTGGGATCGTTCTGGCGAACGCCATCGGCAGCGCGACGATCGTTCTTCCGGTGCCGACTATCGCGACCGTGGTCATCGGTGCGACGATCTGGAACCCCGTGCTCGTCGGGATAGCAGGCGCCACGGGATCAACCATCGGGGAGTCCACGGCCTATGTCGCCGGAGCCAGCGCCCGTTCCGGCGTCGACCGCATGATGGCCGAGAACAGGTGGTATTCAAGGGCGGAGTCGTGGATGAAGCGACGCGGGTTCCTCACAGTTTTCCTGCTGGCGGCGACGCCAAACCCGTTCATGGACTTCGGAGGAATCGCGGCTGGCTCCTTGGGCTACTCGGCGCGGAAGTTCATCGTGGCCTGCTGGTTGGGCAAGGTAGTCAAGTACATGCCGATCACCCTAGCCAGCTATTGGTGGGCGGAAGAAATCCTGCGGTTCCTCGACTAGTGACGGAAGCCGCATGTCGACATCAAGATCTGCGGCAATCCGCCCTCAAGTTCCGTTCCGGCCAGCAGTAGCCCAACCCAATTATTGAACGTCAGGAAAAGTCGAAGTCTTTCCTTCGATTCGGGGGACTCAAATTCAGCCGGGGGGTACGCGCAAATGTCTTACCAAGACCAATATGTAATCGAAACGAGCGGACTCACGAAGCGGTACGGGTCGATCGTGGCGGTCGACGGCGTTTCGTTGCGGGTGCCACGGGGGCAGGTGTTCGGCCTTCTCGGGCCCAATGGTGCCGGGAAGACGACGACCATTGGCATGCTGCTCGGTCTCGCGAAGCCGACCGCCGGGTCGGTCAGGCTGTTTGGGGTCGGCGCCGAAGGGAACTCAAACGAGTTACTGCGAAGAGTCGGGGCTATCGTCGAGTCGCCGGCCTTCTACCCGTACCTGTCCGGGCGAAACAATCTGAGGTTCTTCCAAGGCATTAGCGGGCGCGGCCAGCCGGACGAGATCGACCGGCTTCTCGAAACCGTCGGCCTTTCGGAAAGGGCCGAAAGCAAGTTCCGCACGTACTCGCTGGGCATGAAACAGCGGCTCGGGCTCGCCTATGCGCTGTTGGGCGACCCGGACCTGCTTATACTCGATGAGCCGACCAACGGCATGGACCCCGCAGGAATGGTAGAGGTTCGCGAGCTGATTCGCGGCCTTGGGAACGACGGCCACACCATCCTTCTGTCGAGCCACCTCCTGAACGAGGTCGAGCAAATGTGCGACAGCGTAGCCATACTTTCTCGCGGCAAGCTGATCGTCCAGGGGAGCGTAAAAGAGATGCTTGGTGGACGAGGAGCCCTGAGGATCAGCACGACGAACAACGAGCAAGCGGCAGAGATCGTGTCGTCGCTGTCCTGGGTGTCGGAGGTCCGGTCAGAGGACGGCCGCCTGGTGATTGTCGCACCCGCCGGCCGGTCGACCGAGATCTCGGCAGTCCTCTCGGAAAAGGGCATCTACATAAGCGAGATGATGCAGACTCAGGAGTCGCTGGAGGACTACTACCTCGAAGTCACGGGCGAAATCGCCTCAGGGGAGGAACAGTCATGATCTCTCACGTAGGAAACTTGATCAGATGGGAGTGGTTCAAGACTCGGAGGCGCCAGATGCCCTGGATTCTGCTCGTCATCCCAGTCCCTTTCACCCAGCTGACCCTCTGGAGCACTCACTTTTCGTATAAGGCTCCTATCGAAGTCGAGTTTAGGATGTCCGGTAGCGCTATGGCGACGAACGAAGACGGAAGCCTCCAGCCGGTGGCATTTGACCTCAGCTGCGACGATGTCTTTGGAGGTCGCGGCACCGAAAACATCCCCACCAACCTTCGTTCGGGACTTGAGAGCCTCGATGTCCAATGCCAGGAGGCGCTAGACCGCGAGCAACAGCAGCGGCGAGAAATGCTCGATCGGATGGTACTTCCTGGAAGCCTTACGTACGAGCTGAGAACGATCCACGGCTTCGCGGTGATACTGATCGCCGTCATTACCGCATCCATCGTGGGCACTGAGTTCAGTTGGGGGACCCTGCGCGCGGTACTCTCTCGTGGCGCCGGCAGGTGGCAACTACTTTCGGCCAAGCTGCTGCTGGCGGGCCTCTTGGCGGGCGCGGCCTTGGCGATCATCTCAGTAGCGTTAGCTGGGAGCAGCGTCGTAGTGGATACGCTGGTATCGGACCAGCCCGAAACGGCGACCGAGTGGGCTGAAGTCGCCGGGACCTTCGGCCGGGCGTGGTTCGGCCTTCTACCGTACATCGCCCTCGCCGGGCTCGTCGCCGTGTTGGCGTCATCGTCGGCAGCCGCGATCAGCACGGTTGTAGCGTACTTCTTCACTGAATGGATCGTTGCGGGACTGCTCGTCAGTCAGTTCGACTGGGCCCAGAACGTGGCCGACTTCATGATGGGAAGGAACATCACTGCCTGGCTGGTAGGAGGCGGCCATGAGGGGCTCGAGATAACGCTAGGGACGAGCACGCCGGTCGGCGACTTCCCTGGCCTGCTCCACGCGTTTCTGGTCTTGGCGGCATACGTCATCGCGATGAGCGGGCTGACGTTCTGGGTGTTCCAGCGACGGGATGTCGGCGGAGCCAGCGGCGGATAGTGCCCCTTAGTTCTTCCCCGCTCAACCTGATCCGGTCGAAGACGTGGTAGACTTCGGTGGCCTCGATTCCCACACGGTTTCTGTACTGGAGGGACACCGATGATCAAGCTCAGCTGGATGGCCCGCGCGACCGACGCCGAGGTTTTCGAGGGTCACGTGAAGTTCGCGCGGGAGCTCGATCTGGACGTCATCGACTTCCATGTCGGCGGGATGCCGCGAGACCCGGACTTCCTCTGGCGCATCAAGATGCTCTGCGTCAAGGGCGGCCTGCCCGTCGGATACCTGGGCTCGGGTAGCCTCGCTGGGCCGATCGAGGAGAAGAAGACACGACTGGACCAGGCGAAGGCCGACGTCGACCTGGCTGCCTTCCTCGGGGCGCAGATGATTCGATCCTTTGCTCGGCACAAATGGCCGGACACGGTCGAGGAGCAGGAGGCGATTTGGGGCCCAATGATCGAGTCCTTCCAGGAGCTGTGCGACTACGCCGCCGACAAGGGAGTGGTCATCGGTCTGCAGAACCACAATCACGGCAGCTTTGCAATGAACGCCGACCAGGTGCTTCGCATCCTGTCCGACACCGACCGGCAGAACCTGACGTTCATCATGGACACGGGCCAGTGGCAGGGGTCGCTTGGGGGCTCACCCCGCGGCTGGCGGGACATCACCGTCGACATCTATAAGGACTACATGGAGCGGACGGCGCCGCACGCGACCTACGTTCGCGCCAAGATATACAAGATCGACAGCGGCCGCGAGGAGTGGCTCGATTATTCGCGCATCATGAAGATACTGCGGGGAGTCGAGTTCAATGGCAACATCTCCATCGTGTTCGAGGGCGGCGACCGTAACAGCTGCGATACCAACGAGTGTCTGAAGCTGGCCGCCCAACACCTGCGGGAGGTCATCGCCGCCTCCGCGTAGACGCGGCTATCGAGATGCGCGATCGAGAGGTACGGCTCGAGAACCTGACCCGTCGTGAGTTCCGCGAGGCTCTCGAGGCGGGCCACTTCCGCGCCGCTATCATCGCGACCGGCAGTATCGAGCAGCACCTCGAGCACCTGGCGCTGGGGCAGGACATCAACTCCAGCACCTACGTCGCGGAGCGCGTCGCGGAGAGGCTTTACCCCAACGTGATCGTTGCGGTACCTATGTCCATCGGTGTCGCCGAGCACCACATGCACTCCGCCGGCACCCTGGCGGCCAAGCCGGGAAGCTGGCTCGCGGTCTTATTCGACGCGGTCGAGAGCCTGGTGCGCCACGGCGTGACCAAGGTCCTGCTGCTCAACGGCCATGCCAAGAACGGAGGGCCGGCGCGGGCGGCGCTACCGCAGTGGCAGATGCACCTCAGTAACGTGCAGATCGCGACGGGTTGGGCCGACGAAGCGAAGAGCGAAAAGCAGCAGCGGCCCATCCTTAGAAGCATCGGCGAGGCCGGCCGCGGAGAGCTCGACATCCGTTTCAACAGCTACTGGGACCTCATACCGCGCGAGTTCGCTCAGGAGGTCCTACGGACAGGCTCCATGCCAGGACACGCGACCGAGTTCGAGACCGCCTTCACGATGCACGCCCTACCGCAGAACATTCGCCCCGATGCGATGCAACACAACTCCGACTCGGAACCCGCCGAAGCCACAGCCGAGACTGGCCACCTGCTCGTCGAAAAAGCCGTGGACGGAGTCGCCGCTCTCGTCGAAGAGATGCTTGATAACCACTGAGCTCACTGAGCTCACCGAGACCACAGAGAAGTGAGAAATCCTTTCTGCTCGTTGTTCTCCGTGCGCTCTGTGGTTAATTCTTAGATTCGTCCAAAAACACACCTAACACTCCTAGCGTTACCCGCGTTCTGGCGATAATCTAATTGGCACAGAGTCGTTGCCTCGACGCGTCCGAAAACCCTCGCAGGAGACCCCGATCGAAAAGCTGTCCGAAGAGATCACCAACATGAAGGACCAGTTCACCAAAGCTCAGGCCGAACTTCGAGAGATGCTCAAGGCTATGAGCTCTATGGTCAAAGGCGGCGAGCCAGCCGTCGAGCCTGAAGCCGTCGAAAAAGCGAGCATTCCGTCCGAGGAGCCACCGGCTGATGTCGCGTCCCTTGAGGACTCCACCGAGATACCAGGTGAGGCCCAGCCCGCGAGCGGCTTGAGCCTATCGCAGTCGGAACTCGAGCTGATGGTGAAGGAGGCGCGGGCCGTAGCCCAAAGGCGTAAGGTGCGCGGCTCGGGGGCCGGCGACGCCCTCATGTCGGTTGACCGCCTGGCGCAAGAGCTAGGCAGTGTCCGCTCGGCAGAAGAAGGGCCACAGATGACGATGCAGCTCGGAGACCTCGCCAAGATGCTGAAGGGAGCAGGCGTCGCTCGCAGGCAACGCCGAGCACCTCGACCCGTAGCTCGTCCAGCGACGACCAGGCCCGTAAGGACCGTCGCGCCCTCCCGAGCGGTACAAAGGGAGGTCGAGCCGACGCACGTCAGGCCAAACATGATTCTCTCGTAAAAAGTCTGTGCAGGTCGAATTAGAACAACCGTACCCTTGCCTGGGTACAATATACAGTCTCTGTTCCGTGTCCTACCCCAACATACGGTAGCGCTCACATGTGCTAAAGCGCTGGAACTTCCTCAAAACGGGTTTTTACGAGGGAATCAAACATTGCCACCGCCCGGAAGGACGCCATGACGGCGCTCGACGTCCTCGCCCAAAAGCTTCTGCCGGCGGCAACCGCTGGACAGACCACTGAGGGCGAGTTCCCAAAAGCACGTGAGTCGGTGAGGCGACCGCGCGCGGTCAGAAAGAGGAGGCCAGAGCCTGCTCGGCGGCCCAACGTGAGCAGCCGCCCGTCGCCGACCCTCGCCAAGGTTGAACGCGCGACATCCCCGCAGGCGCCGATTGGGAAGCTCGACGCCAACCTCATGGCGAACCTCGTCAGATGGGTCGGCACCACCAAGCGGCGACTCGGGTCCCGGCACATGGAGGAGCTGTTGGGTGTCTACAGGCTTTCCGGACACCTGCCATCGGCAGTGGACAAGGCCATCTCGATGGTCGCCCGGCTCGGTCTTGAGGGCGGTGTTCATTCTCGTGACGAATTCGCTCACGACACCTTCAACGACGCACTTCTTGGACTGCATGGAGTCGTCTACGGCGCCGGTCATGCACCGGCTGCGCCCCGCGTCGAATTCGACCCTGACGAGGCAAAGCTCAGTCACGAATCGCCGGTGGTTGAGCACGAAACCGAAAGGGCGGCCGACCTGCCTGACCCTGTGTCTGAGGACGTGCCTGAGGACGAACGGCTGAAACCCGAGGTGCCAGCGGTCGCCGAAGCGGCAGTGCTTCAAGACGAACCCGTACAACATGACCTTGCTGCCGCAGTCGTCGACCACAAGGCAGCGCTCTCGAAGCTCCGTTCAGAGATAGCCACCAGGCTAGCCGACTTCGCGAGTGCCGAACCGGCGCCTGCCCGACACGGGCCTTCCGCGACCGAGCTCCTTGAGTACTTCGTTAAGCCCGCCGAGTCCGTGCCAGCGAACATGGATTGGCGTTCGGAGGAGGTCCGGGCCTATCGACCGGGCGCCGTTGGCGTCGGCCAGAGCCTTCTGACCAACAGCGCAGACGCTATCAGTGCGGCCCACGCCAGCGACCTTTCCGAACCGGAGTGGCGGGCCATCGAGCCCCTCATTCCAGCGGTGAAGCCGGGCGGTAGGCCGTCCAAGTACGAAAGGCGTGAGATCGTCAACGGGATCCTCTACCAGCTTCGGACGGGCTGCTCGTGGCGGAGCTTGCCGGAGGACCTCCCACCCTGGAAGATCGTGCACCACTACTACAGGGTCTGGCGGGAAGATGGTAGCTGGGAACCGATTCTCACAGCGCTGGTCGGCACACACGACCCCAGGGTCGTTGCGAGCGCCTGATCAGAGCATGCAATGGAGACGCCCCGCCGGGGCGTCTCTACGTTCCGGACATCAGGCCGACGTCGACCAGTAGCTCAGGGATCGGTGCCTTCTCTTCTTCGGTCAGCGGCCTGAGGGGCCTAGTGACCGTGTCGTGGTCGATGACGCCCATCAACGCCAAGGCCGACTTCATACCCGAGTAGCTCGACGCGTTGGCGCTGCCGCCCTGGCCCAAACGCATCACTCTAGTCGCCGACATCAGCTTCGCGTCGTAATCGCGTACGGCCTCGCGGTCTCCACGCTCTCCAGCCTCCCAGGCCTTCGTTACGATGGCCGGCACCAGGTTCGCGATTCCCGGGATGACGCCGTGGCCACCGACTTCCGCGGTGGACGTGATTCGCCACACGGTCCCGAGGAACCTGTAGAGCGAGAACCGTCCCTGGTCGCATAATACGTTCAGTTGGGCCAGAAGCTCGCCGGCTCCTGAGCTGTCCTTGACCCCGACTACCGTTCCTTCACCTGCAAGCTGAGCGATGGTGGTGGGCTCGACCACCGTCTTGACTGTCACCGGGATGTTGTAGACCCACAGGCCCAGCCCGACGCTGTCTCGGATGTACCGGTAGTGGTCGAGAAGCTCGTCCTGGGCGCAAGGGTAGTAGTACGGAGGGGTTGCGGCAATGCCGTCCAGACCGCTCTCCTGTACCGCTCGCCCCAGAGTTACAGCCATCTCGGTTCCAGGGGCGGAGATATTCCCTATGACCGGTATGCGACCGCCGACCTCGTCGACGATCGTCTCGATGCTCAGGACTCGCTGCTCGTCAGAGAGAGCGGCAAACTCGCCCGTCGTACCTCCCGCCCAAATACCGTGGACCCCGTTGTCTATAAGGTAGTTGACCAGTCGCCGTAGCGACCCGACGTCGACGGTCTCGTCGTGGTTTAGCGGCGTGAGGATCGGTACGATCACGCCTTTGAAGTCGTTCGATGACACAGCATGCTCCTGTTAGCCCGAATCCACCGAGGGAGGGCGTCGGGTTAGCATCCTGAAGTGGCCAGAGGGTGCTCTT
Source organism: Dehalococcoidia bacterium (assembly GCA_965197985.1). Taxonomy (GTDB): domain Bacteria; phylum Chloroflexota; class Dehalococcoidia; order Lucifugimonadales; family CAUZJF01; genus CAUZJF01. Next base: position 1,176,722 of record CBDAOG010000008.1, on the reverse strand, counting down.
CTGAATCTGGGATAATGGTTTTGTAACAGCAAAACAGTCCCAGAGAAGGAGCACCCAATAGATGCTACCACGCAACCAGCCCGACCGTATCCGTATCGTCTTTGACGATCACCGCCTGGTGGCCAATGCTGGTCTGCTCCTGCCGGCCACCCTCGCCCGGCATCTGGGCCTGCGGGAACTCGTTGACCATCACCTTGACCTGGGCGGCGCGCCGGGGCGGGCCAACACCGGAGACAAGCTGATGACCCTGGTGGCCTCAGCCATGGCCGGCGGCGACTGCATCGACGACGCTGATGTGTTGCGCACCGGGGGGACGGCCTGCACCCTGGGCGGCACGGTCAAGGCGCCATCCACCCTGGGCACCTTCCTGCGCAGCTTCCGGTGGGGCCACGTCCGCCAGCTGGACCGGGTGAGCCGGGAGCTGCTGGCCCGGGCCTGGGCCGCTGGGGCCGGACCCGGCGACGCGCCGTTCACCATCGACCTCGATTCCACCATCTGCGAGACCTACGGACTGGCCAAGGAGGGCGCCCGCCACCACGGCTATACCGGCAAGCGGGGCTACCACCCACTGCTGGCCATCGCCGCCGGCACCGGAGACGTGCTGATGTCCCGGCTGCGCGAGGGCCGGGCCAACACCGCCCGCGGCGCCGCCCACTTCCTGCGGGAGACGGTGGGACGGGTGCGCTACGCCGGGGCCAACGGACGACTCACGCTGCGGGCCGACAGCGGGTTCTACACTCATGGCGTGGTATCCGTCTGCCGCAAGATGGATGTCCGCTTCTCCATCACCATCCGCCAGCATAAAAGCCTGCACAATCTCATCGAGGCGATACCCGAAGATGCCTGGACGCCGATTCCTTACTGGATGGACGGCGCCGCCGATGTGGCCGAGACCACCTGCACTCCCTTCCAGAGTGAACCTGACGCCGCGCCGGTGCGGCTCATCGTCCGGCGTGTGAAGCCCACGCCCGGTTCCCAGCTGGCCCTCTTCGCCACCTACAGCTATCACGGCTTCATCACCGACCGGGACGGGGAGATGCTCGAACTGGAGGCCGACCATCGCCGCCACGCCGAGATCGAGAATGCCATCCGAGACCTCAAGCACGGTGTGGGGTTGAACCATCTCCCCTCGGGCCGCTTCGCCGCCAACGCCGCCTGGCTGGCGGTACAGGTGATGGCCCACAACATCGCCCGCTGGACAGCGCGCATCGGTCTGGGCGAGCAGGTGGTGACCACCAAGACCCTCCGGCGGCGGTTCTTCTCCCTGGCCGGACGGATCACCCGCTCGGCGCGCCGCCTCACACTGCATCTGCCACAGCGCTGGCCTTGGGAAGCCCAGTTCGATCGTGCCCTGGCCCGATTGCGCGCCCTGCCACTCCCTGCCTGACGGCGGCGGCGGCAACCGGCCGACATCCGGCCAACCGAACGTCCCCGCGAACTCGCGCCAGTCCGGTCTGCGAGTGCCTCTTGCTGTGTCCTCTCCCCGCTATCTCGCCCTGACCAACATTCGCAGACGGTCACAAAGTCTCCCCGCGGCAACTGAAGACAAACACCGGCCCCCCTCTACCCCAAATCGTGCCCGGACCATCGCCCTCCCTTGCCCCTATCGCCCGTTCCGCTGCTGCATAGTCATCCCTTCGGTGGATTTGGGGTTAGTCGGCTCTAGGAATCAAGTTCGCAATCCCCGGGATAACACAGCTCCTAGTCCAGCGCGTACTTCGACTTCCAACCTTCTGGAATCTCGAGCTTGACTCCATAGATGTATCGTATGAGTTGGCCATGATGAGCAGCCTCGTGTTCGAGCAGATCAATGGCCAGTTCATTCTGCGTCTCAGAGTATTGCCCAATTCCCGATAGCGCTGCGAGAACGGCTTCTTCCGAACGCCTGAGTGCATCCAGCACCTGGGCCTTGACCCTTGTCTGGTCAGAGGTTAAGGAACAGCCAAAACCGGACCACCCGTTAGCGTGGATGGCCTTGCTGTAGCTCTCTCGTGCACCAACAACACACCAGATTTGTTCCCCGATTGTATTCGAAGGTAGATTAGGCAAACACGCGGAGAGATGACTTTCATCAAGGCTCTCGGCGAACTCCCTGTAAAGTTCGAAAGACCTATTGAAGTTCTTCTTGACGACATCGCCCAACGGCATAAGGTTTCGGTCTCCATGAGTAATGCGAGGTTCCGTCCGTCCACGTCACCCATAAGAGTCAAGGGCTTTATGAGTGAGCCAGGTCGAACCGATCCGTTCCTGGCGACCCTCACTCAAGCTTGATTCCCTCGTAAAAACCCGTTTTGAGGAAGTTCCAGCGCTTTAGCACATGTGAGCGCTACCGTATGTTGGGGTAGGACACGGAACAGAGACTGTATATTGTACCCAGGCAAGGGTACGGTTGTTCTAATTCGACCTGCACAGACTTTTTACGAGAGAATCAAGCTTTGGCGGAATCGTCGGTTACTTTCGACAAGAGCCCCCGCCTATCGCTGGCAGAAAGTGGACTTCGCTGGTCTCGGCGACCTTCTCCAGCATGCCGATCGGCGTCACTTCGCCGTCGACTGCCACTGAGATGTTGGACTTGATACGGAACTTGTCTACGAGACGGTCTTTGGTCCCCGGGTAGAGCTCTTCGAGGTTGTTGATGATCTCGCGGACTGTGGAACCGGCCACCTCGACGGTCGACTGGTCGTCGGTCAGGCTCTGCATGAGCGGCGGGACGAATACCGTAGCCATCCCACTATCCCGCCTTGCTCCACAGGGCTTCGCTGACGGCAACCGGGTTCATCGGCAGGTTGTCCATGCGGATGCCCGTGGCGCGGTACAGGGCGTTGGCGATCGCCGCCGGAGGAGGGACGATGTTGGCTTCGCCAACTCCTCGGACACCGTAAGGATGGGTCGAGCTGGGGACTTCGACGATCACCGTGTCGATCATTGGCAGATCGAGGCTCGTCGGCATGCGGTAGTCGAGCAGTGTCGAGTTCGTCATCGTACCGTCGTCGGTCATGAAGTACTCTTCATTGAGCGCCCAGCCGATTCCCTGGACACTGCCACCCTGCATCTGACCTTCGACGTAGCTCGGGTGGATCGCTTTGCCAGCGTCCTGAACGGCCGTGAATCGGAGGATGGTCACTTTGCCGGTATCGGGATCGACCTCCAAGTCGACGATGTTGCCGGAGAACGAGCCGCCGCCAGCGCCTACTCCGCCTCCGTCGACGGTGCCACGCCCAATGATGGGCCCGCCTGTCTCGTCCAGCTCACCCGCGAGCTCCTTGAAGCTCATCTTGAGCTCCGGGTCGGCCTTCGACCGGTAGACTCCGTCGGCCGCCTCAATGGTCTCTGGGTCCACCTCCCAGACCATTGCCGCGCGCTCGATCATCTGGCGCTTGACGTCCTGGGCGGCCTTGTATGCCGCCCAGCCGGTCGCGTAAGTCGTGCGGCTGCCGCCCGTCACATCCGTCTTGCCGATCGAGTCGGTGTCTACGACCGTGGGCTGCACGTCCTGGACGGGTAGCCCAAGCGCTTCGGCCGCTTGCATCGCTATCGATGCTCGCGAGCCGCCGATGTCCGTCGAGCCCTCGACGAGGCTGACGATGCCGTCGTAGTTGACGCTCAAGGTAACGCTCGACTCAAGTCCGACGTTAAACCAGTAGCCCACTGCAACGCCTCGTCCTCGATTAGCTCCCTCGAGAGGGGCGTTGTAGTGGGGGTGGTCCTTGATCGCTTCCAGCACTTCCTCGCACCCGATCCGCGGAAAGATCGGCCCGTCGGCCCTGCGCGTACTCTCTTTGGCGGCGTTGCCGAGCCGGAACTCGACCGGATCCAGGCCAAGCCTCTCCGCGATCTCGTCGACGACCTGCTCTGTGGCAAAGGCCGCGTTGGTGGCCCCCGGCGCTCGGTACGCCTGGGTCTTCGGCTTGTTGACCACGACGTCGTAGCCGTCGATCAGCAAGTTGGGGATGTCGTACGCAGCCAAGACGCACTTGGCGCCGGCACTTACTGGGGAGCCGGGGAAACCGCCCGCCTCGTAGGCCAGATGCGCCTGAGCGGCGGTGATTCTCCCCTCGCGGTCCGCCCCGATCTTGACCTTGATGAACGAGCCGGGCGTCGGGCCGGTTGCCTCGAACACTTCTTTCCGGGTCATGACTGCCTTCACGGGACGCGCGGACTTTTTGGACAACAGCGCGAGAGTCGGCTCCAGGTAGCTCGGGATCTTGCCACCGAAGCCGCCTCCGATTTCCATCGGTGTGACCTTGATGCGAGACTCGGAGAGACCGAGCACCTGAGCGACTTCCTTCCGCACGGTGAAGGCGCCTTGGGTACTCGTCCATATCAATATTCTGCCGTCGTTGTTCCACAGCGCTGACGCGACCTGTGGCTCGATGTATCCCTGGTGGACGGTTGCAGTATTGAACTCGCGCTCGACAACGACGTCTGCTCCGGCGAACCCTTGATCGAGATCGCCGTTTCGGTACTGAAAGTGCTCGGCGACGTTGCTGACCGTGTCCGTCTGCTCGCCAAACTCCTCGGTCCGCAAATTGTCGTGGAGGATAGGAGCCCCAGGGGCCATCGCATCCGGCGCGGTCAACACAGCCGGAAGCACCTCATACTTCACGTCAATCAGCGATACGGCTTGCTCCGCGACGTGCGGGCTGTCTGCGGCGACAGCCGCGATAGCGTGGCCTTTGTACAGCGCTTTGTCGCGAGCGAGGACGTTGAGCTGGAGGTACTTGACGTTAGTGTCGCCCTCGCCCAGGTCGACCCGGCCGTCCGCGACCTCCGGCAGGTCCTCCGCGGTAACTACGGCGTGTACACCGGGAACGCCCTCGGCCTTGGTCGTGTCGATGGACTTGATGATGGCATGGGCGTGGGGACTGCGAAGGAACTTGGCGTGCAGTAAACCGGCAGCGTGGAAATCGGCCCCGTACAGCGCGCGACCGGTTACTTTGTCGGCGCCATCGGGCCGGATAGGGCGGGTGCCGATGACGGCATACTGGCCATCGCTGGCCAGCGCGGCGTTGCTACGGTCTCGAGTCGTCGTCAACCGATGCTACGGGTCTCGGACACTAGGCGACGAACCTCCGTCGCTCTTGCGTCGGTTTGGTCCCACCACCGTTGCGCTTGGCCTTGTTCCAGACCGTCTCCATGATTGCGACCGGGCTCATCGGCAGCCGGTCCATACGCACGCCCAGGGCACGGTAGAGGGCATTGGCGACCGCGGCGGGCGGCGGTACGATCGGCACCTCGCCTACACCGCGGACTCCGAAAGGATGCCCAGGATTGGCGACCTCGACGATGACCGTATCGATCATAGGAAGATCGAGAGCTATAGGCATTCTATAGTCGAGGAATGTGCTGTTGGCCATGCGCCCCTCGTCGTCCATGAAGTACTCTTCGTTGAGCGCCCAACCGAAGCCCTGTACCGTTCCGCCCTGCATCTGGCCCTCGACGTAGCTCGGATGGATGGCCTTCCCGGCGTCCTGGACAATCGTTGCCCGGAGAATTTCGACTTTGCCGGTCTCGGGGTCGGCTTCGATATCGACTATCAGACCAGCAAAGGCTCCGCCGACCCCTGTCGGGTCGATAGTGCCCTTGCCGACTATCGCTCCGCCGGAATCATCCATCTGGTCGGCCAGCTCTTTGAAGTCCATCCTGAGCTCTGGGTCGGACTTGGACTTGATTACTCCCTTGTCCATTTCAATCGTGTCTTTGCCGATGTCCCAGATCATCGCCGCTCGCTCGACCATCTGGCTCTTCACGTCCTCAGCGGCGAGGTAGGTCGCCCAGCCCGTGGCGAAGGTGACGCGGCTTCCGCCGGTCCCCACAGTGAATCCGATCGAGTTTGTGTCTACCACGGACGGATGGACGTCTTCCGCGGAGATACCTAGTGCCTCCGCCGCCTGCATCGCTAAGCCGGTCCGGGAACCGCCGATGTCAGGTGAGCCTTCGATCAACGATATGGTGCCGTTCTTGTTTACGTTGATAGTCGCCGACGACTGCAGCCCAGCATTGAACCAGAAGCCGATTGCCACGCCTCTGCCGCGGTTTGGGCCCTCCAGCGGCGCAGTGTAGTGCGGATGGTTCTTCATCGCCTCCAGCACCTCGACGCAACCGATGCGCGGGAACAGAGGACCATCGACTCGGCGAGTACCCTCTTTCGCGGCGTTCGCCAGTCTGAATTCTATTGGGTCGAGACCGAGCTTCTCGGCCAGCTCGTCAACGACGGCCTCGGAAGCTAACTCCGCATGTGTCGCTCCGGGAGCCCTGTAGGCCGCTGACTTGGGTTTATTGACCACTACGTCGTAACCGTCGACTATGGCGTTTTCGATGTCGTACGGAGCGAAGACGCACTGACAGGCAGCGTCCACGGGGGACCCTGGGTAGCCACCGGCCTCGAAGGCGATGTGGGCCTGTCCAGCGACGATTTTGCCTTCGTTGGTCACGCCCATTTTCACCTTGACGTAGGAGCCCGGGGTCGGTCCGGTTGCCTCCAGGTCCTCCGCTCTGGTCATCGCGTTCGCTACCGGCCGGCCCGTCTTCTTCGACAGTATCGCTGCTACCGGCTCGACATAAGGCTCCCACTTGCCGCCGAAGCCGCCGCCTATCTCCATCGGCGTCAGCTTCACGTCGGATAGCGGCACACCCAGAATCCCTGCGGTCGCGTCCCTTACGTCGAACGGCGCCTGCGAGCTGTTCCAGATATCTACCTTGCCGTCCTTGTTCCAGAAGACGGTGCAGCTATGGGGCTCGATGTACCCTTGATGCACGGTCGACGTATTGAACTCACGTTCGACGACGATGTCGGCCTTGGCGAATCCGGCCTCCACGTCGCCTTTCTTGTACTGGATATGGTCTGCCACGTTGGTAGCGCCGGGCTTTTCCTCGCCGCCTTCCTTCGTCCTGACGTCGTCGTGGAGTATCGGCGCACCAGCGGCCATCGCCTCGGGCGCAGTCGACACAGATGGGAGCACTTCATACTCCACTTCGATTAGCGACACAGCCTCGTCGGCGATATGGGGGCTGATGGCAGCCACGGCTGCTACCGGATGCCCTTTATACAGTACTTTCTCGGTCGCCATGCAGTGCTCGCGCACTCGCTTGGCCTTGAACGTGCCAAGGGTACTGGTGACGGTGTCGTCCGGTCCCGATTCCGGGAAGTCCTTCCCGGTCACGACCGCCCGGACCCCTTCGAGGGCCTCGGCCTTGCTGGTATCGACCGACTTGACGCGCGCGTGGGCGTGCGGGCTGCGAAGCAACTTCGCTGCCAGTACCCCGGAGGCCTTGAAGTCCGCGCCGTACTGGGCGCGACCCGTGACCTTGTCGGCGCCGTCGTGCCTGATCGGCCGCGTGCCAACGACGTCGTAGGTCTTGGTGGCAAGCACCACGTTGGAGTCATACGTAGTAGTCGTCATTGCCTTGCCTCCTACATCTTTCCCGCAGCGTCCATAACTGCTCGAACGATCTTGTCGTATCCGGTGCAGCGGCAAAGGTTTCCGGCCAGCCACAGCCGGATCCTCTGCTCAGAGGGGTTGGGTTCGGCTTCTAGCAGCGCCTTCGAGGCGACAATGAATCCTGGAGTGCAGATGCCACATTGGAGAGCCGCGTTCTCGAGGAACGCCTGCTGAATTGGGTGCAGCCCCGCCGGAGTCGCGACCCCTTCGATGGTCATGATCTCGCTGCCCTGGGCCTCGACGCCCAGTACGAGGCAGGAGTCGACGATGCGGCCGTCGAGGTTCACCGTGCAAGCGCCGCAGTTGCCGTCATTGCACCCCTCCTTCGAGCCGGTCAGCCCGATAACGTCGCGTAGACATTCGAGCAGGCTCTGGCGCGGCTCGCAGAGGAAGTCAACTTCCTCGCCATTGATCCTGGTCTGTATATGGGTCTTAGTGGGCATCTACGGTGCCTCCCTCGGCTCTGGTGATGGCGGCGTCCAACGCACGCCTGGTAAGCACGTCGCAGAGGTGCTTACGGTATTCGACTGTACCTCGCATGTCGGTGATCGGGCTCGCCGCCGCTTTGGCAATCTTGCCCGCCTCGGAAACGGTCGCCTCATTAGCGGGCTGGCCGGCCAGCGCGTCGCCGATCTCGTTGACGAGTAGGGGTGTGGGCGCCACCGATGCCAGTGCCACGCGGGCCGACTTGAAGTTGCCGTTGTCGAGGACCACCGAAACGCCGGCTCCCGCCACAGCGATGTCCATTTCGTTTCTAGGGATGAACCGAATGTACCGCGCGCCGAAGTTGTCCGGAGGAGGTGGGAAGTGCAGCGAGACAAGTAGCTCTTTTGACTCCAGCACGTTCTGACTCGGTCCGGTGCAGAAGTCCTCGACTGCCACCTCGCGCGTCCCGTTCGGTCCGGCGATCTTACAGGTGACGTTGTGAGCGATCAAGGCGGGGATGGAATCGGCGCTTGGGGTGGAGTTGCAGAGGTTCCCGCCGATCGACGCTCGGCCCTGTATCTGTATCCCGCCTATCAACGCGGCTGCGTCGATCAGACCGGGATAGGCCGCCGCGACCTCTGCATTCTGGTAGATCTTGTAGCAAGGGACGGCCGCGCCGACGGTCAAGCCCGCAGTCGCGCTATAGCTAAGTTCGTTGAGCTCAGAAATCGCTTTAATGTCTACGATGAGCTCAGGGTTGTTGACCCGCTCCGGGTTGACCCGAAGTAGAACGATGAGGTCGGTCCCCCCGGCCAGCGGCCTCGCCTTCCCTCCGCCCTCATCGAGCATGCTGATCGCTTCATCCAACGTGGATGGGGTTGCAAAATCAATCCACTTCAATAGCCGACTCCTTTCTAGCTCCAGTTTCCCTGAGCGTCGGAAGTCCCTCGTGTTAGTGCGCCAGGTGCAGAATCGGACGGGACTTGGCCGCGTTTCTCAGATACGAGAGAAGGTTCGCTGAACCCCCTTCTCCGCAGCCGGCACCAGTATAGCAGACCTCTTTTTGGTCAACAACGACGCAAGAACTAGGCAACTATTCGTTAGGCGCTTGTAAGACTTGTAAGAGGGTAGAGGTACCCTCAAAAAGTGTGTAAACGGTCAGGCGGTGTACCCTCTCTCTGAACAAGACGGGCTCAAGGCCCAAGAGAGGAGATACACCGCCCATGAGGAAGGAAAGCACTGAGAGTAGGTCGGAGTCAAGGCCGGAGTGGGAGCAGTTGGAGGATTGGGTGCGAAGCCAGGTCCAGAGGCTGGTCCAAGAGTTGCTGGAGGAGGAGGTGACGGCGTTTCTGGGAAGGGCGAAGTCGGCGCTCAGGTCCGACTCGGACTCAGATACCGGCTATCGGAACGGATACGGCAGAGCCCGGAGGCTTACGCTGAGTTCGGGCACGATACAGCTTAGGCGGCCACGAGTCCGCGATACCGAGGAGCAGTTCGAGAGCCGGCTGCTGCCGCTGTTCGTCAACAGGACCAGGAAGGTTGCTGAGTTGATCCCCGAGCTGTACCTGCACGGTCTATCCGAAGGCGACTTCGATCTGGCTTTGCGGGGGCTGCTGGGAGAGGACGCACCGGTATCGGCGAGCACGGTGGCCCGGTTGAAGTCCAAGTGGAACGATGAGCTTGCCCAATGGCGCAGCCGGCCCCTCGATGACCTGGAAGTGGTCTACATGTGGGTGGATGGAGTCTACGTCAAGGCTGGTCTTGAGAAGGAGAAGGCGGCGGTACTGGTGGTGATGGCGGCCCTGAGCGACGGGAGAAAGGTGGTGGTGAGCGCTGTTCCCGGATACAGGGAGTCCACAGAGAACTGGTCCGAGGTGCTCAGGGACATCAAGCGCCGGGGCTTGAGCTGCCCGAGGCTGGTGGTTGGAGACGGACACCTGGGCATCTGGGGAGCTCTGCGCAACGTCTATCCGCAGGCGGCAGAGCAACGCTGCTGGAACCACAAGATCGTAAACGTGCTCGCCAAGCTTCCAAAGCGACAACAGGACCAGGCCAAGCTCATGCTGCGTACTATCCCCTACGCCCAGACTCGGACAGAGGCTGAGCGGCTCAGGACGGTGTTCACCAGGTGGTGCGGCGACCATTCCTACGAGGCGGCCTCAGAGGCCTTGGAGCGGGACTGGGACCGCATGATCACCTTCTATGACTTCCCAAAGGAGCACTGGGGGCACCTTCGCACGACGAACCCGGTAGAATCACCCTTCGCGGCCCTCAGGCTTCGGACCGATGCCGCCAAGCGCTACAAGAGGGTCGATCGGGCGATAGCGGTGATCTGGAAAATGTTGATGGTCGCCGAACAGCGCTTCAGGCGTCTGAAGGCCCCTGAGTTGATCGAAGACGTCTATCTCGGTGCACAGTATGCGGATGGAATCGCCATTGAATCAACGGCTGAGAAGGTCGCCGCCTGATGTCGTTTACACACCTATTGACGTAACCTCGAAGGGTAAGGTCTCCGAACAGGCTTTTAGCCCGAATCCACCGAGGGAGGGCGTCGGGTTAGCATCCTGAAGTGGCCAGAGGGTGCTCTTCTGAATCTGGGATAATGGTTTTGTAACAGCAAAACAGTCCCAGAGAAGGAGCACCCAATAGATGCTACCACGCAACCAGCCCGACCGTATCCGTATCGTCTTTGACGATCACCGCCTGGTGGCCAATGCCGGTCTGCTCCTGCCAGCCACCCTCGCCCGGCATCTGGGCCTGCGGGAACTCGTTGACCATCACCTTGACCTGGGCGGCGCGCCGGGGCGGGCCAACACCGGAGACAAGCTGATGACCCTGGTGGCCTCAGCCATGGCCGGCGGCGACTGCATCGACGACGCTGATGTGTTGCGCACCGGGGGGACGGCCTGCACCCTGGGCGGCACGGTCAAGGCGCCATCCACCCTGGGCACCTTCCTGCGCAGCTTCCGGTGGGGCCACGTCCGCCAGCTGGACCGGGTGAGCCGGGAGCTGCTGGCCCGGGCCTGGGCCGCTGGGGCCGGACCCGGCGACGCGCCGTTCACCATCGACCTCGATTCCACCATCTGCGAGACCTACGGACTGGCCAAGGAGGGCGCCCGCCACCACGGCTATACCGGCAAGCGGGGCTACCACCCACTGCTGGCCATCGCCGCCGGCACCGGAGACGTGCTGATGTCCCGGCTGCGCGAGGGCCGGGCCAACACCGCCCGCGGCGCCGCCCACTTCCTGCGGGAGACGGTGGGACGGGTGCGCTACGCCGGGGCCAACGGACGACTCACGCTACGGGCCGACAGCGGGTTCTACACTCATGGCGTGGTATCCGTCTGCCGCAAGATGGATGTCCGCTTCTCCATCACCATCCGCCAGCATAAAAGCCTGCACAATCTCATCAAGGCGATACCCGAAGATGCCTGGACGCCGATTCCTTACTGGATGGACGGCGCCGCCGATGTGGCCGAGACCACCTGCACTCCCTTCCAGAGTGAACCTGACGCCGCGCCGGTGCGGCTCATCGTCCGGCGTGTGAAGCCCACGCCCGGTTCCCAGCTGGCCCTCTTCGCCACCTACAGCTATCACGGCTTCATCACCGACCGGGACGGGGAGATGCTCGAACTGGAGGCCGACCATCGCCGCCACGCCGAGATCGAGAATGCCATCCGAGACCTCAAGCACGGTGTGGGGTTGAACCATCTCCCCTCGGGCCGCTTCGCCGCCAACGCCGCCTGGCTGGCGGTACAGGTGATGGCCCACAACATCGCCCGCTGGACAGCGCGCATCGGTCTGGGCGAGCAGGTGGTGACCACCAAGACCCTCCGGCGGCGGTTCTTCTCCCTGGCCGGACGGATCACCCGCTCGGCGCGCCGCCTCACACTGCATCTGCCACAGCGCTGGCCTTGGGAAGCCCGGTTCGATCGTGCCCTGGCCCGATTGCGCGCCCTGCCACTCCCTGCCTGACGGCGGCGGCGGCAACCGGCCGACATCCGGCCAACCGAACGTCCCCGCGAACTCGCGCCAGTCCGGTCTGCGAGTGCCTCTTGCTGTGTCCTCTCCCCGCTATCTCGCCCTGACCAACATTCGCAGACGGTCACAAAGTCTCCCCGCGGCAACTGAAGACAAACACCGGCCCCCCCTACCCCAAATCGTGCCCGGACCATCGCCCTCCCTTGCCCCTATCGCCCGTTCCGCTGCTGCATAGTCATCCCTTCGGTGGATTTGGGTTTAGGTATCCGGTCCGAAAGGGGGTCAACCTAGCTTTGTGCCCGCGTCAAAGTCCGCGAGCCGCCTGACGTCCGAAAAGGTCGGGCTCGCGGCTCTAAAGAAACGTTCATCGGCCGTCCATAGCTCGCAAGCCAGCGTTTCGGCAAGAGCCAGGTAGTGCGTGTCGTATACGGTGCTTTGGCGGAGCTGTCCGGCCATCTCCACCGCCCTTGTATGTAGAGCCTCGGGTTCCCGCAGATCGATTCCGGCACTGGCCAACCCGCCCAGGAGCCGTGCGGCCCCAGGCGACGACAATTCGGCTCTGGCCACCCTCTTGTGCAGAGCGTTTGCCACCTCCACCAGCATCAGGTACGGAGCGACCGGCTGAACGCCGGCTTTCGCCCATGACCTACCAAGGGCGAAAGCCTTGTCAGAGTAGGCCTCACTGATAAGCCACTTTACCGCTACGCTGGCATCTACGACGACGGCGCCTTTCATCTCGCCGTGGTTCGCTCCTCTCGGCCTTCACGGATAAGGTCCGTAGAGTCCCCCGGCACCCTCATCCCCTGGAAGACCTCGAACTGTCGGTGAGCCAGCCGGTCGAGTACTTCGTCCCCGAAGGGCTGCCCGCCGCCGTTCTGAGCATCATCTTCGGCCAGCCGTTGTTCGATGGCCGCAAGGCAGTATCTGCGCATACTGATGCCCCTAACAGCGGCGATCACCTTCAGACGACGTTGCATAGCGACGTCCATGTCTAACGTAAACCGTTTTTTCTTCGCTTCCATACTACCTACACACCTCGGTTGCAAGAGTATAGCGTAAATACGTCATAGGCGGCGACGGGCCAGGAGTTTTAGGTCCGTACAGACGGAAGTTCGGAGGCAGTTCGTCTGCGTTATCCGGGAATATCCTTGGAGATAACCGCGCGTTTGTGGGTCGCGACGCCGATGCTCTTGTCGCCTTCGAACGCCTCGATCGAGAAGGTCAGTCGATTCCGGTCTACGTCGGTCAACGTGGCAGTGACGCGGACTGTCTCTCCGACTGAAGTCGGCGCGAGGTGCCTCATTCCGTCCACGGCGTACCCGACGGTCGTATGTCCATCGGGGAGATAGGGCTCCGACGCCTCGATGCTGCACTCTTCCATCAGCATCAACAGTGAGGGTGTCGAGAGGACCTCTGCGCCCTCCCTGTCCATGCGATTGATGGTGAGTGGGAGCGTCACTTCCGTCTCGACCTCGGCGCTCTGGCCGACCTTGAATCTGTCCATCGTCATGATCGCGAACCTCCGGAGCGTAGCCGCCCGCCACGCGGATGCGAGCCGCTATACTCTACTGAGCGCAAGTACGAAGTACAAGGCCACTGCCCCCTGGAGGCCTACAAGCCGTGAAACCGTAGCGTGTCAGACGAGATGAGCGTCGTCACCGGCGCATTCAGCTATACAGGCAAGTACATCACTCGGCGGCTGCTGTCGATGGGTGTGCGCGTTCGGACCCTCACAAGTCATCCTGCACGCTCGAGCCCTTTCGGATATCGCGTCGCTGTCGCCCCACTCGATTTCGACGACCCGGACAAGCTCGCAACCAGCCTCCAAGGGGCCGATACCCTGTACAACACGTACTGGATACGATTCGCCAGGGGGTCTCTTACTTTCGACCGGGCGGTGGAGAACCTGCGGACCCTAATCGGGGCAGCCGAACGAGCCGGCGTGAAGCGAGTCGTTCACATCAGCATTACCAACGCCTCGAGCGAGTCGCCTCTGCCCTACTTCCAAGGCAAGGGGCAGGTCGAGGAAGCAGTGCGAGCCTCGGGTATGTCATATGCCATCCTCCGGCCGGCGCTGGTGTTCGGTAAGGAGGACATCCTGGTCAACAACATCGCATGGGCCCTGCGTCGGCTGCCCCTCTTCGGCGTATTCGGGTCCGGGGAGTACCGCGTCCAGCCGATATACGTCGACGACCTCGCGGCGATGGCGGTCGGCGCCGGTCAGGACTCGGACAACCACATCGTCGACGCTGTAGGGCCTGAGGTCTACAAGTACGAAGAGTTCGTTCGCCTTATTGCCGCCGAGGTCGGGAGCCGGACCAGAATTGTACATGTCAATCCAAGGATCGGGTTTCGGCTGACGCAGCTACTTGGATACCTTTTGAGGGACGTGGTGCTGACGCGAAACGAGATCGAGGGTCTCATGGCCGACCTGCTGGTATCGAAAGACCGGCCGACGGCCCACACGGCCTTCAGCGAATGGCTGGCCGAAAACGCCGGCGAACTCGGACGCAGCTACGCGTCCGAGGTGGCTCGCCACTACCGGTAGCGACCTCCTAGCAACCGGCCGGACAGGCGCTAGGTGTACGGCGAACGCTCCCCGTCCATAGGGTTGGCACTGGTGGAGCCTGTGCTAGAATCGGTTTCTGGGTATGGACAACTCCGAGCTGAAACACTGGGTGGCGTTCAACCGGATCCCGCGCATCGGGCGGGTCCGCTTCTCGTTGATGGAGAAGCATTTCGGCAGCCTGAGGAATGCGTGGGAAGCCGGCGTGTCAGGCTTGAAGGCGGCGGGGCTCGACTCTAAGACGGCCAGCCATATCGGCGGTAAACGATCCGAGATCGACCCTGATCGGGAGCTTGCCCGGCTCGCCGACAACGAAGTTCAGGCCATTACGTGGCACGACGACGCTTATCCCCGTCGCCTGAAAGAGGTATATGATCTACCGCCCGTCCTGTACATCAAGGGAGAGCTCAAGCCCGAGGACGAGCGATCAGTAGCGATTGTAGGGACTCGAAAGCCGACCGCTTATGGTCGGGAGTCGGCATACCAGCTCACCTACGACCTGGCGTCCGCCGGGGTAACGATCGTGAGCGGGCTGGCCCGCGGTATCGATGGCACGGCCCATCGCGCCGCCCTAGAGGCGGGCCAGCGGACCGTTGCCGTCCTGGGCAGCGGAGTCGACGTAATATACCCTAGGGAGCACACGGCCCTCGCGTCCGAGATAGTCGGAAACGGCGCCCTGATCAGCGAGCACCCCATGGGAACACGGCCAAACGCCCAGAACTTCCCTCGGCGCAACCGGATCATGAGCGGTATGACGCTTGGCACCGTGGTCATCGAAGCCGGCGAGAGCAGCGGTGCGCTGCTCACGGCTAATCATGCGCTGGAACAGAACAGGGAGGTCTTTGCCGTGCCGGGCAATATCTTCTCTCCTAAGAGCCACGGCGCCAATGGCCTCATCCGCGACTCGGCCGCCAAGCTGGTTGCCGACCACAAGGACATACTCCAGGAACTGAATCTCGTCTCCGTAGAGCGACAGCTTGAGATGACCGCGGTCATCCCTCCCGACGAGAACGAGTCGAAGGTGTTACCGTATGTTACTTACGATCCCATTCACATCGACGAAATAATCCGCAACGCCGAGATGGACATCTCATTAGTGAGCAGCGCACTGGCGCTGATGGAGCTCAAAGGGCTCGTCAGCCAAGTAGGGGCAATGAACTATATACGACTGAAGGAGGCATCGGCCGAATACCAGGCAGTGTAAACAATATGGCAAAAGATCTAGTTATCGTTGAATCGCCGGCGAAGGCACGCACGATAGAGCGCTTCTTAGGCAAGAAGTACGAGGCGAAGGCGTCGATGGGGCACGTCCGGGACCTGCCGCGCAGGTCGATGGGCGTGAAGGTCGACGACCTCAGCTTCGAGCCTACTTACGATGTGCCACCCGACAAACGCAAGGTAGTGGCCGAGTTGGCGAAGGCGTCGAAGAGCGCCAACGTCGTATATCTGGCAACTGACCCCGACCGCGAGGGCGAGGCGATCTCCTGGCACCTGATCAAAGCTGCCAAGATCGACGAGTCCAAAGTGAAGAGGGTTGTGTTCCACGAGATCACCCAGTGCGCCGTCGAGGAAGCCTTCGAGAACCCCAGGGACCTGGACCTACACCTCGTCGACGCCCAGCAGGCCCGTCGTGTCCTCGACCGGCTGGTCGGATACGACCTCAGTCCTGTGCTGTGGCGCAAGGTGAGACGCGGCCTTTCGGCGGGACGCGTCCAGTCGGTCGCGCTGCGATTGATAGTGGACAGAGAGCGTGAGATCAACGCGTTCGTGGCCGAGGAATACTGGTCGATCACCGCTGGACTGACCAAACTGCCGCGCAACGGCAAGGAGCAAACGTTCGAGGCGGCGCTCCGATCGGTCGACGGGCAGCGCGGCCGCCTGAAGATACCGAACGGCGAGGAAGCACAGAGCATAGTCTCGGACCTCGACGGTGCCATCTATCGGGTCGCGACCGTCAAGAAGAAAGAGACTCGTAACCGTCCCGCCGCCCCTTTCATTACAAGCACGTTGCAGCAGGAGGCCTGGCGCAAGCTCAGGTTCACTGCCCGGCGGACGATGGCTGTCGCGCAGCAGCTGTATGAGGGCGTCGGGTTAGGGGACCAGGGATCGATCGGTCTAATCACCTACATGAGGACCGACTCAACGAACGTCTCGGCGGCCGCCATCCAGGAGACCAGAGAGTATGTCGGACGCAAGTTCGGCGCTGAGTACGTGCCGGACTCTCCCAAGCGTTACACCAAGAAAGTCCGGGGCGCTCAGGAGGCGCACGAGGCGATCCGGCCGACTTCGATATCTATGGAGCCGGACGCAGTCCGGAAGCACCTGAACCGCGACCAGGCTAGGATGTACGAGCTCGTGTGGAAGCGGATGGTCGCCAGCCAGATGGCCGACGCCCTTCTCGACTCGACGACGGTCGACATCGAAACCAAGAGCCCGAAGTCGAATACCGAGTACTCGTTTAGAGCGACCGGTTCCGTCCTCAAGTTTCCAGGCTTCCGCGCCCTGTACATGGAAGACGTCGACGAGCCGTCAACAGAGAAGTCCGACGAGTCGGCGCGCCTGCCTGCACTTGACGAAGGCGAAGCCCTCCATTGCCTGTCGATCACGCCCGAGCAGCACTTCACGCAGCCGCCTCCGCGGTACACCGAAGCGACTTTGGTACGGGCGTTAGAAGAGCAGGGAATAGGACGGCCCAGCACCTACGCGCCCACCATCGCGACTGTCATTGAGCGGGACTATGTTCGCAAAGACGGTGGCCGGATGGTCCCGACCAAGCTGGGCACGGCGGTTACCGGACTTCTGACCGCCCACTTCCCCGACATAATGGACGTGGGGTTCACCGCTCGAGTAGAGGATGAGCTGGACGATATCGCCAGCGGCCAAAGAGAGTGGAATCCGGTGCTCAGGGAGTTCTACGGCCCGTTCCATGAAGCCGTGACGGAGGCCGTCGAGAACGCGGAGCGCGTGCCCAGAGACCAGATAGACGAAGAGACCGACGAGATATGCGAAGTATGCGGCCGTCCAATGGTCATCAAGTCCGGCCGGTTCGGCAGATTCCTTTCGTGTAGCGGCTTCCCGGAGTGCAAGACCTCCCGTCCTTTATTGACGAGAGTGGGCGTTTCTTGTCCGGAATGCGCGAACGACCTCGTCGAGCGGAAGGGCAAGGGTAAAGGCGGCAAGCGCTTCTATGGCTGCTCCGACTACCCGAAATGTACGTTCTCGGTGCCTCAGAAACCCCTCCCTCAGCCGTGCCCCGAGTGCGGCGGTCTCCTGACGGCGTTCCGCAGAGACAACTCGAAGTGTGTGGCATGCGACTACAAGGGTCCGGTCCCCGAAGAAGAGGAAGTCGTAGAGCTCGCGGCATCGTAGGCCGACAAGTCCGGGATAGCGCACCCCGGGCCCCCTATGTACCGAGGTCGGCAGAGCCTACCATAGACGCATATTCACGTAGGGGCAGGTCTGAGACCTGCCCCTCGGATACCCGGCATGAACGAACACGACTGGAACGCACTCATCTCCCGGTTCGAGGTCCATCTCACGGCTGAGAAGAACCTGGCGGCGCTGACGGTCCGCAACTACAAGACCGACCTGCAGCCGCTCTGGGACTACATGCAGCGCAAGAAGGTCTCCGGGCTGGCGGCCATGGACCGGTACGCATTTCGCGCCTACCTCGCCTGGCTGGTCGAGTTGGGCTACGCGAGGTCTAGTATCGTAAGGAAGCTCAGCGCACTCAGGTCGTTCCTGAGATGGTTGTTGCGTGAGAAAGTAATCGAAAAAGATCCTCTGCCGAGGCGGGGCGTCATGAAGCGCGATTCACGCCTGCCCCGATTCCTCAATCAGGAGGAGGCCGCGAGACTCGTGTCGGCACCCGACACGTCGGAAGACCTTGGCCTGCGCGACCGCGCTCTCCTCGAGATGATCTACGGGGCCGGACTGCGTGTCAGCGAGGCCCGCGATCTTGACGTCGGTGACGCAGACCTTGACTTGAGGGAGTTGCGGGTGCGCGGCAAGGGGTCGAAGCAGCGCGTCGTTCTGATCGGCGAGACGGCGAGAGACGCTGTAGCCGCATATCTGAGCGAAGTGCGACCGAAGCTGGCGGGCAGAGAGAGCGGCGCGGCGTTATTCTTGAATAGAGCGGGTGGCCGGTTGAGTCAGCGGAGCATCCAGGCGAAGGTCAAACGCTACGCCGCGGAGACAGGACTCCGGTCCGATACTCACACCCATACCCTCCGACACTCCTTCGCGACCCATCTGCTCGACGGCGGAGCCGACCTCCGTGTGGTCCAGGAGCTCCTGGGCCACGCCAGCCCGGCCACTACCCAGATATACACCCACGTCACTCAGGCGAAGGCCAAGGAAGTCTACATGGCGGCCCACCCGAGGGCGCGCAAGCCGGAATCACACTGACTGGTCTGCTGTGATGGAAGCCGCGATCAGAAGGTCGATGTTGGGGTTCGCCGCTCTCCTCGGCGCGCTACACGTGGCGCTAGCGGCATCCCTCTTAGTCCAGGCGCTGGAGAGCCAGGACGGGTATGTAGCGTGGGCCACCGTTGGGCTGGCGGGCGGCGTTAGCGTACTGGTCGGACTCGCGATAATGACGTTGAGACCCGTCGCCGGAGGAATGCTGGCGTATGCGGGAGTGATTCTGGGTTTCGTGTTTTGGATCAGCCCATCCTTCATGTTCATGTCGTGGCTGCTGATGTTTGTCCTCCTCGGCCTCACAATCCTGTACCACCAGGTCAGGACCGCTTCCGACGTTCCGCTTGCCGTCGTGGTCCTACTGGTCTTGCTGATTGTGATGTCCTGGCTCGGCGTTCTCCTGTACGGCGCGATAGCCACAAGTGCGTTGCCATGGATCGCCCTGGTGGCGGTAGCTATGCTACTTCCGCCGTTCGGTGTCATAATGGCGGTGCGATCTTCGAGTCCAAGAACGGCGTAGGGATAATGCGATGAAGATTCTGGTGATCAACGGGCCCAACCTGAACATGCTCGGCAAGCGTGACACATCCCACTATGGGGCCGACACCCTCGCCGACATCGAGGCTCGGATCAGTGAGCGCGCCGATGAGCTCGGGGTTGACGTCGAGTTTTACCAGTCGAACCACGAGGGCGCGATAGTCGACCACTTGCAGGAATCGGCCGGCTCGGTCGATGGCGTTGTCATTAACGCGGGCGCTCTGACACACTACGGACTATCGCTCAAAGATGCTCTCGCGGACTCGAGGCTTCCCGTTGCTGAGGTGCACATCTCGAACATCCACGCCCGCGAGGAGTACCGCCATCACTCCGTTGTCGCGCCCATCGCGGTGGGGCAGATCGCCGGGTTTGGCTGGCGAGGCTACCTGTACGCCCTGGACTTCATCGTGGAGCACGTACGAGAGGCCCGCGCAGAATGAGCATATCTGCCCGTCTAGCCGCCCTGCGCGGTGCTTTGGACCGAGAAGATCTCGACGCCATGCTCGTGTCGAGCGACGAGAATCGGCGCTACATGTCGGGTTTCACCGGCTCCGCGGGCTACCTTTTGATCTCGCAGAAACACGCCATCCTCGCGACCGACTTCCGGTATGTCGAGCAGGCGGAGCGACAGGCGCCCGAGTATCACATCGAGCGGATATCTGGCAGCGGATGGCTACCGGGACTCATCAAAGACGTCGGCGGGAGGCACGTGGGCTTCGAGAGCCAGGACGTAACCATCGCAGGCTACGGGGCCTTGAATAAGTCGATCTCGGAGTCCGACGTAGCAGGCCAAGCCTCGCTCGCCGAAACGACCGATCTCATCGAACGCATCAGAGGCACCAAAGACCAGAGCGAGATCGGGCTTCTGACTCGGGCCATCGAGATCACTGACCAGGCAATCGAGCAGGTCCAGCCGAGCGTCAAGCCAGGCGTGACCGAGGGTGAGATCGCCTGGGAGCTAGAGAAAGCGATGCGCGAGCGGGGCGCGGAGGCTATGGCCTTCGACATCATCGTCGGGGCCGGCCCGAACGGCGCGATGGCGCACCACAGGGCTGACGGCACCGTCATACGCGAAGGCGACGCGGTGGTCATCGACATGGGCGCCCAGTACGAGGGATACTGCGCCGACCTGACCCGTACGGTGCTGGTCGGGGAGCCCGACGAGACGTTCTGGAAGGTCTACAACACTGTGCTGGAGGCCCAGCTGGCAGCAGAAGAGCAAATCACCGCAGGGATGACCGGTACCAAAGCAGACGCGATCGCCCGCGACGTCATCTCCGACGCGGGATTCGAGGAGAACTTCGGCCACAGCCTCGGCCATGGCGTCGGCCTGGCCGTCCACGAGTACCCGGTCCTCGGCACCAAGTCCGAAGACGTGCTCGAAGACGGCATGGTCTTCACAGTCGAGCCGGGCATCTACCTGTCGGGCTGGGGTGGGGTAAGGATCGAGGACGTGGTCGTGCTCGAGAACGGCCGCCCGCGGGTCATTAGCAAAGCGCGCAAGCTTACGGCTGGGGGATAACCGACCCGGTTCATGCGCAGACCATTCTTGATCGTGGTGATGGGCGCCCCGGGGTCAGGTAAGACTACACTCGCTCATCGCCTCGCAAGCCGGGTCCACTGTCCCGCGCTCAGTCGGGACGAGTTCAAGGAAGGCTACGTTCATACTACGGGCGGCAGTCATGAATCCCTTGGCAAGGATGTCAATGGGCGCCTCAACGAGATATTCTTCGAAACAGTGGATCACGTCATTTCAAAGGGGATAAGCATAGTCATCGAGGCGGCATTCAACCACAAGCTGTGGGAGCCAAAGCTAGTTCCGCTAACCGAAGTTGCGGACGTCTCGATTATCGTGTGCTCTGTCGATCGTCAACTGGCCAGGTCGAGGCATATGGACCGCCGCCTGGAGGATCCGACACGAGAGCGGTTCCATGGCGACAGGCTGGTTCGTGTCACAAAGGAAGGCCGCGGCCTTATAAGCGATTACGCCCCTCCCAAGTTGAACCTACCGACGCTATCTGTAGACACAACTGATGGCTACATTCCTGGGTTGGACCAAGTTGTAGCCTTTGCATTGCAAGCCCGACCTGACGAACAAGACAGTGCGGTAGACGCGCCAACACGTGCCGCTAGCCTTTGACGACAGACAAGACGTAGGAATCAGCAGGAGACCTAGATGACTCTGAGCTATGGTGGACTGAAGAAGGGGCTGCCCGTTGAACTCGACGGTGAGCCCTACGCTGTCGTCGAGTACAACAGCAGCAAGATGCAGCAGCGCGCTCCTGTCATGCGCATCAGGTTCAGATCGCTTCGCACGGGCAAGGTCGTCGACAAGACCTTCAACGGGTACGACGTGAAGTTCACGCCGGCCTCAGTCGAGAGAAAGAACGCCCAGTACATCTACGAGGACGGCGGACTCTACTACTTCATGGACGAGCAGACCTACGATCAGTTCCCCCTGTCCCGCGAGCAGGTCGAAGACGCGCTACCCTACATGGTGGAGCAGACGAGCGTCGAGATGGTCTTCTACGAAGAAGCGGCGATCGCCGTTGAGCTCCCGATAACAGTTGATCTCAAGGTGACGCAGACCGATCCCGGACACAAGGGAGACACTGCTCAGGGCGGGACCAAGCCCGCGACTCTCGAGACCGGGCTGGTTACGCAGGTCCCTCTCTTCGTAGACGCCGGCGAGACGGTGCGAGTAGATACGCGGAGCGGCGAGTACATGTCCCGAGTATAGGATGGCCGTATACTCCGTCTCGCAGGTGCTCCGGTACCTGAACGACATCCTCGCGCAGGACCCCGTCGTCCGCGAACTCTGGGTCCACGGTGAGGTCACGAACCTCACCCGCCCCGGCTCCGGCCACTCCTACTTCAGCCTCCGGGAACCCAACTCCGCGCTGCGCTGCGTGATGTTCCGAACAAATTCCTTCGGGGCCGACCTGCTCTCCGATGGAACTGCTGTAATCGCCCACGGCCGAATGGCGCTCTACGAGGCCCGAGGCGACCTGCAGTTTATCGCCGACCTCGTGAAGCCCGAAGGCCTGGGCGAGGCCCAGCTCAAGCTCGAAGAACTGAAGCTCAAGCTCGAACAAGAGGGGCTGTTCGCGGAGTCGCGAAAACGGCCGATCCCACCTTACCCACGCAGACTCGCGGTGGTGACATCGCCTACCGGGGCCGTGTGGCACGACGTCCAGACTGTCGTGGCACGCCGCTACCCGCTGGTCGAGCTGTTGCTGGCGCCGGCCTCGGTCCAGGGCGACTCGGCGGTCGCTGAGATCGTCGATGCCTTTCAGGCCGTCGACGACACCCCTAACGTCGACGCCGTAATAGTGGCGCGCGGTGGAGGTTCCCTTGAGGACCTGCAGGCTTTCAACGAGGAGCCGGTTGCCCGCGCCATCTACGCCAGCCGTGCACCGGTTGTCAGCGCCGTGGGACACGAAACGGACGTCACGATAGCCGACATGGTCGCCGATAGACGAGCGCCGACCCCCTCCGCCGCCGCGGAGCTGGCCGTTCCCGACAGGTACGAGCTGGCTTCGAGGCTCGTCGGGTGGCGGCAGTCACTCACAGCGAGCGTCGTCGCCCGCGTGGGGTCGCGGGCCGATTCCGTCTCGCACCTGAGCGGCCGGCTTCAGCGCGGTCGCCCGGACATCGACAGCGCGCGCCTACGCGTCGACGACCTGCTGCTCTCCGTTGCTCGGCACCTGCGACGCGACGTCGAGCGGAGGTCCGAGCGCTTGCGGGGGCTTAGCTCTCGGCTGGAGTCTCTGAGTCCGAGGGATACCCTGCGAAGGGGCTATGCTATAGTGCAGACCCAACCCGAAATGGCCGTGGTCAGCGATGCAGGAAAGGTCGAGATAGGCGACCAGGTAAAGGTCACGTTGGCCCACGGAGGGCTGGAAGCCGACGTGACGTCAACGAGTGGGGAGAGGCGTGGCCCGCGCAAAAAGCGAAAATAAGACTGATCTCGATACCGAAAAGCTCTCCTTCGAGCAAGCCATGGCGAAGCTGGACGAGACCGTCCAGGCGTTGGAGGCCGGAGAGCTACCGCTGGCCGAGGCGACCGGCCTGTACGAGCGCGGGATGAAGCTGGCGCGCGTCTGCAACGAGATGCTGGCGACAGCCGAGCTCAAGATCACTCAGGTGCAGACGGCCTACGGCGAGCAGATGCGCCTCCCCCGCGAGGACGGCCACCTGCCGGAGGACGAGAGCTGAAGGCCGACCTCCACATGCACACCCGCTACTCTCCGGACTCGGAGGTGGCGCCAGACAAGCTCGTCCGCCGGTGCATCAAGGTCGGCTTGGACTGCATCGCGGTCACCGATCACAACTCCATCGAGGGGGCACTGGACGTCCAGCGACTCGCCCCCTTCCTGGTGATCGTCGGCGAGGAAGTCGCCTCCTCTGAAGGCGAGGTCACGGGTCTATTCCTCCAGGAGCTGGTCCCCAAAGGACTTTCACCGAGCGAGACAGCGACGCGAATCAAGGACCAGGGCGGGCTTGTCTCCATACCTCACCCCTTCGACCGGTTCCGACGAAACGTCATAAGCCAGGACGGGCTTACCGAGCTCCTTCCGTACGCCGACATCATTGAGGTCTTCAACTCGCGCAACAACCTCAGTGCCGACGACCGCAAGGCAGCGGAATTCGCGGAGAAGCACGGCCTCCTCACGTCCGGCGTCAGTGACGCACACACGGCCCTTGAGCTCGGTCGAACTTACATCGAGATGCCGGAGTTCGACGGGACGCCGGAAGGGTTCAAGGAATCTCTGGCAAAGGGGACCATCGTTGGCCGCCGCATGAGCCCGCTAATCCACGTCGTGACGACGCTGACCAAGATCGAGAAGCGACTCACTCATCCGTTTCGTCGCTAACCTCCTCTCCCGACGGGTTTTGCAGCCAACATCGAGACTTCAGGCGGACTCTGTCCCTTCTCGACCACTCCGAGTACGTCGAGGGCCTGGGTGACATGGACGAGTGCAACGGACACTTCGGTCCCACGCCCGACGCGCCGGAGGGCATCTACCACTACCACACGACTCTCACGAACGGCGAGGGCGACCTCGGCTTCCCCTATTTCGTCCTCTACTACCACGGCGTAGTGGACGAGAGCAACCTGGACGTCGGGGCCGGGCCCGCCGGACGTCCGTGAGCCTGCGAAGTCCGCGAGGCTCAAGTCGCGACGCGGGGCCGTGGTTCGACAGGCTCACCACGAGCGGAACTTTGAACCGCTCACCCTGAGCTCAGTCGAAGGGGTCCCGAGCGTGTCGAAGGACGGTCGCGGCGCCGTAGCCTGTGCACCTCCCCCTCCTACACCGCATCTTATTGGGTGTGAGCGATAATGTGTGGAAGAGGAGGCGATCATGAATAGTTCCATCAAGGTGACTGACAGCGATTGGGACACCGAGGTCTTGCACGCCGATACGCCGGTGTTGGTGGACTTCTACGCAGATTGGTGCGCCCCATGCAAGATTATGAGCCCGATAATCGAAGAGCTCGCGGACGAACTCGAAGGCAGGGCAAAGGTCGTCAAGCTGGACACTGATGCCAATCCGAACACAGCGACAACCTACGACATCAGGTCGGTCCCAACCATGATGATCTTCGACGGCGGGGAGCCCATCGCTCGGGGCGTGGGGGTCTATCCCAAGGACGCACTCAAGAAGAACTTCGAGGATATCCTGACCAAGCGAGCTGCCGCTTAGAATGACGCCAGGGCGCGGCTACGAGAGACCTACCGGCTGACCACCTCGATGGCCCGTTCGAGAATCTCGTCCCGTCCTTCGGCCACGCCCTGGATGGTCCGAGACACCGGGACGGTTGGCCGGATGCCGATACCGTGGAACTGAGAGCCGTCCGGTCCGAGTACCTTCATTCCGGTCCAATAAACTCGATATCCGCCGGGGACGTTGGCCCTGTTAACGCCCCCATTGTGCCCGCCGTTGGCTCTCCGACTAGCTCGGCCAGCCCATAATGCTCGATGATGCCCAGTATCGTCTCAGGACCACTTGCTGTCTGCTCATCTATCAGGAACACAACGTTCGCCTCAAGCCGCCGAGACGCAGGTTCCAGTGTCCATGCGTCGAGGAGTTCGAGCGATACAGCTTCCCTGTCTGGGCGGCCGGTGACCGGTACGAAAAACTGTTGGGCCGTGATCGTACGATCGGTCAACCGCTCAATGATCTCTGTCCCCTTTGAGAACGAGACTTTCAGATTTCCGCGCAGATCGAAAATGACGCCCTCCGCTTCCTCGAGGCGCGGCAGCGTAGCGTCGAACTGTATGTCGCCGATTCTAGTCAGGTCCACATAGAGGACCCCGGGGTTGAGATCGTGAATCGGCGGTCGCGCCTTCGGCTCGATCTGAATATAGGCATCGATCGACCGTATGGCCGCAACTTCGTATGGCTCTCCCGATTGGGGCAATACGTCGAGGACAACCGATGAGGCTCTTTCGCCGAGCAGCAGGTTCTGGAGCGCCAGGAAACGCCGCCGCTGGGGTGTGGCCGCAGACGCCAGTTTCTCCGTTTCAGCGATAGCCTCATTAGCACTCACTCCGTCCACCGACAGGACAACGGCGCCAGGAGTCAGCTCACCCTCGAAGCTTGGCGCTACATATGTCACGACAAGCCGGTTTTCGATCCAGTCCCAAGTGAATGGCGGCGCGCTCCTGTTGGTCTCATTTACATCCCTGGACCAAGCGCTGCCGAGGCCGTCGTCAAGTTCGGCCACGAGCCCCCGGAGGGTTTCGAGGAACTGCCCCGGAGCATCCGTCGCCGCTTCCATTAGGGTCCGTTCCAGGGCGCCCGGCCATCCTGCTCCGACGACATCGAAGTAGGGGGTAGAAGTGCTGGAAGACGTTCCAGGCGGTCAAGACCGCCGCTAGGCGTCTGGCGCGGAGTTCGCGGGCAGATGCTGCGTTTGGGTCGGACGGCTCCGACGGCCCATACAACGCCGTTTCTTGTCCGGCGGGTCTAGGCCGAGGCAACGTCCCGTTCGCGTCAACAAAGAGCGCCAGCGGCACCAATGTGGCAACACCGCCACCAAGGTCAGCGTAGAAGGGTGCCGCTGGGTCCGACATGCCTTCCGGGATCTCACCGACCTCGACGCTCTGGCTGACTCGCTCGCTGTGGTACCAGTTGGAGGGAAAACCCGTCCCAAGCCCGTGGTGCTCCCACGTGATCAGTTCGAGGTCTCCGATATCTGGCGGAGAAAGCGTTCGGTCCGGAGGCACCAGGTTGTCACCCACAGGGAAGACACGGACCGTGGGCGCGATAGGATGAAAGAGAGCTTCCAGTCTAGCGGCCAGCTCAGACGGGTGATCCGCGATCTCGATGAAGGGGACTCCGTCGATGGCGAAGTCGTCCCAGTTGGCGGCCGCCGCCTGGTCGCTCGGGTGGAAGTATCGAACGTACCCAAAAAGCCGTGCAAACGCGACGACGTTTTCGAGGGCTCGTCCTTCGAGTGGCTCTTGGCCCAGCTTGGCCGTGGAAGCCGGGGTCGGAACTGCTGTTGCCGTGGGGACTGCGATCGCTGTGGCTGTCGGCGTCACGTCAGGCGTTTGAGCCTGCTGGCCGCACGCCGATGCTGCCAAGAGGACCAGAACTGGCAGGATAATTCTGAGTCGGCCCGACACCGTAGACAACAGACTCAGCCTACTTACATACCGGTACGTAATTCTGTAACGTAAATAACGATAAAGCCTGAGAAGGGAGGCTGTCAACCATGAGTGGGCGTAAGACGCTGACGGGTGCCGCCGCTCGGCCGATCAAATTAGCCGGACGATGTCGTCCTTCGCGAAGAGTGGCCCGACTTCGAGCCCGAGAGCCTCGCTGGCGTAAAGCTGGGGCGGCACCGAGATGTCGGCCAGGTATAGGTCACCCACGTTTGCCTGCGCCGCCTCGGCAAGTAGGCCGATTTTCGGCAGCGCCAAGGTCAGCGTCGCCGCGGCCCGGACCGACGGCTCGTAGGGCTGGCCAGAGTCCGGGTCGACGCCGCTGGGGATGTCCAGAGACACGATCGGCGCGCCGTTGGAGTTCGCGGATCGGACCAAGTCCGCCGTCGCTCCTCGGGGCGCGCCGCTCAGGCTGTACCCGACGAGGCCGTCCACGATGACCTCGGCGTCGGGCGGTATCGCCGCCCAGGTCGCGACCGCGACACCCATGGCGTGCAGGATATCGATCTGAAGGCGCGGTACTCCCTCAAAACTATCCAGGGGCGCCGTCGCGGACACATGGACTTCGGCTCCCCAGTTATGGAGCCGGCGGGCGCATGCCAGACCTCCCCCGCCGTTGCCGCCCCTGCCAGCCAGGACAACGACCTTGCGTCCGTGCGGGTCGCCTTCCAGGAAGCGTGTCCGAACGAGATGGGCCAAGTTGCGGCCCGCGTTCTCCATCATCTGTACGAGGGCGATCCCGTAGTCCTCGATCATCGCCCGGTCGACCTCGCGCATCTGATCGCTTCTGACGGCGGGCACTTCTGCTGCCGCTACCGTCGGGAACGCATCGGGCCGGTCCCCGCTAGTGTTCGTGGCCACCGCAGACGTCAAGCCACTTGCGTCCGCCGCGCTGGACCAGATCGTCGGCGGCATTGGGCCCCCAGGACCCACGCCGGTAAATGTGCGGCGGCTCGGCCGTTGGGTCTTCCGAGCGGTGAATGACCGGGTCGAGGATGCGCCAGGCCTCCTCGATGTGGTCGCTGCGGATGAAAAGCGATGCGTCTCCTTCGAGCGCGTCCTGCAGTAGTCGCTCGTACGCCTCCGGGATGGCCTGCCTGTCGAAAGCCGACTCGTAGTGGAAATCCATGACGGCGGGGCGCATCTCCATGTCCTGGTCCGGCACCTTGACCTGAAACTCGAGGTGGGCGCCCTCGTCCGGCTGGAGGCAGAGCGACAGGATATTCGGGGCGAGGGCGTGCTGTTCTTTCGAGTCGAACATGACGTGAGGCGGGCTCCGGAACTGGATCACAAGCTCCGCCGACTTCACGGGCATCGCCTTACCGGTGCGCAGATAGAAGGGAACGCCCTGCCACCTCCAATTGTCGATATACATGTTGATCGCAGCATACGTCGCTGTCGTCGACTCCGACGGGACTCCTTCCTCACTCAGATAGCCCAGGTACTGCCCGTGCACGGCGTGCTTTTCGAGCTCCTCCGGCTCCCACGGGCGGATGGCCTTGAGGACGTCCACTTTCCTGTTGCGCAACGATGGTGCGTCCATCGCGCTTGGCGGCTCCATCGCAACCATCGTCAGGAGCTGGAGCAGGTGGTTCTGCACCATGTCTCTAATGACTCCTGAATCATCGTAGTAGCCGGCCCGATCGCCGACCGATTCGGTTTCCGCGACGGTGATCTGAACGTTGTCGACGTAGTTGCGGTTCCATGTGGGTTCGAATATGGCGTTGGCGAACCGGAAGACCATCAGGTTCTGAACAGTCTCTTTGCCCAGGTAATGGTCGATTCGGAAGACCTGCTCCTCGCGGAAGACGTTGCCGACCACGCGGTTCAGCTCCTCGGCCGTGTCCAGGTCCCGACCGAAGGGCTTTTCGATCACAATCCGGCTCCAGCCAGCGTCCTCCTTTCCGAAGCCGGAGGCGCCCAAACCCTGCACAGCCTTTTCGTAGAGCCCAGGCGCGATAGATAGAACAGCCGGTTCACCGGACTCTGGTCGCCCTCCAACTCCGCCAGCTTCTGTTTGAGCCTGTCGAGATGGTCGCCGTCGCCTAGGTCTCCGCTCACGTACGTGAGGTTCCGGGCGAATTCGTCCCACTCGTCTCGACGATCGGGCAGGACGCCTAACTCCCGGCCGTCCTTCCACATAAGCTCGCGGAACTCGTCGTCGGAGTACTCGGTCCGTGAGAACCCTACGATGCGGAAGTCTTGTTCCAGCTTGCCCTTATGGCGAAGATTGAAAAGCGCGGGCATAAGCTTGCGCTTGGTCAGGTCGCCGTTCGCGCCCATGATGACGATCGTCGTGGTGCCCTGGTCCATCATTCTGTCCACCTCGAGTGCGCGGTCATGCTCCTTCGATGTCTTTCAGCTAATCCAGATGCTGCCAGTGCGCGGGCGGGTCACCGAAGTCGGGGACCTCGAGGCGCTCGCCTTCGCGCAACGCCGACTGGTGGGCCACGAGGCCGGGCGCGACATAGCGAGCCGCGGCCCACACGTGGTTCGGCGGAAGCTTGTTCGCGTCGACGGCCTTGGCGAAGTCGTCGACGAGGAATTGATGCGTACCCAGGTGTCCGTTGGGCATGCCGCGAAACTCCTTGGGCAACCGCTCGACCGGATGAACCTGCGATACGCCGCTGTGGAACTCTTGCAGCACGACCTTGTCAACGTCGCCCTGTGTCTCGACAGGCATGTCGGCGCAGGCCAGCAGCTCGTTGAGCTCGGTCATCTCCTCGGGTTCCTTCGTCACCCAGACCTGGCTGTTGGCCTGCTCTTCGAAGCAGGCCTCTGTTCCGAATAAACTCGTCTGCACGGACGACATACCCCGCCAGCCCGCACGTCGCAGCTCGTTGATCCTCATTGCGCCGCCATCGGACGTCCGGAACAGCGCAGTCTCGTTGCTGAACACGTTGTCCCAGAGGTTGGCGCCCTTCCTGAAGACGCCGTCCTCGTGGTCGTCGACGAAGCCCAAGCACGATACGCTGGTGGCCCGCGCGCCGGTCACCGAAAGGACCATGCTGACGCTGTGGGTCGGATAGTGCATCGGCGGGAGCCCAGCGACCTTCTTCCAGTCGGCGCCGCCCGACCGCCTGAAGGACTGGTAGAAGTGGTCCATGTCGTGAATGTACTGCCCTTCGCCGTAGACGAAATCGCCGAAGTCGCCGGCCCTGAACCGGTTGCGGCAGTATATGGCGCTGGGGTAGTAGTAGCTGGTCTCGCCCATCATGTACACGAGGCCGGTCTCTTCGACCGCGTCGACGATCGCCTTCACCTCGTCCAGCGTCTGACCTACCGGCACGGCGCTGTAGACGTGCTTGCCGGCCTTCAGCGCCTGCAACGACTGCGGGCCGTGAAGCTGGCGCTGAGTAGTAATCGCGATGGCATCGACGTCGCTGGCGCACAGGTCGTCGAGGGTGCCGGGGACGACGGTGAGGCCAAACTCGGCCGCTCGCTCCTCGGCACGCTCCGGCAGCAGGTCGTTGATGACCACCTCGTCTACCGCCGGATGCGCCTTGAAAAGCGGAATGAAGGCCCGCGAAAACGCGCCCGCCCCGCAGATGCCCAACTTGAAGCCCATGCGATGGTCACACCTCACTTGAGAGTGACCGGTAGTGTAATGCGTGATCTGCCAAGCGTCTACGTCAAGCCTACCCGTATGTAAACCACGCCTGGAAAACTGTAGAGGTCCCGATGTGGCATCGGGACGCGTTCCCAGGTCCCAACCGTGCCCTGCGGCTAGCTCAGGGGTGAGGCGGGTTCTTCTTGGACCACAGCTGGAACGCGTCGTGGAGTCTTTCGAGACGCTTTCCTACGTCCTCGAGGTCGTTGGCCTTGATGCCGAGGCTCATTGCGACGTGAGTAGCGCGCAGCCGGACCATGGGGTTAGGGTCTTCCATCGACTCAGCAAGGACAAAGGTCCCCCTAAGCATCAGACCCCTAAGCTCGGAATAGGCAAGTTCGGAAGCCTCCTTTCGCTGGCTGTCGTACTCGGCGCGGAACTCGGGGTCGTTCATCCAGCGATGAAGAGTGACGCGGTGAACTTTAGCCGCCTCAGCGGCCTCCTTGATGGTGGTAGAGGCAACGAGATATGGAATGGCGGCGAGTTGTCTGTCCGAGAGCGAGTTTGACTCCGGTGTTGCATCTTGTTGCATTATCCCGAATCCACCGAGGGAGGGCGTCGGGTTAGCATCCTGAAGTGGCCAGAGGGTGCTCTTCTGAATCTGGGATAATGGTTTTGTAACAGCAAAACAGTCCCAGAGAAGGAGCACCCAATAGATGCTACCACGCAACCAGCCCGACCGTATCCGTATCGTCTTTGACGATCACCGCCTGGTGGCCAATGCCGGTCTGCTCCTGCCAGCCACCCTCGCCCGGCATCTGGGCCTGCGGGAACTCGTTGACCATCACCTTGACCTGGGCGGCGCGCCGGGGCGGGCCAACACCGGAGACAAGCTGATGACCCTGGTGGCCTCAGCCATGGCCGGCGGCGACTGCATCGACGACGCTGATGTGTTGCGCACCGGGGGGACGGCATGCACCCTGGGCGGCACGGTCAAGGCGCCATCCACCCTGGGCACCTTCCTGCGCAGCTTCCGGTGGGGCCACGTCCGCCAGCTGGACCGGGTGAGCCGGGAGCTGCTGGCCCGGGCCTGGGCCGCTGGGGCCGGACCCGGCGACGCGCCGTTCACCATCGACCTCGATTCCACCATCTGCGAGACCTACGGACTGGCCAAGGAGGGCGCCCGCCACCACGGCTATACCGGCAAGCGGGGCTACCACCCACTGCTGGCCATCGCCGCCGGCACCGGAGACGTGCTGATGTCCCGGCTGCGCGAGGGCCGGGCCAACACCGCCCGCGGCGCCGCCCACTTCCTGCGGGAGACGGTGGGACGGGTGCGCTACGCCGGGGCCAACGGACGACTCACGCTACGGGCCGACAGCGGGTTCTACACTCATGGCGTGGTATCCGTCTGCCGCAAGATGGATGTCCGCTTCTCCATCACCATCCGCCAGCATAAAAGCCTGCACAATCTCATCGAGGCGATACCCGAAGATGCCTGGACGCCGATTCCTTACTGGATGGACGGCGCCGCCGATGTGGCCGAGACCACCTGCACTCCCTTCCAGAGTGAACCTGACGCCGCGCCGGTGCGGCTCATCGTCCGGCGTGTGAAGCCCACGCCCGGTTCCCAGCTGGCCCTCTTCGCCACCTACAGCTATCACGGCTTCATCACCGACCGGGACGGGGAGATGCTCGAACTGGAGGCCGACCATCGCCGCCACGCCGAGATCGAGAATGCCATCCGAGACCTCAAGCACGGTGTGGGGTTGAACCATCTCCCCTCGGGCCGCTTCGCCGCCAACGCCGCCTGGCTGGCGGTACAGGTGATGGCCCACAACATCGCCCGCTGGACAGCGCGCATCGGTCTGGGCGAGCAGGTGGTGACCACCAAGACCCTCCGGCGGCGGTTCTTCTCCCTGGCCGGACGGATCACCCGCTCGGCGCGCCGCCTCACACTGCATCTGCCACAGCGCTGGCCTTGGGAAGCCCAGTTCGATCGTGCCCTGGCCCGATTGCGCGCCCTGCCACTCCCTGCCTGACGGCGGCGGCGGCAACCGGCCGACATCCGGCCAACCGAACGTCCCCGCGAACTCGCGCCAGTCCGGTCTGCGAGTGCCTCTTGCTGTGTCCTCTCCCCGCTATCTCGCCCTGACCAACATTCGCAGACGGTCACAAAGTCTCCCCGCGGCAACTGAAGACAAACACCGGCCCCCCTCTACCCCAAATCGTGCCCGGACCATCGCCCTCCCTTGCCCCTATCGCCCGTTCCGCTGCTGCATAG
Source organism: Dehalococcoidia bacterium (assembly GCA_965197985.1). Classification (GTDB taxonomy): domain Bacteria; phylum Chloroflexota; class Dehalococcoidia; order Lucifugimonadales; family CAUZJF01; genus CAUZJF01. The sequence continues at coordinate 1,143,842 of CBDAOG010000008.1, read as the reverse complement.
TCATCCCTTCGGTGGATTTGGGCTTATGCTGCACTCCCTATGTGCATGCTCCGCTGGCGGGTAACGCCGTGTAGCAAAATAAAAGAACCGCCCCTCGGGACTGGCCCTAGCGACCATAGTAGCACGAATGTTCTATTGCATCAATCGCCCGGGCCATCCTCCTGGGCCTTTCGGTTCTTGCTCTTAGGCGGATATTTCTCCAGCACACTCTGAGCTCGCTGAAGGGCGTCCCGTGGTTCGACAAGCTATCGAGTGACTACTCTTTTTGACGGGCTCGCGACGAGTCGTTTGAGAGGGGCGAAATCCCCCCTAACCCCCCTTTTTCAAAGGGAACTATATATTTAACTGCCCGCCGTATGGGGCGGGCTACCTGCAGTCAGATAGCTGGCGGCCAGAAGTCTTCTTGCTGTGCTTGAGTCGGTAGCTGTCCCCGTTCATCTCCAGGATGTCGACATGGTGGGTGAGGCGGTCGAGGAGAGCTCCGGTCAGCCGTTCAGAGCCGAACACCTCGGTCCACTCGACGAAGGGCTCACTTGGAGGTCACCAGGACCGATCCACGCTCGTAACGCTGGCTGAACACCTCGAAGAGCAGCTCGGCGCCAGTCTTGGACAAGGGCACGAAGCCCAGGTCGTCGATGATCAGAAGCTTGATTCTCTCGTAAAAAGTCTGTGTAGGTCGAATTAGAACAAACGTACCCACACCTGGGTACAATATACAGTCTCTGTTCCGTACACTACCCCAACATACGGTAGCGCGCAGATGTGCTAAATCGCTGGAACTTCCTCAAACCGGGTTTTTACGAGGGAATCAAGCTTGAGTCGTGCGAGCCTTCTCTGCAGGTTGAGCAGACGCCGTTCGTCCCTGGCCTCGATCAGCTCGTGAACCAGAGCAGCGGCGGTGGTGAAGCCCACGGACAGTCCCCTCTGACACGCAGCCAGACCGAGACCGAGGGCGATATGGGTCTTGCCGGTGCCACTGTTGCCGAGAGCGATGACGTTGTGGGGGCGCTTGATGTACTCGCATCGTGCCAGCTCCAGAACCAGAGCCTCGTTCAGGGACGGCATAGACAGGAAGTCGAAGGTGTCGAGACTCTTGGTCGTCGGGAAGCGGGCTGCTTTGATCCGACGTTCCACCATGCGATGGTGACGGTCGATCAGCTCCAACTCCGATAGTCGCAGCAGGTAGTCCGGATGGTCAGCTCCCTCACTGGCACACTGGGATGCCAGCTTGTCGTACTCCCTCAGGAACGTGGGGAGCTTGAGTTGCTTGAGGTTGTGTTCGAGCAACATCGTGGACTTGTTGGTCATGACCGGCTCCCCGCCAGGAGAGCCATGTAGTCCCTGGTCGAGGTTGTTGCAACGTTGATCCTGGGCAGATACGGGTACAACTCCATGTCGAGTCTAGGCGGTCGACCCTCGATCCTGCACAGCACCAGGTGCTTGACAGCATCGAAGCTCACAGCCCCGAGTCGAATGGCGTCTCGTACGGCGTCGTGGACTTCTTCCGGCTGGAAGTTCTCCATCAGTCTGAGCACCTGCACGAACTCCCTCTTTCCTCGCTTGCCCATCCGAGACTCCAGCAACCGCCGCAACACTCCGAACTCCTCGGGCAACTCCCATCCAACCAGCGGCGCCGCCTGATCCAATGCCCTCGTCTTCTTCTCAAGGAGCGGCAGGTAATGGAGAGGGTCGAAGACGAAGTCGTCTCGATCGTAGGACCGCCGATGGCGGGCGATGACTTCAGCGCCACAGCTGATCACAACCTCGTGTACATATCCGCGGACCAGAACGTCCCGATGACCGTAGGCCACCGGGACCGAATAGTCATTGGTCCGGTATCTGACCAGGGACAGAGAACTGACCCTCGTCGCGTGCTTGTCGCTGGCGTCGTACGGTACGGCCGGCAGAGGCAGCAGCTTCTCCAGGTCCCGCTCCAGCCGTTCTCCTATCGTCTCGTTGTGGCCACGGAGTCGATCTTCGAACCGTCTGAGGCAGTGTTGCTCCAGATGAGCATTGAGGGCATCGAAGCTCTCGAACGATGGAATGGGCACCAGGAAATTCCGGCGGACATAGCCGACCAGACCTTCTACTTTGCCCTTATCGTTCCCTTTGCCTGGACGGCCGAACCGGTCCTCGAACAGGTAGTGGGACTGAAGCTCGGAGAACACCCTGGTCCGCTGCCGGCGACCATCTCCCAGGATTCTGGCTACCGCGAGCGTGGTGTTGTCGTAGAGGATGCTCTGAGGCACTCCGCCCAGGAACGCGAAGGCGGAGACGTGTCCGTCGCAGAATGACTCCGTCGTCTCGGCGGGATACGCCTTCACATAGCACCCGTCGCTGTGAGGGAGGTCCAGGGCGAAGTAGTGGGCTTTGCGTTCCACTCCGCCGATGATCACTCGAGCTTCGCCGTAGTCGCACTGGGCATGTCCCGGAGGGTGGGGCAGAGGTAAGAACATCTCGCGGGTATGACGACGGCGTTCTCGAACGTAGTCTTTGACTATCGTGTACTTGCCGGGGAAGCCGTGTTCGTCTCTGAGCCGTTCGTAGATACGCTTGGCGGTGTGACGCTGCTTCTTCGGTGAGCTCAGATCCTGCTCCAGGATCTGGTCCATCACACCCTTTATATGGATCGAGCTTCGGTCTGCGAGCCGGTCGTTGCCGTCGATACCCTGGGGGCACGGAGTACTCGAGCATCTTGCGCACCGTGTCCCGGTGTAGCCCGAACACTCGGGCCGCCTCTCGGACGCTCATCCCTTCGACGAAACAGGTCACGTCCCGTCAAGTGGTGTAAGAGTGCGTCATCCTGTTGATGTTGTTTAGGCGGCTGTCGCCTCCGCGAGATCGGCCTCTGGAAGAGCTTCGTTGAAGGTCAGCACGACAGGTGTGATGTATCGACGGCCAACGGCCCATTCGTCGTGCTGCTCAGCCAGGACGGCGCCAACGAGGCGGCGCACGGCCGGCCGGTTAGGGAAGATGCCCACCACATCGGTGCGTCGCCGGATCTCCTTGTTGAGACGCTCCTGTGGGTTGTTGGACCAGATCTTCTTCCAGTGGGCGAGTGGGAAGTTGGAGAAGGCCAGGACGTCGGGTCCGGCCTCGTCCAGTAGAGAGGCGACCTGAGGGAACCGGTTCTGGAGTTGATCGGTCACCCTGTCGAGCTGGGCGTGTACCTCATCGGGGGAGGGTTGTTGGTAGATGGTGCGCACCATGGTGGCTACCCATGGCTGGGCGCGCCTGGGGACCCGAGTGAGCAGGTTGGTCATGAAGTGGGTGCGGCACCGTTGCCAGCTGGCTCCGCCGAAGACTGCGGCGATGGCGCCTCGGAGTCCCTGATGAGCGTCCGATACCACCAGTTCCACCCCGCCGAGGCCCCTGGCGGACAGCGAGCGTAGGAAGGCCAGCCAGAAGGCGCCGTCTTCACTCGTACCCACGTCCATCCCGATGATCTCCCGCTTGCCCTCGCCATTGACCGCCGTCGCCACCACCACGCTGACGTTGACGATCCTGCCGGCCTCCCTGACCTCCTGGGTCAGTGCGTCCAGCCACAGGTAGGGGTAGGGTCCACCGTCCAGCGGACGGCCCAGGAAGCCATCCACCACCACGTCCAGTTCCTGACAGATGCGCGACACCTGGCTCTTGGAGATACCCTCACACCCCAGGGCCTTGACCAGATCGTCCACCCGCCTTGTGGATACACCTTCCACGTAGGCCTGCTGGATCACAGCCAGCAGAGCTCGCTCGCTGCGACGCCGTGGCTCCAGCAGGCTCGGGAAGTAGCTCCCTTCTCTGAGCTTTGGGATGTGCAGATCCATCGTCCCTACACGGGTATCCCACGCCCGGGACCGATACCCGTTGCGCTGGGTCACCCGCTCAGCGCTGCGTTCTCCATACTCAGCACCGATCCTCGATGACACCTCCGCATCCATGATCCCCTCTACCAGCACTCTCAGTGCCTCCCGTAGGAAGTCCACGTCACCGTCCATTCCCCCCTTGCGCAATAGCTCCAGCAGGTCCATCCTTTCCTTGACCACTGTTCTCCTCCTTTCTCGAGCTTTCTTCTTTGCCCGCTAAGGATGACGCGGTGGTCTCTCTTTCTCCAGACCCTCTCCCTCTTATTACACCACTTCCTGGGACTCTGCTACGAAACAAGCCTTGCGAACACGGAGGTAAATACCCACCTTGTACATCCAATCCACCTTCAGTCAGGTTCGGTCGTTCCTGATTGAAGGCGACAGGCGGTACGCTTTTCAAGCGCCACATCTCAGCTCTTGAGCCGCCCTGCCGGTACATTATCTCTCCGCCATTCACACAGACCACTACGTCGGATGTGAATGCTATGAAAACAGGCGTGTCGAAGGGGCTTCGTTTGGTAGGGGCGCATTGCAATGCGCCCGCATCCTGGCGGGAATCACGACGCGTGCAAATCTCAAGGTCCACCCGGTGGATCAATAGTCGCGCGCAACGCCAGAACGAATGTGCTATAATGAGGCAAACGATGCTACATCCAGGCCTGGCCGATCACCCCGTCATTCCGGCGCAAGCCGGAATCCAGAAGACCCGATACGCCGGCCACATGTTACAGACGCAAGCGTCCACCGGGAACTCCATAGCTGCTGCGCTACAAAATGCAACAGGATGCAACACCAGGGAAGAAAACGCGCGAGGAAACAAAACGCGACAGCCCGCCTACACCTCAGCCCGGTCTGTGATCTCGACGGTCGCAGGCGTGTTCGTGCCGAAGACCAGGTCCTTGGCCCGGTCGTCGGCCCCGACACAGACGATGTAGTAACGGTCCGCGCTCTCCTGGACCGGCAGGATGACCTGCTCCTGCTCCATCGGCGACAGGTCGTACAGCCACTTCCACGCCACCCGCACCTTGTCGGGGACGTTGAACTTGTTGACGAGCTGGCGCGCCGGCTTCTTGGCGTGAGCGTGTATGAAGGCCTTCGCCGCGCTCTTGGAGAACCCGTCCGCGGCGATAGGCCTCGCGTGGGCCGGCGCGGCCATGATTAGCGTCGCCTCACGCGGCTTGTCGTCCAGCTCTCCGGCGAGGTTGCCGATGTAGCTGCCGCCGGCCGTCATCGTCGAGTAGGCGATTGTGCGCAGCAACGCCTCGCCGGTATTGTTGCCCTGGTCGCCGACGTCGGTCTCGTACGACGAGCTGAATATGGTTATCGTACTGGAGTCCTTGGGGAAACCCTGCTCCACGTGGAAGGGCTCCCAGGGGCTGTCCTCCTCGTTCTCGGCCACTAGCTGCGGGAATTTCCGGGTGGTGCCGATCGTGTCCATGTCCAGGTGGCCTGGGTACCAGTGGCCCACGTTCTTGAGGGTGAGTATCAAGCCTCTACCGATCACGATGTTCACGCGCGACTGCCGCCCGGGTCCGAGAGCGGCGCGCTTGGAGTTGATTCCGAGCTCGCCCGCGATGGGCCCGTTGACGACGAATAGCGGGCCGTTGGCGCTCGTCGACATAAGGAAACCACGCGCGTCGAAGGGGTCGAGCTGCGAGATAGCCTTGGCGCCCGCGATGATGACCGGGAGGTGCTCGGGAAGGCAGCCGGCCATCACGGCGTTGGCCGCGATCTTCCTGACCGAGGCATAGCCGGTGCCCGGCGGCAGCATGCACACGACGTCATCGGCGCCGAGGGTCGTACCCCTGAGCATCGCGTCGACGCGATCCCGGGTGGGTGGGATCAGCGGGAAGCCGTCGCCCCAGTCCCGATCGAGGAACTCTTCGTTGAACGCATCCAGCGCCGAGAATTGGTCCTCGCCTTCGAAGGTCTCGAGGCCCGATCCGTTTTTCGATGGCTTCGCCGATTCGAGCGCGTAGCCGTCGCCTTGAGTAGTCAGCAGCCTGATAACCTCGTCTACTGCCGGATCGGTCTGCTCGACGGCTTGCTCAGGCGTGATGTTGTTGTATACACGAGGTACGACTGTGTAGGGGACCGCCGCCATGCCGAACGCCTTAGCGCTGGCCGCGGCGTCGTCCTGGAACCCGTCGGAGAGGATCGTGGCGGTGGGGATGCCCACCTTCTCCAGCTCGACCATGTCGTGGACCATCCACGACGTACACGACCCTCAATCCGCCGTGCAGCCGATGGCGACCTCGACCTCCGCTTTCGCGCGGTCCAGCAGTGGAGCCGGTGTAGGAAGCGCGCCGCTGTAGAATTTGAGCTCGACGCCGGGGACCTTGCTCTGGATCAACTCACCGGCCCGCTTTAGCGCTACGTCTCCGTTGGCCTTGCCGTTCCAGACGAGGCCGATGGTCTTGCCCTCGAGACTCTCCGGACGGGGCGCCATCGGGCTGGCGTTCACCTCTCCCAAAACGGGCGCGACCGGGTTCAGCACTTCGAGCTTGTACATGGCTTACTCTCCTCGGTTAACGATCATTGCCTCTGACTTGATGGCCGCATTATATAGCTGCAGTATGTCATTTCTGATACCGGCCCGGTTGGGCCAGTTCCTTGATGCGGTCTGGGAGGTCTCGTAACAGGCCTCTCCAGTCCGGCGCTACGGAAAGCTGGTCGCGGATCACCTTGGTGCTGGCGATGTAGTCGTGGACGCACCTCCGGTTTCTCGCGAAGATGAACAGATTGTCGATGGCAATGTACCCCGGAATGACCCACAAGAACTCGGCTACCAATGTCCGTAGCAGGACATTCGTCGTCAGGCCTCCATTCTTGTCGTCGTCATCCCGAACGATCCTGAGCTTGAAGAGCCGCTTGCCGATGGTCTGTCCCTGCGTTGCCAGGAGCCAGAGCTGAAAGGGTATCGTGAAGCCCGCGAACATGATGATAACCGTGGGAACGACGTCGCCTCCCGGTATCCTCGGGGCGAGACTCATGGCCGCCACGATGCTGTAAATGGAAAATGGGAAGTCGACCACCCGAGCCAACAAGCGAGACAAACGACTGGCCGGTCGCGTTCCTCCTCCGGGAGCATAGGTGGCGAGGCCACCGAGATACATGCCGCACCGTATGCACTGGCGGGCGTCCGGCGGGTTCTCGGTCATGCACCGGTAGCACTCGATAACAGCGGTCTGTTCTGATGTTGACCGGCCCAACGTGCTCACCTACAATATCGGCCGCCCGCGGGCAACGGGGCTAAGGACAGGAAAGGTCCATGGCCGAGCTTCATCTGTCGCCAGCAGCGGTCCAAGATCAGCTTCACAAGAACGGCGTGACCCACGTGATATGGCTCCCGGACACCGAGAGCAACTTCATGTACCAGTTGCTGTCGTCGGACCCCACCATCGACATCGTGCCGATTTGCAGAGAGGCCGAGAGCATGGCCATCGCCGCCAGCCTCTGGGTCGGAGGTAAACGGCCCCTGGTCATGATCCAGAATACCGGGTTCTTCGAGTCCGGTGATTCGGTCAGGGGGCTGGCTGTCGACATCAACTTCCCCCTCGTCATGGTGGTCGGCTACAGGGGTTGGACTCGTCGCGGTGTTACCCGGGACTCCGCAGCCCGCATCACCGAGCCGACGCTCCACGCCTGGGGCCTCAACTACTACCTGATCGAGTCTGACCAGGACGTCGACAGGGTCTCCATCGCCTTCGAGGAGGCCGAGGCGGAGCAGCGGCCGGTGGCCTGTCTGATCGGCGCCGAGTATAGCTAGCCTGCTTTCGACGCCGCCCCGCTCAGCGCGTGTCGGTCGGGACTCCGGCGGACTCTGCCTCGATAGCTAACACCTTCGCCAGCCGGCGTTTATGTCGTTCTTCGCCGCTGAACTCGGCCGAGGCGAAGGCTCGGACGACCTCCTTCGCCAGCTCCTCGCCGACAATGCGCGCGCCCAGACACAGGACATTCATGTCGTCGTGCTCGACGCCCTGCCGCGCCGAGTAAGTGTCGTGACAGACGGCGGCCCGCACGCCCTTCACCTTGTTCGCGGCGATGGAGGCCCCGACCCCGCTCCCGCATACAACGACCCCGCGTTCCGCCTCCCTAGATGCGACCAGGTCCGCCACGGCCCGAGCGAAATCGGGGTAGTCGTCAGCGGGGTCAAGAGTATGCGCGCCAGCATCAACGACGTCGTGGCCGAGAGCCTCCAGCGGCCCGATCAAAGGCCCCTTTAGATCGTATCCGGCGTGGTCGGCGCCGATTGCGATGCGCAAGCTTCCATTCCTATGCGTAAAGGTATCCACGCCAGATTACCATAGCCGGATTCACCCTGCCGAGTGATAGAATCGCCCGATGTACGAGTCCTCACCCAGCGCTCCGCCTACCTTTGAGGTCACCAGGCGCTACCCCGCAAGCAAACGCAAGCTCCTCGCGCTCTTGGACGACCCGAGCTTCGAGACGTACGACCATACGGTCTCTATAGCGCCGGAGTCACTGGCGGGAGACCGTCTCCCCACGGCCGATGATGGCGATTCTCATGTCGTCCGAGGTGCTGTGCAGGAAGTCGTGCGCAGAGTGGGGCGGCCCGACACCGGCGTCGTTCTTTTCGTTGGAGAAGACCGAGCGCTGGCCGTGGTGCCGCCGTTTCCGGTCGACGTCGATCATGTGTCCCAGGGGACCGACGCAAGCGCCTTAACGGCGATCCTCGACCGGAGGCTCGTCGTGGGAGTAGTGCTGCTAAGGCTTGGGCGCTACGCCGTCGGTGTCGTGAACGGTGACAAGCTGGTGGCCTCCAAGACCGGCTCCCGGTACGTCAAGAACAGGCATCGGGCGGGCGGATCGTCCCAACACCGGTTCGAGCGTAGCCGCGAACGCCTGGTCCGAGAACTTTTCGATGCTGCGTGCAAGGTCGCCAGCGACGTCTTCGGTCAGGTCGACGGAAGGCTCGACTACCTGCTGACCGGCGGCGAACGTCACACCCTCGACGCTTTTGTCAAGCGGTGCGACCTGATGCAGCGCCACTCAACGATTACGCTGAGTCGAACACTGGACGTGGTGCGTCCGGGCCAGGCGGCGCTGGAGCGCATTCACAACGAAGTGTGGAAGAGCCGCGTCATCGAGCTTGAGCGGGTTCCGACGTAGGGGCGCACCTGGGAGCCTGTCCCATAAAGGCGTTGTGTCCGGCCACAAGAAGCCCATCCACGCGTTCGAATCTGCAGATCTGGCGGGCCTAGTGAGTCTGAGCAAGTAATGGCTGCGGGAACGATAGCAGCCTGGTCCATCGAAAGGCTGAGAATGCGGTGGATCTCGGGCGCCGGCTCGAACTGGTCGTGGTGCGGGTACGCCATATGCGCCAGAGGGTGCGCAGGTTAAACGTTGTGGCCAACAAAGCCCATTCAGCCGCGACGTTGGCACTGCCCCGCAACAAGAATCTACGTGCCCCCCGTTGCTCTTTGAGGATCCCGAAGACGGGTTCGACTAGCTGCTTTCTGTGCTTGTAGGCTTGTTTGGCTTGGTCGGTGGACATCCAGGTCCGATGACAACGCAGAGCAACTTCGTGAGGCCCTATTTCCAGGCCACGTCCATGACGGCCGTCCCTGGTACAGACCCCGAAGGCAGGGCACACCCGGCAGATGGCCCCAGAGGCTTGGTACACTCGCATGAGTGTACCCCTGGTGCGCTTGAAACGGGTAAAGGGCAGTCTTTGGCCTTGGGGGCAGCCATAGCTGTCGCTCCGATCGTCGTAGGTAAAGCGGTCCTTGTGATACGGGTGCTCCAATGCCTGTCGTTGTGCCTCCGGCATTACCACCTGTTGGCCTCTACGGACGCATTCATCCAGGTTGTTCCCAGAGTGATAACCACCGTCGGCCAACGTCATATGCGTTCTGGTACCTGTCATCTCCTCTGCCTGTTCCAGCATCGGAGCCAGTTGAGCATAGTCATGAGGTTCATCGACCACATCGGCTGCGGTGATGAACATACCGGTCACTCCCAAGGAAGCCTCTACAGGCGAGACCATCGCCTGGGCGTTGTAGCCGGGCACGATATCTTGACCACTCTTCATCAGCCGAGCGTCTTTGTCAGTGAGGTTGATGCGCTCCTGCTCCTCTTGGCCCGCAAGCTCGTCCATCGCTTGTCGTATCTGCTCTCTCAGGGTCTCGTTGTCGGCCAGCTCCTGTGGCAAGTGTGCAGGGACAGCATCCTCTCCCGCCTCGTTCTGAGCCTCAAGGTCGCTTATTGCACCTTCCAGCCGGTCCAACAGCCGGCGCAATCCCTCGGCATCGTAGGTCCTATCCTTTGCTGCATTCGCACCGACCTTCGTACCGTCTACTGCTTGCACCGCCAGGTCAACCAAGCCCATCGTCACCGCCATACGCACCGTACGCTTGAACAACTTCCTGATAGCTTGACGATGTCCTTTGTAGAACCTCCACAAGGTGTTGTGGTCCGGATGCTGCCACCCTGTCAGCCAAAGATACGGTATCTGGTCCCGGCAAGCCGCCTCCAGCTTGCGGCACGAGCGTGCCCCCGTCATGAAGCCGTACAGCCATACGCTCAGCAGCGCGCGAGGATGGTACGCCGGTGCTCCCAAAGACTCCCCATCTATCTCAACACCAAGGTCAGCCCATCCGCGCCGGTCCAACGCGTCTACGAACTCAGCAACAAATCTTGCCGGATGGTCAGGGGGAACCAGCTCGTCAAGCGTTGGCGGCAACATCCACATCTGCTCTCGGCCCATCGCTCGAAGTGGCATCGACTTCACCCCCTAAGTCGGTCTGACTCCAATGAGTGTACACTCCGTCAAACCCATCGCTCGACTTATGAGACAGGCTCCTGACCGGGGCGGGCGCCGAGCCGAGCGCCAACTGGAACGGGCGCAGCGTGCGATAGATAAACTATACGAGCAGTGGACCGTCGAAAACTCCTGAGCCAACACCGCATCCGGTAGCGAACGTTTGACATGCCCCAACGACCAAAGATCGGGATAGCCGCGGATTCCGACGCATCCGTAGAGCGTTGCGCCGGCGCGGTCAACCGCGCCGGCGGCGAGACCCAACTGGTGCTGTCGGGCCAATCAGAGTCGGTGCAAGAGACGCTTCGGTCACTGGATGGGGTTCTTGTCTGCGGTGAAGACGGCGAGTCGAGCGGGCCTTTCGACCTATGGACGACAGGCCTCGTCCGGGCCGCTATGGATTGCGGCATGGCCGTCCTGGCAGTCGGGGGTGGAATGCATGCGCTGAATGTGGTGACGGGCGGTGGCGTCGCGGAGGTGCCGGAGCACGCTCCGAGTGGGGATGGGGGGGAAGAAACTTCCTCGTATCACCGGATCTATATCTCGCCGGGAAGCAAGATGGCTGCCGTTGTCGGGTCGGGCGGGTCCGTTAGAGTCAACAGCCGGCACCGTCTGGGGATAACGGAGGTGCGGAAGTCGGCCAGTCTTATGGCGTCGGCCTATTCCCTCGAAGACGGCGTAATCGAGGCGCTGGAGAGCCCGGAGCACGACTGGGTAATCGGAGTGCAGTTCCACCCGGAGCGCCGGCTGGAGGTCCCACCTCACTTCGACCGTCTCTTCGACGGCCTCGTGGAGCGAGCGAGGCGTTCGTCCCAGGAAAACAAGACTTAGTCAGCTCTCTTCGCCCGAAGGGTACGCCCGGGTAAGCCCGACGAGCTTCATGACGAATTCCCGGTCGCGGTCTGAAAGACTGAAGAGATCGACGTCCACGTCCACGGAGATCACGCCGCCGCTCTCCAGAGCGATGACAGTCTGGTTGTGCGACTGCCCCTGGTGGAGCGATGGTAGCGCGGAGACCCCGCCGGACGCGACGGTATCGCCGATGGACTGCGACGCGGCGCTTCGGCGAGTAGCGGGCCGATCGCCGGAATGGCCGCCAGACTTGCTTCTGGCCATCTTGCGGACGGCGTTCGATAGAGGGATGTCGGCATCCTTCGCGGCGTTAACGAAAAACGAGACCGCTTTGCGGGCGGTGTTGCCGTCGATCGGGTACGCCCGGAACCACGTCCGTACCATCGCCGGCGTGGCCCTCGCCAGCTCGTCGAAGGGCACTGCTTCGTAAGCGTCGATCAGCAGCCCGGCAAGAACGAACCGGCGCTCGTCGGGGGAGGCGTTGACCAGCCGTTCCAGGTCGGGACGTGGTCGGACTCCCTCCAGCAGACCGAGGAATCTCAAGGCCGTTACAAGCTGGGTGCCGTTGCTGCCGCTGAACTTGGATTGCCAGAAGGACCGGTCGAACCTCAGCGGTACACCTTCGTCTTTGAGCCATTCCAGCAGCGTCCTGAAGGTACTGAAGCTCACGTAAGGAGGTGAAGCGGCCCGTTGGCCGTCCTCAGAGACATTACCGATCGCCGAACGGTCGCGAGTTTGTGGCATTAACACCGGTCCCAATGGAACTTCCCTATCATTCTAGCCGGTCTGCTTACCAAATGCCACAACCTAATGGCATCTGTCCGGACAAAAGTTGAATGTGGCCTGTGGCATCCCTAGACTTTGTGTTGCGTGTTGGCCCGTGGGCCAATACCGACCTTCCCACACGCCCCGAGGTACATGGGAGGGTCCCCCAAAGCACTCCGGAGGGGCCTCGGCCCCTCCGGAGACCAACTCGGGCCTTCTTCAAAGACATCGTCCTCTTCTCAAGATTTGCGCCACAGAAGGTTGTATGACAAAAAATCGGCCCAATATATAGTGGACAAAAATGAGGTGCTATAGTAATAATGGGCGGTGTCGAGACCGGCGTTATTCATCCCCAAAAACTCCACATGACTTGACGTGTGGCAACGTCGTCGCCTGCGGATGCCGGCAGCGGTAATTGCATCACGTCTAGGGTATTGGGACAAGGTACGGTAGCTGGCTCAGGCGCACTCGCCAGCATCACGGCACACTAGCTGACTTAGGAGTCGTAGATGGTTACCAAGACCGAATTCGGCTTTATCAGGCCGACCGAGCTAGAAGAGGAGATGCGTACCTCCTACATGGAGTACGCAATGAGTGTCATCGTCTCTCGGGCTCTGCCCGACGTGCGCGATGGCCTCAAGCCGGTGCAGCGCCGGATCCTCTACGCCATGAACGATCTGGGCATGCGGCCCAACTCGTCGTTCAAAAAGAGCGCTCGGCTCGTTGGTGAAGTCCTTGGTAAGTACCACCCTCATGGAGACCAGGCGGTCTACGACGCGATGGTCCGGCTGGCGCAGCCTTTCTCGATGCGTGCGCCTCTCGTCGACGGGCAGGGCAACTACGGCAGCGTAGACGGCGATCCGCCTGCGGCCATGCGGTACACCGAGGCCAAGCTCACGACCGCCGCCGAAGAGATGCTCGTCAATCTCGACCAGGACACCGTCGACTTCGACGACAATTTCGACGGCACCCTCAAGGAGCCAGTCGTCCTTCCGGCCAGACTCCCCAATATGCTGGTCAACGGTGCTTCCGGCATCGCGGTCGGTATGGCGACGAACATCCCTCCACAAAATGCGACCGAAGTCTGCAACGGGGCCATCCATCTTATGGACAACCCCGAGGCTACCGTCGAGGACCTGAACCGGCACGTCAAAGGCCCGGACTTCCCTACCGGCTCGACGATCATGGGGCGCGAAGGCATCAGAAGCGCGTATGCGACTGGGCGGGGCCAGATAGTTGTCCGCGCCACCGCCGAGATAGAAACTCCCAAACACGCTGGCCGGATGAGGATCGTGGTCACCGAGCTTCCTTACATGGTCAACAAAGCGAACCTGATCGAGAAGATCGCGATGCTGGTCAAGAGCAAGCGCCTTGAGGGGATCTCCGACATACGGGACGAGTCCAACCGCAAGGGCATGCGGATCGTCATGGAGATGCGCCCGGGAGCCCAGGGCCTCGTGATCCTCAACAACCTGTACAAGTTCACGGCGATGCAGAGCACCTTCTCCGTGAATATGCTGGCCATCGTGGATGGCACCCCGCGGGTCATCAACCTCAAACAGGCCTTGCAGTACTTCGTCGACTTCCGGCGAGAGGTAGTCTCCCGCCGCGCGAAGTTCGAGCTCAATAAGGCCCAGCAGCGGGCCCACATTCTCGAGGGCCTGCGGATAGCCCTCTCGAACCTCGACGCCATCATAGCCCTCATCCGGAACGCCAGAGACGCAGAGACCGCGCGAAATGGGCTGATGGAATGGTACGACCTCGACGAACCTCAGGCCCAAGCGATCCTGGACATGCAACTCCGCCGTATCGCGGCGCTGGAGCGAGAGAAGATCGAGAGCGAGTTCCAACAGCTGCGGGAGAGGATACGAGAGCTCGAGGAGCTGCTGGCTGATCCGACCAAGATTCTTGCCGAAGTTAGAGAAGAGACCGAAGAGCTCAAGAAGAAGATGCGCGGCGCCAGGCGCACTGAGATAAGAGGATCGGTCGAGGACTTCCGGCGCGAAGAGCTCGAGCCCCACGAGCAGGTCGTAGTGACGCTCAGCAAGGGCGGCTACATCAAGCGCATCCCGGCGAGCACGTACCGTAGTCAGCACCGCGGCGGTAAGGGCGTCTCGAGCATGAGGACCAGGGAAGATGACCCGGTGGGTCACATCCTCGTCGGAGACACGCACGACACCTTACTGTTCTTCACGGACCGGGGCAGGGTTCTGAGACTAACCTCTTACGAGCTGAGGGCTGACACCTCAAGGAACACTAGAGGTGTGCCTGTCGTCAACGTAGTGGCGCTGACCGAAGGCGAACAGGTTAACGCGGTCCTCGGGGTACCGAGTCTTGAAGAGCATGACCTTTTCCTCGTAATGGCAACGCGCAAGGGCATCGTCAAACGGGTAGCGCTTGGAGAACTCGCAAACATCACGAGACGCGGCCTCAACATCATGATCCTTAAACCGGACGACGAGCTAGTTACTGCACGCCTCGTCACCGATGAGGACGACCTCATAATGGTGACCGAGGGCGGCATGTCGATCCGGTTCCCCATCGCCGAAATCAAGGCTAGACACCGGGCGGCCGGTGGAGTCAAAGGGATGGTCCTGGCCGATAAGGACAGGGTAGTCGCAGCGGACATCGCCGTTCCCGACAGCAAGCTGCTGGTCATTAGCAAGAACGGTTTCGGCAAGCTCACCGACCTGAACCGGTATCGCCGGCAGGGGAGGGCTGGGTCCGGCATCAAGACGCTGAACATCACCCGGAAGACCGGTAAGCTCGCTGCCGCCCAGGTCATCGCCGACAGCGACGAGGTATACGTCGTCTCGCGGAAGGCCCAGGTCATCCGGACCAGCATATCCGAGATACGCAACACCGGACGAGCCACCCAGGGTGTCACCATATTCAAGCCTGAGCCGGGCGACTCGGTAGCGTCCATGGCGTGCGTCGGGGACTTCGAAGTCCCCGAAGAGGTCAAGATGCCTTCCTTCTCGCAGACCAATGGCAAGGGCAACGGCAAGGTGCCCCCTAAAGCGCTGGACTAGCTAGGCCTGTAGCTCTACAAAAGGGGAGTCCACCTGCGGACTCCCCCTTTTTGCGTGCTTGGCACAGATGGTTATGGCCTAACGAGCAGCTTAACTCAGCGTTATCATTGGTGAACGATCGACCAAGGTCCTCGACACTTTGCCGGAGAACGACTTGAATAGGAACAAAACCTGGTTGCTCGCTGGCCTGCTCCTGACCAGTTTCGTCTGGTTCGTCGCATGCGGCTCAACCGATGCCCCAGATGGTACGAACGGGCCGGCCCAGGTCGCGGCCGAGGTATCCTCGGTCGAGGCCACGCCTGAGGCGGTCGTTTCGCCCGAGCCCCCCGCCGCCGCCGTCACGACGACAGAACGCTCGGTTTCTTCGATGGGGGCGGCTGCGACCACAAGTCCTCCGGCGGCCGAAGCAACCGCCTCGGTCACCGCCGTCCCCACCGAAGAAGCACAAGCTGGTACGGTCACATCGTGGGTCGCGCACCTCGGGGATCGGGCCTGGGACGAGCTCGTCACCTTGACCGGGGATTACAGTCCGCGTGCCAGTGCCACCGATCAGGAGAAGGCCGCTGCAGACTACCTTGTCGAAGAGTTTCGATCGATGGGCTACGACGCCAGGCTCCAGCCGTTCACGGTTGAGCTCCTTTCGCCTGAGGCCCCCGTACTCACGGTCAAATCACAGACTCCGCACCAGGTCGTCGGGTTCCCGATGACGAACTCGGGTAGAGGACGCGCCTCCGGAACTCTGGTCGACGTGGGCAGAGCATTCGAGTCCGATGTCGAAAGTGCCGCCCTAGAAGGCAAGATCGCCCTGATCGAGCGTGGCGACATAACCTTCGAGGAGAAAATAACCCGCGTAGCCGACGCCGGCGCCGTAGCTGCGGTCGTTTACAACAACGTGATCGGCGGTTTCAGCGGTCGACTCGCCAGTGCCGCCAGCATACCTGCAGTAGCAATCTCTCGACAGGACGGCGTCGCTGTGAAAGCGCTGGTCAGCGCGGGACAATCAGCCGCGGAAGTTGCGGTGGTGTACGAGACACGTAACACCTGGAATGTCGTCGCTGAAAAGCCGGCCGCCGGTGACGGCGTCATCGTCCTTGGTGGGCACTACGACACGGTCCCGAACGTTCCCGGCGCCAACGACAACGGCTCAGGCATTGCCACTCTGCTTGCCATAGCCAGCGAGGTCTCCGATCGCTCGTTTCCCTTCACTCTCCGCTTCGTGCCCTTCGGCTCCGAGGAGGTCGGCCTGCTGGGGAGCAAGCACTACGTCGCATCGTTGACCGAAGACGAACAGCAAAACATACTGGCGATGCTGAACTTCGACGCTCTGTCCACCGGGCCGGTCACCGGCGTTCTCGGAAGCTTCAACCTCACGGATAAGATTCTGGATTACGGAAGAAAGAACGACATCGTCGTCCAGAGGCGAGCCTCACTCGGCCTCGATGGTGGCAGCAGCGATCATGCGTCCTTCGCGGCTGTCGACATCCCTGCGGTGTTCTTCCTCGCCGACGACTTCTCGCGCATCCACACCATCGACGACAAGCTCGAGTTCGTCCAACGCGAGCTTGTGGGTAGCTCGGCGGCCCTTGCTTTAGGACTGCTGGACGTGCTGTCGGAAGAGTAGGGCGAACGGGAAAGGCGCCTCCCGACTGCGGCCACTCTGCTATCTCGACGGAGCTGTCGTCGCTTCCTCTCGGCCGACCGACCTTGACCGGTGATTCGCTCTCTACCTACAATCGTGCGTGAGTTGGCCGTCAGCGGCTGAGACGCACATCCCCGGACGTGCGGACCCTGTTCGCGAAGCTCGGAGCAATACATGTTTGAAGTCCTATCAGAAAAATTGAACGGCGTCCTTGCAAGGCTAGGCAGCAAGGGACGGCTCACCGAAAAGGATGTCGACGAGGCGCTCCGCGAGGTTCGTCTCGCACTACTCGAGGCCGACGTCAACTTCCGTGTCGCCCGGGACCTCGTGGCACGAATACGCGAACGGACTCTGGAGGGCGAGGTCCTCAAGAGCCTCAGCCCGGGCCAGCAGGTCGTCAAGATCACCAACGAGAAGATCACCGATGTCCTGGGCGGCGGCGTCCAGCGCCTCCAGCCGGCCGACAGCCCTCCGTCCGTAGTCATGATGGTCGGTCTGAACGGCTCAGGCAAGACCACCACGTCGGCGAAGCTGGCCAAGCATCTCAAGCAGTCCGGCCAGCTGCCTATCCTCGTCGCCGGTGACCTTCGCCGCCCGGCCGCGATCCAGCAACTAGAGACGCTCGGCAAGCAGATCGACGTAGAGGTCTACCAGGACGGGACATCGAAGTCGATGGTTGAGGTTACCAGGGATGGAATAAAACGGGCCGGCGCCCTGAACGCCGCATGGACCATAGTGGACACAGGAGGTCGTTTCCAGATCGACGACGAGCTCATGCAAGAGCTAGTGGACGTGAAAGCCGCGCTTTCGCCCGCCGAAACCCTGCTGGTCGTCGACTCGATGACCGGCCAGGACGCGGTCAACGCCGCGACTGAGTTTCACTCCCGTGTAGGACTGACGGGCCTCGTACTGACCAAGCTCGACGGGGATGCGAGAGGCGGCGCCGCTCTTTCTATCGTCTCGGTCACGGGCGTGCCCATCAAGTTCATTGGCACCGGAGAGAGAGTCGACGCGCTGGAGCAGTTTTACCCCGACCGCCTCGCTTCGAGGATCCTCGGCATGGGGGACATGCTCACCCTCATCGAGAAGACCGAGGCGGGCATCGACGAGGACCTGGCGGCGAAGCTCGAGAAGAAGATACTCGAGGCCACCTTCGATCTCGACGATTTCCTACAACAGCTCCAGCAGCTCAAGAGCATGGGGCCCCTCGGCCAGATCATGGAGATGATTCCTGGAATGTCCTCGCTCAAAGGCCGCCTGCCGTCGGAAGAGCTGTCGGAGGCGCAGCTAAAAAAGACGGAGGCAATCATCTATTCGATGACGCCGGACGAACGGCGCCATCCCGAGCTCATCGGGGGTAGTAGACGTCGTCGGATCGCCCGTGGCAGCGGCACCGCCCCTCAGGACATCAACCAGTTGCTGAACCAGTTCCGCCAGATGCAGAAGATGATGCGCCAGGTCGCGTCTGGCAAGGGTCTTGGTGGAATCACCAAGATGCTGCGTTAAGCATCTCGCTTGCCTGGCGGCATTGACCGAGGCAGGTCCACGCGGCTCTGCACCAAACTCGCCCAACGCGAGCTCCTCTTACTCAACAAGATGTCGTTCCCACAACGCCGATGCCTCGACGACGGCCCGGGACGTCCGAGCCACAGTGCGGTCACTAACTATGAGGTACAATAATTGCCGCGTTAGGCGAGGCGCTCAAACTGAGGCCGTATGGAGGGGTGGCCGAGCGGCTTAAGGCGCCTGTCTTGAAAACAGGAATCCCGAAAGGGAACGTGGGTTCGAATCCCACCCCCTCCGCCAATACCAAGACAAATGGCCCAATGTTCTTCGTCGGCGTCGAGCGACGCCAGAATCGCACACCGACACGCTGAATAATGCTGACGTTGGATAGGCAGAGAGCTGACACGTGAAGGTCCACGAATACCAGGCCAAGAAGATCCTCTCCAATGCCGGGATAGCTGTCCCCGAAGGCGACTATGCTGCGACTCCGTCAGCAGCACGTGACGTCGCCGAACGCCTGGGCAAGCGATCGGTCGTCAAGGCTCAGGTGCACGCGGGAGGCCGAGGGAAGGCCGGCGGCGTAAAGATCGTCGATAGCCCAGAAGGGGCGGAGCGCGCCGCGGCCTCGCTTATAGGCACGAACCTCGTGACCTTCCAGACTAGTCCACAAGGAGTGCCGGTCCGAGGAGTCCTCGTCGAAGAGGCTTTGGACGTCGCTAATGAGCTCTACCTCGGGTTCGTCGTCGACGGCGCCGCCGAGGGCGTCGTCGCTATGGCGAGCGAATCAGGAGGCATGGACATCGAAGAGGTCGCCGAGCAGACCCCCGACAAGCTCCTGAAGGTCGCTATCGACCCGGTACTTGGCCTGCAGCCCTACCAGGGACGCAGGATCGCATACAGCCTGAACGTCGAGCCGAAACTCGTACGGACAGTAGCAGAGATGGCCGACGCCCTCTATCGGGTGTTCGAGGAGAGCGACTGCTCACTCATCGAGATCAACCCGCTGGTCGTCACGACCGACGGCCGCCTGCTCGCCGCTGACGCCAAACTTGGTTTCGACGACGATGCGTTATTCCGTCACGATGACTTGCGCGCTTTACACGACCCCGCACAGGAAGACCCCCTCGAGGCTGAGGCTGGGGAGTACGGGATCAGCTACGTCAAGCTCGACGGCAACGTGGGGTGCATCGTCAATGGCGCTGGGCTTGCCATGGCCACCATGGACGTAACTCACGCCGCTGGTGCCGCTCCGGCCAACTTCCTCGACGTCGGAGGAGGGGCGGACGAAGAGAAGGTGGCCCAGGCCTTGAGAATCGTGCTTTCTGACCCTAACGTGGACACCGTGCTGATCAACATCTTCGGAGGCATTCTAAGGTGCGACATCGTGGCGAGAGGCGTCCTGATGGCGTCTGAGTCGCAACCAGGACGAATGCGACCCATGGTCGTCCGGATGAGGGGGACGAACGCCGACGAAGGGCGAAAGCTGCTTTCAGAATCGAGTCTCGACGTAACCCTCGTCAACGACCTCAACAAAGCTGCTGCGGCCATTAAGTCGTCAAGCTGATCCGAGGAGGACGATCATGGCCATCAAGAACAGCGGTACAGATCAGCTAGTCAAGGACGGGGAGTCGACGAAACTGTCACAGCTTCACGAGCAAGGGATCGACGTTGTGTCTGACGTCGTACAACTGCTTGACGACAAGAGCCTGGGAGTGCGCAGGAAGGCCGCACAGGCCCTGAGCGAGATAAGCAGGACATACACCAAAGCACCCTATCGTGTGTTGCCGCGACTCAGACGTGCTGTACTGAATGACAAAGATGGCCAGGTCGTTCGGGAAGTTGCATTGGCTGTTGGCCTTTCAGGCAGTCTGCTCGGGACGGAAGCTGCCTTGAAAGTCCTGGAGAGTGCGCCGATTGAGCCCGCGAATCGCAAACCCGAGGATCTCGAGGCAGCTTTTAGAATATTGGAAGAAATCGACTCGACCGAACTTGACGACATGGGACCGTCCGATGCGTCCGAGAACCTTGACAAGTATATCTACTGACTAGCCCATTCCATTTTGCGCCACCATGGATGAGGCATTCATCGATGCAAGTCTCTGGATAGCAGTTGCTTACCCGCAAGGCGCGAACCACGAAACCGGGCGCGTTTTCTGGAGCGCAATCCTGTTAAGCAAAAGATCGGCCGTGACAACCAACTGGACCCTATATGAGGCACTCACCTTCCTAAACTCAAGAGGTAGGCATGACCTCGCGCTGAAAGCGCTAAGACTGGCAGAACAGGAAACGACGATCGTGAATGCGGCCGAATTCGAGGCCGAAGCATTGAACATCTTCCGAGGCCATGCGGACAAGCGTTGGAGCGTCGTAGACTGCGCCAACTTCGTCTGCATCAAGCGGCGTGGTAGCAGATGGGCCCTATCGTTCGATTCTGATTTCGCTCAAGCTCAGGTTGAATTCGGGTTTACTTTGCTGGGACCTGGAACACTCTCATGAGCATACTCGTCGACGAGAACACGCGCCTCCTGGTCCAGGGGATCACCGGACAAGAGGGAGGCTTTCATGCCAAACGGTGTATGGAGTACGGAACCAATCTCGTCGCCGGGGTAACGCCTGGACGCGGCGGCCGAATGTTCGAGGACACGGTGCCGGTCTACAACACCGTCACTCAAGCGGTGGCGGAGACAGGCGCCAACGTCTCCTTGGTGTCCGTTCCGGCGCCTTTCGCCGCCGACGCAATCGTCGAGGCGATAGACTCAGGGATCTCAACCGTTACATGTATTAGCGAGGGGATCCCGGTCATGGACACAATACGCGTCGTCCGCTATATTCGTGGCAAGGACGTGACCTTCATCGGTCCGAACTGCCCTGGAATGATATCCCCGGGCGCCAAATGCAAAGTAGGTATCATGCCGGGGCCGATACACACACCAGGTCGTATAGGTATCGTTTCTAGAAGCGGGACGCTCACGTACGAGGCTGCGGGACAGCTCTCAGGACTGGGAATCGGGCAGTCGACCTCCGTCGGCATTGGTGGCGACCCGGTCAGCGGCACCTCCTTCGTGGACATACTTAGGATGTTCAACGACGACTCCGAGACGGACGCAGTCGTGTTGATCGGTGAGATTGGCGGGACTCGGGAACAGGAAGCAGCCGAGTTCATCGCAAGCGACTGCGCCAAGCCGGTGGCGGCCCTGATCGTTGGACGCAGTGCGCCGCCCGGCCGGCGAATGGGGCATGCAGGCGCGATCGTTACCGGAAAGGCCGCGCGAGCCGACGAAAAGGTCAGAGCTTTGGAGGCTGCCGGCGTCCGAACGATCCCATCCCCAGCCGACATCGGCATTACCGTCCAGGACCTGTTGGGCTAGCCACAATTGGCATAAAGGACTGAATCTGATGAGCGAATCGTCGGAGCTCGTTTCTTATCTCAACGGCAGGCTCGTACCCCACATCCGAGCCGCCGGCCAGATAGGGATCGGTCAGCCCGAACAAGGCGGTGGTGTTGCCACCTCCGAACGAACGTTCAAGGGCAAGATATATAAGCTGCGCGAGCACCTGGAGACACTCTACAAGCGTCTCGATTTGGCAAGCCTCGACCCTGGCCTGACGATCGACGATATGGAATCCGCTACCGTTGAAGTCTTGGACGCCAACAAGCCGAAGCTAGGGGAAAACGAAGACGTCATCGTTCAGCAAGTTGTTCGTGTCGACCAGACGTCGGAGTCTGAGGCTTCTTCGGATGTGAGCGTCGCCATTTCAGTCAATGTTATCCAATTCACGGGGTTTGCGGAGGGCTATTTAGACGGAGTCACCGTTCTTACCCCATCGACGTACGCCGTTCCGGCTCAGCGTACCGGCGGTGCCAGACGCTCTCCGGAGCCATTTGCTCTACTAGAGGACGCGAAAGGAAACATCACGGAATGCCGCGGAGCCACGTTCCTGTTCGTGTCGAATGACCGCATCATGCTCCCGAATCAGCAGAACTCCGTTGACGGTTCCACTCTTCAAACGGTGGTTGAGCTTGCCGAGTCGCTAGAAGTACCTATCGATGAGGGCGACTACAGTCCGTACAATGTTTATATGGCGGACGAGGCCTTTCTCTCGGGTACGGGATTCTGCATCCTTCCGGTCGCGTCCCTGAACGGACTCAAGCTTGGCGAGGAAGTCCCCGGCCCGGTGACCGGCAGGCTGGTCAAGGCATGGGCCAAGTCCGTTGAGTTCGATTTCGTCCAACAGGCTCTCGACCAACTCGGGAAGCTGGACACGACGACGATCACATTGGAATAGGGGCGCCGTCTCTTCGACGCCGCGTGAATGACGATGATGCCAGCGGACTTCCGGATTGATGGTCGGACCGTTATTGTAACGGGCGCCGCACGAGGTATCGGCAAAGGCATAGTGCGTGTGTTCGCCGAAGCTGGAGCGCGGGTCCTCGTGACCGCTTTGACCGACAAGTACCTCAAGCTGATGAGTGAGGAATTCGACCCACTCGGCTACGACATGGTAACGCTGGTGGCCGATGCCACCGACGCCGACGACTGGCAAAGGACGGTCGATATGGCGCTCGACCGCTGGGGACACGTGGACGCCCTCGTAAACAACCTCGGTGACGCGATCACGAGAGACCTAGTTCCTCCACCGGGCTCCGGCGACAAGGAGTTGAGCGATGATGAGTGGAAAAGGGTGGTCGACATTAACCTTACCCACGCCTTCCTCGGCTGCCGAGCGTTGGGTCCTCATTTCATTGGGAGGCGCAAAGGCAAGGTCGTAAACATCAGTAGCACGTCGGCTCGGCGAGGGACACCGGGTGCGCTGGCCTACTCGGTGGCAAAGGCGGGACTGGTCAGCCTTACTCAGACCCTTGCCTTAGAGTGGGCCCCTTACCGGATAAACGTCAATTCGATAGCGCCGGGCTCCTTTCCCGACCCGGAATTTGGCGACCTGAGGAGCCTGGAGGCCCGTCGTAAAGACGCCGCAACGTCCGTGCCCCTTGGGAGAGTCGGTGACCCTCGTGAAGTGGGCCTGTTGGCTCTTTATCTGATCGCTGACGCGTCCAACTACATGACCGGTGAGACAATATACCTGGATGGAGGTGCAAGTTCCGCTTGAACTCCAGACGCCGCTCGGTACGATAATCTAAGTCTTATGCGCACAACCCGCGTTGTCGTCGAGTTGGGATCGAGGCGAGGAGGATACGCCTGGTGAAGGCGTGGGTAATCGTCTGCGTCTTGCTTGCCGTAGGCGCGTTAGCCCAAATCCACCGAAGGGATGACTATGCAGCAGCGGAACGGGCGATAGGGGCAAGGGAGGGCGATGGTCCGGGCACGATTTGGGGTAGAGGGGGGCCGGTGTTTGTCTTCAGTTGCCGCGGGGAGACTTTGTGACCGTCTGCGAATGTTGGTCAGGGCGAGATAGCGGGGAGAGGACACAGCAAGAGGCACTCGCAGACCGGACTGGCGCGAGTTCGCGGGGACGTTCAGTTGGCCGGATGGCGGCCGGTTGCCGCCGCCGCCGTCAGGCAGGGAGTGGCAGGGCGCGCAATCGGGCCAGGGCACGATCGAACTGGGCTTCCCAAGGCCAGCGCTGTGGCAGATGCAGTGTGAGGCGGCGCGCCGAGCGGGTGATCCGTCCGGCCAGGGAGAAGAACCGCCGCCGGAGGGTCTTGGTGGTCACCACCTGCTCGCCCAGACCGATGCGCGCTGTCCAGCGGGCGATGTTGTGGGCCATCACCTGTACCGCCAGCCAGGCGGCGTTGGCGGCGAAGCGGCCCGAGGGGAGATGGTTCAACCCCACACCGTGCTTGAGGTCTCGGATGGCATTCTCGCTCTCGGCGTGGCGGCGATGGTCGGCCTCCAGTTCGAGCATCTCCCCGTCCCGGTCGGTGATGAAGCCGTGATAGCTGTAGGTGGCGAAGAGGGCCAGCTGGGAACCGGGCGTGGGCTTCACACGCCGGACGATGAGCCGCACCGGCGCGGCGTCAGGTTCACTCTGGAAGGGAGTGCAGGTGGTCTCGGCCACATCGGCGGCGCCGTCCATCCAGTAAGGAATCGGCGTCCAGGCATCTTCGGGTATCGCCTCGATGAGATTGTGCAGGCTTTTATGCTGGCGGATGGTGATGGAGAAGCGGACATCCATCTTGCGGCAGACGGATACCACGCCATGAGTGTAGAACCCGCTGTCGGCCCGTAGCGTGAGTCGTCCGTTGGCCCCGGCGTAGCGCACCCGTCCCACCGTCTCCCGCAGGAAGTGGGCGGCGCCGCGGGCGGTGTTGGCCCGGCCCTCGCGCAGCCGGGACGTCAGCACGTCTCCGGTGCCGGCGGCGATGGCCAGCAGTGGGTGGTAGCCCCGCTTGCCGGTATAGCCGTGGTGGCGGGCGCCCTCCTTGGCCAGTCCGTAGGTCTCGCAGATGGTGGAATCGAGGTCGATGGTGAACGGCGCGTCGCCGGGTCCGGCCCCAGCGGCCCAGGCCCGGGCCAGCAGCTCCCGGCTCACCCGGTCCAGCTGGCGGACGTGGCCCCACCGGAAGCTGCGCAGGAAGGTGCCCAGGGTGGATGGCGCCTTGACCGTGCCGCCCAGGGTGCAGGCCGTCCCCCCGGTGCGCAACACATCAGCGTCGTCGATGCAGTCGCCGCCAGCCATGGCTGAGGCCACCAGGGTCATCAGCTTGTCTCCGGTGTTGGCCCGCCCCGGCGCGCCGCCCAGGTCAAGGTGATGGTCAACGAGTTCCCGCAGGCCCAGATGCCGGGCGAGGGTGGCCGGCAGGAGCAGACCGGCATTGGCCACCAGGCGGTGATCGTCAAAGACGATACGGATACGGTCGGGCTGGTTGCGTGGTAGCATCTATTGGGTGCTCCTTCTCTGGGACTGTTTTGCTGTTACAAAACCATTATCCCAGATTCAGAAGAGCACCCTCTGGCCACTTCAGGATGCTAACCCGACGCCCTCCCTCGGTGGATTCGGGGTTAGCGGCTGCATGCAGCCGGGACGACGGCTACCGCAACGCCGCTGCCCGACCCCGGCCTGCCCCCCACGCTGGCGCGTGCCCTGATCAGCCCGACGCCGACGGCGACCCCATCGCCGACACCGACGGCCACTCCTACTCCAACGCCAACCGCGACGCCCACGAATACACCGACCCCGACCGCGACGCGCACGCCTGCTCCGACGCCTACTCCGACGGCTACGCCTATCCCGCCGACACCTACCCCAACTCACACGCCCACACCGGTGATCGACCTCAGTTTCGCTAACGTCCGCGCGGGCGGATCGCCGCCAAGCCAGCTGCAGCTCGTCTTCTCGCTTCGGGATGATGAAGGGCACGCAGTAGTTGTGCCGGTCGAGGAACTCTCGTCCTCCGCCCGAATCTTCGAGCTTTACGAAGGCCCCTCGACTACGACCCTGGGATTAGAGGGTCTGGAAGAAGGCGGAGGAGACCTCGGCGGATTGGGGGACCTGCTCGGAGGTGACCTTGGGGTTGGAGGTGGGACTGCTGGCGCCGACGCGCCAGTGGAAGAGGTCGAGAGGGTTTGGGAAGAGATCGACTACGCCGAGACGAGTTTTTTCATTCGCAAAGCCGAAGTATTCGAGGTTGTATTCGTTCTCGACCTCTCCAACAGTATGGCGAAAGCGGTCCTATCAGACGGTAGGTCTGGCACCGAGGTGATGCTCGACGCTTTCGAGAAGGCGCTGCAGAACCTCCAGACTGCGGACCGCGTTGGCGTAGTCGAATTTCATGACCGCAGTGTAGAGCCGGCCATCATCTCTGAGATCACGACCGACCTGGACGCGGTCGTCTCGAGGGTCAGGGCGTTCGCCGAGTCAGCCTTCGAACCCGGTTCATCTAGAGTTTGGGACAGCATCCAGACGGCGGCTCAGCTCTATACCTGCGGCCAGGGGACCCCGGACGTCGTAAGGGCAATGGTGTTCATCTCTGACGGGAAGGACACCAGCAGCGTGTTCGACCGAAACGATGCCGGGACGATCGCCGTCAATTCGGAGATCCAGCTTTACGCCGTCGGCGTCGGCCAGGTCTTCGAGGAAGACGCGTTGAGGACGGTCGCCCAGTTGACGGGCGGACAGTATTATCCGACCATCGACCTGACACGTCTCAGCTGCGTGTGCTGGTCAGCGACATGCGAGGCCAGTACAGGCTCGGGTATATCACGCTAAGAAGCAACGGCCTCTACAGGGTCAGAGTCCAGGTCGATCTCCCAAGATACACTGGTACTCTTGAGACCCAGGCCATCGACGTCGAGGCCTTCTCCGGCCCGGACAACGAAGGGCGGATCTCGATCGACCCGCCGGACTTCGACAAGGATCAAGGAACAGGGCGCGTGGTCGTTCGGGCGTTGCATGTCCCGCGGAACGTCACGCGGATCAGGTTCAAGCCAGATACTCTCAAAGACTTCGATTTCAACCTGGTACCGGAGTCCGAGGGTGGATTGCTCGAGGGATGGTCGCTCATCGGGCCTGACTCCGAGAGATTCTACGAGGCCTCAAGTCCCAACCCTCTCCGGCTCGGAAGCTTCGGAGCGTTGTTCAGCATCGACGTGACCGGCATCACGGAGAAGACTCTCGAGGTGCCGATCGAGATCGACAACAGCATATACGCCGAAAAGAGCTTCACACACCCCGAGATATTCTGTATTGGCGAGTGCCTTCCCGAGGCCGGGCGAATCGCCTTCAGATCGGACAGGGACGGCAACTTCGAGATATATTCGATGAATTTCGACGGCAGCGACGTGACCAACCTCACGAAGAACCGGTCCGCCGATCTTCTCCCCGCGTGGTCGCCGGACGGCACGAAGATCGCCTTCGACTCTAATCGCGACATCGTTCGGCAGATATTCGTTATGAACGACGACGGCTCCGACGCCCAGAGTCTCACGGGCAGGAACACCAGGGCGTCGCTGCCCGCCTGGTCCTCTGACGGTCAGCGAATAGCGTTCGATTTCGATCTGGCACAGGACGGTAATCGGGACGTGTACGTCATGGACTCGACCGGCGGCAACCAGGTCCGTGTAACTAGCGATCCCGCCGACGACTGGTGGGCGAGCTGGTCACCCGACGGCAACCAGATCGCTTTTACTTCGCGCCGTGACGGCAATGCCGAGATCTACGTCACCAACGCAGACGGCACCGGCATCCCAGTGAACCTCACGAATCTCGGGGCGGACGACTTCCGACCGGGCTTGGTCCCCCGACGGCGACAAGATCGCCTTCTACTCCCTCCGCGATGGCAACCGGGAGATCTATCTGATGAACGCGGATGGAACGGACCAGACCAACTTCTCGAACCATCCTGCCGACGACTGGTACCCCGCCTGGTCCCCGGACGCGGCTCGCATCGCGTTCACCTCGATCAGAGACGGAAACGCCGAGATCTACGTCGTGAACGCCGACGGAACCCGTCTCCGAAACGCTTCTCAGCATCCGGCGGACGACCGGTCGCCCGCCTGGGGACCATAAGCAGCAATCGGCCAGCCCTCAGCCTGCATTCCCGGGTCGCGCAATCGAGTCGCCTTCTCGGCGATCACCCTTCGAACCGCGAGCGCTGCCGCCCGAGCCGCCGCCGTGGCGACTCCATCGTCCGCTCATAGACGAGCCTGTCGAACCACGCTCTAGGACGACCGCAACGCGTGGCTCGATGCCATTTGGAAGTCCATTCGACTAGAATAGAACCTGGCTGACCAACCGCTCAGCGAGGACGCCAAGGGAAGCCAGCTACGGCTATGAGACCAGCTATTCTCGCCATATTCATACTCAGCGCAGTCCTGGCGCTGGCCGCCTGTTCGGACGAGTCCGACGACCACTTCTCGGCTGGATCGAGGCTGCAGGATCAGGGCCGACTCGAAGAGGCGGTCGCAGAATACACCGAGGCGATACGCCTCAACCCTAGGTTCGCCACCGCGTACTTCAGACGAGGTTCGGCCTATGCCGAGTTGGGTGACACAGCCGGGGCCATAGAGGACTTCGACACAAACATCGAGCTGAACCCCAGCTTCGTCAAGGCCTACGTCTCAAGAGGCGTCGCCTACGTGGCTCTTGGACAGATCGAGACAGCGATCGAGGACTTCGACCGGGCGATTGATCTCGCGCCGCAAAACGCCGATGCGCTCTACAACCGGGGGCTCGCCTACCAGGCTCTCGATCGCCACGATTCCGCCATCCAGGACTTCGACGTTGCCATCCGAATCGACGACACGTTCACGGCCGCGTACGCCGGACGAGGCGAAAGCTATCGACGTCTAGGCGACCTTGAGCAGGCCAAGCGCGACCTCGACCGGGCCATTTCCCTCGATCCACGTGCAGCGGCGGCGTTCGCCACCAGAGGTGCCGTCCATCTCGATTCAGGACTCCCAGGCGAAGCCGTAGAGGACCTCGATCAGGCTATCCGGCTCGACCCGAACCTTGCTGAGGCCTATCTCCGGCGCAGCGAAGCCTACCAAGCCCTTGGCGAAACGGAGCAGGCGGCGTCGGACGCGGAGCAGGCGGCCCGTCTCTCAGCCGCACACTCGACCCAGGTCAGCGACGAGTCCGATCTCCATGCTCAGGGGTTGGCGCTTCTAAGTGAAGGCGAGTTCTCCCTCGCCATCGAAATGTTCGATCAGGCGGTCAAATCGGGCGCGTCAGACGCCAGCGTTTTCAACGGTCGAGGTGTGGCCTTCTTCAGCATTGGGAGGCTCGAAGAGGCAATCTCGGACTTCGACCAGGCGATCGAGCTAGACGACGGCAACGCCTCCTATTACAACAGTAGAGGCCTGGCGCACTTCGATCTGGATGGTCTGGACGAGGCCGTCGAGGACTTCGGCGAGGCCATCCGCCTGCACCCGGATTACGCCGATGCCTACAACAACCGGGGCGCGGCTCTCGCCGGTCAGGGCAAATTGCAGGCAGCCATCGAAGATCTGGACGAAGCCCTACGACTCGAACCGCAAGACGCCCGCGCCCACTATAACCGTGGCTTGGTTTATTTCGGCCTCGGCCAGATCGAGAGCTCGGTCGACGACTTCACCGAAGCCATCCGACTCGACCCGGAGCTCGGACCCGCATATGCGGACCGGTCGAAGGCGTATACGCAGCTAGGAAAGACGGTGGAAGCCGAGCAGGACGCCGCCAAAGCCAGGGAGCTCGCCTCGGGCGCCAACTGACACCGGTCGCGCCTCGCAAGGTTGAGAGGCCCCGCCGGGGCGTCTCCAGTCTAGTCTGGCGCTAGGGGTCGCGCGCCTTCAGACCTCCACGACGTCGTTCTCCAACGTCCCGATGCCTTCGATGGTGATCGAAACGATGTCGCCTTCCTTGAGCGTAAAATCGGGCGGTGGAACGATCGAGGTCCCCGTGAGTACCGCGGTCAGATCGGGGACGGCGTTGTGGCGCTGCAGCCAGTCCGCCAAGTCCTGGCATTTGCGCGCCATTAGAGCCGTGGAAGTCTCGCCACGGAAGACCTCCTTACCATTCCTGTTGATGTACGCACTCACTTCGAGGTTATGTGGGTCGCCGATGGTATCCGCCGTCGCGATCGCGGGACCGATAGAGCAAGATCGGTCATAGACCTTGGCCTGCGGCAGGTATAGTGGATTCTCTCCCTCGATCGAACGGCTGCTCATGTCGTTGCCGATCGTGTACCCAGCGATCCCTTCCTTAGTATAGGACAAACGCGAGCTCAGGCTCCGGGACACTCCATTTCGAGTCGCTGCGGATGCCCACTGATTCAAACGGGCCGACGCACCTATCCGACGTCGCCTTGAAGAACAGCTCGGGTCGTTCCGCCGTATATACCTTCGCGTACACGTCGGGGGTTGCGCTTTCCCTGCGGCGTTCCATCTCGCTCGATTCGTAGGTCACGCCGGCCGCCCACACCTCGGGAGGGTCGAAAGGCCGATCGAGGACGAATTCGCCTTCGCCCTGTCTGGACCACTCGACGATGCTGTCAACATCGTGTGTTTCGGGTTCAGACGATTGAAGAAGCTGCATTGTCAGATCATCGACGTTGGTTTGGGTCAGCCACGCCGCGTGGAACAGGTCCCGCAGGTCGGAGAGATCTTCGTCGACCGACGTGAGGTCAGACAAAACGCCATCCGGCGCCTCGACAACGAGTCTGAATTCGCCGTCAGGGCCTATCAACCGAGAATATCGCAAACCCGGCTTCTCCATCCACAGTGCTGAGACGCCTATGTTACATGATGCAAGATCCCACCGAGTTGCGTCACCCAATGAGATAGCCGGCTCCGGTTTTCGGCTGTCCTCGCGCCCGCCAAAATATGTTGACAATGAATTCGGCCAATGACATACTCTTGAACGAATTCCAAGGGTGCTCCCCGGGGGCTTGATGCAGCAATTCCCTTCCAGCCCAGCGAGGTCATAGCGTAGTGGCGTTAGCCGTTACTCTGCGACACCGTCTCTCCTTCTACACCTACCCCTCTCGCACCTACCCTTCCGCTTCGGTTCTCTCTCAATGACCAGGTTTGTCTTTGTCACGGGCGGCGTCGTAAGCTCGGTAGGCAAGGGGATTACCGTCGCCTCCATCGGGCGCATTCTAAAGAGCCGTGGCATCTCCTTATCGGTCCTCAAGCTCGACCCCTATCTGAACGTTGACCCCGGAACGATGTCGCCTTACCAGCACGGCGAGGTCTTCGTTACGGACGACGGTTGCGAAACGGACCTCGATCTCGGGCACTACGAACGGTTCATCGACATCGATCTGACCGAGTCATCCAACGTCACG
Source organism: Dehalococcoidia bacterium (assembly GCA_965197985.1). Lineage (GTDB taxonomy): Bacteria > Chloroflexota > Dehalococcoidia > Lucifugimonadales > CAUZJF01 > CAUZJF01. The sequence goes on along the minus strand of CBDAOG010000008.1, from coordinate 1,112,689 downwards.
GCAGGCCAGATATACAGTGACGTTATAGCCCGCGAACGCCGAGGCGAGTTCCTCGGCCGGACCATCCAGTCGGTCCCCCACGTCACTGACGCCATCAAACAGCGCATCCTAAGACTCGCCGAGGAGAGCGCGGCCGAGATCATAGTCGTCGAGGTCGGGGGCACAGTCGGCGACATCGAGGGCCAGCCATTCCTCGAAGCCATTCGACAGATGCGCAACGAGGTCGGCCGAGACAACGTCTTTTACATCCATGTCACGTATCTACCCTTCATTCCGGCCTCCGGCGAGCTCAAGACGAAACCGACGCAGCACAGCGTTAGAGAGCTTCGCAGTACCGGTATCCAGCCCGATGTCATCATGTGCCGGAGCGAAGAGCCCGTAACGGACGACATTAAGGACAAGATCGCGGTCCATTGCGACGTGGTGAGGCGGGGAGTAATCGCGTTACCTACGGTAGACTCGGTCTATCAGGTGCCACTTCTCTTGGAGGACGAGGGGCTAGGCGAGCTTATGATCGAGAGCCTCCGCCTCCGACAGACCTCCCGGGACCTCTCCCAGTGGCGCGATATGGTCGACGCCATAGCCAGCCCCAAGGAGCGTCTGCCCATCGCAGTCGTCGGCAAGTACGTCGACTTACAGGACTCTTACATCTCAGTGAAAGAGGCGCTGTTGCACGCGGGGTTGGCCCATGACCGCGACCTGGACCTGCTGTGGGTCCAGGCCGAGGACGTGGAAGACAGCGGTCCGGACGAGTTTCTCCATTCGGTTAGCGGGATCGTCGTACCGGGCGGCTTTGGACCGAGAGGGATCGAAGGCATGATCGACACCGTCCGTTATGCCAAGAACAACCGCGTTCCTTATCTGGGCCTGTGCCTAGGCATGCAGGTGATGGTCGTGGAGGCAGCTAGAGACCTGTTGGGTAAGGAGTTGGCGAACTCGACCGAGTTCAATCCAAACACGAAGGACCCGGTAATCGACCTGATGCCGGACCAGCGCGACGTCTCCCAGATGGGAGGGACGATGCGCCTGGGTGTTTATCCTTGCGAGGTCGTGTCAGATTCCTGGGCCGGGCGGGCCTACGATCAGCGTGTAGTTAATGAGCGGCATAGGCACCGGTTCGAGGTCAACAACTCCTACCGTGAGGCCTTCGAGTCCGTGGGTTTCTGGCCGACTGGCCTCTCGCCCGACGGCAGGCTGGTCGAGATAATGGAGCTGGCTGGCCACCCCTTCATGGTCGGAGTCCAGTTCCACCCGGAGTTCCGCTCGCGTCCCAATCGGCCGCATCCCCTGTTCCGCGAGTTCATCGGCGTCGCCAAACAGACACTGCGTGAGGGTGACCAGCACAAACTGCCGTTGGATGCTCTGAGATCGCCGCAAAAGGTATAGACGAACGTCCTTTCCGTATGCTAGTCTGAAGTAGACGGTCCCCTCTCCTTACCGTGAAGACACCGGCGAGAACTCACTAAGCCATCAGCGTCTCCGTTTGTTAGGCCGTGTCTTTTGCTAACCCCTAGTGCTGTATTGGCGATCTCTGTGAGCCGCACTTTCGGTGACTCACTCATCTCGTAGTCTGTGGGGAACGGTGCGGCCCCGTTTCTTCAGAGGCACTGGCACCGGACGATCCACTTCGAAAGCCTATCGGCGGCTTTTGTCGCCGACCGAAGAAGACGACCGCCGGCAAGGCGGCAATCGTCGAACTAGATAGAAACGAAACACTTCGGCTATCAGAACCAGACCCCGAAAGCGATATGTGGAGTTTGAAATGGATATAACTGAGCTGCAAGAGAAGACCAACGAGGAGCTCCTCGAGATGGCCCGCGACATGGGCGTCGGCGAGAACGGAACGCCACCCAAGCGCCAGGACCTGTTGATGAAGGTCCTCAAGACCTATGCCGAGCAAGACGGCAACGTGATCGCCAGCGGAATTCTCTCGCTCATCAACGAGGGATACGGGTTCCTCCGGTCAGATGGCGGCAAGCCCGGCACTGGGGACGTTTATGTCTCCCAGTCTCAGATCAGACGCTTCGGCCTGCGCACCGGCGACCAGGTGGCCGGCCAGGTACGCCCGCCCAAGGACGGCGAGCGCTATTTCGGCCTCGTGAGGGTCGAGGCGGTAAACGGAATCGAGCCGGACCTCGCCCGTGATCGGCCTCACTTCGAGCGGCTCACACCTATATTCCCGATGGAGCAGATCGCGCTCGAGACGGACCGCAGGATTCTCACCACTCGCCTGATCGACCTCGTCGCTCCTATCGGAAGAGGTCAGCGAGGACTTATTGTATCCCCGCCGAAAGCCGGCAAGAGTACCATCCTCAAACAGATTGCGAACGCTATCTCGATCAACGCCCCGGACATCGTCATCATGGTCGCCCTCATCGGCGAGCGGCCGGAGGAAGTTACCGACATGACCCGTTCGGTAGAAGGCGAGGTCTACAGCTCGACCTTCGACGAGCCGGTGGAGGACCAGTGCCGCGTGGCCGAAATGGTACTGGAGAGGGCCAAGCGCCTGGTAGAAGCCGGCCGCGACGTCGTGGTCCTTCTCGACAGCCTGACGCGGCTAACTCGGGCCTACAACCTGTCCGTGCCTACCAGTGGCCGGACGCTGTCGGGTGGCATTGATCCGGTGGCCCTCTACCCGCCCAGAAAATTCCTGGGCGCCGCGCGTAACGCGGAAGATGGCGGAAGTCTGACCATGATGGCTACCTGTCTGGTGGACACAGGAAGCCGCATGGACGACGTGATCTATGAAGAATATAAGGCCACGGGCAACATGGAGGTCCATCTGGACCGCAAGCTGTCCGAGCGGCGCATTTTTCCCGCCATTGACATTACTCGCAGTGGCACAAGACGGGAAGAGCTCCTGCTCGACGAGCAGACGCTCAGGCAGGTCTGGCTGCTGCGCCGAATGGTAGCTATGATCAGCTCGGACGCGATGGGCTCGAGTGACGCAACCGAAAAGGTTGTCGAGCGACTCGCTAAGACAAAGGACAACCTTGAGTTCTTGGCCAACCTCGGCAAGGACAGTAGCTAGTCTACGATTCGCCCGGACTCGCTTTTCGCGCCTGGACTTGCCGCCGAAACCTCTACCAAATCCACACCTCGACGAAGGCCGATGCTCAGCTCACTAACTTCCCTTGCCGCCGATCGTAGCTGATCGCAACTCCACTTGCGAAGCCTCATACGATCCAAAGCGCCCAATACCTGTGAAATCTGGCGTTGTGGCTTATTGACAAGATAGGAATTGGTAATATATGCTTCCGTAGGGTTTTGGGAGAGCGCTCCTAGAACATGGGGCGGATGGCCTGTTGAGCGGGCCCATCGAACAAGGGCGCTCCACCATGGCTTTGAAGCTAGCGGCACTTGACAAGCAAATGGTTATAGTGTTCAAGTCTTACGGCTTTAACGAGCGGAGATATCGAGGTATAGGTGGCGTCAACTAGCGCCGCGTTGCAACCGAGTACGGCCAATAGCACCTGGGAGGAGACTTCCCAGGGCTATATGTGTTCTGAAGACGTTTCAGCATGAGTAAGTTTAGAGAAAGCGGTAACGACAAGGGGGTATCAGGTGAATAAGACAGCTAGGTTCATTCCGTTCTTTGTGGGCTTGTCCATATTGACGTCACTGTTCCTGATCACGCCGATAACGGCGTCGGGGACGGTTACGCTGAACAAGACGTTCGTCACTACCCCCGGCGGGGTCGTCAAAATAACCGTTGACGACACGAGCCTGGACGCGGGTATCCCGCAGACGGACGTTGCGGCTGGGGTGAACGCCGCCGGCGCACCCACAGAGTTCACCATAGGCAACTTTAACGTTGGCGCAGACCTTACCGTCGGCGACACCATTACGGTCTTCACGGCCAAGGTCCCGCTGCAGGACGGTTCTGATGCCGACAGCATCTTCAACCGGTTCGACGTCACTGTGACGGCCGCAGCGGGCACTCTAACAGTGTTCGCCGCCGGAGCCGCCGGCGGTAGCGTCACACTCCGGAACACTGGCGACGCTCCAATAGTGGCGGCCACGACTTTCACGCTGACATACACCGCCGCTGACGTCCAGACGCTCCAGGTCCAGGTCGAGAGCACGCATGAGTCGGACGACATCAACGTGACCCTGCGCGAGACCGGCGCGACGACCGGCAAGTTCGAGGCGACCTTTGGGACCGCCACGAGCTCCACGAGCGCCAAGAACTTCCGCGACGGAGTGATCGACGAAGCCGACCTTCTGGTTGACTTGGACGGTGACAACTCGACGACCACAGAAAACCTAACTATCGGCGTAGGTACGCTGGCTGTAGCCACGACAACCCGGGTTATTATCGAATCGAAGGGCTTCGTCAACGCCGCTGGTAGAGCCGTTCAGCTTGACATCAATGGCGACGGAGGAGTCAGCACCACGCCTATCGAATTCTTCGCGACAAGTACCTTCGACGAGACTAAGGCAGGCGTAGACACCGACGAAGACGGCGCAGCCGACGTCACCGGAATCGACTTAAACGGTGACGGCGACGCCACGGATACCGCCGTGCTTGCAACCGAAATCGTCGACGTCACCATGACCGTCGACGAGACGGTGGCACAGGTGGACTTCGACGGCGATGGCGAAATGGACGTCACGGGTGTCGACCTCAACAACGACGGCGACGCCAACGATCATCTGGTACAACGGATCAACGTGGGCGCGCTCCCAGAGTCGCCTGACCGTCCCACCATAGGGGTTCTGCATGCCGCCGGGGGCGTGATCACGGTCAAGCACACGGACGCGCAGGCCACGGTCACGGTCGAAGTAACCGACCCCGACGTATCCATCACTTCTCCCGCAGATGCGGCGGCCACTCAGATACAGACCACTCGAATATTGGTAGAGGTAACGGACACCGACTCGGGCATCGACAGCGACACGATCGGTTTCGACGTCATTAGTGCCACCGACGCCGGAGGTGCTGCGGTTACCGGAATTACGACTGCGGATGTAGGTACCCCGACGGCGATAGCCAGCGGCTTCCTCGCCGAGGCCCAACTTGTCGGAGTGCCGGAAGGCGAGACCAACATTGAGTACGAGGTGACGGTCGCGGACAAGGCGGGTAATACAGGCTCTGCCAAGCAGACCCTGAAGATAGATACCACCGCTCCTGCGTTCGCCGCGAACAGGATAAACCCAGACAAGTCCGTCGTCACAAACGCAGGGGCCGAGACCGGGCACTACTGGGATCCCGACGCTTTGGATGGAGATGGTGAGATAGTAACTGTCTCGACGTCGACGAAGAACACGAGCATCGCGGTCTACTTCAACGAGGATCTGGACGGCTCGTCGATCAGCCGCCTTGACTTCGAGGTCGACATCGGTGGCGCCAAGTCCGCGCCTGCACTGGCAGAGTGGTTCGCCGGCGCACCCTCTGTAGTGTTCTTGACGGTGCCTGAGATGGCCGCGGACACCAAGCCCAAGATCAATGTCGTGGACTCCATCGCCGACAAGGCGGGGAACCCGGTCGCGAGTATCGTCATGGCCGATGGGGCCGACGACGGCGTAGCTCCAACAATTGCGGTGACCGTGTCCCCCGACTCGCTGCTCTCGACCAAGGAGGTGTCCATCAGCATTTCCGCCAACGAGAGGCTGCTGACCACGCCTACCGTAACCGTGAAAACCGTGAACGACAATGAGGCCGTGAAATTGTTGGTTAGCAGCCTGGGCTCCAACGCCTACAGCGCTACGCTGTCGACGGATACCGCCGACAAGTACGACCTCAAGGTTGAAGGTAGGGACACGGCTGGCAACGTGCAGATCGTCGACGGCGGCGACATCGAGATCGACAACGCTCTGCCGCATCCGACAACCGAGCCGGTCAGCAACGACGATACCTCGGCGACCGCCGCGGCTGTTAAGACAACCTTTACAGGCAGTCCGCTCTTCCTTGAGATCGACTGGACGGGCGAGGGCGCGGAGTACGGAGCCGGAGCCGACGACGACACCCACGACGATGTCACACTGACCTCGGTGACCCTCGACGGTACCGATGTGTCGGGCTCGGTTAGCAAGGAAGCTACAGCTCAGTACATCGTAGCCTTGGGCGAGTTGGCGGTGGGCGATTACACCATCGCGCTCAGTGGCGAAGACGAGGTCGGCAACACGAAGGACGAGACGATTGAGTTCAGCGTCGCCGTGCGGCCCAAGTTCAGGGTACCGCTGACCACCGGCTGGAACCTGATTTCCTTCCCGGGTAGGCCCGAGGACACGAGCATCACGGACGTAATTCCGGCCGATCACCCGATCGACGTGGTAATGGCCTACGACCCGAAGGGACAGGGTGGATGGTTGGTAAACACGAAGGGCGACGACGGATTGTTCGCCACCGAGGGTATCAACATCCTTACCAATCTAGATGGGAAGACCGCCTACTGGGTGCGGACCGATTCCTTCGAGGATCTTGAGGTCACAATCCCGGGCGTCAGGGGCGGCACGGCTACGTTACTGCCAGCCCTTAGCCTGGCCAAGGGCTGGAACCTCCTGCCGATACTTGATGTCAGCGGTGCACCGGCGACCACGACTATTTCAGAAGTCGCGTACCTGGGTGGCCTCGGCGGAGTGAGCAGAATATACGAGTACAACACTAGGAGGGACCAGTTCGATCCGCTGCCGACGAACGTCGGTGGAGCCCCCTTCTTCACATACGGCAAGGGCTACTGGATCTACCTCACGGCCGCTGGAGTGCTCGTACCGTAATCGTCAGCGAAGCAACGTAGTGTAAGTAAGACCTCCCTCCTCTGTAACATGGGGAGGGAGGTCTTTTTTTCTGGGCCCAAGTGAAGGAAGATCTAGGTACGAGGCCGGTAATCGAATGCTCGCACCTGGGAACCTGCCGCGAGTGTATGGTAAAGTGAGGTACATGATAGCCAGATCATCAATCCGAATCGCTTTGCTTACGTTCGCCGTGGCTTTAGGAGCCGTGTCGGTGCAAACAGAGTTGGCTCAGGCACAGCCACTCCCATCCTTCCCTGCCATCTATACAGGCAGCGCAAACGCCGGTGGAGCCCCGGTCCCGGACGGGTTCTCCATAGTCGCCAGGATCGGAAGCTACCAGTCGAATCCGGTGGTCGTGAAGAACGGGAGCTACAATAGCCTTGTGGTGAGTCCACCGGACCCAAGCAACCAAACAGGCAAGACAGTCACATTCCACTTGGACGGGGTTCAGGCCGACCAGACAGATACCTTCGCATCCGGTCAAGTCAGACTGGGTTGGAGCCTGACGTTCTCGGCGCTGCCGGCGCCGACGCCAACTCCGTCACCTACGCCGACGCGGACACCGACACCCTCGCCGACGCCCGAGATCGCGTTCCCGGCGACCTATTCGGGGATTATCGTCGTCGCGGGCGGGACCGTGCCCGAAAACGCCGTTCTAGTCGCCAGAATCGGTTCCTACGAGTCGACGCCCGCATTGATCGAAGGGCCAGACTACCGGGGACTGGTCGTGGACCCTCAAGACATCAGAGTCGTCGGGCAGCGTGTTGAGTTCTTCCTCGACGGCGTACAGTCCCGGACGTCGGACACGTACCGGAGCGGGTTGTCCAAGAGAGCCTTCGACCTCGTATTCATAGGCCTGCCGACACCGACGCCCAGCCCGACGAGTACACCAGTTCCACCTACGGTAACGCCTACGCCTAGCCCAACTGCGACACCGACGCGCGAACCGACACCGACCGTGACGAACACGGCTACTCCCTCGAGTACGCCCCGTCCCACCCGGACACCGAGTCCCGAACCCACTCAAACGCCGGAGGCTACGGCAACCGAGAATCCAACGGCGACCCCGCCGCCGACTGTGGATGTTTCGGCTGCGGCGCCGACGGCCACGCCGGAGCCGTCTGGCGGTGGCTGCTTTGCCGCTCCGGGCGCTCCTGTCGCGTCCGGGATCGCGAATGTGCTCTTGATGGTGGCGCCCGTAGGGGCCGTCGCGGGTTATAGGCGCGCCAGCACGTGGAGTGGTCGGCGACGAGACTAGTAGGGACCCGTCTGAGTGAGGCGCGCGAACGCGGTCTGGCGGAAGGCGTCCCGACAGCGAACGCGCTAAGCAGCCCTCTCCAGGCTGACTGATTCGAGCTCTCGCGGAAGGTTCGAGTCTGTGATCTGCAGGACCTTCCTCGGTTCCGGCTCAGCGACCCCCAGGTCCTCCAGGAACGCCGATAGCGGCTCGAGATCGACTAGAACCCCCTTGGACTGGTAGTGCAGCGGCACTACGATCCTTGGGTCCACAAGTCTTACGAGCTCCGCCAGGCGTGCCGTGTCTAGCGTGCAAACCCCTCCGGCCGGAACGAAAAGAACGTCAGTGTGGCTCAGCTCATCCACCTGTCTGGGCGACAGCGGCCGGTTCAGGTCGCCGAGATGACATAGAGTCACCTCTTCGGCTTGAATCGTAAAAACGGTGTTGATGACGGCATGCTCATTGTCTCGTTCCGTGCCGGTCCCCGTGACGTAGAACTTTCCGATCCCGTATTCCCCCGGTCCGGCAAGGACCCTCGGGGTGCCGCCGACGCCGTCGAGGTGGGCGTGGTGAGGATGTTCGTGGCTCGTGGTTACGATTTCGGCCGTTGGCCGGGCCATCGAAATACCTAGAGAGTCTGCAAACGGGTCTGTCAACAGCGTCACGCCGTCAGACTGAATGAGCAGACACGAGTGGCCGATCCAGGAGATGTCCATAAGCCTCACATGGCGGGGTGGTCAGTACGAGTATAGCACCCAACTGCGCGCCACGACGTGCTTCCGGGGCTTTTTCATGTCAGGGGCCGGCTCGCCTCCGTCATTCCGGCGAAAAGCCTGCCCCGACGAAAGTCGTGGGCCGGAATCCAGAAACCTGAACTGAAGACAACACCGCTCGTCCTGAGCCCGCCGAAGGACCGTTCTAACACGACCTTGCATAGTCCGTTGTTCTGGGACGGTGGTTCCGCCTGGTTTTAATCACAGCCGGTCAAGACGCGAGGCTTGATACCCGAGCCTCTCCGTCATTCCGGCGAAAGCCGGAATCCAGAACCTGAACTGAAGGCAACACCGCTCGTCCTGAGCGCCTAAGGACGCCTGATTCACCCACAACGCACCACTGAACCAAACGTGACATACTAGCACATCTGTGCTATGGTATCTTACGAGGGACGGACCCCACAGGTCTGCCCTTTTGTTTTGGCTACCCGACACAGCACGAGGAGGCGACAATGCACCAGACGGCCGCCGAAATCGGCTACCGTATCCTGCACCCCGTACCCTATATCCAGCTCCCCCTAACTGTCGCATCCCCCGCCCAGGTGTCGCAACCCCTCAGATACGGATTCGACAGTTCGCGACGGTTTGCGACAGAGTAAATTTCGCTCCCAGCACCACTATCCCCGATGGTGCGATTAAAAGTGTTAGGCATCTTCGGCTTTGGTAGGGGCGTCCCGATGCTACCCCGATGCCACATTGGGGCGCCCGAAGCGCTCCGCCCAAGCTGGTCCGTCGTTCTGACACGATGGTACCGCCTAGTTTTAATCACACTCAGGTCTGCCCGTTTGCTTGACACTGTGTCGAGGCCGATGCTACATTCGACCATATGGGGTAGGGCCACTTCTGCCCATGACAGACACTCTCCGCCCGGTGAGCCCGTGCTTAGTGCCAGGAAGAGCCGCATACTCAATCTCCTAATAGGAGACTACATCAGGCAAGCGACGCCCATCGCTTCGGAGTCGATTGCTCGACACGGCGACCTGGGTGTCAGCCCCGCCACGATTCGGAACGACGTGGTCGAGTTGGAACAAGAGGACTACATTACTCGCCCCCACACGTCCGCGGGAAGCGTCCCTTCGGACAAGGGGTACAGGTTCTACGTGGAATCGATGATGCCGAGCGATCTGATACCGCCTGAGATACAGGAGTCTATCCGCGCTCGGCTAGCCGACGCCGAGCGTGATCTCGACGACTGGACAAGGGTCGGAGCCGCCATCCTGGCCAGTCTGGTAGGAAACCTGGCCATTGCCACGTTCCCTAAAGCGCCGGAGTCCAGAGTCAAACGCGTAGAACTGGTCGGCCTGCAGGACTTCCTGGCGCTGATGATCGTCGTATTCGAGCAAGCGAGGCTAAGAAGACATCTGATTCGTTTGCAGGAACGCCAGGAGCCTGCCGATCTTCAGGAGTCAGCTAACAAACTGAGTCACATCCTCAAAGGCAGGACCTGGCAGGAGACTGAATCGATAGATCCGGAACTTTCACCCCTCGAAGAAGAGATGTTCTCGTCCGCAGTCCTTATGCTTAAAGAGGAGGACCGCACGGACTACCGCGATCACTACCTGGACGGACTGAGGAATCTCGTCAGACAGCCTGAGTTCGCCGAGGGGGACCAGGTACAGACACTGGTCGGAGCGGTAGAAGACGGTACCTTGGCCCGGGCGATACTCGACGAGACCCCGAACCGGGGTGTCGTTCGAGTCGTTATCGGGGAGGAGGCTCAAGGTGACATGCTGCGACCGCTTAGCGTGGTTATCGGGCGCTACGGCGTGCCTGGAGGGGCTGCGGGCGCCGTCGGCGCGATCGGGCCCGTGCGAATGGAGTACGCGAAGGCGATCGCCGGCGTAGAGCTCATGGCGAGCGTCATGAGATCGATGGTCGAGAGCGTGCCAAGCCGATAGCGGCGACTCTCCCGCCGGCCTAGTCCGCGTAACTCCTGCGCGGAGTCCATCCTGATCACCCCAAACGTACTCAGAGGATGCCCGTGTGTCAGTGCTACCGCCAGTCAGACTCGTGATGCCGAAGTACCGTCTTCTCAACCGCTCATTAGCTTGTACGGGCGCTGCTGAGAAACTATAATCAGAAGTACGTATGACTACTAAGAAACGCGACTATTATGAGGTTCTGGGCGTCTCTCGGAACGCCTCCGAAGAGGAGATCAAGAGGGCGTTCAGGAAGCTCGCGCTAGAACACCACCCCGACCGGAACAAGGACGAGGGCGCCGCCGAACGTTTCAAAGAGATCAACGAGGCCTATCAGGTCCTCGCCGATCCCAGCAAACGTTCGGACTACGACAGGTATGGACACGTCGGTCTCGGCCAGAACGGCGCCCGCGGGTTCGACGGCTTCGAGAACTTCGGTGGCTTCGGGGACATCTTCGACGCGTTCTTCGGGGGTACGTCGAGTCGTACCCGCTCGACCGCTCGGCAGGGCGCCGATCTCCAATACACTCTACCGATCGATTTCAAAGAGGCCGTGTTCGGCGCTGGGCGAGAGATCGAAATCAAACGCACAGAGGTCTGCGCGACCTGTCGGGGTACCCGGAGTGAGGCCGGCACCTCGCCTGAGGTCTGCCCGAACTGTGGTGGCACCGGGCAGATCAGACGCGACCAGCACAGCATATTCGGTCAGTTCATGCAGGTAATGACGTGTGGTTCGTGTCGGGGTGAGGGGCGCGTGATCACCTCGCCGTGCTCTGCTTGTGGTGGCACCGGGCGTGAGGTCAGGAATCGGAAGCTTGCCGTATCGATTCCAGCGGGGATCGAGACCGGAACCCAACTTAGACTCACCGGCGAAGGAGAGCCTGGTACCGGAGGGGCCCCCCCTGGCGATCTCTATGTATCCATCCGTGTCCGAGAGGACCCGTCTTTCCTTCGAGAGGGCAACGACATAATTCACCGTCAGGCCGTAGACGTCGCGAAAGCTGCGCTGGGCGCTACGGTTAGGGTCCCCACGCTCGATGGCGAGGCCGACATAACGGTTCCCGAGGGGACCGAGACCGGCGACGTAATCCGCATCAAGGGCGCGGGAGTGCCCCATCTGAGGAACCCAGGCCGTCGCGGCGACCAGCTCGTGTCTATAATGGTCGTCACCCCTAAGTCTCTGACCGAAGAGCAACGCGAACTGCTTCGACAGCTGGCTCAGACTTTCGACGAGAGCTCTGACACCCCCAACGATAACCGGAACTGGTTCGAGAAGATCAAAGACAACCTGCACGGCAGCGAGTAAACTGCTGGACCGGCTCGGCGCCAAAGCAAGAGCCCGTGCATCTGTTCCCGAGTTCACAATCGACCGCCGCGACATCCTTACCGGCTCTTTCACTTGCTAACGTCACGTGTCTCGTCTCACACGCTGAAGCCCTATGAAGTGGGTTGAACTCAGCGTCGATGCCCCGCCGGAGTTCGTCGAGCCTCTGTCCCAGATCTTCTATAGATACGGTCACGGCGGCGTGGCGATAGAGCAGGACTCACGCTACAGCCCAGATGAAGGCGAAGCGGCGCCCGTACCCGGCATAGTCACCCTCAAGACCTATGTCCCGCTCGAATCGAGCACGGACGAGCTCCTCGGTCGTATCGACGTAGCGACCAGGCTGGTAGCCCACCTCGCCCCGATTTCCTCCCTGCGGAAGCGAGTGCTCGAAGAGGAAGACTGGCAAAGCGCGTGGAAGGAACACTTTAACGTCCTGGACGTCGGTCGGCGTATCGTAATCGTTCCCACGTGGCGGGAGTACCAGCCCACCGAGCTCGATGTCGTCGTGGCGCTCGACCCAGGCATGGCTTTCGGGACGGGCCACCACCCCACCACACGCATGTGCCTTGAACTCCTCGAAGACCTGGTGGTCGAGGGGACCGACGTACTGGACGTCGGTTGCGGGTCCGGCATCCTCTCCATCGTCGCGGCCAAACTCGGGGCCACGAGCGTATCGAGCATCGACGTCGAGCCACTGGCCGCAAAGGTCGCCGCTTCCAACGTCCGGGAAAACGGGAGCGAGGCCGTAGTGAGTGTCTTTCAAGGTAGCCTGCCGCATCCCGAAGTACGGCCCGATCGTTACGATTTAGCTGTCGCCAACATCTCGGCCAAGGTCGTTTTGGATCTTGCTGGCCATCTGGTCACCTCCGTAAAGCCTGACGGCTACCTGGTCTTGTCTGGGATACTCACAAAGGACAGTGACGGAGTGATCGACCGCTTACGAAGTGAACGGGCTCACGTTACGAGAGTCGAGCAGGCCGACGATTGGGTTAGCTTGGTCGCACAGAAGAGACTGCCTTCGTGAACAGAGTGGCGCCTGTAACCTGTTCCAACCCAAGCGACGCATGCACCGGTTCTTCATAGACCCGAGTTTTATCGAAAACGGGCAGGTATCGTTGACAGGTGGGGCCGCCCACCAGATTTCCCGTGTCTTGCGGACAAGGCCCGGTGAAGAGATAGTCGTCCTCGACGACACTGGATGGGAACACCTCGTGAGGCTGGACATGGTAGCCAACGACGAGGTGCGGGGCACTATCGTAAAGAAGATCCTGGTCGCCGGAGAGCCTGGAGTGAGAGTCACCCTCTATCAGGCCCTCCTCAAGTCCGATTCCTTCGAATTCGTGCTGCAGAAGGGCACCGAGCTGGGCGTTTCGAGGTTCGTACCGATGCAGACTACGCGCTCGGTCGCGAAGGCCGGCGGTCCACAGGACGGCGCTCGCGCTGTTCGGTGGCGAAAGATCATCCAGGAGGCTGCGGAGCAGTCGCATCGCGGTCGGTTGCCTACGCTTTCCTCGCCGGTTGCGTTTGGTGCCGCGAGCGAGTTAGCTGCCGGGCTCGCCGTAATTCCATGGGAACGCGAAACTGGCACAGGGCTGAAGACTGTCTTGGCCCAGAGCGCCGCCTCTCCAGCAGCCGAGATCAGTATCTATACCGGTCCGGAAGGCGGATTCACGGCCGACGAGGTGGAACAGGCCCGCTCGTCCGGCATCGTGCCGGTCACGCTGGGTAAACGTATCCTTCGCGCGGAGACGGCTGCTGTAGCCACCGTCTCTGTCGTCATGCATGAGCTTGGCGAGCTCGGCTAGCGCACTAAGGCTCATGACGGCAGAGCCGGCTGACGCCCGTACACGATACCGGCGGGCTGCCCCAGCACAAGTACGTTCTTGGAGCGTAGTCGAAGCGCCTTCGCGACTTCCCTGGCCTGCCGACGCGACATCAACAGCGCGATCCGGCTGGCATCTATCCGGCCAGCGGCAATCGTCCCCAGGAGCTTATCTGTCGAGACCTCCGGAAAGCGGACTCCGAATGGAACATTCGAGGCCAACCGTGTACCTTCCGGCAGTGAGCCAGGGTCGAAGACCTCGAACGACTCGTTGGCGAGGGAAACACCTGGAACGTCAAGGTCCCGCCGTGCCACGCCGAACGTCTGCTCGTCGATCTCCAGTCCCACGCAATAGGCCACACCGAACTCCTCGCGAGCAGCCTTCAGGATGGTGCCCGTGCCCATGAAAGGGTCGAACACCGGGGTATCCGGCCCTGCGTCGGCGAGGGTAAGCAGACCACACCCCAGGTGCCACCGAAGCGCTCCGGGCAGGCCCCCTTCGCGGTCCAGGTTGCTGTATAACTGCAGACCGAGGATCGCCGTGCCGGGATCTGCCTTGCAGTAGAACCGCAGTCCGTTGCCCGAGGACCGTCTCCACCGGGGAAACCTCTCCTGAACGGCGGCCTCGATCAGGCCCGTGATCTCTCTTCTGGAGAGCTTCGTATCGCCCCACGACTCGGTCTGCACTGAGTAGCTGCGAATAGGTCCACGCTCCGCCAGGGGGAGCCAGGCCACGACGTCATCTTTGAACGACGCCGCATCCAACCGACGCCGCAGCACTGTCGTCGCGTCCCCTCGCTTACCTTTCCGGCTGATCGCCAGGGCCCCGTGTACGGTCGCGGGCGTGACCATCCTTTCGGTGGTAATCGAAGCCGCGTCTCTCACCACAAGCGAGGAGTCACGGTGATGGACCGGTGCGAGGCCCGAAAAGCCTCGATTGCGAAGCTCGGCTAGGGTCGCGAAGGCCCACCCGGGCTGAGTCGTTAGGAAAAGCTCGTCTTGACTGGGCGTCCTAACGGACCTCTTGACCTTCCGCCGCCTTGAGGGCTGCTTTGGTCCGGCTGTTTACGCCGAGCTTTTGCAGTACATGGGTAACGTGGACCTCGACGGTCTTGAGGGCGATACCCATATTGTGGGCAATCTCGATGTTTCGCAGTCCCAGCCCGATATGCTGGAGCACCTCTGATTCCCGCTTGGTCAGCCGCTCTGAGCGACCGAAACGAAAAGCCGGTGTCGTCCGGTTCTCCATGAGCCGAGATATCATGTTCTGGGCGACCTCAGGAGACAACGTGGACCTGCCAGACATCGCGCTCAGGACGGCCTCCTTGAGATCGTGCGAAGATGTCGTCTTGAGCAGGTACCCGACGGCTCCGAGCTTCATCAACGCCGTGACGTATTCAACCTCATCATGTGCCGTCAGCACAAGGATTCTGGTCGATGGCGCGACCGTCTTCGCGGCCCTGACGACGTCAAGTCCGCTCCCGATCCCCAATCTGATGTCCACGATCGCTACGTCTGGGTTCCGAGTCTCCAACAGTCGGACTCCGGACTGGACGTCTGACGCTTCGCCAACAACCTTGAAGCGTTTGTCGTGGCACAGCATCTGTCTCACACCTTTTCGTGCTACTTCATGGTCGTCCACTAGGCACACGGTGATGGGCTTCGTCGCCGACAATGTCCTGAACTGCAATATTTGATTCATGGAACGCCGCTCCTAAGATTTTCTAACACAACCCCTGATCGATGTTAACCGATACAACAGCCTTCCGCATCGGCAGATTCAGGGTGAATCCCTAGGTCGAAACTGAGCCTAGTCCTGTACCACCGGCCCGCCCTTATGCTCCCCACCGCCCTCGACCGCAGTTAACCTCCGTCGGTCCGCGGTTAACCCGTCGTTGCCGATTTCTCGGCGCGGAGCCGTTTCTTCCAAGATCCCTCAGTCTCCGCTCGGGGACTGCGCTAAAACGGGCAGTACCTAGGTATTTTTACCTAGATATATGCCCGTATTTTACCTAGGTGTTAACCCGAATCCACCGAAGGACGGCCTTGGGGACAGCCCTTGAAGAAGCTAGAGGGTGCTCCTGTGAATCTGGGATAATGGTTTTGAAACAGAAACCCGGTCCCAGAAAAGGAGCACCCAATAGATGCTGCCACAGAACAAACCCGACCGTATCCGCATCCTCTTTGACGACCACCGCCTGGTGGCCAATGCCGGGCTGATCCTTCCCGCCACCCTCGCCCTGCGCCTTGGCCTGCCCCAACTCCTCCGGAAGCACCTCGACCTCGGCGGCGCGCCGGGCCGGGCGAACACCGGCGACAAGATGATGACCCTGGTGGCCTCCGCCCTAGCCGGCGGCGACTGCATCGACGACGCTGATGTGTTGCGCACCGGGGGGACGGCCTGCACCCTGGGCGGCACGGTCAAGGCGCCATCCACCCTGGGCACCTTCCTGCGCAGCTTCCGGTGGGGCCACGTCCGCCAGCTGGACCGGGTGAGCCGGGAGCTGCTGGCCCGGGCCTGGGCCGCTGGGGCCGGACCCGGCGACGCGCCGTTCACCATCGACCTCGATTCCACCATCTGCGAGACCTACGGACTGGCCAAGGAGGGCGCCCGCCACCACGGCTATACCGGCAAGCGGGGCTACCACCCACTGCTGGCCATCGCCGCCGGCACCGGAGACGTGCTGATGTCCCGGCTGCGCGAGGGCCGGGCCAACACCGCCCGCGGCGCCGCCCACTTCCTGCGGGAGACGGTGGGACGGGTGCGCTACGCCGGGGCCAACGGACGACTCACGCTACGGGCCGACAGCGGGTTCTACACTCATGGCGTGGTATCCGTCTGCCGCAAGATGGATGTCCGCTTCTCCATCACCATCCGCCAGCATAAAAGCCTGCACAATCTCATCGAGGCGATACCCGAAGATGCCTGGACGCCGATTCCCTACTGGATGGACGGCGCCGCCGATGTGGCCGAGACCACCTGCACTCCCTTCCAGAGTGAACCTGACGCCGCGCCGGTGCGGCTCATCGTCCGGCGTGTGAAGCCCACGCCCGGTTCCCAGCTGGCCCTCTTCGCCACCTACAGCTATCACGGCTTCATCACCGACCGGGACGGGGAGATGCTCGAACTGGAGGCCGACCATCGCCGCCACGCCGAGATCGAGAATGCCATCCGAGACCTCAAGCACGGTGTGGGGTTGAACCATCTCCCCTCGGGCCGCTTCGCCGCCAACGCCGCCTGGCTGGCGGTACAGGTGATGGCCCACAACATCGCCCGCTGGACAGCGCGCATCGGTCTGGGCGAGCAGGTGGTGACCACCAAGACCCTCCGGCGGCGGTTCTTCTCCCTGGCCGGACGGATCACCCGCTCGGCGCGCCGCCTCACACTGCATCTGCCACAGCGCTGGCCTTGGGAAGCCCAGTTCGATCGTGCCCTGGCCCGATTGCGCGCCCTGCCACTCCCTGCCTGACGGCGGCGGCGGCAACCGGCCGACATCCGGCCAACCGAACGTCCCCGCGAACTCGCGCCAGTCCGGTCTGCGAGTGCCTCTTGCTGTGTCCTCTCCCCGCTATCTCGCCCTGACCAACATTCGCAGACGGTCACAAAGTCTCCCCGCGGCAACTGAAGACAAACACCGGCCCCCCTCTACCCCAAATCGTGCCCGGACCATCGCCCTCCCTTGCCCCTATCGCCCGTTCCGCTGCTGCATAGTCATCCCTTCGGTGGATTTGGGCTAAGTGAGACTGGCGAAGCCGTTGAGGTCGTCGTGGAGCAGGAGCCGTTTGGTGAGAGCTACACCAGTCTATCGCTATGGGTCCTGGGCGGTCTGTTCGCGATATTGGGCTCGACGGTACTATTACGCAGACCGGATCTAGGCTCAGCCCGATGGTTCGCATCATTTGCAGCCGCATCCTCTGTGGCATTAGCCGTGGGTCCCTCGGCGGGCGCACAACAAGCCTATTGGACACTCGCAGTTCAAGTCCTCAGCCTATTAGGAATTGGAGCGACATGTTTCCCCTTTGTCGTTGCCCTAACAAATGGAACTGACGTATTGGGCCGCGTCTTCATCCCAAGGGGCTTCGTTTTTGTAGCGACGGCCATCGCGACCGCTTACACAGTTTCCGTAGTAGCGGAACCCGACTTCTACGCTTTTGTCCGGCCCCTCATGTTGCTCTACGTGGCAACATCAATCATAACCGCAGTAGTGATGCTGTCGGTTGTGGCAAGGCGCCAGGAATCCGTAACTTCCCGCCAGCAAAGCCGTATTGCGTTGTGGGGGATAGCGCTCGGCACGTTCCCTGTGATCTTCCTCACCCTGATTCCCCAAGCCTTGACAGGTAACTCCCTGGCGCCCGACCACGTCACGATCCTCGCCGTAGGCTTGGTGCCGGCCTCTTTCGCATACGCCATCCTCCAGCACCAGTTGTTGGGGATCCGACGGCTCGTCCACCGGGGCATGGTCTATGGCGTGGCCTCGGTCACCGTGTTCGCGCTCATCACAATCGCCCTGTCGGTGGCTCTAAGCCCCACCGGTGGAGACCTTTCGCCGGCTGCCATCGCAGCCGTACTTGTCGGGGGGGGTTCTCCTCTTCTTCCCGGTACGGCGGGCCGCTAGGTGGATGGTCGACAACTATTTCTATGGCGAGGTCGTCGACTACTACACCTTCATGGGGACCGTCGAGCAGGACCTTGTCAACCCTGGTAGCATTAAAGAAGCAGTCGCGGAAATTACTGAGCGCTTCGCCCGAACGCTCCGACTTGAGTCGGCCTTGATGTTCCTCGGGAAGAGCCCGGACAAGGTCGAGCGTGTCGCGTCGGCGGGTGATCGAGCCCAGGAGGTTGTCCAGGACTTTCTTCCGCGACTCAGTCACCGCATCGAGGAAGCTATAAGGGAGGACCTTGCCGAGCTGAACCTCGAGTCCGAATCATTCCTCGCGTCAACCTTTAGAGTATCGGAGAGATACCTTGGTTACATGTTGCTGGGGCCAAAAGCCAACGGCGAGGTCTTTGTCGAGGAAGAGAAACGCCTCGTGGGCAGCATAGCCCCTGTACTCGCCCTCGCGATAGACACAAGCCAGCTCTCCGACGATCTTCGAGACCTGAACCGTCGTCTGACCAAGGCTCAGGAGGAGGAGCGTGCTCGAATAGCCGGGGACCTCCACGACGGCCCACTGCAGAAGGCCATGCTGCTGGGGAGCGGCCGGATCGCCGACGAGGCCGAAAGGGAACGCACGTCGAACGAAATGATACTCGAGCTTCGAGAGATATCGTCCAGGCTCAGGCCCGCTATCCTCGATGATCTGGGCCTCGTCCCGGCTCTCGAGTGGCTCGCCGATGGGGTCGTCAAGCGTTCGGACATCCAAGTCGAGCTCTCGCTACGTAACGTCGACGAAGAAGACCGGTTCGACCCGGATGTAGAGCTGGCTCTGTTCAGAGTGACTCAGGAAGCGACGAATAATGCCGTCAAATACGCCCGAGGCACTCGGGCCGACGTAGTGTTATCGAGAAACAATGGGACCCTCGAGCTCAGGGTTGAAGACGACGGCGTGGGCTTCCCCACGTCGAATGGGAAGAACGGGACTGGTATTGCCGGGATGCGCGAAAGAGTTATCCAGTTGAGTGGTACACTGGAAGTCGTATCCTCACCGGCGAAAGGTACGACAGTTGTCGCCCGCATCCCCGTCGGCTGAAGGATCTGCCGCCACACAGCTGGAGGGCGATCCGATCAAGGTGTTGATCGTCGACGATCAGCAGATGTTCCGCGAGGGGATCAGCGCCCGGTTGGATCAGGAGCCGGACATCAGTGTCGTCGGAGAAGCGGAATCCGCTGACGCCGCCTTCGAGTTGATCGAGGCAGAGCGCCCTGATCTCGTTACACTGGACATCAGACTGCCCAACGTCTCCGGGGTCGAAATAGCTAAGAAAATCCGGAAGGACTGGCCGGAGACGAAGATACTCATTCTGTCCGGCTACGACTTCGTCGGCTACATCAAGGCGACGGCCCGGGCCGGGATCGAAGGATATCTGCTCAAAGACGCACCGCAAGAGGAGCTGGTCGACGCGATTCGTGTGATAGCTGATGGCGGTGCGGTGATACCGCCCCCCATCGCTTCCAAAGTAATGAAGACCTGTGCCGAGCTACCGGTCAGGCCTCGTGAGCGGGAGGTGGAGGAACTCACGGCACGTGAGATAGAGATCCTCGAGCTCATATTCCAAGGCATGTCCAACGCGGAAATCGGAGAACACCTCGACATATCCCACCGGACGGCCCACACCCACACAAGAAGCATTGTCAGTAAGCTGGGAGCCCGCAGTCGCAATGACGCCGTCCGAATCGCCGTAGAGATGGACCTCATCCAGTAGCGTCGCCGCTACCGCGATTCCGCGTATTCTGGCCTAGGTGCTCGGCCCATCAGCTCGGTGATCGCCTGCTCGATAGACAAGTCGTTGAACAGCACTTCGTAGGTCGCGCGCGTTATTGGCAGTTCGACGTTCAGCTTTTCAGCCATCGCGACGGCGGCCGCGGTCGTGTCGACACCTTCCGCCACGTTCGTCATGCCGGCACGAATATCATCGAGAGACCGCCCCTGAGCCAGCCCGACACCTACCTGATGATTCCTGCTCAGTGGGCTCGCGCACGTGGCGATTAGGTCTCCCATCCCAGCCAGGCCCGATAGCGTCCGGAGGTCCGCCCCGGCTGCGACCGCGAGCCTGGAAATCTCGGCCAGCCCCCGCGTCATGAATGCCGCCTTCGCATTGTCCCCTACCTGAAGGCCGTCACAGATGCCCGCCCCCAACGCGATTATGTTCTTGAGGGCGCCGCCGAACTCTACCCCAACTATGTCTTGGTTTGTATAGACCCGAAATCGCGCTGACGACAGGTGGCCCTGAGCGCTCCTTGCGGCTCCCTCGTTGCGTGACGCAACGACCGCCGATGATACCTGGCCGGCCATGATCTCCGTGGCCAGGTTGGGTCCTGAGAGGGCACATACTCGTCCGGAGAGCTCTTCTGGAAGCTCCTCCTCGAGCACCTGACTCATACGCTTGCCCGTGCCCAACTCGAGGCCCTTTGTTGCGGTCACGATCACCGCTGACCCGTTCAAGGAGTCGCGCACAGAGCATATGTTGTCGCGCAAAGCACGGGAGGGGACGGCCAAGATCACGAGCTCGGCGTTGCCGAACGCCTCGGCAGTA
Organism: Dehalococcoidia bacterium; assembly: GCA_965197985.1. Classification (GTDB taxonomy): domain Bacteria; phylum Chloroflexota; class Dehalococcoidia; order Lucifugimonadales; family CAUZJF01; genus CAUZJF01. The sequence continues at coordinate 1,091,678 of CBDAOG010000008.1, read as the reverse complement.
GAGGAGGTGACCGAAATTCCGGCAGGGAAGCTGGCGTCGGGCAGGAACCGTTTGTTCCGGCCCTCGTCTCGAAGCTCCGACGCCTCTTCTTCAGTCCGTGCCCAGAGACGTACCTTGAGTCCTTGTTGGGCCGCGAGGATTGCGAGAGTCGTGCCCCACGTGGTAGTCCCGACTACACCGACCGTGGCCACCGCTGCCTTCCCCGCGCTGCTTTCGTCCGGCGCTTGACCGGCGCGGCGGACCCACCTACCTTGCGCTCTTCACCCTTGAGCAGCCGCTCGATGTTGTCCCGATGTCGCGCAATGATCATCGGCGCGCCTATCAGGCCGTACCACGCGTAGGCAGCCGGCCCGCCGCCCAAGATGGCGAGCATTACGATGGCTGTCGCCCCGGAGACCGTTCCCACCAGGGAACCGAGCGACATATAGCGGGAGAGCGCCACGGTCGGCGCCCCGAGCAGGGTCGCAACGAGGGCGGAGATGGGCGAAAGGGCAACCAGCGCTCCCCAACCGGCGGACGTGCCACGGCCGCCCTTGAAACCAAGGAATACGGGCCAGTTGTGCCCGACTATCGTGGCGAGCGCCGCCACTACCTCGACACCTGGGGCGCCTACTACAAGCCTGGCCGCGAACACGGCGAGTGCGGCTTTGCCCATATCCGCGAGCAGGACCAGGGTGGCTGCAGGCAGACCAACGGTGCGGAGGACATTCGTCATGCCCGTGTTGCCGCTGCCGTGCTCCCTGACATCGATGTTCTTGAAGAGCCGGCCGATGAGCAACCCGAACGGGATGGAACCAAGCAGATAGCCGACGACTGCGAAAACCAGGAACTCGATCACGGCTCGCCCCTACCTTTGAACCGCATCTTTAGCGGACTCCCCTTGAAGCCGTATGTGTCCCGCAGTGTATTTTCCAGGTACCGGCGGTAGCCAAAGTGTACCATGTCGGAACGGTTCACGTAGAAGGTGAAGCTTGGCGGACCGGTCCTGTCCTGCGCAACGCTGTAGATCTTCAGGGCCCTCCGTCCCGTCGTCGATGGTGGGTGCTTGGCTATCGCGTTCATGATCGTACGGCTCAGATCGTAGCGCGGCAGGCCCTTACTCCATTCGACGAAGACCGTCCTGGCGGTATCGATCAGCTTGTCCATCCCGCTACCGGTCAGAGCCGACACGAAAGAGACCGGTGCATGGCTGACGAACTTCATCCGCTCTCTCAGGGTCGCTGTCGCGTCGTCTTGGGTGAGCCCCTTCTCTTTGGCCAGGTCCCACTTGTTGACCGTGAGGACTACTCCCTTGGCCGCATCGACAACGTAGCTCGCGACGTGGGCGTCCTGGCTGGTCGCCAGCTCGGTCGAGTCCATGACCAGAAGAGCTATGTCACACCGGTCGATGGCCCTGATGCTCCTCAGCACGCTGTACCGCTCAATCCCAGGTGCTACCTTGCCTCGCCTCCGGATTCCAGCCGTGTCGACAAGCAGCACCGAGCCCGCGTCCGTCGAGACCAGAGTGTCGATCGCGTCTCGCGTCGTGCCGGGAATGTCGCTAACGATGGAGCGCTCCTCTCCCGTGAGCGCGTTTAGGAGCATGGACTTACCGACATTGGTCCTGCCCACGATCGCCAGCTTCAGGTCTGCCTCGATCTCGGGAGATACGGGCTCCGACGGGAAGTGCGCAATGACGCGGGCCATCAGATCGTCGACGCCGCGGTTGTGGTAGGCGCTCAAGGGTAGCGGGTCGCCGAGCCCTAGCTCATAGAAGGTCGGCGCTTCTGCTTCTCGCGCCTCGTTGTCGGCCTTGCTTGCTGACAGGACTACGGGCTTGTCGCCCCGGCGTAGGAGATCGGCCACGTCTATGTCAGCAGGGGTGACTCCGGCTGTCACGTCGACCAGCATGATGATGACGTCGGCCTCGGCGATCGCGACCTCAACCTGACTCGTGACCTCGTCGGAGAACTCTGTCTGCGAGCCAAGGTCGAGACCTCCCGTATCGACGAGAATGAACGGAAAGTCACCCCATACCGTTTCCGTCGCAACGCGGTCGCGGGTCGTGCCGGCGACTTCGGAAACGACGGCTGCAGGTGTCCCCACCAGGCGATTGAACAGCGTCGACTTTCCGACGTTCTGACGTCCAACGATAGCAACGAGAGGTTTGTCGCTGGTAGCCACGGGCAAAGCGGTGCCTCCAGGCCGGTCTAAGGCGTTCTAGGTGGCCGAACCGCTGAACAGCTCGGCGAGGATCGCCTTCTGGGCATGCAGCCTGTTCTCGGCTTGGTCGAAAACGACCGAGCCCTCGCGGTCTAGCATCCCCGGGCCGATCTCCTCACCCTCGTGCGCCGGCATGTCGTGCATGAATATCGCGTCTGGCTTCGCGTAGCGCATGAGCTCGTCGTCGACGCGGTAATCGCTGAACACTTTAAGGCGCTCTTCCTGTTCCGCGTCCTGGCCCATGCTTACCCAGACGTCGGTGTAGACCACGTCGGCTCCTCGGACGGCGTGCTGCGGCAGCTCGACCCAGCTGACTCGGGACCCGTTGCCAGAGGCCCGCCTGACCGCCTCCTCCCAGGAGGTTGATGCGACTTGGTAGTCGGGCGGCGAGGCGACGATGAAGTTGGCTCCAACAGAGGAGCACGCCAACGCCAGGCTGGCGGCGACGTTGTTCCCGTCTCCCACGAACGCGATCCGTGAGCCTTCCGGAGTGCCCTTGTGCTCGACAATGGTCAGCATGTCCCCAATCGCCTGGCACGGGTGCTCCACGTCGGAAAGCGCGTTGACGACGGGTTTGGACGTATACTTGGCAAGCTCGACAAGACTCTCATGAGAGTAGACCCGTGCCACGATCCCGTCGACCCATCTGTCCAGCACCCGCGCAACGTCGGCCACCGGCTCTCGTACACCGAGTCCGACGTCGTCCTTGCTGAGATAGACGCAGTCGCCGCCTAGCTGGCGAATTCCTACCTCGAAGCTTACACGGGTGCGCAGTGAAGGCTTCTCGAACAAAAGAGCGACGATCTTACCTTCCAGCGGCTTAGGGCTGCTGCCTCGCTTCAGCTCCGCCGCCAATTCGACCAGCGGCAGGACCTCGTCGCGCGCTAGGTCTGCGACCGATAGAAAGTCCTTTCCATCCATGATCGACTCCTTGCTCGCGATAGTATCGCACGGGAACGTTGCCAAGCAAGGGAAAAGCTTCGCTTCGAAGGGGAGCTTGCCGTTTAGGGGGTCGCACAGACTTGCCGATACGACGGGTCGGACCAATCGGCGTAGGGGCAGGTCTCAGACTGCCAAGGATGAGACTCGTCGTACGTACTGCCTCAGGGGCCTTCGACCCTCGCGACGGTATGAAGGTCCAGGCGACGAAAACTGCGGTTGAGAAGGATCAGGGCAGCGACGAACGTGCCGACTAATGCAACGTAGGTTGGGGCCAAGAGACTCCAGTCGGTCGACAACAGCAATGGCGGTACCATCGGCTCGCCGGAATCTGTAGCGGCCACCGAGGATACCATCAGGTTGCTCATTTGCATTCCGGCCCAGATCCCAAGCCCAAGACCCAACCCCACTAAGGATAGGTGCTCGAACCCGAGCAGAGCTATTAGCTGGCTGCGCGAGAGTCCCATCGACTGAAGGAACCCCATCTCGCTTTTACTTCTGCGCCAGAACAAGAACAGGTACGCGGCATACCCGAGTCCAGCGGCAACGACGACCAGCCCCAGAGAGAGGATTACCAGAGAGTTCCAGCCCGCGGTGGTCAGGGGATCGCGTCGAGCCAGTTCGAGCTGAGATGCCCTGTCTTGGACTCTCGCGGGACTGGGAGTCAGTGCCTGGACGTCGCCGTGAAGCGACGCGGTCGCGTCGGGCGCCCCGGAGAGGAATAGCTCGTTCGATTCGAGTCGCGGAAGCACCCCCTGGATCGTCGCGAACGTCAGTATGTCGAGGTTCCTTTGCAAGCTGGTCAGGTCCGCGAGCACGAAAAGCTGCTCGTGAGAATTCATAGTCGGGAAGAATTGGACGGTGTCCCGCACTACCACTGGAAGCCTTCGGCCTCCTATTTCCGCGATGTACACCTCACCGTTCTCGGTGTCGAACTCGTCGGCGAAGGCGCCGCTCACAACGACCGGCATCGGCCCCCCGGTGGGGCTCATGTAGAAGCCGCGCACCCCTCCGACGGCCTCCTTCCCGAAGGAAAAAGTCCCGGCCCTGCGCCCGTCATGGACTTCTCGCGTCGTAATGAGAATTCGGTCTGACGAATTGGGCGCCGTAAGAATCGGAGTCCAGTTGATAAACTCCTCGAAGTCTTCGAGTATTTGCTCGGTGTTGTCTGGCCCGACTGTCGCATGGATGTCGTCGAGAAACAGGGACCCTGGAGTCCCGACCGCGCCAAGCACCGGCTCGAAGAATTGCACCCCCACCAGATAGACTGGTGGTTTCAGTCCATCGGGCAGCGGAGCTCGATAGATCTGCCAGTCGCTGTCGCTGACCTGGCCCAGCGGCAGCACGACCATAGAACCGTTGCCATCTTCGACCATTACTCGTACGGAAAGGCTGGAGAACTCCTCCTCGGGCTTGGCCCAGAGACCGATCGCGCCCGCCCCCTCCGGTACTTCGATCCGCTCTGCCTGCGGATGGGACCGCAAGGTCCTCATTACTTCGTCTAGGGAGCGCGTCGAAAAGTCTTCTCGGTACCAGGACAGATAAGGGAACTCATTGGACTCCAGGCCGAGTAGCTGGACCGCAGCGGGGCCCACATTGACGTTCTCCCGAAGCGCCAGCGAAACCGATGTCACACCCGATACGCCTAGGTACTGCTCCTTTAGCCACTCAGCCGCCCCGCTTGGTTCGCCTGGGATGCCACTGACTCGGATATCGGAGGCGATAGCGTGATTGATTCGCTCTTGCTGGTTCTCTTCTAGCGATGTACCGATCGTGGCGCTAACGAGACCAAGGCCGGCCGTCAGGACTAGCAGCAGAATCAGCCACGTGTACTGCAGCGGGTTTCGCGCCATGCGCCACAGGCTCATCGAGAGCCAAACCGGAGTCACACGGCTGGAAGCCCGGAGGAGGAAAAAAGCAATCTGGGCGGGCACCATCGACACTAACCCAATGGTCGGGACCAGGATGAGAGTGCTTTGATCAAGCCGCTCCACAGCCAGGAAAGCCGCGACGAACGCGGCCTGGAGCCCAAGACCGGTCAGGGTCAGCGTTAATCTAGGGGCGCGGTCGGTCCACCAGTAAAGGCCCCCGACCGCCAAGGCCAACACGGCTGCGAAGACACCAGAGACAATGCTCTCGTCGGCAATCCCATCAGCCACCGAACCGACGGCCAACGTTAGGACCGACGCTGCCGTCACGAGGTGTAGGAGCGCGGGTGATTCCCCGCCCACGAAACGCGCCGTCAGCGGAAAGAAGCGAACGAACATCAGCCCTACGACCACCAGGAAGAGAACGGGTGCTGCCAGAAGCGTCTCGTTGACCTCGACGTCTCCGAACAGGCCTCCCGATATGATATGTCCCCTCTGGTACAGCTCCCAAAATGTCAGGCCACCTATCACGAGAACCGCGATGTCCAGGTAGTAGCGGTGGAAGAAAGGCATCGAAGGCGGTCGTGAAGTCCGCATTTTCTGGGCGAGAAGGCCGGCCCGCGAACCGGACAACGCCGGCACTAGGTAGAGTGCCAGACACAGAAGGCCTACAGCGGCCGACGCAACAAAGGGTGTTAGACCAGGCTCTACGGGGAGTGCTGAACCGCCGGTGACTTCGTTGAAGCTGGGCAGCCTGCCGGCCAACGCCACTATCACGATCGCTATGAACGGGGCCAAGATAACCCCCAGGACGACCATCGACAGCCCTTCCAAAGAGTTCAGGCGGACAAGCTGGAATATACTTACTCCCCTCGTTTTGAAGAGCGCCGCCTCCGTCTCCCTCGTCTGGACGAGGTAGGAGATCATCATCGACAGGAAGAAGAGCACCGTCGCGGTTAGGACGGCAGACAGCAAAAGCAAAGGCGCGCCCGCGAAGAACCGTCTCTGTTCGAACTGCAATAGCAGATCATTGATCGTCGTGACCACGTCGGCGCCGGGCATGGCCCTTGCCACGTCTCGTTCGAACGAGTCGAGCCGCTCCAGACCCTCTGAGACGGGCCAGCCTTTGAGTCCCTCTGTGTCCACAAGAATGAACCAGAAGCTGTTCACGAGGGTACCCGGGTACGCCATGGCGACCGCGTCAAGCAAGGCTTCCCGGGTAATGAACAAAGGCGCTGGGGGCTCTTGTTCGTCATAGTCTATCGAAGCGTCGTCCGTAGCACGGTTCAGTGGCGGTGGGTCGAGAAAAACGGCGGCGTGAGGGGCCCAGAAGTCCTCGGTCGGATCGATGGCCTCCGCGACCCCCGAGATTTCGACGGCAATCCGTGTTTCGGTCTCCAGGTCCGGGGCCACGATCACGACGCTTCCGACTCGTAGCTGGAACATTCTAGCCGTCGCAGGGCTGACTATCGCCTCGATGATAGGGCCGTCCGGACCGCTGATGACCTCGGTGCCGGCCATCTCCCCTGCGAGGAACCTCAAGTGGGGCTCTATGTTCGACAGATTCCGGAAATACGCCCTGGACGTCCGAGCCCCTACCGTGCCGGGTACGGGCAGCCGATGGGTCGGCGTGTCGGCCAGATACGTCGGCATTGAAATGTAGCGCTCCCGTCGCTCGTAGATTTCAGCGACGTGACTGTCGATTGCGACGGACACCGCTAGCTCGGTGCTGGCCAACACCTCCGGTCGCAACGGCATGTCCTGAGCGATGATCGTCAGGTTGGAGCCCGGCCTTGCCAGGGAGTCGACCTCGTTGTTCAAGGCCAGGCGCTCCAGGGCGCGAAGGTATATCGGTGCCGCCGCGACGATTGTGGCGGCAACCGTGATGCCGACGAAGATGCTCGTAAGGAACACCCAGTCATCGGCTAGACGTTTCAGGACAAGTCGAGGCGTGGAGAGTGGACGCATAGCTGGGTAACCGCCGAGACCCCAAGTGCCTGGCGGTCCTGGTGTCTATTCTATAACTAACGCTCCATAGCGCGACAGGGTAAGCAACGGCCGCCCGCGCATCGGCCCGCAGGGGCCGGTCCGGTTGATATCCGCCTTGCCATGTCGAGGCCGTCTGTCTAACCTGCTCTCCCCTGGTAGGAGAGCAAGATTGAGGTGGGGTTTTTACCTCTTCTCCCGCCTCTGGGAGAAGATAGAGATGGGTACAAACCGGATACATTGGTAACAGATAGACCGGAGACATGGGTAACACATTGGGCGAAGATGGGGCCGATCCCATCAGGAGGAGTGTGTTGCCCTGGAAACAGACGAGTCCGGAGGAAGAGCGAAAAGAGTTCCTGGAATGGTGGAGGGGGGGAAGTGAGCTTCGTGTCGCTGTGCCGACGGTTCGGTATAAGCCGTAAGACGGGATACAAGCGGGTGAATCGGTACCGGGCCTATGGTTTTGAGGGAGTGGGAGACCGTAGCCGAGCTCCGATTCGTCGGCCGAACAAGACGCCTTTGGCAGTAGCCGAGCGTGTGATCGGTGTAAGACGGGCCCATCCGAACTGGGGACCTAAGAAAGTGGTGGCGTCGCTTCGGAATGCCGAGCCCAACGCGTCGTGGCCTGCGTCGAGTACGGCGGGAGAGATCCTTGACCGAGCAGGGCTGGTGAAGCGTCGAAAACGTCGACGGCATGCAGCGCCTTGGAGCGAGCCGTTTGCGGCGGCAGAAAGGCCCAATGACGTGTGGTCTATCGACTTCAAGGGGTGGTTCCGAACGGGAGATAGGACCCGGATCGACCCTTTGACGGTGCAGGACGCCGCCTCGCGATACCTGTTGGTCTGCGATGGGCTGCGGCAACCTAACCACCACGAAGCGCGAAGGGTGCTTGAGCGCGCCTTTCGGGAGTATGGACTTCCATCGACCATTCGGACCGACAACGGACCACCCTTTGCCAGTGTGGGCTTGGGTAGCTTGTCGCAGCTGGCGGTATGGTGGGTCAAGCTGGGCATCGTGCCTGAGCGGATCGAACCCGGTCACCCGGAGCAAAACGGACGACTGGAGCGACTGCACCGTACTCTGAAGGCAGAGACGGCAAGTCCGCCAAGGGCAACCAGGCGGAGGCAGCAGAGAGCCTTCGACACCTTTCGCCTGGACTACAACACCGAACGGCCACATGAGGCACTGGCACAGCAGCCTCCCGCCAGCCAGTACCATCCGTCGGCTCGGTCCTACCCGCGTCGGATAACCGCCCCAGAGTACGGAGTCGGGGCGACTGTGCGGCAGGTGCGTACCAACGGTCAGATCAAGTGGAAGGGCGACATGATCTACCTCAGCTGGGCACTCAAAGGCGAGCCCGTTGGCCTGGTGCCACAGGATGATCGCTACTGGACCATCTGGTTTGGTCCCCTGTCTATCGGGCTGTTGGATGACCACGATCGAACTGTCTTGCATACGCCTACAAAAGTGTCACCTATGTCCCCGGTTTAAGTGTTACCCATGTCCCCGGTTGCACAATGAGGGTTCTTGTTTCCCTGGTCAACGCAAGAAAACCGTCGTCGTCTTCTATCAACTCACCGCCTTCCGACGTTCCCCCTCACCCGGCCATCTGCCTGTCGAAGTGTGGGGGTAACCCGAGACAGGCGCCTACGTGGGGTGGGAGACGGGGTCTGCAAAATCTAGCGCTACAAGCCGCCTTCGAGTAATCTCTTCAGGTCGTGCTTGGCGCTCAGTACGTTAGCCCAAAGGTCACCCAGCGCGTCGACCCGTTTCGGGACCGTCTCGATCGTGAAGTCCGTTGGGTATACTTCGCCTAGCTCGTCCCATTTCAGCGGCGTCGACACCGGGGCGCCGGGTAACGGCCGGAGTGAGTAGATCGAGGCCATGTTCTTGCCCTGCACATTCTGATTGTGGTCAAGGAAGATCTTCCCCGAGCGCTTGCTCACCGTCCACTCCATCGTGACCTCTCGGGGCCGCTGTTGTAGCAGAAAGCGTCCGACCAGCTCGCATGTCTTTCGCGTGGTGGCGTAGTCGTACTGTCGTAGCACCGGTACGTAGATGTGCAGTCCAGTCTTACCGGAAGTCTTCAGGAACGACGAGAGCGACAATTCGTCGAGGACCTCTTTCAGAGTTTGGGCGACCTCTCCGGTTTTCGCGAAGGCCTTCCTATTGAGCTCAGGCTCGTCCCCTGCCTTCTCCTTCCCGGAATAGATGTAGGGGTCGAGGTCGAACACGATAAAATCCGGATAGCCGAGCACGCTGCCGCGAATAGCCTCTTTGGAGCCCGCGAACGTAGTCGAAAGGTGAGTTGCATCGGGTTGCTGCGCCGTCCGCGAAAGCCACGGGTGAAGCTCGAGGTCTGCCAGCTGGGCCAGCCAGAGGAGCGTTGCTAAGTTGTTGACGACCACGTAGTCGTCGTCGCCTTCGGTGTCGGACGTATACAGCCGTACGGTCTCCACGAACTCCGGTATCTCGTACTCGAAGTGCTTCTGGTAGAAGCTCTGGCCGCGAATCCCGTTCGGATAGCGCGTCAGTGTCAACGGCCGGTCCTTGAGGTGGGGCAGTATCACCGGGGCCATGGCCACGTAGTAACGGATCATGTCCCCCTTCGTGAACTGCGGGATCCCGTCCTCGGCCGGCCAGAACACCTTGTCTAGGTTCGTGACGCTTATCTGGTGGCTTCCAATCTCGACTGTGGCGGCCTGCAGAGTACCGGACAGCTGCTCCAGTACTTCGGCGACGCTCCCAGAGCTGCTCGTCGCCTCTCCGCTCGACGGGACGTCCACACTCGCATCCGCTACCTCGCGCCGAACGAAACGGTGGTCCAGGTCGGCCCGTAGCCCCATGAAAACTGGGCCGCGGAGGCGGTTGTCGTTCGTTCTCTCATTGAACTTCACCTGGGCGACCAGCTCCGGCCGCACCCATCTTGCTTCGATCGTGTCTAGCTCTGGGTCTTCAACAAACGGCGACTGGTCCACGGCTAGGTGGTCTAGCCGTCCACGAATGTCGCGGAGCACAGCGTCATTGAAACCGCTCCCTGCCCTTCCGCTGAAGACCAGATCACCGTCGCTGTATTGGCCGAGTAGAAGTGAACCGAAGCTCGACGCCCGGCCGCCCTCTCCTCGTGTGTAACCTCCCACGACAAACTCGTCCGAATCGACGTCCTTGACTTTCAGCCAGCCGCGACTTCTAGCGCCTGGCTCGTAGATGCTGTCGACCCGCTTGGCGACCATCCCCTCTAGGCCCATGACTACGGCGCCCTTGAAGAAGGTCTCGCCTTGTTCTTCTACATACTCCATCGGTTGGACCGAATTGCCTGGCAAGACGACGCGCTCTAGCAACACCTTTCGCTGGGATAGTGGAAGCCGCTGCAACGACACTCCGTCGGCGTACAGCAGGTCGAAAGGGTAGTAGATGATTGGGCCGGGGCTGGATTCGATCTCTGGGCCGCCCTTATCGGTCGGGTCGGTCGCGCGTTGCATCAGCGAGAAACTTGGAAGGCCGCGCTCGTCCAGGGCTACGATCTCGCCGTCCAGGACCATCTCCTCCACGGCCTGGATCTCCAGATCGGTTGCCACCATTGGAAAACTACTCGTGAATTCGTTCCCATTACGGCTGCGAAGCGTGACTTGGCCCTGACGCACGAACGCCAGCGCACGGAACCCATCCAGCTTCGGCTCGAACAGCCATCCCGGCGCGGAGAATGCCTCGTCGACGAGACGGGCCAGCATCGGCTTTAAGTCGGACGGGAACGGCGCCTTCTCCCCCAGCGTTTGCGCCATTCCTAGCCCGTCCCTCGACGGGTCCGGCAGAAGTCCGGCCTTGAGGTCCGGTATGGTCAGCCCGGACCGGACGGACCGCTCTTCCTGCGTCACGTCCCGGTCCTCGTCGGCGTGCTCGTCCTTGTGCTTGATGAGCAGCCAGTCCTTTTCGCTGCTCGCGATTCGGACCAGCGTCCACGACCCCCGGAGCTTGTGTCCGCGCAGCGTAAATGACAGCTTCCCCGCCTCGATCCCGGCGCGCATTCGCTCCTGGGCCTCTTCGGGCGCTCCGAACGACAGCCAGCCCTCATCGGGCGAGTAGACGCCGTTGTCCCAGACGATCATCTCCCCGGCCCCGTAGCTTCCCTTGGGGATCACGCCCTCAAAAGTGGCGTAGTCGAGGGGGTGGTCCTCCACCATCACTGCCAGGCGCTTGTCCTCGGGGTTGTACGAGGGCCCCATCGGCACCGGCCACGACTTCAGGACGCCGTCCACTTCCAGGCGCAGGTCATAGTGCAATCGTCTGGCGGCGTGTTTCTGAACGACAAAGCGGAGGTTCCGCCGGGCCGCGGGAACCTCCGACGGCTCCGGCTCCGACGTCCGAGAAAAGTCCCGTTTCTCGCTATATCTCTCCAGCAACCCTAACCCCTAGTCCCTAACCCCCAACCCCTTCCCCCTACGCCTTCTCGATGGTCACTCCGAGGTTGAAGCTGCGGAGCCTGTCGCGGTACAACTCCGCCTGCTCCAGCGGGCACACGATCACTACCGCCAGCCCGGCGTTGTGGGCCTCCAGCATGATCCGGACGGCATCTTCTCTGGAAAGGCTCGACACACTCTTCGACAATGCTGAGGCCACGTAGCCCATCTCGTTGTGGTCGTCGTTGTGCAGGATCACGGCATACGGTGGCAGCGTCACCGTCGGGGTATAGGTCTCCCGATCAGTCTCCGTAGTGGTGCCGCTAATGGGGGGTGGAGCGGGGTCTATACCTCCTCCCCCTCCGGGGGAGGATTGAGGAGGGGGTTCCCTGAGCTCGTCGAAGTGAGGGGCTCTATTGAGCGTGTCGAAGCGGAGATGCGGTTCGCGCTCTATCTTGAACACCTTCCGGAGGCCTTGTGGAGCGGGAACCATGCCCGGACCGTTAGGCTTGCGCGCGCCGCTCTCGGGCCTTGTCGTATAGGTACTCCGGGCTAAAGTCAGCGCCGTTGGGCCATACAACGGTTCCCAGTTCCTGGTCGACGGCTACCTGGGCGAAAAAGACGGGGTCCTGTAGCGGCTCGAACACCTCGCCTTCGAGCTCGGACTCCAGATCAACCTCGCGACAGAGGCTGTCCGAGAACGTAAGCTCCAACGAGAACGGCCCTTTGATTTTCGCTTTCTTTACTACTTCCATACTCCAGTCCAATGAGATGAGCAATCGGCGCGAGCCGGACCTACCGGCGCAAATGCTCGGTGAACCAGTCGACCGTGCGCCGGTAGGAGTCGAGGATGTGGTTGCGCTCTCTGAAGCCATGGGGCTCGCGCGGGTACACGACCAGATCCGCCTCGACACCCAGGTCCTTCAGCGCCCGGTAGAAGATGTACGACTGCTCGACCGGCACGTCCCAGTCCTCCTCGCCGTGCAGGATCAGCGTCGGCGTCCTGACGTTCTTGACGTACGTGATCGGCGAGAACCTCTCGTATACGCTGTCAGGGTTCGGGTCCCACGGGTCGGCGTCGCCGTAGTGTATCGAGTCCCAGTCGCACAGGTACGACCGGCCGTGGAAGCTGCGCCAGTCCGAGATGCCCGCGATCATGACCGCCGCCTTGAACCTTTCGGGCTCCTGGGTCACGGCCCAGGCCGTCATGAACCCCCCGTAGCTGCCGCCAGCGATTCCAAGTCGGCCGGGGTCTGCCAGCCTGTTCTCGACGCAGTAGTCGATGCCTTTCAGGATATCTTCCCAGTCCTTGCCGCCCATATCGCCGATGTTGCTCTCGGCGAACTCGAGACCCCATCCCGTGCTGCCGCGCGGGTTAGGCAGGAACACCGTGAAGCCAGCCGCGGCCAGCAGGCCGTAGTATCGAAACGCGGGCATGTACCGGAAAGCGGTCATGCCCGTGGGCCCGCCGTGGACGACGGTAACCATCGGTCCGCCTGCCGGTGGCGCGCCCTCGGGCACGATGACGAGCCCCTGGATGTCCCAGCCGTCCGCGCCCTTCCAGCTCACCGACTTAACATCGCCGACGCTGAAGTCATCTCGGTGGGGGTGCATCCGCGATAGGTGCGTCCCTTTAAGGGTACTGCCCTCTCGTGTGAAGGTGCCCACGTCGGGCGGGCTGCCGTCACCCTCGCTCACGGCGGCGATAACGCCGGCTCGGTCGCGGCTGAAGGTCGTACCGGCGTCCAGGAAGGCGATGTCGCCGTGGTGCAGAGAGGTGCGCTCCCCGGTCTCCACGTCGATCTCGCCGATACCCATCCCGCCCTGCTCGTGATCGAAAGTTGTTATCCGACGGCTGTCGTCCGACCAGCCGAGAGCGAAGGCGCTGGTATTGTGCCCCTCGCTCAGGTTGCGGACGTGACCGCCGGCCGACACAACAAAGACACTGCCGGCGTTCAGGCCGCGGTCGCTCCAGTTCGACGAAAGGAACGCCACGTACTCGCCATCGGGAGACCAGACCGGCTTCGACACCTGCCGCTTGGAGAAGTGAAGGGTTCGCACCGGGCCTTTATCCATCGAGATCGCAGCCAGACGGCACGTGTACCACGCCTGCTCGAGCGGAAGGTCCGACGCCACCACCGCGAAGTCCTTGCCTGACGGCGACCAGCAGAACTCCCACACCTGCAGTCCCGCAGGCGATGTGTAGACGATCTCCCTCGACTCGACGTCCAGCACGTTGATGCGGGTGAACTTGTCGTGTTTCTCGAACTCGACAGCGTCGTCCTTCTCTTCCTTGCGCCGTTTCTCCTCGTCCGTCTCGGGGTCCGTCATGAGGAAGGCGATCTGGGTGCCGTCCGGCGACCACGCCATGGGTGAAAGGCTGCGCGGAGACGGGACCTTGCCCTCTAGCTCGGTCAGGCGCTCTGCTTCGCCGCCGGCGGTGGGAAGCAGATAGACCTGCCGCTGTCCGTTTTTGTGTCGGTCGGAGAGGAACGCCAGGCTCTGGCCGTCAGGTGACCAGCGCGCGGTCGTGTTCCCGCGGGGCCCGAAGGTGAGCTGACGAGTGGCGCCGCCGTCGGTCTCGACTATCCAGATGTTCGACCGGGACCGCTCCGTATCGACGACAAACGAGTCGCCGACCACGAATGCGACCAGCTCGCCATCCGGCGATATCTGGGCATCCGAGACGCTCTTGAAGCTAAGCGCATCCTCTGGAGTCAGCTTTCGAATGGGTGCCATGGCTCACCTCGGAGTTATCGACGCGGATTCTACCATAGCGTCGAACCTCCTCTCCCTCTGGGAGAGGACTGAGGTGAGGGTGAATTCGTGATTTTGTTGCAGGTCCCCAAAACAAGAACCCCGTCCGCACCGGGCGAACAGGGCTCGTGTCAGTTCGGGAGCCGCAAGCTTAGGCGCCAGCCGACTCACGTTTTACGCCTTACGTTTCACTCTACTCGCACTTGTTGTACCCGCAGTCGAGGCAGCGGACACAGCCCTCCTGGTAGATCAGAGAGCCCGTGCCGCACTCGGGGCACCTGGTCGCGCTGACCTTCGTGCGGCCGTGTGACCCGTTGCCGTTCGACTTCGTGGACTTCGGTGCGAAGAGTCCGAGCTGTGCCGTCGAGTCGTCGCTCGGCTCTTTGGCCGACTCGCCTCCAGCCGGCGACGCCAGGTGCCGCGCCAGTACCTGAGCGACTGCGTCCGGGGCCGAGCGGACCAGGTTCCCGCCGTCCCACACCGGCTCGTCGGTGATGCCCCTGAGGTGCTCGATGATCTGCGCGGGATCGACGCCAGCGCGCAGCGCCATCGTGCTTAGGCGAGTGATGGCTTCCAGGTGCGCGGACTCCGTGCTTCCTGCCTTGCCCAGCGACGCGAAGACCTCGAAAGGCTTCCCGTCGTCGTCGTAGTTGACCGTCACGAACAGGTTGCCCTGCCCGGTGCGCACCCGCTCGGTGACACCCCGGATGATCTTGGGACGCTGTCGCTCAATCAGCACATCCTTCGAGACCACCTCGATCTCCTCGGTGGTTGGGCTCTCTTCGGCGCCGGCCTCGGCGCCCTTCGTCAGCACCTCCGCCTGGCGGCTACCGGCGCGGTATACCGTGATCCCCTTGCAGGCCAGCTCCCACGCCAGCATGTAGGCGCGCCGGACGTCGTCCTCGGTGGCGCTGTTCGGGAAGTTGATCGTCTTCGAAATGGCCGCGTCGACGCTCTCTTGGAATACCGCCTGCATCCTGACGTGCATCTCCGGCGAGATGTCGGCCGACGTAACGAAGACCTGCTTGGCCCAGTCCGGCACGTCGTCGCGCGTCTGGAGGGAGCCGCCGTCGGCCAGGTACTCCATCAGCTCCGCGCTGTGGAACCCGCCGTCGCGGGCCGCCTCCTCGAAGCCCCGGTCGACGTACGTCAGGCTCTCGCCGCCAAGGATGTTGTGCTTGTGGTACGACAGGGCGAACAGAGGCTCAATGCCGCTGGAGCAGCCCGCGATCATAGAGATCGTCCCCGTGGGGGCGACCGTCAGACGGCAGGCGTTGCGCATCTTCGGTTGCCCGGGCTCGTCGTAGATGCTCCCCTCGTAGGCCGGGAAGACGCCCCGCTCTTCGGCCAGCTTCTCCGACGTCGCGTCCGCCTCGTCCCGGACGAACCGCATGATCTTGCGGCCCAGCTCGAGCCCGTCCTCCGAATCGTAGGGGACGCGCAGCTTGACCAACATGTCGGCAAAGCCCATCACCCCCAGGCCGACCTTCCGGGTGTCGTAGGTCATGTCCTGGATCTTGTCGACGGAGTAGGAGTTCGCGTCGATGACGTTGTCGAGGAATCGGGTCGTCGTGTGGACCACGTCGCGAAGGTGGTCGTAGTCCACGATCAAATCCGCTCGTCCTGAGCTTGTCGAAGGATTCCGCTCAGCTAGGAAGTGAGCCAGGTTGATTGAGCCCAGGTTGCACGACTCGTAGGGCAGCAGCGGCTGCTCGCCGCACGGGTTGGTCGCCGTCATCCGCCCGATGTCGGGAGTCGGGTTCCGGTGGTTGACCCAGTCGAGGAAAATCACGCCCGGCTCGCCGTTGCGCCACGCGCCGTCGACGATCTTCGTGAACACCTCTTGCGCGTCCAGCCGGCCGACCTCCACGATCGGCGACTCGGGGTCCCTGGGGTCTTCTTTGGCTCGCAAGGGGTAGTCGGTGCCGGCCTTCACTGCCTCCATGAACTCATGGCTCGCCCCGACCGAGATGTTGAAGTTGTGGATGTCCCCTTCCTGGCGCTTGCAGTCGATGAACTCGAGTATGTCGGGGTGGTGGACGTCCATGACCGCCATGTTGGCGCCGTCGCGCTTGCCGCCCTGGGTCACCAGCTTGGAGACTGACGACAGGTGCCTCAGGACCGCGATGGGCCCGCAGGCCTTGCCATGGGTAGTCGATATGTTGGCCCCCTTGGGCCTGATCTCGGAGAGGGCGAAGCCGGTCCCGCCGCCGAACTTCTGGACCATGGCCATCTCCTTGGCCGTGGTCATGATCCCTTCCATCTTGTCTTCCAGCCCCATCACGAAGCAGGCCGACAGCGTCCCGGTGCCTTCGCCGTTGGGCTGCTGGATACCGGCGTTCATCAGCGTCGGCGAGTTGGGGACGAAGTCCAGCGTCGCCATGACGTCGTAGAACTTCTCTTCCCACTCCGCGGCGTCGGCCCCGGTGGAATATTTGCTCTCCGGCTCGGCGATGGCGTGGGCGACGCGACGGAGCAGCTGCTCGGGCGTCTCGACGATGTTGCCGTCGTCGTCCTTGCGCAGATAGCGCTTCTCCAGGACAACCCGGGCGTTGTCCGAGATCTCGACTCGCGGCGTCGAAGCACCAGGGTGGCCGTCAAGTTGGGCCGTCCCAAGATTGCTTCTCGTGCCGCTGTCGATGTCTACCACAGCCTCGCTCCTCTGTTTAGTTTAACGATTGCGTGTGGTGGCCCTTTGGCCGATAGCTTAACACAAAACAGAACAAGTGGTCTAGTCGAGGTTAATCCGTACCCTCTACCCTGTACCCCGATCTATCCCCCCGGCCCCGACCTTCGGCTTCGCCGGCCGCCCCCTTCGGCGGCGGCGCGGCATGATCTGCTCGTCCTCGAGGAAGGAGAGCTGGTTGCTAGGCTCGGTGACTTCCTCCGGCTCCAGCAGCGCCTCGACCTCTTCCTTGAACGTCTCGATGTCCTTGAAGTCGCGATAGACGCTCGCGAACCTTATATAGGCAACCCGGTCGAGGTTCTTGAGCCGGTCCATCACCATCTCGCCTATCGCTCTCGACGGAATCTCGGCCCGGCCCGACTCCACCAGGTCCGTCTCGACCTCCTGCACCAGCTTGTCGACGCTTCCGGTTGGCAGAGGACGCTTGGCGCAGGCCTTGGTCAACCCCGACCAGAGCTTGTCGTGGTTGAACTCCTCACGTCGCCCATCGCCCTTCGACACCATCAGAACCCGGGTCTGGACCCTCTCGTAGGTCGTGAAGCGCACAGCGCACTTCATGCACTCGCGGCGACGGCGGATACCGTCACCCGAGTCCCGCGAATCGATAACTTTGGAGTCGTCGTGGTTACAGGAAGGGCAGTGCACAGACTGGCCAGCAGGCCACTATATCGTGGGGGGTTCGTAGATAGTACCGCTAGATATTGTGCAGGTCAAGGGTATTTTCGCCAGATTTGAGGCGATTTGACCGTGGCCCGACGGGCTCGCCACGAGCGGGACTTTAAATCCCGCTCACCCCCGGAGCGAGTCCGGGGCAAGCTCTGAGCTTGTCGAAGGGTCGCGCTACGGTGGCTTGTACCAGGGCAGCAGCCTCCGAATGATCTCGACGTGGTCGGGGACCCGTCGCTCAAGGTAACAGTCTCTCAGGTAGCCGTGCGCTCGGGCGGCGGACGGGCTGTAGAACCCTTCGCGCCTGAGCGCAGCCAGGAGTTCGCGGAACATGGGAGGCTCTTCGCCCCTCTCGACCGCCAGCTCCCATTGGAGGTGGTACTTGTCGACCTGTTCCTCGACTATTTAGAAACTATCTCAAAATCTGAACCACAAATGCATTGATCGGTTTCTAGGACGATTCGTATGGTTTCTCCAAAAGCATCGGGAGGGACCGCATGGGGAAACAAGAGACGCTAGAGACCATCTGGGAAGTACCGGACGAGCTTTGGGAACGGATCGAACCTATCATCCTGGAGGAAGACCCGCCCAAAGCCCGGGGCCGCAAGCGCTCTGACCCACGACAGATGCTCAACGGCATCATCTTCCGGCTGCGCAGCGGGTGCCAATGGAACCGATTGCCGAAAGAGCTTGGGGACGACAGCACCATTCATCGCACCTTTCAACGGTGGGTGGGGACGGGCGTCTTGCACCGAATGTGGGGAGCCCTGGTGGAGGGGTGCGAAGAGTTGGATGGCGTGGACTGGGAATGGCAGGCGGCAGACGGAGCCATGGGCAAGGCACGTTTTGGGGGGACCTGATTGGGCCCAACCCTACGGACCGTGGCAAGGCTGGTACCAAGCGCAGTCTCCTTGTGGATGGAGAGGGCGGCCCCTTGAGCATTGTGGTTGCGGGAGCAAACGTGCACGATGCCAAGCTGTTGGAGGCGACCCTGGACGCCATTGTGGTCGAACGACCACAGCCCACCGAGGAGGAACCCCAACACCTGTGTCTGGACAAAGGGTATGACAATCCTTCAGGCCGTGGGGCTGCCGCCGGACACGGCTATAGGGAGCACATCCGACGCATCGGCGAGGAGAAGCTGGACGCCTCTGGCGACAAGCGGTATCCGGCGCGCCGGTGGGTTGTGGAACGGACGCTGGCATGGCTCTCCAAGTGCCGTGCGGTCCTGGTCCGGTACGACAAGAAGGCAGCGAACTACCTCGGTGTGTTACAGCTCGCATGTGCGCTCCTGTGGTTCCGGCGACAGTGGCGTCTGGCCATTTTGAGATAGTTACTTAGTTGGGCGCGCTCCGCGGCGAGCTTCCTTTCGAGGACCCGCAGACGGCCCATCACGGGTGCTGTGGGTTCTTGGAGTACCAGAGGTGGTAGGACTCGTCGATGTTATCGAGCCTCTTCCGCACGTCCGCGAGGTCGCCGGACTTGATGCCCAAGCTGTAGGCGGCCTGGGCGGCCCGCAGGCGCACGACGGGATTCGGGTCTTCCATGGACTCGGCGAGAACGATCAGCGCCTTGAGCCTCAGACCCTTGATCTCGGTATCGGCCAGCTCGGCTGCTTCCTGGCGCCGACGTTCGAGCTCCTCGCGGAAACTGTCGTCGTGCATCCACCGGTAGAGGGTGGTGCGCCCGACGTTGGCGAGCCGGGCCGCCTCAGACAGCGACTCGTACGAGACGAGGTAGGGCAGGGCCACGAGCTGCTTGTTGGTCAGGTTTTTTTGCTCTGCCGCTCCATTCTGTTCCATATGTTCCATTTCCTTTCTGATGGCTGGTACATCGGGCTAGACAACTGTTCTACTCTCCCTATCTGGCGGTGGAACACCGATGTTTCGAATTGGTCCGTTTTGGTCCGTTTTGTTCTGTCTTGTTTCACCTCCAAGATCCGTTTCCAAAGACAAAGGGACAGGCCCGGGGTCTGTCCCTCACAAAATACGATAGCACAGCGGGTTCTACACTCATGGCGTGGTATCCGTCTGCCGCAAGATGGATGTCCGCTTCTCCATCACCATCCGCCAGCATAAAAGCCTGCACAATCTCATCGAGGCGATACCCGAAGATGCCTGGACGCCGATTCCTTACTGGATGGACGGCGCCGCCGATGTGGCCGAGACCACCTGCACTCCCTTCCAGAGTGAACCTGACGCCGCGCCGGTGCGGCTCATCGTCCGGCGTGTGAAGCCCACGCCCGGTTCCCAGCTGGCCCTCTTCGCCACCTACAGCTATCACGGCTTCATCACCGACCGGGACGGGGAGATGCTCGAACTGGAGGCCGACCATCGCCGCCACGCCGAGATCGAGAATGCCATCCGAGACCTCAAGCACGGTGTGGGGTTGAACCATCTCCCCTCGGGCCGCTTCGCCGCCAACGCCGCCTGGCTGGCGGTACAGGTGATGGCCCACAACATCGCCCGCTGGACAGCGCGCATCGGTCTGGGCGAGCAGGTGGTGACCACCAAGACCCTCCGGCGGCGGTTCTTCTCCCTGGCCGGACGGATCACCCGCTCGGCGCGCCGCCTCACACTGCATCTGCCACAGCGCTGGCCTTGGGAAGCCCAGTTCGATCGTGCCCTGGCCCGATTGCGCGCCCTGCCACTCCCTGCCTGACGGCGGCGGCGGCAACCGGCCGACATCCGGCCAACCGAACGTCCCCGCGAACTCGCGCCAGTCCGGTCTGCGAGTGCCTCTTGCTGTGTCCTCTCCCCGCTATCTCGCCCTGACCAACATTCGCAGACGGTCACAAAGTCTCCCCGCGGCAACTGAAGACAAACACCGGCCCCCCTCTACCCCAAATCGTGCCCGGACCATCGCCCTCCCTTGCCCCTATCGCCCGTTCCGCTGCTGCATAGTCATCCCTTCGGTGGATTTGGGGTTAGCGAGGCTTCACGTGAACTTCTTTCAGCCAGTCCGGCGGCTGACCGCGCGAAGTCGTGAAGGGGCCAGGGTAGTGCGCTACCACGACCAGGCCACGACTCCTTACCAGCGCATGCTTCAGAGTGGGGCGCTAACGGGAGCTCGAAAGGCGGTCCTGGAGAAACTCTACCTGTCACTCAATCCACTTCGTTTGAGCCAGCAGATCGAAGTGTGAATGGCGGAGAGATAATGTACCGGCAGGGCGGCTCAAGAGCTGAGATGTGGCGCTTGAAAAGCGTACCGCCTGTCGCCTTCAATCAGGAACGACCGAACCTGACTGAAGGTGGATTGGATGTACAAGGTGGGTATTTACCTCCGTGTTCGCAAGGCTTGTTTCGTCGAAGGGATGAGCGTCCGAGAGGCGGCCCGAGTGTTCGGGCTACACCGGGACACGGTGCGCAAGATGCTCGAGTACTCCGTGCCCCCAGGGTATCGACGGCAACGACCGGCTCGCAGACCGAAGCTCGATCCATATAAGGGTGTGATGGACCAGATCCTGGAGCAGGATCTGAGCTCACCGAAGAAGCAGCGTCACACCGCCAAGCGTATCTACGAACGGCTCAGAGACGAACACGGCTTCCCCGGCAAGTACACGATAGTCAAAGACTACGTTCGAGAACGCCGTCGTCATACCCGCGAGATGTTCTTACCTCTGTCCCACCCTCCGGGACATGCCCAGTGCGACTACGGCGAAGCTCGAGTGATCATCGGCGGAGTGGAACGCAAAGCCCACTACTTCGCCCTGGACCTCCCTCACAGCGACGGGTGCTATGTGAAGGCGTATCCCGCCGAGACGACGGAGTCATTCTGCGACGGACACGTCTCCGCCTTCGCGTTCCTGGGCGGAGTGCCTCAGAGCATCCTCTACGACAACGCCACGCTCGCGGTAGCCAGAATCCTGGGAGATGGTCGCCGGCAGCGGACCAGGGTGTTCTCCGAGCTTCAGTCCCACTACCTGTTCGAGGACCGGTTCGGCCGTCCAGGCAAAGGGAACGATAAGGGCAAAGTAGAAGGTCTGGTCGGCTATGTCCGCCGGAACTTCCTGGTGCCCATTCCATCGTTCGAGAGCTTCGATGCCCTCAATGCTCATCTGGAGCAACACTGCCTCAGACGGTTCGAAGATCGACTCCGCGGCCACAACGAGACGATAGGAGAACGGCTGGAGCGGGACCTGGAGAAGCTGCTGCCTCTGCTGGCCGTACCGTACGACGCCAGCGACAAGCACGCGACGAGGGTCAGTTCTCTGTCCCTGGTCAGATACCGGACCAATGACTATTCGGTCCCGGTGGCCTACGGTCATCGGGACGTTCTGGTCCGCGGATATGTACACAAGGTTGTGATCAGCTGTGGCGCTGAAGTCATCGCCCGCCATCGGCGGTCCTACGATCGAGACGACTTCGTCTTCGACCCTCTCCATTACCTGCCGCTCCTTGAGAAGAAGACGAGGGCATTGGATCAGGCGGCGCCGCTGGTTGGATGGGAGTTGCCCGAGGAGTTCGGAGTGTTGCGGCGGTTGCTGGAGTCTCGGATGGGCAAGCGAGGAAAGAGGGAGTTCGTGCAGGTGCTCAGACTGATGGAGAACTTCCAGCCGGAAGAAGTCCACGACGCCGTACGAGACGCCATTCGACTCGGGGCTGTGAGCTTCGATGCTGTCAAGCACCTGGTGCTGTGCAGGATCGAGGGTCGACCGCCTAGACTCGACATGGAGTTGTACCCGTATCTGCCCAGGACCAACGTTGCAACAACCTCGACCAGGGACTACATGGCTCTCCTGGCGGGGAGCCGGTCATGACCAACAAGTCCACGATGTTGCTCGAACACAACCTCAAGCAACTCAAGCTCCCCACGTTCCTGAGGGAGTACGACAAGCTGGCATCCCAGTGTGCCAGTGAGGGAGCTGACCATCCGGACTACCTGCTGCGACTATCGGAGTTGGAGCTGATCGACCGTCACCATCGCATGGTGGAACGTCGGATCAAAGCAGCCCGCTTCCCGACGACCAAGAGTCTCGACACCTTCGACTTCCTGTCTATGCCGTCCCTGAACAAGGCTCTGGTTCTGGAGCTGGCACGATGCGAGTACATCGAGCGCCCCCACAACGTCATCGCTCTCGGCAACAGTGGCACCGGCAAGACCCATATCGCCCTCGGTCTCGGTCTGGCTGCGTGTCAGAGGGGACTGTCCGTGGGCTTCACCACCGCCGCTGCTCTGGTTCACGAGCTGATCGAGGCCAGGGACGAACGGCGTCTGCTCAACCTGCAGAGAAGGCTCGCACGACTCAAGCTTCTGATCATCGACGAACTGGGCTTCGTGCCCTTGTCCAAGACTGGCGCCGAGCTGCTCTTCGAGGTGTTCAGCCAGCGTTACGAGCGTGGATCGGTCCTGGTGACCTCCAAGTGAGCCCTTCGTCGAGTGGACCGAGGTGTTCGGCTCTGAACGGCTGACCGGAGCTCTCCTCGACCGCCTCACCCACCATGTCGACATCCTGGAGATGAACGGGGACAGCTACCGACTCAAGCACAGCAAGAAGACTTCTGGCCGCCAGCTATCTGACTGACCCTGATCTCCAACGCCCCACGAACCTTGATGCCCATTCTACGGCGTTCAGTGGTACAGTTTTGCTCCGCCCCGCTGGTACGTTTTCACACCGCCCTTGACAGTGCAGCTAGCTGGAGTTCTGGGACGAATCGGCCGCCTTAGGGTAGAGGGGCCAGGCCCACTCGACGCCCTCGCCTTTCGGGGTCTTGACGGCGGCTTTATTACGGATTACGTGGGCGGCGTAGTCGATGAGGTCCTCGGAGCAGTCGTTGCAGTAGCCGTAGGACGACTCCAGACGGTTCTTGATCGCACTCCTCCGCTGGGACCATTCGACGCGTTGCCTTGCGAATCTCGGTTGCGATAGTCCGCGCTCGACCTGGCGCCTCGCCGGGAACAGGCGCGTCTCGATCGCGACCTTTAACCTGGGCTCGGACGCGTATGTGAACGACCAGCCTCTCTGCTTCCAAGCCGAGACCGTTCGGTTGATCTCCTCCCGGAATTCCCCTTTGTTCATCTCCTTAACGCCTATAGGCCGCTCTATCTCACGCATGTCGCGTTCGGTGGCTGCCGCCGTACTGTCCCTCGAGTCTCCTGGAGCGGTGCCATTCGTGAAGGCGTCGACGTTGGCAAGGTAGGTCTCGAGGAGCATGTTGGCCGACTCCTCGAAGGATTCATCGTAGGCCCTCTGGACCTCCTGTATCGCCAGATCGCTGTACTCCTTCACGGTTTCAGCGACGATGGCGACGTACCGGGCAAAGGTCTCCATCTGTTCGAGACTGACGTTCTCTCCCAGGCCGCGCCAGAGGCTGTCGAGGGCAGCTAGCGGCGATATGCAAGAGATTTCCGGCAAACTCGCGACGGCGCCTATGCGGTTCATCACGTACCTGGGCGAGATCCCCTGCATGCCCTCTGTCGGGTGGTGACGCTGAATCTCTCGCAGGTCCTGGTCGGTGTAAGGGGTCACCATCTGGCCGTCATAGAGATGGAGCTTGTCGAGGAGGCTCATGCCCTGCTTGTAAGGCGACTCGAGCCTGGTCAGGGCCGCGAAGGTGCTGGCGACAGGCAGTGTTAGAGGCGCGAGGTGTACGTCCTCTAGCTTGCTGTTCCGCATCATCTTCTGGTAGATCTTGACCTCTTCCTGCACCCGAAGGTTGTATGGGACCTGGACGGCGATGATTCGGTCCCTCAACGCCTCGGAGGTCACCTCGGCAACGAAGCTGTCGAAGTCTCCCTCGTTCGAATGGCCGATGATTGCCTCGTCGGCATAGACCGACCCGAACCGCAGGTTCTTGATCACCTGTCCTTGGGCGAGGTCAAGCAAGGCGTTGAGCATATGCCGGTCCGCCTTGAACATCTCAACGAACTCCATGATCCCTCGGTTCGCGATGTTCAGCTCGCCGTCCAGCCGAAACGCCTTGGCGGCTATCTCCCTCCGGTCTTCGCCATTCATCTCGGACTCGTCGATGCTTCCGACCAGGCGAGAGGCGTCGGCAGGGTTGGCATTGGTGGCAAGGTAGTGGCCGATACCCATCGCCTCGCGTTCGTCCACAACGACCCGCTCAACCGGCATCTCGGCAGCCTTGCCCTTGTATTCCGTGCGGAGCAGGTGGAGACATCTCGGGCAAAGGTCGCCTTCGACGTAGATCCCGTACTGCTGCTGCAGGGTTTCCCTGACGTGGTCGGGCACCAGGTGTAGGGGTTCCTCTTGCATCGGGCAGCCGCGAATGGCATATACCGCCCCGGCATCGGTGCGCGTGTATCGTTCTACCGCGCGCTTGATGAGGTCGACGACGGTCGACTTGCCGCTGGCCGGCGGGCCGAGCAACAGGAGGATCCTCTTGCGCACCTCGAGCCGCTGGGCTCCGGCCGCGAAGTACTGCACGATCGTGTGCAGGTGTCGTTCGAGGCCGAATATCTCCCCCTCGAACAGCTCGTACACGGGCTCGCGATTAGGCGGAGTGTTGGTCCCCTCCGCCACGATGGCGTCGTGGACCAGAGCGTGAGAGAGCCGAGACAGGGAAGGGGTCCTGATGACCATCCGAAGATAGTCGGCGAACGTCCCTTCCCACTCGAACCTGGTGACCTCTCGATCGCTCTCGGCCAGTATGGCTTCTATTGAAAGCTTGCTCGTCACTGCACTTCAATCATGCCCCGGCGGGAGCCGTTTGGCAATGCCGTCCAAGGCTGGGGTTCCTGGACCTTGGTCCCACCGGACACGAACACAGTCCCTATGCTACCGGAGGGCCCGAAATCATGGTGATCACGATGGCCTGGCCGATGAAGGCGACGACCGCTCCGCCGAGCAAGGCAAACCACCCTGCCACAGCTCGCAGCCCCTGGAAGGCGAACCCGAGCGTGAAGAACATCATGCCCGCCAGGACCGTAAGAGCCAGCGTCGCTCCTGACAAACTGAGCCAGACAGACTCGTTGTACCGGTCGGCCAGGTCGCCCAGACCGGGGTTGGCGTAGTAGATGAACGCCATTGCCGTCGACGCGGCAAGGAAAGCGCAGTAAAAGCCGATGGCCCGTTCATCGAAGTCCCACAGGCCGTGAGCCGCCACCGCAATCGCGTAGAGTGACCACGTAACGATCAGGGCCTTCATGACCGTCAGCTCCGCGAGGTTCTCCTCCGGGCTGACCAACCCTGTACCCATTCCGTTCAACAGGACCGGTTGCAGGAAGACCGCTCCCAGGACCACTATTCCCAGTCCTCCGACCAAAATCGCCATCGTTCTTCCTTCCGAATACAGACCCAGTATGTACCAGGACTGGGAGAACAATGCCGCCCCTATCAGCAACAGAAAAATTCCTTCCATGTGGCCCCCCTTGAGCGATATGTTTTCTAGCTCGGCTCCGGAAGCGCCCGCTGACTGCGCTCCTCAGGTCTGACCGATTTTTGACGAAACTCGTATTTAGATAATTTCACATATCGACTTGAACTTGTCTAGGGTTTGTAACCTACCTCAAAAGAGCAATCTGGAGAAGCCACGTTTGGAAAACGGAGGAGATGGGGTAGACTCGAGGTCTTCGCCTGCCGATCAGAAGTGCCGGGCCCTCAGATTTGTGGGACGAGCCCCCCACCGATGACGACGCCGCGCTACTTGAACAGCGCTCCAGGCCGTTCGATAGCCTGCTGAAAACGGCGCAGGAACCCGGCAGCCACGGCGCCGTCGATGACCTGGTGGTCGACCGTCAGGCTCACGGTGGCCATCTCTCGCACCACCACCTCTCCTCCCCTCACGACGGGCTTCTCGACGGACCGGCCCACGCCGAGGATCGCACTCTGCCCAGCATTCAATATAGGCGTGAAGCCGTCGACGGTCCCGAGAACGCTGATGGTAAAGGTGCCGCCGGTGACCTCGTCCGAGGATAGCGACCCCTCCCTGGCCTTCTCGGCGAGGGCGTTAGTCTCAGTCGCGATGTCGAAGATGCTTTTAGTATCGACCTGTTTCAGTACTGGGACGATGAGTCCATCCTTCAACGACACGGCGATGCCGATGTTGACCTCGTCGAACTGCAGCACCTTGCCATCGACTAGCACGCTGTTGTGCTCGGGATGACGCTTCAGCGTCTGGGCGCAGGCTCTGGCGACGACATTGGCCAGGGTGACCGTAGCGTCGTTGGAACCGGACGCCTCACGACGCATACGCTGCGCCTCAGTGACGTCCACCTCCAGGAAGAAGCTCAGCTGGGCCGTGTTGGCGACGCTATGGCGCATATGGTCGGCGATGGTCTTCCGGATGCCCTCCAGCGGAACGACCTGTGCAGGCTCGGGTAAGCCCATCGCCGCCGGCCCGACGGATTCGCCCTTCTGGCCGTCCGCGAACGCGCGGACGTCGTCTTCGACTATCCGGCCGCCGGGTCCTGACGGTGTCACCTGAGAGATGTCGACGCCGAGCTGCGCCGCCACCTTGCGAGCGCCTGGAGTGGACCGCGCGGCCCCGTCGCCGGTAGGTCGAGGGCGTCGGGCGCCGCGCTCGGAAGGAGCCACGGTTGCCGTCGAAACAGGCGCGGGAGCCGCCACCTCTGGTTGCGGCGCTTCCTCGCCCTCCGCGAGCAGATAGCCCACGACTTCGTCTACGGGGATCACGGCGCCTGGGGCAGCGACTTGGTGAAGGATGCCCTTCTCGGTCGCCTCCAGGTCATAGTTAATCTTCTCGGTCTCGATCTCGGCGATAACCTCGCCAGCCTGGACGACCTCTCCGGCGGACTTCGTCCAGCGGGCGACCGTCCCTTCGGACATCACCATCCCCAGCTTGGGCATTACGATCGGCACGGCCATCGGGCGATTGTCCTCCCTACTCCAGTACCGAGAGAGCCGCGTCGAGGACACGCTCTTTCGTGGGAAGGTAGAGGTCTTCGAGGGGCATGGCGTACGGAACGGGAGTATGTGGCGCCGTCACTCGGCGAGGCGGCGCGTCGAGATAGTCGAAAGCGAGCTCGGCGACGAGGGCCGATATGTCGCTGGCGATGCTGCAGCGCGGATAGTCCTCGTCTACGATCACGATCTTCCGCGTCTTCTTCACCGACTCGAGGATCGCCTCCTCGTCCATCGGCGACAGCGACAGCAGGTCGATCACCTCCGCCGAATAGCCCTGGCTGTCCAGCACTTCTGCAGCTTGATGGCAGAGCAGCGTCGTGTAACCGCAGCCGACCAGAGTGACGTCCTCACCTTCACGCGCGACGTGGGCCTTGCCGATCTCGATGGTGTACGGCTCCTCCGGCACGTGACCCCCTGTCGCCACGCCGGGTCCGACCTCCGGCTTCTGAGTCCGTCCCATGAGGAGCTTGTGGTTGAAAATCACCACCGGATCGTCGTCCCGGATGGCAGCAGTGTGGAGCCCTTTCGCAGTGTACGCGTCGGACGGGCAGACGCACTTGAGCCCTGGGAAGTGGACGAATACGGAGTAGAGCGTCTCGGAGTGCTGGGCCGCCGATGCGGTGCCAGCGCCGATACTGGTCATTATGGTTAGCGGGAGCTTGACCTTGCCACCAAACATGTAGTGCATCTTGGCGGCGTTGTTGATGATCTGGTCGCCGCAGACGCCGAAGAAGCCCGAGAACATCAGGTCGACGATGGGTCGCATGCCCGCGGCGGCGGCCCCCACGCCTGCTCCGATGAAGCCTGCTTCGGAGATCGGCGTATCCCTGACCCGCTCCTTGCCGAACTGCCCTATGAGCCCTTTCGTCAGTCTGAACACGCCTCCCCAGGCGTCCTCGAAGTCCTCACGTCCGGCGCCGCCAGCGATGTCCTCCCCCATGATGAAGATGCTCTGGTCGCGCTCCATCTCCTGTCTGATCGACTCATTGACGGCCTGAACGTAGGTAAGCGCCCTGACGGCCTCTGCCTGCACCATGAAGTCCTCCCGGGAACGAACCAGATTGTGAAGTTCAGCGATGTAACCGGCCAAACGCCGCGGTGCGGCTACCCTCGGGAAAAGTGCCCTTCGGGGTAGGAAACGTAAACGTCGGAATAGAGCTCTTCCCTCTCGGGAAACGGGCTCTCTTCGGCGAACTTCGACGCCTCGGCCACCGCCGCGACGGCCTCGTTGTCCACGGAGTCGAGGTCGTCTACCGTAGCGACCTCGCCCTCCAGAATGTAGGTCCGCAGACGGTCGATGCAGTCCCTGTCCCGGTAGTACGCTTCTTCCTCTTTGCTTCGGTATAGTGACGTGTCGTCCGCACCGAAGTGGCCCATGTACCGGTAAGTCTGCGCCTCGATGAGTGTAGGCCCGCCACCGGCCCTGGCGCGGGAGACCGCCTCGTCGCCGATCTCGTACATCTCAAGCGCCGACTGGCCATCGGCAACAACCCCAGGAAAACCGTACCCGGCCGCCCGGTCCGCGATCGACCCGCCCGCAACGACGTACTCCACAGGCGTCGACTCCGCATAGCGGTTGTTCTCGCATACGAACACCACAGGCAGCTGCCAGATACCCGCCAGGTTCATCGCCTCGTGCAGAGCCCCTTGACTCGACGCGCCGTCTCCGAAGAACACGACGCTCACGTTGTCGGTCCCTCGCATCTTGGCGCTGAGGGCCGCCCCAGTAGCGACCGGTATGTTCGAGCCCACGACCCCGTTAGCACCGAGCATCCCCTTGGTGATGTCCGCGATGTGCATCGTGCCGCCCTTGCCCTTGTTGGTGCCCGTCGCCTTGCCGAGGAGCTCGGCCATCATCTCGTTGAGGTCGACCCCGCGCGCGATGCAATGGTGGTGACTGCGATGGGTGCCCAGGACGTAGTCGCCCTCCTTCAGGTGAGCGCAGAGCCCGGTCGGCACCGCCTCCTGCCCCACCGAAGAATGCATCCCGCGCAGCTTGCCGGCGTCGGCCTCTCTCCGGCACTGCTCCTCGAAGCGCCGGATCGTGACCATCGTCTCGTACATCCAGAGCAGAGTCTTACTGTCGACCGTCTCGGAAGTTGTTGTCACATTCGCCTCGGAAGTACCCCAGCGCGCGAGCGGAGCTGCTTGTAAAGTGCGGCGATTATATCAACCCGCCAATATGGCTGCCACCGACAGGAGCGGACAGGCTAGAGAGGTCAGGTCTTACCTCCTCTCCCACCGGGAGAGGATTGAGGTGGGTACAAACCGGATACATTGGTAACAGATAGACCGGAGACATGGGTAACACATTGGGCGAAGATGGGGCCGATCCCATCAGGAGGAGTGTGTTGCCCTGGAAACAGACGAGTCCGGAGGAAGAGCGAAAAGAGTTCCTGGAATGGTGGAGGGGGGGAAGTGAGCTTCGTGTCGCTGTGCCGACGGTTCGGTATAAGCCGTAAGACGGGATACAAGCGGGTGAATCGGTACCGGGCCTATGGTTTTGAGGGAGTGGGAGACCGTAGCCGAGCTCCGATTCGTCGGCCGAACAAGACGCCTTTGGCAGTAGCCGAGCGTGTGATCGGTGTAAGACGGGCCCATCCGAACTGGGGACCTAAGAAAGTGGTGGCGTCGCTTCGGAATGCCGAGCCCAACGCGTCGTGGCCTGCGTCGAGTACGGCGGGAGAGATCCTTGACCGAGCAGGGCTGGTGAAGCGTCGAAAACGTCGACGGCATGCAGCGCCTTGGAGCGAGCCGTTTGCGGCGGCAGAAAGGCCCAATGACGTGTGGTCTATCGACTTCAAGGGGTGGTTCCGAACGGGAGATAGGACCCGGATCGACCCTTTGACGGTGCAGGACGCCGCCTCGCGATACCTGTTGGTCTGCGATGGGCTGCGGCAACCTAACCACCACGAAGCGCGAAGGGTGCTTGAGCGCGCCTTTCGGGAGTATGGACTTCCATCGACCATTCGGACCGACAACGGACCACCCTTTGCCAGTGTGGGCTTGGGTAGCTTGTCGCAGCTGGCGGTATGGTGGAGGTTACGTCAATAGGTGTGTAAACGACATCAGGCGGCGACCTTCTCAGCCGTTGATTCAATGGCGATTCCATCCGCATACTGTGCACCGAGATAGACGTCTTCGATCAACTCAGGGGCCTTCAGACGCCTGAAGCGCTGTTCGGCGACCATCAACATTTTCCAGATCACCGCTATCGCCCGATCGGCCCTCTTGTAGCGCTTGGCGGCATCGGTCCGAAGCCTGAGGGCCGCGAAGGGTGATTCTACCGGGTTCGTCGTGCGAAGGTGCCCCCAGTGCTCCTTTGGGAAGTCATAGAAGGTGATCATGCGGTCCCAGTCCCGCTCCAAGGCCTCTGAGGCCGCCTCGTAGGAATGGTCGCCGCACCACCTGGTGAACACCGTCCTGAGCCGCTCAGCCTCTGTCCGAGTCGGCGCGTAGGGGATAGTACGCAGCATGAGCTTGGCCTGGTCCTGTTGTCGCTTTGGAAGCTTGGCGAGCACGTTTACGATCTTGTGGTTCCAGCAGCGTTGCTCTGCCGCCTGCGGATAGACGTTGCGCAGAGCTCCCCAGATGCCCAGGTGTCCGTCTCCAACCACCAGCCTCGGGCAGCTCAAGCCCCGGCGCTTGATGTCCCTGAGCACCTCGGACCAGTTCTCTGTGGACTCCCTGTATCCGGGAACAGCGCTCACCACCACCTTTCTCCCGTCGCTCAGGGCCGCCATCACCACCAGTACCGCCGCCTTCTCCTTCTCAAGACCAGCCTTGACGTAGACTCCATCCACCCACATGTAGACCACTTCCAGGTCATCGAGGGGCCGGCTGCGCCATTGGGCAAGCTCATCGTTCCACTTGGACTTCAACCGGGCCACCGTGCTCGCCGATACCGGTGCGTCCTCTCCCAGCAGCCCCCGCAAAGCCAGATCGAAGTCGCCTTCGGATAGACCGTGCAGGTACAGCTCGGGGATCAACTCAGCAACCTTCCTGGTCCTGTTGACGAACAGCGGCAGCAGCCGGCTCTCGAACTGCTCCTCGGTATCGCGGACTCGTGGCCGCCTAAGCTGTATCGTGCCCGAACTCAGCGTAAGCCTCCGGGCTCTGCCGTATCCGTTCCGATAGCCGGTATCTGAGTCCGAGTCGGACCTGAGCGCCGACTTCGCCCTTCCCAGAAACGCCGTCACCTCCTCCTCCAGCAACTCTTGGACCAGCCTCTGGACCTGGCTTCGCACCCAATCCTCCAACTGCTCCCACTCCGGCCTTGACTCCGACCTACTCTCAGTGCTTTCCTTCCTCATGGACGGTCTATCTCCTCTCTTGGGCCTTGAGCCCGTCTTGTTCAGAGAGAGGGTACACCGCCTGACCGTTTACACACTTTTTGAGGGTACCTCGTA
Source organism: Dehalococcoidia bacterium (assembly GCA_965197985.1). Taxonomy (GTDB): domain Bacteria; phylum Chloroflexota; class Dehalococcoidia; order Lucifugimonadales; family CAUZJF01; genus CAUZJF01. Next base: position 1,059,939 of record CBDAOG010000008.1, on the reverse strand, counting down.
TGGTGGGTCAAGCTGGGCATCGTGCCTGAGCGGATCGAACCCGGTCACCCGGAGCAAAACGGACGACTGGAGCGACTGCACCGTACTCTGAAGGCAGAGACGGCAAGTCCGCCAAGGGCAACCAGGCGGAGGCAGCAGAGAGCCTTCGACACCTTTCGCCTGGACTACAACACCGAACGGCCACATGAGGCACTGGCACAGCAGCCTCCCGCCAGCCAGTACCATCCGTCGGCTCGGTCCTACCCGCGTCGGATAACCGCCCCAGAGTACGGAGTCGGGGCGACTGTGCGGCAGGTGCGTACCAACGGTCAGATCAAGTGGAAGGGCGACATGATCTACCTCAGCTGGGCACTCAAAGGCGAGCCCGTTGGCCTGGTGCCACAGGATGATCGCTACTGGACCATCTGGTTTGGTCCCCTGTCTATCGGGCTGTTGGATGACCACGATCGAACTGTCTTGCATACGCCTACAAAAGTGTCACCTATGTCCCCGGTTTAAGTGTTACCCATGTCCCCGGTTGCACAGTGAGGGTGTCTTGGCCAACTGCAGAAATGGTCACGCCGGCTGGTGCCAGGGGCGCCTCTTTACCCGCCGACCGTCCAGCCAAAACCAAGAAGAGAGCCACACCGACGCCTTGCGTCAAACCCCCTTCCGCGCAACCACCATCCCGTAACCGAGAACGCCCCGTTCGACCTGCTCCTGGGTCGCGGCCAGCAGCCGCCGCGCCTCATCGAGAACGCCATCGCTGAGCTCCACCTTGCCAAGCCCCCGAGCGATGTCCACCGCAAAGAGTTTGGCGCCCAAGTCCAGTAGGAAACTGGACGCCACATCGACGCAATTTTCGAGGTACTCGACCACCAACCCCTGCTTCTTTAACAACGCCTGGTAGTCTACAAGCGAAGCCGCTCCACCGACACACCCGACCGTCGCGAGCACCCCGCGCAGCTCCTGAGGAAGAGGCCCGTCGACCGTCACATCGGTCAGCCCGATACGGCCGCCTAGCTTCAGTACCTCGCGGACCTTGGACACCGCCCCAGCCTTATCATCGAGTATCGACAGGGCGCACTCCATCAAGACGAAGTCGAACGCCTCCGTGGGCAGGTCCATGCCATGCACGTCGCCCTGCCGGAACTCGGCCTGGCCTTCCACCCCGCTCTGTCGAGCTAGATCCTGTCCGGCCCCGGCCCCCTCGGCCTCCAGCGTCAGGCCCACGACCTCGCACCCGATCGTTTTGGCGAGGTGCACGGCCGTCGCGCCGGCGCCGGAGCCCACATCCAAGACCCGCGACGTGCGACTGATGCCCAGTTGCTCAGCCAGCCTGGTAGTCAGGTCCAGCCCCCCGGGGTGGAAGGAGTCGCCGAGCAGCCACCGGGCAGCGGGACTCCCGTACGTCAGGTCGCAGCACGTGCGGAGGTCCTGCGCGGCCAAGGCTTCCTGTAGAGTCAATGGGTTTCGCATTCCGTAGGTGCCCCGACGCGGCATCCGGGCGTGCGCCCGTCCGCGCTATAATTGCAGCCGATATCTAAGGACGGAGACATCAATGAAGCGACTCGACCGTGAGCAGAGCATCTATACTCTGGCGCCCGAGAACCCGCCGGCGCTGACCGTAAATTCGGGCGAAGAAATTGTCGTCGAGACATGGGATGCCTTTCGCGGCGTTCGCGATGCGTCGGCTCTGACGGCCGAGGCGCTGGTGGCGCCGGTGACCGGACCCATCGAGGTGACGGGAGCCGAACCCGGCGACGCCCTTAAAGTCGATCTTATCAGCGTGACGCCTAAAGAGGACGCCGCCCATATGGTTCTCCCGGGACGCGGGTTTCTCGAGGGAGAGTTCACGGAGCCGTACCCGACGGTCTTCTCTTACGACGACGGCCACCTGGAGTTCCCAAGCGGCTTGCGGTTGCCGCTGGCCCCGTCCGTCGGGTTCATCGCGACGACGCCGACCTACCCGCAGAGCAGCGCCAGCGACAGCGGCCCCTACGGCGGCGACATCGACATGAAGGAGCTTGTCGCCGGCAGCACCATCTACCTGCCGGTCTTCGTGCCGGGTGGGATGCTAACCCTAGGGGACGTCCACGCCGTTGTTGGGGATGGTGCAGTTGCCGGAACGGGCGCCGAGACCTCGGCAGACATTCACATGCGGGTGTCAATCGAGAAAGGCATGGACATCGAAGGTCCCCGGGCGCTCACCCCGGACTACCTCGTCGTCCTGTCCTACGGCGAGGACCTCGGCCCCGCGATGAAGCAGGCTGTGCGCGGGATGGTCGAGTTTCTCGTACAAGAGAAAGGGATGCCCCCCTACGACGCCTATACCCTGCTCAGCATCGCCGGCGACGTCAGGGTGTCAAGGACGTTCCGGCCGATCAGCCCAGTCAAGATGATGCTCTCCCGGACCGCACTGGAACAGCTGAACTAGGCTGCATCACCGCAGAGGTCGCAGAGTGCGCTGAGAGATCACTTCTGCGTTCTCCGCGCGCTCAGCAGTGAGTCTGTTAGTCGAGCACCGCAGTCGCCGTCAGCTCCACGTCCAGGCCCGGCTCGGCCAGCGCGACCACCTGCACGTAGGAGTTGGTCGGCCATTCGCCTTTGAAGGTCTCTTCGTATATCTGCTTCTGCTCGCCCTCGATAGGCCAGAACAGCCGCATGTCGGTCACGTACGTGGTTATTGCCACGACGTTAGAAGGCTTTCCACCTTCCGCCTCTACTATGCGGACGATCCTGTCCAGCACCACCCTTAGCTGGTCCAGGACCGGCCCTCCCTCGGCCGGGGAGTTGCGGGCCGTACACCCCGACAGGTAAAGAGTGTTACCCGCCCGCACCGCCCTGACATACGTCGGCCCCGCGGGGTAGATATCCTCATGGTTGTTCCGCGTTATCGCCACTTCTCTGCCTCCTACCCTATATCCGTCAACCCGTTCAATCGGTGCTGGTCCACCGATCTTGTAGGGGCGCATTGCATGCGCCCGAACCGCGCCGCCAATCTGTGTGATATGGCCGCTCCCGACCGTGCGCCCTTCAACACCCGTCGTCCTGAGCGAAGCGAAGGGTCTGGGGAGGCGGGGGCCACTCACACCACCCGAGCAACGGCCTCCTCCAAGAACACCTTCTCATGGTCCGTCGACAAAGAGAGTATTCGCACCTCCTCGATCGGGAGAAACCTCGACGAAATCTCGTAGTCGTCCGGAACCTTCGCATCTGGCCTGTCGGCCGTAAAGGTAGCGACGTATACCGGCCAGAGGAAGTCGGGGTATATGTATGGGTAGTCCTTCGGCTTCGGAGTGGTGTGCTTCAAGTGCACCAACCCAATCTGGTCTCCCACCTCAATCTCAACTCCGGCTTCCTCGAGAAGCTCGCGTTTCAGCGTCTCCTCGTGCGTCTCGCCCTCCTCGACCCGTCCTCCAGGCACGATGTGCGTGCTATCGAGGTTGCGCATCACCAGTACGGCATCGTCCCTGAGGACCACGGCCCTTACCGACGATACCAGCTCCCACGGTGGAGCCTCGTCGCAGAGGTATGCGGTGATCTCTAGCCCGGTCCCGCCCCAGTTGCCGCTGGAGCTGTCCACGAGTTCCTGGCGGGACAGATATGCGTCCAAGTCGCCTGAAGTCATGTCAGGAGGTTCATTGTCATGGGCCATACTTCGTCAGTATCGTCATCCATGGCGGCGCGACGGCGAAGAAGTGGTCCCACGAACCTGGGTCCGGGTCGGCCTCCGTAGACCTGTCCTCCCACAGCCCCAGAATCGTGAAGCCTTGCTCGATCAGGCCATTGATCAACGCGGTGTAGGTGTGGCGGAACTCTCGCGGCCCGCGGACCCGACGCGTTGCGCCATCTGGCCCCGAGACCTCCCAATACGGGTCGTCGTCGATAATCTCAGCGCCGTCCACATACCGGTCCTTCAAGACATAGCCCTCCCCGTTCCAACTGCTCTCGATGTCAGTCAACGGATGGGCGAAGGGATTGTTGCAACGTAATCGGTAGAGCCCGCCGTCCTTCACGATCCGAGCTACTTCCTGGAACACCGGCAACGGATCGGGAACGAAGCTAATTGAGTGGGCGTGGTGGACGATGTCGAACCTGCTGGCACCGAACCGCGAAAGGTCCCGCATGTCGCCCTGGTGGGTCTCGATGATCAGTCCGTAATGATCAGCCGCCTCAAGGTCTCTGGACAGCTGGGCCTCCGACAGGTCGAAGACCGTGACGTTCGCGCCGAGGATTCCGAACGCGGCCGACTGCTGACCTCCACCCCCTGCCAGACACAGTACGTCCTTGCCAGCCAGGTCCCCCAGCATCCCTTCGGGGTCGACCATCTCGCGGGCGGAACGCTCGTCGAGGTCGAGGCTGGGCAAGGAGTACTGGACTCCCGCCTTCGCCAGCTCCTCCCACCGGTCTCGGTTGAACTTCGCTATTTCATCCATGGTTCACGTTGGGCCCGGCGTGAGAAAGGCGCGGAACGGTGCGGCTTACCCAACCACATTCCGCGGCCGGCCCTCGAGAAACGCGATCACGTTGTCGACGCACCCTTCGTTGAGCAGCTCGACGCCCTCGGGCGTCTGGTCGGCGACGTGAGGCGTGAGGACGACCTGCTCGCAGGAGAGCAGTGGATCGTCGGCAGGCAGCGGCTCCACGTCAAAGACGTCGAGGCCCGCGCCGGCGAGGTGCCCCGAGTTCAGCGACTCGACGAGGGCATCCGTGTCCACCAGCTCGCCCCGACCGCCGTTAACTAGCAAGGAGCCGGGTCTCATCAGCGCTAGCTCCCTCACTCCGATCATCCCGCGGCTCTCGTCGCTGAGGCGGACGTGAAGGCTCACCACGTCGGACTGCCTCAGCAGGGTATCCAGCTCGACGAACTCGACGCCGAGCTCCACGGCCCGTTCGGCCGATGGGTTGAAGGTCCACGCGAGGTTCCTCATCCCAAGTGCCCTCGAGAGGCGGGCCACCTCTCGGCCGACGTTGCCCGTCCCGACGATGCCCATCGTCTTGCCTTGCAGGTAGACGTTCTGCATCGCGGCCCACCGTCCGGCCTTCACCTCGGCTGTCTGGTACGCCGCCCGCTTGGCAATGGCGAACATCAGCCCGATGATGTGCTCGGCCACGACTGACGCCGTCCTGCCGGGCTGGTTGCTGACGACGATTCCCCGCTCAGCCGCAGCCGTTAGATCGATCATGTCCGTGCCAATCGAGCACGTCGCGATCATCCTGAGCTTCGGCAGAGCGTCGATGGCGTCCCGCATCCACTTGATGGAGCCGCACGTGTTCAAGACCACCTCAGCGTCACGGGCGCGCTCGATCTGCTCGTCCATGCTCGCGGGCCGGTCCGTGTGTAGGGCAACGTCGCCGTAGGGCTTCAGGCGCTCAAGGTGGGGCGACCCCTGAATCTGGGGCGGGTCGTCTCCGGGCACGACGAAGGTCAGCCGCTCAGACGAAGCCATATGACACAGTCTCCTAGTGGTTGCGATGTGCCCTAGGGGCGGGTAACGGAGACTATCGACTACAGAGGGGCGAAGTCAAGGTGCCGATTGGGATACCAGCCTTACCGTCTCATATGCGATCGGAGGTCCTTCGACATAGCTCAGGACGAACGCAGCTTGGGGTCTGGATGTTCGCGGTGAACTGGTGTAATTCCGCTTGGGTGCGCTGGTTGTTTCCGTTCGTGGTGAGCCAGTCGAACCACGGTCCTCGCGGAGCGGCCGATGCCATAACTCTACGGCGCCGGTTCACCCCTGAGCCCGTCGAAGAACTGGCCAGCCTCGACACCGCCGTCGCGCTCCCATTCCGCACGGGCTTGGTTCAGCCCAACTCGTTCCTCGTCGATGGCTTCTAGCCACTCTCTAACCGCGTCGACGACTATCTGGTTGGCGTCGGCGCCTGTTCGCTCCGCATCGGCCATAAGCGCCACGTATAGTGCTTCGTCCTCGAAAGTTATCGTCATGCTCTTTGACAACGTCCGCCTCCAACGTCGTCGATGTTAGCTAATGGACACGGGAGCGCTATTCATAATTCTGCGCTTCGAGTTTGATACCTAGCTCTCTTTCAATGTCCCTCGGGGTTCGGCAGAGTACTAATTTGTCGCTGTAATTAGTGAGGAACTTATCTGCCGTGGCTTCAGTATCAGGTACTCCAAATATGCCGAAGCCCGGCCGATTCTGATTGTTATAGTACCTGCCGCTCCACCTCCAAAACCTGTAAACCCACATTTCCCATATCAACCCTGCAGGACGTGCCGTAATCAGCAACAGAGCTACCTGATGTAGCCGAATAGCCGAGCGCAGTGCTTGTCATGAGTGCTAGACTGGTCGTGAACGACTGCTTTAGTTCTTTATAACGTATCCGCTCTGGAGGCACCCAATGGGTGAAAGCACGAACGTCTGCGCCAAGCTCCGTTTCGACCACCGCATACGATTGGAGTTCCACGGCGCCACTATTACCTCAGACGCCGGACTGTTGGCCTGTCGCGAGTTGGATGATGCGCTGGGACTGACGGAGACGGTGAGTGAGTGCTTGCAGGAGACTCGGGGCGGTCGTAACGTGCAGCACCGATTGGTGGGCCTTCTCAGGCAGTCGGTATACAGTCGTCTGGCAGGCTACGAGGATACCAACGACGCTGAACGGTTGGCCGACGATCCGACGATGCGGGTAGTCGTTGGAGACCGAGGCATAGACAGACCGGCGGCGAGCGCGAGCGCCATGAGCCGGTTCGAGACCGAGGTGCTTACGCAAGACAGCAACGTGGAAGGGTTGGGCCGAGTGAACGCTAAGTGGGTGGACGGAGCTATGTCCCGCACGCCGCACCGGCGGGTGATCTTGGACATGGACAGTTCGGAGAGTCGGGTACATGGAGAACAGGAGAGAGCGTCGTACAGCGGACACTTTGGGAGCACGTGCTATCACCCATTGTTCGTGTTCAACCAATTCGGTGACTGCGAGGGCGCGATGTTGCGTGCGGGGAACGTACATAGCGCACACAGGTGGCGTGATGTATTGGATCCGATCCTGTCGCGCTATGGGGAGATGGGGCTGCGGCGATACTTTCGCGCGGACGCCGCATTCGCCAAGCCGGACATCTATGAGTACCTGGAGGAGCGACGAGTCTTCTACGCAATACGCCTGCCGAGCAACAAAGTGCTGCAATGGGAGATCGCTCCACTGCTGATACGACCTGTGGGGAGGCCGCCGAAGCGTCCAGTGATCCTATACGACGACTTTTGGTATCGTGCTGAGAGTTGGGACCGTGCACGGCGGGTGGTGGCCAAGGTGGAGTGGCATAGGGGAGAGTTGTTCCCTCGAGTGGGCTTCATCGTCACGAACATGACGGCTGGCCCCGAAGGAGTGGTGCGTTTCTACAATGGTCGAGGGACAGCCGAGCAGTGGATCAAGGAGGGCAAGTACGCCCTGAACTGGACTCGGCTGTCGTGCCATCGGTTCGTGGCCAACCGGGTGCGTCTGTCTCTGTTCGTCCTGGCGTACAACCTTGGGAACTTCCTTCGCCGGCTGTGTCTGCCCAAGGCGGTCAAGCACTGGTCGCCGCGGAGCGTGCAGGTCAAGCTGATCAAGATGGGAGGCCGTCTGGTGCGGCACTCCCGGCGATTGATCTTTCAGTTGTCCGAGGTGTCGGTTCCTCGACGGTTGTTCCAGGGAGTGCTGGATCGAATCGGCCGGTTATCGCTGGCGCCAAGCTGAGGGAGGGTACAACCACGATCTTGCCAAGAGGGGGAGAGCGCTTCAGGGAGTCGCCTTGTCTTCAATGCGGTTTCACCACACTGGCAGGGACACGAAGACGACAAAAACGGACAAGAAGCATGGTTCACGGCAAGAATCGCATCCCTTATCGGATAGACCGGCGATTGACCGGCCTTGCAGGACCTGACTATGATGCTACCATCTCGTTTGGGCTGCCCTTTGAGTCTGAAGACTCCCGATATGGGAAATACCGGCTGAAGGTAGCCGGTGATGGCGAAGAGGCTCTGGCGGTTCTGCGCAAGATCGGCGACTACCAGGACGCGGCGCGACCCGACCTGATCCTCCTCGACCTCAACCTCCCAAGGAAAGACGGCAGGGAATGCCTTGCAGAGATCAAGGCTGACCCTGAACTGAAACGGATACCGGTCGTCGTTCTAACGACCTCCCAGGCCGAGGCCGATATTCAACGATGCTACGAGCTACACGCGAACTGCTATATCACCAAACCGGTCGATTTCGATAGATTTACCAACGTCGTCAGCGCCGTCGAGGAGTTTTGGCTCAAGGTCGTTGAGCTCCCGATCACTTAGCGACGGACGATATTCACCATCCTGTCCGGCAGCAGCCCAGCCCTGTATTACTCCGACCTCGCGGCACGAATGATTCCCCATGCGTTCTTCACGTAATGGCCTTGGTCGATCAAGTGATGCAAAAGCGTACACCACGGGGGCCGTCAACGACAGCGATTCCCCAATCAACTCAGGAACATGAGCATACGAATCGAAGGTAAGGTATCCGACGCCTCGGGCCGGGCACTGGCTGGAACGCTGGTGTCGAACGGCGAGTCAGTGGTTCGCACAGACTCCGAAGGGCACTATGCCATCAAGGCCGAACCTGGAACACATCCTTCGTCTTCGTGACGGCGCCCGACGGCTACGCTACACAAGAAAAGTTCTACAAGACCACGCCTACCCGCCCGGCCAACATCGACTTCACCCTCGATCCGGCGCCGAAAAAAAAGAGCCGGGACTTCAATCTGGCCCACCTATCCGATACCCATCTCGGCACCGAAGAGGAGAGGGTACCGACGCAAGACCTGCTGTCTACGGACTTACAGGAGCTTGAAGACTCGGAGACGCCGGACCTGATCGTCTGCACCGGCGATTTAACCGAAGAAGGGACTCCTTCGGAGCTGGACCTGCTGCGAGAAACACTCGCGAGGACAACCGCTCCCTTCGTCCCCGTGTGGGGCGGGCACGACAGCGCGTCGGAGTACGTTATCAACGGGCCCGGAAGTACGTGTACCAGCAATTTCGAGGCAGTGCTCGGACCGGTGTGCTTCAGCTTCGATCGGGGCGGTCGGCATTTCGTCGCCTACGCCGCCGAAGACGAATTCTTCTCCCCAGAAGACGCCGAGCGCAAGGAACGGTGGCTCGTCTCCGATCTGACCATGAAGCCTAAGCCCGAATCCACCGAGGGAGGGCGTCGGGTTAGCATCCTGAAGTGGCCAGAGGGTGCTCTTCTGAATCTGGGATAATGGTTTTGTAACAGCAAAACAGTCCCAGAGAAGGAGCACCCAATAGGTGCTACCACGCAACCAGCCCGACCGTATCCGTATCGTCTTTGACGATCACCGCCTGGTGGCCAATGCCGGTCTGCTCCTGCCGGCCACCCTCGCCCGGCATCTGGGCCTACGGGAACTCGTTGACCATCACCTTGACCTGGGCGGCGCGCCGGGGCGGGCCAACACCGGAGACAAGCTGATGACCCTGGTGGCCTCAGCCATGGCCGGCGGCGACTGCATCGACGACGCTGATGTGTTGCGCACCGGGGGGACGGCCTGCACCCTGGGCGGCACGGTCAAGGCGCCATCCACCCTGGGCACCTTCCTGCGCAGCTTCCGGTGGGGCCACGTCCGCCAGCTGGACCGGGTGAGCCGGGAGCTGCTGGCCCCGGCCTGGGCCGCTGGGGCCGGGCCCGGCGACGCGCCGTTCACCATCGACCTCGATTCCACCATCTGCGAGACCTACGGACTGGCCAAGGAGGGCGCCCGCCACCACGGCTATACCGGCAAGCGGGGCTACCACCCACTGCTGGCCATCGCCGCCGGCACCGGAGACGTGCTGATGTCCCGGCTGCGCGAGGGCCGGGCCAACACCGCCCGCGGCGCCGCCCACTTCCTGCGGGAGACGGTGGGACGGGTGCGCTACGCCGGGGCCAACGGACGACTCACGCTACGGGCCGACAGCGGGTTCTACACTCATGGCGTGGTATCCGTCTGCCGCAAGATGGATGTCCGCTTCTCCATCACCATCCGCCAGCATAAAAGCCTGCACAATCTCATCGAGGCGATACCCGAAGATGCCTGGACGCCGATTCCTTACTGGATGGACGGCGCCGCCGATGTGGCCGAGACCACCTGCACTCCCTTCCAGAGTGAACCTGACGCCGCGCCGGTGCGGCTCATCGTCCGGCGTGTGAAGCCCACGCCCGGTTCCCAGCTGGCCCTCTTCGCCACCTACAGCTATCACGGCTTCATCACCGACCGGGACGGGGAGATGCTCGAACTGGAGGCCGACCATCGCCGCCACGCCGAGATCGAGAATGCCATCCGAGACCTCAAGCACGGTGTGGGGTTGAACCATCTCCCCTCGGGCCGCTTCGCCGCCAACGCCGCCTGGCTGGCGGTACAGGTGATGGCCCACAACATCGCCCGCTGGACAGCGCGCATCGGTCTGGGCGAGCAGGTGGTGACCACCAAGACCCTCCGGCGGCGGTTCTTCTCCCTGGCCGGACGGATCACCCGCTCGGCGCGCCGCCTCACACTGCATCTGCCACAGCGCTGGCCTTGGGAAGCCCAGTTCGATCGTGCCCTGGCCCGATTGCGCGCCCTGCCACTCCCTGCCTGACGGCGGCGGCGGCAACCGGCCGCCATCCGGCCAACCGAACGTCCCCGCGAACTCGCGCCAGTCCGGTCTGCGAGTGCCTCTTGCTGTGTCCTCTCCCCGCTATCTCGCCCTGACCAACATTCGCAGACGGTCACAAAGTCTCCCCGCGGCAACTGAAGACAAACACCGGCCCCCCTCTACCCCAAATCGTGCCCGGACCATCGCCCTCCCTTGCCCCTATCGCCCGTTCCGCTGCTGCATAGTCATCCCTTCGGTGGATTTGGGCTAAGGGGCGAGAGACCGTAGTCCTGATGCACCCCCCGCCCACCGTCGAGCTCCTGGACCTACTTTCCGACTACGACGTTTCCCTCGTGCTGCACGGCCACACGCACATCAGCAATGTGTTCACCTACCGGGGCATCGTGGTCGCCTCGGTTACGCCGACGAGCTTCGGAGGTATAGACACGAACCCCCGCGGCTATCGGATGGTGCGATTCACCGAGACCGGTTTCGGCATGGAGCTAAAAGCGCTTGGTAGAGGCGAATCAAGCGCCGGACAGTCGACGTCGGGTTCAAAAAGACCGGCTTCTTCGAGTGCCAAGCTGGAGTGGGAGTTGGAACTGCCCGGACATCTGCACCGCTCCGAGCCGATTGCCCGAGGAACAGACCTGCTGCTTGCCCTTCCGGACGAGCACGGGCGCGGCGACGCCGGAGTGTACTGCCTATCGACGAACACCGGCGAGCGACGTTGGCACGCCCGGACCGATGCGTCAGTGAGGAACAACGTGACGCTTGCCGAGAACGGAAGGGTCGTGGCCCTTTCGACGACCGGCGGGCTGTACGCGATCGACGCCTCATCTGGCGCCATCGAATGGCGCGCGACTCTACCCGAGTTCCCGTCGGGTCGCACCGCCACATCTCCGGCCACGGCAGGTGGCTTCGTGTATGCAGGGGCACAGCTGGGGTATGGAGCCTTCGCCCTGGAGACCGGAGAGCAACTCTGGTACACCCCCTTCGAAGGTACAAACCGTCCATGCTACGCCAGTCCAACCGTGTTGGACGATACGCTGGCAGTGCATATACCCAAGAGGGGCATCGTCGGCCTCAGGCGACGTGATGGTGAGCCGGCCTGGGAGCAGAGCCTGGGGGTGGAGTTCCAGTATCCGGCGGCGATCGCCAACGGCGATACCCTTGTGGCGGCGGGGGACCCAGGCAAGCTTGATTCCCTCGTAAAAACCCGTTTTGAGGAAGTTCCAGCGCTTTAGCACATGTGAGCGCTACCGTATGTTGGGGTAGGACACGGAACAGAGACTGTATATTGTACCCAGGCAAGGGTACGGTTGTTCTAATTCGACCTGCACAGACTTTTTACGAGAGAATCAAGCTTGTGGCCCTCGATGTCCGGTCCGGAGAGGTCGTCTGGCACCGCGAGGCAGTCGAGTACACTTGGGCCCCAGGCACGTCGAAGTACCTGGACGGGAACATGGAGTATGGCTAGTAAAGCCGTTTCCAACCCGGGAAACGGTTGGTCCCCGCGACGGATGTCCGAATATGGCGGGAGACTATCCGGTACGATGCTTTCCGCCATGAGACCGGCATCCAAAGGACAACCCCCGCTTGGCGCAGTAGCGGTTCGGCCCATTCTAGGTAAGAGCCTTCCGCAACCCACGCCTCGTTGCCCGTGATGCTTGTTACGACATCTTCGGTAGCCTTGTAAAAAGGGTCTCCGCGAGCATCCGCGTCCAGCAACATGGCGTCTAGTTCGTAGACAGGGGCATCTAATGCGGCGCCTATGCGTCGAGCCAGCGTCGTTTTACCGCTAGCTGGCCCTCCTGTTATGAAGATTTTGCGGGGGTTACGGGAGATTTCCGACATTAGCCTCCGCCTGCGTGAGCGTAGTGCGGTTGATAGAACAATCCTATGGAATTTGGGCGCGAGCTGCTGCCTAGGCCATCCAATTAGCCCAAATCCACCGAAGGGATGACTATGCAGCAGCGGAACGGGCGATAGGGGCAAGGGAGGGCGATGGTCCGGGCACGATTTGGGGTAGAGGGGGGCCGGTGTTTGTCTTCAGTTGCCGCGGGGAGACTTTGTGACCGTCTGCGAATGTTGGTCAGGGCGAGATAGCGGGGAGAGGACACAGCAAGAGGCACTCGCAGACCGGACTGGCGCGAGTTCGCGGGGACGTTCGGTTGGCCGGATGGCGGCCGGTTGCCGCCGCCGCCGTCAGGCAGGGAGTGGCAGGGCGCGCAATCGGGCCAGGGCACGATCGAACTGGGCTTCCCAAGGCCAGCGCTGTGGCAGATGCAGTGTGAGGCGGCGCGCCGAGCGGGTGATCCGTCCGGCCAGGGAGAAGAACCGCCGCCGGAGGGTCTTGGTGGTCACCACCTGCTCGCCCAGACCGATGCGCGCTGTCCAGCGGGCGATGTTGTGGGCCATCACCTGTACCGCCAGCCAGGCGGCGTTGGCGGCGAAGCGGCCCGAGGGGAGATGGTTCAACCCCACACCGTGCTTGAGGTCTCGGATGGCATTCTCGATCTCGGCGTGGCGGCGATGGTCGGCCTCCAGTTCGAGCATCTCCCCGTCCCGGTCGGTGATGAAGCCGGGATAGCTGTAGGTGGCGAAGAGGGCCAGCTGGGAACCGGGCGTGGGCTTCACACGCCGGACGATGAGCCGCACCGGCGCGGCGTCAGGTTCACTCTGGAAGGGAGTGCAGGTGGCCTCGGCCACATCGGCGGCGCCGTCCATCCAGTAAGGAATCGGCGTCCAGGCATCTTCGGGTATCGCCTCGATGAGATTGTGCAGGCTTTTATGCTGGCGGATGGTGATGGAGAAGCGGACATCCATCTTGCGGCAGACGGATACCACGCCATGAGTGTAGAACCCGCTGTCGGCCCGTAGCGTGAGTCGTCCGTTGGCCCCGGCGTAGCGCACCCGTCCCACCGTCTCCCGCAGGAAGTGGGCGGCGCCGCGGGCGGTGTTGGCCCGGCCCTCGCGCAGCCGGGACATCAGCACGTCTCCGGTGCCGGCGGCGATGGCCAGCAGTGGGTGGTAGCCCCGCTTGCCGGTATAGCCGTGGTGGCGGGCGCCCTCCTTGGCCAGTCCGTAGGTCTCGCAGATGGTGGAATCGAGGTCGATGGTGAACGGCGCGTCGCCGGGTCCGGCCCCAGCGGCCCAGGCCCGGGCCAGCAGCTCCCGGCTCACCCGGTCCAGCTGGCGGACGTGGCCCCACCGGAAGCTGCGCAGGAAGGTGCCCAGGGTGGATGGCGCCTTGACCGTGCCACCCAGGGTGCAGGCCGTCCCCCCGGTGCGCAACACATCAGCGTCGTCGATGCAGTCGCCGCCAGCCATGGCTGAGGCCACCAGGGTCATCAGCTTGTCTCCGGTGTTGGCCCGCCCCGGCGCGCCGCCCAGGTCAAGGTGATGGTCAACGAGTTCCCGCAGGCCCAGATGCCGGGCGAGGGTGGCCGGCATTGGCCACCAGGCGGTGATCGTCAAAGACGATACGGATACGGTCGGGCTGGTTGCGTGGTAGCATCTATTGGGTGCTCCTTCTCTGGGACTGTTTTGCTGTTACAAAACCATTATCCCAGATTCAGAAGAGCACCCTCTGGCCACTTTCAGGATGCTAACCCGACGCCCTCCCTCGGTGGATTCGGGCTTAGGAATAGCGCTCACGGCTTGCTGAGACAGCACAAATGAGACACTTTGAGACAAACAAGAAGACTCCGTGACCTCGACGAGGTCTCCAAGATCGTAACTTGTGTCGCCTGCCCAGAAAGCTCCTACGCCCTACTGGCCGTCACCTTGAGCAGGGATCGTCGCTTCTAGTGCGGCGTAGTTCATCTGGTAGAGATGTGCGTACAACCCCGCGCCTTCCATCAGCTCCACGTGGGTGCCCTGCTCGACGATCTCTCCCTGGTGCAGGACCACGATCTTGTTGGCGCCACGAATCGTCGAAAGCCGGTGAGCGATCACTACAGCCGTCCGTCCCTTGAGGAGCTTCTGGAGGGCCTTTTGGATCAGCAACTCGGTCGAGCTGTCGATGTTCGCGGTGGCTTCGTCCAGGATCAGGATGCGCGGGTCGGGCACGATAGCCCTGGCGAAACTGAGTAGCTGGCGCTGCCCGACGCTAAGGTTGATACCGCGCTCGTAGAGGAACGTATCGTACCCGTCCTCCAGCTTCATGATGAAATCGTGCGCTCCGACGGCCGTGGCCGCCTCCATCATCCGTTCGTCGCTGACGTCCGGGTGGTTGTATTTGATGTTCTCTCGCACCGTGCCCGAGAAGAGGAACGGCTCCTGCAGCACCATGCTGGTCTGCCGGGACAGCGAGTCCCGGGTCGCCTCCCGTACGTCGTATCCGTCGACCCTCACAGAGCCACTATCGAGCTCGACGTCGTAGAAGCGCGCCATCAGCGACACCAGCGTCGTCTTTCCGGCTCCGGTCGGGCCGACGATCGCAACCGTCTCCCCGGGGTTTACGTGGAGGTCGACGCCCCGCAGGACGTCCTCTTCGGGCGAGTACCCGAAACGCACGTTCCGGAGCTCGATCTCGCCCTTCAGGGTCGGTAGATCGATGGCGTCGGGGCCGTCCACCATGTCGGGCGGCTGATCCAGCAACTCGAAGATACGGGCGCCCGATGCCATCGCCCGCTGGAGCTGCGTGTACTGCATAGTCAGGCTGCGTATCGGATCGAAAAACCGCTGGATGTACATGACGAATGCTACCAGCGCCCCCACCTCCAACGACCCGCCCGTGACCATGTTGGAGCCGAAGTAGAGGACAAGGCCGATGGCCAGCGCCGTGAGCATGTCTACCGGGAAGAGAAGTACAGTCGACAGCCGCGCAGCCGAAACGTAAGCGTCGAGGTTCTCGCGGTTCTTCTCGTCGAACTCCTTCAGGTTCCGTTCCTGCCGGTTCATGCTTTGAACCACGCGCACCCCCGAGATGTTCTCGTTCAAGGCCCCGTTGAGCGTCGAGATGGTTCGCCTGGCTTTGATGAACGACTGCCGAGCCATCGGCTGCCAGACAGCCATTACCACGATGAGCACGGGCAGCACCGACATCGATATTAGCCCCAGCTTGACGTCCATCAGCAACAAAGCCACGACGATTCCGCCTAACGCCAGCAGGTCTCCGAGCGTCAGTACGGCCAATGACAGGAATTCCTGGAGCTGGAACACGTCGCCCTGCACGCGAGACATAATCCGGCCTACTTCGGACCTGTCGAAGAAGCGAAGCGACAGCCGCTGCAGGTGGGCGAACATGGCGTTCCGAAGGCCGAAAAGCACACCCTGACCGGCCCGCGCGATAGAGAGCTGCTGCATGTAGTTGGAGGCCCAATTCACGATAGAGTTGCCGAAGAACAGCGCCACTATCCAGGTCAGGCCCCGGAAGTCGCCCGTCACGATGAAACTATCGATGCCGTGTTTGATGATCCACGGCACGGCTACCTGGGACGCCGCGAAGACGAGCATCGACACCATCGCCAGGGCGACCAGGTGCTTGTAAGGCATCACATAGGGCAGGAGGCGCCTGACGATTCGATGGTCGTATACACTGCCGAAGACGTCCTCGTCGGACATCGATGACGAGGCGCTCCGTGCGGCCTGGCCGGACATAAGCATCTTACGTCCGCTCCATCGGGGCCCCCACGGGCACGTCGAACTCCAGCATCACCTCTTCCTGGGGCCGGAGCTGAAGCTCGTATATCTCCTGGTATTGCCCTCCGGCCCCCAAGAGTTCCTGGTGCGTGCCCCTCTCCGCGATATCGCCGTCGCTCATCACCAGGATCAGGTCGGCCTTGTGCACCGTGCTGAGCCTGTGAGCGATCACGAAGGTTGTGCGCCCGCGCATGACGGATTCCATCGCCTCCCGGATCTGTTCTTCGGTGTGGGCGTCGACGCTGGAGGTGGCGTCGTCGAGTATCAGTATCGGAGGGTCCAGCAACGCGGCCCGGGCGATCGAAAGGCGCTGCCGCTGGCCGCCGGACAGTGTGGCCCCACGCTCGCCGATTATGGTGTCGTAGCCGTCCTCCATCGTCCGGATGAAGCCGTCAAGCTGGGCGACTCGAGCGGCCTCTACGATCTCATCGAACGTGGCGTCGGTCTTACCGTAGGCGATGTTCTCACGTATGGACGAAGTGAAAAGGAATACGTCTTGCTGAACGAGCCCGACGTTGCTTCGCAGCGAAGACAGCGTCGCGTCGCGGACGTCGGTACCGTCAATGGTCAGGCGCCCTGCCGTCACGTCGTAGAACCTGGGGATAAGGTGCACGATGGTGCTCTTGCCACTGCCTGGAACGCCCAGCAGAGCAACAACCTGGCCCGGCTCCGCCTGGAAGCTAACCTGTTTCAGCACGGGCGGCCCTTTGCCATAGCTGAAGGAGACGTCCTCGAACTGCACATGCCCTCGGGCCCGCGGCATCGCGCGGGCCTTGGGCGACTCCTGCACGGGCGACTCCGTGTCGAGAACCTCGAAGAGCCTATCGCCGGCCGACATCGCGCGCGCGATGTTACCAACCACCTGTCCCGTGTGACGGACCGGGACCGAGAGAATCTGCATGTAGAACAGGAACTGGGCCAGCTCGCCTGGAGTCATACGTCCGTCTATCACCTGTCCCCCGCCGTACCAGAGAATCAATCCAATGGCGCCCAGGTATGCGGCGACTATCACCGACCCGTTGAACGCGTCCAGCTTGGCCGCCTTGACCAGGTCATTGGCTACGTCGATGCTCCGGGCGTTGAACTTCTCTCGCTCGTACTCCTCGGACGCGAACGCCTTGACCACGCGGACGCCGGTGAGGTTCTCCTGCAAAACGGTGGTCAGCTCCGCCATCTTCCGCTGCACTTCGAGCCATATCCGGCGTAGCTGAAGTCTGACCATCCCAATTAGAACGGCCACCAGCGGCATGAAGCTGACGCTGAGGAGACCCAAACGCCAGTCCAGCCGGACCAGCATCACCGGGACGAGTACGAACAGCGCGATGAAGTAGGGGAGACGGATGAGCCCCACGTTGACGAACATGCGGATTGCTTCGACGTCCATGATCGCTCTCGACATCAGGTTCCCCGTGTGGAAGCGGTCGTGGAAGCCGAAGCTGAGGTTCTGGACGTGGTCGTAGAAGGCGTTCCGGAGGTCGTAGACGGTTGCCTGGCTCAGCCACTCGCCAAGGTACGTCTGGCCAAAGGCAAGAAGCCCGCGGACCGCCCCGACCGCGAGAATCACAATCGCCGTAAGGAGCACCGTGCGGTCGGAGACCGCGCCGTCATCAAGCATCTCCGCTATCGTGTCGATGGCTTCGCCGAACAGGTAAGGGAGAACAAGGAACGACGCGGTCGCGCCCGCCATGCAAAGGTATGCGCTGAATACACGCAACTTGTGCCGAAACGTGATCTTCAGGATTCTCAGAAGAACAGTCATCTAGCCTAACCACTCTCACAGCGGCGTAATTGCCCCAAGTTTAACGGGCGCACCTGTAACAGGACATGAAACGAAGGGGGACACCCGATCCGCAACCCTAGATTATACCTGCCGCCGATACATGATCAAGGCTTATCGAGATTCAATTCTGCAATCTCTTTTCACATATTGGCCAGCAGCGACCAGCAGCGACGTTAGGGCGAAGCAAGACCGTCTGAAGGGACCGAAGACCCGCGCCCCGCAGACCCCAGAAATACGTGAGGGCGGGTCGAAAGACCCGCCCTCACGTTCGCTCGTCGCTCTTCGAGGCTCAGCGGCCTCGCGGCTGTGGAGGCCGGGTCCTCATGAAGGACGGCAACGGCGGAGGACCATCACTCTCAAGGACCAGGATGTAGATCCTGTAGTTGAACTCAGAGCGCCGCATCAGGACGACTACCCTCTGGATCTGTTCCGGCGGCAACGACTGCGCATACTCGGCCATACGGGTCCTAAGTATCGCTTCGTCCCTGTGAAGGCGGGCAATCATTTCGGAAAGTTCTGCTCGAACTGAAGGCCGCAGCGGCGTTGGCGGCATTTCGATGGGGTCCGCCGCCAGATTGACGCCTGCCAGATATGCCGACTGTCTAAGATGGCTCTTGATCTGGCTCTCGTGTTCCTCAGCCCGGTCGTACATACCACGGTCGACCAACATGCCGATCTCGCGAGTTCGCTCGGAGGCAAGTCTGACGTGCTCTTCGGCCTTCGACATGTCCGATTTCGGCATCGTCAGAGAGATGTTCTCTTTGAGAGACTTGACCCGGTACAGCGCATCACCTGGCACGCTGTCGGTGGAGGCCATCGACGTTCCGACTGCCAGACCGGACGTCATTAGTACGGCCGCAAATCCGGCAAGAATGGGTTTTGGGAGATGAAGCAGCCAGCCCGTCCAGCCGGCGCGTCGCCCGGCTACGCCATGCCGCGCCAGCTCCGTCGTTAGCCGGGTCAGGCCCCGGGCCTTTGCCTCGGGTCGGTAGGCCACCGACGAGGCAGCGTTCATGGTCGCCGCAGCGACGTGCAAGAGCGGCACCAGCTCGTCTCGTCGGGCTGGATACCGTGCGACGCACTCCTCAAGCGCCTCGCCGTTGGCCAGCCGCTCCAGACAGTCGTTAAGCTGATCGTCCAACTCTCGTCTCTGCTTCATCCTAACGACTCCATCGCCGGCGCCTTCTCGGCAGTTGCCTCTTGGGCGGCTCCCAGTAGCTGCCGGAGCTTCTTGATTCCAGCGTGCTGGAGTGCTTTTACGGCATTCTCATTCTTGCCGACCGCCTCGGCGGTCTCTCGCACCGACAGTCCGCCCGCGAACCGCAAGGAGAGTACCTCTTGCTGCAGTTTGGTCAGGCCGGAGATCGCTTGGTTCACTTCCTTGATCGACAGCTTCACGTCCAGATTCCGGTCGAGATCGTACGAGGTCGCGCCGATGATTCCGGTGGCGTCGTCGAGGGGTGCGGTCTTCTGCCTGCCCTTCTTTCTGAAGTAGTCGACGACGAGGTTGTGCGCTATGCGGAACAACCAGGAAGAGAACGGGTAGCCCTGCCACTTGAACGACGAAATGGACTCGAGCATTCTCAGGAACACGTCCTCCGTAATGTCCTCCGCCTCGTTCGCATTCCCCATTTTGAACGAGACGTAACGATGTATCTTGTCGTAGAAGTGCTCGTATAGCCCCGCAAATGAAGCGGCATCGCCCTTCTGAGCCTTCTTGACCAGTTCTTCGACAACATCCCTCTCGGGGGCATCGATCCCATCCCGCATGTCGTCTTCCTCGTTCGGGCAGGTGTTATGAGTCGTCACATAACGGACGATGTCTCGATGCTACATTATATAACGAAGGTACCGGCGCGCAGGGTAGCACGGAAACGTCACAACCACAGATACGACATGCTAGAATTACGTCTCGAGGCCGAGCTCGTTTGGTGCTTAGGACCGGACCCGCCTATGAGGGCTGTCGAAGAAAAGACCGATCTGCGAAGCATGCCGTTCGCCGTTCGCCCCATGCGCGCTGAGGACGTCCGGCAGGCCGTCCAGGTCGAACGGGACGCGTTTCCCTCGCACTTCCCTCAGACTGCCTTTCGCCGCGAGTTGAACAATGGTCTGGCAAGCTACTGGGTGGCCTGGCGGCCAGACTACGACAATGACGCCGCATCGTCAGATTCCGGATTGGGTGACGGCCATCGAAATGGATTTTTGGTCGGCAAGCTTTTCCGGGGAGTTCGGACTGTCTGGACCAGGGAGTACGACGGTGGTGACCGCATAGCCGGCTTTCTAGGTACGTGGTACATGGCCGATGAGGCACACATCGTGTCCGTCGCGGTGCGCAAAGAGCATCGCAGCTTAGGCATCGGCGAGCTTTTGTTGATAGGCGCAATCGAGCACGCGATCGCGCGCCACGCGAGCAAGGTGACCCTGGAAGTCAGGGTGTCGAACATGGTGGCGCGGAACTTGTACAAGAAGTACGATTTCTCACTGGCCGGCGTACGCCGAGGTTACTATGCTGACGACCGGGAAGACGCCGCCATCATGTCGACCGGAGCCCTCGACGATCCGACCTTCACGGAACACTTTGAGAGCCTAAAACTTGACCACGCCGGGCGTTGGGGCTACTCCGAACGCTTGC
The DNA here is from genome assembly GCA_965197985.1 of Dehalococcoidia bacterium. Classification (GTDB taxonomy): domain Bacteria; phylum Chloroflexota; class Dehalococcoidia; order Lucifugimonadales; family CAUZJF01; genus CAUZJF01. Next base: position 1,039,292 of record CBDAOG010000008.1, on the reverse strand, counting down.
TGGGGTGAGCATCGGTCACCTGTGACAGACACATCTCGTATCGGGCCCCATCAGAGTATCGAAGAAATCGCCGCGACCCTCGCGGCGGACGCAGAGCGACGGTGGGGCCACGACCGCGCTGAGGCCTTGAGGCCGGTCATCGAGGAGACCGCGGCCCACATCTGGCGCGTGTCTCAAAGCGAAGTGGCGCCCGAGGACGAGCCGGACTTCTATCCCCAGTAACGGAGAAGACCTGATGGCGCAATTAGACGTGCTGACGTACGGGTTCGCGTTCGTTTCGGACCAGGGAGGCTTCGGATTCTCCAACGTCTCCCTCATCACGGTCGGGGATCAGCGCATCCTTGTCGACACTGGCCCTCCTTCGCGTAGGTCGAACGTCTATGAGGCTCTCCAGTCACGTGGGCTGGCGCCTGAAGACATCGATCTGGTGGTCCTGACTCACCTCCACTGGGACCATTGCCTGAACGTCGACATGTTCAAGAACGCAAGGGTCCTACTGCACGCAGAAGAGATCGACTACATCAAGAGCCCGACGAGCAAGGACTATGGGGCCGCCTTCTACGTCGCCGACATGTTGGACAAGCTCCGGATAGAGCCAGTTTCGGAAGGCGATATCGTCGTGCCCGGGATCTCAATCATGGAAACGCCGGGTCACACCAGAGGCCACATCAGCCTCGTCGCAAACGTCGACGGCGATACTGTGCTCGTAGCAGGAGACGCGCTGCCCGACACCGGGACCGTTAAGCGCGGAATGCCGTACAACATCTTCTGGGACGTCAACGACGCGACGGAGAGCGTCGAGAAGATGCTGGACGCGTCGAGCGTCTTCTACCCCGGCCACGACCGCCCCTTCAAGGTCGAAGGGGAGAAGATCAGCTACATCGATGGGCCGGACCGCGTCGAGCTATCCGACAGCAACGAGGGCGGGGAAGCCATCAGGCTCGCCTACAGAGTTCACCAGCACCGCGCCGTGAACATCGACACGGTGCAGAAGCCGTAGTCGCTACCCTCCAGAGATCGCTTGTTGCTGGACTTCGAATAGCTGCTCGATGCCCCCTCGGGCCAGATCGAGCACTTCATCCAGGACGGCTCGAGGGAAACTGCCGTCCTCAGCAGTGCCCTGCACCTCGACGAACTCCCCCTCGTCGGTCATGACGAGGTTGAAGTCCGCGGCAGCCTTGACGTCTTCCTCGTAGTTCAAGTCGAGCACGACTTTGCCATCGACGACACCTACACTCGTTGCCGCAACAGCGCACTTCAAAGGCGACGAGTCCTTCGCCGAGAAGAGGCCGAGCTTCTCGATAGCCTGATGCAAGGCCACGTAGGCACCGGTGATGGCCGCAGTGCGCGTGCCGCCGTCGGCCAAAAGAACGTCGCAGTCGGCGATGAACGTGCGCTCGCCAAGCTGGCCGAGATCGGCCGCAGCCCTGAGTGACCGCCCGATCAGACGTTGTATCTCCTGAGTACGTCCCCTGGGCCCGCCGGTCCGGGCCTCTCGCGGGTTCCTGGTGAGGGTGGAACGCGGAAGCATGCTGTACTCGGTGGTGACCCATCCCTGGTCGCTCCCTGCGAGGAACCGGGGAACGCTATCTTCGACGCTTACGGAGCAAAGGACTCGGGTTTTGCCCGTCTCGATGAGCACCGAGCCTTCCGCGAACTCCTGGACGCCCGTAGTGATGGTGACTTCGCGCAGCTGGTCTGGGTTCCGTCCGTCGGGTCTTGTCACATTTGGCCTCAAGCGTTTCTCTAGAGTGTTTCGCCTATACGGCTCCATCCTCGACTCGCCAAACGACTACCGCTATGCAATACTCATTGTTGAGGCCTAGTGGTCCGAAATGTTTGTAATGATTGGTTGATTGGCACGGGGGCTTTCCCCGCCATGCCTGGCTTTTGGAGACAGCCGCTGGGCAGTCCGGCTTTCCACCCGTCATTTCAAGGATGTTGGTCTACTAGTAGGCTTTCCAGTGGAGGGTGACAATGTCAACAGCTATAGGTCTGATGAGAGATACTGTGGTTGCCATGAGCACCGGGTTAGACGGCTGGCCTCGAAGTCTGGCGCTTTTGACGATTGATATCAAGCAAGAAGACAACACGTGGATCGGCACGTGCATCGAATTGGGTACCTCAACCTATGCCGATTCCCTTGAAAAGTTGCGCAATGAGATGTCGGATGCCGTGTCGTTGCAGCTGAACGAAATGGTCCGCTTGGGATACATCACGGAGTACCTCCAAGAGCAAGGGGTCACTGAGATGCCCATCCCGAAACCGCACGAGCATCCAGGGCAGTCAGGCGCGCACTGGGGTCTGGTGGGTGCCGGAGTATAACAGACGTTGGCCTCCAATCCGAGTGGACGCGAGCTAATGTCTATGTTGGACAAAGACGGCTGGATCCGCGGTGGGAGGCGAACTCACGGAGTATTTTACTCGAAGCATTACCCAAACGAGCGCATCCCGCGTTCCACCGTGGTTCCAGATAAATCGGACCCGCTGAACGACAGGGTTCTCGGCGCAATTCTGAGCGTGAAGCAGACCGGCCTGGGTAAATCTGGCCTTCGACGGATACAGGGCCTGGACGATTAATCTGGCTCATTGCGTTCCTAGCCGTTGATAGAGTTGGTCGAGCATAGCACCTTGCAACCCGATCAACTCGGGCACACCGTCCGGTATCGGCACCCAATATAGCTCGAAACGGATTGGATCACCGGTGCCGCCGTGGGTCTCGTCGTGCCGCCATCTATCCGGCGGAACCCCATCGTATCGCAGATGGTAGAACCATGCGTGCTGGACCTCCTCGACTTCGAATTCCCTCATGTCGTGCTCGAAGTCCCAAGCTCAGATACGAAACGGAGCCCGTCCAACCCCGTCTCCTCTCGCGCCTCCCGCATCACGGCGACCTCCGGAGCTTCGCCATCCTTGACCGGCCCGGCCGGGACCTGTATCCCCGCTTCGGAATCGACATGCTCGAACACCAACGAGCGAGAACCGTGCGTTATGTAGGCGTGCGCCCGATGTCGAAATTTCACTCGATACCGCTCTGTATCGAGCAGACTAGCTAGGTACCGCCTAGCTGGCCCTTGAGGAACAGCCGGAGCACGGTCTCGTTGGCCGTGCCGAACTTGCGCGACTCATTGCCGTTACGGTCGATGATGTAGGTCGTCGGCAGGCTCGTGATCCGGTAGTCCCGGGTTATCTTGCCGGTGGCGTCAAGCCCTATCGGGTAGGTGACCCCAATTCCAGTGGCGAACTCTGTCGCCTCGGCCTCTTCGTCAGAAACGGCCACTCCGACAAAAATAACGCCCTGCGCTTCGTACTCCTCCCACATCTCCTGGAAGTACGGCATCTCCCACCGGCACGGTACGCACCATGAGGCCCAGAAGTTGAGCACGACTACCTTCCCCCGATAGTCGGCCAGCGCGACCGTTTCACCGTCTAACAGCGTGAGCTCGAAGTCGCGGGCGGCCGAGCCAGTGGCCCGATCGATTGCGCGAGGAACGGCATCGGTCGTGCTAACGACGATCGGCCGTGCGTCTTCCGTGGGCAATGGAGAGGTTGTCGACGTGGCCGCGGCAGGTACGACCTGGGCTGCGGCACTGGGCTCCGACCCGGCGCAAGACGCCAAAAGGAGCGTGACAACGGCACAGACAACTGCGAGAAGCCCAGTCTTGGCAGGATACATCGGAGGTACGATTATGGGCTCGCGGTGGCCGTTAGTCAAAACGGGAAGGCAGTGGAGGAAATGCGGATCGGCGCCAGAAGGGCGGACCTAGGCGCTGTGCGTCCTAGCTGGCCTGAGTCATCAACCGGTTTATCCTCACACGAGCGACACCGATGAACCCCTGCAGGGAATGCGCGAGCAGCTTGAAGTCCCCGACCTGAGGAATGACCAAAGACGTCCAAGACACTCCTGTGTAGCGGGTGAAGACCACTATCATAACCAGTGTGCCTGCGGCGTACGAGGAGGTCGTCGCTATCGCGACTCCGGCAAGCCCCATGCGCGGGGCCAGGAGGTAGAAAAGGGACACGAGAATAACCAGGGTCAGCCCGCGAGAGAAGCCACTAAGAAGCGGCCGCCCCCAGCCCATCATATCTCTCCAGATCACAGAAGGGCGAGCTCCCCCTTACCTTCAGGACCCAGGGTCCGCGCGACGACAATCGACGTGCCCATGATCACCACAAGGTTGACCAGGAAAGACCCGTATGTCGCAAGTATGTTGGCTAGGAGCTTGCTGTATTTCACTGTACTATCTAACGTGCCACGCCGTTCCCAGCACGACGAAAACAAAGCGGGCTCCGCTACCTAACCCGCCACCTGATTTTCGGGCGTGCGCCGCCGCCGTCTGAGGACTAGTCTACCAAGCAAGCGTGGTCAGTCCGGGGCCTAAGTAGTGAACGAACGGGGGAAGGATGGTCTCAGATCGTGACTCTTTCGGTCACGATGCTCATCGGTCCATGTCGAAACGCAAGCCGTGACAAGGTCGAACGTCGCCCGCTACGACGAGGGGCATCAACATCGTTTGACCCGCAGCTCCTTCTTAATCCTCTCGAAATTCGCTGGGTTGTAGTACTTGCCCGGCGGGACCTGCTCCTCCAGGATCCGCTCTCGAATCACCTCTTCGGCTGCCTCATGGTCCTCGGCCCACTCGATGACCTCGTGAACCAGGTGGCGTGGAACACACACTGTCGAGTCGTCCTCGGCCACCATCAGGTCGCCGGGCCGGACCGATATACCGCCGCAAGAGATGTCGACGGCGTGAGAATGGGAGACCAGATAGGGCTGGCGTGCGGACGGCGTCTCCGCGCCTGCGAACAAAGCGAAGCCGTGGGCGAGGACATCGCGCACGTCGCGAACCCCCCCGTCGGTGATAACACCCTCCGCTCCGACCATCTTGAGGTGCATTAGCACGATGTCGCCGCCGATGGCGGCCCACTTCTGTCCAGCGGCCTCGACGACAAGAACGTCACCGGGACCGCAGGAGCCCATAGCCAGGTATTCAGGCGAGTACTCCCCCTTTACCGTCTCGTCGACGATGTCGGGTCGTGTGGGCATGTAGCGCAGCGTCTTCGCCCTGCCGACCAGCCGGCGGCCGGGTGTAAACCCGTGGACATCTTGCATGTAGCAGTGCCGGTAGCCCAGCTGCAGCACTGCACTGTAAACCGTGGCCACTCCCACGTTGCGGTAGCGGTCCATTACTTCAGGTGTTATCTCGCGGTCTGCCAAAGTCCATCTCCCTGTTGAGTCCTGGCCTGCGCAGCCACGGATTTTACCATAGCTGAGCGAACGGTCAGATCGTCGTCGGTAGGGTTGATAGCTTCGTGTACAATTGCGGCGCATTTGAACCGCTAAGGAAGCGAAAGATGAACATTTCTAGAGAAGAAGAGACTGGAGCCGCGACCGACGCGTTTGCCCCTCCGAAAACCAGCCGTCCTGTTGTCTATAGCAATCGGGGCGTCGTTTCGAGCGGCCACTACCTGACGTCGATGGCGGGGCTCCGGATGCTCCTAAGCGGGGGCAACGCCTTCGATGCCGTTGTCGCCTCGTGTTTCGCCGCGGCCGTCGTGGAGCCGGTTGCCTCGTACTCCCTTGGGGCCGAAGCGGTCTTCATGCTCTACGACGCTGAGTCCGGAGACCTGCTCTCACTTAGCGGCCAGGGCGGCGCGCCCAAGAAAGCAACGGTGGAGTTCTTCAGGGGCCAGGGACTCGACGAGATCCCCACCGGTCCAGGGCCGTTGGCGCACCTCTCCTTCACAGTGCCCGGTGTGGTCGAAGCGCTGATATCGATGCTGGAACGCTACGGGACCAAGAGGCTGGCCGAAGTTCTCGAGCCTTCGATCGAGTACGCACGGCAAGGTATCCCAAACTACGAATACATGCTCGAAGCTCTCGACTCGACTGTCACGCGAGAGCAGTTCAGCCTCTACCCGCCCGGCGGCACCGACGTCTTCTACGACGACGGCGCCGTCCCGAGACCGGGCTCGTTGCTAGTCCAACCTGGGCTGGCTTCAACGTTCGAGCGCATGGTTAAGGCAGAAAACGCCGCCACCGCGGGCAGGGACGCCGGCCTGCGGGCCGCCCGCGATGCGTTTCACAGCGGCGATATCGCGAGCAGTATTGTGAGCGCCGCGCAGCGAGTCGGCGGAGTAATCGAAATCGAGGACCTCGCAGCCTACCGCGCCAAGTACGAGGAACCGCTGAGGACCACCTCCGCGGGATACGAGGTATGCGCACAGTCGACGTGGACCCAGGCGCCCGTGCTGCTTCAGGCGCTCAGCATCCTGGAGAGCTTCGATCTGAAGGCGATGGGGCACAACTCGCCTGCTTATGTGCACACGGTCATTGAAGCGATCAAGCTATGCCTGGCCGACCGGCAGGCCCACTACGGGGACCCAGAGTTCGCGGATGTGCCGGTCGATGGGCTGCTTTCGAAAGAATACGCCGCCGCGCGGGGTCAACTGATCGACTCTGGGCGGGCCGCGCCCGAGCTACCCCAACCAGGCGATCCGCGGCGCCGTTCCAGCAGTGCTGGCCAGCCAGTCGCGAGCGCGACGCATGCTAACGGCGGGGACGAAGACGACCGCCCCGAGGAGCACGGAACGACTCATGTAGCCGCTCTCGACAGCCAGGGCAACATGGTCTGCGCAACACCCAGCGGCGGTGCCTTCGCCAAGTCGGTCTTTTTCCCGGAGCTTGGTTTTGCTTTAAGCACCCGCATCGAGATGTTCAACTTCGAGGAGGGCCATCCCAACGTCCTTGAGCCGGGCAAACGTCCCCGCACGACGCTGATCAACTATTTCGTCCTCAAGGACGGCGCTCCTGTAATGACAATCGGCTGTCCGGGGGGCGACTACCAGGCGCAGGCCAATCTCCAGCTCGTTCTTAACACGCTGGTGTTCGGCATGGACCCCCAGGAGGCCGTCGAGGCGCCCAGGTTCGCGAGCGATAGCGCCCCGAGGTCTTTCTATCCGCACGAGTACCGCCCGGGCCAGCTCTCGATGGAGGAGGGCTTTGGCGCCGCGACCGAGGAGTCGCTGAGTGAGCTTGGTCACAGGATCGTCAGAGCCAAAGTCTGTGGTATGGGCGCGACTGTTACCCGCCGTGATCCGGACACGGGCACGATGAGCGCCGGGAGCGATCCCAGAAGGGCGTCCTACGCCATCGGGTGGTGACACGCAATAAGTAATGCGTAAAATGTAAGGGTTTGAGCGCCTGACGTTCACGTTTTAATCCTACTCGGACACCGGCCCGGACTTCCAGAAATCGTTGCGGTCATCGCCTCTCAGCACGTACAGGAAGCCGTTCAAGAGTACGAGCGCCCCTCCGTCGTCGACGCTCTCGGGGGTATCGTCAAGACTCTCCCAGTTGTCGGTGCTGATCCTGTATCGCCAGAAGTCGTCGCTCCGGTCACCTCGCAGCGCGTAGATGTAGTCCCCGCTAGGCCAAGCCAGCGAGCCACCCTCTTCGACGGTCCCTGGCGCGTCCGATAGCGTAGTCCAGCTGTCGCTGCCGATGTTGTACCGCCAGAAGCCGTCTTTGTTGTCACCACGGAACGCGTAGACCACGCCGTCGACGTACTCCAGGGAACCGCCCTTTCTCACGTCGTCCGGCGCGTCTTCAAGCACGCTCCAAGCGTCACCGGAAATGCTGTAAGACCAGAAGTCTTCCTCATCGTCGCCGCGGAAGGCATAGATCGTGTTCGAGCCGTCCCACGTCAGGGCTCCGCCCCAATCGACGTCTTCAGGCGCATCGGCTAGCGAGCTCCAAGAGTCCGTCGCCAGGTTGTAGCTCCAGAAGTCTTCGCTGTCGTCACCACGCAAGGCGTAGATGAGCCCGTCTACGTAGACCATCGCACCGCCGCCGTCGACGTCATCCGGCGGGTCAGATAGGGAGCTCCAAGTATCGGAGCTCACGTCGTACTTCCAGAAGTTGTCGTTGTCGCCGCCACGGAAGGCGTAGAGGTCCGTTCCGTCGGTGACCATCGCCCCGCCAGACCTCACGCGCAATGGCGTGTCCGCCAGCGCCGTCCAAGCCGGCGCCGGTGTAGCTGTCGGCGTAGGCGTCGCCGTTGGTGTAGGTGTCGGTGTCGCTGTCGGCGTGGCCGTTGGCGTAAATGTCGGCGTAGCTGTAGGTGAAACGGTTGGTGCCACCGTAGGCGTTACCGTCGGCGTGGCCGTTGGCGCCGACGTAGCAGTTGCTGTCGGCGCGGCCGTTGGCGTCGCTGTAGCTGAAGCGGTTGGTGTAGCAGTCGGCGTCGCCGTTGGCGTGGCGGAAGGCGTCGCTGTTGGCGTGGCTGTGGGTGTCGCCGAAGGAGTCGGCGTCGGAGTGGCTGTTGCGGTGGGCGTCGGTGTCGGCGTCACCGTGGCGGTCGGCGCTGGCGGCGGCGTAGGTGTGGCCGTCCCAAGCGGCGTCGGCGTAGGAGTCGGCGTTGGGCCTACCGGCGACACTCTTTGTGCCAAGGTCTGAATCTCGGCCCCGGTAAGCGCCCCGTCGTAAAGCCGCACCTCGTCGATCAGGCCGTTCCAATGCCGGTTGTCGAGCAGGTTCACGTTCCCTATGGTCACGTTCTGGTTCGAGGGGATAATGCTGCCGGTGACTGGGAAGGTCGCCGTCGGCGTGCCGTCCTTGTAGATGATAAGCGTGCTGCTGTCGTACGCGAAGGCGATATGAGTCCAAGTGTCGAGGCTGATGTTGGTGCCGTCGTAGTCAAACGTTCCGCCGGTATCTGTTGTATGAAGCCGGGCTCGTATCGTCGTCCCCGCGACGCCGAGGCAGAAGCGATGGGCAGGGCCCGTCGTACCCGTCGCCTTGCACAGCACGGCGTCGTCGCCCGTATCGCGCTTGTAGACCCACGCGGCCACTGAGAGCTGGGCGGCGCCGGTCGGCAGCAAGTCACCGATGTCGACCAGATCGTCGACGCCGTCGAAGTCGAGGGCGTGAGAATTGGGAATACCGTTCGGCGGTTGATGGTCCGAGACCCCTGTCGACCACGCCACACTCGGGTCCATGGCGACCAGCGTGCCGTTGTTGCCATTGGAGGAGCTGTCGGCTGCGGCCGTTCCGCTGCCGCCCTCGAACCTCCAGAACCCAACCATGCCTACCGGCGAGTAAGACGATCCGGCAGAGATCACGGTTTGCACGCCTCTGACTTCGACGATGGCGGCTCCGTTGCTCCCTATCGAGTTTTCCACGGTCACGGAGCCGCTACTTGCTCCGGGGCCGATAATCACTGTGGTGTCCGTAGGAACCGTCACCGTGACGTTGTCGTTGTTCAGGACTTCAGCCGTAACCGGCGTTTGAGAGGACGCGGAGTTCTCAACACTGTACGTGTTCGGCGCGATCTCATCGACAACGGTCGTCGTGTCTACGGGAACGGTCACCACGATGTTGGGAGCGAGCTGTATTTCTATCTGGCCGGCATGGACGTCCGCCGAGATTGACCCACATGTGACGGTTGCCGAATCTCCGTCGCCGAAGAACAGGACCGTTTCGCACACTGTAAGCGTCGAGGTGCCGGGCCCACCGGACGCGTCTATCAAGACGCCGCTCGGGTTCGTTGCATCGCTGACCGTGACAGTCAGGCCGCCGCGGTCGTCGATCGTGCCGAAGGTGGTGCCTCCGAGGTGCTCATCTGTGAAGCTGCTGGAGAAGACCTGGCTCTCGTCCGTGAAGGAGGTGCCGCTCCATTGGCCGTCTACGAGGTTGGCGATGCCATCGCTATCGGAGTCGGCAACCGCCGCAGGTCCCCCGGAGTACTCGAGCCACGATTCGACGTAGACGCTCTGGGACGTGACAGGATTGGTAGGGCCCGGGACCTGGCGTACATAGGCCGTTATCGTGTTGTCTTCCGCCGTCGCCGAGACGATGTAGTCGCGGAACGCCTGTACGTATATCCAGGTCTCGGTCGTCGTGCCGGTCTGACCGAACGGGGCGGACACGAGCTCCGTTCCGGAGTTGTTGAAGAAATCGAATGTATAGGCGCCACCTGTGATCATGCTGCCATCCACGAATAGTGATCCCGGCTCCTTTGTGTCGCTGTTCTCGGCTACGGGTGACGGGAACTCCTGGCTCACGACCTCCACCGCGTCGACGAAGAATTCGTCTCCACCGCCACTCATGTTGGCCTGGAACCTGATCCATATCGACGTACTCGTGAGGTTACGTCAATAGGTGTGTAAACGACATCAGGCGGCGACCTTCTCAGCCGTTGATTCAATGGCGATTCCATCCGCATACTGTGCACCGAGATAGACGTCTTCGATCAACTCAGGGGCCTTCAGACGCCTGAAGCGCTGTTCGGCGACCATCAACATTTTCCAGATCACCGCTATCGCCCGATCGACCCTCTTGTAGCGCTTGGCGGCATCGGTCCGAAGCCTGAGGGCCGCGAAGGGTGATTCTACCGGGTTCGTCGTGCGAAGGTGCCCCCAGTGCTCCTTTGGGAAGTCATAGAAGGTGATCATGCGGTCCCAGTCCCGCTCCAAGGCCTCTGAGGCCGCCTCGTAGGAATGGTCGCCGCACCACCTGGTGAACACCGTCCTGAGCCGCTCAGCCTCTGTCCGAGTCTGGGCGTAGGGGATAGTACGCAGCATGAGCTTGGCCTGGTCCTGTTGTCGCTTTGGAAGCTTGGCGAGCACGTTTACGATCTTGTGGTTCCAGCAGCGTTGCTCTGCCGCCTGCGGATAGACGTTGCGCAGAGCTCCCCAGATGCCCAGGTGTCCGTCTCCAACCACCAGCCTCGGGCAGCTCAAGCCCCGGCGCTTGATGTCCCTGAGCACCTCGGACCAGTTCTCTGTGGACTCCCTGTATCCGGGAACAGCGCTCACCACCACCTTGCTCCCGTCGCTCAGGGCCGCCATCACCACCAGTACCGCCGCCTTCTCCTTCTCAAGACCAGCCTTGACGTAGACTCCATCCACCCACATGTAGACCACTTCCAGGTCATCGAGGGGCCGGCTGCGCCATTGGGCAAGCTCATCGTTCCACTTGGACTTCAACCGGGCCACCGTGCTCGCCGATACCGGTGCGTCCTCTCCCAGCAGCCCCCGCAAAGCCAGATCGAAGTCGCCTTCGGATAGACCGTGCAGGTACAGCTCGGGGATCAACTCAGCAACCTTCCTGGTCCTGTTGACGAACAGCGGCAGCAGCCGGCTCTCGAACTGCTCCTCGGTATCGCGGACTCGTGGCCGCCTAAGCTGTATCGTGCCCGAACTCAGCGTAAGCCTCCGGGCTCTGCCGTATCCGTTCCGATAGCCGGTATCTGAGTCCGAGTCGGACCTGAGCGCCGACTTCGCCCTTCCCAGAAACGCCGTCACCTCCTCCTCCAGCAACTCTTGGACCAGCCTCTGGACCTGGCTTCGCACCCAATCCTCCAACTGCTCCCACTCCGGCCTTGACTCCGACCTACTCTCAGTGCTTTCCTTCCTCATGGGCGGTGTATCTCCTCTCTTGGGCCTTGAGCCCGTCTTGTTCAGAGAGAGGGTACACCGCCTGACCGTTTACACACTTTTTGAGGGTACCTCGTACTCGTCCCGATGACCGACAGGTCCAGGTCCTCTGTCCTGTAGACGTTGTCGTCCTCACCGTCTCGCCAGACCCTCAGCGTCGTGTAGCTGATGTCGTCGGTGCTCGCCGAGACCGTCGCGGTCTCGCCTGTTTCGAAGCTGATGCTCTTAGCGTAGAACCTGAGTCTCAGGTCGGTCAGCCCGGTAACATCGACTTCTCGCTTGGCCAGTCCCGTGTTTCCCTCGAGGCGGAGGTGGTAAGTGCCCTCATACGGGCCGTCAGTCGACACAATGGTCGCCTCGGCCGTCGCGGACCACGATCCAAGCCACGCGCCCGAGCCACCGTCGAAAGTACTACTCTCGAATCCATCGGCGGCTATCTGGATTGCAGCCGGGGCGCCGGGCGGACCCTGCCCTTTGTATAGCTTCATCTTCCAGCGCTGATTGGCCGGCGAGATCGACCAGTTGGCCCGGACGTCGGTACCTGCCCGAATACTATCGACCTGGAAGTAGTAGTGGGTCTGACCGTCGAGGGAAACGAGCCCGAAGTCGACGCCCGGGTCAATGTACTGGTGCAACGGTTGAGGCATGGTCGCGGGAGTCGGGGCCGTCACCGAAATGTCGACGTCGATGCCATTAACGGTGGAGGTCGGCAGCACGTAGCCTGCGCCCAGTGCGTCCTTCCCGTCCATAAGGTCGGTGACGACGTTGGTTACGCCGGCCTCCGCGGCGTACTGGCCGAGTACGGCGTCGACGTCCTGACCGCCGACCGTCACCGCCGTAGTAGTAAAGCTGAGAAGACTGAAGACGACGAGGGTGCCAAGAGTTACCCCAGCGATGACCAGCGGCAGTACGAACCCTTCCTGCGACTCACTAGACAGCGCAGAGGCCAGCCGTATGTAGCTACTAAGCCTCACGAGCGTTCCTTTACGGATCCCACGTACTTATTACCTTGAGGTCGTCTACGTAGAATCTGTCTCCAGCGCCGGACATGTTGGCGTCGAACGCTATGTAAAACTCCGACGCCATCGTGTAGCTAGAGAGATCGATGTCTTCGGGGTGGTAAGTGTTGTCGTCGTCACTGTCGTCCCATACCTTGACAGGCGTGTAGACGACGCCATCTGAGCTGACCAGCAGCTCCGCTGTTTCGCCGGGCTCGAAGCTGTCGACCTTCGCCTGGAACTGGAGCCTGATGTTCTTGTTGCCTGAGAGGTCCAGTGTTCTTTCCACGTATCCGGTACCACGTCGCAGCCGCAGGTGGAAGCTCCCCTCGTATGGGGTTCCTGCCGATAGCACGCTCACGTCGCCGGAGTCGGACCACTCTTCAAGCCAGCCAGAACCTCCAGTTAAGTCGCCGGTCTCGAAGTCGTCCCATGCCCGCCGAAACGGCGCCGGAGCCGGCTGAGATGTCGCCAGGTTCGTACGTCTATGCGCTCGAATCGTCGTGTTCCAGGCCACGTTCTCCTGAATCGCATCCCTTGTAGATCTCAGAGACACTACTACGAGGCCGCCGCTTTCGCTGATAGACAGGTCGCCGTATTGGGCGACGTCGTTGGCGACGACCGAGGTACTCGTTTCGCCGTTTACCGATTCCTCACGGAGCAGGCTGGTGTCGCCCGTAGAGTAGAAGTATCGGACCGCGTAGCTCGACGTTGGGAAGTTGATGCTATCGGTCCACGTGAAGGTGCCGTACTCCGGGTCGGTGCTGCTAACGAACTGGGCCGCCTGGCGGGCGTCCTCAGCTATGGCTCGCGCGGCCAAACGGGCACTGGTCATTGTGCCAACTGTGGCCGGCCACTGCGCTGGGACGAAAATGAACTGAGCGATCACCCCGGCGATGGGCACGATGATTATCCCGGCGAGGAAGAGGGCGACGGCGACCTCGAACAGGCTTAGCCCCGCCTCGCTCCGTCTTATATTTCGGCAGTCGATCAAGGCCTCAATCTCCGATGATCCGGATGTCGTCGAAGAAGACCCTGTCGTTCGTCGCCCCCATGTTCGCGTCGAACGCAATCGTGTAGTTATTCGTGAACGCCTCCGGGAAGGTGGTCAAGTCGAACTCCCAGTAGTAGTAGACGTTGTCGTCGTCCCCGTTGACCCAGGTCTTGAGTACAGTGAAGCTGACTCCGTCGTCGCTGACCGAAACGGTCGCCGTCTCGCTTCCCTCGAACGATCGTGCCTTCGCCCAGAACGACAAAGTCGCGCCCACTTCGCCGCTCAGATCGACAACCCGGCCTGCATGTCCTGTGGCGGCCCGCAGCCGCAGATGGAAGCTACCCTGGATAGGAACGCCGGAGGAACGGATCGACGCGTCTCCCGAAGAGTTCCAGGACGCTGCCCAGCCGACGCCAGGAGGTCGAAGTCCACGAAGAAGTCACGGCTGTCCACGTAGTACTGAGTCGCGCCCACGACAATCGGTGCGACGTGCCAGCCTACCGTGGTCGTCGGAGTGTCTTCGTCGTTCAAGATCTCTTCGTCGACGGCCCGGACCCCGTCCAGGTTGTCGTTCCAGACCGGCGTTCCGCCCTGCGTGCCGGCGGCAGGGTTCTGGACCGAGGTGGCGATGACTTCCGCAGTGAGATCGGCGTCTGCGGTGTAGAAGGGCCCGACGCCCTTGGCCGCCCCCATTATCGGGAACTGAGACTGGCCGTTGTACCGAGGGCTGTCCTCATCGACGAAGAACTGGTCGACAAGCTTCTGAAGCTGATCGACTTCTGCACCGTAGGCGCCTTCTTGGCTCTGTCCCAACTGGCCCGTAAGTACTGGGATAACGATGGCGGTAAGCACTCCAAGGATGGAGATGACAACCATCAGTTCCAGCAGAGTGAAGGCTCTACTGCTCTCTCGTACTCTTTCGATTGGCTTCAACATCGTTGGCCACCTTGTCGGCTGCGACTGGTGCGTTAACGATTACAGCGACCGACAACAAGTTCGGCCGCTGGAGTTTGGTCGTTTCCCGTTTCCATAGTCAGTGTCATACAGGAAGATCGAAACGGCATCCCCCCTTGTAGTGAAGCCGGGGATGAAAAAAGGGCTAGGTGGAGCAAGTAAACGGGCTAGCCCTTTTCTTGGAGGGTTAGCCCGCGTGGATTGAGTTAGCCCCGAGAGAGTCCAGGGCTACCCCCTAGATCAAGTGTCGAGGCACCAGGAAACGGCTGCCTGAAATGCTAGTTGACGAGATCGAACCGTGTGCCTTTAATCGACCCAGAACGAGTACAGCTTTGCGTCGTTCAGGTAGAACTTGAGCCTCACCGGCTTCCTGAGCCTGGACTTGAAGAGCGTGTAATCCGAACTGCCAATGTCGGCTGGTGTGTCGATGGCATGGACAAGGTCTTTACCGACGGACCACTTCACCGTGAAGTCCGTCGAGTCGGTCGAGATGGGCACGCAGTCCGCGCGAGAGTAGCCTTCGACGGGCCGGCCCTCGCGGTCCAACACTTCTACCTCTGCCCGTCCGCCTGAACTGTCGACGTTCAGATGGAGCGTCGTGCCGACGAATGTCAGCATCGTGGTTGTCATCGCGCCTTCGTGAGACTCGGGCTCCAAGGCAACGAAGCCGTCTCGTCGCAGCTTGGCGATCCCTACCGCGTATGCCCGCCGTTCCCCATCAATCTCCCTGCCCGACCACTCCCGAGTCGACCCCCGTCGCCCGTCCTCACCCGGGACGTTGTGTGGTATGTTCGCGCCGGGGTAGTACAGCCAAATCTCATCACCTACCTGGATCAATTTGCACGCGGCGGCGAATCTCGAGTCCCAGTCTCCAGGCTCACCGGTCTTAAGGAATGTCTCGTTGCCGAACGGTTTGCTCCAGGTGATCCCGTTACGGCTCACCGCCAGTACGGTGTCGCGCGATTGGTCCGCGAACTCCGCGTCGTTATGGTAGACCCAGATGAAGCCCACGTAGATGCCTTCGTACTTCGCTACGGGCATGCGGTAGTACTCGATCTCGACGCCGTCCGTCTCTTCCGGAGACACGGCGAGGACCGGCGGGCCCCAGTTGATGAAATCCTCGCTGGCAACCCACGCCGATGTCCTCTTGTCGGGGTCGAAGAAGAACACGGTAGGTCGCATGTAGGCGACGTACTTGCCGTGGTTGGAGTCCCACCCCAGCACGAACTGGCCATCTGTAAGACCGTTGCGGCTGTCGGCCACGGGATTTCGTGGGTCGGGCGTCCAGTGGATCCCGTCGGCGGAGAACGCGACGAAATGCCCCTTGGCGCCCCAGGGCGCATCGGGTTCGTTCCGCGAGCCCCAGTACATAGCCTTGTACCGCTTCTCTGGGTCTTCGTCCGCCGGGTCCTTGACGACGCTGAAGTTCCGTCCCGCGCTTATTAGATTGGTGTCCGTCGAGCCGTCCCGCTCAATGATCCCGAGGCTGGGTTTTTGCCAGTGCATCCCGTCCTGCGACGTAGCGTATGCAACGCCGCCGATCGTGTCGTACCACGCCTTGAAAATGCCGTCTTCCTCATCGTAGTGCACGGAGTTGCCGATAATGCTCGCGGACCACCGTTCCCACGGCTTATCGCCCTCGAGCACTGGAGAAGCCAGTTTCTCGGGCCGCTGCATGACCCGTCTTAGACCGTCAAGGTCTTCTATCAGGTGCTCGTCGACAAATAACTGTCGTTCGGGGCCAATATGGTCTGCCATAGAGTCGCTCCTAACTAGGGACGTGTCCTAAGGACTCGGTACGTGCTACGCGAAGCTTGACGATGACTGAGGGGAATATAGCGCGTCGATGCGGTGATTCCAAGTACAGAAGGGGTCCTACGGCGGACCGGCGAGGAAGAATGTCTCGTGGAGACCTCAAGGTCGGCTCTACTGAGAGGCCTAGTCTGTCCGGCTGAATCCCTCACCGCGCCGCCCAGCAAGACCCCTTGGAAGGATCTCTACGGCTCGGTCCTTGTCGTCTACGACCTGGCCGATCGCGAAAGCCTCGGTCCCTTGCTCGCGGCAAAGCTCTATCGCTTTGCTTTCGTGGTCCGTGGAAACGACCACGCACATCCCAATGCCCATGTTGAAGACGTCGTACATCTCCGTATCTGGCACGGAGCCATGACTCTCGATAAGGCCGAATATGGGGTGGGGTTCGGGCAGTCGATCTATTCGGTATCCGACGTCGGCCGACAGGCGCGGTAAGTTCAGGAAGCCGTCGGTAGTGATGTGCGCAAGACCTCGGACGTCGACCCTGCTCTTGGCCATCTCCAGCACTTCCCTGACGTAGATACGTGTGGGCTTTAGCAGTTCATCGCCCAGCGTCGAGTCGATCTCGGCATAGTAGGTCGATAGGATGTCGCGCTTGTCCTTGAGGCTGACGTCTGTGGTCAGGCCGAATACTCTGCGTGCCAGAGTCAGACCATTGCTGTGGATTCCCGAGCTAAGCAAGCCGATAATCGAGTCCCCGGGCTGGATTCGGTCACCGGAAACGATCCTGTCCGGCCCGACAGTTCCGATACAGGTACCGGCAAGGTCGAACCCGATTCCGGGCCCCTCACCTTTGACGGCGTCGGGCAGCTGTGCAGTCTCGCCGCCAACCATTGCGACGTTCGCGAGCCGAGCACCCTTGATCAGCCCCTCCAGAATCTGGTCCAGCATCGACTGATTCAGACTTTCGACCGCTATGTAGTCGACCATCGACTGGGGTTCCGCGCCGACGCACAGGACATCGTTGACGTTCATCGCCACGCAATCGATGCCGATAGTGTCGTAGCGGTCCATGATCTGGGCGATCAGGGCCTTCGTGCCCACTCCGTCGGTCGAGATGGCAACTCCGACGTCGCCGAAGCGGACGATGTTGGCGAAATGACCGAAGTCGAGGAGACCTCCCCTCTCGGCGCCCCACGTGCTGCGCAGTCCCTCCGTAAAACGCGAAATGGCCGCGTCCTGGCTGCGGGTGTCGACACCGGAGGACGAGTACGTCCAGGACCGTTCGCCGCTTTCTCGTATTCTGGTCGGCGCCCGATTCATACTCCGCTCCCTTGCCGTAGACCCTGACCAGCATGCTCGCCGGAGCATTGACCGGCCATACACTGGTTTTCACGGCTCCGTCTATGTAGATTCTACTACAGTAGCCTATCGTGGAGGTGCGCTACTAACGGATCGTTCACACGAGGTCCTTCAGCTTCCCGGTGCGTCTGTCGTAGTGCGCCACGAACGCATCAAGCCCTTCGCGGCTAATGAAATACTAGGTCCGACCTATTCCGTCGGACGTTACCGGTTCCGTCCGGCTTAGGGCATCTCGCGAAGGCGGCGAGCAAGCCCCTGTAAAGAAACTATTTCGCTTTCCTTGAACCTATTGAGTTCCGCTGTGAGATCCGGCCGCTGTTTAAGAAGTTGTAGGACTTTCGTGTCCAAACCCGTCAACGCGTATATCTTGTCAGAGTACTGTTTTGATGGCTGCATTCGTTCGAGCACCCAAATTTCAGAGCGCTGGAAGAGGTCTACGTTGCCGAAAACGCGCCAACGTCTCTCAGCTTCGAGAATCGCCGCCTGGTATTCGAGGTTGAGGTCCCGTTGTGTATCTTCGGGATGTTCGTGTGATTCGTTCGTCCGTCGCTGGAACTGCTCAAGCATTTCAAAGCGGTTCCAACTCCTCAAATCCTAACGACGGGTGAATGGCGCAGGCCAGCCCAAACACCGCCCGATTCATGCGACCTTCGTCCCCCATTCGGGATAAGGAGAACCTAGCGCCTGGTAGCTGGGCGAGCGCCCTGCTGATCGCGTGTCGAGCCTGGAAACTCAACCCCTCAAATCTATCCGCCACAAGTTCTAGGAACTCCTCTGGCTCACCAGATCGCAGAATCAGTTCGAAGGTGAATGGCAAAGCTATCGAGTGTTCATCTCGATACGCTGATTGACCAACGGAGTCGAGGTGGACTAACCCGACCGCCGGATCAAATTCGCACAAAGCCCTAAAGCAGAGGCTGAGCGGCTCAGGACGGTGTTCACCAGGTGGTGCGGCGACCATTCCTACGAGGCGGCCTCAGAGGCCTTGGAGCGGGACTGGGACCGCATGATCACCTTCTATGACTTCCCAAAGGAGCACTGGGGGCACCTTCGCACGACGAACCCGGTAGAATCACCCTTCGCGGCCCTCAGGCTTCGGACCGATGCCGCCAAGCGCTACAAGAGGGTCGATCGGGCGATAGCGGTGATCTGGAAAATGTTGATGGTCGCCGAACAGCGCTTCAGGCGTCTGAAGGCCCCTGAGTTGATCGAAGACGTCTATCTCGGTGCACAGTATGCGGATGGAATCGCCATTGAATCAACGGCTGAGAAGGTCGCCGCCTGATGTCGTTTACACACCTATTGACGTAACCTCACCAAAGTCATGTTCCGGTTGACCGAACCCCGGGGGCTGGGACGACTTAACAAAAGGAGAGGTGAAATCCGTGGACAGGGCAAGCGAAAATGATTTGCGTGAAATCCTCGAACAACTTGCCAGCGGTTACGCCGTACTATTCTTGGGTTCTGGCAGTACGTACAACTGCCGACGACCGGACGGGCGTCGCGGTCTCACTGGGGAAGGTTTGGCGAGTGAGATCCTGGAAGAGATCAACAATGGCGCGAATCCCGGGTTTAAGGCGGATTTGATGCACGCCAGCGAATTCTTCACGAGCGTTAAAGCCGCCACCCGACGTGGGCTTGACGAATTCATCCAAAACCGACTTACGGATCTGCAGCCCACCATAGGTCATTACATCGCAGCCAGCCTGCCGTGGAGGGCAGTCGTGACGACCAACTACAATCGAGTCGCCGAAGACGCTTGGCATGAAGCCCACGCGAACGGCTTCGCGGCGAATGAGATCGTTACAATCCGAACCGATGAAGATATTACCCAACACGCCGGGAACACGCAGAGCACTCGTTTGTACAAACCGCATGGATGCATTTCAATACACAAGCAACAGTCCAACCGCATGGTACTCACGTCACTCGACTACTTCGAGTCCGAAAGGGTCAGGAGTGAGATTTACAGGGCCATCAGGTCGATCGCCAAGGACTGCACTACGGTCTTCGTTGGGTATAGCACGGCTGATTTCACGTTCCGGAACATATTCTTCCGTTTGTACAGTGATCACGGACACTGGGCTCCAAGATCGTTCAGCGTGTCCCCGTTTGGAAACCAACTCGAATCACGGTGGATGTCTGAGTCGATGCGCGAGAACGAGGTTACGTCAATAGGTGTGTAAACGACATCAGGCGGCGACCTTCTCAGCCGTTGATTCAATGGCGATTCCATCCGCATACTGTGCACCGAGATAGACGTCTTCGATCAACTCAGGGGCCTTCAGACGCCTGAAGCGCTGTTCGGCGACCATCAACATTTTCCAGATCACCGCTATCGCCCGATCGACCCTCTTGTAGCGCTTGGCGGCATCGGTCCGAAGCCTGAGGGCCGCGAAGGGTGATTCTACCGGGTTCGTCGTGCGAAGGTGCCCCCAGTGCTCCTTTGGGAAGTCATAGAAGGTGATCATGCGGTCCCAGTCCCGCTCCAAGGCCTCTGAGGCCGCCTCGTAGGAATGGTCGCCGCACCACCTGGTGAACACCGTCCTGAGCCGCTCAGCCTCTGTCCGAGTCTGGGCGTAGGGGATAGTACGCAGCATGAGCTTGGCCTGGTCCTGTTGTCGCTTTGGAAGCTTGGCGAGCACGTTTACGATCTTGTGGTTCCAGCAGCGTTGCTCTGCCGCCTGCGGATAGACGTTGCGCAGAGCTCCCCAGATGCCCAGGTGTCCGTCTCCAACCACCAGCCTCGGGCAGCTCAAGCCCCGGCGCTTGATGTCCCTGAGCACCTCGGACCAGTTCTCTGTGGACTCCCTGTATCCGGGAACAGCGCTCACCACCACCTTTCTCCCGTCGCTCAGGGCCGCCATCACCACCAGTACCGCCGCCTTCTCCTTCTCAAGACCAGCCTTGACGTAGACTCCATCCACCCACATGTAGACCACTTCCAGGTCATCGAGGGGCCGGCTGCGCCATTGGGCAAGCTCATCGTTCCACTTGGACTTCAACCGGGCCACCGTGCTCGCCGATACCGGTGCGTCCTCTCCCAGCAGCCCCCGCAAAGCCAGATCGAAGTCGCCTTCGGATAGACCGTGCAGGTACAGCTCGGGGATCAACTCAGCAACCTTCCTGGTCCTGTTGACGAACAGCGGCAGCAGCCGGCTCTCGAACTGCTCCTCGGTATCGCGGACTCGTGGCCGCCTAAGCTGTATCGTGCCCGAACTCAGCGTAAGCCTCCGGGCTCTGCCGTATCCGTTCCGATAGCCGGTATCTGAGTCCGAGTCGGACCTGAGCGCCGACTTCGCCCTTCCCAGAAACGCCGTCACCTCCTCCTCCAGCAACTCTTGGACCAGCCTCTGGACCTGGCTTCGCACCCAATCCTCCAACTGCTCCCACTCCGGCCTTGACTCCGACCTACTCTCAGTGCTTTCCTTCCTCATGGGCGGTGTATCTCCTCTCTTGGGCCTTGAGCCCGTCTTGTTCAGAGAGAGGGTACACCGCCTGACCGTTTACACACTTTTTGAGGGTACCTCATCGCCTCGATGAGATTGTGCAGGCTTTTATGCTGGCGGATGGTGATGGAGAAGCGGACATCCATCTTGCGGCAGACGGATACCACGCCATGAGTGTAGAACCCGCTGTCGGCCCGTAGCGTGAGTCGTCCGTTGGCCCCGGCGTAGCGCACCCGTCCCACCGTCTCCCGCAGGAAGTGGGCGGCGCCGCGGGCGGTGTTGGCCCGGCCCTCGCGCAGCCGGGACATCAGCACGTCTCCGGTGCCGGCGGCGATGGCCAGCAGTGGGTGGTAGCCCCGCTTGCCGGTATAGCCGTGGTGGCGGGCGCCCTCCTTGGCCAGTCCGTAGGTCTCGCAGATGGTGGAATCGAGGTCGATGGTGAACGGCGCGTCGCCGGGTCCGGCCCCAGCGGCCCAGGCCCGGGCCAGCAGCTCCCGGCTCACCCGGTCCAGCTGGCGGACGTGGCCCCACCGGAAGCTGCGCAGGAAGGTGCCCAGGGTGGATGGCGCCTTGACCGTGCCGCCCAGGGTGCAGGCCGTCCCCCCGGTGCGCAACACATCAGCGTCGTCGATGCAGTCGCCGCCGGCCATGGCTGAGGCCACCAGGGTCATCAGCTTGTCTCCGGTGTTGGCCCGCCCCGGCGCGCCGCCCAGGTCAAGGTGATGGTCAACGAGTTCCCGCAGGCCCAGATGCCGGGCGAGGGTGGCCGGCAGGAGCAGACCGGCATTGGCCACCAGGCGGTGATCGTCAAAGACGATACGGATACGGTCGGGCTGGTTGCGTGGTAGCATCTATTGGGTGCTCCTTCTCTGGGACTGTTTTGCTGTTACAAAACCATTATCCCAGATTCAGAAGAGCGCCCTCTGGCCTCTTCAGGATGCTAACCCGACGCCCTCCCTCGGTGGATTCGGGCTTAGATAAATTGGCTTTGGCCAATTTCGAAGCCCTGCCTGACTCCCTGTAGTCCTCTGGCCAAAACCAACTCCTAACCAAACTAGAATGAATCAACTGCAGGCATCACCACCTTGGATTCACTCAACGTGTAGCCTGTTGAGGATCTTCGCGCGGCTCCCCGAAACGAAATAACTACCAGAATCAGCTACTCAGAGGCTGACGCCGGCTGAGCCATAGCCCATACATCAAACTGGAGACAGGTCTTCACGGGGCGAAACTAAGGGGCCATGTCAAACCACGGGAGAGTTGGGCGGAAGCCAACACCTCCTCTGGGACCCATGGGGCCCCTTCTTGCGGGGTACCCCTTCGACACAGGGTTGTCTCCTTGTGAGCTTAGGAGGGGGTCGGCTCTGTCCTTCCGATTGGTTGGCGGCTCGGATGGTGACGTCTGATTTGGCTGGGTTGCTGTCAACCTTGCTGCACGCAGCGTTTTTCGAACTCACCCATTAACGCGGTGGTTGTAGCCAGATCGTAGCTGGTCGGGGTGGCCGGGATCGAACCGGCGACCTCCTGGTCCCAAACCAGGCGCGCTGCCGCTGCGCCACACCCCGCACGTTGGTTGATGATAGGCGCTCGGTAGCGGCCTTGGCAACCGGGAAGGCGGACGGAACGGTCAGCTGGGTACCGTATTTGCCACCGGGATGTCTAAACCTAGCTCGCCTCTAATACCGCCAGGCTGACGCCACCTCAGGCCCCGCCTACGTCTTCCCTCGCGACGACCGGTCTGAGCGCCCCTACGCGCCCTGAACTTGGTTCGTCTGCACCACGGAATACAGGACGCAAGCAACTGCCCGTAGCCGTTGAAGGCGCCTACCATCGCTGAATTCCAGCGTATGGGAGGTGACTGCCATGTCTTTCCACCGGTGACCTCGTACCTAATTTGTCCATGTTCGAAGTGCAACCTTGATTCCCTCGTAAAAACCCGTTTTGAGGAAGTTCCAGCGCTTTAGCACATGTGAGCGCTACCGTATGTTGGGGTAGGACACGGAACAGAGACTGTATATTGTACCCAGGCAAGGGTACGGTTGTTCTAATTCGACCTGCACAGACTTTTTACGAGAGAATCAACCTTGCTTACGAAACGGCACTGGGGCTAAGAACCCGTGCCATTTGGAGGAAACCAAGATGAAACGGAAATCGACAGTCTTCGTAGTTACGTTTTTCATCGTCCTGGGCATGGCGATAGGTGCTGGGACGGCCCACGCGGACGACGACGATGAGGTCTACCTGGCCCTGGGTGATTCCGTGGCGTTCGGCATTGGGACCAGCAACATCGCGACCGGCGGATACGTCCGGTTGTTCTCCGAGTACCTCGAAGACGAGGAGGACATAGAGGCCCTCGTCAACCTGTCCGTGCCGGCCGAGACCAGCGGCTCCATGATCAGCAGCGGCCAGCTGGCGGCAGCGGTCGCCACCATCACCGATTCGGACAACGACGTCGAGGTCGTGACTCTTGGTATCGGTGGGAACGACCTGCTCGGCCTTTTGGGGACGCCGCCCTGTGGGGTGGATCCCGCCGGAGCGGCCTGTCAGGTAACCGTGGCGGGCGCACTCGGCTCCTTCGCCGGAAACTACACGCTGATCGTCGGCACACTCGCAGCCGCGCTGGAAGACGACGTGGACGAGACCCTCTACGTCATGACCTACTACAACCCGTTCAGCGGCACCGGCAGCCCGTTTGAGCTTCCGACTGAAGCGGCGCTGCTTGGTCTAGATGGCTCCATCGACTGCGCCGCGGCTGCTAGCAATCCGGCAAACGCAGGGTTGAACGACCTGATTGCCTGCATAGGTTCGGCGGTCGGCGCCACCGTTGTGGACGTGCAGCCCGCTTTCGACGGCGATGGCCTGGGACTGACTCATATCGGTGTCGGGGACATCCACCCCAACGACACCGGCCACGCTGTCATTGCCGAAGCGCTCGTAGCGGCGGTAGCAGAAGACGACGATGATGATGAGGAGGACGACGACGGAGACGATGATGACGAGGACGACAAGGACGACGAGGTCTAGGGGCTAGACAGCCGAGCTGGGCGCCCGCAAGGGTGCCCAGCTCCCTGGCGGTCGACCGGGAGCAGGCCGCAGACTTTCTCCGTCGCTTCTGGTAGGCTGCGACAGTGACTGAACGGTCTACGATTGGCAGCGGAATGCAAACGGAGATACGCGATATCGAGATGATTGACACGGAGTCGCAGCTGGCCGACGTCATCGATCGTGCATCGAGGGCGCCGCGGGTCGCCGTCGATCTCGAATCGAACGGGTTTTTCAGGTATCACGAGCGCGTCTGCCTGGTGCAGCTCGCTATAGCCGATACCGCTTTCCTCATCGACCCGCTGGCGATCAAGAACGTCCAACCCCTTGGCGACCTGCTCGGCGGCAGATCGGAGAAGATTTTTCATGCCGCCGACTACGACATCCGTAGCTTGAACCGAGACTGGGAGTTCCGTGTCGATAATCTCTTCGACACCAGCATCGCCGCCGCGTTCGTAGGCTCCACGCAGTTGGGCCTGCAGGCTGTGCTCCACGAGCACCTGGACGTCGAACTGAAAAAGCCAAGGTCGCTCCAGCGGTCCGACTGGACCAAGCGGCCTCTGAGCGCCGAGGCCCGCACCTACGCAGCTGACGACGTTTTGTATCTGACTCGCCTCCGGGACGCTCTGGAGCGCCTACTGAAGAAGCTCTCTCGACTCGAATGGGCGCATGAGGAATTCGAGCGTCTGGAGAATGTGAGGCATACTCATCGAGACCGCGAGTCGGCCTTTCTTTCGATCAAAGGCAACCGCGATCTGGACGGCAGAGGCTTGGCCGTGCTTCGCTCGCTGTTCCAATACCGGGAATTCGAGGCCCGCCGTCTCGACCGCCCGCCCTTCAAAGTCTTGCCGGATTCCGCGCTGGTCCACCTGGCGTCCGATCCACACGCGAACCTCTCCACCGTCAAGGGGCTGGGCCGGTCCGGCCGACCGTCTGCCAACGGGGGTCTGAAAGCCGCCATCGCCGAAGGGCTCAGGTCGCGGCCCGTGACCAGGCCGAAACGTATACGCACCGAAGAGCCTTTGAGTCCGGCTGAGCGAAAGAGGGTCGGGATTCGACTCGGCAGTCTCAAGACCTGGCGCACTCAGTTAAGCGGAGAGCTACGATTGGACCCGGGCCTTCTGTGGCCGGCCGTGAGTCTAGAACGCCTCGCTCGGCGCCCCGGTAGCCTCGACTCCGAGTTCGAGAGCGCGGAAGTCCGGAATTGGCAGCGACGGGAGTTCGGGGATGCGCTGAGAGGAGTGCTCGCAACACTCGGTTGAGCGGCCGTCGGCAGTTGACTAGATGGCAAGGTGAACAAGCTAACCATGATTCCCTCGTAAAAACCCGTTTTGAGGAAGTTCCAGCGCTTTAGCACATGTGAGCGCTACCGTATGTTGGGGTAGGACACGGAACAGAGACTGTATATTGTACCCAGGCAAGGGTACGGTTGTTCTAATTCGACCTGCACAGACTTTTTACGAGAGAATCAACCATCCTTTCCATTGGAGCGTCGCTCATTGCGTTGGCCCTGGCCGCGGTGTTTGTCTATGGGGCCGAGATGGTGCTCAGGCCGGTTCCAGTGTGGTTCGACTGCCGCCGTTTACGATGGTGTACGAGGTATACGGTCCCTCCATCCCCGTCGGGGACCGCTCTATCCAGCCCTTCAAAGAGTTGCACCGCCTGGAATACCAATCGGAGACTGAATGGGTCGACACCGTGATCGAGGCTCCAACGGTCGACCTTGGCCGGTATGGCGTCGCGAGTAGGGTCGGCTCGTATAAGAGTTTGAGCGGCAAAGCGATCATCGAGTACGACGCGATGGACGGAGGCACAAACGAGAGTACCGTCTCAGAGAACAGCATTTTCGTGCCGAACGCGGCACTCGTCCCTCACTATCCTGACCTATTGGACATCATCCCGGAATTGACGAAATCCCAGGTAGTCACCAGCGCGAAGGTGTGCTTCAACGGCGACTGCGAAGAGAATGCGGGTGGGATTCTGTATGAGGGCGATAGAATCGAGCTAGTGTTAGTGGACGACTCCCGGGGCATCCCCCTTAGGCAAGGGGACGGGTTCTTCTTGGTCAGGGAGGTCGAGATTCACGACATAAGGCGATAGCTACACTACCACTCCAAGCTGCTGCTCGACCTGCGTTCTGAACTTCGCCAGGGCCTGCACCGTCTCTACCAGCGCGTCCTCCCAACCGCTTGGGAACTGGCTGATGTCCATGCGCACCTGCATGTGGCCCACCGTGACCCCATGGCCTAACTCACGCTGCAACGCCAGCTTCGCGCCGCCGACCTCGTCCTGGAGGCGAAGGACAATCTTGTCGCTCTCCCGGGTTATGGCATCGACCCCCGCCTTCACCGCATCCAGCTTGAGGCGCGCCACGTACAGGAGGTTCTGTACCTGCCACGGAAGCGGCCCGAAGCGGTCTCGCAGCTCATCCTCCATCGTGTTGACCTCAGAGAGCGTTGCAAGTCCAGCCAGCCGTCGATAGATAGACAGCCGCGTCGGCAGGTCGTCGATGTACTCCTCGGGTATGCTGGCCGGAATCTGGAGGTCGACGCTAACCGGCTCGGAGGGCGCCAGCTCGTCGGGTATAGCTCCGTCAGCGGAGTCTGACCCACCCTCTTGTGCCCGCAGTCCTTCGACCGCATCGCCCAAAAGTCGGGTGTAGAGATCGAAGCCGACCGCGTGGATGTGGCCGCTCTGCTGAGCCCCAAGAATCGCCCCGGCTCCCCTGATCTCGAGGTCTTTCATGGCGATCTGGAACCCAGCGCCGAGCTCTGTCGCCGCGAGCATAGTCTTGAGGCGCTTTTCGGCCGCTTCA
Source organism: Dehalococcoidia bacterium (assembly GCA_965197985.1). Classification (GTDB taxonomy): domain Bacteria; phylum Chloroflexota; class Dehalococcoidia; order Lucifugimonadales; family CAUZJF01; genus CAUZJF01. The sequence continues at coordinate 1,012,487 of CBDAOG010000008.1, read as the reverse complement.
GTGATGCTCCTAGCTGTGGGTATCAGTAGGTACGAATAGGCGCGGCGCGCTCCACGACCCACGCGACCGCGAAGCTGGTAGAGCTGTGCCAGCCCGAACGTGTCCGCGCGGTTGACTATCAGCGTGTTAACGTTGGGGATGTCGAGACCCGACTCGATTATCGTCGTGCACACAAGCACGTCCATCTGACCGTCGGCGAATTCGAGCATTGTCTGTTCGAGCTGGTCCTCGTGCATCTGGCCATGGGCCGTCGCAACTTCTGCCTCGGGGACGAGCATTCGTATGTAACTGGCCATGTAGTCGATGTTGTAGACGCGGTTGTGGAGAAAGTAAACCTGGCCTTGCCGGTCGAGCTCCCGCCGAATGGCCTCTCGGATCAGCTCGTCGCTGAACTCCGACACGTAGGTCTTGATCGGGAGGCGCTCTTCCGGGGGCGTCGCTATCGTGCTCATGTCCCGGATGCCCGCCAAAGATAGGTGCAGCGTCCGCGGAATGGGCGTGGCCGTCAGCGTGAGGACGTCCACTTCGTGACGCATCTGCTTCAGCCGTTCCTTGTGGGCGACGCCGAAGCGCTGCTCTTCGTCGATCACTACCAGACCCAGGTCCTTGAACCTGACGTCCTTTTGAATCAAACGATGGGTTCCAATACAGATGTCGACCGTTCCGCTGGCGAGCCCCTCGACGACCGCTCGCTGCTCAAGGTCGGTCCGAAAGCGGCTGAGCACATCGACCTTGATCGGATAGGCGCTCAACCGTTGAGAGAAGTTGACGTAGTGCTGCTGTGCCAGGACCGTCGTAGGGACCAGCACCGCCACCTGCTTGCCGTCCATCACAGCCTTGAACGCCGCGCGGAGAGCGATCTCGGTCTTGCCATATCCGACATCGCCGCAGATGAGGCGGTCCATCGGCCTGAGCCTCTCCATGTCGACTTTGACGTTGGCGATAGCGTCGTTCTGGTCCGGGGTCTCCTCGAAGGGGAACGAGTCTTCGAGCTCGGCTTGCCACGGAGCGTCAGGGGCCGACGCGTGGCCTTCCGCCAGCTCCCTCGCGGCGTACAGCGAGAGGAGCTCTCCCGCCATCTCGCGAGTGCCGCGCTCAACTCGAGCTTTGGCCCTCTTCCACTCCTGGGTGCCCAGGCGGGTGAGGGCGGGCGCGCTATCCATGGGCGCTACGTACGGCGTCACCCGATCGAGGTGGTCGATTGGAACGTAGAGCTCGTCTCCGTGAGCGTACTTGAGGATGAGGTACTCGCGATCTCCCTGGTCCCGGTCTGAGTGGCCGGTCCCCTGGAACCGGCCTACGCCGTGCTCGACGTGGACGACGTAGTCGCCCGGTGTCAGTTCTGAGAGCAAAGTCGTCCGAGCGGCGGCGTGACGTCTTCGAGGCCGGCGTTGCTTGGTGACTCCGAATATCTCCGCATCGCCAAACACGGCTAGCTTTGAGCCCTCCAGCATTAGAACGAAGCCCTCGCTGAGCCCCGCTCCCGACGTGTGCACCAAGGTAATGGAACCGGCCGTCGGCGAGCCCTCCAGAGAATCCCGAATATCCGCGTCCAGGCCCTGCTCGGCGAGAATCTCGCCGAGACGTTTCGGGACGGATGTGACCGCAACTACCCGGTCTCCGGCCGACGCCATTGCCTGGGCCTGCTCGCCGAACACTGCGGACCTGCCCAGTTGCCCCTGCGCCGCGACGAAGGGAAGCACGACCGTCTCGTCATGGGTCAGGTCTTCAGCGCCCCATTGGGTCACTTCGAGTTTGCGGTCGAATCGCTTGATCCCTCCTTGGGCGTCGCCCCAGAGCAGGTGAGACGACGGAAAGCGGTATGGCAGCTCGCCGCGCCGCTCCTTGGTAGCGCGTAGCTCGTGGGCCCGTTCGTCATTCGACCAGGCAGCTTCGACTACCTCGGTGGGGCGGTGGAGCACGGCGACCGCGTTGTCCGGGAAGTAGTCGAGCAACGAGCCGTGGTTGAAGAACCCGGCGTAGAAGTCGACCTCCTCGACCTCTCGACCTTCCAGAAGGCTGTTGAGCTCTTCGAACAGTCGGGCCGTGGTGGCGTCGTTGCACGGTGTCACGTCGATTCGCCCGATCCACCGGTCCAGGTCGTCCCGGTCGGCAAGTCCCGGCAGCGTCTCCACGGCAGGTATGACCGCTACCGAGTCGACCATCTCCGTCGATCGTTGGGTTTCCGGGTCGAAGAGACGGATGCTCTCTATGTCATCGCCCCAAAGCTCGATCCGCGCCGGACTAGCAGCGCCGACCGGGAAGATGTCGAGGATGCCCCCTCGCCGGCTGACGACGCCCGGCTCGTCGGTCATGGGCTCGAAGCGGTAACCCAGACGCCGCCACCGCTCGAGAAGCTCGTCCAATTCGACCTGCTGGCCCGGTGAGAGCGCGTGAACGTTGGAGGTGAAGGTGTCGCGGTCTACAGTCTTCTGTGCGATGGCCGTCGCCGAAGCCACGACTACGAGAGGAGAGTCCCCGATGCTCGTGAGCACAGACAGCGCGCGGAGGCGCTCATGAGTCGTGTGCGAGTCCGAGACCTGCCGCTCGAAGGGAAGGGTCTCCGTCTCCGGGAAGTGCATTACCCGTTCGTCGTCCCCGCTCCAAAGAGCCAGCTGCTCGTACATCCGCCGCGCGTCTTCGGGCTTGGGGGTGATGACCAGCATCGGCGCCCGCAGGTCCTGCCAGAGCGTCGCGAGGGCAAAGGGCTCGGCGTCGCCAAGCACCTGAGCTCGCGTCCGGGACGGACGCCGCCCCAGTGATTCAAGAAGTCTTTGGTACTGGGGAGCCTCTTTCAGAAGGTCCCCAAGAACGCCCAAACTCATCGCATGTTCCCCCAGAATTAAACGCCGAAAGGGCCAGCCCGCCGAAAACGGGCTAGCCTGCACCTGAATTCTACCACGCGGCCCCGCCCACCAGGCGGCAAACGTAGAGACGCCCCGGCGGGGCGTCTTCACCGGCGACCGCTTGCGGGTTAGATCGCAGCCTTCCGGTCTTCTCAGCGGCGGTGTAGCATGTCGCCCAGCGGTTGAACGCGCCTCGGCTCGTCCCGCACGACAAGGCAGAGGAGTCACGCAGTGGTTAACGGACCCGCATTGACGAAGAGTTGGACTCTGGCTCGGCCTGGCGGTCCTAGCTCTGATATTGATCGAAGGTAGCGCGAGGACAGCCTCGGCCCAGTCGACCGAAGGGACCCGGTTCGCCTTCACGTTCTCGAACGACGACGACGGTTGGAAAACGGGCTTCGCCGACCTGCCGGTCGACTTCGATCAAGAGCTCTACGAGCTTGATTCGGGATTCCGACCGCTTCCCGAGGGTCTGGAGGGGAACGGGATGTATCTCCAGGGGCACAACCGCAGCGACGACCTGTTCATGTTCCTTAAAAGACAGGTGACCGGACTACAGGCCAACGCGGCGCACGAGGTAGCTATTTCCCTCGAGATGGCCGCCAACGTCCCAGCCGCGTCTTTCGGAATCGGTGGCTCCCCCGGCGAAAGCGTTTACGTCAAGGCGGGAGCCTCAACGGTTGAGCCGATGGTTGCGGAAGATGACAGCGGCTGGCTTAGGATGAACATCGACAAAGGCAACCAGGCTTCTGAGGGCGAGTCCACGATCAACCTGGGCAACGTCGCCAACCCCGAAGTGGCCGGCGACGAGTACAAGCTGAAGACTCTGGACAACGAGGGCCGCCCCTTAGCCCGAATCCACCGAAGGACACCGATGGACGGCGTGAGGAAAGCGGAAGGGGGGTGAGGGAGCTACAGGGGAAATAGCCTGGGTTCCATTTGGGGTAGGGAGGTCGGCGGACGGTCTTCATCGCCGCACAGGGCCCCCTATGGCCGTCTGCGGGGGCTGCGATGCGCGGGATGGCGAGAGAATACGCAGCAGGGAACTCTCTCGGACCGGGCTGGCACGAGTCTGCGGGGATCTTCGGTTGTCCGGTGGGTGGGTCGGTCGCCGACGGTGCCGTCAGGCCGGGAGTGGAATGGCTCGCAGCCGGGCCAAGGCGCGGCTGAACTTCTCAGCCCAAGGCCAGCGATCCGGAAGATGCAGGGTCAACCGGCGTGCCGAGCGGGTGAGCCGTCCGGCCAGGGAGAAGAACCGCCGCCGGAGGGTCTTGGTGGTGGCTATCCGCTCTCCCAGACCGATACGCGCCGTCCAGCGGGCCAGGTTGTGGGCCATCGTCTGGACGGCCAGCCAGGCGCCGTTGGCGGCGAAGCGGCCCGAGGGGAGATGGTTCAGCCCGACGCCGTACTTGAGGTCGCGTATGGCATTCTCGATCTCGGCGTGGCGGCGATGGTCAGCCTCCAGTTCGAGCAACTCCCCGTCCCGGTCGGTGATGAAGCCATGATAGCTGTATTTGGCGAAGAGGGCCAGTTGGGAACCGGGCGTGGGCTTCACACGCCGGACGATGAGCCGCACCGGCGCGGCGTCCGCCTCGGCCTGGAAGGGGGTGCAGGTGGTCTCGGCCACATCGGCGGCACCGTCCATCCAGTAAGGAATCGGCGTCCAGGCATCTTCGGGTATCGCCTCAATGAGATTGTGCAGGCTTTTGTGCTGGCGGATGGTGATGGAGAAGCGGACATCCATCTTGCGGCAGACGGATACCACGCCATGAGTGTAGAAGCCGCTGTCGGCACGCATGGTGAGTCGTCCGTTGGCCCCGGCGTAGCGCACCCGTCCCACCGTCCCCCGCAGGAAGTGGGCGGCGCCGCGGGCGGTGTTGGCCCGGCCCTCGCGCAGCCGGGACATCAGCACGTCTCCGGTGCCGGCGGCGATGGCCAGCAGCGGGTGGTAGCCCCGCTTGCCGGTATAGCCGTGGTGGCGGGCGCCCTCCTTGGCCAGTCCGTAGGTCTCGCAGATGGTGGAGTCTAGGTCAATGGTCAGGGGCCCGTCGCCGGGTCCCGCCCCGGCCTGCCAAGCCCGGGCCAGCAACTCGCGGCTCACCCGGTCGAGTTGACGGACGTGGCCCCACCGGAAGCTGCGCAGGAAGGTGCCCAGGGTGGATGGCGCCTTGACCGTGCCGCCCAGGGTGCAGGCCGTCCCCCCGGTGCGCAACACATCGGCGTCGTCAATGCAGTCGCCCCCAGCCAGCGCAGACGCCACCAGCGTCATCATCTTGTCGCTCGTGTTCGCCCGCCCCGGGGCATCGCCCAGGTCGAGGCGCTGCCGGACGAGTTCGGGCAGGCCGAGGTGCCGCGCCAGGGTGGCCGGAAGGAGCAGCCCGGCATTGGCCACCAAGCGGCGGTCGTCGAAGGTGATTTGGATCCGGTCGGGGTGGTTGCGTGGCAGCATCTACTGGGTGCTCCTTTTCCGGGGCCGTTTTTTTGCTACAAAACCATTATCCCAGAAGCACAGGAGCACCTTCTTGCCGCCTCAGGACGCTAACCCGACGCCCTCCTTCGGTGGATTCGGGCTTAGAAGTGACCACGGACGATCAAGGCCAAGTCTGGATGATAGTTGGGACCGACTCTGGATTCGAAGGTCTCAGCGCTTTTTACTACTCCAGGATTACGTTCGTCTTCACCTCTTTGGAGCCACCGAGTGTCGGCGATTTCACTTTGCCAAAAGGGGTGTTCTCAGGAGCAGCGGTTCTCGGGTTGGTGCTAGTAGGATTTGGCGTATCCGTCCTTGCGAGAAAGCGCTTCAGGCCCTTGTTACGGCCGTAACGCCTATCTGGGTACCAACTTACACCTCAAACGACATCAGCTCTTCCGAGAATAGCACCTCGCCGTCATAAAGCTGCTTGACGTCGCCGACGCCCTTTTCCATCGGGCCGTGGCCCGATAGGCGCTGGCCGACGTGTACCAGCACGAGCTTCTTCACACCGGCGTCCTGGGCCATTCGAGCCGCGCCCGTCGTGCCGCACTGGCCGTGCGCCTCGCCGTTCGCGTCCATGACCTCCTGGTCGTCCCAGCACACGCATAGCATCACGTCGGCGTCTCTGGCCAGATCGACGACCGATTGGCAGGGTTCGGTGTCGCCCGTGAACACGATACTGCCCTCCGGGCTGTCCAGCCGATACGCCAGCGAGTCGAGATATGGCTGCACGTGCTCGGCCGGCGCGGCCGTCATCTCCCAGTTGGCAGACGCGTAGACGCTGCCCGGACCGACGTCCGCGGCGAGGACGTCGGGGGGCATCCGCGGCAGGGTCCCGCCCCGGTTGACGTAGACCTGCTGGCTGAGCGGGTGGCTCACCCGGGCCTTCCAGTCGTGGGAGAAAACGCCGTCCTCGCCGGGGATGCCCTCAGTGATACGCTCGGTCAGGGTCGGACCGAAGACCTGGAGCCGGTTCTCCTTGCCGATGCTCTGGTCCCACCGGCATAGCAGAAAGCAGGGGTAGTCGACGTCGTGGTCGAAGTGGTGGTGCGTTAAGAACAAGTAGTCGACGTCGGTCGGCCACAGCCCGGCCTTCACTAGTTTGTACGTCGTCGCTGGTCCGCAGTCGATCATGAGCTGCTCGCCCCCGACCTCGACAACGTAGGACGATCCGAACCTCGTGGGCGTCGGAGTAGGCGTGCCTGCTCCCAGAACGTGTACTCGCGCCATAGCCTGAAAGACCTCCCGAAAAACGTGCCGTTGGGGTATTGTGGCGCCGCGGTCCTCGATCCACCGGTAGACGCGCCCGGGCGGGACATCTTTACCACCCCGAGAACGCATGGTACCCCAGGTCAGAACGGTCCGGTATTCGGACGGCCATCGACGGGCTCAGGCTGCGCTGAAATAGAGGTTCCGGTAACGTTGGCCGCGGCTCGTCCGGCGAATGGACATCGCGAGCCTTGCTAATTCTACGACGCGTAACCCAACGCGTTGTCGGCGACAGTGTGCCGGCTGCCCGCTTTCGTATTTGTCGCCCGGTTGAACAGGGCTTTGATCAAAAGCGTGTCGATCGCCGTCCCGCCTGCTTGTATGTCCGCTATTGCCTCACGCACCCCTTGGGCCGCGGACGACTTCATGAGATAACCATCTGCTCCGGCTCGTATGGCATCGTTCAGGTAGCTCTCGCCGTAGCCGCTCAAGATGAGCACCTTCGTTTGCGGAAATCTAGTGTCCTGAGTTATGAATCCGATGACAAAATCGGGCGATGGTAGCTAGTAGCTGGTCTGCGGTTTTGGTCCAGATGAAGGGCTTTGAGGCAGCGTTGTGCTGGTCAATGTACTGTTCGATGGCTTGCTCCAGTTCCCGAGTGCTGCGGAACACCCCGCGGCGCAGTTGCTTCTCTGTCAGCACCGCGAACCAGCGCTCCACCTGGTTCAGCCAAGAGCTGCTGGTGGGGGTGAAGTGCAGGTGATAGCGCGGCCGCCGGGCCAGCCAGCGCTGGATGGTGGGGGTCTTGTGGGTGGCGTAGTTGTCCAGGATAAGGTGCACGTCGAGGTCCGGGGGTACGGTCGCATCGACCCGGTCGAGGAAGCGCCGGAACTCCGTGGACCGGTGCCGACGGTGGCAGGCGCCGATGACCTCTCCCGTCTTCACGTCGAGGGCGGCGAAGAGAGAGGTCGTACCGTGACGACGGTAGTCATGGGTCCGGCGCTCGATCTGCCCCGGGCGCATGGGCAACAGCGGGGCCGTCCGGTCGAGGGCCTGGATCTGGGACTTCTCGTCGACACACAGGACCAGAGCCCGCTGGGGTGGGTTGAGGTAGAGCCCCACGATGTCACGGACCTTCTCGATGAACAGAGGGTCAGACGAAAGTTTGAACGTCTCGGTCCGATGCGGCTGCAAGGCAAAGGCCCGCCAGATAACGGCTGATGGCGCTCTGACTCAGGCCGGTACGCGCAGCCATGGAGCGCGTGCTCCAGTGGGTTGCATCCGCCGGCGTCGTCTCCAGGGTGAGGGTCACGACCCGCTCCACATCGGTGTCCGTGATGGAGCGTGGGCCGCCGGGCCGCGGCTCGTCAAGCAGGCCGTCGAGGCGGCGTTCGATGAACCGGGCCCGCCACTTCCCCACCGTTTGCTTGGCCAGACCGATCTCCCCGGCCACGACGGTATTGGTCTTGCCCTCGGAGCAACGGAGAATGATCCGGGATCGCAGAGCCAGCGCCTGGGCAGTGGTTGGACGCCGCTTCCAGCGCTCGAGGCTCTCGCGTTCGTCGGAGGAAAGGTGCAAGGGAGGAATGGGGCGTCCGATGGCCATGGTGACCTCCATGAGCGTTTCGTGGAGGGTACACCCCAGCAAGTACTTTTGCAATGCTTTCATAACTCAGGACACTAGATTCAAGCGACGAATTCTATGCCCCACAGAGCGGCGTAAACGACCGCGATTGACTGGAGTACCTTACCGGCGGCTGCAAGGGCCAGGAACCTTGACAGAGGGTATCCGGCTCTGCCTGCTGCAATTCCTATCACGTCGATCATCGGACTAGTGGTCCAACATCATTGAAATGAAGACCATGATAGTCATTGTTCCTCTTGGGGGTTCAATCGTAACGTTGAACCGAGGAGGAACCATGATGTCTACCAAGAGGTACCGTATCAGACTGACTACCGACGAACAACAGGAACTCAACGCCTTGGTCTCACGCGGTCGGGCTGCGGCGTACAAACAGACCCATGCGCGCATTCTGCTGATGAGCGATGAGTCACGCTCGGACGGGGGAATGAAGGACGCGGACATCACCAGCGCGCTCGGTGTGGGACAGTCAACGGTCGAGCGAATACGCAAGCGCTGTGTAGAGGAGGGGGTCGAGTCTGCGCTGAATCGCAAAAAGCAACTGCGTCGGCGTCAAAAGAGACTGGACGGCGAAGGTGAAGCACGGTTGATAGCGATGGCCTGCGGGGAACCGCCGGAGGGGCGTGCCAGTTGGACCCTGAAGCTGTTGGCTGACCAGTTGGTCGAGTGTGAGATAGTCGAGACCATCAGCACCGAGACGGTTCGCCAGGCGCTTAAAAAAACGAACTGAAGCCGTGGCTGAAGCAGAGTTGGTGCATCCCGCCCGGTCAGAGCGCGGAGTTTGTGTGCGCGATGGAAGACGTACTGGAGGTCTACCAACGGCCGTACGATGGGAATGAGGTTCTGGTGTGCATGGATGAGACGAGCAAACAGCAAGTCAAGGAGACGCGAGTGCCGCGTCCCGCAGCGCCCGGCTTATCGGCGGCATACGACTACGAATACGAGCGCAATGGAGTGAGCAGCCTGTTCATGCTGTTTGCACCGTTGGACGGATGGCGCCGAGTCGAGGTCAGAGAGCGTCGCACGAAGGTGGACTGGGCGCATGTGATAAAGAAACTGGTCGACGAGGACTACCCCGACAGAGACCGGATCGTGCTGGTAATGGACAATCTCAACACTCACAAGCTGTCCTCGCTATACGAGGCATTCGAGCCTGCTGAGGCGAGGCGTATAGCTGAGCGACTGGAGATACACTACACTCCCAAACACGGGAGTTGGTTGAATATGGCGGAGATAGAGATCGGTGTGCTGGCTCGACAGTGCCTGGACCGACGGATTGCCAATCAAGACATCCTGCGCGGCGAGGTCAATGCTTGGCAGAATCAACGCAACCGGGATGTGATACGAGTGGATTGGCGCTTCACTACCGAGGATGCGCGCATCAAACTAAAGTCACTCTACCCATCAATACAAAAAAGTTGAACCACTAGGCGTTAGCCCGAATCCACCGAGGGAGGGCGTCGGGTTAGCATCCTGAAGAGGCCAGAGGGTGCTCTTCTGAATCTGGGATAATGGTTTTGTGACAGCAAAACAGTCCCAGAGAAGGAGCACCCAATAGATGCTACCACGCAACCAGCCCGACCGTATCCGTATCGTCTTTGACGATCACCGCCTGGTGGCCAATGCCGGTCTGCTCCTGCCGGCCACCCTCGCCCGGCATCTGGGCCTGCGGGAACTCGTTGACCATCACCTTGACCTGGGCGGCGCGCCGGGGCGGGCCAACACCGGAGACAAGCTGATGACCCTGGTGGCCTCAGCCATGGCCGGCGGCGACTGCATCGACGACGCTGATGTGTTGCGCACCGGGGGGACGGCCTGCACCCTGGGCGGCACGGTCAAGGCGCCATCCACCCTGGGCACCTTCCTGCGCAGCTTCCGGTGGGGCCACGTCCGCCAGCTGGACCGGGTGAGCCGGGAGCTGCTGGCCCGGGCCTGGGCCGCTGGGGCCGGACCCGGCGACGCGCCGTTCACCATCGACCTCGATTCCACCATCTGCGAGACCTACGGACTGGCCAAGGAGGGCGCCCGCCACCACGGCTATACCGGCAAGCGGGGCTACCACCCACTGCTGGCCATCGCCGCCGGCACCGGAGACGTGCTGATGTCCCGGCTGCGCGAGGGCCGGGCCAACACCGCCCGCGGCGCCGCCCACTTCCTGCGGGAGACGGTGGGACGGGTGCGCTACGCCGGGGCCAACGGACGACTCACGCTACGGGCCGACAGCGGGTTCTACACTCATGGCGTGGTATCCGTCTGCCGCAAGATGGATGTCCGCTTCTCCATCACCATCCGCCAGCATAAAAGCCTGCACAATCTCATCGAGGCGATACCCGAAGATGCCTGGACGCCGATTCCTTACTGGATGGACGGCGCCGCCGATGTGGCCGAGACCACCTGCACTCCCTTCCAGAGTGAACCTGACGCCGCGCCGGTGCGGCTCATCGTCCGGCGTGTGAAGCCCACGCCCGGTTCCCAGCTGGCCCTCTTCGCCACCTACAGCTATCACGGCTTCATCACCGACCGGGACGGGGAGATGCTCGAACTGGAGGCCGACCATCGCCGCCACGCCGAGATCGAGAATGCCATCCGAGACCTCAAGCACGGTGTGGGGTTGAACCATCTCCCCTCGGGCCGCTTCGCCGCCAACGCCGCCTGGCTGGCGGTACAGGTGATGGCCCACAACATCGCCCGCTGGACAGCGCGCATCGGTCTGGGCGAGCAGGTGGTGACCACCAAGACCCTCCGGCGGCGGTTCTTCTCCCTGGCCGGACGGATCACCCGCTCGGCGCGCCGCCTCACACTGCATCTGCCACAGCGCTGGCCTTGGGAAGCCCAGTTCGATCGTGCCCTGGCCCGATTGCGCGCCCTGCCACTCCCTGCCTGACGGCGGCGGCGGCAACCGGCCGCCATCCGGCCAACCGAACGTCCCCGCGAACTCGCGCCAGTCCGGTCTGCGAGTGCCTCTTGCTGTGTCCTCTCCCCGCTATCTCGCCCTGACCAACATTCGCAGACGGTCACAAAGTCTCCCCGCGGCAACTGAAGACAAACACCGGCCCCCCTCTACCCCAAATCGTGCCCGGACCATCGCCCTCCCTTGCCCCTATCGCCCGTTCCGCTGCTGCATAGTCATCCCTTCGGTGGATTTGGGGTTAACGAGAAGGTGAAGATACTGGTCGCCATGTTCCGGTCAACAAACAGACGGACCTTTTCGGGAATTCGTCCATCATCGCCCAGGCTTCGTGTCGATCGCCCGAAACCGTATACGGTGATCTTCCCGAGCGCTCCAACGGCGCCGGCAATGATCGCAACTGTTAGAGGATTGGCGACCATGACCGTTGACGCGGCGCCAAGCTGGAGAAGAGGTGTTCCCACCAGCGACACTGCTGCCGCGAACGCCATAGGTGCCTTCATCCCTGATGAAAGCGTTACCTGTTTTGGGAGTAAGCTTCGCACTGAAAACTTTCCCTCGTTGACCGCACAAATCGGTGCTCAAATCCGGGCTACTGCCAGACCCACTGCCTTCGTCACGGATACTGCTTGGGTCCGAAAGGCCAGTCAATGCCTTTTTTGCCCACAAGGGACCTCCTAACGGAATCCTGCAACAAGGCAACCGGGAACCATACAGTGAGGGGACGAGCTTGAGCGCCAGGAAGCCGCTCCGCGAAGACTCCACGAATAGTCTGCAAGCGAGGCGCGTTGAGAGATACCTACGCCAGCGTTCTTGAAGTCGAGAGCTACCTTCAAAGGCGAGAGCAGTCGGTGCTCGGCTGCCTTGACGCCGAGCCAACGGTCGGGCCTAGGGAAACCCTCGACGGCTGCGCTCGCATACCTGTCCAAGGTGGCCACTCAACCAGGGTCAGAATAAAGAAAATACGCCTCGCAACCAACCCCGCTCGTGGTGAGCGTGTCGAACCAAGCTAAACGCGCCCGAGCCACTCCACCAGGGCTACGACCGCCTCCTCCCACACGTCGCTTCTAGTCCTTGGGTCCGACTTCAACGTCGTGAAGCCGTGGTCGGCGCCGTCCAGCAGATGGACCTCGGAGCCAGCCACCTTCGCGGCGGCGACGCGGAGCTCGTCGACGGTCGCAAAGGAATCGCGGGTGCCGGAGCAGAAGAGCGTAGGAACGCCTATGTCGGGAAGGTGTTGGTCGCGCACGGTATCGGGGTTGAACGGAGGCCGGAGCGGGTAGGCGAACAGGGCCAGGGCATCCACGGCCTCGCCCTGGGCAACGACGTGAGAGGCGATGCGCCCGCCCATCGACCTTCCCCCGACGACCAGCCTCTGGCCCGGTTGGCGCACCAATTCGATCACCGAGCGCCACGTCGCTTCCAGTACGGCGGTCCGGTCGGGGCGGCGCTTGCCGGCCTCAGAGTACGGGAACTGGAACCGTACCGCGCTTATCCCTTGTTCGGCGAGATGCCGGCACGCATAGGCCCCGAAGCGGTCGTGGACGTTTGCGCCCGCGCCAGGTGCATAGGCGAACAGCCACCCGGTAGCCAGCACCTCCGGCTCGACTCGAATGGCCGTGACGCTTTTCCCGTCGGAAATGGGGACCCGAAGAGTCTCCTCGACCACCAGGGTGCTCATCGGATCGAGAGTACCAATACCGTACCCTGTACCCCTGACCCCGTACCCTAAATAAGTCCCTGCGCCCGTATGTCGGAGAGCGCCTTCCCCATGGCCTCGACGGTGTCGTCGATGTCCTGGTCGGTGAACGCCGAGCCCATTAGGAAACGGGTCGCTGAGTCGACGCCGTGGTTTAGTAGTGCGAGGTTCAGCTGGGCGTTCCGGTGGGAGTCTTGCGTCTTGGCGAGGTCTTCGGGCGACAGGTCGCAGAGCTCCTTGTCGCACTCGTGGTCGACCCCGAGCCGCAGGAAGACGATGGAGTCGAGGCCGCTGGCGCAGCCGGGGATCTCCATCCGCGAGAGCATGTCGTTGAAGCCGGCCTTGAGCTGTGCGCCCGCCGCATCGGTCTTCTCGTTCACCGGCGTCGTATCCAGCAGCTCGAGGGCCTTCGCGCCGGCAGCCGCCGACAGAGGATTGCCGTTGAAGGTGCCCGGATGCGAGATACGCGTGTTCTGGTTGTACTCGGGATCGTCGCGGAGCGCGATCATGTCTATGATGTCGGCCTTGCCCGTAACGCCGCCTCCGGGTAGTCCGCCACCCAGGATCTTGGCCAGCGTCGTGAGGTCGGGGCGGATGCCGTAGTACTCCTGCGCACCGCCCTTCGATGTTCGGAACCCGGTGACGACCTCGTCCATGATGAAAACGACTCCGCAGCGCTCGGTCGCCTCTCGGAGCTCGCTCAGGAAGCTCGGTAGAACTGGGTCCTGCCCCATGTGAGCGCCTGTCGGCTCGATGATTACGGCGGCGACGTTATCGTCCTGCAGGGCCTTCTCTACGAGGGAGATGTCGTTGGGCGGCAGCACTATCATCGTGCTGAGAGTCTCTTCAGGGACGCCGCCCAGGCCTGCCCCTCCGGCCAGAGCGTAGTCGTTCCAGCCGTGGAAGTGGTGGTCGAACTTGATTACCTTGGTCTTGCCCGTGTACGCCCTCGCCATTCGAAAGGCCATCATCGTGGCCTCGGTGCCGGAGCTGTGGAACCGGACCTTCTCGGCTGTCGGTATGAGTTTCTGGACCCACTGCGCCCATTCGATCTCGAGCTCCGTCGAGGCGCTGTAGTGGGTGCCCTTGGCCATCTGCTCGTTGACGGCCGCGACGACTTCCGGATGTGAATGCCCGAGAATCAGGGACCCATGGCCCGTTCGGTAATCGATCAACTTGTGCCCGTCCACGTCCCACTTATGGGGGCCGAGGGCGTGGGTCACGAAATGGGGAAAGGGCCGCTGGTTGCGGGCCTCGTGGGTCACCCCGTTGGGGAAAATGCCCCTCGAGGTGGCGTAGAGCTCGGCCGACTTGGGGTGAAGGTCGATGTAGCGTTGTTCGATTGGCGTGACCATCTGGCTCCTCTATAATGTGGCGTTGCTTCGGCGAGCCGGCCGGGCCGAGGCCGGCACCGAACATTATAGATACTGAGAGAGTGCGGCGTAAACAGCCCTGATCGGAGCGACGGTCCCGTGAAAAGCTACCTGACCCACTTGGAATGCACCTACTGCGGCGAGACGCTCTCCGCCGACGAGCCCCGGCGGCTATGTCCGTCGTGCGGCAAGGTCTTGTATGCGAGGTACGACTTGGCCGCGGCGCGGAACAACTTCGACCGGGGCTCCCTGCCGGGTCGGGCCGCCAACATGTGGCGCTACTTCGAGGTCCTGCCGGTTGTCGACGTGGACAACGTGGTCACGCTGGGGGAGGGGTTCACGCCCATTCACAAAGCCGAACGCCTGGGAGCCAGGATCGGCGCCGAGAACCTGCTCATCAAGGACGAGGGAGTCAACCCGACGGCGACGTTCAAGGCGCGGGGGCTGTCCGCGGCGGTGTCCAAGGCGCTGGAGCTCGGGGTGACGAAAGTGACCCTCCCCTCTGCCGGGAACGCCGGGGGCGCTCTGGCGGCCTATGCCGCCCGGGCCGGCCTTGAGGCCCATATCTACATGCCGCAGGACGCGCCCGAGTCGACGATGAAGGAAGTCGCAACCAGCGGCGCACACCTCACGCTGGTCGATGGGCTGATCAACGAGGCGGGACGCCAATCGCGAGAGAAGGCCGAGAAGGAAGGGATGTTCGACCTCTCGACCCTCCAGGAGCCCTACCGCGCCGAGGGCAAGAAGACGACGGCCTACGAGATGGCAGAACAGCTCGGCTGGACGATGCCCGACGCCATCATCTATCCCACCGGCGGAGGCACCGGCATCGTCGGCATCTGGAAGGCCGTCGCGGAGATGGAGGAGCTCGGCTGGCTAGCGGGCAAGCGACCCAAGATGTTCTGCGTCCAGTCCGAGGGCTGCGCGCCGATGGTGCGGGCCTTCCGCGAAGGGACCGAGTTCGCGGAGCCCTGGGAGAACGCCCACACCATAGCGGGCGGAATGCGTGTGCCGGGTGCTATCGGCGACTACCTTATCCTTCGTGCACTCCGAGAGAGCGGTGGTGGCGCCGTCACGGTCTCGGACGAGGAGCTTATGGAGTACGTCAAAGTGGTCGACTCCCTGGAAGGCATCTTCGTTTGCCCCGAGGGCGCCGCCACGGCCGTCGGGGCCAAAAAGCTAATCGAAGACGGCACGCTCTCGCCGGACGAGTCGATACTTTTGCTGAACACGGGGTCCGGGCTCAAGTACCTGGACTTGCTTTAGGCCGCCGCGCAGGAGCCTGACTCTCGTCATTCCGGCGAAAAGCCTGCCCCGACGAAAGTCGTGGGCCGGAATCCAGTCGCACCGTACAACGGATGGCTGGTCGCCGACTTTCCTTTTCAAAACATCCATGCCGAACACCAGCTGGGACGCACAACTATACGACACTGAGCACTCTTTCGTAGGGGAGCACGGAGCCGAGCTCGTCGAGTTGCTCGCACCGATGCCCGGAGAGCGCGTTCTGGACCTTGGCTGCGGCACGGGACACCTGACGGCCAAGATCACCGAGTCAGGCGCAACCGTGTTAGGCTTCGACAGCGCTCCGAGTATGGTCGAACAGGCGAGACAGAACTACCCAGCCTTGCGGTTCCAACTTGCGGACGCCCGGAACCTCCCGTATCACGAAGAATTCGACGCCGTGGTGTCCAACGCCGTCTTACACTGGGTTCGCCCGCCCGAGAAGGCGATTGAGGGCGTCCGGAGAGCCCTGAAGCCGGGCGGCCGGTTTGTCGCCGAGTTTGGCGGGAAAGGGAACATCGCGCTGATCTTGGAGGCGATACGCTCCGCCCTAGACCAGGTCCAACCCAGCACGCCACCCACGGGCCAGCCGGACTTCTATTTCCCGGACCCGGACGAATACGCATCGCTACTCAAAAACCACGGTTTCTCCGCCATTCAGGCCACCCTGTTCGACCGGCCGACCGCACTTGACGGCGGTCCGGAAGGCATGCGCCTCTAGTTAGACATGTTCGCAGGCGGTTTCCTCGATGGTCTGGACACGGACCAGCGGCGTGAGGCAATCGAGTTGGTGGAGCGCAGGCTGAGGCTGCGGCTGTACGGCGATGGTCAGTGGACGGTCGACTACAAAAGGCTAAGAATCGTCGCCCGGAAGGTGTTGGCGGAACGACCCTAGAGCAGTTCCAACTCGCCTATGTGGGGAGCGTGGACCTTCAAAGAAGCGGTCATCATCTCGTGGACCATGTCGTGAGTAGGCACGCACTCGGGGCACTCGTCGTTGCGCCCTTCGTTGTACTTGACCGCGAAGCGGCCGTCGGAAACGTCGACGACCTCGAGTGAGCCGCCTTCGGAACCCACTATGATCTGCATGTTGTCTAACACCAGCTGGACCGCCGGGTCGACGCTCGTTGTGGCCATCTGACGCTCCCTGTCCAAGACGCGTTCTACCTTCAGGTTAATCGGCCCCCCGAAGGCTGTCAATCTGACCGTCTCAGCCGTCACGCTGGTATACTGCGGCCACCTATTTAGCCAGGCGGCTCTTCGCTGAAGGTTTCGTCCGTGGCCGGCAAGCTATTTCTCATTCACTGGAACTCAGCCGAGGCTGAGGAACTGGCCCAACCATTTCGAGCGGAAGGCTGGGACGTGGAAATCGAGGCGAAGGACGGTGCCAGGGCCGGGAAGCGCATCGGGCAGGACCCGCCCGACGTCGTGGTCATCTACCTGACTAGGCTGCCCTCCCTCGGCCGTGAGACGGCCCACTACCTGCGCTCGACGACGGCGACGCAAGACGTGCCCGTCGTATTCGTCGATGGCAAGGGCGAGGCGCTGGACAAGACCCAAGCAAAGGTGCCCGCCGCCATGTTCACGACTTCGGACAAGCTGAAAGGCGTTCTTGCCGAACTGGGTAACGCAGCGTGAGGCGTTGGTCGGAGATCGACGTAGGGGCGAGTCTCAGACTCGCCCTCGAGTCCGCGCCCGTAGAACGCGAAGGGCAGACCTAAAGACCTGCCAGTACGAAGGACTCAGTAGATGGCTGAAAGCATGAACGAAAAGGTCGAGGAGATCCTCCGAGGCTCCTTCGACCTGCACGTGCACGCCGGACCCGATCCTGAAAGAGAACGGCGCATGGACGCCCTGGACGTCGGGCGCGCGGCCCACGAGGCCGAGATGGCTGGCCTCGTGCTGAAGTCCCACCTCTACCCAACAGCCGCCCTGGCGCATACCGTGAGCCGGGTGTACCCAGGGCTCGACGTGGCCGGCTCCATCACCCTTAACCGAGAGGTGGGCGGGCTGAACCCGCACGCGGTGCTGACTGCGGCGAGGATGGGCGCCCGGGTCGTATGGATGCCGACCCGAAGCGCCGGCGCCCCGAGCGGCGCCCACCCCGCCATCAGGCTCACCGACGGCTCCGGGAAGCTCCGCCCTGAAGTCCACGAGGTCCTGGACGTGGTGCAAGACCAGGAAATGGCCCTGGCGTCCGGGCACGCTCCGCCTCAGGAGGCAATTGCCCTGTTCAAAGATGCCGCCGCCAGAAGGATAACGCGGCTGATAACTACCCACCCTTCGGGTGTCGCGAGCTACGCCGAGATGGGCGACATGGTCTCGGCAGGGGCCGTACTGGAGTTCACGTTCCTGGAGTGCATGCCGTCGTTTCGCACGAGCAGCCCGCCGGAGATGGTCGCAGCGATCAGGAAATTCGGGGTCGAGAACTGCATAGTGACCACCGACTTCGGCCACTGGATGAACCCGCCCGCAGCGGAAGGCATGCGAATGGCCATTGCAGCCCTTCTCGACGCCGACATGACTGCGGACGAGGTCACGATGCTCGTAAAGACCAACCCTTTGAAGCTGGTTGGCAAAAGCAACTAGCCGCGCCTGACCTCTTCCACCAAACGGGGCACGCCCGAGGGAAGTCTCTCGGCAGTCGTGGAGTCCCAGTCCGAGCTGCAACAAGTCGGCTCGCCGATAGACAGCCGCACAAAGGCGGCTTGCCGTTCAATGGTTTAGAGTATCCCCAAGTATGGGCAACTTCGCTTCGAATACGGCGATCGTGGCGTCCTTAGCGTTCGTTGTAGCTAATGCCGGTTGTGCTCCGGATCGGTCTCCAACCGAAAGCACCCCACAACTGACCCCGACCCGTCCGTTACCTGCTACACCCCCGCAGCCCGATGTCACGCGAACGCCAACGCCTCAATCTATCGCCTCGCCCGTTGTGGTGGATACCCCGTTACAGACAGCGACCGTCACTGCGACCCAGGCACCTCGACCTGTCCCGGCTCCAACCAGCTCCCTCAAAGCTACAGTTATTCCACAACCGGGAGTTGACCTGATCAGCATCGATGATGCTGTAGTTGAATCTGGCGCTAGTGGGTTCAACATACCAATACGAGTGTTTGGCCAAGATCCGCCGGGCCTCGCTGCGTTTGACTTTACGATAACGTTCGATCCAGAGGTCCTGGTTGTCACGGCTGTAGATCGGCATCCAGAAATGGGTTCTGGCGCAACGAGGGTCGGACTGAGCGGACGGGTTTTGGTTAACGGTTTTTCTGCGACAAGTGCCTTAACCGGAGATTTCGTGCTCCTTCAGCTAGTGGTCCGAAATGTTTGTAATGATTGGTTGATTGGCACGGGGGCTTTCCCCGCCATGCCTGGCTTTTGGAGACAGCCGCTGGGCAGTCCGGCTTTCCACCCGTCATTTCAAGGATGTTGGTCTACTAGTCTGTAAAGCGGTGGGGAGCCAAGGGTCTTCTACGCAAATCGAGCTGTCAGTCACGGACTACGGGGGCTCTGACGCTCGACCGATCCCTATCGACACTGTCTCAAATGGCAGCCTTACGGTTCAATCCCAGCAATAAAAAGGCAAGGCAGCTTTGATGGTGGGAGTCGCAACATCGAACAAAAGGACTTGGAGGAATCCGTGTTTCTGAAGGAAATGACCGAGTACGCAGCGGCCTGGGAGCCAGTCGACGTCAAGGAAATCGGACCGCTCATCATTTCGTATCGGCTGGGACTTATTACTCAGCCGCCGTCCAGGTACGACACGCCGTTCGAGGCATGTAGCTGACGAACCATGGCTTCCCCGGATCACAGGCGTATTGTCGTTCTGGGCACCACCGGCGCTGGCAAGACGGTACTCGCCCAACAGCTCTCCGCTGCTCTCGGCTTCCCTCACATCGAGCTCGACGCGCTGCGTTGGGACGCCGACTGGACCGACGCCGGCGATGAGGTCTTCAGATCGCGGATAGCGGATGCCGTGTCGGGCAATAGCTGGGTCGTCGACGGCAACTACAGCATCGCCCGTGACCTGGTGTGGCCAAAGGCGACCATGGTCGTCTGGCTGGACTATCCGCTTGGCATCGTCCTGTGGCGACTCTTACGGCGTACCCTCCGGCGGGTCGCGACGGGCGAAGAGCTGTGGAACGGCAACCGAGAGAGGTTCGCCAACGCGTTTTTCCGTAGGGACTCGCTGTTCGCGTGGGCGATCAAGACCCACGGCCGGCGTAGACGGACATATCCGCCCGCCTTCGCTGAGCCGCAGCACTCCCACCTCGAGGTGGTGCGACTTCGCTCCCTCACGGCCGCCGAACATTGGCTGGCGTGGTACAAAACCCGGCTCCGACCCAGTCGACTTCCCCACAACACCTCCCCTCTCCGTGCCACGGAGAGGGGCCGGGGGTGAGGTCATCTGCGGCGTGCTAGCTCCGCCTTAGCCTTACCCAGTCCTCCGAAGCGGAGCCTCGCCAGGCCCTTCAGGTCATCGACGGCGGTGCTCACGATACGCACCCTGCTGTCGGGGCTGTCCCTCCACTCGACCGGGATCTCGCTGATTCTGTAGCCATTCTTGGCTGCGAGCAGCAGCAGCTCGCTGTCGAAGAACCAGCCCGTGTCCTCCACCAGTGGTAAAAGGTCGCGGGCAGCCTCATGCCCGATAGCTTTGAAGCCGCACTGGAAGTCCTGGATCCCCGTCCAGAACGACATTCGAACGAGCCAGCTGTAAATCCGCGAGATGACCTCGCGGTGCGGGGGACGGCCGATGACTCGCGCGCCCTTCTTAAGGCGCGACGCAATCGCCATGTCATACCCGCCGCTAGCTACAGCGTCCAATAGCGGGGACAAGGCGCCGAGCTCGGTCGAAAGGTCGATGTCCATGTAAACGAGGACGTCCGCGTCGCTGGCGAGCCACGCCTGGCTGACCGCACGTCCCCGTCCCCGCTCCTCGATCCGGAGGTACTCGACGTTGGAGAGCTCGTCCGAGAGCGCCTTCGCTACGTCGGGGGTTGAGTCCGTGGAGCCGTTATCGGCGATGACGACGCGGCACTCGTAGTCCGCCGCCTTCTCGGACAGGTACTCCGTCAGCTCGCGGGTGCTAGGATTGAGGTCGGTCTCTTCGTTCAGAACTGGCAGAACAAGTTCGACTGAGGTTGTCACGATCGTTCGGAAGAGGCGGTCATGCCGGGAGTGGCCTGGTGCCCTATTTTTCTCCGCTTATGGTGAGCTTGTCGAACCACGATTCACGTCGCCACGAAGTGCACCTCAAATCATCCGGTGGACTCGTGAACCAGGACTTTAGTGCTTGAAGTGCCGCACGCCGGTTAACACCATGGCCATGCCGAGCTTGTCTGCGGCCTCGATCACCTCGTCGTCCCTGATCGAGCCCCCCGGCTGAGCGATCGCGGTGATGCCGCCTTCGGACGCCATCTCTATGTTGTCGGCGAAAGGCATGTAGGCGTCGGAGGCCAGGGCGCTCCCCTGAGCCTTCTCTCCCGCGATCCGTATGGCGAGATGGATGCTCGTTACGCGGTTCGGCTGACCGGTGCCCATGCCCACCATGGCGCCGTCATTGGCAAGGACGATCGTGTTCGACCTGATGTGCCTGCCCGCCTTCCATGCGAACCCGAGATTGCTGAGCTCGGCGTCAGTAGGGCTGCGCTTGGTGGCGACCTTCCATGTCGAAGGGTCCTCCGCGATGGTGTCCGTCGTCTGGATCAGAGCCCCTCCGGATACCCTCCGGATGTCCAGGTCCACCAGCGGGCCTGCCGCCGGAGTCGCCTTCAACACTCTAAGCTGTTTGCGCTTCCGCAGTATTTCGAGGGCCTCTAGCTCGTAGTCGGGCGCGACCATGACATGGTACAGCACGCCCTTCATCGCCTTGGCGGTGGCGGCCGTAACGGTGCGATTAAATCCCACAATGCCGCCGTACGCTGACATCGAATCGCCCTCGAAGGCGCGCTGGTAAGCGGTTGGCTGGTCGTCGTGAATGGCCAAGCCGCAGGGGTTCGTGTGCTTGACTACGGTAACGCACGGCTCGTCGAAATCGCACACCGTGGTCCACGCCGCGTCTGCGTCGAGCACGTTGTTGAACGATAGCTCCTGGCCTTGTAGGTGCTCTGCTCGAACGATCCCGCCGGTCGACAGCACGTCCGCGTACAGCGCCGCTTCCTGGTGTGGGTTCTCACCGTAGCTCATGTCGTAGAGCTTGGTGAAGCCGAAGGTCTTCTCGGTCGAGTCTAGATTGGCGGGCTCGTCTAGGTACTGAGAGACCGCCGTGTCGTAAAGCGCGACGTGCTGGAAGGCCTTGCGAGCGAGTGACTTCCGGTCGTCCATCGTTATCCCGGCAGAGCCGCCGTTCTCCTGGGCAAGCCGCTCCCCCACCCAGTCGTAGTCGCCGGGATCGACCAGAATTATGACGTCAGGGAAGTTCTTGGCCGCGGCCCTGACCATCGTAGGACCCCCAATGTCGATCTTCTCAAGGGCCTCCTGAAGGGAAACGTCGGGGCGGCTGACCGTGTCGACGAAAGGATAGAGGTTGCAGGCCACGAGATCGATGGTGTCGATCTCGTGTTCAGCTAGCTGTTCGAGATCGCTGGGGAGTCCGCGGCGGGCGAGGATTCCACCGTACACTATCGGATGGAGGGTCTTGACGCGCCCGTCGAGGATCTCCGGGAAACCGGTCAGGTCCGCCACCTGGGTGACGGGGAGCCCCGCTTCCGAGAGCACCGAGCCGGTCCCACCGGTGCTGACCAGCTCGAAGTCCGCCTCACTTAACGCACGGGCGAGCTCGACGACGCCGGTCCTATCATATGTGCTGATCAGCGCTTTCACGAATTTTCTCCAGCGCTAATATCGTGCAGCCCAGGTTTGCGACGGTCAAGTATGATTCTCTCGTAAAAAGTCTGTGCAGGTCGAATTAGAACAACCGTACCCTTGCCTGGGTACAATATACAGTCTCTGTTCCGTGTCCTACCCCAACATACGGTAGCGCTCACATGTGCTAAAGCGCTGGAACTTCCTCAAAACGGGTTTTTACGAGGGAATCAAGTATGTTGGGCGTAGAAAACGCTACAAAGCTGCGTTGTGGGCCCTGCTCGACGCCGTAGTCCGCCGACATGGTAGAGACCCACCGGCGGGGCGTCTCTAAGGCTAGTTCAAGAATCGGTGTCGACAGATGTTCGGCCCGTTTGTTCCGCCGACCTCGGTCCGCGCGTTCGAGCTTACCCGCTCTTCTTCATCTGCACGCCGATGAAGCCGCCTGCGAGGGAGGCCACCAGCGCGACCAGAGCCAGCACGATGGCCTGAACGATCCCAGCTCCAAGACCGCCCGCCGCGAACGCCCAGCCGATACCGAATGCGGCCGCCCCGGCGAATCCCCAGAACCGCACCAGCCCCCAGGACTCCCACTGCTCAGCAAGGCCGGACAAGGGCAGCCAGTCGAAGCCGCCGCTAAGGTTCGATGCCAGCGTGTCCGTGACCCCGAGCCACCACACGATAGCAAACCCGCCACCGAGGCCTACGAGAAGGGTTACGACCAGCCCTATCCCAAGGTTGGGATCCAGCGACCACACGATTCCGCCCGCTATGCCAAACACAACCAGAACCTTCACGGCCCACTCGATGGCCATGCCGATCCCGGAGGAGTTCATCGAGTCCAGCCTGCTGTTGGTCGATTCGACCAGCGACGCAGTTGCCATCTTGTCCATGTTCTGCGTCATAGCCGCCCCGAAGCCGCTGGCGGCGCCCATGCCGATCAAGGCCCAGATGACCTCGACTAAAAGTCCGATCACTACGATGACGACGAGCCCGACGACGAAGCCCTGGAAGAGTCCCACGGGAAGGTCGTAGAAGAACCCGGTCTCGCTGGGCGTCATTTCCCAGAAGACGGCCCATATGATCCCAACTACGGCAGCGATCACGAGCTGCCAGAAGAATATTTTGCTGTAGCTTTCGGACATTGGATGCCCCCCCCCCGTTTACCCTCTGACTTTGTCGGTTTCTTTTACGTAGGGGCGCATTGCCTGCGCCCGATCTTCACCGTGTCCTTCAACGCTCTAAACCCTACTACGCCAAAGCCGTGGATACAATGCCCCTGAGTAGTATCTTGGTGGAAACGGGTGTGCCGGCCGATGGCAAACCTACATTGCTTGGCCGCCGGCGCGCTGCCCGCGTGCCCCACGCCGAGTATCCTCAGGAAACAGTCTGCGCGGCCGGGGTCGCCTCCAGCGCCAGCTTGTCCCACCCCAACTGCACCGGTATTGGGTGCTCGCCGGTAAAGCAGCCCATGCAGTGGCTGCCCTTGGACCCGCCCACGGCGCGGATGAGTCCCTCGCGGCTGAGATATCCCAATGAATCGGCGCCTACAAACTCGCAGATCTCGTCGACGGTCTTGTTAGCAGCGATAAGCTCGCTGCGGGTGGCCAGGTCGATCCCCAGATGGCACGGATACTCGATTGGGGGAGCCACAATCCGCAAATGGACCTCCTTGGCCCCACCCTTTCGTAACAGACTCACCACATGGATGGTCGTTGTGGCCCGTACTATGCTGTCATCGACCACTACAAGTCTTTTATCTCGTATGAACTCGGGCAGCGAATTGAACTTGAGCCTGACGCCTAAATCCCTGAGTCGCTGGTCGGGCAAGATGAACGTCCGGCCGACGTAGCGATTCTTTACGAGACCTTCCCCATAGGGTAGTCCGGACTCCTGGGAATAGCCCGCCGCGGCCGAAGTGGCGGAGTCGGGCACTGCGATCACCATGTCCGCATCGACGGGGTGCTCTTTGGCGAGCTCGGCCCCCAAAGCCATCCGTGTTGAGTAGACAAGGTTACCGTCGAGAACGCTGTCCCGTCTCGCGAAGTAGATATGCTCGAAAATGCATGAAGCTCGGCCTTGAGCCGACTCCCGCTGGTATATCGTCCTGAAACCTTCGCCGTCCACCATGACGGCTTCACCAGGGGCGACTTCGCGGATGAACTGAGCCCCGATGTGGTCGAGGGCGCATGTCTCCGAGGC
Source organism: Dehalococcoidia bacterium (assembly GCA_965197985.1). GTDB lineage: Bacteria > Chloroflexota > Dehalococcoidia > Lucifugimonadales > CAUZJF01 > CAUZJF01. The sequence continues at coordinate 988,050 of CBDAOG010000008.1, read as the reverse complement.
GATTACCCAGCCCCCGTTCAGCCTTCCTATGCATAGTGGCCGAACTCCGAGAGGGTCCCGGATGCCCAGGAGCCCGTCCGGGGTCAACAGTGTCAGCGAGTAAGCGCCTCTGAGCTTTCGCATTGCGTACGCCACCCGCTCCTCCCAGGTCGTGGCGGGAGCGTTAGTCAGCAGGTGAGCGATGATCTCGGAGTCGCTCGACGAGTTGAACTCGACCCCTATCTCGGCAAGCTCTTCCCGCAAGTCCGCAGCGTTAACGACGTTGCCGTTGTGAGCCAGAGCGAGCTCGACGTCGGGCCCTTTGGAGACCATCGGCTGAGCGTTGTTGAGGGAGCTCCGTCCCGTCGTCGAGTAGCGGGTGTGACCTACGGCAATGTAGCCGGGCAGCCGCTCAAGGTCCTCTTCCTGAAGGGAGTTGGCGACCAGGCCCATCGCCGTGTGGACGCGGATTGTGTCGCCGTCGCTGGCGGCGATGCCCGCGCTCTCTTGGCCCCTGTGTTGAAGGGCATAGAGGCCGAAGTAAGCGACCCTAGCGACGTCTTCGCCAAGGGAATAGACTCCGACCACCCCGCAGGCATCGTGGGCACGGTCGTCTGGGGCCGACATAGACTCTACCTCGATAGGGGTCAGTCCTGCGGGGATTTCGATGGCCTTTAGCAGGCATTATATGTCTGCGGCGAACGAACGGTCAACGGTGTTTCCACCGACGAAACTACGTGTCTCGGTCAGCACCCGCCCCCTTTTCTCTACGACGCGGTTTCCGCCGGCGCTGTCCGAGCCTCTACCGTGGGCCTCACCAGCGTGCGCATCGTCAGCCCGATGACCAGCAGCGCGATAGTGCCCAATACCGCGTTCACGCCCAGAGCGAAGGGGGCGCTGACCGCCGTGGTCATGGCCGCTAGGCTGAGCACCCCCAGCGGTCCCGTCCCGATGGCCAGGGTGACGACGCCCAGCGCCTTACCGCGCATGTCCTTTTCGGCCACGAGCATGATCAAGGTCGCCTGCATCGTGCTGAACCCCGCCGCGCCAAAGCCCAGGACGATCAGAGCGGGCAGCGACAACGCATACCAGCTGGACAGAGCGAACACGAACAGGGCCACGAGCGAAAGTATCGAGCCCGCGATGTATATGCGGCCGTGTTCAGCACCTCCCTGGCCACGACGGGGATCAGGTGCATGTATGGGAAGAGCAAGACGTTCATCGTAATCGTCACCATAACCGCCGCCCGAAGCGTCCGATTGCTTTTCACGTACCGGACGCCGACGAGCAGATTGCTCAAGAGATTTGACGGACCGGCTCCGCGATCGACGCCTGGGACTCGGAACCGCATCAGTAGGACGACTTCGACGACGTAGAAGGCTGTCGCAACTGCGTACGCGCCGGCGAACCCCATAGTGGAGATCAACACGCCCGCAAGGGCCGGGCCGAGCATACGGCTCGCGCTCATACCCAGACATGAAGGAGAGGAAGTTCGCCGGCCAGAGCAAGCGATAGTTGGCGTCGCTGAACGCCCGGAAGGTTCTTGGGGGGCCGCGTCTGGTCCTGATACGAGGGGTGGTTGCCACTAAACACCACAGCGTGTTGTCACTAAAACACCGCGGCATATTGTATCCGGTTCGAATCGGCGTGAGGCGGTCGCGATGGGTATCCGGCGACCCCCATTTTTCTTGACACTCAAATGTGGCGCGCATACCATGGATACGTAGGCAGCCTAGGTATCCTGGGTTGCGAAATCCGTCAAGGAGGTGAGTAGCGTGGAAACGTTGATAATTGCGATACTCGCCGTCCTGAGCGGCCTTTTGGTAGGTGGAGTTGGTGGTTATGTGGTCAGGAGGCTTATAGCTGGTAGCCGCTACAAGTCGGCAGTGGACGAGGCTGCGCATGTCCTGGACGAGGCCGAAGAGAAGCAGCGCAGTCTGCTACTTGAGGCGAAGGAAGAGGCGATTCGGATCCGGTCGTCCGGTGAGGCCGAGCTCAAGGATCGGCGTTCCGAGCAACAGCGGGTCGAGCAACGTGTCGCGAACCGCGAAGAGAATGCGGACCGGCGCGCAACCAACCTGGAGCGCCGTGAGCGCGACCTGAACAAGAAGGAGCAAGAGGCCGAGAAGGCCCAGGCCGAGACGGAGAAGCTGGCCCAGCAAGAGATCGAGAAGCTGGAGGCCATCTCCAATCTCTCCATGGCCGAAGCTCAAAGCGAGCTCATGCAACGCGCTGAAGAAGAGATCGAGCATGAGCTGGCGGTCCGCTATCGCGACATGGAGGAGAACGCCAAGTCGGAGGCGAACGACACGGCGAGAAACGTCTTGGGCCAGGCGATACAGCGTCTGGCTTCGGATGTCGTGTCCGAAGTGACACTGACCAACGTACCACTACCAAACGACGAGATGAAGGGACGTCTGATAGGCCGCGAAGGACGGAACATACGAGCAATCGAAAAGGCGACAGGGGTGGACCTTATCATCGACGAGACGCCGGAAGCGGTCACGCTTTCGTGTTTCGACCCGATTCGCCGAGAGGTAGCCAGGCTGGCTATCGGTAGGCTGATCGCGGACGGCAGGATACATCCTGCGCGGGTCGAGGAGATGGTCGCCAAGAGCGAAAAGGAGTTGGACGAGACCATACGGAAGATGGGCGACAAGACGGTGCTCGACGTCGGCGTGCGCGGATTGAACGCAGAGGTCATCCACTTGCTGGGGCGGCTCAAGTATCGGTTCAGCTACGGAGAGAACGTTCTCCAGCACAGCATCGAGGTGGGGCAGCTCGCCGGTATGATGGCGTCTGAAATCGGCGCCAACGTCAAGGTGTCGAAGACGGGCGGGCTCCTGCACGATATCGGCAAAGCGCTCACCCACGAAGTCGAGGGCCCGCATGCCGAGATCGGGGCGGACGTAGCTGAGAAGAACAACGTTGCAAAACACGTCTGCGTGGCGATCCGCGAGCACCACGACGACGAACACAGCAGCCCGGAGTCATTCATCGTCGCCGCCGCGGACGCCATCAGCGCCGCTAGGCCTGGCTCACGCCGGGACACGATAGAGCACTACATTAAACGGCTCGAAGCGCTGGAGGACGTCGGACGGGCGTTCGACGGCGTTGAGAAGTGCTACGCTCTGCAGGCCGGACGCGAGATCAGGGTGATGGTGGAGCCGGAATCGGTGGACGACATAGCCGCCAGCGAGATGGCCCGCGGCATCGTAAAGAAGATCGAGGAGACCTTGACCTACCCAGGTCAGATCAAGGTAACCGTAATCCGCGAGAGACGTTCAGTAGAATACGCTCGCTAGATCGAGCAAGCGTTCCGTCGACGCAGGGGCGGTGAACAGCCGCCCCTGCGTCTGCAACTCCGGCATAGCCGATGGGCCGGCTGGCGACGGGCAGGCGCCTCGAGCTTGTCTCAGAAGTCCTTGTTCCCCTGGCGGGAGTGGGCGGATCCATCGGAAGTCAGCGAGTTGACAGAGGAAGCAGCAACGATTTTCGTGCGTCGAGATAGTCACCCTCACCTCATTCCTCTCCCATTAAGGGAGAGGAGGTAAGACATCTTCTCTTCTGAGACATGCTCCCTCGGGTTAGGTACCATGGCACAAGTCGACCTACATCTACACACCACTCATTCCGACGGTAACCTGACGCCAACCGAGCTCGTGGACCTCTGTGCCCGTCGTGGTCTCCGGATAATCTCCGTAACCGACCATGATTCGACGGAGGGACTCGCTGAGGCCCTCGAGGCCGTCAACAGGCATCCGGACCTTACGATCATTCCGGGGGTCGAGCTGAGCACGGACGTGAGTGACAGCGAGGTTCATCTTCTCGGGTACTTCGTCGACTACCAGGACGCCGAGTTTCAAGACCAGATGCGGCTGCTACGCGACGCGCGGCATGATCGCGGCCGTGAGATGGTCGATAGGCTACGTGAGCTAGGGGTCGCTATCTCGTGGGAGCGAGTCCAGGAGCTGTCCGACGGCGGAGCGATCGGCCGGCCACACATCGCACAGGCGATGGTCGAGCAAGGCTATGTGGAGTACCCGCGCGACGCCTTCGACAAGTACATCGGTAGGAACGGCCCCGCGTACGTAGGCCGCGTCCGCCTGACGCCCGTCGAAGCCGTCAAAATGGTTGTTCGCGCAGGTGGGCTGCCCGTGATGGCGCACCCTAATTTCTACATGGCGGGCTACGGCGACGCTGATATCGCGGACCTCAAGCGAATGCTGGGCGAGCTCAAGGACGCCGGGCTGGTCGGCATAGAGGTCCACTATAAGAACTACACGGAGGACGAGGTCGCCCTATTCAGCCGCGTCGCCGCTGAACTGGGCCTCGTCGAGTGCGGCGGGACCGACTACCATGCGTCGGCCAACCCCGACGAGGTTGAGCCGGGAACTGTCGGCCCTCCCCTGGAGACCGTCGAGGCGCTCAAGGCTCTGTTACGCGGTCGCACCGTAGCTCGTCAGGGCTAAGGCAGCGCAGGACCCGGCTGCCCCCAGGTAGGGACCCTCATGGCTGAATCCACACTGTTCATACTTGCCGGATACCTATGGGGGGCATTCCCCACCGCCTATCTCGTCGCCCGACGGCTCAGGGGGGTCGACATCAGGACCCACGGGTCCGGGAACGTAGGCGCATCGAACCTGACGGAAGTAGCCGGATGGCGATTCGGGCTCTCGATTGGAGTGTTCGACTGTCTCGCGAAGGGAACACTGCCCGTAGTAGCCGCTGGGCTGGCGGACCAGAGCCTGGCCGTTCAGGCCGGCGTTGGGCTCGCCGCCATCGCGGGACACAACTGGTCGCCCTTTATCCGGTTCACTGGCGGCCGCGGGGTTACCACCGGTATCGGAGTATATTTCGGTTTCTTCATGTGGCAAGAGCTGCTAGTACAGGCGGTCGTAATCTGGCTCGTTGGCCGCCAGCTCCTCAAGGACTCGGCCTTCTGGACGTTGATTTCGCTATTCCTCATTCCCGTACTCGCATACGGCGTCTTCGACCGGGAGCCCGAAGTGGTGCTCATGTCGATGGCGGTCGTCGTCCTTCTGGTTCTAAAGCGTTTAACGGCCAACTGGACGGTGCCCGAGGGCAAGTTCAGCTGGCCACGCCTTCTCGCTTACCGCTTCCTGTGGGACCGTGACGTTTCCCGCAAGGACGCTTGGATCGAGCAGCAGCCCCGGTCGGCGGACCGCGCAACGTAGTTAACATGAAGCAGACAACGTATTGTCCCAATCACCCGGACACCGCGACCAACCTACGATGTGGCAGGTGCGAGAAGCTGGTCTGCCCGCAGTGCATGGTCCATACACCCGTAGGCGTGCGATGCAAGGAGTGCGGGCAGGGGACGCCGATTCCCACATACCAGGTGTCGACCTCATACCTCACGCGCGCGGTTGCGGCGAGCGTGGTCCTTGGTGTCGTCGGTGGGATCGTCATCCCGGTCCTGCCTGTACCCGGACTCCTGTACCTGATCCTCATGGGCGGATACGGGTACCTGATGGCTGAGGTCGTCACCCTGGCGTCGAACCGAAAGCGCGGACGAACGCTGCAGATCGTAGCCGCCGGTGGAGTGGTGCTTTCGGCCATCGTCATGGCGACGATATCCGCTTTGGCCCTTGGCTACGTCGATCTGTCCGGCCTGCTCGGCGCAGGGCTGGGCGCGTACGTCGCCTACATCCGGCTTCGTTAGCGATTTCGGCGACCAGCGCCCCTCGTATAGCCGTCCTCACTCGTTCCCAAGGGAAGCCGCTGCGCAGATATAGGCCAGCTACCGTTGTCCATTGACAGAATTCGTAGACGGGCATATCATTTGGTCCGTACCTAAATCCACGGAGCGGAAAACGGAATGGACGAACTCGACAGTCGAATAATCGAGATGCTCCAGCAGGACGGGCGAGCATCTAACGCTGGGATAGCGCGCAAGGTCGGCGTCAGCGAAGGCACGGTACGCCGGCGGCTCAAGCGCCTGATCCAGGAAGAGTACATCCAGGTTATCGGGCTGCCCGACTCCAGCAAGCTGGGCCTGACATCCCAGGCGCTTGTCGGCGTCCAGGTCGACCCGGACAAAGTAGACCAGGTGGCCGACGGCCTGTACGGCCTGGATGAGGTCACGTGGGTGGCGACCACCACCGGCACCTACGACGTATTCGCATGGGTATCCCTCTCATCCGCCGAGGCCTTGGGCGTGTTCCTACGCACCAAAGCCGGCATCATCCCCGGCGTTCGCCGCACAGAGACCTTCGTTAGCCTCGATAATAAGAGGCGGGGCTACAGCGCGGTCATCTAGTCCACATCGGCTAGCAACCAGGACCGCTGCAGGGCCTCGCTCAAGGCGTCAGCCATTCAACCTTGGGGTCTACCAGCTCGCCCTTTTCGTTTCTGGGCGACGGGGCCACACCGATACTATTAAATCATCCATACTGTCGTGACCAATCCTAAATAAGAAAACGGAGCCGATCTTGCCTCTTCTCCCGCTTCTGGGAGAAGACTGTCGCAGATCCCGAGCCTCTCGGGGAGATGAGGGCTCTTCCTCTTAGCACTCGTTCATGGGCCGTGTCGATGGATTCCGGCTTTCGCGGGAATGACGGAATGACAGGAGCAGGACTTGCTTAAGACAATCGATTGCGGCGACCTCCGAGCCGAACACGCGGGCCAAGAGGTCAAGCTGGCCGGTTGGGTCGACCGACGACGCGACCACGGCGGGCTGATATTCATCGACCTGCGCGACCGCTCCGGCGTCGCGCAGGTCGTCTTCGATCCGGAGTCCGTGCCGGACGCCCACGCCGTCGCCGAGCGGCTCCGCAGCGAGTGGGTCGTCAAGGTGACCGGCACGGTTCGCGCCCGGCCCGAGGACATGGCAAACCCCAACCTCGCCACAGGAGAGGTCGAGGTGGCTGCGGACCATCTCATGGTTCTGAACGAGTCTGCCACTCCCCCGTTCAGCATCAACGAAGAGAGCGACGTGGACGAGCACCTCCGGATGCAGTACCGGTACCTCGATCTACGCAGGCCCCGGATGCGGGACATGCTGGCACTGAGGCATCGCGTCGTGAAGTTCATTCGCGACTTCCTGGACGGGCGCGGGTTCCTTGAGGTCGAGACGCCCATCCTCATCAAAAGCACACCTGAAGGCGCCCGAGACTACGTCGTCCCCAGCCGGCTGCACCCGGGGCACTTCTATGGCCTCCCACAGTCGCCGCAGCAGCTCAAGCAGCTCCTGATGGCCGGTGGCGTCGAGAAGTACTTCCAAATCGCCCGCTGCTTCCGCGACGAGGACCCCCGAGCGGACCGCCTGGCCGGCGAGCACACGCAGCTCGACCTGGAGATGAGCTTCGTCGAGCAGGACGACGTTCTTGATCTGACCGAAGAGCTGTTCACCGCCCTGGTCGAGACGATCGTTCCGGAAAAACGTCTCGTGAAACCGTTCCCTCGCATTACCTATGCCGAGGCGATGGAGAAGTACGGCAGCGACAAGCCCGACCTGCGTTTCGGGCTGGAGATGGCCGACCTCTCCGACATCGCGAAGGAAACGGAGTTCCGCGTCTTCAGCGGCGCCGTCGAGAGCGGAGGCATCGTCAAGGCGTTCTCAGCACCGGGCTGCGCCGGCTACCCCCGTCGACAGCTCGACGACCTGGTCGAGTTCGTCAAGGCTAGAGGCGCGATGGGCCTCGTCTGGATAGGCCTCGACGGTCCCGATGCGGCATCGGGACTCCTGGACGACCTGACCGACGACCAGGTCAAGTCACCGGCCGCCAAGTTCCTCTCGTTGGACGCGATCAAAGAGATGGCCCGGAGCACCGGCGCCGGTATGGGCGACCTGATACTCATTGTGGCCGGGCCGTCGAAGACCACCAACCTGGCCCTCAGCGCGCTCCGCAACGAGATGGGGCGCCGGCTGGCGCTCCCCGACCCAGACATCCTCCACTTCGCCTTCGTAGTCGACTTCCCACTGTTCGAGTGGAACGACGACGAGGAGCACTGGGACGCAGTCCACCACGCCTTCACGATGCCCAAGGACGGGTTCGAGCAGTATATCGAGAGCGACCCGGAGAAGGTCATCGCGCATTGCTACGACCTGGTGTCCAACGGCGTCGAGTGCGCCAGCGGGAGCATTCGGGTGCACCAGCGCGAGCTCCAGGAGCGCATCTTCAAGGTGCTGGGCTACACAGACGACCAGATCGAGGAGCGCTTCGGACAGCTCCTGGGCGCCTTCGAGTACGGCGCTCCGCCTCACGGCGGCATCGCGCCAGGCATCGAGCGCCTGCTCATGGTCTTGACCGGCATCGAAAACATCCGGGACGTCATCGCCTTCCCCAAGACCCAGACCGGCATCGACCCCCTCTTCCGTGCCCCAGGCCCGCTGGAACAAGACCAGCTCGAGGAGCTGCACATCAAGGTCGTCGAGGAGTAAGGTTTGCGTTGCCAAGCTCTCGCGCGTCGACCGGCCTGTCCTGAGTCCCATCGAAGGGCCCAGCGTGAACGGCTTGGGGTCTCCGTACCCTGGCCAAGTCTTTCTTGATTTGGGCCTACGCGGCCCAAGAATGCTGAAAGCCCCGTCGAACACAGGACTCTCTGTTTGTTTCGCAACCGGATTCGCGAACCGCTGGTCAGAATCTCTTGAGCCCCAACGCTGTGCTGCCGTAGCTACGCTCGCAAAGGAATCGCCAAAGCTATCGACTGGTCATCGGATGGTACAATCGAGACTTAGGACAGGCCACGATGATCCCGACAAGGGGGTTGCCAACACCCCCAGGGGGTTCATCGACTTCAATCCGAGCAACTGCGTGACCTCACCATCAGTCTCAACGCCGTGCTAGTAACAGTGCGTAAGGCAGGACTATGGACAGGGTAGCGATTTTCGCAGATGTCCAGAACATCTACTATACCGTGCAAGAGAAATACCATTCCCACTTCGACTACACGGCATTCTTGAAGGAGGCGACCTCGGGCCGGCAACTGGTGAAGGCGATCGCCTATGCCACCGACCGCGGTGATGATCGACAGATACGCTTCCAGAACATCCTGAGGGGGATCGGGTTTGAAGTGAAACTCACCCCGTTCATTCAGAGGGCAGATGGCTCCGCAAAAGGAGACTGGGACGTGGGTATCGCGCTGGATATGGTCCAGTACGCCGAACAGGCTGATGCGCTCGTACTGGCATCGGGCGACGGGGATTTCACGCCGGTCGTTGGGAAGCTTCTGAGCGAACACATCCTTTCCATTGACGTCTATGGCGTGCCCGGCCTGACAGCCTCCTCCTTGGTCCGGGCCGCAACGTCATTCACGCCCATCGACCGCAGCCTGTTGATGCCGATTCCGACCACATGGTGAAGTGGCTAGCGTGGGCCAGCGGCTCGAAATCGTAGCCGCCGGATCGAGAGGGATGGACGACTAACTTGTAAGCACACCCTCGCGCTCGAAGACCTCCGCCAGGCGGGCGATGCCTTCGTAGATCTCTTCGGGGGTGTTGTAGCCGTAGCAGAGTCTGGCGTAGTTGCGGCCCGACTCGCCGTCGGGGGAGAAGATGTTGCCGGGCTGGTAGCCGACATCGGCGTCGAAGGCGGCGGGGAGAGCCGCGGCGAGGTCGGCGTGGTCCGGAAGACGGAGCCAGACGTATAGCCCGCCGTCAGGCCGGCTCCAAGAGGCGGCCGAGCCGAAGTTCTCGCCGAGGGCGGCTAGCATGGCGTCGCGCTTCGATCTGAGGACGCCGTTGACCTCGGCGACGTGGTCGTCCAGGTGGGTCGTCGCGTACCGGTGGACGGCCAGCGCCGCGAACTGGTTGACCCCAGCACCGCTCTTCACGGCACGCGCCTGGTCGAGAACCTCGGTCGGGCCCGCGACGTACCCCATGCGCATTCCCGGAGCGATGATCTTCGAGAAAGACCCGACGTAGGTGACGCGGCCTTCGTCGTCCAGCGACTGGATCGCCTGGACGTTCTCGCCCTCGAAGCGAAGGTCGACGTAGCAGTCGTCCTCAAGTATCGGGACGCCGTAGGCGCCGGAAATCCGGAGCATCTCGCGGCGCCGGTCGAGGGACATCGTCCAGCCCTGGGGGTTCTGGAAAGTCGGGATGGTGTAGATGAGCTTGGGCGGCCGGCCCTCGTCGATCGCCGCCCGGATGGCGCCTTCCAGCGCGTCAGGCAGCACTCCGTCGTCGTCGGACGCAACGCCGCGAACGTCGGCTTGGAACCGGTGGAGCGCCCTCAGGGTCCCGCCATACGCGAATTGCTCGGTGATAACGACGTCGCCGGGGTCGAGCAGCGCTTCCAGGACCATGTGGATGGGCTGGCTGGAGCCGTCGGCTAGGATAATGTCGTCGGGCGACACGTCGATCTTGCGGTCTCGCGCGAGCTTCTGCGAGACGAACTCCCGGAGCGGCGGATAGCCGGCGGGGTGGGGGTAGACGGCGAGGTCGCGGCCTTCTTCGGCGATGGCCTCGGCCAGTGACTCGACTAAGTCGTCGAGGGGGAGCGAACCGGGGTCGGGGTATGCGACGGCGAAGTCGTACTTGGCCCGCTTGATCGCTCCGATGGGCTGTGGCTCTGGCGCATTCTTGGCGAAGAGGTTTTCGTAGTTGATGGCGGCGGTCATCTATTGCGACAGTGGCGTGGTTCGAGTCTTATCGAAAGGGCTCACCACGAGCGTAAGAGTCGATATTTCCGTTCGTCCTGAGCCTGTCGAAGGACGGTGCAGGACCTCCGGTGCAAACCCCGGGGAGAAGGGACGACGCGGATGCAGGACACTATTCGAGGTCCTCGACCTCGATACGGAGGCGCTTGTTGATACGCCCCTTGCTCTCGTGCCCCGTAACCTTGATCCTACCGACCTCTTTGGTGTTAGCGACGTGGGTGCCGCCGTCGGCTTGGAGGTCGAGCCCCTCGATGTTCACGGTCCTAACTTTCTTGATTCCCTCGGGCAGGAGGTTGATCTTGGTGCGGATCAGGTCGGGGATCGCAAAGGCCTCCTCGCGCTCGAGCGCTTTGGCGTCGACGGGGCGCCCAGCCGCCACCTCCGCGTTGATGCGCTCCTCGACCTCCTGGGCGAACTCGGCCGACATGCTCTCGAGCTCGAAGTCCATCCTCGCGGAGAGAGGCTTCATGTCGCCGCCGGTCACCAGGGCGCCGTAGTCCCGCCAGACGACGCCGCAAAGGATATGGAGCGCGGTGTGAGTGCGCATGAGCTGGTAGCGGTGGTCCCAGTCGATGACGCCGTGGACCTTGGTCCCGACCGCCGGAGGGTCGCCGTCGAGCTCGTGAACGAATTCGCTGCCAGACCTGGAGATCTTGGTGACCCTATACTCGTGGTCGTCGGTCCGCAGGACGCCGGTGTCAGAGGGCTGTCCGCCACCGCCGGTGAAGAAGGCGGTCCGGTCGAGCACGACGCCCTTCGACGTGGTCTCGACGACCTTGGCGTCGAACTCGCGCATGTAGCTGTCGGTCTGGCACAGAAGCTCGGTCAACAAATACCCTCTTTCGGCGGCTGTCGGTGGCGGCAGATTACCACACTTAGGGGAGCTGAGTGCAGGCCTACAGGCGAGGTAGAGACGTTCCGGCGGGGCGTCTCTTACACGCTGCGATGTCGCTGGCCGCTATTGCGGGACCGGTGGGTGTCGCCTGACAATGGTTGATTCTCTCGTAAAAAGTCTGTGCAGGTCGAATTAGAACAACCGTACCCTTGCCTGGGTACAATATACAGTCTCTGTTCCGTGTCCTACCCCAACATACGGTAGCGCTCACATGTGCTAAAGCGCTGGAACTTCCTCAAAACGGGTTTTTACGAGGGAATCATGGTTGAATAAGGCGAAGAGGCACATCGGTGAAATCTAGGCGCTACGACGTGGTCGTGGTCGGGGCCGGCATCATCGGCCTGGCGACGGCTATGCGACTGATCGAACGCTACCCGCGGTACAACGTGGCGGTGCTGGATAAACCCAAATCCACCGAAGGGATGACTATGCAGCAGCGGAACGGGCGATAGGGGCAAGGGAGGGCGATGGTCCGGGCACGATTTGGGGTAGAGGGGGGCCGGTGTTTGTCTTCAGTTGCCGCGGGGAGACTTTGTGACCGTCTGCGAATGTTGGTCAGGGCGAGATAGCGGGGAGAGGACACAGCAAGAGGCACTCGCAGACCGGACTGGCGCGAGTTCGCGGGGACGTTCGGTTGGCCGGATGGCGGCCGGTTGCCGCCGCCGCCGTCAGGCAGGGAGTGGCAGGGCGCGCAATCGGGCCAGGGCACGATCGAACTGGGCTTCCCAAGGCCAGCGCTGTGGCAGATGCAGTGTGAGGCGGCGCGCCGAGCGGGTGATCCGTCCGGCCAGGGAGAAGAACCGCCGCCGGAGGGTCTTGGTGGTCACCACCTGCTCGCCCAGACCGATGCGCGCTGTCCAGCGGGCGATGTTGTGGGCCATCACCTGTACCGCCAGCCAGGCGGCGTTGGCGGCGAAGCGGCCCGAGGGGAGATGGTTCAACCCCACACCGTGCTTGAGGTCTCGGATGGCATTCTCGATCTCGGCGTGGCGGCGATGGTCGGCCTCCAGTTCGAGCATCTCCCCGTCCCGGTCGGTGATGAAGCCGTGATAGCTGTAGGTGGCGAAGAGGGCCAGCTGGGAACCGGGCGTGGGCTTCACACGCCGGACGATGAGCCGCACCGGCGCGGCGTCAGGTTCACTCTGGAAGGGAGTGCAGGTGGTCTCGGCCACATCGGCGGCGCCGTCCATCCAGTAAGGAATCGGCGTCCAGGCATCTTCGGGTATCGCCTCGATGAGATTGTGCAGGCTTTTATGCTGGCGGATGGTGATGGAGAAGCGGACATCCATCTTGCGGCAGACGGATACCACGCCATGAGTGTAGAACCCGCTGTCGGCCCGTAGCGTGAGTCGTCCGTTGGCCCCGGCGTAGCGCACCCGTCCCACCGTCTCCCGCAGGAAGTGGGCGGCGCCGCGGGCGGTGTTGGCCCGGCCCTCGCGCAGCCGGGACATCAGCACGTCTCCGGTGCCGGCGGCGATGGCCAGCAGTGGGTGGTAGCCCCGCTTGCCGGTATAGCCGTGGTGGCGGGCGCCCTCCTTGGCCAGTCCGTAGGTCTCGCAGATGGTGGAATCGAGGTCGATGGTGAACGGCGCGTCGCCGGGTCCGGCCCCAGCGGCCCAGGCCCGGGCCAGCAGCTCCCGGCTCACCGCCCAGGGTGCAGGCCGTCCCCCCGGTGCGCAACACATCAGCGTCGTCGATGCAGTCGCCGCCGGCCATGGCTGAGGCCGCCCAGGGTCATCAGCTTGTCTCCGGTGTTGGCCCGCCCCGGCGCGCCGCCCAGGTCAAGGTGATGGTCAACGAGTTCCCGCAGGCCCAGATGCCGGGCGAGGGTGGCCGGCAGGAGCAGACCGGCATTGGCCACCAGGCGGTGATCGTCAAAGACGATACGGATACGGTCGGGCTGGTTGCGTGGTAGCATCTATTGGGTGCTCCTTCTCTGGGACTGTTTTGCTGTTACAAAACCATTATCCCAGATTCAGAAGAGCACCCTCTGGCCACTTCAGGATGCTAACCCGACGCCCTCCCTCGGTGGATTCGGGATAAAGAGGGCGACGTCGCCCAGCACCAGACGGGCCACAACAGCGGCGTCATTCACGCCGGCCTCTACTACCCTCCCGGCTCCCAGAAGGCGGCACTGTGCCGGACTGGCGGTGAGATGCTCCGAAGGTTTTGCGACGACCATGGCGTCGAGTACGAGATGTGCGGCAAGGCAATCGTGGCCACGGACAAGTCCCAGCTTGAAGGGCTGGAAGAGCTGCGCCGGAGGGGCGAGGCCAACGGCGTGGCCGGCCTGGAGATCGTGGGGAAGGAACGGCTTCGAGAGATGGAGCCCCATGCGGCGGGGGTAATGGCCCTGCACTCGCCGAATACGGGCATCGTCGACTACACGGCGGTCGCGCAGGCCCTCGCCGACGAGGTGCGCCGCGGCGGCGAGATAGTGACCGGTACCGCGGTTCATGGGGTGCACAACGACGGCGCTGGCCACCGACTCGAGACGTCGAACGGCGACGTGTCCGCGCGCCACGTAATCAACTGCGCGGGCTTGTACGCCGACCGGCTGGCCCGCTCGATGGGAGCCGAGACGGACGTGCGTATCATCCCCTTCCGCGGGGAGTTTTTCTCGCTGAAGGCCGAACGCGCCGGGCTGGTCAACGGGTTGATCTACCCCGTCCCTGACCCCAATCTACCGTTCCTGGGGGTCCACCTGTCGCGGAGGATGGACGGTCGCGTCGAGGCTGGCCCCAACGCCGTGCTGGCTCTGGCCAGAGAGGGGTACCGGAAGACCGACGTCGACGTCCGCGAACTCCTCGGAATCGCGACGTTTCCGGGGTTCTGGCGGATGGCCGCCACACACTGGGCGACGGCTGTAAAGGAAGTGCGCCGGTCGGCGCTAAAGGGGGTGTTCGCCCGGTCGCTACAGATGCTGGTCCCAGAGGTCCACGCCGACGACCTGACGGATCCCAGCGCTGGGGTGCGAGCTCAGGCGGTAAGGCGCAACGGTGAGCTGTTGCAAGACTTCAGCATCGTTCGGACGCGTGGAGCGGTCCACGTGCTCAACGCTCCCTCCCCAGCCGCGACGGCCTGCCTCGCCATTGGGAGGCACATCGTCGAGCTTGCGGCGGAGGCTTTCGACCTCGAGGAGTGAAGTGACTCCTGCACAGCAGCGTCATAGTACAGAACGCAAAGGATGGCTTGACTAACAACCTCACCGATTCTATTGTTGAGGGTGCGCGGGAGTAACTCAGCGGTAGAGTTCCTGCCTTCCAAGCAGGCTGTCGCCGGTTCGAATCCGGTCTCCCGCTCCAACCCCTTTTTAGACGCGTGCAGCGCCTTAACCCGATGATGAAGAGCAAAGGCTCCTTCGGAATCATCCGTTGGTGCTAGTGGTTCAACTTTTTTGTATTGATGGGTAGAGTGACTTTAGTTTGATGCGCGCATCCTCGGTAGTGAAGCGCCAATCCACTCGTATCACATCCCGGTTGCGTTGATTCTGCCAAGCATTGACCTCGCCGCGCAGGATGTCTTGATTGGCAATCCGTCGGTCCAGGCACTGTCGAGCCAGCACACCGATCTCTATCTCCGCCATATTCAACCAACTCCCGTGTTTGGGAGTGTAGTGTATCTCCAGTCGCTCAGCTATACGCCTCGCCTCAGCAGGCTCGAATGCCTCGTATAGCGAGGACAGCTTGTGAGTGTTGAGATTGTCCATTACCAGCACTATCCGGTCTCTGTCGGGGTAGTCCTCGTCGACCAGTTTCTTTATCACATGCGCCCAGTCCACCTTCGTGCGACGCTCTCTGACCTCGACTCGGCGCCATCCGTCCAACGGTGCAAACAGCATGAACAGGCTGCTCACTCCATTGCGCTCGTATTCGTAGTCGTATGCCGCCGATAAGCCGGGCGCTGCGGGACGCGGCACTCGCGTCTCCTTGACTTGCTGTTTGCTCGTCTCATCCATGCACACCAGAACCTCATTCCCATCGTACGGCCGTTGGTAGACCTCCAGTACGTCTTCCATCGCGCACACAAACTCCGCGCTCTGACCGGGCGGGATGCACCAACTCTGCTTCAGCCACGGCTTCAGTTCGTTTTTTTAAGCGCCTGGCGAACCGTCTCGGTGCTAATGGTCTCGACTATCTCACACTCGACCAACTGGTCAGCCAACAGCTTCAGGGTCCAACTGGCACGCCCCTCCGGCGGTTCCCCGCAGGCCATCGCTATCAACCGTGCTTCACCTTCGCCGTCCAGTCTCTTTTGACGCCGACGCAGTTGCTTTTTGCGATTCAGCGCAGACTCGACCCCCTCCTCTACACAGCGCTTGCGTATTCGCTCGACCGTTGACTGTCCCACACCGAGCGCGCCGGTGATGTCCGCGTCCTTCATTCCCCCGTCCGAGCGTGACTCATCGCTCATCAGCAGAATGCGCGCATGGGTCTGTTTGTACGCCGCAGCCCGACCGCGTGAGACCAAGGCGTTGAGTTCCTGTTGTTCGTCGGTAGTCAGTCTGATACGGTACCTCTTGGTAGACATCATGGTTCCTCCTCGGTTCAACGTTACGATTGAACCCCCAAGAGGAACAATGACTATCATGGTATTCATTTCAATGATGTTGGACCACTAGCCTCGTCGAGCATTCTCATCTGGTCCGCGGTGAGTCGCCATCCTGAAGCCCCACAATTCTCGTCGGTACGCTCGACCGAATCGGACTTTGGAATCACGACGACTCCGTCCCTCGAGATGCACCAGTTGAGAGCCACCTGGGCTCTGGTCTTGTTGGTCGACTCGGCGATGGCCTTGAGAGCGTCGTCCTGTGGGCTTGTCTTGAGATCAGAGAAACCCCAGAGGGCCGCCAACGGGCTGTAAGCGATCACAGTCACCTTGTTCTTCTGGCAGTAGGGCAAGACCTCGTCCTCGATCCTCCTGTCGCCCAGGCTATAACGGACCTGGTTAGAGACGATCCTATTTCGCGTCACGGATTGAGCCGCCTCGAGCTGTGCCACGGAAAAGTTGCTCACGCCGACAAAGCGTACCTTTCCATCGTCGACCAGCCTGTCCATCGCGCGCATCGTCTCCTCGATGGGGACGTCGGGGCTGGGCTTGTGCAGCTGGTACAGGTCGATGTAGTCGGTCGACAGCCGTCTTAGGCTGTTCGCGGCCGCGTCGAGAAGTTCAGCGTATCTGAAGTGGTTGAGGAACACCTTCGTTGCAATAAGCGCACGGTCTCGCATTCCGGCAACGGCCTCGCCAACCTGGTCCTCTGTCCCGTAGTCCTCAGCCGTATCGATGTGATTGGCTCCCAGCGAAATCCCTTTCCGGAGAGGCTCCGGTCCTCCCGTGTACTTAGTAACTATCTCAAAATGGCCAGACGCCACTGTCGCCGGAACCACAAGAGCGCACATGCGAGCTGTAACACACCGAGGTAGTTCGCTGCCTTCTTGTCGTACCGGACCAGGACCGCACGGCACTTGGAGAGCCATGCCAGCGTCCGTTCCACAACCCACCGGCGCGCCGGATACCGCTTGTCGCCAGAGGCGTCCAGCTTCTCCTCGCCGATGCGTCGGATGTGCTCCCTATAGCCGTGTCCGGCGGCAGCCCCACGGCCTGAAGGATTGTCATACCCTTTGTCCAGACACAGGTGTTGGGGTTCCTCCTCGGTGGGCTGTGGTCGTTCGACCACAATGGCGTCCAGGGTCGCCTCCAACAGCTTGGCATCGTGCACGTTTGCTCCCGCAACCACAATGCTCAAGGGGCCGCCCTCTCCATCCACAAGGAGACTGCGCTTGGTACCAGCCTTGCCACGGTCCGTAGGGTTGGGCCCAATCAGGTCCCCCCAAAACGTGCCTTGCCCATGGCTCCGTCTGCCGCCTGCCATTCCCAGTCCACGCCATCCAACTCTTCGCACCCCTCCACCAGGGCTCCCCACATTCGGTGCAAGACGCCCGTCCCCACCCACCGTTGAAAGGTGCGATGAATGGTGCTGTCGTCCCCAAGCTCTTTCGGCAATCGGTTCCATTGGCACCCGCTGCGCAGCCGGAAGATGATGCCGTTGAGCATCTGTCGTGGGTCAGAGCGCTTGCGGCCCCGGGCTTTGGGCGGGTCTTCCTCCAGGATGATAGGTTCGATCCGTTCCCAAAGCTCGTCCGGTACTTCCCAGATGGTCTCTAGCGTCTCTTGTTTCCCCATGCGGTCCCTCCCGATGCTTTTGGAGAAACCATACGAATCGTCCTAGAAACCGATCAATGCATTTGTGGTTCAGATTTTGAGATAGTTTCTTAGAGGTGCCCAGTCCAATTTCGGAAACCCTATATCCCGTGTTACCCAGCTCCTTGTATTCCATTGTCTCGACCTCCAACGTGTGGGTTCGCTCCCTCCAGCGCCAGTCCCATGGACCTCGATGAGGCGCACCCCAAGTTGAACGCGATGAACGCAGGGGCGCGTCTGTTGACGGAGAGGCACGGGTGACTATCTCGAAGTGATAATACCTGCATTTGTGAATGCGGTGCGAGCAGTCTTTTGCCCGCCCGTGAACGAATGAACGCTTTTTTCGTGATCACTTTACGGATAGGTAAGAAGGACACGTGGTCGCCAGACCATAGTTGGACGGCGGGGCTGGTATGATTCTAAAGGATCTTCAAGCCTCCACGTCGTAGGACGGAATCCTGAGAGGAATCGTGGTTATAGGAAAGGAACGCACCAACTGGCGCGAAGGCCATGGATCGGCCTGCACCTGTGCCGCTTGCGCGACGCGGGCGGCGGAGCAACGCCGGTTTGACGATGCGACTCAGGGTCGTAAGGTCGGGCGCAACGAGAAGTGCCCTTGTGGTAACGGCAAGAAGTACAAGAAGTGCCATGGTAGCTAGTGGTTCAACTTTTTTGTATTGATGGGTAGAGTGACTTTAGCTTGATGCGCGCATCCTCGGTAGTGAAGCGCCAATCCACTCGTATCACATCCCGGTTGCGTTGATTCTGCCAAGCATTGACCTCGCCGCGCAGGATGTCTTGATTGGCAATCCGTCGGTCCAGGCACTGTCGAGCCAGCACACCGATCTCTATCTCCGCCATATTCAACCAACTCCCGTGTTTGGGAGTGTAGTGTATCTCCAGTCGCTCAGCTATACGCCTCGCCTCAGCAGGCTCGAATGCCTCGTATAGCGAGGACAGCTTGTGAGTGTTGAGATTGTCCATTACCAGCACGATCCGGTCTCTGTCGGGGTAGTCCTCGTCGACCAGTTTCTTTATCACATGCGCCCAGTCCACCTTCGTGCGACGCTCTCTGACCTCGACTCGGCGCCATCCGTCCAACGGTGCAAACAGCATGAACAGGCTGCTCACTCCATTGCGCTCGTATTCGTAGTCGTATGCCGCCGATAAGCCGGGCGCTGCGGGACGCGGCACTCGCGTCTCCTTGACTTGCTGTTTGCTCGTCTCATCCATGCACACCAGAACCTCATTCCCATCGTACGGCCGTTGGTAGACCTCCAGTACGTCTTCCATCGCGCACACAAACTCCGCGCTCTGACCGGGCGGGATGCACCAACTCTGCTTCAGCCACGGCTTCAGTTCGTTTTTTTAAGCGCCTGGCGAACCGTCTCGGTGCTGATGGTCTCGACTATCTCACACTCGACCAACTGGTCAGCCAACAGCTTCAGGGTCCAACTGGCACGCCCCTCCGGCGGTTCCCCGCAGGCCATCGCTATCAACCGTGCTTCACCTTCGCCGTCCAGTCTCTTTTGACGCCGACGCAGTTGCTTTTTGCGATTCAGCGCAGACTCGACCCCCTCCTCCACACAGCGCTTGCGTATTCGCTCGACCGTTGACTGTCCCACACCGAGCGCGCTGGTGATGTCCGCGTCCTTCATTCCCCCGTCCGAGCGTGACTCATCGCTCATCAGCAGAATGCGCGCATGGGTCTGTTTGTACGCCGCAGCCCGACCGCGTGAGACCAAGGCGTTGAGTTCCTGTTGTTCGTCGGTAGTCAGTCTGATACGGTACCTCTTGGTAGACATCATGGTTCCTCCTCGGTTCAACGTTACAATTGAACCCCCAAGAGGAACAATGACTATCATGGTATTCATTTCAATGATGTTGGACCACTAGTGGTCCGAAATGTTTGTAATGATTGGTTGATTGGCACGGGGGCTTTCCCCGCCATGCCTGGCTTTTGGAGACAGCCGCTGGGCAGTCCGGCTTTCCACCCGTCATTTCAAGGATGTTGGTCTACTAGCCATCTCCCACAACTCTTTCCTGATCAACCTTGAAACCGAGGGAGACGCTGGCGACGGCCATCGCGCCTGACGGCAGCCGCTTCGAGCTGCAGCACCACGATGGCAACTATGTCATTGCCGCAGACGGCTACGACCTGATGACCAGCTACTCGCACGGCTCAGAGGATGCGATGATGTCGCTGGCGTGCCCCAGGCCACGGGCGGACGCCTGCGTTCTGGTCGGCGGCCTCGGGATGGGCTTCACCCTTGCCGCGACGCTCGACCTGCTGCCGCCTGGAGGGTCCGTGGTCGTTAGCGAGCTGGTCCCAGAGGTGGTCGAGTGGAACCGCGGTCCTCTTGGCCCACTGGCCGGGCGCCCCCTCGACGACCCCCGTACTGACCTCGTCGTGGGCGACGTCGCCGATGTGATCCGAGATAGTAAGTCGCTCTTCGACGCGGTCTTGCTAGATGTCGACAACGGCCCCGATTCGTTCACGCTGTCGCGCGGCTCACGGCTTTACACGCCGGAGGGGCTCGCCGCAACACATCGCGCCCTGCGGCCACGAGGCGCGCTCGCCATATGGTCGGCGAGCACGGAGAACACCTTCGAGCGCAGCCTACGCGCGGCTGGCTTCACCGCTTCTACGCACCTGGTCAGGGGGCGCGGCAAGCGCGGCGGACACTACTCTGTCCTGGTGGGACGGAGTCGCCACTAGATGCCCGGCCGGCTAGCTGGTAGTGAGCGGGTTCATCTTGCGGTCGAACCTTGCTCTCCACCAGAAACGGTACAGAAGCCGTACGGGCAGTGGGAGAATCGACATGACGTTCCGGCGTTCAGCGTCGTTGGCCACCGATACGACCCAGGGCAGCACCAGGGAAAGGTCCTTGATTGGAATCCTTCTGCCCCCCTTGTTCTCGAGGTCTCTGAGTTCTCGGAAAGTGAGACAGGATTTCGCGCAGCCCACCAGGTCTTGTTCTTCGTGATCCATATGCCCTTCCAAGAAGTCGCGCAGGGCGACCATCTTGGGGGCCAGCACGTCCCGCTGTTGAATAAAGTCCTCGTTGCCGGCCTGGGCAAGAAGATCGAAGTCCTGCTTCACCTCCCCGATCCGGACCAGCAACTCCTGGTGGTCTCTCGCAATCCTCTCCTGATGACGGCCGAAGGACGGATCCTTCTCGGTTAAGAGCGGGCAGAAATCCTTGTCTTCGGCCTCGTGGTGTAGCGCTTTCGCCCTGTCGCCCTGACTCGGCTGAAGCCCGGGAACGACGTCGGCAAAAGCACGAACATCGTTCCGCGTGGCCCTGTGGACTAAGAGGAATAGGTCTAGGTCTTCCTGAGTGATCAGCCGGTCTTCCAGGCTTGACAAAGACTTCTGTTCCCTCTCGTACTGTGGTGACCGTAGCTAGACCTAGTGCGACGCCTGGCAACGAAAGCACCAAACCTGGTGGTCAGGCGTTTCCCTGACCGCACATTTCGCTGCGAAGGCATGGCTGGCCGGCACGAAAAGAGAAAGTGATGGCGCTTCGACAATCCGCCGAGCCTGGGGACCAGCGACGAGAGTGACATTCCGACCAACTCCAAAAGCTGCGGATGCCCCAAAACGGACGCGTCGGTCGTAGGTGGGCAACGGGAGAAGATGTTGCGAGGACCAACTCGGGCGGCGTACGACCATTCAACGTGTTACAATGTGCCCGCCTCCGAGCATCAAGTTGCAACCTCGTTCCGCTTCCTGCGTTTCCTGAACCACCGCTAGACTCGCATGCGACGCTTGCCACGTGATGAGGAGAGATCAAAAAGGAGCGCCGCATGAACATCTATGTCGGCAACCTACCTTTCGAGACGACCGACGACTCACTGCACGTGGCTTTCACCGAATTCGGGGAAGTCGCGTCGGCTAGAGTCATCACAGACCGCATGACTGGCCGCTCGCGTGGCTTCGGCTTCGTTGAGATGCCCCAGAACGACGAGGCAGAAGCCGCGATCCGGAGCATGAACGGCAGAGATCTCCAGGGCCGCAGCCTGACCGTCAACGAAGCCCGTCCCCGCGAGGACAGAGGCGGAGGAGGAGGCGGAGGAGACCGCGGCTACGGTGGTGGCGGCGGAGGTGGCGGCCGCTACTAAAGCGGCTGACCAGGTCCCGTCGCCAGCGGTACTATCCGGCCAGGTTGAAGCGGCTTCGGTTGTTGGTCACATCTAGCTAGCCGGGACCCACAAGGCAAACGAAAGGGCAGGCTTGAATGCCTGCCCTTTCGCTATTTGAGCGGGCTGCGAGGGGACCCGGTGGCGCGCGCTCAGGAGCCAAGACGCCCCGGCGGGGCCTCTCTACGTTGAGCTTGCTCCGTTCTCCGAGAGCGCTTTCACGACCGACGCCGGGTTCATCGGCAGCTTGGTCATACGGATGCCGATAGCGTCGTGGACGGCGTTAGCGATAGCCGCCAGGGGCGGTACGATGGGCACCTCGGCCACGCCGCGTACGCCGTAGGGATGGCCGGGGTTGGCCACCTCGACGATGACAGTGTCGATCATCGGCAGGTCGAGGGCTGTGGGCATCCGGTAGTCGAGGAGGCTGGAGTTCATCATCTGACCGTCTTCGCCCATGAAGTATTCCTCGTTCAGGGCCCACCCAATACCTTGAACGACCCCACCCTGCATCTGGCCCTCGACGTAGCTAGGGTGGACGGCCTTGCCGGCGTCCTGGAGGGCCGTGTAGCGGAGGATGGTTATCTTGCCCGTCTCAGGGTCGACCTCGAGGTCGACGATGTTTGTCGCAAAGGCCGAGCCGGCGCCTGAGGGATTGAGGTTGGCCCGACCCACCACGGGACCGCCGCTACCGGCCAGGTTGCCCGCCAACTCCTTGAAGGTCATCTTGAGCTCGGGGTCTGTCCGGTGCTGGAAGACGCCGTCGACAAGCTCCAAGTCGTCCTGTGACGCCTCCCAGATGGTCGCGGCCCGTTCGATCATCTGGCGCTTCACGTCCCGGCCGGCCTCGTAGCAGGCCCATCCGGTCTTGAAGGCCGCGCCCGAGCCGCCGGTCATCGACGTGTACCCGATGGATTCGGAGTCGCCAACCTGGGGGTTGACGTCCTCGGCCGGGATTCCCAGTACCTCCGCGAACTGCTGGGCCGCGGCCGGTCGCGTACCGCCGATGTCCATCGACCCGATGATCAGGTTCACGGTGCCGTCGTAGTTGACGTTCGCCGTCGCGCAGGCGGCTCCGCCACCGTTCATCCAGAACCCGGTCGCGACGCCTCGGCCCCGGTTAGGGCCTTCAAGGGGCGTGGAATAGTGGTCGTGGTCCCTGGCCGCCTCGGTGGTCTCGATGCATCCAATCCGAGGGTTCAGCACGCCGTTGGCCCGCCGTGTCCCTTCTTTGGCCCCGTTCAAGATGCGGAAACCCAGGGGGTCCATCGATATCTCGCGGCATATCTCGTCAACCATCGACTCGAACGCAAAGGAAGCCGCCGGGGAGCCTGGGGCTCTGTACGCGGCGACCTTCGGCTTGTTGTCGACCACTGAGTAGCCGTCCACTTGGAAATTCTCGACGTCGTACGGCGCGAGCATGCAAAGGGCGCCAGCTCCCACGGACGATCCGGGGAAGGCGCCTGACTCGTACGCCAGGGTCGCTTCGACCGCCGTTATCTTGCCCTCTCTCGTGGCCCCCATCTTCAGCTTCGTATAGCTTCCGGAGGTCGGCCCCGTGGCCTCGAGAACTTCGGCACGGGTCATCGTGATTTTGACCGGGTGGCCTGCCTTCTTCGAAAGCATCGCCACCACGGGCTCGACATAAATCTTGGTCTTCCCGCCGAACCCGCCGCCGATTTCCATCGGCATACTTTTGATATGGGACGCTGGTATGCCAAGGGTAGAGGCCGTACCGTCCCTGATCTGGAAGTGGCCCTGTGAACTCGTCCACAGGGTGAGCCGGTCGTTGGCGTCCCACGACACGGTCGCCGAGTGAGGCTCGATATATCCCTGGTGGACCGTATCCGTGCGGTACTCGCGTTCGAACACAACGTCGGCATCCTTGAAGCCCTGCTCGATGTCGCCCTGCTTCAACTGTGAGTGGCTGTCCACGTTACCGTCGAGGTCGTCGTGGAGCTGCGACGCACCAAGTCTCATTGCTTCCTCGACGTCGGTGACGGCCGGAAGCACTTCGTACTCCACTTCGACCAGCGAGAGGACTTCCTCGGCCACGTGGGAGCTGGTGGCGGCAATCGCGAGGATGGGGTGGCCCCTGTAAACGACCTTGTCGCGGGCGAGGATGTTGTTCGAGGCGTGGCTGCTCGGTATCGGCTCTCCGTCGTTAGGATCGGGGAAGTCCCCGGCAGCCACGGCAGCCCTGAACTCAGGATGAGCTTCGGCCTTCTTGGTATTCACCGAGAGGATGTTTGCGTGGGCGTGGGGGCTCCGAAGTACCTTGCCGTACAGAAGCCCCGGCGGGTGGATGTCGGCCCCGTAGCGGGCCTTGCCGGTCACCTTGTCGTAGCCGTCGTGCCTGATAGGGCGCTTGCCGACTACCTTGAATTCCTGGTTCGAAAGCACGACGTTTGAAACCACGTGGGAGACCTCCAAATAGCGATGGGGTGTGTGGGCGATTCTACCACAGCAGGGACCCGTGACAGGCCGCCGGGGCGCCGGTCCTCGTACGGCAGTCGCACATACGACAAGCGCTTGACCGCGACAATGTCCAGGACTACGATGCGCGCGCATTGACGTCAGCGGGTGCATGAATGCGCCCCTACGGGGTCTGGATGAACACCGCATACGACCTCCTGGTGAAGAGCGGGACCTTAATCGATCCCTCACAGGGCCTCAATGAAGTCCGCGACGTGGCTTTCTCCGCAGGCAAGGTCGCCGCAGTCTCTCAGAACATCGCGGTGTCGGAAGCAACGGAAGTCGTCGATGCGAAGGGGCTCGTCGTTACGCCGGGGCTCATTGACCTTCACGTTCACGCGTTCTGGGGAGCCTCTGAGTACGGCATGGAGCCCGACTACGGCAACATCGCCCGAGGCGTGACAACGGCGGTCGACGCGGGCTCGTCGGGCGCGAGGACGTTCCCGGCCTTCAGACGCTACGTGGTCGAGCGGTGCGACACCCGTCTCTTCGCTCTACTGAACCTATCCTCAATGGGGATGTTGTGGCCGGCCCGGCTCGGCGACGTGAAAGACTTGCGGTGGGCTGACGTCGAGGAGGCGGTCCTCGCCGGTCGCCAAAACCGCGACGTTGTGCTGGGGATCAAAGTGCGGGTGTCGCGGCCCTACGCCGGCGACAACGACGTCGAAGCGCTGAAACGGGCCCTTGAGTGCGCCGAAGCGCTCGGCGGGTTCGTGATGGTCCACGTCAAGGACACGGTCACGCCCCTCGAAGAACTTGTCGCCATGCTCCGGCCCGGGGACGTCGTTACCCACGCGTTCCACGGCAAGTCGGACGGCGTGCTTGATGAAGGTGGACGCGTCATTGAGGGGCTCCGGGCAGCCCAGCAGAGGGGTGTAGTATTCGACGTGGGGCACGGCAGCGGCAGCTTTTCCTTCGACGTTGCGGAGAAGGCCATGGCTCAGGGCTTCATCCCCGACAACATAAGCAGCGACCTGTACAACAGCAACGTCGATGGCCCGGTGTTCGACCTCCTGACGGTGCTGTCGAAGTTCATCTATCTGGGCATGTCGGTCTCCGAGGTGGTCGAGCGCTGCACGAACACGGCGGCGCGGACCATCGGCATGGAGGGTACGCTGGGAACGCTCACGGCCGGCGCCGAAGGCGACGCTACGGTAATGAGGCTTGAGGAGGGCGCGTTCTCGCTGACCGACTCGGGCCAACGCAGGACGGTGTCAGCCAACGAGCAGCTCAGCCATGTACTCACGATCAGGCGGGGACGAGTCTACAAGCCGTGGCTGGGGGCTGGGTGCTAGGGATCGGGGTCTAGGGTACGGAGCTAGGAGGATGAATTTGACTGGCGAAAACAAAGACATTTACTCAAGGCTCGGGGCTCGACCAGTGGTCAACGCGGGTGGAAACACCACCACGTGGGGCGGCTCCACGTTGTCGCCGGCGGCCAGGCGGGCGATGGAGATGGCCAACGGGGCTTGGGTTGAGATGGCCGAGCTGAACGATAGGGCCGGCGAGATCATCGCCGACGTCCTAGGTGTCGAAGCGGCCCACGTGACCGCTGGCTGCTACTCGGCGATGGCTCTGAGCGCCGCGGCGTGCATCGCCGGCGACGACTCCGAGAAACGCGCTCGGCTTCCGGACACGACCGGCATGAAGAGCGACATACTGCTCCCGAAACCGCAGCGGTACGGATTCGCACGCGCCTACCTCGTTCCGGGCGGACGCTTGATTGAGGTCGGCGACGACGACACTTGCAGGCCGGACCAGTTGGATGCAGCTATCGGGGAGAACACCGCGGCTGTGGCCTACTTCGTCATGCCCGACTGGCCAGCCACGGTCCTGTCTCTCGAGGAGGCCGTCGAGATCGCACATTCTCACGACGTGCCGGTGATCGCCGATGCCGCGTCGAGGAACTACCCGTTGGACTACTTCCGCGAGACGGCCCAGTCGGCCGACCTGGTATGCTTCAGCGGCAAGTATCTGGGCGCCCATCAGTCGACGGGGTTCGTGTGCGGGAAAGGCGATCTGGTCCAGGCGGCGTCGGCTCAAGGGTTCCCGTTCGGCCGCGCCATGAAGCTCGACCGACAGGAAATCGTTGGGCTGGTGGTGGCGCTCGAGGGCTGGTTCTCGATGAACCACGAGGACCGGTTAGCGAGCTATAGTACGAAGTTCGATGTGATCGAGAACGCGTTGCAAGGCTTGCCGGCCGTGCGCCGGGCGGGGGTAGAGCAGGTCGCCCGCCATCCTGGACTCACGCTGCTTGCCGCTCTTGATACGGAGGGCCTAGGTAAGGCGGTCCAGCAAATCGTCGCCGAGCTGCGTGAGGGCAGCCCCAGCGTCAGAGTGCTTCCCGAAGGGACAGATGGCTTGAATATCAACGTACACACGCTGAACGACGGCGAGGAGCACGTCGTCGCCGAGAGGCTAACGGCAGTGCTCGGCATCGACAGTTGACTACGAACACCAAGGGGAGGTCTTCAATATGACTCACCAGCTAGACACAGCGGCCTTCGGCCGCACGGGACAGACCGTCACCCGGCTGGGATACGGAGCGATGGAGCTCCGCGCCGAGCCGCGAGGCCGACCGATAACGTCCGAGCAGGCCGGCGCCGTGCTGAACGCGGTGCTCGACTCCGGCATCAACTTCATCGACACCGCCGACTGTTACGGGCGCGCCGAAGAGTTCATCGGCGAGCATATTCCACACCGGCGTTCGGAGTACACGCTCGCCACGAAGTGTGGCTGCATACTCACCGGCGGCAAGGAGTGGACTTCGGACAACCTGCGCACCGGTCTCGAGCGCAGTCTGACGCGCATGAAGACCGATCACGTCGACGTGATGCAGCTTCACGGCGCGACCGTCGAGGACTGCGAGGCGGGCGGACTAGTCGAGACGCTGCAACAGATGAAGGAGCAGGGCAAGGTGCGCTGGATTGGAGCGTCCACCCATGCTGAACAGGTCGGGGCGTTCATCGACACCGGCGCATTCGATGCCTTTCAGCTCCCCTACTCGGCCTTCAGTCGGGACAACGAGCCGTGGATCAGCCAGGCGTCGAATGCCGGCCTCGGGACGATCATTCGCGGAGGCGTCGCGAAGGGCGAGCCCGGGCCCGACGCCCGGAACCCGGAGCGATTCGGCCTGTTCGAAAACGCCGGGCTCGACGACCTGCGCGAAGAGGGAGAGAGTCGTACCGGCTTCATGCTGCGGTTCACGCTCAGTCACCCAGACATCCACACGATCATTGTGGGAACTCAGCAGCCTGCTCACCTGAGGGAGAACGTGCAGACCGCGCTCGGTGGACCTTTGCCCGACGACGTGTACGCGGAGGCGAAGCGGCGGTTGGACGCTGCCAGCTCCACTGGTTGACGTGATCGGGCGGTCGCCGTAATAGATTCGGATGCGGAATCTTGGTCCACCGCCGACGATGCCGGCCGTCCCGCTCCCGTTCTTGACTGCGTGGCGAGCCGCCAGTAGTATGCGCAGCAACTCCATCGGGTCGCTCGGTCGGCCCGCTGCGCAGAGTTGGGTGGCGTTCTCGAACTGGACGCCCGCTCCTCGACCAACAAGTGGCGTCCGATTGATGGTCCGCTCAGCGGGGCAAGAATTGACCCGGCAAGCCCCCTACGTCGATCGAGTCTTCTCTGAGGACGACCTCCAAGCAGACCAGTTCCAAGAGGTCGTCGGTTGGCTGTCGGTCGCAAGCCTACTCGGTCTGCTGTCGCTGTTAGTCGTCTATCTAGTCGAGCCCAACTGGCAGATAGCGTTAATGCTGGGCGAGACAGGCCTCTTTGGAGCAGCCGCGGCATGGATTAGATTTGGCCAGACCAGGATGCCGCGGCCCGCCGCCGTAATCACGATAACGACCGGTATGTGGACTATCGCGGTATCAACCGGCCTCCTGTTCCCGATGACTTCCCCGGTAGTAGTCCTTATGAACGCGATATCCGTAGCGATCGCGTTCACCTCCAGCCCCAAGAACGTGGCTGTGCCAATAGGAATTGTCGCGGCCTTACTCTCCGGAGGAGTAGTCGCCCTCGAATTTTTCGAGAGGCCCTTCGACGTTGTGGAGACCCCCAAGGCTATCCAGGCCACGGTACTCGCGGTGTTTGCGGTAGTAGATAGCGGACTGGTGTTCGTTATCTTCAGCCAGTTCGTTCGACGCCTGAGTTTGGCCGGCGAACAACGTGCCCGCGACGAGCAACGCTTCAGGCAATTCGTCGATCACGCGGCCGATGGTATGTTTCTGCACGACCTTGAAGGGAGGTTCGTCGACGTCAATCGGGCTGCCTGCCAAAGCCTCGGATATACTCGCGACGAGCTGGTGGCGCTACGTGTGGAGGACGTCGAGATCGGGTTTTCGCCTAAGCCCAAATCCACCGAAGGGATGACTATGCAGCAGCGGAACGGGCGATAGGGGCAAGGGAGGGCGATGGTCCGGGCACGATTTGGGGTAGAGGGGGGCCGGTGTTTGTCTTCAGTTGCCGCGGGGAGACTTTGTGACCGTCTGCGAATGTTGGTCAGGGCGAGATAGCGGGGAGAGGACACAGCAAGAGGCACTCGCAGACCGGACTGGCGCGAGTTCGCGGGGACGTTCGGTTGGCCGGATGGCGGCCGGTTGCCGCCGCCGCCGTCAGGCAGGGAGTGGCAGGGCGCGCAATCGGGCCAGGGCACGATCGAACTGGGCTTCCCAAGGCCAGCGCTGTGGCAGATGCAGTGTGAGGCGGCGCGCCGAGCGGGTGATCCGTCCGGCCAGGGAGAAGAACCGCCGCCGGAGGGTCTTGGTGGTCACCACCTGCTCGCCCAGACCGATGCGCGCTGTCCAGCGGGCGATGTTGTGGGCCATCACCTGTACCGCCAGCCAGGCGGCGTTGGCGGCGAAGCGGCCCGAGGGGAGATGGTTCAACCCCACACCGTGCTTGAGGTCTCGGATGGCATTCTCGATCTCGGCGTGGCGGCGATGGTCGGCCTCCAGTTCGAGCATCTCCCCGTCCCGGTCGGTGATGAAGCCGTGATAGCTGTAGGTGGCGAAGAGGGCCAGCTGGGAACCGGGCGTGGGCTTCACACGCCGGACGATGAGCCGCACCGGCGCGGCGTCAGGTTCACTCTGGAAGGGAGTGCAGGTGGTCTCGGCCACATCGGCGGCGCCGTCCATCCAGTAAGGAATCGGCGTCCAGGCATCTTCGGGTATCGCCTCGATGAGATTGTGCAGGCTTTTATGCTGGCGGATGGTGATGGAGAAGCGGACATCCATCTTGCGGCAGACGGATACCACGCCATGAGTGTAGAACCCGCTGTCGGCCCGTAGCGTGAGTCGTCCGTTGGCCCCGGCGTAGCGCACCCGTCCCACCGTCTCCCGCAGGAAGTGGGCGGCGCCGCGGGCGGTGTTGGCCCGGCCCTCGCGCAGCCGGGACATCAGCACGTCTCCGGTGCCGGCGGCGATGGCCAGCAGTGGGTGGTAGCCCCGCTTGCCGGTATAGCCGTGGTGGCGGGCGCCCTCCTTGGCCAGTCCGTAGGTCTCGCAGATGGTGGAATCGAGGTCGATGGTGAACGGCGCGTCGCCGGGTCCGGCCCCAGCGGCCCAGGCCCGGGCCAGCAGCTCCCGGCTCACCCGGTCCAGCTGGCGGACGTGGCCCCACCGGAAGCTGCGCAGGAAGGTGCCCAGGGTGGATGGCGCCTTGACCGTGCCGCCCAGGGTGCAGGCCGTCCCCCCGGTGCGCAACACATCAGCGTCGTCGATGCAGTCGCCGCCGGCCATGGCTGAGGCCACCAGGGTCATCAGCTTGTCTCCGGTGTTGGCCCGCCCCGGCGCGCCGCCCAGGTCAAGGTGATGGTCAACGAGTTCCCGCAGGCCCAGATGCCGGGCGAGGGTGGCCGGCAGGAGCAGACCGGCATTGGCCACCAGGCGGTGATCGTCAAAGACGATACGGATACGGTCGGGCTGGTTGCGTGGTAGCATCTATTGGGTGCTCCTTCTCTGGGACTGTTTTGCTGCTACAAAACCATTATCCCAGATTCAGAAGAGCACCCTCTGGCCACTTCAGGATGCTAACCCGACGCCCTCCCTCGGTGGATTCGGGCTAAGGACCTCCTGGGCCTTTGGGAGAGGATGCCTTCAGGGACGGGCCATTACGCTCCACGGAACCCATAGCCGCAAGGACGCCTCGACCTTCCCTGTAGAGATCAAACTTGATTCCCTCGTAAAAACCCGTTTTGAGGAAGTTCCAGCGCTTTAGCACATGTGAGCGCTACCATATGTTGGGGTAGGACACGGAACAGAGACTGTATATTGTACCCAGGCAAGGGTACGGTTGTTCTAATTCGACCTGCACAGACTTTTTACGAGAGAATCAAACTTGCCAAGTTCGAGGCTGGAGACAGACGACTGTTCCTGGCCTCGGCCCGAGACTTGTCTGAGACCCAGGGTCTTGAGCATTCCCGCGGTAGAGTAATCGGAATCTCCGAAATGCTTAGGAAGGAGATCGCCTACCGCCTCCATAGCTCTGTTCAGACCAAACTCATAGTCGCCCTACATCACGCCAACTCGCTTAAGTCCGCGGCTCCCAAAGGGTCACCCACACAAGCCGACGACCTAAACCATATCCTCAAAGAACTGATTGACGTCGAGATACCTTCGATCACGGGTCGACTGTATCCGAGTATCCTACGACGTGGGTTAATTCCAGCCTTACAGAGCCTAGTAGATCAGGTCAGTCCCATTCTCAACGTGAATATAGAACTGAACGACCCGATCGCGCGAGCCGAGGCGGCGGACCCTAGAGCTATTCCAGAGGAAGTCAGGCTAGCGGCCTATAGAGTAGCGGAGAGCGCGATCTCCAACGTAGCCGAACACGCCGCGGCAACCAAGGTCTCGCTCGCCATAGAGACGAAATCCGATGGCCTGCTGACATTGACCGTGGCCGACAATGGGAGAGGCTTCGACCCAACTCGCGTGGAACGAGGAATCGGCCTGGACTCTATGCGCGACTACTGTGAGAACGTCGGAGGTACATATCAAGTTGACAGCGCTCCTGGCGAGGGTACCAGGGTCATAGGGACCTTTCCTGTGGAGCTGGGCTAGCATCCAGAAATCGAACGATGGGTGTCGCGTTAACCGCGTCGACCATGCTTCAGAGCGCGGCCGGGCAACGCACCCGTGTGTCGTCCCTCATCGATCACCACGACGCCATTGACGATCACGTAGTCGATGCCGATGGCGAACTGCTTGGGGTCGGTCCGAGTCGCAGGCGCCGTCACCTTGAGTGGATCGAGCACGGTAACGTCGGCCTTCATGCCGTCGCGGAGAACGCCACGGTCAGGGATTCCCAGGCGCTGCGCGGGGAACGAGGTCATCTTCCGTATAGCGTCCGGCAAAGACATCCGTTTCTTCTCCCGCACGTATTCCGCCAGGATTATCGGGAAGGTCCCGTAGGTCCGGGGACTGGGGAAGTCGCCGAGCAGGACGGCGTCGCTACCGACCATCGACAGCGGGTGAGCGACGAAGTCCGCGAGCGTGGCGGCATTTCCGCTGTCGGCGACGTAGCTGGTCTGGAGGTCTTCCTTCCAACAGTAGCTCGCACAGAGCGTCGACAGGGTGCTGCTGCCGCGACCGGGCGATCTCCGCGATCGACAGTCCTTCGTAGCCGTGGTTCTCCTGTCGCTTGAAGTAGGTCAGCCACATGTGCTCCCACGTGGGAGCCCGCGGCACTACCTCGTCCCTCAGTCTCTCCCGCGCGCTGTCGTCCCCGAGAACCTGCTTGAGGCGCTCAGGACCGCCGTCGTGAGCCCACTCCGGGAAGACGATGATGATCCGCGTGCTGCCCAACGTGTAGGGGTAGCTGTCGAAGGTGACGTCCATGCCACCTTCGCTGGCGTCTTCGACGAGTCCAAGTAGCTGGCGGGAGCCCCCGGGCGCGTTCGCGCGCTGGTAGAAGTGGGTTATGTGGACGGGGGTGCCACCGCGCCGCCCGATCTCGATTGCCTCCCTGAACGGATCGAGGAACTGGTCCCCGAGCCGGTAGCGCACGTGAGTGTGGTAGATGCCGCCGAGAGCCGCCACCTGTCGCGTCAGCTCGACGATCTCGTCGGTGTCGGCGAAGCTACCTGGCGGATAGTCCAGGCCGGTCGACAGGCCTACCGCGCCCTCCTCCATCGCTTCCCGAATCAGAGCCTTCATGTTGGCAACGTCACGCGAGTTCGCCTGTCTGCTGTTCCAGCCCATGGCGTCGATCCGCACCGGCGAGTTGCCCAGGATATACGCGACGTTGAGCGAGACCTTGCGGTCGAACAGTCCGAGGTACTGCTCGACCGTCGACCAGCGGGCCGGCAGGGGTGGGTTGCCGTCGAGCCCAGCGTTCAGCTCGACGAAGCGCTCGAGGTCGTCGTGTGACTTGAACGGCGCGTAGGAGTTGCCGTCGACGCCTATCAGCTCGGTAGTGATCCCTTGCCGTACCTTCGGCTCGTGGTGAGGCTCAGACAGGATGACCAGCCCTGAGTGGGCGTGCATATCGATGAACCCGGGACAGACGACGCGGTCCGTCGCGTCGATGGTCCGGGCCGCTTCGACAGATGACGGGTCGTCCCTGAATACACGGACCTCGTCGCCTGCAATACCAACGGAAGCGTAGTAGCCCGGGTTTCCGGTCCCGTCGATGACGAGGCCGCCCGTGATAAGGAGGTCGAGCATTAGCTCCTATGTACTATGACTGCTCAGCGTTCTCAGCGGGCTCCGCGGTAATTCCTCAGTCGGCGTCGAGGGCGCACCTGAAGCCCATGTGCCCGGTCGAGCTGTCGGGAGAAATCGCAGTCCGTCCGGAGACGCGGTAGCGGTTGCAGTAGGACTTGTGGCACAGGTACGAGCCGCCCTTCGCGACCTTGTCGGCGCCCGAAGGCGGACCGACCGGGTCCTCCAGGGCGCCGTTCGTGTGGAAGTCGCGACTGAACCAGTCGGCGCACCACTCCCACACGTTGCCCGAAGTGTTGTAGAGCCCGAAATCGTTAGGCTCGAAGGACCGGGCCGGAGCGGTCCCCACGTACCCATCGCCTTTCGTGTTCATGTCGGGGAATTTGCCCTGCCATATGTTGCAGCGGTGCGTGCCTTCCGGAGTGAGTTCGTCGCCCCACGGGTAGAGCTTCTGCTCCAGGCCACCGCGAGCCGCGAGCTCCCACTCGGCCTCCGTGGGCAGCCGCTTGCCGGCCCACAGGCTGTAGGCTTCTGCGTCGTTCCACGACACCTGGACTACCGGGTGGTCCATCCGCTTCTTGACGTTCGAGCCCGGCCCTTCGGGGTGCTTCCAAGAGGCGCCGCCCACCTTCCACCACCACGGCGTCTGCGCGACGGCTTCCTTCACCGTTTTCGCCACCCGCCGCGAAACGAACAGATGGAACACAAAAGACCATCCGAAACGCTCGCCCTCGGTGACAAACCCGGTGTCTTCGACGAACCGGCGGAATTGCGCGTTGGTCACGGCAGTGTTATCGACGCAGAAGGGCTTCACGGTGACTTCTCTGGTCGGGTCCTCTCCGTCGGCGTGGAACCTCTCCGGGTGGTCGGTACCCATCAAGAACCGGCCACCCAGCCGCACCATCCCTTCGGTCGGGTCGTCGGCGGGGCGCGGCTCGACGGGCTGCTCTACTCCGCCTGCCGTAGGAACGTCGTGGCCGAAGGACGGCACGCAGCAGACCACTACCTGAACCTCAGTCCCCGCTGGCCGCCCAGACCTCGGTCGGGCGGGCGCCGGGGCGTGTTCTCGTCCTCGGGCAGCCCAACGAGCCTGCCGGAGTCCAGCCATTCGAGGTCGCTCCCGTAGAGCCTCTCCACCAGGGCCGCCGTGAGCCGCGCGCGAACCTCGTTGTGGGCGGAATCGCCAGCGAGGTCGCGCATCTCGTCGGGGTCGTCCTCTAGGTCGAAGAGTTGAGTCCGGTTGCCGATCGGATAGTAGATCAGTTTATACCGCTGCTCGCGAATCATCCGCGTGGCGTAGATATTCTCCCAGTGCTCGCCGTAGAGAAGGTCGTGGCCTCGCTCGCCGATCAGCGACCGTCCCTCCACCGTGCTCGGGACGGGAATGTCGCAGAGGTCGAGTAGCGTCGGGAAGACGTCGGCCTGTGCCGCCAGCCGGTCGTCCCGTCTGCTCTGACCGACCTCCTTTCGTTCGGCCTGAGGCATCAGAATCATCGGGATCTTCGCTGAGTCCTCATAGAACATGTCCTTTGCGAACTGGCCGTGGTTGCCGAGCATGTCGCCGTGGTCGGCGGTGAACATGATGATCGTATCGTCGAGGAGCCCCTCTTCCCGCAGCAGGCCAATGACCAAGCGTATCTGATGGTCGACGTGAGTGGACATGCCGTAGAGGGCCTGCCGGGCGATGTGTACCTCCGTCTCGGAGTACGAGCCCGTTTTCTCGCGGCGTTCGCGAAGAGCGTAGGGGATGTTGTCGACGTCCCGGGTCCACTCGCCCATGAATGGCTCGTCGATGTCGAGGTGCCGGTACATGTCGAGGTACTCGGCCGGCGGGACCAGCGGCGGGTGGACGGCGCTGAACGACATGTACCAGAAGGACGGCCGCGTCGGGTCGCGCCGCACGATGACCTTGCTCATCTCCCGGACCGTCCAGTTCGTGTGGTGGGTGTGCTCGGGAAGGTGCCACGGCCTGGCCCCATAGTCGTTGCTGCCCATGCCGTGGCCGAACTCCTGGCCGGCGTAGCCCTGCTCGCTGACGAACATCTCGTAGTCGTCCTTGGGGAGCCCAAGGTGGTGCCGGCCCTCCTCGTCGAGGATGATGTCATC
Organism: Dehalococcoidia bacterium; assembly: GCA_965197985.1. Taxonomy (GTDB): domain Bacteria; phylum Chloroflexota; class Dehalococcoidia; order Lucifugimonadales; family CAUZJF01; genus CAUZJF01. The sequence goes on along the minus strand of CBDAOG010000008.1, from coordinate 952,950 downwards.
GAAGCCGATGCGGCCGCGCTGTGGATAGACGTGCATCTTGCCAACGGCGTAGGCCTGGTAGCCGGCGTCCCGAAAGGTCTGGGCCATCGTCGGTAGGTCCGGCATCGGAAGCGTCTCGTTGAACACCCGGTCGCCGTGGGTCGGCGAGAACGCGCCCGTCATCAGCTCGCGACGGGCCGGGATGCACGACGGAGTGGTTGTGTATGCGTTGGTATACGCCACGCCGTTTTCGATAAGCTGGTCCAGGGTCGGCGTGATGATGGTCGGATGCCCAAGCGCGGCGATCCTCCGGCCGCTCCAGTGCTCGACACATATCAGAAGTACGTTAGGTCTGGCCATTCGTTGTTCACGGGAAACTACTTGAGCCATGTTGGCCCCGCTTGGCACAAACAACGTGCCGTGATAACATCCCTCCTCGGTTCGGCTGGAGTTATCAATTGGCATCAGAAACCATGAGGTACTACGCAATCGGGACGTTTCAGACACCCTGCCTTGGTGGCAGGGTTACTATAGACGAACAAGAGTACAGTGCCAATGACTTGGGTGACTTCGGGTTTACGGCGCATGCCATGTGGCTAAAGGGACGGAAGCCTGATGGCTCGCTTGGCTGGATCGAGGTCGGCTTCGGCCGGGGATGGTATGGTGACGACGTAGAAGGGGGAGTGTTCTACTGGGGCGTTGGAGACGGAGGCGAGCACCAGAAAAGCGTGCTGTTGCCGCCAGAGAACAGGGGCTATGGAACCTTTCACCAATACGAAATTTCGTTCGACGGCGCGAGTTGGAAGCTCCGAATCGATGGCAATGTGAAAGCCGTGACGCCCTACCCTCTTTCTGTTACCGACATTGATGTCGGGCTCGAGACCACCGATGATTCAGCGACCGTGCCTCCAACTACGGTCCAGGATATGGAGTCGGTCGATAGGAAAAGGCCGTTGGAGGTGATGGGCTCCTCGTCGCTGTGATTCCTACGCTGATCAGCCGTTCGTTTGGACTTGGGAGTCGAAGGGGTCTACGGGGACGTTCTTCGACAAGTCCTGAGGCCCAGAGGCACCTCTCAGATTCTCGCCTGATAAGCTCTGCAGCCGCGCGAAAGATGCGCATCGCCCGGTTGCGTGTTCGCGAATCCACCTCCACCAGCAGACGAGGGGTGGCTCCATATCTCCCATTTTCACCCCTATTGACACCGATCTGCACCTAGAACAGCCAGGTTCCCGGGACTACTCTGGTTTAAATGGCGATCGGCGGAGGCCCCGACAGAATTCTTGATACAATGAAAGTGTGCACTTATCGAAATAGCCGTTTCCTCCTAGTGTCCTGAGTTATGAATCCGATGACAAAATCGGGCGATGGTAGCTAGTAGCTGGTCTGCGGTTTTGGTCCAGATGAAGGGCTTTGAGGCAGCGTTGTGCTGGTCAATGTACTGTTCGATGGCTTGCTCCAGTTCCCGAGTGCTGCGGAACACCCCGCGGCGCAGTTGCTTCTCTGTCAGCACCGCGAACCAGCGCTCCACCTGGTTCAGCCAAGAGCTGCTGGTGGGGGTGAAGTGCAGGTGATAGCGCGGCCGCCGGGCCAGCCAGCGCTGGATGGCGGGGGTCTTGTGGGTGGCGTAGTTGTCCAGGATAAGGTGCACGCCGAGGTCCGGGGGTACGGTCGCATCGACCCGGTCGAGGAAGCGCCGGAACTCCGTGGACCGGTGCCGACGGTGGCAGGCGCCGATGACCTCTCCCGTCTTCACGTCGAGGGCGGCGAAGAGAGAGGTCGTACCATGACGACGGTAGTCATGGGTCCGGCGCTCGATCTGCCCCGGGCGCATGGGCAACAGCGGGGCCGTCCGGTCGAGGGCCTGGATCTGGGACTTCTCGTCGACACACAGGACCAGAGCCCGCTGGGGTGGGTTGAGGTAGAGCCCCACGATGTCACGGACCTTCTCGATGAACAGAGGGTCAGACGAAAGTTTGAACGTCTCGGTCCGATGCGGCTGCAAGGCAAAGGCCCGCCAGATACGGCTGATGGCGCTCTGACTCAGGCCGGTACGCGCAGCCATGGAGCGCGTGCTCCAGTGGGTTGCATCCGCCGGCGTCGTCTCCAGGGTGAGGGTCACGACCCGCTCCACATCGGTGTCCGTGATGGAGCGTGGGCCGCCGGGCCGCGGCTCGTCAAGCAGGCCGTCGAGGCGGCGTTCGATGAACCGGGCCCGCCACTTCCCCACCGTTTGCTTGGCCAGACCGATCTCCCCGGCCACGACGGTATTGGTCTTGCCCTCGGAGCAACGGAGAATGATCCGGGATCGCAGAGCCAGCGCCTGGGCAGTGGTTGGACGCCGCTTCCAGCGCTCGAGGCTCTCGCGTTCGTCGGAGGAAAGGTGCAAGGGAGGAAAGGTGCAAGGGAGGAATGGGGCGTCCGATGGCCATGGTGACCTCCATGAGCGTTTCGTGGAGGGTACACCCCAGCAAGTACTTTTGCAATGAGTTCATAACTCAGGACACTAGTGGTCCGAAATGTTTGTAATGATTGGTTGATTGGCACGGGGGCTTTCCCCGCCATGCCTGGCTTTTGGAGACAGCCGCTGGGCAGTCCGGCTTTCCACCCGTCGTTTCAAGGATGTTGGTCTACTAGTTGCAGCGGAGGTTTCCACTTATTGACAAAACTTGATTCTCTCGTAAAAAGTCTGCGCAGGTCGAATTAGAACAACCGTACCCTTGCCTGGGTACAGTATACAGTCTCTGTTCCGTGTCCTACCCCAACATACGGTAGCGCTCACATGTGCTAAAGCGCTGGAACTTCCTCAAAACGGGTTTTTACGAGGGAATCAAACTTAGACTACCGAATACTCTGGGGCCGACCGGCTCTGGGGCGACACTCGCGTTGTGGATGGGTAAAGCGTACTTTGCTGAGCCAGTTCGGTCGCCAAGAATTCCTGATTGGAGACTCAGCAATGGCACGTACTGAACGAGACAAGCCGGTCTACGTTCCTCGGCAGCGGCGCCCGCTAGAAGATGCGGAGGCCGCTGGTCAACGCGCGAAGAAGGTGCTCGGACCCGGCTCAAAGGTCACGCGGATCAATGCAGCAGTACGAGTATCAGCATCGGCGGCAGCGGAATGGCCCCAGGTTACTCTCCCGCGCCCCAGCGTTGACGTTTGGATTGTACGCGTTGAGGGCGACATCCGCGCTACAGGTATACCGCGTGGGGTGGAGACCCCCTCATTTGACCATATGAATGTCGTTCTCAATACCGAAAACGGTATGGTGCTTGCAACGAGCTCACGTCGGTCGCCTCTTAAGCGGTAGGTTAGGCGATTGGGCTGTGCTCCATCCGGGTTACTAGCCGTATGTCGGGATATAAAACCTGGATAACAGATTGCCTCAAGGGCCTGCGCAGCGCTGAAGCGCCGTATCGCCTCGACCGCCTCCTGCCGGCTTCGCCCCCGCTGACGCCGAATTCGACCTACATTGCGCTGTCAGTCGTCCAAATTGCTCTTGCAAGGTCTCGTCGCTGGTATAGAAGCCGCTATCCAACGGTTCAAGCGGAGGTTTCGTTCAACTATGACGGCGGCCTAGTGTCTGTTCCCGCTGTCGTGGGGCCGAAGGAATTGGGAGGACGTCGAGGAGATGCAAATAAGATCCTCGTTCTCAATCGGAAGTTGGCCGGACCCTTCCCATACTTGGGCGGCGGCGGCGACCTCTGGGCAGGTTTGATGGACCTGGCCGCTGACAGCTTCCTGGACCAGCTTCTTGATCTGCTAGGGACCCTGAGCAACTTGTCTGCTCAGGGTCATATCAAAATAGCTGTCGAACTCGCTCAGCCGATCATTGAGGGCCTCGATGGCCTGATTGGAGTACAGGGGTTGAGGACCACCTAGAAGAAGACCGAGGCAACCTGAAGGCAGGCCACCGGGCGATAGTCGTTGACTCCAAGCAGCAGCTCGATCCGAGTCGATTGTTGGTAATGAATAATGAGCTGTACTATCACCAACCCGGAGGTGGACCGACGCCTCTTAGGGGGTTCGATTTTCTTCTTTTCTCTATAGACGTCATATCGGATCGTCTTCAGAACAATGGATGGTTGCAGATTCCTGAAATCAGCGAGGCTTGGCGTGATGTGGACATTGTTGCTAGAGGTAGCGGGTCGACAAGCGATAGTCGATTTCGCTATGCGTTGGAATCATTCCGTTTTAGCGTCTCTAGATCAAAGGATCTCACGCTCGCGGATAGGCATCGTCTAATGTCGGTCGCGCAGACCGAAGCGAACAAATACTGGGCGCTCCTCCACGGTCAGATGTCTACGCCCCCCGATGTTCCGAGGCTGCCACACGGCGTCTCGACTGACCCAGAGGGACCGACCGGGGTTTGGGCCGCGTTTGTTGGCGAGGCGGCGCTTAAAGTGAAAATCCCCTCTTCGTTATCGGACGCGGATCTCGACTGGCGGTTGGGATGACTATGTAGACTGGGAGGCCTTCGCTCCCAAACCCCTAGGCGGGACATTTCGCTAAGGCGTCAGTATGTGAACGCTCCTCCCCTGGTTCCGCTCGATCAGAAGTTGGGCGCCACCACTTTCGCAGTATCTCCTCGGCTGCCGTGTACGGTTCGACCTCTCCCGCCTCGACCTTTGCCGTAACCTCGGCCAGCTTGGCGTCTTGCCCTCGCATCTGGATCAGGCGGGCCTCTAAGGCGTCCCGGACGGCGCGGTCGAACTCTTGCTTGCGACGTTGCGAGCGCCGGGCATCGAGGTTCGACGTCTCTTCCGAGGCGTGCCGATGGTCCTGTATCGCCTTGCGCAGTGACGCGACCCCTGTCCCCTTATGCGCCTGGGTCATGACGACTGGAGGACTCCACCACCCGCCACGGCTCCTGGCCTTCACCTCGGTGCCGATGGCGGCTGCGAGTCGCTCCGCGCCGTCGCGGTCGGCCTTGTTGACGACGAAAATGTCAGCGATCTCCGTGAGACCAGCCTTCAGCATCTGGATAGCGTCGCCGGCCTCGGGGACCAGGACGACGACTACCGCGTCCGCCAGTGTCATCACGTCGAGCTCGGTCTGGCCCACTCCAACCGACTCGACGATCACCAGGTCTACACCGTGGGCGTCGAGCAGCCTGACGCCGGCCGACGCTGCCCGCGACAGTCCGCCGCGAGCCCCTCGCGTGGCCAGGCTTCTTATGAACACGCCGTCGTCGAGGGAGTGCCTGGTCATCCTCACCCGGTCTCCAAGCACGGCGCCGCTGCCGTGGACACTTGTCGGGTCCACGGCGAGTATGCCAACGTTCTCGTCTTCGTTACGGGCGACCTCGATAAGCCCGTCGACGAGTGTGCTCTTGCCGGCGCCGGGAGGGCCAGTGATCCCAACGCAGTACGCCCGGCCCGCTCTGGCGCCCAATGCGCGCATGACAGCCGGGACCTCGCCGGGGTGGCGCTCGATAAGCGAGAACAGCTTGGCCAGCGCCTGCCGGTCGCCAGCAAGCATCTTCGGCACGAGTCGGTCCAGTTCAGGGTCAGTCATCGTTGTCCTCTCGGCGACCGGTGCCTGATCGCCGGGACTGTGGACGTAATCCTAGCATGGTGGGACTAGGCCGAAGTTGCAACGACGGACCGTATTCAATCGATTGGCCGGACCACCACCCTGAAGCGTCGAAGGCCGCAGCTCTGCCGTAGCTCCGTGAACTCGACTATCTCGACCCGACGGGCTTCCGCGCCGACGGTGAATCGGGCTCCGGTCTTGGGAAACGCCTCTTCGAGACGCCGGTGCACTTGGCCCAGTGGGTCGCCATCCTGGGAGTAGACGAACCAAGAGGACGCGATCTCGGTGGTCATCTGCCCGCTCGCGTCGCCATCTACATCGTCCTTCCGACGGACCCGGTCTCTCGCTTCATCCTGGCAGCGACCTCGTCGATACTTAGCGGATTCTCCGGCCAGTCGTTCGGCGGTACGTGAGACAGACGCAGCAGCAGCCTCACGAGCTGCCAGGCATACTCACGTAGCTCCTTGGGGCGCACCTTGTCCGCCGTGTCGCCCAGTTCGTGGTGGAAGTCGGCGTCGGGGTGGCGGCCCACGAAGCGCCATCGCCACATCATGCCGGTGGGAATTGCCCGCCGCGCGAAGGAGAAGCTGTCGCCGCTGGAGTCGACGTGGTCCAGGACGTGGCACTGGAGGCCGTCGCCCATCGAGTCGAGGGTCTGCTGCACCAGAGACCTCAGGTGCGGGAACTGGAGGACGACGCCCTTGATGGGCCCGGCCGCCAGCTCGTCGAGGTTCATGACCAGGCGCGGGAGGGGCTCCGGGCCGTGGTGGTGCCGGACATAGGCCGCCGATCCCTGGTGGTTTTGCTCTTCAGCGCCCCAGGTCGCGAACCGTATTCCGCACCCCGGCCGGACGCCCAACTCTTGCGCCAGAAGACTCATCAGCCGCGCACACTCCAGGACAACGGCAGTGCCCGATGCGTTGTCGTTGCCGCCCGGCGAGCCTGGTACCGTGTCGTGGTGGGCGCCCAGCAGGATCCACTCGTCCGGCGACGACTGTCCCGGCACGTCGGCGATGACGTTGTGGCCTGTTGTTTTGAACGACCGGGTCCGAACCTCGAGTGAGACCGTGTTGTCGGCGGCAGCGGCGGCCCGCAGCAGGACCCCATGTTCCCGCGACGTGAGCACCCGCCGGCAGGGGGTGTGGCGCGACCGTGCCGGCCTCGTCGTTCCAACGCTTGTCGGTGGCATGCCGGTACTCCAGTCCGGCCGCCGCTCTTCTGCTCCACGACCAGAGCCGCGACCGCCCCCGCGGCCGCCAGTGCCCGAAGTCGCTCCGGCAGGGGCTTGGGGACGCTGAAGGGCTCGTAGGCCAGATTCACGATGGCTATAGCGCCCTTGAGGGCCGTGCTGGCCGCCTCGACCTCGTGATCCATGCCGAAGCCGACGTCGACTACCCTCGCAGCAGCCTCCACGGGCGGGCAGTTCAGCAGCGGTTGCACGTCGATCGGCTGACTGCTCTCGACTGTCGACGCCTCGTCGGGGCCGTGCTCCCACGTATCGGAGTTCGAACTCCTCAATGCGCGGGTCTGTGAGACCGTTCGCCGCCATCTGCTCGGTAAACGTAGTCGACGGCTTGCTTCTCCGCTGGCGACGACGACCAGCGCGGCCCCGATATCTCGGCAGAGCTTGTTGATGTGGCCTTCGATGCGCGACTCCACCCAAGCCTCGCCGACGAGCCAACGGTCTACCTGCTGCCAGTCGATTTCCATTTTCAGCCCTTCTTGGTCGCGGTCAACATATATTGCTTGCCGCCGATCGCTTCGGGGCCCTCGCATTCCAGACCGGCCGTACCGAAGACCTCCGCGGATTCCACGTAGGCGACCTGGGGCCCTTGTCAGACCGCTCCTCAGGCAGCCATTCGACCACGACAGCTCTGCCGCCAGGACGCATCAGGCGGGCCATGTCCTTGGCCAGCGCGAGGCGCCCGGCATAGTCGTCGCGGTAGTGCAGCACCAGCGCGCAGATCGCGAAGTCCGCGATGGCGTCGGGCAGCCGGGTCGCATCGGCGTCGGTGAGAACGGCGGTCATGTTCGCCAGCCCGGCCTCCGACGCCCGCTTCCTCACCAGTTCGACCATCTTCCGCTCGACGTCGACGGCGTACACCATGCCGTTCGGCCCAACGATTTCCGCCCCAGGCAGAGTGAGGTAGCCGGGGCCGCACCCGTAGTCGACCACAGTGTCGCCTTCTCGCAGGCCGGCGTCCAACAGAAACCGGCGCGGCTCGACGCCGGGTCCAGACGCTCTTCGGCGTCCAGCATCTGCGCAAACCCACTCGTCGTCGTACCGTGGACTCATCGCTTCTCCAGAGACTGCATTATCGCACCGAAAAGCCGCTTAGGGTATCTGCAACCAGCCTGTTGACGAACCAGAACATCTGTACTATAATGGGTGTCGAGGGACGGCCCCCGCGGGGTCTGTCCTTTTGCTTTTTGCTCACCCGACACAACACGAGGAGAGCGACGATGAAATCTTACCTCCTCTCCCACTGGAGACCTTTGCATAACCTTGCGACGAAGTTGATAATCGTCGGTAAGAATGTGGGAGAAGGTAGGAGTAGAGTTCATGCACCGCAAGGTAGGTCAGCAGTCGATGGCGGAGGCCTTTCTGCCGGAGCAGGTCGGCCGAAACGAGAGATTGGAGCGCATAGGTGAGGCGGTCGACTGGGACAGGATTGGGAAGATTGTTGACGAGGTCTACTCGGCTCCAGAAGGCAGGCCGAGCTATCCGCCGCTGATGATGGTCAAAGTGATGCTGCTCCAACAGTGGTACAACGCATCGGACCCGGAGATGGAGGCGGCGTTGTGGGACAGGCTTTCGTTCCGACGGTTCGTGGGACTTGGGCTGCAGGACGACTCTCCGGACTATTCGACCATTAGCCGCTTCCGCAAGGAGCTGACGGAACGAAGCCTCGGAGACCGGTTGTTCGAGGAACTGGGGCGTCAGTTGGAAGAGCGTGGTCTGGTAGTGAAGAAGGGCACACTGATGGACGCGACGCTGGTGGAGGCCCAGGCCCGCCGGCCATCGGCCTCGGCGGGTCCTGGAGCCAGGAGCGTGACGGATCCGGATGCGGACTGGACCCGCAGGGGCTCTCGGTCTTACTTTGGCTATAAGGTCCATGTTGGAGTCGATGCTGGCTCCGGGCTCATACGGACGGCGATGCTGACATCGGCCAAGGTCAACGACGGCGAGGTGGCAGATAACCTGGTGACGAGGGACGAGGCGGCGGTGTACGGTGACCGGGCCTATGAGTCCAAAAAGAGACGCAAATGGCTCAAGTCTCTGGGTATCAAGGACCGGACGATGCATAGGTCTCACAAGCACCAGGCTAGACTCCCTCACTGGCAGAAGCGGCGCAACGAACTGATATCGCGAGTGCGAGCACCTGTGGAGAAGGTCTTCGGTACGTTGAAGCGGACATACTGCTACAGCCGAGTGCGATACATGGGTCTTTGATCGGAATGCAACGGAGATGTGGTTCAAGTGCATGGCATACAACTTGCGGCGAGCGGACAGACTGATGCCTATTCATGAAGCGCGAGTTCCTAGGAGGAGTGCGCTCTGAAGGGTCGAACGAACCTCGAAATCGAGGTCCAAGCGGCTCTTTAACAGCATTAGTAGGCCGGGCCTGACTATCACAGGTTCTGCTCAAAGCCACGAACCTATCAATCTGAACCATACAACCATGAGTATCGAAAACCACCTAAGTTACTCAAAGGTCTCCTCTGGAAGAAGATGGTCGAAGATCCCGAGCCTCTCGTGGAGGAGGGGGACCCATACCCCGCACCCTGTGCCCCCCTCCCCCTGCCTGTTGCATTCCCCCGCCCAGGTGTTGCAACCCTCAGATATGAATGCACCGGTTTGCTACGGTTTGCAACAGAGTAAATTTTCGCACCCCACTTATCCTCAACGGACCACATCCCCAGAGTGGACTTGAACGAATGGAGAACGACCCCCAGTCGGAATCGAACGAACTGTCCGAGAAGCAGCTTGCGGCCCTGCCGTACCTGGTCTTGTCGCCCTCGATGTCTGAGGCCGCCGCCCGCCAGCGCCCGGCGAGCCAACGTCCAACGCACCGCCCTTCACTGGTAGCTGAACGACCCCCCGACTGCTGGAAGCTCATTACGATGCTGCTACCCTGGTACCGAGGTTTAATGACCGGGTTTCGACCCACCGTCGATCACGACGGCCACCGGCTTTTGAGACAATGGCCGCCATGAGACCGAGCATAGTCGTTGCCGCCTCGGTCGTAGTGCTGATCGCCGCATGCGGCCGGTCCCCCGCGCCGCCAGCCACGCCTGTTCCGCCCACGCTCACGCCAGCGCCTGCCTCAACGCCCTCGCCCTCTACGACCCCGGTCCCGACCCAAACGCCTACGGCCACGCCGGTCCCGCCTACGGGTACCTACGAAGAGGCGGAGTGCGCCTTCGAACTGCCCCTCGGGCGGGTTGCCGAGTGCGGATACCTTACCGTGCCGGAGCAGCACGGCAATCCGGACGGCCCGACCATCAGGCTCCACGTGGCCATCTTCCTGAGCACCTCGCGAAGGCCCGCCGCTGATCCAGTGGTCCTTCTTACCGGCGGTCTTGGGGCGAACGGTCCATTGGGACTGGATGGCGGGCCTGACCACCATCCTATTCGTGGGACTGCTGCTATCGTTCAGGAACAGGTGGCTATAGCAGCTCCGGCACTCTACCGTTGAGCTCGGTACGCAGGGAGCGGCTTGACGCTGTACGAGTCGGCGCCGTCGGACAGACTATCGACGGCGGCTCTCGCCGTGTCCAGTGAGGTGAAGCATGGGATCCGGTGCTCTACGGCCGCTCGCCTGATGGCGAACCCGTCTTGCAGCGCCTCCCTGTCACCGGTAACGGTGTTAACCACGGCATCGACGGTCCCGTTTTCGATGACATCGACGACGTTCGGATGCCCCTCACTGAGCTTCTTGGTGATCGCGACTACAGGAAGACCGAGGCCCTCGATCACGACGGACGTGCCCTCGGTGGCGTACAGGCCGTAGCCGGCCTTCACGAGATCCTTGAACATCGAAACCGCTTCGGCCTTGTCGCGGTCCGCGATGCTCAGCAGGATCGCCCCTTTTTTGGGAAGAGCCAGGCCTGCGGCGATCAACGCCTTCAGGACGGCTGGACGGAACTCATAGTCGACGCCCATGACCTCGCCGGTGGACTTCATCTCTGGGCCCAGGTACGTGTCGACGCCTGCGAGCTTGGACATCGAGAACACCGGAGCTTTGACGCCCACGAGCTTCTGCTTCTTCCAAAGGCCGCCCGGATATCCTTGAGACTTGATGGTCTTCCCCAACATGGCGTTGACCGCCAGCCGCACCATCGGGACGCCGGTGACCTTGGAGATGAACGGTATAGTGCGGCTGGACCGGGGATTGACTTCGAGTACGAATACCTGAGTAGGCTGCGCTGCGTTGCCGTTGGATGCTCCGGGCCTGCGGTAGGCCGGCCCGCCGACGACCACGAACTGGATGTTCATCAGCCCCCTGACGTCGAGGGCCAGGCCGATGCGGGTTGTGTAGTCGACGATAGTGTCGACTTCGGCCCCTGTCAGCGTGAGGCCGGGGTAGATGGCCATGGAATCGCCGCTGTGTACGCCGGCGCGCTCGACGTGCTCCATGATTCCCGGGATGAGGACGGTCTCGCCGTCGCAGACCGCGTCGACCTCAACCTCCCTGCCCTCGAAATACTTGTCTATCAGCACACGGCGACCCTCGCCCGCGGCCAAAGCTTCGGACATGAACCTGACGAGCTCGGTCGCGTTCTGGACGATCTCCATCGCGCGGCCGCCGAGGACGTAGCTGGGCCTTACGAGGATCGGATACCCGACGGCCTGCGCGACTTGCAGGGCCTGCTCGAGGTCCGAAACCGCCGCGCCAGGAGGGTTGGGAATCCCGACCCGGGCCAGGAACTCCTCGAAGAGATGCCGGTCCGAGGCAGTATCAATCGACTCGGCCGTGGAGCCCAGGATAGGCAGGCCCGCCTTGTCCAGCGCCTGGGATAGATTAATCGCTGTCTGCCCGCCGAACTGCACCACCGTGGACGGGACTCCGTCGTCAGCGTTCTGCTCAACCAACGCCTCGTTCTCCACGATGTCGCGTAGGCTCTCTTCATCCAGCGGCTCGAAGTAGAGGCGGTCGCTGGTATCGAAGTCCGTCGAGACGGTCTCTGGGTTCGAGTTGACCAAGACGCTCTTGATGCCCTGAGCCTGGAGGGCCCAGGCCGCGTGGACCGAGCAGTAGTCGAACTCGATGCCCTGGCCGATGCGGATAGGGCCGCTACCTACGACGAGCGCCTTATTGCCTGGCAGCGGCGCGGCTTCGTTCTCCTGCTCGTAAGTACTGTAGAAGTACGGGGTCTCTGCCTCGAACTCGGCGGCGCAGGTATCGACCATCTTGTAGACGGGCATGATGCCCCACTGCTGTCGAAGCCTGCGTGTTTCTTCGCTGCCCCTGTCCGTGAGGACTCCAAGCTTCTCGTCTGAGAAGCCTAGCCGCTTGGCCTCCCTCAGCAGGTCCGGTGTTAGGGCCTCGCGCAGCAGTCGGTCCTCCATGGCGGCGATGTTGCCGAACGCGCGCACGAACCAGGGGTCGACGCCCGTGAGTCGCGAGAGGTCTTCGGCCGGCGTACCGCCCCGAAGGGCCGAGAGGAACGCCCATAGCCGCTCGTCGTTGGGATGCAAGGGCAGTCCCTCCTCTGTGCTAGCGGTCCAGTCGGAGTCCTCCCAAAGGATGTCGCGATTCGTGATTTCGAGCGAGCGCACGGCCTTCTGGAAGGCTGCCTCGAAGGAGCGGTCGATGGCCATCACTTCACCGGTGGCCTTCATCTGCGTGCCGATGGTCCGGTCGCCGCGGGGGAACTTGTCGAAGGGCCACCGCGGTATCTTAACGACACAGTAGTCGAGGGCCGGCTCGAATGCGGCTACCGTTTTTCGGGTAACGGCGTTCGGAATCTCGTCGAGACGCTTCCCCACCGCGATCTTGGCCGCCACCCTCGCGATGGGGTAACCCGTGGCCTTGGACGCCAAGGCGGAGCTGCGGCTCACCCTCGGGTTCACTTCTATGACGTAATAGGGACTCTCGGCGCGACCGCCGCCCGGCAGCGATTCGCCCACGACGTTGCCGGGCTCGAGGGCGAACTGGACGTTGCACCCGCCCTCGATGCCAAGGGCGCGGATGATCTTCAGGCTGGCCGACCGCAGCATCTGGTATTCCTTGTCGGATAGCGTCTGACTCGGCGCAACGACGATACTGTCGCCCGTGTGTACCCCCATGGGGTCGATGTTCTCCATGTTGCAGACGGTGATGCAGTTGTCGGCGCCGTCGCGCATAACCTCGTACTCGATCTCCTTCCAGCCCACGAGGGACCGCTCGAGCAACACCTGGTTTATCGGGCTCGCCGCCAGACCGCTCGAGACGACTTCCTCGAACTCCTTGGGGGTGTTCCCAATGCCACCGCCGGTGCCTCCCAGCGTGTAAGCGGGACGAACGACGAGCGGCAGGCCAAGGCCGCCGGCGGCGCTGCGCGCCTCTTCCATCGATGAAACCGTGGCGCTCGACGGTACAGGCTCCGAGATGTCCAGCACCAGCTGACGGAACTGAGCGCGATCCTCGGCGCTCGTGATGGCGCTCAGCGGTGTGCCCAGCAGTCTGACGTCGTAGCGGTCGAGGACGCCGGCCTCGGCGAGGTCCACGGCCAGGTTCAGCCCCGTCTGGCCCCCGAGGGTCGCCAGGAGTCCCTCTGGTCGCTCGGCCTCGATTATCCGTTCGACCACGTCGACTGTAAGGGGCTCGATATATACGACGTCGGCGATGTCTTCGTCGGTCATGATCGTAGCGGGGTTGGAGTTGACCAGTACCGTGGTGACGCCCTCTTCCCGGAGGGCCTTGCACGCCTGAGTACCGGCGTAGTCGAACTCGGCGGCCTGCCCGATCACGATAGGCCCGCTGCCGACGACCAGGACTTTCGAAGGTTTTGTCATTGGTCACTCATACGCTTCAGGCGACTCATCGCTGGCAACGAAGCGTCCGCGACGGACAGAGCATCAAGGAGTCGGTATAGCGACGAGACCTCCAAGGTTGGTCCGGCGGCACCGTCGCCGCCAGGTTGACCATCGCGGTTGAGCCAAACACCACGTATGCCGGCATTCTGCGCGCCGAGCACGTCGTACTCCAAGTGGTCGCCGACGTGGAGGAGCTCGTCCGGTGCACAGCCGGCTTCGGCGACGGCGATCTCGAACAGGCGAGGGTCCGGCTTCTCGATGCCGCCGTGGTCCTGCGAAAAGACCGTGAAAGCGAACACGTCGTCGAGCCCGAAGCGCGACGGATAGCTGTTACCGTTTGAGAGTACGCCGAGCTTGAACCGGCCCCGAAGTGCCTCCAGCGTCGGGACCACGTCATCGTACAGGTGGTGTTCGGCATAGCGAAGCTTGAAGTAGACGTCGTTGAGACGGGAGGCGAGCATGTCGTCGGGCCTGCCCACGTCCCCCAGCGTCTCCCTGAAGGCTTCGAGTCGGATAGTGACGAGGTCGACACCGTCGGTGGCGAGCCGGTGGTGGACGCGCTCGCGGACGTCGATCATCTTGTCGACGTCGAGGCTGTTCGCTGCTTTTGGGTCGATGCGCCGTAGTTCCTGCAACGCCTCGCCGAGGGACCGGCGCATGACCGACTCGAAGTCCCAGAGGGTGCCGTCCACGTCGAAGGAGACGGCCTTGATGCCGTCGAGTCTACTCACTTCATTCCCCATCATTACCCGGAGAAAACAGACGGAGGCCGGGTACCCGCTCGAAGTGTTCGTCGAGCGTGTACACTGGCTCGTTGTATTGCAGCGCCGTGGCAGCGATGAGAAGGTCGGTGATGGGTATCATCGCGCCCTTGGCCCTGAGTTCGCGGAAGAGATGAGCGGCCCCGACCCACGCGTCCTTGCCGGTGTCGAGGTAGCTCATCGCGGTCAGGCGATCTTCTAGCTCGTCGAATTGCCGCGTGCTGCGGGCGCCCTGGAGTATCTCTGCGAGAACGACCCCAACCATCAGGACTTCGCGCCTGCGGAGAAGGGAGTCCATAGCGTTCCCCGTGTCAGTATTCGGATCCCTGAGGTAGCTAACCCAGACCGACGTATCGGCTACTACCATCTCTTCCGCTGCTCTTCGAGTTCCAGCTCCTCAAGTTCGCGCCAATTGTCCAGGATGTCGACCTTCCCGGCCATAGCCCTCAATTCGTCGATCTTTTTGCCCCTGACATAATCTTCAAGAGCCCTATTGACAGCTTTGGTCTTGCTTTTTTCGCCTGTCACTTCGACCAAGTCCTCCAACAGCTTCGGGTCAATATCTAGAGTCGTGCGCATCACAGCACCTCATCATGGTTCCGCATCATAATCATACATCACTATTGCGCGTCAAGCCAGCATCTCCAGGAACCGGTCGAAGATGTAGGTGTTGTCCAGGGGGCCCGGCGACGCTTCGGAGTGATACTGGATGCTCATGATCGGCAGTGACTTGTGTCGCAGTCCCTCGACAGTGTTGTCGTTCAGGTTCACGTGGCTCACCTCGACTTCAGCCGGAAGGCTTTCGGGGTCGACGGCGTACCCGTGGTTCTGAGCCGTGATGTGCACGCGGCCTGTGTCGAGGTCGCGGACGGGGTGGTTTCCACCGCGATGGCCGAACTTGAGCTTGAAGGTGCGGCCGCCGAACGCGCGCACGAGGACCTGGTTGCCCAGGCATATACCGAGAATCGGTACTCTGCCGGCAAGGCCTTTCGCCGTGGCGACCGCGTAGTCGAGCAACTCGGGGTCGCCTGGGCCGGGTGAAAGCACCACGCCGTCTGGCCTGCGGCTCATGATGTAATCGGCTGAGGCCTTGGCGGGAATCGCGGTAACGTCGCAGCCTTTGGAGCGCAGTATCCTCATGATGTTGTACTTCACGCCGAAGTCGTCGACCAGCAACCGGTATCGTCGGCCAGTAGAAGCGGCACCGCCTTCGGTCCAATCGTAGGGGTCGTGGGTTGTTACCTTCCCCACGTAGTCGACCTGGTCGTATGGCGGAATCTGCCCGAGCCGTGCCAGCGCTCTCTCTGGTGACTCTCCGACGGCGATGGCGCCCATCATCACCCCGCTGTTACGGAGCCGCCGCGTCACGGACCGGGTGTCGATCCCGCTGATTCCGGGCACGCCCTGGGCGACAAGGAAGTCGTGAAGAGTAGATGTGCTGAGGGAGTGGCTCGGGTTCGTGTTGTGTTCCCTGACGACGAAGCCCGAGACCTGGACCTTCCGGGACTCGAAATCGCGCTCGTTGATGCCGTAGTTACCGATCAGTGGGTACGTGGGCATGACGATCTGGCCGGCGTAGGAGGGGTCGGTCAGCATCTCCTGGTAGCCGGTCATCGAGGTGTTGAAGACCACCTCGCCGAAAGCGGAGCCCTCGGCACCGAAGGCGCGCCCCTCGTATACCGAGCCGTCTTCGAGGACGAGGGATGCGCTTTCAGGCATGGACCGCCGCGTCCCGCCCGTCGTAGACGACCTCGCCGGCTACGATGGTCGCGACCACGCGACCCTTCAGCGTCGCGCCTGCGAGGGGAGTGTTCTTGCCCTTCGAGACGAACCCTTCAGGGTCGACGGCCCACTCGGCATCGGGGTCAAAGAGCGTCACATCGGCGGGCGAGCCCTGTTTGAGGGAGCCACTGTCGATCCCGAGGAACTTCGCGGGAGCCGCCGTCAGCTTCTCGACAAGCAGCGGCAGCGCAATGTCTCCGGCGTCCACGAGACCCATCAGCGAGCCCAGCGCCGTCTCGAGCACGCTTATGCCGTTGGCAGCTTCGTCGAAGGTGCACTGCTTCTCGACGGTCCCGTGGGGCGCGTGGTCCGTGGCGATGAAGTCGACCGTGCCGTCCTTCAGTCCCTCCGCCATGGCCTCGACGTCGCTACGGGCGCGAAGGGGCGGGGCGACCTTGGCGTTGGTGTCGTAGGCCGACTCGGTCAGCGGCTCGAACGGCTGGCCGTTACGACTGTAACCCATGACCGTCTCGTCGCTCAGGGTGAGGTGGTGGGGCGTGACCTCGCACGTGACGTCAAGGCCCTTCTCCTTCGCTGCGCGCAACATCGCCAGCGTCCCCGCAGTGCTGGCGTGCGCAATGTGGAGGCGGCCGCCTGTCAGCTCGGCGAGCTCTATATCGCGCGCCACCATGATCTCCTCGGCGGAGTTCGGTATGCCCTTGAGGCCCAGCCGGTTCGAAACCCATCCCTCGTTCATGACGCCGCCCGTCGATAGCTCGTGGACCTCGCAGTGGTTGATGATCGGCAGACCCAACCCGGAAGCGTAGCTCAGCGCCTGCCGCATGATGTTCGGGTCCGACACCGGGTGACCATCGTCGCTGAAGCCGATGGCGCCTGCCTCGGCCAACTCCCCCATCTCGGCCAACTCGCGGCCCTCGCTGTCCCGTGTGACGGCCCCGATGGGCAGCACTCGCACGACGCCCTCATCGCGGGCCCGCCGAAGGACGAACTCGACGACGGACCGCGAGTCCATGACCGGGTCGGTGTTGGGCATGGCGCAGACCGTACTGAAACCTCCGGCCGCCGCCGCCCGAGTCCCTGACGCGATGGTCTCTTTGTACTCGAAGCCCGGCTCGCGCAGGTGGCAGTGGACGTCGATAAAGCCTGGGCACACGACAAGGCCGCTGGCGTCGATGACCTGGGCGCCGTCGGGCGGCCCCGATGTCACATCAGGGTCGATCGCGGCTAGAACGCCGTCTTCGATCAGCAAGTCGCCAGTGCGGTCGACGTCCTGGGCCGGGTCGATGATGTGGCCGCCTTGGATAAGTAACGGGCGTGTTTGGCTCATACGTTACAGCCTCTTCATGATCGCTTCGACGTGAGGGAGTGTCGGCAGCGCTTCTTTCTGGTCCCACCAAAGGAAGGCGCCGATTTCGTTGCCGATCTTCACGTCGCCGTCCGACTCGACGCGAAAAACGGTGTGTCTGATTGTCGAGCTTTCCCAGACGAATAGATGCTCAGTCCGGTCTGCCTTTAGGCCAGTCTCCTCCAGCAGCTCCCTTGTGACAGCGCTACTCGGCGTCTCTCCTCGTTCAACGCCGCCTCCTGGCATCTGGAAGTGACGATCACCCCGATCCTGAACGAGGAGAACCCTGTCGTCCCTGATCAAGACGGCCGTGGCCCTTTCGCGGAGCGGTTGTGTCATAGCTCTAGACATGCTCTCTCAGCGGCATCGCCAGACGATAGAGCAGCGCCATCCGGACGGCCACGCCGTTGGTGACCTGCTCTTCGATGACCGACTGAGCGCCGTGGGCCACGGCCGGGTCTATCTCGACACCTTCGTTCATGGGGCCAGGGTGCATTACCAGCACGTCGGGGCTGGCTAGCTTCAGCCTCGCCTGGTTGATGCCATACATCCGCGAATACTCCCTCAGCGACGGAAGGTGCCCACCGGCCTGGCGTTCACGTTGGATACGCAGCGCCATCACCACGTCGGCGCCGTCGAGGGCGGCCTCGACGTTCGTCTCGATCTCGACCGAGGCGAAAGGGTGGCCATCAGCGCCCAGGTAGCCGTCTGAAAAGTCACGTGGAATCAGGGTTGGAGGGCCGCACAGGACCACCTGCGCGCCCATCGCGATCAGCCCCCACAGGTTCGACCTGACGACTCTGCTGTACAGAATGTCGCCCACGATAGCTACCCGCAGGCCCTCGACGCGACCGAGACGCTCCTTGATGGTGTAGATGTCGAGCAGCGCTTGCGTCGGATGGGCGTGGGCGCCGTCGCCTGCGTTGATCACATTGGAGTCGAGGTTGCGAGCCAGGAAGTGGGGAGCTCCCGGATGGGGGTGCCGTATGACGATGACGTCGGCGCTCATTGCCTGGAGGGTCAGCGCAGTGTTGTAAAGGGACTCGCCTTTCTCGACGCTGCTGCCCCCGGACGAAACGTTGATCACGTCGGCGCTCAGTACCTTGCCGGCCTGCTCGAAGGACACCCGGGTCCGAGTGCTGGCCTCGTAGAACAGCGTGACGATACTCTTGCCCCGCAGGGTCGGCACCTTGCGGATGTCCCTGCTTAGTACTTCCTTCATCACCGCGGTGTTGTCCAGGACTTCTCCGATTTCCTCGCGAGTGAAGTCGTCGAGGTCGAGCACGTGCCGCCGGCCTGCTGAATGGTGGACATGCTCGTCCACGGCCGCGCGCGTGGCGACTGCGGGTGCCCGTGTCATCAAGGGCCTCCTCTCGAAACGACCACTTCGTCCCTGCCGTCAGTCTCGGTTACGCGCACATGCACTTTTTCGTCGCGAGAAGTCGGCATGTTTTTGCCTACGTAGTCGGCCTTGATGGGCAGTTCGCGGTGGCCTCTGTCGACGAGGACGGCGAGCTGGATCCGCCGCGGCCTCCCGAAGTCCGTGACGGCGTCCATGGCGGCGCGTACGGAGCGACCGGTGAAAAGGACGTCGTCGACGAGAACTACCAGACTGCCTTCGATCGAGGCCGGGACGTTGGTCGGCCGCATCACTGGGTTAGCGCCGACCGACAGATCGTCGCGGTAGAGTGCGATGTCCAGACGGCCGACCGGCGGCTTCGTGCCCTCGAACTGTTCGATCAGCTCGGAGAGCCGTGCGGCGAGGGGGACGCCTCGGGTGTGGAGGCCGATCAGGACGAGGCCGTCGGCGCCCTCGTTCCGCTCGAGGATCTCGTGAGCGATGCGGGTCAGCGACCGCCTGATCTCCTCAGCGCCGAGGATCGCACGCTCGCTGTCTGTGCCGTCGGTGTCCGATAAGACCTTTTCGGACAAAACGAGACCTCTCGCCTGGGCTGGCAAGAGGTCGAAAATGCGGCTGCACCGCGGGCCTCACTCGCAAGCGAGGCCGTCTAATTCGCGCCTTGCCAGCCTCTCGGGACTGACTTAAAGGGCCACTGTCGTTGTGAAGCTACTTCAGTATACAATTCTAGACGTTTCTCCGGCACAGTCAAGAGCATCCACTATGGACCGATATTTCACTCTCGAACAGGCGCAGGAGCTGGTCCCGTGGCTCGCGGAGACCTTCCGCGAGATCGCGCCTGTGCGGGAGCAGCTAGCCTCGCTTACTCAAGAGATCGACGACCTGGAGGCGCGGATGCGCTCCAACGGCGGCGTCAAAGCAAATGAGCGAATGGTCGACGCAAGGCGCGAGCTGCAGGGGGCGTCCGAGCTCGTGGCCGAACGTGTGGAAGCGGTTACAGCCCGTGGAATCGTCGTGAGAGACGTCATGCGAGGGCTGGTCGACTTCCCGTCGCTACGCGAGCGACGCGAGGTCTACCTCTGCTGGATCGAAGGCGAGACCGAGATCGCCTTCTGGCACGAGGTCGACACGGGGTTCGCCGGGCGGCAGCCGCTGTAGACCACCACGAAGCTAAAGCGGTAGCTCGGTCCCAACGCCCTGTTCCTTGGCTAGCTTGTAGAGCCTTTCGCCGACCGCGATGTCCTCCAGGGCCATGCCCTGAGACGCGAACAGTGTTATCTCCTCGGCGTCCGTTCGTCCCGGCGCGGCTCCCGACACTATCTCGTGGAGGTCGTGCACGTCGTCCCACCGTAGCAGGCCTCGCTTGATGGGCTGCATGAGGTCGCCGCACTCGATCTTCGCCTGCTCGACGTCGTCGGCCACGATGGTTCCGGCACGCCTCACCGTCTCGTCGTCGATTTCCCGCCGCATCCAGTGGTTGGCACCCGCGGCGTTTACGTGTGTCCCCGGATTCAGCCACCCGCCCTCGAGCACTGGCGCCACCGACGTCGTAATGGTGACCACAATGTCCGCGTCCGTCACGCACTCCTCTGCGTTCTCAACGGCGGTGACGTCAATTCCCAGCCCTGCGCTCATCTGGTCGGCGAACTTCTGCCGGCGCTCAGGCTTGCGACTGAAGACCCTAGCGGAGGTGATGTCGCGGACGCGACACACGGCTTCTAGCTGGGTGCGCGCCTGATAGCCGGAGCCGATGATGCCCACCGTCCGGGCGTCGGGGCTCGCCATGTACTTTGTCGCTACACCGCTTGCCGCTCCGGTGCGGACCTTTCCCATGTCCGACGCCTCGAAAACGGCCAGCAGCTCGCCGTCGTCGGAGCTGTAGAGCTGCACGTAGAAGTGGCTGAGTCCGCCTCTGACTGCGGCATAAGCCTTCTGGCCCATGACGCCCATGCCCGGCGCCGAGGCGGCCATGAAATTGAAGAAGCCACCCTCGATTCTTAGCCGGGAGCGCGGGCTGTTGTCCGCCGCGCCGGCCGCCTGATGCCTGAACCCCTCCTCAATGGCCTCCAGGGCAATGTCCATGGTCAGTAGTTGGTCCACGTCGGCTTCGGTTAGAAATATCGCCAAAGGGGGCCTCCTCGGTAGGCGTGTACTTTACACGAGACGCCGTCGCGGAGCGTTACCGAAATGGAAGAGGCTGTTCGAAACTGCAGCTCTGGAGATAGCCCAGCGATCCTTCCCTTTTCGGCTTCGGTATCTTCTTCGACTCCACGATCGGGACAAGCGTCTGAAGAGTCTCCGCGAGGTCACAGGGCTTCTGGCAGGGATTGTATCCTTACGGTGAACCCTACTCCGCCAACGCAAAGGCCTCCAGGGCAGGGACCAAGACCTCGGAGTAGTAGCGGTCGCGGTCGGCGAAAGACTCAAGCATCACCAGGTAGCTGGTCTCGCCGTCTTTGACGAAGGCCATGTCGAGTGTCTCGGTCTCGAGGGCGAGCTCGTACATGCCCCACGTGAAGCTCTTCGTCACACGGTCGGCCACGAGGCCGTCGGGGTCGTCGAGCCCAAGCTGGCTGGCAAGCACTGCCAGGAACTGCTCCGGCGAGACGCCCGGGATGGCAAGGAAGGTGATCGAGGCCTTCCCAATTCCAGGCGCCGCGAAGGTGCCCGGGCTAATCTCGTTCCAACCCGCGGGAACGACGGTGTTGAAGCCGAGGTCGCTCGTGTAGGGCTCCAACGTGATCTCCGCTCCCACGGCGGCGAACTCCGGCGCGCCGAGCTCCCCGATGCACGACGAGTCGGGCGCCAGGCCTGGCGTCCGGAGGAACGCAATCGTGATCTCCAGAGGACAGTCCGCGGAAAGACTCACCCCATGGCCGAGTCCGGGGAACTCGTAGTAGTAGCTACGTTCGAGATCGTCGGCTACCATCCCGCCCCACTCCGGCGGCGTCACGGGGTCGTACTCGCCGGCGAGTATCAAAGTCGGGATGTCACTGAAGACCGGCTCGTTCTCAATCGGACGGGGCTGCCCTACATCCCATGCGTCGCACATGGCGAAGATGGGCGTGTTGTCGAAGTCCGCCGACAGCCATGGGTAGGCTGCAGCGCCGGCGCCCACCTTCTCCTCGGTGGTGAAGGGCACCTCCTCGCCGCACTGGACCGAGTAGTGCATGCCGATGCTCGTCGCGTCGTCGGCGATCAAGAACGTTCCCGTCAACAATCTGACTTTGCCGAACTCGCCGTTAGCCACTTCCATGATGACCTCGGGCACGCCGGCGATCACGTCTGAGGCATACATCGAAGTGAACATCGCGCCGACAAACTCGCCTCCTGTGATCAAGACGTCGTAGGAGTCGCCGGTGAGCGGGTTCGTGATCGTCGTCGACACGGGGTCGTCGTCCAGTTGCTCAACCAGGTCGAAGAAGACCTTTTCGAGGTCAGGGTGAGCCGCGTCGCACTCGGGGTCACGCCGGCAGGCCGCGAACAGAAGCGAGAGTGAGCGGTCGGCGTTGGCCGGCATCGAGGCGTAGAGGTCCACTTGGATTGGGAAAGTCGAGTCGAGCACCACGCTGCGGATCCCTTCCGGGTGGTCGCGCATGACCGTCAACGCGAGGCGGGTACCGTAGGAAACGCCGAGCAGGTTCCACCGGTTGTACTCGAGAGCTCGGCGCAGGGCTGCAACCTCGGCCGCGCTCTCGACGCTGGTGTACGCCTTAAGGTTCACGCCCTCGCCGACCAGCCGGTCGCGGCATCGGCCTAGCTCCTCCGTCGCGGTGGCGACGATCTCGTCCATACTGAGGTGCTGGCTCATCTGCTCGTTCGGCTCTTCGACGTACTCGGGACAGGCGAGCGCCGGCTCCGACAGGCCTACGCCCCGCTGGTCGAACATAATGAAGTGGCGGTCTTCCAGGAACGGCGCGTAGGCAATCTCGAATAGCAGGGAGACCAACCCGAGGGCGTGCTCGGCCCAGGAGCGGGTTCACGGCGGCGCTAACAATGTCTGCCGCCACCACGATGGCGACCGCAATCGTAACTGAAGCCGCCCATGTCCTCTTGGTGGTTGGCGCGTCTTTCGGCAGGCGACCGTCGAGTCCTCTTCATCGCCTCCCCTTCTCGCTCGTTTTTGGATGCGTGGTGTCGAGGCAAAGATGCGGGCGTCCGGCGCGGAGGGACAAAATCCGGGGGTCTTGCCGTAATCTCCGGCGGTCCGGGCCTCTGTTGGCAACTCACCGATTTCTGTGGATAAGTGGCGTTGCCTGTGGGCAAAGTCGCACGGAGCACCAGCTACCCCGCAACACCCGCCGAGACGCCCGTGCCAATGCCCTCACGCCTAGCTGAACTCGCCGCTCGTTTCCGTAGTCGACATTACTGAATATCGCTGCATCCCCCCTGCGCGCGGCGATAGAGCGGCCCACGGTTTTGCACCCGTCTACACCGGTGTGCAGACGCGTGTACTGCGTGGGAAATTGCTCCCAAATTCCCGCCGTCCAAGGCTTGATTCCTCAGCAAAAGGGCGTGCTAGAATCCGCCGCGTGCGTCGGGGCGCCCCACCTCAGCAACGCCTCCCCAGGCTGGATCGAACGGGCCCTTACCCACAACTATTTCACAGCAGGTGGCGCCTGTGTCTACGATCCGGGAAGAGCCCGACCATCTTTGGCAGGCCGTCCTCGGCCAACTCCAAATGAAGGTCAGCCGTCCCATCTACGAGACCTGGTTGAAGGACACGTCGGGCGTCTCCTACGACGACGGTGTGTTCGTGGTCAACGCACCCGATACCTTTGTCGCGGAGATGCTCGAACATCGTCTGTACGAGCTCATCTCACAAACCCTCACCGGCGTCGTACCGACCGGAGCGGACATCCGCTTCCACGTGGCTGGCAGCCCTGCCAACGCCGAGCAAGAGTCGCTCGTCCTGGAGCAGACACCACCCTCTGTCGCCACTGCGGTCGCAGAGCGACCCGACGATGAGTCGAGCGTAGACGATGGCCCAGCCTCCTTTCGCACCAACAACCATAACGGCCGACCGGCCGTCGGCGCGGCCTCGTTCAATCCCAGGTACACCTTCGAATCGTTCATTGTGGGCACCTCAAACGAGCTCGCCCACGCGGCCGCGCTGGCAGTCTCCGATCGGCCCGCGATCACTTACAATCCTCTGTTCCTCTACTCCGGCGTAGGCCTTGGCAAAACGCACCTGCTACACGCCATCGGGCACCGGTTCGTAGCGGCGGGACTCTCGACCATCTACGCCACATGCGAGGAATTCACCAACCAATACATCAAGGCCATCCGGGAAGGGAATACCGAGGAGTTCCGGGAGCGCTACAGGAGCGCCGAAGCGCTGCTCCTCGACGACATCCAGTTCATCATCGGCAAGGAGCAGACGCAAGAGGGCTTCTTCCACACCTTCAACTCACTGCACATGGCCGCGAAGCAGATCATTATTACCAGCGACCGTCCCGTTACTTCGCTCACCCTGTTGGAGGACCGGGTGCGGTCACGGCTCGCGGGCGGGCTCACCGTCGATATACAGCACCCCGACCTGGAGACGCGGCAGGCGATCCTCCGGGTCAAGGCCGACGAGACAGGCGCCAAGTTCCCGTCCGAAGTGCTTGAGTTCTTGGCGGAGCGCGTGCACAAAAACGTGAGAGAACTCGAGGGGAGCCTGAACAGGGTCGCCGCCTACGCCCAGCTTACCGGTACCGACATCTCAGTGGACATGGTCAAAAACGCTCTCGCCGACACCCTTAACCCCACGAAGACCAACCGTGTTTCAGAGCAGCTGGTGGTCAACACCGTGTCGGCTTATTTCTCGATCGACGAAGAGTCTCTCAAAGGGCGGCGCAGGGACAAGCAGACGGCGCTTGCCAGACAGGTCGCGATGTACCTGCTGCGTGAAGAGCTCAATCTCTCCTTGGCGGCAGTCGGCAGGACAATGGGCGGTAAGGATCACACCACCGTCCTGCATGCCTGCACGAGCATCGCTGCGAAGATTAACGTCGACGCCCACCTGAGGCGGGACGTCATAAACATCCGCGAGGCCCTTACCAAAGGCTAACCTCGGCCCTCCGTTGCAACGCCGGCAAGTCCCAGCTACGGCTGGGGATAAGTTCTACTCTCCGGTGGATAGCTACCCTTTCGTGTGGATAACCTGAGACCACCTGGAATAGTCCCCATTGCGGCCACAATTAACACACAAGAACTCCACTGCCCATCATAGGCGAGCACCGCTAAGAGACCGATGGGATCCCAATTACCCCCGCTGTAAACACCCCTTATAGACTGTTACTGATATACTTCCAAAAGTAGCTGATTATGCTCGATAAAGCCCTAATATCCGTAATAAGTGGTACCGGTGGAAACGGCGCCGTTAGTGGCCGCAGGGAGAATTTCGTCCCCGAAGGAGGCCCTGATGGCGGCGATGGCGGCAGCGGTGGGTCCGTCTTCCTCAGGTGTGACGCAGGCCTGAGCACGTTAAGCCGCTTCCGACGCAGCCGTAAGCACGTTGCGGCGGGCGGGACCCGAGGTGAGGGTCGGAAAAAGCATGGGCGAGATGGGAAAGACATCGACGTTATGGTCCCCGAGGGGACTGAGGTTTGGCATATTGCAAATGGAGAGACACGTCTTTTCGATTTGACGAAGGACGGGCAGCGAGTACCCGTTGCTAGAGGAGGACGTGGGGGCAGGGGAAATACGCACTTCACGACATCGACCAACCGATTTTCCCTTCTGGCAGAGCAGGGTGAGGAAGGGCAACATATTGAATTAAGGCTTGAGTTGAAGCTACTGGCCGACGTTGGGATCATCGGCGTACCCAACGCAGGGAAGTCCAGCCTACTCAGGGCGGTTAGCGCGGCGCGCCCGAGGGTAGCGGACTATCCGTTCACGACTCTAGAGCCGTTCCTTGGGGTTGTTGAACACAGGCAACGTAGCTTCGTGATGGTCGACATACCGGGGCTGGTAGAGGGAGCCCACAGTGGGAAAGGACTCGGTGACGAATTCCTCCGGCATGTGCAGAGGACGCGGGTACTACTGCATCTACTGGATGGCACCACTGAAGACCTGGCAAGCGAGTACCGGAAGATAAGGTCGGAGTTAAGCCTCTTCGACAAGAGCCTCGCTGAAAAGAGAGAGGTGGTCGTGGTGAACAAGGTAGACATCTCTGGTGTACAGGAGCGGTGTCCAGGTCTACCTGAGAGGCTGGGCGTCGCCGTCGGGGACGTGTCTTGCGTTTCGGCGGTAGCCGGGTCAGGAATAGATGAGATGCTGGACTGTGTTATCGGACTGCTCGCGGATGACAGGCAAACCGTGGGTGTCGCAGAGGAGACGATGGACGCGGAGACGATTCCGGTGCTCAGGCCAAGCCGTTTGGACCGACGCATCGAAGTACACAAGAGGAACAGCGGGTACGTCGTCGAAGCGCCGACGGCCGAGAGGATCGCGGCTCTGGTTGACAGCAGCAACTGGCATGCCGTCTTGCAACTGCGCGAGCAGCTGCGGAAGCTTGGAGTCGCGGCGGCCTTGGACCGGGCTGGAGTCGGCCCCGGCGACACGGTGCGGATCGGCAAGCTGGAACTCACCTGGAACTGACATGAAGCTAGGCGTGTTCGGTGGTACCTTCGACCCGGTCCATCTGGGCCACTTGATAATCGCCAGCGAGGTGACGGAACGGGTCGGACTCGACAGGGTACTATTCGTGCCTGCCGGCGATCCGTGGCTCAAGTCCGACCAGAAAGTCAGCGCCGCTGACCACCGCGTGGAGATGGTACGCCTTGCGATTTCAGATGATGCACGCTTCGAGCCGTCCGCGATCGAGATCGAACGACCGGGTCCAACCCACACCGTAGACACGGTTGAGGCGCTTAGGCAACAGTACGGTGAGGGGGCCGAACTCCATCTTATCCTGGGCGCGGACCTCGTGGGCGAGTTGGGGCGGTGGTACGAAGCCTGGCGTCTGCTTGAGCAAGTAATGCTCATAGTAGTGTCGAGGCCTGGCTTCGAAGAACTGGACGTCGAAGCCCTGAAGGCGGCCCACTCGCCAGCGGCTTCCGGGAGCGTCTTTGTCGAGGGCCTCGGCGTGGGTATCAGTAGCACGGGCATACGGGACCGGGTGGCGACGGGGCGGTCGATTAGAGACCTTGTGCCCTGGCGAGTCGAGCAATACATCCAAGAACACAGCTTGTACAGGGAGGCCGCATGACCGAGCTGGAGGCAAGCCTCAATGACCAGGCCGGAGCGATCCTCGACCTGGCGCTGCGGAAACAGGCCCTCAAGTTTGGGGAGTTCAAGCTCACCTCTGGTGCGACTAGCACCTTCTACTTCGACGGGCGCCTTGTCACCCTCGACGCCGAGGGGGCGCACCGGGTAGCTACCGCATTCTTGCCTGTGCTGAAGGAGTGCGGTGCGCAGGCGATAGCCGGGCCAACCGTGGGTGCCGACCCTATCGTTGGCGCGGTAGCGGCCTTGAGTTACCTGGACGGCCAAGCTATCCCAGGGCTCATAGTCCGCCTGGCGGCCAAGGGGCACGGAGCGAAGCGGATCATTGAGGGGCCGGTCGAACCTGGTCTTAGGGTGGCGGTCGTAGACGATGCCTGCAGTACCGGCGGCAGCCTGCTGCACGCGATCAGGGAGGTCGAGGCCGCGGCCTGCGAGGTGGTCAGGGTGATGTGCATCCTCAATCGGCGGCAGGGTGGTAGCGCGGAGATCAAACGGCTTGGCTACGACTTTTTCTCACTGCTCGAGGCCGACGCACGGGGCAACATAGCTCCGTCCAGCTTCAGGAGATGATGGCTAAATTGAGACTGGTCCTCGTTCGACATGGCGAGACCGACGCCAACGCCGAAGGACGCATCCAGGGGCAGACACCCCCACCGGCCTTCCCGATATCGGATACCGGGCTGGCCCAGGCCGAGAAGCTCCGCGCCCGGTTCGAGCAGGAGGGGCTGGAGCCGACCCACGTATACGCCAGCCCGCTGCCCAGGGCCAGGGAGACGGCAGAGATCGTCGCGAGACAGTGGCCGGCACCGATCGCGTTCTCGGACGACCTCATGGAACACGACCTTGGCATCGTCTCCGGGCTGACCCGCGAGGAGATTCCCTCGAAGCACCCGGACATAGACTTCGCTCTCGAATCGGAGCGCAAGTTTGCCGGCGTCGAGGGCGCCGAGTCGCTTGAGCAACGCCGCGACCGCGGGCGACGTGTCGTTGAGACGGTCGTCCGCGATCACACCGACGGCGACGGTGTAGTTATGTTCGCCCACGGGGGGATTATCCAGAACATAGTAGCGGCAGTGCTTCAGACGAGGCAGGCCTGGGGAATCCCGGTGCAGAACACTGCCGTCTTCGACTTCACGATCGATCCGGTCGCCTGGACGAGGGACTCCGGCGCCCTGCTCGGCAACGGGTTCCACACCGATCGTTTCAACGACGCCTCTCACCTCGACGGCCCTCCTCTAGCTGCTAGCAGCTAGAGGCCTGAAGTCGGGGCAGCACGAATTCGTCGATGGCCACAGCGAGGCCGTCTTCGTCGACGGATGGGGCGACGTAGTCCGCAAGAGCTAATAGCTCATCCGGGGCTCCGGCCATCGCGACCCCAAGCCCGCAGGCTCGGAACATCGGCAGGTCGTTGTAGCTGTCGCCCGCTGCGATCATCTGGTGCGGAGCGACGCCGGCCAACTCGGCCAGCAGGTATACGCCCATACGATAGGCTATAATTCGCTGGCATTCAACGACACGTGATCGTCGGAGGAACGCGGATGGGAGAATACACAGCCTACTACAATGGCGAATGGATGCCCCTGAACGACGTCAGGATCGATCCGACGGACAGAGGATTCTTCGTTGGCGATTCGGTCTTCGAGGTGGTCAGGACGTTCAACGGCAAGAGTTTCCGGATGGAGGAGCACATCGACCGGCTCTATCGGTCTTTGAGCTATGCTCGCATAGACCCCGGGATGACGGCTCAGGAGATGATCGACCTCAGCGAGGAGGCCGTAGAGCGCAACATCGACATGCTTGGGGAGGCCGGCGACTTCAACATCCATCAGTTCGTCACACGTGGATATGGGCGACGTGCCTGGATGGCCCAGGACGCTGCGGTGTGCATCAGGATCGGGCCACTAGACTTCACCAACTACGCCTACGACGTCGGACTACACGGGGTCATCACGAAGACGTTGAGCTACCCACCGGAAGTGCTGGACCCAAAGATCAAGCACTACAGCCGCATGAACTTCAACCTGGCCGAACTGGAGGCCAACGACGTCGATCCTGGGGCACTACCTATCCTGCGCGACGAGCGGGGAAGCATAACGGAAGGCTCGGGATACAACGTGTTCATGGTGAGTGACGGCGTCCTGCGGACGGCCGACGACCGGAGTATCCTCCAGGGCGTTTCACGCGGGATGGTGTTCGACCTCGCCCGGCAGCTGGAGATCCCTGTCCGGGAAGAGGAGCTTCAGCCCTACGACATGTACACAGCCGACGAGGCCTTCTTCGCCAGCACGACATGGTGCCTCGTGCCCGTTACGTATGTGGACAAGCGCCCCATAGGCGCCGGCAAGCCCGGCCCGATCACTAATCAGCTACTCGCGGCCTGGAGCGAGGCGGTCGGCCTCGACATCATCGACCAGGCGACCCGCCGCGCTGGGGTTTAGTGCCGCGCTCTGAACGTCGGGGCCCCTCCTCAATCCTCCCCTGAGAGGGGAGGTGGTAAGACCGCCCTCCTACCCCTTCCCCCGCCGGGGGAAGGTCGGGAAGGGGGAAAACACCCTCAGCATATTCCCTACCGGGTGAGCAGTCGGGTCGAACGACCCGCCTAGCTCGCCTCTGCGGGAGGCGCGATGTAGTCCGCGAGGTACTTGCGCAATAGTACGCGGGCCCTGTGTAGCCGCGACTTCAGGGCCGCCACGGTCACCTCGAGGGCCTCAGCGGCCTCGGTGTTGGAGAAGCCCTGGACGTCCCTGAGCACCACGGCCGCCCTGAGGTCCGGCTCCAGCCGGTTGATACCTTCCTGCAGCTTCTCGCCCAACTCGGTATTCGCGGCCTCGCTGGACGGCGAACGGTCCCAGTCGGCAATCTCCATGTCCTCGATGCCCGTCTGGGTCAGGATCCGCGCCAACTTGGTCTTCCGCAGTCTCATCAGCGCCGCGTTAACGGTGATGCGGTATAGCCAGGTGCTGACCCGCGATTGCCCCCGGAACCGGTCCCATGCACGGTAAGCCGACAGGAAGGCGTCCTGCGCCACGTCCTCGGCCTCCTCGGCACTCCCCATCATCCGGTAGGCGACGTTGTAGACGAAGTCGGAGTGCTTCTCGACTAGCGTGTTGAAGTCGTCGATCTCTGACTCGTCGCTCGGCTGTTCTGTCAATGGTGGTTCCTTAGATCACTGGGACGCCTCAAGCGGGTTGGAATCCCGCCGCTCGGAGGCGCATCCAATTCTAGTGAACGGCGTCTCAATGTCAACGCGTCGTTGACCTGTTGTGGGAGCTGAACTAAAGTATACGAGCTTCGGGCAGGTAGTCCAAACTGAGGCGGAGCGGAGATGAGTCTGAACGTCAACAGCGCGTCGGGCCGAGAAGAGGAAGCGGACTGCCTCCACATGCGGGAGCTGTCGTCGGATTTTATCGACGGCGAGCTCGACGCGGAGACAGCCGATAGGATCCTTGCCCATCTTGAGTGGTGTCGTCCGTGCACAGCGTTCTTCAACACTCTACGCGCGACGGTGAGCCTACTCGGTTCATCGAAGCCTCCGGCCCCACCTGAGAGCTTCCGCGACCGTCTCTTCAGCCAGCTACGGAAGGCTGGCTCCTCGTAGTCTGGAGCCGAGTCCACCTATCGTCGATCCCGCTTGCCCATCTTCCTCACAATCGCCTTGGCAACGTGCCGGTCCGCCGTGGATTTGAACGCGGCCACGCGGGCTAGTCGCGTCGGTTAGCCGTGAGCCTGTGCCGAATGCCCTTTCGCCGGGTCCGCCAGATGACGAGGCTGGCGAGCAGACTGCCGAAAGCGATCAGGCCGGGTCCGGAAAGGCCGGGCACGGTGGCCACAGACTGGTCGACGGCCAGAGGACATGTACCTTCCGCGACCTCGAATGCCTCATAGAGGCTGTTGAATGCGTACTTCGCCAGGATGGCCTCTCTCGGCGCATAGGTCACAGGGTCGCAAGTTAGGTCTTCCACCCATGCACTAGCCGACAATGCTGCGAACTGCGCGATGAATCCCCCGGTCACTTTGTCGACATGCCTGATTTCGTTGCCACTAGGCCTGCCGACATAAAGAGAACCCCCAGAACCTATGGCGACGCCGCTGATGTTGCCATCTTCCGCGCCCACTGAATTCTTGGGCCTGACCGTGTTCATCAAGGTGCCGAGCGGGGGATTGGCTGGATTGAAATCAGCCCCCAGCGAAAAGTGGTACACACAACAGTCCTGATCAGGGCTGTAGTACAACGTGTCGTCAGCGCTATCGTACGCCAACCCATCCACAACGATGTTTCCGCCAACGCTGGAATTGAACTGGAGCGTGGCAAGAGCGTCGCCGCTTACCGTGGGGTCGTCCATTTCGATAAGCCAGATGACGTGGTTGTATGAGCCCCAAACCTTTTGCCGGTTCGGGTCCCAGGTAACGGCGCCAACCTTGACCGGCTGATCGCCCGAATCGACAAGGGTCTTGCTGGCTACTAGGTTCGCGCTGCCGCCGCCACCACCCGGCGGCTGATACACATTAAGGATATTGCTGGCCCAGCCGGAACCCGAGAACGGCGCTATGTAATGGATGCCGTCGAATGTTCCGCCAACTGACTCGTTGCCATTGCCTGACAGATCTATCGTTCCCAGTAGATCGCCTGGTGCGGCAGAAACCCCCGGCGATCCAGCCAAGACGGTCAGCCACACCGCCGAGGCCAAGAGTGTAACGCCAAGCAGATGGCATGCGTATCCTTGGGACACCCTATACCTCGCAGCAGGGTCTGATCGCAGCAATTACAAGCAACGGTGTGGCTATTGAACCTACGTGCACATGAGATCAGCTAGCGGCGATGTACTTAGAAGGGCACTTGACGGAGACGTTGTAGCTCTCAAACGTCCCGCTGCTCAGGTAGCTGCCCTCGAGGATGATCTCTGAGTGCTCGTTGAAGAAGAGGTCCGGTAAGACACCTTCGTGGAAGGCTTCCATGGTCGCGTCGCCGTCGGTTAGCGTGAACTGGGCCACGGTGGAGCCCTCGTCTCGGTGGAAGGAGTCGGGCACCAGCTTTCCGCTGAGCCGGATGCTCCGGCCCTCCTCGGTCGGGCCGACGTCGTGCAGCTCGCCGACCGCGTAGTAGAACAGCGTCGCGCTCTGGAACGCGATCAGCGCGAAGTAACCGAAGGCCCCAACCACCACCGCCAGGGCGATGAACACCTTGACACTGTGTGCCGAGAGCAAGCCTTCAACGGGGGCCTGCGGATAGTCTAGAGTCGAGTTCGTTTCACTCATCTCGCCCATCCCCTTGTTGCTCTTCAGGCTGGTCCCGTTCTGCCACCACTCTCCTCAAGGCGTCGAGCTCACTCTGCATCTCCCTTCGCCGCCGTGTCATCACGAAGACGTATCCAAACAGCCCCGCCCACGTGACGATAAAAACGGCGAACAGGTAAGGCAGGTTGGCTTCGGGGTCGTAGTCTTCGTCGTCCGTCTGCTGGGGCAGACTCTCCCTTTCGACGAATCCCCGGGTGTCGTTCTCCGCCGCTTCGACGCTCGTTCCCTGCAACTGGTACGCGGCGAGCGCCAGCAAAAAGACGACGCCCAGCGTTATCCGCAGATCGAGACTGCTACGTCGCATTCCGGTACAGCTCGTCGATCCCGGCCTCCGAGCGCCGGAGATTGTATCGCTCGACAAAGAGGTAGACATAAAGGATCGTGAAGGTAAGGACCGATACCCAAAGTGTCAGCTGCATTCTAGAGTCGAGGCCGCCGGACTCGGCGAGAGGGCCGATGTTCAGCTCGGGGTGCTGCGTCCGCCACCAGACTGTGGCCATATAGATGATCGGGGTGTCGATGGCGCCTATCAATGCGACGACGGCGCCGTACCGTGCGCCCTGTGAGCCCTTGGGCCCGTAGGCCCGCAGCATGAGATAGGCGACGTAGATGAACCACAGGATCAGTGTCGTCGTGAGCCTGGTGTCCCAGGTCCACCACCGTCCCCAGGCCGGCTTGTTCCAGATTATTCCCGTGATGAGCAGCAGCGAGATGAACACTACGCCGATCTCTGCGGCGGCGTAGGCCATGCTGTCCCACTTCTCCTTGCGGGTGATGAGATGCATGGCGCTGGCGAAGGCCACCACGACTATGGAGATCATGCCGAGCCACGCCAGCGGTAGGTGGAGGTAGAAGATCCTCTGCGACACGCCGAGGTTGACTTCCGTCGGGACCCACATGTACACGAGGTAAAGCGTCAGGGCCATCAGACCCGCGGTGGCGATCAGGAGCAGGTCCCACGTGGTGCTCCGGGTAGTCCTTCGTGGCGCTTCTGGCGCTATCGCTGCCATCTTGTGCAATATATCACAAGCCAAATTTGGTCGCTAGGAACGCCTCGTCGGGGAGGGTTTCTATGCCGTGTCGGGATGCGCCCGATCGAACGCTCGGCTAGAATGCGCCTACCGACCCTGCCCGATGCTCCCGGACCAAACAATGAAAGCCGCCGTCCTGAAAGAACTGAACAGACCGATCGTAGTCGAGGACGTCGACTTCGAGGGTCCACGATCAGGAGAGGTCCTGGTAAAGGTCGCCGCGACCGGCGTCTGCCACAGCTGCTACCACGCCGTTACAGGCAAGCTGGATGTCCCGCTCCCTGCCGTCCTGGGCGACGAGGGGGCCGGCATCGTCGAGGAGGTCGGCGCCGGGGTGACCCTCGTGCAGCCTGGCGACCACGTCATCCTGTCGTGGGCCCCATCCTGCGGACACTGTATCTATTGCACGCAGGGCTACCCGGCGGTGTGCCTTACTGCCAGCCGGATACAAAAGGGCTACATGGCCGACGGCACGACCCGATACAGCACGAACGGCGAGCCGGTCTACCACTTCGCCAACATATCCTCCTTCGCGGAGTACACCATCATCGCCGAGGAGTCAGCCATCCCCGTCGACGAGGACATCCCGCTCGACAAGGCGGCGCTGGTCGGGTGCAGCGTGAACACGGGTGTGTGCGCGGTCACCAACACGGCGCGGGTTCGGCCTGGCAGCAGCGTCGCCGTGTTTGGCGTAGGGGGCATCGGGCTGAACGTGGTCCAGGGAGCCCTCCTCGCGGGCGCGGAGAGGATCATCGGGATCGACCTGGTTGACTCGAAGCTGGAGATGGCGGAACAGCTCGGCGCGACCCACACGATCAACGCCGGCGAGACCGACCCCGTTGAAGGGGTGCACGCACTGACCGACGGACTCGGCGCCGAGTACGCCTTCGAGGCCATCGGGACGAAGGCCACCTACGAGCAGGCGGTCCGCTCGATCAGGAGTCGCGGTATGGCTGTCTGGATCGGCGCACCGCCCCTTGAGCCGCTGTCCCTCGATGCCGGGGTCGTCTTCTGGGGCGAGAAGACGATCATGGGGAGCAACTACGGCTCAGCGCGGCCCCGCTACGACATGCCGCGGCTGCTGGCCCTCTACAAGGCGGGACGCCTGAAGCTCGACGAGCTGGTGACCCGCACCTACCAGCTAGACCAGATCAACGAGGCCTTCGATGACATGCTCCAGGGCAAGCTGGCGAGGGGATTGATTCGCTTCTGAAGCCTGTCGACGACCCGACCCAACGAGATCGCGGCCGGCCCGTGGCGGGTCAGAGACCGGCCTTACTGGATGAAGGCTGCCGATTCTTGTAGGGGCGCACCTGCGTGTGCGCCCGTCCCTTCGCGACGGACGCGCCACCCAAACAGCTATTCCCAGGCCGCCATCTCGGCGCGCAGTTCTGGGTCCAGGCCCATTTCGTAGGCCTCGAGGGCGTTGTCGATGTGCCGGGTCTCCCGAGCGCCCACCAGCACCGACGTTACGTGCGGATGGGTCATCGTCCACGCCATCGCGAGTTTGACCATCGATATGCCCAGCTCGTCCGACTTGGCGCGAAGCCGGTCGACCACCCGGAAGTTGCGGTCGCTGAAGTAGATGTCGATATGACCTGGCGCGGTATCGAACCGTGTCCGCGCCGGTATCTTGGTTCGGTCGGGCGTGTACTTGCCCGCGAGGAAGCCAGAGCCTAGCGGGCTGTGAGGCGTCACCGCGACCTCCTCCCGGCCACAGAGAGGCAACAGCTCGTCCTGTGCCTCCGGCGTCGCCAGATTATAGGGCGGCTGAGTGATCTCGAACCGCTCGTAACCGTGGGCGGCGCTGGCGTCCAGGGCCTCTTGAATCTGGGCCGCCAAGTAGTTGCTGCACCCGATAGCGCCGACCCGACCGGACTTCACCTCAGCCGTCATCGCCGCAAGCGTCTCGGCGATAGGCGTGTCGGCGTCCGGCGAGTGCATCTTGTATATCTCGACGTGGTCGGTCCGGAGACGCTCCAGGCTGGCGGCCAGGGCCTTGGGGACGTTCTCCGCGCTTCCGCCCGTGCTGACCTTCGTGCACACCGTGATGTCATCTCGGCAACCCCTGAGGTCCATCCACGCGCCGATGATCCGCTCCGACGAACTCATCTCGTCGCTGACCTCTCGCCACTCCTCGTCTCCGGTGGTCGCCTTCCTGCCGGCCCTGGCCTGACCGCCGCCGTACGCCTCGGCGGTGTCGAAGAAGGTGATGCCCTTCTCGACCGCGTAGTCCATCATGCGGTAGGCGGTCTCTTCGTCGATCTCTCGTCCGAACGTGACGCACCCCAGCCCTATACCGCTGATAGTG
Organism: Dehalococcoidia bacterium; assembly: GCA_965197985.1. GTDB lineage: Bacteria > Chloroflexota > Dehalococcoidia > Lucifugimonadales > CAUZJF01 > CAUZJF01. The sequence continues at coordinate 917,353 of CBDAOG010000008.1, read as the reverse complement.
CGGCCCGACTTTCCAAGAGGTTTCTGGTCCAACATGCTCTTCTCCCGATTTCAGCTAGTAGACCAACATCCTTGAAACGACGGGTGGAAAGCCGGACTGCCCAGCGGCTGTCTCCAAAAGCCAGGCATGGCGGGGAAAGCCCCCGTGCCAATCAACCAATCATTACAAACATTTCGGACCACTAGTGGTCCAACATCATTGAAATGAATACCATGATAGTCATTGTTCCTCTTGGGGGTTCAATTGTAACGTTGAACCGAGGAGGAACCATGATGTCTACCAAGAGGTACCGTATCAGACTGACTACCGACGAACAACAGGAACTCAACGCCTTGGTCTCACGCGGTCGGGCTGCGGCGTACAAACAGACCCATGCGCGCATTCTGCTGATGAGCGATGAGTCACGCTCGGACGGGGGAATGAAGGACGCGGACATCACCAGCGCGCTCGGTGTGGGACAGTCAACGGTCGAGCGAATACGCAAGCGCTGTGTAGAGGAGGGGGTCGAGTCTGCGCTGAATCGCAAAAAGCAACTGCGTCGGCGTCAAAAGAGACTGGACGGCGAAGGTGAAGCACGGTTGATAGCGATGGCCTGCGGGGAACCGCCGGAGGGGCGTGCCAGTTGGACCCTGAAGCTGTTGGCTGACCAGTTGGTCGAGTGTGAGATAGTCGAGACCATCAGCACCGAGACGGTTCGCCAGGCGCTTAAAAAAACGAACTGAAGCCGTGGCTGAAGCAGAGTTGGTGCATCCCGCCCGGTCAGAGCGCGGAGTCTGTGTGCGCGATGGAAGACGTACTGGAGGTCTACCAACGGCCGTACGATGGGAATGAGGTTCTGGTGTGCATGGATGAGACGAGCAAACAGCAAGTCAAGGAGACGCGAGTGCCGCGTCCCGCAGCGCCCGGCTTATCGGCGGCATACGACTACGAATACGAGCGCAATGGAGTGAGCAGCCTGTTCATGCTGTTTGCACCGTTGGACGGATGGCGCCGAGTCGAGGTCAGAGAGCGTCGCACGAAGGTGGACTGGGCGCATGTGATAAAGAAACTGGTCGACGAGGACTACCCCGACAGAGACCGGATCGTGCTGGTAATGGACAATCTCAACACTCACAAGCTGTCCTCGCTATACGAGGCATTCGAGCCTGCTGAGGCGGGGCGTATAGCTGAGCGACTGGAGATACACTACACTCCCAAACACGGGAGTTGGTTGAATATGGCGGAGATAGAGATCGGTGTGCTGGCTCGACAGTGCCTGGACCGACGGATTGCCAATCAAGACATCCTGCGCGGCGAGGTCAATGCTTGGCAGAATCAACGCAACCGGGATGTGATACGAGTGGATTGGCGCTTCACTACCGAGGATGCGCGCATCAAGCTAAAGTCACTCTACCCATCAATACAAAAAAGTTGAACCACTAGCTTTCGGCAGCGAAAGGGTAGCCGAGGGCGCTTGCGGTGTCCAGCGTCCAGCCGGCCTCTACAAATGCCGGAGACACCTACTACTTTTAACCACACCTTTGGATAGTAGTGCTGGGTGCGAAAAATTTACTCTGCCGGAAACCGTCGCAAACTGTCGAATCCGTATCTGATGGGTTGCGACACCTGGGCAGGGGATGCGACGGGGGGGGTTGAGTACGGGGTACGGTGTGTGGGTAGTCGCTTTCGGCGGTCGTCTTGTGCATTGTTGTCGCCTCGTGCTGTGTTGGGTGATCAGAAACTCCCCTTCCCCCCGAGAGGCTCGGGATCTTCGACAACCTTTCCCCTGAGGGGGAAGGGGTAAAACAAACAAAAGGACAGACCTGAGGTCCGGTCCTCAACGCATTATAGCACATGCGTTCTGGCGATGTCACGTGGGGTTGCACCAGGGGGCGTGATCAAAAGTAGGCGGAGCTATCGTGTCAGAACAAAGAGCCAGCTTGGGCGGAATGCTTCGGGCGCATGCAATGCGCCCCTACAAATGCGGAGGATGCCTACTACTCTTGACCACATCCACCAGCCTAGCGGGCGAGCGCCGTGTCGTACCGGATGCGGACCCGAGCAACCCGGATCTCTTCGTATGAGAACTCCACGCCGAGCAGGTCTCGGACGGGGCCCAGGGCCTCTCCTCCGGCTTCACGGAAGGCGGCCGCGATCTTCTCGAACCGGTCTTGCGGCATCAAGTGCGCCACGTCGATCTTCTCGCCGGTGCCTATCTGAGCTCGAATCAGCCAAGAGCCTGTCGAATTCTCTCAGCTGCACTCCTGTTTATACTTTTGCCAGTCTTTGTTAGATGGAAGGGTTTCGGCATTGAACCATCTGTGTCTCGAAATCCGTACTCCTTCGCTAGTTCACCTACAACCAAAACTTTTCCTGCTTTTCGCCGGACCTTCTTGTCAGCGGCAAGAGCCGCCACAGCCCGGCCAACGTACAGGGGAGATTCCGAGTCTGGTAGTGTAGCACCTTCGCGGCCTCGCATGACTCCCTCAGTTCGAACAAGACCAGGGTACAGGGCAACGCATGTCACCCCTGTTCCTCGAAAGTCCCTGGCCATTTCAACCGCCATTTTGTCCGTAGCCAGCTTAGCCACGGAGTAGGAACAACTGCCTAAGGCATGGTGGGCGGTGGAAAAAGAGATATTCACAATCAGACCACTGCCCTGAGTAATCAGGAGTGGAGCGGCATATGTGCTTGTGACGAAGTGGGAGTGAACTCCCACTTCAAACTGGGAATCCCATTCGGAAATTGGCAGTTCCCAGAACCTTCCGGTGTCGTATTGACCTCTATGCAGGCCCTCGTATCCAGACCACGCGTTGTTAACGAGGATGTCTAGTCGACCCTGAGTGCGTTCAATCTTCTCGATGACGGATTTGGTCTGGTGATCGTCTCCATGATCACATTTGCAGGGAATACCACGACCCCCCAACGTGGCGATCTCCGCGGCCGTTTCTTGAAGTGATCCTGGCAGAGGTACGGTCGCCTGCCCCTCCTTCAGAGTTCGTCCCGTGAGGAAGACGGTTGCTCCCGCCTCGCCCAGAGCGAGGGCTATGCCTTTTCCAACACCCCGACTCGCCCCGGTAACGAGTGCTACCTTGTCAACAAGAGAACGGCTATCTTCTTTTGCTGGATTTCATGACTGCTCTTTTGCTCACTAACTCTGGTAGGCAACCAATCAGGGGGACAATTTTGGCACATGCGTTCTGGCCTGTCAACGGGGGGTTGCACCGGGGGCGTGATCAAAAGTAGGCGGAGCTATCGCGTCAGAACAAAGAGCCAGCTTGGGCGGAATGCTTCGGGCGCATGTCCCGATGCCGCATCGGGACATGCGCCTACAAATACCGGAGATGCCTACCACTTTTACCACACCCGCCAGCCTAACGGGCGGGCGCCGTGTCGTATCGGATGCGGACCCGAGCAACCCGGATCTCTTCGTACGAGAACCCCACGCCGAGCAGGTCTCGGACGGGGCTCAGGGCCTCTCCTCCGGCTTCGCGGAAGGCGGCCGCGATCTTCTCGAACCGGTCTTGCGGCATCAAGTGCGCCACGTCGATCTTCTCGCCGGTGCCAGCCAGGCGCTCAATGTGCGACAAGACCGTGCTCTCCGTGAGGCTTCGTTGTTCAGCGATTTCCTCGATGGAGAGGCCTTGTAATAGGAGCCGCTTTGTCTCCTGGAACGTCGTCCCCGCAACGCCATCACTCCTCCCGCGCCGCTCCGTCGGATTCTGCTCGGGTGCGTCGCGTTCCGCGAGGCCGTTCTCGTGAGCGTACTGCTGGATCACCGCAAGGAACGCGTCGCTGAACTGCGCTAGCTTCTCGATCCCCACTCCGTTGACGCGGGCGAAACTCTTCTTACTCTGCGGTAGAAACGCAGCCATCTCCCGGAGAGCCCGGTCGCCGAGGATCACGAACGCAGGCACGTCTTTCTCGTCCGCCAGCCTCTTTCTGAGCACACGGAGACGCTCGAAGAGAACGCCGTCGTATTCCAGCGGCTGGACATCCGGGACCCGCTCCGCCTCGCGTCGGGGCCGCTTCAAAACAAGGCGCTCGCGCCGTTTCAAGAACGTCTGTCCGGCCTCCGTGACCCGGAGAATCGGGTACTCGGTGCCTACCTTCTCCAGGAGACCGCGCTCGGTGAACAGCTTGATCAGATCTCGGACCTCCTCGCTCGTGGTGTCACGCATGATCCCGTGCACAGTGAGCTGGTCGTGGCCGAGCTCCACCAGCCTCTTCGACCGTGAGCCTTGAAGGACCAGCGCGACGTGGGCAGCCCCGAACCTCTCGCCGGTCCGGATGACCGCCGAGAGGACCTTCTGCGCCGCCTCGGTGGCGTCGAACTCCTCTTCCTCGGCTAGACAGACGTCGCAGCCTCCGCAGTCGTCTCCATCCATCGATTCGCCGAAGTAGTCGAGCAGAAAGGCCCTCCGGCACGTGACGCTCTCGCTCATCTCGATCATCTTCGCTAGCTTGAGGCGGGCGTTCTTCTGTTCCGCCGGGTCTTCCATCTGATCGATGAAGAAGTCTTGCTTCATCTTGTCACCGTACGAGTAGAAGAATACGCAGTCGCTGGGGAGCCCATCGCGGCCTGCCCGACCCGTCTCCTGGTAGTACCCCTCGATCGACTTGGGCAGATCGTAGTGGACGACCGTGCGGACGTCGGGCTTGTCGATCCCCATCCCGAAGGCGATCGTGGCCACTATGACAGGCACGTCGTCCCGGATAAACTGCTCCTGGGTCTCTCTCCGGACGTCGTCTTCGAGCCCGGCGTGGTATGGCATCGCCTTCAGCCCGCTGGCCGAAAGGTCGGCGGCAAGCTCCTCGGTCCCTTTGCGCGAAAAGCAATAGACGATGGCGGGGGTGCTGCCGTCCTGCCGTAGCACCTCGACGAGCGCCCGTCTGGCACGCTTCTTGGGCCGCACGAGGTACTTGAGGTTAGGCCGGTCGAAGCTGGCCAGGAATGTCCGCGAGCCCTCGAGACCAAGATGTTCGACGACGTCCCGCTGCACCCTTTCAGTCGCCGTCGCAGTCAGGGCGATCGTCGGAACGTTGGGAACATCTCCCCTCAGAATGTCCAGGTTGCGGTACTCGGGCCGGAAGTCGTGACCCCACTCGGAGATACAGTGTGCTTCGTCGACGGCGATGAGTGCGACTTCGATACGCTGCAGGAAGTTGCGGAACCCGGGTACCGTCAGGCGCTCGGGCGCCACGTAGAGGATGTCTAGCCGGCCGGCAAGGCCTTGAACGTGAACGTGCGACACCTCGGCGGCAGTCATTGTGCTGTTGATGAACTCGGCGCGGACGCCGTTCGCCTTGAGAGCGTCTACCTGGTCCTTCATCAGGGAGATCAGGGGCGACACCACGAGTGCCACGCCATCGAGCAGCAACGCCGGAAGCTGATAGCACATCGACTTGCCGCTGCCCGTCGGCATCACGACCAGGGCGTCGTGTCCGGCGAGCACGTGGGAGACGATCTCTTCTTGCAGCGGCAGGAAGGCGTCGTAACCGAACCGGGATTTCAGTAAGGCGAGTGGCTGGCTTTGTTGCATGGCGTGACGACTACTCAGCAAATGAAACCGCTATGTCGCCCTGAACGAAGTGAAGGGCCTGGGGTGGTCTGGATTGCGCGGCTTTCCGAGGTCGTCCCCCGCCCCAGATGCTTCGTCGCTCCACTCCTCAGCATGACAGAGTGTACAGCGGTCATTCCACAGGCCCCAAGCTTTCGTCCAGAATCTCGATCAGGTCTCTAGCCCGCGCGCTGCTTCCACTCGCCGTCGAGCTGATCCCCTCTTCGAACATCTGGAGGCAGAACGGACAGGAGACCGCCACCGTGTCGGCGCCGGTCTCCATGAACTGCTCGGTGCGGATGTGGTTGACCCGTCTGCCGCGGCTCTCCTCCAGCCACATGTGGCCACCGCCGGCCCCGCAGCAGAATGCGCTCTCTCGCGAGCGCTCCATTTCGACCAGAGTGGTCCCGGGCACGGCTTCGGCGATGCGCCGGGGTGCGTCGTAGACCCCATTGTGCCGGCCCAAGTAGCAGGAGTCGTGATAGGCGACAGTCGCGTCGACCGCGGCGACAGGCTTCAGCCTTCCATCCTCTATCAGCTCGGCGACGAACTCGCTATAGTGTTGCACCTCGAAATCGCCGCCCAGGTGTGGGTACTCGTTCTTGATCGTGTTGAAGCAGTGAGGGCAGATCGTGACGACCTTCTTGACGTCGTATCGCTTGAGGGTCTCGATGTTCTGGGCCGCCATGGTCTGGTACAGGTACTCGTTGCCCATCCGGCGTGCAGGGTCGCCCGAGCAGGTCTCTTCGTTACCGAGGACCGCGAAGTCGACCCCGGCCCGTTTCAGAACAGCCGCCATCGATCTCGCCACGCTCTGACTTCGTTTCTCCAGGGCCCCAGTGCACCCCACCCAAAACAGCACCTCTGCCTCCGGGTGCTCTGAGAGAGTCTTCACGTCGAGCCCGTCGGCCCAGTCGAGCCGCGAGTAGGGCGTGCCGCGCCACGGGTGCCCGCGCTGCTCCATGCTCGCAAGGGCGCTCAGCCCGGTCTCCGGGACCTCCGCCCTTTCCATCACCAGGTACCGGCGCATGTCGACGATTGGGTCGATATGCTCAACCCCGACCGGACAGGCCTCAACGCATGCGCCGCACGTCAGGCAGTCCCACAGAGCCTCTTCGCTGATAGTGCCGCCGACCAACGGCTTAGTGGCAGGGCCGTCGCCACCGCGTACGACCGAAGGTCCGGCGTCCACCACGTACTCCCTTAGGCCCTCGACGACGTGCATCGGCGACAGCGTTTTTTCGCTGATGTGGGCCGGGCAAGCGTCGGTGCACCTACCGCACACCGCGCAAGCGAACCCATCCAGTAGCTCTTTGGTCGTGAAGTCTTCGACCTGCGAAGCCCCAAACCTTTCGGTGTTCTCCAGGTCACCTGGGGTAGAGAGCGTCCCCGTGGGCTCAAGCGAGCGCAGGAAGAAGCTCAGCGGCGACGCCAGCAGATGCATGTGCTTCGACACAGGTATGTAGACAGCAAACCCCAGGATCACCGCCACGTGTGACCACCACACGATCGCGTGCAAACCGTCGGCAAGGTCTTGGTCCAGGCCGGCGTTCCCAAGCAACTGGCCCAACGCGGACCCGATGAGGGCCGAGGTGGTTGGACCTGTACCGCCAGCGGCCACGTACAGCGCCTCGGCGGCTATCGACAAGACCATCAGCAGCGCGATTAGTAGCAGGATGGCGGCCGCCTCGCGTCGCTGAGTGAGATCGAAGCTCAACCGGTGGGGAGTCGCGGCCCAGCGGCGTAACGCTGCCCACGCCAGCACTATGAGGAACCCCCCAGCGAGCAGGTCGAGGTAGACGCTAAAAAGCTGGACCCCAGTGTCGGTCAGCAGCGTTGTCGAAAAGGGGCGCCACGTCGAGTCGCCGTAGATGAAGACGAGGTAGCTGGACACGAAGGAGAGGAATCCCCAGAAGATGAACACATGCGCCAGTCCCGCCCGATCGCGCAGGGACACGCTCCGGAGGACCCTGGTCTGGCCGAATGCCAGCGGAATGGCTCCAATGAGCCGGTGCAGCGGTCGGTCGAGGCGACCGGCTCGCTTTCCCAACAGCACCAGCTCGAATACGCGGTGGTACATGAACAGGGCGGCGACCCCAAAGGCGATAGCGGAAGCGGCGTAGACGCCCGTCCAGGTAGGGATGTCGCCGAACAGTGCGTCCGGAGGGACCATGGTGGCGGAAAGGGTACAGGGTGCGGGGTATAGGGTAAAGACCGAGTTGGGGTTAGGGGTTGGCGCGGACATCGCCAGCCTGCGGAAAGAATACCCCGAGGTGGGCTGGGAGACCTTCGAGGAGTGGGCGTGCCGGCAGGACTGGTCGGTCCTGGGCTATCTCGCGATCGCGCCGCTTGAGGCAAGTGCTAGAGATCGCAAAGCGCTCGGAGGCATTAGAATTACAGGGCCGTAAGGAGGACGAGCATGCCGGTGGACAGCATCCAGGTCCCGGTCGGGTCAAGAGCGCCCGATTTCGTGCTCCCCGCCGCTGGGGGAGGTGAGGTCTCGCTCAGCGACTATCGCGGGAAGCGGTGCGTGGTCCTAGTGTTCCTGCGTGGGTTCCAGTGACCATTCTGCCGCCGGCATCTCCGTCAGTTGACGGAGGACTACCTCGAATTCACCCAGGCGGGCGCCGAGGTCATCGCTGTTGTCTGGGAGACGAAAGAGCGAGCGCATACCTACTTTGAGGAGCACAATGTCCCATTCCTCTGCCTTGTCGATCCGGAGCATAGGGTCTACGACCAGTACGAAGTGAAGAGCAGTCTCTAGGCCAGCGGCCGGGGCTCTTTGTCATTGACGTCGAGGGCATCGTTCGGTACGCCCACCTAGGCTGGCAGCAGTGGGAGATCCCACCCAACGCCGAGGTGCTGGAGGTCTGTCGCGATATTCGATGTGAAGCCGACTAGGGGGGGTCGCGCCGACAGCGAGCCGCTTTACGTACAGGCCGAGCATCGGAGATTAGGTACGCGAAGTCCTGGCTCTCCTTCTTAGCCCAAATCCACCGAAGGGATGACTATGCAGCAGCGGAACGGGCGATAGGGGCAAGGGAGGGCGATGGTCCGGGCACGATTTGGGGTAGAGGGGGGCCGGTGTTTGTCTTCAGTTGCCGCGGGGAGACTTTGTGACCGTCTGCGAATGTTGGTCAGGGCGAGATAGCGGGGAGAGGACACAGCAAGAGGCACTCGCAGACCGGACTGGCGCGAGTTCGCGGGGACGTTCGGTTGGCCGGATGGCGGCCGGTTGCCGCCGCCGCCGTCAGGCAGGGAGTGGCAGGGCGCGCAATCGGGCCAGGGCACGATCGAACTGGGCTTCCCAAGGCCAGCGCTGTGGCAGATGCAGTGTGAGGCGGCGCGCCGAGCGGGTGATCCGTCCGGCCAGGGAGAAGAACCGCCGCCGGAGGGTCTTGGTGGTCACCACCTGCTCGCCCAGACCGATGCGCGCTGTCCAGCGGGCGATGTTGTGGGCCATCACCTGTACCGCCAGCCAGGCGGCGTTGGCGGCGAAGCGGCCCGAGGGGAGATGGTTCAACCCCACACCGTGCTTGAGGTCTCGGATGGCATTCTCGATCTCGGCGTGGCGGCGATGGTCGGCCTCCAGTTCGAGCATCTCCCCGTCCCGGTCGGTGATGAAGCCGTGATAGCTGTAGGTGGCGAAGAGGGCCAGCTGGGAACCGGGCGTGGGCTTCACACGCCGGACGATGAGCCGCACCGGCGCGGCGTCAGGTTCACTCTGGAAGGGAGTGCAGGTGGTCTCGGCCACATCGGCGGCGCCGTCCATCCAGTAAGGAATCGGCGTCCAGGCATCTTCGGGTATCGCCTCGATGAGATTGTGCAGGCTTTTATGCTGGCGGATGGTGATGGAGAAGCGGACATCCATCTTGCGGCAGACGGATACCACGCCATGAGTGTAGAACCCGCTGTCGGCCCGTAGCGTGAGTCGTCCGTTGGCCCCGGCGTAGCGCACCCGTCCCACCGTCTCCCGCAGGAAGTGGGCGGCGCCGCGGGCGGTGTTGGCCCGGCCCTCGCGCAGCCGGGACATCAGCACGTCTCCGGTGCCGGCGGCGATGGCCAGCAGTGGGTGGTAGCCCCGCTTGCCGGTATAGCCGTGGTGGCGGGCGCCCTCCTTGGCCAGTCCGTAGGTCTCGCAGATGGTGGAATCGAGGTCGATGGTGAACGGCGCGTCGCCGGGTCCGGCCCCAGCGGCCCAGGCCCGGGCCAGCAGCTCCCGGCTCACCCGGTCCAGCTGGCGGACGTGGCCCCACCGGAAGCTGCGCAGGAAGGTGCCCAGGGTGGATGGCGCCTTGACCGTGCCGCCCAGGGTGCAGGCCGTCCCCCCGGTGCGCAACACATCAGCGTCGTCGATGCAGTCGCCGCCGGCCATGGCTGAGGCCACCAGGGTCATCAGCTTGTCTCCGGTGTTGGCCCGCCCCGGCGCGCCGCCCAGGTCAAGGTGATGGTCAACGAGTTCCCGCAGGCCCAGATGCCGGGCGAGGGTGGCCGGCAGGAGCAGACCGGCATTGGCCACCAGGCGGTGATCGTCAAAGACGATACGGATACGGTCGGGCTGGTTGCGTGGTAGCATCCATTGGGTGCTCCTTCTCTGGGACTGTTTTGCTGTTACAAAACCATTATCCCAGATTCAGAAGAGCACCCTCTGGCCTCTTCAGGATGCTAACCCGACGCCCTCCCTCGGTGGATTCGGGCTTAGCGGAAAAGCACGAGTACCGTCGAGGCCGTCGCCAGCCAGAGCATGATCGTGACGATAAGAGGGATGTCGGTGATCAGCACCTCTTCCGGTGCTTCTCCGAGATTCTCGGAGTGGACCAGGAAGAGGTACCTGAACAGCCCGTAGACCACGAACGGTATCGTCAGCATCATTGCGTGGTTCTCTGGAAGGTTAGGAGCGGTGAAGGTATAGAGGGTGTAGGCGAGGAGCGTTGACGTGGCAACGATCGCGATGAATTGGTCCAGCAGCGGGACCGTGTAAACCGCGAGGGTCTCGCGCTGTCTCTGCGCGAGACCGCGGGACGCGACCAACTCGCTCCGTCTCTTGGCCAGTGCGATCAGTAGCGCACCGAGGCCCGTACACGTATACAGCCAAGGGGAAATGGGCACCTGGAGCACAGCAGCGCCCGCAACGGCCCGCAGGACGAATCCAGCGCTGATCGCGAAGACGTCGAGTAGCACGATTCGCTTCAAGAGGACCGAGTAGACCGCCATCAGCGCCAGGTAGGCGAGCGCAACCCACCCGAACTCCGGCACCAGCAGGAATGAGACGGTGACCCCGGCGAGGGTTAAAGCCGCAGCGCCGGACCACGCCAATTGCACGGGAAGCTGGCCCGATGCTATGGGCCTTAGTCGCTTGCTCGGATGCGCCCGGTCTGCCTCCAGGTCGAAGATGTCGTTGACTAGGTAGACAGCGGCGGAAAGCATCGAGAACACCAGGAAAGCGAGACCGGTCTGGCCGACCAACGAAAGAGCCTTGTCTGTGTCTCCTACCCTCCAGGCGTCGTCGATCGTGAAGATGAGAGCAAAGAAAATGATCAGGTTCTTGGTCCACTGTTTCGGGCGGGCGGCCACGACCAGCGACTTCAGGACGCCGAGAACGGAGGGAGGCAGCGTTTGCTCGCGTGGGGTCTCCACGTCCTGGATAATACGCTCGGCCCGTTGAGACCGTCAACGGAGATGAGGTCCATGTACACAGGTTTGGCGGCACCGTCGATTCGAGCTTCAACTCGTTGACATCGGAAGTTGGCTTCATTACGATACCTTGGCGGTCGGTGCGGGAGACTGCCAGCCAGCGCGGCTGCGTCTCTCGCGGCCGCCCACAGCCACAAGGAGGAGTGTCAGCATGGCCACCAAGTCTAAGGTCTCGTTCAAGCCCCTCGGGAATCGCATCGTCGTCGAGCCCAACGAAGAGGACGCGCAGATGACCGCGGGGGGGATATACATCCCGGACACCGCCAAAGAGAAGCCTCAGGAAGGCACGGTAGTCGCGGCGGGCCCAGGTAAGATGAGCGACGACGGGAAGCGGATACCTATGGAGATCGAAGTCGGAGATGTCGTCGGCTACTCGAAGTACGGGGGCACCGAGTACAAAGAGGGCGATATCGAGTATATGGTCCTTCGAGACGACGACGTTCTGTTCAAGAAGTAGTGCAGCGACTGGACCGTCTGCTGTACAAACGCTACAAGTGGAGGCGGCTCTGGAGCGATTCCAGAGCCGCTTTCTTTTCCAGGTCGTACCTGCACTCCATATAGAGATGTGATAGTGCGCTGAGGCCACATGTTGTGGCCCGGCGGGGCGTCAGGATTGGTCTCCAATTGGCCCCCTTGGACGCTTGACGGCCCCTTGCGGGGCCGTTGTTATAATGGCGCCCATTCCCAAGTCTGACCCCCGCTCACGGCGCCAGGAATCTGTTGTTTACCCACCTCCATAACCACACCGAATACAGCTTCATGCTTGACGGTCTTAGTCGCCTGGAGTCTGTCGTCGGGCGGGCCAAGGAGCTGGGCATGGACTCCCTCGGGATCACCGACCACGGGGGTCTGTACGGCGTCATCGACTTCTACCGGATCGCCAGGGAAGCCGGAATCAAGCCGATCATCGGGTGCGAGATGTACGTCGCGCCGAACAGCCGGCACGACCGCAATCCGGGCGACAAAACGTCCTTTCACCTGACCGTGCTCTGCAAGAACATCGAAGGCTATCGCAACCTTGTCAAGCTGGTCACGGCCGCCCACCTCGAAGGCTTCTACTACAAACCCCGGGTTGACCGCGAGATCCTGCAGCAATATCACGAAGGCCTGATCGTACTTTCGGGATGTCCCAGCGGCGAGGTGCCTTCGCTTATTTCGCAAGGACGGATGGACGACGCCCGGTCTGCTGCGACCTGGTACAAGGAACTCTTCGGCGACTACTACCTCGAGCTCATGCGACACGACGGAGTCGACGGCCTGCCCGCCATCAACGAGGGTCTGATAGAGCTTCACGAGGAGCTCGGCATCGACGTCGTCGCGACAAACGACAGCCACTATGTCCACCAGGAAGATGCGCCTATCCAGGACGTGTTGATCTGTATCCACACGAACACGAATGTAAACGACGAAAACCGCCTGAAGATGGACGACGACTCCTACTACCTCAAGAGCGCTGACGAGATGGAGTCGCTCTTCGCGGACGTGCCCGAAGCTATATCCAACAGCCAGGCAATAGCCGACAAGTGCGAACTCGAGCTCGACTTCTCGCAACTGCACATGCCCGAATACCCCGTGCCGGACGGCCTCGCGCCCGACGACTACCTGCGGCAGCTCTGCGAGGAGGGGTTGCAGAGCCGCTTCGAGACGGTGACGGAGGTCGAAAGAGGAAGGCTTTCGTACGAACTGGACGTCATTCGCCAGACAAAATACGCCAACTACTTCCTGGTGGTGTGGGACATCGCGCGCTTCGTTAGGGAACACGACATCTACTTCGCGGTCCGGGGAAGTGCTGCCGGAAGCATTGTGCTGTACTGCCTGGGCGTGACCGACGTGAACCCGTTGGAGTACCACATCGTGTTCGAGCGGTTCCTGAACGTCGAGCGACGAGAGATGCCCGACATCGACATGGACTTCCAGGACGACCGGCGGGAAGAGGTCCTGAACTACGTCGTCGAAAAGTACGGCGGCGACCACGTGGCGCAGATAATCACGTTCGGGACCCTCGGGGCCCGGGCCTCCATTCGCGACGTCGGACGGGCGCTGGCGATGCCCTACGGCGACGTCGACCAGATTGCTCGAATGATCCCCAATCGGCTCAACATGACCCTCGAAAAGGCCATGGGTGAGAACCCCGAACTGGAGGAGGCGTACGGCGCCGACGAGGGCACCAAGAAGCTGGTCGACATCGCGCAAAGGCTCGAAGGAATTACCAGGCACGCCAGCACTCACGCGGCAGGAGTGGTTATCTCGCAGGAGCCCCTCGAGACCTACGTACCCCTCCAAAAGCCGACGCGAGGCGACGACGACAGCATTTCGATGACCCAGTACGCCATGGAGCCCATCGCCGCCCTCGGGCTGCTCAAAATGGACTTCCTCGGCCTCGTCAACCTCACGGTCCTGGCCAAAGCCCGCGATCTGATCGACCGGACGCGAGGTGTTCGCCTCAATCTCAAGGACATCCCCCTCGACGACACCAAGACCTTCGAGCTCCTCTCAGCGGGACAGACGGTTGGCGTGTTCCAGATGGAGGGGGCGGGCATGACCAACTACATACAGGACCTGAAGCCAACGACGATAAACGACGTAGCGTCGATGATCGCGCTCTACCGTCCGGGGCCCATGGAGCACATCGGCACGTTCATCGACGCGAAGCATGGACGGGCGGAGGCCCAGTACGTCCACGAATCGCTGAAAGGCATTCTCGAGGAGACGTATGGAGTCATCGTCTACCAGGACCAGGTGTTCCTGATCGTCCAGGCCTTCGCCGGCTACTCGCTCGGCGAGGCGGACGTGCTCAGGAAGGCCATGGGCAAGAAGATCCCCGAGATCATGGAAAAAGAGCGGGACAAGTTCCTGAATGGGGCCATCGCCCAGGGCCATCCGCAGGAACTGGCCGAGAAGGTTTTCGCGCTGATCGAGCCTTTCGCCGGCTACGGCTTCCCGAAGGCCCACGCGGTTAGCTACGGCCTCATCTCGTACTGGACTGCTTATCTGAAGGCGAACTTCCCGGAAGAGTACATGGTGTGTCTCCTTAACGCTTACGTTGAGAACACCGAGAAGCTTGGCGGATCGGTCGCCGAGTGCCGGAGGCTCGGGATTGAGGTGATGCCGCCCGACGTCAACTACAGCCACGTCGAGTTCTCGGTGGAGCGGCAGAACGATGGCGGGACCGCCGTGCGGGTCGGGCTCGCATCGGTCAAGAACGTCGGCGAAGGGGCGGTGACGCCGGTCATCGAGGCGAGAGAGAAAGAGGGGCCGTTCGCGTCGATTGAGCAAATGTGCAGGGTCGCCGACCTGCGTGGCCTTAACCGGAAGTCGCTAGAGAGCTTGATCAAGGCCGGGGCTTTCGACCAGTTCGGCGACCGAGGCGCACTGCTAGAGGTCGTGGACAGAGTGCTGTCCCTGGCCCAGAGCGAGGCTAGCCTCCGCGAGTCCGACCAGACTTCTATGTTCGACCTTTTCGGAGAGTCGGTGCCGACTCCTCTGGCGCAAATCGATCTCCCGGCCGGCCAGACATCCAAGAGCGAGAAAAAGGTCTGGGAGACCGAGCTGTTAGGCGTGAATTTCGCCGACAACCCTCTGCTGAATCTCCCAGCGTCCGATGGCGACACCAAGGCAATCATGTCCCGGAGTGAAGTCAGAGCCGACATGAACGGCGAGAAGATCGAGCTCAGGGGCCAGGTCGCTTCGGTGAGCCACAGGTACACCAAGGACCAGAAGCCCTACTCGATCGCCAATATCGCGCTCCTGGACGGCGACATCGACGTACTCGTCTGGCAGAACGTGCTCGAAAAGACCCAGGGCTTGTGGGAGCCCAGCAAGCTGCTTACGATCGAAGGCAGGGTGAGAGCGAGGGACGACCGGGTCAGTATCTCCTGTCTCAACGCGTCGGAGTTCAAGGTAAAGGACGACGGCGAGTCGCCCGACGAAAAGCCCGCCCCAGAGCCGGCCGCACCACCTGCCGCGAGCCAAGTATCCAGCCCCGCCAACGGCGCCTCACCCACGGCCCAGGAGCTGCGGGCCGACACGGTGCCGTCTCCACCTCGGGTAGAGACTCCGGCAGAACCGTATCCGCGCCAGAGACGGCTGCTGCTCCGTATCCGGGAGACCGACCAGCCCGACGACGATCATCGCTTGATGGACGACCTGAAACAGCTGCTTCTGGGGTACCAGGGTGACGACTCCGTCGGACTCGAGATCGCGTCGAACGGGCACCTGGTGACGCTGGACTGGGCTCTGGTACGGGTAAACATATGCCCGCCGCTACAAGAGGCGCTGGAAGAGGTAATCGGCCCTTCCGGAAGCATCTCGATCGCGGACGAGCCCTCCAACGGCGCCATATCCCGGAACGGCGTGGCTTAACGAATAAGCAGGCAGTCTTCAGTCCGTAGGAAGGCTTACCACGAACGGACAATCCAAACTCCGTTCGTCCAGGCTATGTCGAAGGATGTCTTAGCCCTGCCGCCAAGCGCCTTACTCGGCGCATCGGTGCTACTTGAACTGCGCCACGCTAAAGATCACGTGGAAAGGCAAGCAGTAGATCACGACGCTTCTATGCCCTGACACGTCCACGCCTTCGGGCAAGAAGTAGTTCTGGTTGCCTTTGTTGCCCTTCAGCTTGCCCAGGTCTACGTAGCCCTTGGACATGACGTCGCCCCTGGTCTTCGGCTCCCCGTTTGGCGTCAGGATCACGTGAAGGTCGGGCCCGTTGGTGACCTGGAAGTTCTCTAGCCTGAGCAAGATGGTACCGTCTGGCCCCCGGAACAGTGTCGCCTTGCCGCTTCCCTTGTGGAACGCGTCAGTGTGAATGGCGGAGAGATAATGTACCGGCAGGGCGGCTCAAGAGCTGAGATGTGGCGCTTGAAAAGCGTACCGCCTGTCGCCTTCAATCAGGAACGACCGAACCTGACTGAAGGTGGATTGGATGTACAAGGTGGGTATTTACCTCCGTGTTCGCAAGGCTTGTTTCGTCGAAGGGATGAGCGTCCGAGAGGCGGCCCGAGTGTTCGGGCTACACCGGGACACGGTGCGCAAGATGCTCGAGTACTCCGTGCCCCCAGGGTATCGACGGCAACGACCGGCTCGCAGACCGAAGCTCGATCCATATAAAGGGTGTGATGGACCAGATCCTGGAGCAGGATCTGAGCTCACCGAAGAAGCAGCGTCACACCGCCAAGCGTATCTACGAACGGCTCAGAGACGAACACGGCTTCCCCGGCAAGTACACGATAGTCAAAGACTACGTTCGAGAACGCCGTCGTCATACCCGCGAGATGTTCTTACCTCTGTCCCACCCTCCGGGACATGCCCAGTGCGACTACGGCGAAGCTCGAAGCTGCCATCCCCCAAACATCGAGATGGCGACGACCGGAACCGCGAGAATCGTCACGGGGCGCCAGTGCGTCCGAACGGCCATATGCCAGCCGAGGCCGTATGCAACCGTCAGGGCTCCGGCAGTCAGCACCAGGAGACCGGCCAAGACCAGCCATCGGTACGGGTAGAGGTCTGCAAGGAACCGTTCAACGTCACCAAAGAAAGCCATCACGGGGCCCCTTTTTCTGGGTTACGTCGTAATGCTAGCCGCGACACCTGAAGAAAACGGCGTTGTTTCTTACGATTCGATTAAGGGCGAATGAGGTTCTGGAGCGGCGCGCCAGTTTACGCAGCTGAGAAGTCTTGGTCAGCCCGGTTGCCGTCGGGTTAGACGTAGGAAGCAATACCCCGCTCGAAGGCAGCGGTGTCATTGTTCTCGGCACCGAATAAGGCATCCTGTATTGCGAAGGTGCCCACATAGAATCGAGCGCGGTCTAGAACGGCCTGTAGGCCTGGGTATGCGGCATAGAACGTTTGGAGAAACGATTCCCCCACCCCGGACAGGTACTGCACCCATCCGACGTCGACTGCAGGGTCACCGAGACCTGCGCTCCCGAAGTCCAACATGCCAGTGACCGTCATCGTTTCTCTATCAATGAGGATGTTGCCAGTTCCGAAGTCTCCATGCCTGAGGACAGGCTCGTACTCGAAGTCCTGTGCGTCGTCTAGGAACGTCTCAAAGTGTCTCTGAACCTGGTCTTGCGCCCGGAAGGTCATATGGGAGAAGAGCGCCTCCCGGACGCGAGTGTACATGTCCTCCCAGTAGGAGTGAGTGTCGTAAGTAGGGAGCTCCACTCCTATGGACTGGTCTACCGGCACATTGTGCAATTCCTTCAGAAATGTGGCCAGTTGATTTGGGATAGATCCAAAGGGCTGGCTCTCGCCGAACTCCGCGAAATCACGGTCGGTCGCGAGTTCGCCCCTGATCATCCGGTATCCGACGAAGGCCCTTCCGACAGTTGGCTCCAGACTCACATACTCAGGATCGGGCACTCTCACGGCTGTAATATGGCTTTGGATTCCGGCCAGGATCGCGGTCTCGACTTCGAGTCGGCTTACGCCATCGTCGTACTTGGGGAATCTGAAGATGATCTCATCGTTGACGGTGAGGACGTCGTTATTCTGACTCTCTTCGTTCAAAGTGGCCGACTTGATCGGTAGAGCCGGAGATGACTCGCGGATACGCTCAGTATAGGCCCGCTGCTTATCCATGGTCCGTCTCTCGCGAGAGATGCGCATAGGCCCGTACTCGGCACCGCAGCAAACCGATCACTCGTAGGAGAGTAGGAGAATCAACCGTCCAATCGAAGCTGAGACCGCCTACACCCTCGCCGACTTGCCGTGGAGACCGGTCGCGCCGCTCGGACGGTTGCCCTGCACTTCCTCGATCTGCGGGGTGCCGTCGCCTTCGGCGCAACGGACCTCGAACTCGTGGTCGCCTGCCACGAACGGCCAGTCGTAGCGCCAGACCACCCACGTTGTCTCGGACAGGGGGGCCCTGAGACTAGCTTGTTGCCAGGGGCCGCCGTCGACTCGGACCTCGACGTTCGATATCTGGCGATCGCCTGAGAAGGCGATGCCGCCAACCGGGACCAGCTTCTGACCGTCCCGTTCGTAGACGGCCTCCGCGGCCACCGTGTCTATCACGGATGTGGACTTTACTCGGGCCACCGCGTCCCACCCACGCTCGACCCAGTAGCCCTCCTTGTCCTTCTTGCTGACCGCGATGCTCGTTATCCACTTCGGCTGCTTCATGCCGTAGCGGCCGGGCAGCCAGATCCGTAATGGGAAGCCATGATCGATTGGGATCGGGTTTCCGTCCCACGCGTAGCAGAGCATGATGCGCTCGTCAGCGGCGATCATGTCTAGCGCCACCGTCTCGTAGAAACCGTCGCCGCTGCTAATCAGTAGGTATTTGGCGTCCGCCTGCGGCTTGACATCGGCCAATATGTCTTGGATGCTCACGCCCGTCCACTGGGTGGTGCTTATCAGGTCGGTCCCGACACGGCCGGAGATACAGGATAGGGTGACGTATTGGTCGCGGGCGTCGTAGTTGCTCCGAATGTCGTCGATCGTCAAGTCCATCGGGTTATCGACGAGCCCGAATATCGGAAGTGTCCACGTAGCGCCGTCTATCACCGTCGGCTCCGTACGAATGAAGACCTGGTAGTGGTCTTTGAGTGGGGTGTACTCGGGTCGAGTACCTGGAGCCGGCATCACAGTGTCGTCGGCATTCGGGAACGGCGACCGCGGGCTTCCTTGGGACTCGTGCGCCATCGAGGCGGCCAGCTCGTCTTCTAGCTTGCGGCGGGCGGCCTGTGCCAGGAGATTTCCGATACCTGTGCTGGCGACGGTGATCGTCGCACTGGCCGCGCCAAGACTGATTAGGAACCGACGCCGGTCTATCGTTTGAACGGTTGCGGCCGCTCCTTCGGTGGGCTCAGGCAGCGCCTCTTCCGGGTTTAGCCTTACGTAGGCTTCGCGGAATGCAACACCCCAGGCCAGGAACAGGACCATCAGCCAGATAATAGTCAGAATTGGGTGGACGTCCGAGCCTCCGATCGCGATGCTGATTCCGATCATCGGCAGTCCCACCAGCGCGCCTACCACCAGACCGGTCGTCAGATCGGGCCGTACGTCTCTAAGTCTGATATAGGCGAAAAACGCGACGCCAACGGTGACCCCCATGCCAAAGAACATCATGATGGCCATCGCCTTCTCCGCCGTCTTCGCGGTGTTGGCAACGCTTGCGCCGAATAGACGTAAGATGTCGACCATCAGGTCGATGCCGAACGTAACGATCGGGCCCGGCAGGACGCGAGCGATCCAATCGAAGAGGTCAAACGGAATGAAGGGTAGCCCGACGAGCTTGTCGGCCAGGTACATCAGGGCGATCAGCGGCGCGGTCAGCAGCGAACCTGCAAGCGCCCCAGTCCCCACACTGAACCTTTTCATCTAAGCACCTCCATCGGACTGCCGCTAGGCCGGCCACAGTCACACGGGCGATAGGTAGTCCAAACGCATTTACGATAGGTGGATGGGGTGGCGACAGTATACAGTTTTGGAATTCCGGTCGCGCCACTCCGGAGGCAGCAAAATGCGCCCGGGCGCCGACGTGTTTGCTCTACGGTACGTCTTGTTGAGGCGCGCCGGATTCTCGTTCTCGGAGATGGGTTTCATATTGCCTGTCGCTTCGATTATGTGTAATATTGGCGGAGCGATTGTGCGAACCGTCACAATCGCAGTTGATTGCAGAGCGAGCCGATGGACGCCCACCACCTCATACAACTTGAGCCGAATGCCGCCGTCGAGGATTTCCGCCCCGGCGACACCGTGCGCGTGAGCACGAAGGTCACCGAAGGCGAACGGACCCGCACGCAGGTGTTCGAGGGAGTCGTGATCCGCAAACGGGGCGGCGGCCCCGGTGCGTCCTTCACGGTCCGTCGTGTGTCCAACGAGGTGGGGGTTGAGCGTACGTTCCTGTTGTACTCGCCTGTCGTCGAAGCCGTCAGCGTCGTAAGGGCCGGGGCTGTGCGCCGGGCCCGCCTCAACTACCTGCGAGGACGCTCCGGCCGCGCCGCGAGGATAAAAGAGCGCCGCTAGTAGCCGGGCGACGAAAGTCGTCCCGACCCGAGTCTTCTTCCGCTGAGATAGCCGACCCAAACCGGCTCTGACAAACTCTCGGCAGCCTCCGTCTGCTGGAATCTGCGGCGACCATCTGTTCTTATCACGCGGACTTCGCTACACTGGTGCTATGCGCGAGGAACGCCTTCACCGCACCCCTTTTGCCGAAGTCGCCGTCGACGCTCCTGTAGGCCGGGACAGGACCTTCACGTACTCTATCCCGCACTCCCTGAGAGTGCTGCCGGGTCAGATCGTTACCGTCCCCTTCGGCGCTCGCAAAACGGATGGCGTGGTCATAACGCTGGCCCCCCGAAGCGAGGTGGCCGAAACCCGCGAAATCCTGGACGTTCCTGCGTCGGTCCCAACGCTAACGAAAGCCCAGCTGCAGCTCGCGAGGTGGATCAGCAGTTACTACTACTGCCCCCTGTTCGACGCTGTGTCCCTCATGCTTCCTCCCGGCGGCCGTCGTCGCTTCAAGACGTACCTTGAGATCGCTCAGAATTCGCCTGCCCGGGAGGGCGAATCGCTCACGGAGCTGGAGTCGCGGATATTTGAGTACGTCCGCCGAAAAGGCAGGGTCGAAGAAAGCAAACTCGTCGCAGCGTACGGCAAGGCGAACGAGTCGGCATCGAGAGCGCTTGTCCGGTCGGGCCTGCTCGTGCGCTCGCATGGACCCTCAGGGTCAGCGATACGACAGAGGACCCGGAGGTTGATACAGCTGGCCGACGGCCAACGAGAGCTTGCGCACTCCGGTCTCGACGAAATGGGGAAGAGAGCTCCACGACAGACGGCCCTCCTGGAGTTCTTGCTACGTAGCGGAAGCCCGGTGGAGCTGTCCGCTGCACGAAAGGAATACGGTCACGGCGCGGTCAAAGGGCTGCAGGAAAAAGGTTGGCTGGACATTATTGAGATAGCCGACGACCGTGACCCGCTGGCTGGTCTCGAGGTCCTCCATCAGCCGTCGGTTACACTCACGACGACGCAGCAGGTGGCCGCCGCGGAGATCAACGCCACCCTTTCAGCGCTTTCGAAATCGACACACGCCTTTCTGTTGCAGGGCGTCACCGGCAGCGGAAAGACCGAGGTCTATCTGGACGCGGTGCGTCACTGCCTGGAGATCGGCAAACGGGCCATCGTCCTGGTGCCCGAGATCGCGTTGACAGGCCAGACCGTAGAGCGATTCGCCGCTCGTTTCCCAGGCAACGTTGCGGTCCTGCATAGCGGGCTCACCGCAGGCGAGCGGTTCGACCAGTGGACGAAGGTCCGCCAGGGCAAGTACGGAGTAGTGATCGGCTCCCGGAGCGCTATCTTCGCCCCCGTGGCAGACCTGGGGCTCATCGTTACCGACGAGGAGCACGAGTGGACGTACAAACAGCACGACGCGAGCCCCAGATACCACGACAGGCTTGTCGCGCTGAAGCTGGCAGAGTTGCATCGAGCCGTGGTTGTGATGGGGAGCGCCACCCCCGACGTCGAGTCATACTTCCATACACAGAAGGGACGACTTCGCCTGCTCGAGCTTCCCCAGAGAGTGGCGGCCCCTCCAGCCTCGGACCGGGTTGGATCGAAAGCCCGCGGCCTGGCAACGGTGCAGGTGGTCGACATGCGGCGAGAGCTTCGCGAAGGCCACCGTTCGATGCTCAGCCGGGAACTCTTGGCGGGTATACGCCGCTGCCTGGATACGGAGTCTCAGGTGATTCTCTTTCTGAATCGCAGAGGGTCCGCGACCTCGGTCCAGTGCCGGCGATGCGGGTTCAGTCTCAAATGTCGGCGGTGCGACATACCTCTGAGCTACCACAAAGACATCCGGAGGATGCTATGCCACTACTGCGGTGAGCGGCGCCAGCCGCCTCAGCAGTGTCCCCAGTGCCTCACCTACCACTTGGCCCGATACGGGGTCGGGACCCAGGCTGTGGTCAGCGAGCTCGCCAGGCAATTTCCCGAGGCACGCACCATCCGGTGGGACAGCGATGCCGCCAAGGGCCCAAAACAGCATCGGGCCCTGCTTGAGGGGTTCAGGTCGGGCAATGCCGACATACTCGTCGGCACGCAGATGATCGCCAAAGGACTCCACTTCCCGTCAGTGACGCTGGTGGGAGTGGTCCTGGCCGACGTCGGGCTGGCGGTGCCCGACTTCCGAGTTGGCGAGCGAACGTTCCAGGTCCTCTGCCAGGTGGCCGGGCGTTCCGGTCGTGGTGCGAATCGGGGCAGGGCCATCATCCAGACCTACCAGCCCGATAACTACGCCATCAAGGCTGCCGCCACGCAGGACTACGCGAGGTTCTATCGCGAAGAGATTGTCAATAGACGAATGCAGGGCAACCCACCGTACGGTAGGCTCATCAGGCTAATGTACGCGCACACGAACCAGGCTGTTTGCGAGCGTGAGGCCACAAGACTGGCCGGCACCCTGCGGGAGCAGCGGGACTCGTGGGGATACGCGGACGTGGAGATCCTGGGGCCAACTCCCGCATATCCCGCTCGCGTGCGGGGTCGCTACAGATGGCAACTGGTGCTACGCGGCGCCAAACCGCGGACCGTGCTCGACAAGGCCGGTGTCCCGCCGGACTGGGTGGTGGACGTCGACCCCGTCGGCCCCGGATGACCAGGTCGGTAGGAGAAATCCGGGCCACGGACCAGGCGTTCCGTCCGTGATTCATCGATTGCACGCCTCTTAATCTCGTTTGACACTCATTCGTAGCCGCGCATATAATCGGTCGATTGAACCATGCCAAAGCGAACGTATCAACCAAAGAAGAGGCGGCGCCACCGCGTCCACGGTTTCCGGGCCCGGATGCGTACCCGGGGCGGACGAAACGTATTGAAGCGGCGCATGTTCAAGGGACGCGCCCGACTGACGGTCTAGGCGTGCCGGCCTAGACCGCACCTTCCGATGAGGAAGGAGCAGCGCCTAAGAAGACCCAGGGACTTCGAGGCGGTCAGAGCGGCGCGACGCACTTGGTCCGACCGGTTGCTCGTCCTCTACACACGTCCGAACGGCTTGGATATCACCAGGTTCGGCTTCTCCGTTGGGCGCCGCGTCGGAATAGCCGTCCGTAGGAACAAGACGAAGAGGAGGCTCCGGGAGATCGCGTCGCACACTCAGGTAAAAGACGGTTGGGACGTCGTCGTGATCGCCCGTAAGGGAGCCGCCGACGCCGACTTTTCAGCGCTTGAGATTTCACTGAACGCGCTGCTGTCGAAGGCCGGCATCATGGCTTCGGCGGCTAGCGCTCCCGTATCGCGCAGGGCAACCTAATGAGGAGTCTGGCTCTGGGCGCCGTTCGCCTGTACCAGATGGCAATATCCCCGTACCTTCCGGGAACCTGCCGCCACACGCCCACGTGTTCACAGTTCGCCTACGAGGCGATCGACAGGCATGGCGTGATGAGGGGTATCTGGCTGGGTCTCAAGAGGCTAAGCCGGTGCCGTCCCCTGGGTACAAGCGGGTATGACCCCGTTCCCTAGCCCGACCGACACTTAACGAATGTCTTTCCGCGAGACTGCTGAAAGAGTAGCGGCGTCATTCCGCTTTCAGAGAGTGGTGAGCCCGCCATGGAATGGCGTGGCGATTCGTCGCAACGTTCGATGGTTTGCGGCGTCACAGATCTTCGTCCTGGTTGGTCTCGCTGCTTGCTCGCCTCTGTCAGATCCCGAAGGTTGGTCGGGAGGAGTGGTGTCGAACGGGCGCCTGTATATCGGTACCCTGGAAGGCGACGTTCGGGCGCTGAATCTCGAGACCGGCAGGACGGAGTGCGAGTTCGATCTCGTCGGCGAGCCGGAACAACTCCGTGCGCTCTACGGTACTCCCGCGATCGCGAACGACAGACTGTTCGTCGCCGGCTACGACGGGATCCTTTACGTGCTTCCCCTCGACTGTGAAGGGCTATGGGAGTCCGACGAGGAGATTGAAGTGGGCGCGGGCGAGCCGATCGTGGCAAGCCCGGTAGTAATCGACGACATCGTCGTGGTTGGCTCTTCGGACGGAAACCTGTACGCGTTCGACGTTATCGTGAACGAATCACGTGTTGCGCTGGCCGAGAGGTGGGCTGCGCCTTTCCCAACCGACAATCGGGTATGGTCTACGCCAGCCGTTGAAGATGGGATAGTCTACTTCGGCTCTCTGGACCATAACCTGTACGCGGTCAACCTCGACGACGGTACGCCGGTATGGTCGTCGCCGTTTGAAACCAGGGGGGGGATCGCTGCAGGGCCGGTAGTCGTCGAGGGCCGTGTGTACTTCGGGGCGTTCGATAGCGTTTTCTACGCGATCGATGCGTCGACGGGAGCTGTCGCCTGGACGTTCGATGAGGCCAAGGAGTGGTTCTGGGGCCGCGCAGTGGTGCATGAAGACCGCGTTTACGCGCCCTCCCTGGACGGGACACTCTACGCGCTGCGCCGTTCCGACGGTGGGCTGGAATGGAAGCTGGAGACTGAGGGACCGATAATCGGCTCGCCAGTGATCGTCGGCGACAGGATCGCAGTGCCCTCGGAGGACGGTGGCGTATACCTCGCGAGACTTGAAGACGGCGAAGTCGACAGCCAATGCAGAATCGGTGACAAGGTGAGACTGAGAGCCTCCCTGGCTGCCGGTACCAGTACGCTGTACTTCCTCGCCAGTGACCATGCGATCCGCTCACTGGAGATTGAGGAGTTTGACAGGTTCTGGCAACTAGACGAGGACCGGCCTGCCTGGGAACTCTTCACCAACAGAGAGACAGGTCCGGGCGGCTGGGAAAAGAAATGCGCATAGGGATGAGACGTTGATCGCCGAACTCTGGAGCATCATCTGGAACCAGGTCCTCGTCGGGCCGATGATCAACAGCCTGGTATTCCTCTATACCGTCTTCTTCGCCAACTTCGGCCTGAGCATTATCGTCTTCACGATCATTATCCGCGGCGCGATGATACCCCTCACGCTGAAACAAAGCCGCCAGATGAAGAAGATGAGCTCTCTGCAGCCCAAACTGAAGGCCCTACAAGCGAAATATCCCGGCGATAAGCAGCGCCAGTCTCAGGAGACGATGAAGCTCTATCGTACCGAAGGGGTCAATCCTATCGGTTGCTTAGGCCCGATGGTCGTACAGATGCCTGTCTTTTTCGGTCTTTTCTGGGCGTTGAGAAAGACCCTTCCTTCCACGCCCGAGCGGCTCACTGACCTATCGCATACTCTTTACTCGTGGCTGCCACAAGTCCACGAAGCGGTCCCCCTCGACAGTACCTTCATAGGTTTCGACCTCGCCAAGACCTCGGCGGAGAACCCAGTCCCATTCTTGCTGCCAATCCTCGTCGGCAGCTCCATGTGGGTAATGCAGAAGATGTCCTCCGCAACGGCCACTTCCCCACAGCAGGAGTCGACCCAGCGGATGCTGCTGTGGATGTTCCCTCTGATGTTCGGGTTCTTCACGTTGAGCTTCGAGGCGGGACTGGCGCTATATTGGATCGTTTCCAATGTGATCGGAATAGCTATTCAAGGGTTTATCACCGGCTGGGGTCCGCTCGCGTCCCTGGCCTCACTCAGGCAGATCCCGGGGCTCGCCACTTCGCGGAGTGAAGCCCCCGCTGCCACCGAGGAGGCCCCAGCGGAGGAGGTAGTGACCGATGAAGATGATCGAACGGACGGCAAAAACGCCCGAAGAAGCAATAGAGCTCGCACTGAAAGAGCTAGACGTCGAACGCTCGGAAGTAGAAATAGACGTCGTTAGCCGTGGCAAGTCGGGAATCCTCGGCATCGGCGGAGAAGACGCGAAGGTCCGGGTTACCCTTCTCGAAGCCGCTCCCGACGTGGTGCGGGTAACTACCGAGATTCTTCAAGAGCTAATCGAGCGGATGGGGGTCTCAGTTGTCGTGACCCTCAAGAACGCCGAACGCGAAGACGTGGGCGGTCCGGTATTCGATGTCGATGGCGACGACTCCGGCCTCCTGATCGGGCGACGAGGCGAAACCCTACGCGCGTTTCAGTCTATCGTCACCTTTCTGGCAAGCAGGCGCCTCGAGGACAGGGTGAATCTCGTCGTCGATGTTGCCGGCTACCAGGAACGTCGCCGCGAGTCCCTTACGAACTTGGCGAATAGAGTGGCCCAACGCGTTGCGTCCACGGGGCGGCCCATCACCCTTGAGCCGATGCCACCTGGAGAGCGTCGCATCATACACCTGGCCCTGGCGGAAAACTCAGACGTCACGACATCGAGCACCGGCTTCGACGACAACCGGCAGGTCGTAGTCGGGCCCAGGGACGAAGAGGCCGCCGAACAAGAGACGCCCGATAACTGATTCGTCGCCGGGCTGGACTACCGAAGGGACCACGCAGTCGGCTTGTCACTAGACGACCGATCATGACCGGCTCTAGCCCGCACTTGCGCAACACGACGTCACCTTAGACTAGGACCAGGGACCTCTGTTGAGTCGATACGTGCACCCGGACTTCCTGGCCGTCGGCCACGTGACTAGAGACCGTGTTCCGGGCGGCTTCGTCTGGGGGGGCGCCGTCACCTACGGAGCCCTGACGGCACAGCGGCTTGGGCTTTTACCCGCAGTGGTGACCAGCGCCCGTAGTGGCCTTGACGCCGGCTCGGCGCTTACCGACATCCCAGTTCACGTCGTCGCAAGCGATGCGACGACCACGTTCCGTAACCAGTACCCCGAAGGACGACGCACGCAGACTCTGGAGTCCGTCGCAAACCCGATCTCGTTCTTGGACGTGCCCGAGGAGTGGCGCTCGGCGCCGACAGTCTTGCTCGGTCCCCTCACGGGTGAGGTCGGCCCTGACCTGGTCCGAGGCTTCCCCGATTCCATAGCTGAAGGCGTCGCTGCAGGGTTGGCTCAGGACCTGGGACCGGCGCGGCCGGGTGGCGGCCAAGCGGTGGGAGGGCAACGATGTCCTGCCGTACGTAGACATTGCAGTCGCGTCGAGTGGGGACGTCGAAGACGAAGACCTCATCGAGACCTGGGCGGAGCTGGCGCCCATACTGATCGTCACCATGGGCCCCGAGGGCTCTAGACTCCACGTCGACGGATCGTGGCACTCGGTCGAGCCCTTCCTAACACGCCAGGCCGACCCTACAGGAGCCGGCGACGTTTTCGCCGCCGCGTTCCTGGCGAGATATCGGCATTCCGGCGACCCATTAGCGTCCGCGCAGTTCGCCAGTTGCGCCGCCAGCTTCTGCGTCGAAGCCCTGGGCACGGCTGGCATCCCCACGCTCGCGCAGGTAGAGGAGAGGCTGAGGGATCCCGACTGACGACTCCTGGCCGCCTAGTCCGATTCCGCGATCCGATCCAAAAACACCTTATATCCCCCGGCACTCGGTTCCCACGTAATGTGGCCTCCTTCAAAGTCGGAGCGTTTGTATCCGGTGACGGGCGCGGCAAATTCATCAGTGGTTGGGAATCCTAGGTCGCCCGCACTTCTTCCTGCAGCTGAGTAGACTAAACCAATCGCACCGTGGACCTCGAAGCAATCGCCAGATAGGCGGTTGCAGTAGATCTGAGCATCTTCGAACGAGAAGCCTGCCACTGTGCCAGTCGTACCGGAAGGAGACTCAGGGGCTGGGCGTTCTGGTTCGACCATCACGCTCAGGTCTAACCCCTCGGCTTTCAGTTCGTCGTACTTTCGTTCGATAGCACCGTCACTCGTGAGTTCCGAATCCCTGCCCCCCAATAACACCGCAAGTAATCCGGCGACTCCTGCGACACCGATGACAACCGGTACGAGCGCTATAACTACTCGCATGGATGTGCCCTTGAGTCGCGTCGATTCCGAAGGGCCCAAGCCCGTCCGGGACGGCTCCGCATCCCCTTGAAGGAGTTCCGGCTGTGGCTCGCCACGCCTGATTGATCGAGCCTCCCGTGCGAGTTCTATGACATGGGCTTTCCATTCAGGGATTCCTTCAAGGGGCCCGCTGGGAAACATCTTGGGGAGATTGTGGACATGGCATTGTTTAATGATCGCCCGCAGGTTCTTGCGGCTAGGAACCGCTTCGCCGCTTTCCCACCTTCGAACTGACAGCGGTTGTACTTCCAGTTTAGAAGCCCATTCCTCCTGTGTCATTCCACATGCTGCCATCAGAGAGGCGAGGATTTCGGGCAACGTAGGCTGACCAGCGGGTTCCACAGCTAATTGCGCTCAATGTTCGGCAAATGATGACCTAACGTTGGAGTAAGAATCTGGTACGGGGATATAGTCGGACGTACCATACCTTTCTAGGCTATCAGACTCGGTGAGTACATCGATGAAGTCAGGTCGTCCCCTGTTGTTGGCCTTTTTCACAACCGTGCTAGTGTTCTGAGTTATGAACTCATTGCAAAAGTACTTGCTGGGGTGTACCCTCCACGAAACGCTCATGGAGGTCACCATGGCCATCGGACGCCCCATTCCTCCCTTGCACCTTTCCTCCGACGAACGCGAGAGCCTCGAGCGCTGGAAGCGGCGTCCAACCACTGCCCAGGCGCTGGCTCTGCGATCCCGGATCATTCTCCGTTGCTCCGAGGGCAAGACCAATACCGTCGTGGCCGGGGAGATCGGTCTGGCCAAGCAAACGGTGGGGAAGTGGCGGGCCCGGTTCATCGAACGCCGCCTCGACGGCCTGCTTGACGAGCCGCGGCCCGGCGGCCCACGCTCCATCACGGACACCGATGTGGAGCGGGTCGTGACCCTCACCCTGGAGACGACGCCGGCGGATGCAACCCACTGGAGCACGCGCTCCATGGCT
Source organism: Dehalococcoidia bacterium (assembly GCA_965197985.1). Classification (GTDB taxonomy): domain Bacteria; phylum Chloroflexota; class Dehalococcoidia; order Lucifugimonadales; family CAUZJF01; genus CAUZJF01. The sequence continues at coordinate 888,414 of CBDAOG010000008.1, read as the reverse complement.
GCGCGTACCGGCCTGAGTCAGAGCGCCATCAGCCGTTATCTGGCGGGCCTTTGCCTTGCAGCCGCATCGGACCGAGACGTTCAAACTTTCGTCTGACCCTCTGTTCATCGAGAAGGTCCGTGACATCGTGGGGCTCTACCTCAACCCACCCCAGCGGGCTCTGGTCCTGTGTGTCGACGAGAAGTCCCAGATCCAGGCCCTCGACCGGACGGCCCCGCTGTTGCCCATGCGCCCGGGGCAGATCGAGCGCCGGACCCATGACTACCGTCGTCACGGTACGACCTCTCTCTTCGCCGCCCTCGACGTGAAGACGGGAGAGGTCATCGGCGCCTGCCACCGTCGGCACCGGTCCACGGAGTTCCGGCGCTTCCTCGACCGGGTCGATGCGACCGTACCCCCGGACCTCGACGTGCACCTTATCCTGGACAACTACGCCACCCACAAGACCCCCACCATCCAGCGCTGGCTGGCCCGGCGGCCGCGCTATCACCTGCACTTCACCCCCACCAGCAGCTCTTGGCTGAACCAGGTGGAGCGCTGGTTCGCGGTGCTGACAGAGAAGCAACTGCGCCGCGGGGTGTTCCGCAGCACTCGGGAACTGGAGCAAGCCATCGAACAGTACATTGACCAGCACAACGCTGCCTCAAAGCCCTTCATCTGGACCAAAACCGCAGACCAGCTACTAGCTACCATCGCCCGATTTTGTCATCGGATTCATAACTCAGGACACTAGCGTATTTCGCTGGCGACTTCACGCAAGCCTCACCGGATGAGCAGGCGACGAATCTCAACGACCACTACGCGGACTGCGGCAAGCCGCTGCCGCTGCTGAGCGAGCGGGCCCGGATATTCGAGGCCCTTGGACTCGGCTCTATGCTCACTTATGTGGGTTCCGCCGAGCAAAACGGCCAGATGCTGTCGACGTTGCAGGAACGCCAGATTTGTCCAGCAACAGCCGAAGGGGCGGCGCCCGACCACGCTGCGATATTTATCCAAGGGATTCACAGTGGTACAACCTACTTTGACTTCGTGAATAGAACCTATTGGCTCCGGGATATGATCCTCAAGTCCCCTGAGCTTTCTGACCAAACCAAGAGCGACAGCTTCCATTACTTCGATTATCGGCTCGCCGGCACCGAATACGGATTGACAGACGGTGAAGAATACTCATCAGTTGACACTTGTTGGAGCATCGACAACTACGACGACGACGGCAACGCCACTGTAGGCACAGGCAGACTATTGGAACTCCTAGTTTCTCGGTTGAGGAACGCCAACCCGAACCTTGGCAGCATGACCATCCTCGCTCACAGCATGGGTGGGGTCATTGCGGCCTACAAGGCACCTGATCTGGTCGCCAGCGGTGGGCCGGATTTGAACATATTCACTTTCGACAGCCCTCTACAAGGACTCACGGCACTCCAGTCATACGGAGCGGATCGGTTAGGCGCCGCGGACTGTTTCCTTCTGCGAAATAATCTCGCCACGCTTGGTGACCCTCGCTTCGATTCACCAATAGACATGCAGAAAGGCAGCGAAGTCATTGAGCAAATAGGAGGCCTGACGGCCAGCCCAGACAAAGTGAGATTTTTCACATTCGATGCCGAGCCAGGGAAGGTCGCTTATTTCTTCGGCGGCGAACTCGCTGTGGAGCCCGCGACAGTAAGTTGGGCGGAGGAGCACGAGGACATAAGCTCCAATTCCCATAGTGACATTTGGGAAGGAAACATCGCAGATTCGGAAAAGGAAAAAATCAAGGCACTATTGCTCGACGCCATGGATACCTGGCAGGCTCCACCTCAGCTGAGTCTGCCAGCTCCACCAGTCCCAGGCAGTTCAGGTTCCGGGTCGGGTCCCGGGCCCTTGATCGACACGCTTACACCTGAATTCCTATGGGAGCCATCTGGCGCGGCCGACTCTTACGGAGTTTACATTCGGGAGAACCCACCCGATGGGCCGCTCATCTTCGTGCAGGAGGGAATTACTGGGTCGTCTTACCACCTGCCTGCTGGCTACCTGGAACCTGGGAAGCAATATCGCTGGAACATGTCGGCCAGTAACACCTCCGGTCAAGGGGGCTTCTCCGACAGGCTCTATTTTCAGACTGCGTTAGATGTGCCCACTAGCACTCCTACGCCAACCCCCCCGTTGACGGCGACGCCGACCAATACCCCCACCGCCATCGTGACTCCGACGCCAACGCCGAACCCTCCCGCCACCCCAACCTCCACTCATATGCCCACGCCCACTCCTACGGCCAGTGGAGTGCCGGCAACCCTGACCCCAACGCCAGGTGGACCACCGCCGATCTCTACCATAGACATGATTGCGTATTTTTCGAGAGCAGCCGACAGCACACAGATCTTCATGATTAGTGCCGATGGGGCTGGTGAGATTCAGGTAACAAGTAGCGGAGATGACAAAAGCCCAGCGTGGTCTCCCGATGGCTCACAGATCGTCTTCAGTCGTAGCGGCCTTCTTCACACAATACATGCAGACGGCACCAATGAGACCAGGCTGAGCGACGAAGGGGATCATAACGGCCCCTCGTGGTCACCGGATGGAACCACGATCGCCTTTCACAGGCCCGGCAATGGGGGCATCTGGCTGATGGATATTGATTCTCACATTATTGCGCAGCTCATTTCTTTTCCAAGTGCAGAACCTGATTGGTTCGCAGATGGTGCAAAGTTGATTCCCTCGTAAAAACCCGTTTTGAGGAAGTTCCAGCGCTTTAGCACATGTGAGCGCTACCGTATGTTGGGGTAGGACACGGAACAGAGACTGTATATTGTACCCAGGCAAGGGTACGGTTGTTCTAATTCGACCTGCACAGACTTTTTACGAGAGAATCAAAGTTGACCTTCAGCCAAAATGATGGCCCAATCTGGAATATTCATGTGATTGATGCAGATGGTACAAACGATCGGACGCTTACGAGTTCAGGAAACAATATTTCCCCAGCAGTGTCTCCCGATGGCTCACAGATTGCATTTGTTTCCGGGCGCGACGGGAACCAAGAAATCTACGTAATAGGAGTCGACGGGCTTAACCTGAGACGTCTAACCAATAACCTGGTCAGCGACAACGATTCTGACTGGTCGCCGGATGGCGCGGAGATCGTGTTCGCTTCTTATAGAGACGGTAATTCTGAGATATACGTAATGAATGCGGACGGAGGCAACCCGAGGCGGCTGACCAACAACGCGGTTGCGGTTGAGGATGGCGCTCCCGTCTGGTCTCCCACCCTGCCTCCTCCGACACCAACGCCAACCGACCGCCGCACCCACTCAAACCGCGACGCCGACTCCCACTGCGACGGCGACACCGACTGCCACACCTACTCATACTCCGACGCCGACTCCCACCGCGACGCCGATGCCGACTGCCACACCTACCCATACTCCGACGCTAACTCCCACCGCGACGGTGATACCGACTGTGACACCTACTCATACTCCGACGCCGACTCCCACCGCGACGGTGATACCGACTGTGACACACCCCCACTCACTCTAACCCCGGCTCCGGTCTCCGGCCTCTCCCAGTGGGGTCTGGTCGCGATGGCTGGACTGCTGATAATTGTAGTCGCTTGGCAGCTATGGCGCGGAGTCGACCCGCAGCTGGTGGACGCAAACGACGGTGGAACCTAGAATGGCCTCCGCAGCCCCGGACCTCTTTAGTAGGCATCTCGACGACCTCGACAAATGATATTGACACCGCTCCCGGTCGCAAGTAATCTGTCGCTGCGGGCCAGGCCCGCACCCATCTAGAGGTCCTTGCGCAAGCGGGACTTCTATTTGGTTAACGAGACTTCGACAGCGCAACGAGGTGGGACCGTGTTGAAAATCGTCGACCAGGGCATCATCTCTCGTGTGGCGGGGCGCGGCGCCTACATGCCCGTCATAACTCCGCTGCCTGACGGGACGTTCATCGCGTCCCAGCATGTGGGGAAGGAGCTGGGCTCGCCGGACAACCACATTGAGGTGCTCCGCTCGACCGACGCCAAGATGTGGGAGAACCAGGGCAGCATCCACCCGGGTGGCGGCCAGCCCAACGACGGCTGGGCTTACCGCGGTCCGAAGATCTCGGTCGTTCCGGACGGACGGCTGGTCATGACCTCTTCCCGTTTCGTGCAGCGGGAAAGCCTGTTCGACCCCGAGTCGGAGGCCTCGGCACGCTGCGACATGGTTGTCCTCTGGTCCGAGGACGGAGGCGATACCTGGTCGGAGCCCGAGGTCGTGCCGGTGGACCTGCCGCGCGAGCGCTACAACTGGAACGGCGCGGGGAAGCTCTTGCAGCTAGCAGGCGACCGTTGGATGTACCCGCTGGAGACGTGGAAGCCGGAGGAGAGCACCGCCGAACCGGACCAGAAGGCGGCTGCCGTGTTCTCCTCGGACCAGGGCAAGACCTGGGGCGAGTTCACCGTCGTGGCCGACGACGAGTCCGGCAAGATTCTCTGGTGGGACCAGATGTGCGCGATTATGCCGGACGGCCGGATATACACGCTGATCTGGACTCACAAGTACGGCACGTCCGAGGACCTGAACAACCACTGGACTATCTCAGAGGACCAGGGGCGCACCTGGACCGAGCCAGTGCCGACCAACCTGTGGGGACAGGTCTGCACGCCCATTCCCCTCCCGGACGGGCGGGTCGCCGCGATCTACAACTACCGGCACGAGCCCCAGGGCATTCACGTCGCGTTGACGGAGGACCTGTCGACCTTCGACACAGACAACGAGGTCGTGGTCTTCGACGCTGGGGCCGAGGCAACCCTTGGAGACCCGGACCACCCCAACTTCCTGGCCGAGCACATGCTCATCGGCTTTGGCAAACCCGGCGGCGTGCTTCTCCCAGACGGCGACCTGATGACCTACTTCTGGTGCACGTCCCAGGGCGTCACACACACACGCTGGGTGCGACTGAAGGTGGACTGACCAGGGTCTGTCCCTCCTTCCTAACCTTCCCCCGGAAGGAAGGGATAAAACTACTCCCCGCCGCCGAGGTAGACCCCAGCCGGGTCGACCTCTTCGCGAAGGACGCGTAGCTCCTCGCCTGACGGCGCCCGGACCGTCGCAATCTCGGGTCCGACGTCGGGCTCGAAACCCGTATTCGCCTCTACGTCCTCTAGACTCACGCCGGGCATCAACTCGTCGACGCGGAGCCGGCCCACAGCCTTGTCAATAGACATCACCGCCAGGCTCGTGACAACGACGATGTCCGGGTAAGCGACCGGCAGTCCCACTTTCTTCCTGCCGTCCGGCCCGTCGATGTATCCCGGGCTCGTGATGTAGTCGCAGCGAGCCGGGAACCGGCGTTTCTCGTGCTGTGCGATTATCAGGACTCTCTTCGCGTGGGACGCCATGTCGTTGGCGCCGCCGCTGCCGGGAAGCCGTACCTTCGGATGTTCGTAGTCTCCGATCACGGTCGAGTTGATGTTGGCGAACTGGTCGATCTGGGCGCCACCGAGGAAAGCTACGTCCGCGAGACCTCTGTGAAGCACGCCGCCAAGGGCTTCGAGCATTGAGCCGTGGCTGACCGCACGGTACATCACCCGGGGGTCGGAGACCGAGACGGGGGTAGGGATCACCTCTGGCGCGATGGGCCCCGTCTCGACGATGAAACAGATACTCGGCGCGTGGGTCTTCAGGGCCAGCAGGCTCGCCACCATGGGCATTCCTGTCCCGACCATGACCACGTCGCCGTCGGCGATGTGCCGGGACGCCTCAATGACCATGAGCTCGCTCGGTGACGCGACGTCACTCATAGCACACGCTGCATCGAGTCGTGGAGCTCTTCGAGCCTCGAGTCCCCGACGGATTTCTGCAGGTAGTCGTCGAAGGTCGCGCAGTCGTACACGCTGCGCTGAAGGTACTCCCGGTACCGGTCGCCTCCGGCACGGGCATGCGTCTGGTAGTCCAGCATGTAGTCGCCGTCATGCTCGTAGTACCGGAAAGTCGACGTCGGGTAGGCGCCCCAGGGCTGCTCGACGACAGCGTCGATGTACAGGTAAGGAATAGAGGTCCGCGCCGGGTCCGACCTGACGACGTCCGGGCTCACCACCTCCTCGCAGCTGACGATCACGGCTTTCGATGCTTTGGCCATCTCGCGCTCGTGGGCCGTGAAGCCCTCGATGATCACGTTGCCGGTCTCATCGGCCTTCTGCGCGTGTACGATCGACACGTCAGGCGACAGGGCAGGGAGAAGTACGACCGGCTCGCCTTTGTTCCAGGGATTGTCGACCACCTCGAACACCTTTCCGCCATCCGTACCGTCTTTGGCGAGGATGTCGGTGCCAAGAAGGCTTTTGGTGGGAATGAACGGCAGACCCAACGAGCCCGCGAGGAACCTCAGGGCCATCGACAGGTGGCTGTAGTCTTCGACCTCAACCTCGCCCGCCTCGATGGCGCTACGCCAGCGGAAAGCGGTGCCGAAGCGCTCGAGGTTGCCAGTGCCGCAGGCGGTCTTCTTCACCAGTCCGGCCCCGACCATGACGTCCATCGACATGCCCATGCTACAGCCGACCAGGGTGAGGTCTCTCTTGCCCTGGCGGACGATCTCGTGAGCCAGGGCCATCGTATTGCGACCGATAGTCTGGCCGCCGATTCCCACGGTGGCGCCTTCGGAAACGAACCGACGAACGGCCTCGGCGGCGGTCATGCGTTTGGAGCTGGAAGCGGTGGTCATACGGTAGGCAGGCGGTTTACACGTCTGAAAACAGATGTCAGAATGCGGAGGCAATTGTAGCAGAGTTAAGACGCATTTCCTGAATCCGGACGGACGTGCCCCGTTCAGGGTTGTCATAGACGAACGTAGGGGCAGACCTGCCTGTCTGCCCGTCGCAATCACCCGCCGGATCGCCTGAATGAACATCAATGAAACCATAGCCAACGCCCAGGAGCATCTGAAGGCCAGCGACGTCGACGGCTGGCTGCTCTACGACTACCGCGGGATGAACCCGATATTCTGGGAGACTGTCGGGCCGATACCGAACGTAACGCGCCCATGCTGGCTCTGGGTCCCGGCGAAGGGCAGTCCGAAGCTCCTCGTCGGCTTCGTCGACCAGGGCCGGTTCGGGCACCTCGGCATCGAGATTGGGCTCTTTGCCGGCCGTAAGCAAATGGTCGAGCGCCTCAAGGAGACGTTATTAGGCGCGCCGCGGATCGCGATGGAGTATTCGCCCGAAGGGAATCTGCCGAGGGTTTCCAGGGTCGACGCGGGTACCGTGGAGCTAGTGCGTAGTCTCGGTGTCGAGGTCGTATCGTCGGGCGATACGTTGCAGTACGCGACGCAGCGCTGGGACTCCCGACAGCTCCGGTCCCATCGAGACGCGGCCGAAAAGCTGGGCACGATAGTCCGCCAGGCGTTCGACTACATCGGCGACAATCTATCGCCGGGAGTGACGGAGCTCGATGTCGCCGAATTCATCCGGCGGCGGTTTGGTGAGGAAGGCCTCGACGCGCCCGACGGCCCAGTCGTGGCCGTGAACGAGCACTCTTCGGACCCTCACTTCGACCCCACGCCGGAGGACTCGGCGGCAATCCAAGTCCGGCGACTGGGTGCTGATTGACCTGTGGGCGCGATTGACAGGCGACGACACCATGTTCGCCGACATCACCTGGACCGCTTACGTCGGCGAGCGCATCCCTGAGCGTCATCAGGAGGTGTTTGACGTCGTAGTCGGAGCGAGGGACGCCGCGCTCACCGAGATCGAGCGTGCCTTCGAGTCCGGCCACGCTATTGAGGGCCGCGAGGTCGATAGAGTCGCCCGGGACTACATCGACAAGGCCGGCTACGGCACCTACTTCGGTCACCGGCTCGGCCACAGCCTGGGCGCCGAGGTCCACGGCAACGCCGTCAACCTGGACGGATGGGAGACGAATGATACCCGTCAGCTGATTCCGGGAGTCGCAGTCACCATCGAGCCGGGGATCTACCTGCCTGACTTCGGCGTGCGGTCAGAGATCGACGTGTACATCTCCGAGAGCGGACCCGAGGTCACCACCGAAGTCCAGCGCTCTCCCGTGCTTATGATCCCTAACCCGCCCTAACCCCAATCCCCAGTCCCCAGTCCCTAACCCCTATGCCTCAGCCTCCAACCCCCTCCGCCTTCCTCTGCGCCGCCGTCTTCGGCAGCTTCAAAGCCATAAGGAGCAGCAGCGCAATCAGCGATAGACTCCCCGCGTACATGAACGAGCTCTGGATGCCATAGCGGTCAGAGATCAACCCGGCGATCGTCGGCGATATAGTTCCGAGCACACCAGACCCGTAGACCATCGAGACAATGGTTGATTGTACCTGGCCATCCGCCGCGTCGATGGCGGCCGCTACGAAGATGTGGTGCAGCGAGAACTTGAACATCCCACGAGCGATGACCACGAAGACCAGGACCGCGCCGGGTTCGACTATACCTAGTGCAAAGGTCATCGCCGTTCCTATGACGAGACCTGGGATCAGGACCGACTGGCGTCCGAACCTGTCCGAAAGGTACCCCATGGCCGGTTGGGCAGCGAACCCGACGACCTGCGCGGCAGAAACGATAAACGCGATCTTCGTGGTCGAATAGAGCGCGTCGTCTCTCAGGTACACGGTAAGGAAACTCTCGACCGCGCTCTGTCCCATGCCGCGGATTGCCACGACGGCTATCAGCAGAAGCAGTACGCGGTTGTGTAGGAGGCCCCCCAACGAAGCTATGTAGGCTTTTCGCGATTGGGCCTGTGGCTCCATCCGTGGCACCGATCGCATGGAAGCCCAGATCAGGAGCGCCGCGATTAGCGCGGGAAAGAGCCCTCCCTTCAACACGTCCCGCCAGGCCATGAATGTGAACAGCCCGGCCACAACGAGCGGGCCTACCACCTCGCCGGCCGTGCCGCCCATCCCGTGTAAGGAGATTGCGAACCCTCGTCGTTCGGGGAACCGTCGCGACAGCTCACCTATCGCCGGAGGGTGGTAGAGGGCCGGGCCGACGCCAAGAACGAGCATGACAGCGAGCATGGCGAGGTAGTTGGGAGCGAATCCGGCCAACAGGAACGAGAATCCCAGGAGGCTCAGGGAAATACCCAGCAGCAGCGAGGCCCTGCTCGTGAACCTGTCCCCAAGATACCCCGCCGTCATAGTGGACAGCCACGCCGAGACAGACTTGGCGGAGGCAAGGGAGCCGAGCTGCCCGTAGCTCAGACCCAGGCCGATCCTGATCTCCGGCCAGATCAGCATAGTCAGGCCGGAGGTGTATATGTGCTTGACCCAATGGCCCAGGACGACCGTCGCGGCCAGTCGATTTCGACGCTGTCGGAACTCCTGGTCAGCGAGGGGCGCGGCCTTCAACTAGGCGTCTCCGTTCGTACGACAGTGCGGCCATTATAGCGGCTGATAGGTGAAGGATTTCTCAGGGCATCTGTTTCCATCTCCCTTTGGCACAAGTACAATTGGCCTTGCCACGGCGGCGATCGGCCAAACGCCGCAGGTCGAGGAGCCCGATACGGTGGACGAGCTTCGGCTAGGCTTTCTGGCCTCGCATAACGGAAGCAACGTTCAGGCGATAGTAGACGCGTGCAAAGACGGTCGCCTGGATGCGAAGCCGTGTATCGTGATCAGCAACAACTCCCGGGCCAACGTACTGGTCCGTGCCGAACGTGAAGGAGTGCCCACGCGCAACCTGTCAGCCAAAACGCATCCGGTGCCCGGCGACCTGGACCGGGCCATCGCGGAGACGCTTCAAGAGCACGGTGTCAACCTGGTCGTGCTGGCCGGGTACATGAAAGAGCTAGGCCCGGAGACGCTGTCCCGCTTCAAGGGCCGCATCCTGAATACTCACCCCGCGCTATTGCCGAAGTATGGTGGCAAGGGCATGTATGGGATGCGAGTCCATGAAGCGGTCCTGACCGCCGGTGAAAGGGTCACCGGTGCGACTGTCCACCTCGTGGAAGGCGACTACGACACGGGCCCAGCCGTCTGGCAAGTCGAGGTACCGGTGCTGGAAAACGACACGGCCGAAACCCTGGGAGAGCGCGTTCTGCAGCACGAGCACGTACTATACGTTGAGGTGCTGCAGCGGATCAGCACTGGCGACATCGACCTCGAGGCGATCGACGTGGTAGCGGCGTCGGCGAGCCGGCCTGTCGCACCGCACCGCGACTCAACTGCACGATAACAATGTAGGAGATAACGATTTGCCAAAGCCGATAACCTCGGACCTCGTTTACAAGCTGACCACTCTGTCCGAGCCTACTATTTCGCCCGATGGCACGCGGCTGGCTTTCGCCAGCTCGAAGATCGACCGCGACAGGATGAAAGCCGCGAGCCGCATCATGATGATGTCGCTACCGGACGGCGAACCGTCGCCCTTCACACAGGGCGAGACCGACGGCTCGCCGCGCTTCTCTCCGGACGGGAACGCAATCGCCTTCGTGCGAAACGACGACCACGGTCGAAAACAGCTCTGGACGATACCCTCGGCCGGCGGCGAGGCCAACCGCCTTACCGACGTATATGGCGGCATATACGGCCACGCGTGGTCCCCGGACGCCCGCCAACTTGCTTTCACCTCCGACGTCGACCCTGACAGGCTACCCGACGACCACGACCCCACGAAGGACCCGCGAGTCCGTGTCGTCCAGCGCATGCGCTACCGGACCGACAACATGGGCTGGCGAGGCGAAACCATACGCCACCTTTTCGTAGTCGATGTCGAAACGGGCCACACGCGTCAAATCACGGACCGCAACGGCGACGTATCCTTCCCTGTCTGGTCGCCCGACGGCGGCCGAATCGCCTTCCTGTCGGACCGCCATCAGGACAGGGACATCACGTGGCATGCCGAAGCCTACGTTGTGGACTCCCAGGGCGGCGAGCCCGAAGAGTGGTCGCGAGGTGTGTCCGCGTACAGCCAGGGAGCGATCGTCGGCGCCATCACCTGGTCACCTCGCGGCGATGAACTGCTGATGGTCGGCTCGGACGACGACGAGGTGAGCGACCCGCGGCAGGCGTGGCTATTCGTCGTCGGACCCGGCCGGCAGCCCAAGCGACTGACCGACGGCTCGGTGACGCCCTTTCTGCCGACGACCGAGCTACGGTGGACCCAAGACGACCGGATCCTGTTCCTGGCCGACGAGCGCGGTCAGTCCTACCTGGGTGAGGTCCCAGCAAAGGGCGGCGACGTACGGAAGGTCGCGGGCGGAGGGGCCGCCTTCACCGCCCTCACTATCGACGCGGCGACCAGTACCGCCGTCGTAGCCGGCACTACACCCAATTCGTCGACTGAGCTCTTCGTGATCGCCGTCGAGCAAGGTTCTCTGAGGAAGCTCACCGACGTGAACAGCCAGTACTTCAGTGGCCATCCTGCTGCGACGTTGGAGAAGTTCACTGTGAGCCGCGGAGCCATGGAGATCGAGTCGCGTCTACTGTTACCTCCGGACCTCGACGAGACTCAGAAGCACCCGCTGGTCGTGGACATCCATGGGGGGCCCCACGGACGCTTCGCAGATTCGTTCGACGACAAGCAACAGGTGCTGGCGACGGCGGGGTTCATTGTGCTGGCGGTGAACCCGCGAGGGTCGTCGTCATATGGACCGGAGTTCGCCAAGGCCGTCCTCAGAGATTGGGGCGGCGAAGACTACCGGGACATCATAGCCGCGGTGGACGAGGCTTGCTCGCGGCCCTACGTTGACGAGTCGCGGCTGGGAGTGGGCGGCTACAGCTACGGCGGGTTCATGAGCAGCTGGATCGTGGGCCAGACGACCCGATTCAAGGCTGCCGTAGTCGGCGCACCGTGCATCAATCTATCGAGCATGTACGGGACGTCCGACATCGGCGTCAGTTTCGGGGAGCTGCACTGGGGCGGCATGCGTAAGGACGCCGTCGACGCCTTTCGCGCCCACTCGCCGCTGACCTACGCGTCCAACGTCGAGACGCCTGTGCTGCTGATGCACGGCGAGGGCGACCTTCGCTGCCCCATAGAGCAGAGCGAGCAGTACTTCGTGAACCTGAAGCGGCTCGGCAAGGAAGTCGAGTTCGTCCGCTTCCCGGGCGCGAACCACACCTTCATGCGTTCAGGGCATCCCAGGCTTCGGGAGGAGTACCTCACCCGGATGGTCGCCTGGTTCGACCGGCACCTCAGAGGTTAGCCCGCAACTAGTACTTGGTGTCGTAACTCCGCGTTACCATGATTCGTATCTGTTTGGGCGGCTCTCAGGTTCAGCAAAACCAGCGCGGATTGCCGATGTTAGGTACTAGAAGAAGGTGTCCAGGTCTCGGGCGCCCGCGAGGATCCGCACGATCTCGACGCCATCAGTTGCTTCAGTGTAGAAGATAACGTAGCTTCCAGCCGGTAGGCTACACAGGCCCTTCGCCAGTTCCGGCCTGGCTCGGCCCATATTGGGAAACCGCACGAGTTGCTCGCATTTGTCCCGCAGTGAGCGGACTAAATCGACAGCTGCCGCCAGGTTGTCTTCCGCGATGAATGACCAGATATCAATGAGGTCTTGCCTGGCTGCCGGCCGAAACCGAAGCGCTTTCATTCATCCTGATGTCGGCGCGCTCCGGTTAAGTGTGTGATTTCCTCGAAAACCTGCTCCCCGGGGATACTGGGTCCGCTCTGAAATCCCTCTTGAATCGCTTCGCGAAGCCGTTCTAATTGGACTTCTCGAGCCCGGTCACGATTGTCGAGCAGCCTGAGGCCCTCGCGAACGACCTCGCTCAACGACTTGTACATTCCCGAGTCGACCTTTCGCTTGACTATCTGCTCCAATTCCGGCGTCAAAGAAACGTTCATTGTCTGTTCTCCTTACATCCGAAGGTAGAGCGTATAACGAAGATTGTCAATAATTGCTAACCAGCGTCGTGCTGACTTAAGGCCTTCTCGTAGTCCTCGGGTGTGTTGATGTCGAGGCGGACAATGGGGTCGGCGAACCGCACTTCGTTCACCTCCGCCTCATTGGCCTGAAGGATCTCGCGAACGCCCTGCCCCTCTTCCGTGATCGACTCGAGCTCCGCCCGTAGCGATGACGAGAACACCAGAGGGTGCCCACCGTGTCCGGCGTGCCGAGGCGAAGTGATGAGCGCATCGCTAAGCAAATGAGACTCGACGACCTCCCGGATGACATCGGGCGGCCGTGGTTGGTCTACCGCCAATAACACGATATCGGTTGTGCTCGGGTCCAACGCACGGACGCCCGCCTTGATCGAGGTCGTCTTGCCTTCCCGGTAGTTTGGGTTGAGGACGTGTCGCACACCCTGACCCGACATGAAGGGCGCGACCTCCTCATGCCGGTGCCCGAGTACAACGACGACCTCGGAAGCCCCGCCCCCGATCAGGCTGGCGATCTGGTACTCGACTAGGAGCACGCCCCGCCAGGGCAGCAGAGGCTTGGGCCTGCTCATGCGTGAGGACTCGCCGGCGGCGATCAGCACCGCGGAGACGAAGCTCATCTCACCTCGCGGACGGTTGCCAAATCGGGTTGGAACAGTCCTTCGACACGCTCAGGACGAACGGGGCGAGGTCCACGGTGCTGGCGGGCCGAACGGCTAGTCAGCTACGGCGACCGGTTCTTGGTGCTTCTCGCGGATTGCGTCGATGCGGTGTTCTTCGAGCTTCATGGGCAAGCCCGTGCCGCCGAGCCGGAACATGAGGATCTCGCTAATGACACTAACCGCGATCTCGGCCGGCGTCCGCGCGTGGATGTCGAGTCCTACCGGCGAGCGGATCTCCTTGATGCGATCGATCGGGACCCCGCTTCGCATCAGGTCTTCGTAGATGAGAATGGTCTTGCGTCTGCTGCCCAGGAGCCCGACGTACTTTGCGGACGTTCTGGTCGCGGCCTCGAGGGCCACGTTGTCGTAGCGATGACCCCTCGTCGCGATGATGATGAAGCTATTCGCATTGACCGGCAGCTCCGCCAGGGCGTTCTCGGGCGTGTCGAGAACCAGGATGTCGGCCTCCGGGAAGCGGACCTCGTTGGCGAACTCCTCCCTGTCGTCCGTGACGAACACACGGAAGCCCAGGTTCTTGGCCAGCGGTGCGATCGCCTTGGATACGTGGCCACCGCCGCACAGGACGAGCTGGGGTGGCGTCGTGTACGCCTCGATGAAGAACTCGCTTCCGTCCTCGCCGGTTGCGTACTCGTTCTTGCCAAGGACCATCAGCTCCGACGCCTTCTTCGCGGCAGCGTGGTCCAAGTCCGGAGAGCCGAGGCTACCCTCGGTCGTACCGTTCTCTCTGATGAGCAGCTTACTGCCCACCGGCGCTCCGCCGTCCTCGGCCGGACTGATCAGGCTCGCCAGCGCTACGGCCGGACCGCCGTCGTAAGCAGCGTCGATCTCTTTTGCGTAGCCGAGGTATTCGTCCGGCGTGTATACGGGGTCGATAAGGAAGTACATCGTTCCGCCGCAGACGAGCCCGTCCTCGGCCGCAAGCTCCTCGTTAAGCACGTAGTCGCGGAACTGGGCGGCGCCGCCTCGTTGCATGAGCTCCTTGGCGGCGAACCATATGTCCCCTTCGACACAGCCGCCACCGAGAGTCCCAACGCCGCTCCCGTCCTGCCGTACCAGCAGCTTGGCGCCCGGCTTCTGGGGCGTCGAACCCTTGGTCCGAACTACCGTCGCGACGACGAGCTTGTCGCCCTTGCCTAGCCCGGTCGCTGCTTCGTGGAAGACTTCTTGCAACGCGTCCACCGTTGAGAGAGTGCGTAGCTATAGCTTACCAACTATACCTACGTGGCACAACGAACCACCGCTCGCCCTGAGCCTGTCGAAGGGCGCCCTATGGTTCGACATGCTCACCATGAGCGGTTGCTTTGGGATGCGCTCAGCCGCTCTTGCCGAGACGTCGCCGCGCCATCTCGGAATACGATTCTCCCGCCGCGCGCAGCGACGCCTCCGGGACCACAAGGTGCGGCAAGACCTCCGGCTTCTCCCGAACAAAGGCCTCGGCATATTGGAGTCCGTACGGAGAGGCTGTACCGCCGGTCGTGAGCAGGATGCGACGATGCGACCCTTCCGGCGTGTGGCCCTGGCTGACGAAGGTCGCTTCCGCCTCGACGCGTTGCTCGAACCAGGCGCTGATGTCGACGACGAAGTCGTGCTCGTTGCGCTCGAAGTACACGCCAGGGAAGTAGGTCGCGGCCATCTTGTGTGGCGGCTCCGTGTTGCCATAGATGGCGATACGGGCAGCGTTGCGGGCTTCGAGGCTGGCATAGGCGGTCTCGAGGTGGTCGTCCCGGGTGCCGTCTGGCCGGTTGTCGGGACCAGCCAGGTACGGGCTCTGGGTTGCCATCACGTCCGGCCGCAACTCCAGGATGATAGCTTTGAGCGCTTCGATGGACTCCGGGTATTTGTCGACGCTAAAGGGCTGTGGAAACCCGAGGTCCCTCACGTCGGCTATTTCGAATAGGGAACAGGCCCGGCGGAGTTCGTCGATCTTGAGAGCCGCGTATTTTTCCTCCGACTGGTCCGTTATCTCCGGGTCACGCTCCTCCGGCGGCTTCCTCAACTCGTCGGCGAGCTTCTCATTGTGAGTCTGGATCCCTGGGGTCATGGTGACGACGGTAACCTCATCGCCCATGGTCCTGTGGATACCGAGGGTGCCGGCGTAGTGAGTAAAGTCGTGGGGATGGGCGTTCACGCCGAGGATGTGTATGCGTTGCCGTGCCATAGAGTTGCCTCCTTTCAAGATACAGATGCGCCCTGAGGCCGGATCGACCCCAAGCGGCTCTTTCAGTCCGCAGGGATTCTAGTGCCGTGCATCCGGAGGGTCAACGGCGGCCCTGGTTTGCTCGTTGCTATGAGCTGTGCTACCGTGCTGCGCATCTGATTCGTGGACCAGTTTTTTCAATGCGAGACCGAGCATGACGGGCCGTAACGAGCTAGCGCGCGAGTTCAAGCGGATCGCGTCCAGCGAAGAGCAGCTAGATCTTGCGTCTGCGGCTCTGTTGATTGCCGCCGACGAGTACCCCGGGCTCGACGTTCCGGCCCAACTCGAGGCCCTCGACGCTCTCGGCAGAGTGGCTGCAATCCGCGTCGGTCAGGACCGGGACCCGCTCTACTGCATGAATGCGCTTAGCGAGTACCTATTCGACGAGGTTGGTTTCAAAGGCAACGTCGACGACTACTACGACCCGCGAAACAGCTACGTGAACGACGTCCTCACCCGACGTCTGGGTATACCGATCACCCTTTCTCTGGTCTATTTCTCTGGTCTATATCGAAGTCGGTCGGCGCCTCGACGTTCCCCTGGTCGGCGTAGGGATGCCGGGCCATTTCCTAGTGAAACACGTCGAGGTCGACGATCTCTTCGTCGATCCTTTCCACAACGGTATGCTGCTCTCCAAGCAGGAGTGCATCGAGCGTTTGAATACGACAGGTCCCGGCGACGCAGAGTGGCGGGAGGACTACGTCACGCCTATCAGCAATCGCGACTTCATAGCGCGGATGCTCAGGAACCTGAAGACTATCTACTGGCAGCGTCAAGAGTATGGACGATCGCTGACGACCCTCGACTGGCTACTGGAGATTCGACCGGAGCCCAACCGCGACCTACGGGACCGGGGGGTAGTCCACTACAAGCTTGGGAACTACGACGAGGCGCTGAGTGACCTCCAGCGCTATGTGGGCTCCCAACCAACCGACCCGAAGCTTGGCGAGGTTGAGAAGCTCCTGGCCCGCATCAAGGACCGCCAGTCGTAGCCGCCTTCGCCCTTACGTTTTTGAGCTTACGCTTTGCGTGTTGGATTCTTGAACCCGGTCTCCAGCTTGTTCCGAACCTCACGGCGGACTCTTGATGGTAGGACCGCGTCGTTCCGCCCGAGGAAGTCCTCCACCGCCTTGGGATCGTGAGTGGACAGCATGCGGAGGGCCCAAGAGAGCGCCTTCACGACCATGTCGTCCCTGTCGGAGACGTGCAAGTCGCAGACCATCAGAGTGCGGCGAGCGTCGCCGCGCTGCGATTTGCGGTTTAGCGTGGTGGTCGATGCTAACGAGGCTCTGCGCCACCACCGGTCTCTCGAGCCCGCCCAGCGCATGATGTCGGCGTCGGTGAGCTGGCCGGCGCGCCAGGCAGGTCCTGCCACCAGCGACGAGAACGCGTCGACCGATGCCCAGTTGTCCATGCCCTCGCCCAGCTGCTCTACGTCCGCCGCCAGCAGCCTGGCCATCGTCGGCTTGTGCCGCGACAGAATCTCGTAGGCCGTTTGCCGCCCCTCGAACACGCCGTCGGCAATGACAGCATAGGCCAGATCGAGAACGTCTTTTGGGCGGCGCCTTCTTGAGCCGGCGGGCGACGTCCCGAGCAACCTTGATTCCCTCGTAAAAACCCGTTTTGAGGAAGTTCCAGCGCTTTAGCACATGTGAGCGCTACCGTATGTTGGGGTAGGACACGGAACAGAGACTGTATATTGTACCCAGGCAAGGGTACGGTTGTTCTAATTCGACCTGCACAGACTTTTTACGAGAGAATCAACCTTGCGAAGGTCGGGTACGCCTGCTCCGAACACCTCCATGGCCGTGGGGAAATACCAGGTCGCCGCTTCACGTCGGCGGGCCTTCGGCTACTAGTGCCGGTACGTCGATAGCCATTCGGTATCACCACCGAGAGCGAAAAGAAATCGGGAGACAGTTGCCTGACTCTCTGTGTGCTCTGTGGTTACGTCTTCGCGTAGACTTCCGGGTTCACGCAGGTGAGCAGGCGCTCCCCCTTGATGCCGTTCAGCAGGTTAGTGGCCGCGATCCGCGACATCTCGCCCCGTGTCTTATAGCTGGCACTGGCGAGGTGGGGCACTATCAGGCAGTTGTCCAGCGTCAAGAGCGGGTCGTCTATCGGGATGGGCTCGGGCTCCGTAACGTCCAGTCCCGCGCCGGCGATCTCTCCGTCCTTCAGCGCCTTGTAGAGGGCCTTCGGGTCGATTACGGGTCCGCGGGCCGCGTTGACGATGATGGCCGTCGACTTCATCTTCGAAAACGCACTGTCGTCGATCAGGTGGTAGGTGGATTCGTTCAACACGGTGTGGAGGCTAACGAAGTCCGACTCGCGCAGCAAAGTGTCCTGGTCGACGTACTGTAGGCGAAACTCCGCCTCAAGGTCTTCTCGCCGGACCACGTCGCTATAGAGCACCTTCATGTCGAAGCCACCGGCCCTCCGGGCGACCTCCGCGCCGATGCGCCCCATTCCGATGATGCCCAGCGTGCTGCCGTAGACGTCCTGGCCGAGGTAGTGGAGCGGATGCCACGTGCGCCACTTACCTGCCCGGACGTCGCGCTCGCCTTCGGAAGTCCGCCGGGCCGCGCCCATGAGCAGTGCCCACGTAGCGTCTGCCGTAGTCTGGGTCAAGACCTCCGGCGTGTTGCCGACAGGGATGCCTCGCCGTGTCGCCTCGGGGATGTCGATGTTGTCGAAACCGACGGCGATCTGGCTAATTACCTTCAGTTGAGAGCCGGCCGCGTCCATAAGCTCAGGGTCGACCTTGTCGGTCAAAAGACATAGCAGTCCGTCGACTCCTCGGACCTTCTCGATCAGGACGTCTCGCGGCGGCGGCAGCTCGTCTTCCCAGAGCTCCGCGTCGGTCTCGGCGGCGATCATCTCGAAGGCTTCCGCAAATATCTGTCGCGACACGAAAACTCTGGGCTTTGGCATTACGGAGCGCCTCCACAAATCGAGGGATAGTCGCCCATTCTAGTCGAATCGTATTTGCGTTGCATCTGAGGGCCGGCGCAGACGTTGTAGGGGCGCATTGCATGCGCCCGCAGGTGGCCGACGGACGCGTGATCTGTCGATTGTGTCAAGCACCATCGTGATAAGGTATGCACCGCCTCAGCGCGAGGTGGAGGGGAGCCCTACCATCGAAGCCAAGGTCCACTGGAGCCGGGTCATCTGCAAAGAGCCCGGCGACTACATCGGCTGGCCGACTGTCGCCCGCAAGGACGACGGCGAACTGCTAGTGTCCTGAGTTATGAATCCGATGACAAAATCGGGCGATGGTAGCTAGTAGCTGGTCTGCGGTTTTGGTCCAGATGAAGGGCTTTGAGGCAGCGTTGTGCTGGTCAATGTACTGTTCGATGGCTTGCTCCAGTTCCCGAGTGCTGCGGAACACCCCGCGGCGCAGTTGCTTCTCTGTCAGCACCGCGAACCAGCGCTCCACCTGGTTCAGCCAAGAGCTGCTGGTGGGGGTGAAGTGCAGGTGATAGCGCGGCCGCCGGGCCAGCCAGCGCTGGATGGCGGGGGTCTTGTGGGTGGCGTAGTTGTCCAGGATAAGGTGCACGCCGAGGTCCGGGGGTACGGTCGCATCGACCCGGTCGAGGAAGCGCCGGAACTCCGTGGACCGGTGCCGACGGTGGCAGGCGCCGATGACCTCTCCCGTCTTCACGTCGAGGGCGGCGAAGAGAGAGGTCGTACCATGACGACGGTAGTCATGGGTCCGGCGCTCGATCTGCCCCGGGCGCATGGGCAACAGCGGGGCCGTCCGGTCGAGGGCCTGGATCTGGGACTTCTCGTCGACACACAGGACCAGAGCCCGCTGGGGTGGGTTGAGATAGAGCCCCACGATGTCACGGACCTTCTCGATGAACAGAGGGTCAGACGAAAGTTTGAACGTCTCGGTCCGATGCGGCTGCAAGGCAAAGGCCCGCCAGATACGGCTGATGGCGCTCTGACTCAGGCCGGTACGCGCAGCCATGGAGCGCGTGCTCCAGTGGGTTGCATCCGCCGGCGTCGTCTCCAGGGTGAGGGTCACGACCCGCTCCACATCGGTGTCCGTGATGGAGCGTGGGCCGCCGGGCCGCGGCTCGTCAAGCAGGCCGTCGAGGCGGCGTTCGATGAACCGGGCCCGCCACTTCCCCACCGTTTGCTTGGCCAGACCGATCTCCCCGGCCACGACGGTATTGGTCTTGCCCTCGGAGCAACGGAGAATGATCCGGGATCGCAGAGCCAGCGCCTGGGCAGTGGTTGGACGCCGCTTCCAGCGCTCGAGGCTCTCGCGTTCGTCGGAGGAAAGGTGCAAGGGAGGAATGGGGCGTCCGATGGCCATGGTGACCTCCATGAGCGTTTCGTGGAGGGTACACCCCAGCAAGTACTTTTGCAATGCTTTCATAACTCAGGACACTAGCCGTATTCTCGGGCGACCGCGAGGCCCATTGGTGCCCCTACGGCAAGACCGAGGTTGTCCGTAGCCGGGACGGCGGTGAAACGTGGTCGGAGCCCGAGACCATCAACAACACGCCGCTGGACGACCGGGACGCGGGGATTGTCGTACTCCGTTCCGGCGCCATAGTCATGAGCTGGTTTACCGCGCCGACCTGGGACAACCTGGAGAGGCGTCGAGAACGCGTTGGCGACCAGGCCGTGGACGCCTGGCGCCGCCACTGCGACAAGATCGCGGACGATGTCCGCCGGCGGTGGTTGGGCCAGTGGACACGCCGTTCGACGGACGGCGGTGCCACCTGGGAGGCCGAGGTCGACAGCATTGCCAGCGCGCCCCACGGCCCAATCGAGCTGAGTGATGGCCGGCTTCTCTATGTCGGCACGGCCAACCTCGACGGCCGCCCCGCACTGGCGTCGGTGGAGTCGACTGACGAGGGACGCTCGTGGCAGGTCATCGGGGAAATGCCTGTCCCGGAAGAAGATGTAGACGACTTGACGTACTACGAGCCCCACAGCGTAGAGCTCGAAGGAGGACGCATCGTCTGCCTCTGGCGGTACCACCCGAAGGCGCCGCCTCGAGACGACGCTTACATGCGGCAGACGGAGAGCAACGATGGCGGCAAGACGTGGTCGGTCACGCACCCCACGCCGATGTGGGGCTATCCGCCCCATCTGGTCCGGCTGCACGCCGGCATTCTGCTCGCCAGCTACGGCCGCCGAAAGGCGCCCTTCGGCCAACGTGTGTGCCTCAGCCACGACGGCGGAGAGACCTGGGACATTGAGAACGAGTTAGTGCTCCGCGCCGACGCGGCCAACGGCGACCTTGGTTATCCATCTACGGTCGAACTGGAGCCGGCCGAGCTTCTGACCGTCTACTATCAGATCGACCAGCCGGACGAGAAGACGAGCTTGATGGCCACGCGGTGGTCGGTCAGATAGGCGTCGCCGGCGAAAGGCGGGCGGACACATAGGTCACGCCCCTACGCAGGCGTAGCGGGGAACCAACCGGGAGAGAAGCAGATGGGCAAGCTACCATCGGATGAACTGAAGAAGATAGCGACGGACTTCCGCGGCCAGGCTACCGTATACATCAAAGACCTGGAGTCGGGCGACGCCTTCGAGCACAATCCCGACCTGCCTCTGCCCACTGCCAGCATATGCAAGGTCCCTGTGATGATCGAGCTATTCAAACAGGCGGAACAGGGGAAGCTGTCCCTCCAGGACCGCCGACGTCGCTCCGACGACATCTCGGCCCACGGCACGGGCACGCTGAGCATGCTCTACGACGAGCCCGAGCTCAGCCTGTACGACTATGCGCGGCTGATGATCTACGTCAGCGACAACATGGCGACCGACGTGCTGATCGAGCTCCTTACGCCCGGCGCCATCAACGCGACCATGGACGAGTTGGGGTTCACGAACACTCGCACGAGCGTCACGTTGGGCGAATACCACTACCGCTTCTATGGCAACGAGCACCTGCCTCGTAACCGAGAGAACGATGCGAAGAACGTAGAGATATCCAGGACCAAGGGACTCGACCCAAACAGCATCTCCTATGAAGGTGTTCCAGAGAACAACATCACGAGCGGCGCCGACATGGGACGGATTCTAGAACAGCTCCACGCCGGTCAGATCGTCAGCCCCGACGCTTCGGCCGCCATGATCGAGCTGCTCAAAGGATGCCGGAGCAACAACAAGATCCCGCGATACCTCGATACAGGTATCACCGTCGCCCACAAGATAGGCGGCAGCAACCGGATTCAAGGCGACGTCGGCATCGTCTACCTGCCTACCGGCCCGCTCGTCGTATCCGTCGTGACGCTTGCGGACGAGCTGGACGTCAGAGGCGGCGACACCATCGCTGAGCTAAGCAAGATGGCGGTGGGCGCGCTATCGCCCGAGAGCGTGGCGCTCGAACAGTAGCGCAGCCCTAGGGCGTACTTCATTCGACAAACGGGAGACCTCGTATGGGACAACTCGACGGAAAGGTCGCGGTTATAACGGGTGCCGGTTCTGGCATCGGGAAGGGCATCGCTCTGGCATACGCGAGGGAAGGAGCCAACCTGGTGGTAGCCGCTAGGAGGCTCGATAAGCTGGAAGCGACGGCGACAGAGGCGCGGTCTCTAGGCGCCAAGGCGCTGGTCAAACAGACCGACGTGACTATCGAGTCACAGGTGATTGACCTGTTCAGCGCAACCGAGAAGGAGTTTAGCCGAGTCGACGTCGCAGTCAACAACTCGGGAGTCTTCGACGGCGGGCCGCTGGACGAGATCTCCCTCGAGACGTGGCAACGAGTTATCGACGTGAATCTGACGGGAGCGTTCCTGTGCAGCCGTGAGGCGATGAAGATGATGAAACGCCAGAAGAGTGGGCGCATCATCAACATCGGCAGCATCTCGGCCCAGGTCCCGCGGATGAACTCGGCGCCCTACACGACCAGCAAGCACGGCCTGGTGGGCCTGACCAAGTCGACGGCCCTCGAGGGGCGAGAGTATGGCGTATCGGCGAGCTGTCTGCACCCGGGCAACGTCCGCACCGAGCTGCGTTCGACGGGCACTCGCCCGCAAGACCAGGAGCCGATGATGACCCCGGACGACCTGGCGATAGCGGCGGTAGCGATGGCGGCCCTCCCGCCGTACGCCAACATGCTTGAGTCTATCGTGCTGCCGGTAGACCAGCCGTACGTCGGGAGAGGCTAGTGGTCCGAAATGTTTGTAATGATTGGTTGATTGGCACGGGGGCTTTCCCCGCCATGCCTGGCTTTTGGAGACAGCCGCTGGGCAGTCCGGCTTTCCACCCGTCATTTCAAGGATGTTGGTCTACTAGCTTAGGCGGCCCCGGACTCCATCCAGTAGCCGTGATCGACGGCGACCGTCTCAAAGCCACACGACTCATAGAAGTCCGTGGCTTCGTCATCCTCGTATCCCGCATACGCCACGACCTCTGTAGCCCCGAGCGCTTTCAATCTGGTCAGCGCTTCTAGGACGACGGCTTGTTCCGCTTGGCTTCCTCTGGGTTTGGGCGCCTTCACGAAATGCAGCTCCCCGACCCGGTTCTCGGAGTCTGTCCAGCATACGTAGTGGACAGCATAGGTGCCGTCGTCCAGTACGGCAACCAGGTCTAACTCAGGGTCGTACGCCGCTATCTGGGTCATCTTTTCGTAGCTGCGATGGTACTCCGGGGATACGCTGGACATTTCTTCCGGCGCCACGCTCCGGACCGAGTAACCATTTGGCTTTGCCGAGCCGAGCGGGTTGCTCAAAGACCGTGTCAAATGTCGAGTGCCGTCCTCACGCTTGACGTATCCCTTTGACTCAAGGAGCTCACGTCCTGGAGGGTCGTTATCGAAGCAGTGTCCCAGGAACTGCCTCGACTGCTTGCCACCGGAACCGGCCCGAGACCGCTCTTCTAACCAGTCGAGCATCTCGACCTCTACGCCGCTTCCCATATGAGACGGGTGGACCTGCAGGGACGAGTACGCTGCGTCGAACCACACGTACCCTACAGGATCATCGGATTCGTTGGTCCAGAGCCGGATGCTTGGGTTGACATGGTCAGGCGAAGGTGTACTGTCGGCCAGATAGAAATAGACTTGGCCCATGTCGTTGCAGGTTCTCGGCCCATTGGCGCGTCTCGACTCGGTGATCAGGCCGATCATCGTCTCAAGGTCTTCATGGCCGCGATATTGATGCGATTTGAATCTCATCATTCCTTCTCCTTCAAGTGTCCAGTGGGCCAGTTCGAATCTGCTTCCGAGATAGAGCTTCCCAAGCATATTTGAGATGTGAAACTTCACTCCGTCCGGGCTTATGTCCAGGCCGTCCGCAATCTGCTTGTTCGTTAATCCTCTTCGTAGTAAGTCGAGCACGCGCCACTCTGCGGGCGTGATAGCATGTCGATGAAGGGGCCGTCCTCTCCTTTCTGGACCTTGCATGATTGGAGTCTAGTGTCCTGAGTTATGAACTCATTGCAAAAGTACTTGCTGGGGTGTGCCCTCCACGAAACGCTCATGGAGGTCACCATGGCCATCGGACGCCCCATTCCTCCCTTGCACCTTTCCTCCGACGAACGCGAGAGCCTCGAGCGCTGGAAGCGGCGTCCAACCACTGCCCAGGCGCTGGCTCTGCGATCCCGGATCATTCTCCGTTGCTCCGAGGGCAAGACCAATACCGTCGTGGCCGGGGAGATCGGTCTGGCCAAGCAAACGGTGGGGAAGTGGCGGGCCCGGTTCATCGAACGCCGCCTCGACGGCCTGCTTGACGAGCCGCGGCCCGGCGGCCCACGCTCCATCACGGACACCGATGTGGAGCGGGTCGTGACCCTCACCCTGGAGACGACGCCGGCGGATGCAACCCACTGGAGCACGCGCTCCATGGCTGCGCGTACCGGCCTGAGTCAGAGCGCCATCAGCCGTATCTGGCGGGCCTTTGCCTTGCAGCCGCATCGGACCGAGACGTTCAAACTTTCGTCTGACCCTCTGTTCATCGAGAAGGTCCGTGACATCGTGGGGCTCTACCTCAACCCACCCCAGCGGGCTCTGGTCCTGTGTGTCGACGAGAATTCCCAGATCCAGGCCCTCGACCGGACGGCCCCGCTGTTGCCCATGCGCCCGGGGCAGATCGAGCGCCGGACCCATGACTACCGTCGTCATGGTACGACCTCTCTCTTCGCCGCCCTCGACGTGAAGACGGGAGAGGTCATCGGCGCCTGCCACCGTCGGCACCGGTCCACGGAGTTCCGGCGCTTCCTCGACCGGGTCGATGCGACCGTACCCCCGGACCTCGACGTGCACCTTATCCTGGACAACTACGCCACCCACAAGACCCCCGCCATCCAGCGCTGGCTGGCCCGGCGGCCGCGCTATCACCTGCACTTCACCCCCACCAGCAGCTCTTGGCTGAACCAGGTGGAGCGCTGGTTCGCGGTGCTGACAGAGAAGCAACTGCGCCGCGGGGTGTTCCGCAGCACTCGGGAACTGGAGCAAGCCATCGAACAGTACATTGACCAGCACAACGCTGCCTCAAAGCCCTTCATCTGGACCAAAACCGCAGACCAGCTACTAGCTACCATCGCCCGATTTTGTCATCGGATTCATAACTCAGGACACTAGCTTCCCTCGTCGTTATTTACACTACCCGTGCGATCTACTGGAAACGACGGTGGTTGGCAGGCGGCGAAAGACGAGGTCCGCCGCATCCTCATCGAGCGGGCCAGAAACCGCGAGACGATCGCCTACAGTGAGCTCACAAGCCTTCTGCGCGCCGTTGGTCTCGCGCTCGATTCCGACGCGCTTGCTACACTCCTCCGCGAGATCTCGACGGAGGAAGCTGCAGCGGGGCGAGGCATGCTGAGCGCGGTGGTCGTGCACGGGAAAGGCAACCGGATGCCTGGGGTGGGTTTCTTCCGTCTCGCCGAGAGCCTCGGCCGCGACACGAAAGACAGGCGCGTCTTCTGGTCGAACGAGCTCGAAAAGGTGTACGAAGACTGGCAGCTCGGTGACCCGTAGGCGCACCTGCGTCAGCGCCCGCATCCCGGCGTAGATCGTAACGCCGGGGGACACGCAGGTCCGCCCCTGCTGCAACTACGGAGCCCCCGTTAAAGACGTGCTCGTGCAACCCGGCAGCGCGTCCCGTACCAGAAGCGCATCTTCGGGCCCTTAATGGACAGGATAGACATCCTTGTAGAGGTCCCTCGCGTGGACTATGAGAAGCTCACCTCTTCCGACGCCCACCGAGGGGTCAAAGGAGGTCGGACGTCGAGTCGAGGCCACAAGGGGAGCATCAGCGCACCAGGTTTACGGGAACGCCCATCCAGGCCAACTCAGACATGGGGCCATCTGAGGTCTGGAACCACTGCCAGTTAGAGGAGACGCCCCAAGCCAGGCAGGACGGCAATGGAGCAGCTCTACTTCTCCGCACGGGCGTACCATCGGACATTGAGGCTCGCGCAGACCATTGCTGACATTGCGAACTCAGAGACCGTGAGCGTAGCCCATCTCGCCGAGGCCATCCAATATCGCTAACGAGAGTTTACATTGGCCCACAAGCTGTCTTAGTCGGTTGCTCCCTGCACTGAGCAAAGCTATACTCACCCCATATCCATAACCGGTCAATGGGTATCCCGCGTACTATTGACCTGCGATTATGGCAAAGAGACGCGCTTCCACAAGGTGACCGGCTGGTACAGCGAGGACGATGGCAGCCCTTGTGCAGCCTATGCGGTGAAGATTCAAGAATCAGGCGCAGGCGAGGCACTACTGATCTACGGAGGCGACTGGGGGCTGCGCTTCATGCCCTCAGACTTGAACGAGGATCGGGACATTCACTCACGCTTGAAAGGGAGGATTTATGAACAAAGGACACACTATAAGTAGCTATCTTATTCACAAACTTTACGCACACGGTGTTCGTCATATCTTTGGCGTCCCAGGCGACTATGTTCTCAGTTTCTATAAAGAGTTGGAAGACAGTCAATTGGAAGTGATCAATACCTGTGATGAACAGGGAGCTGGTTTCGCAGCTGACGCATACGCCAGAGTCAGTGGTCTGGGAGTAGTTTGTATTACCTATTGCGTTGGGGGTCTGAAGATAACCAATACAACTGCGCAGGCATTTGCGGAGAAATCGCCTGTTATTGTGATCAGCGGAGCGCCTGGCACAAATGAACGCATCAAGAAGACTCTTCTGCATCATATGGTCCGAGATTTTGATACACAGCTGAAGGTGTTTGAGCAGCTTACTGTGGCTTCAACGGTACTTGATGATCCTCAAACTGCTTGCCGCGAAATCGATCGCGTAATTAATGCAGCTCTTCGATATAGCAGGCCTGTATATATCGAACTGCCGAGGAACATGCATTCTGTTCCCGTCGATCCGGGCCATCAACCTCAGGAGGCAATGCGATCAAGTGACGCCGATGCGTTGCAGGAAGCATTATATGAAGCAACTGGCATGATTAATGCCGCAAAACATCCCGTGATTATCGCGGGCGTGGAACTGCACCGATACGGCCTGCAGGATCTGCTTCTCCATGACGGCGGCAAATATTAGCGAGAGGGGAGATGTTGCCATCCCGCATCCGCCTTCACCTCAACCTCCTGACCCTGATTCAGATAGACAAATTACTGTGAGGTACCTATTTCAACGCTTGAACTCGTTTCTTGACAACAATACAATAGTGATTGCCGATACGGGTGATGCTATGTTTGCCGCCATAGATATGACCATTCATGGCGCAACAGAATTCTTATCACCGGCATATTACACTTCGCTAGGTTTTGCCGTACCAGCAAGTCTTGGAGCCCAATTAGCCAAACCGGAACTTCGTCCTTTAGTATTGGTGGGCGATGGCGCTTTTCAAATGACCGGGATGGAACTGTCTTCGATTGCGAGGTTTCATCTTAACCCCATGTTGAGGACAACAATAGTGGCTACGGGACTGAACGGCCTATGATAGACGGTAGCTTCAACGATGTCCACTTGTGGAATTACAATCGGATCCCAGAGGTTCTCGGAGCGGGCAAAGGATATGATATTAGGACAGAAGGTCAGTTAGAAAAAGGGTGGCAAAGAGGCAACGCGGGAATGCCGCTGCGTTGATTAGCTGACATGAAAAAGGTCCTGATCACCGGTATGAGCGGACTCATCGGCGGACTGCTCCGAGCCCATCTCGAGGAGCTGGGCGGGTACGAGTTCACGGCCCTGAACCGGAGGCCCGTGGACGGCGTGACCAGCCACCAGGCCGACATCACGGACCTGGACGCCATCAAGCCGGCCTTCGAGGGACAGGACATCGTGGTGCACCTGGCGGCCTACGCGCGGTCGTCGGCGCCTTGGGATGAAATACTCTCGGCGAACCTGATCGGCACGCGCAACGTGTTCGAAGCCGCGCGACTGGCTGGCGTCAAACGCGTGGTGTTCGCCAGCTCAGGGAGCACCCTCAAAGGGTGGGAGCTCGTCGAGCCCTACAAGGCCATTGCGGAAGGCCGCTACGAAGACGTACCGGACCGCTGGCAGATGATCACTCACGAGTCGGTGCGCCCGAACGACGAGTACGGCGCTTCCAAGGTTTGGGGCGAGGCGTTGGGCCGTACCTACTCCGACGTGCACCACATGTCTATCCTCTGCGTCAGGATCGGCGCGGTGCCTCGCGAGAACCGTTCGCGCAGCCCACGGGAATTCGCGGTATTCCTTAGCCATCGCGACGTAGTCGACATCCTTCACCGCTGCATCGAGGCGCCGGACGACCTGAACTACGACATCTTCCTCGCGACCTCGAACAACAAGTGGGGAATCCGCGACATGGACCACGCCAAAGAGGTCCTTGGATACGTTCCTCAGGACTCCGCCGAGGACTTCAGATAGGCCGCCGATGGGTGCGCCTACGTCAATCTGCATAGCCATCGACGGCCCAGTCGCCTCCGGCAAGACCGTCGTCGGGCGGGGCGTGGCCGGCAGGCTCGGGTTCCGGTTCCTCGACACGGGAGTAATGTACCGGGCCGCGACGTTGGCGGCGCTGCAACGCGGGGTCGATCTGAAGGACCGGCCTGCCTTGACGGAAATGGCGGGCTCGATAGAAATACGACTCGTAGGCGAGGCCGGTGAGCGGCTGGTCCTGGACGGCGTCGACGTGTCGGACAAGCTGCGGGAGCCACGGGTAGAACGGGGCGTCTCGTTGGTATCCAAAGTACCCGGGGTCCGCTCCGTCCTTGTAGCCAGGCAGCGAGCGCTTGCGGCCGATGGAGAGATCGTGATGGTGGGGCGGGACATCGGTACTGTCGTCTTGCCCGACGCGCCCGTCAAGATATTCCTGACAGCGTCCGTCGAGGTCCGCGCCCACCGTCGGTACGAAGAGACGATGTCTCCCGGAGACTCTTCCACATACGAAAGTGTCGTAGCTGAGCTAGAGAGCCGTGATAAGATGGACTCGGAGCGCGAACAGAGTCCGCTCCGTGCGGCCGCCGACGCCGTGGTGGTCGCCACCGACGACATGAATATCCCGGAATTGACCGCCGAAATCCTGAGGGTGGCCAAATCGAAGGGAATACGGCCGATCGTTTCAGACTGTGCATCTGACGCAACTGCGAGCACGAGCTAAGCTTCGATAATGGATCTCGTTAACTCGGCCGCGAACCATCTTCAGAGCATTACCCTCCGAGTGTTCGCCGACTGGCAAGTGTCCGGCGCTGAGAACGTCCCGCCGATGGGGCCGCTGATAGTCGTCGCCAATCATCAGAGCAATTTCGACCCTTCCCTTCTGTCGACCAGCTTTCCGCGTAGAATCCGTTTCCTGGCCAAGGAGGAGCTGTTCAAAGTGCCCGTGGCCGGCTGGCTATTGCGTCAGTACGGCGCGGCGCCACTGGACCGGCGCCGTCGCGACGTGAAGGCCTACAGGTGGGCATTGGACCAGCTTGAACGCGATCAGGCGATTGTCCTCTTCCCTGAAGGTACCAGGAACCCCGTCGGCATGAAGAAAGCCAATCCGGGCGTGGCACGCCTGGTCCTGAAATCCCAGGCTCCCGTGGTCCCGGTGGGGATAACGGGCTCAGAAGGTCTTCGGAGCTATGCCAGGGTCTTCAACCCGACCGGAAAAATCCGCGTCACCATTGGCGCGCCTTTCACCATTCCGCCGATCGAGGGTCGGCCTGACAATGCCGTCCTTGATTCGCTGACGGAAATGGTGATGCAGCGCGTCGCGGCGCTTCTGCCGCCCAGCTATCGTGGGGTCTACGCGGTCGACTCCGGCGACAAGGCGGCAGTCGGCGCGGGGCGTTGAAATGTGGAAGATGAAGAAGTAAAACGTAATACGTAAGGGCTCCATAGTCTGGCTTTACGTTTTACGGATCACGGTTTAGGCTACTTAAGAATATGTGTGGAATCATCGGCTACACGGGTGCTCAGGCCGCCGCTCCGATCTTACTGGAGGGGCTGACCAGGCTCGAATATCGGGGCTACGATAGCGCCGGGATAGCCGTGATGGGCGACGACGGCT
Organism: Dehalococcoidia bacterium; assembly: GCA_965197985.1. GTDB lineage: Bacteria > Chloroflexota > Dehalococcoidia > Lucifugimonadales > CAUZJF01 > CAUZJF01. The sequence goes on along the minus strand of CBDAOG010000008.1, from coordinate 858,296 downwards.
CACCGATTGTTGGCAAGGCGCAGGGGAAGCTCTCGGTCCTCAACGCGGCGCTGGCCAATGGCCTCCCTGAAGGCACCGTCGGCATCGGGCACACCCGCTGGGCCACTCACGGCCTCGTAACCGATTCCAACGCTCATCCCCATACTGACTGCGACAACTCTGTCGCGGTGGTCCACAACGGGATAGTAGAGAACTTCATCGAGTTGAGGGAAGAGTTGGAGGCGGAGGGGCACGTCTTCTCTTCGCAGACGGACAGCGAGTGTATTCCCCACCTAGTCGAGACTTTCCTCCGGAGCGGCATGTCGCTGGAAGACGCGGCGAGGGCGACGGCCCGGCGGGTCAGAGGCGCCCACGCCGTTGCCGTTGCGTCGAGTGGGGAGCCCGGTAAGCTGGTGGCGTTCAGGCTAGGGAACGCCGGCGGCATAGTGGTGGGCCACGGCAAGGACGAGATGTTCCTCGCCAGCGACCTGCCTGCCCTTATTCCGCACACACGACAGGTCACCTATTTAGCCGGAGGCGAGCTCGTCTCTGCGACACGGACACAGGCTGTGTTCACAGACCTCGACGGCTCATCGATCGACAAACGCGCTATCCAGGTGCCGTACGACGACGTTTCGGCGGCGAAGGGTGAGTACAAGCACTTCATGCTCAAGGAGATCCACGAGCAACCCGAGGCGGTGCTCGACACGCTGCGAGGCCGCGTCTCCTTCGAAACGGGCGCGGTCGCAATGGATGAGCTTCCTCTAACAGACGACCAGATCCAGGGCATCGAGCGGGTCGTGCTGTTGGGAATGGGGACCAGCCTGCATGCCGCAATGGTCGGTCGGGCGTGGATTGAATCGCTGGCGCGGATCCCCGCCGAGGTCGACAACTCGTCCGAGTTCAGGTACCGCGATCCGGTCTTAGACAAGGGAACGCTGGTCGTGTCGGTATGTCAATCGGGCGAAACGGCGGACACCCTGGCCGCCATGGAGGAAGCCGCGTCCAAAGGAGCCACCCAGGTCACGCTCTGTAACTACGAAGGCACCCAGACAACGCGGCTTGCCGATGGGACGATCCTGATACGAGCAGGCCTGGAGGTCGGTGTCGCGGCGAGCAAGACCTTTGTCTGCTCGATGACGGCGTTATTCCTGCTGGCGCTGCATCTCGGCATCAAGCGCGGCGTCCTGACCGGAGACCGGCAGGCGGAGCTTGTCAAGGAACTGGCCCGGCTGCCCGAGTTGCTTGGCGAGCTCGTAGCCGACGAGCCCAATCACGAGATTCTTTCCCACAAGTACTCGAAGTACTCGAACTTCCTGTACCTGGGGCGCGGAATCAACCATCCCCTCGCCATGGAGGGTGCACTTAAGCTCAAGGAGATCAGCTACATCCATGCCGAGGGTTACCCGGCCGGCGAGATGAAGCACGGCCCGATCTCTCTCATTGACGAAGGTATGCCGGTCGTGGCGTTGATCCCGAAGGACGAGCTCTACGAGAAGATGCTCAGCAACGTCAACGAGATCAAGGCCAGGGGAGGGACCGTTATCGCGCTTGCCACCGAAGGGGACTCGGCTATAGCCGAGTCCGCGGACGACGTAGTCTATGTCCCCGACACCTCTCCTTTGCTGACGCCGATCCTCATGGCGGTCCCGCTCCAGCTGTTCGCGTACCACGTCGCGGTCCGCCGAGGCTGCGACGTCGATCAGCCGCGAAACCTGGCCAAGTCCGTCACCGTCGAGTAGCCCACACACGGACCAGGCTCTCCTCGTAGGGGCGCATCGCATGCGCCCATTACCCCACCTGCCGTCACCGTCTCCGAATCCAGTCGGTGGCGCAATCTCGTACCCTTGTGTACAATTGCCCACAGCTATGAACAGTAGCTGCGTAGGCAGGAGTTTCTTATGGTCGGAGGAGCGCAGGTCTCGCTGTTAGTGGACGGCGGACCGAACAACGGGATGACCATCCCACTATCGGGCCGGCCGATCACCTTCGGTCGCCGACAGGACAACGATGTCGTAGTCGAAGAGACTACCGTATCGAGGAGACACGCGTTGATCCTGGAAACCTCCAGTGGGTACGTCCTTCGGGACCTCAACAGTACGAACGGGTCTTTCATAAACCGCATCAAGGTCGGTCTCGGCGAGCACCCGCTCAAGCATAGCGATCGGATAGTGCTCGCCGGCAGCAACGTGGCATTCGTATTCCAACAGGAACCAGACGACACTAAGCCGATCAAGGTCGAAGGGCCGACGACCGGAGCGATACAACTCCAGGGGGAGCTGGCGGAGGAAGCCGCAGGACCAGCGGAGCCAGCCTCGGCCGAGCCGGGAAGCAAGGACCAACAACTGCTCAGTCACCTGCAATCGAACCAGGGTAGTCCGGTAAGCCGGGAGGACATCGCCCGCGCCGTATGGCCGGAAGCGCCCACGGCGGCGGATGCGAATCGCGAGATCGATGCCGCTATCGAGCGCCTTCGGGAGACGCTCAAGGACAACCCGGCGAACCCCGTTCACGTGATCACCGTGGGCGAGTTCGGCTACATGTACATTTAGCAGCCGCCAATCGAACGCGACGATTACAATCGGCACGATCAAATACCGAGCGGAGACGCAATAAACGATGGTCTCTATACCGCCAGGCAGTAGTCTAGGACGCTACCGAATAATAGAGCAGCTCGGTCGCGGAGGCATGGCGACCGTCTTCCGGTGCCACGACCCCAACCTCGACAGGCATGTCGCGGTCAAAGTGCTGCCGTCTTTCCACCAGGAGGACCCTACTTTCGTCGGGCGGTTCGAACAGGAAGCCCAGACCGTCGCCCGCTTGAGCCACCCGAATATCCTTCAGATATACGACTTCGGTGAGGACAAGGGGTACTCGTACATCGTTAGCGAGTTGATCGCCGGCGGAGACCTCCAGGACAAACTCGGCCAGGACCCGATGCCCCTGGTGGAGGTCCTGAAGTATATGACCCCATTGGCGGAAGGGCTTGACTACGCTCACGCTGCAGGGATCGTCCACCGAGACCTAAAGCCAGCGAACATCCTCTTGAATGAAGAGGGCCGCCCGATTCTTGCGGACTTCGGGCTGGCAAGAATGTTGGAGTCGGCCACCCGATTCACCCAGGCTTCCCAGGCCCTCGGCACCCCGGAGTACATGGCCCCAGAGCAGGCGACGGGCGCCGACGCCGACCACCGCTCCGACCTGTATGCGTTCGGGATCCTGATTTACCAGATGCTACTAGTGTCCTGTCCCTGAAGTTAGTTGCATAACTATTGCAGTAGCGCGTATCCTTCTGACGACTCATTTGAGGGGGATGCACATGCGCCGCCCTGGCCGACCGACTCCGCCGTTGACACTCTCCAATGAAGAACGGGAGACACTGGGAGCGTGGGCGCGCCGACCGAAAACGGCGCAGGCGTTGGCCCAGCGGGCGCGGATGATACTCGGATGCGCTGATGGAAAGACAAACACTGCTGTGGCCGAAGAGCTGAGGGTGTCTAAGCCGACGGTGGGGAAGTGGAGGTCTCGGTTCTTGGAGCGGCGAGTGGATGGACTGCTGGACGAGCCGAGACCTGGTACACCCCGCAGGACCGCCGATGCTGACGTGGAGAGAGTCGTAAGCATGACCCTTGAGACTACTCCAACGGATGCGACCCACTGGAGCACGCGCTCGATGGCCAGACGCTCTGGCCTGAGCCATAGCACCATCAACCGCATATGGCGGGCCTTCGGACTGCAGCCCCATCGGACGGATACCTTCAAGCTGTCGTCGGACCCGCTCTTTATCGAAAAAGTCCGTGATATTGTGGGCCTGTACCTCAACCCGCCGGATAGAGCGTTGGTCTTGTGTGTGGACGAGAAGACCCAGATCCAGGCATTGGACCGCACCCGGCCTCTGCTGCCCATGAGGCCAGGCCAAGCGGAGAGGCGCACGCATGACTACATTCGGCATGGCACTACGTCCCTGTTCGCCGCTCTCGAAACCAAGACCGGCAAGGTCATCGGTCGGTGCCACCGGCGCCACCGCTCGGTTGAGTTCCGCAAGTTCCTCGATACCATTGAGTCCTCGGTACCCTCCGATTTGGACGTGCATCTCATCGTAGACAACTATGGCACCCACAAGACTGCCCTTATCCGACGATGGTTCGCCAAGAGGCCGCGCTTTCAGGTGCACTACACTCCCACCAGTGCCTCATGGCTCAACTTGGTGGAGCGGTGGTTCGCCCTGCTCAGCGAAAAACAGTTGCGTCGCGGCGCCCACCGGAGCACCCTCGATCTTGAATCGTCCATCTACCACTACCTTGACATCACCAACGATGACCCTAAGCCTTTTGTCTGGACCAAGACTGCCGATCAGATACTGGCTAATGTAGCTCGCTTTTGCAAACGTACTTTAGAGACAGGACACTAGGGCAGACTCCGTTCCGGGCCGACACGCCCGCTGCCACGCTGATGGCCCACGTTCACCAACCACTTCCGCTCCCGACGTCGGTAGGCCCAAATATGGAGCCAAGGGTGGAGGCCATCTTGCTGAAGTCGTTGGCCAAGGACCCGGACGACAGGTTCCAGTCGGCGAGAGAGATGATTCAGGCTTTTGCCCTGGCCACCAATGAGGTAAAAGAGGCTGCCGATCAAGGGGACGTCGGGGCTACGGCTATACTCGATCTGGCCGAAAGCGATCTGACGCAGGTAGATCGCTCCACTGCTGATACGACCTGTGGGGAGGCCGCCGAAGCGTCCAGTGATCCTATACGACGACTTTTGGTATCGTGCTGAGAGTTGGGACCGTGCACGGCGGGTGGTGGCCAAGGTGGAGTGGCATAGGGGAGAGTTGTTCCCTCGAGTGGGCTTCATCGTCACGAACATGACGGCTGGCCCCGAAGGAGTGGTGCGTTTCTACAATGGTCGAGGGACAGCCGAGCAGTGGATCAAGGAGGGCAAGTACGCCCTGAACTGGACTCGGCTGTCGTGCCATCGGTTCGTGGCCAACCGGGTGCGTCTGTCTCTGTTCGTCCTGGCGTACAACCTTGGGAACTTCCTTCGCCGGCTGTGTCTGCCCAAGGCGGTCAAGCACTGGTCGCTGCGGAGCGTGCAGGTCAAGCTGATCAAGATGGGAGGCCGTCTGGTGCGGCACTCCCGGCGATTGATCTTTCAGTTGTCCGAGGTGTCGGTTCCTCGACGGTTGTTCCAGGGAGTGCTGGATCGAATCGGCCGGTTATCGCTGGCGCCAAGCTGAGGGAGGGTACAACCACGATCTTGCCAAGAGGGGGAGAGCGCTTCAGGGAGTCGCCTTGTCTTCAATGCGGTTTCACCACACTGGCAGGGACACGAAGACGACAAAAACGGACAAGAAGCATGGTTCACGGCAAGAATCGCATCCCTTATCGGATAGACCGGCGATTGACTGGCCTTGCAGGACCTGACTATGATGCTACCATCTCGTTTGGGCTGCCCTTTGAGTCTGAAGACTCCCGATATGGGAAATACCGGATAAGATCCTCGGCCTGATGAATGAAGAGGATGACCTCGAGCAGATCTTGCTAGGGATCCAGCACCAGCAAGTCGTCTCCCTGGCCGATCCCGCGGCCGAGGCGGTCTATGTGGTCACCGATTCCCCGGAGCTTGGGCCCAAGGAAGAGCTTGCGATGGCCGGCGCGTTCATGGGCGGCATCCAACAACGACTGTTCGACATCGCCGCGATACGCGATCGAACTCGAAAGGGGAACTCGGATGTTCACAGGGCCGCTAACGCGATGATCAGCGGTGACGCGGCACTGATTGCCAACGGGTATATAAGCGAAGCCTTTACCGAGGAAGAGTTCGAGGTATTAGTGAGGCCAATTCCGGGAAACAAACTGCTGGCGGCTCCTGAGGTGATACAAGCGACCACCGTTTTCGGCCAGACTAGCGGTCGCGATTTCGTTTCGACGGTGTGGGGAACCGAGGGTTGGGCGGCTGTCGACGCTCTGTACAAGCGGCCTCCTGCCTCGACCGAACAGGTGCTCCATCCGGAGAAGTATTTCGAGGACGAGCAGCCGCTCAGGGCTGTAACTCCCAACTTCGCGGAGCAAATTGGCAAGGGGTGGGTCCAGGTCGCCAATAACGCAATGGGTGAGTTCCTCATCCGGACGTACCTGGAACAGCACCTGCCTGACAACCAGGCTGCTGACGCCGCCGCCGGCTGGGGAGGTGACAGCTACGCTCTGTTTAGCGGCCCGGCGGGCGAACGCGTGATGGTGATGCAGATCTTCTGGGATACGCTTGCCGACAGCGACGAGTTCTTCAATGCATACAAGGTCTTCGGCACGGTCCATCTGCCGGGCTCCAAGTCCGAGGCGATCGGCTCCGCCGGATGGAAGTGGGAGGCGGCCGACGAGACGATTTTCGTAGGCCAACAGGGCCAGGTCAGTCTGCTGGTGATCGGCCCTACATTCGATCTGGTCGACTCGGCCCTCAGCCTCCTGGTCGAAGCCCTTACCACCGAGCGAGAGATTATTCCTTAGCCCTTGGGCGCGTTGAGGCTCCGAGTGCCGGGCTGGGAAACGACAGGAGGAAAAGCAAGTGCCAACGGCTGGAACTGTGACCAGCACCTTCATCAAGGCAGCGCCTGAGGACATATTCCCCTTGATCTCGGACCTGACTCGCCATAGCGAGTGGGCTGCGGACGACTTGAAGATTCAAGCCGTCTCAAGTGGGGATGTGGCGGTCGGACATGAGTACAAGTCGGTCGTATCGTCGGGCGGCAAGGAGCTCCATGGCAACATAGAGGTAACGCAGCACGACCCGCCGTTCAGGTTCGGCTTCGTAGTGACCGACGAGACTGGTCGACACACACACGAGTACGCCGTGAGCGGGGAAAGGTCCGGCGCGCAGCTCGAGCACCGTGTGATCAGCGAGTTCTCTATATTGGCGTACGTCAAGTTCAAGTTCGTCGACTGGCCCCGCAAAGAAAAGCAGGCCGCGGAGACCGCGTACAAGAAGCTGAGGTCGAAGGTTGAACCTGGCGTCCCCGACTATCTGAGGCCGCGTTGAGCGGACTCCCTCCGCTGCTTGGCCAAGTCTCTCGACCGCTCACCCTGAGCTCGTCGAAGGGCCTTCCCGAACAATGCCCGGGCAGGTGTTGAAGACCGCCCGAATCGATACGGTTACCTTCCTGGTGAGCTTGGCCGCATTAACGCTGGTCGCGTGCTCCAACGAGCCTGAGGCTCCAACTCCGACTGTTGAAGAGCACACCCCCGCGCCTGCGACTGCGGACGCTGAGTCCTCGCCGCCCAGTCCAACCGCCGACCCCGCCCAGATCGAGCGTTCCACCGCTTCCCAGAACGCCACAATAGGCCGCGCTGCCCGTCTGAAGGTGGGAGAAGTGGCGTTTTACGAGTCCGATGGGCTGGAGGTACGGTTCCTGGCCGTCGTCGAAGACTCACGCTGCCCGACGTCGGCGCAGTGCATTCAGGCAGGGCGGGCCAGGGTGTCGATACAGGTCAGAGCCAATGCGGGCAATCACGCGATCTTAACCATTGAGGTAAGTGGCTCGGACGATCGGCGTACCAGGGTTGTCGGCGCGCACACTCTGACTGTTCTGGAGCTTGAGCCTTACCCGGAGATAGGGGCAGGCGACCCGGACTACGTGTCAACCGTGCTGGTCGGCCTCAGTCTTGTCGAATAGGCCAGTCCTGTGGACTGGCTTGGAGCTGTAGATATTGAATCCAACAGACCTCTGCTATCTGTCCATCGACGAGGCCGCCAAGCTCATCTCGACGCGAGAGCTCTCCCCCGTCGAGCTGGTGGCGGCCCACCTCGACCGCATCTCCAAGACCGACGGCAGCCTGAACTCGTTCATCACGCTGCTCGAGACCGAGTCACTGGCCGCCGCCAGGGCCGCTGACGCCGAGATTCGGCGCGGCGACTACAGGGGGCCCATGCATGGCGTCCCGTTCGGACTCAAGGACCTCTACTACACCCAGGGGGTCCGGACCACCGTCGGGTCCAAGATAATGCGCGACTTCGTCCCCGACTACGACGCCATGGTGGTCGAGAAGCTGAAGGACGCCGGCGCGATTATTATGGGCAAGCTTGATTCCCTCGTAAAAACCCGTTTTGAGGAAGTTCCAGCGCTTTAGCACATGTGAGCGCTACCGTATGTTGGGGTAGGACACGGAACAGAGACTGTATATTGTACCCAGGCAAGGGTACGGTTGTTCTAATTCGACCTGCACAGACTTTTTACGAGAGAATCAAGCTTGACGCGGCACTGGTCCTGAACGCGATCGCCGGGCACGACCCCGGCGACCCGATGTCCAGCGCCAGGCCCACGGAGGACTTCACTAAGGGCCTGACCGGCGACGTCTCGGGAATCCGAATCGGCCTACCGAGAGAGTTCTTCTTCGACGGCGTAGACCCTGAGGTGCACGCCGCCGTGACTGATGCTGCCGGCGTCCTCGAAGCGGCCGGAGCGCGGGTCGTGGAAGTCTCGGTGCCGGCAGCCGAGCAGAGCATCCCGATCGGCCGGGCCATCATGGGGCCCGAGTCCGCCGAGGTCCACGTCGAAACCCTCCGCGACCACGCTGACGACATTGACCCGAAGGTGCGGTCGAGGTTCGAGGAAGGCGCCGACGCGAAGGCCGTCGACTACATCAAGGCGCTGCACTCCAAGAGGGACTACACCGAGCAGATGAAGGATGCCACGAAGGACGTCGACATGCTTCTGAGCGCGACCACGCCCGTCGCGGCCACTCGGATCGGCGCTGAGGAGGTCGTGATCGACGGGAAGCCCTGGTCGCCGCTACTACTCTTCCCGGATAAAACGCGGCCTTTCAACATCAACGGAGTCCCGGCCGTCTCCGTGCCCTGCGGCTTCACATCCGAGGGCCTACCCATCGGCCTCCAGATAGCGGGCCGCGCTTTCGACGAGGCTACCGTGCTCAACGTGGCTTACGCCTACGAGCAGACCACCGACTGGCACAAGCGAAGACCGGAGCTGGCGACCGTCTAGCTCCTCAGGCTACGTTGGCTCGTCTTCGTCCTCGCCGTCGGCGGTCTCGTCAGAAGGCGGGCTCGGTTCCGACACCTTCAGTGTCAGACCCTCCGCCTCCTTCACAACAACCTCTGCACCCTCGTCTATCGTCTCACCCGACTCCGATACGGCGCTCCACTCCTCGCCGGCCACGTGGACCATTCCCGAAGGGGCCAGCGCAGCGTGCACGACCCCGGTCTCGCCTACCAGCGAAGTGACGGTCGACGGCCCTGACGTCCCAGGCGTGCGCGCGGCGAGAATGCTCCTGCCCAAAACCAGGACCACCGCTGCCAGGCCGCCCGTAGTCACAATAAGCACCCACGGGTTAACGCGGATCTCAGGCGCCTCTATGGGCTGCGGACTGAATCCCGGAAGGTTGAAATCCCCGAACAGCAGAAAGCCGCCAATCGCAAACGCGACGACCCCTACCACTCCGAAACCAAGTGTCGCGGGGGTCTCGATCTCAAGCATGATGAGGACCACAGACAGCCCGATGATAGCCAGGCCGACCCAGTTCACAGGCAACTGGCCCAGACCCACGAACGCCAGTGCCAACGCAACGATACCGGTGAGGCCTGGCAGTAGCAGTCCGGCTCCAAGAACCCATTCGATGAAGACGCCTATACCGCCGAGCGCGAGCAGCAGGAACGTGACGGTTGGGTTGGCCAGGAAGCCGAGGAAATTCTCCAACAAAGTCTTCTCGATGGTGATCGTCTCGAGCCCGATGGTCTCCAACACAAGCAGCGACCCGCCTTCGAGCTGGCCGTCGTTCACAGTGCACCCCGAGCCGATACAGACGGTCCGGCCGTCCAATTTGGCCAGCAGGTCGACGATGTCACCGGCAATGAGGTCGATGATGTTGTTGTCTAGAGCCTCCGAAGCAGAGTACGACTTCGCTTCGTTCACCGTCGCTTCAAGGGCCTCGACGTTCCGGCCACGTGCCTCCGCGATTTTACGAATGTCTGCCGACACCTCTTCCTTCGCCTCTGCCTCCACGTCGGCCGGAAGGTCGCCCACCGCGCTCACGGGCGAGGCTGCGCCGATGTTCGACACGGGCGACATTGCAGCTACGTGGGCGGCAGCGGTGATGAAGGTCCCGGCCGACGCGGCTCTCGCGCCCTGGGGTGAAACGTAGACGACCACGGGGATCGGTGAGTCCAGGATCGAGGCCACCATGTCCCTGGTGGTGTCGACCAGACCGCCCGGTGTGTCGAGCGTAACGATGAGGACCACGGCTCCGTCATCGCGTGCCTTCTCTATACCACGGTCTAGGAACCGGCCCGTCGCGGGGAAGATAGCCTCGTCCATCTCGAGCACGGCAGCGTGTGGACCGGTAGCTACCGCAGTAGAGACCCCCTGCGACAGCACGGCTCCGCCGAACCCCGCCAGCATCAGAATGAGGCCTAGCTTGCTTCTCATTACCTCGCCTTCACACTGCCGCTGCTACGACCTATCTTACTCCCGTTCACAAGCCACGCGTCGGGTTGTCCTGCCCGGGGACGGACGTACCATCCGAACGGCCGCGTCGAATCGAGCTTAAAGCAGGTGTCATTCCGAGCGTAGTGATCGCGGTTCCTACTCGAAGCTACCACCTTAGATTCTTCGGTCGCTTCGCTCCTCAGAATGACACCTGTTCGCTTCGCCATGCCTTGCCGATGAAGGCGAAGGTCCTTTTTTCGGCCGCCGGCGGGTTGGTCGGTGCGAGGGGACGAAAGCCCTCTCCGACCGGACCGTAACCCCTCGACTCCGTAACGCTGTGATACGTCCGGCGTCCGTCGAGAGGACAAGTCGTGAAATGGAACACCTCGTGATTTTTCCCAGATACGATTTGTAGCTGGGGTACCCCCGTTCAACTGTTCCGTTTTCATCCGTTCTGTTCCATTTCGTATCTGTGGGGCGCTGTTCGGACCACTGGAGACTGTTCCATCTCCTATCTGCAGCGGTATGTCGGAACGGTGAGACTTGTTTCACCTTGCTCGATTCAAAGACAAAGGGACAGGCCCGGCTCTGTCCCTCCAGGTCATTATAGCACATCGGTTCTTATCGCCAAGTGCGGTAGAGCGGCACCGCGCTGAAGTTGCTGCAGGATCGTCACCGCCCGCTAACGAACCCGCCCTCCGTGCGGACCGTGACTCCACGACTCTCTAGCACCGCGATGCTCCCAGCGTCGGCTGAGTCGGTGGAGAGCCACACCTCGTCTCCCTCACCAAGCCCTTTGTTCTCCAACAGCGGCGAGATGTCGGTCAGGTATTGGTTGTCGCGAAGGTCCAGCCGCTTCAGGTTGGTAAGCGACGTGAGCGGTGAGAAGTCCTTCGTCTCGTGCGCGAACAGGGTCAGTGAATTGAGGTTGGCGAGGGATTCAAGCGGTGTAATGTCGCTGATCTCACCTCCCGTCAAGTCGAGCGAAGACAGATTGGTCAAGCCGGCAAGTGGCGAGATGTCGCTCATCGGCCAGCTAAACAACTCAAGCGAAGTCAGGTTTACCAAAGGCGCCACAGAAGAAAGATCGCTGAGGTGGTTTGCCAAAACTCTCAGCGACGTGAGATTCGTCAGTGACTCTAGGGGCGTGAAGTCCTCCACGAAGCGTGTTAGGACACTCAGCGAAGACAGGTTGGTCAGGGATGAGATGTCGTCGACCAGACTATATTCGAGTGTCAATGACTCGAGGCCGGTGAAAGACGACAGCACCGAGACGTCCCTTATCGGGTTGTTGTCGAAGTGCAGCGACCTGAGGCTCGGCAGATCGGCGAGCGGGGACAGGTCTCCTATCTCCGTGTTCGCGAGGGTAAGCGAATTGAGGTTCGAGAGCGAAGTGAATGAAGAGATGTCGGTCATCCTGTCGCCGCTCAGATGAAGCGTCTCGAGGTCGGCGATAGAAGCGATCGGTGACAGGTCGGCCACCTCGTCTGCGACCAAGGTAAGCGACGTAAGCCCAGTCATCTCAGATAGGCCCGAGATGTCCTCCAGCCGGATCCCCGTGATCTCCAGCGATCTCAGGCTGCCCATCGACGAAATCGAGGAGAGGTCCCTGATCCCGCTGGCGTCGAGAGACAGCGTCTCCAGCTTGGGCACGGAAGCCAGTGATGAGAAGTCGGTCAGCCCCCCGACTATGAGGGTCAGCGACCTCAGACTCGATAGGGATTCGAGAGGCGCGAGAGTGCCCAGCGTGTCCTCGCGAAGGTCCAGATCTTCGAGCTGCGTCAACGAGGCAAGCGGCGAGATGTCCCGTAGACTGTTCCACGCCAGCTCCAGCGATGTCAACGCGGTAAGACGCTCGATGCCCGAAAGGTCGGCGATGCCGCGCCTCGACGCCTTGAGAGCCGTCAACACGGCCAGGTCCGCCTCGGTTATGGGCTCGCCCGGTTCCTTTCCGAGCGCCTCTAGCACCGCCAAAGTGAAATTCTCGTCCGCGAAGGTGATGCCCTCGACGCCAGCGGGTGCGGGAGCGGCGAACGTTTCAGGGGCCGCGGCGTCAGTGCCGTCCTTCTGTACCTCGGCGGGGGTGGGGGGGTCCTCAGACCCTGCACACCCGACAAGCGCAATTGCGGCCAACAACGAGAGGGTACAGGCGTAGGTACGCATCTTGATGACATCAGCTCCTCGGCCTGCTCTGACCAGGCCTGGTGGTCACCGTCGCCCGCGCTGAGTGCTATACGCCCCCAAGCGGCGCTGTGTCACGGAGCGCTACTTCTAGGCAAGAATAGCACGCAGACCACGTACTCGCTACAGACGCACTCTCCGTGACCGTGGCTGGACGTGGGGCTTTCCCTGCCCCGCCTAGACGCCCTACACAACAACCCTGCTCGCGTTTGTGGACCAGGGCGGGAGGTCGAGGAAAGTGGATCGGGGGGAGTGAAGCTGACCCCAATTTCAAGGCGGCCAATTCGCGTGGCGATGAACGGCAAGAAAGACCGGCGTTCCCTGTATTGCCGATACCATGGGTGGCGCCGTGGATTCGCCGTGACTCGTGTCAACCTTTTCGTTGGGTCGAGGATATAGATGTGGGAGAGTTGATTCGGATGCCTCATGAATGAGCGGGACGCCATCACGCGCCTACGCGTTGGGGACATCGGCGGCCTGGAAGCCCTAGTCAGAGAGCACCAGGTGCGGGCCGTCAGGGCTGCTTTTGCTATCACGCAGGACCGATCACTCGCCGAGGACGTGGTCGCAACGGCATTCCTCAAAGCCTACGAAAGCATCGACCAGTTCGATACGCGGCGCCCGTTCGGTCCCTGGTTTCTACGCATCGTTGTGAACGATGCCACGAAGGCCGCAGTCGCAAAGAGTCGCCATGTCTCGTTGGACCGGCGGGAGGAAGGCGGAGGGAGCTTGGCGGACCTGCTCGTCGACTCAGGACCCGGACCGGAGGAATTGGCCGAACGCGCCGAGGCGCGTACTCAGTTCAGGGCCGCGCTCGCTAAGCTACCGCCTAGACAGCGTGAGTCCATCGTCATGCGTTACTACCTGGGCCTGCGCGAGACGGAGGTGGCAGCCCGGCAGGGGACCAACGTGGGCACGGTCAAACAGCACCTGTTCAGGGCGAGGAGACGCTTGTCGTCGCTGTTGGCCGGTTTAGTAAGAAGCGACTCCAGAGATGCGGGTGCTATAGACCTCAAAAGCCCCGCACCACGATCTGACCACGAGAAGGGAGACATGGAGTGAAGGGGGATCAGTTGGAAGCACGCCTAGCGCATCTGCTGGAAAGCTACCTCGCCGTAGCGGTCCCTGACGATATCGACCTTTGGCCGACGGTCTCATCCAGGCTGGGCGGACGAGCACCAAGCCCGGACAACGTGAAACCGGCAACTGGTACCCCAGTTGCCCACCGGGCTGAGTTCAAATCGCGGTTCTCGTTGCCATTGGTCGCCGTCGTGTTCGTCGCAGCGGTCGTCGGCCTATCTGCGTATCTGGGATTGCGGTCGGCGACAGTCTCCGACCTGGCGTCAATGCCCCTTGAGACGGTGGTAGAGGTCCAGGCTGCCGACGACTACATGTCTTCTTCGTTCAGCGAGTTCAGCGGGTGCGTCCTGTTATCTAAAGGTGACGAAGTCCTCTTGAGCAAGTGCTACGGTATGGCAGACCATGTGGAAGAGATTCCCAATACACTCCAGACAGTATTCCCTATAGGCGCCATCACGCAGCACTTCACTGCGGCTGCAATCATGAAGCTGGAGGAGGAAGGTCTGCTAGACGTGAAGGCCCCCATCGGAGACTATCTGCCCGGCTATCCCGGCGGTGAAAACATTACCGTTCACGACCTGCTGACTCACACCTCAGGAATACCAAATGACCTGCCAGCAAACCCGATGATGGAATCTCTTAGCTCACCTATGTCGGTGGACGAAGTAATAGAGTTGCTCCGGGACGAGCCACTGGAGTTTCAACCTGGAGAAAGGTTCAGTTACAGCCCTTCCGGGTACATATTGCTTGGCTTTTTGATCGAGGAGGTGTCGGGCGTATCGTATGAGGGATTCTTGAAGGATCGACTTCTTGAGCCGGCCGGCATGGCGAACACCGCATACGATCGACTAGGAGATCCTCCCCCGCGTCGAGCCAAGGGACACAACTATGACCTGACCCCGGCTCAACCGTTTGACACGACCTCCAATCATGGGGCGGCTGCTGTCGCCTCTACAATCGGTGATTTGTACCTCTGGTTCAGAGCATTAACCGCTGGGAGCCTGCTTACTCAAGACTCGGTTGACAAGATGTTCACTCCATACATCGAAAAGACGATACCCAGCGAGAGGTTCGACTACGGATACGGCTTGTCTATCGACATGTACTCCGATCCCCGGTACGCCCTGCTCCAGGGTGGTCTCCCCGGCTATCATGCCCTGATTCGGACATACAGAGAGGATGACATCGTCGTCATAATGTTGAGCAACACATTGACGTCCGATGCTGTTGTCACTTCAAAGATTGGGAGGACCAGCGGGGTGCTGGCAACGATCGCGCTTGATTATTAGCTAACAGGCTGTTGAAAAACTCTCGACCGAGGCCGGCGGCAAGTTTGAGCCGACGAAATGCAGCGCTGCGATGCCAGAATGGTATGTATTAGTTCAGGTAGCCTACCATGGGGCATAGATATCGCCGGAATCCTCAAAACATAGTGCTTCAAATTTTCTGGGAAGCCCTTTTTCACCACCCTGGAAACCGCACGCTGAATTCAAAGACGCATCGAATGGACCTGACCAACGACAGCTACGTGATCTTGATCAGCGGCAAAATCTTCACCGAACGCTACTATCGCGACAGGACCGGGTGGCTGAAGGAAAGTGCTCGCGGCAGGAACTGTCAAGGGCGGTGTGAAAACGTACCAGCGGGGCGGAGCAAAACTGTACCACTGAACGCCGTAGAATGGGCATCAAGGTTCGTGGGGCGTTGGAGATCAGGGTCAGTCAGATAGCTGGCGGCCAGAAGTCTTCTTGCTGTGCTTGAGTCGGTAGCTGTCCCCGTTCATCTCCAGGATGTCGACATGGTGGGTGAGGCGGTCGAGGAGAGCTCCGGTCAGCCGTTCAGAGCCGAACACCTCGGTCCACTCGACGAAGGGCAGGTTGGAGGTCACCAGGACCGATCCACGCTCGTAACGCTGGCTGAACACCTCGAAGCTGCGCTGCCGCTCGTGGCTTCCGGACCGGTCTGGGCTGCATTGTAAACCAATATGGAGCCGGCAATCCTGGCGTCGACCACGCTCTCCCATTCAACGACGATGTCATGTTGGCCTATGACTGGCGAATTGAGGTACCACAACGAGGCACACGCGACACCGCTGCCCTGGCCGCTGGATGTCGCGATAGCTTTGGTCAGGAGGGTTCCGTTGAACGTAGTTGTGGCTACGTCGCAACTGCCGAAAGTGTTGCGCTCAGCCTCGGCTCCGACTATCAGCATTAGGTTGGCTTCGTCGCCGACTGTGTGCTGGAAGGTCAACGTGGTTGTTGCTCCTCCAGAAGACGCCGTGCTGATCGCATCCAGTTCTATCGCCAGGCCAAAGACAGAGCTGGTGGTGTAGGACAGTCGCTGGTGGACAGGCCCGCTCGCTGATTGGTAGTCGACGATGAAGTCCATGCTCGTATAGTCCGATACCGAAGTATTCCCGTCGTTGCGCAGGTCCATTGTGAGGAAGGAACCGGTGGTGGTGGTCTGCGAGACCGATGCCACCGTCCGGGCCCGCTCACCCGCCAACGCCGCCGACTCCTTGACGGCCGCCCCCATCGTATCGTTTGTGACAATGTACGCTCGTGACAACAGCACCACCGTTGCCAACAGCAGGCCCATGATCAGCAGGCCAGCTATGCTGCTGCCCATGGCGCTTACAGGCTAAAAGAGTAGTCGTCGTTTATGCCGTTGCTCGTCAGATATCTGACCATGTATTCGCCTGACAACGGGGCCGGGCTTATGTGAAGGATTATCTTCACGGTGTTGCTAGGCTTCCATATCGTGTCGCTCCCACCCTCGACGCAGAACCGCCACGTATTGGCCGGCTGAAGCGCCTCGTTGCATGTGGACGCCGGCGTCGAGTCGCCCGTGTCATACGCGATGCGGGTAATGGCGGTGGTGCCCTGTTGCCAGAACAGGTCCCCTTGGCTGACGGCTAGCACGTTCGCGGCCCCTACATTCTTGATCCAAGCGTAGGTTGTGGTCGCCCCAACGGTACCTGCGACGGTGATGATTTCTATGTTGGTCTTGATCCGGTCCGAGGCCGCGCCGGAGGACGATAGTACGGAGCTCCCGCTGGTTCCCAGAGCTGGAAGCACGGTGTTGATCACCATGATGGACGCCACCACCGCTGCCATGGTCAGCAGCGTGGTGACCAGCACCTTATCCATCCTCGGCCGTGTCCTCGAACTCGGCGCCCGGCAGCTCCCCTTCGAGAGGCTCGCTGCCTAGAGCGTCGCCGAAGTCCAATAGTGCGCCTCGTGACGCATAGCCCGGACCGTAGACGATCGCGTGCAGCTGGAGCAGGGAGTCCATCAGGTCGTCGAGGGTAAAGATCTGGTCGGACGACTCGTCCGGGAGGGCGTCGAGCTGTGCCAGATGGAGGATGAGCCGTTCCAGCCCGTCCGGAAGGTGCCCGGTCAGCCTGTATATCTCGAGAAAGCCCTCGAGCTGGGTGGTGCCCAGCCGGCGCTTCACTCCTCCGACCCATCGCATCAGGCTCGTCAGCAGGTTGGCGTCGAGAGCGGTGGAACCCGGGGACGCCTCGGGCTCGGGCATCGCCGCGCCGGGCGCGGGCCAGGCCGTCGGGGATTCGGTCGACTCGAACTCGGCCCCTGCCGTTGGAGTGTATTCCTCGGGTGTGGAGTCTTCGGGAATGCGGACCGGCTGCTCTACCCTGGAAGGCTCCTCCGGCCTCGTCTGGCCGGGTGGCGTCGTTTGAATGCGCACGACCTGCGGAGCCCGCTCCTCCTCGAAGAGTTCGTCCGCCGGTGCTTCAGAGGTCGTCTCGATCCTCACCGCCTGGACGCGGGGCTGTTCCCCCGCGGGGGCCTGCACTTGAGCTTGGATGGGGGCACCATCCGCCTGTACCGCTTGGGGCGCTTGTGAAACGCTCCGTTGTACAGACGGCTGTTGCACGACCTGGACTCTAGGCTCGGAGGCCTGGATGGCCGCCTGCTGGGCCGCCTGGGTCGCCTGGACGGCTTGTGACGCCAGGTTCGACTGAGCGGATCTCAGCTGGTCGATCTCCCTCCGCATGGTGTCGGCAGCGGCCGGGTCGCCCGGCGCGGAATTGGCCTGCGCTGCTCTCATCTCGTCGGAGCTGGCGGCTTGCTCGGTCCTGAGAGCCTCGATCGCACGACGATTTTCTTCCTTGAGCTCATAGAGCTCCTCCCGGAGTTCAGAGCTGTCCTCTCCCCCACCTGCTGGACGCGATGCGAGAGCTCCCTCCAGCATCTGCATGACCTCACCGTGGGAGACACCGGTAGGGCCCATGGTCGAGATTTCTTCTTGTACGGTAGACCGGGCCTGTTCCAAGATCCCATCGACCGCCTGCTGGGTCAGCCCACCGCCCTCGCCGCCCTCGCCGCCGCCGGAGAAGGGCCCGCCCTGCTTCATGACGAATTCCCGGAGGTCGACGAGCATCTGCTTGACCTCGCCCTTCATAACGCCGACTTCGCCTTCTATGTACTCGACCTTCTGGTCCAGGTTCATTGGGTCATCTCCGCCGAATCGAAACTGGGTCGTCGATTCGATGCCTTGCAGCGCAGTCGAAAATGTCGCGCCGGACAGAAACTACGTTAGGGACCAAGGGCGGAAGCCGCCTAGGGAAATTCGGGCGCATTTACCTTCAAAAGCGGTGACGTGCTGCATCGCACACCTCGCCCAAGGCTACCATAGCCATAATACCGTGGTGCAGATAGGTTGTCTACGGCCTTGGCGGGTGCATACGAAAGCCAAACCTTGACTGTACGGAAGGCACAGAGAGTTGGCGAACACTGTCCCAGCGACATTCTGGCCGTCTCGAATGGCATCCTTCGCCCCGGCTTTGCACCAAAAGTCGTCTTGCGGAGCCGTGGTTCGACAGGCTCACCATGAGCGGGTTAGAAGGGCTATCGAGTAACTGGTCGGTTTTTGAGGGCCTTGCGGGAGCGCCAGGGCAGGCTCGGGGGCACTGCCCCTACGCATGAAGGCGAGCCAGTTACTTTCATATGTTCAGTCCGCCCCGCGGACGTAAGGATGCTCACCACGAGCGGAACTTTTCCCGCTCACCCTGAGCTCAGTCGAAGGGTCGTCCTGAGCCAGTCGAAGGACTCCGGTGTCGTGGACCCATCGAAGGGGCCCGCTCGCTACTCCGCCGACGAGGGAGTGGTTCTGCCGTCACCACGGCCGTGGTTTGTCGGATGCAACAGAGTCCCCCTCTCAACGTTGTTCTTTAGCCGGCCGTATTCGGAGCTGAGCTCGGCGCCCAGGATCAGGATGAAGCTGCTGACGTAGACCCACAGAAGCAGCGCGATGACCGGGGCCAGCGATCCGTAGACGTGTGCGAAATTGGAGAAGCTGTCCACGTAGACAAGGAACACGTTCTTGGCGACCTCGAACAGCACGGCGCCGACGATCGCACCCGGCCAGACGTATTTCCAGTACGTCTTCGTGTTCGGCATTAGCTTATAGATGAGCAGGAAGATGACGACGGTCAGCCCAAACGATGTGCCCTGGAGGAGCAGGCTCCCGAGAGTCTCGACGGCGAAGCTGACGTCGAATGTGTCGTTCTCCCCGACGTCCGCGGCAATTCTCGCCACCGTCGCCGCGCCCATGGACATGACGAACAGGACCCCGACTCCGAACGCCATCAGTAGCTGTCTCGGCTTGCCGATGTAGGCCGGCCGGTCCCGGTGGACGTCCCAGGCACGGTTGACCGCCCGGGCGACGGCCCCGAAGACGGCGCTGGCGGACCAGAGAAGGCCGAGGACCGAGAAGACGCCCAGGGCGCCCCGAATCTGGACCACCACGTCAAGATTGTGGCTGATCAGGTCCCCAGAGCCGGGCAGGTAGTCGGTGACGAAATCGGTCAAATCCGTCTGCACCTCCTGGGACTCGACGAAGAAGCTCATGATCGCCGTGAGTCCGAGCAGCAGCGGGAAGAGCGAGAACAGGGCGTAGTACGCGACCCCAGCAGCCATGTGTGTGGCGTCGTCGGCCGAAAGCTCCTGGACGGTGCGTATGATCAGCCTCGCCAGGAAGTAAGCCTCGAAACGTTCCCGAGCGAGGTTGAAACGCCTAAGGACGCCGTCAGCCAGCGCTCTGGCCCGCGATGGAATGACGCTCTGTACAGCCGGCCTGATACGGGTCTTCATAGGGTATTCCTCATATCATACCGACCCCTGTACTAGGGCGTGTGGGACGTGAAACGTAAAACGTAACCCGGTAATCAGAGCCCTGACTCTGCATCCCCCGCACCCACACCCCGTACCCCGTCCTTGGCTCAACCAAAAAGGGCTCCCTGTCAAGGGCGGTGTGAAAACGTACCAGCGGGGCGGAGCAAAACTGTACCACTGAACGCCGTAGAATGGGCATCAAGGTTCGTGGGGCGTTGGAGATCAGGGTCAGTCAGATAGCTGGCGGCCAGAAGTCTTCTTGCTGTGCTTGAGTCGGTAGCTGTCCCCGTTCATCTCCAGGATGTCGACATGGTGGGTGAGGCGGTCGAGGAGAGCTCCGGTCAGCCGTTCAGAGCCGAACACCTCGGCCCACTCGACGAAGGGCTCACTTGGAGGTCACCAGGACCGATCCACGCTCGTAACGCTGGCTGAACACCTCGAAGAGCAGCTCGGCGCCAGTCTTGGACAAGGGCACGAAGCCCAGTTCGTCGATGATCAGAAGCTTGAGTCGTGCGAGCCTTCTCTGCAGGTTGAGCAGACGCCGTTCGTCCCTGGCCTCGATCAGCTCGTGAACCAGAGCAGCGGCGGTGGTGAAGCCCACGGACAGTCCCCTCTGACACGCAGCCAGACCGAGACCGAGGGCGATATGGGTCTTGCCGGTGCCACTGTTGCCGAGAGCGATGACGTTGTGGGGGCGCTCGATGTACTCGCATCGTGCCAGCTCCAGAACCAGAGCCTTGTTCAGGGACGGCATAGACAGGAAGTCGAAGGTGTCGAGACTCTTGGTCGTCGGGAAGCGGGCTGCTTTGATCCGACGTTCCACCATGCGATGGTGACGGTCGATCAGCTCCAACTCCGATAGTCGCAGCAGGTAGTCCGGATGGTCGGCTCCCTCACTGGCACACTGGGATGCCAGCTTGTCGTACTCCCTCAGGAACGTGGGGAGCTTGAGTTGCTTGATGTTGTGTTCGAGCAACATCGTGGACTTGTTGGTCATGACCGGCTCCCCGCCAGGAGAGCCATGTAGTCCCTGGTCGAGGTTGTTGCAACGTTGGTCCTGGGCAGATACGGGTACAACTCCATGTCGAGTCTAGGCGGTCGACCCTCGATCCTGCACAGCACCAGGTGCTTGACAGCATCGAAGCTCACAGCCCCGAGTCGAATGGCGTCTCGTACGGCGTCGTGGACTTCTTCCGGCTGGAAGTTCTCCATCAGTCTGAGCACCTGCACGAACTCCCTCTTTCCTCGCTTGCCCATCCGAGACTCCAGCAACCGCCGCAACACTCCGAACTCCTCGGGCAACTCCCATCCAACCAGCGGCGCCGCCTGATCCAATGCCCTCGTCTTCTTCTCAAGGAGCGGCAGGTAATGGAGAGGGTCGAAGACGAAGTCGTCTCGATCGTAGGACCGCCGATGGCGGGCGATGACTTCAGCGCCACAGCTGATCACAACCTCGTGTACATATCCGCGGACCAGAACGTCCCGATGACCGTAGGCCACCGGGACCGAATAGTCATTGGTCCGGTATCTGACCAAGGACAGAGAACTGACCCTCGTCGCGTGCTTGTCGCTGGCGTCGTACGGTACGGCCGGCAGAGGCAGCAGCTTCTCCAGGTCCCGCTCCAGCCGTTCTCCTATCGTCTCGTTGTGGCCGCGGAGTCGATCTTCGAACCGTCTGAGGCAGTGTTGCTCCAGATGAGCATTGAGGGCATCGAAGCTCTCGAACGATGGAATGGGCACCAGGAAGTTCCGGCGGACATAGCCCGTTCGTCTCGCGGGTCCTTGGCGGTCTGCAGTCGACCGGTCTGGACAAGGCGATGCAGCTTTGCACGGCTGACCTCGTAGGTAGCCGCAGCCTCCTTCACGCTCATGAAGACCTTGCCTTTCAACTCCGCACCATTTTATCACACAGCGCCCGTTACATCGAGTAGCGCCCGTTATGCACATTATAGTCTGATATGACCGTTCTGAAATGCCGGGATAGTCGGCCTAAGCTTGATTCCCTCGTAAAAACCCGTTTTGAGGAAGTTCCAGCGCTTTAGCACATGTGAGCGCTACCGTATGTTGGGGTAGGACACGGAACAGAGACTGTATATTGTACCCAGGCAAGGGTACGGTTGTTCTAATTCGACCTGCACAGACTTTTTACGAGAGAATCAAGCTTGACCGCCCGCCTCGAAGATCGTGGCTACCCCCATACCGCCCGCGACGCACATCGTCACCAGACCAACCTGATCTCCCCTGCGGGCCATTTCATCCATCAGTCTTACGGTCATAATGGCGCCGGTAGCGCCGATTGGATGGCCCAGACCAATTCCGCTACCGTTCACGTTGGTCCTTTCGAGGTCCAGCCCCAACTCGCGAATGTTGTGGATGGCCTGGACGGCGAAGGCCTCGTTAAGCTCGACGAGGTCCACGTCGTCTACCGACATCTCAGCTCTGTCGAGTGCCTTCCTGACGGCTGGCACCGGACCCGTGCCGTAGAAGGCAGGGTCGACGCCTGCCACGCCTCTTGAACGCCACTTCAATCGGGGTTCCAGTCCGAGCTCGGACGCCTTCTCTGCCGACATCATCACTACGGCGGCCGCTCCGTCGTTGATCGATGAGGAGTTGCCTGCTGTAACGGTGCCGCCGTCCTTGAAAGCCGGCGGCAGTCCTGCCAGACGTTCGAGAGAAGTATCCTCACGCGGCTCCTCGTCAGCAGATACTTTCACTGTTCCGTTCCGTCCCTTGGGTGCTCGGACCTCCGCGATCTGCTCCGCGAACCTCCCTTCTTTCCGAGCGGCAACTGCCCTTCGATGGCTCGTGAGCGCAAGAGAGTCCTGGTCCTCGCGGCTGATCTTGTACTTCTCCCTGATGTTCTCTGCGCCGACCCCCATGTGGTACAGATTGACCGGGCAAGACAGGCCACCGACTAGGCTGTCCTTGATAACGTAGTCCCCCATTCGCAGCCCATCGAGCCTGGCCTTGTAGTCGATCAAGTAAGGGGCCTGGCTCATGTTCTCCAAGCCGCCGGCGACAGCGATCTCCACTTCCCCGGTGATAATCAGCTGGGCCGCCAGGTTGATGGCTTCGAGACCGGAAGAACACGCCCGGTTGACTGAGATAGCAGGGACCTCCTCAGGCACTCCGGCACGCAACGCCGCAAGTCGAGCAGCGTACCCCGAGTCGGCGGCCTGGAGCACGTTTCCCATAAACACCTCGTCGACCTTGTCGGGAGCGAGGTCGGCTCGCTCCATGGCAGCCCGGATGGCGGCCGCTCCAAGGTCTGGTGCCGACACGTCCTTGAACGCACCTCCAAATGAGCCGATCGGCGTTCGTGCTCCACTGACAATGACGGCGTCGTGCATCGAAACCTCCGGATCAGGTCCTTCAGGCCGCGTAAGTAGCCTGGGCTTTGATTACATCATACTGCCGGCCGGGCTGCCGGCGGCAGGTGGGCAGTCCAGAGGGGGGATGCCAAGGGGGCTAGGCGATGGGGACGCCGTCCCCGCTTGCCTCGAAATCCGCCAGGCGCTCCAGCACTTTGACGTAGGCCTGGGTGCCTTCCTTCCCCATCCCCATTCGTTGGGCGGACCGGAACATCTGGGTAACCAGCGGTATGAGTACCAGGGGAAGGTCCAGCTCCGCCGCCGATTCCAGCACAAGGCGAATGTCCTTCTGTGCCAGATCGACCATAAAGCCCGGAGCAAAGTCGCGTTCGTATATCTTCGGACCAAGGTTCTCGAGCATCCACGAGTTGGCGGCGCCACCCGTGAGCGCTCCGATGATCGCCTCCGGGTCACCGCCGGCTCTTGCTGCATACAGGAGGCCCTCGCATACGGCGGCGATCGTACCCGTTCCCACGATCTGGTTGGCGAGCTTCGTCACCTGGCCCATTCCACTCTCGCCGCAGTAAGTGATACGCGTTCCCATGGCCTCCAGCACCGTTGTGGACCCTTCGAACACCGACCGATCTCCACCGACCATAATCGAAAGCGTCCCGCCGACCGCACCGATTACTCCACCGCTGACCGGAGCATCGAGCATCTCGACGCCCTTCTTCCGTAGCTCGCTAGCGACCGTTCTCGTGACCGAAGGGGATATCGTGCTCATGTCGATCACGACCGACCCAGGCTCGGCGCCCTCCATCACGCCTGCCGGCCCGAGCACTACCTGCTCGACATCTGCGGAGTCTCCGACCATCGTGATCGTTAAGTCAGAACCTCTGGCGGCTTCCTTGGCCGATCCTGCGGACGTGGCGCCCGCTGCGACCAGCTCATCCATGCGTTGGGCAGTGCGGTTCCATACCGTCAAATCGTGGCCTGCGTTGATCAGGTTCTTGCTCATCGGATTGCCCATTAGCCCGAGGCCGACGAATCCGATCTTGCTCATAAATGTCTCCTTCGAATGGCATACACTCCGGCGGCAGAGCGTCGGCGATTATAGCATGGGGGGCCACATACGAATTCGAGCTGCTGAGGACCCCGTCCGACCCGCTTGAAGTAGCTTGACACTACATATAGGCTGTGATAGTTTTCACCAAGTTTCGGAGGGGTCGACATCGGGCCTCTCTCTTCTCCCGGAAAGGATCGAATGGACCCCGCTCCACTGGCCAACTCTCAGTGGTCTGATATCGGCAGCCTGCTGACCGGGCTTTGGCTAATGGTAGGGCTGGTTGTCTTCATCGCCAGCAACGTGCTGATAGGCCACATCTTCATCCCGTCACTAGTGGCCTCATCTCATATACCGAGCGGTCTGCAAAGGGCTAGGCCGGCTTTCTACGTGCTGGCCGTCATCGGTTCTTTCGTTACACTCTTCGTCCTCATCCAGGTAATAGGCTTGGCTGACGTATTGGACGCCTTCTGGCCGGACTATTGGATCTAGTGCACTACCCCACTCTGCCGTTCACCGAGAAAACCGACGGCCGGCAGTTTGAACGAATCTTCGGCGCGTCAACGTTGCCCTCAAGCTGCCGGTGCCACGGAAGCCGCTGCTAGGACTGCCACGTATTGCTCCAAGGCGACTTTCAACTAAAGAAGCCCACTCGGAAGCAGCTG
The DNA here is from genome assembly GCA_965197985.1 of Dehalococcoidia bacterium. Taxonomy (GTDB): domain Bacteria; phylum Chloroflexota; class Dehalococcoidia; order Lucifugimonadales; family CAUZJF01; genus CAUZJF01. The sequence continues at coordinate 833,448 of CBDAOG010000008.1, read as the reverse complement.
GTTGTCTTCACTATTCTTGGTCTCGGAGGTCTGGCTGGGACAGTAGTCGGGCTGGGGGTGCTGGCGTTCCAGATATCCGCGTGGCTCGGCATGCCGCTAGGTATCTTCGAAGTTTTTGGATTCAACGAAGGGCCGGACCAGCCAATCGCCTTCCCTCACACGGTGCACGTCCAAGAGCTGGGCTTGGACTGCACCTTCTGTCACCGAAACGTGACCGTCGCAGCTGCGGCCTCAGTGCCGGCAGTCGGCCTATGCATGTCATGCCACCGCACAGTTGGCGACGGTCTCGTGGAGGTCGAGAAGTTGCGACAGTTTCACGCCAACGACACTCCGATCGATTGGATACGAGTACACAGGGTCCCCGACTTCGTCCGTTTCGCCCACGAGGCGCACGTGAATTTCTTCTCGGGCGAGAAGTCCGTCGTTGCCCAGGTGGCAGATCCTTCGCATATACGAGTCAACGAAGCCGAGAAGATAAAGCCAGGCGCGAAGACCGGCGACAGCCTGACCGTGTTACCGGCCGATACCTGCGTCATCTGTCACGGTGACGTCGGCGGCATGGTCAAAGTGAAGCAAGTCCGCGCCTTAAAGATGGGCGATTGCGTGGACTGTCACCGGGCAAACAGCTTCGTCGACGAAGGGGCCGATGGAGAGCCCGATAGGCTGTTCGCCCGCACCGACTGCACGACGTGCCACTACTAGAGTTAGATCTATGGAAGTAACAAGACGACAATTCCTGACGTTGATGGGTGGCTCGGCCGCCGGCGCCGTGCTGTTCCAAGCCTGTGGCGTTCCCGAGGACGAGCTTATCGTCCAGTCCTCACTCGAAATGCCCGAGGACATGGTCACGGGCCTCGACAACTGGTATGCGACCCTCTGCCGCCAATGTCCAACCAGCGAAGGCGTAGTCGTCCGAGTGATGGAAGGGCGCGCCAAAAAGGTCGAGGGTAGCGTAGACTACCCGATCAACCGGGGCAAACACAGCGCGCGGTGCGAGGCTGCCCTCCAGGGACTGTACGATCCGGACCGGATCACCGGTCCGCTGCTCCGAGTCGGCGAACGAGGCGAAGGACGGTGGCAAGAGATAAGCTGGACGGACGCCGTCGCGCGCCTTGCCGATCAGATAAAGAAGATCGAGGACCGATCGGCGGTAGCAATGGTCACCGACCCTGTCGGCGGCCACCTCGGCATGGTCGTCGACCATTTCGTCTCCGCCCTCGGAGGGCGGCACCTGGCCTACGAGCCGCTGGAGCGAACCACGCTGCGGGCGGCCATAGAGCGGGTGTTCCGGCAGGACGTGATGCCCGACTTCGATATTGAGAACGCTAATTACATCCTTTCGTTCGGTGCGGACTTCCTCGACACGTGGGTCTCGCCGGTTCGGTACGCGCGTGGCTACGGCGAGTTCCGCCAAGGAGACCGGCCCCGTGGCACTATGGTCCACGTCGGCCCGCGCTTCTCCATGACTGCCGCCAACGCCGACCGGTGGATGTACGTTCAGCCGGGGATGGAAGGGCTGTTCGCGCTAAGCATCGCCCACGTCATCGTCTCCGACGACCTCGCCGACCAGGCTGTCGTCGATACGCTGACGGGGCTCGGAGAGGTGGATCTGGACAACTTCGCCCCGGAAGTTGTCGTTGGCGAGTTGGTGGGCGAGGGCGACTCGCTACCGGCTCCAGGACGCCCGTCGATACAGATCGATACCGGCGAGTACGTCCGCAGAATGCGGAGCATCGCTAAGGAGTTCGCTCAGAGCGGTCCCAGCCTGGCAATCGGAGGGGGCTCGGCCGCCGCGCACACCAACGGACTCTCCAATCTTGTTGCGATCTACTCGCTCAATCATCTGGTCGGCAGCGTCGGAAAGCAGGGCGGCGTGGTCCTGAACCCGCCGTCACCCCTTGACGACGTCCCGGTAGCAACCGGTGCGGCTTCATTCGCGGACATAGAGAAGCTGGTCTCCGACATGGAGCGCGGCCGCGTCGAGCTTCTTATGGTGCGTGGGTCCGATCCGATGTACTCGGTAGGCCAGAGTGCCGCATTCCGACAGGCAACCGACCGAGTTCCGACCGTGGTCAGCTTCTCGGGTCGCCTGGACGACACAACCGCGATGGCCGATCTAGTCCTTCCCGAGAACCATCCGCTTGAAGATTGGGGCAGCGACGTACCCGATCCGGGGCCTGGTTACCAGGTCCTGGGCTTCCAGCAGCCTGTCGTGCGGCCATTTTTCGAGTCGAGAGGCGTGCACCTGGGCACCATCGCTTTTGCAGACGTTCTACTGAAGCTCAGCAAGGTCCTTACGTTGGATGAGGAGATCGAGTTCGACCTTCAACTACCCGGCGAGACGTTCCGAGAGATCCTCGAGGACGGAGCCCGAAAACTGTTCGAATCAGGTAGGGGTTCGGTCAAACCGGCCAACGGGGCCAGTTTCCAGGCCTACTGGAACGCCCTCCTTCAGCGCGGCGGTTGGTGGGACACGGGAGCGACCTTCGAAGACTCGCCACCCAGGGGACGACAGCTGATCGGCGTCGATGACCGGCCTGCGTTCAACGGCTCGAAGGACACCTTCCCCTTCCACCTGGTGCCTTTCGCATCGACCTCGATAACCGACGGACGTGGGGCCCATCTGCCCTGGCTTCAGGCCACGCCCGACCCAATCACCAGCGCGACCTGGCGCACCTGGGTCGAGATTAACGCAAGGGTCGCCGAAGACATGGGTATTCGAGAGGGTGACGTCGTGAGAGTGAGCTCTCAACGAGGAACGATAAAGGCTCTAGCCTACCCCCATCCGGGGACCGCGCCGAACGTGCTCTCGATGCCATTCGGACAGGGCCATCGCGCCGGCGGGACCTTCGCTGAGGACCGCGGGTCTAACGTCTTCGATATCCTGTCGCCGCTTACCGACGAGAACACTGGGGCATGGGCCTGGGCTGCCACCCGAGTGCGACTGGAAAAGACAGACGAGTGGGTCAGGCTGCCGAAGTTCGAGAACACGGCGCCGGATCTGGCCGTAGACGAAGAAGAGAAGGTAATCAAGGTCACTTCACACGATAGTTAAAGCCTGCCCGACAGGGCAGGCTAGACAGAGCCGAAACAGTAGAGAGGGGACGCATATGGCGGACGAAAAGTGGGGCATGGTAATCGACATCGACAAATGCATCGGCTGCCAGGCCTGCGTCGTCGCGTGTCAATCGGAGAACAACATCCCCATAAACGAGGAATCGCACTTCAACGAGCGTAGGGCCATCGAATGGATCCGCATCGAGCGCTACTGGGAAGGCGAATTCCCCAACGTGAAGGCGCGGTTCATTCCCATACTGTGCCAGCACTGTGACAACGCTCCTTGCGAACCCGTCTGCCCCGTTTTCGCCACCTACCACAATCCCGAGGGGCTCAACGTCCAGGTCTACAACCGGTGCATCGGATCGAGGCTGTGTTCGAACAACTGCCCCTACATCGTCCGGTACTTCAATTTCTGGGAGCCAGAGTGGCCGGAGACTCTCAAGAACCAGTTGAACCCCGACGTTACTGTCCGCAGTCGCGGAATCATGGAGAAGTGCACGTTCTGTATCCAGCGCATCCGGCGCTCCACTCGAGACGCGGCAAAAGAAGGCCGCGAAGTGGACGACGGAGACCGGGCATTGAACCCTGCCTGCGTCAACGCCTGCCCTACCGAGACGCTGGTGTTCGGAGACCTCAACGATCCCGATAGTGAGGTGACGAGGCTAGGCAAGAAAGAGATGGAAGACGGCGGACGTGGCTATCACCTGCTAGGAGAGCTCGGTACGGAGCCCAACGTCATCTATTTGAAGAAGGTCGACGAAGAGCACACGGCCAAGGAACCCGCCCATGCATGATGGGGCATCCCAGAACGGCCATGGGACGCTACAAACCCCCGCCTCGGTAACGCGCGACCTGTTAGAGCGTCACGAGAGATCGGGCAGCGGGTTCAAAGGTGCGGTCATCGTTCTGGCGCTCCTCTTCGCCGTGGGCGTTGTCGGTTTCGTGCTACGCTTCGCCGACGGCTTCGACGACGCATCGGTGTGGGGCTACCACGCGGCGCTGTTCGCCTTCATTCTAGCGTCGGCACAGGCCGCGCCCATGGTTGCGATAGCGCCCAGGCTGGCGAAGGCCCACTGGCGCCGCCCGATCTCGCGAGCGGCCGAGCTCTTCGCGGTGGTCGGCATCCTCAACCTGCTTATCTTCATCCCGTTGTTGTGGGTTCTGCCAAGCATGGAGGACGGACGGCGGACCCTCTGGTTCTTCGGAGAGCTACGATGGCCGGCCCATACCCCGCATGTCGCGGCGACCCTAGCGCTGTTGGCTCTGGTAGTGGTCGGCTTGATGCTCCTGTGGGTCTCCTCGCTCCCCGACCTGGCCGCCATTCGAGACAGATCGGAGGGCGGCAAGAAGCGGTTTGCTGCTTGGCTGGCGCACGGCTGGCACGGGACGTCGCGGCAGTGGCACATGCAGTACCACCGGCTGGGCATCCTGGGCGCCTTCTACTTCATGATGCTCGTTTTCGTACATTTCCTTATTGCCGTCGACTTCAACATGGCGCTGATTCCCGGGTGGATCGACGCATTGTTCCCGGCGACTCAGGCACACAACGCCCTCCAGGCTGGAGTGGCAATCGCAATAATTGGAATGTTCCTCCTCCGCAAATTCGGAGGCTGGGGCGACTACATCGGTCTCGACCAGTTCTGGGGGCTGGGCAAACTGCTATTCGCGCTCTCGTTGCTCTGGTTTTGGTTCTGGTTCTCGAGTTTCAACATACTGTGGTACGGCGCCAAGCCCAACGAGCGGGCCGCTATCGAGTTGACCATGGTTGGCCCCTATCTGTGGGCCTTTATGGCGGCATTCATACTGCTGTTCGTCGTCCCCCTGTTCGCCATGATCTGGAACCCGTTGCGGAAGAGCATCTGGGGCCCGACGATCATTGCGTTCGGAGTTCTGATCGGCCTCCTGCTAGACCGGGTGCGTCTATATGTAGCCGCCTATTCGGTCGACGGTATCGGCGATCCGGCCGTCGACAAACACCACGCTCTGGAGCACATCCCAGGCACTATCCTGCCCGGCCTCCCGGACGTAATGATCTGGGTGGGAGGCCTCGCGGGAATAGCTCTGGTCTATATGCTGGCGTCGAGAATCTTCCCGCTCATCAATATCTGGGAGCAGAAAGAGTTGCTGCTATACAAGAAACACAAGCCGTTCCATCGGACCGAAGTGCTGGTCTTGGGAAAAAAGGACTGAGTAGCCGGGTGGGCTCCAAGCCAATCGTCAGGCAATAAGCGCTATGCAAGAACACGTACAGCTCGACCAGAAGCAGATCAACCGCGACCTGCTGTCCGGCATCTTCACGACGCCGAAATGGTGGATAATCGCGGTAGGCCTGCTAACGATTGTCTTCTTGGTTGGGGCCGGCGCCTTTGGCTACATGGTAAACAAAGGCATTGGCGTTACAGGACTGAACCGTCCGGTTTTCTGGGGCGTCTTCCTTGTAAATTTCGTTTTCTGGATCGGCATCAGCCACGCGGGAATTATGATATCGGCGATCCTGAGGCTGACGCAGGCAGAGTGGCGGCGGCCGATCACCCGGGCTGCCGAGGTCCTCACGGTCTTCTCACTCATGTCGGCACTGCTGGCCGCTCCTTTGGTTCACGAGGGACGGCCTTGGCGCGCGTTCCTTCCGACGCCGTGGATACTCCCGTGGGACTTTGCGAGAGGAGTCTGGATCAACGTTCGTTCCCCGTTCATATGGGACCCGAGCGCAATCACCACATATCTGATCGCGAGCTCCCTATTCGTTTTTGTGGCCCTGTGGCCCGACCTCGCAGTCGTTCGCGACCGGAGCAAAGGGATCAGGCGGACGGTCTACTCGTTCCTTTGCCTGGGATGGCGCGGCAGTCCGACGCAATGGAAACTGCAGGCGGTGGCCGGGATACTGCTCTCGGCGTTGGTCTTGCCGGTCTTCGTCTCGGTGCACAGCATCGTGTCTTGGGACTTCGCCGTCCAGATAGGACCCGAAGGCTGGCACTCGACGATTTTTGCTCCTTATTTCATTATCGGGGCAATCCATTCGGGAGTCGCCGCCGTGGCTACGGTAATGGTGCTCATGGTCTGGCTCTGGGGGTGGGAGAACTACATAACCCCAGACCATCTTGACGCGATCGGTAGGCTACTGATCGTCGTCGCGACCACATGGTTCTTTTTCTTCTTCCTTGAGTGGGTCTTTGCTCTCTACACCCTCGAGAGTGTCGAGATCACCCTGCGGGAGCTGCAGATCTTCCAATGGCCATACATGGGGCTGTTCATCACGTTCCTACTGACTGCGTTCTTCATACCGGTCCCTCTCTGGCTATTCAAACGGGTGCGGCGCAGCCTCAAGTGGATGTTCATCACGACAATTCTCGTCAACATCGGGATGTGGCTTGAGCGCTTCCTCATCATCATTCCCGGCCTGATCCGGCGGACGCCAATGGTGTTCGACTGGGGCTCCTACCATCCCAGCATCATCGAGATACTGATGGTCATCGCTACGTTTGCCTGGGTGATGCTAGGGATGCTCTTGTTCTCGAAGTTCTTCCCGCTGATTCCGCTTTTCGACATGAAGGAGGCGATGGTGGGCAGGGACGACGTGAAGATCGGGCGGCGTAATGTACCAGCATCGATCCGTGAGTAGAGGGGTGCAAAAGTGGCGCAATCTTTGAGCGAGATGCTGTCGCAGCGCAGCGTCATCGGCGTGTTTTCGGAAGAGGATCCGGCGGCGGATGCCCTGGACGCTCTCAAGGCAGCCGGGTTCGCAGACGGAGAATACGAAGTGCTTACGGGGACTCCTTACCCTGAGGGCACGTTCGGCGAGGCGGAGCCGGTCCACAAGCTCTTCAGGTTCCCGCTCATAGGGGCGGCCTGCGGATTCATCGTGGGGCTGGTACTAACCACGGGCACGCAGCTCGCTTTTCCGGTCGTGACTGGTGGCAAGCCAATCCTGTCGATACCACCGATGGCCATTGTCATGTACGAGGGCACGATGCTCGGGGCGATACTCTTCACTGTCTTCGGGATCATCTTTGAGTCCAGGTTGCCCAGAGTCTTCATGGGCGCCTACGACACCCGCATCACAGAGGGGTATATCGGCGTTGCGGTGACCTCGTCCGAGGAGCGGATAGGCGCCGCGGAGGATGTCTTGAAGGAGGCGGGAGCAGAGGACGTCAAGCGCGGCTGGGAAGAGCAGGAGACAGAGTAGCCGCACGTTGCGCGCGACGTCGCACGATCGTAGCTGATGAATCGTTTGCCCAGACCACAGAAGCCCCTTTCCCAACCTTCCCCAACGGGGGGACGCGGCAAGGGGCTGCGCGCTCTCGGTGTCGTGTTGGCCGCAGCGGCGATCTCTATCGTCGTGGCCGCCTGTGGGAATATCAGGACGGGGGACGCGGAAGTCTATGGCCTGGCGCGGTTCAAGCTTCCGGCGCTGCCAAAGACCGGGTCACACGCCGTGCTCCTGTTTAATGAGATGCACTATCAGCCTTCGTATAAGTCGCAGGAAGGTCCGAGACTCCTCCCCCACCCCGATGCGGTACCGGTGACAGGCCGGGAGCTAAGATATGAATCACTGGAAGAGTACGGAGCGCTCAAGATCCCGCAGCGAGTCCTGGACTCTTACGACGCCTCTCACGTAGCAGAGCTATTTCGAGTCAACTGCGTCGTCTGCCACGGGGCAAGCATGACAGGCGACGGCAGCATGGGAACAATGATGAAAGAGAAGGCGCTGGCCCCGCTGCCCGCCAATCTCATGCTCCCCCTGACTCAGGCATCCTCTACCGAGGGCGAGATTTTCGCGTTCATCTCGAACGGGGGGAGACAGGGGTACGCTCTAATCGAACGAGGCAAGGAATCGAACTCCCCGATGCCGGAGTTCCGTCTGCTCCTCACCGAAGACGAGCGCTGGACTCTGGTCAAGTACCTTCTAGACCAGTAAGCTTCTCGTCAGATCGAAGCCTGTCTGTCAGTCCTCGCCGCGAGGTTGGAAATGCGCGTCGTAGGCCTCGACCACCTGGTCCTCAACGTGAAGGACATCGACAAGTCACTCCAATTCTATAGGGACGTGTTGGGCCTTGAGGTCCTCCGCGAAGACCAGTTCCGCCGGGGCGAGGTAGGCTTCGTCTCGGTCAGAGTTTCAGAGTCGTCACTGATCGACCTTCGGTCCAGCGATGGCGAGACGGGCGGTTCCAGGAACTTGGACCACTTCTGCCTGGTGGTCGACGAACACGACATGGAGGGCCTGATCGAGGCGTTGCAGTCACAGGGCGTGGATGCACGCGGTCCGGCAGGTGTCCGATGGGGCGCTCGCGGTAACGGTCCGTCATTCCACGTCACCGACCCCGACGGCAACCAGATCGAGATCAAGAGCTATGTGGCGGGATAAACTCTCGTAATCGATGCTGGCGGACCGGTTTCCACATATCGGTCGCGAGACATCTCCGCACCGTAGGCGATTGCAGCTCTGATATCTTCCTCGACAAGCTGAGAGTATTCGGCTAGGATTTCGTCAGTAGTCATGCCTTTGGCCATGAAGTCCAGAATCAGGGAGACCCAGATTCGCGTGCCTCGGATACACGGTTTGCAGGAGCAGACGCTGGGATCGACCGAGATCCGTTCCAGTAACGGATTCATCGGTTAACCTCACGGACTCACCGAGTCAGACCGTCTCGAACTGTAGGATCCGGAGCCACTCAGGCGAAACACGGTTGCTCAAGTTAAGTAGCTCGACACCGACCACGTCGCCGCCAACGTTATAGTCGAGAATGACGCCGGGCTGCACTTCCTCTGACTCAAGGACAGCCGAGTCATCCAGCCGAAAGTACAGAGCATCACTCTCTTTATCCACCTTTAGTCTCATCATTTTCTCCTTCGCCGACGATCGAAGAACAGTGTGACCACTCGTTCTGGGACATCGTGCGGATTAACAACGACTCGCAATACCCGGTTTCCGTGCTCAGGTATAGCTTTCAGATATGTCGATTGTCGTCCGCACCGTCCTCTACCCGATCGGGCGAGCCGATGGCTCTCCACACCCACTCTTCCGGTATCTCACGTTCATTGAGCATATCACGAGCATGCAACGTGAGTTGAATATCGCGAGCGTCCATTCCATCCTCATAAGAAGGCCATTTAGAAAGCAAAGCACCGATGCCGACACGCGGCACCGGTGCTTCTCGCTAACCTGAGAAACGACTAGACCAATAAGTTGATCGGATGTTCGAGCAGGCGCTTCACCTCGGCGACAAAGCGCGCACCTTCGGCGCCGTCCGAGACGCGGTGGTCTACCGAGAGGGTCGCCGTCATCATCTGGGCCACGGCGAGGTCCCCGTTGTTTACGACCGGCCGCTTCTCTACTCTACCAACGGCCAGTACGGCCGATTGGGGCGGCTGAATGATAGCTGCGAAGCTCGAAACGTCGAACATGCCGAGGTTGCTTATAGCGAAGGTGCCCCCCGTGTACTCCTCCGCGTGAAGGGTACCGCCCTTGGAGCGCTCGATCAGGTCTTTGCTGGCCACGGCAATCTCAGCGAGGCTTTTGCCGCCGCAGTCCATGATCGCCGGGACGATCAGTCCTTCATCCTCGGCTATAGCTATCCCAACGTTGATCGCCTCGTTCATCTGAATCGCATCGTCAGCGAAGGAAGCGTTGAACCTCGGGTATTTAATCAGCGCTCCAACGCAAGCCTTGATGATCAAATCGTTGACGCTGACCCTCACCCCGCTGTCCTCTAAGTCTGCGTTCACCTGCTTGCGAAGGTCCATGGCCCTCGACATTTCAACGTCGGTGGAGACGTAGAAATGCGGTATCTCCTGCTTACTCTTGACCGTAACCCTGGCGATCTGCTGTCGCATCCGGGTCAGCGGGACCTTTTCTCCAGGAACGGGTGCAGGCGTAGGAGCCGCGGCGGCGGGTGCCTTGGCCGGCTCGGGAGCGGCCGGAGGCGGCGCAGGTGCAGGTTCAGGCCCAGCCGGGGCCTCTACCTCACCAGGCTCGGACGGCTCGTAGTCAAGGATATCCTTCCGGGTGATGCGACCTCCGGGTCCCGTACCCTGTAATTGGGCAAGGTCGATTCCGCGTTCGGCGGCCAGCCTTTTGGCGACCGGCGACGCCCGAACCTCGCCAGAGGGTGGTGGAGGCACTGCCTCAGCGGCTGCGGGCGGCGGCAGCGGTATACTCTCAGGCTCATCGGGCGTCTTTCCGTCGTCCGAAGGTGGTTCGGCGGACTCCGGCACGACGATCTCCTCGTCCGCGGTGCCGACGATCGCGATCGGCGTCCCGACGTCCGCAGTGGTCCCTTCGGACACCAATATCTTACGCAGAACGCCAGCGTCGGTCGACTCGAACTCGACGACAGCCTTGTCGGTCTCGATCTCCGCGACGGCGTCACCGACCTTGACCTCATCGCCCTCCGTCATCAGCCATCGGACGACTGTGCCTTCGCGCATGTCGTAGCCCATCTGCGGCATGTTCAGTTCAGTAGCCAGTGCTCACCCCCTGCTATGGCCAACCTTTGTGGCGTGCTAGGCGCCATATAGCTCCTCGACTGCGGTCACTATTCGCTTGGCGTCGGGGAAGGCCGAAGACTCGATACTACCGGCGTACGGTGCAGGCACGTCCTCGCCACCGACCCGACCGACCGGGCCGTCGAGGTGATCAAACGCCTCTTCCTGAATCGTGCTCGCCACTTCCCCGGCGAAGCCGCCGGTCCTCCACGCCTCCTCGACGACGATCGCTCGTCCCGTTTTCTCGACCGAGGCAACCACGGTGTCGCGGTCCCACGGACGAAGCGTCCGGAGGTCTATGACCTCGGCCTCGACACCTTTACCAGCCAGAGATTCGGCCGCCTCCATGGCCATGTGGACCATTCTCGAGTAGGCAACCAGGGTCACGTCCGAACCCTCACGTTTGACGGCCGCCTGACCGAAGGGAATGTCGTAGTAGTCGTCGGGCACCTCGCCCGAGATGCTCGTGTATAGCCTGCCGTGCTCAGCATAGATGACCGGGTCGTCGTCCGCGATGGCCGTCCGAAGCAGCCCTAGTGCGTCATAGGGGTCGGACGGCGCGGCGACTTTAAGGCCGGGTACCGACGCGAACCAGCCCTCGAAGCTCTGCGAATGGGTCGCGCCAAGCCGCATACCACCACCCGTAACGGCTCTGATCACAATCGGAACGCTGAGCTGGCCGTTGGACATGTACCGGAGCTTCGCCGCATGGTTCACGATCTGGTCCATGGGCAACAGCATGAAATTGATCGTCATCATCTCGATGATCGGCCGCAGCCCGGCCAGAGCGGCGCCGACGCCGGCGCCGACGACGGCGGATTCGGAGATCGGTGTATCCCTGATGCGCTCGGGGCCATAGTCTTCTAAGAACCCCTTTGTGACGGCGTAGGACCCCTGGTAGGCGCCGATATCCTCTCCCATGATGAGCACGTTTTCGTCCGAATCGAGCGCCTCTCGGAGGCCCCGGACTATCGCGTCTCTTAGGATCATATCGGCCATTCGGTTCTCCGGCCCGTCAGGGTTCGGCGGTCAGGAGCCGTAGACGTTCTCATAGAGAGCTTCTAGAGTCGGCTCCGGGCTCTCATCGGCGAACGCGACCGACTCTTCTATGGTCGCGTCAACTTCGCGGTCGATGCTCTCTAGGTCCTCTTCGGAGATAAGTCCATCGTCCACGACCAGCTTCTTGAAGGTCTCGATCGGGTCTCGCGCCTGCCACTCCTGGATCTCTCCTCGGTCTCTGTACGCCTGAGCGTCAGCCATGGAATGCCCTCTGAACCTGTACGCCATGGCCTCTATGAAAACGGGCCCGCCTTCTGAGCGGACCCGTTTTACCGCGGCAACTGTCTGCTCACGGACAGCTACAACGTCCATGCCGTCGATCTGCGCCGCAGGGATCTTGTATGCGTCCGCCGCCATGTAGATGTCACGACCGCCGGCCCGCGTTCGGTCGACGTGAGTCCCCATACCATACAGATTGTTCTCGAGAAAAAAGATCACCGGAAGCTGCCAGAGAGACGCCAGATTCAGAGACTCGTGAAACTCTCCCTCGTTGACGGCGCCATCGCCGAAAAAGCAGACGACGGCTCTGTCCTGTTGCTTGTACTTGACGGCCAGAGCCAGACCGACTGCTAGTGGCATCTGCCCACCGACGATCGCATGGCCTCCCATGAACCCTTTAGATACGTCGAACAGATGCATCGAACCGCCCTTGCCTCCGCTGGTTCCGGTGACCTTGCCCATTAGCTCGGCCATCACCTTCTTGGGGTCGAGTCCCCTCGCCAGGGCGTGCCCGTGGTCCCGATAGTGGGTAATAACATAGTCGTCGTCGCGAAGGGCGGACATGGCGCCGACCGCTATGGCCTCCTCACCAATGTACAGGTGCAGGAAGCCGCTGATCTTGCCTTGCGTGTATAGGCGGCTGCTCTGCTCCTCGAAGCGGCGTATAAGCAGCATCTGAGTATAGAGATCGACGGCCTGATTTGTCTCTAGTTTCGTCGCCACCTGCATTACTGTCCCGACTCCGGTTCCCGGTCTGGCCGACTGCGCGACCAAGCCCTAAATATGAATCGCTTCGCCATCGGCGGCCAAAGCCGCCTCCTTCACCGCCTCGGAAATCGTAGGGTGTGGATGGACCAGCCAGCCCAACTCCTTCGTCGTGCTCTCAAGCAGGTTTGCCATCGACAGTTCGCCCAGGAGCTCTGTCACCTCGGGTCCGATCATGTGGGCGCCAAGGATGTCGCCGATCTCAGCGTCGACCACCAGTTTAACCATTCCTTCGGTCTCGGCCAGTGCCAGTGCTTTACCGCTGGCGATCATCGGGAACTTGCCGATCTTGACGTCGTGGCCGCGCTCCCTCGCCTGCTCTTCGGTCAGCCCAAAACTCGCGACCTGCGGCCTGCAGTACGTCGCCTTGGGCATCAGATCATAGTTCAATACTGGAGGGTCCATGCCAGCGATGGCTTCCACGGCCGTTACGCCCTGTGCAGACGCGACGTGCGCCAACGGTAGCTTGCCCGTAACGTCGCCGATGGCGTAAACGCCCGGCACGTTGGTCTGCATCCTCTCGTCGACCGAGATATATCCGCGCTCAGTTTCGACCCCGAGTTCCTCCAGACCGATGCTCTCCACATTACCCTGAGACCCAACACCGACCAGCACCTTGTCGCACTCGATCACCGTCTCACCTGAGTCGCTAGCTACCGTCACTCTAGCCACCTGACCGTCTACCTCGACTTCTTTAACCTGGGACGCCGTCATGGCCTTGATGCCCTGTTTCTGGAACGACCGTCCGAGCTGCTTGCTGATCTCTTCGTCCTCTAACGGCACCAGGCGGGGCAACAACTCGACGATGGTCACTTCGGCGCCGTACACCCTCCACAAATACGCGAATTCGACGCCTACGGGGCCCCCTCCCACGATAACCGCCCGGGCCGGGACCTCACGCGTCTCCAGGGCCTCGCGGCTCGTGATGACAACGTCGCCGTCCACCGGCAGGTTTTCGAGTTGTCTCGATCTAGCTCCCGTCGCGACGATCACATTGCTTGTGGAAAGCAATCTATCAGCTTCACTTACGGCCACCGAGTTCTTGCTTTCGAGAACGCCGGTTCCCTCAATGTATTCGACCTTGTTCTTCTTCAGGAGAAAGGCCACGCCGCTGGTAAGCTTCTCGACTACTTGCCGGCTTCGGTCGATAGCACTCCCGAAGTCTGGCTGGATATCGCTTACCGTAATACCGAAGTCCGCAGCGTTGTTGAATAAACTCAGGACCTCGGCGTTTCTAAGCAACGCTTTGCTAGGTATGCAGCCCCAGTTAAGACAAACTCCGCCGACCTCCTCCTTCTCCACCAATGCCGTCTTCAGGCCAAGCTGGCCCGCCCGTATTGCGGCGACGTACCCGCCGGGGCCGCCGCCAATGACTACGAGGTCATAGTCTGCCAATCACAATCTCCTAGGGGTTCCCCGTGGAAAGCGCGGACTATTCTACACTATACGAATCTCGACAAAAAAGGCAAAAAAGCAGTATAGGCGTGACTTCAGTAGTGCACGTTTGCGAATGGGGCCCAAAGCGTTTCGTTGATTCGTCGGCAACGGTGCTGTTATGATGTCGCCGCAGCCAATCCTCCAGGGAACGGTGAGCATATGCGAGATTACGCCATGGCCGTCGACCTAGCCGAGCGGCCGATAGTTGACATAGCGATGAAGCCTTCCCGACAAGGTCTGGGAGGCTTCATCATTTTAGTGGGCCTTCGGACATGAGCGAAGAAGGCATCACCAACGTGTTCGGCATTGAGGTCGGCCACTACACCGACGCCGATGCTGCCACGGGATGCACGGTCGTGCTGTGCCGATCTGGCGCGGTAGGCGGCGTCGCCGTCCGCGGGTCGGCGCCGGGTACGCGAGAAACGGACCTGCTACGCCCCACGAGCCTCGTGCCCGACGTGCATGCCGTAGTGCTAAGCGGAGGAAGTGCCTACGGCCTCGACGCCGCCTCTGGAGTCATGCGCTATCTCGAGGAGCGAGGAATCGGCTATCCGGCCGGCGAGGCAATCGTACCGATCGTGCCAGCGGCCATCCTTTTCGACCTTGCCGTGGGCGACGGTGCCGTGCGCCCCAGCGCCGACGACGGCTACGAGGCTTGCGCCCAGGCGTCCTCTGGGCCGGTAACCGAAGGCAGCGTCGGAGCCGGGACAGGCGCCACTGTCGGCAAGTTTCTAGGCATGGACCACGCAGTCAAGGGCGGCGTCGGGACCGCATCGCTAGACCTCGGCGGCGGACTGACCGTCGGGGCCATCGTGGCGGTGAACGCGTCGGGCGGAGTCTTCGAAGCCGAGACAGGCGAGCTCGTGGCGGGCCCTCGAGACGAAGGTGAAGGAATGCTCGATCCCGTCTCTCTGATCACGGCGCCGGGGTTCAAACCGACACGCGCCGTGCCTACGAACACGACCATCGGTGTCGTCGCGACAAATGCGAGGCTGGACAAGGGGCAAGCGAACAAGCTAGCGTCCGTTGCCCACGACGGCCTCGCGCTGTCCATCAGGCCGGCGCATTTGATGGTCGACGGCGACACGATGTTCGCCCTCGCGACGGGCGGTCTCGACGAGCTGGCAGACATGAACCGCCTCTGCGCCGCCGCCTCGGTGGCGGTGGCCAGAGCAGTGGTCAGGGCTGTCAGGCTCGCGACCGGGCTAAGGGGCGTTCCTGCAATTGGAGAGTTGGCGACCTAGATCGCAGAGGAAGGACACAACATGCCGTTCACCAAAGACTCGAAGCTCGGGTTCATCGGCGCTGGCCGCGTGGGCAAAGCGCTGGCGGTCGCACTGCACCGGGAGGGCTACGCCGTCGTCTCTACGGCCAGCCGCACGCTCGCGTCTGCCGAGGCACTTGCGGAGCTCGTCCCAGACTGCACTGCCTATACTACGTTCGACGAGGCGGCCTCTGCCGCGGACTTCGTGCTTATAACCAGCACGGACGACGCTATTGGCCCGGTGGCGACGACGACTTCGTGGAAGCCCGGCCAGGGAGTGGTCCACTGCTCCGGATCGGCCTCCCTAGACGCGCTGGAGGGCGCCGCCCGACATGGTGCCATCATCGGCGCCTTCCACCCGCTGCAGGCATTCACGACTCTGGAGAATTCGGTGGCCAGCCTGCCAGGCTCCACGTTCGCCATTGAAGGCGAAGGCGAGATGCGGACTTTCCTGACCGAAATGGCGCGGGCCCTCGGCGGCAACCCAATCTACCTGCGATCGGAGGATAAGCCCCTCTACCACGCGTCGGTGGTTATGCTGGGTGGGATATTCATGCAGTACGCCGGTGCCGTTGCAGGCATCTGGAAACAGTTCGGGATGGAGCCGAACCAGGCCCTCAAGTCCCTCGTGCCGATTGCCCAAGGTGTATGCCTCACCCTGGAATCAGATGGGGTGCCGGATGGTCTGGCCGGGCCTTACGTACGAGGGGATGTCGGCACTATTCAGAAACATGTCGACGCTATCGGGACTTTCGCTCCCCACATGCTTCCGTCCTACTGTCATATGGCCCTATCCGGCCTGGACCTCGCTTTCGAGAAAGGAGATGTACCGCAGGACCGGGCCGAGAAGATACGTGAGATATTGACGTCAGCGACACAATCGACTTGATGCGCCTACCATTGAGGAGGTGACACGTGAGAGTTACGATTCGGGAACTCAAGGACCTGTACCGTCGGGGCGAGAAGATCGCCATGTTGACGGCATACGACTACACCATTGCTAGGATCGTTGAAGCGGCCGGCGTGCCGATCGTCCTGGTCGGCGACAGCTTGGGCAACGTGGTCCTGGGGTACGACACTACAGTGCCCGTCACGATGGAGGACATGCTGCACCATCTCAAGGCCGTCGCACGCGGCACGCAGAAAGTCCACATCGTCGCCGACATGCCCTTCATGAGCTACCAGGTCGACCCGGCAGACGCCCTTCGAAACGCCGGTAGACTGATGAAGGAAGGCGGCGCTCAGTCGGTGAAACTGGAGGGTGGCCGGCAGGTCGCCGAAACAGTCGATCGCCTCGTCCAGGCAGGGATCCCGGTCATGGGACACATCGGCCTGACACCCCAGTCGGTCAACCAACTTGGCGGATATCGCGTGCAAGGCAAGACCTCCAAAGCAGCATCACGACTGGTAGAAGATGCTCTGGCCTTGCAGGACGCAGGCGTCTACTCGATCATACTTGAGATGGTCCCCGCGCCGCTGGCGAAGCTGATCACCGATCGCACCAAGGTGCCCACAATCGGAATCGGCGCCGGTGTCCATTGCGACGGCCAGGTCCAGGTGATCCACGACATGCTCGGCTTGACGCCGCCGCTCAGGCATGCCCGGCGGTATGCCGAGCTAGGAGACGCGATACACGGAGCGGTGACCGAGTTCGTCGCGGACGTCCAATCACGCAGCTTTCCAGCCGACGAAGAGAGCCACGCGATGGACCAGGAGACCGTCGAGCAGTTGGAGGCTTCGCTACTCGCCTAGGGGCGGGTCTGAGACCCGCCCGCCGACTTTCCCAGGGCCGACCCTGCCGGCAGCGTGTGTCAGGAACAACCATGAAGGTGCTCCCGACTATCTCAGAGTTTTCCGAGGCGGTCCGGACGGCCACCAGGCCGCTTGGCGTGGTGCCCACCATGGGATTCTTGCACGCGGGCCACATGGCTCTGGTAGAGCGGGCCCGCGCTGAGAACACGAACCTAGCGGCGAGCATATTCGTGAACCCAGCCCAGTTCGGGCCTGCCGAGGACTTCGCGACCTACCCTCGGGACATGGAGTCTGATCTAGCGAAGCTGAAGGACGCGGGAGTCGATCTCGTGTTCACGCCTTCGCTAGAGGAGATGTACCCCGACGAGTTCGACACGTATGTCGACGTCGGTCGGCTCGCTGAACGGCTCGAAGGAAAGGCGCGTCCGGGCCACTTCAAAGGCGTGGCGACGGTGGTGTGCAAGCTGCTGACAATCACGCGACCTGAGCGCGCTTACTTCGGCCAGAAGGATGCGCAGCAGTATCTCGTGGTCAAAAAGCTCAACGCGGACCTCAATCTCGGGGCGGAAATCGTGGTCGTGCCAACGATCCGCGAGGCCGACGGGCTTGCGCTGAGCAGCCGGAACTCGTACCTCGACCCGGACGAGCGCAAGGCCGCGACGGTGCTGTATCGGGCGCTTTCGCTGGCCGAGGACCTTGCAACCTCGGACGCCGAGGAGATCAGGAGCCGAATGCGCAAGATCATACAGACCGAGCCGCTGGCCGAAATCGAATACGTCAGCGTTGCCGATGCCGAAACCCTCGAAGAGCTCGACGCGGTCTCCGGCCCGGCTCTCGTCTCGCTGGCCGTGCGGATCGGCAGGACCCGGCTCATCGACAACGTGACGTTGGACCCTGCGTAAGAGGTCACTAAGCGCAGTTCGCTGCGTGCTATACTTGCCGCGTTCCTAGCAACTCGGCCACCCGGCCTTCCCACTCTTCCGAGTCCATACTCTTGAGAATTCTCGTAACCAACGACGACGGTGTTTTTGCGGAGGGCCTCTGGGCCCTCGCGCATTCTCTCAAGGACGTCGGGGATGTGCGTGTTGTCGCCCCCGATAGGGACCAGAGCGGCATCGGTACCGCCAAGACGCTGCTGACCGTTATTCGCGCCCACGAAGTGCCCTCACCGGTCGAGGGCATCCCTACGTTCGCTGTCCAAGGGACGCCTACAGATAGCGTGATCCTCGCCACTGAGTCGCTATTTAGCGAGCCGTTCGACCTGCTGGTATCTGGAATAAATCCGGGGGCGAACATGGGAATCGACCTGTTCAGCTCCGGGACGTTTGCCGCCGCCCTACACGGAAGGACTCGCGGTATGCCATCAATAGCTGTGTCAGTTTCGTCGCTAACGGAAGTCAAGTACGACGTCGCTGCTCAGGTTGCGCAGGTGCTTGCCCGCCGGCTCCTCGATCAACCGCTCTCTGGCCTCTTCGCTCTCAACGTCAATCTACCGAACCTGGAGGCCGCCTCTATCAAAGGGGTGGACGTGACGAGTCTGGCGCCTGAATCGTGGAGCCAGGGCGTCGAGAAGGGCCACGACGGCCGTCGGACCCACTACTGGATCAAACACAACAAGCCGCCGCCGGAGGTTCCTCCCGAGGGAACGGACGTCTGGTCCATCCTGAACGATCGCGTGTCGATTACGCCCGTCGACCCCATCGCCGCCAATGGCGCTTCGCCAGACGGACTCGCCGGACTCGCCCGTGCCGTGACGGCGGCTCTCGGACTGCCGGAGCCCGGGAAGTAACGCTCCTCGGAGCGTGGGAGCAGCGGAATGATCTACGAGTGGCGCGTCTACGAAGCGATGCCGGGCCGGATGGCAGACCTGCAAGCTAGGTTCCGCGACCATACGACCAGGATCTTCGTGCGCCACGGGTATAAGCTACTGGGATTCTGGACACCGACCATCGGCGACTTCAACGACCGCCTCTACTACCTGGTCGCCTACGAAGATCTCGCCGACAGGGACAGGGCCCGCGCTGCCGTCGAAGCAGACCCCGAGTTCCAGCGAGTGATCGCGGAGTCGGAGTCCGGCGGGCCGCTCGTCAAAAGAATCCGGAATACCATCATGAAGCCGACGGACTTCTCCGCGCTTCAGTAGCGCTATTTTTTCTTCGTCGGTTTGGGCTTCAATGTCAAGGCGTATTTGTAGCTGAGCTCCAGGTATGGCTTCAGCGCATCGGTGTCTTCGAGCAGGTCGTCTGGGACCGCGGCGTACTCCTTCGACGGCGGCCATGCCGGGTCGGCCCTGAAGACGTCCGTGTCGTACTTCTCTAGGAACGCAGTCCGCTCGTCTTCCGGCAGTCTGATTCCAACGACGCCGTACTTCGAGATCATCGAGTGCATGTTCCCGTTGACGGCCGTGTAGCCGGCCCCGAAGTTCGATTTCGATTCTATGCCTTCTACGGCGTCTACTAGCTTCTCATACAGCGCCATCTTGTCCGGAGGGACGCTCGTCTTCTTCTTCTTGGTCGCCATCACGTTCGCTCCTCGTGGGGATCAGATCTCAGGCGGCTTATGAGTCCTTTTTGTTGGTCGCCTTGCATTCCTCGCAAGGGCACAGGCGACGCAGCAGATCGAACGGGTAGATCCCCGTGAAGTGAGCGTCGCTCCAGAGAAACTGGACCGCGTACCGCCCCACCATGAGGTGGTCCTCGGCCCGTAGGTCTGACGGGACCGATGCCGGATTGAGGAGTTGGCGCTGGCTCCACTCCTCGACGCACTCGGCGCAGCCGCAGTTGATCCTAAGGTACTTCGCGTCATAGTCGCTGGCGTGGCCATCTTGCCAGGTGACCTTGATGTCACCGTCGGCCAGCTCCAGTCGTTCGATGTTGGTGCGTTCGCTCATTCAATACGCTCCCGGTCCAGTTGAGAGTATATGTCACCCGGTGTCACCTGTCAGCGGACGCCGTCTGAAAGGTTGCATCGAAAGCGAAGCGACACGCATCCTACAGACGGCGAGATGAGACCTTGCCGGTGACACCTCGGGCCGGCGACCTCACCAGGCCAGGCGAAAGACGTATATATTAGTAGGAGTCGGTCCAGCCGTGCGGGAGAGCATATGACGGGAACGCCCTTGTCGAAGACCGCGGCCTTGGCTTTTGGCGTGCTGTTGGCTTCCTTCCTGGCGGCTTGTGGCGCGTCGGATGGCTCAGCGCCGGCCGACGACGAGACCCCGGCGGCGCAGTCGCCCACAGCCTCAGAGCAACCGGAGCCTACCGCCGAGGTCCCGAGTCCGACGGCGGGCCCGACCGAAACGCCCGTGGCCGCACGGAGCGATACCACTTCGGCCGGCAATCCGACTGCGGCGGCGGTATTTGAACCTCAGCCCGACTTCTCCACCGTCGACGAGCTAATCTCAACTGCCGAATCAAGACGCTCCAACTCCGATCTCCCCTGCCTAGGCGGTGACGACAGCCGGAATGCAAGAGAGATCGAGGTACTAGGACGTTGCCTGGAGCTCCAATACCAGGTGCCGCGGGACGGTATCCCGGCGATCTTCGACCCGAAGTTCACGACACCGGAGTTCGTCGAGATCCCCGACTCCGAGCTGGTGATCGGTCTCTCTATCGAGGGGGACCACCGTGCATATTCGGTTCCTTTCTTGAGCAACCACGAAGTCGTCAACGACGTGGTCGGGGGCAAGCCCGTCGCGGTCACCTGGTGACCGCTCTGCTTTACGGGCATGGTCTATGCCCGTCAGATCGAAGGAGTGACGCTCACATTCGGAGTCTCGGGCAGGCTTATCATGAACGCCCTGGTCATGTACGACCACCAGACCGACTCGCTGTGGAGCCAATTCGTCGGCGAAGCGGTCGATGGGGCCCTGGACGGCATAGAGCTCGAACTAATACCTTCCCGACTGACGACTATGGGCGAGTGGACGCGTGAACACCCCGAGACGATCGTACTGGACCGCGGGTTTCCGGGTGGCGCAATCGACCCGTACCGAGGTTACTATCTGGAAGCCCGGACTGGGGTCGTACCCGAGTCCAATCGAGACGACCGCTTGGTGGAAAAAGCCCTCGTTGTCGGCATTACTACCGACACCGCACAAAAGGCCTATCCCTTCGGGGCCTTGCTCTCCGTTGGCGCTTTGAACGATAGGTTCCAGGACCGAGACCTCGTCCTGTTCATGAATACTTCCGAAGGCGGAATAACGTTGAACGACCCTGGTGGCTCTTACGACGGCAACGGCGGCTCCGTAGAGGTCTTCGACCGCACGCTTGGCGGGAGGACGCTCAGCTTCAAGGAGTTTGACGACCTGCACGCATATGACCTCGAGACACGCTCAACGTGGGACAAGCGCACCGGGGTTGCCGTGAGGGGTGAGTTCGAGGGACAACAATTGATCCGCATACCTGCCTTCGCCGCCTTCTGGTTTGGGTGGTCGGACTACTACCCGGACACCGAGGTCTACGAGTCCGACTTCTAGGCACATCACGTCGGACTACCGGGATTCAGGCCTTCCTAATCTGAAGCACGCTGGGCGCACCAGCTCTTCTCCCTAGATCGGGGACGCATTCCTCGACCGGAGGCCTGGGTTCGGAAACCGTACAAGCTCCGATCTTGGCCCGTCCGTCTATTTCGCGACGAGTGGCACGTTGTCCTCCCGAGTTCCCGCTGATAAACTTTGCGTCGATCTCTCCTACGGCCTGCTTCGTCTTCCTATCCGATAGTCGCCTATACCTCTGACCGAACGCCCGGACAGTCCGCAAGGAGCTCCCGTGTCAAGTACCAGGGACAGTGTGCGACAGCCCGACAGCCTCGACCTGCGGTCGCCAGAAATTCGCCTAGCGGAGTACCTGCGTACGTCCGGTAGTGGGCAGCTCGACGAAGCCGACGTCGCGGACCGGTTCGCCTGGGTATTCGAGTCTCCGGACGCGCAGGCGCTGGTGGACGCAATCATCGAACTCACCGAGCTGCAAGACCGGCTCTTCGAAAGCGTCAACCGGGCTCGTTTCTGGCTGGGGTCCGGGGTAGACGCGACCGCGAAATTCCTACGGCACTCTCCCTCCGATGAAGTCGGGCGCCGGTTCAACGCACTGGCGGACTGGATGGCCCGGGTAAACACTCAGAATTTCGACGGCGTGACGCTGACCCCTTTGCTGACGGACTATCTGGCGAAGACCGAAGACTTCGACGCCGCTCTCGCAAAGCTCGATCACTTGAGGGACCGGACTCTGAGCGCCGCGTTCGACTGGAACGACCCGGTCCAGCGCGACCTCGAGTTCAAGCGGTTCGTCAGCGAGCAGAACAACCTAACGGCTCCGGAGTCCCTCGACGAAATGTACCGCCTGTTTTCCGAGCTGAAAGAGCTTCCTCCGCCTGAAGAGCCGACGTACGAGCTGACCGAGCAAGAGCGCCTGGAGGTCAAACGGACCGCATACGAGGCAGTCCTTTTCCTGCGATTCCTCCGTCGCTTTCGCGCGCAGACGGAGAGGCCCATCGTCATCGTCGGGAACTACAGGTACGGTCGCCACTGGGTCGTCGAGCCCCTCGAAGAATATCTGGAGGATGGCTTTGCCGTCCGATACTACCGGGTGCCGTCCCACCACTCCATGCGGCTTACCGTCCCCCACTACCTGGAAAGACAGATCATTTCGGGGTTCCATCCAGAGTTCGTCAAGGAACTGGGAGCGGAGACGCCACATGTTGTTATTGTTGACGTGTGCAGTCCCAGTCGCACCGATGGCGTTAGCAAGTTCTCACGAGCACTTCGCGACTACGTCAACTGGTTCATGGTCTTCAACGACGTCAGAGCGCAAGGTGACGAATCGAAGTACGAACAGGACAGCTCAATGCCGTCGGGACACGTGCCAGCGTTGAAAAGGTGGTACCACGCAGTGCTTGTGCGGCGACAGCTTCAGGAGTGGGTAAACCCCGGCACAACATACAAGGTGGCCCACTGGGCTCCGGAGCTCAAGGAAACGGTCCTCATGGGCGACGCGAGGGTCCCCTCTCGGGATGTGGACCCGTCCGATGGCAAGCCCACCGTTGTCGTAGCCAACCCGGCCATCTACCGTACGGAAGGCGAAGACCTGCCCGACGTCCTGCGTAACACGGAGCCCTACTATTTCAACGACCCGGAGAAACACATCGCCGACAACGTCGCGCTCGGGTACGGCGACTACGGAATGGAGACCAGGGTCGTAGGGCCTACCACGGACCAGTTCATCGCTGCGGTCCAGCGCCACATACGAATCGAGGTTGCCAATCTCATTGCATCGGGAGAGGCCGCGACCGACTGGTAACCGGATACTCCCTCGGTGCGTTTCTTGAGTATCGACACCTGCAATCAGCCGCCATCTGGAGGCGGCCGGTGGTAGACTAAATCCGTAGTTGTAGTCGCATTCCGTCGGTCCGCCCCGCGGCGGCCCATCTGTAACATGCACCCACTGTCTGTTTCTCGGTTGGTCCGAAAGCGCCTCGCTGACAATTGGAGGCTACTCGCGAGCGTCTTCGCGGGCATGGTGGTCGCTACGACTCTGGCGGCCGCTACCCCTGTATACCTGGAAGCCCTTGAACAAGAGGCGTTCCGTACCAGGCTGGACGAAATCTCTCAGGGCAGTCTGGACTTCAACGTCGTGGGGTCAGGTCTCGCGATAAGTGAGACAGCCATCGAAGGGGCCGAGCAGGTGGTCGCGCGGGCGCTGGAGGGTCACGTGCCCGAGGCCCTCGTCGGCAGCAACAGGTACATGCGAACGGCAACGCACCTGGTAGGCCTTCCGGACGCACCTCTCGGAGCGCCCGGCGGGATCGGATATCTCGTCTCCCGCGGCCACTTCCACTCAATGTCCAATCTAGCAGGCCATTCTAGGTTCGTCGAAGGCAAGATGGCGGGGAACAACGTACAGACCGGCCCCTACAGCATTCTCGTCGAAGCGGTCGTCGCTGCACCTGCCGCCGAGGCGCTCTTCTGCGAGGGCGCATGCAGAATCAAGCTAAACGACGTCCTCACCCTCGCAATAGACACGGATACCGAGACCAGGCTTTCTGCTCGGATCGTTGGAATCATCGAACCTGACGACCCGGACTCGGAGTTCTGGACCGACTTGACCCTCTTCGCCGACCCACCGAATTACGATCCGGAATCCCAGCCCCCGCCGCGAGGAGTGCGCATTTCCAGCATCCCGGAGCCGCCCATACCGCTGTTCATAACCGAGAAGGTGATGTTCGACGTGGTGGGCAAAGCGTACCCGACGGCGTTCATCAATCCCATCTGGTTCATAGAGATCGACAAGGCCCCTTTCAAGGAGATGACCTCCTCCGAGGCCCTGGAGCGGATCGACGGATTCGAGGCTGAGGTGCTCGGCGCGTTGACGGGGTCCTCGGTAACAACTTCGAACCTCCGCGGACTTATCCAGGACCTGCAGCGACGAAGGTTCTTTTCGACCGTTCCTCTCCTGCTGCTTCTGGCTATCATGATGACCACCCTCCTCTTCTTCCTCGCGATGATGGTCTCGTACCTGGAACAAGGCAGACAGGGCGACGCATCGCTCCTCAGAACGCGCGGAATCGGAGTTTGGCGACTACTCAGGCTTTATTCGCTCGAGGGCGTAGCGATGGTGATCGTGGCCGCGGCCCTTGGCCCTTTCATCGCTGTCGGAGCCGTCGCGGCAGCCGGCAAGCTGCCGCCCTTCGACGACATAACCGGTGGAGGGCTCCTCCCCGCCAAGTTGACCACGGAGTCCTTCGCGGCAGCGACGTTAGTCGCGATCCTGTGCCTGGCCGTGTACGTCGTACCTGGCGCCCTTGGCGCTCGTGTCGGGCTGCTCGTCTTCAAGCTTCGAACGTCACGCCCCCCCCGAGTGCCTTTCTTCCACCGCTACTACATCGATATCGGTCTGCTCGTCCTCGGCGGACTCATATTCTGGGAGCTCGACTCCAGGGGACAGTTGATTTCAGGGGGCCTCTTCAAGGAGGTGGAGGTTAACGAAACGCTTCTGTTGGCCCCCGTCCTTTTCTTACTGGTCGTCGCCCTGGTCTTCATTCGCTTCTTTCCGCTCCTGGTCCGGTTTCTCGCCGGCGAATCTGCTGGGCTCCTTCACCTCGTAGCCGCAATATCGGTGCTCGGTCTGACCTCGACGACCGCTTGGGATGTCTTCAGGGGAAACCGCGAGACGCAGGACCTCGGTCTGACCGTTCTGGCGCTGGGGGTCGGAGCCGCCTATTGGTGGATCAATCAGAGCGACGGCCTTCTACGCCGGCTGATAGGTCTCCCTATAGAGGCCGTCCTAATCGGGGCATTCCTCAATTTGGAGCCCTTGGAACCGGGTGCTCTGGCGTTCGCACCTATGGTGGGGTTGCTGGCCATCGTCCCTGGTCAGATTGCATTTCTCCTGTTCGGGCTCTTGGCTCGCGCCACCCCGGTATGGCTGTCGATTAGCCTCGTCCGGATGGCCAGGAACCCGCTGCAGTACACCTGGCTGATGCTGCTGATCGTGCTGGCGACCGGACTCGGGATAGTCACGACGACCGTCGGCGGGACCCTGGAAGCGAGCCAGAGGGAGCGCATCCTCTACGACCTTCCTTCGCACGTGCGCGTCAGCAATGCGCCGAGATTTCTCCCGAACCCCGTGAGCCTCCAGGAGTTCAAGGCGACTCAGATCGCCTCCCCGGACGTCGCGGAGGCGGCCCTGGCGTATCGTACGAACGGCAGCGTGGGACCGCAGAACCTACAGGTCCTGGGAGTCGAGTCGAGGTCGTTCCCGGAGGTTTCGTGGTTCCGTGACGACTTCTCGACCTTTTCGCTGTTCGAGGCGATGGCCGCATTGCTGCCGATCTCTGAAGCTGAGCGTATAGAAATGCCCGCTGGTGCGGAGAGCATCGGAGCTTGGATAAA
Source organism: Dehalococcoidia bacterium (assembly GCA_965197985.1). Taxonomy (GTDB): domain Bacteria; phylum Chloroflexota; class Dehalococcoidia; order Lucifugimonadales; family CAUZJF01; genus CAUZJF01. Next base: position 807,523 of record CBDAOG010000008.1, on the reverse strand, counting down.
GCCCGCCGCCCCTTACCCGAACCTGTACCTCTGGATGGTTCTGGAAGACAGCACCGGTGCGATGAAGACCGTTTCTCTCGGCCAAACGGGTAAGCCCGGTGAGGCTGTATGGAGCCTTGCTCAGGCTGAGATTCCGAAGGGCCTCGAGCCTCCGCTGTACCTCGCGTCCGTCCAGGTCCACGAGCCCGGCTCCCGTTCGCTCGCCCTCGCCACGGCCGCGAGTACCGGCGTTTACGGGGCGGCGGGAGCGGGACGGATCGTAAGCGGATTTAGTGCGAGCAGCGACCAGGAGCGTGGGGCCATCTTGTTGGACCACATCCACGTTACCGGTGTTCCTGGCTACGACGAGTTCGTAATCGAGGGGTTCGAGGACGAAATCGTCTGGACCCCTATCGTAACATCCGCATTAGAGACAGACGACGAGTCCGACGCCGAGTCGTCATACGTATCGAACTTCATAGAAGCCCAGACGTTGGACGCCCACGACGGCGACAGCGCCGGTGTGCTCTGGTTCGGGCACGGTCGGAATCGAACGGTGCGAGGCTTCTACCTGAGCCTTGGCGGAGGGCCGTTGCCGGTGATAATAAGCTCGGCGCTAGGGGCCTCTGCCGCTCTGGGTGTAGGCGACGTCGCCATCGCCTCTATCGCTGGCAGGCTGACGCCCATCGTTGTCCGGGGCACAGTCGACGGGTTCCCCACTTTGCAGGGGGCTTTCATACTTGCAGACATGGACATCTTAATAAGCTATCTGAACCTTTTCGGGGAGCCATCGAGAGTCGCGCCCAACGAGCTCTACATCCGACGGAGCGATCCGAGCCTCGGTGCCGACGGGATACTCGACGACTTCAAGCCAGGCCTATTCAGGGCAGAGGACGGCACTGCAAGGCTCGCGTCGCTGGCCATGAACCCCCTTGCCTCGGCCGGGTGGACAGGGGCGGCGAGCGTTTCGCTGGCCGTAGTCCTGCTATCCGGCGGGTTCGGCTACGTCACTTACCTACTGCTCGTTTCGAGACGAAGCCGGGGAGAGATTGGATTCCTCAGGTCGTTAGGCCTTTCCCGGCTCCAGATGGTCGGACTACTCGGGTTCGAACACCTGGCGATCGTGGCCGTCGGCCTGGGGCTGGGGACCTGGGCCGGGCTCCAGATGAGCCGCCTCACGGTATCCCCCTTGGCGATTACCGAGACCGGAGACCCGGTGGTGCCGCCGTTCGTTTTGCAGATGGACTGGAGCTTGATGTTGCCGACGTACGCGGCCCTGATTGTCGTGTTCGTCGGCTCATTGCTAATATTAAACCGCAATGTTGGCCGGCTCGACCTGTCGGCTGTACAACGGCTGGGGGAGACGTAAGAGTCAGACGACTTCAGGGCGCATCGCGAGGACAAATGACTAGAATCGAATCGTACGGCACGAAGCCGAATCGAGGGCCGAAAGGCGAGGCGGTTACCCAGCGATGCTGAGCTACGTCGACAGAATAGTCTCCGCCTGGCAGATGGTGGTGAGGCGGGGACTCTCCCACTGGAAACTCCTTGTGTCCGTCGTGCTTGGGGTGCTTCTTGCGTCGGCCATAATGGCCGGAACGGTGGTCTATTTCGACGCCCTTAGAGAGCTGGCCCTTCGCAACACCCTTGCCCGGAACACAGCTGCAGAACTGGATATCCTGGTCCAAGGACAACGTGGTCCGGCCACTCGCTTCGAGTTCGACAGAGTTTCGGCTCTGATCAATGCCGAGGTCGACGCTCGGCTCGGCTGGCTCACTACCGACCGTTTCCTGGTAGGCAAATCACCTACGTTCTTCTTGTCTAAGCCCGGCGAAGAGCACCTCGCCGGCGACGACAATGCGCGGGCCTACTTCGCGTTTGCCCCACGTCTGGACCAGCACATAACCGTTCTCCCAGGAGGCAAGCCTCCGGCCGTCGGGCGGATAAACGCGCCCGGCCAGGAGACGATGTTAGAGGCAATGGTCCCGGAAGAGGCTGCGGCGCTTTTTGACGTCGGAGCAGGAGACGTGGTCGTCGCCGTGCCACCTTGGGAGGATGTGACCCCTCACGTTACCGTCCGGATAAGCGGGCTCTTTAGCCGGGACGACCCCTCAGCCGAGTTCTGGCATCTGGAAAACACTGTGTTGGCGGCAGCCACGGGTGCTTCGTTCCGCACCATACCGTTCCACATATCCCAGGAGACCTTCCTGGGAGACTTTGGGAGCATGTTCCGAAAGATGGACGGGATCTATGCGTGGCTGCTGATGGTCGATTCGGGACGTGTGAACGCCCCCAATTCCGTGTCGACGCTAGCTGCCATCGACGCCGTGGATAGGAACCTCGCGGCGGCAATGGCGAGTTACCGCCAGACGACTGAACTCGACCGCGCCCTGGAGGAGTTCGACCGGCGTCTCTTCTTCAGCAAGCTCCCGATGTTCGTGGTGCTCATAGTCATTGCCATCGTTATTCTCTACTACGTTGCGACGCTTTCGTCTCTTATCGTCGAAGACAGACGGAGCGAGATCGCACTCCTCAGGAGTAGGGGCGCGACGTCCGCCCAAATTCTCACCGTCTTCGTGCTGGAAGGAGCGACAATATCGGCCCTGGCGGTCATAGTGGGTCCAATCCTGGCGTCGACTACTATCACGGTCCTTGGTTATACCCCGGCGTTCTCCGGCCTTACGGAGGGGGGCAGGCTAACGGCGGGCATCTCTGGCGCTGCCTACCTGATGAGCGGTGCCGGCGGCCTGCTGAGCTTCGTCGCGCTCATATTCCCGGCCATCAGAGCGTCGCGCATCGGCGTTACGCGTCACCGCCAGGAGTCCGCTCGCCCGGTCGCGCAGCCTCTGTTTCAGCGATACTACTTCGACGTATCGCTGTTGCTGGTCAGTATCTTCCTGTTCCGCCAGCTGACGGAACAGGGTTCGCTCTTGGCCGTCAGCGTCTTCGGCGAGGTTACGGCCGACCAGCTACTGCTGGCGCTTCCCGGGCTGATACTCGTAGCGTCGGCGATGGTGCTTCTCCGTCTCTTCCCGCTGGCGATGAACCTGATCAGTCGCCTGGCGTCGAGGGTCCTGCCAATCGGACTTGTAATGGGCGTCTGGCAGATGGCGCGAAACCCGACCCACTACGCACGACTCTCGTTGCTGTTGATCCTGACCGCTGGGCTCGGGATATTCGCATCGAGCTTCGGCGCGACCCTCGAGCTTAGCTTCACCCAGAGAGTCCTGTACTCGACGGGCAGCGACATCCGGCTCGACGGAGTACGCGCGGCCGGCAGAGACGAGGGTCCCATCCCCTCCGAGGCCTACGAGGAGGTCCCGGGAGTGCGTCGGGCGAGCCCCGTGCTACGGCTTAGCGGCCACGACTTGACCAGGTCGGTCGCACAGAACTACACGATGCTGGCAGTCGATGGCGACTCCTTTAGTGAAGTCGCCTGGTTCCGCGACGACTTCGCGGACGAGCCGATGGATGCACTGCTTAGGTCGCTGAAACTCGACGACGCGCCGGCCGGCATCGAGCTCCCCGCCGATGCCGGCTGGATCGCTGTCAACCTCAAGCCAGACCGGGAACGACCGACTCTCGAGATTACGGCTCGAGTAGTAGATGAGCTTGGCCAGTTTACGACGCTTCGCCTCGGTAGGCTGGAAGGGCTGGAAGACGGCTGGATACGTCTACAGGCGGCCGTTCCGGAGGGAGAACTCCCGCTAAGGCTCACGTCGTTGATGGTGCACGAGCGTCGGGGTGTGGGCGGGATCAGGCCGGGCACTGTGATCCTCGACGACATCGTGGCTGTGGTACGAGACGGCCCGCCCGAAATCATCGAGTCCTTCGACAACGTTGAAGACTGGGCCGTGATCAGGTCGAACGTCGACTCGAAGTCCGACATCTTGCGTTCGTCTGACGTCACTATGAACGGAGGCAGCTCGGTCGCATTTACCTGGTCGCGTGGCAGCTCCCTTGTCGGGCACGGCATTTCTCACGGTCAGGAATGGCCGCGTCTACCGGTCTTGGCAAGCCAATCGTTTGCGGAGGTTTCGGACCACTTCGAGGGCGAGGAGTTCGACGTCACGGTCTCAGGGTTGCAGGTGCCTGTACGGCTCGAGAGTATCGTCGAAATGTTCCCTACCATGACCCTCAACGACCACAAGTATCTCGTAGCCGACCTGACGTCGTTGACAAGGTACGCGAACCTGGGGACGTTGAACCGGGAGCTTCAACCGAACGGTGTGTGGATCTCCACCGACGTGACTGACGAGTCCGAACGGCGGGAGTTGCTGCAGGGGCTCGGCCAGGTGACCGGTTTCTCTGTCAACGCGGTCAACGATCGGGCCGGACAGCTCGCCGCCTCACAGGTCGACCCCCTCGTGAGCGCGGGCTGGCGGGCCCTCCTCTTCATCGCCTTCTCAGCAGTCCTGATACTGAGCTGTCTTGGATTCCTGGTCCACGCCTACGTCTCGTTCCGCAACCGGGAGCTCCAGTTCGCCTTGCTCAGGACTGTCGGATTCTCCCTGAGGCAGCTTGTGACGATGGTGTGGCTCGAGCAGACTCTCGTGATCGCTGTCGGTATGGCCTTGGGCACCTGGATGGGCGGCAGACTGGGCTCGACCATCATGCCGTTCCTCGGACACGACGATTGGGGAGGAAGAGTGATTCCGCCGTTCGTTCTGGACGTCAACTGGGGAGCCCTGCTGTTAACATACGCCGCTATGATCGCGGTATTCGCCGTGATTAGCCTGGGGCTGATATGGTTGGTGCAGCGGATATCGCTGCAACGGATCATGCGCCTTGGGGAAATGTGATCTAACGAAACTGGGGAGACGGCATGGTACGACAAGACGCATACATAGTATGCGAAGACCTATTCAAGATATATAAGATCGCCGACCTGGAAGTCGTCGCCCTTCGCGGACTCGATCTAGTCGTCGAAAGGGGCGAGATCGTCGCTATCGTCGGCGCCAGCGGCAGCGGCAAGACTACGCTGCTGAACATACTTGCCGGCTACGACACTCCCTCCGCGGGAAAGGTGTCGGTAGGCGACAAAGACCTGCTTCGAATGCGCGGCAGGGAGGTCGAGGAGTACCGTCGCCACGAGGTCGGATTCGTCTGGCAGCAGACTAGCAGGAACCTGTTTCCTTACCTTACTGCCTTCGAAAACGTCTCGCTTCCGATGATGCTGAGTAACCTGTCGACGAAGCAACGCAAGACCAGATCGGAAGAGCTACTCGAGCTGGTGGGGTTGAGCCACCGCATGGGCCACACTCCAGAGAAGCTCTCGGGCGGTGAGCAGCAGCGTGTCGCCATCGCCGTGGCGCTCGCCAATCACCCTCCATTGCTGCTGGCCGACGAGCCCACCGGGGAGCTCGACAACGCGACAGCCGGCGAGATCCTTGACTTGTTCAACTCCGTCAACTCCGAGCTTACGACCACCATAATGATCGTCACCCACGACCCCGACATCGCCCACAAAGTGGGCAGGGTGGTCTTAATCCGCGACGGCAAGACGTCAACCGAGATCAGAAAGAAGCTCAACTTCCAGCGGGGTGGCACTGACGAGGGCGACGAGGTGCTGGAGGAGTTCAACGTCGTGGACGGAGCGGGCCGCGTCCAGATCCCAAGAGAGTACCTCGACCGCCTCAAGATCAAGGATAAGGCCAAGGTCGCGCTGGAAGACGGCAAAGTCACGATTGTCGGAGATGACAGCGGTTGACTAACACCAACAACGCCATCGTGACCGCCGTCGATTTGGGGCGCACCTACGAGGTCGGTGCCGAGAAGGTGACCGCCGTACACGACGTAAATATGCAGGTACATCCCGGCCGGTTCGTAGCCGTCGTCGGAAGGTCGGGGTCGGGTAAGACGACGCTATTGAACCTCCTGGCCGGACTCGACACTGCGACCTCCGGCCAAGTGCTGTTCGAAAACAAGGACATGGCGACGATGAGCGCGGGTGAGCTCACCGAGATCCGACGTCACAAGATCGGATTCGTCTTCCAGTCTTTCGGCCTGCTACCGCTGCTATCGGCGTTTGAAAACGTCGAGTTGCCGCTCAGGATCTCGGGCGCCCCTATCAGGGGCCGCGAGCGCCGCGCGGCGGAGGTGCTGCAGATGGTGGGGCTTAGCGCCAGAGCCCATCACCGACCCTACGAGCTCTCCGGTGGCGAGCAGCAGCGCGTAGCGATAGCCAGGGCCGTCGTGACGGAGCCGCCGTTGATCCTCGCCGACGAGCCGACAGGGGAGCTCGACTCGGTCAACGCTACGGCGATCTTCGGCCTCTTCGCTGAGATGGTCCAGGAACGTGGCATCAGCGTGGTCGCCGCCACGCACGACGCCGCACTGCTCAATATCGCAGACGAGGTTCGAGAGATGCGAGACGGAGCGATGCTCGGCGAAGCCGACCAAGGTGCGCGGTACAGGGACTAAGAGGCGCCTTGTGCTGGACAACTCTCGATGCGGGGCCATGGTTCGACAAGCCTGTCCTGAGTCCATCGAAGGGCTCACCGCAAACGAGTAACGAGGAATGCCGTTCGTCCTGAGCCAATCGAAGGACAATTCAGGCTGCGACACGCCTCTGAGGCGTGAGGACGCCGCGGATAGGACGTAGTATGTTCGATCTTAGCGACAAGGTCGCTGTCGTCACGGGCGGCAACGGTGGCATCGGTCTGGGCATCGCGATCGGGCTCGCCGAGGCCGGGGCGAGTATCGCCGTGGCGGCCCGAGACCAGCATAAGACGGCCGATGCTGTAGACCAGCTCGGTCAGCTTGGCGTCGACACCATGGGCTTGACGATAGACGTCAGTAGCGAGACATCGGTTTCCAATGCGATCAGTCAGGCCTCTCAGCGTTTCGGGCGCATCGACATCCTTGTCAACAACGCCGGGGCAGTGATCCGCAAGCCGCCCCAGGACGTCACCGTCGACGAGTGGGACCAGGTCCAGGACGTCAACCTCAGGGGGAGCTTTCTCTGCGCTAGGGAAGTCTACGCGATTATGGTGCGTGCCGGGGGTGGGAAGATCATTAACATCGGCTCGATGACCTCCGTATTCGGAAGCGACTGGGTGGTGTCTTACGCAGCGAGCAAGGGAGGGGTTGTACAGCTAACCAAAAGCCTCGCCCTCTCCTGGGCGAAGGACAACATCCAGGTGAACGCCATCCTTCCCGGCTGGATACATACCAGTCTGACGGCCGCAATCAAAAGCGACCACGCCGAGCGTTATTCATCCATCAAGTCGCGCATACCGCAGGGCCGGTGGGGGGAGCCGGCCGATCTAGCGGGGACTGCGGTCTTCCTGGCGAGCAGAGCGTCCAACTATGTGACCGGGGTCTCGGTTCCAGTGGACGGCGGTTACACCTCGTTCTGACCCGTCGCTCGGAGCTCGACTTCCCAAGGCAAGCGATGGGTGAGGCCTTAGTCATAGACACCCACTGCCACGTCGGAGGCTGGGGGACGTTCGGCGTCGATGACGACGTCGAACGCTTCATCGGTATCATGGACGCGACCGGAATCGACGTGGCCTGCGTCAACTGCATCCTCCACGGCGAGGCGGCTCGCGGCAACGACATCGTGGCAGCCTACGTGTCGCGCCGGCCCGACCGCTTCGTGGGCGTCGCCTGCGTCACGCCCTTCTACCCCGACGAAGCACTGCGAGAGCTGGATCGCGCTTTCGAGAAGCTGGGTCTGAGGTTCCTGTTCGTGCCCGAGCCGGACTTCTTCCAGCATCCAGTCGACAATCCCTCTTACGCGCCCATCCTTCAATGGGCCGACGAGCGAGGGCTCCTCGTCATGTGCAACCTGCCGACCCCCGTCGATGGACCCGCGACGCAGGCAGAGCGGTATATCGACGTCGCGCGGCGGTATCCGCGTGTGCGATGGGTAATCGCGCACGCTGGCAACGGCGCGCCTGGGCATGAAGACGCCATCCGGGCCGCCCGCGCATGCCCGAACGTCTACCTGGAAACGTCCACGTCTCTGGGCGACCACGAGACCATCGAGCTCCTGGTAGAGGGTGCCGGCGAGGACCGCGTGCTCTTCGGCTCCGACATGCTCCTGCTCGACGCCGGAGCGCAAATCGGACGTGTCGCTACCGCCGACATATCCGAGGTAGCAAAGCGCAAGGTCCTGGGGCTGAACGCGGCACGACTGTTGGGCCTCGACGCCTCGCGTTCGTAGCGACGCTCAGGCGGGGCGTGTCTACGAACGCAACGGTCCCTGCGCCGAAGCGAGATATCACTTTGCTCCGCGTCCAAGGTGAAGGCCTCGACCAGTCCTTGATTAGTTTCCAGCCAGCCATCTAGAATAGCCGCAAAAGTCCCGGTATAGGAGGCACAGATGGGCGATGCCGATACGTGGCGTGAGCTAGGTCAGCAACTTCGCGTCGATTCCGTACGCGCCAGTTCGGCGGCTGGGTCCGGCCACCCTACGTCGTCGATGTCGGCAGCGGACCTTATGTCGGTCCTCATGGCGAAGTACCTCCACTACGATTTCGCCCGGCCCGACAACCCTAACAACGACCACCTGGTGTTCTCTAAAGGGCACGCCTCACCCCTACTTTATGCAGTGTTCAAGGCGGCGGGCGCGATCTCCGACGACGAGCTCCTGACCTTCCGCAAATTTGGTAGCCGTCTGCAGGGTCACCCGACCCCGGCCATCGATTGGGTCGACGTGGCTACGGGCTCGCTCGGTCAGGGGCTACCGGTCGCCGTCGGCGTAGCCCTGGCTGGAAAGCACCTCGAGCGGTTGCCATATCGTGTTTGGGTCCTTTGCGGCGACAGCGAAATGGCCGAAGGATCGATGTGGGAGGCCTTCGAGCACGCCGCGTTCGCCGGACTCGACAATCTGACGGCGATCATCGACGTGAACCGGCTAGGGCAGCGAGGCGAGACAATGGTCGGCTGGGACCTTTCCAAGTACACGGAACGCGCGAAATCGTTCGGTTGGAACGCGATAGAGGTCGATGGCCACAATCTGGAGCAGATCGATCGCGCCTACGCCGAAGCCGTCGCGACAAAAGGCGTCCCGTCCGTCATCGTCGCCCGGACGGTGAAGGGGAAAGGTGTGGCCGCCGTGGAGAACAAAAACGGCGCCCACGGGAAGGCTCTCGACGACCCCGAGGCCGCGATTCGCGAGCTTGGAGGATTGCGCGACCTGGTGGTGGCGCCAAACTCGCCCGCGAAAGACGGAGCCCCCCACGAGTTTCCACGAACTGCCGGGCCCTCGCCGACCTACGCTCTCGGCGACAAGATCGCAACCCGGAAAGCATATGGCGACGCTTTGGCCGCGCTGGGCTCCGCCCGTGGAGACGTAGTGGCTCTCGACGGCGAAGTCAGCAACTCGACCTTCGCCGACGCTTTCGCGAAGGCCCACCCCGAGCGATACTTCGAGATGTACATCGCCGAACAGCAGCTGGTTGCTTCGGCCATCGGGCTGCAGGTACGGGACTGGGTCCCGTTCGCCTCGACCTTCGCCGCCTTTTTCACGAGAGCCTACGATTTCATCCGAATGGCCGCCGTGAGCCAGGCCAACATCAAGCTCGTCGGGTCACATGCCGGCGTTTCCATCGGAGAGGATGGTCCGTCACAGATGGGCCTCGAAGACCTCGCCGCGATGCGGGCCGTGAGCGGAAGCACCGTCCTGTACCCGTCGGACGCCAATCAGGCTGTCCGGCTCGTCGCGGAGATGGCGGACCGCGAGGGCGTGGTATACATGAGAACCACTCGAGAGCCTGCTCCGGTGATCTATGGCGCAGACGAGTCGTTCCACATCGGCGGTAGCCGCGTGGTCCGATCGTCGGACAGCGACAGCGTGACCATAGTTGGCGCAGGTATCACGCTGCACCTCGCCCTCGAGGCGGCCGACACCCTTGCCGCCGAAGGGATCAGCGCACGCGTTGTCGACCTCTATTCGATCAAGCCTGTCGACGCGACCGGGCTGAGGCAGGCTGTCGCGGCCATAGGAAAGATGGTCACGGTCGAGGACCACTGGGTCGACGGTGGGCTCGGTGACACGGTCCTTCAGGTCTTCGCGGAGTCGGACGAGAGGCCGCAGATACGAACGCTCGCGGTCCGTGAGATGCCGGTCTCCGGGACGGCCGCCGAACTCCTCAGCGCCGCGGGCATCGACGCCGCACACATCGCCGCGGCCGCCAGGGATCTGGTCGGCTCCGCCACCCCGTCTACCGCCTGACGCAAGGCTATTCGGCGCTCCCAGCTGATAGGCTCGTCCAGGCCATGTCGACGGTTTCTGCGTCTGGCGCGAAGATCAACAACGTCTGTGACTCTTCGAATCGAAGGAAGATGTGCCGGCCCGGAAGGTCCATCCGGGCGATCTCCGGTTTGGTGTGGTCAACTTGCCAGGTCTCGTTATACGTTGTCGCGATGAATTGGAGAAAGATATCGAAAAACTCGGTGGCGTCCTCTTCGGTATCCCAGAGTATTGGCCAGACAAGCAAGAAGGCATCGTCGGGGCCTTCAAATAGCCCATAGGTATCCCCTCCCCATCCGGCTGCGGCTAATGAGGCCTTTTGGCGGCTGAAGCCGGTCTCCAGGTACAACCGCAACAGGAACTCCCCAAATGTATCCTCGACGACCAGCGTCCACTCTTCACCCAGTGCCTCGCCCAGCCCAATGATCTCGACTAGGGCCGGCTCCTCGCCTTCAACGTACTTCTCGGGATGGAGCACCTGTTCTGTAGATCGAGGCGGGTCGGCAAAGGCGGCGTTGACGGACGGCCAGCCGCCATCGGAGAACAGACCACCTACGAATCTGACACCCTCTCGATACGGGAACGCATAGGTACTCTGGACCACGTGCGGCGCAGCTCGAAACGCCTGGATCAGCGCCTGATTAGGCGTCCCCAGCGACGCAATCCGCGCCGCCGCGTCCATGTGTTGGAACACGTACCTTTCTTCCGCTAGTCTGGCGTCACCTTCCTCAAGCGCACTGAAAGCGCGGGCGCGGTCAGAGTCTGATTTGATGTCCTCGATCAGGGCCCGGGAGTCGAAGTGTTGTTGCTGCAGGCCATGAATAACCTCGTGTGAGTACGTCCGCTCCTCGGCCGGGCCGAAACCGCCGCCTTCGTTGACCACGTAAAGCGTCTCCCGTTCCCGATGGAAAAAACCCAGAATGCCTTCGGAAAACAATCCGAGGAGAATCTCGTAGAGGTCTTCGCCCTTCTCCAGGATTCCGAGAGCCGCGTAGAGCCGTTGAGTCTCGTAGATCTCCTCCCTGTCGTCCTCGTAGAAGCCACGTAGGAACTCGCCCGCTCGGTCGCGGTCTATCAGCTCTCTGGCCAGAGGTTCAGTGGACGACAGCCCGCGAATGAGACTTATACGACTCCCGATGCTATCGAGAGTTGCGGCCAGAAGCTCGGAGCCGGATAGGGGGGTCGACGTCGCGATCGGCGTGCTCGTCGGGGTCGCGACGGGTGGCACCGGCGTTGCGGTAGGCAACGGAGTCGGAGTAGATGGCAGCTGCGTAGGCCTGGCGGTCGCGCTCGGTTCCGGACTTTGAGAAGGACTCTCGGCAGGCGTCGGCGTAGCCGTCTCGGTCGGTTCAAGCGTTGGCGTCGGGCTCATGGCCGTGGCAACGCTGATAGCAGTCGACGCTGGGGTAACCGTGGCAACCGGCGGGGTCGCCGTCGAGACCACTACCGTCCGTCCAACCGGCGTAGCCGATACGGCAGATAGCGGCGTTGTGGTGGCGGCCGCCGGTCCATCCGCCACCGCCGGAGCCTGTGGAGCCGTAGCACCAGGGCTTTCGACGGCGAATGGCGTAGCCGAGCGCTGCTGGTCGGCGCACGACACCAGCACCACGATTGCTGCTAGGGCGAACCAACGAAGCTGCAAGTCAGGCAGAGATCGAGGAAAAGAGGTCAATCTCATTGCTACGAAATAGACCTGTCGGATGGCCTTCCTGGTAGGGGCGCATTGCATGCGCCCGCATCCCGGCGTGAATCGCGACGCGGGCAGCTTTTCATCTCTAGTGGTCCAACATCATTGAAATGAATACCATGATAGTCATTGTTCCTCTTGGGGGTTCAATTGTAACGTTGAACCGAGGAGGAACCATGATGTCTACCAAGAGGTACCGTATCAGACTGACTACCGACGAACAACAGGAACTCAACGCCTTGGTCTCACGCGGTCGGGCTGCGGCGTACAAACAGACCCATGCGCGCATTCTGCTGATGAGCGATGAGTCACGCTCGGACGGGGGAATGAAGGACGCGGACATCACCAGCGCGCTCGGTGTGGGACAGTCAACGGTCGAGCGAATACGCAAGCGCTGTGTAGAGGAGGGGGTCGAGTCTGCGCTGAATCGCAAAAAGCAACTGCGTCGGCGTCAAAAGAGACTGGACGGCGAAGGTGAAGCACGGTTGATAGCGATGGCCTGCGGGGAACCGCCGGAGGGGCGTGCCAGTTGGACCCTGAAGCTGTTGGCTGACCAGTTGGTCGAGTGTGAGATAGTCGAGACCATCAGCACCGAGACGGTTCGCCAGGCGCTTAAAAAAACGAACTGAAGCCGTGGCTGAAGCAGAGTTGGTGCATCCCGCCCGGTCAGAGCGCGGAGTTTGTGTGCGCGATGGAAGACGTACTGGAGGTCTACCAACGGCCGTACGATGGGAATGAGGTTCTGGTGTGCATGGATGAGACGAGCAAACAGCAAGTCAAGGAGACGCGAGTGCCGCGTCCCGCAGCGCCCGGCTTATCGGCGGCATACGACTACGAATACGAGCGCAATGGAGTGAGCAGCCTGTTCATGCTGTTTGCACCGTTGGACGGATGGCGCCGAGTCGAGGTCAGAGAGCGTCGCACGAAGGTGGACTGGGCGCATGTGATAAAGAAACTGGTCGACGAGGACTACCCCGACAGAGACCGGATCGTGCTGGTAATGGACAATCTCAACACTCACAAGCTGTCCTCGCTATACGAGGCATTCGAGCCTGCTGAGGCGAGGCGTATAGCTGAGCGACTGGAGATACACTACACTCCCAAACACGGGAGTTGGTTGAATATGGCGGAGATAGAGATCGGTGTGCTGGCTCGACAGTGCCTGGACCGACGGATTGCCAATCAAGACATCCTGCGCGGCGAGGTCAATGCTTGGCAGAATCAACGCAACCGGGATGTGATACGAGTGGATTGGCGCTTCACTACCGAGGATGCGCGCATCAAACTAAAGTCACTCTACCCATCAATACAAAAAAGTTGAACCACTAGTGATGTCGGAGATAACCAGATAGGCGATTCTGGGCCTCGCGAAGATCTGTGGAGGTCACCGCCGATGGAGCTTGGCGTGACCAAAGCTCCCAACCCCAGGTCTTTCGTCGCACTCTCAGGACGACAGGGGTGATCCTAGCAAATGTCATTCTTTGAGCCCCGCAACGAACGGGCCATTCCATTGTCGGCATCGTGTCATGATCGGCAATCCATATATATCGCAGCGTATCCTACCGTCCACAACGTCTGAAGGCCGCGTCTTGATAGTACCATTCGTTCCCCCCAGCTTCGACCGACGGCCTTGATACAATAGCGGGCGCAGTCAACTGGCGGTCGACAAGGAGGTATTCACTGGGACCGATAGGCCACACCGGCGTTTCGTTGGCGATCGGAGGCGCCGTGTGGGCCGCTACCGGAGAGCCGCTAGCCGTTCCCGCGGCCTTCGCCTCGGGCGTTCTCGTTGACGGTGACCATCTCCTGGACTATTTCCACCTGTACACGAGACGCCGACCCAGAAGGCAGTTCGTGCTTCTGCATGGATGGGAGTACTCTCTGATCGGGCTGATAGTCGTCTTCGCGTTCTGGTACAACGATCTGCTGCTGGCAGCCGTGTTGGGACATATAGGGCATCTCGTAGGCGACCATCTTGGCAATAAGGTTTCGCATCCTTTAACGTACTCGGTACTGTTTCGTTTGCGTCATGGCTTCGCGAGGTATCGATACTACGATTACCCGCCCACGACTCTATCCGAGGTTTTGCATCAGCGGATACCGTTGTGGAGTAGACTTGAACCGTTGGTCGTCAAGGTTGTGCCGAGGTTCAAGGACATGTAGCCGCAGTATCAACCTCGCGTACCTCAACTTGACACATCGGCCGCGAAATTATATCGTATAACACGAATCGGCATTACATGATTCTGTGTAAGGAATAATTCATGGGCAAGCTTGGGGGCGGCAGCCTTTTCCTAGCGGGAATACTGATTGTTATCTTCGGCGCCTTCATCCAATCAGGGATCGTCGAAGCGCTGTTAGACATCGCGGGTTTCCTCATCATCGCCATCGGCGTCATCGCCGGTATCGTCGGGCTCTTCCAGATGGTGTCGGGGGGCAAAGAAGGGTCCAGCGACTTCTAGCTTGCCCGGGGCCAATCCGCTACAATGGCAATAGCTAGGGTTCCCCTGCGAGCCTCGCTAGAATCGGAGGTGCACTATGGGCGTGCTCTCACGGATGTCGACCGTCATCAAGGCGAAGATGAACAGGATCCTCGACAATGCCGAGGACCCCAGGGAGACACTCGACTACTCCTACGACAAGCAGATGGAGATGCTGCGAAACGTGAAGCGCGGCGTGGTCGAGATGGTAACTACCAAGAGGCGGATGGAGCTTCAAGCGGCCAAGGTCCAGGAGAACGTTGCCAAGCTCGACAGCCAGGCCCGGCAGGCTCTGGAAGCTGGACGCGAGGACCTAGCCCGGATAGCCCTCGAACGTAAGCAGTCCGCGGTCATCGAGCTTCAGGGCCTGGACCAGCAGGTCTCCGGCTTGGAGTTGGAGCAGGAGAAGCTGACCGCCGCCGAGCAGCGGCTGCAGGCAAAGGTGCAGGCGTTCCGCACCAAGAAAGAGATCATCAAGGCCCAGTACAGCGCGGCTCAGGCGCAGGTACGAATAGGCTCAGCCCTGTCAGGGGTATCCGAGGAGATGGGCGACATTTCACTGGCCGTCGAGAGGGCGGAGCAGAAGACCGAGACGCTTCGGGCCAAGGCAGGAGCTATCGACGAGTTGGCAGCCGCCGGAGTCCTGGACGACCCGATTTCCGGCAGCAACGACGACCTTACTCGCCAGCTCCAGCAGGTAACTGCTACCGCCAGCGTCGACTCAGAGCTGGAAGCCTTGAAGGCCGGGCTCGGGTCCGGAGGCCAGAAGTCGCTGCCGGAGGGCAAGTCATGATCATCCGAATAATGACCGAGGGTCAGTACCGCTTTCCCGGTGCCATGATCGACGACCTCAACGACATCGATCACGCCCTCGTAGACGTGGTAGCGGACGACAACCAGGCAGAGTTCGAGCGGCTATTCAGCGAGATGCTTGAGATGGTGCGCAAGAACGGGTCGCCTCTTGCCGACGATGAACTCGAGGAGTCCGACGCCGTGTTACCCGAGCCGGACATTACGCTCGAGGAAGCGAAGGAGCTTTTCGTGGGCACGGGAGTCGTGCCCGGCTAGCTCGTTTTTCGAGGACACAAAGCGAAGGCCCCCGATTCGGGGGCCTTCGCTTTGTGTCTGAAATCCTTTACCGCTCGTCCTGAGCCTGTCGAAGGACAAGCACGCCACCCGGGCCGGCTAGAACAGGTCTCGCCCTAGAACGGAATGCCCCAGAGCGGGTACCACCTCTCGAGGTCACGCTCTACTGGTATCTTCTCGTCTTCCATCAGAGCGCTCAGTCGCATTTCGGCCGCGTTATCACGTTGCTTCTCACCGGCGAGCACCAACGGATAGAAGCTCCCGCGCTTTATGTAGTAGACCCAGTAGGCCTGCTTTCCCTCGTAGTCGAACCGGAAGACCGACGCCAATAGACGATCGGAGAAGCCATGCTCTCCGATCGTCTCCCCGACGAGGTGGATGGTAGAAACCAGGTCCTCGAACCGGCGGTCGTCGAGCACGACCCAGCGGGTGCCGAGGCCATCGTCCGTTATCTCGTAGCGGGTACCCGTCGCTTGGCCGCTGATCTTCAGAAGGTCCCGCAGCTCCGTTTCGAGGGTCTCGAAGAAGGTCGACTCGACAGGGTTGAAGACGATGCCCGCCTTCTCGCCGGGGCGGAGGTCCGTTCGGCCCCGCAAGGAATCGGCCGCCGTAATGATTGAGAAGAACCGCTCCCGGTTGCCCTTCTTGAGTTTGCTCCGGCCGAAAAGGACGCTCAGGAGGCCCAAGGCTTAGTAGCCCTCGAACTTGGCTGGCCTCTCCAGGTCCCGTTGCATGTTCCGGAGGCGCTCGATGCGCTTGTCCACGGGCGGGTGGCTCGAAAAGAGCTTGGCCGCCCCACCACCCTTGATCGCATTGACGATAAAGAAGGCGTTGGCGTGTTCCACCTGCCTAAGGTCCTTCTCTGGGATGCGGTACATGTCGTCGCTGATCTTCGACAGCGCGGAGGCGAGGTGCATCGGCGCACCGGTAAGCATAGAGCCGGCTCGGTCAGCCGCGTACTCCCGGTACCGCGATAAGGCCAGTACCAGAATCTGGCTCAGGAAGTAGATCGCGTAGGTGCCGGCGTAGACGGCCAGCATGATCAGAAAGGCGTTCCCTCCGCCTCCACTTCCCCTGTCTCGCCCCCCGCCGAACCCACCGAACAGGCCTATCCAGAACAGCATCTGGAGCAGAAAGCCCGCCGCGATTACGATAAGGCCCGCCCAGGTCAAGACCATCACGTCACGGTGGCGGATGTGGCTCAGTTCGTGGGCAAGCACCGCCTCCTGCTCCTGTTGGTCGAGCCTCGACATGAGCCCTCTCGTTACGGCGACAACCGCGTTCTTGGGGTTGCGACCGGTGGCGAAGGCATTAGGTACGTGCGTCTCCATCACGGCGATTTTCTTGGGCTTCGGCATGTCCGCCATCGCCGCCAGTCGCTCTACCATCCCGTGAAGGCCCGGCTCCTCCTGGGGTGAAACGACCTTGGCCCCCGTCGTCATCAAAACGATCTTGTCGGAGCCGAAGTACTGGAACGCCATCATGACCAGGGAGATCCCGAAAATCAAGATCGGATGCAGCCCGGCCCAGAACAGGAGTCCGATAAAGGCGATGTAGACCAGCCCCAGAAGAAAGACGGTCCCGAACATTCGAATGGTCAGCTCGCGGTCTCTTCCGTAGCTACGCTGTTTCATTTCATGCTTCCTCCCTCGCAGCAAACCCTATGCTATCGATTCTACCTAAACGGAAGCCAAATGTCACGTAACGCCTCCGAGTCGTAATGCCGTAAGCGTACCGCGGACCCTCAGATAGGGCGGGGTCAGCTCTGCTCCAGCTTCTCCAGCGCCGCCGCAGCAGCACGCCGCTCGGCATCGGCTTTACGAACACCGTCGCCCCTGCCAACGACCTCTCCGTCGACGCTGACCTCGGCGGTGAACCGCGGTGCGTGGTCCGCGCCTGTCGCCTGCACTATCTCGTACCTGGGTGGGGCGAGGCCTCTCGCTTGGACCGTCTCTTGAAGCACCGATTTCGGGTTCTTGAGGTGGACCGGCTCGAGGCCGTCGATCTCCTGCGCCAGCACCCGGGTCACGAACTCTCGCGCGGCGTCGTACCCCTGATCGAGGAACAGCGCGCCCGCTACGGCCTCGAGAGCGGCCTCTAGGTTGCCCGACCGTTCGCTGCCTCCGCCGGCCAGCTCGCCCGCTCCCATTTCGAGGGAGTCCCCCAGTCCAAGGCCGCGCGCGACTCGCGACAGCGTGGGCCCGCTGACCAGCACCGATCGGGCCTGCGTAAGCTGCCCCTCGGTCCATTCTGGATGCAGGCGATATAGCTCTTCCCCTATGACCGATCCGATTATCGCATCGCCGAGAAACTCCAGCCGCTCGTTGGACTCGGCGACGACGCCCGGGTTCTCGTTCAGGTAAGAGCTGTGTGTTAAAGCCGTGGCCAAAAGCCCCTTGTCGACAAAGGAAACGGCCAACCTGGACTCTAGTTCTTGTAGCTGCTGCAACGATCAACTCCGGGTACGTATTCGGATTCTAGGCGCGGCGTGGAGGCGAAGTCAAAACACTGGCACCCGTTGAGCAAACTTCAGGCAGGTGCGCGGGCGCAGTGCGCTTCTTGAGCTGTCCGCCGTCGGAACAAGGTCGTTTTCGCGGAAAATCGTGATAGACGTAGGGGCAGACCTGAGTGTCTGCCCGCGCCGCGATTCTCCCAGGGATACGGTCGTATACAGGTGCGCCACTACAGACAATATCCAACGCACCTCAGCACAAGGGGGGGTGTGGGGTCTCCTCGCCGTGGGCATCTTCGCCAACGGCAACTACGGAGGCGTCAGTGGTCTGATCGCCGGGAACAGCGAGCAAATCGTCGCGCAGCTCATCAGCATGGTGACGGTCTACGCCTGGGCATTTGCGACGGGCTACGCTCTGTTCTGGGGTATCAAGAAGACGATCGGGCTCAGGGCATCGGAAGAGGAGGAACTGGAGGGTCTAGACAGGCCAGAGCACGGCGTTCTGGCTTATCCGGAGCTTGCTCCGGAGCCTGCGGCAGGCGACTAGCCTCCAGCAAATGCAGGTGTAACAAAGTTGTAACATCCGCGCAACACTTACGAAACAAAGTAGGGGCAGAATCTGGTTTGAATTGTCGACGCGGATAGGAACTAACCGGAGGTTCGCAGAATGGAAGCGTTGTTCGGCGGCGTAGCGTTCATGGTGCTCTTCACGCTGATGGTTGTGGTGCCCAGTCTTCTGCGAAGGTCCAAGCAGAACAGCTAGCCGAAGCCACTAAACACTGTCGGAAATCTCGCGGCCCTGGAGCTACGGAGCCACAGGGCCGCGACATATTCTCAAGGAGGAGCCTGAATGGGAGAGAAGACACCGTCGGATGTAATCGAGTTCGCGAAAGACAAGGGCATCAAGATCGTCGATCTGAAGTTCACGGACGTGCCTGGCACGCTTCAGCACTTCTCGGTACCCGTATCCGAGCTGACCGAGAACGCGTTCGAGGAGGGCCTCGGATTTGATGGGTCCTCTATCCGTGGGTTCCAGCAGATACACGAGAGCGACATGATGCTGGTTCCCGACCCGGATACGGCTACGGTCGACACGATTCTCGAAATTCCGACCCTGAGCTTGATATGCGACGTCAAAGACCCGATTACACGAGGTCCCTATACAAGGGACCCGCGATACGTCGCCAAAAAAGCCGAAGAGCACCTGAGCAACACAGGAATCGGTGACGTCAGCTACTGGGGCCCCGAGCTCGAGCACTTCGTCTTCGACGACGTGCGCTACGACCAGAACGCGTACAGCGGATACTATTTTGTCGACTCCGACGAGGGAATCTGGAACTCCGGCAGAGACAATAAGCAGGGGCCCAATCTAGGCCACCGCCCGCGCCACAAGCAAGGATATTTCCCGGCACCGCCGACCGACACCCTGCAGGACATTCGCTCTGAAATGGTCCTGACTATGATCGACTACGGTATCGACGTAGAGGTGCATCACCACGAGGTCGGGACCGCCGGTCAGGGCGAGATAGCCATGGTCTACGGGTCCCTCACCAACATGGCCGACAAGGTGATCTTGCACAAGTACATCGTCAAGAACGTGGCCCGCGCCCACGGCAAGACAGCAACATTCATGCCCAAGCCGCTCTTCAACGACAACGGGTCGGGCATGCACACCCACCAAAGCATCTGGTCCAACGGCACGAACCTCTTTTTCGATGCGAACGGCTACGCGCTCATGAGCGAGACCGGGCTCCACTACATAGGCGGCCTGCTCAAGCACGCGCCCGCGCTTCTGGCCTTCTGTGCTCCAACGACCAATTCGTACCGCAGGCTGGTGCCGGGCTACGAGGCGCCCGTGAACCTCGCCTACTCCCAGCGTAATCGCAGCGCTTGCGCCCGAATCCCGGTCTACACGACGGCCCCCGCCGCCAAGCGCGTGGAGTTCCGGTGTCCGGACCCAACAAGCAACCCCTATCTAGCGTTCGCGGCGATGCTGATGGCCGGTCTCGACGGGGTCATCAACAAGATCGACCCCGGCGAGCCTCTCGACACAGACCTCTACGAGCTCAGTCCCGAGGAGGCTGCCAGCGTGAAGCAGGTACCCGGGAGCCTGGAGGAGGTCCTTGATGCCCTTGAGAACGACCACGACTTCCTCATGCAGGGCGATGTCTTCACTCAGGACTTGCTGGAGACTTGGCTGGACTACAAACGGACCGCGGAACTGGACGAGGTGAGGCTACGCCCGCACCCCCACGAGTTCTACTTGTACTACGACGCGTAACCTCGGAAGATCCGGCTCGTAGCGCCGCTGGCCGTCACTCGTTGGTGGTTGGCGGCGTTGCGTTTCTCGGCCCGTCGGAACCCGCTCGACGCCGCCGTGATGGGGCGGAGCCGTGATTGACACTTTTTTCACAAGCTGCTATATTGGAGCACCCTTCCGGGAACTCGCGAAGTTCCAAGCGAGACCCGTAGCGTGCGGCGCGCTCCATTCTCGATCTGATGAAGGGGCAATCTTTACCATTTTCGTAACCGAGCAATGCTAGAGCGAGACTCAGAAGGAATCGACTATGTCCTTCACGAGGCACGGGATAACGACGTCAAGTTCATCCGCCTCTGGTTCACGGACATCCTTGGCAACCTCAAGGGGGTCGCGGTCACCGTCGACGAGCTCGAGAACGCCCTGACCCGCAGCATGAGCTTCGACGGTGCCTCGATAGAGGGCTTCGCTCGCTCCAACGAGAGCGACATGTACGCCCTCCCCGACCCGAACACTTTCAGCATCCTTCCGTGGCGGCCCCGGACCAACGCGGTTGCCCGCATGTTCTGCGACATCGTCACCCCCGACGGAGAGCTCTTCGAGGGCGATCCGAGGGCGGTCCTGCGACGCAATATGGAGCGTGTCGCGGAGATGGGCTACAACTACTACGTCGCGCCCGAGATTGAGTACTTCTACTTCCAGGACTCTCAGAGCACCACACCATTAGACAAGGGTGGATACTTCGATCAGGACCCCCAGGACCTGGCCACCGACCTGAGGCGCGAAACAGTACTCACCCTGGAGGAATTGGGCATCCCCGTCGAGTTCAGCCACCACGAGGTCGCCCACAGTCAGCACGAGATACGCCTGCGCCACACCGACGCGCTCACCATGGCCGATACGGTCATGACCTATCGCGTGGTTGTGAAAGAGATCGCGATGAAGCACGGCTACTACGCCAGCTTCATGCCTAAGCCTATTTACGGCATCAACGGCAGCGGCATGCACATCCACCAGTCTCTGTTCAAAGGGAACGACAACGCCTTCTACGACGAAGATGACGTCGACCGGCTATCTGACGTTGCCCGGTCTTTCATTTCAGGTCTCCTCCAGCATGCTCGCGAAATAACGTCGGTAACCAACCAGTGGGTAAACTCGTACAAGCGGCTCGTGCCCAGCAGCGACGGCGAACCCCTGGGATACGAAGCTCCCGTCTACGTGTCGTGGGCGACGCTCAGCCGTGCGGACCTCATCAGGGTGCCAGACTACAAGCCTGGTAGGGAGGACTCACGCCGCATCGAGTACAGGGCGCCCGACCCTGCCTGCAATCCCTACCTCGCCTTCAGCGTGATGCTGGCCGCCGGCCTCGAGGGAATCGAGAACAGCTATCCGCTCCCGCCGCCAGTCGACCATAACGTGAGCCGGATGAGCGAGCAAGAACGTGCCGACCTCGGAATAGAGACGCTGCCGGGCAGCCTGTGGGAAGCCATTCAGGCTACCGAGCAGAGCGAGCTTGTCCGGAGAGCCCTGGGGGACCACGTGTTCGGCAGCTTCATCCAAAACAAGAAGATCGAGTGGGAAAAGTACCGCTCTCAGGTCACCGACTACGAGATAAAACGCTACTTGCCGATCTTGTGAGCGCGGTAGGATGAGGCAATGACCACGGCGACGCTGCAAATCGCCCAGTTCAATCCACACGAGGCATCCGAGGCCGACTGGACGGCCCTAAACGCCTTCGAGAACCGACGGCTGGCTGAGGAATGGCCGGGGATGCCGCCCAGGACCTTGCGCCGCACCAAGCTCGACGTACGCACACCGATTCCTCAGGGCCAGACGCACCTCTGGAACGCGCTGGCGCCAGAGTCGAATGAGGTGGTCGGGTCGACCAGCACGAGGATCCGGTCTAGGGGAAGCAACGAGCATCTAGCTCGTTTCGACATCTTCGTTCTGCCCGCCTTCCGGCGGCAAGGCGTCGCAAGCAAACTCCTCGGTCCCGTGATAGATACTGCTCGGAAAGCCAATCGACGGCTTCTTGTGACCTGGGGCGATCAGTCAGTCGCGGCTGGAGAGGCTTTCGCCAAAAGCCTGGGGGCCAGATGGGGAAGTACGGAGTCGCTGAGCCGAATGGCCCTCACCGATCTTGACCGTGAACTGATGCGGAAATGGCTGCAGAGAGCTGCCGAACGTGCGTCCGAATATGCGCTTGAATTCTTCGATGGGGCTTACCCAGAGGACGAGATCGAGGCCTTCGTATCCTTGGTTGCCGTGATGAATACCGCTCCTCGAGACAACCGGGAGCAGGAGGACGATAGGATCACTGCTGAGCTCCTGCGACAGTTCGACGTTCACCTGGCTCGGCGCGAAATGGGCCAGTGGACGATGTTCGCCAGGCACGGGCGGTCGGGAAAGCTTGCCGGTTACACACAAGTCGTCTGGGACCCGGAAAACTATACGGTGCTCAGCCAAGAGGACACAGGCGTCGTACCGGAGCACAGGAATCGAGGGCTCGGTCGCTGGCTCAAGGCAGCGATGGCCGAGAAGCTGCTCCAAGACCTGCCTGGTGCCGGGTTCATCCTCACCTCGAACGCCGCGTCGAACGACGCCATGCTTGATTCTCTCGTAAAAAGTCTGTGTAGGTCGAATTAGAACAAACGTACCCACACCTGGGTACAATATACAGTCTCTGTTCCGTACACTACCCCAACATACGGTAGCGCGCAGATGTGCTAAATCGCTGGAACTTCCTCAAAACGGGTTTTTACGAGGGAATCATGCTTGGCATAAACCGAGAGATGGGATTCAAGCTTTACAAGACCATGACCACCTGGCAAATCGACACCGATAGCGCGGCGGACTACCTGGCGAACCGTCTTACCTCCTCCACCTCCGGGGGAGGATTGAGGAGTGGGTAACGCCCACGACCGAACGTGACCATGCAAACCAACAAACGCCTACCTTACCCCGCGGACGTTAAGCTCAAGGCGAGAGAGCTAAGAAGCAACTCCACCAAAGCCGAAAGAGCGCTGTGGCAACAGCTACGCCGCCGCCAGCTCAGTGGATACCGGTTTCGCAGGCAGCAGCCGCTGGGCAGATACTTCGTAGATTTCTACTGCCACGAGAAGAGACTGGCCGTCGAACTCGACGGCGGTCAGCACGGCGAACAAGCCGACTACGATACCAAACGTACCGCATGGCTAGAGTCCGAGGGCTACCGCGTGCTCAGATTCTGGAACACAGCCGTGATGTCCGATATCGAGACCGTCAAACAGGTAATTTTGGACACATTAGAATCGCAAGAGACCCCCCTTGTGCAACCGGGGACATAGGTAACACTTAAACCGGGGACATAGGTAACACTTTTGTAGGCGTATGCAAGACAGTTCGATCGTGGTCATCCAACAGCCCGATAGACAGGGGACCAAACCAGATGGTCCAGTAGCGATCATCCTGTGGCACCAGGCCAACGGGCTCGCCTTTGAGTGCCCAGCTGAGGTAGATCATGTCGCCCTTCCACTTGATCTGACCGTTGGTACGCACCTGCCGCACAGTCGCCCCGACTCCGTACTCTGGGGCGGTTATCCGACGCGGGTAAGACCGAGCGGACGGATGGTACTGGCTGGCGGGAGGCTGCTGTGCCAGTGCCTCATGTGGCCGTTCGGTGTTGTAGTCCAGGCGAAAGGTGTCGAAGGCTCTCTGCTGCTTACGCCTGGTTGCACGGGGCGGACTTGCCGTCTCTGCCTTCAGAGTACGGTGCAGTCGCTCCAGTCGTCCGTTTTGCTCCGGGTGACCGGGTTCGATCCGCTCAGGCACGATGCCCAGCTTGACCCACCATACCGCCAGCTGCGACAAGCTACCCAAGCCCACACTGGCAAAGGGTGGTCCGTTGTCGGTCCGAATGGTCGATGGAAGTCCATACTCCCGAAAGGCGCGCTCAAGCACCCTTCGCGCTTCGTGGTGGTTAGGTTGCCGCAGCCCATCGCAGACCAACAGGTATCGCGAGGCGGCGTCCTGCACCGTCAAAGGGTCGATCCGGGTCCTATCTCCCGTTCGGAACCACCCCTTGAAGTCGATAGACCACACGTCATTGGGCCTTTCTGCCGCCGCAAACGGCTCGCTCCAAGGCGCTGCATGCCGTCGACGTTTTCGACGCTTCACCAGCCCTGCTCGGTCAAGGATCTCTCCCGCCGTGCTCGACGCAGGCCACGACGCGTTGGGCTCGGCATTCCGAAGCGACGCCACCACTTTCTTAGGTCCCCAGTTCGGATGGGCCCGTCTTACACCGATCACACGCTCGGCTACTGCCAAAGGCGTCTTGTTCGGCCGACGAATCGGGGCTCGGCTACGGTCTCCCACTCCCTCAAAACCATAGGCCCGGTACCGATTCACCCGCTTGTATCCCGTCTTACGGCTTATACCGAACCGTCGGCACAGCGACACGAAGCTCACTTCCCCCCTCTTCCACCATTCCAGGAACTCTTTTCGCTCTTCCTCCGGACTCGTCTGTTTCCAGGGCAACACACTCCTCCTGATGGGATCGGCCCCATCTTCGCCCAATGTGTTACCCATGTCTCCGGTCTATCTGTTACCAATGTATCCGGTTTGTACCCCTTCCCAACCTTCCCCCGGTGGGGGAAGGGGTAAACCTACCTCCTCCCCCCTTGGGGGAGGATTGAGGAGGGGGCGCCTGGCTGCCAACGATATGGCTTCCTCGTACGACAAAGACCTCCCCGACCTGACGGCTCAGGGACTCTACGATCCCCAATTCGAGCACGCCGCCTGCGGTGTGGGGCTGGTCGCCAACGTCGACGGTGCCAAGTCCCACCGGGTGATCACTCAAGGCCTCGAGATCCTCATCAACCTCGGGCACCGCGGGGCGTCGGGCGCCGACCCCGAGACAGGCGATGGCGCTGGCGTACTCATCCAGATGCCTCACGGCTTCTTCTTGAAGGAGTGCTCGAGAATCGGGATCGACCTCCCTCAGCCAGGCAGCTACGGCGTCGGCATGGTGTTCCTTCCGCAGGACGACAGCGACCGCGACACCTGCGAACGGATGGTCGAGCGCGTGGTCGCCGACGAGGGGCTGACGTTTCTGGGTTGGCGCGAGGTCCCGGTCTCCAAAGACGCTATTGGGACACTGGCAGCGAGGGTCCAGCCGACGATCAAACAGTTCTTCGTGGCGCCACGTGAGCCCGGTGAGGACCGCTTACCAATCGAGCTCCAGCTATATCTCGTAAGGAAACAGGTCGAGAGGGCCATTAACGCTGCCGACCTAGACTCGGGCGCCGAATTCTACATTTGCAGCCTGTCGTCAAACCGTGTGGTCTACAAGGGCCTCATCATGGCGCGGCAGCTCGAGCACTTCTACCACGACCTGCGCGACGAGGCGATGGTAACGTCCTTCGCGATGGTGCATTCCCGGTTCAGCACCAACACGCTTGGGTCATGGAAGCTGGCGCACCCATACCGCTTTGTCATTCACAACGGCGAAATCAATACGCTACGAGGCAACATCAACTGGATGGCCGCCCGCGAGGCCAGGCTGTCCTCCGAGCTCTTGGGCGACGAGGTGGAGAAGCTCGTGCCCGTGATCGCCCCCGGCCAGAGCGACACGGCCACGCTCGACAACGTACTGGAACTACTGCTCGCTTCGGGCCGGTCCCTCCCTCACGCGATGATGATGATGGTCCCCGAGGCGTGGGCGGAGCACATCCCCATGCAGCAAGCCAAAAAAGACTTCTACGAGTATCACTCTTGCTTGATGGAACCGTGGGACGGTCCGGCGTTGGTGGTCGGCACCGATGGCACAAAGGTATGCGCGATCCTCGACCGTAACGGCCTGCGTCCCTGCCGATATTTGGTGACGACCGACAATCTCCTTGTCATGGCGTCGGAGACGGGCGTGTTAGACATTCCCGACGAGAAGGTCAAGTTCAAGTGGCGCATTCAGCCGGGCCGTATGTTCATGCTCGACACCGAGGAAGGCCGCATCGTCAACGACGAGGAGATCAAAGCCGGTCTAGCGGGACAGCAGGCTTACGGAGAGTGGCTGAAAAGTAACAGGGTGACGATGGACGATCTCCCGGAGCCGTCCGAAACGCTGACGCCCGACTTCGACAGCCTCCCTCAGCGCCAGAAAGCCTTCGGCTACACGCAAGAAGACATCAGGATCATCCTCGAGCCAATGGCGCTGACCGGAGCGGAGCCCGTCGGGTCGATGGGCAACGACACGCCCATCGCCGTGTTGTCCGATCAAAGCCCGCTCCTTTTCAGCTACTTCAAGCAGCTCTTCGCCCAGGTGAGTAACCCTCCTCTCGACGCCATCCGTGAGGAGTTGGTGACCTCTGTCGAGACCTTCATCGGTCCCGAGGGGAACCTCTTCGACGAGACACCCGAACATTGCCACCAGCTCAAGCTCACCGAGCCCGTCCTCACCAACAGCGACCTAGCGAAGGTCCGGGCCATCGACCGGGGCCGGCTCAAGGCGAAAACGCTTTCGACGCTTTTCAGTCCGTCCGCTGGTCTAGGCGCCCTTGAGGAAGCGATGGCCAGGCTCTGCGACGAGGCGTCAACCGCCATAAGGGACGGCTTCACCATTCTGGTCCTCTCCGACCGCGGGGTCGACTCCACTCATGCGCCGATACCCAGCCTTCTCGCTACGGCGGGCGTCCATCACCATCTCGTCCGGGAGGGCTCCCGGACCAAGGTCGGTCTCGTCGTCGAGTCTGGGGAGCCGCGGGAGGTCGCCCATTTTGCCCTACTCTTCGGCTACGGAGCGGGCGCAGTGAACGCGTACCTCGCGTTCGAGACATTAGCTCACATGGCGGAGCAGGACCTCTTTCCCCGGCGGGTCGACCACGCCGAGGCCGAGGCCGCTTTCGTCCATGCCGTTCACAAGGGCGTGGTCAAGGTGATGTCAAAGATGGGCATTTCGACACTGCAAGGGTACCGGGGCGCTCAGATTTTCGAAGCCGTTGGCCTTAGCCGGGAGTTCGTCGACAAGTACTTCACCTGGACCCCATCTCGTATCGGCGGGATAGGCATCGAGGAGATCGAGCAAGAGTCCCGCGGGCGGCATCAGGTTGCCTACGACGCCTTTCAGGTCGCAGCGAACGGCGACCTCAAGGCCGGCGGGAGCTACCAGTGGCGCGAGGGCGCCGAGTTCCATATGTGGAACCCCGACACGATTGCCAAGCTCCAGCATGCCGTAAGAAGCGACAGCGCGGCTACCTACGACGAATTTGCCGCGGCCGTTGACTCCGCCAACAACGATCTGTGCACGATCAGAGGGCTCCTCGAATTCAAGACCTCCTCGAATCCGGTCCCGCTCGACGAGGTCGAGCCGGCCGGCGAAATCGTGAAACGTTTCGCCACGGGCGCTGCTTCCCTCGGCTCGATCAGCCGCGAGGCCCACGAGTCGCTGGCGATAGCCATGAACCGGATCGGAGCTAGGAGCAACACCGGAGAGGGCGGCGAGGACTCGAATCGCTATGTTGCCGACGACAACAGCGACTCTCGCCGCAGCGCAATGAAACAGGTTGCTTCAGGGCGCTTCGGCGTGACGGCCAACTATCTGACCAACGCGACCGACCTGCAGATCAAGATGGCCCAGGGCTCCAAGCCCGGCGAGGGTGGGCAGCTCCCGGGCCACAAGGTCGACGAGTATATCGGCGGGGTACGCAACTCTACGCCCGGGGTCGAGCTGATATCGCCCCCACCGCATCACGACATCTACTCCATCGAAGACCTGGCCCAGCTGATTCACGATCTGAAGAACTCGAACCCCCAAGCGAGGGTCCACGTCAAGCTCGTCGCCGAGGCCGGGGTCGGCACTATAGCCGCCGGCGTCTCGAAAGGACATGGCGACGTCGTGCTCATCAGCGGCGATACCGGCGGGACCGGCGCATCCCCCGAGTCGTCGATCAAGAACGCGGGACTTCCTTGGGAGCTGGGCGTCGCCGAGACCCAACAGGTCTTGGTGATAAACGACCTTCGTGGCCGTATCGTCGTGCAGACAGACGGGCAGCTCAAGACGGGCCGCGACGTCGCCGTGGCTTGCTTGCTCGGCGCCGAGGAGTTCGGTTTCGCTACGGCGCCGCTCATCGTCATGGGCTGCATAATGTTGCGAAAGTGCCACCTGAATACGTGCTCGGTCGGCATCGCGACCCAGGACCCGGTCCTGCGTGAAAAGTTCGCCGGCAAGCCCGAGCACCTGATCAACTACTTCTTCTTCGTAGCTGAGCATCTCAGATCGATCATGGCGGACCTCGGTTTTCGGACTGTCGACGAAATGGTCGGGCGGGTCGATAGACTTGATGGTCGAAAGGCCATCGACCACTGGAAGGCGAAAGGGTTGGACTTCACTGATCTCCTCCACAGGCCAAACGTACCCACTGAAGTTGCGACATATCACTGCCGGGACCAAGATCACGGACTGGACCAAGCCCTCGACCACACGCTCGTCGAAATGAGCCGGGCCGCCCTTGAAGGCGTGACCCCAGTCGCTCTCGAAATGCCTATCCGCAATGCCAATCGCGCCGTCGGAACTATGCTGAGTCACGAGGTCGCCAAGCGTTACGGCGACGAAGGCCTACCGGCCGACACGATTCGTCTCGCCTTCAAAGGGTCCGCTGGACAGAGCTTCGCCGCGTTCCTAGCGAAGGGCATCTCGGTAAGGCTGGAGGGCGACGCCAACGATTACTTTTGCAAAGGTCTTTCCGGAGGCGAAGTCACGGTCGTCCCTCCTCAAGAGTCGACCTTCACTCCCGAGGAAAACATCATCGTCGGGAACGTAGCGCTGTACGGCGCCACGGGAGGCAAGGCGTTCATTCGCGGCATCGCGGGTGAGCGCTTCGCCGTGCGTAACAGCGGAGCCCAAGCGGTCGTGGAAGGCGTCGGCGATCACGGCTGCGAGTACATGACGAGCGGCACGGTGGTCGTCCTCGGGCCCACGGGCAGGAACTTCGCTGCCGGCATGAGCGGCGGTGAAGCCTTCGTTCTTGACGAATCGCGTGAGTTCGCAGGCCTCTGCAATGCGGGCATGGTGGACCTCGAACCAGTCGAGGCGTCCGAGGACGAAGAAGCGCTGCGACGACTGCTCACAGAGCACCTCGAGCGCACAGAAAGCGCCAACGCCCGGCGGGTGCTGAACGCATGGGACACGATGTTGCCAATGTTCGTCAAAGTCATGCCCCGCGACTACAAGCTGGTTCTGGTCGAAGAACGCGCCGCTAGGTTGGGCCACGAGCCGGCCGGAGTTGTGGATGGGTAAGCCGACGGGGTTCATAGAGCTCAAGCGGATTCCGCCCAAACGTCGCCCTGTTGCCGAGCGCGCCGGGCATTTCCGCGAGTTCTACGACAAGTGGGACGAGCAGGACGCCAGGAATCAGGGCGGTCGCTGCATGAACTGTTCGGTGCCCTTCTGCCATCAGGGTTGTCCGCTTGGAAACCTGATTCCGGATTGGAACGACCTGGTATACAGGGGCAACTGGAAGAAGGCGCTGGCCGCTCTCCACGCGACAAACAACTTCCCCGAATTCACAGGCAGGATTTGCCCGGCTCCATGTGAGGCCTCCTGTGTTCTGTCGATCAATGAGGACCCCGTAACCATCGAGTACATCGAGAAGGCCATCGCGGACCGCGGTTGGGAAGAGGGTTGGATCGTTCCGGAACCGCCGGCAAGGCGCACAGGCAAGAAGGTGGCCGTCGTGGGATCGGGCCCGGCAGGCCTGGCGGCGGCACAGCAACTCAATCGCTGCGGACACTGGGTAACCGTCTTGGAGCGCGACGACTCGATCGGCGGCCTGCTTCGGTTGGGAATCCCCGACTTCAAGCTCGAGAAGCACGTCGTGCAGAGGCGTGTAGACCAGATGGCGCAAGAGGGAGTCGTCTTCAAGCCCAAGACGAACGTCGGCAAGGACTACGCCGTGGACCGGCTGACGTCGGACTTCGATGCGGTTTTTATTGCGGCCGGCTCGACGCAGGCTAGGGACCTACCTATCCCGGGTAGGGAGCTCGACGGCGTACATTTCGCTATGGAGTACCTGACGCAGCAGAATAGACTTATCGCCGGCGAGGCCGTGAACCCCGAGGAGCGAATCAGCGCCGAGGGCAAGCGGGTCGTGATTCTCGGTGGCGGCGACACAGGCGCCGACTGTCTTGGGACCGCCCACCGGCAGGGGGCCGAGGTCGTCTACCAATGTGAACTGCTGTCGGAGCCGCCTACCGAACGCCGTCCGGACAACCCTTGGCCCGAATGGCCAACTATCCTGCGCACCTCAGCGGCCCACGAAGAAGGCGGCATACGCGACTACGACATCCTGACCAAGAGTTTCTCGGGCTCGAATGGCATGGTCGAGAAGCTCCACGGTGTCAGAGTGAATTGGGGTCCGCCGGACTCCTTGGGCCGCCCGTCAATGCAAGAGGTCCCCGGTAGCGAATTCGAGATAGAGACCGAGCTGGTGCTGCTCGCAATGGGCTTTCTGCACACAGAGCACGGGGGGCTCGTCACGGACCTGGGCGTAGAGCTTGACGATCGCGGCAATGTAAAGACCGACGAGAACAAGATGACCAGCGTGTCGAACGTCTTCGCCGCCGGCGACGCGGCCCGCGGCCAATCTCTTATCGTGTGGGCGCTGGCCGAGGGACGCGAGGCGGCGCGGGGCATCGACCAACACCTGATGGGTAAGACCAGTCTGCCTCGAGTTCTCTCAGTGTAGCTAGACTGCCACATCGTAACGGTTCGCGGCGTAGTGGCAGGTCTCAGACAGTCTCAGACCTGCCCGCGTTGTATCTGAAGAACCAGGAGCAATCGTGCCCAAACACAAGATCGCGTTCATCACCAGTGAAGATCGGGACACAGCCCTTGTCGAGCAGGGCCTGGTTGGGCTCGACTACGAGCTAGTCGTTGCCGTCTGCCGCAACGACGGCGAGGTGATCGAGGCGGCCAAAGGTGCGGACGTGATCATCAACTTCAGCGTCCCGATGCCAAAGGCAGTCATGGATGAGATCGATACGGCTAGGGCGATCGTGAGCGTCGGCCACGGTTTCAACCATATCGATCACAACGCCGCGACCGACAACCGACTCATGCTGGTCAACTGCGCCGGTTACGTCACCGAGGAGGTCTCTAACCACATTATCATGCTCCTGCTGGCCTGCTCTCGGAAGCTCAGGGCCCTCGACAGTATGGTCAGGGCCGGAAAATGGAGCTCCGCGACGCGCGATCTGGCGAAATCAATTCCCGACATCGACGGCCAGATCCTTGGCATCGTCGGGCTCGGGAACATCGGCAGAGCGACGGCCCGCAAGGCTGCGGTGTTCGGACTCAAGGTGATGGCCTACGACCCCTACTGCCGGCCGTGGGACGCCCGAGAGTACAAGGTCGAAATGGTGCCGAGCCTAGATATCCTGGCGGCCCGGTCCGACTACGTGTCGTTACTCGTGCCTCTCAACGATGAGACGCGGAAACTCATCGGCAAGGGATTCTTCGAGGCGATGAAGCCCACGGCATACCTCATCAACACCGCGCGTGGGCCAATTGTCGACGAGGCGGCGCTGATCGAGGCGCTTGAGACCGGTCAGATCGCCGGTGCTGGGATCGACGTGTTCGAGCAGGAGCCGACCCCGCCGGACAATCCCTTACTGAGCATGGACAACGTGATCGTCACCCCGCATACGGCGGGGGTGTCCGAGGTCGCACGAGCCGCTGGGATGGTGCGTGTCGGCGAAGAGACTGCGAGGATCTTGGGGGGAGTCTGGCCGATGTCCCTGGTCAATCCTCACGCCCAGCCGAAGGTCCCGATGCGGCATCCCGGCTTCGCGTAGGGCAGCAGCCGCGTTGACACCCAATACCCTCTATGCTAACTTTGGCCCACCTACAGATGCGCTTCAAAGGAGGTCGCAACATGGCTTTAGAAGGGAAAGTAAACGTCGAGATCAAGTACTGCGTTCCTTGAGCCTACCACGCTGAGGCGGCCTGGATGGCCAACGAGTTCTTTTCGGAAGGCGGCAAAGACGTAGCTATCGCGCTCACACCCGGAGACGGTGGGGTTCTGCAGGTCTTCGTCGATGGCGACAAGATCTTCGACAAAAAGGAAGAGGGCGATCATCCAAACCTTAACCGCGTCAAGCAGATGAGAGCCGTCGTTAGGGACCGGGTTGAGACCATGGCCGCGGCGGCCGCCGACTGATCCAGTCAACGGCATGGATGTCTAAGAGCCCTGGGCCGGCCCAGGACTCTTGCTTTTTCTCGAGCGTTGACATGACCAATGGCCGAACCTAAACTCGGCCTGGGAGCGGACAACGCGCCGGTGAACGAATCCAACGCAGACAGAGCGACGACTCCAGACCGGGTCAAGGCCTGGGCGATGAGCAACCGGTGGGAGCTGGTGCCCGTCGCGGGGTTTACGGTCGTCGCGGGGTTCCTGCGCGTCTACCGCCTGGCCGATCTCCCGCCCGGGCTCCACGGGGACGAAGCCCTCACCGGCCTCGATGCCCTACGAGTAGTCGACGAAGGGTGGATCGGCCCCTACGTCGGTAGCGCCCTGGGACAGCCCACCGGCCCTTTGTACTGGACGGCCCTACTGTTCAAGCTGTCCCACCCTTCCCTGTTTGTCTTGCGCTTGTCGATGGCCCTCCTCGGGATCGCAACCGTGCCGGCCGCCTACATATTGTTCCGCGTCGGCTTCGGACGCTGGGTGGCGGTATTCGGCACCATAGCGCTTGTATTTTCTTTCTGGCACCTCCAGTTCAGCCGCGTTGGGTTCATGGTCATCTCGATGCCTCTGGTGATCGCCGCAGGAAGCCTGATGACCCTGCGGGCTTTGCGATCAGTGGGCAAGTGGCCGTGGTTCCTCACCGGACTGGTCTTGGGCCTCGGCGTCTACAGCTATGGCGGCTATCTGGCGTTTCTCGGCACGTTCGGAGCCTTCTTGGCTGTCCAGCTGGTACTGCTCCGGAGCCGGTGGCGGGCGCTACTGCCGAGATATGCGCTGCTTGTATTGGGCGCCCTCATAGTGGCTCTACCAATGGTCCGCTTCGCCATTTCCGAGTCCGACGTCTACTTCAGCCACGCCAGTTTGATCTCTTTCTATCGCGATCCGGCGTTCACAGAGTCCGACGGCGCCGGCGACAAAGTAGTCCATATGGCCGGCAGGTTCTGGAGTGGACTCACCGTCCTCGCTCACCATCCTGACGTCGATTTTACGGACGGCACCGGCGGCAGGGGCGCCCTGGACCCGATTCTGGCTTTCCTCGCCTACATCGGTCTTGGCATCGCTCTGTTCCGCTGGCGAAGACCGCCCTATCTGCTGGCGGCATTGGTTGTGATGGCTGGTCTGATCGTCATCGCCTTCACGGCCACCAACTGGGGCGATATGCGCCGCAGTCTGGTGGCCGTCCCCTTCGTGTACGGCCTGGCAGGACTCGGCGCCTGGGAACTGGTCCGGCTCGGTCAGCGTCTCCTGGGAGCCCGCGCCCAGCAAGCGCCGCTGGCGATCGCGGGGCTGGCTTTGGTCGTCGCGGCCGCCTGGAACGGTTACTACTACTTCGGGGATTACGTTGACGAAGGCCACACGGACTGGGTGTTCGTCGGCAGGCTTGTGGACGGCCTCGACGCCGCCCACACCTTCGACGATCCGGGCGAGATCTACTTCTACTCCTCGCGCTGGTCGTACAACTACGAAACGAGGAAGTTCCTCTACCCCGATACGCCGGGCACCGACCGGTCCCGGGAGTTCGGAGAGTTCTCGCTCGAACGGACCGGCTCCGGTCCCGTCACCTACGTCCTTCTGCCGCCTTACGAGACCGAGCTGACAAGCCTGGAAGAGATGTACCCGGGCGGCACCGCGGTCAGCGAGTCCAACGGCGAGGGCTCTCTGCGCTATGCCGTCTACCACGTGCCCTAAGGGCTTCGTGGGGCTGATTTTTGACCTTGTCGTCCTGAGGAGTCCGCGACGAAGGACCTGGGTGGATGTTTCTCATGCACGTTTTTCCGTTCTAGTGTTGTATCCTGTAACATTCTGCTGCGCCGCAGCTACGGAAGAAATCGAGCGACGCGATACGCCCGGCACCGATTGACCGACCTCGCATGGGACCTTTCCCATCCTTCAGGATAGCACTTTTGTTCTTGTGCCGGAAGGGGCGTGCTAAACCGTCCACCCAGGAGGCAGACGCAGCGTGTCTGGCGATATAGCGATCCACCAGACGCGTCCGCACACGTAGAGGCAGGTCTCAGACGTGCCCGCCGTGGCCCTGACCCATCGCGGCCCTAACGTCCGACGCGATAGCCTCGTAGTCCACCGTACCGAAATCCGTCGTGTCGACCCGGATCAGCTCGTCAGCGACGCCCAGCGGATCGAACATCCCGTCGGCCAGGAGGGCGCTGAGCCGGGCATGCTCCTCGTCGCCGTCCGAGTGGCCGGCGTGCCTCCCCGGCGTGCCGGCGCGACGACGCATCCGCTCCAGCATAGTCTTCTCGTCGGTCGCGCAGTGGACCTCGACCATTCTGAACGTATGCGCGCGCCGTAGGCGCTCGAACCGGGGCACGTCGAGCCTCTTGTAGTAGTTGCACTCCGCTACCACGCCCCGGCCCGCCTCGAGCTGGAGATCAACCAGCTTAAACAGTAGCTCGATGCTCGCGAGACCCAGCTTCTTCGACCATTCGCGGTCCTTCGTACCGAGAGAGTCGAACAGAGACTCCTTGATGGAGTCCTTGCCGAGATAGGGCATTCGAAGCGCCTTCGTGACAGCGATCGTGAGCGTTGTCTTGCCCGTTGCCGGCGCCCCTGAGACCACGATCAGGGTCGGCTTTCTCGTCTCTGTTCCCGGCATCTGGACCTCCAGTCCAAAAACGGCGCTATGGTATCATCCAGACCCAATTTCGACCGAAGGAACGCCATGCGCATGGTCTTCATGGGGACGCCCGCGTTCGCGGTGCCCGTCCTCTCCTCCCTCGCTGACGCAGGCCACGAAATTCTCGCCGTCTACACCCAGCCCGACCGGCCTGCGGGCCGGGGGAAGCGCCTTGCCCCGTCACCGGTGAAGCAACACGCTGCAGAGCATGGCTGGGAAGTCCGCCAACCGCGTTCCCTGAGACGCGACGAGGCACAACGAGATCTGGCTTCTCTCCAACCGGAAGTGATCATTGTAGCGGCGTATGGTTTGTTTCTACCGGTCCTCGTCTTGCAGCTACCGCTACTAGGATGTCTGAACGTGCACCCCTCCCTATTGCCGCGCTACCGGGGGCCGTCACCGGTGGCGGCCCCAATTCTGAACGGGGACGAAGTCACCGGCGCAACCGTAATCAAGCTCGACAAGGGTATGGACACAGGCCCTGTCATCGCCGCCAAGGAGACGGCGATCGGCCCCGAAGAGAACGCCCAGGAGCTCACGGCCCGCCTGTTCGAGATCGGCGCATCGCTGCTCGTGGAGGTGCTGCCCGCGTGGGCGAGCGGCGACGTTCAGGCCGCGCCCCAGGACGAGTCCAAGGCGACAGTCACGAAGCTGCTTTCCCGCGAGGACGGCGAGATCGACTGGTCGGTCGACGCGGACCAGATATCGAGACAGGTCCGTGCCTACCACCCTTGGCCGGGATCGTTCACTCATTGGCGCGGTAAGTTGCTCAAGATAATGGAGGCTTCCGTCCCCGCCGCTGACGAAGGACCACGGGCCACGCCGGGCACCGTGATGCAGCTGCCGTCCAGAGCCGTCGGAATCGCAACGGGCGATGGTGCGCTGGAACCGCGGACGCTCCAGATAGCCGGGGGAAGAGCCTTGAGCGCGAAGGACTTTCTGCAGGGCCACCCGGAATTGGTAGGGTCGAAGGTAGGGCGCGCAACGACTGACATTTGATTCTGCATTCCTATCTAGTGTCCTGTCCCTGAAGTTAGTTGCATAACTATTGCAGTAGCGCGTATCCTTCTGACGACTCATTTGAGGGGGATGCACATGCGCCGCCCTGGCCGACCGACTCCGCCGTTGACACTCTCCAATGAAGAACGGGAGACACTGGGAGCGTGGGCGCGCCGACCGAAAACGGCGCAGGCGTTGGCCCAGCGGGCGCGGATGATACTCGGATGCGCTGATGGAAAGACAAACACTGCTGTGGCCGAAGAGCTGAGGGTGTCTAAGCCGACGGTGGGGAAGTGGAGGTCTCGGTTCTTGGAGCGGCGAGTGGATGGACTGCTGGACGAGCCGAGACCTGGTACACCCCGCAGGACCGCCGATGCTGACGTGGAGAGAGTCGTAAGCATGACCCTTGAGACTACTCCAACGGATGCGACCCACTGGAGCACGCGCTCGATGGCCAGACGCTCTGGCCTGAGCCATAGCACCATCAACCGCATATGGCGGGCCTTCGGACTGCAGCCCCATCGGACGGATACCTTCAAGCTGTCGTCGGACCCGCTCTTTATCGAAAAAGTCCGTGATATTGTGGGCCTGTACCTCAACCCGCCGGATAGAGCGTTGGTCTTGTGTGTGGACGAGAAGACCCAGATCCAGGCATTGGACCGCACCCGGCCTCTGCTGCCCATGAGGCCAGGCCAAGCGGAGAGGCGCACGCATGACTACATTCGGCATGGCACTACGTCCCTGTTCGCCGCTCTCGAAACCAAGACCGGCAAGGTCATCGGTCGGTGCCACCGGCGCCACCGCTCGGTTGAGTTCCGCAAGTTCCTCGATACCATTGAGTCCTCGGTACCCTCCGATTTGGACGTGCATCTCATCGTAGACAACTATGGCACCCACAAGACTGCCCTTATCCGACGATGGTTCGCCAAGAGGCCGCGCTTTCAGGTGCACTACACTCCCACCAGTGCCTCATGGCTCAACTTGGTGGAGCGGTGGTTCGCCCTGCTCAGCGAAAAACAGTTGCGTCGCGGCGCCCACCGGAGCACCCTCGATCTTGAATCGTCCATCTACCACTACCTTGACATCACCAACGATGACCCTAAGCCTTTTGTCTGGACCAAGACTGCCGATCAGATACTGGCTAATGTAGCTCGCTTTTGCAAACGTACTTTAGAGACAGGACACTAGGAGAGATAGTCATGGTTAACAAAAAACGAGTCCTCGTCACCGGCGCGGCCGGGTCCATCGCAAGTCAAGTCCTGCCGGCTTTCAGAGAGCGCTACGACCTCGTCTTGCTGGATACAAAAGCGACGGACCGGGACGGACAGGCGGTCGACGGTGTGACGGTCGCCGACGTGTCGGACCGGGACAAAAGGAAGTACGAAGGCTACTTCGAGGGTGCAGACGCCGTCGTCCATCTCGCCTATGTCCACACCAACGGTGACAACGTCGACAAGTACTTCGTCGAAAGTGGCAACGTCGACATGGCGTACAACGTCTACCGTGCCGCCTACGACGCCGGGGTGCCTCGAGTTGTCTTCGCCAGCTCGTGCCACGCCGTCGACTGGTATACGGAGCTGCTGGAAACCCGCCAAATTGAGACGCTCGGCCTAGACGTGATCCCACTGTCGGACCAGTTCTATGGGTGGTCCAAGGCGGCCTACGAGCACCTGGGATTCGTGTTTGCCAGCGGCGGCCTTGGTCGCAAGATGAGTGTGGTGCTCGTCAGGATCGGAGCGCCCAACGACGGCAAGATCACCAACAACCGCAGTCCCAAAGGCCTCAAGAGCTACCTGGGAAGCTACATCAGCCCGCGAGATCTGGCGCAGCTGTTCGTGAAATCCATCGACGCGCCGAAGATCGAGAACGAGAACGGAGTGCCTTGGCTGGTGGTCTACGGGATCAGCAACAACACGCGCGCCTACTGGTCGCTGGCCAACGCTCGATCTGTACTCGGATACGAGCCGGAAGACGACTCCGAGTCCAAGTTCGCCCACGTCGTCCAGGAAGTGTTACTAGGGGCGGATGACACCGAGCGGACCGGCAGACTCGGAGTCCGCTCCTCAGAGTAGAGGACTAAGTCGGATTGCTAGGTGTCCGCGCTCCTCACAGGCTACACACTGACAGCCTCAAAGGAGACGCTTAACTCATCTTCCAGAGGGATCGAGTAGTTGAGCTTCTCGAACCCAATGACCTGCCCGGCTGAGTCCTTCATCAGAATCACGCCGTCTCCAACCTCCTCGGAGACATGTTCAGCCTGCGGGTCGGCGAACCACACGGTCAGACTGTTACCGGTCCGGTCGTAGTAGACCTTCACCTGGTCCATATCTGTTCCCCTTCCTTGATTGCATCCGTCGGATAGGTAGTGATCAGGAAGCCTTCACCATCCATTGTTTTGGCGACCACGCACGTCCACCGCCCAGGACGGTCTTGTCGATAGAAGAGCACGGTGTTCGGATCCTTCGTGCTCTTCCGGATTTCGTGAGGATCTCGCAGAACCACTTGTACGTCCGCTTCGCGTCCCAGCATAACAGGATGCTTGAACGTCACGATCAGTTGCCAATATCCGACAGTGACCCTGACGCCGAAACCTAGCGGCGTCTGCACTTCAAAGAGTATATCGCGGCTTGTCATGCGCTGGTGCCAGCCATGGATTAGACTGCCTCGCTAGTCTGTCGTCAGTCGAACCCCGCGAGCCTCGGCTGGAGCGGCTCGGAATCGGAGGACTCGAAACCTGAGACGCCCACGCCTACCAGCCGAAAACGCCGTCCCTCTCGCATCTCGCGGTCGAGCATCGCCCGGGCGTTGCCGGCGATGGCGTCGGGCGACGAGTCTGGCTCTCGCAGCGTGCGCTGTCGGGTAAAAGTCGTGAAATCCGAGAGCCTCAGCTTGACCTTGACGGTGCGACCCCGCAGTCCTCCGCTCACAAGGCGGCGCGATACGCGTTGGCTCAGCCGATCGACCAGCTCGTACAGGATCTCGACGTCCGCGGTGTCCCGGGCCAGCGTCGTCTCCGCACTCACAGATTTCGCTTCTCGCTCGGTGACCACCGGGCTTTCGTCCTGGCCCAGGGCTAGCCGGCGAACGTAAGGCCCTACGCTGCCAAGCTTCTTTGCCAGCCACTCGTCGGGCTTCGAGGCGAGCTCGCCGATGGTGTTAACTCCATCCGCGGCCAGGCGCGCGGCCGTCTTCGGCCCGATGCCCCACAGCTTCCGCGCTTCGAGAGGCTCCAGAAAGTCGCGCTCTGTGCCGGGCGCCACGACCGTCAGCCCATCCGGCTTCTGCATGTCCGACGCGACCTTGGCGACCGACTTACTCGTCGCCACCCCGACCGATATCGTGAGCCCCAGATCCGCTCTCACTCGGCGTCGGAGCGCAATGGCGATCTCCTCGGGCTGCAGCTCCGGAGTCACCGTGTCGGTCACGTCGAGGAAGGCCTCGTCGAGGGACATAGGCTCGACCAGCGGTGTTATCTCATGGAACATCTCCATCACCTGGCGAGAGACCTGGTGATAGCGATCGAAACGAGGCGGGACCCTGACGGCCTGGGGACAGCGCTGAAACGCGGTCCGCATGGGCATCGCAGACCGAATCCCGAAGCGCCTCGATTCATAGGAGGCCGACGCGACGACACCCCGCTCGTCGGGACTTCCGCCGACTACCACGGGCTTCCCACGGAGTTCAGGGTTGTCTAGTTGCTCGACCGAGGCATAAAACGCGTCGAAGTCCGCATGGAGGATGTGGCGCATCGCCCTGCCCCAGTCTAATGCGATCCATCGATCGCGACGTCGAGCACTGCGGGCTTGCCGAGGTCCAGCGCGCGTCGGAGCGCCGGGCCGAGCTCATCGGGGTCTTCAATGCGACGGCCGTGGACGCCCATCGCTTCGGCCATGCCGGCAAGATTGAGTGGCGCCGCGAAGTCCATCCCGATGTACTTACTCGGGGACGAGTCCTGCAGTACGTCCTTTTTATAGGCGTCGATGTTGACCTTCAGAACGCGGTAGGAGCCGTTGTTGCAGATCAGGTAGACGACCGGAATGTTCTCGACCGCGGCCGTCCACAGTCCCTGCACCGTCATCATAGCGCTGCCGTCTCCGACGATGCATACTACCGGGCGATCTGGATTCGCGAGCTTGGTCCCCATCGCGCCTCCGATCCCCCAGCCTAGCGCCCCACCGCGTCCGCTCATAAGTTCGCCCGGCTCATCGAACTCGAGTGTGTTGTGCAACGCGGTACGAGTCGTTACCGCGTCGTCGGCGATGATCACGTCGTCGGGGAGGACCGGGGCGACCTCCGCGATCATTCGCTCCGCCGACATCGGCCGGATGTCCCACCGCTCCTTCACCCGCTGCTTCCACGCCTCTTTTATGGCCGCGGTCTGTTCGGCGACAACCGCCGCCCGTCCTTTCGCTGCCTCGCGGGCCGAGCCGGACATCGTCGCGTCCAGCGCTTCCGCCAGCTGCCCAAGAGCCACCTTGGGGTCGGCGACCATGGCCACCTCCGTCGGCTGTGTGCTTCCGACGGCCCGCTGGTCCGAGTCGAGATGGACCAGTTTGGTGTTAGGTCCCATGAACCTGAGAACGGGTTTGGAAAACATGTAGTAGAAGCTAGACAGCTTCCCGACGATGAGCACCACATCGGCGGACGATAGGGCCTCATAGGAATCGCCCTGGCCAAGCCTGATCGTGTCCATGAACTGAGGGTGGCTAGATGGGAAGTTAACCTCGGAGTACAGCGATGCATAAACCGGCGAACCCAGAAGCTCCGCCACCGTGACCGCCTCTTGCGTGGCGTCCGACTGGCCGATCCTGTCCCCGACCACCATCACCGGATTCGACGCTTTCGCCAATAGGTCAACCGCTTTTCCGAGAGCGCGTCCGTCCGGCGCTATCCGCGAATACGTCGCGGGCGAAGGCACGATCTCGACGTCTGCTTCGCCGTCGAGGGCGTTGGCGGAGAACGCCACGAAAGTCGGTCCGGTCGGAGGGGTTTTTGCTTCGTTGAAAGCCCGACGCAGGAAATAAGGTATCTGGTCGGGATGCGTTGCCTCCGCGCTCCACTTCGTGAACTGCTCCACCATCTTCGCCAGGTCGGTGCGGCCGTGGGCCAACTCGCGGATGTCCTTGTTCCCGGCGGTGAGCACCAACGGCGTGCCGCCTTCGTTCGCGTTATGAAGGAGGCTAATACCGTTGGCCAGACCCGTCTCGATGTGAAGGTTGACGAAGGCAGGCCGCCCCGTCGCCCGGGCATAAGCGTCTGCCATCCCCATGGCGGCGCCCTCCTGCATGACCAGCATATATTTGAGGTCTGGGTACTCTTCAAGAGCGTCCATGATCGGGCTCTCGCTCGTGCCCGGGTTACCGAAGACGTACCCGACGCCCTCCGCTCGAAGCATCTCCAAAAGAGCGCGCTTGCCGGTCATCACAGTCATGTTTGTTCCTCCGCTTTACGGACGTATGTGGTTTGCTGGCGATGGTCGGTCCGCGGGAAACAGGCCGACGGCGCACCATTATACTTGGCCCATACATAGAGGCACACGGCTCAGCCGCCCGAAGACCGTCATATTGACAGCCGATATGCCGTTCGCTATAGTTGCGCTGCAATGTCAACTGGACTCGGCCGCTTCTACTTTTACTACTTCTACCGCCTGCACCGCTCCGGGAGGGATGAGTAACGGCTCGCGGCCCAGCGCCTACGAAGAAGAACCCAGGACCCTCCCGACCGGAGGGTTTTTTGTTACTAAGAAGCATCTCAAACGATAGATCTTACCTCGTCCCCCACCGGAGGAGGATTGTCGGAGACCCCGAGCTTCTCGGGGAGGACAGGGCCCGCTCAGATCGGCCATGAAGTGTTTGAACGGACCCCCGGAGGCCGTATGCCAGTCTGCGGAATAAGAGGCGCGACAACAGCCGACGACAACACCAAGGACGCGATTCTCGGCGCGACTAGGGAGATGTTGCAGGCCTTGATCGAAGCCAACGGGCTTGATGTGTCGGACATCGCGGCGGCGCACTTCACGACGACCGCGGACCTGAATACCGAGTTCCCGGCCGTGGCAGCCCGGCAAATGGGCTGGGAATATGTCGCGATGATGTGCGGTCATGAAATGGATGTCGGTGACGCAACCGGGCGATGCATTAGAGTCATGCTCCTTGTGAACACGGACAAGGCCCCCGAGGACCTTCAGTTCGTATATCTCAAGGGGGCCAAGGACCTTCGCAAACGAGGAACCGAGGACATGTGACCTAGTGCTCTATCGTCGGGGGCAGGCGCGGATCGCCACCCCAACCCTTCGTGATTTGAGCTGAGATGGAGGTACGGGAATTGATAGTAATCATGGACGTGAACAGCGGTCAGGCTGAGCTCGACGCCGTTAAGCAGCACCTGGCCGATCGAGGCCTGCGCGCCAACCTGTCCGAGGGCGTGGAGCGCTCGGTAGTCGGCGTAATCGGCGAGATCGACCCGGAGCTCCAGAACGAACTCGAAGTCATGGACGGCGTCGCCGAGGTAGTGCGGATAAGCAAGCCGTACAAGCTCTCCAGCCGCGAGTTTCACCCCGAGAACACCGTCGTGAGCATCGGTGATGCCGGAGTGAAGATCGGCGCCGGCGAGTTTGTCGTGTTCGCTGGGCCGTGCGCGGTCGAGGACGAAGAGCAGATAATCACCACGGCGAAGGCCGTCAAGGCTCAGGGCGCAACCGTGATGCGCGGAGGCGCATACAAACCCCGCACCTCACCTTACAGCTTCCGTGGCATGGGCGAGGACGGCCTCAAACTCCTGGCCGCCGCGCGCGACGAGACCGGGCTACCGATCATCACGGAGGTCATGTCCCCTCGGGACGTCGAGGTCGTGAGTCGCTACGCGGACGTGCTCCAGATAGGAGCCCGTAACATGCAGAACTACCCACTCCTGGATGAGGTCGGCGTGGGCGACAAGCCCGTCATGGTCAAGCGAAGTTTCGCGGGCACCTACGAGGACTGGCTTCTGGCCGCCGAGTACGTCATGGCCGGCGGCAACCAGCAGGTCATCTTGTGCGAGCGGGGCATACGGACCTTCGAGACCTTCACACGCAACACAATGGACATCAGTGCGATTCCGGCAATCCACAGGTTGAGCCACCTCCCCGTGGTCGCGGACCCGAGCCACGGCACGGGCAAGTGGTACCTGGTGACGCCTCTTGCCGCCGCGGCAGTCGCCGCCGGGGCGGATGGGCTGATCATCGAAGTCCACCCCAATCCCGACTTCGCAAAGTCCGATGGCGCTCAGTCACTCACGTTCGAAAATTTCGCGGCGCTGATGGCCCAGGTCACGGCGATCCGGCAGTTGGTCGGTACGGCGAAGGGCGCGACTCCCTAGCCTGGAGAAACCCGTATCGCGACAGGGGGCTCGCACATCGGGGCGAGCTAGGTGCCGCTCGGAGTGTTACTGCCCACGCTTCACGTTTCGCGCCCTTTGATCTGGCAGTCCGCCATGGCAGCTGTCACCGGCTCCATGAACGATGAGGAGGGGGGCATAGTCTTACCCCTTCCCCCGTCGAGGGAAGGTTGGGAAGGGGGAAAAGCCCCGTGTTCTCCAGGGAAGCACTGCAACCGGCCAGCGATTGACTGACGCATCCCAAGCTCGACGCACACTAGCCTTCGCTTCGGCGAACCACGTCTGGAGCGATCTCTTCTTCATCGTCTTCGTTCCGCTCTTGCCCCTGATCAAGAGCGATTCGGACCTCGACCTCTCGTTCACCGAGGTCGCGCTCATCAAGTCCACCTGGGCTGGCGCTTCGGCCGTGCTCCAGGTGCCCGCCGGGTTCGCGGCCGAACGAACGGGTGAGTTCTGGCTCCTCGTTGGGGGTAACCTCTGGGTTGCCGTGGCACTCGTGTTCATGGCTCTGGCGCCCGGGTATTGGTTGCTTATCACCGTAGCGGCGATCGGTGGACTTGGCGGAGGCACCCAGCATCCCCTGGCGACGAGTATGGTCTCCCGCGCCTACGAGGAAAGCGGCCGCGCCACGGCCGTAGGGACGGTCAACTTTGCCGGCGACCTCGGCAAAATGGTCGGTCCCGCAGCCGCGTTCATCCTTCCGGCCAGCTTCGGCTGGCGCAACATCCTCCGAGTCCTCGGTTTGGCGGGCATCGTATTTATGACCGCCACGGCATTCTTACGAAGTAAAATTGATGTCGGAAGGCCTATGGAAACCACGGGTTCTGAGGCCGAGATCGACGGCGACGGGGTTGATTCAACTGGCTACGCAGTACTGACCGGCGTCGGCTTCCTCGACTCAGGACTTCGCGGCGCGGCCCTCGTCTTCCTGCCTTTCCTCCTTCAAGACAGAGGGTTCGGCCAGGACGGGATCTATCTGATGGTGACCCTACTGTTGGTAGGCGGTGCCGCTGGGAAGTTCTTGTGTGGATGGCTGAGCGATCGCATCGGGTTCATCAACGTAGTCTGGG
Organism: Dehalococcoidia bacterium; assembly: GCA_965197985.1. Lineage (GTDB taxonomy): Bacteria > Chloroflexota > Dehalococcoidia > Lucifugimonadales > CAUZJF01 > CAUZJF01. The sequence continues at coordinate 763,088 of CBDAOG010000008.1, read as the reverse complement.
GAACCAAAGGACTGACTGCCCTGCTGCTGGTGGCGGCGCTGCCAACCCCGACATTCGCCTTGGTACCTCTGTTCCTCGTGCTGGGCGTTGGGCTCCAGGGCACGTCGTCGGCCCTCTACGCCGCGGTGGCCTCTTTCGTACCGCCAGGACGCCGTGCCCGAATGTACGGGTACTTCTACACCACCAACGAAATCGGTGGCTTCCTGATGCCGCTGGTAGTCGGCCGCATCGCTGACCTTCGAAGTCTGCGAGCGGCGATGATCGCCATGGGAGCCGTCGCCGCCTTGATCTTGCCCTCCAGTCTGCCGCTTCGCCGTCGACTCGATGCTCCGCCGGCGACTGTCGTGCAGCACGACCCATGATGGTCCGTCGCCACCACCAACGCGACGCTTCCGCCTCCCTTCTCCGCCACGCGGAGAGGGGCCGGGGGTGAGGTTCTCCTTCTCTGCGCCGCACTTCTGGCGTCCCTGGCGTGCTCAGGGCAGTCTTCCAGCGAGACCCCCACCGAACCAACCACCATCACCAAGGGCGGCTCGCAGTTCACTGTCACGTACACCGCCGCCGGCTTCGTTCCAAAGCGAATCGAGATCGACGTTAACGACCGGGTCCGATTCCTAAACGAGTCCTCCGGTAACATCAAGGCCGCATCGAACATCCATCCGACCCATCAGATATACCCAGAGTTCGACTCCAACGGGCCCATTCGACCCGGCGCCTCGTGGACGTTCACGTTCGACGACGCCGGCTTCTGGCGGTACCACAACCACATCGAGCCTCGCCACGGCGGGCTCGTCGTGGTGCGGGGTGCCGTTTCAGCTGCGCCCGTGCCCCTGGTCATCGAGGCCGTCGACGTCGATTTCGAGGAGCCGGACAACGTCTCGGCCACGGATATGATCGAGGTCTTCAGGAGCGACACACTGTTGGAGCAGTTCGTCGAGAGATACGGTCCGGCCGCTACCGTTACGCTGCTGTCCGAAGGAGTAAGCCAACGTCGCTATCGACTGCCACGAGCGGGCCCACGAAGCCGGGCGGATGGCCTACAATCTCTTCGGCGCTTACGCCTTCAGTCTGTCCGGCCACGAGTGCCAGGCCGGCGCTTTTCACGGCGCGACGGAAGCGCTGTTCCGCGACCGCGGCACCTCGAACCTGCAGGCCGACGTCACCGCCCTGTGCGAAAGCTCGCCCAACCGCTTCTTCCGACACCAATGTGTGCACGGCGTAGGGCATGGACTCATGGCCTGGACGAGCTACGAGCTACTCGACGCCCTACCCATGTGCGACGAGCTGGAGGCCGAGATCGACCGCGCGTCCTGCTACTCTGGGCTCTTCATGGAGAACATCGTGGGCGGCCTTTCCGGAGCGATGGGTCACTACACCGAATACCTCTCCGACGACCCACACTTCCCTTGCAACGTCCTCGACGAAAAATACATAGCTCCCTGCTACTTCTACCAGACGTCCCGCATGGTCGAGCTCTACGACGCGGACTACGCCAGAGTCGCGGACGCATGCGCCAAGGCTCCGACCGAGGCCCACCTCGATTGCTTCCTTAGCTTGGGAAGAGACGTCGGCAACGTGACCAGAGGGGACCCCGCCCGTGCCATCGAGCTGTGCAGCCATGTCGACGACGCAGGCAACAGAATCGCGTGTCTCAGCGGCGCTGTCCAGGACAGGTTCTGGGACACCCAGAGCGCCGACAAGGCCATCCGCTTCTGTAAGATGCTGAACGTCCAGGAGGAGAAGAGCCAGTGCTACGCGACGGTCCTAGACCGGGCCGGCGACCTCTTCACCGCTGCGTCGGACCTCGACGCCTTCTGCCTGAAGCTCGAACCGGGCTACCATCACTGGTGCCGGTAAGAGGCTAACCCCAAATCCACCGAAGGGATGACTATGCAGCAGCGGAACGGGCGATAGGGGCAAGGGAGGGCGATGGTCCGGGCACGATTTGGGGTAGAGGGGGGCCGGTGTTTGTCTTCAGTTGCCGCGGGGAGACTTTGTGACCGTCTGCGAATGTTGGTCAGGGCGAGATAGCGGGGAGAGGACACAGCAAGAGGCACTCGCAGACCGGACTGGCGCGAGTTCGCGGGGACGTTCGGTTGGCCGGATGGCGGCCGGTTGCCGCCGCCGCCGTCAGGCAGGGAGTGGCAGGGCGCGCAATCGGGCCAGGGCACGATCGAACTGGGCTTCCCAAGGCCAGCGCTGTGGCAGATGCAGTGTGAGGCGGCGCGCCGAGCGGGTGATCCGTCCGGCCAGGGAGAAGAACCGCCGCCGGAGGGTCTTGGTGGTCACCACCTGCTCGCCCAGACCGATGCGCGCTGTCCAGCGGGCGATGTTGTGGGCCATCACCTGTACCGCCAGCCAGGCGGCGTTGGCGGCGAAGCGGCCCGAGGGGAGATGGTTCAACCCCACACCGTGCTTGAGGTCTCGGATGGCATTCTCGATCTCGGCGTGGCGGCGATGGTCGGCCTCCAGTTCGAGCATCTCCCCGTCCCGGTCGGTGATGAAGCCGTGATAGCTGTAGGTGGCGAAGAGGGCCAGCTGGGAACCGGGCGTGGGCTTCACACGCCGGACGATGAGCCGCACCGGCGCGGCGTCAGGTTCACTCTGGAAGGGAGTGCAGGTGGTCTCGGCCACATCGGCGGCGCCGTCCATCCAGTAAGGAATCGGCGTCCAGGCATCTTCGGGTATCGCCTCAATGAGATTGTGCAGGCTTTTATGCTGGCGGATGGTGGTGGAGAAGCGGACATCCATCTTGCGGCAGACGGATACCACGCCATGAGTGTAGAACCCGCTGTCGGCCCGTAGCGTGAGTCGTCCGTTGGCCCCGGCGTAGCGCACCCGTCCCACCGTCTCCCGCAGGAAGTGGGCGGCGCCGCGGGCGGTGTTGGCCCGGCCCTCGCGCAGCCGGGACATCAGCACGTCTCCGGTGCCGGCGGCGATGGCCAGCAGTGGGTGGTAGCCCCGCTTGCCGGTATAGCCGTGGTGGCGGGCGCCCTCCTTGGCCAGTCCGTAGGTCTCGCAGATGGTGGAATCGAGGTCGATGGTGAACGGCGCGTCGCCGGGTCCGGCCCCAGCGGCCCAGGCCCGGGCCAGCAGCTCCCGGCTCACCCGGTCCAGCTGGCGGACGTGGCCCCACCGGAAGCTGCGCAGGAAGGTGCCCAGGGTGGATGGCGCCTTGACCGTGCCGCCCAGGGTGCATGCCGTCCCCCCGGTGCGCAACACATCAGCGTCGTCGATGCAGTCGCCGCCGGCCATGGCTGAGGCCACCAGGGTCATCAGCTTGTCTCCGGTGTTGGCCCGCCCCGGCGCGCCGCCCAGGTCAAGGTGATGGTCAACGAGTTCCCGCAGGCCCAGATGCCGGGCGAGGGTGGCTGGCAGGAGCAGACCGGCATTGGCCACCAGGCGGTGATCGTCAAAGACGATACGGATACGGTCGGGCTGGTTGCGTGGTAGCATCTATTGGGTGCTCCTTCTCTGGGACTGTTTTGCTGTTACAAAACCATTATCCCAGATTCAGAAGAGCACCCTCTGGCCACTTCAGGATGCTAACCCGACGCCCTCCCTCGGTGGATTCGGGCTAAAGAGTGTCCATAGTCCCAGCAGAAAACGGGTAGCGTCCCAACCCCTCTCCGTCGACGGAGAGAGGGCAAGGCGACCCTGTGGGCACGTTACCATGCAGGGGGTGAGGTAGTTCGCGCTAACCCCGCCCACCCGCAAGACTGGCCGCCTCGGGCAAGGAGCGAAGCCTCAACATCGCCCATACACCGAAAACGGGTCCCAATGCGAGCATCCCGAACGCCAGCGACCATCCCTGAACGTCCACAAACAGCGGCACGAGCTGGATCGAGAACAGAGTCAGCAGGAACCCGGCCGCCGTCTGTGCGGTTAGGGCTGTTCCTACATATTCGGGGGGACTCAACTCTGTAATGGCGGCCGAGAACTGCGCAGAGTCGGCGACTACGGTCAAGCCCCAGATCAGCAGAATAGGCGTTAATACTACCAGCGGGGCGTCGAAAAGCAGAGCGGCTAGTATGGCCATGCTTCCGCTCAAGACCATCGCGCCGGACGCGACATTGGTGCGTCCGTGCCGATCGGCCAACACCCCGGCGATGACGCTTCCTACGCCGCCGACGGCTATTACAGCAAAGGCGATCAGGCCGGCAGTGGTCCGCGACTCGGATTGCTCCTCCAGAGCCTGCACAAGAAAGATCGGCACCCACGTCCACATGGCGTAGAGCTCCCACATGTGGCCGAGATAACCGAGATTCGCGAGCGCAACGCCCCTTTTTGAAAGGGCTCGAAAGACGAACCTGGGATCGAAGCGCGCTTGCGCCGCCGTAAACGGGCCGTCTTGGACCAGAGTCATGACGATCACCGCGCCCACGACGGCCAGCACGGAAGAAGTGAAAACCACCTCCTGCCAAGGCAGGTCTGTCAGCGAGCGGACCAAGTGCGGCGAGGCCGATCCCACCGTCAATGCGCCCACCAGCAGGCCGATTGCAAAGCCGCGATACCGTACCGACCACGTGGCCGCCAGCTTCATCCCGGGCGGATAAACGCCGGCCAGGAACACCCCAGTAAGGAATCGTAGCGGAATGCCCAGGACCAGCCCGTCGGCCAGGAAGGCGAAAGCCCCGTTGGACCCGGCGCCAAGCAGCGCGGCGATGCCGAACAGGCGTCGGCTGTTCATGACGTCGGGCAGATTGAGGATTGCGCTGGCGACGGTGCCCGCCACGAACCCGATCTGCACGGAGATAGTGAGCCAGGCGGCGCTACTCGAGGAGAGTTCCCACTCTTCCCGGAGGGTGGGAACGACCGCCGAGGCGCTGAACCACAGGGTCATACCGAGCAGCTCGGCCAGCGCCAAAAAGCCCAGAGCCCACCATTGGGCCGAAGTGCCTTCTACTTTTGCGGAGGTGCCTTCCAATATGTGTGATACAGGGCCCCAACGCGATTCGGCAATGGACCCCAGCGACGGCTACGGGAGCCCGAGCCGCTCGATGGTTTGATGCAGGTCGGCGGGAAGCGGACCCTTCTCCGCCGCTGTGACACTCTCCTCGATTTCCGCCGGTTTTGCGGCGCCGACCATTATCGTGCTAAAGCCGCTGTCAGCAAGAAGGTAGCGGATCGTGAGTTCAACGTGCGAAAGGCTCGAATCTCGTTGGACGGAATTCAGCTTCTCCACGTGGTCTTCCATCTCGCGAGTAATCCTCACAACGCCGCCCAGAACGACGGTCACCTTGCTAGCTCTGGCAAGCGGAAATATCTCACGACGTGCGCCCCGTCGCAGTAAGTTGTAGTTGAAGGCCGTCAGGCAAACATCGACGTTCACGTTCCCCAAGACGAGAGCCACACCTTCCGCAGTATTTCCGGTAACGCCGGTGAACCGGCACAGACCCTCCTCTTTGGCATCGCGCAGCACGTCCATAACCGTCGCTCCGGCGAAGTCGTAGTCGGGGTCCAATGGGACGCTCCTGTCAGGCGGAGTCCCGTCCGTCCACCAATAGTGGCGGTCGGACTCGTGCACTTGAAGGGTGTCCACGCTGTCGCGCCGTAGCAGTCGAAGGTTCTCGTCCAGCTGGGCCCGCAGCGCTTCGTACGACCGGTACCTGGAGGCAGACCTCATATACCCCAGCTTTGTTGCCAGCATGTACTTCTCCGGCCGCTCCGCCAGGGCTTCACCCAGAATCGCCTGGCTCATCCCGCGAGCGTATCCTGGCGAGGTATCGAAGTACGTGACGCCGAGCTCGAGCGCACGGTGCACCGTGGCTACCCCGTCGTTGAACGAGTGCTTGTTCAGGAAAACCCCGCCGAGTCCGATGACGGTCACCTGTTCGCCCGTATCGCCGTATGGTCTTGTTTCCAGTGCCAATGCCATGACCCCCTTTAGCCGGCTGTCCTTCAGTACCCCTTTTCTTTGTCGATTACGCCGAGAAGTGGCTGCTCCGCGAGAAGCCGTCGCAGGTTCGCGCAGAAGGGATCGACGAGCCGGTCTCTACGATTAGGCGATCCTCCGGCCGTATGGGGAGTGACGATCACGTTCTCCATGCTCCAAAGTGGATGGTCCTCCGGAAGGGGCTCCCTCGGTGTAACGTCCAGACCGGCTCCACCGATCTTGCCCTGCTCCAGGGCGTCCATCAGCGCCGCCTCGTCGACGATCTTGCCCCTGGACACGTTGATGAGAAGGGCGTGGCCTTGCATCCGTGCGAAAGCTTGATTCCCTCGTAAAAACCCGTTTTGAGGAAGTTCCAGCGCTTTAGCACATGTGAGCGCTACCGTATGTTGGGGTAGGACACGGAACAGAGACTGTATATTGTACCCAGGCAAGGGTACGGTTGTTCTAATTCGACCTGCACAGACTTTTTACGAGAGAATCAAGCTTGCTCATCGAACATGCCTTCGGTCTCTCTAGTAAGCGGAGCGCAGATGGCAACGACGTCCGACTGCTCCAGCAGGTCGTGGAACCGGTCCATCCTCCAGCAAGCCTCGACGCTCTCGGGCAGCTTCACTTGCTCCGGGTCGACAGCGACGACTCGCATTCCAAATCCATGGGCGCGATCAGCGAGGTCGCGTCCCGTGCCGCCCAACCCTACGATGCCCATCGTAGCGCCCACAAGCTCCCAGGACGCGTTCCGGATCGGCATCCGCTGGTCCCGACTCGGCTTTCGAATGGCCGTCGCAATACCACGAGTCAGTCCCAGCAACAGGGCCATCGCGTGCTCCGCTAGATGGACCCCAACAGTGCCTTTAGCGCTTGTGAGTATGACGTCGCTTTGCACGAGCTCCGGGAACAGCCATGAGTCCACGCCGGCACTGGTTACCTGGACCCAGCGCAGATTTGCACCCCGTGTGAGCATCTCGCGATTGAGCCCTCCAAGCACAACGTGCACCTCAGGCATGGCCTCCAGGACCTCGCCCTCGGACGGCAATTGCAAGATCTCCACATCTGCAGAGACGCTTCCAATCTGTTGGACATGTCGGTCTTCAAGCTCGATGTTCAGCAAAACGTTCATGGAAATTTCCGTGGTCGCTCAGAGCCTGCTCGTGGCCTGCTCAATCTGCAGCATCAAAGACATCGTGAAAGATGAACGGGAGGTGTTTTACTCCTTCCCTCCTCGGGGGAAGGTTGGGAAGGGGTAGACGGACAGGCTGACGACGCCATTTCAGCTAGCTATGCGCGTGCTCACCACGGAGTATTCCTCCGAGTCCTTAACTACTCACCCTTCCTCGTCTTAATATGGTCCACCTTCGCCTCGCGCGCCTGGCCCGTCTCTTTGAGCGCATGGTTCGTCAGGATCCTCAGCCGGTCCGCCTGGGACAGGTGCTTTTGCACCTCCGAAACGAACTCTGCTAGCGTCTCTTCGGGTGTCGTCGATGTGTTGTCTATCACGATCTTCTTGCGGATCAACGTCTTGCCGACCTCCTCGTCGAACCGCTGAAGCGCGTATTCGATGTCCTTCTCTTGAAGCGTCGCGTCCCTGCGGCCAGCTTGATCTCTAGGCTGCGGATTCGTATTCATTCGTTCTGCGATGGCGTCCGGTGACGCCTTCAACAGCACCAGTATGAAGTCCGGCGCCAGCTCCATGATGGTCTTCTCGATCGACCTCGCGAACGGCGACCGGGCCGCGTGCTGCCCATCTCCTCCGTAGCCATAATACAGCGGCGCGAAGACCGCCTCCTCGATGTGGTAACCCGTCAGCATGTGGTCCGCGTCGTGGACCAGCGATGGATGGAGATGGTAGTCGATCTGGTACCGCTGGAACCGCTCCTTGAATGCGGGGCTCATCGCCATGAAGTGGTCCTTGTCCTCGCCCTTGACCTCGGGCGACGGTATCGTGAAGTGGTCGTGAAACGATCGGCTGCTCCCCATCGTCTCCGCGATCCACCGCGATACCCCTTCTCCTAGTGTCGTCTTCCCGACGAACTCGCACCCGGTAATTATCAGCCTCATGATCTGACCTCCTTTGTACCCGGATCTCTCAGCGGGTTTCTTGATATGACGGACGCCCAGCCGATCGTGAATTCATCCGACCTGGGGAGTCCAGAGGAACCTCCCCTCTGGTCGGGGTATGGGGTGAAATCCCATTCAAATAAGGGCGGGTGGGCGGGAAGATCAAGGAACGTCTGGAGGAGTCAGACTAACCCCTACCGCCTCTTCGCACCACCTAGCCGCGTGTAGTAGTGTCACCTCGGCGAAAGGCCCCGAAGCCAGCTGCAGCCCCAGCGGCAGCCCCAACTTGCTGAGGCCGGTCGGCAGCGTTATCGCAGGAAAGCCGCCGGTCGTCCAGGGCGTCTGGAACACCGGGTCGCCCGTCGAGCTCAGGTCTCTCGGCGCCGGAGCAGCAGTGGACGGCGTGGCCAGCACGTCGTACCGGCTCGCGACCGCCTCCATCGCGACGCGAAAGCGGTGCCGCACCCGTTGGGCTTTGACGTAGGCCAGCGCCGGCGTCAGCAGGCCGGCCTCGATAAGCCCCCGTACCTTCGGGCCGTAGTCGTCGGGACGGGCCGCGAAATCGGCCTCATGGACCGATGCCGCTTCCACAGTCATGACTACTCGTTGGGCTGCGAGCAAGGCCTCGAAGTCTGCGTCGACCTCGGCATCCTCGACCTCGGCCCCTGCCCGCGACAGTCGGTCTACCACGCCGTCGAAGTGTTCCCGTGTCTCGGCGTCGGCCCTCTCACGGAACAGTCCTCCGACGACACCAACCCGCGGTGGGACCGGATTCCGGGCCGCGCTTCCGTAGTCAGCCAGGTCGGTCTGTGCCGATGCAGGGTCGCGAGGGTCATGTCCAGCGAGGACGTCAAGAAGAATCCCCGCATCCTCGACCGTCCGCGTGAAGAACCCCATCGTGTCCAGGGACCATGCGACGGCCATCACGCCGTACCTGCTGATCCGCCCAAACGTCGGCTTCATGCCAACGACGCCGTTATACGAGGCCGGCCGGAGCACCGACCCGGCCGTTTGGGACCCCATGGCCGTCGGGAAGATGCGGGCCGCGACCCCAACGGCAGAGCCGCTGCTCGAGCCACCTGGCGTGTGGGCTGTATTCCAGGGATTCCTAGTCGGCGACGGGTCCATGCACGCGAACTCCGTCGTGACCGTCTTGCCCATGATTATCGCGCCGGCCTGCCGGAGTCGTGCTACCGTCGCAGCGTCGAAGTCGGGCACGAAGTCGGCGAAGATAGGCGAGCACGCCGTCGTCTTCATGCTCGCGGTGTAGTAGATGTCCTTGATCCCAACCGGCACGCCGTGCAGAGGGCCGGCCGGTCCCGTACCTGCCAGAGCCTCGTCGCTGGCCCGCGCGTCAGCGAGAGCGCGGTCTTCGTCGAGAGTCACCCAGACCCGCAGCCTCGGCTCAAACTCCCGGGCCCGCGACAGAAGCGACTCCATCAACTCGACCGCCGACAGCGCGCCATCCCTTATCGCGGAAGCGGCCGTCGAGACGTCGAGCCTGGACGGGTCAGTGATCGGACCGATGGTGGGACTGGCCATAGGCGCCCATTATAGGCACCGCCGCCCCGCACATCCAATGCTTGAGAAGTTGTGACACTCCGTCATTCCGGCGAAAGCCGGAATCCAGAAACCCTGAATTGAGGACACGCCTTCTTGTCCATTCCTCGCCGGAGTAGGGTTAGGCCGGTCCTGAGCTTAGCCTAAGGGAAGGGGGGCGTGCTTTGGTGATTTCGGAGCCGCAGCCTTATTCCGTTCACGCTGAGCCCGTCGAAGCACGGCTCACGCGTCGCGTGCGCTCGCCGACGCCTCAGCGCGTCGAAGCAGGTCCCCCAGCTCAATATTCGAAAGCGCCTCTAGCCGCAGGTCGGCGTGGTCGATCGGCAGATCCCGGGTCATCGGGTTCGGCACAACCGCACAGTACATGCCTGCGCGCTTAGCCGCCGTGACGCCGTTGGCCGAGTCTTCGATAGCAACGGCCCTCTGTGGAACAGACGACAGCCGGGACACCGTCGTCAGGAACAACTCCGGGTCGGGCTTGACCTGGGTTACGTCGTCCCGTGTCGTCACCGTGTCGACGTACTGCAATAGGTCTCGCCGCTCTAGTGTCCTGAGTTATGAATCCGATGACAAAATCGGGCGATGGTAGCTAGTAGCTGGTCTGCGGTTTTGGTCCAGATGAAGGGCTTTGAGGCAGCGTTGTGCTGGTCAATGTACTGTTCGATGGCTTGCTCCAGTTCCCGAGTGCTGCGGAACACCCCGCGGCGCAGTTGCTTCTCTGTCAGCACCGCGAACCAGCGCTCCACCTGGTTCAGCCAAGAGCTGCTGGTGGGGGTGAAGTGCAGGTGATAGCGCGGCCGCCGGGCCAGCCAGCGCTGGATGGCGGGGGTCTTGTGGGTGGCGTAGTTGTCCAGGATAAGGTGCACGTCGAGGTCCGGGGGTACGGTCGCATCGACCCGGTCGAGGAAGCGCCGGAACTCCGTGGACCGGTGCCGACGGTGGCAGGCGCCGATGACCTCTCCCGTCTTCACGTCGAGGGCGGCGAAGAGAGAGGTCGTACCATGACGACGGTAGTCATGGGTCCGGCGCTCGATCTGCCCCGGGCGCATGGGCAACAGCGGGGCCGTCCGGTCGAGGGCCTGGATCTGGGAATTCTCGTCGACACACAGGACCAGAGCCCGCTGGGGTGGGTTGAGGTAGAGCCCCACGATGTCACGGACCTTCTCGATGAACAGAGGGTCAGACGAAAGTTTGAACGTCTCGGTCCGATGCGGCTGCAAGGCAAAGGCCCGCCAGATACGGCTGATGGCGCTCTGACTCAGGCCGGTACGCGCAGCCATGGAGCGCGTGCTCCAGTGGGTTGCATCCGCCGGCGTCGTCTCCAGGGTGAGGGTCACGACCCGCTCCACATCGGTGTCCGTGATGGAGCGTGGGCCGCCGGGCCGCGGCTCGTCAAACAGGCCGTCGAGGCGGCGTTCGATGAACCGGGCCCGCCACTTCCCCACCGTTTGCTTGGCCAGACCGATCTCCCCGGCCACGACGGTATTGGTCTTGCCCTCGGAGCAACGGAGAATGATCCGGGATCGCAGAGCCAGCGCCTGGGCAGTGGTTGGACGCCGCTTCCAGCGCTCGAGGCTCTCGCGTTCGTCGGAGGAAAGGTGCAAGGGAGGAATGGGGCGTCCGATGGCCATGGTGACCTCCATGAGCGTTTCGTGGAGGGTACACCCCAGCAAGTACTTTTGCAATGAGTTCATAACTCAGGACACTAGGTGGCCATTGACCCACTCGCTACTGGAGCTCGAAGCAACGCCGACCTTCAGCCCCACTTCCTTAGCCTGCGTCAAGTAGTCGAGCACGCCGGGAAGCAGCGGGTTCGCATCCACCATTTTGAGATATCTCTGACGCCTGCGACGCCCGATCGCGGCTACGTCGAGCCCCCCACCGGTCAGCGTATCGAGGTGCCCGTGGACGTCGAAGACGTCCGGCGCTCCTCCGATGATCTGGGACCACATGGCGCGGTCCAACTCGACGCCGTGCGCGCGAAACTCTTCCGACCACGACTCGTAGTCCGGCGTCTCCGTGTCGATGATGACCCCGTCGAAGTCAAATACCAGCGCGTCGATCACGATTTCGTTTTACGGTTCACGCTTTACGCCTCGCGTCCACAGCGCCGCGGATGAACTCGCCGATCTCGCGAGTCGTCGTCCCCGGGCCGAAAGTACCCGCCACCCCCATCTTCTCCAACGCCGGCTTGTCGTTCTCAGGGATGATCCCTCCCGCGACCACGATGACGTCTTCCATTCCCCGGTCTTTGAGGCTGCGAAAAACCTCCGGGAACAGCTCCATATGAGCACCCGACAGGATGCTCAGCCCTATGACGTCGACATCCTCCTGCATAGCCGCCTCCACGATCATCTCTGGGGTCTGACGGATCCCCGTATAGATAACCTCCATGCCGGCGTCGCGCAGCGCCCTGGCGATTACCTTGGCGCCGCGGTCGTGGCCATCCAGCCCCGGCTTAGCGACCAGCACTCGTATAATGTCCGATGGCACGTCCGTCACTCCTCGCTGTCCCCGCGCTCGACCAGCTCTACGAGGACACCCCGTGTTGCCTTCGGATGGATGAACGCGATCATACCCGCCACGCCCTTTCGCGGCGTTTTGTCGATCAATTCCATTCCCGCGGCATCCAGCCGGTCGAGAGTCGTCTGCAGGTCATCCACGTCGAAGCAGATGTGGTGCAACCCCTCCCCTCGCCTTTCGATGAACTTGGCGACACCGCTTTCGGTGTTCGTGGGCTGTATGAACTCCAGTTGCGAGCTCCCCATGGTGACGATGGCCGCCAGGACTGCCTGGTCCTCGACGCTCTCGACCTCGGCAGGGCCGACACCGAACGCCGTTTCGTAGAACCGCAGCGTCTCCACGATGTCCCGCACGGCGATGCACACGTGGTTGATGTCCCGTGCCACGCACACTGGGCTGTCTTGCACTGATTCCGTCGACATCCGAGTGGACTCTCCTTAAGATCGTTCCGGTGTTACGTCCGAGCCGCTCTCCGCCGACAGCTCCGCAGCGGCGCCCCTGATCGCATCCTGCACCTTCACGACGTGCGCCTCGCCCTCGTACTTCTGGCGCGGCCAGAAGAATCCCCGCAGCCCGTCCTTTCGCCTGCGAGGCACCACGTGAACGTGAAGATGGGGCGCACTCTGGCTCACCTTATTGTTGATCGCTACGAATGACCCGTGCGCCCCCAGGCCCTTCTCCATCGCGGCCGCCAGCAGCCTCCCGTTCGAGAAAATCGGGGCAAGTAGATCGTCCGGCAGGTCGACAAGCGTCTCGACGTGCTCCTTCGGCACCAGAAGCGAATGCCCCGGGAACACCGGACGCCGATCCAAGAATGCCACCGTCAACTCGTCCTCGAAAACGACGTGACTCGGCACCTCACCCGCCGCGATCCCACAAAACGTGCAGTCTTCAGCCCTGATCCCCAACCCCTAACCCCTGGACCCCACTTCGACCTGCTCGCCGAAAACGCTGCGAAACACATCGGCGATCTCGCCTACTGTGGCGTACGCCTCGACGCACTCCAAGATAGCCGGGACTGTGTTTTCGGCCCCTTCGGCGACCTCCTTGAGGCGCACCAACGACGCCTCCGTGACGGCTCCGTCTCGCTCCGCGCGAACGCGCTTCACGCGCGCGATCTGCCGGCGCGTTTCTTCCGGGTCGATGCCTTGAAGCTCGCCGACCAGTGGCGCCGGGCCTTCGTACCGGTTAACGCCGACAACGATACGATCCTCCTCCTCGATCTCCAGCTGGAGCTTGTAAGCGCTCTCGTGGATCTCCGAGGCCTGGTAGCCCGTCTCCAGCGCGGCGACGGCACCGCCCATACGGTCGATTTCGTCGATGTACTTCCACGCCGCCTCTTCGACCCTGTCCGTCAGGTTTTCGATGTAGTACGACCCCCCGAGCGGGTCGACCGTCTCCGTCACGCCGCTTTCGTGCGCCAGAATTTGCTGGGTGCGCAACGAGAGCTGCACCGCCTCCGCCGTCGGCAACGCCAGCGCCTCGTCGCGGGAGTTCACGTGTAGCGACTGCGTCCCGCCGAGCACCGCAGCGAGGGCCTGGACCGTCGTCCGTACGGTGTTGTTGTCCGGCTGCTGCGCCGTCAAAGTCACGCCTGCCGTCTGCGTGTGGAACCGCAGCGTCCATGACCGCGGGTTCTCGGCGCCGAACCGCTCTCGCGCGATCTTGGCCCACATGCGGCGGGCGGCTCGGTACTTGGCTACCTCTTCAAACAGGTCGCTCTGCGCCACGAAAAAGAACGATAGCCTGGGCGCGAAGTCGTCGATCTCCAACCCCGACTCCAGCGCCGCCTCGACGTAGGCGATAGCGTTAGAGAACGTAAAGGCCAGCTCCTGCACCGCCGTCGCCCCCGCCTCGCGCATGTGGTAGCCGCTGACGCTGATCGTGTTCCACCGAGGCACGTTTTCGCTGCAATACTTGAACACGTCAGTGACCAGCCGCATCGACCTCTCAGGCGGATAGATGTGGGTGCCCCGCGCGATATACTCCTTGAGAATGTCGTTCTGGATTGTTCCGTCGAGCCGGCCAGGCTCGACTCCCTGTTTCTTCGCGACCGCGATGTACAACGCCAGCAGAATCGACGCCGTAGAGTTGATCGTCATCGACGTGCTTACTTTGTCCAGCGGGATGCCGTCGAGCAGTATCTCCATGTCCGCGAGATTGCTGATCGGCACGCCCGCCCGCCCCACCTCGCCGACGGCCAGCGGGTGGTCCGAGTCGTAGCCCGTCTGCGTCGGCAGGTCGAAGGCGACGCTCAGCCCGGTCTGGCCTTCGTCAAGCAGGTAGCGATAGCGCCGGTTCGACTCCTCCGGCGACGCGAACCCCGAGTACTGTCGCATCGTCCAGACGCGGCCCCGGTACATGTTGGGCTGCACGCCGCGGGTGTAGGGGTATTCGCCCGGATACCCCAGGTCTCTCCCGTAGTCGAGGCCGGCCACGTCCTCCGGTACGTAGACCGGCTCGACCTCCAGCCCAGAGTCAGTCTCGAAGCTGTCGCGCAGCTCTCCGAACCGCTTCTTCACCGGCCCGAGAGTCTCGTCCTGCCACTCGCGCTTCGACTTACTTGGCATGCATCGGACCCAGGGGTGTGCAGAGGGGGCAGCGCCCCCTTTGCCGGGGTACAGGGCGGAGGCCCGTATCAATTACGGGCGGGCGGGTCGGAACAAAAGAAAGGGTCGCTTCAGCCATTCCCACCCTATGCGCTCGTGATCGTGACCTCGACGCCCAGCTTCGCGCCGAGCGCCGTCAGGTACTCGTCGATAGTCGCCGACTGGCCCGTGATGAAGCGAGAGACGAACCGGAAGACCGGATTGTGAATCTCGCCGTTCTCCGTGATAGTCAACGACGTCACCTCTCCGTACTCGCCGATCTCCATCGTCCAGCTACCACCAAACCCCAGGTTCTCGTCGGCGATCCGCCGCACTAGCCGTCGGGAAGACAGCGATTCCACCGTCTCCATCGTCAGCGTCTGGCCGCGCCTGTCAGTCTCCTCCCACACCGGATGCCCATTGCGGTCCGGCACTCGATCGACGCGTTGCAAGTCCGTCCGCCACGAGGCCTGGTTGCCTAGGTCCGCGATAACCCCCCATATCTCTGAAGGTTGCCTGTTGAACACCGCCTTCCGAGACACGACATGCTCCTTAGCCCGAATCCACCGAGGGAGGGCGTCGGGTTAGCATCCTGAAGTGGCCAGAGGGTGCTCTTCTGAATCTGGGATAATGGTTTTGTAGCAGCAAAACAGTCCCAGAGAAGGAGCACCCAATAGATGCTACCACGCAACCAGCCCGACCGTATCCGTATCGTCTTTGACGATCACCGCCTGGTGGCCAATGCCGGTCTGCTCCTGCCGGCCACCCTCGCCCGGCATCTGGGCCTGCGGGGACTCGTTGACCATAACCTTGACCTGGGCGGCGCGCCGGGGCGGGCCAACACCGGAGACAAGCTGATGACCCTGGTGGCCTCAGCCATGGCCGGCGGCGACTGCATCGACGACGCTGATGTGTTGCGCACCGGGGGGACGGCCTGCACCCTAGGCGGCACGGTCAAGGCGCCATCCACCCTGGGCACCTTCCTGCGCAGCTTCCGGTGGGGCCACGTCCGCCAGCTGGACCGGGTGAGCCGGGAGCTGCTGGCCCGGGCCTGGGCCGCTGGGGCCGGACCCGGCGACGCGCCGTTCACCATCGACCTCGATTCCACCATCTGCGAGACCTACGGACTGGCCAAGGAGGGCGCCCGCCACCACGGCTATACCGGCAAGCGGGGCTACCACCCACTGCTGGCCATCGCCGCCGGCACCGGAGACGTGCTGATGTCCCGGCTGCGCGAGGGCCGGGCCAACACCGCCCGCGGCGCCGCCCACTTCCTGCGGGAGACGGTGGGACGGGTGCGCTACGCCGGGGCCAACGGACGACTCACGCTACGGGCCGACAGCGGGTTCTACACTCATGGCGTGGTATCCGTCTGCCGCAAGATGGATGTCCGCTTCTCCATCACCATCCGCCAGCATAAAAGCCTGCACAATCTCATCGAGGCGATACCCGAAGATGCCTGGACGCCGATTCCTTACTGGATGGACGGCGCCGCCGATGTGGCCGAGACCACCTGCACTCCCTTCCAGAGTGAACCTGACGCCGCGCCGGTGCGGCTCATCGTCCGGCGTGTGAAGCCCACGCCCGGTTCCCAGCTGGCCCTCTTCGCCACCTACAGCTATCACGGCTTCATCACCGACCGGGACGGGGAGATGCTCGAACTGGAGGCCGACCATCGCCGCCACGCCGAGATCGAGAATGCCATCCGAGACCTCAAGCACGGTGTGGGGTTGAACCATCTCCCCTCGGGCCGCTTCGCCGCCAACGCCGCCTGGCTGGCGGTACAGGTGATGGCCCACAACATCGCCCGCTGGACAGCGCGCATCGGTCTGGGCGAGCAGGTGGTGACCACCAAGACCCTCCGGCGGCGGTTCTTCTCCCTGGCCGGACGGATCACCCGCTCGGCGCGCCGCCTCACACTGCATCTGCCACAGCGCTGGCCTTGGGAAGCCCAGTTCGATCGTGCCCTGGCCCGATTGCGCGCCCTGCCACTCCCTGCCTGACGGCGGCGGCGGCAACCGGCCGCCATCCGGCCAACCGAACGTCCCCGCGAACTCGCGCCAGTCCGGTCTGCGAGTGCCTCTTGCTGTGTCCTCTCCCCGCTATCTCGCCCTGACCAACATTCGCAGACGGTCACAAAGTCTCCCCGCGGCAACTGAAGACAAACACCGGCCCCCCTCTACCCCAAATCGTGCCCGGACCATCGCCCTCCCTTGCCCCTATCGCCCGTTCCGCTGCTGCATAGTCATCCCTTCGGTGGATTTGGGCTTAGGCAGGCGAGCGCCGATCGCCACGACCAAAGCCGACCCTCCGATCACAACCAGGATGGCTATTACGACCCAGACCAACTCACAACCTCCAAGATTTCACCGCCAAGATTCCACACTCCGCTCATCCCGAGCTGTCGAAGGAAGCCCGTCAAAGTCCCGCTCATCCTGAGCCCGTCAAAGTCCGCTCATCCTGAGAGCTTGTGAGTAAATTGATTCAGTTCGCTGGCGTGGTTGCGAGGTGATGGAGGACAATAGGGAAAACTGAGGTCTGGAGGTATCCGGTGAGCGAAGATACGCTGTTTGAACTGCCTGCGGCCGAGGCTGGGCCCCCTGGGTCGCCGACGCAGCCTGAACAGGCGCGAGTTGTGCGACCGGTACGCGAGCAACTGCAGTGGGTCGCCCGGGACCTGGAGGCTTCGGTGGCTCAGGACCACCCGGCCAGAGCTATCTGGGGGCTGTTGGAGGAGTTGGACTTGTCGGCCTTCTATGGTTCGATCAAGGCGGTGGTAGAGCGCCCTGGTCGCCCAACGACGGATCCCCAGGTACTTCTGGCCCTGTGGCTTTTGGCGACAGTGGATGGGGTGGGGAGCGCCCGGCGTCTGGCCCTCCTGTGCGAGGAGCACGACGCCTATCGCTGGGTTTGCGGTGGGGTGCCCATCAACTACCACATGTTGTCGGACTTTCGGGTGGCCCACCGGGCTGCCCTGGACGAGTTGCTGACCCAGATCGTGGCCTCGTTGATGGCCGCCGATGCGGTGACCCTGGAACGGGTGGCGCAAGATGGGATGAGGGTGCGGGCCAGCGCCGGAGCCTCTTCCTTCCGTCGACAGCAGGGGCTGGATGCCTACCTGAAGGAGGCGCAGGCCCAGGTGGAACGGCTGGCCTCGGAGCGGGAGCATCCCGACCCCGGGGTAAGCAAACGACAACAGAGTGCGCGGGAGCGAGCGGCCCGTGAGCGGGTGGAGCGGGTGAACAAGGGCTTGGGATACCTGCCGCAAGCCAAGGCCGCCAAGAAACGTCAGCAGCAAACTCTGGCCAAAAGGAAACGAAAAAAAGTGACGGCGCCCCGGGTCTCCAGCACGGACCCGCAGGTGCGGGTGATGAAGATGCCGGATGGAGGCTTTCGGCCGGCTTACAACGTGGAACTGGCCACCGACGGCGCCAGTGGAGTGATCGTGGGGGTCGATGTCGTTAGCACAGGGGATGCTGGGCAGGCGTCGCCCATGGAGGCCCAGGTGGCCCAGCGTACAGGCCAGCATCCCAAGGCCTACCTGATAGATGGCGCTTTCGCGGCGCGGGCCGATATTACCACCCTGGAGGGACGGGGTGTCACAGTGTACGCGCCGGTCCGACTGCCTCGGGACAAAAAGGAGGAGGAGCGGTACCAGCCACGCTACGGAGATAGTCCGGCAGTAGTGCAGTGGCGACAGCGCATGGCTACGCAGGAGGCTCAGACCGTCTACAGGGAGCGGGGCGCCACGGCGGAATGGGCGAATGCGCAGGTACGTCAGCTCGGGGTTTCCCAGTTCACGGTACGAGGCCTCCACAAAGCCACCGCAATCCTGCTCTTGGTGGCGGTGGCACATAACTTGTTGCGTTGGATAGCCCTGACTCCCATAGCTTCAGCCAAAGGGGAGGGCACGTAGGCCAAAGGCCTGCGTGACACAACGATAGTCCGTCCCACCAACAGGTCAACTCGCCAGCCACAGCGAATCCCGTTTATTTAAGCCAGGCCGATAAACCCCCAGGATCATCTCATTTCCACCACAGAACCCAAAAACTCACAAGCTCTGAGCCTGTCGAAGGACGTTGTGAAATCACTCGATCGCCCAGACGTGCGACGCCCGCTTCGGGAACAGGCCGTTCAACAGCTCCCGCGCGCGGACCGCGCTTATCCTGCAGTCCGGGAAGGCATACTCCAAGTCTTCCACCAACCGGAAACCGAACAGCAGTTGTAGGAACGTCAGGTCGGGGAACAGCGCGTCACGCACTCGGGGCGAAAGACGGCTGTCGAGCTGCGTCGGCATCCATCGTTCGGCGACCGTCAGCCGTCCGTCTTCGAACGCGATGCGGAGACCGTCGCCTACGAAGCTGATCTTAAGGTCGCCCGAGTACCCCGCCGCCGGGGAGCTCGCCAGGTTCTTCTCCAGCACCGAAGCGATCCGCGACACGAAAGCCGGGAGGTCCGGCACCCGGAGATACCACGCATATGGACGCTCCGCCTGAGGCATCAGGTCCGACACCTCGTACGCCGGGTGCTCGCTGCCGAGCGCCCAGAAGAGCTCGCCGAAGTCGGCACCGTCCCGAGCGGCGTACTTCTGGCCCGTCTCCTTCAGGTAGCGGACCACGGCAGGCGCCACCGCTTCCCATGACACTCCGGGGGCCAGTTCGAACAAGGTGACTACTATCCTTTTCCTACTGAGCCGGGGCTCGTGCATCAGGCATCCAACTAGCGTGCCCTGGCTGTCTTCGATCACGCGTATCTTTCGACGATGGGCCGCACCATCGCTGCGGCCGTCCAGGTCGTACCGCCACATCTCGTGGCCCCGCGCACACGAGACGAGGTAACGCTGATAGCCGCGATCGTACAGGCGCGAAGCGATCCGCAGGTCCTCGGTCGCTGCCGGTCGCAGCACGTACTGCGCGGTCGGTCCGGCCGGCTCCGGCGTAGCGGCTGGCGTTTCTCCCCAACGACCGCCCCACGACTCCAGCGCCATCTCGTAGCCAAACTGCCGGTAGTACCAGGGAATCCCGGTGATTCCCTGGACCAACTCGCTGCGGGCGGCGCTCCACTCGTGGACCACGTCCATCTGTGCGCGGACCAGGCCCCGCCGTCGGTAGTCAGGGTGTGTGGCCACCAGCTCGATACGCCCAACGTCGAACTCGACTCCGCCGTAAGTCCACGTCTGCGAGATGAGGTTCAACGACGAGACGACTGCGCCCGTCAAGGTGTCCTCGACGATTACGAAGTCGCTCGGGTCGAAGCCGGGCATACCGCCGCTCGCCAGGTCCCACGTCCACTGCCGGATGCCCTCGTCGGGCTCCTCAGTGCTGCTGTTCGTGATCGCCTGGAAGTCGGCCAGCGCCTCGGCGTCCTCGATGGCGCCTCGACGCATCACGAGCCCGTCACCAAGCTCCCTCAGCAATGCGCCCGACTGTGCAGTTGCTCCAGCTAACGCCATACGAGCGGCAACCCCCTCGAAGGATGCCAATTATAGCAGTCGGCCAACCGGATCAAGCAGTTGGGATCCCCGCAATACCGCATAGACACGGTTAGCCGTCACCCCGTCAGGTCGGACTCTAGGCCATCATCCAGCTCGACACCCAACGCACCTATCACCTGGCTCAGCATCGAGTAGTAGCCCACCAGAACGATGAGATCGATCGTTTGGCGCGGACCGAGAAGGTGCTCGACGGCCTGAAACGTTCGGTCGCTGAGGGTCCTTTCTCGAACAAGCTCCTTGGCCGCTTGGGCGAACACCCCTTCTTTGGCAGGTAGCCCCATCGGTGCTCGACCGCTGCGAATAGCATCGATGACCTGCTCTCTGACCCCTACCTGTCGAGCCACAGGCAGGTGTTGAGCCCACTCGTAGTCATTGCTGTACTCTTTCGCCGTGCTCAGGATCGCGGTCTCGCGAACTGCGGGATCCAGAGGGGACCCGTATCGGACATATTCGCCGACTTTGGCCACGACCTCCGCGGCGTCTGGGTTGTTGAGTAGAGCCTGAAAGACATTGGCGACTCCGCCCCTCTTTCCCGCTATCTCGTCGTAAATCGGCTGCTTATCTGATGGCAAATCACCTCTTGACACGTAAGGGACTCTCGCCATGACGGCCTCCTTTGTCCTAACACTCTACGAAGTTGTCTGACCCAATGTACATTGCGGGTCTCAGGCACTCAATAGCGCCAGCCAAGATGTAGGGTTTTTCGGTCTTCGGGGTTTCGCCGCCATTGCTGTGGTCCGATAAGCCACATCGCTAATCAGTCGGGGTTCGAGTGCTCACTTCGTTCGGAGCCCCCTTTCCGTTCGTCCTGAGCCTGTCGAAGGACCTCCCGTAGGTCAACAATCGGAAAGACCCTAACCCTGAATGAACCCACAGATCTTCACGGGCGACGCGCGGGATAGCCAGCCGACACGCCCCCTTCCTTGACACCCCGCAACCCCATCCATAGAATGAACACCAGTTCTGATTTCCCCTAGGAACCGTACTTTTGCAAGAACGAATCGTCTCCGGAAAGCCACAAGAAGACGACTCCTCGCTGGACAATACCCTACGCCCCAAGCGGCTCTCCGACTACATCGGCCAGGACCGCCTCAAGAGCAACCTCGAGATAGGCATCGCGGCCGCCAAGCAGCGAGGCGAGCCCCTCGACCACATGCTCCTCCACGGCCCGCCTGGCCTGGGCAAGACTACCCTCGCGCAGATCGTCGCCACCGAGATGGAGGCCCGCATCAAGACGACCTCGGGCCCCGCCATCGAACGCCCGGGCGACATGGTCTCCGTCCTCTCGCGGCTCCAGCACGGCGAGGTGCTATTCGTCGACGAGGTCCACCGCCTCAGTCGCGTCGTCGAGGAGGTCCTCTACGGCGCCATGGAGGACTTCGTGGTCTCCTGGGTGATCGACAAAGGGCTCAAGGCCCGGAGCATCAACCTCACCATCCAGCCCTTCACCCTGATCGGCGCCACGACCCGCTACGGCATGGTCAGCTCGCCCCTGCGCGACCGGTTCGGCTCGGCGGACCGCCTCGAGTTCTACAACGAAGAAGCCATGCAGCAGATCGTAGGGCGCTCGGCTCGCATCCTGGAAATCGAGGCCGAGGACGACGGCGTCACCGAGATCGCCCGCCGCGCTCGAGGGACACCGAGAGTCGCCAACCGGCTGCTGAAGCGGGTCCGCGACTACGCCCAGGTCATGGCCGACAATATCGTCACGGGCGACGTCGCCCGGGAGGCGCTGAACCGCCTCGAGGTCGACGCCCTGGGCCTCGACAACACTGACCATATGGTGCTGCGCTCCATCATCGAGAAGTTCGATGGCGGCCCCGTCGGCATCGACACCCTCGCCGCCTCCATTAGCGAGGAAGCCGACACCATCGAGGACGTCTACGAGCCCTTCCTACTCCAGCTAGGCTTCCTCGATCGCACGCGCCGAGGCCGCGTAGCCACCCGCCGCGCCTACGAACACCTAGGCATAACCTACCCGGAACACCGCCCCAACACCGCCCAGGCGAGTTTGTTTTAAGGAAAGAGCGTGACATCGAACTCATAGGCTGCCCCGTCTTGTAGAGACGCCCCCGCCGGGGCGTCTCCGCCCGCAAAAACGTCGGCCGTCGCTAATCGCATCGCCCCCGAATAACCGACACTAATGACTCTTTACCGGCGCAAATACCGCGTTGACTCCACCCGCCTCCGGGATTGGGACTACTCATCAACCGGCTGGTACTTCATCACGGTTTGTACCAAGAACCGTGTTCTACTCTTCGGCGACATCGACGACGGGGCAATGCGGCTTTCGCCCGTAGGTGAAATCGTGGCCGACGAATGGCGGCGAACCGAACAGATCAGGCAGAACGTCACACTCGATGAATCTGTGGTCATGCCGAACCATATTCACGGTATTCTGGTGATCGACGACGCCAGCCACGAGTCCAACCTCGCGGAGACGTCCCAGCGGGGCGTCTCTACCATCATCAGCTCATCAGGTCGCACATGGAAACCAGGCGTGCTCGGCGCGATCGTCAATCAGTTCAAGTCGGTTTGCACGAAGCGAATCCGAGCTGCTGGGCACAGGGAGTTCGCGTGGCAGCCACGATTCCACGACCACATAATCCGAGACGAACGATCGCTGGACGAAATCCGTAAATACATTCGCGAAAACCCTATGAAGTGGGAACTCGATCGCTACTACATGGTAGGACCGAACGCGTGAATCTCGGATCCGTAGAGACGCCCCGGTGGGGCGTCTCAGAGTTCAAGTTGAAACGGCGATGCACTCCATCCCTATCACTACCGCCTCAGCAAAAACTCGCGCAGCGTCTCGAAAAAATCTCGGGCGGTCTTCCCAGTGAACCCGAGCGTATAGATATTCAGGTGTCCGACTCCTAGAACGGCAGCGTGCCCTGAAGCTGTTTCTTATAGGCCTTTTTGCCGCCCAGAGCCTCCTCCCGTTGGACCGAGCCATCGGCCCTGATGTGTAGCAGCGTCACCCCAAGCGCCTCCAGCGCCGGCCCGATCAGTAGCCTGCGATGGCACTTCGTAGGGTCCTCCTCGGCGCACATCAGAGCAACCGTCGCACCTGAGGCGATGCTCGAAAGGGTCTCAACCCCTTCCTGGAAGAAGGCCTTGGCCCTGATCTTCCGGTAGTCGGGCTTGCCCTTCGCGTCGTAACACGACTGGTCGGGCGGCTTACCTCCCAGCGAGTCGCCCATGTTCAGATAGCGGATGCCTTCGCGGTCCAGCAGGACCAGCAGGGTACGTGTGTTGGCGAAATCGGCGTACTTGCTAACCGGACTGCTCCTCGTATCGACCAGCGCCTCGATTCCGTGCTCCTTCAGCAGCGGCGCGAACGTCTCCCAGGTGTGGTTGCTGTGTCCGACCGTGTAGATATCCAGAGACATGATCTCCGCAATCTTGATTCTCTCGTAAAAAGTCTGTGCAGGTCGAATTAGAACAACCGTACCCTTGCCTGGGTACAATATACAGTCTCTGTTCCGTGTCCTACCCCAACATACGGTAGCGCTCACATGTGCTAAAGCGCTGGAACTTCCTCAAAACGGGTTTTTACGAGGGAATCAATCTTACCACCGCCTTCAATTACTGGGTCTCGCGGGCGGGTCTGCTGTCCCCAAACCAAAGGTAATCCCTGGGCTACCGGCCACCGAACGCGTATGCCACTACCGGCCTTCCGATAAGTGCCACCACATACATGACTTCGTGGGCGATACGCTGGCTACGAGCAGCATATACCGACGATAATCGTACTATCACGCAGTTTTTACACGATATTTAGGTTAAGGCCCGATGCACTGGATAGACCTCGTAATCGTAAGCACCATAGTCCTGCTGGCCCTGATAGGGTTGCGGTCCGGACTCCTCGCCCCAGTCGGAGGCCTCGGTGGGCTGGCCCTCGGGATCGTTCTCGCCTTTCAATACAGTGCCCTACTCGCGGACGCGCTCGTCCCCTATGTACATGACGCGACCGTGCGACAGATCACGGCTTTCCTTGCCATCGTCGTGGTCACCGCACTCACCGCAAGAGTCCTCACGGCGCTGATTCGGCGGCTGCTCTCCCACCTATTCCTCGGCTGGATCGACCGGGTCGGAGGCGCGATAGCCGGAGTCGCGCTGGGAGTCGTCGCTTTGGGCACGGCGATGTACCTGGTCCAGGGCGTCGACAACCCCCGGTTGAGACAGCCCATCGAAGCTTCTCAGCTGGCGAGCACCATTTCGAGGGCCTCGCTCATATCGTCGCCCTCGCCGTGGTGCTTCGCAGCGAGGGAGGTCTCGCTCAGCGCCATCCAGCAAGACCTGCAGGATGGCGAGCTCCCTCAGTTCACGGAACGGCCGGCGGCGGGCTGCACCGACCTGAGGACCCTCGCGCTCGGTTTCATCAACGGCCGCGTCTCTCTCGGCCAGGACGTCGAGACCCTGGCGGGAGTTGTAGAGGCGAGTCTTAGCGGCGATACGGAAGAACTGATTCGGCTGACCCAGAATCAGCAGTAACGATTCAATAGCTCAAGCGAGGCGCCAAGATGATCTACTTCAAGTCCTGCCCGAGATGCTCCGGAGACCGAACCGTCGCGGACGACCATTACGGCAAGTATCTGTCGTGCCTTCACTGCGGTCACGTCAGCTATCCGACCACAGCCGAGGCCAAGCCCGAGCCTCGTAGACGTCGGACTTTCGTGGCCGGACCCGAACACGGTCTCGCAGCAACGCAGGCCCTCATTTCGAGCCTACGATTACCTGAGCACTCGCCCGCGCCGATCCCCAACCCTTAGTCCCTAATCCGTGGCCCCTTCCCTGGCTTCCTCCTGCAACTCGTATAGCTTGTTGATCGCTTCGAGGGGCGTCATGGAAGCCACGTCGAGTCCGAGCAATCTTTCGAGGACCGCCGGGTCGCCGTTCATCAGGGGAAGCTGGAGAGGCGCAGACGATTCACCCTGGTGGCCGGCGCCCGCCTTCCCGTGGCCGGGACCGGTCCCGGCCCCGTTCTCGAGCTCGCCCAACACCTCCCACGCTCGCTTGATGACCGCCGTCGGAAGTCCCGCCAGCCGTGCGACGTGCACTCCGTAGCTCCGATCGGCACCGCCAGGCACGATGCGCCGCAGGAACACGACGTTTCCCTTGTCCTCGGACACCGCCGCCTGGTAGTTCCTCGCCCGCGGGAGGTAGTCGGCAAGCTCGGTCAGCTCGTGATAGTGGGTGGCGAATAGCGTCTTGCACCTCAGCCGCGGGTGAGAGTGAAGGTACTCGGCCACCGAGCGCGCGATGGCCAGCCCGTCGTAGGTGCTCGTGCCCCTCCCGATCTCGTCGAGGACGATCAGCGACCGCGGCGTCGCGTGGTTCAAGATCGCCGCCGTCTCCACCATCTCGACCATGAAGGTCGACTGGCCCACCGCGAGGTCGTCCTGCAGTCCGATGCGCGTGAATATCCGGTCGACGATCCCGACCGTGGCCGACTCGGCGGGAACGAAAGACCCGGTCTGCGCCATGAGAGCGATGAGGGCTACTTGTCTGATGAACGTCGACTTGCCCGACATGTTAGGCCCGGTGATCAGCAGGATCTGCTCCTCCGAGCCGGAAAGACGCGCGTCGTTCGGCACGAACTCCCCCGACGACAGAGTCCGCTCCACCACGGGATGGCGGCCCGCTTTGATCTCCAGCGCGTCGCCGTCGGTCAGCTCCGGCCGGACGTAGCCGTTGCGCGATGCGACTTCGCCCAGCGAACAGAACACATCCACCTGCGCGATGGCGGCGGCGGTCGACATGATAGGGTCCGCCGATTGGGACAGCTGCTGACAGACCTGCTGGAAGATCGTCCCCTCCATCTCGACGATGCGCTCTTGAGCGTTCAACACCTGGGACTCGTACTCTTTCATCTCCGGGGTGATATAGCGCTCGCCGCCCACCAGCGTCTGTCGCCGGATGTAGTCGTCAGGCACCTGTCCAACATTAGACTTGCTGACCTCGATGTAGTAGCCGAAGACCTTGTTGTACCCCACCTTGAGGGACTTAATGCCTGTCCGCTCTCGCTCCTTCGACTCCAGTCCAGCGATGTACTCACGGGCGTGCCTCGAAGAGTTCCTAAGGTCATCGAGATCGGACGAGAACCCCTGCCGGATAACGTTGCCGTCCCCGATCGACAACGGCGGGTCCTCCACCATCGCGGAGCGTATGAGCTCGACCACCTCCGTGGTATCCGCGATGGCCGACGCCAGCCACTCGACTTGAGGAGCGTCCTCGTCCTCTCGAAGCGTCGAACGGAGCTCCGGCGCGGTCTCCAGACTGGCCCTCAGCCCCGCTAGGTCTCGTGGCCCGGCTGTGTTGCCCCGGACCCGGTTCAGTAGCCGTTCCAGGTCCGAGACCGAGTCCAACAGCCCCGTGATGCGGGCCCGTCGGAGCCCGCTCCGGTGAAACCACGCGACGGCGTCCTGCCGCCGGCCTAGCTGCTCCGGGTCGAGCAGGGGCTGGCCGAGCCATCGACGCAGAAGGCGCCCGCCCATCGACGTCCGGGTCTGGTCCAGGACGGAGAGCAACGACGCCTTGGGGTCGCCCCACCGTCCGCCCTCGTAGAGCTCCAGGTTCCGCCGAGTCTGCGGGTCCAGCGCCATGAAGGATGACGTCGAGTAAGTGTAGAGCGAGGAGATCTGAGGGAGCGCTCCCTTCTGATTCCTGCTCAGGTATTCGAGGATTGCCCCTGCGGCGCGGACCGCCAGAGGCAGCCGCTCACAGCCGAACGCCTCTAGAGACGCAACGCCGAAGTGCTTCTGCAGCGTCTCGCGCGCCCAATCGAGGTCGAAGGCATCGGGCTCGAGGTGTGTGACCATCGTGCCGTCCAAAACCGCAGGGCGGTCGCCGTCGGCCGTCAGTAACTCGGCGGGCGCGACCCTGCCCAACTCGTGCGACAGCTCACCAGCGTCGAACTGGGACGTCGCGAACTCGCTCGTCGTGATGTCGACGTACGCGAGTCCGGCCTCGTCTCCATCGACAACCAACGATGCGAGATAGTTGTTGGCTTTCCCGTCGAGCACGCCCTCCTCGATAACGGTGCCGGGCGTGACCACCCGCACGACCGCGCGGTCGACCAGCCCCTTGGAAGTTGCGGGGTCGCTGGTCTGCTCACAGATCGCGACCTTGTAGCCCTTCTTGATGAGGCGCGCCAGGTACGGTTCCAGCGCGTGATAGGGAATGCCGGCCAGCGGGACGCGTTGTCCCTTGCCCATCTCCCGGGACGTAAGGGCTATCTCCAGCTCACGAGAGACGAGGCGGGCGTCGTCATCGAAGGTCTCGAAGAAGTCGCCCATCCGGAACAGAAGGATGGCGTCGGGGTTCTCCTTCTTGATCCGCAGGTACTGACGTCTGGCGGGGGTGGTCATAATGCGGGGGTGATGGTCGAAGGCTCACGCCCATTCTACGCGAGCAAGGTGGTGAGTGGAAAGCACGGCGCCCAGACTCTGGTCTGATAGACTTGGGACAGCTACGAGCGAGGAGCGATAGTAATGGGCGAATACCGGACGACAATCAAGGTCGAAAGAGCACTGAGGAAGGGGAACTCAATCACGTTGTCATGCCGATGTCTCGCCGCGAACTTCCGAAGAGGACTTTCGGGGCGATACTGCGGCAGGCTGGAGTCACAGTTGACCAATTCGTGACAGCCGAGGAGAGGTGACGATCGTGGCACTCCGAAAATTCACCGTAATCCTGATACCTGACGAGAACGGCTATCAGGTCGTCGTTCCCGCACTTTCCCGGCTGTACGACTTGGGGTAGGACGCCTCAGAAGGCGTTCGATAACGCCAAAGAGGCGATGGAACTCCTACTGGAGGAGCCAGGGCCATACGAAACGGATGCCTTGGAGCATCTTAGTACCTTCCCCGCACGGTAGGAGAGGTTGAAGTCGAGGTCCAGGACGCCTCCGCGGCTAAAGCGCCTGAAACCGCTTCCGTCGACGCAAACGTTTAGCAAGAGTAGTCAGGCGACTGGTATTCCTGTCCCCATTCGCAGGTCGGCTACCTAGTCGTCAGCCTTCCAGAAGCGCTCTTCTTCGACCTTATACCCCTTCGCGACCATCCGAGCCTTGACGTCCTCGATCATTCCGGGGTGGCCGCAGGCGTACACCAACGTGTCGTCGGGGCTGAGCCCAAACTGCTCGGCGTAATCTTCCACGACGTTGTTCACTCGGCCCTTCTCGCCGGTCCAAACTTCGTTCCGTGGCTCGTGGGGCCTGCTTACTGTCGGAACGTAGGTGACCAAATCAGGGTGCTCGTGGGCCAGCCGCTTAAGCTCTTCGTCGTAGGTGAACTCGTCGTGGTAGCTGGCTCCTTGCAGCACGTAGAAGTGGTGCCCCTCCCTTCCATTGTGTAGGTAGTCGCGGATGAAACTGATATAAGGTACGACCCCGGTCACAGTCGATACCAGGAGCTGGTTCGGCAGCGCCGGTTTGAACGTGAAGATGCCCTTGGCCCTCGGCCGGATGGTCACCGTATCCCCAACGACGAGCTCCCAGATCTTCGGGGTCAGCTGGCCCTCTGGAGGGGGCACCAGCTCGACGAACAGCTCCAAAGATTCCTCGTGGGGCGCCGAGACGATCGAATAGGCGCGCTCGATGCCGTCCCGGCCGATGGTGCAATACTGTCCGGCCTTAAAAGTGAACCCCTCCGGCTTCTCGATCCACATCAGCAGTATATCGACAGTGATGTCCACCCTCTTCAACACCCTGGAGTCGGCCAGCTTGACCGGAGCTCGACCCTGTATTGTGGTCAATTTCACAAACCCTCCTGCTACTAATATGCCACAAGACGGGGGGATGTGAAAGGGCGACTCGAACGTCAGACAGCCCACGATCGCGGCCGCAACGAAAGCTCCGCGCTACCGTCATTCCGGCGAAAGCCGGAATCCAGCGGCTGTTGCGAAGTCTAGCCGGAGAGCTCGCCTCGCTCGTCCATGATAGCCATTGTGTTGGAGTCGGGGTCTTTGAAGAACGCCATCCAGAGCTCGTAATCGCCCGCGGAATGAACAACGTGGGGCTCGTGGGTGAACTCAACGCCTCGAGACTTGAGCGTCTCATGGCCGGCCTGTATGTCGGGAACGTTGAAGTACAGGACGGAGTTGCCGGACGGCGTCTCTTCCGAGGCCGAAGGCGACGAGACCATAATACGCACGCTGTCGCATTCGAAAAACGCGATCCCGGGCGGGAACCGGCCGATTAGCCGCAAGCCGAGTTTTTCGCCATAAAAATCTACGGCTGCGTCCAAATCCTCCACGTTCACAGAGATCTGCCCAATCGATTCCAGACTCATCGTTTTAGCTTCCACAGAGTCCTCCCTGGTCGAATATACTTGACAAAACTAATTATTAGCATTACTAATAATATATGTCAACCCCCACAAATAGCGATTCGGACCGGGCACTCGCCGAACGGCTCGTCGCGGTGACGAGCCGGCTGCAGCGTCGCTTGCGGCTCAGCTACCACGTCACGAGACTCACGCCTGCCCGACTCTCAGCGCTGTCCGTCATTGTCGATGATGGCCCTTGCACAGGAGGGCAGATCGCTCAGGCTGAGCAGGTCACGGCACCGACGATCACCAGAATTCTCGACGGCCTGGAGGAAAGCGGATTCATCAAGCGTCGCCCGTCGAAACGGGACAGGCGCATTGTCGAGGTGCACGCCACCGATGCTGGGCGCGCCGCGTTCGCAGAGGCGACCGCCGCACAGGTGGCAAGGTTAGCTGAGGACCTGGGCCATCTGGACTCGCACGACCGCGACCTATTGCTGGACGCCCTCAGCATCCTGGGGCGATTCAAGAAACACGGACGCCCCGGAGCTTGAACTGCCGAGGCGTCGTTTCGACCAGGACTTAGATCGTGGGAATAGAGCGCTACTTGTCGAGCCTCACGGGCAAACCTTCGAGTTTGCCCGCCTCGTTCATCTCGACCCACTCGTTCATGAAGGTCTGGTTCCACTGCGCGGTCAGCGGCTGCTCCATCATGTCTTTATAGACCGCCCAGAATGTAACGATCTCGTCGGCCCCGTCCCGGAACGCCGCGTATGCGGTTTCCACTGACCTTACGAGCGCGGCCATTACGAACGGCCGCTGCTCCCAGCCCTTGAACATCTCGACGCACTCGCGGACGAGCTTGGTCGGATCGCCGCCCACTTCCTTGACCGGCTCGCAGAAGGGCAGGATGTGGTCGGCGCCGGCCTGGGCCACTGCGGCCGCCTGTGTGAGAGAGAATACTGTGGTGCAGAACGTCTCCACGTCCTCGTCCTCGAGCGCGCTTAATGCATGCAGGCCGATGACGTTGCACGGAATCTTGAGGATCACCTGGTCGGACATCTTGGTGAATACATGGCCGACGTCCAGGAGCTCTTCCGTCGAGTTCCCGTCGATCTCCACCACGACCGGCTTGTCGGTCATATCGAGGTATCGCTGGACGACCTCTATCATCGTCCCGTACTTCTTGACCATCTGGTTGAGCACGACGGTATTCGTCACGATCCCTTCGATGCCGAGGGGCATCCACTCCTTGAGGTTCTCCGGATCGCCTGCCAGCCAGATCCTTGGGCCTCGTCCCTGCCGGCGGGCCTGGGGGACGGGGCCGAGCTCCGGCTGTACCCCGTCGGAGGTAACGGCCATCGCATCCGCTTTCCCAACTGTCATCTCCGCTTGCAGATTCATCGCTTTGCGCCTCCTGTCGAGCTGCCGCTGAGTCCTTTGCCACCAGAGTGCCCTCAGTCTATGGACGCGCCTCGACAGTGTCAAGAAACGTGTCAGACATCTAGCTGTCCGGGGTGTGATATCGTATGCCAGCGTCGCTATACCCTCTGGACGTACTTCATGAACGTTATCTGGATCGTCGCCGACACTTTTCGGCAAGACCACGTGGGCGCCTACGGCAAGAAGCCCGACATCAGGACGCCTTCTCTCGACGCCCTGGCCGCGAAGTCCGTACGGTTCGATCGTCACTACGCCGCCGGGTTCCCCACTATGCCGACTCGAGCCGACCATGCCACCGGGCGCTGGACGATGTCCTTCATGACCTGGGAGCCGCTGCCCAACGGCGTCGCTACCTTGGCCGAGCTCCTGGCCACGGACGGCGTCCACACGGCGGCTATGGTCGACACTCCCTTCTACCTTCGGGGCGGCATGAACTACGACCGAGGTTTCCAGACCTTCTCGATGTATACCGGCCAGGCGGGCTCGGGGATCCGGCCTGCGGCAGGCCAGCACCACGAGTCCGAAGATGCCCGTGACGCCTGGCGTTTCGAGGCCGACCGGAACGTCGCCCAGACGGTCACGCGGGCTATGGAATGGCTCCAGCTCCACCACAAGGAAGAATTCTTCCTGTACGTAGACACTTGGGACCCTCACGAGCCGTGGGACGCCCCAGCATACTATACAGACCTCTATTGGCCTGGCTACGACGGTGAGATCATCGACCCGCCCTATGGCAACTGGCGGGACGCGGCCGGGCTGACTGAAGAGAAGGTGCGCAAGGCCCACGCTATGTACTGCGGCGAAGTCACGATGGTCGACACGTGGGTCGGCTACCTGCTACGGATGGTCGAGAACATGGGCTTGATGGAAGACACTGCGATCATCTTCACTACCGATCACGGCTTCTTCTTCGGTGAGCACGACGGCCTTTTTGGTAAGCTCACCTTCGCGAAAAGGCCCGACGGCACCCTCTTCGACTTCGCGGACCCGGACGCCATATGGAGCTTCTCCCCGCTGTACGAGGAGCTCACTCTCATCCCTCTCTTGGTATACGTCCCGGGCGTTCGGCCTGGCGCCTACGGAGGTCTGACCTCCGCAGTCGACGTCATGCCTACTGTGCTAGACATCATGGGCCAAGACGTGCCCAGCTGGGTCGAAGGTGCCTCGCTGATGCCCAAAGTGACGGACACGTCGGCCGGCGGCCGAGAGTTCACGGTCACAACCGTCCCCTTCGCGGACCCCGGTGACCCGGTGAACGCCGTCGACAACCGCCGTCGCCGGATGGCCTACGCCAACGTCACCACCGTAACCACCGACGAGTGGTCGTTCCTGTTCAGTCCGGGCGATACTCGGTCGGAACTCTACCACTTGCCTTCGGACCCAAACCAGTTGAACAACATTATCGCAACGAGTCACGAAGAGGCGAAAGAGCTACACCGGGTACTCGTCGGGTTCATGAAGGAGACCAACCTGCCCGAGCACCTCGTAAAGAGCCGCCTAGACCTGCGGCTGGAGTAGCTCGAAACAAATGCGCGACCGACTGCTAGCCCTCGATGAGAAGAAGACGCCCATTCGCGTAGCGGTGATCGGATGTGGCCGGTTCGGCTCGATGATGCTCGCCCAGATACTCCGGGCGCCGGGGATGGAAGTCTCCATCGCCTGCGATATCGACGGGAACCGTGCGAATGACGCAATGGCCACGTCCGGATACGAGCCGGACAATCTATCGCATACCTCGGACTTGTCGACTGCTAACGACTCGATTCGTCGACACACACCCGTTGTCACCGAGAACGTCGACGTTGCCACCCAGACGGAAGTCGACGTCGTTGTCGAGGCTACCGGGAACCCGGACGTCGGCGCCAAGCACGCCTCCGACGCCATTTCCGCCGGCAAGCACGTGGTGATGGTCAACGTCGAGGCCGATGTGCTCGTCGGCCTGGCCCTCAAGCGGATGGCCGACAAGGCCGGCGTCGTCTACAGCCTCGCCTACGGCGACCAACCGGCCGTCATCGAAGAGCTCTACGATTGGGCCGTCAGCATGGGCTTCGTCGTCGTAGCCGCCGGCAAGGGCACAAAGTACGCCCCCGACTACCGCCGGGGCACGCCCGACGACGCCCTTCTCCGTTATGGCTATACTCCGGAGGAAGTCGAGGCCGGGAACCTGAACCCGAAAATGTACAACTCCTTCCTCGACGGCACCAAGTCGGCGGTGGAGATGTGCGCCGTCGCCAACATGACCGGTCTGGTGCCCGACGTACCGGGTATGCACTTCCCGCCCGCCAGCGTCGAGGAGATACCGTCGCTCCTGGCGCCGAAAGAGTCTGGAGGCATTCTGACCCGCACTGGGATCGTCGAGATCGTGAGCTGCGTATACCCCGACGGCACCGATGTCCCGAATTCGTTACGCTGGGGAGTCTACGTGGTGCTCACGAGCGAGAGCCCGTACTTACGGCAGTGCCTCCGCGAGTACGGGATGGCGATGGATCCGTCCGGCACCTACGGAGTGATGTACCGTCCCTACCATCTCGTGGGGATGGAGGCGCCGGTGTCGATCGCCCGAGCGCACCTCTACGGTGAGCCCACCGGTGCACCCCAAGCCTACGTTGGCGAGGTCGCAGCGGCCGCGAGACGCGATCTTGAGCCCGGAGAGACGCTTGACGGCGAGGGAGGCTATACGGTCTACGGGCTCGCAGTCGAGGCGGCCCAAGCGAAGGCAGAAGCGCTACTGGCTATCGGCCTCTGCCACGGTGCAAAGCTCAAGAGACCCGTATCCCAGGACCAGATGCTCGGCTACGCCGACGTCGAGATGCCTGCGGGCGGCTTTGCGCAGCGGTTGCGCGAGGACCACGTTCGATCTCTCTGATATACGCAAGAGCCCGTCCCGTGAATGTCGGAATTCGATGCCGCAGCCGGAGATCGTAGCAAGATTCGGTCTACGGAGGGACGATGAAGCTACTTCTGGTCGGGTGTGAGTATGCGGGGACCACTACTCTTGCCACTGCTATCCGTGAATGGTTCGCGGAGACCACGGGAACGCGGATCCGTCTGATCCACGACCACTTCAAGATTCCGCATACTGTCGGGCATCCATCAGTCCTTACTGAAGAGGAACAGCGCCAGTTCTTGGCGCTGAGTCCTCGTATCAAAGAAGTGATCCAACGTCACAACCTCTACTACCACACTCAGGCCTTCGAGTCGGACGAGCCCGACCGCCTGGTCATCGGGATGCACATCGAGGACGCGGTCTACGGTCCCTACTATTTCGGATACGGCGGCGCTGACGAGGAAGGCGACCGGCGCGTAATATCTGCGCACCTGGAAACGAGGATAATGACGCTCGCGCCTGAGACGGTCCTAATCCTCGTCAAGGCCTCACCGGAGGTCACAGCGGACCGCATGCGACGCGTTCCGCACCCAAAGGGAGTCCTTCAGGAGGAGGACATTCCTTATATTCTCAGCAGATTCGAGGAGGAGTATGCAACTTCGAAGATTCGACACAGGTTCGTCCTGGATACGAGCTCGGTTTCCGTAGACGAAACGATGACCGAGTTCGGCAGAGAGATCGAGCCACACCTGACGAAAGAAGACCGCGTGCGGATGCTGATAGCCCTAAACAGCCCGTAGGCGTAAGCCGCGGCAAAGTCTGACCAAGGCGCGGAGTCGCGATGAGATTGATCCTGGCCGGATGTGAATACGCGGGCACGACCACCCTGGTCAACGCCATAGTTAAGCCCAAATCCACCGAAGGGATGACTATG
The DNA here is from genome assembly GCA_965197985.1 of Dehalococcoidia bacterium. Classification (GTDB taxonomy): domain Bacteria; phylum Chloroflexota; class Dehalococcoidia; order Lucifugimonadales; family CAUZJF01; genus CAUZJF01. The sequence continues at coordinate 728,493 of CBDAOG010000008.1, read as the reverse complement.
CAGCAGCGGAACGGGCGATAGGGGCAAGGGAGGGCGATGGTCCGGGCACGATTTGGGGTAGAGGGGGGCCGGTGTTTGTCTTCAGTTGCCGCGGGGAGACTTTGTGACCGTCTGCGAATGTTGGTCAGGGCGAGATAGCGGGGAGAGGACACAGCAAGAGGCACTCGCAGACCGGACTGGCGCGAGTTCGCGGGGACGTTCGGTTGGCCGGATGGCGGCCGGTTGCCGCCGCCGCCGTCAGGCGGGGAGTGGCAGGGCGCGCAATCGGGCCAGGGCACGATCGAACTGGGCTTCCCAAGGCCAGCGCTGTGGCAGATGCAGTGTGAGGCGGCGCGCCGAGCGGGTGATCCGTCCGGCCAGGGAGAAGAACCGCCGCCGGAGGGTCTTGGTGGTCACCACCTGCTCGCCCAGACCGATGCGCGCTGTCCAGCGGGCGATGTTGTGGGCCATCACCTGTACCGCCAGCCAGGCGGCGTTGGCGGCGAAGCGGCCCGAGGGGAGATGGTTCAACCCCACACCGTGCTTGAGGTCTCGGATGGCATTCTCGATCTCGGCGTGGCGGCGATGGTCGGCCTCCAGTTCGAGCATCTCCCCGTCCCGGTCGGTGATGAAGCCGTGATAGCTGTAGGTGGCGAAGAGGGCCAGCTGGGAACCGGGCGTGGGCTTCACACGCCGGACGATGAGCCGCACCGGCGCGGCGTCAGGTTCACTCTGGAAGGGAGTGCAGGTGGTCTCGGCCACATCGGCGGCGCCGTCCATCCAGTAAGGAATCGGCGTCCAGGCATCTTCGGGTATCGCCTTGATGAGATTGTGCAGGCTTTTATGCTGGCGGATGGTGATGGAGAAGCGGACATCCATCTTGCGGCAGACGGATACCACGCCATGAGTGTAGAACCCGCTGTCGGCCCGTAGCGTGAGTCGTCCGTTGGCCCCGGCGTAGCGCACCCGTCCCACCGTCTCCCGCAGGAAGTGGGCGGCGCCGCGGGCGGTGTTGGCCCGGCCCTCGCGCAGCCGGGACATCAGCACGTCTCCGGTGCCGGCGGCGATGGCCAGCAGTGGGTGGTAGCCCCGCTTGCCGGTATAGCCGTGGTGGCGGGCGCCCTCCTTGGCCAGTCCGTAGGTCTCGCAGATGGTGGAATCGAGGTCGATGGTGAACGGCGCGTCGCCGGGTCCGGCCCCAGCGGCCCAGGCCCGGGCCAGCAGCTCCCGGCTCACCCGGTCCAGCTGGCGGACGTGGCCCCACCGGAAGCTGCGCAGGAAGGTGCCCAGGGTGGATGGCGCCTTGACCGTGCCGCCCAGGGTGCAGGCCGTCCCCCCGGTGCGCAACACATCAGCGTCGTCGATGCAGTCGCCGCCAGCCATGGCTGAGGCCACCAGGGTCATCAGCTTGTCTCCGGTGTTGGCCCGCCCCGGCGCGCCGCCCAGGTCAAGGTGATGGTCAACGAGTTCCCGCAGGCCCAGATGCCGGGCGAGGGTGGCCGGCAGGAGCAGACCGGCATTGGCCACCAGGCGGTGATCGTCAAAGACGATACGGATACGGTCGGGCTGGTTGCGTGGTAGCATCTATTGGGTGCTCCTTCTCTGGGACTGTTTTGCTGTTACAAAACCATTATCCCAGATTCAGAAGAGCACCCTCTGGCCACTTCAGGATGCTAACCCGACGCCCTCCCTCGGTGGATTCGGGCTTAGGCTGCGAGTCTCGACTGTCTCCTGATCTCGCCGAGGGTCTGCGGCTTCCAGTACAGGTCGCGCTCTACGGCGGGGACCTTGCCGAACACGGTTACCTCCGCCAGCTCGGTGAGGTCGAAGTAGCCGACTTCCGTCTCGAACCCCTCGACGAGGCCGAAGCAGAGTCCGGTCTCGGCGTCCCACTCGGTGATGTACCAGCGCCAGCCGTTGTAGGGGCTGAACAGCTTGGCCGGGGCAAGGACGGCGTCGTGGTCGGCGACGTTCTCGTTGGCTCCGATCGCGTGGGAATGGAACTCGGCGACCACGCCCGCCGGGGGCAGGTAGGCGAGTCTCGTGGCGGTGCCTGCCTGCGGTGGGACCACCAGCCGGTAGGCTTTCCCGTCCTTCACCTAGTCGACGCTCATCTCGGGGTCGGGGAACTCGCGGTCGTCGTAGACGAATACTCTTGCCATTTCCTCATCTCCTTTGTGAGTCGTTGTTGTCCTTGCTGCGTTGCCACGTTCGCGGGGAGGCCGCCGCTGCATGTGCGACGACCTCTCCCGTGCCTCTGCGGTCTAGCGTCTCGTGCCTGCCTGTAGCTAGGCAGACAGGCCGACCGTCTCTTCCTCCAGCTCCTGTTCCACCGCCCACTCGAACAGGGACAGTGACGGGGCCTGGGTCTTGCCGCCCCGGCCCTTCGGCTTCACCGGCTCTTCGGCCATGAACTCCGCCCAGGAGAACAGCGACTGCTGCGGCTCCGGGGCTTCCTCGTGGTGGCCGTTGCCGTTTGCGTGGCCGTTGCTCAAGACGAGCTCGACCGTCGGCCCGATGCCGTCGTCGTGGTGGCCGTTGCCCCCGTATCCAGTACGGGGCAGGCTGTTGGCCCCGTTGCCGTTGACCTCAACCGTCTCCGGCTCGACTTCAACGACCTTCCAGTCGTCGTCCACCAGGTATTCCTCGGCGCTGGCCTCGGCGTCCCTGGCCTGGGCGAAGACCGCCTCGACCGTCTCCGTCTCGTCTTCCTCCTCTCCGCTGACGATCTTCCTAGCCAACGCCATCATCAGGTCGTCCCCGTCGTCTCCATAGGCCGCCAGCCCGTCCTCCGGCAGCTCTCCCTCGACGGCGAGGGAGCTTTGCAGCTTCTTCGCAACCAGCTTCAGCGCGTCCGCCTGGAGGGTGTTCCGGTAGGCCATGAACACCACCTTCACCGGGCGGGTCTGCCCGATGCGCCACGACCGCCGCGACGCCTGCCGCATGACGTACACGCTGTAATCGGTCTCGAACCAGCAGAGGGTCGGGAAGTCGATGAGGTCGAGGCCGGTCTGCACCAGCCTGGGGTGGCAGATCATCACGTCGATGCCCTCTTTCACCCTGTCCGCCACCCACGCCTCCCGCCGTTCGGGGGCCACCGCGTCGGCCTTCATCACCGCCACCCGGAACCCGTGGCGGGTGAGGATGTCGTCCATCCGCTCGGTGATGTCCCGGGTGCCGGTGTGGGTGGCGTAGACCAGCACCCTGCGGCCCTCCATCCGCTCCGCCGCCACCAGGTCCACCAGGGCCTTCTCCTTTGGGTACAGCTTGTCTTCCGACAACGGCGGGACCTGCACGATCACGTCCCCGCTCCGGGGGTCGAAGACCGTCTCCCCCTTCGTGCAGCCTTCGGGGTAGGCCAGGAGGGTCTGGAGGTAGGTCGCCAGGAGCCGCTCTTGAGGGCGGGTGAACCACGTCAACCATTTTGTCCGGTGCGTCAATTATTCTGGCCGGTCTGACTCCTTGTTTACCCGACGATTCTGTGCCGCATTGGTCCTGTAGCTCGGCACGTCGAACTCCAGTATCACCGAGTGATGCACGATCCTGTCTATTGCCGCCGCGGTCGCCATTGGGTTTGCGAACACCTTCTCCCACTCACTGAACACCAGGTTCGAGGTGATTCCCAACGACCGACGCTCGTAGCGCTCGGCTATCAGGGTGAACAGCACCTCTGACTCCTCGGCCCCCTGCGGCAGGTACCCGAGGTCGTCGATGACCAGCAGATCGAAGTTGTCGAGCTTCCTGAGCATCCGCGGCAGCTCCAGGTCTCGCTTCGCGGCCAGCATGTCCTGCACCAGTCGGTATGCGGGGATGAACAGCACCGAGTGACCGGACTCGACCAGCCTGTGTCCGATGGCGCACATCGCGTGGGTCTTGCCGGTGCCGGGCATCCCGAACGCCAGCACGTTGACGCCACGGTCGGCGAAGGCACCCTCGCCGAGTCTGTTCAGCTGCTGTCTCAACTGTACCGAGGTCCTGTCGTGCTCGAAGGTGTCCCAGGTCTTGCCGGCCGGCAGCTTCGACGCTCTCCTCAGGCGGTCCACCCGTCTGACCCTCCTGTCCTCAGCCTCCTGCTCCATCACCTCCACCAGGGTCGCGAGAGCATCGGCATGACCGGCCTCGCTGAACCTGCCGACGGTCTCGGCCGCAAGCGTGGGCAGCTTGAACTGCCTGCACAGCTCCCTGACACGTTCCGCCACTGCGCTCGGTGCACCTGTATCAACCATCATCGTGCACCTCCCACCAGCAGCCGGTCGTATACACCGAGGTCCACCGTACCTGACAGCTTCAGGTCCGGTACCGGTGGAGGAGCAGGCGCAGACAGCCTGCGCACCATCGCGTAGTCGAAGCTCAGACCCGACTCAAGCAGTCTCCCGAGCGCCCTGTCCACCTCCGACTCCATGGTCGTCGCGGCCAGGTGCAGGATACGAACATACTCGACATCGGCACGCTCTCCTCTCCAGCCACACAGCGCGTCGTACGCCAGCCTGAACGTGTGAGTAGGGAACATCTGCTCCCTGAAGCGGTACCGGGCGAACGCCCCTGGCTTGCGAACCAGTGATCCGATGATATGCCGGTAGTCGATCTGCGCCTCGCCGGTGCCGTGTACCCGCTCCATGCTCTCGACGAGGTGGCCCTTGTAGCACACTTCGATGTGGTCTGCGTACAGCCTGACGTCAACTACCACGCCTATCAGCCGAGATGGCACTGAATATGTCCGGTTCGCCACTCTGATCGTGCTCCACCTGCGCACCCTGACACGGTAGTTGACGTACTCCGGCACAGGCGCCGGCGGCAGTGGATGCAGGTGACGACGCTCACTGTTCAGCTTGGAGCTCACCAGCCTGTTGCGCCGGTCGACGACCCACCTGACGAACGTCCTGTACTCTTCCTCCGAGTCGAAGTCCCTGCTGCCCCTGAGTATCAGGGCCTGGCCCAGGGCGTTCTTGAGACGACGGTGTCTCTGCTCGACAACGCCGTTCTCGTGCGAGGAGCGCGGATTGGTCCTGGTGGCCTCCACTCCATAGTGGGCCAGTACCGCCTCGTAACTGGCGTTCATGGCACGGCCCCTGCTGTCCCTCAGCTCGTGTGTCGCCGCAGACAGGTTGTCGGTGCGGACCACCCTCGGTACGCCTCCCAGCTCCCACAGCGCTCCCTGCAGTCCCTTCACGAGCGCCGCGAACGTCTCTCCGAAGCACACCTCGGCATAGCTCCACCCAGAGTGGCTCAGCACCAGGTGGAACAGCAGATGCCTGAAGGGCTCCCCACCTATGGTCACCCCAAGCCCCGAACAGTGGGTGAAGTCCACCTGCGCCTCACGTCCCGGCGGATGATCCTGCTGGAAGTACACCTCCCTGTCCGGCCCGTGAAATGCCCTGTAGTCGCGGATCCGGCGCTGAAGCGTCCTCAGATGGGAACTGCCGAACCTGCCGGGGTGTCTCTCGTCGAGCCACTCGAGGATGGTTGTCGCACTCAGCTCACCCTCGGGATCGGACCGAAGCAGTGGCTCTATATCACTCTCCCACACGTCAGCGAATGGGTCCGGCCTCGTCCTCCAGCCGCTTCTGTTCCTACTCCTCTCTGAAGGCAGCGCTCCCCGCTGCCATCTCCTTACCGATCTCTCACTCGTGGCGGACGCTGCCGCCGCTGCCTGCTGTGTCTTACCTTCCATCAATTTCTGCCTCAGTAGAACTACCTGTTGATCCGTGATCAATCTGGCACCTCCTGGGTACCAGATCATCCTATCTACGGACCGGCCAAAATAGTTGTCGTCCGGTCAGAATGATTGTCGCTGTTCAGCGTGCGCCAGCTCCTTTCTCAGCTCCTCGTACACGGTGGTGTAGGCCGTGCGCTGGGAGTAGCCCGTCGCGTCCTCCTCCGAGTCCATCGAGGACAGGAGGATCTGCTCGTCGTAGCCGGGCAGGCCCGACGCCACGTCGGAGAGCCGCAGGAAGACGGTGTTGCCGATGATGTGGAAGAGGGCGGAGGGCACGAGGCCCGGCCGCTCCCTGACCACCTTGCGGAACTTGCGCCGCCTGCTGTTGCGCCCGTCCTCCACCGCGTCGTCGTCGTCCTTGCCGACGGTGACCTCCTCGAAGCCGTACCGCTGTATCCAGCGGTGCTCGTCGGAGCGCTCGAAATCCGTCCTGAGTTCCGGGCTGAACCGGTAGAGCAGGTGGAAGAGCGTCGAGCTGTAGCCGCCCATCAGAGTCCCCGACAGGCTGAGGGACTTGCCGCAGGCGTCGGCGAGGACCCCGGCGGCGATGCCCTGGGCGGAACCCCGCCCCTTGTACTCATGGACCTCGTCACCAATGAGCAGGTCGAAGAAGCCCTTCATGCGGTGCTTCACGTAGTCGGCCAAGGGGTAGCGGGCAGGCCCGGACTTGTCGGCCTGCCACAGGGGAGAGCCGCAGTCGGCGCAAGGTGTGCTTACGGCGGCTCAGGTCGGCGTCCATGAGGGGAACGCCGTCTTTGTCCACGATCTGCGCCGTGCAGTCGGGGCAGCAGGGGACCCGGAAGGGCTCCCCCGTCTCCTCGTCCCGGAGGAGCCTCCCCCTGGACGTTGCCCACCGCTGTATCACGGCGGGCATCCAGCGGTAGGACAGCTTGGCCTTCTCCCGGCTCACCACCGCGAAGAGGGGGGCCGGGGCCGGTGGAGATGCGGAGCCGCTCCAGGTCGGTGATGGACTTGACGATGACGGCGCGGGCGCCGGGCACCGTCATCTCCACCTCCCGCTTCCACTTGGGCACCAGGTGGGGCGGGCAGAGGACCAGAATCCTCTTGAAGCCCGCCATGTGCGCTGCGGCTGCGGCGATGAAGGTCTTGCCCGTGCCCATCTCGCCGACGACGGTGGTGCCCCGGTGGGCTTCGAGGGAGAGGGCCGCGCCCCGTATGGCGTCGGCCTGCGCCCCCAGGGGCTTGCGGAGCAGGCGGGGCATCTTTCCGCCGTTCTCCGAGGGCCGGTAGAGGGGCGGGAAGGACTCCACCACCCGCTGGGCGATGGCCTCCTTGAACGTGTCGATGAACTGTCCGAGGTTCATGTCTTTCTCCTTCCTGTATGAGAGTGCTTGGGGTTGGGCGATAGGCGAGGCCCAGCCGTTCCTGGGAGGGAACAAGCCGGGCCTCGTGATGGCGGCTCGGTACGAGCCGTCTATGCGGCGTTCGGGAGGGGCGCCCGCCGCTTCACGTCGCCGTAGCAGCGGCCCTTCAGGTGGTAGGACTTCACCGGGGTGGAGACCGCCCGTCCGTCGATGATGTCCACCGAGGCGGTCTGCATGGCGGGTTCGCCGGGGGCGATGGGCTGCCCGCACCGGGCGCAGGCGTCGAGGACCATGGTCGTCTGCATACTTCACCTTCCTTTCCCTATGAGTGGGTGTTCCTGAATCGTTCCGGTAAAGCGAAGGCCCCGCAGGTCGAAGTGACCAACGGGGCCTCGTGGTGCGGCTCGGTGGGTGAGCCGTCTATGCTGCGATGTCGGTGATCTCGCCGCCGAGCAGGTCCAGGGCGACCACGGTGGTCTTCAGCTTCTCCCGATGGACCTCTTTCTCCGGGCTGTCCTCCACCATGACCATCTCCTTCGAGGTCCGGCCCTTGACCAGGATGCGCCGCCCTTCAGCCTCCAGGCAGAGGTTGTCCAGGAAGCCCGCCGCCACAAGCATCGCCATGTGGCCCCTTCGGAGGGGCATCAGCGGACGGGTACGGGCGTCCCTGGCAGGCCAGAGGGTGTCGGTGATCTCCGTGCTGGCCCACAGCCCCGACCGCCGCGCCTCCCCCGCCGCCGCGACGGGATCGACGGTGCGGGTGGTGAACAGGATGTCCCCGCTGGGCGTGGTCTCCGGGCTGTACTCGGTGTAGCGCTCGGAGCGCAGCGGCTCCGGCTCACCCACCGCCCACTCCAGCGCCATGCGCTCCGCATGGGCGTCGGGAACAGGGTCGGCCTTCCGGTAGGCCATGAGCACGACCTGGTCGAAGACCTCGCGCTCCGGGTCGGGAAAGGCCCAGCACCGCGTCCGCCCGTAGTGGGTGGACAGATAGCGGGCCGAGACCGCGAGGCGCTGCCTGGGGACGATGAACACCAGCAGCCCGCCCTCGGTCAGGTAGCGCGTGGTCTGGGTCAGGAAGGCGTGCTCCGTCCGCTTGTCTTCCGAGTCGTAGTCATACGGCGGATTCAAAAGGAGCAGCCCGAAGGCCCCGTTCGCTACGGACGTGGCGAACAGGTCCGAGGCCAGGGCGTGGCCGAGCCGCTTCTCCGCCTCCTCCGCCCGGTCCCGGTGCAGCTCGACGCCGTAGGTCTCGATGGGGATGGCGTTGGGCGCGTCCATGCCCTCGGCCAGCTGCGCCAGCGCCTCTCCCGCCCCGCAGCAGGGGTCGAGGATGCGCAGCGTCTCCCGGCCCCGGTTGTAGGAGCCGGAGGGGGTGTGAATCAGCTCCGCGATCAGGTCGACGACCCTGGGCGGCGTGGGGTAGAACCCACCTTTTGCTTGAGCAGCGAGTCTCATGTGACTTCTCCTTTCGTGTCTGGTGTCGTGCGCCGCGTCAGGCGGCGATGGCGATGTTCTCTTGGGGGGTCTGCACTCCGAGCACCTCTCCGACGCCCACGTTGCGCTGGTAGCAGAGGACTTGGTGAGTCCCGATGCTCTCGGCGCAGGCTGTGCAGAAGGCGGTGATGAGCTCGGCGTGGTTGGCGACGACCATCCGCCGCACCAGCACGGAGCCGCCCTGGGGCAGGGTGTAGCGGTAGAGCATGACCGAGGGGTCCCGCTTCTCCGCTTCCGTGGCGGGCCGGTAGAAGTGGGGCTGTCCCGACTGGCAGAGGTGCTGCGCCCCATCGTGCTTGCAGTACCGGCAGGTCTCCCCGTCGGGGGAGAACCGCTGCCAGGCCCCGTGGTTGCGCTGGCCCCGCCGCTTGTTCCTGCGGGTTGCCCTTTTCAGCATCCTATCCATCGCTGGCCTCCTCCTCCTTGGGCAGGGTGAGCCACCCCGACGCCGGAGAGGTCTTCCCGGAGCTTGGCGGCCTTGGGGGAGCACCGGTAGGCGGAGACGCCGACCGACTGGAGGGGGACAATCTCCCCTTCGTCCAGGCCCCGCCGCCAGAGCCAGTCCGCCCAGGTGCCGTGCAGGGGCAGGGGGCTGCGCTTGTCGAGGAAGCGGTGGTGGAGCGCGGGAGCTTCCTCCTCCGACTGCGCCAGCAGCAGGAAGCTGTCCTTCTCGAAGCCGTACTCCGCCGTCTCGGTGTAGACCAGGGCGTGCCAGCCGCCGGACACCGGCAGCCGGGCGATCTTCGTCGTCCAGGTTCCTACGGTCTCGTGGGGAACGACGCACCGCTTGTAGCCGCCCGAGAGCGCCATGCCGTCCGCTCCCTTGATGATGTGGGCCGTGTCCGGCGGCTGCTTGAGGAGCGAGGCCCAGATCGCCTTGAGCGCGGTCTGGGAGCCGACCATTGAGACGAACCAGAGGCCGTCGGTCTCCTCGTCGCGGGCGAAGGCGTCGGCGGTTGCCGAGAAGCCGCCCGCCGTGATGGTGTAGAGGTCTTCGGGGTCTATGGTGTGAGTCGCGAGCATGGGATGTCTCCTTCCGTGTGTGTCGTGGATGCGCGGGGAGCGATTCCCCTGCGTAAGAGCCGGACGGCGTGGGCCGTCAGGACATGAGGCCCCGTTCCTTGAGGCTGACGAACCGCTCGCCCCCTATGACCACGTGGTCGAGCAGCTCGATGCCCAGCAGCTTCCCAGCCTCGGCGATGTCTCTGGTGATGGCCGCGTCCTCCGGGCTGGGCGTCGGGTCCTGGCTGGGGTGGTTGTGGCTGATGATGATGCTGGGGACGGCCTCGATGACCGCCGGGCGGAAGACCTCGGCGGGCCTGATCATTGAGGAGTTGACGTTGCCCTGGTAGATGACCCGCTGGCCCAGCACCTGGTTCCTGGTGTTGAGCAGCAGCACCCGCAGCTGCTCCTGGGCCAGCGGGGCCATCTCCGGCCCCAGCAGCCGCCGCACGTCCTCGGGGCAGTTGATGGCGGGCAGGTCTCCCGTGGGGCGCTCCGGCTGGGTCTCGACCTCGTAGCGCATGGCGATCTCGCCCAGCAGGTGCAGGTTGCTGCGCAGCGCCTCCAGCAGCGGATGCTGGCCGACGCCAGAAAGGGACGCTTCGACACCATCGTGTGCTGGAAGTCCGACCGGCTCAGCAGGGGGATGTACCCCGCCGCCGCCCTCATGGAGGTCGTCGAGGCCCACCAGATTCGGCTGGAAGCCGTCATGGACGCCATCGACATGAAGACCTTCGGACTCATGGCGGCCATCGGCAAGATTGAGCTGGACAACTTCCGGGAGCGGTCCACTCTGGGCAAGCGGGGGACGGCCAAGCAGGGACGGGTGCCCACCGGCGGCGTCCCCTACGGATACCGCATCGGAGACGACCGCAGGCTCGATGTGGTTGAAGAGCAGGCGGAGGTCGTCCGCCGCATCTTCGACATGTACATCAATGAGGGGATGGGGTCTCACTCCATTGCCGTGCGGCTGACCGACGAGGGCATCCCCACACAAACCGGCAAGCTGCTGTGGCTTCAGTCCCGCGTGCACCACATTCTGGGGAATACCACCTACACGGGCACGTGGATATACGGAAAGTACCGCCACGTCTCCACCGAAGACGGTAAGAGGGTCTACGACCAGCCGAGGGACACCTGGGTGGAGATCCCTATCCCGCAGGTGATCGACGATGAGACGTGGGAACGGGCGCAAAAGCTGAAGAAACAGCGTAGCAGGAAGGCCAAGAGGAGTACGAAGGTGCTCTACCTGTTGCAGCACCTGCTGAGATGCGGCGAGTGCGGGCACAACTTCCATGCGAAATCCCAGTGGAGCTCCATCAACGTTCGCAGGAGGTTACGTCAATAGGTGTGTAAACGACATCAGGCGGCGACCTTCTCAGCCGTTGATTCAATGGCGATTCCATCCGCATACTGTGCACCGAGATAGACGTCTTCGATCAACTCAGGGGCCTTCAGACGCCTGAAGCGCTGTTCGGCGACCATCAACATTTTCCAGATCACCGCTATCGCCCGATCGACCCTCTTGTAGCGCTTGGCGGCATCGGTCCGAAGCCTGAGGGCCGCGAAGGGTGATTCTACCGGGTTCGTCGTGCGAAGGTGCCCCCAGTGCTCCTTTGGGAAGTCATAGAAGGTGATCATGCGGTCCCAGTCCCGCTCCAAGGCCTCTGAGGCCGCCTCGTAGGAATGGTCGCCGCACCACCTGGTGAACACCGTCCTGAGCCGCTCAGCCTCTGTCCGAGTCTGGGCGTAGGGGATAGTACGCAGCATGAGCTTGGCCTGGTCCTGTTGTCGCTTTGGAAGCTTGGCGAGCACGTTTACGATCTTGTGGTTCCAGCAGCGTTGCTCTGCCGCCTGCGGATAGACGTTGCGCAGAGCTCCCCAGATGCCCAGGTGTCCGTCTCCAACCACCAGCCTCGGGCAGCTCAAGCCCCGGCGCTTGATGTCCCTGAGCACCTCGGACCAGTTCTCTGTGGACTCCCTGTATCCGGGAACAGCGCTCACCACCACCTTTCTCCCGTCGCTCAGGGCCGCCATCACCACCAGTACCGCCGCCTTCTCCTTCTCAAGACCAGCCTTGACGTAGACTCCATCCACCCACATGTAGACCACTTCCAGGTCATCGAGGGGCCGGCTGCGCCATTGGGCAAGCTCATCGTTCCACTTGGACTTCAACCGGGCCACCGTGCTCGCCGATACCGGTGCGTCCTCTCCCAGCAGCCCCCGCAAAGCCAGATCGAAGTCGCCTTCGGATAGACCGTGCAGGTACAGCTCGGGGATCAACTCAGCAACCTTCCTGGTCCTGTTGACGAACAGCGGCAGCAGCCGGCTCTCGAACTGCTCCTCGGTATCGCGGACTCGCGGCCGCCTCAGCTGTATCGTTCCCGAACTCAGCGTAAGCCTCCGGGCTCTGCCGTATCCGTTCCGATAGCCGGTATCGTTGTCCGAGTCGGATCTGAGCGCCGACTTCGCCCTTCCCAGAAACGCCGTCACCTCCTCCTCCAGCAACTCTTGGACCAGCCTCTGGACCTGGCTTCGCACCCAATCCTCCAACTGCTCCCACTCCGGCCTTGACTCCGACCTACTCTCAGTGCTTTCCTTCCTCATGGGCGGTGTATCTCCTCTCTTGGGCCTTGAGCCCGTCTTGTTCAGAGAGAGGGTACACCGCCTGACCGTTTACACACTTTTTGAGGGTACCTCCCCCAGTGCTCCTTTGGGAAGTCATAGAAGGTGATCATGCGGTCCCAGTCCCGCTCCAAGGCCTCTGAGGCCGCCTCGTAGGAATGGTCGCCGCACCACCTGGTGAACACCGTCCTGAGCCGCTCAGCCTCTGTCCGAGTCTGGGCGTAGGGGATAGTACGCAGCATGAGCTTGGCCTGGTCCTGTTGTCGCTTTGGAAGCTTGGCGAGCACGTTTACGATCTTGTGGTTCCAGCAGCGTTGCTCTGCCGCCTGCGGATAGACGTTGCGCAGAGCTCCCCAGATGCCCAGGTGTCCGTCTCCAACCACCAGCCTCGGGCAGCTCAAGCCCCGGCGCTTGATGTCCCTGAGCACCTCGGACCAGTTCTCTGTGGACTCCCTGTATCCGGGAACAGCGCTCACCACCACCTTTCTCCCGTCGCTCAGGGCCGCCATCACCACCAGTACCGCCGCCTTCTCCTTCTCAAGACCAGCCTTGACGTAGACTCCATCCACCCACATGTAGACCACTTCCAGGTCATCGAGGGGCCGGCTGCGCCATTGGGCAAGCTCATCGTTCCACTTGGACTTCAACCGGGCCACCGTGCTCGCCGATACCGGTGCGTCCTCTCCCAGCAGCCCCCGCAAAGCCAGATCGAAGTCGCCTTCGGATAGACCGTGCAGGTACAGCTCGGGGATCAACTCAGCAACCTTCCTGGTCCTGTTGACGAACAGCGGCAGCAGCCGGCTCTCGAACTGCTCCTCGGTATCGCGGACTCGTGGCCGCCTAAGCTGTATCGTGCCCGAACTCAGCGTAAGCCTCCGGGCTCTGCCGTATCCGTTCCGATAGCCGGTATCTGAGTCCGAGTCGGACCTGAGCGCCGACTTCGCCCTTCCCAGAAACGCCGTCACCTCCTCCTCCAGCAACTCTTGGACCAGCCTCTGGACCTGGCTTCGCACCCAATCCTCCAACTGCTCCCACTCCGGCCTTGACTCCGACCTACTCTCAGTGCTTTCCTTCCTCATGGGCGGTGTATCTCCTCTCTTGGGCCTTGAGCCCGTCTTGTTCAGAGAGAGGGTACACCGCCTGACCGGTTACACACTTTTTGAGGGTACCTCGCACCCGGCTACGTAGAATACAATACCGCCTGGTGTCACTGACGCGGTATCTATCAGGAGGCGGTCGTGCGGACGAACAACATAGTAACCAAGATGAACGCGGGCGCGATGGCATACGGCTGTTTCGTCAACTTCCCTTCAACGGCGGTCGTGGAGCTACTGGGAATCGCCGGCTTCGACTTCGTCCACTTCGACAACGAGCACGGCCCCTTCACCCCGGAAACCATCGACGACCTTTGCCGCGTCGCCGACATGGCCGGCCTCACGCCTATCGCCCGCGTCCCGAGTATCGACTCGTCGACCATCTTGCGCCACTTGGACCGCGGTATTCTCGGCATAATGGGCCCCCACATCACGACCAAGGAGCGGGCCCAACAGCTGGCCGACGCGTGCCGCTACGCCCCTCGTGGGAAGCGGAGCTTCGGCTCGGGCCGAGGCGCCCACTTCGGACGTCTCGCGTCGACGACGGAGTACATGGAGCACACGAACTCCCAGGTTCTGGTCATCGCGCAACTGGAGGACGTCGAGGTTCTCGACAACATCGACGAGATACTGGCCGTCGACGGCATCGACCTCTACGCCTCCGGTCCCCAGGACATCGCCCAGTCGATGGGCCTCCCAGGCCAGAAGGACCACCCAAGAGTCAAAGAGTTCGAGGCGAAGATGCGAGACGCCGTCCACGCTGCGGGCAAGAAGACAGTCGTGGACGTCGTGGTCGAAGCCCGTGCCGCCGACATGATTCTCGAAGGCGCAGGGGCGTTTCTGAAGGCGCAACAGGCCGCCAACGGCTAGAAACCCTCGAGTAGAGAGCCCCGGCGGGGCGTCTTCTAGGCAGCCACCTGCAACAGCTGAAGAACGTTGCCGTCGGGGTCCGAGAACGTGGCAACCCAACCACCCCAATGCTCCTGCTCGGGCGGCCTCATGAAAGCGACTCCGTTTCCGCCGAGCCTCTCATACTCCTTGTCGATATCGTCGACTCCAAGGTTCACCATGACCCGATAGGGGTCTATCGCGTCGCCCGAGACATGATCGTGGGTTCCAATGCCCAACCGCACGTCGCCCCACTTGAACGAGACAAAGTTCGGCCGAACCGAATGGGGCTCCAGGCCCAGAATGTCGCGATAGAAGGCCAGCATCTGCTCCAGGTCTTCGGTCCAGATGATGACTCCAACAACGCCGGTTATCATGACTTGATTCTCTCGTAAAAAGTCTGTGCAGGTCGAATTAGAACAACCGTACCCTTGCCTGGGTACAATATACAGTCTCTGTTCCGTGTCCTACCCCAACATACGGTAGCGCTCACATGTGCTAAAGCGCTGGAACTTCCTCAAAACGGGTTTTTACGAGGGAATCATGACTTGTCCTCGCCCTTCCGCTCCCACGTGCTACACATTGGTCAGAAGCTCGCCGGTTTGCTGTTTGAATAACTTTGTGGTCACGGCTATACTGGTGATAGAGACCCGGTGGGGTGGATGAAAGTCTAAAGTGGGGGTCTTTGGAAAGGAGGTGCTGTGTTGGACAGTAGTAGTAGGGGGTGTTCCTGGTAGGTGTTCCCCGGAACGCCTCCCCATGGGGCCTCGCTCCGGCGGGGCCCTATTACTTTTCTAAGCCTCAGTCGTCTTTTCAGCACCTTTCTCTCGTGCTAGCGGCCACGCACATTTCTTGCCCTCCGGCAGACGATCGCTCCCTCAGCCTTGAGACCTTTCAGGCCACCATCGACGCCGTTCACCCGCGAGTTTCGGGTCCAACTCCACGATCAGTCGCCGCACTTCTTCAGACCTGATCGTTCGCAAGAGGTCCCAGGCCCCCATGCGCGGACGCGGTTCTGCGTCCGGAAGAAGACCCTCAGCGTGTAACGCTTCGCGCAACTTCTTGCAGATAACGTTGATTCTCTCGTAAAAAGTCTGTGCAGGTCGAATTAGAACAACCGTACCCTTGCCTGGGTACAATATACAGTCTCTGTTCCGTGTCCTACCCCAACATACGGTAGCGCTCACATGTGCTAAAGCGCTGGAACTTCCTCAAAACGGGTTTTTACGAGGGAATCAACGTTCATCTGATCCGCCCTTTCCGTATGATTGTCGGCTGCCTCCAGCTTCTCCAGGAGCGGCTCGAACACGTCACTCCACCGTGGCATCTGAACGAACTGCCAGTGAAGCCACTTGTAGTAGAGCGAGAAGCGCGAGGTTACGTCAATAGGTGTGTAAACGACATCAGGCGGCGACCTTCTCAGCCGTTGATTCAATGGCGATTCCATCCGCATACTGCGCACCGAGATAGACGTCTTCGATCAACTCAGGGGCCTTCAGACGCCTGAAGCGCTGTTCGGCGACCATCAACATTTTCCAGATCACCGCTATCGCCCGATCGACCCTCTTGTAGCGCTTGGCGGCATCGGTCCGAAGCCTGAGGGCCGCGAAGGGTGATTCTACCGGGTTCGTCGTGCGAAGGTGCCCCCAGTGCTCCTTTGGGAAGTCATAGAAGGTGATCATGCGGTCCCAGTCCCGCTCCAAGGCCTCTGAGGCCGCCTCGTAGGAATGGTCGCCGCACCACCTGGTGAACACCGTCCTGAGCCGCTCAGCCTCTGTCCGAGTCTGGGCGTAGGGGATAGTACGCAGCATGAGCTTGGCCTGGTCCTGTTGTCGCTTTGGAAGCTTGGCGAGCACGTTTACGATCTTGTGGTTCCAGCAGCGTTGCTCTGCCGCCTGCGGATAGACGTTGCGCAGAGCTCCCCAGATGCCCAGGTGTCCGTCTCCAACCACCAGCCTCGGGCAGCTCAAGCCCCGGCGCTTGATGTCCCTGAGCACCTCGGACCAGTTCTCTGTGGACTCCCTGTATCCGGGAACAGCGCTCACCACCACCTTGCTCCCGTCGCTCAGGGCCGCCATCACCACCAGTACCGCCGCCTTCTCCTTCTCAAGACCAGCCTTGACGTAGACTCCATCCACCCACATGTAGACCACTTCCAGGTCATCGAGGGGCCGGCTGCGCCATTGGGCAAGCTCATCGTTCCACTTATCCTTCAACCGGGCCACCGTGCTCGCCGATACCGGTGCGTCCTCTCCCAGCAGCCCCCGCAAAGCCAGATCGAAGTCGCCTTCGGATAGACCGTGCAGGTACAGCTCGGGGATCAACTCAGCAACCTTCCTGGTCCTGTTGACGAACAGCGGCAGCAGCCGGCTCTCGAACTGCTCCTCGGTATCGCGGACTCGCGGCCGCCTCAGCTGTATCGTTCCCGAACTCAGCGTAAGCCTCCGGGCTCTGCCGTATCCGTTCCGATAGCCGGTATCGTTGTCCGAGTCGGATCTGAGCGCCGACTTCGCCCTTCCCAGAAACGCCGTCACCTCCTCCTCCAGCAACTCCTGGATCAGCCTCTGGACCTGGCTTCGCACCCAATCCTCCAACTGCTCCCACTCCGGCCTTGACTCCGACCTACTCTCAGTGCTTTCCTTCCTCATGGACGGTCTATCTCCTCTCTTGGGCCTTGAGCCCATGTTGTTCAGAGAGAGGGTACACCGCCTGACTGTTTACACACTTTTTGAAGATACCTCGAAGCGCTTGTTCAGGATGCAAATGAGCCCCATAACCGATTCGACAAACTGACCCTGCGCGATCAGGACTCCCACGCCGTCGCCGCGTCTAGCTAGTCGGGATATTCCGTTGTAGTCGCCGTACTGCCAGATATTCCAGAGCACGCGCGCCATCCTCCACATCCATACATCCTCAGGGTAGTAGGCCGTCTCGAACTCACGCTTCCTTTCAGAGAGAGCTCCCGTTGGATCGTAAATCACGAGCCCGTAGGACGCCATACCAAGTGCCCAACCATCCGCTTCGGCCCATCCATGTAACGTATCTGGTGGGTGGGTCAATCTGCAGAGCTCCCTGTAGACGTTATCAATCGAAGTCACGCGAATCGTCTCGGGACGCAGGACTTCTCTCGGAAAGCCCAGGTAGTCGTTAGGCACTGCTGTCGCCAACGCAGTCTCGATCACCTTCCCGTACTCCGAGACGTCACGGTCTGGCAGGAGCAAACGACAGCGGCCGAGGCCCCAGTCGTGGTCCCGAGACAGCTCGTCGTCCGCGCCGAGCGAGTCCGACCCGCCTCCGACCACGCCGGCGCTCAACCGAAACAGGACATCAGGGAACTGCTCGGATAAAACGGGCTGAAAGAGGTCAAAGAAGGCTCTGCGACAGAGCTCCTGGGCCTTCATTCCTGTGCCCTTCCGCCTACTCGAAGCCCTCGGTGAGGGCCAGCCTCACAAGAGCCAGAGTGTTCAGACCAGTCCGTATCCGGTCGGGCGTGCCACCACCGGCGAAGTTGTAGGTCCGCCGGCGGAAGCCGGTACCGTCGGTAATCGACACGTTGGTCTGTCCTCGACCGAGGTTCTGAGCAGTATCTCCCGCCTCTGCCACAGCGTGGACCGCGAGGCCAAGGTCAGCCTCTGCAAAGGACCTGACGGCCCACGCAAGCTCATCGACTAGCGCCTCGGGATCCATCAGCAACGCTTCGACATCGTTGGGCTTTCGCGAGAAACCCAGAAGACGCTGGATGGACCTAGGGCCGTTGGAGATCACGCCCTCAGCGAAGTGATCGGGGCTAGCTCGCTGTAGCCGCTCCGCAACCTGTCCGCTCGTCAGGTCCTCGTAGGCGGCAACGGTCACGTTTTGCTGCCTCAACAGCGCGCCGACGACGTCTTCCATCGATTCGTCATCCGCCGCGAAAACGTGGCGCCCGAGAAGCTCGCGCACCTCCGCTTCGACAGGCGCGATCAGCTTTGTCGCTTCGTCCTCATCGCCCGCTTTAGCCGCGATCCGAACGTCGACCTGGCCGGGGTGGGCCAGAACGCCGACTGTCGGGTTGGTCGAGCCGGTGATCAGATGCCCGATCTTGTCATCGACGGCGCTCTCGCCGATGTCGGCCACCTTCAGTATGCGATACGAGATCCGCTGCTTCAGGTCGAACCTCTTGCGCAGGTAGGGCGCGACCTCGTTGTCGAAAAGCCACTTCATCTCGTGGGGGACGCCCGGCAGCGCGAAGATGGCGGAGTCGCCGGACTCGACGACGAACGCGGGCGCGGTGCCGTTGGGATTGTGGACGGAGACTGCGCCTTCGGGTATGTACGCCTGCCGCTCGTTGTTCTCCGTCATGATGAAGCCGCGACTGCGAAACCGCTGCTCTATCTCTTCGAGTAGCTCAGGGACCAGGACCAGCTCGCGGCCGGCTACCTCGGCTACGACCTCGCGGGTCAAGTCGTCCTGGGTTGGTCCGAGCCCGCCGCTTGTGATGACTATGTCGGAGCGTTCCGCCGCTCTGCCGATGACCTCTTTCATGCGCGAAGGATTGTCGCCGACGGTCGACTTGTAGAAAAGGTCGACGCCTAGATCGGTCAAGCGCTGTGCGATCCAAGCTGAGTTGGTGTCGACGATCTGGCCCAGAAGTAACTCGGACCCGATGGCTACTATTTCAGCGCTGGCCATTCAGTCTCTGCCCGTCACGGCCAACTCTGCCGCGTAGGTGATCGCGGCCCTGACGTCGTCACCAACCAGCGTTGGATAGCTGGTGAGCACCTCTTGAACGCTTGCTCCCGCGGCCAGGTTATCTAGGATTACGGCGACCATGATTCGGGTCTCCTTGATGCAGGCCTTGCCGTGGCAAACTTGATTCCCTCGTAAAAACCCGTTTTGAGGAAGTTCCAGCGCTTTAGCACATGTGAGCGCTACCGTATGTTGGGGTAGGACACGGAACAGAGACTGTATATTGTACCCAGGCAAGGGTACGGTTGTTCTAATTCGACCTGCACAGACTTTTTACGAGAGAATCAAACTTGAGGGTCCACCGATATTCGATCGAGCAGCCGGGTTCTGTCCTCAGCCGACCGACCACAACTCACTTCGGGTCCTCGTCGACGTCAAGCCGAGGTGAGCTCTCGTACATGGAGAATCTCCTGGCTGTTACGCTCCCTCACATCATCCTCGGATAGGGTAAGAAGCGCCACCGTTTTGCCTTCCGCCGTCACGAATTCCACTTCGTAGGCTTCCCCGGAACTGTAGCGATGGACGACCGTTCCAACGTCACCCTTTCGAAGTTTGTGCTCTTCGATGTCACCAGTTATCACGACCGTGTCTAGCTCTCTAATCATTTTAAGATCCCCTCGACTCGCCATCCTTACGTGGGATAGGCTGTTATGAACCTCGGAATGCTATCATCCGTTTCTATGATCCAAATCGTTCTTACACGCGTTCTGGTGCCATCGGGCGCGGTGAGATCGCCGTCTACAACGTACTTAGTTCCAAACGGAGACCGCATTATTTCGTGCACTTCATACGACTGCGCGATGGCGGTCAATTCCTGTCTCAGCGCACTAACGTCAAGCTTACCAAACCCTACCGAGC
Source organism: Dehalococcoidia bacterium (assembly GCA_965197985.1). Lineage (GTDB taxonomy): Bacteria > Chloroflexota > Dehalococcoidia > Lucifugimonadales > CAUZJF01 > CAUZJF01. Next base: position 708,784 of record CBDAOG010000008.1, on the reverse strand, counting down.
GCAGGTATGCGGCCTTCGACTTCCCGTCCGGATGAGTTTCGGAAAGCAGGTACCCGGTCAGCTTCGATTCTGGGACCTGAGCGTTTTCTCGATTTGGCAGCCTCATGCCCCGGCGCCAACCTCACCCGTACTTCTCACGCAGCAGATCGGCGCCTTCGCACATCGCACGCAGCTTCATGTACGCTTCGTCGAAGTCCATTGGGTTGGCGCTGGACGGTGCGAAGCCGCAGTCGGGATTCAGCGTGATGCGCTCCTTCGGCACGTATTCCATAACGCGCTCGACCCGTTCTACGACCTCCTCGGGCGTTTCGATGTGCGGGTCGGTATGATCGATGACGCCGAGCCCGAGCACCTTGTCCTCCGGGAAGTCCTTCAGGACTTCGACTCCGCCAGCGTCAGGGGTCGCGAACTCCATTGCGAACCTGTCGACGTTCATACGGCCCAGAGCGCCGATGATCGCATCGTACGGCCCGCGAGAGCCGTGATTCCGGTCCCAGTGGACATGACAGAGATGGACGCTCACCCACGGCGGGTCGACACCGTCGAGAGCTGCGTTAACGTACTTCACCGACGACTCGATTTCGCCCTCAATGTCGGTGATCCCCTCGCGCTTGCGATATTCGGGATCGACCAGCAGCACGAGCCAAGGGTCGTCCAGCTGGATGGCATTTACGCCGAGGTCGGTCAGCGCCTTCACTTCTTCACGTATGATCGGAACGCACGCCTCCATGAAGTCCTCAGCCGTGCCGTATGCCGACTTCGAGTGTTCGGCACTCCACATACGTCTGCCAATGGTGTACGGCGACGGGATTGCCACTGAGACCTTGGTATTGGTCTGGCCGCGCAGGAACGCCGCCTCGACGGCGGAGAAGGACCTGCGTTGGACGAGTCGTGACACCACAGCCGGATAGAACAGCCCGGAGATGCCGGAGCCGCCCGTCGGAATGAGGTCTGGCTCGAAACCCTCGACCGAATCCGCGAAGACCTTGACGTAGCTTTCGCGTCGCCACTCGCCGTCGGAGACGAAGTCCAGTCCAGCCCGTTCCTGCATGCGGATAGCCGACGGGATAGCGGCATCGAGGAGCGCTTCGGCGTCGAGCTCGCGCACCCGGCCGGCCTTCCGGTCCTCGATCAGGTCGCGGACCCATTGAGGGCGTGGGAGACTGCCCACGGGCATAGTTCGGAAGAGTTTGTCGTCCGGCAAGCCAGCCATCCAGATAGTCCTTACGTGCGTTAAATAAAGGGTACAGCGTGAGGGGTTAGGGGTAAAGAGCGGAAGGTAAGGGTGACTTTCAGCTACCGGTCGAGCATACGCCCCGTGCTAGAATGAGTTCTCCTATGAACGTGGAGCCCAAGCGCAGCGGCGGACTGCTTTCGTCGGTGGTCGAGGCCATCGGCGGTACGCCGCTCGTCGAGCTATCACGAATCACCAAGGACCTGAACGGCCGGATTCTGGCCAAGCTCGACCACCTCAATCCCGGCTTCCCGAAGAAGGACCGCATCGCCCGGCAGATCATCGAGGATGCGGAGGCCGATGGCTCGCTCAAGCCGGGTACGACGGTAGTAGAGCTGACCAGCGGTAACACAGGCACCGGCCTCTCCATCGTGTGCGCCATCAAGGGTTACCCGTTCGTTGCGGTGATGTCCAAAGACAACTCTATGGAGCGGGCGAGGATGATGTCGGCTCTGGGAGCCGAGGTCGTCCTGGTGGACCAGGCGCCTGGCTCTGTCGCGGGACAAGTATCCGGCGAGGACCTTGAGATGGTGGAGAGAGACCCGGCGGATCGTCGAGGAGCGTGGAGCCTTTCGCGCTGACCAATTTCGGCTCCAAGGCAACTTTCGCGCTCACTACCTGACTACCGGCCCGGAGTTTCTGGAGCAGTCGGGGTACGCGATACAGGCGTTTTGCGACTTCGTCGGGACCGCCGGTACGTTCGCGGGCTGCGCCGCAGCGTTGAAGGAGCACGACCGCACGATCCGGTGCTACGTTGTAGAGCCTGAGGGCGCCGCCGTCCTCGCAGGCAAGAAACTGACGGACCCAGGGCATCGTATCCAAGGGGGCGGCTACTCGATCCCTGAGCTCGAGTTCCTCAGCCCGGAGCTTGTTGACGGCTATTTGCGGGTCAGCGACTCCCGCGCCGTCGAGGTCGCCCGACAGCTGGCCAGGGAAGAAGGCATTTTCGCTGGGTTCTCCTCCGGGGCCAACGTGGCGGCGGCCCTCGACCTTCTCCGCGGCCCCTGTGAGGGACAGACGGTCGGCGTCGTGATCTGCGATTCAGGTCTCAAGTATCTCAGCACGGACCTTTGGGCATAGCAATGGCGAAGCTGTTAGAAATACGAGACCTCCAGACTCAGTTCACAACGGATAGAGGCGTGGTCAAGGCTGTCGACGGCGTCAGCTACGACGTCGAGGAAGGCGAGATACTGGGCATCGTCGGTGAGAGCGGTTGTGGCAAAAGCGTCAGTGCCCTCTCCATCATGCGGCTGATTGCCGATCCCCCTGGCAAGATCGTGGGTGGCCAGGTCGTCTTCGATGGCCGCGACTTGCTAGCCCTTTCCGAATCGGAGATGCGCCAGATTCGCGGCAACCGTATCGGGATGGTCTTTCAGGAACCGATGTCTTCGCTGAACCCGGTGCTCAGCATTGGGCGGCAACTCACCGAGACGCTGGAGTTGCACCTGAAGATGAGCCCTGGAGCGGCCCGCGAACGCGCGGCCGAGCTACTGTCCATGGTGGGAATGCCGGACGCAGAGAGCCGGCTCAAGGACTATCCTCATCAGCTCAGCGGCGGCATGCGACAACGGGTGATGATCGCCATGGCCATCAGTTGCGAGCCGCGGCTGATAGTCGCCGACGAGCCGACGACGGCCCTCGACGTGACGATCCAGGCACAGATACTCGAGCTGATGCAGTCGCTATCGCGAGAGCTCGGCACCGCGCTCGTAATCATCACTCACAACCTCGGGGTGGTGGCGCGGTATGCCGACCGCGTTCTCGTGATGTACGCAGGGAAGATTGTCGAATCGGGGGTATCCCGCGCGATCTACGGAGACCCCAGACATCCCTACACCCTGGGCCTGCTCAACTCCGTCCCGCGCCTGGACGGACGCGCAGGCAGCCAACTCGAAGTTATCGAGGGGATGCCGCCCGACCTTATCGAGATGCCGGAGGGCTGCAGCTTCGCGCCGCGCTGCAAATTCGCCATCGACCGCTGCACTACCGAAACGCCGGAGCTTATGGAGGTGGACGGTGAGCACCGGTCCGCTTGCTGGCGCCTCGAAGAGCTGCCTGAGATCGCGGCGGCAACGAGTCAGGAGGAGGCCTCTTGACGGCGGTTCAGACTGCTGAAGACCTCCTTCTGGAAGTCCGCAACGTCGAGATGTACTTCCCTGTGACGTCCGGGATCATCTTTCAGCGCAAAGTCGCCGACGTTAAAGCGGTCAACGACGTCAGCTTTTCGATAAAACGCGGCGAGACGCTGGGGCTCGTGGGCGAGAGCGGCAGCGGCAAGACCACGTTGGGACGCTGCATTCTTCAACTCTACAGGCCGACCAACGGTGACGTGATCTTCGATGGCCAGCGGCTCAACGAGCTCAGTTCGAAGGAGCTGAAGCCGGTGCGCCGCAAGATGCAGGTCATATTCCAGGACCCCTACGGCTCTCTCAATCCCCGGATGACGTGCGGCGACATCATCGGCGAGCCCTTGATCGTTCACAAGCTCACGGCCTCCAAGACCGAATACCGGGAGAGGATCGTCGAGCTGCTTCAGCTCGTAGGACTGAATCCGTATATGGCCGAACGGTACCCACACGAGTTCAGCGGCGGCCAGCGGCAGCGTATTGGGATCGCGCGGGCCCTTGCCGTCAACCCGACTTTTATCGTTTGCGACGAGCCGGTCTCGGCGCTGGACGTCTCGATTCAGGCCCAGGTAATCAACCTGCTGGCCGAGCTGCAGGAGCAGTTCGGCCTCACATATCTCTTCATCGCGCACGATCTGTCGGTGGTACGGCACATCAGCGATCGCGTCGCGGTTATGTATCTCGGGCACATCGTTGAGCTCGCCGACCGCACCGAGCTATACGAGAACCCGCTGCACCCCTACACGAAGGCGCTGCTCTCAGCGATCCCCATCCCGGACCCGGTGCTCGAGGCCGAGCGCGAGCGCCTGATTCTGACCGGGGAGCTTCCCAGTCCGATGAATCCTCCCGAGGGGTGCGTGTTCCACACGAGGTGCCCGATCGCCATTGAGGAGTGTACGCGGGGAATGCCTGAGCTGCGAGAGGTGAGTGAGGGCCACTGGGTGGCGTGCATCAGGGCGCCGGGCTACTGATCAGCGTGCGCCTTGACGGGGCCGGCGCGAGCGAGCTTCGAAGAGAAGCTAGCGAAACTTCGCTCGTGAGGTCAGACCGCTTGGCTGCGCTCTTCTCGCTCTCTCCGACGCTTTAGCCGGTCCCAGCCGCTCAAAGGCGGCTTTCCCGTCCCGATGCGAGAGTGCGTGTACCGGTCTTCCATGTAGGGCTTGCCGAGATGTGCGCGGACCTGGGCCATTACCTCTGGGGCAACGTCAGATCGACGCCAGCCGCAATTGACGCAGACGGTACCTTCGGTGGAAGGACCCGATATTATCACGGCCCCGTTGCATCTTGGACAGCCATTAAGTTCCATCATGACTAATCTGACCTCCGACCTGATACGTGTCGCCTGGCCCGAGTGTATGGATTCGAGTCACGGATCACCTGACTAGACGCCTTTGAAACCCTGACAGGTTCCTGACAGATCGTAGGAACTCGGTCTGCGACGTATTGGGGTCTACCGTCAGAGCCCGAAATAGACGTGCCGCGTGAGCGTCTGCTAAAATAGACGTTGGCGGCGTCTCGACGAGAAGCGACATAGACAAGTGAGCGTGCGCAATGAGTCCTGAGAATTTCGGCTTCAAGAAGTTCGCCGGCAATCCCTTCTACAGCGAGCAGAACGCGCGGCTGGTCGACATGGCCGGGGTGGGACCGGGCCAGCGGATCGTCGATCTCGCCTGCGGGACCGGGGCGGTTACGCGGCTGATTGCGGAACGGCTGCGAAACGCCCGGGACACGGCGGTCATCGGCATCGACCACTCGGCCAGCGCTCTGAAGCAGGCGATGGAAGACCTGAAGGACGTGCGCGACTCGGCCATCCAGTTCGTTCAGAGCCAGATGGAGCAGTTCTCGGAAGCGGTCAAAGAGTCGGTCGACACCGTGATCTTCTGCAACGCCATCCACTACGTCCCCGACAAAGACGCCCTGCTGGCCGACATCTTGAAAGCCTTGAAGCCAGGGGGCAAACTGGCCTTCAACACGACCTTTTTCGAGGGCGCGCATCCCCCCGAGACGCTGACCTTCTACCGAAAGTGGATGTTTAAGGCGACGCGGTACCTGCGTCGCGAGTACGGCCTGTCGCCGTCGAGATCGGATAAGGTCGAAGCCCGGAAACAGCTCACGCCCGACGAGTACAAGACCCTGCTCGAGGACAACGGTTTTCGAATCGCCGAGCAGAAAATCGACACCGTGGAGTTCACTCTCGAAGGGTTCATGGACATCAGCACCTTCGAGGACTTCATCGAGGGCACGATGCCTGGGGTACCCTTCGACAAGGCCAGTGCCTCGCTCAAGGCCGGGGCCAAGGAGGCCTTCGAGGAGATGAAGGTCGACTTCATCCCTCGGAACTGGCTCGACATCGTAGCGGTTCGGGTCTAGTACCCTACGCTTGAGAAGATCGCCCTCACCCTAACCCTCTCCCACGGGGAGAGGGACAGACCCGCCCTCCTCCCTTGCCCTTTCACGCGCTTTTCTGTTGGCGCTCGCTGATGTGGAGAGACTTGTCCTGCAGCGGGTCCGTCACGTAGCCGCACATCAGGCACATTAGGTACCAGCCGTGTTTGTCGTGGTCGAGGACTCGGTCGCCTCGGCACCTTGGGCAAGACTTGAACGTGACCATCGCTGGCCTCCTAAAACCACGTCTGGCTAGCTTCTGCCGAAGCAGCAATGACGCTGTTCAGACGAGCCCGCTGCTCGACCTCGAGCCAGGTCCTGAAGGCGCCGTCGAAGAAGAAGACCGGTTGACCGGCGGTTCGGCTGTCGATCGTCAACTGCACTGCGGAACGTCCCGCGCCGTTGGTCTCCGTCTGCAGCTGCGTTTTCATCTCGACGCCTCCTGCGATTGCTATGCCTTTCATCCATTGTCCCTGCCAAGGCTCCTCGGGCGCATCGGACAGATGACCCAAGTTGGTATGTACAACGTACCGGCGCGAGGTGTGTCATTCTTCCTATGGCGCATCCCCCATTGGGTTGAGCGTTCGATATACTGAGCGCGCTTCGGAACGATCTCGGAAAGGTTCCAAGGTGTTCCGCTCGAAGCTGGGACTTTGGTACTCCTGTTGCGTTTCGTTGCACGGCTTACGAGCGCCCTTGAAGTCATAGCGCTTAGGAGAGGTACTTTGAGATTGCTCGAGACGTTCGACGGGCTGAACGCAGGGACGATTACGACGATCGCCGGGGCTGGCCTTCGCGACGGGGTCCCGGCCAAGGAGGCGGATGCCGGCTGGCCGCTGGGCATCGTGCGGCTGCCGGACGACGACATGGTCGTCGCCGACTACCACGGCAACTGCCTCTGGCGCATCGACGGCCACGGGACGCTGCACCGCTTCGCTGGCGACGGCGTGCCCGGCAACAGCGGCGACGGCGGCCCGGCCAGGGACGCCCGGCTGGACAACCCCCACGACCTGACCGTCGACCGCGATGGCAACGTCTACGTCAACGACCTGCACAACGACACCTATCGCAAAATCGACGGAGAAACGGGCATCATCACCCGGATCGCTGGGTCAGGCAAGAGGGGACGCGGCGGCGACGGCGGACCGGCCGTCGATGCGGAGATGGACACGCATTGCGGCATCGCGGTCGCCGAGAACGGCGACATCTACCTGTCTAGCGAGTGGACCAACAACATCCGTCGCATCGACGCCAGTACCGGCATCGTCGAGCTCTTCGCAGGCCACGAGGCGCGACACCACCCGTCGGAGCGCGGCGATAGCCGGCCGTACACCGGGCAGGGCCTGAGCCTGGGCGGCTACTCGGGCGATGGCGGGCCGAAGGAGCAGGCCGCCTTCAACCATCCTGAGCACCTGGCCTTCGATTCGAAGGGAGACCTGTACGTGTGCGACAACTCCAACGACCGTATACGCAAGATCGACATGAAGACCGGCATCGTCACGACGGTGCTGGGCAACGGGCAACGCGCGTCCAACGGCGACGGCGGGCCGGCCGTCGAAGCGAGCGTCCTGATGCCCGACGCCCTCAATTTCGACGTGCACGACAACATGTACGTGGGCGAGAAGTACGGCTTCCGGGTCCGCAAGGTCGACGCGAAGACGGGAATCGTATCGACGCTGGCCGGGACCGGAGTGCCGGGTATGGGCGGCGAGGGCGTGCTCGGCACCGAAACCGAGTGCAACTCTTGCGAGGTTGGTATGTGGGCCGACCCCGACGGCTCGGTCTTCTACAGCGACTGTGGCGGGCGGGTGAGACGCGTCGACGGCAAGACGGGCATCGTGACCACGGTGCTCGGCGGCACGACGGTCCACGACGGCGAGCACGCGACGGAGGGGTTCCTGACGGGCCCAGGCGGTATTTGCGTCGCGCCCGACGGCGACGTCTACTTTGCCGACGTGTGGAGCCAGCGCATCCGGGCTATCGACGCCGAGACCGGCGCCATCCGTACCGTGGCCGGGAACGGCGCGCGCGCCTACGGAGGCGACGGCGGCCCTGCCACCGAGGCGTATCTGGGTAACCCCTACGACGTGTCGGTTGATTCGAAGGGACGCGCGCTGATCGCCGACACTCGACACGGACATGTCAGGCGGGTCGACTTAGACGACGTGATAACGGGCGTGGCCGGGGCTGCGTTCACTTGGGACAAGGGCGACGGCGGCCCGGCCCTCAACGCTAACTTGATGCGCGTCGAGGCCGTGGCCCACGGGCCCGATGGCGACGTCTACATCGGGGACGGCGTCGGCCGCATACGCAAAATAGACGCCGTGACGGGCATCATCGACACGGTGGCCGGCATCGGAGTGAACGGCTTCTCGGGCGACGGCGGTCCGGCCACCTCGGCTCGCATAGGGAACCCGACGGCGATACGGTTCGACGGCGGCGGCAACCTCTACTTTTCGGACTGCGACCGGCACGTCGTCCGAAAAGTAGATACGGATGGCGTAATTACCACCGTCGTGGGCACGGGTGAGGCAGGTTTCTCGCCCGATGGGACGCTGGCGACGAAAGCACGGATCGAATATCCGTACGGCCTGGCGGTCGGCGCCGATGGCGTGCTGTACGTGTCGGACACGCACAACAACCGCGTGCGCCGGGTCACGGCGGACGGGACGCTGGAGACGGTGGCCGGTGGCGACATACCGGGCTACGCCGGTGACGGCGGGCCCGCCACCGAGGCCAGCCTTAACCAACCCCACGGCCTGACGCTCTACGGCGACGACATCCTGCTGATCAGCGACCATTTCAACCACCGCGTCAGGGCGGTTAAGTTGGAGTAAGGGTTCGCTGAGCCCGGCTGTCCCACTTCCTCTCCCTTTGAGAGAGGATTGTCAAAGATCCCGAGCCTCTCGGGGAGGTGAGGGTTTGTCAGCCGACACATGACGTCGCCGCCCTTATCGGTCCTGCAACCGCCGCCTTCCCGACCATCCCCTTCACCCCTCCGATAGAACTCAGGACAGGCCTAGCCCTCTCAGGCAGGGGTGCTTCTTCATGGCAAATACTCATAGCGCGGCCCTCATGGTACACGGAGGCCCAGACGACGGGGTTGTAGTCGAGCTCAATGAGGGCATGACTACCATCGGTCGCGGGCTGCTCAACGACATCGTGATCGACCGTCCGGGGGTGTCCCGGGCGCACGCGGGGATCCTGGTCGACGATCAGGGCGTTTGGATCGCGGACCTGGGCAGCCGAAACGGTACCTACGTGAACGACGAGCGGATCGGGACCGATCCGAAGCGGCTCGGCGACCAGGACCTGGTCGAACTCGGCGGCATTGAAGAGGCCGGCTGGATAATAAAGGTGATGCCGCAGACAGCCGAAGGTCGAGCGCGTCGAGAGGCCGTCCCGTCGCCGCACCGCCGGGTCGTCCAGGTCGTGAACCATCTCAGCCCTACGCGTGGCATTTGATCCGTCCCCGTCGGTGTCTTCGATGAGCGCTCTAGCTAACCGCAACTCGCGCGGCATGCTGGTGCCCATCGACGGCGCCGACGAGGGCGATCGCATACCGCTACCGCTGGGAATCACCAACATCGGGAGCGGCCCGGCCATGGACGTCGTCGCCGACAGCCCTGGTATCTCGTACCTCCACGCGTTTATCCGAGGCGACCGCAACGGGTACTGGCTGCAGGACTTCCAGAGCCGCAAGGGTACATGGGTGAACGGCGAGCGCATCGGGGGAGAAGGCCGGCCGCTACGCAACCTCGACCGGGTGACGCTCGGCGGCCGCGACGGCCCTGTGAGCTGGGTCTACATCGAGTCCCAGGACACCGAGGAGCTCCCGCGGCTGCGGGGCGCTACAGTTAAGGGGCCCTAGGGGCGGCGAGCGGCGTTGACGAGATCAGCCTCTCTGACCCGCGGCAACTCACGGCCAACCTGATTGTCCGATTCGCGGCTTTGGCTCGATTCAGTAGCTGGACGTCCTGAGTGGGTAGCCTGGGTAGATCTGTATCCGTCAGCATTTGTTCGATTCCCTCGTCGATGGTCGGGCTTCTAGTCCATCTCGTAGCCGCCGTCCACGTTCAGCGTCTGCCCTGTAATGTAGTCGGAGTCCGGCGAGCAGAGGAATGCGACGGCCCCGGCAATGTCCTCCGGCGTGGAAGCCCGCTTGAGCGGTACAGAGTCTATGAACGACGCCATAGCCTGACCCGGTTCTGCGCCGAACAGGCGAGCGCGGTCTTGGTCGATGCCCTCCCACATGGGGGTCGGCACGATGCCTGGGCAGATGGCGTTGACGTTGATGTTGAAGGGGGCCAGCGCCAGTGCGGCCGACTGCGTGATGCTGATGACCGCTGCTTTGCTGGCGGCGTAGTGGGTCTGCAGCGGACGCCCCCGCCGTCCGGAAACCGAGGACACGTTCACGATCTTGCCGAAGCTTTGGGCGGCGCCTTCTGCCTCCCCCTCTGGCATCGGCTGGGCCGGCGACTTGCCGAGATTGAGAACGTCGGCCGGTCGCGAGGGCTTCACCTCGTCGGGCAACTGGCCGACCATCTGCTGTGCGACGAGCTGCAAGCAAAAGAAGAGCCCGCGCTGGTTGACGCTGATGACGCGGTCCCAGTCGGACTCAGTGATCTCCAGCATCGGCTGGGTCTCGATGACGCCGGCGTTGTTGACCAGAACATCAATGCGTCCGAACCGGGAAACCACGTCGTCGACCATCTGGCTCACAGACGATACATCGGCTACGTCAACTGGGTACGCCACGCCGGTCCGTCCGGTCGCCTCGATCTCCTCGGCCGTCGCCGTGGCTGTGATTGCGTCCCTCTCAGCCACCACGACGTCGGCGCCTTCGCGGGCCAGGCGAGTCGCGATCCCTCTGCCGATGCCCTGGCCGGCTCCGGTCACAATGGCGACTTTGTCGTGTAGTCTGTGCTCCATAGTCGTCGACCTACCGGTACGATACTACATTCGCGACGAGCGAGGGGGCTCACCCCTGCCGAGCATCGATACAGCCCCAGGCGCGACTACCCTTTCTTGCCTAAGAGGTTCTCCCAGCGTGCCGTGAGGAGGAACTTTAGGAGAGCGTCGTGGGCTTCAGGAGTGCCGACGCGCCGGAGCGCGTGCGTCGCCTTCCCTCGGACGAAATGGCTTGAATCGTGCAGCGCATCGACCAGCCTCGGAGTCGCTTCCTCGGCCTTCGGTCCAAGGCGGGCCAGCGAAAGGGCCGTGGCCCTGCGGACATTGCCTTCTTCGTCGCCCAAAGCGTCGATCAGCGACCTCACCGAGCGGCCATCGCCGTCCGCGGTGCCAAGCGCCTCCGCCGCCTGCCTCCTCACCTCGGGAGACTCGTCGTTGAGCGCGCGCTCCAAGGCCGGCACGCCCTCCTGGCCCGCGTGGCCTATTTCGCCGATCGCCGCCGCTGCGAGCGCTCGCACCGCAGGGCTGTCGTCCCTGGTGGCGTCCGCCAGCGCGGGGACGGCCGGAGCGCCCATCGCCGTCAGGGCGTATATGGCGTTCTGGCTGCCAGAGCTGACGCCGGAGTACTGGTCAAGCTCGTCCGCCAGCCGGTCGGCGCCGTCTCGGAACGTGTCGATCAGCGGGCCGACCACGCTCTCCGCGGCGTGTCGTAGTGAGTACGCCGCCTGCAGCGCTTCCAGTTCCGAGGTGCTGTGGATCGTTTCAAGGAGCCGTTCCGGGTCCTCGGCCGGCCTCTGGGTCGCCGAGCCGTTAGCCCCCCGGTGCCAGTCCCACATCGTCGCCCACATGCTGTCGCGAATGTCGCCGGTAGACTGCCAGCCGGCGCCGGCGTCGTCCCAGCTTGGCGAGTCGGGCTCTTCCATCCGTACCACGAGAAACTTGACCATGTAGCGGTTCTTGCTGCTCAGGTTGGGGGTCCCACGGTGAAATATGTCGTAGTGGACGATAGTCACCGTGCCGGCCTCTCCCGCCATAGGCGACTCCGCGTCGAGGTCGGGGGCCGTGTTGTTGTAGTGACTCCCAGGGACGACGCCGGTTGGGCCCATGTCAGGAGTTACGTCCTGAGGGTAGTACATCACCATCGTCCAACGGGTCCTGTGCTGGCGGCGGGTGTACCCGTCCTTGTGGAGTCGCTGGCCCTCGGAGCCTGGCGGATTGTAGTGGCAGTGGCGGACCGGGTGGAGTAAGTAGTCCGGGCCCGCGACGCTTTCCAGCGCGCCGGCTACGTTTGGATGGTCCAGGATGTCCTGGAGATCGGGGACCCTCGGGAGAATGTTGCTGCCGGGGTTCCATTCGTTCTGAAGCGCGAACTCGAGTTGGTCGTAAATTGAGGCGTGAGTCTCAGCCGGATAGTCCGCCTCGACGGCGACATATCCATCTCGGACGTAGGCGCGCATCTGGTCGTCGGTCAGCAGGTTCGCCAGGTCAGACATGGTCCCAGACCTCCGGGAGTAGCATTCCCCGCGAGATTACCAGCTAAAGGCTTTGAGCTAAAGGGTGTGTCAAGAGACCCGTCGAGTACGCGCCGCCCTCGCGGCCACTAGCAGGACCAGAATCACGCCGGTAAGCGCCAACCCCCACCCAGAAAGGATTGGCACGGACGACGGCTCCGGGGCGAGCGTGACTCGCGGCGTGAATCCATCGACGTCTCCCGCGCCGGTGTTGTCCCGGAAAACCTGGAGGTGGTTCACCGGTATGTCAGGGTGAGTCCCATCGATAGGGTGCTGTTCGTAGCTGAACCGCAACTCCAACAGGCCGGGGTCGTCCAGCCAGCCTGGCGCAATGAAGGACGTGATCTCCGAAATCTGCCCGTAGCCTAGAGCGCTTACTGCGCCGATCCCGTCGCCCGTGAACGTGTACATGTTGGTGTAGGGTCCGGCGCCGAAGGCGGACGGCGTCGCGACGTCACCGAAGATCTTGTCCTCGAATGCGTGTTGTATCCAGGGCGCGAACTGGAACAGATGATTTCTGGTCCCCAGCTCAATCTTGGCGATCGGCTTCGTAAGGCCCGTGAAGTCCCAGCCCATCGTCAGCTCACCGGAGATCAGCCCGGTAGACTGCCAGTAATCGACGCCCGCTTGGGAGAACGGCCCCGCCCAACCCGTGTTCGTGAGGGTGACGTTGTGGTCGGTGGCCGTCTTCGGATGGTAGCTGAACTCGTACACGTCGCCGGCGAAATCGACATTGTTGACTACCACCGGCATGGTCACCGCCTCGACCTCGCGTATCGGGACCAGGAGCGCGAGGACGGCCGCTAATATAGCGATGATTCTGGCGGTTCTTGGAATCTGGGCGAGCCGTCGAATGCCGAATGTCATCAGCGCGGAAAGATCGGCGTGATGCCCTCAGTCGACGCGGCGACGGCGTTCTCATCCTCGTGCGACAGCGGCTCGAGCTCCTTCTCCGCCCTGATCATCCACCACAGGAGCTCGGCGTGGCTCGGACTCACGCAAGCGGTTACCGGTCGCGAGAGAGTCCAGCGCAATGCGGTCTTTGCTTCTTCGTAGGTCTCCACCGGCGAGTACCACGCCTTTGTCCACTTCTCCTTCTTCCCATCCGGCCAGGGCTTCTTCGCCAGCGTCTTCAGCGCCAGGATGCCCATCTCCTTCGATTGCGCCCTTGCGATGACCGCGGGCCCGAAGTGTGCCTGGTGCCACGTGACGTAGTTGATGGGAAACAGGATCGAGTCGAAGTCGTAGTGGTCCATGAGAGCGAGCGCAGCCTCCTCCGTGTGAGCGGAGAAGCCAAGGTACCTGACGAGACCTTGCTCGCGGGCCTCGACGAAGGCCTCGAGCGCCCCACCCGGCCCGACAATCGTCTGCACGTCTTCCATGCTCGAGACGGCATGGAACTGGTACAGGTCGAAGTGGTCGGTCCGCATCTTGGCCAGCGACTCCCTGAGCTCCGAACCGGCCTCTTCTTTAGTTCGTTTCCCCGTTTTTTCGGCCAGGAAGATCCTGTCTCGGTAGGGCCCGATGGCAGGGCCGCCCCTCTCCTCGGCCTGACCGCGGCCGTACGCCGGGCCCATGTCGAAGTACGTGACCCCGGGTATCGTACTGATCGTGAGCGGAGTTGCAAGCCCTGTTACGGTGCCGATTGCCAGGTTCCTCATTGCGTTTGCACAGGAGACGGTCGGAGTGACCGATCCGGGGATAGCTACTTTGATGGGTCTCGCGCCGCAAACGGCTCGCTCCAAGGCGCTGCATGCCGTCGACGTTTTCGACGCTTCACCAGCCCTGCTCGGTCAAGGATCTCTCCCGCATACGCCTACAAAAGTGTCACCTATGTCCCCGGTTTAAGTGTTACCTATGTCCCCGGTTGCACAGGAGCACTCCATACGTCAATGTACAAATGACCGGCCATCTGGTGAACCCTGCGAGAGTTACTCAGGTCCATGGATCAGAAGACAACACCGCGATATCAAAGCAGTTCGAGCAATTGCTGAATGGTGGATTTACCCATTTCGGCGCTTTGAGGTCCGTGCCATCTCTGAGGGGTTTCTTGCTCTCAAGATATCGCTTGGGGACCGACCCTTCGAGCGACCTAGCCAGTCAAGGGACCCCTCACGACCACGCCGACGCTCTGGCGACCACTCTGGCATACGATACACGTATGCGTCGGAAAGTGTCAGAGCTTCTCGCTGGGATCACGGGTGTGTACATAGAAAACTCTTTGGTGGCCGGGAGGCTCACAGCACCTGTATCAGTTCGAGACTCCGCCGAGGTATTACCTACCAACGAAGGTTTCGGCACCAATCAGTTGATCCACCTGCTCTCTCAGATCCTGCTAACGCCAGACGGTGGAACAGTATTGATCGAAGAGCCTGAAACTCATTTGCACCCCGGGGCCCAAGTCAAGCTGGCAGCATGGCTCGCTACTCATGGCTCAGAACATTGGAAGCAGCTACTAATCACAACTCACAGTGAGCATCTGTTAGCGGGACTGCTTTGGCAGGTCCGTGAGGGGAAGCTTGATTCCCTCGTAAAAACCCGTTTTGAGGAAGTTCCAGCGATTTAGCACATCTGCGCGCTACCGTATGTTGGGGTAGTGTACGGAACAGAGACTGTATATTGTACCCAGGTGTGGGTACGTTTGTTCTAATTCGACCTACACAGACTTTTTACGAGAGAATCAAGCTTGCCGCAGACGACATCGGAGTATACCGGTTCTCGCATGACGAAGAGGCCGGAACCGAGGTGGAAGAGGTCAAGGTGTGGCAGGGCGGTACGGTCCTGGATCGTGGGTTGAGGTCTCTATTCAAAGGACCTGAAGAGTTTTCCGGCTACGAGTCGTTTCTTTTGGGATTGCACGAGTCCGAATTACTGGCTAGTACGCCTCAGTCCTGATATGACTGGCACCCTTGCTTACTAGCGTTGCGGCCGATCCTCGATCTGCGAATTATCCAAAAGCAATACGGCCTACACTTTACCCCAAATCCACCGAAGGGATGACTATGCAGCAGCGGAACGGGCGATAGGGGCAAGGGAGGGCGATGGTCCGGGCACGATTTGGGGTAGAGGGGGGCCGGTGTTTGTCTTCAGTTGCCGCGGGGAGACTTTGTGACCGTCTGCGAATGTTGGTCAGGGCGAGATAGCGGGGAGAGGACACAGCAAGAGGCACTCGCAGACCGGACTGGCGCGAGTTCGCGGGGACGTTCGGTTGGCCGGATGTCGGCCGGTTGCCGCCGCCGCCGTCAGGCAGGGAGTGGCAGGGCGCGCAATCGGGCCAGGGCACGATCGAACTGGGCTTCCCAAGGCCAGCGCTGTGGCAGATGCAGTGTGAGGCGGCGCGCCGAGCGGGTGATCCGTCCGGCCAGGGAGAAGAACCGCCGCCGGAGAGTCTTGGTGGTCACCACCTGCTCGCCCAGACCGATGCGCGCTGTCCAGCGGGCGATGTTGTGGGCCATCACCTGTACCGCCAGCCAAGCGGCGTTGGCGGCGAAGCGGCCCGAGGGGAGATGGTTCAACCCCACACCGTGCTTGAGGTCTCGGATGGCATTCTCGCTCTCGGCGTGGCGGCGATGGTCGGCCTCCAGTTCGAGCATCTCCCCGTCCCGGTCGGTGATGAAGCCGTGATAGCTGTAGGTGGCGAAGAGGGCCAGCTGGGAACCGGGCGTGGGCTTCATACGCCGGACGATGAGCCGCACCGGCGCGGCGTCAGGTTCACTCTGGAAGGGAGTGCAGGTGGTCTCGGCCACATCGGCGGCGCCGTCCATCCAGTAAGGAATCGGCGTCCAGGCATCTTCGGGTATCGCCTTGATGAGATTGTGCAGGCTTTTATGCTGGCGGATGGTGATGGAGAAGCGGACATCCATCTTGCGGCAGACGGATACCACGCCATGAGTGTAGAACCCGCTGTCGGCCCGTAGCGTGAGTCGTCCGTTGGCCCCGGCGTAGCGCACCCGTCCCACCGTCTCCCGCAGGAAGTGGGCGGCGCCGCGGGCGGTGTTGGCCCGGCCCTCGCGCAGCCGGGACATCAGCACGTCTCCGGTGCCGGCGGCGATGGCCAGCAGTGGGTGGTAGCCCCGCTTGCCGGTATAGCCGTGGTGGCGGGCGCCCTCCTTGGCCAGTCCGTAGGTCTCGCAGATGGTGGAATCGAGGTCGATGGTGAACGGCGCGTCGCCGGGTCCGGCCCCAGCGGCCCAGGCCCGGGCCAGCAGCTCCCGGCTCACCCGGTCCAGCTGGCGGACGTGGCCCCACCGGAAGCTGCGCAGGAAGGTGCCCAGGGTGGATGGCGCCTTGACCGTGCCGCCCAGGGTGCAGGCCGTCCCCCCGGTGCGCAACACATCAGCGTCGTCGATGCAGTCGCCGCCGGCCATGGCTGAGGCCACCAGGGTCATCAGCTTGTCTCCGGTGTTGGCCCGCCCCGGCGCGCCGCCCAGGTCAAGGTGATGGTCAACGAGTTCCCGCAGGCCCAGATGCCGGGCGAGGGTGGCCGGCAGGAGCAGACCGGCATTGGCCACCAGGCGGTGATCGTCAAAGACGATACGGATACGGTCGGGCTGGTTGCGTGGTAGCATCTATTGGGTGCTCCTTCTCTGGGACTGTTTTGCTGTTACAAAACCATTATCCCAGATTCAGAAGAGCACCCTCTGGCCACTTCAGGATGCTAACCCGACGCCCTCCCTCGGTGGATTCGGGCTTAGCGTGCCGTCCCCACCGAAGCTCATGATGAAGGCGCCGTCCGGCCCGTACTTCTGGACGCGGTCGTTGCCCCAGTCGGCGACGTAGACGTCACCGGTCGAGTCGACGGCGATACCCCATGGCAGGCTGAGCTTACCGTCGCCGCTGCCGTACGAGCCCCACGCCGCCAGAAAGCGGCCGCCCTTCGTGAACATCTGGACGCGGTGGTTGCGGCTGTCGGCGACGTAGACGTTGTCGTCGGCGTCGAAACCGATCCCAGCCGGGCCGTCGAGCTGTCCGTCGCGGGAGCCCGTCTCGCCCCACGTCGCCAGGCGCTCGCCGTCGGGGTTGAACTTCTTGTGCGGGTAGAAGGGCCCGTCGGGGCTGAATGTCATGATGGCGTTCTGGTACTCGTCGGAGCAGTAGACGTTGCCGTCGTGGGCGACGGCGATGCCGGCGGGCCAGGTGAACTCGCGACGGGCGTAGTCGCCGATGAACTCCTCGTCGATGGTGAGCTTGCCGATGCGACGGTTGGGGCAGTCGTCGTCGGAGACGGTGTTGGGCACCTCGCGGCCGCGGCTGAGCACGAAGAGGATGCCGTCTGGGGCCGCTGCGACGGCGACCGGACAGCTGTAGGTGGCGAAGAGGGCCAGCTGGGAACCGGGCGTGGGCTTCACACGCCGGACGATGAGCCGCACCGGCGCGGCGTCAGGTTCACTCTGGAAGGGAGTGCAGGTGGTCTCGGCCACATCGGCGGCGCCGTCCATCCAGTAAGGAATCGGCGTCCAGGCATCTTCGGGTATCGCCTTGATGAGATTGTGCAGGCTTTTATGCTGGCGGATGGTGATGGAGAAGCGGACATCCATCTTGCGGCAGACGGATACCACGCCATGAGTGTAGAACCCGCTGTCGGCCCGTAGCGTGAGTCGTCCGTTGGCCCCGGCGTAGCGCACCCGTCCCACCGTCTCCCGCAGGAAGTGGGCGGCGCCGCGGGCGGTGTTGGCCCGGCCCTCGCGCAGCCGGGACATCAGCACGTCTCCGGTGCCGGCGGCGATGGCCAGCAGTGGGTGGTAGCCCCGCTTGCCGGTATAGCCGTGGTGGCGGGCGCCCTCCTTGGCCAGTCCGTAGGTCTCGCAGATGGTGGAATCGAGGTCGATGGTGAACGGCGCGTCGCCGGGTCCGGCCCCAGCGGCCCAGGCCCGGGCCAGCAGCTCCCGGCTCACCCGGTCCAGCTGGCGGACGTGGCCCCACCGGAAGCTGCGCAGGAAGGTGCCCAGGGTGGATGGAGCCTTGACCGTGCCGCCCAGGGTGCAAGCCGTCCCCCCGGTGCGCAACACATCGGCGTCGTCGATGCAGTCGCCCCCAGCCAGCGCAGACGCCACCAGCGTCATCATCTTGTCGCTCGTGTTCGCCCGCCCCGGGGCATCGCCCAGGTCGAGGCGCTGCCGGACGAGTTCGGGCAGGCCGAGGTGCCGCGCCAGGGTGGCCGGAAGGAGCAGCCCGGCATTGGCCACCAAGCGGCGGTCGTCGAAGGTGATTTGGATCCGGTCGGGGTGGTTGCGTGGCAGCATCTATTGGGTGCTCCTTCTCTGGGACTGTTTTTTTGCTACAAAACCATTATCCCAGAAGCACAGGAGCACCTTCTTGCCGCCTCAGGACGCTAACCCGACGCCCTCCTTCGGTGGATTCGGGCTAAGCCATTCCTTGCCTGTGTGCCAGCCCTCGACGCTCGGCGGGTTGAGGATGTCCTGCCCCATCAGGCCGGGCGTGGAACCGATGGCCGCCCACTCGGGGTCCGGCCCTTCGAGGTCGCCGGTCAGCTTCAGCGTGCCGACCACGACCTCCACGGGGCTCTTCACCTTGCGGTAGGTCGCCTCCTTGAAGAAGTCGGCGTTGAACAGGGCGTGCAGCACGGGCTTGATCTCGCAGCCCGACTCGATGAAAGCGCGCGATAGCGTCTCAATGGCGTCGGGGTCGCGGGGCGGCTCGATGGGCCACGCCGGCACCTGGGACTCGTCGGCGACGAAGAAGCTGTACAGGTGCCTCGCGACGAAGGTCGCGCACGCCGGCTGCCTGACTACGATATCGATGACGTCTTCGCCATTCAGGTTGCCTGTGTGTCCCAGGAAGAACTTCGCGCCGTCGTCGTGGTCCTCCGCGCGGTACTCGAAGGCCCACGGGAAGCCACCTCACGGCTGGGCCGGGATCTTGGGCTCGATGGTCCAGCCGGTGAAGGCGCGGGCGGCCTCGTAGACGTCCTCCTCGATATAGTTGCCGATGCCCATCGAAAAGATCTCGAGGAGCTCGCGGCCCCAGTTTTCGTTAGGAGCGCGTTTGTGGTTGTCGCTGTTGTCGAGCCAGAAGATCATCGCCGGGTCGCGGGCAAGCTCGACCAGCAGGTCGCGGAAGTTGCCCATCCCCTGACGCTTTAACATCTCGACCTGATCGAGGACGAGGTAGACGTGCATGAGCTTCGAGAAAGCCGTCGCGAAGACCTGATGCCAAAAGAGGGCCATCTTCTCTTCGAGCGGGCGCCGGGTGTTGCGCATGTGGTAGAGCCACCTGAGCTGGCCGTGGAACTCGGTGGTCGCGACCTCGCTCATCGGGAGGTAGCGGTAGAGCAGGCCGTCGTCGACTGGAGGCTCGTCCTCGGGGTGGAGCAGCCACTCGACAGTGGCCTCGTACCCCTCTTCGACGCGGCGCTCCAGCTCATCGCGCGTCGCACCGAACCCGGCGCGTCGCATCAGATGGGCCATCAGCGCGATGTCTGGGTTAGCATCCACCGGGCTAGTGTACCCCGTCCATGGGGCTCTGTCCGCTCGTGGTGAGCTTGTCGAACCACACTTGACAAAACAAGAACGTATGTACTATTATGGTTCCGAGGGACTGACCCCACGGTCTGTCCCTTCGTCTTTGGAGAAGTGATTCGGAGATGGACAGAATGAAACAAAACGAGACATTTCGACACATCCATGTTCCACCGCCAGATAGGGAGAGTGGAACAGTTTCCGGGCCCGATGTTCCGCCCACTAGATAGGAAATGGAACATATGGAACAGAATTGAACAGCTGAGCAAAAAACTCCTATCTGACAAGCGGCTCACCGCCCCGCCGAATCTGAACTGAGGAGTCCAGAGGAGCTTCTCCTCTGGCAGGGGTTTTGGGGACACTCCCCAACCCCTATAGGGCGGGTGTGCGGGATTCAGCGTAGCTGAAGAGACGCATCGGGGCACCACGTGAGATCGTGCCGTGATACCATCACGGGGCTATGACAAACAGGGCACCGCACAGGTACACCTCGAAGGTCTCCAGGCCCGACGACTTCGATGAGTTCTGGAGCGGGGTTGTTGACCAGGCAGCCGCGACGCCGTTGGAGCCGGAGCTGGTCGAGGTGCCTCTGCGCTCGTCAGACGACGTTGAGGTGTTTGAGGTCTTCTACGACAGCCTCAACGGCGTTCGCATCTCGGCGTGGTACTGCCTACCAAGGCGACGCGAAGAGCCGTTGGCGGTCGTGCTGGTCCTGCCGGGCTACCAGAGCGAGCCACCGATCGCCAAGGAGTGGGCCCGCCTGGGCTACGCGTCCCTGTCCGTGTCCCCGCGCGGAAAGCGAAGAAGCAGCAGCCAGTTCAACCCCGGATATCCCGGCCTCCTCACACACAACATCGTCGACCGCAACACCTACTCGTACCGAGGGTTCTACGTGGACGCGTGGCGGGGTGTCGATTTCCTGCTCACGCGACCCGAGATCGATCCGTCGCGTATCGGACTGACCGGCAGCAGCCAGGGCGGCGGGCTCACGATCACCACGGCCGCAATGCGGCAGGAGGTCAAGGCGGCGGCGGCCGGTGCGCCGTTTCTGTGCGGGTTCATGGACTCCATCGCCCTCACGGACACGTACCCTTACTACGAGATCGTCGAGTACCTCCGCCTGCACCCGGAGCAAGCGGACGAGGTTGAGCGGACACTGGCATACTTCGACGGCATCAATTTCGCGGGGAAGATTCGATGCCCGATCATCGTCAATATCGGGCTTCAGGACACCACCTGCCCTCCGGAGACCGGCTATACCGTTTTCGAGGCGATCGGCAGCGAGGACAAGGTGCTCTACCCCTACGATGGCTACGGCCACGACGCGGGGGTCTACCTGCACGGCGGGATCATCCAGGAGTTCTTCGAGAAGCACCTGTCGCCCCATGGAGTCAAGCAGGGATGATTGCTGCTGACTTCGACGCCTACTGGCAAGGGACGCTGGCCGAGTTGGCGGGCACGGCGCCCGCGACTGAGGTCGAGCCGATACCCTCGCGCTCATCCGACGCCTCCACCGTCTACGGCGTACATCTGACCAGCGTCGGGCCTTATCGTCTGTTCGCTTACCTGAGCGTGCCTAACGGCGAGCCGCCTTTCCCGGCCGTGTTCCACCTTCCCAAATACGCGAGCGTCGTTAACCCGTTCCCTCAAGGCGAGTCGAACGCCACCCGAGGAGATTCCGTCGTATTCTCGCTGGGTGCTCGAGGGCTGCGGAACGCGGACAGGCCGTTCGTCGCGCAGTTCCCTGGGCTCCTGACCGAGGGCATCGACGACGCGGCCACGTACGTGTTTCGCGGCATCGTCGCCGACTGCGTGCGCGGGGTCGAGTATCTCGCGGGACGGCCGGAGGTCGACGGGACGCGAATCGCGGCGGTAGGCGGCGACTATGCGCTGATGGCGGCGTCTCTTACCAACGCGATCACCCACTTGGTCTGTACGCCTCAGCTCTTTTTCGACAGCCTGAAAACCGCCCGGTCGACGACGGCCTATCCCCTCGAAGAATTGAACGACTACCTCAGGCTGTACCCGAAGAAGGCCGGTAAGGTGGGCAAGACCCTCTCGTATTTCGACTTGCGCGGCTTCGCGCCGTCGGTAAAAGCGACTACCTTGCTGATAGGAGGGGCGCCTGGCGAGGCCCTGGACCGCCCGACGCTCCAGCCTCTGATGTCCGGCCTGGCCGGCGAGGTCACCTTCTACGAAACGGCGCACTCCGTCTACAAGGACGGAGCGTACGTCCGTGAGTGGCTGGCGGGCCAGCTGGCCTGACGTCCCAGGGCATGGTCCGATGCGGCGTCGGACCGTCCTCTATCGAGGTCGCGGGCTATCTCGTACCCTGCTTGTTCAAATTGACACTCCAAGTGGGATGAGACTATGATAATTCTACGACGCCCCGACAAGCGGCAACGTAGCTCAGTGGTAGAGCGGGCGCTTCATAAGCGCTAGGTCACAGGTTCGAACCCTGTCGTTGCCACACCGCTCCGGCGAGGCAGGGGCGCGGCAACCGAGCGGGGTCACGGCGTCGTAGGGAAGACGAACTTGGCTTGGGCGGTTAGCTCAGCGGTTAGAGCGCTTGCTTCACACGCAAGAGGTCCGAGGTTCAAATCCTCGATCGCCCACTCGCGAGACGGTTAACGGGCCGAAGTGGCGGAATGGTAGACGCGCTACGTTCAGGACGTAGTGCCCGCAAGGGCGTGTGGGTTCGAGTCCCTCCTTCGGCACCATAACCTTTCGACGAGTACGGGGCACCTGAACTGAGGTGCCTTTGTTCTTTGCTCATCTACCGAATTGGCCGCGTATAATTCGCGCCACCTCGCCTGCCATCCTTGACCATCTGGTGTCTAGTGTGAACCGCCGCTGGTTATTGATCATAGTCATAACGGCATCGGTCTGGGCCGCCATCTCAGGCGGACTCGCACAGACCGCGCAGACCACTCCGTCCGACTTCAAGGTCGCCTTCATCGGCGATCAGGGCACTAACTCCAACGCTGTGGCTGTGCTGAATCTAATCAAAGACGAAAGCGCCGACATGGTGCTGCACCAGGGCGACCTGGGATACACGGTCGACGCGGACGCCTGGGACCAGATGATCACCGACGTACTCGGTTCGGATTTTCCGTACTTCGCCTCGATCGGCAACCACGATTGCATCGGTACGTCGGGCTGCACCGGACCCGGCGAATGGCCACAGTACCAGCAGAAGCTCGTCGACAGGTTGGCCGGGATTGCCGGCGCGACGTGTACTGGCGACCTGGGCGTCAACTCGGCCTGCACGTATCAGGGCTTGTTCTTCATACTGTCCGGAGTGGGCACGCTAGGCTCAGGTCACGAGACCTACCTTGCGAACGAGCTTTCGGCTGATGATTCCATATGGAGGATCTGCTCTTGGCATAGGAACCAGCGGCTGATGCAGGTCGGCTCGAAAACAGACGACGTCGGCTGGGGACCTTATGACGAAGTGCCGGAGACAGGGGGCCATAATCGCAACCGCGCATGAGCACTCGTATTCGCGGACCCACCTCATGAACAGTTTTGAGAACCAGACTATCGCGTCGACCTCTACTACACTTACCGTCGAGGGGGGCAAGACCTTCGTATTCGTTTCCGGCCTGGGCGGGCGGAGCATTCGCGACCAGGACGATGCACTCGCCGCTAACCCCTGGTGGGCGTCTGTCTACACCTCGGAACAGAGCGCAAACTACGGTGCACTGTTTTGTACGTTCAACCAGGGCGGCGTCGAGAATCTAGCGAATTGCTACTTCAAAGACATCAATGGTGTGACCGTAGACGACTTCGACGTTCAGGTCCAGACACCGACGCCAACACCAACGCCGACAGCCAGCCACACTCCCACGCCGTCAGCGACGCCCAGTCACACTCCTACCCCGACGGCTACTCACACTCCAACCTCGACCGCAACACCCACCTCCACGCCAACTCCGACGCCCAGTCACACTCCCACGCCGACGGCTACCCAGACCCCAACGCCGACCGCAACACCCACTTCCACGCCTACTCCGGCACCCAGTCACACTCCTACGCCGACGGCTACCCAGACTCCAACTCCGACCGTGACTCCAAGTTCTACACCGACGCCGACGCCGACCCACACTCCGACGCCCAGTCACACTCCGACCCAAACGGCTACGCACACTCCGTTCCCGACGGTGATGGCCTCTCCTACGCCAACGCCTACTCCCACCCCTCTTCCAAGCGTTCCTGGCGCATCAGCCCTTGTACTAGTATTCATGGGAGCGATCTTTGTTGCTTTGACCTTCCCGTTGGTCACGCCAAGCCGCCGTTAATTCGCCATCTGATGGCGAAACGGGCAGGGGACTGGCCGTCCGCCGAGAAATCGGTGACACTTCTCTACATTACTAATCGTCAACTACCGTTCCGGTTTAGCCCGAATCCACCGAGGGAGGGCGTCGGGTTAGCATCCTGAAGTGGCCAGAGGGTGCTCTTCTGAATCTGGGATAATGGTTTTGTGACAGCAAAACAGTCCCAGAGAAGGAGCACCCAATAGATGCTACCACGCAACCAGCCCGACCGTATCCGTATCGTCTTTGACGATCACCGCCTGGTGGCCAATGCCGGTCTGCTCCTGCCGGCCACCCTCGCCCGGCATCTGGGCCTGCGGGAACTCGTTGACCATCACCTTGACCTGGGCGGCGCGCCGGGGCGGGCCAACACCGGAGACAAGCTGATGACCCTGGTGGCCTCAGCCATGGCTGGCGGCGACTGCATCGACGACGCTGATGTGTTGCGCACCGGGGGGACGGCCTGCACCCTGGGCGGCACGGTCAAGGCGCCATCCACCCTGGGCACCTTCCTGCGCAGCTTCCGGTGGGGCCACGTCCGCCAGCTGGACCGGGTGAGCCGGGAGCTGCTGGCCCGGGCCTGGGCCGCTGGGGCCGGACCCGGCGACGCGCCGTTCACCATCGACCTCGATTCCACCATCTGCGAGACCTACGGACTGGCCAAGGAGGGCGCCCGCCACCACGGCTATACCGGCAAGCGGGGCTACCACCCACTGCTGGCCATCGCCGCCGGCACCGGAGACGTGCTGATGTCCCGGCTGCGCGAGGGCCGGGCCAACACCGCCCGCAGCGCCGCCCACTTCCTGCGGGAGACGGTGGGACGGGTGCGCTACGCCGGGGCCAACGGACGACTCACGCTACGGGCCGACAGCGGGTTCTACACTCATGGCGTGGTATCCGTCTGCCGCAAGATGGATGTCCGCTTCTCCATCACCATCCGCCAGCATAAAAGCCTGCACAATCTCATCGAGGCGATACCCGAAGATGCCTGGACGCCGATTCCTTACTGGATGGACGGCGCCGCCGATGTGGCCGAGACCACCTGCACTCCCTTCCAGAGTGAACCTGACGCCGCGCCGGTGCGGCTCATCGTCCGGCGTGTGAAGCCCACGCCCGGTTCCCAGCTGGCCCTCTTCGCCACCTACAGCTATCACGGCTTCATCACCGACCGGGACGGGGAGATGCTCGAACTGGAGGCCGACCATCGCCGCCACGCCGAGATCGAGAATGCCATCCGAGACCTCAAGCACGGTGTGGGGTTGAACCATCTCCCCTCGGGCCGCTTCGCCGCCAACGCCGCCTGGCTGGCGGTACAGGTGATGGCCCACAACATCGCCCGCTGGACAGCGCGCATCGGTCTGGGCGAGCAGGTGGTGACCACCAAGACCCTCCGGCGGCGGTTCTTCTCCCTGGCCGGACGGATCACCCGCTCGGCGCGCCGCCTCACACTGCATCTGCCACAGCGCTGGCCTTGGGAAGCCCAGTTCGATCGTGCCCTGGCCCGATTGCGCGCCCTGCCACTCCCTGCCTGACGGCGGCGGCGGCAACCGGCCGACATCCGGCCAACCGAACGTCCCCGCGAACTCGCGCCAGTCCGGTCTGCGAGTGCCTCTTGCTGTGTCCTCTCCCCGCTATCTCGCCCTGACCAACATTCGCAGACGGTCACAAAGTCTCCCCGCGGCAACTGAAGACAAACACCGGCCCCCCTCTACCCCAAATCGTGCCCGGACCATCGCCCTCCCTTGCCCCTATCGCCCGTTCCGCTGCTGCATAGTCATCCCTTCGGTGGATTTGGGTTTAGGCTTCGTTGAGGATTGTACCTAGTGGTCCGAAATGTTTGTAATGATTGGTTGATTGGCACGGGGGCTTTCCCCGCCATGCCTGGCTTTTGGAGACAGCCGCTGGGCAGTCCGGCTTTCCACCCGTCATTTCAAGGATGTTGGTCTACTAGTAGAGACCGGCCCAAGGAGCGTGGTCGTTGGACGAAGCGTGGGTCATAGACCAGGTCCGCACGGGCAGGACCGATGCGTTCGCAGAGATCGTAGAGGAGTACCAAGCGCCGATCTTCCGGCACCTGCTGCGAATGACGGGAGACCGCGAAGTCGCCCATGACCTGGCCCAGGACACTTTTCTCAACGCCTATCAGAGCATCCTCAAGACCAACTCCGAACTCTCTCTCAAGGCGTGGCTCTACCGCATCGCGACCAACAACGCGCTGAAGTTCCATCGTCGCAGACGTCTGCTGTCTTTCGTCCCCTTTCTCGAAACGGAGGGCCCTACGACGCGAGACGCATCGAGTATCGACGACAAGATGGCCATCGAGGAAGCGCTGCTTCAAGTGCCCCCAGCGCGTAGGGCCTGCCTCGTGCTCCACTTCGTAGAAGGGCTCAGGTACAGGGAGATCGCCGAGATCGTCGGGGCCAACGAAGACGCGGTCCGCAAACGCGTGGCGAAGGGACGCAGGGAGTTCCGGAAAGCGTACGGGCACAGGTCGGGAGGTGACGTGGGATGAACCACTCGGATTTCGAAGATCTGCTTTCGGCGTACGCCGACGGTGAGCTGGCTAGAACTCAGCGCGAGTTCGTGGAGAGGCATCTGGCGGGCTGCGCGGACTGTCGCGCAACCGTGGCCGACCATACGTGGGAGCGGCACAAGCTCACCTCGCTCAGGGCGGCGCCTGCGCCGTCGGGCCTCAAGTCGGCCACCATGACGAGGATCGAGGTGAGCCGGGGGTTCCTTGCCACATGGCGGGTCTTAGGCCGCACGGCGGTAGTCGTAGCCACCGCAATCGTCGTGGCGATCGTCTTTGGAATCGTGCATCTCTTGGGCACCGGGCCTGCTGGACCGATCGCGAGGGCCGAGGCGGCAACCGCCGCGCTACGATCCTATCGTGCAGTTGAGTCCGTATCGATCACCAAACGTGGCGAGACCTTCGAAACACGAACGGAGGTCGAGGTAGCTTCTCCGGACGCCTTCCGAGCCAAGACCGCCGATAAGAGCGGTGGCATAGTCGAGGTCATCGGGCTTGGTGACAACCGGTACGCTCGCGGAACGAGCAAGGACGTAGCGTACCTCGGTGATGTCACGACGAAGATCGGTGGCTTCCTGGACCTGGTCACCGGCCCGGACACGGTCGACACCGCGGGGCTTGCCACAAGCAAGGAAAGGGCCCTCGAAATCCTCGACTCTCTAGTTAACCTGGAGCAGTTGCCCGACAAGGAGATCGACGGAATCCCCACCCTGCGTTACCGGGGAACGATCGACTGGGGCAAGCTGGGTTGGGGGACAAAGGGAAAGAAGGGCGACCCCGGATCGCCGTCCTATGTCGAGTTGTGGATCGACAAAGAGGACTACACGATTCGACTGGCGGAGGTACAGATATATTTGCTGGTCGAGGACCCAAACTACGAGAAGACCGAGCAGTTCGTAATCAGAGGTCTGGTCAAGTACTTCGATCTGAACGAGCCGATCGAGGTCAGGTCGCCGGTGACGCCTACGGGGGACCTTGAGGCTGGATGGAGTCTACTCGGTCCACTGGCGCAAAAGAATAAGATCGGACCAGTGGGCGGCGCGAAGCAGGAGTGATCACGGCCTAGGGGGCCCGAACCAAGATTGATTCTCTCGTAAAAAGTCTGTGCAGGTCGAATTAGAACAACCGTACCCTTGCCTGGGTACAATATACAGTCTCTGTTCCGTGTCCTACCCCAACATACGGTAGCGCTCACATGTGCTAAAGCGCTGGAACTTCCTCAAAACGGGTTTTTACGAGGGAATCAAGATTCGTTCCCTTGTTCGCTCGCGTGGATGCAGTTGCTGTCAGAGCTTGGCCGTTTTTTAGCGGTCGGACCCACCTTCTTCGGAGGGGAAAGCTGGGACTTTCCGCCACGCCTGAGCGGTACGGCGCTGCCTTACCAACGCCGCCAGCGCGAAGAAGGCTGTTGCGACTAGGGTCATGGCGGGGCCTGAGGGTAGGTCCAGGTGGAAGGACAGGTAGAGACCCACTATCGCCGCCAGCGCCCCTAAAGCCGCGCCGACGGCCATCATGGTCACGAACCGCCGGACCAGCAGGTACGCCGTCGCGGCCGGCGTCACCAGCATCGCCATAACCAGGACTATGCCCGCGGCCTGAACGCTGAGCACGATGACGAGGGCCAACAGGGCCAAGAGGACGTATTCCATTGCGGCGCCCGGGATCCCGACGACCTGTGCGCCAACGGGGTCGAAACTGGTGAACATCAGCGGCCGATGGAAGACGTAAAGGCCTGCCATTACCAGCACAACTAGGCCCGCGGTAATAAAGACGTCGGTCTGAGAAACACCGAGCACCTGGCCGAGCAAGAGGTCCTCTACATCGACCGTGATGCCCTCGGCGGTCGTCAGTAGTATGAGTCCGACGGCGAACATCCCGGCGAATAGTACCCCGATGGACGTGTCTTCGCTGACGCCGGTGCGACGGCTGACCAGTCCGACGAGCAACGCGACGGCTACTCCAACCGGTACGGCGCCAAGGAGCGGGCTGAACCCCAGGAGGAACCCGACCACCAGGCCGGGCATCACTGCGTGGGCAAGGGCATCGCCCATGAAGGCCAGCCCTCTGGTCACGATGTAGCATCCGATGATCGGGCACATGACCCCCACCATGACCGAGACGATCAAGGCACGCAGCATGAAGCCGTACTGGAACGGCTCCAGTAGCAGATCACTCACTGTGTCCATGGTGCTCCATCACGTTGCCGGCGAAGTTGACTCCGTGGGCTCCGTACAGCTCCTCGAGCACGTCTGGAGTGAACGCCTCCGACGGGGCGCCGTAGGCGCAGACGTGGTGGTTCAAGCACAGCACTCGGTCGAAGCGCTCGGACATGTTGGTCAGGTCGTGGGTCGCCATCAGGACGATCTTGCCTTCTCCCCGCAGAGCCCGGAGCACCTCGACGAGACCCTCTTGAGCGCCGATGTCCACGCCGCTGAACGCTTCGTCTAGCAGAAGGACCTCGGCCTCTTGAGCTAACGCCCGCGCGACGAAGACCCTCTGACGCTGACCACCTGAAAGCTCGGTCATCAGGTCGGACCGGTGGACCCACATGCCTACGCGCTCGAGACATTCCTTGACGAACTCGCGGTCGCGGCGGCCGGGCCACCGGAGCCACCTCGAACGGCCGTGGCGTCCCAGCATCACCACGTCGTGCACCGTGACGGGGAAGCGCCAGTTCACCTTCTCCCGCTGTGGGACGTAGGCCAGCGCGGCTCTGCGATCGTCGGACCGTCCCCGGACCGTAATCCTGCCGGCGTCCACGTGCAGCAGGCCCGCGATGGCGTTGAACAGCGTGCTCTTGCCGGCGCCGTTGGGTCCGACGACGCCCATGAGCGTCCCGCGCTCGGCTTGGAAGGTGACGTCGTCGAGTGCCGGGAAGGTCCCGTACTTGACGGTCACCCCCTCGACGGCCAGGGACGGCGTCTCCACCATGGTTGCCGAGTCCATCAGCGAAGCACCTCCACTATCCGCTCGACGTTCGTCCGGACCATGTCGATGTATGTCTCTGCTCCGCTGCTTTTGGGACCGAGAGAGCCGGAGTAGAGCCGGACAAGGGCTGCTCCCGTCTCCACCGCAACGGTGTTGGCCAGCCGCTCGCTCGCCGTCGTCTCGCCGAAGACGGCGGGCACGCCCCGCGCCCTCACAACGTCGACCAGTTCCGCTATCTTCGCCGCTGATGGGTCCGCCTCCGTGGTACCAGCGATTACGGTCCCCACGACTTCGAAGCCGTAGAGCCGCGCGAAGTAGTTAAAGCTGTCGTGGGAGGTGACGAGCAGTCGGCGTTCTTTTGGCACGGCGCCGACCTGTTGCTCTATCCAGGCGTGCAGCTCGTCCAGCTGCTCCTTGTACGCGGCCGCGTTGGCCCGGTAAGTCTCGCTTCCGTCCGGGTCGATCACGGACAGCCGAGTGGCGATGTCGTCTAGCGCAAGCTTGACACGGAGCGGATCGAACCAGAAGTGGGGATCGAGAAGGCGGTGGTCGCTCTCGTGCTCTTCGGCGGACTCGCTTTCGTCGAGGATTTCCATGAACTCGATGGGCTCAACGGCCTCTCCGAGGAAGACGAGTCCTGATTCGTCCGCACTGGCGTTCCGTACGAGCTCCTCCAGCCAGGCCGCTTCCAAGCCCAATCCGACGCTAAGGACAAGGTCGGCTTCCGCGATTCTGGCGACATCGCGGGCGCCGGGCTGGTAGGAGTGCGGGTCGCTGCCCGCCGGTAGCAAGCTGAACACCTCGACACGGTCACCGCCGACGTTCTCGATCCAGTCCGCCAAGATGTTGGTAGTCGCGACTACTCGAACAGCCGCTGAAGTCGGTCCCGATACTTCGTCCGATGCGGGTGGTGTCGACGTGCCGGCAGCCCCCTCGCCTGAGGAGCAGGCTGCAGCGACGAACGTTGTTGCCGCGGCCAGCACCAACGCCGGCGTACCAAGCTTATTGCGACTCAGTATCATTAGATGACGATCATTTAATTGAGATATAGTCTCACTGTGGATCGCGTTCTCCGGTATTCCGGACCCGGGACGTTGGCTAGTTGCGCATCGCCGCCAGGCAGCTCTCGCAGGTCACGTAGACCTCGATGCGGTGGCCGACGATCTCGCCTGAGACGTCGCTACCTATGGCGCGTAGGAGCCGCTCCATTGTGGTGTCGCGGAAGGTATCGACCGTGCCGCAGCGGACGCATACGGTGTGGTGGTGGTGCTCAATCGGCGACAGGGAGTACTTGGGCGCTCCATCAGGCAACGAAAGCTTGCACAAAACCCCGGCGTCCAGCAAAAGCCTGATCGTTCGGTACACGGTCGCCCGCCCGACCCCGGGGAGGTCCTCGCTCACCTCCTCGGCCGTAAACCCCTCGTCCTTGCGCCGGAGCACATCGACAACCGCGCGTCTCGAGGCGGTATTGCGGTGCCCTCGGTCCTCGAGGATCGCCATTAGGTCGGGTTGTGATTTGTTGGCTACCATATTGATATCAAGTATCATTCCTTGGCGATCAAGCTGGCACGATACTATGTTTCGGAGGACATTGTCAACAAACCTTCTGTGAGAACCGGTATCAATACGGTACAACCGAAGCCGGACCACGCTGGGCCATCGTCGTGCGTAAGGGGTGTGTTTTTGGCTGGGTTTCTACTCGAGTAGGTAGAAGACCTCGGTTGCGAGCCAGGCCGGGTCGTCGTTCCAGACGACGTATACGTCCCAGTTCCGCCCTTCGAGCACGTTGCCTTTCTCCGCACACCAGGATCTGACTGCGGCGTGAGCCTTCGGGAGCTGGTCATAGGGCCCCATATGCAATGTCGTAGCCGCAAGGCCTGAGGGTGTGGACGAGTAAACGACCTCTCCGCTACTGGCGAAGGGCGCATTCACCTGCACGCCGGCCTCGAAGTTGAACTCCTGGCCGAAGTACCCGATTACGTTGTGTCCCAACTTCCCAAGGTCGTCCGACGCATAGAGGAAGCAACTGTCTTGAAAGTCAAGAGGAATGAACAACGAATGTGGAAGTCATGTCGTGCCAGGGCGAGCGATGCTTGAGCATGGAGTTGAGGATAACGAGCAGCTTGCGCATGCAGGCTGTGAGGGCCAGCTTCTTCGGCTTACCAGCGGCCAACAGCCGCTGGTAGAAGTCTCGGATGACGGGATTGTAGCGGCTGGCCACCAATGCTCCCATGTACAGGGCGGTGCGGACCCGGGCGCGTCCGCCCCAGACGGTGCGTTTACCACGCAGGGTGCCGCTATCCCGGTTGTAGGGAGCCACTCCCACCAGGGCGGCAACCTGCCGGCGATCCATGGTGCCCAGCTCCGGCAGGTAGGCCAGAAGAGTGAGGGAGAGCTGCTCGCCCACGCCGGGGACGGTGCGCAGAAGGTCGTCCTTCTCCCGCCACACGGGACTCTGGCGCAGAGTCTGACGCAGACGCTTGTCCAGGTCGTCCAACTCCCGCTCCAGCCATGCAATGTGGGCTTCGATGCGGGGACGGACGGCGACGGTGGCGGTGCCGAGGCGGTTCTTCTCCGAGACCAGCATGGTCATCACCTGGTGCCTTCGGGCAGCCAGGGAGTTGAGGGCCTGGGTTTCGGCGTCCCGCAAAGGGCGCACGGGAGGTCGGACCGCTTCGGCAAAGTGAGCAATAGCCGCCGCGTCAAGGGAGTCGGTCTTGGCCAGCTTCCCCGTTGCTCTGGCAAAGTCCCGCACTTGGCGCGGGTTGACGACGACCACGGGCACCGCCTCGGCTGCCAGAGCAGCCACCAGAGGCAGCTCCAAGCCGCCCGAAGCCTCAAGCAACACCATGACAGGTTCCAGGGTCTTCAGCTTGGAGATCAGCTGCCGGATCCCCGCATCGTCATGGGAGACCTCCCATCTTTCGTCCGTGGGACGCACCGCAACGTCCACCTGGGCCTTAGCTACATCGATGCCTACGTAGGTCGCTTCCTGTTCCATCAGTACCTCCTGCGAATTATTGGCCCGTCCTTGCAAGATGCGGGCTTGGTTGGCCCAGGCAACTGTTCGGGCTCTAACTCGTGGGGGGTGCGGCGACCCTCGCTTTCTCACGGCCTGCTACGACCTAGGAATAGTCGGTCTGCCGCACCCCGATCCACCTAAGTGAAGTGATTGTTACACACCAAACCAAGATACAAGGTGTACACCTGGTCGAATAGGGATCGAGTGGCCGACGGCAGTTCGGAGAGCGTAGCCCGGCCACGGGCCACCGCAAGAAAGGAACAGCGGATACGTCTCGAATCGCGACCTTGCAGGTCAAAGAGGCCTGATTGGGCACCGTTCGAATATAGCCATGCACGTCTGCGCCTGCGAGCCTGGCGGCTACGGCAGCTGCGACGTGCAAATCCCAATCGTCGCTACCGACGAGATAGCTCGATGTCAAGGGCGGTGTGAAAACGTACCAGCGGGGCGGAGCAAAACTGTACCACTGAACGCCGTAGAATGGGCATCAAGGTTCGTGGGGCGTTGGAGATCAGGGTCAGTCAGATAGCTGGCGGCCAGAAGTCTTCTTGCTGTGCTTGAGTCGGTAGCTGTCCCCGTTCATCTCCAGGATGTCGACATGGTGGGTGAGGCGGTCGAGGAGAGCTCCGGTCAGCCGTTCAGAGCCGAACACCTCGGTCCACTCGACGAAGGGCTCACTTGGAGGTCACCAGGACCGATCCACGCTCGTAACGCTGGCTGAACACCTCGAAGAGCAGCTCGGCGCCAGTCTTGGACAAGGGCACGAAGCCCAGTTCGTCGATGATCAGAAGCTTGATTCCCTCGTAAAAACCCGTTTTGAGGAAGTTCCAGCGCTTTAGCACATGTGAGCGCTACCGTATGTTGGGGTAGGACACGGAACAGAGACTGTATATTGTACCCAGGCAAGGGTACGGTTGTTCTAATTCGACCTGCACAGACTTTTTACGAGAGAATCAAGCTTGAGTCGTGCGAGCCTTCTCTGCAAGGTTGAGCAGACGCCGTTCGTCCCTGGCCTCGATCAGCTCGTGAACCAGAGCAGCGGCGGTGGTGAAGCCCACGGACAGTCCCCTCTGACACGCAGCCAGACCGAGACCGAGGGCGATATGGGTCTTGCCGGTGCCACTGTTGCCGAGAGCGATGACGTTGTGGGGGCGCTCGATGTACTCGCATCGTGCCAGCTCCAGAACCAGAGCCTTGTTCAGGGACGGCATAGACAGGAAGTCGAAGGTGTCGAGACTCTTGGTCGTCGGGAAGCGGGCTGCTTTGATCCGACGTTCCACCATGCGATGGTGACGGTCGATCAGCTCCAACTCCGATAGTCGCAGCAGGTAGTCCGGATGGTCGGCTCCCTCACTGGCACACTGGGATGCCAGCTTGTCGTACTCCCTCAGGAACGTGGGGAGCTTGAGTTGCTTGAGGTTGTGTTCGAGCAACATCGTGGACTTGTTGGTCATGACCGGCTCCCCGCCAGGAGAGCCATGTAGTCCCTGGTCGAGGTTGTTGCAACGTTGGTCCTGGGCAGATACGGGTACAACTCCATGTCGAGTCTAGGCGGTCGACCCTCGATCCTGCACAGCACCAGGTGCTTGACAGCATCGAAGCTCACAGCCCCGAGTCGAATGGCGTCTCGTACGGCGTCGTGGACTTCTTCCGGTTGGAAGTTCTCCATCAGTCTGAGCACCTGCACGAACTCCCTCTTTCCTCGCTTGCCCATCCGAGACTCCAGCAACCGCCGCAACACTCCGAACTCCTCGGGCAACTCCCATCCAACCAGCGGCGCCGCCTGATCCAATGCCCTCGTCTTCTTCTCAAGGAGCGGCAGGTAATGGAGAGGGTCGAAGACGAAGTCGTCTCGATCGTAGGACCGCCGATGGCGGGCGATGACTTCAGCGCCACAGCTGATCACAACCTCGTGTACATATCCGCGGACCAGAACGTCCCGATGACCGTAGGCCACCGGGACCGAATAGTCATTGGTCCGGTATCTGACCAGGGACAGAGAACTGACCCTCGTCGCGTGCTTGTCGCTGGCGTCGTACGGTACGGCCGGCAGAGGCAGCAGCTTCTCCAGGTCCCGCTCCAGCCGTTCTCCTATCGTCTCGTTGTGGCCGCGGAGTCGATCTTCGAACCGTCTGAGGCAGTGTTGCTCCAGATGAGCATTGAGGGCATCGAAGCTCTCGAACGATGGAATGGGCACCAGGAAGTTCCGGCGGACATAGCCGACCAGACCTTCTACTTTGCCCTTATCGTTCCCTTTGCCTGGACGGCCGAACCGGTCCTCGAACAGGTAGTGGGACTGAAGCTCGGAGAACACCCTGGTCCGCTGCCGGCGACCATCTCCCAGGATTCTGGCTACCGCGAGCGTGGTGTTGTCGTAGAGGATGCTCTGAGGCACTCCGCCCAGGAACGCGAAGGCGGAGACGTGTCCGTCGCAGAATGACTCCGTCGTCTCGGCGGGATACGCCTTCACATAGCACCCGTCGCTGTGAGGGAGGTCCAGGGCGAAGTAGTGGGCTTTGCGTTCCACTCCGCCGATGATCACTCGAGCTTCGCCGTAGTCGCACTGGGCATGTCCCGGAGGGTGGGACAGAGGTAAGAACATCTCGCGGGTATGACGACGGCGGTCTCGAACGTAGTCTTTGACTATCGTGTACTTGCCGGGGAAGCCGTGTTCGTCTCTGAGCCGTTCGTAGATACGCTTGGCGGTGTGACGCTGCTTCTTCGGTGAGCTCAGATCCTGCTCCAGGATCTGGTCCATCACACCCTTATATGGATCGAGCTTCGGTCTGCGAGCCGGTCGTTGCCGTCGATACCCTGGGGGCACGGAGTACTCGAGCATCTTGCGCACCGTGTCCCGGTGTAGCCCGAACACTCGGGCCGCCTCTCGGACGCTCATCCCTTCGACGAAACAAGCCTTGCGAACACGGAGGTAAATACCCACCTTGTACATCCAATCCACCTTCAGTCAGGTTCGGTCGTTCCTGATTGAAGGCGACAGGCGGTACGCTTTTCAAGCGCCACATCTCAGCTCTTGAGCCGCCCTGCCGGTACATTATCTCTCCGCCATTCACAGCTGAGCAGTCTATCGACCAAAACAAGAAGGGACCATCTCGTCATGAGATGGTCCCTTCTTTGTTGTAACGCTCGCTGGCCCTCAGGCGGACCGCTCAGCGGCTCCGTCGGACTCCCCAAGCGTTTCCCACTCTTCCGTATGTCGCCGCTTGCGGTGACCGTAAATCGCGTACGCTAGCACGAACGCCGCGAGTCCACCGACTCCCACCGCGAGCGCCGGGTCCTGGTCGTATGTCAGACTAAGTCCAACGAGTGTGGCATATCCGATCACGATGCTGAGCAACGACGAATACGGCATCCTCTGGCCGCCCAGGGCGACAACCATCCCGATGCCCACGCTGATGAAACCGATGCCTGTGAACAGAGCTACGGTCGCTCCCCCGAGGGTGGCCAGTCCGTCACCGCCCTTGAATCCGGTGAAGACCGACCGCCAATGGCCTGCCACGGCGGCGGCGACTGCAAGCAACACCCAAGGGCCTACGACACCTAGGAAGTCCGCAGCAACCACCGCCAGAACCCCTTTGCCCAGGTCCCCTACGAGGACCACGAGCCCCGGGACCTTTCCGACGGTCCGGCGGACGTTCGATGCGCCTGCTAGCCCCGTGCCGACGGCGAAGATATCCACGCCATTCCGCCGGCTGAGCCGGTCCGCGATTGGAACGGCGCCGATCAGATAGCCGACGATGATCGCCAGAAGCAGGCCAGGCGTTACAGTGAAAGAATCAACCAATCTCCGTCTCCGATGCTGATGTGGGCCCCCAGTCTCTCAGTATAACGTCCTGTGGGCCGTCTTGCCATATATTGAATCCGATTTCGTGACAGCGGGTCACTTTCGTATGCCAGCCGCCAGGCGCACCGCGTCCATGTCGACGTTCGCACGAAAATAGTCTGCCAGCTTGTCGTACTCGCCGGCCTGACTAAAGGCCGCTTCGGCCGACGGCAGCTCAAGACCACGCTTCCGCGCGACGTTCCAGAGTACCCTCCGTCGCAATACGTCGTTCTGGAACAAGCCGTGCACGTAGGACCCCACAATCCATCCGTCAGTGCTGGCGAGCCCGTCTTCGAACTCGACCTCCGACTGAGTCCGCCGCGACAGCTTGAAGGGCCGGCTTCGCGGCGTATCTGCTTCGAGCTCGGTGCGGCCCATGTGGATATCGTACCCTTCGAAGGCGACATCGCGCGTCCCGTCGAGGAGCCCGCGGTCGGCCACAACCCGGCCGTCTACTCGATGGGTCTCTTTGGTCCCCTCGAAACGTGTGGTCGCCGGCAACAGGCCCAGCCCCTCGACGCTATCGATGTCCGACTCGACGTGCTCCGGGTCCAGGACTCGCTCGCCCATCATCTGGTAGCCACCGCATATCCCGATCACCGGAGTCCCGTCGCGTGCTAAATCCTTGATTCGCTTAGCGATCCCGCTGGTGCGGAGTTGCTCCAGGTCGGCGATGGTCGTCTTAGTGCCGGGCAGGACGACCAGGTCGGCGGATCCCAGCTCGTCGGCCGATCGGATGTAGCGCACCGAGACGCCCTCCTCGCGCGCCAGGGGATCGAAGTCGTCGAAGTTGGAGATGTGGGGAAGAGCGATGACCGCTACGTCCATCACTGATTGGGCCGGTCGTGTGGTGTTTCGGGAGGCGGGCGAGTCCTCTTCAGGTACATAGACATCTGTGAAATAGGGCAGCACACCAAGCACCGGCACGCCCGTAAGCTCCTCCAGCTGCTTGAGGCCCGGTCGAAGGATGGAGACGTCGCCGCGAAACTTGTTGATCAGGGTACCGGCTACAAGGTCTCGTTCCTCCGGCGCCAGCAGCATCATCGTCCCGTAGAGAGACGCGAACACTCCACCTTTGTCGATGTCGCCGACCAGAATGACCGGCGCCTGGGCGTACAGAGCGACCTCCATATTGACGATGTCGCCTTGCCTCAGGTTGATCTCCGCCGGACTTCCGGCGCCCTCGATGACTACAACTTCGTACTCTGAGCGGAGCTGGTCGAGGGCGCTCGTGACGATGTCCCACAGACCCTCTTTTCGCCGGTTGAAGTTTCGCGACTCGAGATGGCCAACCGGCCGTCCCATCACCACGAGCTGGGAGCGGTAGTCGACCTCGGGCTTGAGCAGCACTGGGTTCATCTCGGCCGTGGGCTCGACCTCGGCGGCGTCGGCCTGGACGGCCTGTGCACGCCCGATCTCGGCGCCGTCGGCCGTCACGAAAGAGTTGAGGGACATGTTCTGGGCCTTGAAAGGGGCAACCCGGTAGCCGTCTTGCCGGAACACGCGACAAAGGGCCGTGGCGATCAGGCTCTTGCCCACGGACGAACCTGTGCCCTGGACCATCAACGTTTTTGCGGGCATAGGCCTACGCGACCGAAGGGGTGTAGATGGCTGGGAAAGGGTGCCATTCTACCGAAATTGGCTCGCCAACGAG
The DNA here is from genome assembly GCA_965197985.1 of Dehalococcoidia bacterium. Taxonomy (GTDB): domain Bacteria; phylum Chloroflexota; class Dehalococcoidia; order Lucifugimonadales; family CAUZJF01; genus CAUZJF01. Next base: position 670,848 of record CBDAOG010000008.1, on the reverse strand, counting down.
AAGCACGCCGACCTTGCCTATACTTCGTGACCCAAACCACATCAACTTTCGGCCGAATGACCTTGGGAGGATGTCGGTTCGGCGTGTCCTGGAAGGCTGACAGCTAGCCGGCCGAATCGTGGCTAACGGAGGGAGCCAGCAGGTTGCGGAGCCACTTGAGGCCCACGACGGTTAGGGCAACAGCCACGGCGGCGCCGATCAGGGAATTGGTCACCAGGGTGCCGGGGTCCGGCCGGGGCGCCACCGGAGTGTTGCCTAACAGCGACGCCTTCCACTGCTCATCGAGGTCGTCCAACGTAAGGCCGTACGCCCACCATAGCGATTCGTTCAGGTTCCGGCCTGAACCCATCGCCTCGATCAGAGTGGTCATTTGGTCCGGGTCGTAGGTGCTCATAAGGTAGTTGACCACCCCCCAGGACTGGTCGTAGAAGACCCGCACTTCGGAGGGCCTGCCGGGCTGGCGGATCATGTGGCTCAAAGGCATAAGCGCCGAGCTGCGCGCCGCCTGGGCCAGCGAACGTTCTCGCCGGTTGGACGACGACTCGAAGTATGTGGCAAGTCCTTCATGGAGCCACGAAGGGACCCGCACTAACGGCGACGACGCGGCTTCGTCCAGCATCAGGTGAGTCGCCTCGTGGACAATCCCGTCGGTGTGAAGCCCCGCTAGGACGAAGAGGTCGTACGCCCGGAAGGCAAACCCACTGTAGAGATGGGTCTGCGTCGCAGTCCCGCTGACGGACGGGAAGCTCCGTTGGGCCTCACGCGCGTCGTTGATGATCACCGCTTTCATGCTTGGAACGGCGTCAAGACCGAGGACCTCGCGGACTTCGCCCAGCCTCTCCGCAACGACCTCCGAGACCTTGGCGACCTGGTCTGTAGGCCGGTCGTGCCAGAGGAATTTCATGTTGCCCTGCTGTAGCGTCTGCCATTCGTAACGAGGGTCGCGGTATTCCAGCGTGAGCGGGGGTGTCTCCAGCGACCGGCCCAAGGCGTCTCGAATCTGATAGTGGTACTCGATATCGGCCCCTGTCGGAAGGTAGGAGCTACCGTCCGTCTCGATCGTGAAGCCGGCAGTTATCTGCTTCGCCGGTGAGAAGCTCGGATACCCGTAAGTTGTCACCCGGCCCCCTGAGACGTTGTAGTAGAGGGTGACCTCGGTTATCGACGCGTCGCCCTCGGCCTCGAGCTGGAAGACGACCTCACTGGGGAACCGGACCTCGTGAGTAGTCTCGAGGACACGAATAGGCTGATCGGGCCTTGGCAGGTTCCCCGCGGCATTACCCGAGGGCCCCAAGGCCAGAATGGCTGCGCCGACTATGAGTCCGATGATTGTCATTCGATCAACTCGTACGACTAGTCCTTAGTAATCATAACGCACGTTATGTGAGCTCCGTTAGTCACGCTGCACTCTAGCCTTTAGATTCGTTTCAGATCCCTACGATTCTTATGGCCGAGTGGGCCTTGTACCTGCGATTGATATTCATGAGGAGCGCCGTGAAGTTCTCGACGTAGCCTGCGTTGTCGAGGCCGCCGCCGTCGACCGCCCGGACGCCCTCTATCTTCTCCGCTAGAGCGGATACCTCCGCTTTGGCGTCTTCGTCATTCGCGCACACGACCACGTCTGAGTCGACGGGCTTGCCGGGCTTGAGGAGGTCGCGGGCGCTGATCGTCTGAAAAGCGGCGGCGACTTTCGAGTCAGGTAGAAGCGCCTTGGCCTGCAGGGCCGCCGAGCCTTCCTCGACCGGCACGGCCGCCGCGACGCCTTTTGAAAAGGAAACCGGAGCCACTACCGTCACCACCGTCTTGCCGGCCAGCCGGCCCCTGATGGCGATCAGAGTCTCCCGTTGCGCCGCGTGAGGCACGGAGACGAACACGATGTCCGCGTCGCCGGCGATGTCTTCGTTGAGTCCAGCAGATACGGAAGCAGTCGGGACCTCCCTAAGGATCGTCTCCGCCGCCTCGGCCGCGCGGGCCGCGTCTCGAGATCCTATGGCGACGGCCTCACCCGCCAGTGCGAAACGGAGAGCGAGACCTCTGCCTTCGGGGCCGGTGCCGCCGACGAATCCGATCACTGGTCGCCGGTCGAGTCCTTCGGTGGCCGCACTTCGGAGTCAACGGTCAGGCCGCCTTGCCCTTCCGCGTAAAGCTCCCACGGGCTGAAGGACTCCACGAACTCCTTGGCTTCGTCCATCGACGCCAGGCCTTTCTGGGCCCGGCCCGGCTCGTACCCGAAGGTCTTTGCAAAGGCGTCGAAGCCACGTTTCGTCTCCCTTACCCCTCCGACCTCTTCCTCGTACTCGCCACCTTCGTCTGCAAGTACGAGGCGCTGTCCTCGTCGCACTTCTCGCCAGAAGACGTTCATGTTGCACTCCGCACAAAGAGCTTCCAAGGAGAGTCTAGAATCTCGGGACTACTCTATCGTCAACGCCGAAGGCGCCGCAACCCCGGAGCAGGCGCGGCTCCCGATTGCCAGCGCTTCTTGGCCGATTCGCGGCGTATCCCACGCAGGACGCATAGTGGTAGGTCAGTCCGGTGCGCCCGGCACGGTGAGACGTGGGACCCTACGACGAGTGATCTCTGTTCCGGCGTCGCTCCATCATTGCCTTGCGCTGCTCGGGAGTCAGGTCCGCCCCGCGGCCGTCTGGGCCACCGCCATTCCCCCGTCGTCGCTCCATCATCTCCTGGTGCTCTTCTGGGCTCATGTTCGCCCAGCGACCACCGGGCCCGCCGCCACCGTGTCCCCACATCCCTCGCCGGCCGTCATGCGCTCCATCGGCGGCTACCGGCTGGCGCTCCGCTTCGTTGTTCGAGAACGACGACAGTTTGGCGTACAGGCCGTTGAGAGCCATCAGCTCGTCGTGTTTGCCCTGCTCAACGATTCGCCCCTTGTCCATCACCACGATGCGGTCGGCGTTGCGGACGGTCGAGAGCCGGTGGGCAATGACGAGGGCAGTCCGGTCTTTCAGCAGCTCTTCTAGGGCTCGCTGGATGAGCTGCTCGGTCTCTGTGTCGATGTTCGCCGTGGCCTCGTCGAGAATGAGGATTTGAGGACCGGCCGCGAGAGCCCTTGCGAAACTGATGAGTTGTCGCTGACCGATGCTCAGATTAGTGCCACGCTCATTGAGTGGCGTATCGTAGCCGAGTTCCAGCTTGCTGATGAAGTCGTGAGCGCCGACGGCCTTTGCCGCCGCTTCGACCTGCTCATCGGTTGCGTCCAGATTGTTGTATCGGATGTTCTCGGCGATCGTCTGCGAGAAGAGATACGGGTCCTGGTGCACCACCTTGATCTGTGAGGCCAGAGACTTCATGCTGACGTCTCTGATGTCGTTCCCGTCGATCGTTATCCGGCCCTCCGTAACGTCGTAGAGACGCTGCAGCAAGGCGACCAGCGTCGTCTTCCCAGCTCCGGTGGGCCCTACGATTGCCACCGTTTCCCCTGGCGCGACGTGAAGTTCGACGTCTTCGAGCACCGGGACGTCCTCGACATACCGGAAACCCACCCCTTCGTAACGCACCTCACCCTTAACCTTGGGCAGCTCCACCGCGTCGGAACGGTCGGCGACCTCGGGCTCCATGTCCAGAAGCTCGAAGATACGGGATCCCGACGCCATCGCCCGCTGAAGCTGGCCGTACTGCATCGTCAGGTTCCGGACGGGGTCGAAGAACCGCTGGATGAAGAGTGCGAACGCGAGCAAGACGCTGGCGTCTTCCAGGGACCCGTCAATCACCATAGTTCCGCCAAAGTAGACCACCAGGGCAAGTCCCATGGCGGTCAGCATCTCGACTGACGGGAACAGGACCGCCTGAAGGCGTGTCGCCTGAAGATTCGCGCTCATGTTCTCGGAGTTGGCCGTGTCGAACCGCTCGATATTGGCCTCCTGCCTGTTCAGGCTCTGGACCACGCGTACGCCCGAGATGTTCTCCTGCAGGCCGGCGTTGACGCCAGAAATCGCGAGACGCGCTCTAAGGAACGCGCTCCGTGCGTACCTCTGCCACACCGCCAGGACGAGGATCAGAAGCGGGACCACGGTCAGCGTGATCAGGGCCAGGCGCGGGTTTATTAAGACCATAACTATGATTATGCCGGTGAGGCTCACAACGTCTGCTAAAGTCGAGACGACCAGGGAAACCAGCTCTTGGAGCTGCTGGACGTCGTTCTGGACGCGGGACATGACCCTACCGGTCTCGTTCCGATCGTAGAAGCTCATCGAGAGGCGCTGGAGGTGTTTGAACAGGTCGATCCGTAGCCTCAACAGCATCCGCTGCCCCACGAAAGCCATCACACGCATGTGTATATATTGAGAGCCGAACTGCAAGAGGGCGATCGCCATGAACGCCAGGACGATCAGGTTCATGCCTTCCAGGTCGCCTTTATCGACGTAGGCCAGAGCGCGGCCGATCAGCCACGGCATGCTCACGATGGTGAGCGTGTACACAAGTACGGCGACCATGATTAGCGATAGGCGCCTCCAGAAGGGCCGAACGTAGGCCAGCAGCCGGATCGCGACTTTGTGGTTGTAGGCGCGACCAAGGTCGTCCTTGTCGATGGACATATTCTCCCGCAGGTGCCACATGCCACCACCCATGTGGCCGCCGCCCATTCCTCCCATCATCGGCCGTCACCTCCCTCCACCGACCCGGTCACAACGGGCACCGGAGTCTCCTGAGGCGTGAGCTGAAGGTCATGTATGCGGCGGTAGAAGCCGTCTTTCTCCATCAGCACGTCATGGCTCCCTCGCTCAACGATTCTGCCCTCGTCAAGCACCAGCACCACGTCCGCGTCTCGGACCGTCGATAGCCGGTGCGCTATAACGAAGGTGGTCCTGTCCTTCATCACGTCGGTCAGCGCTTGCTGGATCATGTACTCGGTGCCCATGTCGACGCTCGACGTCGAGTCGTCCAGTATCAAGATCGGTGGGTCCAGCAACAGCGTGCGGGCGATGGCCAGCCGCTGCCTTTGGCCGCCCGATAGAGTCACACCCCGCTCTCCTACCCAAGTGTCGTAGCCTTTAGGCAGTTCCTGAACGAACTCGTCGAATTGCGCGACCTTCGATGCCTCGACAACGTCCTCCAACGACGCGCTGTCCGCGCCGTAGGCGATGTTGTCCCGGATCGTCGCCCCGAACACGAACACGTCCTGAAGCACGACGCCGACGTTCTTGCGAAGCGATGCCAACGTCACGTCGCGCACGTCAATGCCATCGATCGTTATTCGGCCTTCCGTCACGTCATAAAACCGCGGGATCAGGTGGACAACGCTACTCTTACCCGAGCCCGGAGCGCCCAGGATGGCCACCAGCTGGCCGGGCCCCACCTTGAAATCGATGTCGTCAACCGCAGCTACGCCCGTCTGGTCGTAGCTCAAGGAAACGTTCTCAAATCTAACGTCTCCCTGGACCGCCGGCAGCGGCTTCGCGCCTACTCTTTCCTCCACAGGAGATTCGGCATCGAGCACATCGAAGATCCGTTCCCCGGCCGATGAAGCCCGAGACAGCATGTTGATCAGGAAGCCGATCATCCTCACGGGCATCATTAGCATGCCCATTAACAGGATGAACGACGCCAGTTCGCCCAATGAAAGCCGGTCGGCGCCGACTTCCCGGCCGCCGAACCAGAGGATCGCGCCGGTGGCCACTGTGAAGATGAACGTCATGAGTGAGCCCTGAGAAGCGAATAGCCGGGTGGCCGAGTACGTGTGCTCTGCGAGCGTCTCGGCCCGCTCTGCGAACTTCCGCACCTCGAGGTCGCTCGCCCCGAAGGACTTGACGACCCGCGCGCCGGCAATGTTTTCTTGCAGCACCGTCGTCAGGTTGCCCGTCTCCGCCTGGACGCGCATCCACGTGTAGCGCAGCTTGCGCGACATATAGATGGCGCGCCACAGAATGAGGGGCACGAAAACGAGACATACCAGCCCGAGCCGCCAGTTGACGGAGAGCATGATGGTCGTGATCAGTCCCAGGGTTACGAGGGTAGAGGCGCCTCTTACGAGGCCCATGCTCATGAACCTGCGGACCGCCTCTACATCGGCGGTGGCCTTGGACATCAGGTTCCCTGTCTGCTGCTTGTCGTGGAAGCCGAAACTGAGGCTCTGGAGCTTGCGGAAGAAGTCGTTGCGCAGGTCGTACGCAGACTTCTGAGAGACGGCTTCGGACAGGTAGTTCTGTCCGTAGGAGAAGGCGGCGCGCAGGGCGCTAACCGCCAGTATGACAAGCGCGAAAATCAGGAACTGACTTCTCAAACCGCTCGCGTCCGCCTCGTCGATAGCAGATCCCAGTATCTGAGGTATGATTACCGCGGACACGGTCGCACCGGTCATGGTGAGAAACGCCCCGGCCATATAGAACTGGTGACGCCAACCGTAACGCACAAGGCGGGCGAGAATACCCCACTGCGGCTTCGCATCCAGGTCGGCGGGATTCCATCGGCCCCATCGCTGACTACGTTGCAAATCCGTCCTCCTTACCGGGCGACCGGCCGGGTGGGTTCTGCTGCTACTGCGCTGCCCTGCTCCGGCTCTTCTTCGGCCGCCGCACGATCGGCCGCCGCCGCCATGATCTCCAACGCGTGAACGACCGTCCTGAGCTCGTCTTCCGACATAACCTTCGCGATCCGCTCCGTCCTCATGCGACCAAGCCGCAAGAAGCGCTCGACCGCCTCATCCCCGGCCGTCGTAAGCTGGCACGCCACGACCCTGCGGTCCGACGCGTCCTCGACGCGTTGCACCAGTCCCTTGCTCACCAGACGGTCGATCAGGGTCGATGCCGCCGACGTTCCCTTCCCCAAACGCGACGCGATGTCGCTCATGCGCGTGGGGCCGTTGCTGAGAAGCATCAGCGCTCGCGCTTGGCGCATCGTCAGCTCGGTGTCCGTCCACTCTTGCGAGTGACGAGGGCGCATCGCCTTGCGGGTCCGTCCCCACAGCCGCGCCACTGTCTCGACAAGCTCTGCTCTCGTTGGTTCCATCGCATTCCTCGAATAGTTCACACGACGCGGACTATTCTAGTGCCGCAAAGCACTGTTGTCAAGAGAGGGATTCTTGGTGAGTCGGCAAATGCACCGTGTCCTGACACTAGCCTTCGACAAGCACAGGCCGAACGGGTAGATGTTCGCCGCGTGGGCCCAGATAGAAACCGCTCGTGGTGAGCCTGTCGAACTACCGCCCGCCGCTGCTCGAACGTGCGTTTGCCTACAACCCCAATATCCGAGCCGCCGAGCGGCCCATGATGTTGGCAAGGTCGTCTGCGGATAGGAAATCGCAGTAATTCTCGATCCATCTGCGGGACTGCCGATAGGTGCAGAAGCGGTTCTGGAACGGCATGTCTGTGCCCCAGAGAAGACGGTCCGAACCGATCCGTTCCACCAATTCCTGAAGCGTTGGCCAGACCTCTTTGTACGGAAAGTCGAAGAGGTCGCCTAGGCGCACGGGGAAGCAGACCTCGAGGCTGAGGCTCGGGCTCTGGAAGGGCTCCCAGATCTCTTCCGGCAACGTAATGCCGTCGCCGTCCAGGAAGGCCCGCCAGGGGAACCCGTGAGTCAGGCTGGCTAGAGTATTCGGGTAACGGTCCATCCAACGCATCAGGATCTGCAGCTCGTTGAGGTATCCGGCTCTCTGCTCTTCGTCGGTCTGACCGCCGGCGGCCCTCGCCTGTGGTCCGGTGCCCAGGGTGAAGAACACAGGTACGTTCAATGCCGTCGCAGCCTCCCAGAAAGGCCGATACGCCCCGTCGTCCCACGGCTCCGGGCTGATGTTGTAGCCGAGCGGATTGAATTTGATCGCGTGCAGCTTGTGCGCCTCGATGGCGGTTGTCAACTGCTTGATCACACCGTCCACGTCGTCGTGAATGCGCCACTCTTCCACAGGCGCCATGGCGCGCAATCGGTCCGGGAAGCGCTCGATGCACTCCGCCAGGTAAGAGCTGTCTCGCAAAAGCAACGGGTCGGTATGGAGCAGCGCGACGTCCACGTCAGCGTAGTCCATCTCGCAGGTTAGGCTAAATGGTGTGAACTCGCCGTTGCGTGTATTAGGTGGCATGAAGTACTTGGTGTACTCGTCGCCCTCGTAGTCCCAGACTACCCGGCCACGCTGTTTGTTGATGCGAAATCGTACGTCCGGCAGGCTATCGAGCTCCCCCTTGCCATCAGGCGCCAGAACGTCGGGCCGCCCAGGGGCGCGGTCCTTGATGCGCACGGCCGGCTGGTGGTGCCCTGCGTGGGCAGCCTGGACCCATGTGAGGTGCTCCTCGCTGCTGGCATAGCCTCGAGCCCCATCTAACGGTTCAAAGCAGTAGGCGTGTGAGTCAACGATCATGTTTGCCCTCTCGTATTAAGACTGCGAATATGTCAACTTCAGGCGGCTACCACCAGACGCCCGTTCTCGACTCGAAGCTCGGTGCCGAGCTCACGCGAGGTCTCCTGGAGTACCTCGACGGTTTCGGTCTCGTCCGTCGCGTCACGGATGATAGATCGGCCCGTGTCAGGATCATGGGCGACCGGTGAGCAGGCTAGACCGGCGACGTCGCGGCCGTCGATGTCCACCCACACAACCAGCCCGGTTCTCTGGTTTCGGGTTGCGAAGTCTCCCAGCCCGTAGAACACAGGCTTGTCTCGATACATCTCGACCGGCTGAACGACATGTGGGCCGTGACCCATCACCAGACCGGCCCCGGCATCGATGGCCGCGTGGGCTATCTCGACCTGGTACTCGGTCGGACGGACCTCGAGGCCGACGCCCCAGTGGTAGGAGGCCACCACAAAGTCAACGTCACGGCTCAAACGCTCGATGTCGTCCGCCATCGTTCCAAGGTGGTCTACGTCGGCCCAGGTGACGGCGGTCGCCGGAGCGCCCGGCATCTGGAGAACGTCATGGTGCGGCTTGTATGCAGTGTAAGCCTTGACGGTCGCGACGCCCGCGTTGCCGTCTGCGGCCTCGTGGCCAATCGGATGGTACGTCGACGTGTACTGGAGGAAGCCTATCCTTACGCCGTCCCTCTCGACGATCGCCGGAGCGCGTGCCGAGAGACGGTCGACACCCGCCCCGGTGTGCTCGATCCCCATCTCGTCTAGGATCGCAAGAGATGCGGAGATCGCGTCGGCGCCGTACGTGACATTGCTCGCGCAGCCGACGGCGTCGAAGCCCATCTTGGCAAGGAAGGGAGCGGCGGCGGTGCCTGCGTCGTACCTGCGTGACTTCAACGGCGGGCTCTGCGAGACCTCTTTTGGTGGCGGAGACTCGCTCTGAAGGCGCCCCTCATCGGAGTCGTACAGGCATCCCTCGAGATTGCCGAAGAGCACGTCCGCGCTGTTTTCGCCAGCGAACGGCTCCCCGGGATCGATCACGTTCCGGAGCATAATGTCGCCCGTCAGGGCGAGAGCCTGGCCCACGAGTCTTTTCCTAGACCTCGAACGACATCAGCTCGTCCGAGAACACGAGCTCGCCGTCGTAGACTCGTTTCACGTCGCCGATACCCTTTTCCATGGGGCCGTGCTCTGCCAAGTGGTTTCCTACGTGTACCAGCACCAACTTCTTGACAGAGGCCTCCTGGGCCATTCTGGCCGCGTCGACCGTCCCGCATACGCCGGCCGCCTCGCCGATCTCCTCGATATACTCCTGGTCTCCCCAGCACATGCACAGCATAACGTCGGCATCGGCCGCCAGATCGACGACCGGCTTGCACGGCGCGGTGTCGCCTGTAAAGACGATGCTGCCCTCAGGGCTGTCCAGCCGGTACGCCAGGGAATCGAGATACGGCTGGACGTGGTCGGCCGGAGCGGCGCTAATCTCCCAGTCTCCGGCGGAGTGGACTCGTCCCGGCCCTATGTCTTTGGCGGATACGTCCGGCGGCCTGCGGGGTAGCACACCACCACGGTTGACGTAGACCTGCTGGCTGGCCGGATGGTTCACCCGAGCCTTCCAGTCGTGCGCGAACACGCCGTCCTCTCCTAGGATTCCCTCGGTTAGCTTCTCAGTAGGGCTCGGGCCGAAGACCTGGAGCTGGTTCTCCTTGCCGATACTCTGATCCCACCTGCATAGTAGAAAGCAAGGGAAGTCGACGTCGTGATCGAAATGGTGGTGGGTGAAAAACAGATAGTCGATCTTCGTCGGCCAAAGCCCCGCCTTCACCAGTTTGTGGGTCGCGGCGGGCCCGCAATCGATCATTACCTGCTCGCCCGCGACCTCGACTACAAACGAAGACCCGAATCGCGATGGAGTCGGGGTTGGGGTTCCTGCACCTATCACGTGGACCCGGGCCATCGGTTCACCTCAATCTTTGTGAGGCGCCATTGTATCTCCTAACGAGCGCGTTGGGGACAGTCTCATGGGGTTAGATAGCATCGTCGGCGTCCTCGCCACCCAATCGACTCTGGTATAATGTGCCAACCAAATAGGCTGGGGTAACTGTCAAGGAGTAGTCCCGTGTACGACCAAGAAGTATCGAAATTCAGACAGCGACTCGACAACTTCCTGGAAAAGGCTGCCTTCGCCTTTGCCGCGGTTATTGGACTCGGCTTCCTGTGGATGATCATCGCCCTGCTGGGGTGGTCGGCCTTCATCGTGATGATTCTGCTATCCATCGGCCTCACGATATTCCAGATCGGATTCCTCTGGTTCCTCAGGTGACGGTGCTTGGAACTGCCGCTTGACAGGGCGAAGGCCCAAAGGCGGACAACAGAAGGAACGAAGAAGGCCCCGCGACTTGCGGGGCCTTCTTCTATGCTGGCTCGATCTCGAAGTCGTCGCCCACACTATCTGCCATGCCGGTTGCCACCGCCACCACAGAAGATGAAACCAGGCCTATTTTCGGGGGAACGTAGGGGCAGGACTGTGTGTCTGCCAGCCTCTCTCCACGCCGTAAATGTCGCTCTCTAGATAAGCCGCGCTAGTAGCTCTGGAAGAGCTTGCCCCATGGCGTCTTCATCGCCTCCCGGACACGCTTCTTTCCGATGAAACGTAGCCAGTAGGTGTTGTGATACAGGTTCGACGCCAGGTAGGCCCACGGAGCCAGGAATGACCGTAGCAAGAGCTTCTCAAGGGGTTTCAGCGGACCCCAATAGATAAGTTTCTGGCCTCGACTGGCGAAGGTATTCTGCCCTCCGCTGAAATGGTAGTCGACCCCTGAGATGTCCTCGCCGACGATCTCGATCTCGTCGGTTTCCCCACAGCCGAGGCCCATCTCGTGGCTGAGTCTAATGAAGTCGATCGACATAGGGTCGAAGCCCATCATCCGCGCTACCACTGCGTCGACGGCCACCTGGTCGGCTCCGGCGATCAGAACATTCTTCTCGTGCCAGCGCATCGCCCTCGGACCGGGACCGTCGCCGGCGAAGGTGCCGTCTGTGACGGCGAAAATGCCAGAATGAATCTCGCGCTGGATGTTCAGGAGGTCTACCAGGGTCTCGTGGATCACCGAGTGTGTCCAGTGACGCTTTCGGTTCAGCAGGCCGCCGAACGCGTTCTTCATCGCGCCCGTCATAGTCGTGAAGACGTGGGTTTTGACTGTCGGAAGGTGCACGATGTTCTTGCCCATCAGAATCTCGGGAATCTCGATGCCCTCGGGGTAGATGTCGTCGAGCACGAGCATCTCCGCCTTAGGCTTGTAGGGGACCCACTTCACGGGAGGCAAGTCGAGGTATACGCTCTTCAGGCCGTACTTCTCCTCGACGGCGGTGTGCTTGTTGTTGGCAGCCCCCTCCTTTGGGTCGACGACTACGGTCCCGTTGTGCGTAGGTGTCAGCTCTCCGTAGCCGTCGTCTTTGAGCGTCTTGATGACCCCCTCGAGTTGCCAGGGTGTCGTAGAGCAGGCCGGATAGTAGTGCTGCCACGAGATGTTTATCTTGAGCAAGGTCGATGCCTCTACCGGCAGGTGCGTCTGGTAGTCCGCCAGGCGCATCGCCCGGCCTACGTCTTCGAGGACCGTCTCAGGCCGCGTGTAGACAACAGCGACTGTGGGTCTTGTGGGCATGGAATTTTACCTCTTCTCCCGCCTCTGGGAGAAGATTGAGATGAGGGCTCCTTCATCAACCCGGCAGATACGGGTCTGCGACAGACAAGCTCTCGTCTGAGTGTTCGCCCGACGGTGGAACCAATAACCGACTACCACAGCTCACCTTCTCGCCATTCGGCCGTCAGGGTGGAGTTTAGGTCTAGCTTTGGCGTCATGGGCAACCGGAGTACCATCGCGTTATATCGAGGTGTTGGCTGCAGTCCGTCGTCAATGCGGATCGCCAGCGGGCCGCGCCATTGCTCCCATCCAAGCCTTTCGTAGAACGACGGGATGCCGGTAGACAATGCTGCCAGTTCGAAATCCTTGATCTCGACAGCGAGACGGCGCATGACCTCAGTGGCATATCCGTTATGTCGGTATTCAAGTGGGGTCGCCACAGCCTCTACGTAGGCCGTCTCCAAGGGGTCCTTGTTCTCTGGTTGAAGCCAGCGAACCACCCAGCAGGAATGGCTTACTAGCGTGCCGCACCGGTAGGCCAGGACATGAGTCGTACCCGTGATCTGGCGGAAGGCGGAGTCGAAGTCCTGCTCGAACGCGGCCACGCAGAGACCGACCACCTCGCGCCACCGGTTTGCGGTGATAGAACTCCGGTCTCGAACCTCGAACGTGAGGTCGTTTGCGAGTTCGGCTGAGGTCAAGTCCGAGGAGAGGGAGTCGACGAGGCTATTCGAGGAAGTCGCGTAACTTCTTGGAGCGGCTGGGATGGCGGAGCTTCCTGAGGGCCTTGGCCTCGATCTGTCGAATCCTCTCTCGGGTTACTCCGAAGTCTCGCCCAACCTCTTCCAGGGTGCGGTTCCGTCCGTCCTCGAGGCCAAAACGCAGCTGGAGGACCCTGGCTTCGCGCTCGCTCAACGTGTAAAGCACGTCGTCTACCTGCTCCTTCAGGAGCTGGTAAGAAGCGGCCTCCGACGGCGCTATCGTGCCCCGGTCTTCGATGAAGTCGCCCAGGTGGCTGTCCTCTTCTTCGCCTATCGGCGTTTCCAGCGAGACGGGCTCCTGGGATATCTTGAGAATCTCGCGAACGCGTTCCGGAGAGACCTCCATGCCTTCGCCGATTTCTTCACTGGTGGGCTCTCGACCGTACTCTTGAACGAGCCGGCGGCTTACCCTGAGTAGCTTGTTGATCGTCTCGACCATATGCACCGGTATCCGGATGGTGCGGGCCTGGTCGGCGATAGCTCTCGTAATCGCCTGTCGGATCCACCACGTCGCATAGGTGCTGAACTTATACCCTTTGCGGTAGTCGAACTTCTCGACTGCCCGAATCAGCCCGATGTTCCCCTCTTGAATCAAGTCCAGAAGCGACATCCCCCTGCCGATGTACTTCTTGGCAACGCTGACGACGAGCCGGAGGTTCGCTTCGGCGAGGTGGCCCTGGGCGGAGTCGCCGTCGTGCTTGATCCTCGCGAGATGGGTGTGGAATACGAATTCGTAGGGGTCGAGCTGTCTAGTGAAGTCGGTCTTTTCGATCTGCTTGGCAACCTTGGCGATCGTGGCGTCTTCGCCTACAACTTCGATGACCTGGGGAGGGAGGAGTCGGCTATTCAGCGAAAGTTGTTGGATTTCCGCTCGGGCCTCTTCCGGTTCCTTGTTTAGCACGTCGGCAACGAAATTAAGAAGTTCTTCCTGAAGGTTGCCATCAAGCGGCTCTCTAATGTCCTCGGACCAGACCAGCTCTGTCAGGGTTGTCTTGCCGTGGACCCCTACGTACCGGTTCAACGCGCCGATCAACTCTGTGGCTTCACAGGCGTTTCGGAGCATCTGTAAAACGACCTGCCAGGATCTCGGGGCTCGGCCTTCCGGGCTCGTCAGCTCCTCTTCCAGGAGAAGAACGTGCTTCGCCGCCTCCATTTCCCGCGCCAGAGTGCGCTCTTCGGCGGCCTTGAGCAAGCTGACTCGGCCTATCTCCCGCAGGTACATCCGTACGGGATCGTCGATTATTTCGACCGTGTCCATGCTCTGGTCCCATTCGGCTGCCGGACGAGCGGCCGCCGAGTCGCCCGATCCGTCGGAAGACGGAATCGCACCGAGACGGCTGCCTCGCGGGTCGGTAAGCCCGATGATCTCCCGGTCGCTTTCCCGGTTCCGTTCCGCCCGCTCTACCAGTCCCCTCAACAGGGCTTCCGAGCCGTCATCGCGAGATTCTTTGCTCATATCAGTTTCAACCTCATTCGCTGGCCGTCAGCTTCGCTGGGAAAACAGCTCCCTCAATCTCGAGTTGGTCGTGACGATGGGTTCCTCAAGTTCTTTTGACGGAGGAAGCGTCGAGTCCTCCGTCGCTAGCAGCCCTTCCTGCTGTTCTCTCAGGTGTCGTTGCTCCAGCCGGACCAGGCACTGCTTCAGCGCCCCTTCCGCCGACTGGCGGTCCAGGGGCCCCAGGTCTTTCCCTGACAGGTACTCCACATGCTGCCGCAGAGACTCGTCAAGTATGTCATCAAGCTCTTCCATTGTATTGCAGCTTTGCCAGGAGGTAAATACTTCTCGGTTCTCCGTTCGGCGGAAATATTCGGCTGGAACGCCCGCCGTGTCCTCCTTCAACTCGGGTTGGTCGAGCAGAAGAGCGACGAGGTAGTCCTCGAGGGAGTCCTCTCGGTCCCCGCTCAGTGCCGAGACGGTAGTTGCGTCGCCGCCGGCGGCCCGAGCGGTCCTCGGCCGTGCCCGCCTCGGCGCCCGTGGCCTTCCGACGCTGGCCTCGAGGGCCTCCGTAGTAGCACCGAGAATGTCGGCCAAAAGCGCAAAGTGCCGCTCTTGGGTGAATGCGTTTCCAGTATCGGCGATCACCGGCAACAGCGCCTCGGCGGCCTGCGCTTTGCCTTCCGGAGTGGTCACGTCATACCTGGCCGCGTAAGCCGGAATAAGGAACTCCATATAGGGAACCGCGTCGCCAGTTAGGCGTTCCCACTCTTCAGGGTCTTCCCTGATTAGAGTGTCGGGATCTCGGCTCTGTGGCAGGGACGCGACCCTCAGCTCCAACTCGGTCCTCTGTCCCAGCTGGCGCCGATCGAGGGCACGGTGCGTAGACTCAAGGCTGCGTAAAGTCGCTTCCTGGCCGGCTTCGTCGGGGTCGAGGGCCTGGACAACCGTTTTGGCCATGCCCTTCAGCCGGGAGACCTGCTGCTCGGTGAGGGCAGTCCCCATGCAGGCCACGACGTTCGTGTAGTCGTGCTGGTGAGCCGCGATGACGTCCATATACCCTTCAACGACGATAGCGGTGCCGCCGTCCCGTATCGAGCCCGCCGCCAGGTGCAGTCCATACAGGTTGGCGCGCTTGTCGAAAATCGGCGTTGCGGCAGTGTTGATGTACTTGGGCTCCGACCCGTCCAACGACCGTCCCCCGAAGCCCACGACCCTACCGCGTCGATCGTGGATCGGGATCATTAGCCGGCCCCAGAAGAAGTCTCGTACGCTGCTGTCTTCGCCTCGCCGCAGCACCCCCGATTCGACCGCCTGGTCGACACTAATGCCAAGCGTCGTAAGATGCGTTTTCAGGCGCTGGCGGTCGTTGGGACTGGCGCCCAACCCGAACGAAGAGATGACGCTCTCGTCGAGGCCGCGCTCGCCGAGGTACTTGGATGCTCCTTTTCCTTCGTCGGACTTCAGGACGTCCTGATAGAACCGAACGGCCTCCTGGTTTATGCTGTAGAGAACGTCGTATCGGTCTCCGTCGCGCCTCCGTTCCTCGATCTGTACTCCGGCACGGTCGGCCAGCTTCCGCAGAGCCTCGCCGAACTCGACCTTTTCGGCGCGCATGACGAAGGAGAGCACGTCCCCTCCTGTCGCGCACGCTCCGAAGCAGCGCCAGCTCTGGCGTTCCTGGTTCACCGTGAATGAAGGCGTCTTCTCAGTGTGGAACGGACAGAGCCCCTTGTAGTTCCGTCCCGCTTTCTTCAGGGGAACGTAGCTCGACACGACGTCCACGACGTCAAGTCTGGCCTTTACTTCATCGACTGTGCTCATACTACGAGCTTACCTCATTGAACCCCGCCACTGTCGTTCTGAGCGAAGCGAAGGACCTGGGAAGGTCCAGTCTTTTCACGCTAGCCAACCTCCGCTTCACCTGCCTGACTGTAAGCATACCGCGCTATCCTGTTCATTGGCCGCTTGATACTCTTGAGGTGCCAGTCGATGTGGTCCACGGCGGCCCTCAGGTCTACCATGTAGTCCCCCACTGCCTCCCAGTCCTGTGGAGCCTGCAGCAGCCCGTCCACCAACCCTTCTAGCTTCTTCTGTGCTCCCCAGAGGTCGCCGATATCGGTGCTCAGCGATGACAGCTCGGCATTGAAAGAACCGGGTAGTCCCATTTCCTGGAGCTTGATAACGACGCCGTGGGCCACAAGAGCGTTCTCCTGGGCGTGGTCCAAGTCCGGCTCCATCTCATCCCGCGCACCGTCTTTGCGGCTGTTCCCTTTCACACTTCACTCTCGACTTTCTCACGGTCTCCCATCGCGTAGTGGGCCAGATACATCGTCCAAAGCTCGCGAATCGCCTCCAGGGCGCGCTGCTGCGGCTGATGGCTCATGAAGCCAATCTGCTCGAATATTCGCTTCCAGAGCGCGTCGACCTCGCCCTTCCACGGCCCGTACTCAAGACCGTGGACGTCGCGCTGCATCGATTCGAGGTGTTCTCGTATAAGGACGAGCTGGTTCTTGACTGTGCGGGTCCGGATCCTGTCTGTGGGACTCACGGCGCTAGACCAGCGCTCGACTGAGGCTTTTCGCGATGCCCGGCTCGACACGCTCCGCCACCCGCAGTGCGTAGAGATCGGTCATACCGGCGACGTGGTCGGCGACCGGCTTGCCATGGTCCTTGTACTCGACCGGGACCTCTTCAGGCTGGTCCTGGAAATACTCATACAGCAGACGCATGATGCGCCGTCCGGTCTGTCCCTCTTCTCCACGGTCCGTTGGCACGTAGACTTCTTCGAACATGAACTCGCGCAAGGCGTTCATCGCGTCTCTTACGCCGGAGCTCATCGCGATCGTCGGACGCGAAGTCCCGTCCCGACCGTCCAGGCCCGCCACCGGCCATGAGCTCTCGACGACGTCGTTCACCATCGAGTTGATACGCTGCGAGTGCCGCTCACCCAGTACGCCGGTGACCGATCTCGGCACACTCTCAGGGTCCAGCAAGTCGGCGCGAAAGGCGTCGGCCAGGTCATGGTTCAGGTATGCCACGGCGTCGGCCAGACGGCACACCTGGCCTTCCAGCGAGAGACCGTCCGCCGTCGGCGCACCGAGGAAGTCGCCGCGAGGCTTCGAGTGGGAGACGATTCCGTGGCGGACCTCCCACGTGAGGTTCAGCCCCTGCCCCTCCTTCTCCAGCTTCTCGACCAGCCGCAGGCTCTGCTCGGCATGGCGGAAGCCGTCCGGGTCGAGGCTGTTGAGCTCGTCTTCACCCACGTGCCCGAAGGGCGTGTGCCCGATGTCGTGTCCGAGAGCGATGGCCTCGGTGAGGTCTTCGTTCAGGTTCAACGCCCGGGCGATAGTCCGCGCGATCTGGGCGACCTCGAGGGTGTGAGTCAGTCGTGTAACGTAATGGTCGCCGGCCGGGGCGATGAAGACCTGTGTCTTGTGCTTCAGACGGCGAAACGACTTCGAGTGGATGATACGGTCGCGATCGCGCTGAAATTCGCTGCGAAGCGGGGAGGGCTCTTCGGGGCGCTCGCGCCCGCGGCTCTGACTCGACCTGGCGGCGTACGGTGAGAGTGACTCCTCACGCTCCTCGATCCGCTGCCGAACGAGTGTCG
The DNA here is from genome assembly GCA_965197985.1 of Dehalococcoidia bacterium. Lineage (GTDB taxonomy): Bacteria > Chloroflexota > Dehalococcoidia > Lucifugimonadales > CAUZJF01 > CAUZJF01. The sequence goes on along the minus strand of CBDAOG010000008.1, from coordinate 653,100 downwards.
CGACCAAAGACTACGACCTGAGTGTGGGATCCGCGGCGGGGAAGGGGTCAGTCTATAGGCCGCGTATAGCCGGATTATAGCACAGGGGTTGGCTCTAGAAGTCGACCTGAAAGGGTGAATCGTACCTCCTCCCCCGCCGGGGGAGGATTGTCGAAGATCCCGAGCCTCTCGGGGAGGAGGGCGTTCCGTCGCAGCTATACGACGCCATTCCCGGTGGCAGGTTCAACCGCTTCGGCCACCGCCTCCGCCGGCGTCACCAGCAGCAACAGCGAAGGCAGCACTAGCAACGACGCCACGGCCGCCATGAAAATCATGATCGCGGTCAGAACCCCATAGGACGAGAACATGGGCATCGGCGCGAAGGCCATTATCGCGAACCCGAGCACGCTGGTGGCGGCCGAGGCCACCAAAGCAACTCCGGTCCCTTGCGCGGCACTACGAAGAGCTTGGATTTGGTCCGGCGACCTGCCCAGCTCCTCCCGAAACCGTTGGGTCATGTGAATGGCATAGTCGACGCCCACTCCGATCGAGATCGCTGCTATTGTGGCCGTGATGAAGTTGAGGCCGAAGTCGAACACGTACATGAACGCGTAAAGCCACGCGACGACAAGCCCGATAGGGATGATCGTCACTACGCCGAACCGGATCGACCGCATCGCCGCGATGGCGACCATCAGGCAGGCGACCACCGCGATCGGGAGCGCCCGTTGCAGCCCCAATGTGGTCGCGTCCAGAGCGGCCTGACGGGTGTAGGGAGAACCCGTCAGCCCTGCCTGCGAAATCGACGGCGCCGCGTCCAGGACACCGAGGTCGTCGGTTAGGGTGTCACGTGACCCGATGGTCTTCTCCTGGTCCCAGGGACTCCCAGCACGATGGCCGTCGCGTCCTCCCAGGCGCCCGACGGGTCGTGAAACACGGTCTCACGCACTTCGAGGTGGTCGTATATCTTCTGGTCGGCGCTCTCGTAGACGCCGTTGACTGAGACATAGTCGAATATCGCTTTCAGCTCCCGGCGAGAGTCCGGCCAAAGGTACGACCTTCCTTGGTATTGGAACTCCGTCAGGCCTTCGTCCGTCGAGATCGTGACCCCGGTGGCTTCCTCTATCTGGGCCCGCGTGTACTCCGACCGGACCACCTGGTCCAGGACGAAAAAGATGGGCCGCGCCTGTAGGCTCGCTTCACCGTGGTCGTTCTTCGCGACATATTCGTTGTCGGCGGCTCTCGCCAGGAACTCATTGATCGCCAGCAGGGATTTAGGGTCGGTAAGATCGCCCTGGACGTAGATGATGGCGGACTCGCCTCCCTCTTCGCCGACGTGTTCCTCCAGCTTATCCAGGCCGACCACAAAGTCCGAGTCGCTCTTGAAGAAGTCCTTCACGTCGAAGGTGCCCTCCAGCTTCATCGCGTAGAAGACAGCGACTGCGGTGATGACGGCGGTAACCGGAAGCACGACTAGCCGCTGCCTGGCAAGGCCGACGACGAGTGCAACCAGCCACCCATCGGCTTGGCTCGCCTCGGTGGCCGGCGGCGCGGCGGCGGGCTTTTCGACCCGCGAAGCTCTTCGGACCCTCCACGCGTCCCATCGCATCAGCGCCAGCGGGACCGCGATGCCCATGATTACGAAGGCCGCCGCGATGGCCAGACCCGCACCAATGCCGAATTCGATCACCGTCTCGATGTTCGCCGACACGTTGGACAGGAACGCCATGGCGTCGGTCACCATCGCCAGGGCCAGCGCTCCCAGCACCCCGGCCATGCCGAGCCTGAACGCCGGCCTGGGAGCCAGGCCGATGCGGCGCTCCTCTCGATACCGGTTGACCGCGTGGATGACAAAGTCGGCGCCGAGCGAGATCATCGCGATGGGCACAATAAAGTCGAGCACCGTCGAGGACTTGAGCCCGACGAGATTTGATAGCCCCTTGAGCCAGACGATCATCATCGCCAGACCGATGGCCGTCAAAAGGACCGACCGCCACGACCTCAGGCTGATTCCCACGACGATCAGCACTACGACGAAGGTGGCCACTATGAACGGGACCGCGGTACCCACCTCGTCCTCAATCTCCAGACCTGCGTCGATGGCAACGCCCCATAGTTGGTAGCTCTGCTCGTCTCCCCGGAGGACGGCCTGCACCTTCCGGCTGAACTGCTCCTTGCCTCTGGTGACCGGGTCACCGGTCGTGCCGATACTCTGTGAGCCCCCGCCGAGCTTAGCGTTGTCCGCGGCCACGAACAGGCCCAGGGCAGGCGACCGCCAGTAGTCGATCTGCTGGCCCAGCACTTGCTGCCCCGGCTCGACTTGTCTTCGGTATATGAAGTTCGACATCGCCTCCGTCCTCGGGTCGATCAGGGCGAAGCTCAACGCCAGCTTGACCTGATCGTCCGAGGCGCTCTCCAGGCTGGTCCCCATCGCGACCAGCGCCTCCTGCACCACGTCGGCGACGGTGAATACCCCGACCACCGGCTGTTGTCGGTCGACGTCGTACCCGCTGAAAAGATAGGGCTGCTCCTCAAGGTCATCTGGATTCAGCTTGCCCTCCGCATCGACCTGTCGCAGCTTCTCGATGTTCTGATATAGCTCCCAGAGGGGCGCTTGAGTCAGCATGTCCCCGTCTCGGGCCTCGACCAGATAGAAGGTCCCGTGGAATCTCGGTGGCAGCTGCGAGTTGACCTTGTCCTCGAGTTCGTACACCAGGCCCCCAGGGTTGTCCGACGCCGTTTCCTCGGGCGCCAGGGCAACCATTGGAATCACAAGCAGTGCCGTCGCCGCCACAACGGCCAGGACCAGCCAGCCCGACCGGCGTTCCATGAACTCAGCGATCTTGTGCGCGGGAGTCTCGTGAGTCATACGGTCACTCGCTCCGAAATGGGTGCCCTTTGTGAGTGCGACGAGGACGGTCCAGACGGCGAGCGGCTTACTTCCCCGTCTGACGAAGGAAAATGTTACCAGAACCCTGCTCAGGCAACCGCTCGGCTTCCTGTCGTAGAGACGCCCCGCCGGGGCGTCTCCGCTCTGCAATGCAGACCCGTTTCTCTGGGGACCACGCGGTTAGCCGCGATAAAGTGTTGTTCGACGCCCAGGTCGGCCCCAGCCGACCACCAGGAGAACAGCGACGATCGCGGCAATGGCCACAAGGCCCAGCCCGGAGACCGACGGGATGGCCTAGGGCGGAGGCCCGGTCAGCTGCGGGACGACCGGGTTCGAAGGCGCTGAAGGGTCGCTGTCTCCCTGAGCGTTGGTAGCAGTGACGGCAAAGGTGTAGGTAACGCGGTTGGTGAGCCCGGTGACGGTTGTACTCACTGTCGCCGCGGCGACAGTCGACGTCAGGCCACCTGGAGTAGAACTCACCGTGTAGCCGGTGATAGCGCTGCCGCCGTCAGATGGGGGTACAGTCCACGAGACCGTCGCCTGGCCGTCTCCGGCCACCGCGGATACGTTGTTCGGAGGGCCCGGAGGCAGCAACGGGAGCTGCGCGAACCCGAAGCCCCACGTATTGTTGGGGACCGGCGCGCCTCTCGGGTCGGCGTTGGATGTCAGGTAGGCCGCCACCTGCGACGGTGTGAGTCCGGGGAAGCGTTCGACGACTAGGGCGGCTAGGCCCGCGAGGTGAGGCGATGCCTGGCTCGTGCCAAAGAAGCCGCCTGGGTAGGAGACGGAGCTGCCACCGTCCGCTCCGACGATGTCGGGCTTGATTCTCCCGTCGGGCGTGGGTCCCTGGCTGCTGAAGCTCTCGATGGTGTTCGGAGTCGACCACCTGGCGGCGCCCACGCCGAGCATGCCCGGATTGGCACTCTCTGCTGGATTCATCATGCCACCGGCTGCGGTCCTGACGGCCAGGCTCGGCCCCCTGAACGAGTTCAGCTGAATCCAGCCAGGCGCGGTCCCGCTAAAGTGCAGTATGGCGAGGAAGTACGTCCCGGAAACCGCGGGGGTGTAGCTAAAACCCTCGCCGGCGACGTGGCCTACCTGTCCGGACTGAGGGCCTTCACTGCTTGCCACGGTGCCCAGGCCGCTGTCCAAGAGAAACAGGTCGAGGTCTCGCGAGGCCGCGGTTGTATTGTCGTCCCATCGAAGCTGGGCCACGAACTGGGACCCTGCCGGGAGCACGACCGTGTTGTTCTCGACCCCTGGGTCGAACTCTAGCCACTGATCGACGTCGGCGTCCGAGTAGCCGCCAAACCACGTTTCGCTGGCGGAGTTGCCTGCGCTATTGAGCCAGACCGCGCCGCCGGTCACGGCCCTGTCCACCGTGTTCAACGGACTGTCCGCTAGCGGTGAAGTACCGTCCCCCGGTCCGTCCCACGTCCAGGCCAGCGACATGTTTATGACCTCAACGCCCTGCGCCACCATCCAGTCCGCCGTCGCCCGCAGGTCACCTTCGGACATTGGGTTCGCGATGTAGATGGTCGCGCCGGGAGCGATATCGACGATCGTCTCCGTAAGTGTCCAAAGCCCACTGTATCGAAGGTAGATAGGCTGGTCAATGTCCCTCGGTAATGGTAATTCTCCGCTTTCGGGAGACCACTACCCAACTTCGAATGCTGTTGGCGGGGGTCGAGCCGAAGATCTCCTGCGTGATCGACTGGATCTCGAAGTGAGGTTCCAAGGCACAGGCGAGTTCAAGAACCGACAACCTCGGATAACCACGCTCGTCGCGGCCCGTTCCGTCGGGATTAAGATTGTCATTGTTGGCTGACACCGAGATCCAGTGACCTCCATCCGCCAGCATCGAGGCTGCGAGCCTCGAGAACTCAATTCGGCTGTCGGCGTTCTGAGAGTTCGCCATGACGCTTTTATCGTAGGTCAGGTCATATTGAGCGTTATCCTGATACGTATAAAAATCCTCGACTTGGAAATCGACCCGCGCTCCGGATTGGTCTGCGGTGGCACGGGCTCGGGCGATAGCAGTCGGGGATAGGTCGGTGGCCTTGACGCGGTACCCAAGTGAGGCTAAATGAATCGCGTCGACGCCGTAGCCGCACCCAACCTCCAGAATGGAGCCGTCTGGTGGGCAGGTGTCGCTAACCAGCCTCTCGAGTGGTGGCCATGACGAGCCGTCGTACCAGGGCGTGTCGCCCTGTTGGTACAGGTCCTCCCAGTTAAGCAGCGAGTAGTCGGGCACTTTCTAAATCACCTGGCGTCCTCAATGTCGATTTGGAGCTCGGAGACCGACTCGACAGAGTCTGCCGCCGGACATCGTGGTGACTATCGTTCAATCCGTATGCCTCTTTGTCAACCTCCGAGCCCGGTCGCGCGCGTCCCGGTGGCCCGCGCTATGATGGAGGCGTAAACCGGACCGGTGCACGCTGTCGTTGTTCAAGTGAAAGGGACGATTAAGATAGACATAGTTCGCTCGGCCGCCATACTCGCCGCCGCTTTGTTTTTCGGCGCCTGCGCGGGCGAAACCGAAAAGGCGCCCGCTTCGGCCTTATCGTCCAAGCCTGCGAACGTCGCGGGACAGGCCGGCGCCACCACGGCAGATGACAGGGCGTCCTCGATTGTAGGCGACGACCGTCCCGAGGAGCGCCGGCCCAGCGTAACCGTGCAACCTCCCGCAAGAGCAAATCCCAAATACTACGGAAATGCCCCCGAGCTCGAAGGCCTCACAGGATGGCTGAACTCCGAGCCAATCACCCTACGAAACCTTCAGGGCAAGGTCGCGCTCGTAGACTTCTGGACCTACACGTGCATTAACTGCATACGGACGCTCCCATACCTGAAGGAGTGGCACGAGAGGTACGCAGACCACGGGTTGGTCATCGTCGGCGTGCACACACCCGAGTTCGAGTTCGAGAAGAAGCACGAAAACGTACAGGAGGCCGTCGTCGGGTTCGGTCTTGAATACGCCGTAGCCCAGGACAACGACCGCGCCACGTGGAACGCGTACAACAACCACGCCTGGCCCGCCAAATACCTGATCGACCGGGATGGCCGGATACGCTACGTCCGCCTCGGCGAAGGCGCTTATGTCGAGACGGAGGAGAAGATACGTGAGCTTCTCACCGAAGCTGGAGCGTTCGTTGAGAGCATCTCCGTTCAACAAAAGGCAGGGCCTGAGATCGACCCTGCGGCCCGGGAAGCCGCCGAGGGCGGCAGTCTGACCCGAGAGCTTTACGCAGGCTTCGAGCGGAACTACTCGGCGAAGTACTGGAACACGGTCGCAAGAGCCGATCCGCCGTATGTCGCCAACAGCGAGTTCTATGACGGGCCCGACAGGACCATACTCTACGAAGATCCTGGAGACCACCAGAACAACCGGGTCTATCTCCACGGTCTCTGGCATAGCGGCCCCGAAAGCCTTACGCACGCCCGGACGACCAACTCCTACGACGACTACCTCGCCATCAGATACTTCGCCAACAGCGTGAACGTAGTGATGGATCTCGGTAGCAGCGGCGGGACATATGAGGTCCGCGTCACGATCGACGGGGGACCCTTGGCTGTCGACCAGGCAGGCGTTGACGTGAGGTTCGACGACGACGGACACAGCTACATTCCGGTCGACGGACCACGTATGTACGGCGTCGTGAAGACGCAGCGTTTCGAGGGCCACTCGCTCAAGCTGAGCTCCAACTCGGATGAGTTCTCGGTGTTCGCGTACACGTTCGGCGCCTATTTGGACGAACCATAAGCCGAGTCTGTCTCCGAAGAGACGCTGTCCTACCTCCTCGCCCTTGATGGGAGAGCAATGTCGAAGATCCCGAGGCTCTCGGGGAGGTGAGGGTGAATTGATTCGTGCCCGAAAAGCGTCGCTGATCGGTGCTAACTCTACGACGTCCGACAGTCCTCAGCACTAGCCTTCTCTCTCCGAGATTTCTGAGATACCGGCTCTTAAGCGAGGCTTCCTTCGCCTGACTCCCAGACGCAAATGGGAGGTGTCCTCGCGGTGGCCCTGACCTGCCCGAACAAACCGGGTGACGTTTGGCGCTTCCTGAGCCGGACGGACGATTGGGACCTGGCGGCCGGAACGGCCACGGCCGAGGTCTGCGGGCCCGGAACCTACCGTAGCCCTGAGGTTCTATCGGGCGAGGAGCGCTTCTCGCCCGCGTGGATCGACGACCTTGAGACGGAGACTTTGAACGCCGTCAACGAGGCACGAGCCAGGTACGGCAAACGCCCCCTCAAGCGCCACGCGGCGTTGGACGAAGCGGCTCAGGAGCATGCCGGCTTTATGTCCGGCTCGGGGCTGTTCCAGCACAGCGACGGCCCTTATGGCGAGAACATCCTCAAGATGCCGGTCGGCTACGTGACGCATACCAGGCTGGGCAGGCCGGTGCTTCACGCACAAGTGGGCACAACGATCGAATTATCTGATAAAGCCGTCGAAGAGTGGCTCGCGAGTCCGATCCACCGCCGCAACCTCTTGAGCGACACGTACACCTGGACGGGCCTAGGCGTTGGTGTGGCCACGCACCCGACGGCGACGGCCAACTGATCTTCTTCACGCAGACCTTCGCCACTCAAGCACCGGACCTCTCGCCCGGTTCCCAGCTGGCCCTCTTCGCCACCTACAGCTATCACGGCTTCATCACCGACCGGGACGGGGAGATGCTCGAACTGGAGGCCGACCATCGCCGCCACGCCGAGATCGAGAATGCCATCCGAGACCTCAAGCACGGTGTGGGGTTGAACCATCTCCCCTCGGGCCGCTTCGCCGCCAACGCCGCCTGGCTGGCGGTACAGGTGATGGCCCACAACATCGCCCGCTGGACAGCGCGCATCGGTCTGGGCGAGCAGGTGGTGACCACCAAGACCCTCCGGCGGCGGTTCTTCTCCCTGGCCGGACGGATCACCCGCTCGGCGCGCCGCCTCACACTGCATCTGCCACAGCGCTGGCCTTGGGAAGCCCAGTTCGATCGTGCCCTGGCCCGATTGCGCGCCCTGCCACTCCCTGCCTGACGGCGGCGGCGGCAACCGGCCGCCATCCGGCCAACCGAACGTCCCCGCGAACTCGCGCCAGTCCGGTCTGCGAGTGCCTCTTGCTGTGTCCTCTCCCCGCTATCTCGCCCTGACCAACATTCGCAGACGGTCACAAAGTCTCCCCGCGGCAACTGAAGACAAACACCGGCCCCCCTCTACCCCAAATCGTGCCCGGACCATCGCCCTCCCTTGCCCCTATCGCCCGTTCCGCTGCTGCATAGTCATCCCTTCGGTGGATTTGGGTTAAGGAGTGGGAAGACATCCACGCAGGCGCCCGACGCGATGCCGGTGTGCTGTCGACCGAAATCAATCATGCTGTTGGCGAAGACGCCGTGCTTGTTCACCACGTGTTCAAGGACCCCGACGCCCTGGGCCACTATTTTTCTACGACTGCCACGCGGCACATGCTCGCTCTAACCGAGGTCGCCAAGCCTCAGTTGCACCTTATTCGTGGAGTCAGCATCCCCACCCCGGTCAGGGACGCAATGTTGGCAAAGAGCGTGCCTGGCGTGTTTGGGGAGTTTCTATTCGGATACGTTAAGGATGACTACAAGCGCCCCAACCAGGAGACGGCCATCATGGTCACCGCCAAGTGGACGTGCAAGCCGGGCGTCGCGAATCAGCTTGAAGATCTCAAGTACTGGTGGCAGCGGGTCGGTACGGACGCCCATTCGATGGAGAAAGGTCTTCTCAGATTTGAGGCGTACCAGGCCATCGAAGAAGATGCCTTGATCATCCACGAGACGTTCGAGGACAGCAACGAACTGCGATTCCATCTGTCGGAAGGGCACAGCTGAGAAATACAAGAAAGACATCGACAAGATTGCGGTGCCCGAATGCTATTTCTTCCGGGGCCCGGTGTCCTGGACGATCAGAACATACTCCAAGTTCTTGCGTTTACCGGCCACGTACTCCAGCTTGGGAAGCAACTTCACCCAACCCGGGGGAAGCATGAGCGATGGAACGACGGCGTAGCCCCATGTCAAATCCGGAGCGGCTAGAGCGACCCTGACCGGCCGGCAAGGCTTAGCCTGGCCGTCGCATCGGCGAATGCACCGGACGTTAGGTGCCTATTCGGTCTTCTCGGCGTACGACTCGCCGGCGAAGGCAGCACGAACCTCCGCAGCGGTACTGGCGTCGCGCAGACGGTTGATTCTTTCTTCTTCCTCTTTCAACAGCGCCTTCACATTGGTGAGGACGGGTTCGATCTTGTCCGACGGGAACTTGCATGCGCCGTTCTCGTCCATGTGGATGACCTCTCCGGGCGCCACGTCCATGCCCCCCACGCTCACCGGCACGTTCACAGCGTGGACACCCATCGCACCATGTCCAGCGGTGACCCCACTCAGCATATACTGGACGCCCGTGGGGCGTATCTCGTCCATGTCCCGAGAAGGGCCGTTGGAAACGACGCCGACACAGCCCACCGCCTTCATTGCGGCGTTCATGTTGCCTCCGGCCAGCCCCACTTTCGCTGCCAATCTCCTGGGGAACTTCTGCTGGAGTACCAGCACGGTCGGCTTCTTGGACGCGTCAAGGGCGTCGATCACGTCCATGAACGTGAGCCGGGAGTAGCCGGGGTCCGGGATCCCGAATACGCAGGTAACCGCGTATCCCACCGTCCGGCCGAGCTCGGGGAACATGCAGCGTATGGACTGGTCGGTGTACCAGTTCTCGGTCCAGGGGTTGTAGAGGCCCAGGCACAGCGGGTTGTCGGGATAGGTAGCGACCACGTTGGTTATGGACGGCGTGTCGTAGTTCTTCAGCTCCTCGATCATCTCTAGTTCTTCGGCCACTTGAGTCTCCTCCTATTCGACAGCGTAATTGAACGTAGATTATCCCACCTTCGCCTTGTTCTGTGTGGAGAGTCGCACTGAGGGTACTGACTCCTTCCATAGGCACTCCACTCACGCTGTCGAGGACGACTCCATCGGAACTGACGGAAGTCGTGGACCTGGAGTAATCGACTGTTCGGGGCCCTCAAGGATGCGAGCGGCGCGCACGTGTCTATGAAGGGGTTGGTGACCCGCCTCGGACTTGAACCGAGAACCTACTGATTAAGAGCTATCTGCGCACGAGCGCTGTGCTACCGTAGCAGCGAGCAAGACAAACGGTGTCCAATTATCCGCTCTTGGTAGGCCACTGGCTTGACCATGGCTACCGGCAGCGATGTGAACGTCCGAAACGTAGTCCATCCGGTCGTGCGCCCGATTCCGTGGAGCTCCGTGGCCAGGCCGCGGGACGAGCTGAATCAAAATCGACGAAAAGTCTTGAATGCAAGGTCCTTCATGAACGTCTACGGTATGTTGGCGGTCGTTTCGCAGCTCGACGAAGCATAGTCGTTTTCGGGAATAGCACCACCCGTTCCACCATCGCAGTGGTCTGTGCCATCCTCGCCCTTGAGCCGGTCTTTGTCTCCGTCGCCGTACATCGTGTCGTCGCCGCTGCCCCCATAGAAGACGTCCTTGCCGCTGCCGCCCCAGAGCATGTCGTTCCCGCTGCTGCCGTAGAGCCGGTCGTCGCCCTCGTCTCCGTAGCCCTTATCGTCACCGGACGAAGCGCTGATGGTATCGTTGCCCGGACCGCCGTACATGGTGTCGTTGCCGCCCTCGCCCTTGAGACGGTCGTTGTCCACACCGCCCCATATCTCGTCATCGTCGTCGCCGCCGTAGAACACGTCGTCTCCGTCACCGCCGTACAACGTGTCCTCACCATCCTTGCCATAGAGCCGGTCGGGGTCTTCATCACCAGAGATCCAGTCGTCTCCGTCGCCGCCTGAGATTTGGTCGAAGCCCGGACCACCGCAGATCGTGTCGTTGCCTTCTCGGCCCTTGATTACGTCGTCACCCCCAAGGCCGACGATCACGTCGTCGCCGGGGGTGCCGACTATCGTGTCGTTGCCTGGAGTCCCGACCATCGTCGCGGCCAGGCCGTTGCACAGAGCTTGTGCGACGATCACCGTGGTCGCTCCGACGGCCTCGCCGCCGTCGCCGTCGGTCACCTTGACGTCCACCGGATATGCTCCATGGACGGCGAAGCTGCACGAAGTCGTTTCCGAGAACTGAGGGCCGATCTCGAACGTCCCGTCGTTGTCGCAGTCGAACTCGTAGTTCAAGGGGTCGCCCAGGCTGGCCGGGTCCGTCGCCGTGACCGTGACCGTGACCGTGATCGTCGAGCTTCCTCCCTCTACAATCGGTCCATCGTTAGAGACGGAGGTAATTGTCGGAGGCAGGTTGTTGACGGTTATCGAGGTCGAGGCGACCGCCTCGCCGCCATCGCCGTCCGATACGCGCAGGGACACCTCGAGTACGCCGGGGCCGTCCACGCCCGTGAGGTCCACTGTCGGGCTGGCGTCAGCCGCGTCGTCGAAATTACCGTCGTTGTCAAGGTCCCAGGCAAACGTCAGCGGATCGAGGTCCCCGGCCGGATCGGTCCCCGTGCCGCTGAGAACGATCGATGACCCCTCGTCGGCGGTGTACGGACCGCCAACGTCGGCGGTCGGGTCGAGGTTGTTCACAGTGACGGCGGTCGAGCTGACGACCTCGCCTCCGTCGTCGTCGGTTATCCGGAATTCGACGTCGTGGATGCTGGCGTCTCCGAAGAAACAGGTCGTGGAATTTTCGGACTGCGGACCCACCTCGAACCTGCCATCGCCGTCGCAGTCGAACTCGAAGTTCAGCGGGTCGCGGTCGCCCGCGGGGTCGTCCGCATCCACCGTGACGTTGGCGCTGGAGCCTTCGTCCACGGGCCCGTCACTGCTAGCGGAAAGTATGGACGGGTCAGCGTTCAAGACGTCGACCGTCGTCGAGTCGGTGTCCTCGCCTCCGTCGCCGTCCGTGACGCGGAGCGAGACCACAAGCAGTTCCGGACCGTCTATGTCGCCGGCATCCAACGTGGGACTGGTTCCTACCGCGTCGTCGAAGGCCCCGTCGTCGTCCAGGTCCCACTCGAAGGTAAGAAGATCGGTCGTACCGGGATCGAAGGCACTCCCGCTCAGCACCAGAGATGATCCCTCGTCGACCGTATACGGCCCGCCGGCCTCGGCCGTCGGGGCCACGTTTCTAACCGTTACCGTTGTCGAGTCGAGCGCCGCGCCTCCGTCGCCATCCGTCACCTGAACTACGACGGGGTATTCACCTTCATCTTCGAAAAGGCACGACGCCGAGTTTTCGGGCTGCGGGCCAATCTCGAAGGAGCCGTCGTTGTCGCAGTCGAACGAGAAGCTCAGCGGGTCGTCGACACCAGCCGGGTCGCTAGCAATGACTGCGATCGTGGCGTCGCTCCCCTCATCGATCGTCTCCGGGCTCGTTATCGAGTCGATTGTGGGGTCGGCGTTGCTGACCTCGACGGTCGCTGTAGCGGTCGCCGACGCGCCCTCGTCGTCGGTTACTCGGAGCGAGACGTCGATGGTCGAAGGACCGTCGACTCCATCGAGTAGCACGCGCGGGTCGGCCCCGAACGCATCGTCGAACGCGCCGTCGCCGTCGAGGTCCCACTCGAACGTAAGCGGGTCATTCGCCCCTGCGGGGTCCGATCCCGCACCGCTTAGCGTCAGGAACTCGCCTTCCTCGACAGCGTATGGTCCTCCGGCATCGGCTGTCGGGGGCAAGTTGTTGACGGTTACGGACGTCGAGCCGAGCCCAACGCCGCCGTCGCCGTCGCTCACCCTCAGTTCGACCGCGTTATCGCCGTCCTCCTCATATCGATGGGTTGCGGTAACCGTGCCGCCGCCTACGCCTTGTTCGACCAAGCCAGGACCCGTCGACCCGTCCCCCCAGTCGATCGACGCGAGGTGGAGGTCCTCCACTCCGGCGTCACTGAAAGCCAGAGAGAGAGAGAGAATTCGTCGCCTTCGTCGATAGTCGCGGGTGAGCGCGGATCGACGACCGGCGCTGCGTTTTCTACCGTCAGCGTCATCGCGGCGGACGCTTCAGCGACAACGGACCCGCCGCTCAAAGCCCTGGCGATAAGACGGACCACGAATTCGCCGTCTTGCTCGTAGACGTGGGATGCCGCGAGAGTCTCATCGGGGGCTGCGGGGGTCGGAGATGTAGCGGTCCCGTCGCCGAAGTCGAACGAGTGCTCGATCACGACACCCGGCGCGGGATCGCCTGCAGGGTCCACCACGGACCCTATCGAGCCCGACAGGTCAGCTGTCTCCCCTTCGAATACGGACTGGTCGCCGTCTATAGTCACCGAATCGAAGAAGTGGTCTACCTCGACCACGGTGATGATAGCCAGCGCGATCCCGATTCCGCCGTCGTTGTCCTCGACAGTTGTGGTCGCCGTGTATTCGCCAGCGGTCTCGTACTGGTGACTCGCGAACACGGTCCCCGAGCCCAGGCCTTGGTGAATGGTCCCTGTGCTGATTGCACCGTCTCCCCAGTCGATGGTGGCGGTGTGGGTATCGAGAACGCCGGGATCCACAAAGGTCGCGAGAATCGGGGCCGGAGCCGGCTCTCGTCCGGCGACAAAAGTCTGGTCGACCGCTTGCACGACCGGCGCCGCGTTTTCGACGCGGATATCGAATTCGCCGCTATCTCTGGCGCCGTCATCGTCGGCTACCTCAACTCTAGCCGTATAAACTCCGTTGTCTTGATAGACGTGCTCGGCGACAACGGTACCGCGCCCGCGGTCTTCGTCGACCTCGGCCGGCTCGGGGCCGCCGTCTCCCCAGTCGACCGTCGCGGTATGCGTATCTCCAATTCCGGGGTCGGAAAAGCCCAGACCCGCCGGAGCCAACAGGAACCCGTCGTTCTCGGCGCCGGCGGACCGAGTCTGTGTTAGCCCGACAACTATGCTTCGCGTGCCCTGGGGAACAACTCCGGACGCGGTCCTGAAGAGCAGGCCGGTCCCGTTGCCTCGATCGGCCGCAGTCACGGGGCCGATCTGCGCGGTGCCAAGGTCCAGCCCGTCGCCATCCTTGAAAACGGCCTTCAGGACCGCGGCGTCCTCCTGGTTCGCGAAGCCGCCGAGGAATCCCGAGAGTATGTAGACGGCGTTGCCCTGGTCGATCTCGGCAGATCCTTCGCTGGTGTCGATCACCTGCTGCGCGCCGGAAACTCCGTCAGAGCCTCCGTAGAAGAAGCTGGTCTTTCGATCGTGGGGGCCCGGCGAGAATAGGTCGGGGTAGCCCCCTATGGAAACGCCCAACGGATCGGCATCAGGGTCGACTTCCAAGACAAAAGAGAGCCCATCGGCGTAGGCGTCGTTGAAATTACCGTGGACCTGACGCATGTCCAGATTGAGCCTGACAAAATGGGTGTCCTCAGGCAGGAGCCTGTCTTCCACTGCAATTCTGGTCAGACTGGTCATGTCGTCTCGAGCCGTAGCCGACGGAGTCCTGAAGACAAAGTCTGGAAGGTCTGAGCAGATCGAACACGGGAGGAAGGTGGTACGCAACTCGGCGAAGTCGCTCTGACTTCCATTACCACCCAGCCAGGCTTCCAGGTCGAACGACACGAGGCCTTCGTTCACGAGTTTGCGGATTTGGACAAGATCAAGCTGCTGGCTACCTCGGCTGGTTGAGTCCGGCCGTGAGACGCCACTGAAGAAACGATCGCCGCGGTCCGGCGGACCGGGAGTGTCGGCGTCGGGGAAGGTGGCCACTTCGCGAGACGTGAGCACCAGCGACAGGTTGTCGGCGTACCCGTCGTTGGAGGAACCGCCCGACCTGTGCATCTTCAAGATGAAATCGACAAAACGCGTTCCCGCTGGGACAGTGCCGTTCGCCGATTTGGCCAGTAGCTTGGTCGTGTTTCCTCGCTCCGCGGCTAAAACGGGGCCGATCTGAGCGGAGCCCTTCAAGACGCGAACAAAATTGAAGATCCCTGGAAAAACCTCAACTTTCTTCAGATCGTAGAACTCTGCGATCAGAAGAGCGTTGTCGTTCTGACTGCTAAACCCGCCGAGGAAGCCGAAGAGCTTGGAGTCGACCAGTTCGTCGTCAATCGCCACGGCTGCCTGAGATAGATTGACCGTCTGCAGAGCCGTTACATCAGGGGTGGAGTCCCCGTAGAATAGGAAGACGCCGGGATTCGACACACCGCTGCTCGATCCTGGAAAAGCGCCGGTCCCATATGCGACCGTCTTCAAGTCTCCAAGCTCTTCCGACCCAGTGGGCGTCGCCGGTTTCCGCGTTGCCGTTGACGATCAGGTTCGCGTTGAACAGCGGACCCGGATCAGGCGGCGCTCCGTACTCAAGTCTCACCAGCGGCAGACCTCTGGGCGGAGGCGACCATGAAGAGGTCCCGCTTTCCGCACCCGGATTGCTAATCAGGTTATCGCCAAACTGGGGCCAGTCTCCGATTGGAGCAGAAGGTGGCCCATAGGCATGCGTCCCGAACCCACCGGTGATCGCCGTCCAGCCTAAAGTCCCCTCCTCAGCTCCGGAGTTCTCGAGGAGGTTCGTGTAGAACAGGTCTTTCGCCAGGGAAACTGTCTCGCCTTCGAGAGCGACCCTCGTGTCGCGAGGGACTTCCAGCTCCGGCGGGGCGTTGAGAATCGTTATGGAGTGGGTGTCCGTGCCGGTGTTATTGCTGTCGTCTTCGACTCTTAGAAGGGCTTGATAGACGCCGTCATCGACGAACGCCCGGTCCACATTTGCACTGCTGGCAGAGAAGACGCCGTCGAAAAACCAGTTATACGTGAGAGGGTCGTCGTCCCGGTCGCTCGATGAGTCACCTTCGAACGCGACCAGATCTCCTTCGTTCGCGACGTCGGGCCCGTCGATGACGGCCACGAGGGCGAACTCCGGGTCCAGGCTGAAGGGGCCTCCGTCAGCGTCGTTGAACCCGCCGAGCTCGAAGGTCTTCTGCGCGTCACCGAGGCTGGATTCGCCTGTTGGAAGGTCTACCTCGAACGCGGGACCGACGTGGAAATCAATCGCCGGCGACGTTACCGCGGGTATCGCCGGGATGAGCTTTACCCACTTGCATTCTGCACCGAAAGTGATGGCGTAAATGAAAGGGTCGCACCCCCACACCGCGGATGTACCTTCCGTGATAACGGCCGACGGAAGCTTGAACTGGGACTCGCCAGTCGTGAGGACGAAACTATGGTTGAGCGTGTGACCGGTCGTATGAGTAAAACTGTTTGTCTGAGAAAATGTGGGCGAAACGCTCAACACCTCTTCCGGCACCTTTACCTCGAGAACATCTCCTGGGCTGATGGAGACGACCTGTCCCGTCCCAGGTATTGGCTCTGGATGGCCTGCTCCTAGCAGACGGAAGTCGACCTCCGCGCCGAAGTCCAGCTTGATGTGGACGGTCGGCGCGAATGTGAAGGACTCCTGCTGGCTTAGACGCCACACGCTCTGCACGTCGATTATTTGCCACTCCACCTGTACACCGGCTATATCGCCCGTGTCGAAGCCGAGCAGTATTCCTACCCCGGGGAAGAGCACGGCGTCGATGTCGAAGCTGAGGTCGGCAAAGTTCCGGTGATCTCCGCTCGACTCGAGCGACCCGTCTTCATTTGCGCTGCTGGTCTCGGTCAGCACGTTAGCGGGTTCGTAGGAGCCCCCGATACCGATGATAGACGCAATAATAGGTGGAAAGACTATTCTCGAAGTAATGTCTGTCGAATCGAAGATGATGTCTTCTGTCTCCACCAGGTTGACAGGATCGAACAGTTCTTGGGGGGGGTGAACACACGAAATTGCAGACCTTGCCTTCTCCGGTCACCTTCGCCGCCATGACGGCGCCGATCTTGATCTCCGTCTTAGCCCAAATCCACCGAAGGGATGACTATGCAGCAGCGGAACGGGCGATAGGGGCAAGGGAGGGCGATGGTCCGGGCACGATTTGGGGTAGAGGGGGGCCGGTGTTTGTCTTCAGTTGCCGCGGGGAGACTTTGTGACCGTCTGCGAATGTTGGTCAGGGCGAGATAGCGGGGAGAGGACACAGCAAGAGGCACTCGCAGACCGGACTGGCGCGAGTTCGCGGGGACGTTCGGTTGGCCGGATGTCGGCCGGTTGCCGCCGCCGCCGTCAGGCGGGGAGTGGCAGGGCGCGCAATCGGGCCAGGGCACGATCGAACTGGGCTTCCCAAGGCCAGCGCTGTGGCAGATGCAGTGTGAGGCGGCGCGCCGAGCGGGTGATCCGTCCGGCCAGGGAGAAGAACCGCCGCCGGAGGGTCTTGGTGGTCACCACCTGCTCGCCCAGACCGATGCGCGCTGTCCAGCGGGCGATGTTGTGGGCCATCACCTGTACCGCCAGCCAGGCGGCGTTGGCGGCGAAGCGGCCCGAGGGGAGATGGTTCAACCCCACACCGTGCTTGAGGTCTCGGATGGCATTCTCGATCTCGGCGTGGCGGCGATGGTCGGCCTCCAGTTCGAGCATCTCCCCGTCCCGGTCGGTGATGAAGCCGTGATAGCTGTAGGTGGCGAAGAGGGCCAGCTGGGAACCGGGCGTGGGCTTCACACGCCGGACGATGAGCCGCACCGGCGCGGCGTCAGGTTCACTCTGGAAGGGAGTGCAGGTGGTCTCGGCCACATCGGCGGCGCCGTCCATCCAGTAAGGAATCGGCGTCCAGGCATCTTCGGGTATCGCCTCGATGAGATTGTGCAGGCTTTTATGCTGGCGGATGGTGATGGAGAAGCGGACATCCATCTTGCGGCAGACGGATACCACGCCATGAGTGTAGAACCCGCTGTCGGCCCGTAGCGTGAGTCGTCCGTTGGCCCCGGCGTAGCGCACCCGTCCCACCGTCTCCCGCAGGAAGTGGGCGGCGCCGCGGGCGGTGTTGGCCCGGCCCTCGCGCAGCCGGGACATCAGCACGTCTCCGGTGCCGGCGGCGATGGCCAGCAGTGGGTGGTAGCCCCGCTTGCCGGTATAGCCGTGGTGGCGGGCGCCCTCCTTGGCCAGTCCGTAGGTCTCGCAGATGGTGGAATCGAGGTCGATGGTGAACGGCGCGTCGCCGGGTCCGGCCCCAGCGGCCCAGGCCCGGGCCAGCAGCTCCCGGCTCACCCGGTCCAGCTGGCGGACGTGGCCCCACCGGAAGCTGCGCAGGAAGGTGCCCAGGGTGGATGGCGCCTTGACCGTGCCGCCCAGGGTGCAGGCCGTCCCCCCGGTGCGCAACACATCAGCGTCGTCGATGCAGTCGCCGCCAGCCATGGCTGAGGCCACCAGGGTCATCAGCTTGTCTCCGGTGTTGGCCCGCCCCGGCGCGCCGCCCAGGTCAAGGTGATGGTCAACGAGTTCCCGCAGGCCCAGATGCCGGGCGAGGGTGGCCGGCAGGAGCAGACCGGCATTGGCCACCAGGCAGTGATCGTCAAAGACGATACGGATACGGTCGGGCTGGTTGCGTGGTAGCATCTATTGGGTGCTCCTTCTCTGGGACTGTTTTGCTGTCACAAAACCATTATCCCAGATTCAGAAGAGCACCCTCTGGCCACTTCAGGATGCTAACCCGACGCCCTCCCTCGGTGGATTCGGGCTTATGTGACGCCGTTTCCATCCTGACGCCGTCAAGCACTTCAGCTTCCGCCGTAATCGTTACCCAGTCGCCGGGGGCGAAGGAGTCAGGCGCCGGTGTCGTGACCTTGACCCTGACCGGGTATATCAAGTCCACGGCGCCACTCAGGTTGCTGACGGCGTCGAGCCCAATGGTGACGTTGCCTTCGGCGGTTACGGTGGATTTGCTGCCGAACTCGAAGCCGGCCCTTGTTTGAGTCTGGTCCTTCGTTTCGCTTTCCTTCCAGTCGTAGTCAACCGGGGTAATTGAGAAATCGGGGATCGGCAGGTCGCCTTCTTTGAAGGTGCCCTGGTTCTCAGTCTCGAAGGTGACGTCGTAGTGGTGTTCGACAGGGGCCGGTCCGTCCGCGGCCGCGTGGGACGTAAACGGGGAAGACGGATGGAGGAGCGCAAACATAGCGATAGCCACCGCGCCGACCAGGTGTCGGGCGGGACCCCGTGTGAGCCTACCTATCAGTGGCCCCAGTTTCATCGAAACACTCCAATGCCAGCGGGTGCCGCGACGACGGCGTCTGGACTCGGCACCGAGGTTCACCATCCTACATACCCGATAGGGCTCCTACCAGGTGCTCAGCTATAGAACTAAGTTCCATCTCGTTGTGAATTCCGGACTGAGAGGCATGAGGCAGATATGCCTTATGTCTTGCCGGCACGGCCTCCCCATATTCATTGCGACAGAACAAGAACTAGAGTCTGGCCAGAAACCTCGTGGTCAGCGGGTTGACACAGGCCCACTCGACGTCCCTAGTGGAAGGATTTCACAAAGGCGGACCGCGAGCTCGACGGATAGAAGACTCTTCGGTCAGCTACGATGCGGCCACCACCAACGCACCCCATATCGTCTCTAACAGCGCTGTGCTTCTGATCCTTGGTGGCGTGACAGGGCCACGTGCACGTGTCTATGAAGGGGTTGGTGACCCGCCTCGGACTTGAACCGAGAACCTACTGATTAAGAGTCAGTTGCTCTGCCAATTGAGCTAGCGGGCCGGACCTGCAGAACCAATCGCGCACTGCGGCGCGGCGGCGCAAACAATTGTAGGTTCGGGCGCTTCTTAGCGTCAAGCAGAACGCACCCTTCGGGCACGCCGCTGACGGACGCCAAGAGTGAGTGACACCGTTCCTGACTCATGCTAAAGTTGTGAGAGATTTCACGAATAGGCTGAGGGTAGGACGCTATCGGGTGAGCACAGAGTCGGAATCGGGTGTCACGGGACGCATGGCGTTCCTCATCGTCGGAGTCGCGGCGGTCGTGGCTTCGGTCGTGCAGATTGCGCTGGGAGGCATAGTGCGGGTCACGGACTCTGGTCTCGGCTGTCCCGACTGGCCGCTGTGCCACGGTCAACTGATTCCGCCGTTCGAGTTCCACACCCTGATTGAGTACTCGCACAGGCTTTCCGCGAGCGTCCTCGGAGTCGTAGTGCTGGTTGCGACGATATTCGCATGGCGGTCGTTTCGGTCAGACAGCCTGATCCTGTGGCCCTCGACGGCGGCTCTGGCACTCGTCCTGGTCGCAGGCGGACTGGGCGGGGCCGCCGTGCTCACAGAGCTCGAGTGGTGGATCGTCCTTCTGCACCTGACCATCGCCGAGACCGTGGTGGCCTTGATGATCATCGCCACGGTGGCGGCAGGACACGTCACGCAACCAAACCGCCAGGAGCAGAAGCCGTTAAGGAGCGACGGTCGGTTCGGAATTCTGATTGTCCTCAGCCTGATAGGCACTTTCGTCGTTGTCCTGTCGGGGTCCTACATGGTCGGCAACGGATACGGAGCCGCCTGCATAACGTGGCCTCTTTGCCAAGGGGACGTCCTACCGACCGCCGAGCCTCAGCTTGTTCATATGGCGCACCGGTTTCTGACCGGTATAGTGGGACTGGTCTTGGCGGCGACCGTTGTGGCGGCGTGGTCACATAGGCCCGAAGGCCCCCACCTGCGTTGGGCCGCGGCAGCGGTTGCGGCCGTTTTTTTGGCCCAGGTGCTTCTCGGCGCGTTGACGGTGTGGACTACGTTCGAGACGGCGCTCAAAGCGCTACACCTCGTCGGTGCCACGTTGCTCTGGTCCGCTGTCGTCTTGTTGGGCGGGCTGGCGTTCGTTCCGGGTCGCGTCGCAAAAAGCCGGGCGACCGTCGAACGGACGAGGGCGCCGGAGCTAGGGGTGGTGACACCGTGATCGCGCAGGTAGCCGCATCGCACACCGTGCTGAGAGACTACGTGGCGCTTACCAAGCCGCGCATTATCTCGCTGCTACTTCTGACGGCGCTGGGCGCGATGTTCGTCGCGGCCGAAGGCGCCCCCGAGCCAACGATTGTCCTGCTCGTACTGGTCGCCGGGTCGCTGGCCGCCGGCGGCGCCCACGCCCTCAACCACTACTTCGAGCGGGACATCGACGGGTTGATGCCCAGGACGCGGAACCGGCCTGTGGCGAGCGGACGCGTGCCTCCCGGAAATGCCCTGGCGTTCGGTATCGCCCTCAACGTGATCGCCTTCGTGGTCCTCGCGTCACTGGCGAACGTGATCAGCGCCGTCGTAATGCTTTCCGGGACGCTCTTCTACATCATCGTCTACACGTTAGCTCTCAAGCGGACGACTCCCCAGAACATCGTGATCGGCGGCGCCGCCGGATCGGTCCCGCCCGTGGTCGGCTGGGCAGCAGTTACTGGTGCGATAGAAGCCCCAGCCATTTATATGTTTGCGATCATATTTCTGTGGACACCTCCACATTTCTGGGCACTGGCGCTGCTGATCAAGGACGACTACGCCAAGGCGGGGATCCCCATGCTGCCGGTCGTCACCAGCGTCAGGGAGACGAAGCGCTACATCTTTCTCTACACACTTCCCCTGGTCGCCGTGTCTTTGATGTTCGCTTGGACGAGCGCAGTCGGGTGGATTTACTTCGTGGCTGCAGCTTGCCTTGGTGCAATTTTCATATACCAGGCTGCTCGATTGGTGAACTCCGACGGCCTTCGGGCAGCCAGGCGGATGTACCTGTACTCGCTGCTCTATCTCGCGCTCCTGTTCGGGGCGATGATGATCGAGAGCATGGTTTCGTAGCAGGTAGGCACGAGTTCCCGAACCGAGTGGTCGCGTAGCCTTGACCGCCCAACCAGCGCTTTGATAGATTCATACACTGATGCCCACTAGCAGCCACCGAGCTTGACCTGGAGGAAGTCTCCGAAACCGATGCCTAAGTCCAACCGGCACCTCGTATATTACCTGGGTGCGGTTGCTTTCTTGCCGTTTCTGGTGCTGCTCGGCGCATGTGGGGATGCTGCGGTAGTAGCCCCCGATCACCCGCAGTCGACGTTCGACGCCTCTGGGCCGGTAGCTCGCTCCCAGCTCACACTTTTCTACTGGATATTCGGCGCCGCCGCATTCGTATTCGTTACGGTCGGTGGCGTGTTGCTCTACACCATAATCCGCTTCAGGCGTAGGCCCGGCGACGCAGACCCGCCTCAGTTCCATGGCAATACACCGCTGGAAATCGGCTGGACTATCCTGCCGGCTTTGGTGCTGGCCGTCGTCGCCGTCCCGACTGTAATAACGATATTCGACAACGCAAACTCTCCCGAGCCTGGCGCTCTGACCGTCGATGTCGTAGGGCACCAGTGGTGGTGGGAGTTCCGATACCCTCATCCGGACGACCCCGGTGAGGTTGTCGTTACAGCCAACGAATTGCACATTCCCGTAGACGAGGTAGTTAACATCAACCTCGATTCCAAGGACGTGATCCACAGCTTCTGGCTCCCGAAGCTGGCGGGCAAGGTGGACATGATCCCCAACAACCCCAACACCATGTGGATAAAGGCCGACGAGCCCGACGTTTACCTGGGACAATGTGCCGAATTCTGCGGCATCGTGCACGCGCTGATGCGCTTTAGGGTGATCGCGGAACCTAGAGCCGACTTTGATCGCTGGTTGGCCTCAGAGGCGGCGCCGGCGGATGCGCCGGTCGAGCCCCTCGCGGTCGAAGGGCAGGCGCTGTTCGACGGCGCCGGCGAATGCTGGGCTTGTCACACTGTGGACGGGTCCAGGAAGGCCAGGGGTACCAAGGGGCCGAACCTGACCCACCTGGCACGGCGTACTCATATCAGCGCGGGAATTCAAGAGAACACCCAGGACAACCTCCGCGCGTGGCTGACGGACCCCAACGACGTTAAGCCGGGGAATGTCATGTTTAGGGACGCGGCCGTCTACAATGACCCGCAAAAGAAACTGAAAGAGTCCGAAATATCGGCGCTAGTAGCCTACCTTCGAGGCCTCGACTAGTGGAGCGTAGTTCGAGTGACGTATAACAGCCGCCTGTTTTCGACACCCTCCTGCTATAGCCGCAGCCGCCCTCTCGGAGGCCAGCTGTGACGTCGCTGGCGATTCCTCTCCCTAGCCGGCCCTTGCACCCTACTGGGGTCTGGGGTTGGCTCACTACCATCGACCACAAGAGGATCGGAATTCTCTATGGGGTGACGGCCTTTATTTTGTTCCTGACCGGAGGTCTAGAGGGCCTCTACATACGCGCCCAGCTAGCGGTCCCAGAGAACGATCTCGTAAGTCCCGAGTTGTTCAATCAGCTGTTCACCATGCACGGGACGACGATGATCTTCCTGGCGATCATGCCGATGGGAGCGGCGTTCTTCAACTACATTATTCCGCTACAGATCGGCGCGAGAGACGTCGCGTTCCCTCGGCTGAACGCCTTCAGCTATTGGACGTTCCTGGCCGGCGCGATCATGCTAAAGGGGAGTTGGTTGCTCGGCGGTGCCCCAAACGCAGGGTGGTTCGGCTACTCTCCGATCACCGGTGAGACCTACAACCCCGGCCACGGCATCGACTTCTGGATACTCAGCCTGCAGATACTCGGCATCGCGTCGCTTGCCGCCGCGTTCAACTTCATCGTGACCATCGTCAACATGCGCGCGCGCGGAATGTCGCTCATGCGCATGCCTATGTTCACCTGGATGACACTTGTGACGTCGTTCCTGCTGATCCTGGCGTTCCCGGTCATTACCGTGGCATTGATCGAGCTGATGTTCGATCGCTTGTTCGGCGCCAACTTCTTCGTCCCTGCCGCAGGCGCCAGCCCGGTACTGTGGCAGCACCTCTTTTGGATCTTCGGCCACCCCGAGGTCTATATCTTGATTCTGCCAGCGATGGGGATAGTCTCGGAGGTCATACCTACGTTCTCCAAGAAGCCCCTCTTTGGATACCCCGTCGTCGTCCTCTCCGGGGTCATTATCGGCTTCATGGGGTGGATGGTCTGGAGCCATCACATGTTCACGGTGGGACTGGGACCGGTCGCCAACTCAGTCTTCGCGCTAACGACTATGGCCATCGCCGTGCCTACCGGTGTGAAGATATTCAACTGGATGGGCACTTTGTGGAAGGGCTCGATCGATTTGAGGACCCCGATGCTGTTCGCGATAGGGTTCATCTTCCTGTTCATCGTTGGGGGCCTCAGCGGCGTAATGCATTCGTCGGCCGCCTCGGACGCCCAGCAGCAGGATACGTATTTCATCGTGGCCCACCTCCACTATGTTCTATTCGGCGGCAGCCTAATGGCGCTTGGGTCGGGCATCTACTACTGGTTCCCCAAGATCTCCGGCCGCATGATGAACGAAGGCCTTGGCAAACTTAACTTCTGGCTGGTCTTCATCGGGATGAACCTAACGTTCTTCCCAATGCACTTTACGGGGCTCGATGGGATGCCTCGCCGCATCCATACCTACGACGCGGAGATGGGCTGGAACACCTGGAATGCCGTTTCCTCAGGCGGGGCCGCCCTTATCGCTCTCGGAGTACTGGTGTTCTTAGTCAACCTGGTGCGGAGCGCGAGACAAGGGGAGGAGGCGGGTGCAGACCCCTGGGACGGCAGGACGCTGGAGTGGTCGATCCCATCACCGCCTCCCGAGTACAACTTTGCGCAGATCCCAACGGTCCATGGCCGAGACCCCTTCTGGGCGCAGAAGCGTGAAGGAGTGCATTCAGTGCCCGTCGCCGGAGGTTCCGGCGAGGATGATGAGCACTCGATTCATCTCCCGCAGGCGTCGTACTGGCCGCTGCTTTCGTCGGTTGGGCTTTTGATCGGCGGCTATGGCCTTATCTATACCTCTTCATTGGCTGGGATAGCGGTCGCCGCCATCGGCGGGGCGATTACCATGGTCTCGGTTTATGCCTGGTCATTCGAGCCTGTAAACGAGCCGGACGGGGCGTCAGAATACTAACCCACGGACGGAGATCCCTGTTTGGCGCACGCACCTCCCATAGCTCACGAAGCTGAGCACGAAGACACGACCACAGGCCTGAATCACCGCAAGCTCCTCATGTGGGCGTTCCTGGGCTCGGACTGCATGTTCTTCGGGTCTTTGATCGGTACTTACCTTGTCTACCAGGGAAAGAGCAGGGTCGGTCCTTTCCCGGAAGACGTCTTCAGCATCCCCGTCACCTCCACAAGCACCTTCGTGCTCCTGATGAGCAGTATGAGCATGGTGTTGGCGTATGCGGCGTTGACCAGAGGAAGCATGAAGACGTTCCGCATATGGCTGTTCTCGACGGCCATCCTGGGGATGACCTTCCTGGCGTTCCAGGTCTTCGAGTTCAGGGAATTTGCGAACCACGAGGTCCACTTCAAGTGCACGGACTCCTTGTCGGAGCTTACAGAGTATGAGAAGACGTTCATCGATCAGTGCACCAGCGATGACGTCGTGGTCGAAGAGCAGCACGGCCTGACTCCGAGGACGAACCTCTTCGGCACGACGTTCTTCACGCTGACGGGGTTCCACGGCGCCCACGTCACTCTGGGCGTGATATGGCTGCTCTCCCTGTTCTTTTACTCGTTCCGAGGCGGTGTCAGACCAGAGACCAACCTCGACCTGGACCTGGCGGCGCTTTACTGGCACTTCGTGGATGTCGTATGGATCGTCATTTTCACGGTTATTTACCTGTTCGGTGTATTCCCCGGCATTTAGGTGCGCAGGCCACAACGATTATCTACTAAGAGGAGTCGACCAGGCAGATGGTAGAAGAGAACCACGCTCTAGGCGCGACGGGAACCGTTCATACCGGTCATCCGACACCACTGACCTACTTCAAGGTCGCCATGGGCCTATCGATTATCACGGCGATCGAGGTAGGCATTTTCTACATCGAATCCATAGGGCACGGAATAATCCCGATATTGATAGTCCTTTCCGCGGCCAAGTTTAGCCTGGTGGCTATGTTTTACATGCATCTCAGGTACGACGCGCGGCTGTTCTCCGGCTTCTTCGTAGGCGGGCTGCTGCTCGCCATTCTGGTGTTCATCTCGTTGCTCGTCCTGTTCAGGGTTTTCATCTAGGTCGTCCAGAAGGAGCTAGAGATCTTGGAGAGTATCTGGACTCACTGGCATGGCCACCCTGATGTAATAATCGGGCTATCGATTCTCGAAGGCATCTACCTGCTAGGTGTCGGCCCTATCAGAGAGCGATACAACCTGGCCGACCGAACGGATCCCCGCCAGGTAGCGACCTTCACGCTCGGCGTGTTGGTCATCTTCGTTTCGCTGCTCTCGCCATTGCACGAGCTGAGCGACAGCTACCTGTTCAGCGCCCATATGCTGCAGCACGTGCTGCTGACCCTCATAGCGCCACCCTTACTGATAGTCGGGACACCGGACTGGTTGATACGCCCTCTGCTCCGACCAGACGTGGCATTCCGGGCGGCCAAGCTAATCACACATCCGGTTCTGGCGTTCCTCATTTTCAACGCGATGTTCGCGCTATGGCACCTCCCCGGTCTCTACAACCTGTCCGTGACCAACCATCTGGTCCACATCGGCGAGCATCTGTTGTTCATGAGTACCGCTGTCATCATGTGGTGGCCGATCACCAGCAACATGCCCGAGCTACCGCGTCTCAGTTACCCACTCCAAATGATGTACCTATTCTTGCTGTCTATTGCCCAGCTTATCGTGTTCGCGCCTATAACCTTCTCGAGAGCACCGCTGTATGAGTGGTACGCGGAGGCGCCGAGGATCTGGAGCGTTGCGGCTCTCGCGGACCAGCAGATCGGCGGAGTCATCATGAAGATGGGCGGTGGGGCGATCTTCCTGGTACTGATAATCGTCGCCTTCTTCAGGTGGTACAACAAGGAAGAGGAGAAGACGAAAGTCGAAGCGTCGGAGCGACGGTACATAGGCGCGGGCTAGGGTTCCCCCTTATCCCCGAGAGGGGAGGAGGTAAGAATCCCTTCCCTCCTCGGGGAAGGTTAGGAAGGGGGCAACCGGCATTCCGTAGAGAACATCGATGCGAAAGCAGGACACCCAAAAATGAACGACAACCGCTTCGGCATGGCGCTGCTGTTTCCGTTGTTAGCCGGGCTAATCATAGTCGGCTACGCGGGCGGCCTGGGAGTAGCGTTCATGGTTATATACGCCGCTGCTGGCGAGTTTGCCGTCGTTGGGGTCGGCGCGGCGTTGGTCGTCGGCGTCCCGACCGTCGCGGCGCTGTTGCAACGCTCCGCGGAGCGTAGCGGATAGAGGCCCTCGACCCCATCCGGCCTTTTCGCCAACGCCTGCACCTTACGGCATTCCTGGGATACGTGGCGCTGGCCGTCGCCGCCGCTGCAATAACGGCCTGCTCGGAGCAAGACCCCCTGCTCGGAACGGTGTTGACCGCCGGAGACACTGCGCCCGCTTTCGAACTGCGCGACCAGTTCGACCAGCCGGTCTCGTTGGGAGACTATTCAGAGGACGTCGTTGTCCTCACCTTCCTCTACACCGCGTGCCCTGACATCTGTCCTATCGTGGCGAATCACTTGAGGGACGTTCATAGTCTGCTGGGTGAGGAGGCCGACGATGTCGGGATTGTCGTCATCAGCATCGACCCGGCCCGCGATACTGTGCAGGCGGCCCACGAGTACTCGGAAAAGTGGGGGATGCTCGATAACTGGGCGTATCTGGTCGGAGACCGGGAGCAGCTGTCCAGCGTGTGGAAGGCCTACTTCGTAGACCCGATCGTGGACGACGCTTCACACACGGCCGTGACGGGAGCGGCGCCGACGGCAACAGCCACTCGCGGCGGAGTCAACGACTTCTTGCGAGAAACAATAGAGCAATACACGATCAGCCATTCGGCTCCGGTTTATCTCATCGACCGAGAGCGGGTCATGCGCGTGCTCTTTACGCTCCCGTTGGACCCCGAAGAGATCGTCCACGACATACGGAAACTGCTTGGCTGAGCCTGCCTATCGGGCGAGGTAAAAGACGGGTCCGTCCGGTGTCGACGTGACGTCTAGTTTGGATCCGATCACGCTGTCAGGCAGCGGCTGGTTCACTATCAGCACCGGCCTGCCTCGATAAACCACCACTTGGTCGGTCGGTCGGGCTGGCGGAGTCGACCTCAAGCTTTACTTTACCCGCGTCGTCGACCAGCAATCGAAACGCTTGATCCGGACGGTGGTCTTTCGTCTCCAGCAAGAGCTTCAGCGACTCGACTGCGCGATCGGTCACGACTAGGGACGGGCCGGCGTGGCCGGGTGCAGGCTTACCGTCAGAATTCTGGTCTGGCCGCTGGCCCAACGCGTCTAGCGCTGATTTCCAGCGTGCTACCTCTTGTCTGCGGTTGTGGAGCTCGGTCTTGCGCTGGTCGACACGTCTCGAGAGCTCCTGGAACTCGCTCTCTGCGCGTGCGGCCTCGTCTTTCCACCTTTTGAAATCCAGCCCGGCTTGCCGGCCGTCGGCCTCTCGCAGCCGGAGATCCGCCTCAAGTCGCTCGACTCGACGACCGCGCTGGCGGGCCTCCTGCAAGGCGACTCGCGCCCGGTTGAGCTCTCGCTTGGATCGCTCCTCTTTGTAGTGAGCCGCCTCAACCGCGCCGGTCGCCTCTACTCTGGCGTCGCGACACCTTTGGAAGCGGTACTCGGCCTCTCGAAGCGCGCCGATGGCGTTCATCTCGGCCTGGCGAGCGGACTTGTACCGGGCCCTGGCGAGGCCCATGTCGTCCACTCTAGCGGGTGACTGGCTGGCCATTCTCTCGACGGAGCCGACCCTGTTAGCGGTGTTCTGGAAGGTCGATCGCGAAAAGAACCTTCAGAAAAAATCTAGTGTCCTGAGTTATGAAAGCATTGCAAAAGTACTTGCTGGGGTGTACCCTCCACGAAACGCTCATGGAGGTCACCATGGCCATCGGACGCCCCATTCCTCCCTTGCACCTTTCCTCCGACGAACGCGAGAGCCTCGAGCGCTGGAAGCGGCGTCCAACCACTGCCCAGGCGCTGGCTCTGCGATCCCGGATCATTCTCCGTTGCTCCGAGGGCAAGACCAATACCGTCGTGGCCGGGGAGATCGGTCTGGCCAAGCAAACGGTGGGGAAGTGGCGGGCCCGGTTCATCGAACGCCGCCTCGACGGCCTGCTTGACGAGCCGCGGCCCGGCGGCCCACGCTCCATCACGGACACCGATGTGGAGCGGGTCGTGACCCTCACCCTGGAGACGACGCCGGCGGATGCAACCCACTGGAGCACGCGCTCCATGGCTGCGCGTACCGGCCTGAGTCAGAGCGCCATCAGCCGTTATCTGGCGGGCCTTTGCCTTGCAGCCGCATCGGACCGAGACGTTCAAACTTTCGTCTGACCCTCTGTTCATCGAGAAGGTCCGTGACATCGTGGGGCTCTACCTCAACCCACCCCAGCGGGCTCTGGTCCTGTGTGTCGACGAGAAGTCCCAGATCCAGGCCCTCGACCGGACGGCCCCGCTGTTGCCCATGCGCCCGGGGCAGATCGAGCGCCGGACCCATGACTACCGTCGTCACGGTACGACCTCTCTCTTCGCCGCCCTCGACGTGAAGACGGGAGAGGTCATCGGCGCCTGCCACCGTCGGCACCGGTCCACGGAGTTCCGGCGCTTCCTCGACCGGGTCGATGCGACCGTACCCCCGGACCTCGACGTGCACCTTATCCTGGACAACTACGCCACCCACAAGACCCCCGCCATCCAGCGCTGGCTGGCCCGGCGGCCGCGCTATCACCTGCACTTCACCCCCACCAGCAGCTCTTGGCTGAACCAGGTGGAGCGCTGGTTCGCGGTGCTGACAGAGAAGCAACTGCGCCGCGGGGTGTTCCGCAGCACTCGGGAACTGGAGCAAGCCATCGAACAGTACATTGACCAGCACAACGCTGCCTCAAAGCCCTTCATCTGGACCAAAACCGCAGACCAGCTACTAGCTACCATCGCCCGATTTTGTCATCGGATTCATAACTCAGGACACTAGCAGAAAACATAGGTATGATTCAAGACTACCGGGCCGAGATGGGATCGTTGATCAGAATTACGGCTGCGTTCGGGACGGTCGATCGTGACCAAAAGAGGCGTATCGACGTCTCTTGCGTCGGACCTAGGACTGAGGTCTAGGCTGGCGAAGCTGCCAGTTGTTCCTTGGCCCGGTCCGCCACCTTGGCGAAGCCATCGCTATCTCGGGCGGCGAGCTCGGCCAGTATCTTGCGGTCGATCTCGATTCCGGCTAGCTTGAGCCCGTGGATAAGCTTGCTGTAGGAGAGCCCGTTTGCCCGGGCAGCAGCATTGATGCGGATGTTCCACAGCCGCCGCATCGCGCCCTTCTTCTGGCGGCGGTGAGCGTACGAGTAGTGGAGGGCATGGAGAAGCGACTCATGCGCCTGTCTGTAAAGCCGGTGCCGCCCACCTCGGTGTCCGGCGGTCTGCTTCAGCACCTTCTTGTGGCGTCGATGTCTGGTAACGCCTCGTTTGATCCTCATGGTGTCTCTACCGCCTTCGGGCCCCGGCCCCTAGCATTCTCCTGACGCGACCTGAATCGCTTGCGGCCACGCCAGTCTTGCGAGCGAGCTGCCGCTTCACACTCGCGGACTTCCGACGGCGAAAGTGGCCGCGTGGGCCTCTCATACGCAAGAGCTTTCCGGTGCCGGTTACGCGAAACCGCGTCGATGCACTCTTGCGGGTCTTAAGCTTTGGCAACTGCCTTGGCCTCCTCTTCCTTTGCCCGCTTGCGTGAGCTGGGGCCAGCGGAGTTGATAATCATGGTAAGGAAGCGTCCCTCGAAGGACGGTGTCTTTTCAACCAGGACATCCTCGCCGAGGTCATCAGCCACCGCCTTGAGCACTGCCATGCCGACCTCCGGGTGAGTGATCTCCCTCCCGCGGAACATCACCGAAACCTTGACCTTGGCTCCTTCTCCCAAAAGCCGCTTGACTTGCCGTACTTTAGCCGAGCGATCATGCTCGCCTATTCGAGTCTTGAGTCGGACCTCGCGCAGCTCGTTGGAAGCATTGGCCTTTTGTTCCTTGCGGGCCTCCCGCTCCTTGCGGGTGGCTTCGTAACGGAACCGTCCATAGTCCATCAGTCGGCACACGGGCGGGCTCGCACCCGGCGCGACCTCGACCAAGTCTAGCCCACGCTCTTCGGCAAGCTCCAACGCCTGACGCGTAGGCATAACGCCCAGCTGGTTACTCTTCTCGTCGACCAGCCGGACCTCCGGAATCCGGATTCGGGCGTTAATCCTATAGTCTCTCGGTATACCTGCACCTCGTCGGAGTGGCGCTCAGAACGCTGCTCTCTAAAACGACTCACCGACTATAGCATACGGCCTCATAGCTGGCAACAGGAATCCTGGGTTTCTTCCGAGCTTCGCCGTCCTATGGTCGCCGCCTGAGAACGTATATCTGGGGCTTGATGTAACCGCTGCGGAATGGCACCTGCAACCGGATCACCCTGTCGATCCGCCAGCTGGCTTCGTGGCGTCTGAGTGCGTCCTCGAAATGCTTTCTTGCCGACGTGATGACCACCAACGCCGCGCCTAGCCGCGCCAGGCGGGTGGCCTCGGGTACCACTCCCGAGTACAGAGGTCCAAGCTTGACACCGGCTCCGGATAGCATCCCGTACGGCATGTCAGCCACTATCGCGTCAGCGCAGGCCATCGGCGCCGGGACCCGCCGGGCGTCGGCGAGTAGCAGCTGCGCTCGACCGGCACGTCCTGCCGCGCGAATGTTCGCGGAGGCGCATTCGAGTGCGTGTGTGCTGGTGTCGCAGCCTAAGACGACGCCCGTCGGGCCGAGCTCCGGACCCTCGGCCATCAGGGTACCCGAGCCGCAAGCGAGGTTCACCAACGTCCCGTCTTGGGGTACGCCGGCCAGCTCGACCATCACGTGAGCGATCGTCGCATTGAGCGCGCCGGGCAGGTCGCAGACGCGCCATTTTCGGGCCGAAAGTGGCATGGGACTCAGCCTGACGAGAACCTGCCACCCTGTTCGAAGGCCCGGTGTTCGACGGAACGCCAGTTGTAGACGCGCCGGCTCCTCGGTCGCGACCAGTCGGGTCACGGTCCCGATCTCGTCACCCAGACGCTTGAACGTGCTCGAATCGGCGCCGGCCGCGCTGATGCGGAAGGTCTCGAATGACCCTCGTGGGAACAGGCCGACGATACCCTCGATCAGGCGTCGGAGCCTGGTGAGGTTCTCGTGCCCGAGGAGCGCTCGGGGTCTGGCTACCTCGTAGCTCTCAATCATGTGGACCGCCGCGACCGACCGCAGCCCGTTGAGCGCGGCGGGACTGCCGCGATATCGAATGGCGATCCTTCCGGGAACAGGCCGCCCAACAACGATCGCGTCGGCGCCCATGCGGCGCGCGAGTTCACCTTCGGCGAACTCCTCGAGCCCTTGGACTACCTCCATCTCGAAGTCGAGCCACGGCCGGCTCGGACCCGTCCGGGGAGGCCCATCGGGTTTCCGACCCGGCCGCCGACTCGTGGGCATGGATCGATTGGTGTGGGACCGCCGAGCAGTCGCTACGTCCGCGCCTCCGCCTCAGCGGTGATGCGAGCGACAACCTCGGAAACGGGAAGGGCGCCGAGGTCCTCTCCGCTACGCAACCGGACCGACGCTGCGTCGCCTTCAGCTTCGCGGTCGCCGACTACCAGCATGTATGGGATCTTCTGGAGCTGCGCGTCCCTGATCTTGGCGTTCATACGCTCGTTGCGGGTGTCGTTGTGCACCCTGATGCCGGCCTCGGCGAGTTGCTCTTCCACGCTGCTCGAGTATTCGTGGTGACGCTCAGCGATGGGTATGATCTCTGCCTGCACGGGCGCCAGCCAGACAGGGAACGCGCCACCGTAGTGTTCGATCAGCACCGCCATGAACCGCTCCAGTGCGCCGAGCACGGCGCGATGGATCATGTACGGTTGGTGTTCTTTCCCGTCTTCGCCGATGTATCGGAGCTCGAACCGTTCCGGCAGGTTGAAGTCGAACTGGACGGTGGTGCATTGCCAGAGGCGTCCGACGGCGTCCGGGATATGGATGTCGATCTTGGGGCCGTAGAACGCTCCGCCTCCTTCATCCACGTCGTAGGCGATCCCCCGGCCCTTCAGCGTGCGGCTCAACGATTCGGTCGCCAGCTCCCACTGGCCTGACTCGCCGACGGCCTTATCCGGGCGAGTCGAGAGCATGACCTGGTAATCGTGCAGCCCGAAGCTCCGCAGCAAGTGGAAGGTCAGGTCGAGGACGCCGTTGACTTCCTCCTCGACCTGGTCGGGCCGGCAGAAGATATGGGCGTCGTCCTGGGTAAGGCCGCGGACGCGCTCCAATCCGTGCAGAACCCCGCCGCGCTCGTTTCTGTACACGGTGCCAAGCTCTCCGATCCGCATCGGAAGGTCTCGGTAGCTGTGGAGCCCCGTCTTGTAGTACGTAATGTGGAACGGGCAGTTCATGGGCTTCAAGTAGTAGTCTTGGCCGTCCATGTCCATCGGCGCGTACATGTTCTCCTGGAAAAAGTCGAGGTGGCCGCTCGTCTGCCACAGTGCCGCCCGCCCGATATGAGGCGTGTACACCAGGTCGTATCCGGAGCGGTAGTGCTCCTGCTTCCAGAAGTCTTCGATCAAGCCCCGGACGCGCGCGCCTTTGGGGTGCCATACGATCAGGCCGGGCCCGATCTCGTCGTGCACCGAGAAGAGGTCGAGCGCGCGACCGAGAGTTCGGTGGTCTCGCAGCTTCGCCTCTTCCAATCTTTCGAGGTGGTCATCGAGAGCTTCCTGGGACTCGAACGCCGTGCCGTAGATGCGCTGCAGCATCTGGCGGTTCTCGTCCCCTCGCCAGTAGGCGCCGGCCACGCTGAGCAGTTTGAACGCGGGTATCCGTCCTGTGGACTCGACGTGGGGCCCAGCGCAGAGGTCCTCGAAGTCACCGTGCTTGTAAGTCGTGATCGCCTCGTCTTCGGGGATCCCATCGATGATTTCGAGCTTGAGCGGCTCTTCTGCGTTCATGGAGAGCGCGTCGGTGCGTCCGTACTCGTGGTGCTCGAAATCGAGATCGCGGGCGATGGTCTTCCGCATAGCCGCCTCGATCTTCGGCAAGTCTTCATCGGCGAAGGGCTCCGGCACCAGGAAGTCGTAGTAGAAGCCGTCATCGGTGGGCGGACCGATGGCCAGCTTGGCGTCCGGGTACATCGTCGTCACGACGTCGGCCATCACATGGGAGGCGGAATGTCGAATCCGCTTTCTCAGCTCGGCGAGTTCCGAGTCTTGTTTCAAAACCATTGGGTGAGTCCTTTCATGGGAGCCGGGCAGCGTCGGGGAAAGTCCACGTCGGGAATCTTACACCAGAGGCGCGCCCGGAAGGTCTGGGGGTGGAGGACAATACAAGCCCCCCGCGATCGCGTTAAGAACGCGGGAGGCTACGTAGTCGATGTGAGGTTGCGGCGGGGCGCCGCTAGCGGGTTCCCAAGCGTTGTGTCTCGTTTCTGAGCGTACGACTATCGTAGCTTGCGCGGTTGAACGTCGTCAAGTGAAGGGCGATGCTTTGATGTCCGGTTCGGCTTCGCCGAATCCCAACCGCCCGCGTTGTTTGTTTGAGGGGATCTTGACATTGTTACGTCGATAGAGTATTTTATCTAATAGTTAATTAGCCATATGGTGAAATAGAGTGTCAACTGACGTATTGGATACGACGTTTGCGGCGCTGGCGGACCCGACGCGGCGAGCCATTTTGGAGCGGCTCGCGTCCGAGAGGCGGGCGGTAGGGGTGATGGAGTTAGCCGCGCCTTTCGAGTTGACTCTTCCTGCGATCTCGAAGCACCTGAAGGTGCTGGAGAAGGCTGGGCTAATCAGCAAAGGGAGGGAGGCCCAATGGCGGCCGTGCAGGTTGGAGACAAAGAAGTTGAAGGAGGTGGCTGACTGGATAGAGCGCTACAGGATTCTGTGGGAAGAGCGATTCGAGCGCTTAGACTCGGTGTTACTGCAACTACAAGAGCCAAACGATTCGAAAGAAAGGAGACTCACCAATGGTGGCGAAGAATAGAACGGAGGAGTTGGAGATCATTCGGGTATTCGAGGCGCCCCGTCCGATGGTCTGGCGGGCCTGGACGGAGGCAGAACTGTTCAAACAGTGGTACGGTCCCAAGGGCTACACCATCCCGTACTGCACCATCGATCTGCAGGTAGGCGGAAAGTTCTTGCTCTGCATGGCGCTCTCCGGAGGGGCAGGAGATGTGGCTCACGGGAACGTATCAGGAGATCGGCCCCGTCCAGCGACTCGTGGAGACGGAGAGCCCTGCAGATGCCGACGGCAAGGTGGTCGAGATGGGGGGTATGCCACACGAGACGGTGGTGACGTTGAGCCTAGAGGAGGAGGGGGAGGGCCGGACCCGGATAACTCTGCGGCATGCCGGCTTGCCAGCGGGAGATTACCGAACCCACGCGGGAGAGGGGTATCGGCAGGCATTCGAGAAGCTAGCAGCAGTGCTGGTCGACGAGAAAGGGAAGAAATAACGGACCGGACTAGCGTATGACTCGCCGCTGACCATCACGCTGCGGGAGACACTGAGTCCCTTTCGTAGCGCGACGCGAGAGAGAAAAACGGGAAACTCGCTAATAAGGAGAGAGACGTGAAAAAATTTGCACTTCTGCACTACGGATTCGAGAATCCCACTCCGGAGATCATGGAGGCGTGGGGGAAATGGTTTGAGTCGATCGTCGACATTACCGTCGACCAGGGTATGTTCACCGCTGGGCGAGTAATTTCGAGATCCGGGACCAAAGACCTCCGAATGGGGATGGAGTCCATCACCGGGTTCAACATCATCCAGGCCGACAGCCTTGATGACGCGGAAAAAGTCGCAAAAGACTGCCCGTATATTGCGAGCATCAGAGTCTACGAGATCAGGGAAATGTAGAACCGTCATTCATGAGGACGTGCGCATCGCGATGCGCCCCTACGAAGAGCGAATGGCGCGGCCTCACCGCTGCAATACAAGCAGCGTGTTCCCCTTTCGGCGCCTGCGGCTTACTACGCGGAGGAGCTTTCGCGACTGGACATACTTCGCGACGCGTGTCGCCGCAGTCGAGGTAGACGCGACCAAAACCCGGCCGTCGGGCGCGAGCAGCTCGGTAGCCTCGATTAGGAGCGCCGCGTGTGCGGCCGGCGGTTCGGACTCTCTGAGAACGCCAAGTACCAAGTCGGCGGGCCGATTGCTGGCGCCGTTCAATCCAATCCGATGGATTACCGTGATTTGCTCTTCGGGACAGCCGTGGCGGGCCAAGTTCGCCTTGGAGTACCTCAGTCCCAGTAGGTCGCGGTCTACCAGGGCGATGCTCTCGGGTGCGAGGGTCTTCCAAAGGGCTACGGCAACATGACCGACTCCAGGGTTGAGCACTACGGCGTGGCTCAGGTTGGTGTCTCGCATATCCACTAGGGCGGACATGAGCAGGTGGCTCAGATAGCCAGGGGAATCGAACTCCGGCAATCCGTACGCTGTTTCGACCTCGTACTCGATTCCGCCATCCGAGTGGTCGACTTCACTACGACGATATACGCCCCGGTCGAAGCCGGAGCCGTGCTCCGCCATCGCAGGTGAGGAGACACGATAGTGGAATACAGCGTAGCTAGGCGAATCTCTGCGCAGGGAGACTTCCAACTCGGGGGTTGCGTCCAGCACGCCGGCGACGGTCTCCGCGAGTAGCGAGACGATGACGACGGCGACCAGGCCGTCCTCGGCGAGGTGGCCGGCGGCTGCACGGAGCAGGTGCGCAATCACCGGTTCGCCGGCCTTGCCGGGCAGGTTGGCGACTATGAGGTTGAAGTCGGTCGCCTGCACTTCGTCGAAACCGAGGCTCCCGTAGACTTCCACGCCGTTCAGGTCGTTGAGCCGGGCGTTCTCGCGGGTGAAATCGACCGCGAGGGCGTCCCGGTCCACCATGTGGACGCTTCGTGTCGGGTCGGAGCTCTTGAGGGCGAGCCCTAGCGGGCCGTAGCCACAGCCAAAATCGAGGACCCTGCGGAACCGCCTGTCAGAACGGTCAAGGGTGCGCAGCAATAGCTTGGTGCCCGCGTCGACATCGAAACTGCTGAACAGGTCCTGCCCAACGCGGAAGCGGAGGGCCCGCCCTTCGTACGGGTACGCGATCTCTTTCTTGAAGTAGGCGTCGAGATTCACGGTACTAGATGCGCCTCATCTGCGGGACGAGTACGACAATCGCCGCCGACAGTACGACCAGCCCGAGGCCGTTGAAGGCGAGCGCAGAAGTTACCCCGGCAAAGGACGCCAGCGCGCCGACCTCGAGACTCCCGAGCGGCCCGGCTCCGATGGCGAATGCCCAGGAGCCCATGGCCCTCCCCCGAAGCGCGTTGGGCACGCTAAGTTGCATGAGGCTCTGGGAGAGCACGTCGACGAGGCCCATCATGGCATTGACGACGGCAAGCACCAAGAGCACGAGCACGAAGCCCGGCGCTCCGCCGAGCGCCGCCAGCGAAATACCAAAGACCAGGACTACGGCAATATACAAAGACCCGTTTCGGACCGAGGTCCGCTGGACGGAAAGCGCGACGATGCCCAGAACTGCGCCCACCGCACCTACCCCAGTCATGATGCCCAGGCCTTCTACGCCTACGCCAAGAACGTCCTTTGCGATGCTTGGAAGCAACGCCTTGTGGGAGAACCCCAGGACCTCCACGAGGGCCGTGCTCGCTATCAGAGTTAGCAGCACGCGGTTGCTTCTCGCCTCGCCAAGCAACTCTCTTACGCCACGTCTCGCGGAGCTGCGCGAAGTCGGCGCGGCCCGGCCCTTGGAACGGGCCAGCAACATGACCGCGGCGGTCAAGAGGTACGCACCGGATACCACGAAGTATGCCATATCGATTCCGGAACGCGCTGCTACTATCCCGACGATCGGACTGGCCACTGCGCCGACGCGGATCGCTAGCTGTATCAGAGCGACCCCTTGAACTGCTGCGACCGCGCCCACGATATCGTAGGCGTAGCTCATCCGCGCCGTGTGATAAAAAGTGCGGGCGATGCCCGATAAGAACGACAAAGTGATAATGGCCCAGATCTCGGCTAGATCGAATGCAATTAGGAGGCCCAGCACACCCAACGGGATGGCTGTCGCGGCGGCACTCAAGGGAATGAGGCGACGTCTGTCGACCGAGTCCGCCAGAGCGCCCGCCGGGATACCGAACAACCCGAGGGGCAGCGCCTGGACGCCGAATGCCAGGCCGACCATAAAGGGCGAGTCCGTTCGGTCCAGCACGAGCCAGCCCAGAACGATACCCTCGCCAACGTGCGCGAAGGAGCCCAGCACCGACCCAACACCCAGAACGCGGAGGTCTCGGTATTGAAGGGCGGGGAAGGTTCCGGTGCTACGATGGGTATGTTGTGACATCAGGCAATCGAAACAGGCCGGTCAGGACTCTGTCTTGGCGGGTTCGACCTGGTCACCGCACGCACCTGGGCTCTCCGCCGGCGAAGAACAACTCGAACGAATGCAACCACCTACTGGCCGGCAACGGAGCCGTCGACGTGCAGGCGCGTTTCAACTTCGCGGGGTCGCGGAGGATATTCCTCCTGAGCGTCGTCGGCGAGCTCCATCCCGATACCCGGCGTATCCGGTACTAGCAGAAAGCCGTCTTCGACCTGGAGCGGTGTCTTGACTATCTCGCTCTTCGGCGGCTCGTGCTCGCCGGTCGGCAGCTCCTGGATGGCGAAGTTGGGGATGCATGCAGCAAGTTGGAGGCAGGCGGCGGTGCTGACGGGGCTGAGAGGGTTGTGGGGGACGACGCCCACGTAGCTCGCTTCCGCCAGTGCGGCGATCTTCTTAGAGTGAGTGAGTCCACCGGCCATGCAGACGTCGGGCCGCACGTACTGGACGGCGCCCCGCTTTAGCAGCATCTCGAACTCGTGGATCGAGTGGAGGCGTTCACCGGTTGCGATCGGGATGGAGATGTGATCGGCCACGACGGCCATGGCGTCGAAGTTGTCCGGCAGGACCGGGTCCTCGTAGAACATCGGGTGATACGGCTCGATGCCTTTGGCAAGCACGATCGCCTCGGCGGGAGTGAGGCGCCGGTGTATCTCGATGCACAGGTCGACCTTGTCGCCGGCGGCCTCCCGGTAAGCCGCCACGGACTCGATTGCGTCCCGTATCTTGTCGACGTGGGTCTTGAAGTACGGGACGTCCCTGGACTCGTCGAAGAATGGTGACAGGTGGCCGACGGCGGTGAATCCCGCCTCTCGGGCGTCCTTGATTCCCTGTACGAGCTTATCCCTCGTGTCGCCGATGACGTGGTAGTAGACGCGGGCCTTGTCGCGCGTCTTCCCTCCCATCAACTGGTACGCGGGCACCCTGAAGTGCTTGCCGGCGATGTCCCATAGCGCGATGTCCAGCGCGCTGAGCGCGCCCATGATGGCCGCGCCACGAAAATGACTGAACCGGAACATATATTGCCAGTGGTGCTCAATGCGCAGCGGGTCCTCGCCGACCAGGTAGCGCCCGAACTTCTCTATGGCCGACGCCGACGCCTCAAGGAAACCCCATGCACCGGACTCGCCCAGTCCGGTAATTCCGTCGTCGGTATGGACCCTGGCGAACAGGTACTGGTCTATCGGTACCGTCTCGACTGCCGTGATCTTCATCGGGCCTGTGCTCCGTGCTCGGAAAAACGTGAAACGGAAAACGTAAGGCGTAATACGTGAAGCGTGAAGCGTGAAGCGAATTGACCTAACGTTTCACGGTTTACTCTTTACGTTTTATCCCTGCAGGTCGAATATCTCCCGACCGAGGACCGAGACGCTAGTCACCATTATCAATGCCAGCACACCTCTCCGGAATCGTTGCTCGTTCAGGCGTCGCACGATGACGGACGCGAGGCCGAACCCGACCACTACCACCGGGGAGACCATCAGTATAAGGGCCAGTCTCTCCGTCGTGAACAGGCCCGCCAGGGCGTAGGCGATCACGGCGACGACAGCGATCACCAGGTAGTAGAACGCGGTCGATGCTCTAACCACAGTGCTGGGAAACCCGCGCCCCATGAGAAGCAGGACGACGAGGGGCCCTCCTATCGCGAGTCCTGTCACCAACGCGCCTACGACGAAGCCGACCGCGGGCCCGACGACGTGTGGTGTGGTTTCCGGAAGACGGATGTCGCGGGCGACGACGACGGCCAGCAGAAGGACGAGTCCGGCGATGCCGGCCCGGAGTACGGTGTCGCTCACAGAGGTGAGGATGAACGCGCCGACCGGCACCCCAGCGGCGCCGGCCACGGCGATCGGACCGACCTCTCGAGCCGGCAACTCGCGTCTGGTCTGCAAGACCACGAGGGCCAGAAGGACCACCGAGGCTGTATTCAGAACAACCACGACCGTTTGGGGCTCGTGGACGAACAGGAGTATCGGAGACGCCGTCAGCCCGATACCAAAGCCGACAGTGGCGAGGACGGCCGAGCCGATGAGCAGCGCAAGGGCGGTAACTACGAGCTCGGCGGGGTCAATCAAAGGGGGACGGCGCCATTCTCGCGGTCGAGTCTAGAGCAACCAGGAGAGAACCCGCACCACCTCCTCTCCCACCGAGTCCGCCTCAGAAGAGGATCTGTCTTACCTCCTCTCCCTTGATGGGAGAGGAATGAGGTGGGTACAAACCGGATACATTGGTAACAGATAGACCGGAGACATGGGTAACACATTGGGCGAAGATGGGGCCGATCCCATCAGGAGGAGTGTGTTGCCCTGGAAACAGACGAGTCCGGAGGAAGAGCGAAAAGAGTTCCTGGAATGGTGGAAGAGGGGGGAAGTGAGCTTCGTGTCGCTGTGCCGACGGTTCGGTATAAGCCGTAAGACGGGATACAAGCGGGTGAATCGGTACCGGGCGTATGGTTTTGAGGGAGTGGGAGACCGTAGCCGAGCTCCGATTCGTCGGCCGAACAAGACGCCTTTGGCAGTAGCCGAGCGTGTGATCGGTGTAAGACGGGCCCATCCGAACTGGGGACCTAAGAAAGTGGTGGCGTCGCTTCGGAATGCCGAGCCCAACGCGTCGTGGCCTGCGTCGAGCACGGCGGGAGAGATCCTTGACCGAGCAGGGCTGGTGAAGCGTCGAAAACGTCGACGGCATGCAGCGCCTTGGAGCGAGCCGTTTGCGGCGGCAGAAAGGCCCAATGACGTGTGGTCTATCGACTTCAAGGGGTGGTTCCGAACGGGAGATAGGACCCGGATCGACCCTTTGACGGTGCAGGATGCCGCCTCGCGATACCTGTTGGTGTGCGATGGGCTGCGGCAACCTAACCACCGCGAAGCTCGAAGGGTGCTTGAGCAGGCCTTTCGGGAGTATGGACTTCCATCGACCATTCGGACCGACAACGGACCACCCTTTGCCAGTGTGGGCTTGGGTAGCTTGTCGCAGCTGGCGGTATGGTGGGTCAAGCTGGGCATCGTGCCTGAGCGGATCGAACCAGGTCACCCGGAGCAAAATGGACGACTGGAGCGACTGCACCGTACTCTGAAGGCAGAGACGGCAAGTCCGCCCCGTGCAACCAGGCGTAAGCAGCAGAGAGCCTTCGACACCTTTCGCCTGGACTACAACACCGAACGGCCACATGAGGCACTGGCACAGCAGCCTCCCGCCAGCCAGTACCATCCGTCCGCTCGGTCTTACCCGCGTCGGATAACCGCCCCAGAGTACGGAGTCGGGGCGACTGTGCGGCAGGTGCGTACCAACGGTCAGATCAAGTGGAAGGGCGACATGATCTACCTCAGCTGGGCACTCAAAGGCGAGCCCGTTGGCCTGGTGCCACAGGATGATCGCTACTGGACCATCTGGTTTGGTCCCCTGTCTATCGGGCTGTTGGATGACCACGATCGAACTGTCTTGCATACGCCTACAAAAGTGTCACCTATGTCCCCGGTTGCACAGTGAGGGTGAATAGGGTGTCACACGAAAAACGTCTCGGCTTATCGTCGACTCGACGACTTCCGACTATTTCCCTCACCCTAGCACTCTCACACAGAGGGGGAGAGGGGATTTGCGGCATGGTTCAGGTCTCACGGTACGGCGTGGCCGGCCAGGACGCCGGTGCAGCGCTCGTTGTCTACAGCGACCTGTCCATTGACCAGCACGTACGGGATGCCGGCGGGGTACTGCCACGGGTCGTCGTATGT
Source organism: Dehalococcoidia bacterium (assembly GCA_965197985.1). GTDB lineage: Bacteria > Chloroflexota > Dehalococcoidia > Lucifugimonadales > CAUZJF01 > CAUZJF01. The sequence goes on along the minus strand of CBDAOG010000008.1, from coordinate 611,299 downwards.
GGCGTTGTCGATGATGTGCTCGGGGTCGAAGACGACAAGATCAGCGTAGTGGTCCTTCTCGACGCGCCCGCGCCCGATGAGACCGAAGCGACGGGCCGGGTTATCGGTCATTCGCTGGACCATCTGCTCCAGCGTCATTAACGGGAACTGTCGCCGCAGGCGACCGAGAAACCGGGGGAACGCGCCGTGCCCGCGCGGGTGTGGCAGGCCGCCAACGTGAATCGAGTCGCTGCCGACCATGTAGTCGGGCCTCGACAGGAACTCTACGAAGTCCCGGTTGAGCTGACGCCAGACGCCGAGGCTCGCGGGCGGGGATCCCAGGAAGCCGACTCTGAGGTCTTGCTCGACGAGCAGGGCGCATATCGCTTCGCCCAACGAGACGCCGCGCTCTCCTGCTATATCCTGCAGCGTCATCCCTTCGAGCGTGGGGTCGGCGGGCATGTAGGACATCACCATGTCCTCAATGGCCCGGCGCGGGTTCTCGTCTAGCTCCTTCACGATGCGGCTTCGCTCGGTAACGTCGTTGAGTCGACGGCGAATCGAGTCCGGGCCGCCTTCATGGGCGTAGCTGGGCAGGAAGCTCACCAGGAAGGTGCTGCCCGCCGGATACGGGTACAGCTCCAGCGTGATGTCGACGCCTTCCGCCTTGGCTGCGTCGATGAGTTCCAGCCTCTCGGCGACCCTTCCGGCGTTGATTGCCGACGTCCGGTGGTGAGAGAAGTGGACCTTGACGCCGGAGCGGCGGCCGATCTCCAGTGCCTCCGGGATGCCCCCATCACCGAACGCCCGGTCGGTGTTGACGTCGCGAAGGTGCGTCACGTAGACGCCATCGGCTTCCTCGGTTGTCTTGCACAGCTCGACCAGCTCGTCGGTGTCGCTCCAAGCCTGAGGATGGTACGAGAGCCCGGTGGCGAATCCCGCCGCCCCCTGCTCGATGCCTTCGCGGACAAGCCGCTTTGCCTTGTCCAGCGATTCGCCGACCAGAGGCGTGTCCTTAAAGCCCACGGCTTCGAGCCGGACCGCGCCATGAGCGACCAGGTAAGCGGTGTTGATTGCGACCTTCTTGTGGTAGTGAGAGCGGAAGGCCTCGACGCTGCTCATGTCGAGGTCTTGCGGTGGCGGTCCCAGGATCCCGTCGAGGTAGTGACTGTAAAGGCGGTAGTTCTCGGCTGACAGCGTTGCGTAGGACAGGCCGTCCTGTCCTAGGATTTCCGTGGTGATGCCCTGGCGAAGTCCGGGGGCGTGCTGTGGGTCGTTCAGGAGCGCCGCTTCGGAGTGGGTGTGGGAGTCGATGAAACCGGGAGAGACAGCCAAACCGGTAGCGTCGACGACCCGCCGGGCGTTGGCCTGGCCGAGATCGCCGATCGCCGTGATCTTCTCGCCTTCAATCCCAACGTCCGCGCGGAGGCCCGGTGTTCCTGAGCCATCAATTACGGTGCCGCCCGAAATGATAACGTCAAACATAGATAAGGTAGTTACCTCTACTGGCCTGTGTATAGCTTGAGCCGCATTTCCGTCTTAACCCTCTCTCGCAAGGCTGCAACCTCGCGATCAAGAATGTTCCGCTCGGTCGCGAGGCGGCCGGCGACGGAGGGCGCCTCGAGGAGCGCTTGCTTTTCAGCCAGGTCGACTTGAAGCAGCGACCCGATGAAGTAGGAGAGTGTGACCGGGTCCTCCGGTGTCTGGGTCTCTTTGACCCAGCCCCCGCTCAGGCCCATCAGAACGCGCACGTAGTCCGACACAGCCGTGTGGATAGCGTCAAGCTCTTCCGCGGCGATTTCTTCCTCTGCTTCCTCGGCTAAGGCCACGACTTCCCCTTCGAGATAGGGCGTAAGCTGTGTTACCTCTTCGATCCGGAAGCGGCCTCGGCCTGCGACACTCAAAAGCATCCGGCCATCTTCCAGGCGGTCGACGTCCATGATCCGGGCCACCGTCCCGACAGAGTGCGGCTCGGCGGGCTCACCTACGTCTGAACCCGACTTGATGAGGACAACGCCGAACTCCGAGTCGCCGTCGAGACAGCGTTGCACCATGAGCCGGTATCTCTCCTCGAAGACGTGGAGCGGGAGGACGCTGTTTGGAAACAGTACGACGTTGAGAGGGAAGAGAGGTAGCAGACGCTTGTTGTCCGACACAGTCTTGTCCGAGCTGGATTGGCCTGGGAAGTATACCGGCAGGGGAAGACAGCTACAAGGGCGAGGGAGGCATAACTACGGTTGGGGTCGGGCGCTAAGGGTCCGGTTGTTTGTCGGGAATGCCCGGGGTCTGTCGCTTGAGAGCATCGATGACGCGCGCGGACACAGCCTCGGTGAATTCGACCCACCGCGCGTCTAGGTCGGACAGACTCTTGTGAGACAGCTCTTTGGTCATCTTCGCCCCTGGGGCCGAAATGGTGATCGAGAACCCCTCCCCCGAAGCTTCGGAGAACGACTGAAGTGGAAACGGTTTGGGGCTTTCACCGAACTCCTTGTCGATAGCGTTTTTGACCCGTTCTTGCATGTCGCGGGCCGCCTCAGGAAAGTTTGTATCGAGTCTCTCGATCAAGGGATTCACCCCGCTTGGTAACTGCGGTTGGAGTGTATCGCTTGATGTCATCTCAGTCTACCGGCGGTGCGAGGAGACGTGCCACTACTGGTACCTACCAGGCTTCCTGACCCGGCTTTCGGAGTTCCAAACCGAAGGCGCGGCGCCGGCCCCGCAGCTAGCGCCCGAAGCGGTGCAACCCAAACCTCGTAGTAGTTGAAGGTTCATAGGAACGCACGAAGGAGCAGCCCACCGATCGGTCGGCGGCTCCTTGTGCGTCAATCGGGGACCTGACCCTCACTCGGCCAGGAACACGTGCGTTGGCAGCGACGTGTTTGACGCTTCGATTGGGGTGCGTCCGTTTGTGAAGATGCTCTTGGTCTCCGAGCCGCGCCCGGTTGTCATGAGCCAGTCGACCTGAGCGTCATCACGCAGGCTCGCAAGAAGATCAAGCTCCGACGAAATGGCTTCGCGCGCGTAGCCGTTTACATCGGACGCGTTCGACTCGGCCAACGCCTCGCCCATCCAGAATGCGTGACTGATCTCCCATATCCTCCCGTCCTCGAGCCCCGCCGAGACGTCGATCGTCTCGTCCCAGAGGACCTTCCATCCCGCCGACGCAGCGAAAGACTTTGCCTGCTCGGGCAAAACCAGTTCCGTCGTGACCGGACGTGGCTCGTAGCTAACTGGCCGGGCGCTCCGCCTGCGCATTTGTGATGCCGGCGTCATAGGTCAATAGAAGCATAGTCTAGAACCTGGTGGACGGTGAAGCCTAAGGCTTTGTAAAGACGTATTGCTCCAAGGTTCGTCCTGTCGGTTTCAACCAGGAACTCTCGTTCGGGCGATGTGAAGGTGTCACATAGTTTCTGCATGCACCGGATACAGACATAGCGGCCTAGTCCGCGCCTACGGTAAGAAGGCAGCACCGCGAGTTCCACCAAATCCAGGGTTTTTGTCCAGGTATCCTCACATCCGAAACAGACCGCCACGATGCGATTCTCATGCTGTAACGCAACCCAGGAAGGAGCGTATCTCTCATCGCTGAACCGGTCTCTGAAGTACTTGTAGCGTGAATCCCTTTCCTCCGGCGTGTCGAATCGATCCTGTTCTGCAAACGCTGACATGAACGTCTCTATCGCTTCTTCCAACCTATCGTTCGTTAGAACCAACTCATCGATGTCCGGGTGGCAAGTTACGAAGTTCGAGCTCGGCTAGAGTATCTAGGGGAGCTGTCAGGGCTATCCGGGGAGTAATCGTGAAACCTAAGGAAGGGGAAGCATTCCGGCGAAATAGGCGTTGTGGGACGGAATGTCCTCCTCGATCGTCATCAGCAGTTGACCAACACCTTCTCTTCTTGCACGTTCCTTGATCCGTTCAAGTGATTCCGCCACGATGGTGTAGCTATGGTCCCATTCGTTTGGGACAACATGGCGGATTGACCACAGGGTGGAATTCCGCCCCGGCCGGACGCAAACCAGACCGGTACCACCTTCGGTTTCGATGGTGAAGCACCTGCTGTTGTCCGATTTCGCATAGCTGTCTAGGAACGAGTCGGTCTGGATCTGGTCGAAACATAGGACGGGGAAGACAGCAGCCACGGCCCGATGGAGCCGTGCCAAATAGTCTGCATGATCGCTCTCGAAGATCGCTGTCATCTGTGTCACCAGCACCATAGGACATTGAGGCCGATCATTTTCTCGATTACCCAACCGGGGTCGTATTTGGCAGAGCGTGGGAATTCGTCGAGCCGAAAGGCATCGGCCAATTCATTCTTTGTGCGTGTCATTGTCACCTTTTCTCCCACTCTTCTCGCAAGACGCCGTAATAGGCCTCATCCACGCGCTCCTCTATCCCCTTCCGTTGGCTGCGCAGCACCCCCTCGCGGGTCATGCCAACCTTCTCCATCACTCTCGTTGACCGGCGATTCCGGACGTCTGCCGTGGCATAGATCTTCGCTAATCCATATTCCCTAAACGCCCAGTCAATCACTGTTTGTGCCGCCTCCGGAGCCAGCCCTTTCCCCCAATGGGCTCTCGCGAAGTCATAGCCTATTTCCGCGGTCTCATGAGTCTCGTCGATGTTCAAAGTCGTGCCACCGACGACCACCGAGTCGAGAACCACGGAGAACGAGGGCTGGGTGGTCCAAGGGGCAAGCAGCTCTCTAGCAACGAACTCTTCGGCGCTCCGCCGGGTGTACGGCCTGGGATGCCGAAGGGTAGCAAACCGCGCGTATTCCGGGTCTTTGCAATAAGCGTAGATGGCGTCCACGTCCTCCAACCTGACCGGCCTGAGTAGCAGACGCTCGGTTTTAAGCTCGACCTTGTCCGAGCTCACTGTTCGAATTCCGCTAGGGAGACTGCTTTCATACGCCTCACCTCGACCTCCTATCGCTCGAGTTAGATGATCCCGGCTACCCCGGTCATTTCGGCAGCGTGCTGAGGATCGCTTGGTAGCTGTGATACCTACTTTCGGGCACGGAGCCGGAGGCTCTTCCGGCTACGACCGCGCACTCAGGCTCGTCGAGGTGGGCACAGTTCGCGAACCGGCACTCGGGTGCGAGCGCCGATATCTCGGGGAAGAAGCCGGCGAGCTCGTGCCGATGCAGTCCGTTGAGGCCAAACTCGCGGATGCCAGGAGTGTCGACTACGAAGCCACCCACCTCCAGGCCGTGCATCTCGACCATCGTCGTCGTGTGGCGCCCCTCTCCCAGGTGCTTGCTCGAGACACTCACCTCTGACGTGCGCAGGTCGAGGCCGGGCTGCACCGCTGAGATAAGCGAGGACTTCCCGGTGCCCGACATGCCGCTTAGCGCCGTCGTCTTGTCGCGCAGCAGGTCGCGCAGCTCGTCGATTCCCTCCGACGCGACCGCGCTCGTCTTGATGACGCGGTGTCCCAGGGCCACGTACGGCGCCACGACTTCCTCCATCTCAGCGCCGACATCGACAAGATCGACCTTGTTGACGCAGACGATGGGCAGCAGGTCGCTGCGCTGTGCGGCGATGAGGCACCGGTCGACAAGCTCCGGCCAGAAGAAAGGCTCGCGCCACGACGACACGATCAGTAGCTGCTCCGCGTTTGCGACGATTATCTGGCTGCGCGGGCCGCGGACCTCCGGTCGGACCAGCGTCGTACGGCGCGGAAGGACCTCTTCGATGGTCCCACTGCCCGCGCCATCGTCACTGACCACCACCTCGTCGCCCGCGGCGACGGCGTTTGTGAAGGCTGATTCCTTCGCCGTCAGCCTGATCCTGATGCGGCACTGGAGCCGGATTCCGTCGCGTTCCACAATACAGAGCCCGCTGGCCACCGAGACCACGGTCGCCGGAGTGACATGAGATTCTGGTACGTCAGCTGCGGTCTGCTCTCGTTTCGCACTTGCCTTCTTGAACGCGGCGGCTTCGATGGCCCTACGGCGGTCCTTTTCGTCGATCGGCATGATGCGCTCGCGAGGTTCCAGGTCAAGCTCATCCCATTCGTCGACGCTTGCCAGTTCCCAGTCCCTCTTGCGGGGCGGCTTCGGCTCCAGATTGCGTCTCTGACCTTTTCCGGCCGCCCGCAAGCGTCGCCGGCGGGCGCCTTTCTCGAAGATGTTCTCGATATCGTCGACCGGCTTGTCCGAAGACCGGTGTCGTTTCGGTTGTTGTTCATCGGCAGACAATGCAAAGTCCTCCCATTTTCATTACTGCATGCAACAGTCGTTATGTGATCGCGAAGTCCGCGCCTAGCAACCGCAGGCCGAGCCGTTGGGCTACGCGCTGTGAGGAGACGTTGGTCAGATTCGTGCTGTAGAAGAGAGCATGTTCACCGAGCGCCGGGTGCAACGCCCACCCGGACACCGCAGCCGCGGCGAAGCCACGTCCGCGGAATTCGGGGACCGTGTCTATCCCCGATTCGGCGCCGGTCGAGGTGAGCCTCGACGTTTGCGCGATTGACGCGACTTCGCCCTCGTGGAGGGCGATACACCACGGTTCCTCGAAGTCAGCCCGTGTTAGGAATTTGAGAGCGGCAAGAGCCTGCGGCATATCGGCCACGAGACCGGCCAGGAAGTCATCGCCTTCAGGCGTGTCCGAGGAGACAAGCGTCACGTCGTGGTCGTACCTAAAGTCGTCCGGAACGACGAAGGACAGCCCGGCATACTGTTTCTTGACCGGCGCCTCCCGAGACAGCAGACTGACGTAGTCGTCCAGGTATTCGGGCTTGCTGTCCGGTCTGAGGAGCGGCGGCTCGCTAGCTACGAGGGCCTCGATCTCGCGTGCCGTTTCCGCTCCGACGTCGTGGCGCGTGAGAACGAGGTTCCCTGCCTCCGATCCCTCAAGTACCATGCGCGGCGCCTTGGACCGATCTGAGTTATTCACACATTGGATCCGACCGGACTCCGTCAGTACATTGTTCGCCTCTGCTTTGTGAATGGCGGAGAGATAATGTACCGGCAGGGCGGCTCAAGAGCTGAGATGTGGCGCTTGAAAAGCGTACCGCCTGTCGCCTTCAATCAGGAACGACCGAACCTGACTGAAGGTGGATTGGATGTACAAGGTGGGTATTTACCTCCGTGTTCGCAAGGCTTGTTTCGTCGAAGGGATGAGCGTCCGAGAGGCGGCCCGAGTGTTCGGGCTACACCGGGACACGGTGCGCAAGATGCTCGAGTACTCCGTGCCCCCAGGGTATCGACGGCAACGACCGGCTCGCAGACCGAAGCTCGATCCATATAAGGGTGTGATGGACCAGATCCTGGAGCAGGATCTGAGCTCACCGAAGAAGCAGCGTCACACCGCCAAGCGTATCTACGAACGGCTCAGAGACGAACACGGCTTCCCCGGCAAGTACACGATAGTCAAAGACTACGTTCGAGAACGCCGTCGTCATACCCGCGAGATGTTCTTACCTCTGTCCCACCCTCCGGGACATGCCCAGTGCGACTACGGCGAAGCTCGAGTGATCATCGGCGGAGTGGAACGCAAAGCCCACTACTTCGCCCTGGACCTCCCTCACAGCGACGGGTGCTATGTGAAGGCGTATCCCGCCGAGACGACGGAGTCATTCTGCGACGGACACGTCTCCGCCTTCGCGTTCCTGGGCGGAGTGCCTCAGAGCATCCTCTACGACAACACCACGCTCGCGGTAGCCAGAATCCTGGGAGATGGTCGCCGGCAGCGGACCAGGGTGTTCTCCGAGCTTCAGTCCCACTACCTGTTCGAGGACCGGTTCGGCCGTCCAGGCAAAGGGAACGATAAGGGCAAAGTAGAAGGTCTGGTCGGCTATGTCCGCCGGAACTTCCTGGTGCCCATTCCATCGTTCGAGAGCTTCGATGCCCTCAATGCTCATCTGGAGCAACACTGCCTCAGACGGTTCGAAGATCGACTCCGCGGCCACAACGAGACGATAGGAGAACGGCTGGAGCGGGACCTGGAGAAGCTGCTGCCTCTGCTGGCCGTACCGTACGACGCCAGCGACAAGCACGCGACGAGGGTCAGTTCTCTGTCCCTGGTCAGATACCGGACCAATGACTATTCGGTCCCGGTGGCCTACGGTCATCGGGACGTTCTGGTCCGCGGATATGTACACGAGGTTGTGATCAGCTGTGGCGCTGAAGTCATCGCCCGCCATCGGCGGTCCTACGATCGAGACGACTTCGTCTTCGACCCTCTCCATTACCTGCCGCTCCTTGAGAAGAAGACGAGGGCATTGGATCAGGCGGCGCCGCTGGTTGGATGGGAGTTGCCCGAGGAGTTCGGAGTGTTGCGGCGGTTGCTGGAGTCTCGGATGGGCAAGCGAGGAAAGAGGGAGTTCGTGCAGGTGCTCAGACTGATGGAGAACTTCCAGCCGGAAGAAGTCCACGACGCCGTACGAGACGCCATTCGACTCGGGGCTGTGAGCTTCGATGCTGTCAAGCACCTGGTGCTGTGCAGGATCGAGGGTCGACCGCCTAGACTCGACATGGAGTTGTACCCGTATCTGCCTAGGACCAACGTTGCAACAACCTCGACCAGGGACTACATGGCTCTCCTGGCGGGGAGCCGGTCATGACCAACAAGTCCACGATGTTGCTCGAACACAACATCAAGCAACTCAAGCTCCCCACGTTCCTGAGGGAGTACGACAAGCTGGCATCCCAGTGTGCCAGTGAGGGAGCCGACCATCCGGACTACCTGCTGCGACTATCGGAGTTGGAGCTGATCGACCGTCACCATCGCATGGTGGAACGTCGGATCAAAGCAGCCCGCTTCCCGACGACCAAGAGTCTCGACACCTTCGACTTCCTGTCTATGCCGTCCCTGAACGAGGCTCTGGTTCTGGAGCTGGCACGATGCGAGTACATCGAGCGCCCCCACAACGTCATCGCTCTCGGCAACAGTGGCACCGGCAAGACCCATATCGCCCTCGGTCTCGGTCTGGCTGCGTGTCAGAGGGGACTGTCCGTGGGCTTCACCACCGCCGCTGCTCTGGTTCACGAGCTGATCGAGGCCAGGGACGAACGGCGTCTGCTCAACCTGCAGAGAAGGCTCGCACGACTCAAGCTTCTGATCATCGACGAACTGGGCTTCGTGCCCTTGTCCAAGACTGGCGCCGAGCTGCTCTTCGAGGTGTTCAGCCAGCGTTACGAGCGTGGATCGGTCCTGGTGACCTCCAAGTGAGCCCTTCGTCGAGTGGACCGAGGTGTTCGGCTCTGAACGGCTGACCGGAGCTCTCCTCGACCGCCTCACCCACCATGTCGACATCCTGGAGATGAACGGGGACAGCTACCGACTCAAGCACAGCAAGAAGACTTCTGGCCGCCAGCTATCTGACTGACCCTGATCTCCAACGCCCCACGAGGCGTCCAGTGGTACAGTTTTGCTCCGCCCCGCTGGTACGTTTTCACACCGCCCTTGACACTCAGCCCATGGCCACACAGGTCGTGGTACGGATCACGCCAGACTGTGCGTGAACATGATCGGCCACTTTGTCGCTGATTGCGTCCACGCTTTCAGCCTCGAAGACCGCGACTACGTCGTACGGGCCTGTGACCCTCACCACGTCGCGCACCTCTTCTAGCTCCTCGAGCGAGTTAACCAGATCCCTCGAATGCCCTGCGGCCATCTCGATCAGTATGTAGGCACGAACCACGGGGCCTCCTTATAACTCTCACAATTCGGTGTGCTCAGGATAGCATAAGATACGCTTCTGGACAGCTAGCGACGACGGCTTGATCGGCCGAACTCATCTAGCCCTGCAACATGCCAGTAGCTTCGTCGGCGATCGATATAGCCCGTGCCCTTTCGTCGTCCGTCAAGGGAAGCACGTCCGCTGCACCAGCGTTCTCCTCAATCTCGCTCGGTCGAAGCGCCCCAGGAATCAACGACGTCACGCCTTCGACATCAAGTATGAAGCGCAGCGCCGCTTGAGTCATGGTGCGCTCTCCGCTCTCGGTCAGGAAACGAAGCTCCGACAGCTTCCGCCGGAATTCCTGGCCCTTCGGTGAAGCCAGCCTTTCGTAGCGCCTGTCGGTCGGGTCGAGGGTCGAGAGATCGTCGAACCAGCGTCCTGATAGGATGCCCGAGTTCAGTGGCGACGCGATCATCGTGCCAATGTTCTCTTCTTTGGCGAATCGGATTCGATCATCGGACCGCGCCATCATGTTGTAGCCAACGACCATCGCAGCGACTTCGCCCATTTCCATGAGCTTTCGAATAGAATCGTTGTCTCCGCCGGCCGTATACGAGATGCCCGACCACCGTATCTTGCCCTCGCTCTTGAGCTGCGCCATCGTCTCCATCGCGACCGGAAGGGTCTCCTCGTGGGGCCGATTGTGCAGCAGGAACACGTCGATGTAGTCGGACTGTAGCCGGCGGAGGGCCCCTTCGCACGCGTCTCTAATCCCAAATCCACCGAAGGGATGACTATGCAGCAGCGGAACGGGCGATAGGGGCAAGGGAGGGCGATGGTCCGGGCACGATTTGGGGTAGAGGGGGGCCGGTGTTTGTCTTCAGTTGCCGCGGGGAGACTTTGTGACCGTCTGCGAATGTTGGTCAGGGCGAGATAGCGGGGAGAGGACACAGCAAGAGGCACTCGCAGACCGGACTGGCGCGAGTTCGCGGGGACGTTCGGTTGGCCGGATGGCGGCCGGTTGCCGCCGCCGCCGTCAGGCAGGGAGTGGCAGGGCGCGCAATCGGGCCAGGGCACGATCGAACTGGGCTTCCCAAGGCCAGCGCTGTGGCAGATGCAGTGTGAGGCGGCGCGCCGAGCGGGTGATCCGTCCGGCCAGGGAGAAGAACCGCCGCCGGAGGGTCTTGGTGGTCACCACCTGCTCGCCCAGACCGATGCGCGCTGTCCAGCGGGCGATGTTGTGGGCCATCACCTGTACCGCCAGCCAGGCGGCGTTGGCGGCGAAGCGGCCCGAGGGGAGATGGTTCAACCCCACACCGTGCTTGAGGTCTCGGATGGCATTCTCGATCTCGGCGTGGCGGCGATGGTCGGCCTCCAGTTCGAGCATCTCCCCGTCCCGGTCGGTGATGAAGCCGTGATAGCTGTAGGTGGCGAAGAGGGCCAGCTGGGAACCGGGCGTGGGCTTCACACGCCGGACGATGAGCCGCACCGGCGCGGCGTCAGGTTCACTCTGGAAGGGAGTGCAGGTGGTCTCGGCCACATCGGCGGCGCCGTCCATCCAGTAAGGAATCGGCGTCCAGGCATCTTCGGGTATCGCCTCGATGAGATTGTGCAGGCTTTTATGCTGGCGGATGGTGATGGAGAAGCGGACATCCATCTTGCGGCAGACGGATACCACGCCATGAGTGTAGAACCCGCTGTCGGCCCGTAGCGTGAGTCGTCCGTTGGCCCCGGCGTAGCGCACCCGTCCCACCGTCTCCCGCAGGAAGTGGGCGGCGCTGCGGGCGGTGTTGGCCCGGCCCTCGCGCAGCCGGGACATCAGCACGTCTCCGGTGCCGGCGGCGATGGCCAGCAGTGGGTGGTAGCCCCGCTTGCCGGTATAGCCGTGGTGGCGGGCGCCCTCCTTGGCCAGTCCGTAGGTCTCGCAGATGGTGGAATCGAGGTCGATGGTGAACGGCGCGTCGCCGGGTCCGGCCCCAGCGGCCCAGGCCCGGGCCAGCAGCTCCCGGCTCACCCGGTCCAGCTGGCGGACGTGGCCCCACCGGAAGCTGCGCAGGAAGGTGCCCAGGGTGGATGGCGCCTTGACCGTGCCGCCCAGGGTGCAGGCCGTCCCCCCGGTGCGCAACACATCAGCGTCGTCGATGCAGTCGCCGCCGGCCATGGCTGAGGCCACCAGGGTCATCAGCTTGTCTCCGGTGTTGGCCCGCCCCGGCGCGCCGCCCAGGTCAAGGTGATGGTCAACGAGTTCCCGCAGGCCCAGATGCCGGGCGAGGGTGGCCGGCAGGAGCAGACCGGCATTGGCCACCAGGCGGTGATCGTCAAAGACGATACGGATACGGTCGGGCTGGTTGCGTGGTAGCATCTATTGGGTGCTCCTTCTCTGGGACTGTTTTGCTGTTACAAAACCATTATCCCAGATTCAGAAGAGCACCCTCTGGCCACTTCAGGATGCTAACCCGACACCCTCCCTCGGTGGATTCGGGCTAATGCGCCGTCGGGTGTGGTCAACGTCCGGAACGTCGGTGTAGAAGCCGCGTACCTTGGTCGAGATGACCCAACGGTCTCTGCGGCCCTTCACCGCCAGCCCGATGATCGACTCGCTGTGGCCGTCGCCGTAGATCTCCGCTGTGTCGATCAGGTTGACCCCAAGCTCTTCGGCGCGGTGAATCATCTTGATAGATTCTTCGTCCACTGCGCCCGTCCAGCCTTCGTCGACGACGGGATTCCGGGGATCGCCGACCGGTCCCCCGATGAGGCCCCCTAACGGCCAACCGCCTATGCCTACGATGGACACCTTGAGTCCGGTCTTCCCCAGCACGCGATACTCCATCCGTCGCCCTCCTGACTATGATTGTCCTAGGCGTTCCACAAACTCCGCGCTTCGTCAGCGGTGGCCAAAGCGGGCGAAGGTTGCTCATCCGTCAACGACGGTACGTCGGGTGCCCGCGCGTTCTCCTCGATCTAGCTGGGACCAGCAATCGTGGACCGCAGCGGCACCTGCGCAACGGACGGTCCGCCGTTCTCTGACTACATGGCCTACCTCACCCCCTCACGGTTGTGTGGCACACGGCGCCGTCTTGCCCCCTCTCCGTGCGTGTACAGACCGGACACATGGTGGACGGATGTTCGGAGACATGGTAGACACATTTTCAGATGATGTGGTTAGCGTGAAGCCTGAGGTCAATCTGGGCGATATTGTGAGAAGAGAAGAATGATTCCCTCGTAAAAACCCGTTTTGAGGAAGTTCCAGCGCTTTAGCACATGTGAGCGCTACCGTATGTTGGGGTAGGACACGGAACAGAGACTGTATATTGTACCCAGGCAAGGGTACGGTTGTTCTAATTCGACCTGCACAGACTTTTTACGAGAGAATCAAGAATACGTTCCAGAGTCCGTCACTGTGGGTGGATCTAATGGCGACTGGGTGTCCTCGGAAGGCCTTTCCCACCCTATAGGACCTGCCGTGTACCGAGATGACGCCCTTCGCTTGGACCTTACGGACCAAATCGTCTGGTGCATACTCTATGGGAGGCAACGTCTCAGGGAAAGGTCGTCGGCTAAGCCGATAACGGCTGGCGGGTGTTGCGTAGCCGAGAGCCTGATGAGGACGCTCAGTGTTGTAAACGAGGCGCCATTCATCGAAGGTATCCTGGCAGTGCGCCAAGTCTCTGAAGGTCCGTCCCTGCAGCACCTCGGCGATAAGTGTCCGATGGAAGCGTTCGTCTTTTCCTTGGGTCTGGGGATGGAAGGGTCTGCCATGACTGACCCCGATCCCCATGCGCATCAGCCAAATGGTAAAGATCGTATATGGGTGATCGCTGTCAGAGCCCCAGGGAGCGCCGTTGTCCATCCAGCATCCAGTCAGGGAGTCCATAGCGGCGAAATATGGTCGTGAGGCGTCCCTTCACGGTCTGGTCCCGTTCGTCGCCGCACGCCTCGAGGCCCAGGGAGTAACGAGAGTGGTCGTCCAGAACGGTCAGAGGGTGACAGCGTCCCTCGGAGCTCAATGGGAAGTGGCCCTTGAAATCCATCTGCCACAGCTCGTTAGGCGCCACTCGCTCAAATCGCTGCCACGGTTTGTGCTTGTCCCCCTCACCAGGGTCGATACGGCCGTGTCGTCTCAGGATGGCCGTAATCGTACTCGGGCTGGGCAGATCGTTGTATCCCTGGTCCAAGAGCCGCCGTTGCAGCTTACGAGCTCCCCACGCCGGACGCTTTTCTCGCAACTCCAACACCAACTGCTCCACCTCCGGTCGCGTGCGTCCGGGCGAGTGACGGGGCCTTCGCGACATGTCTGCCAGACCTGCATCCCCTCTGCCACGGTACCTCTTCAACCACTTGTAGCCAGTGGTCGGACTAACACCGAACCGCCGGCACAACTCCCTCATACTGAACTCCTCTGCCTGCGCCAATCTGACAAACTCTTGCCGCTCAGACATAACAGACACCTCTTTCCAAGGCATAAACACGCTCCTAACGTCGGTGTTATGCCTAATATGGTGTCCACCATGTCTCCGAACATGTGTTAACTATGTCCCCGGTCTATACAGTGCGACGGAGAGGGGGTTGGAGGTGAGGTCGCCCTTCCACGTCACGCCAGATGCTCCGCAATCCTGAAGAGCACGGCGTCTAGGTCAGACTCGACTTCGGCGTTCTTGAACCGCACTACTCGTTTCCCTGAACTTCGAGAAACTCCTGTCGAATAGCGTCGTCGGTTCGGGTGTACTTGTGCACGGGACCATCGACTTCAACAACGAGGCTGGCTTCGCTGCAGTAGAAGTCGACGACGAACCTGTCAATCGAGTGCTGCCGACGGAACTTATATCCGTCGAGCCCGCGGTTTCGCAAACTCTCCCAGAGTCTCTCCTCCGCGGGCGTCGGTTCGCGCCGCATCTGGCGAGCGAGGGGTTTCAACCTAGCCCAAAGATCAGGTGGCGTCTTCCATTCACGGTCCATCACAAAAACTCCTCGACCGCTCCGGCCCGTGCCGTACCACTCCTCCTATCGGGCATACGGTTCACTCACAATGTGGTCGGCGGTCAATACATAGAGGACGTATACATCTACAGGATGGGGTAGCGTTCGCGACGCCGATGTTTACGGCTTCGTGATCAGAGCCGAGACCAGACAGCTTTGGTGTATGCGACGCGGAATCCTACTCGCTCCATGTTGCGCTGGCTGACCGAGCCGGGCGTTGCCTGCGTCACCGCTAGGTCATAGCCAGCTTTGGCCGCATCGGCGAGCCTGCGATGTAGCAGCGCCGTCTGACACCCCCTCCCGCGAAACGACGGCGCCGTGGCGGCCCCGGCCAGAGACGCGACGCCGTCGCTCAGGTGGAGCATCCCGAAGGCGGCGGCCTCCCCATCGACCGTGGCCAAGTAAAGCCTCCAATCCGGCCGGGGATAGCCGGCTGCAACCAGGGCTTTCCCTTGGCGCCTCAACAGCTGTGTAACGGCGAGATCGTCCATATACACCATGTACAGGTCGGCGAACGTCCCGATCGCGGCATCGCCGACTTCTTGTATCGCTACCCCCTCCGCGGGCCTTGGACCGTCGGCTGTAGGGACGCAATACAGAGCGGTGTGGAAGCTGTCGTGGTAGAACCCGCGCTCGGCTAGACTTCGGCGCAGGCGGCTGTTCGTGAGCATTGGGACGAGGTCCAAGTAGCAAGGTTCGCCACGCTCTCGGTACCACTCCACGATTCGGTCCAACCCCGAATCGGACTCTTCGCGCAAGCCCAGGACTCGGTTGAACTCCCAGTCGCCGATGGCGCTCATTCGGAACGCGACCGTCCCTCCGAATCGCCGTATCTCGACGCCGAACGGGTTCTCGCCGCCGGACAAGACCTCTAGGTCGGACACCGCATACGCGGCTTCCGACCTATCCAGGCGCCCGGCCAATTCACGAGTAACCACCGGAACAGACATCACTCGCCTTCAGGACGCATTGAACGCGCCCGCCCCTTCATGCTTTAGCCCAAATCCACCGAAGGGATGACTATGCAGCAGCGGAACGGGCGATAGGGGCAAGGGAGGGCGATGGTCCGGGCACGATTTGGGGTAGAGGGGGGCCGGTGTTTGTCTTCAGTTGCCGCGGGGAGACTTTGTGACCGTCTGCGAATGTTGGTCAGGGCGAGATAGCGGGGAGAGGACACAGCAAGAGGCACTCGCAGACCGGACTGGCGCGAGTTCGCGGGGACGTTCGGTTGGCCGGATGTCGGCCGGTTGCCGCCGCCGCCGCCAGGCAGGGAGTGGCAGGGCGCGCAATCGGGCCAGGGCACGATCGAACTGGGCTTCCCAAGGCCAGCGCTGTGGCAGATGCAGTGTGAGGCGGCGCGCCGAGCGGGTGATCCGTCCGGCCAGGGAGAAGAACCGCCGCCGGAGGGTCTTGGTGGTCACCACCTGCTCGCCCAGACCGATGCGCGCTGTCCAGCGGGCGATGTTGTGGGCCATCACCTGTACCGCCAGCCAGGCGGCGTTGGCGGCGAAGCGGCCCGAGGGGAGATGGTTCAACCCCACACCGTGCTTGAGGTCTCGGATGGCATTCTCGATCTCGGCGTGGCGGCGATGGTCGGCCTCCAGTTCGAGCATCTCCCCGTCCCGGTCGGTGATGAAGCCGTGATAGCTGTAGGTGGCGAAGAGGGCCAGCTGGGAACCGGGCGTGGGCTTCACACGCCGGACGATGAGCCGCACCGGCGCGGCGTCAGGTTCACTCTGGAAGGGAGTGCAGGTGGTCTCGGCCACATCGGCGGCGCCGTCCATCCAGTAAGGAATCGGCGTCCAGGCATCTTCGGGTATCGCCTCGATGAGATTGTGCAGGCTTTTATGCTGGCGGATGGTGATGGAGAAGCGGACATCCATCTTGCGGCAGACGGATACCACGCCATGAGTGTAGAACCCGCTGTCGGCCCGTAGCGTGAGTCGTCCGTTGGCCCCGGCGTAGCGCACCCGTCCCACCGTCTCCCGCAGGAAGTGGGCGGCGCCGCGGGCGGTGTTGGCCCGGCCCTCGCGCAGCCGGGACATCAGCACGTCTCCGGTGCCGGCGGCGATGGCCAGCAGTGGGTGGTAGCCCCGCTTGCCGGTATAGCCGTGGTGGCGGGCGCCCTCCTTGGCCAGTCCGTAGGTCTCGCAGATGGTGGAATCGAGGTCGATGGTGAACGGCGCGTCGCCGGGTCCGGCCCCAGCGGCCCAGGCCCGGGCCAGCAGCTCCCGGCTCACCCGGTCCAGCTGGCGGACGTGGCCCCACCGGAAGCTGCGCAGGAAGGTGCCCAGGGTGGATGGCACCTTGACCGTGCCGCCCAGGGTGCAGGCCGTCCCCCCGGTGCGCAACACATCAGCGTCGTCGATGCAGTCGCCGCCGGCCATGGCTGAGGCCACCAGGGTCATCAGCTTGTCTCCGGTGTTGGCCCGCCCCGGCGCGCCGCCCAGGTCAAGGTGATGGTCAACGAGTTCCCGCAGGCCCAGATGCCGGGCGAGGGTGGCCGGCAGGAGCAGACCGGCATTGGCCACCAGGCGGTGATCGTCAAAGACGATACGGATACGGTCGGGCTGGTTGCGTGGTAGCATCTATTGGGTGCTCCTTCTCTGGGACTGTTTTGCTGTTACAAAACCATTATCCCAGATTCAGAAGAGCACCCTCTGGCCACTTCAGGATGCTAACCCGACGCCCTCCCTCGGTGGATTCGGGTTTAGCACCTGGACGGCAGTTCATCCTATATGGTCGCTCGGAACATCGGTTTGTGGGTGCAGAGTGGGACAAAGGTGACGAATACGCCTGGCGAATTGCTTGCACCCCCAGCCAATGGAGGTACCCTCAAAAAGTGTGTAAACGGTCAGGCGGTGTACCCTCTCTCTGAACAAGACGGGCTCAAGGCCCAAGAGAGGAGATACACCGCCCATGAGGAAGGAAAGCACTGAGAGTAGGTCGGAGTCAAGGCCGGAGTGGGAGCAGTTGGAGGATTGGGTGCGAAGCCAGGTCCAGAGGCTGGTCCAAGAGTTGCTGGAGGAGGAGGTGACGGCGTTTCTGGGAAGGGCGAAGTCGGCGCTCAGGTCCGACTCGGACTCAGATACCGGCTATCGGAACGGATACGGCAGAGCCCGGAGGCTTACGCTGAGTTCGGGCACGATACAGCTTAGGCGGCCACGAGTCCGCGATACCGAGGAGCAGTTCGAGAGCCGGCTGCTGCCGCTGTTCGTCAACAGGACCAGGAAGGTTGCTGAGTTGATCCCCGAGCTGTACCTGCACGGTCTATCCGAAGGCGACTTCGATCTGGCTTTGCGGGGGCTGCTGGGAGAGGACGCACCGGTATCGGCGAGCACGGTGGCCCGGTTGAAGTCCAAGTGGAACGATGAGCTTGCCCAATGGCGCAGCCGGCCCCTCGATGACCTGGAAGTGGTCTACATGTGGGTGGATGGAGTCTACGTCAAGGCTGGTCTTGAGAAGGAGAAGGCGGCGGTACTGGTGGTGATGGCGGCCCTGAGCGACGGGAGCAAGGTGGTGGTGAGCGCTGTTCCCGGATACAGGGAGTCCACAGAGAACTGGTCCGAGGTGCTCAGGGACATCAAGCGCCGGGGCTTGAGCTGCCCGAGGCTGGTGGTTGGAGACGGACACCTGGGCATCTGGGGAGCTCTGCGCAACGTCTATCCGCAGGCGGCAGAGCAACGCTGCTGGAACCACAAGATCGTAAACGTGCTCGCCAAGCTTCCAAAGCGACAACAGGACCAGGCCAAGCTCATGCTGCGTACTATCCCCTACGCCCAGACTCGGACAGAGGCTGAGCGGCTCAGGACGGTGTTCACCAGGTGGTGCGGCGACCATTCCTACGAGGCGGCCTCAGAGGCCTTGGAGCGGGACTGGGACCGCATGATCACCTTCTATGACTTCCCAAAGGAGCACTGGGGGCACCTTCGCACGACGAACCCGGTAGAATCACCCTTCGCGGCCCTCAGGCTTCGGACCGATGCCGCCAAGCGCTACAAGAGGGTCGATCGGGCGATAGCGGTGATCTGGAAAATGTTGATGGTCGCCGAACAGCGCTTCAGGCGTCTGAAGGCCCCTGAGTTGATCGAAGACGTCTATCTCGGTGCACAGTATGCGGATGGAATCGCCATTGAATCAACGGCTGAGAAGGTCGCCGCCTGATGTCGTTTACACACCTATTGACGTAACCTCGCCAATGAAAACGGCAGGCGGCCTATTCGCTCCAGTAGGGTTCTTCAATGAAGGAAGCGTTCGCCTGCAATGCTGGCGCCTAAGTCATACAGCAACGGCGCCGCGCCCTCCCCGCCAACGGCGCCGCGCCCTCCCCGCCAATGGGGGTGAGGTCAAGGCCGTACGAAGGCCCTCGTCACCACCGTTTCCTCGGACTTGCCGAACCATTCAGCCTGCTGGAAGGCCTGTTCGATATTCTCCAGAGGGAAGCTATGGGACATTACGTCTGACAGGGGGTACTTGTCTTTGGTGCGTACTAAGAAATCGAGTGCAACCGGCAGCGTGTAGGGGTTGTAGTGGGTGACGCCGATGATCCGGCACTGCCCCCACAGTATCTTGGAAACGTCGATGTTGGTCTCGCTGCCCGGCCAGATGTTCCCGACCTCGATCAACGTGCCGCCGTGACGCAGCATCTCGATGCCTTCGCGGAATACGTCCGGGTAGCCAACGACCTCCATGACCACGTCAGCGCCTCGTCCCTCGGTCAGCTCCTTGACCCGTTCGATCCGGGCCTCCGGCGTGTCGTATTCGTTGATGTTGATGGTCTCGTCGGCCCCGCATCGTCTGGCAAGGTCCAGCCGCCCCGACTGGCCGTCGACGGAGATTACGCGGCCGGCGCCCATCTCCTTGGCGGCGGCGGTCGCGTTTATTCCCAGCCCACCAGCTCCCTGGACCACCACGCTGTCGCCCATTCGCAGGTCGGCCTTGTTGAGTCCGTAGATGACCTGAGAGACCGCGCAGTTGACGGCCACGACCGCCTCGTCTGAGAGCTCGTCCGGTACCTTGAAGACGTAGTGGCCGGGATAGAGATAGTAGTACTCGGAGAAACCGCCGTTGCAGTATGGGAACTCCTCTACTGACGCTCGGAATCGGAACCTGTCTGGGCAGTGGTTGGGCTCGTTTCTCAGGCAGTTGTAGCAGCGATTGCAAGGGAAGAAGTACGGAAAGACTACCCTGTCGCCTTCTTTGAGCGGTCTACCAAGCGAGTCTGTAGAGATGTCGGGCGCCATGGCATCGACGGCTCCGGTCATTTCGTGCCCGAGGATCACAGGTCCTGGCTTTCCAGGGAGGATTGGCTTGAACTCGCCTCGCCAGTAGTGTAGGTCGGACCCGCAGATGCCTCCCGAGGTGATCTTCACGCGGATTCCGCCTGCTTCCACGGGCACGGGCGGAAGCTCGGTCATCTCGAAGTTGAAAGCGTCAACAAAGACCGCAGCCTTTCCCATCACCATGTCGAACACCTCCAGGAACAGATAAGGGCTGGAACGCCCCGACTGTACCACCGCGGTTGCGAATCAGCAACGGTTCAGCGAATAGCCGTGGAGCCTAGTCGCATGGAAAGCGTGTCGCGGTGCTAGTAGACTAAGCGCCGGTACTTGAGACGGACGAGGGGACATCGGTTGAAGAGTCAGGCGGTCAGACGTACCTCTCTGCTACTAGCGGCCGTCCTGTCCTTTGCTCTCGTCGCCGGGTGCGGAGAGAACGAGGCCAGCGATGGCGAACTCCTTATCTTCGCCGCGGCCAGCCTGGCGGACTCCCTCGGCGAAATCGAGGAGTCTTTCGAGAAAGGCGCGGACATCGACCTGATCTTCAGCTACGGGGCGTCTCAGGCTCTCGCCCAGCAGATCGCGAGCGGGGCACCCGCCGACGTCTTCATACCGGCGGGCAGGTTCCCGGCGGAATTCCTGACGGAAAGGGGAGCCGTGGAGCCGAACGTTAGCGACCTGCTGATAAACCGACTAGTCGTGGTCGCCCGGCCCGATCTCGGAGTCGAGCTCAGCTCCATCGAGCAGCTATCGGACTCAAGAGTCGATCGAGTAGCCGTGGCGGCGCCTGATCTGGCCCCCGCCGGGAGATACGCAAGGGAGGCGCTCCGGACCCTGGGGCTGTGGGACGGCCTCGAGCCGAAGCTCGTTTTCGGCCCGGACGTGCGTGCGACGATGGCCTACGTGGAATCGGGCAACGCCGACGTCGCATTAGTGTACGTAACCGACGCCAACATGGCGCAGAACCTTGACTTGCTGGACATCGTGCCCCCGGAGAGCTATTCGCCCGTAACCTACCCGGTCGCGGTCGTCGATAGGACCGAACGCGACACCGACGCGACGACCGAGTTTCTGTCGTTCTTGCACAGCGGCGGCGCCCGGAGCGTTTTCGAGCGCCACGGATTTCAGATGGCGGAAGAGTCTCCGTGAGCCTTTCGCTTCTGGAGCTGACACTCCGGGTTGCGATCGTCGCAACGCTCCTGAACTTGCCGTTGGCTCTGGCGGCCAGCTGGTTCGTAGTGAAGGGGAGGTTCCCCGGCCGTTTCGTCGTCGACGTGCTCATATCCCTGCCATTGGCCGTACCCCCGGTCGCGATCGGGTTCGGCTTGCTACTGCTGCTGGGTCGCGAGGGGCCCGTCGGTGCGGCTGTTCACTGGCTCCTGGGGACGGACATCGTCTTCACGTGGGTGGCCGCTGCGATAGCGGCGGCGGTGATGTCGTTCCCGCTGATGGCCAGGGCCGCGATAGTCGCTATGGCAGGAGTCGACGAACGGCTCGAGATGTCGGCCCGGAGTCTCGGCGCCGGTCCGTGGCGGGTCGCCTTCACAATAACGCTGCCGCTGGCGTATCGGGGAATCCTCGCGGGGGTGCTACTGGGATTCGTTCGCGCTCTTAGCGAATTCGGGGCGACCATCACGGTTGCAGGCAACATCGAGGGCAAAACGCAGACGCTGCCGCTGGCGCTCTATTCGCGGGTGCAGCTACGGGACGATGCGGCTGCGGTGCAGCTGGTGGCGGTCTCGGTGGTGCTTGCGGTTGTCACTCTAGCTGTTCACAACTGGCTGCTACGAAGAGCGGAGCAACGAGATTAGGACCGGGCCATTGTCATCGCAAGGGGACAAGCTGCTTAGCTTTTGTATCGCCAGGGACTACCCTGGGTTCGAGCTCGATTGCGAGGCGACGTTCGAGTCCGGCGTCACGGCCGTATTCGGCGCAACGGGAAGCGGCAAGACGACATTGCTCAATTGCATTGCAGGCCTGACCACTCCCGACGAGGGTTTTGTCGAGCTCCTGGGCGACCCCGTCTACTCATCGACGGCACGCGTCAATAAGCCACCTGAGAAACGTAGGCTCGGGTATGTCTTTCAGGACGCGGCTCTCTTCCCCCACATGAGCGTCCGAGACAATATCAGCTACGGCCACAACCTCACTCCAAAGGACAGCCGAAAGGCCGATCTCGATCAGCTGATCGATCTGTTCGTGCTGTCGGACCTTCTGGACCGAGGTGTACGAGCCCTCTCGGGGGGCGAACGCCAGAGGGTTGCCCTCGCGCGGGCCCTGGCGGCCTCGCCCCGGATGCTACTTCTCGATGAACCCATGGCGTCGTTGGATGTGTCGTTCAGAGGAGCGATCATCCGCTATCTGAAGAGCGTCTGGCGCGAACTGCGGGTTCCCATGGTCTACGTTTCGCACTCGATATCAGAAGTCATCGCCCTGGCAGAGGACGTGCTGGTTCTCGCCGGCGGACAGCCCGTGATGCAAGGCCGTCCGTCCCAGGCGCTCGTCCACCCCAGAGTTACAGCGATGGCCGATTACGCGACCCTTGAAAACCTGCTCGACGCCGAAGTTGTAGCCCCGGCGGACCAGGACGGCCTTGTTACCCTCAAGGTTGGGGACGTGACGCTGACCGCGCCGGATGTCTCGACCGTGGCTGGCGAATCTCTGACGGTTTCGATTTCGGCGGGAGACATTATTCTCGCCCTGGAGGTACCGTCCGGGATCAGTGCCCAGAACGTCGTGCCTGGCAGGGTCTCTGAGGTGCACACGCTGGCGGCCCGAGTCCTGGTGTACGTCGACATGGGCGTTGAGATCGTGATCGAGATAACCCGGGGGGCGCTACGGGACCTGGGGATTCGAGAAGGGCTCCAGGTCTATCTGGTCATCAAGAGCACAAGCATCGTTCCGCTGGAGGGGCCGGAGCAAGGATGAAAGAGGTCTGGATGGTGACGGGCCTACCAGGTTCAGGCAAGTCCACAATCGCACCTCTATTGGCCGAGCGATTCGACAGGGGCGCCTATACACCAGGTGACGAACTGGGTGCAATGATCGTCTCTGGATGCGTCGACCCTGATGGCGAGCCCGTAGAGGCCGAGCGTCAGGTAAAGCTGAGCCATCGCAATATGTGCTTGCTGGCCAAATCCTTCTGCGATGCGGGCTTTGTGCCAGTCATGGAATGGGTGATCCGACGTCGCGAGGACCTGAACAACCTCCTTCAAGAGCTTGAAGGGTACACACTCAACCTAGTGACACTCCAATTACCTACCGACGTCAGGCGTCGGAGAAAGCCCGGTAATTTTGACAGGTGGGCCTACCTGGAGTCTCAGTTCATTAAAGACCTTGGTGGGATGGGGCTCGTCGTGGATACCGGCAGTCTCGGCCCGGAAGATGCCGTTGACTATATTTTACGGAATAGATCCAACGCCGCGTATCCTATAACTCCTTAATCGGCGCTGGCTATGTTCCTAGGCTGAAACGACCTTCTCTCCTGTCGGGCAGACGTCTAGCAGACAACAATCCTCGCACTGAGGTTCCCGCTTCTTGCACACCCTCACGGCGTGAGCCACGATCAGGGCATGGTATTCGGCGAAGAGCTCCCGATCCGCCGGCAGGTTCTCGCTGAAAAGTCTCTGGTAATTCGAATAGTTGCCTCGTTCGGGCGCGACCCCAAGCCTGTGGAAGGAGCGCCTGGTGTACTCATCGATCACGAAGAACGGTTTGCCGACGGCGTACAGGAGGATGTCGTCGGCCGTCTCCTCGCCGATTCCGTGGACGTCTAGCAATTCCTGTCTCAGGACGTCATCGTTCACTGCGGCCATGGCTTCGATGTCGTCGTCGTACCGTTCGAGGAACTCAACGAGGGCCTTCAGCTTTCTCGCTTTGGAGTTGTAGTACCCGGACGGGAACAAGAGACGCGCCAGCTCCTCCTCTGGGATCTCCCGGATGGCGCCAGGGGACAAGGCGTCGGCTGCCTTGAGGTTCGCTATCGCCTTCTCGACATTCGTCCAGGCGGCCGCCTGAGTCAGAATGGCACCCACCATCACCTCGAAGGGGGTGTCGCCCGGCCACCAGTGCTGGGGTCCGTAGCGAGCGAGCAGCCGGTCGTAGACGTCGAGAAGGACCGCCCGCAGTTCGGGCGGAGCCTTCCCCTTTTCCGCGGTCGATTTGGACCCCATCAGTAGCTAACCGGACCTACAACTCAACGGGGATCGGTGCATCGATCTCAACCTCCTGTCTTGACACGCGACACCGATATGCATGTACCTCGACTCCGGCTCTCGATGCCCTTCTTAGAGTACGCCAGAAGTCACGGTCGGCTTCTTTATAGGGCGAAAACGAATCGGCATCTGGCCGCTGCACGACAAAGACCACAGCCGCGCGGTTGCCGTCCTTGCGCGCGGCTATCAGCGACTGAAGGTGTTTCCGGCCTCGCTCGGTTGGGGCGTCCGGGAACAGCGCGACGCCGTTCTCGACCAGAGTGACGGACTTGACCTCCAGGTAGCATTTGCCACTTGTTCCAGTCAGCAGGAAGTCGAGCCTGCTGTGGCCCAACGTGACTTCCCTTCGCAGGGTGTCGTATCCGGTGAAATCTCGCAGAGAACCTCCTTCGATTGCCTCCTGGACGAGCGGATTGGGCAGACGAGCGTCCGCCGAAACGAAGATATCTCCGATTCGCACCAAGGCGAGATCGTAAGCGGTCTTGCGGTTCGGTCCGGGCGCTGGGGCGATCAACATCAGATTGTCAGGGCGCAGTAGCTCGGCGATGCGTCCTGAGTTGGCGACGTGAACAAGGGTCTCTCGACCGTCGCACTTTACCAGCACGACGAACCGGTT
The DNA here is from genome assembly GCA_965197985.1 of Dehalococcoidia bacterium. Lineage (GTDB taxonomy): Bacteria > Chloroflexota > Dehalococcoidia > Lucifugimonadales > CAUZJF01 > CAUZJF01. The sequence goes on along the minus strand of CBDAOG010000008.1, from coordinate 586,607 downwards.
CGGTCGTGTAACGAATGTGGCTTCCCGAAGCCCTGAGTGTAGCTTGACGACGGCCTCCGTTTGCTAAGTCTCTCAGATGCTAGTGTCCTGAGTTATGAATCCGATGACAAAATCGGGCGATGGTAGCTAGTAGCTGGTCTGCGGTTTTGGTCCAGATGAAGGGCTTTGAGGCAGCGTTGTGCTGGTCAATGTACTGTTCGATGGCTTGCTCCAGTTCCCGAGTGCTGCGGAACACCCCGCGGCGCAGTTGCTTCTCTGTCAGCACCGCGAACCAGCGCTCCACCTGGTTCAGCCAAGAGCTGCTGGTGGGGGTGAAGTGCAGGTGATAGCGCGGCCGCCGGGCCAGCCAGCGCTGGATGGCGGGGGTCTTGTGGGTGGCGTAGTTGTCCAGGATAAGGTGCACGTCGAGGTCCGGGGGTACGGTCGCATCGACCCGGTCGAGGAAGCGCCGGAACTCCGTGGACCGGTGCCGACGGTGGCAGGCGCCGATGACCTCTCCCGTCTTCACGTCGAGGGCGGCGAAGAGAGAGGTCGTACCATGACGACGGTAGTCATGGGTCCGGCGCTCGATCTGCCCCGGGCGCATGGGCAACAGCGGGGCCGTCCGGTCGAGGGCCTGGATCTGGGAATTCTCGTCGACACACAGGACCAGAGCCCGCTGGGGTGGGTTGAGGTAGAGCCCCACGATGTCACGGACCTTCTCGATGAACAGAGGGTCAGACGAAAGTTTGAACGTCTCGGTCCGATGCGGCTGCAAGGCAAAGGCCCGCCAGATACGGCTGATGGCGCTCTGACTCAGGCCGGTACGCGCAGCCATGGAGCGCGTGCTCCAGTGGGTTGCATCCGCCGGCGTCGTCTCCAGGGTGAGGGTCACGACCCGCTCCACATCGGTGTCCGTGATGGAGCGTGGGCCGCCGGGCCGCGGCTCGTCAAGCAGGCCGTCGAGGCGGCGTTCGATGAACCGGGCCCGCCACTTCCCCACCGTTTGCTTGGCCAGACCGATCTCCCCGGCCACGACGGTATTGGTCTTGCCCTCGGAGCAACGGAGAATGATCCGGGATCGCAGAGCCAGCGCCTGGGCAGTGGTTGGACGCCGCTTCCAGCGCTCGAGGCTCTCGCGTTCGTCGGAGGAAAGGTGCAAGGGAGGAATGGGGCGTCCGATGGCCATGGTGACCTCCATGAGCGTTTCGTGGAGGGTACACCCCAGCAAGTACTTTTGCAATGAGTTCATAACTCAGGACACTAGCAGCGGCGGCGATGCACGCACAAACTTGATTCTCTCGTAAAAAGTCTGTGCAGGTCGAATTAGAACAACCGTACCCTTGCCTGGGTACAATATACAGTCTCTGTTCCGTGTCCTACCCCAACATACGGTAGCGCTCACATGTGCTAAAGCGCTGGAACTTCCTCAAAACGGGTTTTTACGAGGGAATCAAACTTGATACGGCCCGCCGCCACACTTAAACTAGAACCCGGTTTCTCGCGAATGTGGTTCATTACAGCGAGGGGCTGGTTCGAAACAAGCCTAGCAACGGTCAGTAGTAGGTGAGAAGTGACGCGATTTGTCGATCGGCTTCGTGAAGTATCGCAGTCCAATCGGAGTCTGCTGTGCGTCGGGCTTGACCCGGACCCGTCCCGGATGCCCGTCGAAGACGTCTTCGAGTTCAACAAGGCTATCGTCGACGCAACCGCGGATCTCGTGTGCGCGTTCAAGCCCAACCTGGCCTTCTACGAAGCATTGGGCAGCGCCGGTATCATAGCTCTCGAGAAGACCACAGCGTACATTCGCGAGGTCAATCCGGCGCTCGTTGTCCTTGCCGATGGCAAACGCGGCGACATCGGGGCGACCAACTCGGCGTACGCCAGGGCGTTATTCAAGACCTGGGAATTCGACGCGGCTACCGTCAACGGCTATGCAGGCGGCGACGCGATGGAACCGTTCCTCGAGTACGAGAGCAGAGCGATCTTCGTCTGGTGCCGTTCTTCCAACGCGGGAGCAGCCGAACTCCAAGACCTTAGCGTTGCGGCCGGGGAATCCGATGGTGACGGAGACAATAATGATCGCCCGTTGTACGAGGTCGTGGCAAAAAGGGCCTCGGACTGGAACGGGCGGGGGAATGTCGGACTTGTGGTCGGCGCAACATATCCGAAGGAGCTCAAGTCGGTCAGGACTCTGTGCCCCCGCATGCCAATCCTGGTGCCGGCCGTCGGCATCCAGGGCGGAGACCTGAAAGAAGCCATTGTCGCCGGGGCCGACGTGGCGGGGCGGAATCTGTTGATCAGCAGCTCGCGGGCGATTCTGTACGCGTCCGACGACGCCGACAACTTCGCGGACGAGGCAAGGAAGGTGGCTGAGCGCATGCGAGACTCGATCAACCGCACCCTTGCCCGAGAAGGTTGGGGTTGGTAGACGACATCGCACTGGGCGATGTGCTTCGTCTCAGGAAAGTCCATCCATGCGGTGGGTACGAATGGGAGGTCGTCAGGTTGGGGGCGGATATCGGACTCCGCTGCCTCGAGTGTGGCCGGAGAGTCCTGCTCCCCCGCTCCGCGCTGGCGAAAAGAACGAAAGCCGTGGTCTCCAGGCGGCAGGAACCATAATGGGACTCGGCTATCCGGGTCCAAGCGGGGGAGCTTTAGCTAGCTGCTAAATACGGTCTCAGGGCGCAATCGATACCCTTGTCAGGCGATTGACACTGCCACCAGCTTCATTGACACTGCTGGATGGGCCGACTTACAATTGAGACTCGTCTGGGGTGGCCAGGAGGGCTAAATGCTAGAGATGAACATCGACAGCATACGGGTCAGCATCGTGAACTACCAAAGGGTGGTGATCCTCCGCGTGAAGGAGTCCAATCGCTATCTGCCGATCTGGATAGGCCCGGCGGAAGCCGACTCGATCGCGTACAAGCTGCAAGAAGTCGATGTACCTCGACCCCTCACCCATGACCTGCTGAGATCGGTCATCTCCTCGCTAGGGGCTACGGTTACCCGCATCGTCGTCTCCGAACTCAACGACGACACGTTCTACGCCAAGATCATTCTCCAGGCCAATGGCACGACCCTCGAGGTCGACTCCCGGCCCAGCGACGCGATCGCTCTCGCCGTCCGCACCGAAGCTCCCATCTTCGCAGACGACACCGTCGTCGAGAAGGCCGGGGTACAGATGGACGAAGAGACCGGCAAGCCGATCATGCCGAGCGAGACTGAGCCAGGGGAACACGGCCACAGACCGGTCAGGGAAGAGGAGCTGAAAAGCCTCTCAGCCTTCACCGGCTTCATCGAGACGCTCAACCTGGACGATCTGGGCACCGAAGAGAAGAAACCCCCTCCGGCGACAGGTTCCGAAACGGGATAGCGGCCATCGCGGTCGCGGCTAGACTTGGAATGAAGCCCCGCCCCCAAAACGGCGGGGCTTTTCTATCTCGGACGAGCGCCCGGAACCAACCGTTCAGTGGTTCGACAAGCTCACCACGAGCGGAAAATTTCAACCTGAGCTGATGGAAGGATTTCAGACCACCTATGTGTGGTAGGTATACAGTCGGTCAGAGCCATCTTGACATCGAAACGGCCTTCGATGTTTCACAGGACGATGGCTGGGAGTTTCCTCGGTACAACATAGCACCGAGCCAGGACGTCCTGGTGGTCACCGACGATGGCGAGAGAAAGGCCGAGATGCTGAGGTGGGGGCTGATCCCCTGGGGCACGAAGGACCCGAAAGGTGGCAGAAAGCCGATCAACGCGCGGGCGGAGTCCGTCGTAGAGAGCTGGCAATTCAGCTGGGCAATGAAGAAACGTCGTTGCCTCGTCGTCGCCGACAGCTTCTACGAGTGGAAGATCGGCCCCACACGAGTGCCCTACCGAATCGGGCTAGAGTCTTGGGAGCTGTTCGCCTTTGCCGGACTGTGGGAACGCTGGCGAGCGCCTGATGGCGAAATCGTTCGCACGTGCTGCATTGTAACGACCGCGCCGAACACACTGATGGCGCCGATTCACAACCGCATGCCCGTGATGCTCACTAAGGACGCCGAAGTCGTTTGGCTCGATCACGCCGCTCCAATGGCGGACGTTCGCGAGCTGATGGTCCCCTACTCGGCGGTAGAGATGGACGCCTACGAGGTGTCTCCTCACGTCAATAATTGGCAGAACGAAGACGCGGCCTGCATTGAGCCTGCCGCCAATGAATCGGAACGCCAGCTCTCTCTAGGCGAGTAGAGCCGCTCCGACAGGTAAGGCATTCAACGTTGACTTCAGCTACAACTGTGCCCGCGACCAATTGGCCCTGAAAATCGATTGTGATATAATCCACAAACTCTCGAAACGGGGCCAATTCTTGGGGCGCGTAGTATGCGGCCCGCAGTCCGTCTGCTAGGAATCGGTTGGTTTGTAGCCCTGGTCATTCTGGGCGGCGGACTGGCTGGCTACGGGCTCGACGGTTGGCTGAATAGCAGCCCCGCTTTTACGTTGATTGGCATCTTGGCTGGCGTCGCTATCGCCGTCGTAGGCATGTATCGAATGTTAATGGCTGTTCTGGCCGACGAGCCGGACACGAAGAATAGAGGCAAGGACTAGTGGCCCAACATCCTAGCAATGAAGGGTAGCGCGAATGCTGTTCGACACCCCCATCCCAACCTTCCCCCTTGACGGGGGAAGGGGCTCACCGGTGCCGTGAGCTCTCACCAATCCAGGCTGTCCCTCATTTCAAAGATTTCGCACCACTAGTAGTGAAGATGCTCCGCAACCCAAAGCTGGTGGCGGTAGCCGTCTTTGCTGTAATCGTCGTTAGCATCGCCGGCGGCGCAATCGGTAACGAGTTCGGCGGCGGGTTCCTCGGCTCGCCTATCGCCCACATTCAGCTCGCGGCCGAGTCGGTGCTCGACCGTCCGCTTATCGCCGACATACCAGTCGTCGGCGACTTCAACCTTACTAACACAATGATATCGGCGTGGGCGGCGATCCTGGTACTCGCGTCGCTCTCCTACCTGGCGACACGCCGTATGCAGGAAGTCCCCGGACGACTTCAGGGCGCGGTCGAGGTCATCCTCGAAGGCTTCCTCGACATCGCAGAGAGCGTCGCGGGCCCGGAAAACGCCCGGCGGTTCTTCCCTCTGGTGATGACGATCTTCCTCTTCATCGTCACCGCGAACTGGATGGGGATTCTCCCGGGGTTCGGAACGATTGGGCGCGTCGAGACGCCGGAAGAAGTGATTGAGCACGCCGAGCACGGAGCGGAGGACGGCCACGCGGACCTGTCCGCGATCAAGCTGCACGTGTTTGAAGGGGACGGCATAGTGGCGGTCATGCCCCTCGGGTCCGTCGACAACGTGATCACCGCTGAAGAGTACGAGGAGAAGGGTGTTGAGCAGGGTAAGCAAGCCGGCATCCTCGTGCCCTTCTTCAGAGGCGCCAACACCGATATCAACATGACACTGGCAATAGCGCTGGTCGCGATGTTCATGGTCCATTTCTGGGGTCTGAGAATCCTCGGGGTCTTCTCTCATGTCGGAAAATTCCTCAACTTCCGTGAGGGACCCATCGGGCTATTCGTCGGGGTCTTGGAAGCGATCTCCGAGGTGGCAAGACTGATCAGCTTCACCTTCCGACTCTTCGGGAATATATTCGCCGGTGAGGTGTTGTTGATCGCGATGGCGTTCCTTGTTCCGCTGGTTGGTCTGATCCCATTCCTAGGCCTGGAGCTTTTCGTGGGCTTGATCCAGGCATTTATCTTCGCAATGTTGACGCTGGTGTTCGCGGCTACGGCCACGGTCAGCCATGACGCCGAAGGACACTGAACGTGACGCGCTCGGACGGCAATAGTATGGAAACGAAGTAAGGAGCAGAGGATGATCGAAGGCAACATAGACGTAATCAAGACCATCGCGGCGGGGCTGGCCATCGGACTCGGGTCTTTCGGACCGGCCATCGGAATCGGCCTCCTTGCCGCGAAGGCGATGGAGTCGCTAGGACGGAATCCGGAAGCGGCGGGGCCCATCAGGCAGAATATGATCCTGGCCATCGCGTTCGCCGAAGCCATCGCGATCTACGCTCTGATCGTCGCGATGCTCATCATATTCATAGGCTGATGTTTCGGCGGCCAACGAGACTCCGAGGGGCTGTGAACGGTCTAACATCGAGAAGGTGACTTGGAAGCCTTAGGAATCGACATAGCAAACCTGATAACGCAGCTGGTCAGCTTTCTGATCCTGTTCGCGATACTGTACGCCTTCTTGTATAAGCCTGTTCTGGGCATGCTTGACCGGCGCGCTACCCGAATCAAGGACAGTCTCGAGAGCGCAGAGAAGGCCAGCGATGAGGCGGCTCGGGCTCGCGAGGACATGAAGGCCCAGATCGATGCGGCGCGGGTTGAGGGCCAGGAGATGATTGCACAGGCCCGGGAGGTGGCCGACCGGTTCCGCGAGGAAGAGCTGGCCAAAGCGAGGGAAGAGATAGCTGCGGAAAGGGCCAGGGCGGAAGCCAACATACAGCGGGAGCGGGACGCCGCGATCGAGGAGCTACGGAGGGAGTTCGGCGGGCTAGCGATCACCGCCGCCTCACAAGTCGTCGAACGCTCCCTTGATGAGAAGAGCCACCGTGATCTCATCGACAGCGTCCTGGAAGAAGGGCCTGCCGTCGGAAAGGGCTAGCCGAACGGCCGGCTCCAGACCCACCCTCGCCGAGCGCGTTGCCTCCAGCGGGTCCGCCCACGTGGCGGCTGTATTACTTCACCGGCCCCCGGCGAAACGACCGAGGTAGGACCAACAATGCCAAGAGGCGGTTCCCCCAAGCGATATGCTCTGGCCGCATTCCAGCTCGCGCTGGAAAAGGACCAGTTGGAGCATTGGCGAGAGGACCTTATTTTTCTGGCCACCACGTTCGAGGACCATGAGATCGTTGGCCTGCTAGACGCCCCACAAGTCCCGGCCTCCAACAAAATCGACCTTGTCCGAGATTCATTGGGCGACTCGGTTAGTCCGCTTGCCGTCAACCTGGTCTCGATGCTTGCGGTCAAGAGTCTGGTACACATCCTTCCTGACATCCTTGAAGAGTACAGCCGCTTCCTGGACGAACATAGCGGGATCGAGCGCGCCGAGGTCCTATCCGCGATACCGCTGGACGACGGCCTCGAAGCGAAGATTGCACAACTGCTTGAGGGCGTGGTGGGCAAGAAGATCAAGCTCGCCTCGGCGGTGGAGCTCGAGATACTCGGCGGTCTGATCGCCAGGGTTGGTGACCGGGTGATCGACGGCAGCGTCCGGACCAAGCTGGCCGAGATGCGTAAGGAGCTGGCGCAGGCCGGCTAAGGGAGCTCGCGAGGAGACAGATATGGCAGTTCGAGGACAAGACATCGCATCGGTAATCAAGCGCCAGATCGAGGAGTTCGGACACGAACTCACCATGGTGGACGCCGGTGTGGTCACGGAGGTAGGCGACGGGATTGCCAGGATCCACGGCCTTTCAGGCGTGGGAGCCAGCGAGCTGCTGGAGTTCGAGGGCGGTGTGATCGGCATGGCCCTCAACCTCGAAGAAGACAGCGTCGGCGCAGTCATCCTGGGGGACCAGCTGGAGGTCAAGGAAGGCACGGAGGTACGTGGAACCGGCAGGATCGCCGAAGTGCCAGTCGGAGAGCAGTTTCTGGGCAGGGTCGTCGATGCCCTCGGTAAACCCATCGACGGTAAAGGTGCGATCAAGTCGGAGAGTAGCCGTCCGACCGAGATCGTTGCTCCGGACGTGGCGTCGAGGCAGCCCGTCGATACCCCGGTGCAGACCGGGGTCAAGGCTATCGACGCCATGACCGCAATAGGAAGGGGCCAGAGAGAGCTGATTATCGGCGACCGCTCGACTGGCAAAACGACCCTTGCCATCGACGCCATCATCAATCAGACGGGCGGCGACATGATGTGCATCTACGTCGCTATCGGTCAGAAGGTAGGCAAGGTGGCGCAAACCGTGGGTTTGCTAGAGCAGCACAACGCGATGGACCACACGATCGTCGTTGCAGCGACGGCCTCCGAGCCGGCCCCGATGCAGTACCTCGCACCGTATACGGGCTGCACTATGGGCGAGGAGTTCATGGCCCAGGGGAAGGACGTCTTGATCGTTTACGACGACCTGTCGAAGCACGCATGGGCCTACAGACAGATGTCCCTCCTTCTGCGCCGACCGCCCGGCCGTGAGGCCTACCCTGGGGACGTCTTCTACTTGCACAGCCGGCTGCTTGAACGGGCAGCCAGGCTATCGGAGGACCTTGGCGGCGGGTCGATTTCGGCACTTCCGATTATCGAAACCCTCGCAGGAGACGTTTCGGCCTACGTGCCGACCAACGTGATATCGATTACGGATGGGCAGATCTATCTTGAGCCTGAGCTCTTCAACTCCGGTATCAGACCTGCTGTGAACGCGGGGCTTTCGGTCTCTAGAGTCGGGAGTACCGCACAAACGAAGGCCATGCGCAAGGTTGCGGGCGCACTCCGGCTCGACCTCGCTCAGTACCGCGAGCTGGCTACATTCGCCCAGTTCGGGACCGCCGATTTGGACCAGGCGACGCGGTCCCAATTGGAGCGCGGACAGCGCGCCGTCGAGGTCCTCAAGCAAGGCCAGAACGCCCCGCTGCCGGTCGAGCAGCAGGTCTGCATCCTGTACGCACTGGCCAATGGGTTCCTTGATGACGTCGAGATCGGGAATGTCCGGTCGTTCGAAGAGAGCCTTTACCAGTTCATGAACGCCAGCCATCCCGAAGTGCTCAAAAGCATCGTCGAGCTCAAGGACATCGACGACGACACCGATGCCGCGTTGAAGAAGGCCCTTGAGGAGTTCAAGGCGACCTTCGCCGCCTAGACGCCCCACATTGCGAGATTAGTCGATGCCCAACGTTCGCGAAATAAAGCGCAGGATCCGCAGCGTTCAGAACACTGCCAAGATCACGAAGGCGATGTCCATGATCGCCGCATCGAAGATGCGTCGCGCCCAGGAAATGGCCCTCCGAGGAAGGCCTTATGCCGAACGCATGCAGGACCTACTGGCAGACCTCGCGGCGCAGCCCCATGAGGAAGACACTCTCCACCCTCTGCTGCGTCGAAGGGAAGAGGTCAAAAACGCAGAGATCGTCCACATTACGCCCGACAGGGGCCTCACGGGCGGATTGCACGGGAAGGTCAACCGCGCAGCGGCAGAGTTCATATTGGCTGAGAATTTCGAAGTCGCTACGGTGGCCGTCGGCAAGAGGGGGCGGGACTTCATGACGCGGCACGGCCAGAACGTCAAGGCGGTCTTCACCGACCTGGGCGATCGGCCGCTGCTGACCGATACGACGCCCATCTCGCGCATAGTCATCGACGACTACGCCGAAGGGACAGTAGACGCTGTTTACCTGGTTTACCCGCAGTTCGTTAGCACGACGCAGCAGAAACCGGTCGTCGTACCGCTACTGCCCGTGAAACCCGCGGAGCTCGAGTCTCACGAGGCCGTCGGGTACATCTATGAGCCCGATGCTGCGACCGTTCTCTCCGACCTGCTGCCTCGATTCGTCGAGATGCAAGTGTATTACGCCGTGCTAGAAGCGATCGCCAGTGAGCAGTCGGCCAGAATGGTGGCAATGCGCAACGCGACCGACAATGCAAACGAGATGGTCGAGGACCTGACGCTCGTCATGAACAAGGCGCGTCAGGAGGCTATAACGAAAGAGTTGCTCGACATAGTCGGGGGCGCCGCGGCCGTCGAGGCCTAAGCCCAAATCCACCGAAGGGATGACTATGCAGCAGCGGAACGGGCGATAGGGGCAAGGGAGGGCGATGGTCCGGGCACGATTTGGGGTAGAGGGGGGCCGGTGTTTGTCTTCAGTTGCCGCGGGGAGACTTTGTGACCGTCTGCGAATGTTGATTCTCTCGTAAAAAGTCTGTGCAGGTCGAATTAGAACAACCGTACCCTTGCCTGGGTACAATATACAGTCTCTGTTCCGTGTCCTACCCCAACATACGGTAGCGCTCACATGTGCTAAAGCGCTGGAACTTCCTCAAAACGGGTTTTTACGAGGGAATCAATGTTGGTCAGGGCGAGATAGCGGGGAGAGGACACAGCAAGAGGCACTCGCAGACCGGACTGGCGCGAGTTCGCGGGGACGTTCGGTTGGCCGGATGTCGGCCGGTTGCCGCCGCCGCCGTCAGGCAGGGAGTGGCAGGGCGCGCAATCGGGCCAGGGCACGATCGAACTGGGCTTCCCAAGGCCAGCGCTGTGGCAGATGCAGTGTGAGGCGGCGCGCCGAGCGGGTGATCCGTCCGGCCAGGGAGAAGAACCGCCGCCGGAGGGTCTTGGTGGTCACCACCTGCTCGCCCAGACCGATGCGCGCTGTCCAGCGGGCGATGTTGTGGGCCATCACCTGTACCGCCAGCCAGGCGGCGTTGGCGGCGAAGCGGCCCGAGGGGAGATGGTTCAACCCCACACCGTGCTTGAGGTCTCGGATGGCATTCTCGATCTCGGCGTGGCGGCGATGGTCGGCCTCCAGTTCGAGCATCTCCCCGTCCCGGTCGGTGATGAAGCCGTGATAGCTGTAGGTGGCGAAGAGGGCCAGCTGGGAACCGGGCGTGGGCTTCACACGCCGGACGATGAGCCGCACCGGCGCGGCGTCAGGTTCACTCTGGAAGGGAGTGCAGGTGGTCTCGGCCACATCGGCGGTGCCGTCCATCCAGTAAGGAATCGGCGTCCAGGCATCTTCGGGTATCGCCTCGATGAGATTGTGCAGGCTTTTATGCTGGCGGATGGTGATGGAGAAGCGGACATCCATCTTGCGGCAGACGGATACCACGCCATGAGTGTAGAACCCGCTGTCGGCCCGTAGCGTGAGTCGTCCGTTGGCCCCGGCGTAGCGCACCCGTCCCACCGTCTCCCGCAGGAAGTGGGCGGCGCCGCGGGCGGTGTTGGCCCGGCCCTCGCGCAGCCGGGACATCAGCACGTCTCCGGTGCCGGCGGCGATGGCCAGCAGTGGGTGGTAGCCCCGCTTGCCGGTATAGCCGTGGTGGCGGGCGCCCTCCTTGGCCAGTCCGTAGGTCTCGCAGATGGTGGAATCGAGGTCGATGGTGAACGGCGCGTCGCCGGGTCCGGCCCCAGCGGCCCAGGCCCGGGCCAGCAGCTCCCGGCTCACCCGGTCCAGCTGGCGGACGTGGCCCCACCGGAAGCTGCGCAGGAAGGTGCCCAGGGTGGATGGCGCCTTGACCGTGCCGCCCAGGGTGCAGGCCGTCCCCCCGGTGCGCAACACATCAGCGTCGTCGATGCAGTCGCCGCCGGCCATGGCTGAGGCCACCAGGGTCATCAGCTTGTCTCCGGTGTTGGCCCGCCCCGGCGCGCCGCCCAGGTCAAGGTGATGGTCAACGAGTTCCCGCAGGCCCAGATGCCGGGCGAGGGTGGCCGGCAGGAGCAGACCGGCATTGGCCACCAGGCGGTGATCGTCAAAGACGATACGGATACGGTCGGGCTGGTTGCGTGGTAGCATCTATTGGGTGCTCCTTCTCTGGGACTGTTTTGCTGTCACAAAACCATTATCCCAGATTCAGAAGAGCACCCTCTGGCCACTTCAGGATGCTAACCCGACGCCCTCCCTCGGTGGATTCGGGCTAAGCGGTGGCAGAAGGCGTGTATTTAACCGTAGAGACGCTCCGGCGGGGCGTCTAACGAGGCAAAGGCGACAGGAGACGTAATGGCCACAGGTACGATAACTCAGGTGATTGGGACGGTCGTTGACGCGGAGTTTCCCCCGGAAGAGATGCCTTCGGTCTACAACGCGCTGGAAACCGAGGTCAACGGCGAGACGCTCGTCTTGGAAGTCGAGCAGCACGTCGGCAACAACTGGGTACGGTGCCTTGCACTCGGCCCGACCGACGGCCTTTCGAGAGGGGTGGCCGCGACGGATACCGGCCGGCCGATCGCAGTCCCCGTAGGCGATCCCACACTAGGCCGACTATTCAACGCTCTCGGCCAGACCTTGGACAAGCTCGAAGAGGTCGAGTCAGACGAGATGTGGCCCATCCACCGGAGTCCCCCCAACTTCGAGGAACAGGCTATCAGTGTCGAGAGCCTTGAGACCGGCATCAAGGTCATGGACCTGATCACGCCCTTTACGAGAGGCGGGAAGATTGGGGCATACGGCGGCGCCGGGGTCGGTAAGACGATCATAATTCAGGAGCTCATCCGCAACATCGGCGCTGAGCACCAGGGCGTGTCCGTCTTCGCGGGCGTCGGCGAGCGTTCCCGCGAGGGAAACGACCTGTGGCACGAGATGCAAGAGTCTGGGGTGTTGAGCAACACGGTGCTCGTGTTCGGTCAGATGAACGAGCCTCCGGGGATTCGCGCCCGCGTGGGCTTGACCGGCCTGACGATGGCCGAGTACTTCAAAGAGCAGCGCGGCCAGGACGTGCTGATGTTCATCGACAACATCTACCGCTACATTCTCGCGGGCATGGAAGTGTCGGCGCTGCTGGGAAGGATGCCGTCGGCCGTCGGCTACCAACCGACCCTGGCGACGGAAATGGGTGAGCTAGAGGAGCGCATCACGACCAGCGGCGAGGGCTCGATCACCTCATTCCAGGCAATCTACGTCCCGGCCGACGACTACACCGATCCGGGTATCGTGACTACATTCGGCCACCTTGATGCGGTTGTCTCGCTGGACCGCGCGATCTCCGAGCAGGGACTCTACCCTGCCGTGGACCCGCTATCTTCGACGTCGCGTATCCTCGAGCCGTCGGTCGTGGGCCAGGACCACTACGACGTAGCGCGAGAAGTCCAGCAGACCCTCCAGAGGTACCGGGACCTGCAGGACATCATCGCTATCCTGGGCGTCGAGGAATTGTCCGATGAGGACCGCCAGATTGTTGCGCGGGCCCGCAAGATTCAGAGGTTCCTGTCGCAGCCCATGTTCGTCGCCCAGGCCTTCACCGGACAGGAGGGTCGCTACGTACCCGTGAAGGAAACGGTCCGAGGGTTCCGCGAGATCCTCGACGGTCAACACGACGACCTTCCGGAGCAAGCCTTCTATATGGTAGGCCCCATCGAGGAAGCCGTCGAGAAGGCCAAGTCGATGCAAGCGAGCAGCGGCTAGCCCACTCAGAGAAATCGCAATGGCCCCGATGCGTCTCGACATAGTTACCGCTGAGCGCCTCGTCTCGTCCGACGAGGTCGATGTCGTCGTTGCCCCCGGCATCGCCGGCGAGCTCGGCATACTGCCCCACCACGCTCCGCTCCTGACGGTGCTCAGACCCGGAGAACTTCGCGTCGTTAAAGACGGGGAGGAGAGCTTCATCGCGGTTAGCGGCGGCTTCATCGAAGTGATGGGGAGCAAGGTCACGATTCTCGCGGACACAGCCGAGCGGGCCGATGAGATCGACGTCGAACGCACCGAGCAGGCCCTGAAGCGGGCTCAGGAAGAGGTCGCGTCGGCGGCCAGCGACGCGGACCTCGAACGCGCAATGGCCGCAATGCGCCGGTCCCAGGCTCGGATGAGAGTGGCGCGTCGGAGAAGGGGGCGTCGGGCAGACGTGGGTCCAACGCCCGGAGCATAGACCTCTCGCGCACTCAAACGAGCCGCAACGCCTAGCTGTCCTCAGCTGGGACAGGCCTTCCGTAGACACCAATTCGATATGTTGTGCAGCCGAGATCGAAATGGTATACTGACGCCGTAGATTCGTTTCGCACTCCTCATCGTTCGTGCTTTTTTGAAAGTGGGCTCCGACCCACTTTCTTTGTTTGAAGGGGGTAGACGAAACAACAGGAGGTGGCTGACGGCATGAAGAGCGACTTTATTATCGCTTTGACACAGCTAGCCGCCGAGCGCAATCTGCCGAGAGAGATCGTTCTCTCCGCGATCGAGGCTGCGCTTGCCTCCGCATACAAGCGGGACAGTGTGGCAGGTGGTCAGAACATCTCGGTGCAGCTCGACCCAGGCAGCGGAGACGTCAGCGTCTTCATTGTCAAGACGGTAGCTGAGGAGATCGAAGACCCCCTGCTGGAGCTGACCCTCTCCGAAGCTCGCAAGATCAAGAAAGACGCCGAGATCGGCGACGTGGTCCCCACCGAAAGCCTGCCTCACAGCGCCGGACGTATAGCGGCGCAGACCGCCAAGCAGGTGGTCATCCAACGGCTCAGAGAGGCCGAGCGTGAGCTCGTCTTCCAGGAGTACGAAGGTAAGGAAGGCGAGGTCTTCACGGTAACGGTCCAGAAGCTGGAGCCAACCCACGTAACGGTAGAGCTGGGCCGGGCCGAAGCGATACTACCGATTTCGGAGCAGCCTCCCTACGAGCGGTATCGAGTGGGCCAGAAGATGAAGGTCCTGCTCCAGTCGGTGCGTCGTTCGAACAAAGGTCCGGAACTCATCGTCTCCCGTGGCGATAAGCTCTTGGTCAAGCGTCTATTCGAGATGGAGGTCCCCGAGATATACAACGGGGCTGTCGAAATAGTCGCAATAGCAAGAGAGGCCGGCTCGCGCAGCAAGGTCGCCGTTTTCGCCAAGCAGGACGGCGTCGACGCGGTCGGCTCGTGCGTAGGCCTTCGCGGCATCAGGATCCAGAACATAGTCAATGAGCTTTACGGCGAGAAGATAGACGTCGTCAAGTGGACGAAGGACCCGGCCCAGTTCGTCGCCAGCGCGCTGAGCCCGTCGCAGGTAATGAGGGTCGACGTAGACGCGGAGGAAGGCTCCGTTGTAGCGATCGTCCCCGACCGCCAGCTTTCGCTGGCGATCGGAAAGGATGGGCAGAACGCCCGTCTCGCAGCGAAGCTTACCGGCCTGAACGTAGATATCAAGAGCGACGTCGACGCAGATACCAAGACCCCTCAGGAAGCCGTAGCCTCAGCTAAAGCAGAGGTCGAGGTCTCCACTCCTGCCGAGGTCGAAAAGGCCGTGGAGCCCGCGGTAGGAGAAACGGTGGCTGAGGAGCTGGCCGCGGAGGTAGTCGAAGCGGAGACGCCCGCCGAACCCGCAGCAGCCGAGCCCGCTGAACCGGTCGAACAGCCGGCCGAGACAGAGGCCGAGCCGGCCGCTGCGGTGCTCCCCGAGGAGCTGTTGCTGCCCGAGGAGGTTGCGCCGGTACCTGAGCCGGTCCCGGCCGGAGATGTTGGCGCGCCGATACAGGAGCTTCCCGAAGATATCTGGCGCGTCCGGCAACCCGTTACCGCCGAACCAGGCGTAATACGATTCGCTGAAGATATAGAGGAATTGAACAGGGGCGGCGGAGGCCGGCGCGGTCGGAGAGGCGGCGGAGGTCGCGGCCGCAGGACGAGGACCACCAGGCGGCGTTAAAGAACTCCATGCCTGTTTCCAAACATGTGCCCTTGAGGACATGCGTCGTATGCGGTAAAAAGACCGCGAAGGCCGACTTGACCCGCATTGCCGCAACGCCTGACGGGCCCGTTGTGGTCGACGACTCAGGCAAGATGCCAGGCAGGGGAACGTACGTTTGTAGGGACGGCGAGTGCGTCCGAGGCTCTCTAAGCAAAGGGCGCTTGGAGTTCGCGCTCAGGAGAGCTTTGAGCGACGAGGACTGGGCGAACGTGATCGACCGCGTTGCATCGGTGGAAATCAGCGCCTAGCCGGCGGCGGGTAGGTAGTCTAGCCACAGATCGAGGGTTATGACCAACAAGACTGAACAATCGCAAACATCGACTCCGACCGCAGCGGCTCCCGCGCCGGCGGCGGCCCCGGCACCGGCCCCGGTCCGGCGCACCCTTGAGATGCCGGACGTTCTAACGGTAAAGGACCTCGCATCGATAATAGGCGTCGTGCCTATCGACGTGATCAAACAACTGATGCGTCGCGGACACATGCTTGCTGTCAACGACGTCGTCGATCAGGCTTCGGCGGCAGACGTTGCCAGCGACTATGGATTCGAGGTCAAGGCTCCTGAGGAACAAGAAGAGGAGTCTGGCTCACTGGTCGTTTTGTCTGGCGACGAAGACGCGTCTCAGTTGCAGCCCCGTCCCCCGGTCGTTGCCATTCTGGGACACGTCGACCACGGAAAGACCACCCTTCTCGACGCAATACGAAACACGAAGGTCGTGGAAGGCGAAGCCGGTGGAATAACCCAACATATCGGAGCGTATCAGGTAGACCTGCGCGGCCGCACTATCACGTTTCTCGACACCCCGGGGCACGAGGCCTTCACGGCGATGCGTGCGCGTGGTGCCCGAGTCACCGACATCGCAGTTCTTGTGGTGGCCGCAGACGACGGGATCATGCCACAGACCCTGGAGGCTATCGATCACATTCGCGCAGCCGGCGTAACCATGGTCGTGGCAATCAACAAGGTAGACCGACCCGAGGCCGACACTGAGCGGCTAAAGCGCCAGCTCGCCGAGAATGACCTGCTTGTCGAGGACTGGGGCGGAGACGTGATCGCGGTACAGGTATCCGCCCTCAAAGGCGAAGGGGTTTCGGAGTTGCTCGACAACCTTTCGGTTGTTGCGGAGATCGGCGAGCTTACCGCGAACCCCGATCGGCCAGCCCAGGGAGTTGTCGTAGAGGCCAGTGTAGACAAAAGTAAGGGGCCGATGGCGACCTTGCTCGTTCAGACTGGCACTTTGAACACCGGAGACTACGTAGTCGCGGGGGGAGTTAGGGGTCGGGTCAAGGCCATGTTCGACGACAGCGGCAAGCGCATCCGCGAGGCCGGGCCCTCGACACCAGTGGAGATTCTTGGTCTCGGCGGGGTGCCGGCGGCGGGCGAGACCTTGACGGTCGCGCCGAATGACAAAGCCGCACGCGAGCTTGCCGAGAAGCATCAGGACGAGGGCCCGAGCGACGCCGTTTCGGTAACGCTCGAAGAGCTGCACTCCCGTCTGGAATCGGGTGAGGTCAAAGGCCTCAACCTGATCGTCAAGACCGACGTGCAGGGCACCATCGATGCGGCACGAACGGCCCTTGAGGGGCTTAACAGCGACGAAACCCGAGTCAACATAGTTCGAGCCGCCAGCGGCAGTATCACGGAAAGCGACATCATGCTCGCCTCGGCGTCGGGCGCGATTGTCATAGGATTCAATATCGGGCCAGAGCCGGGAGCCGCTACCCTGGCGAAACAGGAAGGCGTAGAGATACGGTCGTACGACATCATTTACCGCCTGATAGAGGATGTAGACCAGGCGCTTCGCGGGCTTCTTGCACCCGTGACGCGAGATGTGCTCGAGGGCTACGCTACCGTCCGGGCAGTCTTCAGCATCTCTCGCGGATCCAAGGCAGCCGGCGTCTACGTGAACGACGGGAGCATCGCGAGAGGAGCGGAGATCCGGGTAATGAGGAACGCCGGTCAGGTCTTCGCCGGTCAGATACTCAGCCTCAAGCACTTCAAGGACGACGTAAGAGAGCTAAACGCCGGTCTCGAAGGCGGAATCGGACTGGACGGGTTCAACGACTTTCGAGAAGGCGACGTCCTCGAAGCTCATCGTACCGAGACCGTATAGCGAACGGCATCCGTCGGTCGTACTCATCTATTCCGCCGAGGTCCCCCGATGACTCACCGCATGGAACGCGTCAACGTTCTTTTGCGTCAGGAGATCAGCCGGGTCCTTTCTGAAGACGTCAACGACCCACGGCTGTCCAGACTTCTCAGCGTCACGCACGTGGACACCTCGCCCGACCTGGGCATGGCGAAGGTGTTCGTCAGCGTCCTGGGCACCCCTGCTGACAAGGCAACCACCATGTCAGCCCTGAGATCCGCTTCCGGCTTCGTGCGCAGACGCCTTCGCGGGCGAATCACGCTGAAGTCGCTGCCCGTAGTCGACTTCCGCCTCGATGAATCCATCGAGCAGGGTGCAGGCGTTCTCAAGCTCATCGACGAGTCCGCCCCCGCCCCAGAAAGCAGCGAGAGTACGTAGCCGTGGCCAACGATAGAAGAGAGGCTCCACGTCCTGTCATCGACGGGATCCTCAACATCGACAAGCCTCCTGAGATAACCACCATGGATGTGGTGCGTCGCATCAAGCGCGCAAGCCGCCAGAAACGCGTCGGACATGGCGGTACTCTAGACCCGATCGCAACCGGAGTCGTGCCTATATGTATTGGGCAAGCTACCCGGATGATGGAGTACCTGATTGAAGGCACTCGGAAGTATCGTGGAGGCGTCGAGCTCGGGGTCGCGACCGATACGTATGATGCCCAAGGTGAGGTGGTCTCGAAACACGACCCGTCTTCAGTCACGCTGGCCGACGTGGAGCACGCCCTCGATTCGTTCAGGGGGACAGTCGAACAGGTGCCTCCCATGTATAGCGCACTGAAGCGCGAGGGCAAACGGCTCTACGACCTCGCGCGAGCCGGCGTAGAAGTCGAACGAGGGGCAAGGAAGATCGAGATCTCGCGACTCGAGATTCTCGATTGGACACCCCCTATCGTGACTCTGGAGGTGGCGTGCGGCCGCGGGTTCTACATGCGCTCTCTGGCCCACGACCTCGGCCAGGTACTCGGCTGCGGGGCCCACATGAAGACACTGGTCCGCCTCAGGAGCGGACCCTTCAAGCTCTCAGACGCCATGGGACTCGAAGTCGCCGAGGGCAGGATCGCGGACGACTCGTGGCTCGACGACCTCTACCACCCCGACTGCATTGTCAGCAACATGCGCGCCGTGATCGTGAGCAAGCAGACCGAAGAGTTGCTGCGTCACGGACGGACTCTGCCCCCAGGGCTTCGAATCCCGGCGTCTCATCCGGGGGAGCAGTGCCGGGCCTACGGGACCGATGGCGGCTTCGTCGCGATCATCTCCTTCGACCCCTCAGAAGGCGGGTGGCGACCGGAGCGTGTCTTTTCGATGAGCAATCCAGAACCACGAACGGGACGGGCTCCAAGGCTCGTCTCGTACTAGTCTAAACAACGCTGCCTAGACTGCACCGTCGAAGAAGACCTTACTCGCGGTCCCTGCTAGTGTCCTGAGTTATGAACTCATTGCAAAAGTACTTGCTGGGGTGTACCCTCCACGAAACGCTCATGGAGGTCACCATGGCCATCGGACGCCCCATTCCTCCCTTGCACCTTTCCTCCGACGAACGCGAGAGCCTCGAGCGCTGGAAGCGGCGTCCAACCACTGCCCAGGCGCTGGCTCTGCGATCCCGGATCATTCTCCGTTGCTCCGAGGGCAAGACCAATACCGTCGTGGCCGGGGAGATCGGTCTGGCCAAGCAAACGGTGGGGAAGTGGCGGGCCCGGTTCATCGAACGCCGCCTCGACGGCCTGCTTGACGAGCCGCGGCCCGGCGGCCCACGCTCCATCACGGACACCGATGTGGAGCGGGTCGTGACCCTCACCCTGGAGACGACGCCGGCGGATGCAACCCACTGGAGCACGCGCTCCATGGCTGCGCGTACCGGCCTGAGTCAGAGCGCCATCAGCCGTATCTGGCGGGCCTTTGCCTTGCAGCCGCATCGGACCGAGACGTTCAAACTTTCGTCTGACCCTCTGTTCATCGAGAAGGTCCGTGACATCGTGGGGCTCTACCTCAACCCACCCCAGCGGGCTCTGGTCCTGTGTGTCGACGAGAATTCCCAGATCCAGGCCCTCGACCGGACGGCCCCGCTGTTGCCCATGCGCCCGGGGCAGATCGAGCGCCGGACCCATGACTACCGTCGTCATGGTACGACCTCTCTCTTCGCCGCCCTCGACGTGAAGACGGGAGAGGTCATCGGCGCCTGCCACCGTCGGCACCGGTCCACGGAGTTCCGGCGCTTCCTCGACCGGGTCGATGCGACCGTACCCCCGGACCTCGACGTGCACCTTATCCTGGACAACTACGCCACCCACAAGACCCCCGCCATCCAGCGCTGGCTGGCCCGGCGGCCGCGCTATCACCTGCACTTCACCCCCACCAGCAGCTCTTGGCTGAACCAGGTGGAGCGCTGGTTCGCGGTGCTGACAGAGAAGCAACTGCGCCGCGGGGTGTTCCGCAGCACTCGGGAACTGGAGCAAGCCATCGAACAGTACATTGACCAGCACAACGCTGCCTCAAAGCCCTTCATCTGGACCAAAACCGCAGACCAGCTACTAGCTACCATCGCCCGATTTTGTCATCGGATTCATAACTCAGGACACTAGTACATGCCTGCGGTCCTCATCGGAAAGACCCAGGCGTTCGCGGACGACCGCGATAGAGTCTTCGTAGGTCCCACGGAGCACCTGGAACGGCGAGTCGCTTCCCCACATAACCCGCTCAGGCCCGAAGGCGTCCAGAACGCTACGGATAGAGGCAAAAGGTCGCCGTGAGGCGGCTTTCGCGCACCCAGGGTGTCAAGGGCGGTGTGAAAACGTACCAGCGGGGCGGAGCAAAACTGTACCACTGAACGCCGTAGAATGGGCATCAAGGTTCGTGGGGCGTTGGAGATCAGGGTCAGTCAGATAGCTGGCGGCCAGAAGTCTTCTTGCTGTGCTTGAGTCGGTAGCTGTCCCCGTTCATCTCCAGGATGTCGACATGGTGGGTGAGGCGGTCGAGGAGAGCTCCGGTCAGCCGTTCAGAGCCGAACACCTCGGTCCACTCGACGAAGGGCTCACTTGGAGGTCACCAGGACCGATCCACGCTCGTAACGCTGGCTGAACACCTCGAAGAGCAGCTCGGCGCCAGTCTTGGACAAGGGCACGAAGCCCAGTTCGTCGATGATCAGAAGCTTGAGTCGTGCGAGCCTTCTCTGCAGGTTGAGCAGACGCCGTTCGTCCCTGGCCTCGATCAGCTCGTGAACCAGAGCAGCGGCGGTGGTGAAGCCCACGGACAGTCCCCTCTGACACGCAGCCAGACCGAGACCGAGGGCGATATGGGTCTTGCCGGTGCCACTGTTGCCGAGAGCGATGACGTTGTGGGGGCGCTCGATGTACTCGCATCGTGCCAGCTCCAGAACCAGAGCCTTGTTCAGGGACGGCATAGACAGGAAGTCGAAGGTGTCGAGACTCTTGGTCGTCGGGAAGCGGGCTGCTTTGATCCGACGTTCCACCATGCGATGGTGACGGTCGATCAGCTCCAACTCCGATAGTCGCAGCAGGTAGTCCGGATGGTCAGCTCCCTCACTGGCACACTGGGATGCCAGCTTGTCGTACTCCCTCAGGAACGTGGGGAGCTTGAGTTGCTTGAGGTTGTGTTCGAGCAACATCGTGGACTTGTTGGTCATGACCGGCTCCCCGCCAGGAGAGCCATGTAGTCCCTGGTCGAGGTTGTTGCAACGTTGGTCCTGGGCAGATACGGGTACAACTCCATGTCGAGTCTAGGCGGTCGACCCTCGATCCTGCACAGCACCAGGTGCTTGACAGCATCGAAGCTCACAGCCCCGAGTCGAATGGCGTCTCGTACGGCGTCGTGGACTTCTTCCGGCTGGAAGGTCTCCATCAGTCTGAGCACCTGCACGAACTCCCTCTTTCCTCGCTTGCCCATCCGAGACTCCAGCAACCGCCGCAACACTCCGAACTCCTCGGGCAACTCCCATCCAACCAGCGGCGCCGCCTGATCCAATGCCCTCGTCTTCTTCTCAAGGAGCGGCAGGTAATGGAGAGGGTCGAAGACGAAGTCGTCTCGATCGTAGGACCGCCGATGGCGGGCGATGACTTCAGCGCCACAGCTGATCACAACCTCGTGTACATATCCGCGGACCAGAACGTCCCGATGACCGTAGGCCACCGGGACCGAATAGTCATTGGTCCGGTATCTGACCAGGGACAGAGAACTGACCCTCGTCGCGTGCTTGTCGCTGGCGTCGTACGGTACGGCCGGCAGAGGCAGCAGCTTCTCCAGGTCCCGCTCCAGCCGTTCTCCTATCGTCTCGTTGTGGCCGCGGAGTCGATCTTCGAACCGTCTGAGGCAGTGTTGCTCCAGATGAGCATTGAGGGCATCGAAGCTCTCGAACGATGGAATGGGCACCAGGAAGTTCCGGCGGACATAGCCGACCAGACCTTCTACTTTGCCCTTATCGTTCCCTTTGCCTGGACGGCCGAACCGGTCCTCGAACAGGTAGTGGGACTGAAGCTCGGAGAACACCCTGGTCCGCTGCCGGCGACCATCTCCCAGGATTCTGGCTACCGCGAGCGTGGTGTTGTCGTAGAGGATGCTCTGAGGCACTCCGCCCAGGAACGCGAAGGCGGAGACGTGTCCGTCGCAGAATGACTCCGTCGTCTCGGCGGGATACGCCTTCACATAGCACCCGTCGCTGTGAGGGAGGTCCAGGGCGAAGTAGTGGGCTTTGCGTTCCACTCCGCCGATGATCACTCGAGCTTCGCCGTAGTCGCACTGGGCATGTCCCGGAGGGTGGGACAGAGGTAAGAACATCTCGCGGGTATGACGACGGCGTTCTCGAACGTAGTCTTTGACTATCGTGTACTTGCCGGGGAAGCCGTGTTCGTCTCTGAGCCGTTCGTAGATACGCTTGGCGGTGTGACGCTGCTTCTTCGGTGAGCTCAGATCCTGCTCCAGGATCTGGTCCATCACACCCTTATATGGATCGAGCTTCGGTCTGCGAGCCGGTCGTTGCCGTCGATACCCTGGGGGCACGGAGTACTTGAGCATCTTGCGCACCGTGTCCCGGTGTAGCCCGAACACTCGGGCCGCCTCTCGGACGCTCATCCCTTCGACGAAACAAGCCTTGCGAACACGGAGGTAAATACCCACCTTGTACATCCAATCCACCTTCAGTCAGGTTCGGTCGTTCCTGATTGAAGGCGACAGGCGGTACGCTTTTCAAGCGCCACATCTCAGCTCTTGAGCCGCCCTGCCGGTACATTATCTCTCCGCCATTCACACTCGGGCATCGGGAACTTCGACTTGTGGCTGCCGGGTACGCACGCGAAACCCCCGTCGCTGGCATAGACGTCGGCGAGCTGCCAGGTCACCGTCACGCCTCCGCAATAGGACTTGCCGTTCTGATGGTGGTAGGCAACGTAGGACTTGAATGGATCGCCAGAGCCGTGCATCGTGAGCCCCTCGGTCCCTTTGGATCCGGCGATGAGCAGCGGACCGTGGTCGAGCCGGAACCCCGGGCCGCTCATCTCGTTCATTCTCTTCACCATGGCCGGGTGGGCCAGTATGTTCCTGAATGGGTCGCAGTAGGGCTTCTCCATCTGGAGCATGCCCTCCAGCGTCGGCCGGCCCGTGCCTGCGAGCCTTTCTGAGCCCTTTGCCCCATCGCCGGCGGCCGCAATCTCGATCTGCTGCGAGTAGTGGTCGATAGCCTCGTTCGCAGCGGCGACCTCATCCGGGGTGAGGACCCCTTCGATGACCAGGTATCCGTTCAGGTCCCAGAAGTACAGCTCGTTGCTATCCATCAGCTAACCTCTTGCTCCGCTCGCTGTGCAGGGTTGGTCTGACCTCCTCTCCCACTGGAGACCTTTGAGTAACTTAGGTGGTTTTCGATACTCATGGTTGTATGGTTCAGATTGATAGGTTCGTGGCTTTGAGCAGAACCTGTGATAGTCAGGCCCGGCCTACTAATGCTGTTAAAGAGCCGCTTGGACCTCGATTTCGAGGTTCGTTCGACCCTTCAGAGCGCACTCCTCCTAGGAACTCGCGCTTCATGAATAGGCATCAGTCTGTCCGCTCGCCGCAAGTTGTATGCCATGCACTTGAACCACATCTCCGTTGCATTCCGATCAAGACCCATGTATCGCACTCGGCTGTAGCAGTATGTCCGCTTCAACGTACCGAAGACCTTCTCCACAGGTGCTCGCACTCGCGATATCAGTTCGTTGCGCCGCTTCTGCCAGTGAGGGAGTCTAGCCTGGTGCTTGTGAGACCTATGCATCGTCCGGTCCTTGATACCCAGAGACTTGAGCCATTTGCGTCTCTTTTTGGACTCATAGGCCCGGTCACCGTACACCGCCGCCTCGTCCCTCGTCACCAGGTTATCTGCCACCTCGCCGTCGTTGACCTTGGCCGATGTCAGCATCGCCGTCCGTATGAGCCCGGAGCCAGCATCGACTCCAACATGGACCTTATAGCCAAAGTAAGACCGAGAGCCCCTGCGGGTCCAGTCCGCATCCGGATCCGTCGCGCTCCTGGCTCCAGGACCCGCCGAGGCCGATGGCCGGCGGGCCTGGGCCTCCACCAGCGTCGCGTCCATCAGTGTGCCCTTCTTCACTACCAGACCACGCTCTTCCAACTGACGCCCCAGTTCCTCGAACAACCGGTCTCCGAGGCTTCGTTCCGTCAGCTCCTTGCGGAAGCGGCTAATGGTCGAATAGTCCGGAGAGTCGTCCTGCAGCCCAAGTCCCACGAACCGTCGGAACGAAAGCCTGTCCCACAACGCCGCCTCCATCTCCGGGTCCGATGCGTTGTACCACTGTTGGAGCAGCATCACTTTGACCATCATCAGCGGCGGATAGCTCGGCCTGCCTTCTGGAGCCGAGTAGACCTCGTCAACAATCTTCCCAATCCTGTCCCAGTCGACCGCCTCACCTATGCGCTCCAATCTCTCGTTTCGGCCGACCTGCTCCGGCAGAAAGGCCTCCGCCATCGACTGCTGACCTACCTTGCGGTGCATGAACTCTACTCCTACCTTCTCCCACATTCTTACCGACGATTATCAACTTCGTCGCAAGGTTATGCAAAGGTCTCCACTGGGAGAGGATTGAGGTGAGGGTTAAGCCGCGCCCACGGTGGTCGCCTCCGTGATCCGGACTTCGACGCCATCCGATTCCAGGTACGGGACCCTGTCGCGTGTGAGGACGCCGGGCCCATAGAGAACGGCCTGCTGTTCAGCTGTGAGGTCCGCTGTCCACTGGCCCCACCGGTCTTCGGGCAGGAAGTGCCGGCCTAGGTCTCGAACGGCGGCCCGCGCGGCGTACTTGTAGAGGACAGACCGACGGGGGTGCTTTGCTTTCCAGGGAAGCGTGCCGTGAGTCGCCGTCTCGGCGAAGAAGAGCACGTCACCGGCCTTCATGATGGGCTGCTTAACGACGCCCATGTCGTCGTCGACGGGATTGACGCCTTCAGGAGTCGGCTCGCTGGTCTTATGGCTGCCCGGGACTATGGCGAACCCGCCGTCTCCTCCGTCGACGTCGGTGAGCTGCCAGGCGATCGTGACACCGCTGCAGAAGATCCTGCCGTTCTGCTGGTGGTACCAGACCTGCGGCGCGAAGGGCTCGCCGGAACCGTGCAGTCGATGGCCTTCGGTGCCGATCTCGCCCGAGATCAGCAATGGCCCGTGATCGAGCCTGAACCCCATCCCGCTGATCTCGTTGAGGCGCGAGACAACCACCGGATGCACTAATAGCTTGCGAAACGGCTCGCGATGGGGGGCCGGCCAGCCCAACATGCCGTAAAGCTCGGGCCGGCCTATTCCCTTAAGCTTGTTCGAGCCTCTGGATAGACCGCCCGGCCGGTCGTCCCGCGGTGTTATGTCGTCGGCGAAGTGATCGATGGCGCGGTTGCACTCGTCAACTTCGGCTGCCGAAAGAGCGCTGCGGACGACGAGATAGCCGGTCAGGTCGAAGAAGTACTTCTCCTCTTCGGACAGGACATATTTGACGTTAGTCACGGCGCCTCCCTCTTCGCGCGTCTTGACGCTGGTTTCGAATGTCTGTCTATCAGCCGGACCCGCGTTCGCGAGACTACACCGCCCCTTGGCACGTGTCAACGCGCCCTGGCGTCGGTCCCCAGGAGCCGTGCTATAGCGATTTGCGATCCATCGACACAGCTAGTTCACAGATACGTCAGAGAACGCGGGCCGCAAGGTGTCCTGGTGTTCGTTCTGGCGGCCGTAGCGGTTGCCTGCTCGACCGGGTCGAACGAAGAGTTCTCGGACCGGCCGGTCGTCCGAAAACCTGCTGACGCTGGTGTATCCACTGTGGTCTACGGCCTTGACGGCTTCACGCCGGCGGGCGTGGTTGGAGGTTGCAGTCTCTGCGTCCTCCCACGCCGGTGCCGGTCAGGCGGTTTCGGCGACCGGACCTGACGACCGACGCATCCTCGATCCCAGTCGAGCGAATAGCGACGGGATACTGTCGTGCATGATGGTGTATACGACGGGCACGACGATCAACGTTAGGAAGGTCGAGCTCATGAGCCCGCCGATGACGACCGTCGCGAGCTCTGCTCCGATGATCCCGCCATCGGCCTCGACGAAGGCCGCGAGAGGCAACAGAGCGAAGCTCGTCGTGAACGCCGTCATCAGGATGGGTCGCAGTCGGACCTTGGCCCCCTGGACCAGCGCTTCGGGAATGCTCAAACCTCTCTCTCGTAGCTGTTCCACGAACGCGATGAGGACGATAGCGTTGGTTACCACAATCCCCACCAGTAGCAGCATGCCCATCATGGCGGGCAGGCCCAGTGTGCGGCCGGTGATGGCCAGCGCTGTTAGCGCCCCGATGACCGCCAGCGGCAGGCTCATAACTATCACGAAGGGGTTGCGCAGGGCTCCGAGGCTCGCCGCCATCACCAGGTACACCAGTAGAATGCCGATCCCCATCGCGAGGAAGATGTCCTCGAACCCTTCGGCTATCTGCGCGAATATGCCCCCGGTCTTCACCTGGACGCCGCCGGGAAGCGTCATTGCATCGATCTTTTGCTGCACCACCAGGCCTATCGCCTGGGCGTCGTCGCCGGTAATGACCCCGGTTATGCTGGCGGCGCGCCGTCCATCTATGCGACTGACGCTCAGCGGTCCTTCACGCACCACCACGTCGGCGACCTCGCCGAGTCGTGCGGTCCCCAGAGGCCCCGCAATCGCGATGGCTTTGACCTTTTCGATGTTGTCGACGTCCTCCGAGCTGCCCTTTAGCACTACGGTCGTCGACGAGCCGTCGAGATCGACGACTGTTACCGGACGGCCGACCATGAACTGGTTGACCTGGAATGCGACGGTCCGGGCGCTAAGTCCCAGTCTCGCCGCCTCGGCGAGCTTCACCTCGACTACGATCTCGTCCCTGCCTTCGGACACGTCGCTCGTTACGTCGACGATGCCGTCGATCGCGCTGAATTCAGCGGCCAGGACACGGGCGACATCTGAGATGGCGTCGTAGTCGTGGCCCGTCACGGCCACCTCCAAGCCGGACACCGGCGGTCCGTCGGAAATCTCGGTGATCGCAATAGTCCGACCCTCACGACCTTCGAGATCGTTGCGCAGGTCGTCGATGATATCCTCCGGTGCGTCGTCCTCCAGTCGAACGAAGACGCTGGCCCGGCTGGAGCCACCGACACCCGGTCCCGCGCCTGGGATGAAGCCGGATTCCGGGTTTCCAATGGTCGTCTGATAGAGATCGACAACTCCCCCGGTCGATAGCCTCTCCAGCACTCCCTCGACCTGATCGACTTCCGAAAGCGTGCTTTCGATGGAGGATCCCGGCGGCAAGGTCATGTTGATCGATAAGAATCGTGCGCCGCCGGAGCCAAACAGAGTGACCGGGATAAACGCCATGAGCCCGACGCTGCCCGCGGTAAGGAGGACTGCAACTACAAGCGTGACCAGCTTGTGGCCCAACGACCATTTGAGCACAGGGGCGTACACGCGCTGCATCCAGCTCTCCGTTTCGGCGAGTGCCTCCTCGGAGTCAACCTGAGAGATCATGTCCCCTCTACGCAGCAGAATTGCGCCAAGAACGGGGACTGCGGTCAAGGCGACGAGGAGAGAAGCGATTAGAGCGTACGTGACCGTTAGTGCGAAGGGTGTAAAGAAGGA
The DNA here is from genome assembly GCA_965197985.1 of Dehalococcoidia bacterium. Lineage (GTDB taxonomy): Bacteria > Chloroflexota > Dehalococcoidia > Lucifugimonadales > CAUZJF01 > CAUZJF01. The sequence goes on along the minus strand of CBDAOG010000008.1, from coordinate 559,004 downwards.
CCCGACCAGCCCCTGGAGGAAAGCCAGAGGGACAAAAACGACGATGGTCGTCAACGTAGAGGAAGTGATCGCAGGAGCGACTTCTCTGGTCGCTTCCAGGGCGGCCCGGACCCGGTCTTCGTCTCGCTGGATGCGGCGGTACACGTTCTCCAGGACCACGATGCTGTCGTCCACGACGCGTCCCACCGAGATCGCGAGCCCACCGAGCGTCATGAAATTCAGTGTCATGCCCTGAAAGCCCATGAGCAGGATGCCTGTGAAAATGCTGAGCGGAATAGAGAGCCCGATCACGACGGTCGGTCTCAAAGTGAGCTGCAGTCCCTTGGCGAGGGAGGGCCGGCGGGTCAGAAGGAACGCGAACACCACCAAGACGGCGAATAAGAACCCTAGCAGGGCCTCGCGCTGCAATGTATCGATCTGTGCTTGGATGTCCGGTCCGTCGTTGATGATCGTGGCGATCCGGATGTCCTCGGGGAGGTCCAAAGCGTCGAGGTTTTCCATGACGGTGCCTGTGACGTCGACGGTGTTTGCATCCGGCTCCTTGAGGACGCTCACGCCCAGGCTCGGTTTGCCGTTGGTGCGCGAGACGCTGGTAGCCGGGCCCGCGCCGATAGTCACGTCCGCGACGTCCGAGAGCAGCACGGGGCGCGCGTCGTCGGCTCCGCCACCGGGGGGCGTCCCTTGGCCTCCGCCGGGCGATACTCCGCCGATCTGAGCGCCGGGGAATCCGACGACCAGGTCCCTGATCTCGTCCAGCGAGTTATAGGAGTGAGTGGTGCGTATGGGGTAGGTCTGTCCGTCCTCGGTGATAGTCCCCGCCGGAAACGTAATGTTGTTCTCCTCCAACGCCTGTGAAATCTGGAATAGAGAGATCCCAGCGGCCGCCAGACGGTCCGGGTCCACCGTGACCAGGACCTGCGGATCGACGCCGCCAGACAGGTCCGCGCTGAATACGCCGTTTACCTGCGTTATGGCGGGAAGGACCAGCGACTCGACGATGGCCTGGAGGTCCGCTATCTCGCGGTCGGCCAGGATGCTGAGCTGGAGGACTGGAAAGCTCTCGACATTGATGCGCCCCACCGTCGGTTCTTCCACACCGCTAGGAAACGAGACGCTGCCGATCCGACTTTGGATGGTCCGTTCAGCCTCGGCCATGTCGATGCTAAAGGTGAAGTTGGCGAGCACCAAGGAGAGGTTCTCCGAAGATATCGACTGGATCTCTTCGATCCCCTCGACGCCCGATATCGCGTTCTCTATGGGCTCCGTAACGTCTGATACGACTGCCTCCGGGTTGGCTGAAGGGTAGAAAGCAGATATCGTCACGAGCGGGAATTCGATCTGTGGGAAAAGCTCGACTTGAAGTGAGCGGTACGTAAACACGCCGCCAGACAGCACGAGTAAGATGATCAGAATCGTGACCGACCTCGAACCCAAGGCCAGCCGAGTTAGGTGACTCAAAACAGCAATCTCCTGTCGTTATGACTTTGTTGAAATGTTCGAGCCGGGGCCGCGACTGAATATAGTAATCGGCCTCGGCCTAGCTTGGCTACACCCTTACGGCTAGGCATGAGCCCGTACTTGTGGTCAGCTCGGAGCTAACAATTGCCCAGGTACAGTTGCTATATAATAGACCGGCATTCAGACGCGCGGCGCACAGCGGGCGTCGAGGAGATGATGAGACATGCAAGGCTCGGCCGAGCTAGTCATCAACAAAGGCATCGAGGACGTCTGGGCCTATGTTTCCGACTTCAGCAAGATGGAAGAGTGGGTCGAAGGTGTCTCTGACGCCCAGCAGTTGTCCGAGGGCGACCTCGAAGCTGGGACGAAGCTTAAGAGTAAGTACAACTATCGTGGCAAGACCTTTGACGTCGAGTACGAGGTAACGGAATACGACCCACCCGGCCGGTTCGGTACGAAGTGGACCGAGGGCCCCTTTCCTTTCGAGAGCCTCATTGAGCTAAAGACGTATGCGGGCAGCACCACGGTCACCAACACCATCGACGCCGGCTCCGACGGCCTAATCACGAGCATCATCTTCTCGGTGTTCGGTTCGTTCGGTCGCAGGTCCATGAATAAGCGCATGCAGCAGGAGCTGGAGAAGCTGAAGTCGGTGCTAGAGACCGCCTAGTGGCGCGAACAGCACCGCCAGCCTCCGAACGCCGCATCGACGTTCCTGGCGCCTACAACGTCCGTGATCTCGGTGGACACCCGACGACGGAGGGTCGAACGACCAAATGGGGGCGTTTCGTTCGTGCGGATCGTCTGTCCGGCCTGCCTGCAGAGTCGCAGGTTACCCTCGCAGAATACGGGATACGTACGGTCATAGACCTCCGGACGGCCGTAGAGACAGAGCTATGGCCGTGTTCGTTGGAGGGACGGCCGGAGGTCAGCTACCACCACTACGATCTCCAGGGAGATCCGCCTCCGCCAGGATTCGACCTTGGCGACCGGGACCGGCCACTCTCCGACTCCTACCTTGCCTTGCTGGACGCCCGGCGCTCTCCGATTAGAGACGTTCTCACAGCCCTCGCCAGGGGAGATGGATCACCGGCAGTGTTCTTTTGCGCAGGCGGTACGGACAGGACCGGCACCATCACGGCCCTCCTTCTCGGAATCGTTGGGGTTCCCGACGAGGCCATCGCGCAGGATTACTCGCTCAGCGCTCAAGGTCTTGTCGACAGCTTCGTCGCCGAGGGGGCGCCGCGTTGGATGGATCCCGAGGACCTGCCCTCCGGGCGCGCCCTCGCCACGCTAGCCCGCCCGGAAACCATGCTCGAGATGCTGCAACGAGTCCGTCAAGACTTCGGTGGCGTCGAGCCCTATTTTCGGACCATCGGCGTGACCGACGAACAGATCGACAATCTTCGAGACAGTTTTGTCGAGTAGGGGCAAGCACACCATGGAGCGAAAAACGAGATACGCGTTGGTTGGGACCGGCGGTCGCGCCGTTATGTTCCTCGACCCACTGGCGACGCGGTTCGAGGACCAGGCCGAGCTGGTCGGCCTTTGTGACCCCAACCCGGCGCGACTCGCGTACCACAACGACAGACTTGCCAACGAGCTCGGCTACCACGAGGTGCCGACCTTCGACGCAGATCAGTTCGACGCCATGGTCGAGGAGACAAAGCCGGACACGATCATTGTCACGACCATTGACGCACTCCATCACAAGTACATTATTCGTGCGATGGAGCTGGGCTGTGACGCCGTCACCGAGAAGCCGATGACCATCGACGCCGAAAAATGCAACGCCATCCTCAAGGCGGTGCAGAGGACGGGCAAGCAGCTGCGCGTCGCCTTCAATTACCGATGGGGGCCCGGGGCAACCACGGTGCGGAAGATGCTTGCCGAGGGTGTCATCGGCGAGATCATCCATGTCGACCTAGACTACATGCTCAACACGAGTCACGGCGCCGACTATTTTCGGCGGTGGCACCGGGAGAAGGACAAGTCCGGCGGCCTGCTGATACACAAGGCAACGCACCACTTCGACATGGTCAACTGGTGGATCGACGCGGTCCCGGAGACGGTGTTCGGTATGGGCCGGCTGGCCTTCTACGGCCGAGAGAACGCCGAGCGACGTGGAGAGGCGGTTAAGTACCAGCGCTACCACGGCAGTGAGACCGGCGACGATCCGTTCGCTATCGACCTGACGGCCAGCGAAAAGACACGAGGCCTGTACCTCGACGCTGAAGAGCACGACGGATACGTCCGCGATCGCAACGTGTTCGGCGACAATATTACGATCGAGGACACGATGAGCGTCCTGGTGCGGTACCGTACCGGGGTGGTGCTCAACTACTCCCTCAACGCTTACCTGCCCCGCGAGGGCTTCCAGGTCGCGTTCAACGGCACGAAGGGCCGGATGGAGTACCGGGAGGCGCACGCGGTCATGGCCCCAGGTCAGGCCAAGCACGCTGGCCTCGATCAAGAACATGGCAGCTTCCTGACCGTACGACCGCTGTTTGGCGAGCCCTACGAAGTCGACATAGTCGAGGCCGCAGGTGGGCATGGGGGTGGCGACCCGCTGCTCCAGGCGCAGATCTTCGACGCCAACGCGATGCCTGATCCCGTCGGCCGCGACGCCGGCCAAGGCCAGGGCGCTGCGTCTATTTTGATTGGCATTTCCGCCAACAAGTCCTTCGAGTCCGGCCGGCCCGTACGTGTCGACGAGATCTGCCCCGCTCTCGGCGACGCCACCCACCTCAGTGAGCTGACTTAGCGCGGCTCCACCCCCACCGTAGAGACGCCCCGGCGGCGCGTCTCTGCCCGCACACACGGCGCCGGTCGTATACAAGGCCCCACTCCGTCATTGCCATGAAATCGCTGCTCCGTCACTAAGAAAGAGCCCTCATCTCCCCGAGAGGCTCGGGATCTTTGACAATCTTCTCCCACTGGAGACCTTTGCATAACCTTGCGACGAAGTTGATAATCGTCGGTAAGAATGTGGGAGAAGGTAGGAGTAGAGTTCATGCACCGCAAGGTAGGTCAGCAGTCGATGGCGGAGGCCTTTCTGCCGGAGCAGGTCGGCCGAAACGAGAGATTGGAGCGCATAGGTGAGGCGGTCGACTGGGACAGGATTGGGAAGATTGTTGACGAGGTCTACTCGGCTCCAGAAGGCAGGCCGAGCTATCCGCCGCTGATGATGGTCAAAGTGATGCTGCTCCAACAGTGGTACAACGCATCGGACCCGGAGATGGAGGCGGCGTTGTGGGACAGGCTTTCGTTCCGACGGTTCGTGGGACTTGGGCTGCAGGACGACTCTCCGGACTATTCGACCATTAGCCGCTTCCGCAAGGAGCTGACGGAACGAAGCCTCGGAGACCGGTTGTTCGAGGAACTGGGGCGTCAGTTGGAAGAGCGTGGTCTGGTAGTGAAGAAGGGCACACTGATGGACGCGACACTGGTGGAGGCCCAGGCCCGCCGGCCATCGGCCTCGGCGGGTCCTGGAGCCAGGAGCGCGACGGATCCGGATGCGGACTGGACCCGCAGGGGCTCTCGGTCTTACTTTGGCTATAAGGTCCATGTTGGAGTCGATGCTGGCTCCGGGCTCATACGGACGGCGATGCTGACATCGGCCAAGGTCAACGACGGCGAGGTGGCAGATAACCTGGTGACGAGGGACGAGGCGGCGGTGTACGGTGACCGGGCCTATGAGTCCAAAAAGAGACGCAAATGGCTCAAGTCTCTGGGTATCAAGGACCGGACGATGCATAGGTCTCACAAGCACCAGGCTAGACTCCCTCACTGGCAGAAGCGGCGCAACGAACTGATATCGCGAGTGCGAGCACCTGTGGAGAAGGTCTTCGGTACGTTGAAGCGGACATACTGCTACAGCCGAGTGCGATACATGGGTCTTGATCGGAATGCAACGGAGATGTGGTTCAAGTGCATGGCATACAACTTGCGGCGAGCGGACAGACTGATGCCTATTCATGAAGCGCGAGTTCCTAGGAGGAGTGCGCTCTGAAGGGTCGAACGAACCTCGAAATCGAGGTCCAAGCGGCTCTTTAACAGCATTAGTAGGCCGGGCCTGACTATCACAGGTTCTGCTCAAAGCCACGAACCTATCAATCTGAACCATACAACCATGAGTATCGAAAACCACCTAAGTTACTCAAAGGTCTCCAGAGGCGGGAGAAGAGGCCGGACTGGACCATTTCATCCTTGAGGGTGCCGGTGGCAACCTGCATGGACGATTCCGGCGCAAGCCGGAATCCAGAAGACCTGAGCTGAGTTGACGCTGAGGACGCAAAGGCTCGGGGAACGTTTCTCTCGTGGAACACCTCACGATTTTCTCCAGATACGATTTGTAGCTGGGAGACCTCTGTTCAACTGTTCCGTTTTCATCCATTTTGTTCCGTTCCGTACGTGGAGTGACGGTCGATCGGGGCGGGAGGTTGTTCCACTCCCTATCTACAGCGTTATGTCGAAAAAGGGGAAACTGTTCCAACTGGCTCGCTCGAAAAGAAAACAAGGACAGACTCGCGGGGTCGGTCGGCTGGAGAGATTCTGTCTGCCAACAGAAATGGACCGACCGTGGGGTCTGTCCCTCAGAACCACGATAGCACACCCGTTCTGGGGGTGTCAACAGCCCGCATGACCTCATAAATATGGTTACCGAACGGGAGAATGCGCCTCAAAATTGCGGTTACCGAGGACCAGGAGGTAACCGTGAACCGAGAGAGCATCCGGAGTACGTGGCGCGCCAGCAGGAGAGGTACCACAAGGCCACCAGGGCTGAGAAGGGGAGGATCCTGGAAAGAAGTGGTGGCGGTGACCGACTACCATAGAAAGTCGGCGATACGGCTGCTATCTGGCCGGAGGAGGAGAGGTCGAGGAGGTCAGGTGGGCAGACCGGCGGAGTACGGTCCGAGGATAGCGGCCGCTGCCCGAGTGGTCCACGAGGCGGCAGGTGGGATAGGAGCGAAACGGCTGCAGCCGTTTGTGGGAGAGCTGGCGGCACGCCTGGAGGAATTCGGCGAGATGAAGATTGATTCCCTCGTAAAAACCCGTTTTGAGGAAGTTCCAGCGCTTTAGCACATGTGAGCGCTACCGTATGTTGGGGTAGGACACGGAACAGAGACTGTATATTGTACCCAGGCAAGGGTACGGTTGTTCTAATTCGACCTGCACAGACTTTTTACGAGAGAATCAAGATTGCCCCCGAGACAGATGCGTTGCTCAGGCGAGCAAGTGCAGCAACGCTCGAGCGTCTATTGGCTGCGGACCAGGTGCCGCTGAGAAGGAAGTCGAGGAGCCTGACCAAGCCGGGGACGTTGCTCAGGAACCGGATCGCGGTGCGGACGTTCAGAGACTGGGACGATGCGAGGCCGGGCTTTGTGGAAGTGGACACAGTGGCCCACTGTGGGGACACGATGCAAGGGTTCCACCTGTGGACTGTGACGGCGGTGGACGTAGCCACGGGGTGGGTGGAGATGGACGTGGTGTGGGGTAAGACACAGGAGCGCGTGGGAGCAGCGATACGGAGGGTCCACAGGCGATTGCCGGTGCCGCTGCTCGGACTAGACAGCGACAACGGATCGGAGTTCATAAACCATGGGCTTTACACCTACTGTGAGGACAACGAGATCACCTTCACCAGGAGTAGGCCGTACAAGAAGAACGACAGCGCCCACGTGGAGCAGAAGAACGGAGCAGTGGTGCGGCGGCTGACAGGCCACGGGCGGTACTCATCGTCGTCTGCCTTCAAGCAGCTGAAAGAGGTCTACTCGTTAGCGAGGCTTGATTCCCTCGTAAAAACCCGTTTTGAGGAAGTTCCAGCGCTTTAGCCCAAATCCACCGAAGGGATGACTATGCAGCAGCGGAACGGGCGATAGGGGCAAGGGAGGGCGATGGTCCGGGCACGATTTGGGGTAGAGGGGGGCCGGTGTTTGTCTTCAGTTGCCGCGGGGAGACTTTGTGACCGTCTGCGAATGTTGGTCAGGGCGAGATAGCGGGGAGAGGACACAGCAAGAGGCACTCGCAGACCGGACTGGCGCGAGTTCGCGGGGACGTTCGGTTGGCCTCGTGCCCTGGCCCGATTGCGCGCCCTGCCACTCCCTGCCTGACGGCGGCGGCGGCAACCGGCCGCCATTCGCCCTCCGGCGGCGGTTCTTCTCCAGACGGGTCTCGGCAAGGCGTCGAAACCGCCCTGTATAGGAAAGGGTATTGTCCCACACATCGGGGTGGTTGTTCAGAGGTTCGCACGCCAAAGCCTCGGCGCGGCCTGACGACTCTGGACCGCTCCCGTCGAAGATCGTGGTTCGCCCTCAGGTTTCCGGTGGCGACGCTCGGTAGATCGACGCCACGCCCTCGGCTATAATGGGCAGCGTTACCCCTCGTACGACGGGACAAGGGCTCGCAAATACTACAGCTAGTCGACCTGGCCACTCAGCAGCTTGAGCGGTGCGAGCCGATCATCGGCGCCGACAAGATCGAGGAGCTTCGCGAGCTTGCGGCCACATAAAGCCGTTAAGCCCAAATCCACCGAAGGGATGACTATGCAGCAGCGGAACGGGCGATAGGGGCAAGGGAGGGCGATGGTCCGGGCACGATTTGGGGTAGAGGGGGGCCGGTGTTTGTCTTCAGTTGCCGCGGGGAGACTTTGTGACCGTCTGCGAATGTTGGTCAGGGCGAGATAGCGGGGAGAGGACACAGCAAGAGGCACTCGCAGACCGGACTGGCGCGAGTTCGCGGGGACGTTCGGTTGGCCGGATGTCGGCCGGTTGCCGCCGCCGCCGTCAGGCAGGGAGTGGCAGGGCGCGCAATCGGGCCAGGGCACGATCGAACTGGGCTTCCCAAGGCCAGCGCTGTGGCAGATGCAGTGTGAGGCGGCGCGCCGAGCGGGTGATCCGTCCGGCCAGGGAGAAGAACCGCCGCCGGAGGGTCTTGGTGGTCACCACCTGCTCGCCCAGACCGATGCGCGCTGTCCAGCGGGCGATGTTGTGGGCCATCACCTGTACCGCCAGCCAGGCGGCGTTGGCGGCGAAGCGGCCCGAGGGGAGATGGTTCAACCCCACACCGTGCTTGAGGTCTCGGATGGCATTCTCGATCTCGGCGTGGCGGCGATGGTCGGCCTCCAGTTCGAGCATCTCCCCGTCCCGGTCGGTGATGAAGCCGTGATAGCTGTAGGTGGCGAAGAGGGCCAGCTGGGAACCGGGCGTGGGCTTCACACGCCGGACGATGAGCCGCACCGGCGCGGCGTCAGGTTCACTCTGGAAGGGAGTGCAGGTGGTCTCGGCCACATCGGCGGCGCCGTCCATCCAGTAAGGAATCGGCGTCCAGGCATCTTCGGGTATCGCCTCGATGAGATTGTGCAGGCTTTTATGCTGGCGGATGGTGATGGAGAAGCGGACATCCATCTTGCGGCAGACGGATACCACGCCATGAGTGTAGAACCCGCTGTCGGCCCGTAGCGTGAGTCGTCCGTTGGCCCCGGCGTAGCGCACCCGTCCCACCGTCTCCCGCAGGAAGTGGGCGGCGCCGCGGGCGGTGTTGGCCCGGCCCTCGCGCAGCCGGGACATCAGCACGTCTCCGGTGCCGGCGGCGATGGCCAGCAGTGGGTGGTAGCCCCGCTTGCCGGTATAGCCGTGGTGGCGGGCGCCCTCCTTGGCCAGTCCGTAGGTCTCGCAGATGGTGGAATCGAGGTCGATGGTGAACGGCGCGTCGCCGGGTCCGGCCCCAGCGGCCCAGGCCCGGGCCAGCAGCTCCCGGCTCACCCGGTCCAGCTGGCGGACGTGGCCCCACCGGAAGCTGCGCAGGAAGGTGCCCAGGGTGGATGGCGCCTTGACCGTGCCGCCCAGGGTGCAGGCCGTCCCCCCGGTGCGCAACACATCAGCGTCGTCGATGCAGTCGCCGCCGGCCATGGCTGAGGCCACCAGGGTCATCAGCTTGTCTCCGGTGTTGGCCCGCCCCGGCGCGCCGCCCAGGTCAAGGTTATGGTCAACGAGTCCCCGCAGGCCCAGATGCCGGGCGAGGGTGGCCGGCAGGAGCAGACCGGCATTGGCCACCAGGCGGTGATCGTCAAAGACGATACGGATACGGTCGGGCTGGTTGCGTGGTAGCATCTATTGGGTGCTCCTTCTCTGGGACTGTTTTGCTGCTACAAAACCATTATCCCAGATTCAGAAGAGCACCCTCTGGCCACTTCAGGATGCTAACCCGACGCCCTCCCTCGGTGGATTCGGGTTTAGCACATGTGAGCGCTACCGTATGTTGGGGTAGGACACGGAACAGAGACTGTATATTGTACCCAGGCAAGGGTACGGTTGTTCTAATTCGACCTGCACAGACTTTTTACGAGAGAATCAGGCTTCACGTGAACTTCTTTCAGCCAGTCCGGCGGCTGACCGCGCGAAGTCGTGAAGGGGCCAGGGTAGTGCGCTACCACGACCAGGCCACGACTCCTTACCAGCGCATGCTTCAGAGTGGGGCGCTAACGGGAGCTCGAAAGGCGGTCCTGGAGAAACTCTACCTGTCACTCAATCCACTTCGTTTGAGCCGGCAGATCGAAGCCGAAACCGAGGAGCTTCTGCGTCTAGCATGGCGCCGGGGTGACCCCCTATCATGGTCACCCTCCCGGTAACCGCAGTTTTGAGGCCACACCTCTGGCTCGGTAACCATTAATTTTGAGGTCGCACGCAGCCGCGCCAGCGGTTACTTCATTTGACAAAATAGGCTCAGGTGTTATAACCTTACACGTAAGGCACAAGGTAGTAATCACCGTAAATCAGTGTGACATTCGGCACTCGTCGGCGTGATAAACTGTCACCGCCGGAGGCTACGATGAAGAACCGACTAGCGATCTCCCTCATGGTCCTAGGGTTTGGAGGAGCCATTCTCTCCCAAGGAGCCTTCACGGCACTGGCGGCCGGTCCGCATGTGGCTCTGATCGAGTTGGATGAGCCTATCCTGCCGGCGACAGCCCGGTTCCTCGAGCGGGGCATACAGAAGGCCGCTGACGACGGCGCGAGAGTTGTCGTAGTCACTCTCGACACCCCGGGCGGCCTGATCGACCCCACGCGGGACATAGTCACTTCGATCCTTGGCTCCCCGATCCCTGTGGTGGTCTTCGTCTCGCCGCAAGGCGCCCGCGCCGCCTCAGCGGGGACCTTTATCACGGCCGCCGCACACGTAGCAGCGATGACGCCCGTATCCAACATCGGGGCCGCCTCTCCGGTCGGCGCCGACGGCGGGAACCTGCCTTCCACCCTGGAGTCCAAGGTCAAAGAGGACGCGGCAGCCGACATCCGCAGTATCGCCGAAGTACGCGGCCGCAACATCGAAGCTCTCGAAGCGACCGTGATGGAAGCGAAGTCCTACTCGGCGTCCGAGGCGCTAGAGAACAACATCATCGACGTGGTAGCGGTCGACCTAGCCGACCTGCTGGCCCAGATCGATGGACGCACTGTATGCGTCGGCCAGGGCTGCGCGGTAATCGACGGTCAGCTCCAAGGAGGGTCGTTGATCGAGCTGCAGACCCAGGGCTTGGACGCCATCACCGTTGAAAAAACGATGCTAGAGAACCTCCTGGCCTTTCTCGCTAATCCCACTGTGACATTCCTCTTACTTTCCTTGGGCGCACTCGGTGTTTTCATTGAGTTCTTCTTAGGTGCAGGGATGATCTTGCCCGGCATCGTCGGGATTATCTTCCTCGCTCTGGCGTTCGTCGGGATGGGCCAACTGCCGGTCAACTGGGTGGGCATCGTGTTGATCGGGCTGTCGGTGCTACTGTTCATACTCGAATTCCAAGTTCCGGGGACCTCAGTATTCGGTATCGCCGGTGTCGTGGCCTTCGGGCTGGGCGGCTTACTTCTGTTCGGCGACTTTGCCCTCCCTGGCTTCACGCCGGAGCCTATCGAGGCGCCCGATCTACACGTCAATCCTTTGGTAGTCGCAGTGACTACAGCAGGCATGGCGGCGATCGTCGTGTTCTTCGTCCGGAGCATTCTGGGGGCTCGGACTCCCGGCACCTTGGAGCCGACGTCTGTCACGACTTTAGTGGGCCAGACCGGCGTTGTTACCGCCGAGCTGGCACCCAGAGGTATGGTGCACGTCGGCGGCGAGGAGTGGAGCGCCGTGTCAGATTCGGGCGACACAATCGAAAAGGGCGAGGAGATCCTCGTCACGGAAGCCGATGGGCTGACGCTCAAGGTTTTCAAGTCGCCCCTGCCTCACGAAGAAGGCGAAGAAGGCACGCCTGAGGTCGAGATGGCGTAGGAATGTTTCCTCGAGAATCCAGCTATAATTTGGCACTTAGCAGCCGGCGATCGGACCGGCTTTCACGAATCGATTGGTCTACGAGTTCCTAGGAGGGGCTGAAATGGCGATCCTAAACTTCTTGAAGAGCTACGAGCGAATGGCCCGGTTCAAATGGGGCAACTTCGATGGCATGAAGGGTCCGGGCCCGGCGTGGGTCATACCGATCATGCACTCGGGAAAGAAGGTTGACCTTCGCACCGAGGTGATGGATATCCCAAGGTCGACCAACATCACCAGGGACAACGCCGCGATTGACATCGACTTCCTCGTCTATCTGAGAGTGATGGAGGAGTCCTCAGACAGATCGGTCTTGACGGTCGAGAACTACCACGCAGCGGTAGTGGGGCTGGCGACCACCACCCTGCGTGCCGTGGTGGGCGACATCACTCTCGACGAGGTCCTGTCGCAACGCGAGAAGATAAACAACGCCTTGCGCGAGAAGCTGGACGCCGAGACTGGAAGGTGGGGCATCAAGGTCGAGAACGTGGAGATCAGGGAGATCGAGCCGCCGCGGGACATCCAAGAGGCCATGAACAGGCAGATGTCTGCCGAGCGCGTCAGACGCGCGGTCGTGCTTGAAGCGGAGGGCACCAAAGAGGCTGCCGTTACGGTGGCGGAGGGCGAGAAGCAGGCGTCGATCCTCAAGGCCGAGGGACAGCGCCAGGCCGAGATCCTCAGCGCCGAGGGCGACCAGCAGGCCGCTGTCCTCAGGGCCGACGGCTTCGCGACGGCTCTCGACAGGATCTACGCCATCGCACAGAATGTCGACGCCAAGACGATGAGTCTCCAGTACTTCGACACTCTCAAGGCCTTGGGCGCAGGTGCGTCGACGAAGTTCATATTCCCAATGGAGTTCACCAAGCTCTTGAGTCCGTTTACGAGCATGTCCGGCGGTCCTGACGACGACGGGAAGTCGTAGGTTACGGTAGCGGCTTCTGGCCTGGTAGACCGGCCTCTCCAGGTCCTTTGCTCCGCTTAGACGACACCGGTGTCATTCTGACGACCGCAGAGAGGAAGAATCTAGGGACTGCGTTCGTATCCTGGTGGGGTTGGGGACGCGACCTCCCCAGGTCCTTCGCTTTTGCTCGGGACGACAGAGACGACAGAGCCGGTCTGCTACTCGTCGGGCACCGGAGCATACTCGCCGTCGGGCGTAAACTGCACCTTGCGCTCGGCTTTGGTCGCATAGAAGCTTCCGCTGCGGCCAGCCAGTGTCGCCACCCAGTCGGGGACCGGTAGGCCGTCGGCCTTCATTCGCGCGGCTGTTTCGGCGACGCCGAGGGCGTCCCAGATTTCGAACAGGCCTAGCTCCCAGCCGAAACCCCACGTCATCGCATGGTCGATGCTGGCGATATCGTCAACCGCTTCGCCGACGTTCCGCGCGGCATAGACCATGAGCGGCGAAAGCGATAGCCATGCCAGACGGCCGGCCCTATCGTCGGCCTCAATGAGCGTCTTGAGCCGTCCGGAAGCATCGTCCACGTCGAGGGCGGCTTTCAGCGTAGAGGAGTCGGTCTGCCGTCTCGGCCCGTACTCGAAGGCGTCGTGATCGAGAGCGAGAATCTGTCTTTCGCCATCGACTTCCGTGCGCCTGAAGAAGCCCTGACCGGCCTTTTCGCCCGTCCAGCCGCGGGCCACCATTTCGCGAACATGGGGCAGCACTTCGAAGGCAGCCTTATCGTTCTGGTCCACTAGCGACTCGCGCATGTTGTCGCAGATAGCCACGAATACGTCGAGCCCCACCAGGTCGAGGGTGCGGAAAGTGGCGCTGTTGGGGCGCCCCATGGCCCGCCCGGTGACCTCGTCCACCTCGTCAGGGCCGAGTCCGAGCTCTTCCGCCGCCCGGAGCGTGACCAGCGTGCCGTAGGCCCATAGCCGGTTCGCGATGAATCCCGGAACGTCGTGGGCGACTACAACGCGCCTATCCAGGACTCCTTCGGCAACCTGCCTCAGGGCTGAGACGACATCGGGTGACGTGTCGAGTCCTGGGATGACTTCGAGCAGGCGGAGGTAGCGCGGAGGGTTGAAGAAGTGGGTCCCCAGGAAGCGCGCCCGCAGAGCTCGAGGCAACGCTTCGGCGATCGAGCGGATTGGGATGCCGGAGGTGTTGCTACTGACGAGGACGTCGGGGCGCACATGTGCCGCGACCCGCGACCAGAGGTCTCGCTTGATATCGAGGTCTTCGGTTACGGCTTCGATGACCCAGTCGGCTTCGCGGGCCCGGGACAGGTCGTCGGAGAAGTTGCCCGGCCGGATGAGTTCCAGGTCGCTTTCCGCGAAGATTGGGTTGGGTTTGAGTGTCAACAGGCGCCGTATCGCGTCCTCCGCCAGTCTGCTCTTTCCGTCGCCGTCAGTCGCGAGATCGAGCAGGTCGCAAGGAATGCCCTTGCCGGCGAGGAGCGCCGCGATCTGCGACCCCATGGTGCCGGCGCCTAGCACGGTAGCTCTGCTTACGGTTCTGGTCACGGGCTAAGGATAGACGATAATGTTGGCGAGCAGAACCACTTCCGGGGAACCGCGGACTTTGCGAGGTTCAGGGCGACCCTTCGACAAGCTCAAGGTGACGTGCACCGCAATTGACCCTCATCGCCGTCAGTCGGGATGATGGTCGCGATCCGTACCCGGTCATCTTGCACCGTAATGCTCTCGACCACCAGTCGCAGGAGTTGCTGGCGTTCCTCAAACGCGAGCGAATCGATCCCACGCGAGACTCGGTCACAGAACTTGTGAAGGTGATCTAGTGCGGCCCTGTTGTCGGCTACGTCTGCGGCCTTTCGCTCCATCTCTTTCGAAGCACTTTCGATTTCATGGAGTAGCGTCCGATACTTGTCCATCTCGGCCTTGTACCGATTCAGATCCATCGCCTCGTTGACGTAGGCGTCCGTCACACGGTCTTCCTGCCCCTTGAGCCGCCTCAATGCCGTGGCAAGCTGCTTCCTCTGTCGTTCCATCGCATCCGGCTGACCAGCGGCTTTCAGTCGCCGCTCGTATTCCGCTGCCAGCACCTTTTGTCGTTTTAAGGCTTCCGCAACTGACGACCAGACGGCATCTTCGACCGGGCCTGCGACGTCGTTTGCCGTTCTTCGCGGCGCCCGTATAGGCGGAGCCGCACCGTGGGCATTTGAGGAGGCCCCGGAGGAGGTATCGATATCGGCGGTTGTTGCGAGGTGAGTACTGAGTGTTCTTTTTCAGTTGGTCCTGGGCTTGTTGCCAGGTGTCCGCAGTGGCTGTGGTGAATCTCCCGGGGTATATTTAACAGCAACGACATCGAACCGGAGATCGTCTTGCAAGAAGGGATCGTACACTACGGAATCATCAGCACGGCGCGCATCGCCCTGGAGCGACATATCCCCGCCGGCCGCGAGTCGAATTCCTCGGAGATCGTGGCCATCTCCAGTCGCACTGAGAGCAGAGCCAAAGAGGCGGCTGAGGAGCACGCCATCCCGCGGTGGCACGGGTCCTACGAAGCGCTGCTCGCGGACCCGGATGTGGAAGCAGTCATCAATGCGCTCCCCAACTCGATGCATTACGAGTGGACAATCAAAGCCGCTGACGCTGGAAAACACATCCTGTGCGAAAAGCCCCTGGCGGTGACGGTCGACGAGGCTCGAAGCATGATTCCCTCGTAAAAACCCGGTTTGAGGAAGTTCTAGCGATGTAGCACATTTGAGCGCTACCGTATGTTGGGGTAGTATACGGAACAGAGAACTGTATATTGTGCCCAGGCGTGGGCACGTTTGTTCTACTTCGACCTGAACAGACTTTTTACGAAGAGAATCAAGCATGATTCCCTCGTAAAAACCCGTTTTGAGGAAGTTCCAGCGCTTTAGCACATGTGAGCGCTACCGTATGTTGGGGTAGGACACGGAACAGAGACTGTATATTGTACCCAGGCAAGGGTACGGTTGTTCTAATTCGACCTGCACAGAACTTTTTACGAGAGAATCAAGCATGATCGAACGCCGCCAACGCGAACAATGTCGTACTTGTGGAGGCCTTCACACACCGTTGGAACCCCCATCTACGAACGGCCAGGGGGTGGCGCCATTGGCCACGTGACAAGTCTTCCATTCGGCGCTAACGTTTAATATCGCTCAGCCGCGTGGCAACATACGCTTCTCTCCGGAGCTTGGCGGCGGCAGTCTACTTTGATGCAGGGTGCTATGCCGTTTACGCATGTCGGTTCGTGCTCGACGAAGAGCCCGTCCGGGCTGCGGCGTTACCATACGACTCGGGAGCTTACGGAGTTGAGACTACCTTCAACGGCATGCTGGAGTTTCCTAGTGGTGCTGTCGCTCACGTCGCCAGTAGCATGGAGGAGCCAGGCCGTTGCGAGCTTATCGCGATAGGCTCCGAGGGCCGTATCGAAGTGCCGAATATGTTTGATGACAGCGGGCCGGTAGTCATCAAGACGGGCGATGAGGAGCGAGTCGAGGCTACGCCCGCACCGGACAGGTTTCGCGTTCAGCTAGACGAGTTCTCACAGTGCGTGCTAACGGGCAAGCGGCCAGAGTTCCCGGCGGAAGACGGTCTGGCGAACACCGCGGCACTGGTCGCGTTGCTGTCAGCAGCTAGGAACAACACGCTGGTGGACGTGGAGAAAACCAACTAAAGGCGACCTCCTCACCACCCAATCTCTTGCCACAACAGCGTGAAGGGTTGTCGCAGGGCGTTGCGGAGATCGTGGTACCTCTTAGTCCCGCGTCGGCGGAGTGGAGGCTGTCCTTTTGCGCTGGTCGCGTCTCTACAGGTGCCTTACAGCGCGCAGCGGTCCTTGACCAGGGACGTCAGGGGACGAGATACCAAGTGCCGTTTCAATGACATGCTGCGCCAGTCAGGCCCTCGCGATACACCAAACAGGGTTCTTGCACTCGTCCTATCTCCAGCCGACACTGTCCAAATAGGCTGGGCTGAGACATTTGAACCGCTAGTGTCCCTTTAGGAAAGGTGCCGGACGTGTTCTTATCAGTACAGCATTGATGCGAGGGGGTTTTTACTGTACCAGCGTCACGAAGTCAAGGAGGCATTGCTGGGCTCCATTGCCCAAAAGGGAGTCCTTTTGGTGCCGCCTATCCTACGAAGCTCCCCGGCTAGGCCGCAAGAACTGGGGTTTTGGAGCGGTTTGGGTTCGAGCGCCGGCTCGCGTCCACCGAGAACCCTTCAAGGCAGCGATCGTCGCGCCCTCGTTGGGGACAGGGCCTCAGGCATCGAAGCCGCACCGGTCGGACTCGGGACGCGTCCACCCGGCGCGTGAGCGCGGGACAACAACGGGGGAAGGCGAGTCACCCTCTCAGGCTTGCACATTCACCAGGACCTTAGCCCACAGACAGCGGCACAAACTGGCTACTACGGCGCCGACGCGCGGCATTCCCGCGCGCCATGTTGAAGGTGGCCGTGTTCAAGACCGGACTGGCGCGAGTTCGCGGGGACGTTCGGTTGGCCGGATGGCGGCCGGTTGCCGCCGCCGCCGTCAGGCAGGGAGTGGCAGGGCGGCGCAATCGGGCCAGGGCACGATCGAACTGGGCTTCCCAAGGCCAGCGCTGTGGCAGATGCAGTGTGAGGCGGCGCGCCGAGCGGGTGATCCGTCCGGCCAAGGAGAAGAACCGCCGCCGGAGGGTCTTGGTGGTCACCACCTGCTCGCCCAGACCGATGCGCGCTGTCCAGCGGGCGATGTTGTGGGCCATCACCTGTACCGCCAGCCAGGCGGCGTTGGCGGCGAAGCGGCCCGAGGGGAGATGGTTCAACCCCACACCGTGCTTGAGGTCTCGGATGGCATTCTCGATCTCGGCGTGGCGGCGATGGTCGGCCTCCAGTTCGAGCATCTCCCCGTCCCGGTCGGTGATGAAGCCGTGATAGCTGTAGGTGGCGAAGAGGGCCAGCTGGGAACCGGGCGTGGGCTTCACACGCCGGACGATGAGCCGCACCGGCGCGGCGTCAGGTTCACTCTGGAAGGGAGTGCAGGTGGTCTCGGCCACATCGGCGGCGCCGTCCATCCAGTAAGGAATCGGCGTCCAGGCATCTTCGGGTATCGCCTCGATGAGATTGTGCAGGCTTTTATGCTGGCGGATGGTGATGGAGAAGCGGACATCCATCTTGCGGCAGACGGATACCACGCCATGAGTGTAGAACCCGCTGTCGGCCCGTAGCGTGAGTCGTCCGTTGGCCCCGGCGTAGCGCACCCGTCCCACCGTCTCCCGCAGGGAAGTGGGCGGCGCCGCGGGCGGTGTTGGCCCGGCCCTCGCGCAGCCGGGACATCAGCACGTCTCCGGTGCCGGCGGCGATGGCCAGCAGTGGGTGGTAGCCCCGCTTGCCGGTATAGCCGTGGTGGCGGGCGCCCTCCTTGGCCAGTCCGTAGGTCTCGCAGATGGTGGAATCGAGGTCGATGGTGAACGGCGCGTCGCCGGGTCCGGCCCCAGCGGCCCAGGCCCGGGCCAGCAGCTCCCGGCTCACCCGGTCCAGCTGGCGGACGTGGCCCCACCGGAAGCTGCGCAGGAAGGTGCCCAGGGTGGATGGCGCCTTGACCGTGCCGCCCAGGGTGCAGGCCGTCCCCCCGGTGCGCAACACATCAGCGTCGTCGATGCAGTCGCCGCCGGCCATGGCTGAGGCCACCAGGGTCATCAGCTTGTCTCCGGTGTTGGCCCGCCCCGGCGCGCCGCCCAGGTCAAGGTGATGGTCAACGAGTTCCCGCAGGCCCAGATGCCGGGCGAGGGTGGCCGGCAGGAGCAGACCGGCATTGGCCACCAGGCGGTGATCGTCAAAGACGATACGGATACGGTCGGGCTGGTTGCGTGGTAGCATCTATTGGGTGCTCCTTCTCTGGGACTGTTTTGCTGTTACAAAACCATTATCCCAGATTCAGAAGAGCACCCTCTGGCCACTTCAGGATGCTAACCCGACGCCCTCCCTCGGTGGATTCGGGCTAAAGCGCTGGAACTTCCTCAAAACGGGTTTTTACGAGGGAATCAAGATTGATTCTCTCGTAAAAAGTCTGTGCAGGTCGAATTAGAACAACCGTACCCTTGCCTGGGTACAATATACAGTCTCTGTTCCGTGTCCTACCCCAACATACGGTAGCGCTCACATGTGCTAAAGCGCTGGAACTTCCTCAAAACGGGTTTTTACGAGGGAATCAAGATTACGCCATGAGGTCGCGACCCTGCGCCCAGGGGCGTATGTCTTGTCTCTCCAGTATCGGGATCGAGCCAGCCGAGCTCACCGGACCCTTGTGCGGTGTACCAGACTCCTCCATCGAGCGCCGGCGCCACGTCGTGGGGGCGCGATCCTGCCGGCAGCGGAAACGCTCGCAGCGACGGTTTCGCGGCAAGCGCATCACCGGAGCCCGGCGAGGCAGAAGAAGAGGCGGTTCCCGCCGGGAGAAGTGCAGGCGAGGAAGCTTCTCGGCCTACGGGTGTTGGTGGACCGGCGACGGCGGCGGTCGCGTTGGTACCGGCGTCTGATCCATCGCATCCAATCGAAAGAGACAAGAAGAACGTCCCTAGGGTCAGGGCGATGACACTACGGAAGGCGGTCTCTGAGTTGCTGGATTCCTTCATCCTCTCTCCTCTAGCGGTTCCATTGCGTCCACTCTAGCCTCCTGTTCAGAAACCCGCTAGGTCCGCCATGGGCCGCAGGTGACAGCTATGGAGCCATACCTCCTAGGTCGAAGTTGGCGGCAACTCCGGCTAGGAGATCATGACACACACAGTCTTCACCGTTTCTGGGGCCTGCTGTTCTTCCTCGTCCGGACGAGAGCGGGTTCTGCCCAATGGCGCAGACTGACCTGGGATGTGAGAAACATACGGCGCTATATGGAGGGCCGATTCCGACAATCCCATCGGCATTGGCATATTACACGGAGGTCAGTCCAAGCCCATGCCTCTGTACGTGTTCCGTTGCTGATTTCGTCAGATAAAGGTGCTCCCTAACTCGGTGCTCCTCAATCCTTGTCTGCGATCCAGGAACACTCGATTGCGCAGATGAAAGAAACCCTCGGCTCCCAGCGCTTGCCATGACGTTGCGGTCGCAGAGTGACGACTAGCCCCGTATGAAGTCCGCCACGGCCTTGCCGAGCACGGCAGACCCTTGATCTGTGAAGTGCACGCCATCGGGGGCGAGTATTTCCTCCCGCCCGGCCTGCATCGCTACGTCGTAAAGATCGTTGACATCGATGGCTAGAGTTCTCACCTGCTTTAGCGCGGCCTCGTTGTAAGCGACAATGTCTGCTTCGAACCGCCGCTTACGGGGAGTGTCTCCGTGGAGCTCGGTGTTAAGACGCTCGCTCACAGGAGTAGTTGTGGCCCAGATGATGCGCGCCCGGGTCCTTTCCTGAATGCTGGTCAGTACCTCCCTGACATTTTCGGAGTAGTCCTCCATCTGACACGGGGCGTCTGCGAGTCCGCGTCTCTGGTGACATCGTGGATGCCCGCGTTCACGTGAACGACGTCGGGGTCCCGAGAAAGCACCCATTCGTCGAGGTGATCGAGCACGTTCCGACTGGTTCCGCCGTTCTCCTCGGGACCCCAGACGCGGGCGAAGCCGTCTAGCTCGCGCTGCACGTAACGCTGGCACGCCATGCGGATCGAGTCACCAATCAGAACGACATCTTTCATCTAGAGCACCTCCTCGGCGAATCTTCCAGTTGTTGGGTCTCTTGTACAGCAATCCTGTGGACGTGCCGATCAAACATTGTACTGGCTGGCTGATTTGCCATCCGGGCGACAGAAGAAGCTGTTGCCAGGCAGGGCTTGGAGATTCTCAGTTATCTACCGATAAGCGCGACACGCGTTTCCGGATGGTTTAAGGGGCTCTCTCCGCCGATGGGCGGCTCTCGGCCCTTTGGCGCATCTTCTGGTACTCTGAAACCGTGGCTAGTTGCGCGAGGGAACGTTGATGAAGCCCCTTCAGGCTCTTTTCTTTGATTTGGACTCAACGCTTTTCGATAAAAGCGGCTTTCAAGAATCTATCGTCCGCGCTTGCAGGAAGATCGCTGCGATTCAACCGGCTCTAGGCGCCGCTCGGCTCATTGCGGCGAACTCTGATGTCTGGGAGACGTACTGGCCAGAAATCGAGGCCAAATGGAACCTTGGCGCTATTGACGGAGAATCGGTGGGCGTCGAAGCGTGGCGTCGTACGCTGCGAGCCTGCGGATGGGCCGATGAGTCTTTAGTGCAGCAAGCTTCGCAGACCCATCGGCAGCTTGAGGGCGAGGCGTATCGTCTGTTCGACGACGTACCAAAGCTTTTCGCTTCAATGACGGAGGCTCACATTCCGCTCGCACTCATAACGAACGGAGCTTCTGATACGCAGCGCCACAAGCTACGTGTGCTAGGCATAGAGAGCAGGTTTGATGCAGTAGTAATCTCCGGCGAAGTTGGGGTTGCGAAGCCGGATTCATCGGTCTTTGGCCTAGCCCTTGACATGTTGGATGTTGAGCGAGAACACGTGTGGCATGTTGGCGATAACCTGATGACTGACGTCGCCGGGGCCAAGGCGGCCGGGCTTACTGCGGTGTGGCTCAATCGAGGCGGACTAAGTCGTAGTGACGGGGAACCGGAGCCAGATGTCGAGATTCGTTCCCTGTCCGATCTGATGACCCTACTGGCTGAATGAGCCGCCGGCGTGCAAATAGGCACCGCACCCCGATTGACCCTTGGACATCGGAGAACGAGCTCAAACTATTGGCGCCTTGTCGTTGGAACTTTGAGGGTCGTCTGGCAGATTGTTGTCCGTACGAATCTTAATGAGCTAGATTGACCATCGCGACCATAATCGGCGTGATCGTCGGTGCCATCGTTGGTGCTATCCTCGTTTTCGGTGGCCTAGCTGCTTTCATTGGTTTCAATCCATCTGGGCCGCATGCTCTTGGCCCCGATACGGGGAGCAAGGTCATGACCATTTTCTGGGGGTCATTGGTCGTTGGTCTCATCGCTGGTGGGATCATTGGCGGAGTTCTTGCCAAACGGTCGAAGGAACAGGCTCTCGTCCCAAATGAACAAAAGGTCTCCTGATGCCTTCGTCGATCATTCCTTCTCCTCTTCTTCTCTTGCATCCGACGCGTCGACTGTTGACGATCGCCGGGAGTAGTACCAGCTGGAAAGTAGAGCAATGCAAGGGATTTTCGAACCCAGCGCTATTGTAATCATATTCGTCTTCATAGCGATAATGGTTGCCCTTAGCTTCGCAGCGGTGTCAGCAAAGGGGTAATTGCGTGCACGTCGTCAAGGTGAGCGGCGAAGGCGGGTCTACGCGTTACCGGTACCCTCTGTTAGTCTGTCATTGACCGGTGAAGGCCGCTCTGTACCATCGCGACGCTGAGCAGACGAGAGACACAAGGTGGTACATGAACGTTAACAAGGAAGTCGATGCCTGGTTCGACGACTTCGATCATCCCCTGAAAGACGCCATGGTCCGGGTCCGGGAGGTCATTCTGGGCGCGGACTCGCGAATCGAAGAGACGGTCAAGTGGAGCACTCCGACCTTCATGTATAAGCCCGAATCCACCGAGGGAGGGCGTCGGGTTAGCATCCTGAAGTGGCCAGAGGGTGCTCTTCTGAATCTGGGATAATGGTTTTGTAACAGCAAAACAGTCCCAGAGAAGGAGCACCCAATAGATGCTACCACGCAACCAGCCCGACCGTATCCGTATCGTCTTTGACGATCACCGCCTGGTGGCCAATGCCGGTCTGCTCCTGCCGGCCACCCTCGCCCGGCATCTGGGCCTGCGGGAACTCGTTGACCATCACCTTGACCTGGGCGGCGCGCCGGGGCGGGCCAACACCGGAGACAAGCTGATGACCCTGGTGGCCTCAGCCATGGCCGGCGGCGACTGCATCGACGACGCTGATGTGTTGCGCACCGGGGGGACGGCCTGCACCCTGGGCGGCACGGTCAAGGTGCCATCCACCCTGGGCACCTTCCTGCGCAGCTTCCGGTGGGGCCACGTCCGCCAGCTGGACCGGGTGAGCCGGGAGCTGCTGGCCCGGGCCTGGGCCGCTGGGGCCGGACCCGGCGACGCGCCGTTCACCATCGACCTCGATTCCACCATCTGCGAGACCTACGGACTGGCCAAGGAGGGCGCCCGCCACCACGGCTATACCGGCAAGCGGGGCTACCACCCACTGCTGGCCATCGCCGCCGGCACCGGAGACGTGCTGATGTCCCGGCTGCGCGAGGGCCGGGCCAACACCGCCCGCGGCGCCGCCCACTTCCTGCGGGAGACGGTGGGACGGGTGCGCTACGCCGGGGCCAACGGACGACTCACGCTACGGGCCGACAGCGGGTTCTACACTCATGGCGTGGTATCCGTCTGCCGCAAGATGGATGTCCGCTTCTCCATCACCATCCGCCAGCATAAAAGCCTGCACAATCTCATCGAGGCGATACCCGAAGATGCCTGGACGCCGATTCCTTACTGGATGGACGGCACCGCCGATGTGGCCGAGACCACCTGCACTCCCTTCCAGAGTGAACCTGACGCCGCGCCGGTGCGGCTCATCGTCCGGCGTGTGAAGCCCACGCCCGGTTCCCAGCTGGCCCTCTTCGCCACCTACAGCTATCACGGCTTCATCACCGACCGGGACGGGGAGATGCTCGAACTGGAGGCCGACCATCGCCGCCACGCCGAGATCGAGAATGCCATCCGAGACCTCAAGCACGGTGTGGGGTTGAACCATCTCCCCTCGGGCCGCTTCGCCGCCAACGCCGCCTGGCTGGCGGTACAGGTGATGGCCCACAACATCGCCCGCTGGACAGCGCGCATCGGTCTGGGCGAGCAGGTGGTGACCACCAAGACCCTCCGGCGGCGGTTCTTCTCCCTGGCCGGACGGATCACCCGCTCGGCGCGCCGCCTCACACTGCATCTGCCACAGCGCTGGCCTTGGGAAGCCCAGTTCGATCGTGCCCTGGCCCGATTGCGCGCCCTGCCACTCCCTGCCTGACGGCGGCGGCGGCAACCGGCCGCCATCCGGCCAACCGAACGTCCCCGCGAACTCGCGCCAGTCCGGTCTGCGAGTGCCTCTTGCTGTGTCCTCTCCCCGCTATCTCGCCCTGACCAACATTCGCAGACGGTCACAAAGTCTCCCCGCGGCAACTGAAGACAAACACCGGCCCCCCTCTACCCCAAATCGTGCCCGGACCATCGCCCTCCCTTGCCCCTATCGCCCGTTCCGCTGCTGCATAGTCATCCCTTCAGTGGATTTGGGCTAAGGATGACGCGGTGGTCTCTCTTTCTCCAGACCCTCTCCCTCTTATTACACCACTTCCTGGGACTCTACTAAGTTCGTGAGCCTGATGTTCCATCGCGGCGCGGACATTCCGGGAGACCATCCTCGCCTGGAGGGCGACGCCGCGCTGGTGCGGACAATGCACTTCGACGACGTTGCCGACGTCGAAGCCCACCAGGAGGACCTCGAGAACGTGGTGCGGGCGTGGTGCGACTCCAAGGATAGGGCGGGGTAGGTGTTCCTGCCTCCTCTCCCCGAGGGAGAGGACTGAGGTGAGGGCCCTTGGGCTCGCCTTATCAGAACACTGCGGAACCCACGTAGTCAATGACGGACAGCAAGAGTCCAACGGCCAAAGCACGGGTGCTACGCCGAAATCAAACCAATGCCGAAAAGGCCCTATGGGCTCAACTTGCCGACCGGCTCACAGCGGGCGCCAAATTTCGAAGGCAGCACCCGCTGGGACCGTACGTCGTGGACTTTTTCTGCTTTGAACACAAGCTGGTCATCGAGGTGGATGGAGGACAGCACAACGAGCCGGAGGTCGAGACGTTGGACAAAGAGAGGACAGCGTGGCTTGAAGGCGAGGGCTACAAGGTATTGAGGTTCTGGAATAGCGAAGTCATTGGGAATATCGAGGGGGTCATGGCGAGGATCTCGGAAGCGTTGGAGGGCGAGTAGGACCCTCACCTCAATCCTCTCCCAGAGGGAGAGGAGGTAAGACCACCCCTCCCCCCAGTTAACCGTCGGGCGAGTAGGCGTACAGGCGGGCGTACGCACCAGCGAGTGTCATTAGCTCGTCGTGGGTGCCCTTCTCGACGATGCGGCCGTCCTCGACGACGGCGATCTGGTTGGCGTTCCTCACAGTCGATAGGCGGTGGGCGATCACGATGGCCGTGCGCCCCTTCAGCAGGTCGGCCAGCGCCTTTTGAATTGCGACCTCTGTCTCAGTGTCGATGTTAGCTGTGGCCTCGTCCAGGATCAGGACCTGAGGGTCCGCGACCAGCGCTCTCGCGAAGCTGATGAGCTGGCGCTGCCCAATGCTAAAATTCGCGCCCCGCTCCTGGATGAAGGTGTCGTAGCCTTTTTCCAGGCCCATAATGAACTCGTGGGCCCCAACGGCTTTGGCCGCCTTGACGACAGCGATGTCGGTGGCCTCGGAGTGGTTGTACCGGATGTTCTCCATGACCGTAGTGTCGGAGAAGAGGTACGGCTCCTGCGTCACCACGCTCATCTGCCGGGCCAGCGATTCGATGGTGACGTCGCGGACGTCGTGTCCGTCGATGGTGATGCGCCCTCGGGTCACGTCGTAAAGCCGCATCACAAGGGAGGCGATCGTCGTCTTGCCGGCGCCTGTCGGGCCCACCAGCGCCAGGGTCTCGCCGGTCGGTATGTCGAGGCTGACGTCTTGCAGCACCGGATTTCCCGGCGTGTAGTGGAAGCCCACCCCCTCGTATCTTACGTGTCCCTTGGTGCGCGAGAGCTTGACGGCGTCGGGTTTATCGGCGATGTCGGGCTTCACGTCCAATAGCTCGAAGATGCGGGCGCCCGAGACCATCGCCTGCTGAAGCGACGCGTACTGTCCGACCAGGCTTTGCACCGGTTCGAAGAAGCGTTGAATATAGAGGAAGAACGCCACAAGCACGCCCGCCTGTATGGCGTTCCCCAGTACCAGGCTGCCGCCGAAGACGACTACCAGGGCCAGAGCCAGAGCCATGAGGATCTGCACCGCGGGCCTCAATACCGCCGAGTACCTGGTCGCCTGCAACTGAGCATCGAGGTTCTCGTGATTGACCTTCCCGAAGCGGCGAATGTTGACCTGTTCTCGATTGAGGCTCTGTACGACCCGAACACCTGAAATGTTTTCCTGTAGTCCGGAGTTCACGCTGGCCATGGCCCGGCGCACGCGCAGGAAGGACTTGCGTGCGAAGCGTTGCCAGAAGATCAGCACGGCGACTAAGGGAGGCACGACGAGGAACGTGAGCAGAGCGAGTCCAGCGTCCATCCAGACCATCACCAGGATGATTCCGCCCAGGCTCACCACGTCAGCCAGACTCTGCACCGCCAGATCGAGCAGCCCCTGCAGCTGCCTCACGTCGTTCTGCAGTCGCGACATTACCTTGCCGACTTCGTTGCGGTCGTGGAACGACATCGAGAGACGCTGAAGGTGGCTGAACAGGTCCAGCCTTAGCGCGCGCAGCACTTGCTGGCCAACGAACGCCAGCATGCGCTGATGGGCGTAGTGGCTTCCGAACTGGACGACGATAACGGCCACCAGGACCAGCGCCATCACGTCCAAGCCTCTTACATCACCGGTTCCGACGTTGTCGTCGATTGCGAATTTGACAAGGGCGGGTATGGCGACCACGGTGCCCGAATAGACCATCATCGTAGCGAATACGGCCAGCGCCCTCCGCCAGTACGGGCGAATGTAGGCGAGCAGTCGTGCAATGACCTTTCGGTCGTACTGGTGCGCCTCCTGCGCCTCAAGGTTGACGGCTGGCGCGTGCACTTTGGCGATCATGACTTCACCGTCCGGCTGGGTGCCGTTTCCAGGTTCGACGGAACTTCCAGAGTCGGCTGGAGTTGGAGCTCATGGGTGCGACGGTAGATCCCATCCAGCGTCCTGAGCTTCTCGTGCGTGCCACTCTCGACAATCCTTCCTCTGTCCAGAACGAGCACGAGATCGGCCTGACGCAGCGTTGACAGCCGGTGCGCGATCACGAACGTGGTCCGTCCTTTGATGACCTCCGCAAGCGCCTGTTGGATCTGTTGCTCTGTGCCGACATCGACACTGGACGTCGAGTCGTCGAGTATCAGAATCGGTGGGTCGAGCAGAATCGTGCGTGCGATGGCCAGTCTCTGGCGCTGGCCGCCAGACAACGTAAGGCCTCGTTCGCCGACCCAGGTGTCGTAACCGTCGGCAAGGCTATCGACCCAGTCGTGGAACTGCGCTACCTTGGCCGCTTCTTCGACTTGTTCGAGAGAGGCGCCCTTCACACCGTAGGCGATGTTGTCGCGAATGGTGGCGCCGAACACGAAAACGTCCTGCAACACGATCCCGATATTCTTGCGCAGGGAGTCCAGAGTTACGTCGCGGGTGTCGACGTTGTCGATGGTTATACGTCCCGACGACGGGTCGTAGAACCGCGGGATCATGTGCACCAGGCTACTTTTGCCAGAGCCGGGGGCGCCGAGAAGGGCCACGACCTGGCCAGGCTGGGCCTCGAAGCTCACGTTCCGGACGGCGTGCTTGGACGGTTCGTAGTCCAGCGTTACATTGTCGAACTTGACGCGGCCCGCGACCCTTGGCAGAACTTGGGCGTCCTTCGACTGCCGGACCGGAGATCGCGCGTCTAGCACCTCGAAGAGGCGCTGACCGGCGGCGACGGTGCGGGCGACGGTTGTAGCCGCCGATGCGATACCCCGCACCGGCATGGCCAGCATGGCCATGTACAGCACGAAAGCCGTCAGCTCACCGGTCGAGAGATTCCCTAGGATGACCTCGCGGCCTCCGACCCACACGATAGCGACCATGGCAAGGCCCATGAGGAAGCTCATCTGGGCTCCGCGCAAAGCGGATAGAGAGCTGGCCAGATAGGCGTTATCGGCCACAGACGAGGCTCGTCGCTCGAACCTCTGCTCCTCGTGCCGGCGAGCCCCGAACGCCTTCACGACGCGCACGCCAGTAAGGTTCTCTTGCAGAACGGTTGTCATGTTCGCCGTTTCCGCCTGTTGTTTGCCCCACAACTCTTTAAGGCGGAAGAACATCGTCGCCGAACGTGTTGCGACGATAGGGATGAAGGCCAGGCAGACCAGTCCCAGACGCCAGTTCATCGACATGATCAGGAATGAAATGGTCCCCAGGGTGAGGATGATCCTGAGCCATTTGACGATTCCATGGCCCAGGAACCCCCTCACGGCCTCGACGTCGGCTGTGGCCCGCGACATCAGGTTTCCGGTCTGGTGCTTGTCGTGGAAACCGAAGCTGAGACGTTGCAGCTTTTTAAAGAAGTCGTTGCGAAGCTCGTAGGCGGCCCGCTGGGACACGGACTCCGACAGGTAGGACTCGGCGTATTCGAGTGCTCCACGAATCACGCTGATGAGGAGAATCGCGCCGGCCGTCAGAATGAGGTTCCTGCGGAGGCCGCTCTCCAGGGCTTCGTCGATCGACGTGCCGAGAAGACTTGGGATTGCGATTCCGGCCAGCGTGGCCAGGGCCATCGTCACAAGGGAGCCCACCATGGGCCATTTATGCCGCCAGCCATATCCGGTCAGTCGTATGAGTGTCCTGGTACCGGAATAGGCAGGTGGTTGTGACGACGAAGGTGGAGGTTCCGCCTCTTCTTGCGCCATTCTGTTCTCTAGCCCCCTTGTCTCGCTGGTCCGTAACGTCCGGGCGCGAAAAACGCCTCCTTCGTAGCTTGCCTTAGCGCGCTACGGGAGGCATCGAATCCCGCGGACTCCTTGGCCGACGGTGGTTGTCGGTGATCCATCGCCGAATGCTGATGTATGATAACACAAACATGAGAAAAAATACATGAGTTAAAACGTCAGATTCTGGCCCGTTTGGAAACCAACTTCTGTCTCAGCGTCGTAGCTGTGGGGATCACCGGCACCAGGACGCATAATTCATCCCTGAATATTCAGTAATCTAATCTCATAACAAATGACGGCTACTCAAAGTTGATTCTCTCGTAAAAAGTCTGTGTAGGTCGAATTAGAACAAACGTACCCACACCTGGGTACAATATACAGTCTCTGTTCCGTACACTACCCCAACATACGGTAGCGCGCAGATGTGCTAAATCGCTGGAACTTCCTCAAAACGGTTTTTTACGAGGGAATCAAAGTTGATTCCCTCGCAAAAAGGCCTGTTTGAGATGAACCCTGGCGTGCGAAGGGGCCTGGAAGGGAGGAGGCCACGGGATGCCGGCTGCTGGCCTCACCGCACCATCTGCCGCGCTCAGGACAAGCGTGATCCCGTTGCGGTACCCCTTCCGTGGCTCAGGGCACCCGGTGGAAGCTGTGGAGCGGCGCCCTCATGCGGCCGCGACCGCAGGTACCGTCCCGACCGCCCGCTGAGCCGTGTTCTCCATCTCCACCAGGCGTGCATGGACCATCCGCTTGAAGTTGCACGCCAACGCCTTCAGGTAGACGGCAAGCCGCACCCGACGGCCCCCTCGCACCCGCAAGCGCCCAAGCCCGTGGGCGCGCTTCAGCTCGGAGTTCGTTCCCTCGATCCCGGCCCTTATGGCATACCGCTTGGCGCCACTCCTCGGTGGCCTCGGCCCTCCGGCGCCGCTCGATGTTCACCTTCACCAGGTCCGCCTTGAGGACGTAGTCCCCCGCACGCCGGTCCAGCTTCACTGGGCAACGGGACCGCAAGGGGCAGGGCTCGCATGTTGTCCTGGCAAAGTGGACCTCTACCCGCTCCGGCGCATCCTCCAACTCGTACTCCTCGATGGACGGGTGGCCGGCGGGGCACACCGTGGCCTGCTCCCCTTGTGACGTCGATCTGGAAGTCCGCGGCGGTGAGCGGCGGTGGTCCGTCACGCTCTCCTTCGTGCGAGTTCCCCGGCGCCGACCCCGCCACCGGGCTCACCAGTTCCGTTCCCCGGCGCGAGGCTTCGAAGGCGTTGCGGCCCGACCCATACGCCGTGTCGACGAAGAGCTCGTCCGGTCGGACCTTCCGCTCCGCGAGCCCGTCAACGACCGGCACGCTCACGTCGGTGTCGCCCCCACTCGAGGGGGTCACCTCCACGTGGGTGATGAGCTGGGTGGCGTTCTCCTCGTAGCAGGTCTCCGCCACCTGCACCTCGTACCCCTTCCCCTTGTGGCCGCTGTAGGTCACATCCGGGTCGTGGGGCGATTGCAGCGAGTCGGCGGACACCTGCTTCGGGTCCTTCAGGGCCACGGGCACCTTGCATTCCCCAGCATCGTCGTCATCGTCCCCCGGCGCCCGTCCCGGTGTTTGCCCACATGGCACTGCTCCCGCAGCAGCCGCTCCAGCAGCCGGTACTCCTCCAGCTGGGCAGCAGTCGTGCCACGGAACCGGTCCACCAGCCGGTATAGGTCCCGGGCACAGACCGAAAGGCGTCGCCGACCCTCCCCCGTGTGGGCGTCCTCGTAGTGGGTCGCCTCGTCTTCTTCCTTCAAATAGCGCCCCAGGAGGCCCTCCGGAACCACAGGGCGAAGCTCTGGGTGCTCCCAGCGCAAGGCCCGCAGGAACAACCGCATCGTCTCACAGAACAGGCCCAGCCGGGTGAGTGTAGCGATGTTGCTCATGATGTGGGTGGAGTCCAGCCGTTGCTTTCCGGTGCGTATGCCCAGCGCCTGGATGATCCGGTCCGTGGTCTCCTGGAAAGCCAGCCGGCCACCATCGTGCTGCATCAGGCGAACTCGGAAGTTGTGGAGGGTCTTCTGGGGCAGGTGGGTCTCCTCGATGTCCAGCCGCAGGGCGTGGTGCCAGAGCAGGTTGAACTCTAGCTGCTCCAGGGCTTCACCGTCGGTGAGGTTGAACATCTCTTTGAGAAGGTGGACCCCGAGGACGGTCTGCACCGCTCGGTTGGGACGACCGTTGTCCGCGCAGTACATCGGAGCAAAGAGCTCCTCGTCAATCAGGGGGAGCGCCTCGTTTCGGAAAACCTCGGCCCAACTCCCCTCCAGGCGCTTAGCCTTCTTCGGCGTCACCAGGAACTGGGACTGCCAGAGGCTCTCTTGCGGGTCTCGCGCTCGGAACATGCTCCCCTCCCTCGCCCGGGCGCTGCCCCAACGCCCTTTCCCCACATTATCCTCCCATTGCCCCCGGAGGACGAGGGGTTTTTACGAGGGAATCAAAGTTAGCCGGACTCCTTTACAAGTTTCAATGCCTTTCTGGTACTTGCATCGAAGAATCGGCGAGCCGCTCACCGTTCGCCTTTGGTGATGTCGGCCGTCGGGTATACTCTAAGCCCTCGCCTTTGTGCGGACCGATAGGCCTTGGTAGCGGTCCTGGAGGAATTCGGTTAGATGATCACCGGCATGAACCACACGGGGTTCGTTGTCAAGGACCTGGAACGCTCGATGAGGTTCTACCGGGAAGTCATAGGCTTCGAGCTGGTCCGGCTCGTCGAGCGTACAGGGGCACCGATCTCTCAGGTGGTGGGCTACGAGGACGCCCACCTGCGGGCCGCGCTGCTGTCTCTAGGCGGGGACCACCTACTGGAGCTGGTCGAGTACCACAGTCCGCCGGCTTCTGACAGGCCGACCGAAGAGCGAGCGGTCCTCGGTGCCGGTCATGTCGCCTTTACCGTCGACGACATCGACGAGACATATCGGGAGCTGACAAGTAAGGGAGCCATGGCGCTGAATCCACCGGCGTGGGTGGCGCCCGATCGAGCGGCGTGCTACATGCAAGACCCGGACGGGAACTGGTTCGAGCTTATCCAGACCAGCGAAGCCTAGGCCGGGTCGCCCGCGTAGGGACTAGCTACCTTGAGCGTGTCAAGGAGTTCCCTCTTTCGTTCCTCCGTCGTGAAGGACGCGACAATGGCGTTCCGGGTGAACGAAACGAGGTCTTCGTCGGTAAACCCAAGGCCCCGGGCCAGCTCGTATTCGCGGCCGATGGTCGTGCCCATTCGGACGGGGTCGTCCGAGTTCAATGTTACCGGCACGCCCGCGTCAACGAAGGCGCGGATTGGATGCGCATTGAGGTCGGGCACGGCCCCTAAGACCACGTTCGACGTCAGACAACACTCCACGGTGACGCCTGCGTCCACGACCGACTGCAGCAGGTCAGGCGTTTCGGTTGCGTGAACTGCGTGGCCGAGACGAGTGATCCCAGGCGCCCCGAGGGCTCCAGCGATGTTGGCCGACGAGAGCTCGCCCGCGTGGGCGTTGATGCCGAGCCCAACGTCCGCCGCCCGCTCGGCCCATACGTACGCCTCAGTCCAGTCAGCCTCTCGGTCATACAGCTCGGGAATGAAGTCGATCCCAGCCAGGCCTTCGTCACGCATGTGAAGGCAGGTTTCGAACATCTCCGCCCCGCCCGCCCGCTCGGGCCACACGCTGGTGATAATCGCCTCGGCATGAAATGTCGGATGGGGAGCGCACGCAGCCGTCTCTGCCTCGCGAAACCGCGCCATGAATCCCGGCCGCAGGCTCCAGCCGAAGCCGAATCGCATCTCGAAGAGGATGGTCCCCTCTTCTGCGGCGTCCAGCATGGCGTCAGTCAGCCAGGCCACGAAGTTGGCGTCGTGGTTAAGGGTTTCGATCTGGTCCGGCTCGAACTCTCGGCCCAAGCCGGATTTGGCCCCTAACAGGAGATCGAAACGGTCCATCCCCTCTGGTAGCTGGCCGGCTCGTTCGATCCGGGAGTCCCAGTTGTGAGGCATGTGGCCAGCACGGTGCGCTATGAGCCGCTCGAGTCTAGCCTGCATCTCGGCGTGCAGGTGGATGTCGGCCTTTGGAATCGCTTCGAGCTGAGTGGCTGCAGTCATTTCAAGACCTCGTAGGCGGGCATGCGATCGCCTTCGACAGGCTCAGGCTGACCGGATATTTTTCGAACTCGTGAGCCCTTCAGCAGGGTCTCCCGGCGCGGGCCCAAAACCGTTCTCTATTCCCCGTACCACACCCATTCAACTGAACCGCAATCCGCGTTGATTTCCGAAGGCCCGGTTCGGTCGCGGGTAGGGCGACTCCTCGGGGGCG
Source organism: Dehalococcoidia bacterium (assembly GCA_965197985.1). Taxonomy (GTDB): domain Bacteria; phylum Chloroflexota; class Dehalococcoidia; order Lucifugimonadales; family CAUZJF01; genus CAUZJF01. The sequence continues at coordinate 526,332 of CBDAOG010000008.1, read as the reverse complement.
GGCATGCCGATCAGGCGATCGCCGTCGGTCCACCGCCGGTCGTCGCCGTACATTCTCTGGATGAGCACGTCGGTCAGCTCATCGTGCACGGTCGAGTAGGCCGGGTCATCCGACACGTCCCGTAGCTCGTCGGGGTCGTTGTCGAGGTCAAAGAGCTGCACCACGTTGCCGGCCGGGTAGTAAATGAGCTTGTGGCGCCTATCGCGGACCATTCGCGTCGCGGTGTCATTGTCGTCGTGCAGGCCGTAAATGTGGTCGCGGCCGCGCTCGCCGATCAGAGAAAGCCCCTCCACAGTCGGCGGTACCGGGATGTCACATAGCTCCATCAGGGTAGGGAAGACATCGGCCTGAATCGCCAGGCGGTCGTCTCTGATTCCTTTGCCGACGTCGTCGCGACTCGCCTGAGGCATCAGCACCATCGGGATCTTCGCCGAGTGCTCGTAGAATAGCTTCTTGGCATACAGCCCGTGGTTACCGAGCATGTCCCCGTGGTCGCAGGTGAACATGATTATCGTGTCGTCGAGCAGCCCTTCCTCCCGGAGCAGCCCTTCCTCCCGGAGCAGTCCTATAACCAGACGTATCTGGTGGTCTACGTGGGTGCAGAGGGCGTAGAATGCCTGCCTCGCCAGACGAATCGCACTTTCCGGGTAGGAGTCTCGACCTAGCGGCCTCGCTCGAAGAGCATGAGGGAGCTGGTCCGGGTCCCGCGCCCATTCGCCCATGAACGGCATGTCGATATCGAGGTGCTGGTACATCTCGAGGTACTCCGCGAGCGGCGCCAGCGGCGGATGGGGGTGGTTGAACGACATGTACAAGAACGAGGGCCGTGTCGGGTCCCGCCGTACGATGAACTTACTCCATCTCCCGGACCGTCCAGTTGGTCACGTGAAGGTGCTCCGGTAGATGCCAGGGGCGGACGGAGGTACTCGTTGTTCGAAAGCCCGTGCCCCAACTCCTGGCCCGAGAACCCTTCCTCGTGCAGGAACAGCTCGTAATCGTCTTTCATCATGCCGAGATGGTGACGCCCCTCCTCGTTGAGTATGACGTCGTCGAAGCCGATGCGGTCGCGCTGGGGATACACGTGGAGCTTCCCCACTGCGTAGGCCTGGTAGCCGGCGTCCCGGAACGTCTGCGCCAGAGTCGGGATCTCCGGCATCCCGAGTTGCTCGCTGAAGAGGTGGTCGCCGTGGCTGCGTGCCTCGGCGCCTGTCATGATCTCTCTCCGAGCTGGGACGCAGGACGGAGTCGTCGTGTAGGCGTTGGTGTAGGCGACGCCGTTAGCGATGAGCTGGTCTAGCGTCGGTGTCAGAACCGTCGGATGTCCCAGAGTGCCGATGAGCTGGCCGCTCCAGTGGTCGGCGCAGATTAGCAGTACGTTTGGCCTGGGCATGTTGGTCGTAGTTGCGTAAAAACGTGAAACGTAAATATGCAAGAGAGCACTTACGTTTTACGCTTTACTTTCCTCCTCCTCTATCTGTTCCGGTTCTTCAACAGCGACCGGCGCTTCTGGCTGCGACTTCTCGCTCCACTCGCTGTAGAAATACTTGAAAACGTCTCGCGATACCCCCGCCACCGGTACCGCCGCTATCACGCCGAAGACGCCGAAGGTTTCGCTCGCCACCATCAGGGCCACCATGATAATCGCGGGATGCAGGTTGATGGTATTGCTGTGTATGCGTGGCACAAGCAGCGAGTTCTCGATCAGTTGCACCCCGAAGTAGATCAGGACGACCCAGACTATGTCCGACGGCGACGTCGCCAGCGTGACGAGGACGCCGGGGATCGCTCCGAGCAGTGGTCCAACGACGGGCACCAGCTCGAAGACACCGGCAACTACCCCTAGGATCACCGAGAACCTGATCCCTAAAAGGGAGAGCCCGAGAAAGACCAGAAGTCCCACGAAGAACATCAGGATCAGCTGGGCCCGGATATACGCACCCAAAGCCTTATTGATTATCGCTACGACCTTGCGGGCGTGCCGCCGGGGGTTTTCGGGGAGCAGCGCATAGAAGCTCCCAATTGCTAGCTCCTGGTCCTTCAACAAATAGAAGAGCAGGATGGGTACCATCGCAAGGCCGATCACGAGGCTGAAGGTGTTCGAAACCGCGCTCAGGGTCCGGGCCAATATGGCCTCGGCGATGTCTATCAAAATCGTTCCAAGCTCCGACAGATACTTCTCGATCTGAAGACGGATGTCATCGGGGATTCGGTCGGAGTACACTCGGTTCCACCCCTCGACGGTGTCTCTCGCGCTGGAATAAAGCTGTGGCAACGAGTCCACGAAATCGATCGCCTCTTTGAATGCCGGAGGGATAATGATGGCCAGCAAGCCGGCCGCCACCGCCAGGGCGAGAACGTAGATCACTAGGATGGCGCCTATGCGGCTCGCCCCCGGCCACCGCTCTCGCCACGGCATCAGCGACTCGATGGCCTTGACGATCGGAAATAGAAGAAATGCGAAGACCCCGCTGATGATGAACGGGAATAGGGCGCTACGAGCCAGGTAGAGCAGGCCGAATACACCGACCAACGCGACGATTACGAGTATGCGGCGCCTCTGCAGCGCGTCCAGCACTACCGAGTCGTCGTCTGAAGGGACGGGCGCTCTCATGGGAGGGCGACGCAGAGCACCGCGGGCAGGTCTTCGACTAGTAGCGACCAACTCTCCCCGCGGTCATGCGAGACGAATACCTGTCCTTGCGAAGTTCCGAAGGCCACGGTTGAGCTGTCTGCCGCGAGACAGTAGGTATCGATGTTCGAAGGGAACCATTCGGGCAGTGCCGCTTCACATCGCTGGAAAGGTCCGCTCGAGTCGAGGGCCCTCTTATACACGGCGGCCCGGTTGGAGTTGTGGGCGGTCGACGCGGTGATGAAGACTGTGCCGTCGACGGCGGCCACGGCCCTCAGGTAGTTGCCGTGCAGCCCGTCGGTCTGATAATCCCAGGCCTCTCCACCATCCCGGCTGACAACCAGGCCCTTGGCCGAGGCAGCCAGCACGGCACCGGAACCATGATCCGCCACGATCTGGTGGACGTCCGCCTTGATGTCGATGGTCGGCTGCCATGACCCAGCTGCGTCGGCGGAGCGCACCACACCGCCTACGTGGACATTGGCGAACACCGTGCCGGCCGCGTCGGCCGTCAGCGAACGCACGTCGGGTGGCCCGCCCCACGGAGTGAACCAGGTTTCGCGCTCGGGAGCTTGGTCGAAAGTCTCGACCAACTCGAGGTTCTCGTTACGCAGTGAGTAGACGTGAGCCTCGGATGTGCCTACTAACGTGCCGGAGGCGGTGGGCAGAATGCAGTTGGCCTTGAGTCCGTCCAACGTCGCGACCGACTCCCAATCGCCGTTGAGGCCAGAGCGCCACACCTCTCGCCCGTCGAGGATGGCCATCCAGCCATCGTCTTCCTTCGCGAGGGCCGTGACCTCGTGGCCGGCCAGCGACTTCTTTGTCTCGTCGGCGATCGTGTACAGCCCGTCTTTCGTACCCGCGAGTATAGTCGCTGCCATATTGCCCCTCGGGCGTCATAGACTGGCCCCGGTTCGAGGTTCCTGACGCGGCCCGATTATATCTTCCGGCGAAGGCCGACGCGACCTGACCGGCCTGTTCGGGCTCCGGGGCGTCCCGACGCCACCTCTGGACAGTGCGCTCACTGCTTTGACAGTCAACATAGATAGCTTCATACTGCGGCGCTGAATGTTAGCAACCGGGGATGTACTGATTGATGGACGTAGCGCAGAAGCGCGATCCTGACTGGTCCGTATTTTTGATCGGAGGGCATTCGTATTCGGGAAAATCGACCGCTGCGAAACGCTTAGCCTTGGGCCTCGGTGTGCCGTGGATGATGGTGGACGACCTGCGGCTGGCATTCCAGCGAGCCCATGTCCGTCTACCCAAGAACACCGATGCCTTGTACTTCGACACGATACCGAACGTGTGGCAGGGTCGGCCAGAGGAGTTGTGTGATGCTCTGATTGCCGTCGGTGAAGTACTATCCGCCCCGCTGGAGGTAGTCATCGAGAATCATGTGGACCAGGCTATCCCAATCGTGATAGATGGGGACGGGATATTGCCGTCACTCTTGTCCCGGCCACCGGTAGTCGAACGAGCAGGAGCGGTTCGCGCAGTTTTCCTGGTTGAGCCAGAGGAGTCGGCAATCCTGGCGAATATGCCCGCTCGCGGAAGGCACATAGAAGGCATGACACAAAAGGAACTGCGCAATGAAGCACACACCAAATGGTTGTATGGGCAGTGGCTCGCTCGCGAGGCAACGCGTTACAATTTGCGAGTAATGGAACCACGTCCGTGGGAGACGCTCGTCGAACGACTCATCGAGGCAGCAAAGATTTAAGGCAACCACCTGTGAAGCTCTTCCTGGTTCAGAAGATTCAGTCGCTTATGCAGCGCCGCCGTCGGCGGTTGGACGCCGCTCAGTACATTCGGGGTTATCAACGATATCCTGAGACGCCCGAAGAAGTGGCGTTTGCTGACGTCTGCCTAGATTGGGCGTTTTCCGAGTGCCCATGGGAGCCCGCCGAACAATAGAGCACTCAGTTTCGATAGTTTGCTGCGACCACTAGGAGACCCTCGCATGGACATTGTCGGCTACATGGAGCGCCACGGCCACGAGCAGCTCGTCGTGTGTCATGAGCCTTCCGTTGGTCTAAAGGCGTACATCGCGATCCACGACACGACTCTTGGCCCCGCGTGCGGCGGCGTCAGGGTGTGGCCCCACGCGACCGAAGATGAAGCGCTGATGGACGTACTACGGCTGGCGAAGGCGATGACCTACAAGTCGGCGGTCGCGGGCATTGGCCTCGGTGGAGGCAAGGCGCTCATCGTCGCTGACCCTCACAAAGACAAGAGCGAGGCGCTTCTGAGGGCCTTCGGGAAACACGTCGACACCCTGGGAGGCCGGTACGTCACCACCGAGGACGTCGGCATGACGCCGGAGGACCTGGAGCACGTCGCCCAGGAGACCGATCACGTGGTCGGTTTGCCGGTGTCGATGGGAGGCAGCGGCGATACTTCCGTTATGACCGGCCTGGGGGTCTACCTTGGGATGAAAGCCGCCGCAAAGTCTGTTTGGGACTCGGACAGCCTCGAAGGCCGCGTGGTGGCGATGCAGGGGTTCGGCAACGTCGGGACCAACCTGGCAAAGCACCTTGCTGATGAGGGCGCCAAGCTCGTAGTCACAGATGTCTACGAAGAGTCTTTGGACCTCGCCCGCGACTTGGGCGCCGACGTGGTCGCGCCCCACGAGATATACGACGTCGACTGCGACGTATTCTCACCGTGCGCACTTGGCGGGGTGCTCAACGACGACACGATACCGCGCCTCAAGTGCGCGGTCGTCGCCGGTGGCGCCAACAACCAACTACTCGACGACAACCACGGCGAGGAGCTACAGCGCCGCGGAATCGTGTACGCGCCCGACTTCGTCATTAACGCGGGCGGGATCATCAACGTCTTCTGCGAGATCGACGGCGTGTATCGAGCCGACCGCGCACAGGAGCTGACCGAGCGGATAGGCGAGACGACCGAGCGCGTGATCCGGATTGCCACAGACGACGACATCCCTACGTCGGTCGCGGCCACTCGGCTGGCCGAGCGCCGCATCGAGTCTGTGCGGGGGCTAAGGCCGGTCTACCGCTAGACGCCGCCGTATCGGCGACGCGCTCATATCGACACGATCCGGCGTCGGCCTGCTTGAATTTGCCCCTTCGGTGTGCCATCGTAAACGCGCTCGGACGCTGAGACCCGGAGACCCCATGCGCATACTCATTACCGGTATCACAGGCCGAATCGGCGCCAACCTGGCCGCGTCGCTGCTGAACGAAGGCCACGAGGTGCGGGGGCTGGTCTGGCCGCGAGACCGCAGGGTCGAAAAGCTAAAGCACCTCGACATCGAGCTCCAGGAGGGCAGCCTTACTGAGGTCCCGGACGTTCTCACAGCAGTCGATGGCGTTGAGGCGGTATACCACCTGGGCGCGGCCTTCCAGGGTGGGGGTCCTTTCACTGCAGACGAGTACTTCAACATCAACGTCCATGGCACTTTCAACATGCTGGAAGCCGCGAAGGCCAACGAGCAGCTACGCGGGTTCTATTTCGCCAGCACTGACGCCGTCCTCGAGAAATACACGCCGGACGGAATGCTGGAGCCAATCCGTGAGGACCATATCCCGCGTAAACCGAAGGGCTGGTACTCCCTCTCCAAGTCAGTCGGCGAGGAGATGTGCGGTGCTTACGCTCGGGCCGGCTGGGTACCAACAACGGTCCTGCGCTTTTGCTACGTGGTCGCAGGCGAAGAGATCCTCGATTCCGGCCAGTTCTACCTGAGCCGTCAGAAGAGCCGGCCGGAGCTGGCTTCTCTTTGGGATGGTGATGAGCGGGTCGTGCTGCTCAGGGACAAGAACGGCCGCCCCTACAAGAAGCACATGGCCGACGTTCGCGACATCGTGCTTGGTTTAGTCTCCGCCCTCGACAAGACCGAGGCGGTCGGCGAGACGTTCCAGCTGGCCGGCCCCAAGGCATTCACGTGGGACGAGGCTGTTCCACACCTGTCGGCAGTCCTCGACATCCCGCAGATCGAAGCTTTGGTCCAGGGCCCGCCCACCTTCTACGAGCACGACATCTCGAAGGCCAAGGTGCTTCTAGGCTTCGATCCGCAGTACGACATCATCCGTATGATCGACGACGCCGTTGCCTTTCGCGAAGGCGAGCGCCGCGGTGTCCTTCCCGCCGAAGAGGCCGAGCCGGGTATCCCTTCCCCCCTCGGGGGAAGGTTAGGAAGCGGGACGCAACCTGCCGAAGCGACCTCTCCGACCGACAGAGGCCAGATGGTCGTCGGGCTCCTTGCCCGCGGCGACATCGACAAGATCCTCAAGCGGTGTCGACAGCTTCAGGTCGACCGCGTCACGCTGGCCGTCGGAAACATGCCGGGCACTAGGGAAACCGGCGCTCCGGACCTAGCGGCGATGCGCGAGTACCACGAGAAGCTTTCGGACAAGGACATCACCGTCTCGGCCTGGAACCAGAAGGGCCACCTGGGCCGCGACCCGGACATAATGCTCAACCCGTCGGCGCATCGCGATAGGATCGACGCCGCCTTGCGGACGATCGAGGTCCAGGGCGAGCTCGGTATCGACGTGCAACTCCACTACGTCGGCGTTCCGGAGCCAGCGGACCCCGCCCAAGACGAGGACTACTGGGGCGGCCTGCTGTCGATCTTCAGAGAGCTGGTTGCTCAGGCTGAGGCGTCGAAGGTCAAGATCGCCAACCACGGCATCTGGCGCGCGCTGTCCGACGACATCCGCGACGAGGCGCTGGCGTCGGGGCTCACGGGCGACGGCTACCGGCACTACGCCAACCCGAAGTTTGGCGGCCCCTTCCTGGTCCGGAGTGCCGAGCACATCCGGCGTCTGATAGAAGAAGTGCCGAGCGATTACAACGGCGTGACCATGTGCGCCGGTATGTACATCCACGGCGCAGACCCGTTGGATGAAATCGAACGATTCAAGGGCAAGATCCACTTCGTGCAGATCAGAGACCTGGAAGGACGTTGGCCGCACTCGCGAGAGGTCTTCCCAGGCACCGGTGATCTCGATTTTCGCGCGATCATACGGGCTCTACGCGACGCCGGGTACGACGGGTTTATGCATCCCGAACATCTCGGTCAGCCGCGGTTTCCCGGCGAGGACCTGGAGCAGGTTGCGACCTGGCTGGTCAAACGTTGGGTCGACGAGGCACTGTCCAGGCGAGCGTAGCCCAGTCGCTTCACCCCGCCTCTCACCGACCGCCATTGCTAGACGAGACTGTCCCCTGATAGTCTACCCGCGCCAATCCGTACTGGAGGAATGTCCATGAAGGTGACCGGCTCCGAACTGATCGCTCGCGCCTTGAAGCTGGAAGGCATCGAGGACGTCTTCGCGTTGGCGGGCGACCACACGTTACCGCTCATGGACCACATGGCTCGAGGCGGGTTCCACTTCATCGACACAAGACACGAGCAGGCCGCGGTCGACATGGCCAACGCCTACGGTCGCATCACGGGCACGCCTGGAGTCTCGATGTTCACGACCCCCGGCCACGCCAACGCGATTCCGGGGCTGACGCTCGCCCACCACATGGACTCACCGCTGATCAATATTTCAGGTTGTGCGGACCAGGATAGGTTGGGGCAGGGAGCTTCCCAGGAGATCGATCAGGTGGGGATGGCGGCGCCGGTAACCAAGGGCTCCTGGTTCATCGCCGACCCGTATCGCATTCCGGAGTTCTTCGCCCGCGCCTTCAGGACCGCGTTGTCGGGCAGTCGTGGCCCGGTACATCTGACGATTCCGACGGATGTGCAGCGGGCCGAAGTCGAAGAGAGCGACGTCCGCTTTTACGCGCCCGAGGAGTACCGGCCCGCCGGCGGAAGCGGGGGGGACCCGGCCAAGGTCCGGGACGCGATCGAGCTGTTGAACCGAGCGAAGCGGCCGATCATAGTCGCCGGGAACGGCGCTCACTCGGCGGAGCAGGCCGACCTTGAGCGCCTCATCGAGACCACGGGCATCCCGCTGTTCACCGAGATGGCAGCGAGAGGCGTAGTTCCCGACTCTCACCCGCTGTGCTTTGGTCTCGCCGATGGACGCGCTAACCCTGTCGCTCTCAGCTTGAAGGAGGCCGACGCGGTGCTACTGCTCGGCAAGAAGGTCGACTTTCTGATCGCATTTGGGGGCCCGCCCGCTTTCGACCCGGACGTCCGCATCATTCAGGTAGACTCGTCGTTCGAACAGATCGGCCTTGCGCGCGGCGTAGACGTTGGGATCGTCGGCGACCCCGGCGCGGTGCTGAAGCAGCTGGCCGACGAGGCGGAGAAGCACAGCTGGGCGAAACATCCCATGCTGGAAGACCTGCGGTCGCGGCAGGCCGATCTCGAGCGTGACCTGGACGGCCGGACGGCGGCCCCGGGCATCCACACCATGGAAGTCCACAAGGCCCTGCGTCGAGTCATGGGCGAGAACGACGCCCTGGTCTTCGAAGGCAGTGACTTCGCCTTCTACGGCGCCCCGTACTATCCGAGTCTGAAGGCGCGACGATGGTTCACCAATGGCACCCTGGGCATGCTAGGGTGGGCAGTGCCATTCGGCATCGGCGTCAAAGTGGCCCTGCCGGATTCGAAGGTTGCTGTCCTCTCCGGCGACGGCGGCTTTGGCTTCAACGGCATGGAGATCGATACAGCCGTGCGACACAACATCCCTGTAGTCATTGTGATCGGGAACGACAGTGTCTGGGGCATCGACTACCACCAGCAGGTCCAGCTCTTCGGCAAGACGGTGGCGACGGAGCTGCTACCCAATACTCGCTACGACAAAGTGGCGGAGGCTTTAGGGGCCCACGGCGAGTACGTGGAAAGCGCCGCCGAGATTCCCGGCGCGCTCGAACGCGCCTTCGCGTCAGGAAAGCCGGCAGTCGTGAACGTCCGCACCGAACCGTCGCCCAGTCCACTCACGGAGTGGATCATCCAACAGAAGGGGCTCCAGGGCGGCGCGAAGCGCGACTCCTGAGGCACACGCGTTAGTCAGATTTGAAGTTGGGTACGGAAGACAGCGAAACGTACGGCTTGGTTCCCAGGGCAATAGCCATACTCGCGATCGAACGCAATGTCAGGTTGGGAGGGGCATTGAAGATCTGAGCGACGCGGGCTCTGGATACACCCATCTTGTCCGCGAGCTCCGAGCGAGTGATTGACCGCAGTTCCATAATACGGGTTGCTTGCTCTATAACGCCTATCGCCAGCGCCTCAGCTACGAAATCGGCGTCCGCCTCGTATTCGGCAATCGTGTTTTCCAGTAGGCCCGGACCCTCCGCTGAAACCTTCTCTGGCGCGTCCTCGTAGGCTTGGATAGCGGAATCTGCCATCCTGGTCACGCTCCTATCTCTTTCCGATACTGGGCCATCATTCGCTCCTCCCGCTGAACCTCGTTCCGGACCATCGACGACGAAGGCTTCCGCGAGCCGTGTGTGAGAATTGTCTGACCTCCGGGGTTGTAGAAGTAGCAAACGCGATCAGCCTGCCTCGTCTTGAACTCAAATATGTTTTCGCTGAGCTTTCTAGACCGACGCTCGTTTGTGATTGGTCCATGATCCGCGTGCATCCGGAGTAGAGCGAGAAGCGACTTGCGGGATGGTTCTGCCATTTCGGCGATGAAGTCCATAACCGGGCAATCTTCTACAGTTTCGTCCGAAGAAATGTCGACGGCGAAGATCCTGAACCGCGAGCCTTCAATGAGTAGGACTTGCTTCATGTTAACATATAACTTAACTTGTGCTCAAATCCGCGACTTTGCTCAGCTATTGGGACGGTACCGATCGGATCTGTGAAGATGCCTCCGTTGACCACGCCCTGCCGTAGTCGGCGTATCCCGTAGTCCCCACCGTTGACAAGGCGATTTCCTGGCGGTAACCCTGCGACGTGACCTTGCGCTGGGCCTCGTGAACAGACGTCGTCCACTCAGGAATGTGTTCTGGCCCTCTCGCCAGCGCCTCTTCCAAAACCCGTCCATCCATCGCATCGCTGCCGTGCAGGCCTAGTATGCTCAGCACCGTCGGCGCGACGTCGACGTTTCCCGTCGAGTTGGCGACACGGGCACCTCGTTTGAAGCTCGGCCCCCGGGCGACGAGGACGTTGTTCACCTCTTGCCTGCTCATGGAACCGTGATCGCCGGCGTAGGCGTTTGTACTTGCGACGTGTCCCGCGTAGTCTGCCGTGCTGGGCTCCGAGTCCCATGCGAAGGACAAGGCGAGGTCGGGCGCCCGCGATCCGTCGGCGCCCACCAGCGCCGCGGGAAGGACGCCCTCGATCGGGCCGACGGCAGCCGCCCCGACGATGGCGCCGCACCACGGTTGTCCCATAAGCCACTTGGCGAGACGGTCTGTCGTCGCCGGGTCCCGTTCGTGGACGTAGAAGAGCACGGCCCCGCCGTTCGGCACTACGGTAACGCCTCCTGGCTCTCCTCTGTTCGGGAAGCCCGCTTGCCGGACGGCGGTCCTAATGTCGATGGTCGAGGAGACCGTCGAGTAGCCATGATCGGACAGAACGATCAGGTCGGTTTCGGCCGTCCGGCCGGTGCTGTCCAGCCAGTCCAGCAGCTTGCCGAACTGCTCGTCCGACTGCCGCAGCGAATTTTCGGCTAGCGGGGAGCCAACACCGGCCGGGTGCTGGGCGGCGTCAGGCTGGCTACACCACAACACTGACACCGCCGACTCTCTCTCCTCCAGGGCGTACTGGGTAAGCACGTCGATTGCCCTGCCCATCAACTCGGAGACCGGTACGTCGCGCAGCCCTTCGTCGATGTCAGGACCCGCCGGCCAGGGGCCGAATCGGGAAACGATCTCGTCGTGGAGGGCGCCGGGCATCGTGAACTTGAAGTGTATCGACGCTCCGCCGACTCGCTCAGCATGCGGGTTCTGCATGAACGTCCCACCCCTGCCCCCGATGCTCACCGAGACCAGCTCACGTCTGTTGGCGGCCAGGATCTCGCCCAGCGTCGGTGCGAGCAGGATCTGCCCGGTTTTTTCGGCCACCTCAGTCAGGTCCTCGCGTTTGAGGGTGATCGGCCGCGTCGGGTCCAGCTCGCGGACTACGATGTTGTTGGCGGCGAGCCCGTGCCTCCCGGGATAGCACCCGGTGTGGATGCTGGCTAGGTTGACTCTGGTCATCGTTGGGAACACCGAGTGGTGGTTCTCGAACACCACGCCCTCGGCGGCCATCGCGGAAAGGTTGGGCATGCGCTCCGGCGTTACCTGCGCGGGCTGAAGCCCGTCAAATCCGACGATGATGACCGAGCTCATAGTGCCTCAGGTCCTACCCAGTTCCGGTTTCGATTGGGATCAAGGTTTGAACGATACTGCCGGTCATATCTTGAGGACTGTTTCATCCTGAAGCCCTGTGATGTGTATTTCACCGAGTTGGATTAAAATACACCGATAGCGTAACAAGAGCCAGCGACGGATGGAGGAGGACATCTAGGCATGAGGACTCTTACAAAACCGGCGTTCGACGAGTACGCGGCAGCCGAGTACGACGGTCATCTGTACTCTTCGGACAACGTCGCAACCGGCGTCGAGTCGCTCGACGACGTCACCGATGAGCTCGTCGATTACTACCGCGAGAACGGGTTCCTGGTCGTCCAGAACGCCTTTACCCGAACTGAGGTCAGCAACGCCCTGAGCGGCTTGATGGACCTGATCGACGGAAAACGTCCGGAGTTCACCGAGGTCCAGTTCGAGCAGAATGTGGCCGACGAGTTGGGCTCCATGAGCGTCGAGAACCGGCGAGATTCGGTCCGCAAGATCAAGGACTTCGTCGACTTCGAGCCACGCCTCAGAGTCATGTCGGAGAAGCCGGAGTTTCTGAAGGTAGTGGCCCGGCTGCTCGGCTCCAAAACAGAGCTCTTCGCCAACCAGGCCCTCATCAAGCCACCTCGAATCGGGCGCGAGAAGCCGTGGCACCAGGACCATGCCTTCTTCAACGTTCCTATGGGCACACCTATCGTCGGGTGCTGGATCGCCCTGGACCGCGCGACTTTCGAGAACGGCTGTATGCACGTGAAGCCGGGTACCCATGCTGAGGGACCCAAGGTCCACTTCAAGCAGCGCGATTGGCAGATATGCGATGCCCATCTCAATCTCGAGCGGGACGTAGCCGTTCCGTTGGAGCCCGGAGGCCTTTTGTTCTTTGACGGCCTCATGCACCATGGGACACCCGCCAACCGAACGTCGCGACGTAGGCGGGCTGCGCAGTTTCACTATGTCCCGGAAGCCACACCTCGCATAGAGGACGAAGAGCGCATGGCTGTGTTCGGCAGCGAGGGCAAGAACGTTACTTGCTGAGAATCTTGACGACGCCCTGGTCCAGAAACCGTAGGTGGCACCTGATTCGGAGGTGAAGACCATGCCCAACACCGACCTCGCACTCGTCGCACACCTGATGCGCCGCGCCGGCTTCGGCGCGGGCCGCGCAGAGCTCGAGAGACTCGCTGCGCGGGGCTACGAAGCGCTGGTCGAGGACCTTCTCCGTCCCGAGGAGTTTCCGGACGCTGAGCCCGACGTCCTTTACAGATGGTCGTCCGTGAATGGGCGGGACAGGTACCCAGGCAACTGGCTCTACCGGATGATGAACACCGGCCGGCCCCTTACCGAAAAGATGGCGCTCTTCTGGCATCACGTGTTTCCGACGGGCTCGGGCAAGTCCGCTGAGTACGTCAGAGACCAGATCGAGATGTTCCGACGCGTCGTCCTCTCGGACATGCGCACAATCCTGATCGAGCTGTCCGAAGATCCAGCCATGATTATGTGGCTCGACAACCAGGAGAACCACAAAGAGGAGCCCAACGAAAACTATGGGCGTGAACTGCTAGAACTCTTCTCGATGGGCGTCGGCAACTACACGGAGGAAGACGTCAAAGCCGCGGCACGGGCCTTCACGGGTTGGAGCTTCCTCGATCCCGTCCTGGGCAGCGGCGTGCGTGAGGGCAACTTCCCCAGCAGGTTCCTGTTCTTCGAAGACAACCACGACGAAACGCCCAAGAGTTTCCTCGGCGAGACGGGGCGCTTCAACGGCGAGGATATCGTCGACATAATAGTTAGACAGCCGGCCTGCGCCCGCTTCATATCCCGGCACCTCTACACGTTCTTCGTCGCCGACGAGCCGCAGGTGGCGTCTTGGAACGAGACTCCTCCGCGGGACCCGGAGGCCATCGATACTCTGGTGAAAGCTTACTTCGAGTCAGACGGCGACATCCGGTCGGTGCTGCGGGTGCTCTTCAACTCCGATTTCTTCAAACAGGCGACGTACGCTCGGGTGAAGGGTCCGGCCGAGCACGTAGCGGGAGTTCTCAAGCTGATGGGGACGTACACGCTGCCCGACCTGCGGAGGGGAGGTCCGGAGCAGAACATGGGACTCATGGGCCAGCAACTACAAAACCCGCTTACAGTCGAAGGGTGGCACACGGGCCGGGACTGGATCGACGGAGGCACGCTGAACGAGCGCGTGAACTACGCTGTCGAGCGGGTGAACGATACCGACGCTCCAGGCTTCAAAGACATCATCGACCGCCTCGCCTCGCGCTCGCCGCTTGTGCCCGAGGAGTTCGTCGATCTGTCCCTCGAACTTGCGGGGTACGTTAACGTGGACGAGGAGACTCGTGGAGAGCTCATCGAGCATGCCGAATCGGGCGGCGAGTTGAGGCTCGACGACGAGTCGACGCGCGAGGCCAATGAAGCTCGGGTATTGAGGATGCTACGACTCATCGTATCGACCAAAGAGTACCAATTTAACTAGAAGGGGTTAGGGTTTGGGGTTTAGGGGGTGGGCCCTCACCCCTAGACCCTAATCCCTAAACCCCATCCTCAGAGGTGAATCGCCATGGCTAGGCCACCTGGACTCGTCCGAACGGGTTTCCCGTTCCTCAAGACAATCGGGAATTTTACGAAGACGAGCCTCCCGTACGACATCGCGCTTGGGCAGGAAGGCCGAATATACGCGTTGTGTGGCGGTGGCTCCGGCCCCGTCACAATCACCAATATGGAAGACGAAGACCTCGGCGCGTTCGGCTCTCCCGACTACGGCTTCCGCTTTCCAAATGTCAAGCGCCCGTACGGCGCCGACGACTGGCCGGTTCGCGACGGCGCGCTTCTGAGGCCGGGCCAGATCATCGTAGACAAAGACGAGCTGATCTACATCTCCGACGAGGGCGCCGACCGCATATCGGTCTTCAACCGGCATGGTGAGTTCCTGGGGAAGTGGGGCGAACACGGCTCGGACGACGGCCAGCTGCACCGTCCCGCGGGGATTGCCTTCGATGCCGACGAAGACATGTACGTCGTCGATACCTTGAATCACCGCGTCCAGAAGTTCACGAAGGACGGGAGTTTCCTGGGCAGTTGGGGGCGCTTAGGGACATCGGAGCGCGAGTTCAACATGCCGTGGGGCATAACGATCGACGAGATCGGCCGGATCTACGTAGCCGATTGGCGTAACGATCGAGTCCAGGTGTTCGACCCCAACATGGACTTCATCTTCGAGTTCGGCGCGTCGGGCAGCGACAACGGCGAGTTCTGCCGGCCATCGGGCGTCGCCGTCGACAAGCATGGCGACATCTACATAGCTGACACGCAGAACAACCGTGTGCAGCTCTTCAATGAGGACGGCGTCTACGTACAGCAGTTCACCGGAGACGCGAACCTTTCCGTTTCGTACCGGGAACCGATGATCAGACCCAGAAAGACGTACCGCCGGCGACCTGAGACCGGCGACCTCGACCTCGTGAAGCTCCTGGGCCACCCGCGGTCCGTACGTGTCGACGACGACTTCAATCTGATCGTCGCCGACTACGAGAGCCACCGGATACAGGTGTACAAGAAAGAGGCCTTCCCCCTAGGCGAGGACCAGGTTGCGCCTCCTCGGAGATCGCCGACTCTGAATCCGGCGTTCACGGGGTAACCTGCCGGCCGCCCACTCTGCGCGCCATCGTCCTCAAGAGCTAACTGCCGAGGGCCTTGTGAGGTCCCGGCGCAGTTCTGTCCGGACATCCGTCAGCCTCGCCTGCTCGAGTCGTCATACCCCCACGCCGCCCCCACTTACGACCTATCGAAAACTCGCGCTTGTTTCCCCCGAGCACTCGGCACTGAATGCTCTCGATGTGTGATAACGTCTTGGCCCAACTGCTGCCAGGGGAGGCGATCGCTTTGAATAACGACTTCGAAAAGAGAGTAGCGTCGACGCTGCCTGATGAAACGTTGTTTCTCCACGCCTACGCCGGTGCCGCGAGTATCAAAGACGTGAAGGACGGTCGCCTTCTGAACATCGTTGGGAGGTTGGAGAAGCAGGTCTCCGAAGACGGCGGCGAGACCTGGACCGAACCGTTGTCGCTGACGGACGGTTCGGGAAACCAGATCGTGGGAAGCGCCGCCAACCTGGTTGTCCTGAAATCTGGCGCGCTGGGTCTTATCTACGCCTACACGCCCGAGGGAGACAAGGGCCGTCCTGCCTGGTTCATCCGCTCAGACGATGAAGGCGAGACCTGGTCCGATCCGGTGATGGTGAGCGAGCCCGGCGTCATGGCGGCCATCTGGAACGACACCGCTATCGTGACCAGCTCAGGACGCATCGTCATTCCCGTTTACTGGTACGTTGGGAAGAGAGTAATCATCCCTCAAGGCGTGGGGGCATCGGTGGGCCTTCTGGGCGACGAGTGGGCCGGAGTAGGCGGCCACGGCTACGAGAACATCATCGACGTGAGCTGGGTCTACTACTCGGACGACGAGGGGCGGACGTGGCAGAGGAACGAAGACGGCGAGATGATGGTGACAATTGATTACAGTGCCGGGGGCCATTTCTCCTGCGAGGAGTCCGTCATCGCCGAAGTGAGCCCGAATCACCTGCTCAACGTGCACAGGACCCAACTGGGCCGGCTCTACCAGAGCTGGTCCGACGACGACGGCTCGACGTGGTCTCACCCCGAGCCCACGACGCTGGCCTCTTCGAGAGCGCCGGCCTGCCTGAGGCGCGTGCCCGGTACCGACGATCTCTTGATCCTGTGGAACCAAGTCTCGGGAGACGAGATCGAGCGCGGCAGGCAAAGGCACCGGCTCACAGCGGCCGTCAGCCAGGACGGCGGCGCGACGTGGAAGTTCAGGAAGAACGTCGGAGCCCTCGACGGCGACGAGACCACCTATATCGAGCCGCCGCCGATCAGGAGCTACCGAGCGGCGAACTACACGCCAAGGCTGCCGTACAACGATCGGGTGATGGACTACCCGTCCATGTACATCGGGAAAGACAGGGTGATCATAAATACGAAGTTCAAGGAGAGGGGGCCGGACATCGATCTGCCGCCTCGCGGCAAGGGAGTACGGACCACTATTACGCTGGGCCTACCCCTTCAGTGGTTCTACCAGGCATGACCTCGGCCCGCTATGGACAAGACGTGACTCCAAGAAAGGACTGAGAAGAATGCTGCCCGAAATGCCGACGATCACCGCGACCGAGGTAACCGCGCCGCCCACCTGGGCGTTGCTGCAGCGCAAGCTAATCACTCTCATGGAGGAATCCGCCCCTATGATGAGCAGGAAGTACGCCGAGCGAAGTGGTGCGTGGTACTGGTCCGACGACATGGACGACTACTACGAGCGGTCGTACAACTGGTGTCTTCTGTATGCGCTGGGCGGCGACGAAAGCCTTGTCGACTTGGCGTTGAAACACTGGAATGCCACCACTCGGCTGTTCGACGACAGGGACGGAAACCGCGCTAACAATCTCGACTATCACCACGGCACCACGCCGATGACGCTCAAGTACAGCATTCACAACGAGTACTTCAGCCTGGCCCATCCCGGAGACGCCGAATGGCACCACATGGGCGAAGGCAACATGGCGTTCTACGACTTCGGCGTCGCCGACCCCACGATCTACGAGAACGTCCGTCGTGCCAGGCGGTTCGCCGCCATGTATATCGGGGAGGACCCGGAGGCTCCAAACTGGGACCCCGCGCACAAGGTCATCCGATCGCCGATGAACAGTAGCCAGGGCCCATGGCTCGAGGCGCCTCTTAACAGTGCGATGGACTACCTGCACGGTGGCAAGTCGCTGAACAACCCCGCCTGGGAGCCCAAAGTCATGGGCTCGCGCACCTCCCTCTACCCAATCGTCAAGGACCTGGAGTTCGGCTGGTGGGACGATCCCGAGAAGGCGGACGAGATCGTGAAGTTGTTCAACCACGTCGTCTTGAACGGCGACCTCGTTGCCAACCTATCGGCCACCGGTCTCGTGACGAACGCCTATCTCTACACCGGCGATGAAAAGTACAAGCGGTGGGTGTTGGAGTACGTGGACGCCTGGATGGACCGCACCCGGCAGAACAACGGCATCATCCCCGACAACGTCGGGCCGACGGGCAAGGTCGGCGAGCACAGGGACGGGGTGTGGTGGGGAGGTTTGACCGGGTGGCACAGCACATACGGCTACCAGCGTCTGTTTCATTCGGTCATGGTCGCCACGGAGTGTGCCGTGCTGCTAAGCGGCGACTTCAAGTACCTTGACCTGATGCGCTCCCAGATCAAGATGCTGCTCGACAACTCATTCACCCGCGAAGACGGACACCTGCTGGTGCCAATCAGGATCACGCCCGACGGGTGGGACAGGAGCAGTGCCATTCCACTGCGTGTTTATGAGTCCGCCCACATCTATCACATGTCGATGTCTCAGGAAGACTACGACCTCATCGACCGGCTGCGGGAGGGCGACAAGGAGCGGGGCTGGAACGAGGTAACGTTTCACGGGGACCGGAGAGCCGACTGGCAGACGGAATACAGCCGGTTCCAGTACTACGATGGCAAGAACCCCAACTGGCCGGAGAAGGCGCTCACTGCTCAGTACAACCAAGCGGTAAAAGCTTACGAACTGTTGAAGGCAGATGACCGGGACGCAGCCCAATTGATCGCCGACAACGACGAGCCACCGAACCCGGTCTATACCAAGGTGTTGACCCAGACGACGATGGGAGCGCCTCATTCCGTTTACCACGGCGGCCTGCTACGAGCGACGGTTCGGTACTTCGACGCCGACCGAATGCGGCCGGGCCTGCCACCTGACGTTGGGGCCCTGGTGGACGAGTTACGGGCCGATGGCGTCGGTGTGCAGCTCGTGAACACGAGCCCCACCGAGACCCGGTCGGTGATTGTACAGTCCGGCGCATTCGGTGAGCACCAGTTCACCAATATGAGGTCTGGAAACGGCGTAGTCCCGGTGAACGGCAAGTACTTCGCGGTCCAGCTCCCTCCATCCACCTCAATTCGGATCGACGCCGGCTTGAATCGATTTGTTAACGACCCCAGCTACGCGTTCCCGTGGCACGGGGACAAGATCCCGGTACCATTCGACTAGGCGACACCACACCCACTAAGGAGATCGAGATGAGCAACGTTCCGATGACCCGGCCTGAAGAGGCGCTGGCGATACGCGAGACCAAGTACTTCCACGACTCGACCTTCGTCGAGCTCAATGACGGCCGTATCATGCACAGCGCGCGGCGGTTGTTTAGCTTCTCGGAGGACGGCGGACTGACCTGGTCCGATGACTCGCCTCGCCACGACCGCAATGGCGACCCCGTCGGCGGTGACTCGTCGCTGGTGAGGCTGTCCGGCAAAGGCGTCGGCATGGGCGGGAGGAGGATCAATCGGGACGGGAAGATCGGGTCCACTGCGAGCGTCATTTTCTGGCGCTCCGAGGACGGTGGGGAGACATGGGAACCGCCTGTACAGGTCAGCACTCCTGGAGTCGATACGCACGTCTACCAGGACGTGCTGCTGCGGACGTCCTCGGGAAGGCTGATCTTCCCGGTGTACACGGGTCGTAAAGCGACGGGTGTCAACGTTAAGAAGGCGCCAGGGGTCGGCAAACTCGTGAACGGCCACTGGGTCGGGGTTGGGGCGCACGATTTCGACCCGGGGTACTCGACCGTTTACGTGTGCTACTCCGATGATGATGGGCGCACTTGGGAGCGGAACCAGGACGGAGACCTCTTTATTCTGTTGGACTGGAACGCCCTCTACAGCTACGTCAATGAGCCGTCTGTGACCGAGGTAGCTCCTGGCACCCTGCTGCTGATGATGCGCGTCGGCTTGGGCCGTCATTTCCAAGCGTGGTCCTACGACAACGGTGAATCGTGGACCCGGCCCCAGCCCACGACACTTGCGTCCAGCACTACTCCATGCCAGATCAGGACTCTGCCTAACGGTCATCTGCTGATGGTCTGGAACCAGGAGAGCGAGTCGGAGATCAAGCAGGGCTACGCCCGGACTCGTCTCTCGTCGGCCGTCAGCCGCAACGGAGGAAGCGTGTGGGAGTTCTTCCAGAACGTCGAGTCGATGCACGAGTCGACGCGGGTGGAGCCGGGGCCCATTCGGCCGACCCGCCCCGAGGAGCAGCACTTCGAGCCGGGCGTGGCCGCGCCTGAGAGGCCGACGGAGCACGTCGTTTCGGTCGGCGCTCATGGAAGGTGGTCATACCCGTCGGCCCTCGTGCTCAAGGACCGAGTGATCATCGCTCACACATATTCGGTCTTGGAGGAGCATCCCACGGAGGCTCGACTGATCTTGAGCAGCCGCAAAGACGAAAACTCGATCAACCAGAAGCAGAAGGTGCTCCCTCTGAGCTGGTTCTACGGAGGCAAGGAGCCAGCCGACAACCCGTTCTTGCCGCGCGCTCACGAGCCGGCCCAGCCGTAACGGGCCTTGTAGGGGCAGACCTCTATGTCTGCCCGCCCGATGAGACGAGGAGAAGACGATGAGCAACGTGCCGATGACCCGCCCGGAAGAGGCGCTGGCGATACACGACACGACTTACTTTCACGATTCGAGTTTCGTCGAGCTGGACGATGGCTGGCTCATGCACACCGCGCGAGGGTTGTTCAGCTACTCCGACGACGGCGGCGTGACGTGGTCCGAGGATTCTCGGCGAGTCGACCGAGACGGGGGACCAGTCGGCGGGAATTCGTCTCTGGTGAAGCTGTCGGGCAAGGGGATTGGCCTCGGCGGAAGGCGTCTGAACCCGAGCGGAAAGCTCGGCGACACGTCCAAGATCATCTTCTGGCGCTCGGAGGATGGCGGCGAGACTTGGGAGCCACCCGTCGACGTCAGCCAGCCGGGAGTCGACACCCACGCATACCAGGATGTGCTACTGCGAACGTCCTCAGGACGGCTGGTCTATCCCGTGTATACATACATGGGACAGAACAGGGGGCCGGACGACCGGAAACCTCCCGGTGTCGGCAAGCTGATCAACGGCCAGTGGGTAGCGGTCGGAGCACACGATCATGACCCGGGGTTCACTACGGTCTACGTCTGCTATTCCGACGACGACGGGCGTACCTGGGAGCGAAACCAGGACGGAGACCTGTTCATTCTGTTGGACTGGAACGCCAACTACAACTACGTGAATGAGCCGACTGTCACGGAGGTAGTGCCCGGCACGCTGCTAATGATGATGCGCGTCGGCCTGGGCCGCCACTTCCAGGCGTGGTCCTACGACAACGGCGAGTCGTGGACGCGTCCCCAGCCGACGGCGCTGGCCGCAAGCACGACGCCGTGCCAGATACTGACCCTACCGAACGGCCACCTGCTCATGATCTGGAACCAGGAGAGTGAGGCGGAGATCAGGCAAGGCTACGCTCGGACGCGCCTCTCGTCGGCCGTCAGCCGGAACGGCGGAGGCGTGTGGGAGTTCTTCCAGAACATCGAGTCGATGCACGAGACCACGCGGGTCGAGCCGGGTCCCATTAGGGTGGTCCGCCCAGCCGAGAAGCATTTCGAGCCGGGAGTTCCCGCTCCCGAACGGCAGACCGAGCACATCGTGTCCGTTGGCGCTCACGGACGGTGGGCGTACCCATCCGCGATCGCGCTCGAGGACCGGGTGATCATCGCCCATACCTACTCGGCCTATGAAGAGCACCCGACGGATGGCCAACTCATTTTGAGCAGCCAGAAAGGGGAAGGCTCGATCAACCAGAAACGGAAAGTGCTCCCGCTGAGCTGGTTCTACGGAGGTAAGGAGCCGGCCGACAACCCCTTCCTGCCGCGAGCTCACGAGCCGGCCCAGCCTTAGTACAGGGTGGGGCGCCCTCACCTCCCCGAGAGCCTCGGAATCTTCGACAATCCTCTCCCCGCAGGGAGAGGAGGTAGGACCCTACAGCATGGTCTCGTTGAGCCGGACGCCGAAGCCTGGCCGGTCGGGAGGCGTCAGGTGGCCATCCACCGTTGTTGGCTCCTCCAACCACAGCTCGTCTCTCGGCGGCACCCACCTCTCCGGGTGCGTCTCGGCGAGGTCGTCACAGTCCGTCGCCGCGATGAAGTGCAGTCCCCAAATCTCTCCGCCGCGATGCGGCACTACCGTCACCCCATGCTCCTTGGCCAGGTCCAGGATCCGGAGCCCTTCGGTTATGCCGCCGCACCACGTGAGGTCCGGCTGCCAGATGTCCAGAGCCCCGGCCTTGGCCGCCGCGGCGAAGCCGAAACGGGTAAATTCGTGCTCGCCTCCGGCCAGGTTGATCGGTTTGATCCCCGGCCGGAGGGCCGCCTGTTCGTCGACTAGGTCCGGCGTCAAGACGTCCTCGAACCAGTAGAGGTCGTACTCCGCCAGCGCTTCGGCCATTCGCAGAGTCGCAGCCGCGTCCCAGCTCATGTAGCAGTCGGTCATGATGAGGGCGTCGTCGCCGAAGATCTCTCGTGACCGCCTCGCGGACGCCACGGTCTGGGCGACGTTCTCGTCGGAGCCTCCACGGCCGGGTGGGAACTTGTTGGCCGTGTAGCCCATGTCGAGGTAGCGCTCCGTCTCGTTTCCGGACGCGTAGGCCCTGACCTTCGGCTTCTTGAGCCCGCCCAGCAGCTCATAGACCGGTAGGCCGCGCGCTTTGCCGAGCAGGTCCCAGAGCGCCAGGTCGACTCCGCTGAGCGCCATCACCGAGAGACCCTTGCGCCCGTAAGGAAGCGACTGCTGATACAGGTCATCCCAAGTCTCGCGGATGTCGTCGGTTGTCTCGACAGTGCGCCCGACGAGCAGCTCGCGGAGGTGCTGGTTAACCACCTGACAACCGGGATCGCCGCCGCCGCCGTACCCCAGCCCCACCGCGCCGTTGTCGGCCTCGACGCGTACGACGATCTGCCAGAAGTGCGACTGCCACGCCCCTGGGGGTATCTGGGACCATTTTGGGTAGACGGCCTCAACGGTGGTAATTTCCATCGTGTTCTCCAGTACTCGCTCGTCGGCGCGTAGACGTGTGGCTGTTTGGTACGGGCGGGAACTAGGCGGCGAACTTTCGGTTCAGGGTTCCTGGATTCCGGCCCACGGCTTTCGCCGGGGCAGGCTTTTCGCCGGAATGACGGAATGGCTTCAGGCATATTCGTCTACCTCGCCGAACAGCTCGACGAGGCGGCTCGTATCAGCGTCGGAAAGCTTCGGGTCCTCGAGTGCGGCGGCGTTGGCCTCCAGGTGCGCGATATCGGCGGTGCCGCTCAGGACGGTCGACACCGCCGGATGGTCGGCCGCGAACTTGTACCCCGCGCTGACCACAGAGTCCACTGCGTCGTGGATCAGCCAGTCCAGCGGTCGCTTCTCGGAGAGGCTGTCGGCGGGGAGGTACCCAGCCTCCTTCCACTCTGCGACGGTCTCTTCCAGGAGGGCGGGGTCGGGAAGGCGAATCCGCACCGCGGCCATGTTGATCACGCCAACCTCGTGCTCGAGCGCGAGGGGGAGGGCCTCTCGGGCGGCAAGCTGGTTGAGGATTCCGTACTTAAGCTCGACAACGTCCCACAGCTCCGGGTGTTGACTCAGGGCCATCGTTGCGGCCTGATGGCTTGTGTCCAACGGGAAGCGCTCGCTGAAGCCGATGTAGCGTGCGACGCCCTCCTCGTGCAGTCGGCGTAGTTCCGGGACGTATCGCTCGACGACTTGATCGTAGTGTTGTGGCAAGACGCCGTGGAGCATCAGGACGTCCAGATAGTCGGTCCGAAGTCGGCGCAGGCTCCGCTCGGCGGACTCGCGCAGCTCGCCCGGGTCTTCGGCCCAACGGTCGTCTCTGTCGTAGCTCCACTTCGTAACCAGGACATAGGACTCCCTCGGCACACCCTCCAGCGCCTCGCCTAAGGCCTCCTCAGTGTCGGCGTAGAGCGCGGACGTGTCGAACAAGTTCACCCCAAGGTCCAGGCAGCGCTGCACCAGGGCGTGTTGCTGCTCTCTTGAGTGGCCCAGCATCTGGCCCATTCGCCGCGCTCCACCGGTCCCCAGCCCCCAGAAGCGAGATTTCTAGCCCGGTCCTTCCCAGCCTTCTGTAGTTCATCGGATGCTTTCCGCTCGAACGGCCTTTGAGTGACCGACTCGCTGCCAACCAATGAGGTCTGGACAGTCCTACGTAGCTGCGGACCGAGCTACCTCAATAGAGGCCGCTCTTGGGCCCAGGATATCGGTCCGCACGTTCGCCGAGTATTCCCTCCCTCCTCATCAGATGTCTGACCTGCCACTCAAAGTCGTGTGTGGGCGCTTTCCCTGACACCATTGCTTTGATTGCATCCTTGACGCCGAGAAACATCCACGACCAATAGACTGGTACGAGTAGCTGCCAGTCCAGCTCGTTCAACCTGTGTATCTCCTGGTAGCCGTCAATGAGTTCGTCCTGATATCCACGCCACGAATTGGCAAAGTCAGCGACGCGGTAGTTGAGGTGCGTCGCCTCGAAATCGAGGATCCCCGTGAGCCTTTCGCCTTCGAATAGGAGATTCCACGGCGCAAAATCGCCGTGCAACAGAATCGTCTCTGCATCCTCCAGGTCGATGAGCTCAAAGCTCTCTTGCGCCCGGTCGAGATGCCATCGCAGTATGTGGGCCTCACCCGGATCGATACGTGCATACTCCCGGATCGCAGGTATGAGCTCCGGGTCGCTGATTACCTGGTCCGACAGACTGAATCCCTTCCGCTGCCCCATGCCCTGGAGCGTTGCGGCGGACTCGTTCAACTGCGCGAGAAGGCGCCCTCGCGCTCTTCGCTCCTCCCAGCTATTGGTCGAAGTACGAGGTGCACCCCGAAGAAAAGTGAACAGGCACCACGTTCGACCGTCAATAGGAATCGGCGCTTCAACGACGGCAGGAATCGGCCATCCTAAGGCCGCCAGACGCCGCATGACCTCGAGCTCGTAAGCGATGTCTTCGAACGGCTCCTTCATGTAACCACGGAGCACCAGTCGGCTTCCCCGATGTTCGACGAGCCAATGCTGGTTGTGGCCGCCATTCAAATAGTCGATTGGCGTAATATCCCAACGCCGCGCGACCTCGCGGGAGGTTTGCGGCCGTGCGGAGTGATCGGGACTCAAGGCGGGTCTCTCTTGGGAACAGACTACCGTTGGGGCCTGGCGACGAAGGAGCGCATTGAAACCGACGAGAAGTCGAACTCATCGTTGAAGTACTGGATTTGCTCGTCGTTGTCTTTCAACCCCAGGGTGTAAAGCAGCGGAAGGAAGTGGTCGGGTGTGGGGTGGGCCGTCCGGGCGAGGCTGCCCAAGCTCTCAAAGGCGACGACGCCCTGGTCATTCCCGTCGTCAATCAGCGAAGCCATGGTGGCGTCGAACTCGAGCGCCCAGTCGTACGGGTCTCCCTCCAGCTTGGCCGCCGTCAGGTTGTGGACGAGGTTCCCGCTCCCGACGATCAGCACGCCCTTGTTTCTCAGTGCCTTGAGGTCCTGGGCGAGCTCGTAGTGGTGTTGGGCCTCCGCGCCGTAGTTGATGCTCAGCTGGTACACAGGGACGTCGGCGGCCGGGAACATCTTGATCAGGACAGACCAGGTCCCGTGGTCCAGACCCCACTGGTAGTCGGCCAGCACCTCGGCCTTCCTGATCAGCTCGATCGTCTTTTCGGCGTAGCCTGGAGCACCGGGTGCAGGATACTGCTGCTCGAATAGCATTCTCGGGAACCCGCCGAAATCATGAATCGTTCGCGGCATGTCCATCGCCGTGACCTGCGTTGATCCTGGGGTTAGCCAGTGTGCGGAGATACACAGAATCGCGTTAGGCCTGGGCATGCTCTCGCCGACTCGTGTCCAGGCTCGGCTGAACGGGTTGTCGGTGATAGCGTTCATCGGGTTGCCGTGGCCAACGAACATCACCGGCATCGTCTCGGTATCCGACATATCGTGCAGAGACCGGTAGGTCTCGCTGGTATTCGGCACTGACGCTACTCCTCTAGGTTCGCGTTGGACGGCGGCATCAGGAAGCCGCAGGCAGCTCCTTCGCCGTCTCCCATCGCTCGCTCCATTTGTAGATCGCTTCGAGCACCATTCGAAGGTCTTGCCCTCTATCGGTGAGGGCGTACTCGACGAGCACGGGGCGGCCGCCGTGCACTCGCCGCTCGACGATGCCTACCCCCTCGAGTTCTTGCAGGCGCTGCGATAGAAGGCGATCGCTCAGGCCGGGCACGTATGATGACATCTCGGAGAACCGGCGGGTGCGCTCCATCAAGGACCACAAGATCAACCCCGTCCACTTCTTCCCGAGGATGTTCATGGCGGCTTCAAGATGGGGCGAGCATGTGTCTTCGGAGTCCATTCTCCAAACTCCCGTCTAGCGAGTTATCTACTCCACACTAACATGAAGTAAGTAGCTTGACAACCGTAAGCGCTAGTGCTAATGTTTGGTAAGCACCTGTAGACAGGTTAGGTGCATCGAATACGTTGGAAAGCGAGCGATACGATGTCAAACGAAGCGCAGTTGAGAGTACTAGGAATCTCCGGCAGCCTGCGGGCAGGTTCGTTGAATACCGCGTTGCTGCGGGCCGCGCGGGAGCTTGGGCCGGAAGGTATGAACATCGAGCTATTCGACCTCCGCGGGCTCCCGTTGTACGACGGCGACGTGGAGACCTCCGGAGATCCTGATTCCGTCAGCGGCGTCAAAGAAGCGATACGGAACGCCGATGGGTTGCTGGTCGCCACGCCGGAGTACAACCAATGACTATTCGGTCCCGGTGGCCTACGGTCATCGGGACGTTCTGGTCCGCGGATATGTACACGAGGTTGTGATCAGCTGTGGCGCTGAAGTCATCGCCCGCCATCGGCGGTCCTACGATCGAGACGACTTCGTCTTCGACCCTCTCCATTACCTGCCGCTCCTTGAGAAGAAGACGAGGGCATTGGATCAGGCGGCGCCGCTGGTTGGATGGGAGTTGCCCGAGGAGTTCGGAGTGTTGCGGCGGTTGCTGGAGTCTCGGATGGGCAAGCGAGGAAAGAGGGAGTTCGTGCAGGTGCTCAGACTGATGGAGACCTTCCAGCCGGAAGAAGTCCACGACGCCGTACGAGACGCCATTCGACTCGGGGCTGTGAGCTTCGATGCTGTCAAGCACCTGGTGCTGTGCAGGATCGAGGGTCGACCGCCTAGACTCGACATGGAGTTGTACCCGTATCTGCCCAGGACCAACGTTGCAACAACCTCGACCAGGGACTACATGGCTCTCCTGGCGGGGAGCCGGTCATGACCAACAAGTCCACGATGTTGCTCGAACACAACCTCAAGCAACTCAAGCTCCCCACGTTCCTGAGGGAGTACGACAAGCTGGCATCCCAGTGTGCCAGTGAGGGAGCTGACCATCCGGACTACCTGCTGCGACTATCGGAGTTGGAGCTGATCGACCGTCACCATCGCATGGTGGAACGTCGGATCAAAGCAGCCCGCTTCCCGACGACCAAGAGTCTCGACACCTTCGACTTCCTGTCTATGCCGTCCCTGAACGAGGCTCTGGTTCTGGAGCTGGCACGATGCGAGTACATCGAGCGCCCCCACAACGTCATCGCTCTCGGCAACAGTGGCACCGGCAAGACCCATATCGCCCTCGGTCTCGGTCTGGCTGCGTGTCAGAGGGGACTGTCCGTGGGCTTCACCACCGCCGCTGCTCTGGTTCACGAG
Source organism: Dehalococcoidia bacterium (assembly GCA_965197985.1). Lineage (GTDB taxonomy): Bacteria > Chloroflexota > Dehalococcoidia > Lucifugimonadales > CAUZJF01 > CAUZJF01. The sequence goes on along the minus strand of CBDAOG010000008.1, from coordinate 498,852 downwards.
CTGATCGAGGCCAGGGACGAACGGCGTCTGCTCAACCTGCAGAGAAGGCTCGCACGACTCAAGCTTCTGATCATCGACGAACTGGGCTTCGTGCCCTTGTCCAAGACTGGCGCCGAGCTGCTCTTCGAGGTGTTCAGCCAGCGTTACGAGCGTGGATCGGTCCTGGTGACCTCCAAGTGAGCCCTTCGTCGAGTGGACCGAGGTGTTCGGCTCTGAACGGCTGACCGGAGCTCTCCTCGACCGCCTCACCCACCATGTCGACATCCTGGAGATGAACGGGGACAGCTACCGACTCAAGCACAGCAAGAAGACTTCTGGCCGCCAGCTATCTGACTGACCCTGATCTCCAACGCCCCACGAACCTTGATGCCCATTCTACGGCGTTCAGTGGTACAGTTTTGCTCCGCCCCGCTGGTACGTTTTCACACCGCCCTTGACACCTGTGCGGTGCCGGTCGTGGAAGCCGAAGCTCAAGCTCATCAGCTTACTGAACAGGTCCCTTCTGACGTCGTGTTCAGCGTGCTGGGCCACGGACTCTAGGACGTAGTTCTGTCCGAAGCCGGAAAGTCCCCTGACCACACTCGCGGCCAATATCAATGCGGCGATCCGGAGCTGTTCACTACGCAGCCCGGCGGTTAGAGCCTCGTCTATGGCGACGCCAAGCAGCTTTGGAATGGCCAGCGCGGACAGTATCGTCAGGGCGATGCACGCATAAGCTAGTCCAAGCTTGATTCTCTCGTAAAAAGTCTGTGCAGGTCGAATTAGAACAACCGTACCCTTGCCTGGGTACAATATACAGTCTCTGTTCCGTGTCCTACCCCAACATACGGTAGCGCTCACATGTGCTAAAGCGCTGGAACTTCCTCAAAACGGGTTTTTACGAGAGAATCAAGCTTGAACTTGTAGCGTAGGATGTATCGTTCTAGGCGCCAGAAAGTGCGCAAACTGCTTCTCTACTGTTTACGAATCGGTGTGAGTGGTGCCCGGTTGGGGGATTACGGGCGACCAACCATCTGCCCACTACCAGCCTAAGCCGCGTGTCAATCGCCCTGCTCTGCTCCCGGTGCACTATGTAAGGCTGTAGCGTGATGGCCGTCGCCGACGTCGCCCTTCCAGAGTCGCTGCATCTCGTCGGAGGTCTTCAGCAGCTCGTCGAGCGTCCCTTCGGCCTCCACTCGGCCGTCCTTCAGAACGATGATGTGATCGGCGCGGCGGAAGGCGGGCCGGCGGTGAGAGACGATGAGGGCCGTCACGTCTGTGCGCTGGAAAAGGCGCTCCCACAGCTCACGCTCGGTCTCCACGTCCAGAGCGCTGGACAGGTCGTCGAAGATCAGAAGCTCGGGATCGCGCGCGAACATGCGGGCCGCGGCGGTTCGCTGCATCCGGCCGCCGGACAGCTTCACACCCCTCGTGCCGACCATGGTGTCCAGTCCGTTCTCCAGCGTATCGACGTCGCGCTCCATAACGGCTCGATGGACCGCCGTCCGCACTTCGTCCTCTGCCAGGGACGCCCCCAGTACGACGTTGTTCCGCAGCGTGTCGCTGAACAGGCGCGGCGTCTGGGGTGTGTATGCGACGCGGGGCGGCCGGAAGAACGTCATCAGGTCCGACACCTCGTTTCCATTCCAGTAGACCTCGCCGCTCTGAGCAGGGAGAAGCCCGAGCATGCTCTCGAGCAGGGTGGTCTTGCCCGCACCGACCCTGCCTGTAACGACGACAAACGACCCCTTCGTGGTGTCCAACGAGACGTTCTCAATACCCCGCCCCGTATCCGGATGGCGAAAGGTCAGATTGCGTACCTCCACCTTCGAGAGTAAGTCGGTCTCACTCTTCACCAACCGGGGCACGTCCGGCAGCTCTTTGCGCAGGTGGAGGCCGTCGTCCTCGAATACCCGGCGGTTCGTATCTTCCGGAATGACCTCGAATATGCGGCGGAATGAGACCCCGGCGCGCTGCATGCTGGTGATAACCGTGGCGACGCGCTGCGGGAACGATGCGAACACACCCGACCCGACGTAGGTGACGAACAGCACGAAATCGCCAATCGTCAGACCGCTGCTCTCGAAGGTGAGCGCCGCGGCGATGAGAATACTGCCGGTTGATACCGTAAAGGTGGTCGAAAACGCCCCACCCCGGGCCAGCTCGAAAGTACGGCTCGCCAGCGAAGAATCGCGGCGGCGGTCGTTGAGCGATGAATAGTGCCTGGCTGCCCGCTCCTCGCCTCCAGCGACCTGGATGGCCTGGACCGACGCAAGCAGCTCCATGGGCGATGACGACACCCGTCCCGTCGCCGCGCGTTCGGCGAGGTTGTACTTATGGGCTCTCGACTCCAACGCCTTGGCGATGAGCACGATCGCCGCGGTTGGCAAGAGCGCGACCACTGTGAGCAGCGGGCTGATCCGCAGCATCACCCACAGCGCGATCCCGAGCGAGATCGACCTGCCTACAATTTCGGTCATCGCCTCCAGGGCGAGGGTGGCGAACCGGGTGTCCGCCCTAAGGCGGTCCAGAAGGTCGCCGGGACTGGGGCCGTTCCTTAGCGGTGGGATGGCAAGCAGGACCCGCAGGATGTTGCGGTACAGCATGGCATGCATGTACATGGAGACCATCGAGTATCGACCGTCGTAGATGTTGTCGAAGACCTCGAACATCAGGTTCAGCCCCAGCCACACTCCAAGGAACATCCAGACGCGGCCTTCGTCCATGGCGTCGACTGAGAGGGCGTCGAACAGCTCTCGCAGCGCCAGCCCCACCAGGAGAGGAAAGCCGGTGTGGACCGCGACAAGTACCGTGGACACGATGGATAGAGACATCCTCATGCGGAACATGAGCCACGTTGCGTGAAGGGTGTTCACGTGAACACCTCTTCCAGTCCCGTCGCGAGCAGCTCTGAAAAGCGCGAACCCTCGTCTTCCATCAGGGCGGCCCTGGCGCCGTGCTCCTGCACCTGGCCGTTGTCGATTATGGTGATGGTGTCCGAGCGCAGCACGGTCGCAAGGCGATGGGCGATGATGACGACCGTCCGGCCTTTCACCAGCTTGTCGATGGCCCGTTCGATCAACCGCTCGGTCGCCAGGTCCAGGCGCGACGACGCCTCGTCCAGGACCACGACGTCGGGGTCCCTCAGGAAGACCCGGGCGAAGGCAACGAGCTGCGCCTCTCCGGCCGACAGGCGGCCTCCTCCCGATGTGATCTCGGTGTCCAGTCCGTCTGGAGACGCCGCGTACCAGGCGCCCAGTCCCAGGTCTTCGATCGTCGCGATGATGCGGTCGTCGGGTATCGTGTCGTCGAAGAGAGTGAGGTTGTCACGGAGGTTGGCTTGGAAGAGCTGGACTTCCTGGGTCACCATGCCCACACGGCTACGTAGATCGTCCAGAGGAGTAGTCCTCAGGTCGACACCGCCCATCCGGACGGCTCCCCTATCCACGTCGTACAACCGGAACAGAAGGCGCGATATGGTCGTCTTTCCGGATCCGGTACGGCCCAGCAACCCCATTACTTTGCCGGGCTCGATGGTGAATGAGACGTCGCGGAGGACCTGCGCCCGATTGTTGTAGGAGAACGACACGTCGTCGAACTCGACGGACACCGGCCCCGACGGCAACGGTGTGTCGCCCTGTTGCTCCACCGCCGAACGGGTATCGAAAAGCTGATTGATGCGGTCCAGGCTCACGCGAGACTTCTGGATATTGCCTACCTCAGACGACAGCGTGGTCAGGGGCTGGTGCAATCGAGGCATGTACTGGATGACCAGAAATATGGTGCCCAGGGTGACCTGATCGTTCTGGAACAGGTAAATCCCCATAGCGATGGCGGCGCCGAAAGACAGCCAGTAAAAGACCTCCGACATGAACTCCGCATTCTGGTTGAGAATCGATCCTCTAGCGTTGGCCCAGTAGTCCTTTCTGTTGAGGTCGTAGAACCGCCTGAGGACGTAGTCAATCGCCCCGCTCGTCTGGATGTCCGGCACCCCGGACAGCGTCTCGCTGATATGGCCCATGAAGTCGCCGGTCGTCTGGCGTGCCGTTCGGAAATGAGGTATCGCTACCCTCTGAAAGAAGGTGTAGACGGCGACGATGAATACACCTAGCACCAACACAGTCAGGCTCAGCCGGTAGTCCTTGGTCCCCAGGCCGATCAAGATGCCGATGGTCAGGAGCACGCCGCTGATAAGCTGTACCAACGACATGGAGAAGAGTCGCGCCATGGCCGAGATGTTTCCCTCGACCCGCTCCATGATCTCGCCAGCGGTGTTGTCGTTGTGGTAGCTCATGTCGAGCTTGAGGACGTGCAGCACCAACTCGGCCCGCATCCTGTTGGTGGTCAGCCAGGCGATTTGGGCGCTCACTATGGAGGTTATCGCCGAGTTGATCGACGCCAGCAGACCGACACCGATGAACCCGATGCCGGCGATCAAGAGGGTCTGAGCTTCCTCGCGCGCCCTCACGGAGTCGATGAAGCTACTGACGATCAGAGGAGCAATCACCCCCAGCGCAATGCTGGCCAGCATGACGACGAACAGCACCACCATCCGCCGCCAGTGAGGACGGAGATAGACCAGGTGCAACCTCAGGTACTCTCGAATGAAGGCCTTCACGCGGTCGCCAATCCCCTCTCCCGTGGCGGGAGAGGGCTAGGGTGAGGGGGATTGTCGGAGATCGGCGAGTGCGCGGCAAACAGTGACGATGTTCGTGTGGCAGTCAAGGACACCCTCACCTCATTCCTATCCCATTAAGGGAGAGGAGGTTACGGACTCCGAGTCCTCTGCCAGACCGATGGCCTGCAGCTTGGCGTAGACGCCGCCGTGGGCCATCAGATCTTCGTGGGTGCCTTGTTCGGCGAGCGCTCCGTCTTCTAGGACCACGATCCGGTCGGCGTTTCGTACCGTCGACAGCCGATGGGCGATCACCACTGCGGTCACGGAGCAGCTCGGTCAACCCGCGCTGTATTAGCACCTCGGACTCGGTATCGACGTTGGCGGTCGCCTCGTCCAGGATAAGGATCCGAGGGTCGGCGAGGACGGCGCGGGCAAAGCTGACAAGCTGTCGTTGGCCCATGCTCAGGTTGCCTCCTCGCTCCCGGAGCTCCGTGTCGTAGCCGTCCTCCAGCTCGGAGATGAACTGGTGCGCTCCGACCACCGTGGCCGCGCTTTCGACTTCTTCGTCGGTCGCGTCGGTACGCGCGAAACGAATGTTGTCCCGGACCGTTCCGGTGAACAGGAAGGGTTCCTGGAGGACCACGCTGACGTTTCGAGATAGCGACTCCGGGGTAAGGTCCCGGATGTCGTGGCCATTGATGGTGATTCGGCCGGAAGTCACCTCGTAGTAGCGGAGCAGGAGGGAGACCATGGTCGTCTTGCCGGCGCCCGTGACGCCTACCAGAGCTATCGTCTCTCCGGGGTCGATCTGCAGGTCGACACCCTTCAACACAGGTGTCTCGGGGTTGTAGTGAAAGCCGACGTTCTCGTACCTGATCGCGCCTTTCATGCCCGTTAGCCCGGTTGCTTGAGGTCTGTCCGTGATCGCCGGCTCGATGTCCAGAAGCTGGAAAACCCTCCTAACGGCGGTCACGGTGCGTTGTACCTGGGTGAAGTCGTTGCTCAGGCGCTCGATCGGCTCGAAGAACCGCTGTACGTACAGGGCGAAGGCCACCAGCACGCCCACCTCTACTGATCCGTTCAGCGCCATAGTGCCTCCGATGAGCACAACAATGGCGAGACTCGCCGTGCTCAGGGCTTCGACCGACGGGTACAGCCCGACCGAGAACTGGGCGGCCCTTTGATTTGCCTGAAGATTGCTGCGGTTTTCTTCTTCGAACTCTCGGATGCTCTCCTTCTCACGGTTCAGGCTCTGGATAACCTGCATCGCCACGAGGCTCTCTTGGAGTCGAGAGTTGACGCCTGCAACGGTCTCCCTGGCCCGGAGGAACGCCGGGCCGGCGAATCTTTGCCAGAGGATTAGGACCGGCACAACCAGAAGGGCGCCCCCAAGCGTCATCAGCGCGAGCCTCCAGCTCATCACGATCATCGCGGTCGTGACACCGAAGAGGATGACGACGTTCGAGACAGAGAACACCACGACGTTCACGAGCTCCTGCAGGTGCTGCATGTCGTTCTGGATCCGTGACATCACCCGACCCATCCGGTTCCGGTCGTAGAACCTCATCGAGAGCCGCATGAGATGTCTGAACAGGTCGTGCCGCAGCGCAAGCAGCGCCTGATGGCCTACTCGAATCTGCGTCCGGTAGTAGGCCAGCTCCGAGACGTAGTGGGCGACGATGGCGATTCCGAAGGCCGCCATGAGCATGGTGAGGCTGAAGCTCGGGGTGCCTTCGCCCGCGACATGCTCGTCGATGATGATCTTGATCAGCCACGGAATGGCTACCAGAGTCCCCGTATGGACCAGCATCAATGCCGCGACAGCGATCATCTGTCGCCAGTAGGGACGTACGTAAGGCGCAAGTTTCAGCAGCGCGCGGACCCCGTGGCGGGTCGCTCCTGCCTTCGAGTCGTCGAGGACCAGGTCTTCGCTTACCCCTGAGTTGGTAACAACGGCGTCAGCCATTACGCCGCCCCTTTCGCACTGGGAGCGCGTCCTTCGGGAATCGCCTCCTCTTGAGGCACGAGCTGGAGCTTGTGAATCCTGCTGTAGTAACCGTTCGTGTTGATGAGCTCGTCGTGTGAGCCGCGCTCGACGATCTGCCCGTGGTCGAGGACGAGTATCAGGTCGGCCTGTTGCACTGTCGAAAGGCGGTGAGCGATGACGAACGTCGTGCGCCCGCGGACCACCTCGGCCAGCGCCTCCTGCATACGGCTCTCCGTAGCCACGTCGACGCTGGACGTCGAGTCGTCGAGAATAAGGATCGGTGGGTCGAGCAAGATCGTCCGAGCTATCGCCAGGCGCTGACGCTGTCCGCCGGACAACGTGATCCCGCGGTCGCCGACCAGCGTGTCGTACCCCTCGCTGAAGCTCATGATCTGGTCGTGGAGCTGCGCTATTTTCGCGGCGCGCACGATCTCGTCCATCGACGCTTGGTTTGCGCCGTAGCCGACGTTTTCCTTGATAGTGGTCGCGAAGGCAAACGAGTCCTGCAAGACGATCCCGATGTTTTGCCTGAGCGAGTCCAACGTCACGTCCCTGATATCGTGGCCGTCGATGGTGATGCGGCCCTGGACCGGATCGTAGAGCCGCGGAATGAGGTGCACGATGGTGCTCTTACCGGAGCCGGGCGCGCCGAGGACCGCCACGAGCTGGCCGGGCCGGGCCTCGAAGTCGACGTCTTGTATCGCGGGCCGCTCGCCCGTGTAGTTCATGGAAACGCTCTCGAATTGCACGTGGCCTTTAGCCGCGGGCATGGCGACTGCACCGTTTCGCTCCCTGACGGGGGATTCGGCGTCGAGGACCTCGAATATGCGTTGGCCGGCGGCGTGCGCCCTGGTAGAGTCCGTCACCATGAAGCCGGCCCAGAACATCTCGCCGGAGATGATCCCGATATACAGAATCGAGCTTGCCAGCTGCCCCGCCGTGAGCCGTCCTGCAGCAACCTCGGTTGCGCCGATCCAGAGAATGGCGCCCGTCGCGGCGCTCAACAGCAGCGTCGAGAGCGCCCGGCGATTGACCGATATGAGCGCCGCGGACGGAGGTATCTTCAAAAAGTGTGTAAACAGTCGGGCGGTGTACCCTCTCTCTGAACAACACGGGCTCGAGGCCCAAGAGAGGAGATAGACCGCCCCATGAGGAAGGAAAGCACTGAGAGTAGGTCGGAGTCAAGGCCGGAGTGGGAGCAGTTGGAGGATTGGGTGCGAAGCCAGGTCCAGAGGCTGATCCAGGAGTTGCTGGAGGAGGAGGTGACGGCGTTTCTGGGAAGGGCGAAGTCGGCGCTCAGATCCGACTCGGACAACGATACCGGCTATCGGAACGGATACGGCAGAGCCCGGAGGCTTACGCTGAGTTCGGGAACGATACAGCTGAGGCGGCCGCGAGTCCGCGATACCGAGGAGCAGTTCGAGAGCCGGCTGCTGCCGCTGTTCGTCAACAGGACCAGGAAGGTTGCTGAGTTGATCCCCGAGCTGTACCTGCACGGTCTATCCGAAGGCGACTTCGATCTGGCTTTGCGGGGGCTGCTGGGAGAGGACGCACCGGTATCGGCGAGCACGGTGGCCCGGTTGAAGTCCAAGTGGAACGATGAGCTTGCCCAATGGCGCAGCCGGCCCCTCGATGACCTGGAAGTGGTCTACATGTGGGTGGATGGAGTCTACGTCAAGGCTGGTCTTGAGAAGGAGAAGGCGGCAGTACTGGTGGTGATGGCGGCCCTGAGCGACGGGAGCAAGGTGGTGGTGAGCGCTGTTCCCGGATACAGGGAGTCCACAGAGAACTGGTCCGAGGTGCTCAGGGACATCAAGCGCCGGGGCTTGAGCTGCCCGAGGCTGGTGGTTGGAGACGGACACCTGGGCATCTGGGGAGCTCTGCGCAACGTCTATCCGCAGGCGGCAGAGCAACGCTGCTGGAACCACAAGATCGTAAACGTGCTCGCCAAGCTTGATTCTCTCGTAAAAAGTCTGTGCAGGTCGAATTAGAACAACCGTACCCTTGCCTGGGTACAATATACAGTCTCTGTTCCGTGTCCTACCCCAACATACGGTAGCGCTCACATGTGCTAAAGCGCTGGAACTTCCTCAAAACGGGTTTTTACGAGGGAATCAAGCTTCCAAAGCGACAACAGGACCAGGCCAAGCTCATGCTGCGTACTATCCCCTACGCGCCGACTCGGACAGAGGCTGAGCGGCTCAGGACGGTGTTCACCAGGTGGTGCGGCGACACCATTCCTACGAGGCGGCCTCAGAGGCCTTGGAGCGGGACTGGGACCGCATGGTCACCTTCTATGACTTCCCAAAGGAGCACTGGGGGCACCTTCGCACGACGAACCCGGTAGAATCACCCTTCGCGGCCCTCAGGCTTCGGACCGATGCCGCCAAGCGCTACAAGAGGGTCGATCGGGCGATAGCGGTGATCTGGAAGATGTTGATGGTCGCCGAACAGCGCTTCAGGCGTCTGAAGGCCCCTGAGTTGATCGAAGACGTCTATCTCGGTGCACAGTATGCGGATGGAATCGCCATTGAATCAACGGCTGAGAAGGTCGCCGCCTGATGTCGTTTACACACCTATTGACGTAACCTCCCGCGGACACCATATGACGCCTGTATTCTTCCGACGACTGCTCGAGCTGCGACTGCTGACGTGCCTGCCCACCGAAGGCCTTCACGACTCGCAGGCCCGACAAAGTCTCCTGGACAACTGCTGTCATCGTTCCTATTTGGGCGTGCGCCTTGCGCCAGTTGCCAACCATGCGGGGCACCACCGACAGGCTGTGCCACAGCGCGATTGAGAAGAACAGTGCCCCGATCAGGGCGAGACGATAGTTGGCGAGGAAGAGGAGTACGAACGCGCCGCCGGCGTATAGCGCGATGGAGGCGCCGTGGTAGATCCCCCACGCAGCGAAGCGCCGGGCTGCGTCGACGTCGGAAGTGGCGCGTGACATCATGTTGCCGACCTGCTGCCGGTCATGGAAGGCCATGCTCAGCCGGTGGAGCTTATCGAAGAGCTCCTGCCGCAGCTGATAGCCGATTGCCTCGGCGATCGCCTCCCTCAGGTAGTTGTCGAGGTAGCGCAGCGCCCCAGTGGCCAGCGCCGCTAGGAGGATCAATCCGGCGAAGACCGACAACCTGTTCCGGTCCGCCTGCGCAAGCACCTCGTCGAGCGCCTGTCCCAGCAACCTGGGCACGATCAAGGTGATGACCGCCGTCCCCACGATGGCCGCGTACCCGAGGGCAAGCCGCCGCTTATGTTTCAGGCTATACCTGGCTAATCGAGCCAGTATTCGCATTCTTTTCCTCTGTTCCGCTTCCTGCACAGAAGTTCCCAACCGAGAACCGGTGCCCGTACAGGGTTATCCAAGTAGCCACACTGTCCCGGCGACTCTGTTCTTCTGACTGGCCGAATTCGGTTACGTCTTGAAAAACTTCGGGTACTAAAAAGGGCCTCCCGTGTTGGGAGGCCCTTGGTAGGCACAAGTAGAAAAACGAGTTCCTAGGTCCTCCACAACACGAATCGCCCATGGCCGGACGGGGCCCGGTCGGGCATTAGGTTGTTAGCGTAAAGAATGCTCATCGGTCCTCTCGAGGGTTTGTAGTACCAACCGGGGCATAATACCACGCCGGTCAAGGCCCACGCCGGTCAAGGCGGTTCACGATTGCTTTAAGTTATCGGTAGCCGAAATTCTGAGGCCCATTCCGCACTTCGTTGGTTAGGACATGCGGGCGGTTGATAAACTAGACCAGATGAGCTAATATTGTTGTGAGGGACAGACCCCACGGTCGGTCCGTTTCTGTTGAGACACAATCTTTCCAGCGGACCGACCCCGCGGGCCTGTCCTTTTGTCTTTTCGGCTGAGGAAAATGGAACAAGTCTCCTCTGTCCGACATACCGCTGTAGATACGAGGTGAAACAGTCTCCGGTAGCCCGAACAGCGCCCTCCACATACGAAACGGAACAAAACGGATGAAAACGGAACAGTTGAACAGGCCCCCCTAGCTACAAATCGTATCTGGGAAAATCCGCCAGGTGTTCCATAAGAAAATGTCCTCGCCGCTGGACCTCCGATTCGGCGCAGGCCCTCTCTCACCCCGTCATTTCCCTGAGAATAAGGTGTACGAGGACAGCAGAAGGAGCCCTCATCTCAATCTTGATTCTCTCGTAAAAAGTCTGTGCAGGTCGAATTAGAACAACCGTACCCTTGCCTGGGTACAATATACAGTCTCTGTTCCGTGTCCTACCCCAACATACGGTAGCGCTCACATGTGCTAAAGCGCTGGAACTTCCTCAAAACGGGTTTTTACGAGGGAATCAAGCTTCTCCCACTGGAGACCTTTGCATAACCTTGCGACGAAGTTGATAATCGTCGGTAAGAATGTGGGAGAAGGTAGGAGTAGAGTTCATGCACCGCAAGGTAGGTCAGCAGTCGATGGCGGAGGCCTTTCTGCCGGAGCAGGTCGGCCGAAACGAGAGATTGGAGCGCATAGGTGAGGCGGTCGACTGGGACAGGATTGGGAAGATTGTTGACGAGGTCTACTCGGCTCCAGAAGGCAGGCCGAGCTATCCGCCGCTGATGATGGTCAAAGTGATGCTGCTCCAACAGTGGTACAACGCATCGGACCCGGAGATGGAGGCGGCGTTGTGGGACAGGCTTTCGTTCCGACGGTTCGTGGGACTTGGGCTGCAGGACGACTCTCCGGACTATTCGACCATTAGCCGCTTCCGCAAGGAGCTGACGGAACGAAGCCTCGGAGACCGGTTGTTCGAGGAACTGGGGCGTCAGTTGGAAGAGCGTGGTCTGGTAGTGAAGAAGGGCACACTGATGGACGCGACACTGGTGGAGGCCCAGGCCCGCCGGCCATCGGCCTCGGCGGGTCCTGGAGCCAGGAGCGCGACGGATCCGGATGCGGACTGGACCCGCAGGGGCTCTCGGTCTTACTTTGGCTATAAGGTCCATGTTGGAGTCGATGCTGGCTCCGGGCTCATACGGACGGCGATGCTGACATCGGCCAAGGTCAACGACGGCGAGGTGGCAGATAACCTGGTGACGAGGGACGAGGCGGCGGTGTACGGTGACCGGGCCTATGAGTCCAAAAAGAGACGCAAATGGCTCAAGTCTCTGGGTATCAAGGACCGGACGATGCATAGGTCTCACAAGCACCAGGCTAGACTCCCTCACTGGCAGAAGCGGCGCAACGAACTGATATCGCGAGTGCGAGCACCTGTGGAGAAGGTCTTCGGTACGTTGAAGCGGACATACTGCTACAGCCGAGTGCGATACATGGGTCTTGATCGGAATGCAACGGAGATGTGGTTCAAGTGCATGGCATACAACTTGCGGCGAGCGGACAGACTGATGCCTATTCATGAAGCGCGAGTTCCTAGGAGGAGTGCGCTCTGAAGGGTCGAACGAACCTCGAAATCGAGGTCCAAGCGGCTCTTTAACAGCATTAGTAGGCCGGGCCTGACTATCACAGGTTCTGCTCAAAGCCACGAACCTATCAATCTGAACCATACAACCATGAGTATCGAAAACCACCTAAGTTACTCAAAGGTCTCCAGAGGCGGGAGAAGAGGTAGGACTCCGCTCCTTTTCATGTTTCGTGGTGTCGGTGGCAACCGACATGGGGATTGCTATGAAAAAGGACCTACCCAAGGGGCCTCTTTTGGTAGGGGCGCATTGCATGCGCCCGCGTCCTCGGCGTGAATCGCGACGCGGCAGACACACACGGGCCTCGTACGTCGACCAGGATTGCTCCCAAAAACATTCACAGTTTTCATCCTCAAGTGTATCGGAGACAACCGACATGGACGATTCCGGCGAAAGCCGGAATCCACCGGCGCCCACCTCCGGCGCGAGCCGGCCCAAGACCTCGCGTTTGCCGGACGTACCAGCCACCCTGTAGCATGTCGGCATCTCGATTCGGACGGTCGTTGTCGGAGGCTTAGCCATGGCTGGATTCAACAAGGTCTTGATCACCGGCGTGACCGGCCGGATCGGCCGAATTGCGCTCGATGACCTCAAAGATGACTACGAGATCACTGGATTTGCACGGCGGCCGATGGATGGCATCCGACATTTCCGAGGCGATATCTCAGACATGCAGGCCGTATTGAAGGCCTTCGAGGGGCAGGACGCCGTAGTCCACCTCGCGGCCAACCCCAGCGACAGGGCGCGGTGGGAGTCGATCTGGCCTTACAACATGGTGGGGATGTACAACGCGCTCGAGGCGTGCCGGGTCCACGGCGTCCAGCGCATGGTCTTCGCCAGCTCCAACCACGCGACCGGAATGTACGAGCGGGACCACCCATACCATCACATCGTAAAAGGGGAGTACGATGGAGTCGACGTATCTACACTCCCGCTGGTTAGTCACAAGTCCGAGGTGCGCCCCGATGGGTACTACGGCGCCGCGAAGGCATTCGGTGAAGCTCTGGGCCGGTACTACTCAGAGGAGCACGGCATCTCGGTGATTTGCCTGCGCATCGGCTCCGTCATCGACTGGGACAACCCGACCCGCAACATTCGCCACTTCGCTACGTGGCAGAGCCATCGTGACCTAGCAGATCAGATCAGGAAAAGCATCGAGGCGTCCGAGGCGGTCAAGTTCGATATCTTATACGGCGTGTCCGACAACAAATGGCGGTTCTGGGACATCGAACACGCCCGGCATGTCATCGGATATTCGCCCCAAGATAACGCCGACGACCACAGGGAGTGACCCCACGTGAGATCGACCTGAGGCGTTGGTGCTATGATGCGGCGCCCATAGCGGGCTCGATCGGGTGTCCTGGGATGGGAAGGGGGAAGACATTTGAGTAACAAGAACATCGGCCTGTTCGCGCATCTGTTGCGACGCGCAGGTTTTGGCGCGACATGGGACGAGCTCGAAGGGCTTGCATCCAAAGGGTATGAGGTGGCAGTGGAAGAGCTACTCGCCGTCGAAAACCCTGCGGCGATATCTGACGACATGGTCAGACGGTACCACCATGAGCAGTCGGGCATGATGGGAAACAACGCCCCCAGCTCGTACTGGCTCTACCGGATGGCGACTACGTCGGCGCCACTTCAGGAGAAGATGGCACTGTTCTGGCACTCGGTGTTCGCGACGGGCTATACAGGCAAGGTCGTCTACGGCAAGGTGCTCATGGACCAGATCAGGATGTTCCGCCGGTATGGCTTGGGCGGCTTCAAGACCCTGCTCATCGAGCTGTCTCGAGACCCGGCCATGATCGCCTGGCTCGACAATCTCGACAACCACAACGGGGCCATCAACGAGAACTACGGGAGAGAGCTGCTCGAGCTATTCTCCATGGGAGTAGGCAACTACACGGAGGAGGACATCAAGGAGTGTGCGCGGGCCTTCACGGGGTGGACCATCGGGAATGCGGACTACATGTCCCTGCGAGCGCGTAGGGACTCGATCTGGCCGTACGGCCGCATCGCGTGGCACTTCGAGTACCGGCCCGAGGACCACGACGACGGCGAAAAGACGTTCCTGGGCCGCACGGGGCGTTTCAACGGCGAGGACGTCGTCGACATCATCTGTCAACAAGAGGCCACCGCCAGGTTCATTTCGAGACACCTCTACCACTTCTTCGTGGCCGACGAACCGCCTGTACCCCAATGGCCTTACACTCCTCCGCGAGACCCGGATGCTATCGCCTTCCTGTCCGAAACGTACTTCGACAGCAAATACGACATGACCGCGATGCTTCGTGCGCTCTTCAACTCCGATTTCTTCAAGTCTGCCGACTCCTGGTACGCGAAGGTGAAGAGCCCCGCAGAGTTGGTCACCGGCGTTCTACGGTTGACCGGCGAGTTCGACAAGCCCCGCCGCGAAATTCTGGACAGGGCTTTGCAGATGGTCTACATGGGCCAGCGGCTGGGCGATCCTCCTTCCGTCGAGGGGTGGCACCAGGGTACGGAGTGGATCGACACCGGAACGTTGGTTGAAAGGATCAACTTTGCCACCCAACAGATGGCCGACGCAAAGAAGCCGGGCGTCGAGGCCATGATCGGGAGGATAGCGACTGCCAATGGGGGGACTGCCTCCCCTGAGGTCCTCTTGGACCGATGCCTGGAGCAGATGGGCGCGATCTCACTCTCGGAGGGCACGCGGTCGGCAATCGTCGAGTTCGCAACGAAAAGCGGCGAAGTGGAGCAGGATACCTCCGTCGTGGAAGACCGTGATGGCCAGCGGGTATCCGAGATACTCCAGCTAGTCGCCGGCTCGCACGAGTTCCAGCGCGGTTAAGCAGGATCCCTTCGTCTGGACGCCGACAGCTCGAACGGCCGGTACCTGTGCTAGAGGCCTACGATGGGCATGGTTGAGACGACGCCGCAAACAGACTTCCTGAAGTATAGCCTCACCATCGGGCTGACGGCGATGCAAGGCCGCGGGTTCTACTACCCGGCTGACACGGCCATCGGTCCGAACGGCCGGATATACACCGTCAGTCGCTCGCTGGAGGGTGACCCTCGGGGTGTCCGGGTCACCGTTTTCGACATCGACAGCGAGTTCTACGGTACCTTCTCTGCCTTCGGCGAACACGATGGCCAGCTCATCTGGCCTACGTCTATCGCTCTAGACAGCCTTAATCGCGTCTGCGTCAGCGACGAGCTCACACACCGCATCACATTGTTCGACGACTCAGGCAATTTCGTCGACAAGTGGGGAGAACGTGGTGCGGGTCCCGGCGAGCTGGACGGTCCCTCCGGTATCGCCTTCACCGGCGATAACAACGTATATGTCGTAGACCACCAGAACGGCCGAGTACAGAAGTTCACCGCGGACGGGCGGTATGTCTCGGGCTTCGGCTCGCGGGGGACCGGCGCCGGCCAGTTCAACCTGCCGTGGAGCTTGACCGTCCATGCAAGTGGGGACGTGTACGTGGCGGACTGGGGCAACAGCCGCATTCAGAGATTCACCTCTGACGGCGAGTTCGTGGCACAGTACGGCTCGCCCGGCCGGGGTGACGGTGAGTTCCACCGCCCGGCCAGCGTCGCCGTCGATGACGAAGGCTATATCTACGTCGCCGACTGGGGCAATGAGAGAGTGCAGGTGCTCGACCCCGAAGGCGGGTTTGTGCTCAAGCTACGCGGCGAGGCCACAGACTCGAAATGGGCCCAGGAATTTCTTTCGACCAACCTCGAGGAGGCGGAGGCGCGGGCGCAGTCAGACCTGGCCCCAGACATAGACTTCTTCGTCGACGACCCTCATGAAGAATCGTCACACATCGAGAAGTACTTCTGGGCTCCGGTTTCGGTCAAGCTCGACGGCGACGGCCGGCTGTACGTGACCGAGAGCAACCGGCACCGAATCCAGGTCTATGAACGTTCTTGACCATCACGTTGCTCAGCCGTCCACGGGTGCGGTGGAGCTGTCCTGGGGGTAGTACCCGATGGCCCGCTGTCCGTGCTCGATGTCGTAACGGTCGACGTTGCTGTTGGAAACGCCGTAGACTAGCTCCCACTTGACTCCCGGATGCGTTATCGCCTGCTCGAACACCCGCACGCAGTCAGTGTGACTGAGTCGCTTGGGGGTGTCTGTAGGAAGCGGCTGCGGTATGTCCGGCTTGAGGTTCCCGATGCGCACCCCGACGGTCTCTAGACCGTGCTTCTCGGTGTACATGCGTGCCAGGCCCTCGGCAAATATCTTGCTGATCGTATAGAGGCTGTCGGGTAGGGGATAGAGGTCCATGGTGCGCTTCGTGGTGGGCGGGTAGGCGTCTACCACGGCGGCTCGGCTGGCGTAGACGACCCGGCGTACGTTGTTCTGCAAGGCGGCCTCGAAGGCGTTGTAGGTGCCGCGGAAGCTGGTCTTGAGAGTGCCTTCCCAGTCCTTCTCTTCAGGCTTGGCTGTCGTCAGGTGAATGATCGCGTCCATGCCCCGAGAGGCCTTCAACACCGTGTCGAAATCTGAGATGTCGCCGACCGTTGAATGGTCTAATAGTGGCATGGGGTCCATGTCGAGCCCGTGCAGCTCGTACCGGTCCCTCAGCCCTTTGGTTAGCACAGCTCCGATGATGCCGGCGGCGCCGGTTATCAGTACGCGCATGGATTCCTCCGTGATGGGTCTGAGATGACTGGTAACGATACCCGGCGTACGTCCCATGTTCAACACCCATGCACTCAGGTCAGGTCGCCGGCACGACGTCCGCTCGGCTGGTAATGTAAATTCGGCTGCTTCTTGAACGGCAGCTGAGTCACACTAGCCAGACGAGAGTCAATTGACGTATTCGATATGGAGTTGAGGCGCGGCCGCGGACTTACCGTTGTACGACTCTGCGGTCCTGGGCCCATCGTTCGACGAACCAGCCTCTACGACGATTGCGAACGCGTTGCCGGAGGCCCATGCTGCGCGGCCCACCACCTTTTGCACAATGGCCGATAGGTCCGGCGTCCGGTGCGTCTCGCCGATGGTCTCCCAGGCCGGGATGTCATTCCAGACGACCGAGACCAGGGTCTTGGCCCGGGAAGAGATGTCGTACGAAGCGTTACTGAACGTCGCAGCGTCGTCAGAGGCCTCGGCGTAAAAGACCAGATCGGCGGGCCTCGAACCTCTTTCGTCCGTGGTGAATTCAATGTACGCGCGAGTCACGATAGCTCCTCGCGGAACGACGACGTCGGTCCATCGCATCCCGACAGCCCTCTGCGCAAGCGACCCCTCTTGCATCAGTTCCAGGTCGGAGCTTGTGTACGAAACCTTGCCCGCAGCCGACTCCTCTGCATCGCCCCGGCTAGCCCGGACCCTGACCTCGAACGTGATCGGTGAGCCATCGCTAATCTCGAATGTGACGACGAGGTCATCGGTGTTGGCGTTCTCTGCTTCGTCGGCGCACTTTACGTAGTACGCGTGCGTGGTCCCATCGACCAACCCGGTCACCGTCACGAAATGGGAGGTGCCTCCAGTGATCGCAAAGCCGTTCGGCATGTCGGCGTATCCTGTCCCGGAGATGACATCGTATCTGCAGATCGCGGGCTCGTCCGTTTCCAACGACAAGTCCGTCTGAACGGTCCCAGCCGGGAGAGTGCCCGCCGGACGTGGATTGGTGCGCTTCGGCGGGATACTGTCGGGGCCTTCAACATACTCGATTCGCAATAGCGGAGCGGCGCTCGACCTACCGTTGTAAGACTCAGCGGTCCTGGGTCCATCGTTCGACGATCCAGCCTCTACGAGGACCACAAGGGCGTTGCCCGCAACCCACCCTGATCGGTCCAAGACGTCCTGTACGATAGTGGACAGGTCGGGCGTCTCGTGAGTTTCTCCGATAGTGTCCCAGGCCGGCACGTCGTTCCACGTAACCGAGGCCGTGGTCTGTGCCCTGGACGAGATGTCGAAGGAGGCATTCGCGAAGCGCACGGCGTTGTCCGAAGCCTCGGCGTAGAAGACAAGGTCCGTAGCCCGCGAGCCCCTTTCGTCGGTCGTCAGCTCAATGTGCGCACGGGTCACGATGGCCCCGCGAGGGACCGGCACATTGGCCCACCGCATACCGACCAACGTCTGCCCGCTCCGTCCGTCCCGGAGAAACTCGAGGTCAGAGCTGGTGTACGAAACCTTACCTGACGATGACTCCTCCGCATCGTCCTTGCTGCTGCTAACCCCGAATCCACCGAGGGAGGGCGTCGGGTTAGCATCCTGAAGTGGCCAGAGGGTGCTCTTCTGAATCTGGGATAATGGTTTTGTAACAGCAAAACAGTCCCAGAGAAGGAGCACCCAATAGATGCTACCACGCAACCAGCCCGACCGTATCCGTATCGTCTTTGACGATCACCGCCTGGTGGCCAATGCCGGTCTGCTCCTGCCGGCCACCCTCGCCCGGCATCTGGGCCTGCGGGAACTCGTTGACCATCACCTTGACCTGGGCGGCGCGCCGGGGCGGGCCAACACCGGAGACAAGCTGATGACCCTGGTGGCCTCAGCCATGGCCGGCGGCGACTGCATCGACGACGCTGATGTGTTGCGCACCGGGGGGACGGCCTGCACCCTGGGCGGCACGGTCAAGGCGCCATCCACCCTGGGCACCTTCCTGCGCAGCTTCCGGTGGGGCCACGTCCGCCAGCTGGACCGGGTGAGCCGGGAGCTGCTGGCCCGGGCCTGGGCCGCTGGGGCCGGACCCGGCGACGCGCCGTTCACCATCGACCTCGATTCCACCATCTGCGAGACCTACGGACTGGCCAAGGAGGGCGCCCGCCACCACGGCTATACCGGCAAGCGGGGCTACCACCCACTGCTGGCCATCGCCGCCGGCACCGGAGACGTGCTGATGTCCCGGCTGCGCGAGGGCCGGGCCAACACCGCCCGCGGCGCCGCCCACTTCCTGCGGGAGACGGTGGGACGGGTGCGCTACGCCGGGGCCAACGGACGACTCACGCTACGGGCCGACAGCGGGTTCTACACTCATGGCGTGGTATCCGTCTGCCGCAAGATGGATGTCCGCTTCTCCATCACCATCCGCCAGCATAAAAGCCTGCACAATCTCATCGAGGCGATACCCGAAGATGCCTGGACGCCGATTCCTTACTGGATGGACGGCGCCGCCGATGTGGCCGAGACCACCTGCACTCCCTTCCAGAGTGAACCTGACGCCGCGCCGGTGCGGCTCATCGTCCGGCGTGTGAAGCCCACGCCCGGTTCCCAGCTGGCCCTCTTCGCCACCTACAGCTATCACGGCTTCATCACCGACCGGGACGGGGAGATGCTCGAACTGGAGGCCGACCATCGCCGCCACGCCGAGATCGAGAATGCCATCCGAGACCTCAAGCACGGTGTGGGGTTGAACCATCTCCCCTCGGGCCGCTTCGCCGCCAACGCCGCCTGGCTGGCGGTACAGGTGATGGCCCACAACATCGCCCGCTGGACAGCGCGCATCGGTCTGGGCGAGCAGGTGGTGACCACCAAGACCCTCCGGCGGCGGTTCTTCTCCCTGGCCGGACGGATCACCCGCTCGGCGCGCCGCCTCACACTGCATCTGCCACAGCGCTGGCCTTGGGAAGCCCAGTTCGATCGTGCCCTGGCCCGATTGCGCGCCCTGCCACTCCCTGCCTGACGGCGGCGGCGGCAACCGGCCGCCATCCGGCCAACCGAACGTCCCCGCGAACTCGCGCCAGTCCGGTCTGCGAGTGCCTCTTGCTGTGTCCTCTCCCCGCTATCTCGCCCTGACCAACATTCGCAGACGGTCACAAAGTCTCCCCGCGGCAACTGAAGACAAACACCGGCCCCCCTCTACCCCAAATCGTGCCCGGACCATCGCCCTCCCTTGCCCCTATCGCCCGTTCCGCTGCTGCATAGTCATCCCTTCGGTGGATTTGGGCTAACACGCATCTCCACTGCGGTGGCAGTCGCAACGATCAAAACCTCGGACGATTCCACATTTGAGTCCACGGTCCCGTCGTTCACGACCAGCTCGACCACGTAGTCGCCACTCTTGGCGTAGGTGTGGCTAGGGCTGACGCCGATGCCCGCGCTGCCATCGCCGAAGTACCAACTGTATGTCAGCGCGTCCCCATCGGGGTCGAAGGACCCAGAACCGTCGAAGGTCAGCTCGACGCCGGGCGCGCCGCGATAGGGGCCACCGACAGAAGCGACAGGAGGTTCGTTCACTTCTATTATTGTCGCAGTCGTAGATGTCCACGTAGAGCTGACACCGTCGCTGACGACGACAGTCACGTTGTACGTACCGCCGGTACCGTAGGTGTGATTAGGACTGATGCCGCCGCCGACGCTACCGTCGCCAAAGTCCCAGCTATACGTCAGAGGATCGCCATCGGGATCGTAGGACCCGGAGGCATCGAATGACACAGGTGCCCCCTCGGCGCCGCCATACGGGCCGCCCGAGTCGGCCGACGGAGGTTCCGAGTATGTGAAGCCTCCGGTCAGTGTGCCCTTCAGACCATCGACGCTCGTGACGGCTATGTCTACCGGTCCGGCGGAATGGGCAGGTGCTATTGCGGTGATGGTCTCGGCGTTGGCCACAGCGATCTCTGACGCGGTGACGCCGTCGAAGGTCACCGTATCGCCTTCGGCGAACGCTGCGCCGACGATGGTCACCGGCGTACCGCCCTCAGTCGGGCCACGTGTAGGGGAAACAGAGGTGACTTGCGGGACTGTCGACGTGCTCGACGAGACTGGCTCATACTTCACCTCAAGAGTAGGCGGATTCGACCCTTCCTTAGAGGTGTAATCGGCCCCGTTAGTCGACACAGGTGAGATCGCGAACGAATAGGAGCCGCCGCCCGTCACCGCTGCGGTTACGTCGAACCCATAGGCGTTCCCGGGCTCGACCGGCCCGAGGCTGTCGAGCGGCACCGACTCCAAGGACGGCCTGGTATTCCACGTGACCAGCGACTCGCTCCAAGTAGTGTCGCGGACCTCGTATATCTCACCACCTGCAACGCTGGGGTCTACATTGTGGAGCTTGATCCTAGCGGACTCGATTCGTCCTGTTACACCGCTCACGTCAAACTTCAGGTAAGCCCATTTCACCGGCTGCCCATCCACCTCGAGGCTCGTTGCCGAGCCGTAGTTCGCGTCGGGGTAGTCGGCGGCAACAGAGGCGTCGTCGCCTGGAGCGAACTCGGTACTCCGAAGGGTAGAGAAGCTGCCGAGCGCAGTAAGAGAGCAGAGGCCGTCACGGTTACAGGACTCGAGCCGGTAGTAGTACTTGGTCCCCGGCGCCAGTCCGCCCAGTTGCATCGAATGCGCGGTTACGAGAGCGCTACTCTCGTCAGTCAAGACCAAAGAGCTCGTCGAGGTTCCACACCTGACGAGTGAGGTGCTCTCATCGTCTGTCGTCCAGGCCAGAGTCGCCCAGGAGATGTCTCCATCTGCTGCGATGTCCGAGATCGCGGGCGGCGAGGTATCGGGGTTGGCGACGGAGAACTCTATGAAGTAGTCATCCTCGTTCACGACCTCGTCGGCCGTGTTACACCTGACGTAGAAGGCATACGCTGTCCCGTCGGACAGTCCCGAAAGAGGAGCTACGTGCTCCGTAGAATCGGTCTGGGTAAAGGAGTCCGACATCAAGGCATATGGAGTTGCTGGGTTGTGGCTATATCGACAGGTCGCCAATCTGTCGGTGCTGACGGTCAGCGTTGTCGAATCTGTCCCTGCAGGCAGGCTGCCTGAAGGTCCGCCGCCGAACCTGTAAGCGGGGGACAGGTCGGTCCCTCCGAGCTCGAATGCTCCGATATCCGGGTCCGCACCTGCGAAGGGCCACGGAGAAAGGGCGTCGTTGAATCCCTGGATGACCACGCCGGCGTCGACCGCAGGGCTGTTCTCCAGCAGGGTGAAGTCGTTCAGGCCCGGGTCTGCGAATAGCGGGTCCGCACTGATACCGTGGGCTTCGAAACCCGTCGTTTCACCTAGCGAGGCCTTTGCCGAGTCGACGGTTGCTCTCATTCCTTCGATGTCATAGAAGAAGGAGCCGTATTTTCCGAATACCCCGCCGTCTTCGTCGTGGTAGAGGTTGTAGTCCGCGAAGATGTCGTTGGCGATCGGGCCGGAGATCGATATTCCGCGCTCTGCGAACCAGAAGATATTATTCTTCAGGACGATGTTCTGGGAGGGTGGCCCAGCCGAGTCGGCCAGAACGAAGCCGTCTCCCTGGCAGGCCGCCACCGGCGCGTAGAAGGTGTTGTGGTAGAAGAAGACGTGACCTGAGCTCGACCGGCCCTCTTTGATTCCGATGCACCGAGTCCAGGCGCGAGCAAGGTTGTACACCAGGTTCCTGAAAACGTAGGTGGGCCCCACGCCCGAGGGACCGATGCTGAAACCGACGTTAGCGCCCACGATGACGTTGTCCCACACCCTGGTCCTGCGGCGAATGCGACGAATGTATTGGTCGATCTCCTGCTCAGCCACGTCTTTGTCCGCCCGCTTCGGCCAACCGGCGGCGGCGATCGCATCTCGGCTGCAGGCCTTTCCCCGTTGCTCGTACAGGAGTTGCAAGATGTCGAACTCTTTGCGAGACAGAAGCGGGCTCAGGCGATTTCCGCCTACCCATACCTCCCTCGAGTTCGGGTCGACAACTAGCTCCGCCATGGTTTGCGGTAAAGCGCGTGTGATGAACCCGTCGTCTTCTTTGAATGTGAGAACGACCTCATCAATTGGGATCTCCACCTTGTCTCGAACACTACGTCTCGGAAACGGTCGTCACAATCAACGACGGCTCGCAGCGGTGACGCAGCACGATATCCGAGATGGAATCCAGGGCTGCAAAAGCTGACAGGTCACCAACGCAGCTAGGAGATATGAAATGAAATACCCTCCGAGATCGCTGACTGTCGTTGCGGCTGCCTTACTTCTGGCGCTCTTCGGAATCTCGGCAGGCCCGCCCGACCAGGCCGATCGAGGTCTTGAACGTGCGAGAGAGGTCGCGAACGAGCACGCAGCCGGTCTTCTCGACATCTCCGGTATAGAGGGGATCGGCGTCGGCAAAACAGGCGGCGGAGCCCCTGTCATCCGTGTTTACATTGTGACCCCGGGAGTTGGCGGCGTTCCAAGCACTCTAGAGGGGTTAGCAGTCGAGGCGGTCGTGACGGGCAGGTTCGACGCTTACGTCGATCCCAAGGCCAGGTTTACCCGGCCAGTCCCAACGGGTGTTTCGACCGGTCACCCCAACATTACGGCCGGCACTATTGCTGCGCGCGTGAAAGACGGACAGGGCAATGTCTATGCTCTGAGCAACAATCACGTCTATGCCGACGTGAATAGTGCCAGCATCGGAGATAACGTCCTTCAACCCGGACCGTCTGACGGCGGCGTGGATCCTGGAGACGCGATAGGCACCCTATCGGACTTCGAGCCGATCAAGTTCGGCAAGAAGCAGACCAACAGCATGGATGCCGCAATAGCTCTGGCCACCACGTCGAACCTGGACAACGGGACCCCGAGCGATGGCTACGGAACCCCAAACTCGATAACTGTCGCGGCCACCATCGATCTCGCCGTACAAAAGTACGGCAGGACGACAGGCCACACGAATGGGCAGGTGAAGGAGACCGGCATAACGGTCGATGTTTGCTACGTTCCCGCGGGTCCGTTCGGGTGCAAGAAGTCGGCGAGGTTCATCGACCAGATCAGTGTCGTGGACCTGATCGCTGGGTCCGGGGCAGATACATTCAGCGAGCCGGGGGACTCGGGGTCGTTGATCGTAACCGATACCGCCGACGTCAATCCCGTGGGTCTGCTCTTCGCGGGTAGCTCGGCCCGCACCCTGGCGAACCGGATCGACCCCGTTCTGAAGCCGGTTCAGCGTCACGATTGACGGCGGTCCGGCGCCACAGCCAAACGATCCGCCGAGCGTCGCGGTCACCAGCCCAACCGACGGTGACGAGTTTAGCTCGGGAGCGACAGTAAGCTTCGCCGGCACCGCCACCGACACTGAAGACGGCGACCTGACAACCAGCCTGAGCTGGACGTCCGACATAGACGGTTCCATAGGGTCGGGGGGCAGCTTCAGCACCACTCTCTCGGACGGTAGTCACACGATTACCGCATCGGTCACCGATTCCGGAGGCAAGGCCGGCAGCGACTCTGTAGGGATCACCGTGGGAGACCTGCCACCGGACCCCACGACTGTGACGGTCGTTTCAGTCGCCTTCGTAACGGAAGGCGGCAAGAACCAGGACAAACATCTGAACGTGACTTACGCGGTCAAAGATGACCAACAAGTAGCTGTCTCTGGCGCCGTGGTGTCTGACAGGCTGACCAACAACACCACCGGACAGTTCTGGGGCGGCTCAGGGGCCACGGGGAGCGACGGAACGATCACGTTCGGCCTCAAGAACGCGCCGGTTGGCTGTTATACGGTGGTAGTCAACAATGTCGTGGCTGTCCCACTGGGGTGGGACGGGACGACTCCATCACATTCCCCATTGTGCAAACCCTAGCCGCTCGAGTTTCAGTCGGATAGTAGCGAGGAGGAGGGGACGTTGTTTCGCTCCCCTCCTGGCTCTCTGGGACAGTAGGCATTGGACGAAGGTTCTATGCGCTGCTAACCTTTCTGGAAGACGCGGTGTTTGCTAGGAAAGGGCAAGTCGATGCGCGGCCTGAGCCAGAGGCGGAGATTGATTGTACTAGGGACGGTCTTGCGTTTCGGCTCTCGGCTGTTCACGCAGACGCTGGCCGCCCGCTAAAACAGCTCCCTGACGGAAGTCGGGTTCGATCAGATAGAGGCGGACAAACTGAGCAACACTAGCGCTCCAGTTAACCTGTCCAGTGGGATTCGGGTGGACACGCGGACCGAGCCAGATGACACAGACAGACTTCTCGTAAACGCGGCGCAACGGGGCGACCGCGAGGCTTTTTCGCGTATCTACGAAGCTAACGTTAGTCGGGTTTATCACTACCTGCTAACGATCGTGCCTCAGCCCGCGGACGCGGAAGACGCCACCGCCGAGGTGTTCATTAAGCCCGAATCCACCGAGGGAGGGCGTCGGGTTAGCATCCTGAAGAGGCCAGAGGGTGCTCTTCTGAATCTGGGATAATGGTTTTGTAGCAGCAAAACAGTCCCAGAGAAGGAGCACCCAATAGATGCTACCACGCAACCAGCCCGACCGTATCCGTATCGTCTTTGACGATCACCGCCTGGTGGCCAATGCCGGTCTGCTCCTGCCGGCCACCCTCGCCCGGCATCTGGGCCTGCGGGAACTCGTTGACCATCACCTTGACCTGGGCGGCGCGCCGGGGCGGGCCAACACCGGAGACAAGCTGATGACCCTGGTGGCCTCAGCCATGGCCGGCGGCGACTGCATCGACGACGCTGATGTGTTGCGCACCGGGGGGACGGCCTGCACCCTGGGCGGCACGGTCAAGGCGCCATCCACCCTGGGCACCTTCCTGCGCAGCTTCCGGTGGGGCCACGTCCGCCAGCTGGACCGGGTGAGCCGGGAGCTGCTGGCCCGGGCCTGGGCCGCTGGGGCCGGACCCGGCGACGCGCCGTTCACCATCGACCTCGATTCCACCATCTGCGAGACCTACGGACTGGCCAAGGAGGGCGCCCGCCACCACGGCTATACCGGCAAGCGGGGCTACCACCCACTGCTGGCCATCGCCGCCGGCACCGGAGACGTGCTGATGTCCCGGCTGCGCGAGGGCCGGGCCAACACCGCCCGCGGCGCCGCCCACTTCCTGCGGGAGACGGTGGGACGGGTGCGCTACGCCGGGGCCAACGGACGACTCACGCTACGGGCCGACAGCGGGTTCTACACTCATGGCGTGGTATCCGTCTGCCGCAAGATGGATGTCCGCTTCTCCATCACCATCCGCCAGCATAAAAGCCTGCACAATCTCATCGAGGCGATACCCGAAGATGCCTGGACGCCGATTCCTTACTGGATGGACGGCGCCGCCGATGTGGCCGAGACCACCTGCACTCCCTTCCAGAGTGAACCTGACGCCGCGCCGGTGCGGCTCATCGTCCGGCGTGTGAAGCCCACGCCCGGTTCCCAGCTGGCCCTCTTCGCCACCTACAGCTATCACGGCTTCATCACCGACCGGGACGGGGAGATGCTCGAACTGGAGGCCGACCATCGCCGCCACGCCGAGATCGAGAATGCCATCCGAGACCTCAAGCACGGTGTGGGGTTGAACCATCTCCCCTCGGGCCGCTTCGCCGCCAACGCCGCCTGGCTGGCGGTACAGGTGATGGCCCACAACATCGCCCGCTGGACAGCGCGCATCGGTCTGGGCGAGCAGGTGGTGACCACCAAGACCCTCCGGCGGCGGTTCTTCTCCCTGGCCGGACGGATCACCCGCTCGGCGCACCGCCTCACACTGCATCTGCCACAGCGCTGGCCTTGGGAAGCCCAGTTCGATCGTGCCCTGGCCCGATTGCGCGCCCTGCCACTCCCTGCCTGACGGCGGCGGCGGCAACCGGCCGCCATCCGGCCAACCGAACGTCCCCGCGAACTCGCGCCAGTCCGGTCTGCGAGTACCTCTTGCTGTGTCCTCTCCCCGCTATCTCGCCCTGACCAACATTCGCAGACGGTCACAAAGTCTCCCCGCGGCAACTGAAGACAAACACCGGCCCCCCTCTACCCCAAATCGTGCCCGGACCATCGCCCTCCCTTGCCCCTATCGCCCGTTCCGCTGCTGCATAGTCATCCCTTCGGTGGATTTGGGTTGAAGCTAGCCTGTCAAAGGGTCCACGTGGGACCGGGCCAGTGATGTCGCGATGCACGAAGCCGAGTTTGCCTACATCTCCCAGCAGCGCTACCTTGAGTTCAACTGAGGACGCGCTGCCCGGGAGCCACAACTTTGATTGCGCCAAGGCGTAGGCGGTCTGGGCCAGAGAGTAGTCGGACAGACGCACCGCGCCCCAGCTCTCCCCGTCCTCACTGCGAGGGGTGGTTATAGTCCCGCCGGCCAACTCCTCTCCTACTGTCAGGGGCGTAGCCCCGTAAGGCCCGTCCTCAATGCGCCTGACCCGGCTGCCGTCCAGCAGCCTACCCGCCAGCGAGCTTGCGTGAACGAACCCCTGCGGCCTGTGGCACAGGGACGTGAAGTGTGTCCGGTCTTGGGGCGTTTCGTCCGACTTGAGCCTACGGGCAACCACTAGGCATTCCGCCATTCCTGTATCGGACGAGAAGGACATGTCTCGACCGTTCGCTGCGATGCTCAAGACCGTCGCATCCGTATATTCACGGGCAAGCATCTCTCTGAAGCCCTGCCAGGACAGGCCGTTAGCTACTGACAAGGGGAGAACCAGAGCTAGGACACCGCCGGGCTTGATCTTCCTGTGACCCAGCGCCGCAAAAGCGGAGGCGATGCCGGCGTTACCGTGGTAGCAAGTGTTGTCCGCCAGCCTATTGGCGCGTGCTCCCATCGCCGTCTGGTCAGCATGAGTAGCGTTAAAGGCCGCAAACGCAGGATTCGTAATGTCGGCGTGGGCACCTTCGTGGTTGGTGGCGCTGGTAAACGGGGGATTCATGATTACGAGGTCATATTCCTTGTCTGGAAACTCGGCCAGTATCTGGGATGCGGTCGCCTCGCCCACGCTGCCGGTCCGCATGGCTGGATCACTCATGTTGAACAGGGTCAACAAGGCCGAGGACCGGAGCAGTTCCAGCGAACCTATCAACACGCCACCGTCTCTTTGCCTACCGTAGGGCACAGTGTAGAGCCGAGAGCTTCCGAAGCCTACGGTGGGCTGGGCGCCGGAGAGGGTGGAGCCGGTTATGTGGATGGCCGAGGGCATCACGTCGCAGCCGTATAGGACTTCTTCCATCATCATCGGATGCAGCTTGGAGGAGTCGCCTCCAGCTCGGTCGTGGCGGGCAGCGATCTGCTCATACACCGCCGAGAGCAACGCGCCGGTGCCGCAGGCGAAATCGGCGATGCGCAGCTTGCCGATGGCCTTCGCATCGGACCAGTCCATGCAGTCCATCTTGGTAACGGCCAGTCGGGCTAGCAATGCCGCCGAGGCGGGCAGGGTGTAGAAGGTTGCAAGGTACTTTCGGTCAGCAATGAGCCTCTGGAAGATACGCCCGGTTAGGTCATGGGCGTTGTCGACGCCGGTGGCTTCAACTCCCTGGGCAGTCTCCAGTAGTTCCCGCAAAATGCTAGCTGCGGTGTTTCCAGGAATCTGCTCCAGGATGTCCTTGGCGATGGCGAAGATGGGCCAGTAGTTTATCTTCAGGATTGCGGCCCAGGCCGATAGCGTCTCACCTTGAGGGTTTGTTACGTCGGGGCCGCACACCAGACGCAGGGGTTTAACCCCCTCGTGCATCCCTGCGATGCGCTGGTTGAAGACCATCGCGTTGGCGATGATGGCGCAGGCCATGCGGCGGGTCTGCGGAACGTCGCTCATTCCCAGCAACCGGGCAATTACAGGGGTGACATTCGGCCGCAGCTTCGCCATCTCTTCCAGCCTATTGGCGGCTTGTCCAATGCCTTGCTCAAGCGTCTGAGCCGCCTGTTCCACCGCCTTCTGCGGCACGGATACCAGGCGGATAAGGTCTGCCAGGTCGCTGGCGGAGCCGTCCAGCCATCCCGATTCGGGGAAGCGGCTGCCGTCTTCGTGCCGGACGCAGTAGGCAAGGCTTGATTCCCTCGTAAAAACCCGTTTTGAGGAAGTTCCAGCGCTTTAGCACATGTGAGCGCTACCGTATGTTGGGGTAGGACACGGAACAGAGACTGTATATTGTACCCAGGCAAGGGTACGGTTGTTCTAATTCGACCTGCACAGACTTTTTACGAGAGAATCAGGCTTGCCACGCCTACTGCCTCCCGCACGTCGTAGGCTTCCTCCACGGCTTCCGGGTAGCGTAGAGCAATCGCTACCTCAATGGTTCGCGGTTCGCCTTGGACGGCGAGACCCAGCCGGTCGGAAGCGTCCCTTTCCGCTTCGGGGGCCGGTTCGTACTCCGCTTCGACGACCACCGGGGAACGGCCAAGTGCGGTAATCAGCACGTCGGCATGGCGGGCCGGGTGGTTGGGGAAGGTCTGGGTATTCTCGGAGCGCACCTGGCAGCCAGGCAACATGCTGCGGAGCAAGTCTCCCAAGGCAATGTTGGCGTTCGGCTCCGTTTGGCGCGCCATCTATTCTGCGTCCCTCTCGATTCCTGTCGAAATGGCGAAGGAAGAGACTACCCCGCCATGGACAAAAGTTTTGTTGCTCTCACTCATCTTCAGCTCCCATTCAGTAACAGCCCACGATCCACACGGCTTACGGTCCATCGCCCCGCCCGCAGAATCGGCCTGACCGGACACAACAGCTACCTTGGATTCTGCGCCGCGAATCTCTCGACCTCGATTTGCTTGCCGCTAGATCGTGCCTGCCAGAGGTCGTAAGCCGTCTGCAAGCCGAGCCATGTCTCCGGCGTGGAGCCGAAGGCCTGAGACAGGCGAAAGGACATCTCGACCGAGACGCCGGTCCTCTCGTTCACCAGCTCCGACAGCGCCTGACGGGTTACCCCCAGACCTTCCGCTGCCCTCGTTACGGTCAACCCCAGCGGCTCAAGGCATTCCCATCTCACGATCTCGCCCGGATGGGGAGGGTTCTGCATGGGCATCATCTCACCTCCTCAGTGGTAGTCCGTGTAATCGACATCGGCGGCATGGCCGTCCTCAAACTGGAAGGTCACCCGCCAATTGCCCGATACCGAAACGGCGTAATGACCTCTCAGTTCGCCTGCCAGCGGGTGTGGCCGGAATCCCGGCAGGTCCATGTCCTGCGGCCTCCGGCTTTGATCGAGCACCGCGAGGATGCGCGTCAACTTCCGGATATGCTCCGGAGCCACCCGCCGCGCCCCTCGGCCGTTGTAGAGTGTCCTCAGGCCCCGGTGCTTGAACGATAGGATCACATCGAGAGCCTACGCCGTCACCTGTCGCCTGTCAATGGACACGATGGCAGAAGCCGCAGATCGCTATGCGATGTCGGAGGCGTTCCCGGAACACAACTCCAGGGTTGCCGGTGAACCTCGCTGCCATCCGATCGGTTGATATGCCAACTGGCGCTCATAGGCTCGATCTCTTTGCAATGCTCAATCTTTGCAGTCCGGATGCACTTGCCGTCGAGGACATAGCTGGTGGCGGACGCGACCTTATGCATAGTACCATCGGCAGATATACGGTCCATGGCGAACATACCCATCTGGATATGTTTATCCATCTCG
Organism: Dehalococcoidia bacterium; assembly: GCA_965197985.1. Lineage (GTDB taxonomy): Bacteria > Chloroflexota > Dehalococcoidia > Lucifugimonadales > CAUZJF01 > CAUZJF01. The sequence continues at coordinate 468,639 of CBDAOG010000008.1, read as the reverse complement.
TCATCGAACGGCCGCCCATGCATGTCCTCTGCCTCGGCAACGTCGAACGACAAGACCTGCTCTACGGTGTGTCCCGTTACGACGACATTGACCCAGCGCACATTCACGCCCCGGATCTCGCCGGTTCGTTCCGTTACTTCTGCTGTCATGACGCACTCCCCTTGTGTAGTTTGGCAGGCAAGGACTGCCGGGCGTGGTCATAGAGGCTGTCGGCTATCGACGTAATCTCCGTCGCCATCGTAAGCCGTTCCAGCCATTCAGCCGGGATTGCTTGGCCCAAATCCACCGAAGGGATGACTATGCAGCAGCGGAACGGGCGATAGGGGCAAGGGAGGGCGATGGTCCGGGCACGATTTGGGGTAGAGGGGGGCCGGTGTTTGTCTTCAGTTGCCGCGGGGAGACTTTGTGACCGTCTGCGAATGTTGGTCAGGGCGAGATAGCGGGGAGAGGACACAGCAAGAGGCACTCGCAGACCGGACTGGCGCGAGTTCGCGGGGACGTTCGGTTGGCCGGATGTCGGCCGGTTGCCGCCGCCGCCGTCAGGCAGGGAGTGGCAGGGCGCGCAATCGGGCCAGGGCACGATCGAACTGGGCTTCCCAAGGCCAGCGCTGTGGCAGATGCAGTGTGAGGCGGCGCGCCGAGCGGGTGATCCGTCCGGCCAGGGAGAAGAACCGCCGCCGGAGGGTCTTGGTGGTCACCACCTGCTCGCCCAGACCGATGCGCGCTGTCCAGCGGGCGATGTTGTGGGCCATCACCTGTACCGCCAGCCAGGCGGCGTTGGCGGCGAAGCGGCCCGAGGGGAGATGGTTCAACCCCACACCGTGCTTGAGGTCTCGGATGGCATTCTCGATCTCGGCGTGGCGGCGATGGTCGGCCTCCAGTTCGAGCATCTCCCCGTCCCGGTCGGTGATGAAGCCGTGATAGCTGTAGGTGGCGAAGAGGGCCAGCTGGGAACCGGGCGTGGGCTTCACACGCCGGACGATGAGCCGCACCGGCGCGGCGTCAGGTTCACTCTGGAAGGGAGTGCAGGTGGTCTCGGCCACATCGGCGGCGCCGTCCATCCAGTAAGGAATCGGCGTCCAGGCATCTTCGGGTATCGCCTCGATGAGATTGTGCAGGCTTTTATGCTGGCGGATGGTGATGGAGAAGCGGACATCCATCTTGCGGCAGACGGATACCACGCCATGAGTGTAGAACCCGCTGTCGGCCCGTAGCGTGAGTCGTCCGTTGGCCCCGGCGTAGCGCACCCGTCCCACCGTCTCCCGCAGGAAGTGGGCGGCGCCGCGGGCGGTGTTGGCCCGGCCCTCGCGCAGCCGGGACATCAGCACGTCTCCGGTGCCGGCGGCGATGGCCAGCAGTGGGTGGTAGCCCCGCTTGCCGGTATAGCCGTGGTGGCGGGCGCCCTCCTTGGCCAGTCCGTAGGTCTCGCAGATGGTGGAATCGAGGTCGATGGTGAACGGCGCGTCGCCGGGTCCGGCCCCAGCGGCCCAGGCCCGGGCCAGCAGCTCCCGGCTCACCCGGTCCAGCTGGCGGACGTGGCCCCACCGGAAGCTGCGCAGGAAGGTGCCCAGGGTGGATGGCGCCTTGACCGTGCCGCCCAGGGTGCAGGCCGTCCCCCCGGTGCGCAACACATCAGCGTCGTCGATGCAGTCGCCGCCGGCCATGGCTGAGGCCACCAGGGTCATCAGCTTGTCTCCGGTGTTGGCCCGCCCCGGCGCGCCGCCCAGGTCAAGGTGATGGTCAACGAGTTCCCGCAGGCCCAGATGCCGGGCGAGGGTGGCCGGCAGGAGCAGACCGGCATTGGCCACCAAGCGGTGATCGTCAAAGACGATACGGATACGGTCGGGCTGGTTGCGTGGTAGCATCTATTGGGTGCTCCTTCTCTGGGACTGTTTTGCTGTTACAAAACCATTATCCCAGATTCAGAAGAGCACCCTCTGGCCTCTTCAGGATGCTAACCCGACGCCCTCCCTCGGTGGATTCGGGCTTGGGCTCCGTAATGGGCCCCGGCGACCTGCCCATAGATTGCGGCGGTTGTGTCGGCGTCGTCCCCGAGGTTGGCAGCCAGAAGGGCCCCTTCACGAAAGTCCTGGGACTTGTTGAAGGCCCAGAGCGCCGCCTCCATTGATTTCACAACGTAGCCCGATCCTTTGATTTCAGGGGGCTCTCGATCCTTGAACGACCCGTCCGCTATAAAGGCGACCTTTTCCGCCAACCAACCTTCTTTCCAAAGACCTCCCACCGGGCACCAGCGTGGGGCGAGAAGAGTCTCTTTGTCGATGCCATACAGAGCGCCAATAAGCAAGCCGGAGAAGTAGCGGCAAGCGTCGACCGCTTCTTCGGCTCCGTGGGTTGTTCTGGAGCTATCGGCGCTCCGGTCGATTGCTTCGGCAGCATCGCCGGCAAAGTACATTGGCACAGGAGCGAGGCGCATCAGTGAACCGTTGCCGGCAGACATTTCATCAGTGGCACCGGAATAGGGTTCGCTGCTGTTCCTGAAGCGCGATAACGCGCTTGCTACGGTGTTCCCGATATCGAAGCATGATCCCGTGGCTGATAGGTAGCCCTCCCGACACCAACGCATGTAGCGCTGCATCTGGTCCATTGCGTCAAACCCGCCTCTTCCGATGAGGCTCGTGGCCAGACACAATGCCATCGACGTGTCGTCGGTCCACTGGCCGGGTTCCAAATTAAACGGCCCGCCACCGATCATGTCGTCGATTGGCTGGAAAGTACCGGGCCGCTTGAACTCCAGCGTGGTACCCAGCGCGTCACCAGTCACCAGTCGCCAGTCCCAGTAGGCAGCCGCGGAAATGGTCCCGCGTCGTTATCTCACTCATGTGGTTACCCCACTGGCGATGACTCAGTCCATTTGCGGACATATGCTTTTTGTTCGGGCGTTTCGGGCGGATTGGGGATCAGCCAGACCCTTTCCACTCTCTGCCACCACTCGGCAACCTGTTGGAGGGCTGCGTCTCCCATGCGTCCATGTCGCACCAACCAGCAGCCAACCACGGCGCCGGTCCGGCCCACTCCATCCGAACAGTGGACGTAGACGGTCTTGCCGTCATTCGGAGCAGAGTGCATTGCGTCGAGGATACTGGTCATCTGTCCCGGGCAGGCTACATCGACAGCCTGACCGGTTGAGCAACTCCACGTTGCCGGAGCCACTGGCAAGCTTAACATGCACCCTACTGCTCAGACTCTGAACGTCGTGCCGCCGCTACAGCCTTTTCGTATGCCTCTTTGGCTCTGCCCCTCTGGGCTTCCGCATCCTCGCATTGCCTGAATGCGGAATCTTTTTCGGCGGTCAACTTTTGCAGATAGTCATCACCGTGCAATCTGTGCAACCGGTAATGGCGGTCGTTGCTTCCTCGCGCCGCTTCTGCGTCCCTCCAGGCGGCTATCGCCTGGTCCCGGTAGGCGTAACAACCTCTCAGATTTCTCTCCGCCATTTCCAGTTCGAATTTGGCTTCATCAACATTCATTAGGCGTTTACCCAAAGCCTAAGATTTACAACTGTCAACTTGCCGTGATTTTACTCCACTACCAGCAGACTGGACAACGCCGCCGTCTCGACATTCGGAGCGAACGCACCGCGTATGAATCGAGACTTACAGCGGTTCACCGGCGCGCCCACCCCAACAGTAGCCAGTACCTTTCATATTCAAGTGGAAGCAGTACTAGAAGGGGTCAGCACCACCGGAGAAGGCCGCTAGGGGCAGCAGCGCAAAGCTGGTAGTCAAGGCAGTCATCAGGATGAGGCGCAGGCGCACGCGAGCGCCGGTGATGAGCGCCTCTCGGGCAGGCATGCCCCTAGCCCGCAACTGCTCAACGAAGGCGATGAGCACGATGGCGTTGGTTACCACGATGCCGATGAGGAGCAGGATGCCCATCATGGCTGGCAGCCCCAAGGCCCGGCCTGTGATGGCCAGAGACAACAGCACTCCGATCAGCGCTAGGGGTAAGGCTGGAGACGATGATGAGGGGGTTCCGAAGGGTAGCGCAGCGTCCGCCCGTTCTTCTCCCTGCGAGTCCTGGCGGCGAGGATGCGCCCGCAGCCCTCGCAGCTGACGATTCCCTGGAGTGTGTAGGTGGCCTTGGTGTTGCCCCTGGTTCCCCGGACGAGGTTCTTGCTCAGGCACTCTTGCGTCTTGTCCCACAGGGCCTGCGAGACGATGGCCGGGCAGGGTATGGCTACGCCGTTGTAGACCATTTGCCCAACATAGGCCTCGTTCCTGAGCATCAGGTAGGCGTTTGCGGCTGTTCGCTCGAATCCGAAGTCGGCTTGCAGGGTCTTCATGATGGTGGGAACCCCGCGCCTTTCATTGGCGTACAGGTGGAACAGCTGTTTAACGACTACGGCCTCATGCTCATCGACGACCGGCTTGCCCTCGTCGTCCTTTGTGTAGCCGTACAGGGGCCGCCCCGCTGGTATGCGTCCAGCACGGGCAGCGCCTTTTTTGCCCATCAATGAGCGCTCAACGAAGGTCTGCCGCTCCATTCTAGCGATACTTGCCATTAGCTCGGCGTACCGCTTGTCGAAGGAGTCAACGACCGTCTCTATGGACACTCTGCGGGGTTCTACGGCGTCCAATAGGTCGCCCATCGCGGAACCGGAGCGTGCCAGCCTGTCAGCCTTCCACGCGATGATGATGTCGAACTGCCCGGCCCTGGCGTCGGCCTGTAGGCGCTGGAACCCTGGACGGGTTCGGGATACTCCGCTCTCCACGTCCTGATAGCGTTGGATGATGGTGTACCCGCGCTCGGCTGCGTACGCCTCACAGTCCCTGGCCTGTTCGTCCAACGATACCGACTCTTCTAAGGCCTGCGCTTCGCTGGATACCCGTACGTAGATTGCCGCCCCCTTGCCGTTTGCCTGCTGTTCCATGATCGCTCTCCTTTGCTATCTCCCTGAAACTAAAGAAACCCGCCTCCTGTCGGAAGCGGGTCTGCGAGTAGTACAATGCTACTTGCATCACCTGTTCCGTCAGGTGGCGCCACGGCCCGGGGTGTTGATAGCATCGCCGGGCCATCTGCTGCCCGGCAGTATGGGCCTAACTCGCTACCCTTGTCAATACCCTATACGGCCAATGGCGTGGTGGGGATACAGTGCCGACAGTAGGTGGGAGGGGGGAAGTAAGGCCGGAGGGCTGTCGGCGTGGGCTACGGGCGGCGTAAGCGGTTTGCCGTCTATGCGGGGTCACCGCTGCGTAGGTTTACGGGCGGGTATCCTGCTAGCCCACGAACCGGTAGGCGGGCTGCCCAGAGAAAGTACGCTACGAAGCCCAACCCCTGCCAAAGTCCCCGGTTTAGCGGGGTCTCTGGCAAGTAAGACCGAAGACATAAGATCCCCACCCGGGACGTTCCCGGCTGGATTTTCGAGCCCAGGTCTCCCACCTGCTTTCTGGCTACCGTCTCCAACGGCCTGCCACCTGGGAAATATCCCGGTCCGCGTGCAAGGCGCCCGCCATTCCAGCGAGTTCCGCCGCGCGGGTGCGGTGGATATGCTCGGCTCGCCTTAGCGGTCTCTTGTGCGGCTAGATCGGGAGCGGCGAGCAGCCCGACGCTTAGCCGTTTTTACGACTACGCCGGCGGCGCTGTCTCCCACTTCAGGGCCTCGACATGCTTACATGGAAGCCGGGAGTACAGGGTGTTGACAACGACGATGGCGGTTTGGTAAGATGCGCTCAGCGAAATTATCCTTCGCTTGAGCCCCGGAGTTAGTGCGGGGCTCATTCAGGCTGCGTCAGACGGCTATAGTACGCGTTTTAATCACGGTTGTCAACGATTGAATACCTAAATCGCCGAAACTCGGGCTGTACGACGTGCCTATGGCCGCGTATACGGTATTTGATTTGAATGAGCGGACGGAGTATTCTTCAGGCGGAGGTATTAGGATGCCACGACCTCGATTCGGCACCATCGGGCAAGAGCGGGCCGTCCTGGATCGCATCCGAACGATGCGTGAGGCTGGGTCTACCCTCGCGGAGATCGCCGAGGCCCTCACAAGAGCCGGCTTTCTCACCCGTGCGGGCACGAACCATAGTGTGGCGACCGTTAGCAGATGCCTCATCGAATGCGACGACGTGCGCCGCACTGTTGAGGACCTGAAAAAGCAGGCGGGCTCGTTAGCGACAACCATTTCTAAATTCCGAATGCTGGCGTCGGAGGACCGCACCACACAGGCCGCCGTTGATTCCGTTAGCATGATTTTGGAAAAGAACGGCCTCGGCGAGGTCGAGGCCGTCGCGGAAGCCGTCGGCGCGGCCTAAAGCCGCGACCAGACAGATCTTCGTACTCTTGAAGAGGCCCGATTTCGGGCCTCTTCTGCTTTGTGGCATCGGCGTGATCGCGTCTCCGCTACGGTAGCCTTACCGCAGCGGGAGACGCTCGCTACGTACCACAACGGGAGACGCTCGCTACGTTTCCCGTCAATACCCTATACCATCGCTACGAACCTCTTTATGTATCGCTTCGATACGTTTTTTATCCCGCTGCGCCGTGTTACCATTGAGGTAACTTTTGTCGAGACGCTTCACCGACGCCTGCGAAGGGCATCTCCGTCAGTGAGTGGAAGGGCCGCTGGGCGGGTATTCGTTCTACCTAACAACCCAGCGGCCCAAAAGCCGAGGGGCTAGGGCAGGTGAGGGAATGCCACGCTTCAGGCTAGACTTCAAACCAAGTCCGGCCCAAAAATTCAAGCTCCCCGCGCATGAGCGTTCGACCGCTCCCGCGCTTCCTCAACTTTCCACGCACGTACGGCCTCCCAAATGGGGCGCTGGTGTTTCACGGGAGGCGTACAGGCGGCCCGTACAGCCCGTCAAGGCTCAGGCACCTAGGCGAACACTTAGGCGTCCGCTAGAGGCACAGATGGCCGCGGGCGCGCTGCACACGGCAAAGGCTCCCATTGCAGCTCGGAAGGGCCGGCGCGTCCTGGAATTCACGGCGGCCAGCGAATACGAAATGGCCGGGTTCATGGGTACAATCCAACTCCGAATCAACGCCGACAGCGTCGACCTGGGGCGGCTCGAATTGGGCCTTCTGAGTTTGGCGGTAGATCACGACACGAGTAGGCTTATGGGCCGGATAACGAAAGCGACAATCCATCCGGGGCGGCTCGATATGGAAGCCGAGATTAGCACCACGCCGACGGCAACGGAAGCGATGGCGGAGGTCGACGACCTTGTGAGGCAGGGATTCAGCCCCGGATTTCTGATTCACGAAACCGAGACGCTTTCAGAAGGTGACCCGGGGTACGACGAAAAGGAGATGTTCCAGATAGTGGTCACCCGTTGGACCCCCTACGAAATTTCGAGTACCGCAGTACCGCGAAATCCAAACGCCAGACTCAAAGGAGTTGCATCAATGGGAAACGTGATTGCTATGGACGACGGGATTACGGGAGCGCCGGATCTGGTCAGCACTAGTGATCTGGTCGGCATGTCGCTGGAAGCTGGCCGCCAGGTGCTCGCCAGCGGGAAGGGCTCGGCCGCCCAGCGCGCGACGCTCAAGCAGTTTTACGCGCTGTTCAATGCTGGCCTAGAGCGCGGATTGACCCGCGATGTGGCGGCAGCGGCGGCCAAGGCCGAGACCGGCCTCTAGCGATAGTGAACCCCGTAACAACACGGGCGAACGCTCAAAGCGTTCGGCGACAGTTCGACGACTACGGGCTAACGACGGAGGCAATCGCCCGACGCTCGGGAGAGAGCCGAGCGACTGTCAGGGGATATTTACGGCTCGCCTACTCCGAGCCGCCCGAAAGCCGCTTTCTTTGGCACAAGGAGTGGCGTTCGCAAGCGCGAGCCGCAATGATGAAGACCGGAAGGTATTGGCGAGCAAAGCATCGAGCCGCTCCCACAACAGCCGCCAAGTTAGACGTGGTGAAGCAGTACGAGGAACGCCAGAAAGAGCTAGAGCTACAGGTCTGATTCCCTAGGGCTATTGTTCTGATACATGACGTGGGATTCATGAATCTAGGTTCTTCCCAGCATATCTAGAAGAGATAGCATAGCGCTCCACCTGTTCTCACGAAGTGGAATGGCCGGACTGAGGTTTCATGGTTGCAAACGATAGGCACGAACGGATACGGGAGCTGAGGCGGGCGGGCCTCTCGGTCGGTGATATCGTCGAGAAAATCGGCTGTAGCCGACAGACTGTATGGAGAGCCTGCCGGGGCCTTGAGCCCGTCCCGTCTACGCCTGCGCCTACGCCGGACGGCAACGGCCATGTTGACCTAGAGACAGCGCAATCGGTGGGGCTCGACGTCCTGGTCGACAAGGCGCGTAACGGTAGCGTGTCGGCTGCGGCCCATGTCCTCAAGATCGCGAGCGCCGAGATTCGCGCGAACAAGTGTGAGAATCACGTCGCGGCGGCGGACGTCGTCAAGGCGCTTCACGGGCAATATGGCCTATGGAGGATGCATCTTCAGGGGGCTTTCGTGCGTCGGATACTGCTCGAATTTGACGTCGATCCGGCCCGAATCGAGAGCCTCGTTGACGACGCGATTGACGCCATTACGAAAGAGCTAAATTTACGTTTTGAAGCGGGGGATAGCCGCCGCTTCACCTCCTCAAGCTCCTCCTCGATGCTCTGAAGCTTCTGCCGCTGCTCCCTCGCTAGTCCGTCCATCTCCTCATCCAGCAGCTTCACCAGGTCCCTTATGTTGGATTCAGTGAGCGGCCGCCTCGCTGATCGCGGGCTCGGCAGGAGTGATCACAGCGGCAGCGTCATCGCCGCTGTCAGAAGCGCTCTCGGTGACCGCATCTGTGGTCTCCGCGTTGGAGTCGGACTCCGTGGCCTCTGGGACAGCCTCGCTCTGAACAGGCTCGACAGGGCTGCCCACATCGACAATATTTGGGCCTCTGGGCTCCAGTCTGTACTCGACGACGACTCCCACGGCGTCTACGGGTATGCCCAGCAGGGGCAGGAGCACCGGCAATGCGTCCACCGTTCGCTGCAGCTCATACGTCATCACGTTGAGCGTCGTCCGGTAGTCCTCCGGGTGTCTTGACATCGCCCCGGGCCGTGTCACGGCCTCCGGCACCTCCGGCAGAGGGTAGACGGCCTCTCCACCGTGTCCGTATGACTCCGAATTCTCGCCCACCCTCGACCAGAGGATGCCGATGGTGTTGCCCCGGGCGACGGCGAACCGGTCGAGGATCACAGACCAACGCCAATACTCCTCGTAGGAGTACTTCACAGGGATGATCACCAAGTTGTCTTCGTTGAGCCGCGGATTCCACTGGATAAGTACCTCCTTGGCGGCCGTGGCGTTCGCCTCCTGCCCGGGAGGAGCCTTCACCTGGACGTACAGCCCTCCCCCCGTATTCCAACCCGCAAGGCCGATGGCATCGAGTGGCTCATGCCAGCGGCTTTTGAACTCGGGGAAGTTCGTGGTATCGACGCCTGAGACGTCGAAGGTGCTGGTCGCGGTGGTCCCGCTGGAGACCCCGCGCGTTCCGCCGGACACCACCGGCCACAGCTGCCGGTACGCAGCCCAGCCCCCATGGGAGCGCCTCCCATCAGCACCGCCAGTCCGCAGCTCGATATCGCCATAGACCGCCGACGGTGGGAGCAGCATCCTCATGATGCCACGATCACAGCCATTGCCTAGGTACTTACAGGCGCGTCCGCCCCCCCTGGCGACCTCCTCCCGGGCCTTATCTCTGATGTAGTCGTACACCTCGTCGGACACAGACTCGCTCTGCGCCAGGTAGAGGTAGAGTGAGGTGCCCGCCCTGTAGACGGCGTCGACCTCCATGATCCCCTCGTTGTGGGCCAGCTCAAGCACCGTGCAGTGGAGCGGGTCCTGGGACAGCGCCCCGCCGAAGCAGTCGTCGATCACCGCAGGCTCCGACTTCGGATCGGCGGCGATCAGCCACACGGCGGCCAGTACAACCGCCAGCGCCATGCCAACCCCCACCACCCACCGCGTCCTCTGTGCCATCCCGGCCACGCGCTCATGCATCTGATCCCTCCCCTATATATAAACGCTCATCTCCACGGTACGGTTTCCATCACTGCGCCCGGCCCGTCGCGATCTGCACGTACTCCGACTGCGCTCCCGCTCCCGCAGTGTTGATCGCCTTCACTCGGTAGACGTAGGTAGTGTCCGCCTCCACGTCGACCGTGTCCACGTAGCTCGTCCTGGCGCTCGCGGTGTCCTCGACGTGTACCGAAAGGTCGGACTGTCCGAGCTTCTTCCTCAGTATCCGGTAGCCCGTGACGGTGGAGTCGTCCGGCGCCCGCCACGTCAGCGTCACCGAGGAGGCCGTCGAGGTGGCCGAAAGGCCCAGCGGCGCAGGCGGGGGACTCCCGGCCTCCTCCTGCGCGGAGCGGCCCTGGCTGCACGAGGAGGGCAGTGTGACGGGCTCAGACCAGAAGCCCCACCTGCCGCCGTAGCTCCCCGCGTCTCCCTTCGCGCGCACCCGGAAGTCGTAGAAGCCGCACGACAGCGTCTCCTCGGTGCTCGTCGCCGTCACGTCGGACAGCTCCGTCCATATGGTGTCGGTGGGCACCTTGTAGCCGACCCTGTAGGCGGTCGTGCTCTCGACGGCATTCCAGCTGATCCTGGCGACGCCGTCTGCCGAGTCGGGCACGCTGAGTCCCTGCGGCGCCGTCTACGCGCTCTCGCAGTCTTAATGTGCCTCGGCGGGGCCGGTAGACTCACGAAGGGCCTACCGGCCCGCTATGAGAAATTGCACGAGGATGCCCGCAGAGCGACGTTTCGGGCGGGGGTGGGGGGGGGGTAAAACCCCCCATATTTCTAGCTAACGGCTCGTCATTGGCCTACGCCTAGGGCGGCCAAATCTTTACGACACCGGCGGGCCTTCGTCGGTCGCCTCGGCGTCCTTGATCGCGGCCCGCCGTAGGCCCTTACGAGGCGATGGTATCGAAGCGCCGATAGCGTTGTCAACACCCTATATACGGCTCAAATTTGGCGGGTTTCGTATGTGCAAGAAGCCGGCCGGCTTCTTGAAACTCTCCCCCTGAACGCGCTGACCAGCTCCGGTTTGCCGTGCGGTAAGATGCGCGGCCCGCCGTAGTCCCTTACGAGGGCCGCTGATATCCACGCGCCCGATACTTTATACGGTCAATCTCGGGCCTAATTCGTATGTGCAAGGAGCCGGAAGGCTTCTTGAAACTCCGCCTACGGCGCAGCGCGTCGGAGAGCCTAGGACACCTCTCGGCGCGTCGGGAGAGCCTAGGGGCGAAGCCCGGGGCCGCAGGGTGGCCGCAGGGCGGGGTATTGCCGCAAAGGGCGGGGTTATTGCCGCAGGGCGGCCGCAGGGCGGGAGAGGCAGGGCGGAGAGGCAGGGGGGGCCGCAGGGCTCCGGGGCCGACGAACGGGGAGACCCCGCAGGCGTTCGCGGATGCCGCCGTAGCGCGTCCGTTGACCGATACGCCTACCGTTGCCTACCTCTACGTTGACCCCGCCACCGGGACACGTCAAAGGCATTGGCGATTCCCTGATTGCCGCAACCCTCGTCACTCCGCCTCCGACGGCGGCAAACAGCTAATCAAGGGCTTGGATAGGCGATCTGGCCTAAGCGGTCTCGGCGTCCCTCGGCGTCCTTGATCGCGGCCTCGAGCCGCAATTCCAAAACGGCCATTTCCAGCCGGTCGGCAAGGTTTTCGTATGTGCAAGAAGACGGCCGTCTTCTTGAAACTCTCCCTAGGTAAACCCGAATCCACCGAAGGAGGGCGTCGGGTTAGCGTCCTGAGGCGGCAAGAAGGTGCTCCTGTGCTTCTGGGATAATGGTTTTGTAGCAAAAAAACGGCCCCGGAAAAGGAGCACCCAGTAGATGCTGCCACGCAACCACCCCGACCGGATCCAAATCACCTTCGACGACCGCCGCTTGGTGGCCAATGCCGGGCTGCTCCTTCCGGCCACCCTGGCGCGGCACCTCGGCCTGCCCGAACTCGTCCGGCAGCGCCTCGACCTGGGCGATGCCCCGGGGCGGGCGAACACGAGCGACAAGATGATGACGCTGGTGGCGTCTGCGCTGGCTGGGGGCGACTGCATTGACGACGCCGATGTGTTGCGCACCGGGGGGACGGCCTGCACCCTGGGCGGCACGGTCAAGGCGCCATCCACCCTGGGCACCTTCCTGCGCAGCTTCCGGTGGGGCCACGTCCGTCAACTCGACCGGGTGAGCCGCGAGTTGCTGGCCCGGGCTTGGCAGGCCGGGGCGGGACCCGGCGACGGGCCCCTGACCATTGACCTAGACTCCACCATCTGCGAGACCTACGGACTGGCCAAGGAGGGCGCCCGCCACCACGGCTATACCGGCAAGCGGGGCTACCACCCGCTGCTGGCCATCGCCGCCGGCACCGGAGACGTGCTGATGTCCCGGCTGCGCGAGGGCCGGGCCAACACCGCCCGCGGCGCCGCCCACTTCCTGCGGGAGACGGTGGGACGGGTGCGCTACGCCGGGGCCAACGGACGACTCACCATGCGTGCCGACAGCGGCTTCTACACTCATGGCGTGGTATCCGTCTGCCGCAAGATGGATGTCCGCTTCTCCATCACCATCCGCCAGCACAAAAGCCTGCACAATCTCATCGAGGCGATACCCGAAGATGCCTGGACGCCGATTCCTTACTGGATGGACGGTGCCGCCGATGTGGCCGAGACCACCTGCACCCCCTTCCAGGCCGAGGCGGACGCCGCGCCGGTACGGCTCATCGTCCGGCGGGTGAAGCCGACGCCCGGTTCCCAACTGGCCCTCTTCGCCAAATACAGCTATCACGGCTTCATCACCGACCGGGACGGGGAGTTGCTCGAACTGGAGGCTGACCATCGCCGCCACGCCGAGATCGAGAATGCCATACGCGACCTCAAGTACGGCGTCGGGCTGAACCATCTCCCCTCGGGCCGCTTCGCCGCCAACGGCGCCTGGCTGGCCGTCCAGACGATGGCCCACAACCTGGCCCGCTGGACGGCGCGTATCGGTCTGGGAGAGCGGATAGCCACCACCAAGACCCTCCGGCGGCGGTTCTTCTCCCTGGCCGGACGGCTCACCCGCTCGGCACGCCGGTTGACCCTGCATCTTCCGGATCGCTGGCCTTGGGCTGAGAAGTTCAGCCGCGCCTTGGCCCGGCTGCGAGCCATTCCACTCCCGGCCTGACGGCACCGTCGGCGACCGACCCACCCACCGGACAACCGAAGATCCCCGCAGACTCGTGCCAGCCCGGTCCGAGAGAGTTCCCTGCTGCGTATTCTCTCGCCATCCCGCGCATCGCAGCTCCCGCAGACGGCCATAGGGGCCCCTGTGCGGCGATGAAGACCGTCCGCCGACCTCCCTACCCCAAATGGAACCCAGGCTATTTCCCCTGTAGCTCCCTCACCCCCCTTCCGCTTTCCTCACGCCGTCCATCGGTGTCCTTCGGTGGATTCGGGGTAAAGTATAAACGGCCTACTTTGTGACCAGTTCCGCTCGCCGTGCGCTTGGAATAGGCGAAGGCGCGTACTCGACTACGGACGGCCAATCATTTCTAGTCCATGCTGAGAAGGCGGGGCATCCGAGTGGTCTCCATCACCGAGCAGGCCGACGACACCCCCACCGGCAAGCTCCTTGAGGCCATCATCGAGAGTGTGGACGAGTTCTACAGTGAAAATCTTGCCCAGGAGGTCACGCGGGGGATGCGGGAGGCCGCTTCCAGAGGCTTCTGGATGACCACCTACGCCCCCTACGGCTACAAGAGGGTCCACGTCCAGGATGGGGCCGCGAAGCGCCCCAAGCTGGAGCTGAACCCGCCCGCCGACGCCGTGGTCAGACGCGTCTTCGACATGGTGCTACAGGGCAAGAGCATCCTCGACGTGACCAAGACCCTCAACTCAGAGGGCATACCAACCACCAACGGCAAGAAGTGGCTCAAGACCACCATCCACACCATGCTCTCCCACGAAGCCTACACCGGCACCGTGGTCTGGGGAGCCAACGCCAAAGACGGCGCTCCCCCCGTGCGCGTCGAGGACGCACACCCCGCCATCGTCTCCAGGCGGGACTTCCAGAAGGCCAGGAGGTTGCTCGGGTCCCGCGCCCCGAAGAAGGTGAACCCCCGCCGCGCCTCCAGCCCCTACCTGCTCAGCGGCATCGCCAAGTGCGAGACCTGCGGCAAGGCCATGACCGCAGCCGAGGCCAAGAGCGGCAAGTACACCTACTACATCTGCCACTCCCTCCTCAAGCGCGGCAAGGGCACCTGCGAGACCCCCAGGCTCAATGCCAAGAAATTCGAGAAGATCATCGTCAACGAGATCAGGGAGAACGTCCTCACCGAGTCCAACATCCGCGACTTGGTGAAGCTGCTGGACGAGGAGATGGACGGTGTGGCCCGCGACCAGCGGGAGCGGCTTCAGAACATCGAGGAGGAGCTTGAGGACGTGAAGAAGCGGCTGGCCCGCATCTGGAACCACATCGAGACCACTGACACCGAGATGGCCGACGCCTCAGACCGCATCAGGGAGCACCGGGAGCGCAAGGAGAAGCTGGAGGTCGCCGCAGAGGAGGCGAGAGGGCTGCTGAAAGAGAGGCGGCAGTTCCTCGACAGCGCCGACACCATCGCCGCCTTCGCCGCCGAGATGAGCGAGTTCCTCAAGACCAGCGAGCTGACCGAGACCAAAGCCTTCGTCGGCTCCTTCGTCAAGGAGGTAGTGGTCAAGCCCGGCAGGGCCGCCATCGTCTACTCAATACCCACGCCGGAGGACTCTCCCATAGGGGGAGCGGACTTCGCTGAGGTCGCCCTAAACGGGCGAGTTATGAATTCGGTACGTCATGGTTGGGCCCGGCAGGGTTCGAACCTGCGACCAATCGGTTATGAGCCGACCGCTCTACCACTGAGCTACGGGCCCGAGGCATTCGTAGCGTAGCCGAGGCTCCTAGGGGTGTCAAGGAAAATCGCGCGCCGACGCGACAGCTCGTCGGGCGGCTTGACACCCACATCGCGGCCAATAGAATGTAGCGGACACAGACGGTCCCGCCCCTTCACCGAGGAGGACACATGCGCATCGACAGGCTCGACGTCTACCACGTGGCGATGCCGCTCCTCTATCCGTGGCGCACCTCCTACGGCGAGGACTACGACATCCACTCGGTGCTGGTCAAGGCAACCAGCGGAGACCACGAAGCCTGGTCTGAGACGTCACCGATCTATGCGCCCACGTACCTTACCGAAGGGCTCGGCGCCGTCTACCACAACGTCACCGAGATATTCGGTCCCCACGTCGTCGGGCGCGAGTACGACACGGCCGACGAGATCAACGACCGGCTCCAGGTCTTCAAAGGCAACAGCTTCGCCAAATCGGCCCTTGAGGTCTGTTGGTGGACGCTCCAAAGTGTCATTACTGGAACACCCCTGCACCGGCTGCTCGGCGGCGAGCCAAGAGAGATCGAGGCCGGCGACGACTTCGGCATCCAAGACTCGATCGAGATGTTGCTAGGCAACATCCAGGGATCGGTAGACGCGGGATTCCCTCGAATCAAGCTGAAGGTCGGCAGGGGCTGGGACCTCGAAGTGCTGCGAGCCGTCAGAAGCACCTTTCCCGATACGACGTTCCACATCGACTGCAACTCCGGGTACACGCTAGACGACATCGACTTCTTCAAGGCTATCGACCCGTTGGGTCTGGCCTTCATCGAGCAGCCCCTCCACTATGCCGACGTGCTCGACCATGCGGAGCTGTCGAAGCAGATCGAGACGCCGATCTGCCTCGACGAGACGATCGTCAGCGTCAAGGCGGCCGAGCAAGCAATCCAAGTCGGCGCATGCGAGTACATCAACATCAAGCCGGGCCGTGTCGGCGGATTGACCAACGCCATCGCCGTCCACAATCTGTGCCGCGACGCCGGCATCCCGGTATGGGTAGGTGGCATGCTTGAAAGCGCGATGGGAGCGTCGGTTTGCGTCGAGCTGGCGACCCTGCCGAACTTCACTTATCCCGGTGACCTGTTCCCGTCAGGGCGCTTCTACAAGGAGGACCTTTCCACGCCGCCCTTGAAGCTCACTCCTCGCAATACCTTCGAGCCGTTTAAGGACGGCCTCCCGGCACCGGACCCTGAGCGGCTCGGCGAGCTGACAGTACGCCAGATGACCGTGCAACCCGGCGAGTGAGCGAGCAGGACACCTTGGCCAAACCGCGACCCAACGTCCTGGTCCTCATGTCGGACCAGCACAGCAAGCGGCAGCTCGGCTGCTATGGCGACAGCCTGGTACGAACGCCTAACCTCGACAGGCTGGCATCGCAAGGCATGCTCTTCGAGAACGCCTACACAGCCGGGCCGCTGTGCGTGCCGAGCCGGACGGCGTTCATGACGGGCCGCCGGCCCACCGCCAACCGGGTGTGGTCGAACAACCACGTCTTGAGCTCGGGCATTCCGACCTGGGCCCACGCCCTCGGTGCCGCGGGGTACGAGACCGCGCTCATCGGGCGTATGCACTTCATCGGCCCCGACCAGCGCCACGGGTTCGAGCGCCGTCCGTTGGGTGAGTACATGGCCCACCATCCCGGGGCAGAGATGCAGGGTGCGCCTATGTTTCGCGACATCCCGCGGGACACTACTGGGCAGTTCCGCGTCGCAGTGGAGATGGCCGGCGTCGGCACGACAACCTATCACGCTTTCGACGAGATGGTGACGGACCACACGATCGAATACCTCCACGAAAAGTCCAGCGACCCAGACGGCAGGCCTTTCGCGGCGGCCGCCGGTTTTCTGTTGCCCCACTGCCCGTATTTCGCACCCCAGGAACTGTTCGACTACTACTACGAACGCGTGGACGTGCCTCAACCGACCGAGGAGCAGCTCCAGGGCGAGCCAGAGGCCATCAAGCACTTCAAGAAAGTGAGAGGCATCGAGGAGCCGCTGACCTTCGAGCAGATTAGAGTTGCCAGGGCCGCCTACTACGGGATGTGCGAGTACATCGACGGGCTAATTGGTCGAATCCTCGACACGCTGGACGATACTGGACTCAGCGAGAACACGCTGGTCGTCTATACGACTGACCACGGCGAGATGGCCGGTCAGCACGGCTGCTGGTGGAAGAGCAACTACTATGAAGAGTCTGTGGGCGTGCCGCTGATCGCGCGACTACCAGGAGTCGTCCCCGCTGGAGCCCGGAACACGGACCTCTGCAGCTTGATGGACATCGCACCCACTCTGACCGACATGGCCGGAGCCGAACCTCTGCCGACCGGCGACGGCCACTCACTTGCAAAGCTGCTGTCCGGAGAGCAGGACGAGTCCAGGCCCCAGGAGACTTTTAGCGAGTTCATCAGCAGTCCGCGAGACGACCGGCTGATCGACCCACCATCGCGGATGATTCGAAGCGGGCCGTGGAAGCTCTACCAGTACCTCGGCCACGCCCATCCGGTGCTATACAACCTGGACAACGACCCGCACGAGATGCGCGACCTCGGCGCGGACCTGAGTACGAGTCGGTACGGGCGCATCTACTGGAACGGCTCTACGACGGTTGGGACCCTGAGACCGTGCTCCGGGAGATCGAAGCTATCGACAACGACATGATGCTGATCGGGGCGTGGGGCGGCGAAGTCCAGCCTCAGCTCGAAGACCACCTGCCGGTACCGGAAGACGGCGAGCAGGTCGAGCTACGATGATGCCGAGAATCGAGGAGAGAGAATGATTGACCGAGACCGGCTAGTGAAGACGTTTTGCGACCTTGTGACCATCGACAGCCCCTCCGGCGAGGAGGAGGAGGTTGCCACAGCGCTCACCGAGAGGCTCGAAGCTCTTGAATTTAACGTCGCTCGCGACAGCTACGGCAACCTCATCGCCAACGACGGCGGCGACGACCCGATCATCCTCTCGGCGCACATGGACACGGTCGAACCCGGCCGCGGGGTCAAGCCTATTGTCGACGGCGACAGAATCGCGTCGGACGAGACGACCATTGTCGGCGGCGACTGCAAAGCCGGGATCGCCGCTATTCTCGAATCCCTCACCTCTATCAAGGAATCAGGAGCGTCTCGGCAAGCGGTCGAGGTCGTCATGACGCGGGAGGAAGAGCCGGGGCTGATCGGCGCTCGGCATCTCGACTTCTCCATGATCAAGGGGAAGGAGGCCATCGTCTTCGATGGTGAGGGACCGGCGTCGCGGATTACCTCTGCCAGCCCCACGTATACGGGGTTCGTGATCGACGTAAAGGGTCTGTCCGCCCACGCTGGAATGGAGCCGGAGAAAGGTGTCTCGGCGATCCGCATCGCGGCCGAGCTGATAACCAAGCTGCCTCAGGGCAGGCTCGACCCCGAAACCACCTTTAACGTCGGTCTGATCGAGGGCGGCCAGGTCCGAAACGCAGTCCCTGAGACGACGAGGATCACGGGCGAGTTCCGGGCCGTCGAGTCCGATACACATGAGGGCGTACGACGCCAGCTCGAGAAGGCGCTGGAAGAGACCCGGACCGCCCACCCCGAGGCGACAATCGAACACTCGATGAAGACCGAGTTCGAGGCCTACCGGCTGACCGACGACGACCCTGCGACCCGGCGCATCAAGGCCGCCATCGAGAGCCTTGGAATGGAACCAACAATGCGCACCTCGGGCGGGGGCACGGACGGCAACGTGTTCCGGCTCAACGGCATCAGCGCCGTCGTCGTGGGGATGGCGGTGACGGGTATGCACACGAGGCAGGAATGGGTCTCGATACCAGGGCTCGTCGACACCGCGCGTCTCTGCGAAACCCTCCTAATGCAGTGATCGCGCGGCCTGGCTCGTATGGACTTCTCGGCAGGGTCTATCCCCTTACGAGACCTCGTAGCACAGCTGTGCTTTCTGGCAGTCTACGCTCATGAAGCCTTACTCGCCTGAGCCGGCATTGGCCACCAGGCGGTGATCGTCAAAGACGATACGGATACGGTCGGGCTGGTTGCGTGGTAGCATCTATTGGGTGCTCCTTCTCTGGGACTGTTTTGCTGTTACAAAACCATTATCCCAGATTCAGAAGAGCACCCTCTGGCCACTTCAGGATGCTAACCCGACGCCCTCCCTCGGTGGATTCGGGCTAATGCTAACTTCCACGGTTCCGACTTGTTCACCTACAAGGTGAGCGACGGGAACGGGGGTACGGACACCGGTACGGACACCGTCACTGCGGTGGACGACGAACCTGCCAACCGCTCGCCTAGGTTCAACGAGGGCCTCAACACCACCCGCACCGTCCCGGAGAACGCAGAAGTGGGCATGGCTGTGGGGGACCCAGTGAACGCCAGGGACTCGGATAATGACCGGCTGGAGTACTGGCTGTGGGGAATGGATCGAGCCTCCTTCGACGTGGACCCTAGCACAGGGCAGATCACCACCAAGACAGCGTTGGACTACGAGGTCAAGAACGAATACTCGGTGCGGGTGAGCGCCCGGGACCGCGAGGGGGTGTCGATGGGATCATAGTTACCATCACCGTAGAGAACGTGGTTGAGCCGCCCTCTCAGCCGGGAGCTCCTGAAGTAACGAGCACCGGCCCGACTGGCCTAACGGTCAGCTGGACAGCGCCCGATAACCAAGGGCCGGAGATTACGGATTAAGACTTGCAATACCGTGAAGCTGACGGGGAGTTCAAAGACGTCGTGTACGACGGCACCGGCACGTCCATGACCCTGAGCGATCTTAACCGATATCTCCCAGATGGAATCCAGTGCTTTCATAAACACACCATCCTGAGACAGTCCAGACTATAAGATCGCCTGCTGAAGTTGTCAACTGCCACCAACCGCGCTAATATCACTTCATCTAGAGAAACAGGGTCTCCAAACCACTTGGAAAGGCTCTAAACGGATTGTTCAGACCGAACCTCACGCTGCAAGTCGCGCACCTTGCTCAGGGCAGCCTCGATATGATCACGATTCCCTAACAGACACATGCTCCTATCCAGGATTGAAACGAAGTCTCCCTATCCGCTCCAGCATTTCATCGAACATCTCCCTGGTCACCATCACCTCGGCAAGCTGGAACACAAGCCTCCTCGCATGACGCACCAGTCGCCCGCCTATCTTGATGAGTCTCGTCTGAATACTTGTCAGGGACCAGCTCTTTATCGCTTCTGGCAGAGCCAGCCTTCTGAAGAAGTTGCCCAGATTGTATGCCAGGATGAATAGCCACAGCCTCACCTGATTAGCCACGAACTTATGGCACGAGAGCCGAGTCCAATTGAGGGCGTATTTCCCCTCTTTAGTCCACTGCTCTGCTGTGCCTCTGCCATTGTAGAAGCTGACTATTCCCTTCGTTGGATAGCTCAGGTTGGTTACGATGAAGCCTACTCTTGGGAACAGTTCTCCCTGATGCCACTCCACCTTGGCCACTACTCTTCGAGGAACATTCCAACTCTGGGCCTGATAAACGAAGTCGTGGTACGAGACGATGGGCTTTTGAGAGGGCCACTCGGTAGGCCGTACCAACAGGTGAGATATTTCCTTCTGAAGCACTTCGTTCGCCGGAAGCCTTATGGCGTAGCCGATATGCCTTGTCTCCAGGTACTCGTAAATCTCAGGCTTGGCAAAAGCAGCGTCTGCTCGAAACAGCAGCCTCACCGCCAGCTTCAGGTAGCGCTCGACGATGGGATTGATGAACTCCTTCCAGCCATCGGCGCTGTGGACGTTGCCTGGTCTGAGAACCGCCCCTTCGCAATCTCCAAACTGGTTGAAGCAGAACAAGGGGTGATAGCACATGCATCCAAAGTGGCCGTTGTAGGCTGCTTCCTCCTGCTCGCCATGCACCGGACTCTCCGAACTGTCGATGTCCAGGATGATACGCCTGTGTACGGTCTTGGCTAATGCACGTTTTATCCATTCGACATTCAGCCGCTCAATGCCCTTGAGGTTTTCCTTTTGTGTCAGCAACTCCGTCTCGAACCTACCTATCTCGCTGGTGCTGGCCGCGTTCCTGTCAGGGCCTTTCCAGCCTACCACTACTCTCAGGGCTGGGTCTTGGGAAAGGCGGTCGGCATCATTGGTGTCGTCGTATCCAGCGAGGCGGCTGTAGACTGACTGTCTCAGCAGTGGGATTAGCTGATGCAGGATGTTTTTGCCCGTTCGACTCTCTTTGAGGAATTCGTCGGCAGAGTCGGTCAGGCTTAGGGCGTCATCAAGCTCTCTGCACGCCAGCAGTCCTGCGTCTGAGGTGATGGTAGCACCGCGAAACTCCACGCGAACTTTGGAGTCAAAGTCGAGCTTGAGAGGGGTCTTTTCGTCGTCACCCATAAGGTGCCTCCAACACGATTACGTAATCAGAAGCCAGAACCTATATTCATGGGTGTATTATAATGTATAGACTCCCATTATATCCGTTTAGTAATCAGAATATTCATAGTAATCACAGGAACGCCAATCACCACTTGGGTCTATCTGGGAAATCCAGGCTGAGAGTGTTGATGTGCCGAACTGATGTGCTATTATGTCTTCATGGGGACTGACTCGGTTTTGCCCTATTGCCCTCGCGCAGGCATCGGCCTGCCGGTAGGTGTGATCAACAAGATTCCACAGAATTCTACACACGGGTCGAGATCGTCGAACGCCCTCGTTTGCAAACCTGTGGAACCATCGAGGCGCCCTGTGGAACCATCAAGGCGCTCTGTGGAACCATCGAATCGCCATTCGGCCGGCCCAGAGCTTGCCCGGGACTCGATCCGGGGGCGAGCGGAAAAGATACCTGCTTCGGAGCAACGATCGAAAGACCCTGCGCCTGGCTTATGAAGGTTGACCTAGCCTACGGAAAGACCGGCTTGACGGTCGAGTTCCCGGACGACCGTACCACCGTAATCGAGCCGACCTACGTACCCGGCCTGCCTGACGAGCGTGGGGCCGTGCTCAACGCCATCCGGAACCCTGTCGGCGCGGTCCCTCCGCGACGGGCATTCCGCCGCGACCAGACGGTGGCGATCTCGGTCTGCGACGTCACCCGGCCGATGCCCTCGCGGACGGTCTTGCCCGTGCTGTTGGGCGAGCTCGCACACGTCCCCGACGAGCAGATCACGATCCTGATCGCGACCGGGACCCATCGAGCCACGACGCCAGGGGAGCTCGATGCCATGCTGGGCCCCGACGTCGTCGGCAGGTACCGCGTCGTAAACCACGACGCTTTCGATAAGGACGGCCTCGCACATGTGGGAGAGACAGTAGACGGCATCTCTATCTGGCTGAACCGCATTTGGGCCGAGAGCGACGTGAGGATAACGACCGGCTTCGTTGAGCCGCACTTCTTCGCGGGCTTCAGCGGCGGCCCTAAGATGGTTGCACCCGGCCTGGCCGGCTTCGACACGACCATGCAGCTGCACAGCGCCCGGTTGATCGGCGACCCGAACTCCACGTGGGGAATCACCGAAGGCAACCCGGTCCACGATGCGATTCGGAGCGTCGCTCGCCAGACCAGCGTCGACTTCAGCGTCGACGTCACCATCAACCGGGACCACAAGATCACCAGCGTCTACGCCGGAGAGCTGTTCGCGGTCCATCGCGCCGCATGCCAGACGGCAAAAGGAACGGCCATGGCGCCCGTCCCGTCGCCCTTCGACCTCGTCGTCACGACGAACAGCGGGTATCCCCTTGACCTGAACCTCTACCAGGCCGTCAAGGGCATGTCGGCGGCCGCCCAGATCGTCCGCGAAGGTGGGACGATCATCTGCGCCGCCGAGTGCAGCGACGGCATCCCGGACCACGGGGAGTACAAGAAGATGCTGTCCGAACGAGACTCGCCCGCGGAGCTACTGGAGATGATCAACGCCCCGGGGTTCAGCCGCCACGACCAGTGGGAGGTGCAACTTCAGGCGCAGATCCAGCTCAAGGCTGACGTGCTCCTGAAGTCGAGCTACCTCACGCCCGAGCAGGTCCGGGCCGCACACCTTGAGCCCGTTGACGATCTCCAAACGGCGATCGACGAGCGGGTCGGTCGGAACGGTGACACGTCAATCTGCGTGCTGCCCCAGGGCCCGCAGACGATACCCTACGTCGCATAGACGGCCTGCTCCGCAAACGATCTACTCAGCCGCTTGTGACGTGATCGCGAAGGCATGGACTGAGGGAGGGGTTTAATGGACATCCTGGACAGACTGCTAGCCCATGACGCCTGGACGACACGCCAACTCCTCGAGGCGTGCCAGGGGTGTCAAGGGCGGTGTGAAAACGTACCAGCGGGGCGGAGCAAAACTGTACCACTGAACGCCGTAGAATGGACATCAAGGTTCGTGGGGTGTTGGAGATCAGGGTCAGTCAGATAGCTGGCGGCCAGAAGTCTTCTTGCTGTGCTTGAGTCGGTAGCTGTCCCCGTTCATCTCCAGGATGTCGACATGGTGGGTGAGGCGGTCGAGGAGAGCTCCGGTCAGCCGTTCAGAGCCGAACACCTCGGTCCACTCGACGAAGGGCTCACTTGGAGGTCACCAGGACCGATCCACGCTCGTAACGCTGGCTGAACACCTCGAAGAGCAGCCCGGCGCCAGTCTTGGACAAGGGCACGAAGCCCAGTTCGTCGATGATCAGAAGCTTGAGTCGTGCGAGCCTTCTCTGCAGGTTGAGCAGACGCCGTTCGTCCCTGGCCTTGATCAGCTCGTGAACCAGAGCAGCGGCGGTGGTGAAGCCCACGGACAGTCCCCTCTGACACGCAGCCAGACCGAGACCGAGGGCGATATGGGTCTTGCCGGTGCCACTGTTGCCGAGAGCGATGACGTTGTGGGGGCGCTCGATGTACTCGCATCGTGCCAGCTCCAGAACCAGAGCCTTGTTCAGGGACGGCATAGACAGGAAGTCGAAGGTGTCGAGACTCTTGGTCGTCGGGAAGCGGGCTGCTTTGATCCGACGTTCCACCATGCGATGGTGACGGTCGATCAGCTCCAACTCCGATAGTCGCAGCAGGTAGTCCGGATGGTCAGCTCCCTCACTGGCACACTGGGATGCCAGCTTGTCGTACTCCCTCAGGAACGTGGGGAGCTTGAGTTGCTTGAGGTTGTGTTCGAGCAACATCGTGGACTTGTTGGTCATGACCGGCTCCCCGCCAGGAGAGCCATGTAGTCCCTGGTCGAGGTTGTTGCAACGTTGGTCCTGGGCAGATACGGGTACAACTCCATGTCGAGTCTAGGCGGTCGACCCTCGATCCTGCACAGCACCAGGTGCTTGACAGCATCGAAGCTCACAGCCCCGAGTCGAATGGCGTCTCGTACGGCGTCGTGGACTTCTTCCGGCTGGAAGGTCTCCATCAGTCTGAGCACCTGCACGAACTCCCTCTTTCCTCGCTTGCCCATCCGAGACTCCAGCAACCGCCGCAACACTCCGAACTCCTCGGGCAACTCCCATCCAACCAGCGGCGCCGCCTGATCCAATGCCCTCGTCTTCTTCTCAAGGAGCGGCAGGTAATGGAGAGGGTCGAAGACGAAGTCGTCTCGATCGTAGGACCGCCGATGGCGGGCGATGACTTCAGCGCCACAGCTGATCACAACCTCGTGTACATATCCGCGGACCAGAACGTCCCGATGACCGTAGGCCACCGGGACCGAATAGTCATTGGTCCGGTATCTGACCAGGGACAGAGAACTGACCCTCGTCGCGTGCTTGTCGCTGGCGTCGTACGGTACGGCCGGCAGAGGCAGCAGCTTCTCCAGGTCCCGCTCCAGCCGTTCTCCTATCGTCTCGTTGTGGCCGCGGAGTCGATCTTCGAACCGTCTGAGGCAGTGTTGCTCCAGATGAGCATTGAGGGCATCGAAGCTCTCGAACGATGGAATGGGCACCAGGAAGTTCCGGCGGACATAGCCGACCAGACCTTCTACTTTGCCCTTATCGTTCCCTTTGCCTGGACGGCCGAACCGGTCCTCGAACAGGTAGTGGGACTGAAGCTCGGAGAACACCCTGGTCCGCTGCCGGCGACCATCTCCCAGGATTCTGGCTACCGCGAGCGTGGTGTTGTCGTAGAGGATGCTCTGAGGCACTCCGCCCAGGAACGCGAAGGCGGAGACGTGTCCGTCGCAGAATGACTCCGTCGTCTCGGCGGGATACGCCTTCACATAGCACCCGTCGCTGTGAGGGAGGTCCAGGGCGAAGTAGTGGGCTTTGCGTTCCACTCCGCCGATGATCACTCGAGCTTCGCCGTAGTCGCACTGGGCATGTCCCGGAGGGTGGGACAGAGGTAAGAACATCTCGCGGGTATGACGACGGCGTTCTCGAACGTAGTCTTTGACTATCGTGTACTTGCCGGGGAAGCCGTGTTCGTCTCTGAGCCGTTCGTAGATACGCTTGGCGGTGTGACGCTGCTTCTTCGGTGAGCTCAGATCCTGCTCCAGGATCTGGTCCATCACACCCTTATATGGATCGAGCTTCGGTCTGCGAGCCGGTCGTTGCCGTCGATACCCGGGGGGCACGGAGTACTCGAGCATCTTGCGCACCGTGTCCCGGTGTAGCCCGAACACTCGGGCCGCCTCTCGGACGCTCATCCCTTCGACGAAACAAGCCTTGCGAACACGGAGGTAAATACCCACCTTGTACATCCAATCCACCTTCAGTCAGGTTCGGTCGTTCCTGATTGAAGGCGACAGGCGGTACGCTTTTCAAGCGCCACATCTCAGCTCTTGAGCCGCCCTGCCGGTACATTATCTCTCCGCCATTCACAGCGGAATGTTTGTGGTTTGCAACTGCATGGTTGCCCCTGCGGCTTCTACGGTGATCCTGCCAAGGAATGTACGTGCAGTCCTAGCACCGTATCGCGTTACCAGAGGCGAACCAGCGGGCCGTTGCTCGACAGGATCGACCTCTTTGTTGAGGTCCCCAGAGTCGAGTACGAGAAGCTCGTGACCCCCACTCCTGCCGAGTCGTCGATCGTGATTCGCGAACGGACCGAGCGGGCGAGGCGGCTACAGCGCGACAGGTTCGCTGGTACGGACCGGATCACTAATGCGGAGATGGGCCCTATCGAGGTATGGGACTTCTGCAAGACCGACGAAGGTGCTCAAGCCCTGCTTCAGACGGCGATGAAGCGGATGCACCTTTCGGCGCGCGGGTTCCACCGGATCTTGAAGCTGGCACGGACTATCGCCGACCTCGCCGAAGCCGAGACGATCGGTGTAGCCCATCTGGCCGAAGCGTTGCAGTACCGGCCGACGGGTTGGGGGTAGGCCCGATTGGTACAATTGGGTATGGTGATTCTCACCTGGACTGGAGCACTACCATGAAACTATACAGACTATCTTTCGAGCTGCATGAGCCAAGCGAGGAGACGAGGTTACGTCAATAGGTGTGTAAACGACATCAGGCGGCGACCTTCTCAGCCGTTGATTCAATGGCGATTCCATCCGCATACTGCGCACCGAGATAGACGTCTTCGATCAACTCAGGGGCCTTCAGACGCCTGAAGCGCTGTTCGGCGACCATCAACATTTTCCAGATCACCGCTATCGCCCGATCGACCCTCTTGTAGCGCTTGGCGGCATCGGTCCGAAGCCTGAGGGCCGCGAAGGGTGATTCTACCGGGTTCGTCGTGCGAAGGTGCCCCCAGTGCTCCTTTGGGAAGTCATAGAAGGTGATCATGCGGTCCCAGTCCCGCTCCAAGGCCTCTGAGGCCGCCTCGTAGGAATGGTCGCCGCACCACCTGGTGAACACCGTCCTGAGCCGCTCAGCCTCTGTCCGAGTCTGGGCGTAGGGGATAGTACGCAGCATGAGCTTGGCCTGGTCCTGTTGTCGCTTTGGAAGCTTGGCGAGCACGTTTACGATCTTGTGGTTCCAGCAGCGTTGCTCTGCCGCCTGCGGATAGACGTTGCGCAGAGCTCCCCAGATGCCCAGGTGTCCGTCTCCAACCACCAGCCTCGGGCAGCTCAAGCCCCGGCGCTTGATGTCCCTGAGCACCTCGGACCAGTTCTCTGTGGACTCCCTGTATCCGGGAACAGCGCTCACCACCACCTTTCTCCCGTCGCTCAGGGCCGCCATCACCACCAGTACCGCCGCCTTCTCCTTCTCAAGACCAGCCTTGACGTAGACTCCATCCACCCACATGTAGACCACTTCCAGGTCATCGAGGGGCCGGCTGCGCCATTGGGCAAGCTCATCGTTCCACTTGGACTTCAACCGGGCCACCGTGCTCGCCGATACCGGTGCGTCCTCTCCCAGCAGCCCCCGCAAAGCCAGATCGAAGTCGCCTTCGGATAGACCGTGCAGGTACAGCTCGGGGATCAACTCAGCAACCTTCCTGGTCCTGTTGACGAACAGCGGCAGCAGCCGGCTCTCGAACTGCTCCTCGGTATCGCGGACTCGCGGCCGCCTCAGCTGTATCGTTCCCGAACTCAGCGTAAGCCTCCGGGCTCTGCCGTATCCGTTCCGATAGCCGGTATCGTTGTCCGAGTCGGATCTGAGCGCCGACTTCGCCCTTCCCAGAAACGCCGTCACCTCCTCCTCCAGCAACTCCTGGATCAGCCTCTGGACCTGGCTTCGCACCCAATCCTCCAACTGCTCCCACTCCGGCCTTGACTCCGACCTACTCTCAGTGCTTTCCTTCCTCATGGACGGTCTATCTCCTCTCTTGGGCCTTGAGCCCATGTTGTTCAGAGAGAGGGTACACCGCCTGACTGTTTACACACTTTTTGAAGATACCTCGAGGAGACCGAGGACAAGTACATGGCGATCGCGCCTACACTTCCTGGGTGTAGAGCCTGGGGAGATACAGCAGCCGAAGCGCTGGAAAACTTGCAGAGCGTGACCACAGCTTTCATCGAGTCGTACAGGTCAAGGGGAGACCGTCTTCCTGATGAAGTCGAGGCTGCTGGGGAGGACGTCCCGGGTCCGAATACGCCGAGTGAGCTGTTGGTCGCGGTTTGACCTACAGGGAACTTACGCGAAAGCTACGCCGGCTCGGGTATGAATTCGATCGAGGGCAAAGGGCGACCATGAAATATGGATTCGGGTCTCGACGCGCGCCAAGACTACTATTCCGAACTGGGGAGGACGAGACCTTAAGACAGGCACTGTCTGGGGCATCGTTCGCGACCTAGGGATCTCGCGAGAAGAATTCGAGAATACCTAGTGGTTCAACTTTTTGTATTGATGGGTAGAGTGACTTTAGTTTGATGCGCGCATCCTCGGTAGTGAAGCGCCAATCCACTCGTATCACATCCCGGTTGCGTTGATTCTGCCAAGCATTGACCTCGCCGCGCAGGATGTCTTGATTGGCAATCCGTCGGTCCAGGCACTGTAGAGCCAGCACACCGATCTCTATCTCCGCCATATTCAGCCAACTCCCGTGTTTGGGAGTGTAGTGTATCTCCAGTCGCTCAGCTATACGCCTCGCCTCAGCAGGCTCGAATGCCTCGTATAGCGAGGACAGCTTGTGAGTGTTGAGATTGTCCATTACCAGCACGATCCGGTCTCTGTCGGGGTAGTCCTCGTCGACCAGTTTCTTTATCACATGCGCCCAGTCCACCTTCGTGCGACGCTCTCTGACCTCGACTCGGCGCCATCCGTCCAACGGTGCAAACAGCATGAACAGGCTGCTCACTCCATTGCGCTCGTATTCGTAGTCGTATGCCGCCGATAAGCCGGGCGCTGCGGGACGCGGCACTCGCGTCTCCTTGACTTGCTGTTTGCTCGTCTCATCCATGCACACCAGAACCTCATTCCCATCGTACGGCCGTTGGTAGACCTCCAGTACGTCTTCCATCGCGCACACAAACTCCGCGCTCTGACCGGGCGGGATGCACCAACTCTGCTTCAGCCACGGCTTCAGTTCGTTTTTTTAAGCGCCTGGCGAACCGTCTCGGTGCTAATGGTCTCGACTATCTCACACTCGACCAACTGGTCAGCCAACAGCTTCAGGGTCCAACTGGCACGCCCCTCCGGCGGTTCCCCGCAGGCCATCGCTATCAACCGTGCTTCACCTTCGCCGTCCAGTCTCTTTTGACGCCGACGCGGTTGCTTTTTGCGATTCAGCGCAGACTCGACCCCCTCCTCTACACAGCGCTTGCGTATTCGCTCGACCGTTGACTGTCCCACACCGAGCGCGCTGGTGATGTCCGCGTCCTTCATTCCCCCGTCCGAGCGTGACTCATCGCTTATCAGCAGAATGCGCGCATGGGTCTGTTTGTACGCCGCAGCCCGACCGCGTGAGACCAAGGCGTTGAGTTCCTGTTGTTCGTCGGTAGTCAGTCTGATACGGTACCTCTTGGTAGACATCATGGTTCCTCCTCGGTTCAACGTTACAATTGAACCCCCAAGAGGAACAATGACTATCATGGTATTCATTTCAATGATGTTGGACCACTAGTGCCACCCTTCAAGTCCTTGCGTCACTCCCCGGATCGTACCGCCTCCGACGCACCACCTGACTCCGAGACGGCCGTCGCTTTCTTCTGACGCCGGTGTAGCAGCCCCCATACGACTACGGCAACAACGAGCACTACGCCGCCGGCCAGCGTCATTATCCCGAAGTAGTCGGCGATGAACGCCTCGATCTCTTCGCCGAATACGAACACCAGCGCGCCGATCGACACGTAGCGTGCACCTCGCCCGATAAGGGAAGCGATGATGAACTGCCGGCGGTTGAGCTGGAGCACTCCGGCCGTGATGGCGAAGACCTTGTAAGGGATAGGAGTGAAGGCGGCTAACAACGTCGCCCATGTCCCGTACCTGGCAAACATCTTCTCCGTCTGTCGAATTCGTGCCTCGGGAAACCATCTGTAAAGTAACGGTCGACCCAGTCGCCCTCCGATCCAGTGGCCGACGATCGCCCCGGCGACAGAGGTCAACGCAACCAGCGCCCCGAGCCAGATCGCGATGCCGGGCCGAAGGATCGCCACCCCGACGAGCAGCGGGTCGGGCGGGATGGGAAAGAAGATGGCCTCGATAAACGAGCTAACCGCCAATGCGACGATCGCCCATTCGCTTTCGGCAAAGCCGAGGACCCAATCGGACAGATCGTGGATGAGGACGCTCAATCTAGGCGGCACCGGCCGCGGCTTGAGGATGAGTGGTCGATGGCATGAGCCTCCGTCCGCTATACCGAGCGGTGGATGTCAACCTCGAACTCGTACGTCTTTCCGCCTACGGTCGCGGAAGCGCGACGCTTCTCGGGCATCGCACCGTCCCTCGCGTTAGGCGACGCCACTGTCACGCCGTCGTCGCCGACAACTTCGGAGTCCTCGCCGGCTACGGTTATGCTGAGTCTGGGTCCGTCTCCGAAGGCACCGCTTCCGCCTATACCGGCGAGCACCTCTTCGAGCTCTCGTCTGAGCTGCTGCGCCTCTTCGACCGTGATCGCCTTGAAGTTCACTGATTGGCCCGGCATCGCCTGGGCCAAGCGGCCAAGGTCCGCGCTGATTACGGTCGCGATCTTCGTGTAACCGCCCGTAGTGCCTCGGTCGGCGAGCAGGACGGTCGGAACGCCCTCGCCTGGCACCTGCACTGCGCCCGGCGGGCTACCGTCCGACACGATATCCGGGCTCACTTCGTGCTCGATTTCAGGACCTTGCAGCCGATACCCCATCCTGTCGGACTCCGGCGAGACGACGTATGCGGAACTCGAGAACGTCAAGATCGCCTCCTGGCTGAACGCCTGGTGCTGCGGCCCGAGCACTACGCGAATAGCATGCTCGTCCCCGTACCTCGGAGCGTCGAAGCCGTCCGGCAGCCTCCGCATCTCGAACTCGATCCCTTCCGCCGCCGGGAGGGCGTCGAGGGTGTCCCCGCTCACGAGAGCGCGACCACTGAGCCCGCCGATCGCCGCTTTGACATACGTCGACCGGCTTCCCATCACGAGCGGCACGTCGATGCCGCCGGCGACCGCCAGGTAGGCGCGGACGCCATCTCGCGGGCCGCCGAACCTCAAGATGGACTCGGCGCTGACTTCTACGCCCTGCCAACGCGGCAACGGCTCGCCGTCCAGCTCGGCGGAAAGGTCCGCGCCTGTGATGGCGATCCAGGTGTCCGCGAGAAACTGGACGCGCGGTCCAGCGACAGTCATCTCCAAACCGGCCGCGGTGTCGTCGTTCCCGACCAGCAGGTTGGCCGCCCTCAGCGCGAACTCGTCCATCGCCCCGGAAACCGGAACGCCAAAGCGTTGATAGCCGTAACGCCCCCGGTCTTGGACTGTCGTGAGCATGCCCGGTTCGACCACTTGCAGTGTCGGTGTACTCACTGCTTGGCCTCGACTGCGGGCTCGTATTCGCCGGCCTCCACGAGCGACCGTATCTGCAAGTACTGCCCCTCGTCCTCGATTGGAACGAATCTCACGTAATCTCCGGCCGAGATCAGGGACGGGGGTTCACGTTGGGCGTCGAAAAGGTCAAGGGGTGTCCGGCCGATCAGCCGCCACCCGCCGGGGCTAGCAACCGGATAGACACCAGTCTGGCTCTCGGCTATGCCCACCGACCCGGCCGGAATCTCGACCCGTGGCGTATCGAGACGAGGCGTTACCAGTTTCTCCGACAGTCCGCCCAGGTACGGAAATCCCGGCGTGAATCCCATCATGTAAACAAGGTAGTCGGTGCCGGAGTGCAGGTCGATTACCTCTTCCTCGGTCAGGCCGGAGTGCTCCGCGACGAAGGCTAGATCCGGAGCGTACGCGCCGCGGTAAAGCGTCGGTATGCTTATCGTCCTGCCTCGCTGAAGCGTCCTTTCGTCCATCGACGACTCGAGATCGACCAACCGGTCCTGCAGATCGGTCAAGGTTATCTGCGTAACGTCGTATTGCACCAGCAACGACCGGTAGGTTGGGAAGACGTCCACGACGCCTGGCACGCCGTTTTTCTCGATGGCGTGTGTCAAGCCCTGGACGCGGCTATTAATCTCTGGGCTCACTTCGTCACCTAGCTCGACTACCAAAGCCTGGTCTCCGGCGGGCAGGTATAGGGGTCTGACGTAGATCATTGGGTGGTTAGCCAGGGTCGAGGTTCGTGGTCGAACATGAGCGTAGGCCTGGGCGCCCGACGCCCTTACGCCAGGTCGCCGAGCGGAGTGACCGTGACTCCCGCCGACTCAAGCTCGCGGCGCAGCGTCGCCGCCATCTCGACGGCGCCCGGCGTATCGCCGTGGATGCACAGGCTATCGGCCGTCACGTCGATTTCG
This sequence comes from Dehalococcoidia bacterium, assembly GCA_965197985.1. GTDB lineage: Bacteria > Chloroflexota > Dehalococcoidia > Lucifugimonadales > CAUZJF01 > CAUZJF01. The sequence continues at coordinate 436,604 of CBDAOG010000008.1, read as the reverse complement.
GTGCCGTCGCTCGCGGTCGCTCGTCCCTCGGTTACCATGGCCAAACTCTGCTCGACGACCTGGCCGACGTCTTCCAGTACCGCACCTGGCCGGGACCTGGAGACCAGGGTGCCGTCGGGGTTGAGCGCCCTATCGGCGAAGATCTCACGGGCCACCCGGACCCCCATCTCGTCGGCCACCGATACCCATTGGGACCCGGCAAGGGCGACCAGCACCATCTCCGGGTCGACCTCGGTCACGGCCTCGCAGATTGCCCGCGCCAGCTCTGGGTCGTTCACCGCCTGGTTGTACATGGCGCCGTGAGGCTTGACGTGCTGCAGCTTCTTGTCGCGAGTGAAGGCTTGGAGAGCGCCGATTTGGTAGACGAGGTCGTCCTTGGCCTCATCGGCGCTAACCGACATATTCCGCCGACCGAAGCCGACCAGGTCCGGGAAGCTCGGATGGGCCCCCACGGCGACGCCGTGCTCCTCGGCAAGACGCACCGTCCGTCGCATCCACACCGGGTCGCCGGCGTGGAAGCCGCACGCGATGTTGGCCGAGCTGATGTGCTTGATGACCTCCTCGTCCAAGCCCATCTTGTACATCCCGAAGCTCTCGCCCATATCGCAGTTGAGGTCAATTTTGAGTGTCATTGCTGCAAGTCATTATAAGGGCACACATAGCCGAGCTACAACGAAGCAGATAGGCGGAGGTATCGTCAGGGTTGCGGAGACACCGGCCTGACTCGATTCCGTACATGGTCGCGTCGGGCGGCGGTATTGTACAATTCCTCGCGCTACGGACTCCTTGCGGTGAAGCTGTGATCGATCAAGCAATATTCGAGGAAGGCGTACGACTCACCCTTATCGGCATGGGGACGGCCTTTGCCCTTCTAGTCGGGATGGCCTTGATCATCGCCATCGTCGGATGGACTGTTGGACCACGCTCTCGATGGGCAAGACAAAGCGATATCGTACTATCTGACGATTCGGACGAACACCGGGGGAAGGCCCTCGCCGCCGTGGCGGCGGTCAGCGCGCTACTGGAGAAAGACGGCGAGCGAGATTAGCCGGTCCGTCGCGGACCGGTCGACCGGGCACAATCCGCCGTACCTTTGGAGCCGGAATTACGAATGAATGAGAAAAGGGCGAGGTCTTGCCCCTTCCTACAGTGGAGGAGGGTTGGGAAGGGAGGTGGCCCGCCCTCAGGCGGCAGCCGTTGAACGAACTGCAAGAATTCTGGAACTCGACCGGTTTTGCCAACATCGACTGGCAGGACGGGGTACTGGTCGTGGTCGGCCTGATATTTATCTATCTGGCTATCACCCGGGAATGGGAGCCGCTCGAGCTCTTGCCGATAGGGTTGGGCATAGTTATAGCCAACCTGCCGATGACGGGTATGACTCAGTCACCGGCGAACTCGTCGGGCTACCAGGAGGCGGGCCTATTCGGAATCGTTTTTCACTACGGACTCGCCTTCTGGAACATACTGCCTCCGATCATCTTCATCGGCATCGGCGCACTCACCGACTTCACGCCGATAATCGCGAACCCTAAAACGCTCGTGCTCGGCGCCGCGGCGCAGGTCGGGATATTCGTTGCCTTTTGGGGCGCGCTGGCCGCGGGGCCCTTCTTGGAGGAGCCCTTCACTGTGGCCCAGGCAGCGGCTGTCGGCATCATCGGTGGCGCGGACGGTCCCACCACGATCTTCCTGTCGGCGAAGGTGGCGCCAGAGATCCTCGGCATCACGGCGGTCATCGCTTACTCATATATGGCCAGTGTCGCGTTCATACAGCCTCCGCTGATGAGGCTTTTGACCACCGAGAAAGAGCGGCAGATCGTAATGAGGCCGTCAAGGGAGGTTTCCCGATCAGAAAAGCTGCTCCTGCCGACGGTAGCAATGATCGTCATTATCCTGATCGTTCCTCGATCCGCGCCGCTGATATCGATGTTCATGATCGGCAACCTCTTCCGTGAGAGCGGTGTCGTTCCCCGGCTGTCCGATGCCGCATCCAATGAGTTGTTGAACATCGCGACGATATTCCTGATGCTAACTGTCGGTACGCAGCTTGTCGGCGACACCGTGTTCAGGGCCGACACGCTGGTGATCCTCGGGTTGGGTCTCGTGGCCTTCTCCATGGGGACAGCGAGCGGGCTTATATTCGCCAAGCTGATGAACGTCTTCCTGAAAACGAAGATCAATCCGCTCATCGGCTCGGCCGGGGTTTCGGCCGTTCCCATGGCCGCTCGGATCTCTCACCAGGTGGGCCAGGAGGCGAACCCGAAGGGCTACCTGATCGCGCACGCGATGGGGCCCAACGTGGCCGGCGTCATAGGCTCTGCCGTCGTCGCCGGAGTGTTTATCGCTCTCGTGCCGAGCGCGGGGTAGGGCAGGCCTGTGTCGACGAGGCTCAAGGTCCGGGTTGGCGAGCGATGGTACACCGTAGAGGTCGAAGACCTTACCGAGTCTCCCGTGATCGTGCTCGTCGATGGAGACCCGGTTGAGGTCAACGTCGAGGCGTCCGTCCAGAATGGGGCGGCCGAAGTCCTGTCCAACGACGGCCTGGAATCTGTAGCACAGCCGACCGCCACGGTTTCTCGACCGGCCGCCGCCACCAGAGTCTTCGCGTCGCCGATGCCCGGCATCATCATCTCGGTCGCAGTCAAGGAAGGCGACCAGGTCGTGACCGGAGACGACATATGCGTACTGGAAGCAATGAAGATGCAGCAGGCCCTGAAGGCCGATTGGTCCGGTGTCGTTCGCACCGTACACGTCCGCGAAGGGCAGCAGGTGCTCGACGGCGATCCTATTTTAGAGTTGGCGTAGGTGCATGCGGTACGAGGAGGTGAGACGTGGATAGTTCCATCCAGCGATTGAATGACTTGGGACAGTCGATCTGGTACGACAACATCAGTAGAGGTGTCCTACGATCGGGCGACCTCGAGAGATTGATCGATCTGGGTGTGAGCGGGCTGACGTCCAACCCGACCATATTCGAGAAAGCCGTAACCGGCAGCGACGACTACGACGAGGGCGTCCTGGAGCTGGCGCGAGCCGGCAAGAACGTGGACCAGATCTACGAAGAACTCGTCGTCGAGGACATTCGCGCCGCTGCCGACTTACTCCGGCCGACCTACGACCGCACGGACGGCGCCGACGGGTACGCCTCCCTTGAGGTCAACCCCCATCTCGCGAAAGACACAGAGGGGACCGTCGCTGAGGCCGAGAGGTTGTTCTCTCTCCTCGACCGGCCGAACGTCATGGTCAAGGTGCCCGCCACGCCCGACGGGATACCGGCCGTCCACAAGCTCATCGGTGAGGGCATCAACGTCAACGTTACCCTGACCTTTTCTCTCGAGGCCTATAGAGATGTCCGGCAGGCCTACATGGCGGGCCTGGAAGACCTCGGTTGGAACGGTGGCGACCTCAGCAAGGTTGCCTCGGTTGCTTCCTTCTTCGTGAGTCGAGTCGACACCGCCGTCGACGGTCAGATAGAAGAGCTTATTCAGCAAGGCAATGAAGATGCCGAAGACCTGCTGGGCAAGGCCGCCATCGCAAATGCCCGACTGGCATATCGTGACTTCAAGACTGACTTCGCCGGCGACCGCTTCGTACGTTTGCGGGCCAACGGAGCGAGAGTCCAGCGGCCCTTGTGGGCGAGCACGAGCACGAAAAACCCGGCCTACAGCGACGTTCTATACGCGGAGTCGTTAATCGGCGCTGACACCGTCGACACCATGCCGGACGCTACATTGAACGCTTTGATGGACCACGCCGAGGTGGCGAATACACTGGAGCAAGACGTGGAAGGCGCCGAGCAGGTCATCGAAGCCCTAAAGGACGTCGGAATCGGTATGGAGCAGGTCACCGGCAAGCTTCTGGCTGACGGAGTACGCTCGTTCGCCGATTCCTTCGACGGACTTATGGCGAACATCGAAGAGAAGAGGTCCAGTCTTCTGGCCAGTGCGGGTGAGCAATAGTGGTTAGCGTCGACGCGGTGCTGGACGACCTCCAGCGTAATGACGTAGTCGCCCGCATCTGGCGGCGAGACCACACCGTCTGGAAGCCGGACCCTACCGAGGTCACCAACCGGCTGGCGTGGCTCGCCGCTCCCGACGAAATGCGGGCGGAGCTTCCGGACCTGCGACGGTTCGCCGACGAGGTCCGCAGCGACGGCATCAAACATGTGGTGCTGCTCGGCATGGGTGGCAGCAGCCTGGGCCCCGAAGTGCTCCGCCGGACCTTCGGCAGCTCAGGTAACTTCCCCGAGCTCGTCGTACTCGACTCGACGGTTCCATCGCGGGTCCGAGCCGTGACGGATACCATCGCGCCTGAACAGACCCTCTTTCTCGTCTCGTCCAAGTCCGGAGGCACCGTTGAGCCCAACGTGCTCTACAAGCATTTCAGGTCGCTGGTCGAGAAGGCCACAGGACGCGACATCGCCGGACGGCACTTCGTCGCCGTCACGGACCCCGGTACCGTTCTCGAAGAGCTCGCTCAGCGCGATGGTTACCGGCGGGTCTTCTCGAACACGCCCGACGTCGGTGGCCGCTACTCGGTGCTGACTTTTTTCGGGCTGGTGCCCGCCGCGCTGGTCGGGCTGAATCTCGATGCTCTGCTCGATAGCGCCGCGGGCATGCGGGATGTATGCGGACCCGAGGTCTCTGCATCTCAGAATCCTGGAGCCGTGCTGGGCGCGACAATCGGCTCTCACGCTCTTGCTGGTCGCGACAAACTGACTCTGGTGGCGTCGCCCTCCGTCGCGAGCTTCGGCGTTTGGGTAGAGCAGCTGATCGCCGAGAGCACCGGTAAGGAAGGGAGGGGCGTCGTCCCGATCGCCGAGGAGCTCGTTCTGGAGCCGGATGCCTACGGCGCCGACCGGTTCTTCGTGTACTTACGCGTCGACGGCGACGACAACGACGACGTAGACGCAAAGCTCGCCGCGCTCGAGTCTGCAGGGCACCCCATCGACCGCATCGACCTCTCCGACCCCTACGACATAGGGGGAGAGTTCTTCCGCTGGGAGATGGCGACGGCTATCGCCGGCTCGATACTTCAGATAAACCCCTTCGACCAGCCCGGCGTGCAGCGGGCCAAAGAAGAGACCGAGTTGGCGCTACGCGAATACCTCTCGACGAGCCAGCTCGGCTCCGTCGAAGCCCCTGATTCGATAGAGACGCTGCTTTCCACAGCCGGGCCTGGCAATTACATGGCCGTCAACGCCTTCGTCGAGGCTACCCCGGCCGTGGACGCGGCGCTTGCCAAGCTACGAGCAGTAGTAATGCAGCGCCACCGCATAGCGACGACCCTCGGCTACGGCCCTCGGTTCCTGCATTCCACCGGCCAGCTCCACAAGGGCGGCGCCAACAACGGCCTCTTCCTCCAGCTCACGGCCGACCAGCCCGACGACGTTCCAATCCCCGGCGAGGCCTACACCTTCGCGACCCTCGCCGCCGCTCAGGCCCTCGGAGACCTGCGCGTCCTCAAGGAGCGTGGTCGTCGCGTGGCCCGCGTCCACCTCGGCACCGACCCAGCAGCCGAAATCGGTGCGTTGGCAGCCCGGATCAGCTAAGCGAAACCGTCTGCCTCAGTGTCAACTCGGCGCACCTTTATCGCTACCGCTCCGCACGTTGGCCCGCTGTTCGTATGGTAATATGAAACGCCCGTATGGTCCCCTGAATCCAACGACGGCGCGCCAACGTAGCTCAGTGGTAGAGCAGCGGTTTCGTAAACCGCAGGTCGTCGGTTCAAATCCGACCGTTGGCTCCACTCTTCCACCGCACCGTAGACGGCCCACAGTAGATTTCGAGGGGTCGCTTTGTCGACTCGAAGAAGGCTCAATGTCCACGGATTGTCCATGGAACTTCTTCAGCGGTCGGCAGAAAGGGCCCCATCGACTGAGTTTGCCGCCTCTTCCTGGAGGCCCGGAATCACATGGGAGTAGACATCCATTGTAGTTGAGACGTTGCTATGTCCAAGCCTCCCGCTGACGATCTTGGGGTGAACGCCCTTTGTGAGCATCACAGTGGCGTGGGCGTGTCTAAGTCCCTTAACCCGAATCCACCGAGGGAGGGCGTCGGGTTAGCATCCTGAAGTGGCCAGAGGGTGCTCTTCTGAATCTGGGATAATGGTTTTGTGACAGCAAAACAGTCCCAGAGAAGGAGCACCCAATAGATGCTACCACGCAACCAGCCCGACCGTATCCGTATCGTCTTTGACGATCACCGCCTGGTGGCCAATGCCGGTCTGCTCCTGCCGGCCACCCTCGCCCGGCATCTGGGCCTGCGGGAACTCGTTGACCATCACCTTGACCTGGGCGGCGCGCCGGGGCGGGCCAACACCGGAGACAAGCTGATGACCCTGGTGGCCTCAGCCATGGCTGGCGGCGACTGCATCGACGACGCTGATGTGTTGCGCACCGGGGGGACGGCCTGCACCCTGGGCGGCACGGTCAAGGCGCCATCCACCCTGGGCACCTTCCTGCGCAGCTTCCGGTGGGGCCACGTCCGCCAGCTGGACCGGGTGAGCCGGGAGCTGCTGGCCCGGGCCTGGGCCGCTGGGGCCGGACCCGGCGACGCGCCGTTCACCATCGACCTCGATTCCACCATCTGCGAGACCTACGGACTGGCCAAGGAGGGCGCCCGCCACCACGGCTATACCGGCAAGCGGGGCTACCACCCACTGCTGGCCATCGCCGCCGGCACCGGAGACGTGCTGATGTCCCGGCTGCGCGAGGGCCGGGCCAACACCGCCCGCGGTGCCGCCCACTTCCTGCGGGAAACGGTGAGCCGGGTTCGCTACGGCGGGGCCAGCGGGCAGCTCACCATGCGTGCCGACAGCGGCTTCTACACCCACGCCGTGGTCGCCGTCTGCCGCCGGATCAATGTCCGCTACTCCATCACCATCCGCCAGCACAAAAGCCTGCACAATCTCATCGAGGCGATACCCGAAGATGCCTGGACGCCGATTCCTTACTGGATGGACGGTGCCGCCGATGTGGCCGAGACCACCTGCACCCCCTTCCAGGCCGAGGCGGACGCCGCGCCGGTACGGCTCATCGTCCGGCGGGTGAAGCCGACGCCCGGTTCCCAACTGGCCCTCTTCGCCAAATACAGCTATCACGGCTTCATCACCGACCGGGACGGGGAGTTGCTCGAACTGGAGGCTGACTATCGCCGCCACGCCGAGATCGAGAATGCCATCCGAGACCTCAAGCACGGTGTGGGGCTGAACCATCTCCCCTCGGGCCGCTTCGCCGCCAACGCCGCCTGGCTGGCGGTACAGGTGATGGCCCACAACATCGCCCGCTGGACAGCGCGCATCGGTCTGGGCGAGCAGGTGGTGACCACCAAGACCCTCCGGCGGCGGTTCTTCTCCCTGTCCGGACGGATCACCCGCTCGGCGCGCCGCCTCACACTGCATCTGCCACAGCGCTGGCCTTGGGAAGCCCAGTTCGATCGTGCCCTGGCCCGATTGCGCGCCCTGCCACTCCCTGCCTGACGGCGGCGGCGGCAACCGGCCGCCATCCGGCCAACCGAACGTCCCCGCGAACTCGCGCCAGTCCGGTCTGCGAGTGCCTCTTGCTGTGTCCTCTCCCCGCTATCTCGCCCTGACCAACATTCGCAGACGGTCACAAAGTCTCCCCGCGGCAACTGAAGACAAACACCGGCCCCCCTCTACCCCAAATCGTGCCCGGACCATCGCCCTCCCTTGCCCCTATCGCCCGTTCCGCTGCTGCATAGTCATCCCTTCGGTGGATTTGGGCTTACTGGCAGAGCACATGACCCTGGACCAAGCGGCAACCCTCATGGGAGTGAGCGCACGCCACACCAGGCGCATCCTGGCGGCCTATAGGAGGGAGGGCGCAGCCGCACTCGCTCATGGTAACCGTGGACTACGGTCGACCAACGCAACGCCGGAGCCGCTGAGGTCCGAAGTGCTGCGACTTGCTCAAACCCGCTACCCCGATGCCAACCACACTCACCTGAGCGAGCTGCTCAGGGAGCGCAAGGGCATAGAGATCGGTCGAACCACGCTGCGGCGCATACTGAACGGGTGCCGGCTTGAAGAGCCCGCGCCGCCGTCGGCCGCCCCGGCACCGTGTCCGCCGGCAGCGGATGCCCCGCGAGGGCATGCTGGTACAGGCGGACGGCAGTCACCACCGGTGGCTTGGAGACGATGGTCCTCCCTTCGCGCTGCTGCTGGCCGTCGATGACGCCACCGGCATCGTGGTCAACGCCCTGTTCTGCGAGCAGGAGAACACCCGCGACTGCTTCCTGCTGATGAGGGGGCTGATACAGCGCTACGGCGTACCCATCGCCCTCTACACCGACCGGCACTCCGTCTTCAAGAACGTGCCCGGCTCCGGGCGCGCCGGTGCACCCACACAGTTCAGTCGTGCGATGGACGAGCTCGGCATACAGATGGTCTTCGCCCTGTCACCGCAGGCTAAGGGTAGAGTGGAGCGCACAGCGGGAACGTTCCAGGATCGGCTGGTGACCGAGCTCAGACTCGCTGGTGCAGTCACCATCGAGGAGGCCAACGCCCTGCTGAAGGAGTTCCTTGACCGCTTCAACGCTCGCTTCGGAGTGCCGGCACAGCACCCTGAGGCTGCCTACCGCCCGTTGGGACCGAGAGTGTGCCTCGACACTGCGCTCTGCTTCAGGCACAGCCGCAGGGTGGCCAGGGACAACACGGTGAAGTACCGCTGGAGAACGCTTCAGTTGCTGCCCGGGACGGAGCGGCGCAGCTATGCGGGGGCGGTGGCAGATGTGCTGGAAGGCCTGGACGGCCAGCTGGCTGTGCGTTACCGGGGAGAGATCATCCCCAGCCAGGAGGCGCCACCCCGCCCAGGCATACTCAGAAGCTTCAACGACTCTTCTTCACACGGGACACCCCCACGTCCCGACCTCAGCGGTCTGAGCAGGCGCTGGGAGGCGGCCCTGGCAGCACTCGACGCACAGATGGACGCCGGCGATGCTGACGACACGGCCATCGACAACGGCGCCGTCAGAGTCCGCAAGGCACCTGCCATGCAGCGCAGGAAGCCCACTCCACTCCAGACGGCAAGGTGGAACGCTGTTCAGAAGGCGAAGCGCAGGGGGTTGTCGACTCGAGGGGTCGCCCGGGAACTCGGCATCCATCGGGACACGGCAAAGAAGTACATGGAAGCTCTGAGCCCGCCCATGAAGCGAGATCGGGTCGAATAGGAGCCATCTGTTATCATCGCGAGCAATACAAGTGACATTTTCGCTGGCCACTTAGCCGGACATTTTCGCTGACCATCGACACAGGTCAACCGGCGGAAACCTAACCACTCATCTACGCAAGCTCGAAGACGCCGATTACCTGGTCATCACCAAAGAGTTCCTGAATTCCAAGCCTCGGACATGGGTACAGGCGACGCTGGCGGGGCGCCGCGCATTCGCAGAGTATCTCTCCAACCTGGAGAAGGCTCTAAACTGGCAGCCTCGTACATAGACCACCAGAATGTACTGTGCCCATAACTCCACCTGAGAGGGCTTGAACCCGCAGGACGGTCGGCAGACCTGTTCATTGATCCACCAAAGATGGGAGGTCCGTAGTTTCCGCAGCTCGCTGCAACCTACTCAACCTCAGATGCATCCAAATCGACTGCCCATGAGAACCGTACTTTTTTGTGTCGATTGGAAGACAGAGAACTCTGTCTCGAACCAGCAGATTGTAGGGAAGTCCACCAGGTCCAGTCCGGTCTGAACCAACCGGGGGTGGCAGACCAGCACGTCAACCCCTTGCTTGACCCGCTCATCCACCCAGGACTCCCGCCGGTCCGGGGCCACCGTGTCGGCCTTGAGCACCGCCACCTTGAACCCGTGCTGCGAGAGAAACTGCTCCATCCGCTCGGTGATGTCCCTGGTTCCGGTGTGCGTGGCGTAGACCAGCACCTTGCATCCCGTCGCCGTCGACCTGTTCTGTGGCGCTGGGGGACTGTCCTATGGGATGCAACAGGCAGGCATAGCTATTTGCGGCGGGATCGACATAGACTCTGCGTACAAGCACCCCTTCGAGGAAAACGTCAAAGCGGACTTCTACGAGTACGATGTCTCCGAACTGACATCAGATTTCGTAGCGTCACTCTTCAATGGAGGACATACAAGGGTACTTGCGGGCTGCGCGCCTTGGCAGCCATTCTCGACCTATACGCGGGGAAGCAGTGGTCGGATGCTGGCGCATGTCGTTCGTCGGGCGCGGAGGTTACGTCAATAGGTGTGTAAACGACATCAGGCGGCGACCTTCTCAGCCGTTGATTCAATGGCGATTCCATCCGCATACTGTGCACCGAGATAGACGTCTTCGATCAACTCAGGGGCCTTCAGACGCCTGAAGCGCTGTTCGGCGACCATCAACATTTTCCAGATCACCGCTATCGCCCGATCGACCCTCTTGTAGCGCTTGGCGGCATCGGTCCGAAGCCTGAGGGCCGCGAAGGGTGATTCTACCGGGTTCGTCGTGCGAAGGTGCCCCCAGTGCTCCTTTGGGAAGTCATAGAAGGTGATCATGCGGTCCCAGTCCCGCTCCAAGGCCTCTGAGGCCGCCTCGTAGGAATGGTCGCCGCACCACCTGGTGAACACCGTCCTGAGCCGCTCAGCCTCTGTCCGAGTCTGGGCGTAGGGGATAGTACGCAGCATGAGCTTGGCCTGGTCCTGTTGTCGCTTTGGAAGCTTGGCGAGCACGTTTACGATCTTGTGGTTCCAGCAGCGTTGCTCTGCCGCCTGCGGATAGACGTTGCGCAGAGCTCCCCAGATGCCCAGGTGTCCGTCTCCAACCACCAGCCTCGGGCAGCTCAAGCCCCGGCGCTTGATGTCCCTGAGCACCTCGGACCAGTTCTCTGTGGACTCCCTGTATCCGGGAACAGCGCTCACCACCACCTTGTATCTTGGTTTGGTGTGTAACAATCACTTCACTTAGGTGGATCGGGGTGCGGCAGACCGACTATTCCTAGGTCGTAGCAGGCCGTGAGAAAGCGAGGGTCGCCGCACCCCCCACGAGTTAGAGCCCGAACAGTTGCCTGGGCCAACCAAGCCCGCATCTTGCAAGGACGGGCCAATAATTCGCAGGAGGTACTGATGGAACAGGAAGCGACCTACGTAGGCATCGATGTAGCTAAGGCCCAGGTGGACGTTGCGGTGCGTCCCACGGACGAAAGATGGGAGGTCTCCCATGACGATGCGGGGATCCGGCAGTTGATCTCCAAGCTGAAGACCCTGGAACCTGTCATGGTGTTGCTTGAGGCTTCGGGCGGCTTGGAGCTGCCTCTGGTGGCTGCTCTGGCAGCCGAGGCGGTGCCCGTGGTCGTCGTCAACCCGCGCCAAGTGCGGGACTTTGCCAGAGCAACGGGGAAGCTGGCCAAGACCGACTCCCTTGACGCGGCGGCTATTGCTCACTTTGCCGAAGCGGTCCGACCTCCCGTGCGCCCTTTGCGGGACGCCGAAACCCAGGCCCTCAACTCCCTGGCTGCCCGAAGGCACCAGGTGATGACCATGCTGGTCTCGGAGAAGAACCGCCTCGGCACCGCCACCGTCGCCGTCCGTCCCCGCATCGAAGCCCACATTGCATGGCTGGAGCGGGAGTTGGACGACCTGGACAAGCGTCTGCGTCAGACTCTGCGCCAGAGTCCCGTGTGGCGGGAGAAGGACGACCTTCTGCGCACCGTCCCCGGCGTGGGCGAGCAGCTCTCCCTCACTCTTCTGGCCTACCTGCCGGAGCTGGGCACCATGGATCGCCGGCAGGTTGCCGCCCTGGTGGGAGTGGCTCCCTACAACCGGGATAGCGGCACCCTGCGTGGTAAACGCACCGTCTGGGGCGGACGCGCCCGGGTCCGCACCGCCCTGTACATGGGAGCATTGGTGGCCAGCCGCTACAATCCCGTCATCCGAGACTTCTACCAGCGGCCAACAGCCGCTGGTAAGCCGAAGAAGCTGGCCCTCACAGCCTGCATGCGCAAGCTGCTCGTTATCCTCAACTCCATGCTCAAGCATCGCTCGCCCTGGCACGACATGACTTCCACATTCGTTGTTCATTCCTCTTGACTTTCAAGACAGTTGCTTTCTCCCGTCGCTCAGGGCCGCCATCACCACCAGTACCGCCGCCTTCTCCTTCTCAAGACCAGCCTTGACGTAGACTCCATCCACCCACATGTAGACCACTTCCAGGTCATCGAGGGGCCGGCTGCGCCATTGGGCAAGCTCATCGTTCCACTTGGACTTCAACCGGGCCACCGTGCTCGCCGATACCGGTGCGTCCTCTCCCAGCAGCCCCCGCAAAGCCAGATCGAAGTCGCCTTCGGATAGACCGTGCAGGTACAGCTCGGGGATCAACTCAGCAACCTTCCTGGTCCTGTTGACGAACAGCGGCAGCAGCCGGCTCTCGAACTGCTCCTCGGTATCGCGGACTCGTGGCCGCCTAAGCTGTATCGTGCCCGAACTCAGCGTAAGCCTCCGGGCTCTGCCGTATCCGTTCCGATAGCCGGTATCTGAGTCCGAGTCGGACCTGAGCGCCGACTTCGCCCTTCCCAGAAACGCCGTCACCTCCTCCTCCAGCAACTCTTGGACCAGCCTCTGGACCTGGCTTCGCACCCAATCCTCCAACTGCTCCCACTCCGGCCTTGACTCCGACCTACTCTCAGTGCTTTCCTTCCTCATGGGCGGTGTATCTCCTCTCTTGGGCCTTGAGCCCGTCTTGTTCAGAGAGAGGGTACACCGCCTGACCGTTTACACACTTTTTGAGGGTACCTCCGGGCGCGTCGGATCCGACTGTGGGTACGTTCGATTCGGAAGAATCGTGAGCCTGCCCATGGATATTCTCCATATGCCACTTAAGCCCGTTGTCGATACGCATGGGCTTAGAACAAAAAGGGCAGGCAAGTGTCGGCACCAGCTATCTTCCTCCCGATGGATGTCGCAATTTATGGCAAGTATATGTTTGGTATTCAGAAGTGGCTCCGGAAATCTGAACAGGGGGATAAGTGGAATCGCTGCCTGATTGAGGGCATGATAGTGCTCTCGGAGACAGGAGCGAGAGATGAGCAGACGACCCCGCCGTAACCACTCGGCAGAGTTCAAGGCGAAGGTGGCTCTTGCCGCAGTGCGCGGCGACCGGACACTTTCGGAGCTGGCAAGCCAGTTCGATGTGCACCCGAACCAGATCACGCAATGGAAGATGTACGTCGTCAAAACAAGTGGGACAAAAGGGGAGCCTTTAAAGCGTGCAACTTGGACGCTAACCGGCTCAGGCAGTTCTCAGATTTGCCAACCTCCGTTCGGCTAGACTCTTTTGCTTCACCTCCTGTCTCGTCGCCAGTATGTCGTCTTGCCGTCCGTGGTACATATCCGCCGGCGTGATGTTCCCCAAAGCCTCGTGATAGCGCTCGTAGTTGTAGTACCTTACGAAGCCCTCCATAGCCGCTACAAGCTCTTCCAGGCTGTGGTGGACAAAGACGTTGACCTTAGCCTTGGCTGTGCGATGGTACCGCTCCAACTTGCCGTTGGTCTGGGGATGGAAAGGTGAGGCGAAGATGTGTTTCATGAACCTGGCCCTTAGCCCGAATCCACCGAAGGACGGCCTTGGGGACAGCCCTTGAAGAAGCTAGAGGGTGCTCCTGTGAATCTGGGATAATGGTTTTGAAACAGAAAACCGGTCCCGGAAAAGGAGCACCCAATAGATGCTGCCACAGAACAAACCCGACCGTATCCGCATCCTCTTTGACGACCACCGCCTGGTGGCCAATGCCGGGCTGATCCTTCCCGCCACCCTCGCCCTGCGCCTTGGCCTGCCCCAACTCCTCCGGAAGCACCTCGACCTCGGCGGCGCGCCGGGCCGGGCGAACACCGGCGACAAGATGATGACCCTGGTGGCCTCCGCCCTAGCCGGCGGAGATTGCATCGACGACGCCGATGTGCTGCGCGCCGGCGGGACCGCCCGCGTGCTCGGTTTCACGGCTAAGGCTCCCTCCACCCTGGGCACCTTCCTGCGCAGCTTCAGGTGGGGCCATGTCCGCCAACTGGACCGGGTGAGCCGCGAGTTGCTGGCCCGGGTCTGGAAGGCCGGTGCCGGACCCGGCGACGCACCATTCACCATCGACCTCGATTCGACGATCTGCGAGACCTACGGACTGGCCAAGGAGGGCGCCCGCCACCACGGCTACACCGGTGCGCGGGGCTATCACCCGCTGCTGGCCGTCGCCGCCGGCACCGGCGACGTGCTGATGGCCCGCCTGCGCGAGGGCCGGGCCAACACCGCCCGCGGCGCTGCCCACTTCCTGCGTGAAACGGTGGGGCGGGTGCGCTACTGCGGAGCCAGGGGCCAACTCACGGTACTCCCGCATCGAGCACTTCTGCTTGCACGCCGAACGCCAAACATCCTACGTAGACCTTGATGAGGCGAGTGCCACCGGCTAGCTCCGGCTCGTCGAGTTTGGCCGGAGGGATGTGTGTGAATGGCGGAGAGATAATGTACCGGCAGGGCGGCTCAAGAGCTGAGATGTGGCGCTTGAAAAGCGTACCGCCTGTCGCCTTCAATCAGGAACGACCGAACCTGACTGAAGGTGGATTGGATGTACAAGGTGGGTATTTACCTCCGTGTTCGCAAGGCTTGTTTCGTCGAAGGGATGAGCGTCCGAGAGGCGGCCCGAGTGTTCGGGCTACACCGGGACACGGTGCGCAAGATGCTCAAGTACTCCGTGCCCCCAGGGTATCGACGGCAACGACCGGCTCGCAGACCGAAGCTCGATCCATATAAGGGTGTGATGGACCAGATCCTGGAGCAGGATCTGAGCTCACCGAAGAAGCAGCGTCACACCGCCAAGCGTATCTACGAACGGCTCAGAGACGAACACGGCTTCCCCGGCAAGTACACGATAGTCAAAGACTACGTTCGAGAACGCCGTCGTCATACCCGCGAGATGTTCTTACCTCTGTCCCACCCTCCGGGACATGCCCAGTGCGACTACGGCGAAGCTCGAGTGATCATCGGCGGAGTGGAACGCAAAGCCCACTACTTCGCCCTGGACCTCCCTCACAGCGACGGGTGCTATGTGAAGGCGTATCCCGCCGAGACGACGGAGTCATTCTGCGACGGACACGTCTCCGCCTTCGCGTTCCTGGGCGGAGTGCCTCAGAGCATCCTCTACGACAACACCACGCTCGCGGTAGCCAGAATCCTGGGAGATGGTCGCCGGCAGCGGACCAGGGTGTTCTCCGAGCTTCAGTCCCACTACCTGTTCGAGGACCGGTTCGGCCGTCCAGGCAAAGGGAACGATAAGGGCAAAGTAGAAGGTCTGGTCGGCTATGTCCGCCGGAACTTCCTGGTGCCCATTCCATCGTTCGAGAGCTTCGATGCCCTCAATGCTCATCTGGAGCAACACTGCCTCAGACGGTTCGAAGATCGACTCCGCGGCCACAACGAGACGATAGGAGAACGGCTGGAGCGGGACCTGGAGAAGCTGCTGCCTCTGCTGGCCGTACCGTACGACGCCAGCGACAAGCACGCGACGAGGGTCAGTTCTCTGTCCCTGGTCAGATACCGGACCAATGACTATTCGGTCCCGGTGGCCTACGGTCATCGGGACGTTCTGGTCCGCGGATATGTACACGAGGTTGTGATCAGCTATGGCGCTGAAGTCATCGCCCGCCATCGGCGGTCCTACGATCGAGACGACTTCGTCTTCGACCCTCTCCATTACCTGCCGCTCCTTGAGAAGAAGACGAGGGCATTGGATCAGGCGGCGCCGCTGGTTGGATGGGAGTTGCCCGAGGAGTTCGGAGTGTTGCGGCGGTTGCTGGAGTCTCGGATGGGCAAGCGAGGAAAGAGGGAGTTCGTGCAGGTGCTCAGACTGATGGAGACCTTCCAGCCGGAAGAAGTCCACGACGCCGTACGAGACGCCATTCGACTCGGGGCTGTGAGCTTCGATGCTGTCAAGCACCTGGTGCTGTGCAGGATCGAGGGTCGACCGCCTAGACTCGACATGGAGTTGTACCCGTATCTGCCCAGGACCAACGTTGCAACAACCTCGACCAGGGACTACATGGCTCTCCTGGCGGGGAGCCGGTCATGACCAACAAGTCCACGATGTTGCTCGAACACAACCTCAAGCAACTCAAGCTCCCCACGTTCCTGAGGGAGTACGACAAGCTGGCATCCCAGTGTGCCAGTGAGGGAGCTGACCATCCGGACTACCTGCTGCGACTATCGGAGTTGGAGCTGATCGACCGTCACCATCGCATGGTGGAACGTCGGATCAAAGCAGCCCGCTTCCCGACGACCAAGAGTCTCGACACCTTCGACTTCCTGTCTATGCCGTCCCTGAACGAGGCTCTGGTTCTGGAGCTGGCACGATGCGAGTACATCGAGCGCCCCCACAACGTCATCGCTCTCGGCAACAGTGGCACCGGCAAGACCCATATCGCCCTCGGTCTCGGTCTGGCTGCGTGTCAGAGGGGACTGTCCGTGGGCTTCACCACCGCCGCTGCTCTGGTTCACGAGCTGATCGAGGCCAGGGACGAACGGCGTCTGCTCAACCTGCAGAGAAGGCTCGCACGACTCAAGCTTCTGATCATCGACGAACTGGGCTTCGTGCCCTTGTCCAAGACTGGCGCCGAGCTGCTCTTCGAGGTGTTCAGCCAGCGTTACGAGCGTGGATCGGTCCTGGTGACCTCCAAGTGAGCCCTTCGTCGAGTGGACCGAGGTGTTCGGCTCTGAACGGCTGACCGGAGCTCTCCTCGACCGCCTCACCCACCATGTCGACATCCTGGAGATGAACGGGGACAGCTACCGACTCAAGCACAGCAAGAAGACTTCTGGCCGCCAGCTATCTGACTGACCCTGATCTCCAACGCCCCACGAACCTTGATGCCCATTCTACGGCGTTCAGTGGTACAGTTTTGCTCCGCCCCGCTGGTACGTTTTCACACCGCCCTTGACAGGATCTGGAAGGGCGGATCATCGTTGAGCAGAAAGGTGGGAGAAAAATAATTCATCTCCAACCCGCGTTCTCGACGTTGATGGGAGGACGATGAAGAACCCAATGGGCCAGACCAACGAGTTGGTAGATCATCTGATTAATTCCGTTGTCCAAAAATTGCAGGCCAACCGGGAAACCCTATCACGCTCGGTGAACTACGGACGACTGGTTTGGCGCCGCAATAAGAAAGACGATCAGATAGAGGTGGACCTGGAACTCAAGCTTTAGAACTCAGCAATGGAATAGACGCGCCTGGGGCAGCGGAGAGGCTCCCATCGGGCCTGGGAAGGGCTCGCATCTCTGGATTGGGAGAATGGGATGCCTCGGTCCGGGCCAGACGGGAAACCGACCTATTCACTTGATAAGTCGCCTCCACTAGAGCGTAAATACGGTGTTGACGCCGAAATTCAACCCACGCAGCAAGAGGTTGATCATCTTTGCAATGTCTGGGCAGAGGTCGGGCGTGCCATTCTGATGCGCCGGAGGGGAGCGGCATGAAACCAACCAAGGGGAATAGGGCTTTCGGATACATTCGGGTCTCGAGCCGTGAGCAGATCCTAGGGCACTCGTTGGAAGCACAGGAAACTGGAATCTGCCGATGGTGCGAGCAAAACGGATACGACTCCGTAAGAATCTTTGCCGAGGAGGGACGGTCGGCCTACGTAGATGAAATCCAAAAGCGTCCGGTATTCAAGCCCATGCTCGACGCTGCAGGTCAGAATGAGACGGACATTGTCGTGGTTCATACCCTCGACCGATGGGCAAGAAAGCTCAGCGTCCAATCCGAAGCTTTCGGGGTTTTGGGCAAGGTAGGGGTTGGGTTCGCGAGCGTCATGGAAAATATCGACATGACAACACCATCTGGCCGGTTGATGTTAAACACCATGGGTAGCGTCAACGAGTTTTTCTCAGACCAGCTTGGTCTCCACGTGCGAAAGGCCTTGAGTGTTCGCGCCGAATCGGGATTCCAGATAGGTCCAGTACCTTTCGGATACCTGGCGCTAGAGCCGGGTGGGGTGGCCCAGGTCGTCGAATGTGAAGCGGAAGCGATCTTACAAGTTTACCAACGGAGGCAAGATGGAGAATCCACGGGATCGCTTGCTAACTGGCTAAACGACTTGGGATTCAAGACTAGGAAAGGTGGGATCTTCACCAGCCATGCTGTGAAGGACATGCTTAATTGCCGGTTTTACGTGGGCAAAGTCTGCTACAACGGTGAGGAATACGCAGGCCAACACCAGCCGATCATCAACGAAGAACTCTACCATCAAGTTCAGGCGCGCCGGCAACGCCGCACAATAGTGCGAACCGTCCAGGGTCCGAGAGGGCTCCTCCAAGGGATTATATGTTGCGGCAACTGCGGCAAAGGAATCCAGTCCGACCGCCACCGATTCGGCGGGCCCATGTACCGGGAACGACACTCCCGTGAGTGTGACACCAACGGGCGTTCCATAATGGCAAAAACCGTGGACCAGCAGATCGAGGATATTCTGACAGCAATGGAATTGATGCCGGAATGGCGGAGCCGAATGTCCCAACTTGCAGTCGAGGACTCTAAAGGGCCCGACCCGAGGGAGCTACAGGACAAAAGGCGCAGGCTTTCGGTGGCTTTTGCTAATGGAGGATTCACCTACCCCCAATATTATGCGAGGCTGGCTGAGATTGATGCCAGTTTGAGATTGACCGAGAGTGTGGGTCTGCCTACACTGGAAGAAGCAGCACAATTGTTCGAGGATATACCCCAACTATGGAGGGAAGCGACGCCGGAAGAAAGAAGGAAGCTAATCAGCCCGCTCATCGAGCGAGTCTATGTGGACATGGATTGCAGTATGATCGGGGCCATCGTGCCAGCGTCGGCTTTTCGCCGATTACTGGAGGGAGCGATGGCCAGGGCAGAAAGCCCCGCCGCAACGCTGCTCTCCGAGGATGAGTCGGAGAGGTTGAAAGTTTGGAGTTGGTGGAGACGGGGGAGAGTTGGACTCCTCCAGGAACACAAGCCGGGGTTGTTGCTGGCCGCTTAGCTGTTTGGCCCCCAGAGATGGGCCTGGCGGCCGGGCCGAGTAGAGCCGCAGTTAGTAGACCTAATCGCCGGGCGTCCCGCTTCCTTCTCGGAAGTGAAGTGGGTCCCTGAGGCTCTGCAGCTCCCTGTAGTAGTAGAGGGAGTTTGGTCGTCTTCCGTTGAACTCCAGCCCCTTCAGAAACCCGATCTCCTCTTCTGTAGTATCCCCGCTGAGGGCCGCGTCGGCCATAAACTCCTTGAGTCCGGGTTGTTCCTCGCTGGCCTCCTTTGACTTGAGCTCGTTGAACTCGAATCTTCTTGATGCATGGGGAATCAGCCTTCGGTTTAGGGTGATATCGAGCCTGAACGTCTCAAGGTCGATGTCCCAGGACTCCACGAGCGGTTCCAGGAACGAGACGCAGTTCACGATAGACAAGTCGCGAACATTTGCATCCAGGAACTGAAGAATTACAACTCGCATCTCTTCGTAGCTTCGGTCGCCAAGCTGGGCCACGGACCGAAGCCACTCTTCGCTGTCCAGCTCCTCCGACGCGACGTCCTTGACGAGCTCCAGGAGCTTCTGCGTGACTAGCCGTTCGAGTTCGCCGAAAGGTTGCTGCTCGAAATACTGGCGCACCTCGTTCGCCTTGTCGGGACTGCATTTCCGGAGTACGAGCTCCCGGACCCCGCTATACAGCGGTGCTGGAGGCCCGAGCCTCATCTTGAGTTGTTCTCTGCGCTGGAGGTCGGCGACCCGCGCGAGCGCGCCCTGGGGGAGCTCGAGCAGTTCCTCCATCTTGGAGTATATATCCGTCCTGGCGGGCTCTGGTGGCGGCTTTTTCCCGGTCAACAGCTGGGAGATATAGGACTCGGTGACGTCCGCGGCCTGCGCAAGCTGTCGTTGCTCGAGTCCTAGCGCCTCCAGCCTCTGTCGAATGGCTTCTGGGATTTCCATATTAGAAAGCGTGGTGCGACCTCCGTTTCGAGTATGCCACACTTTACTTGACAGGTAAAGTCAGGCGGCCCATAATGGTAAGGAGCTGACTGCGGCGTGTTGTTCCATGTGTCAAGGTTTCCGTGTCTGGTTAACTGACCGCGGCGACTAGTGGTCCGAAATGTTTGTAATGATTGGTTGATTGGCACGGGGGCTTTCCCCGCCATGCCTGGCTTTTGGAGACAGCCGCTGGGCAGTCCGGCTTTCCACCCGTCATTTCAAGGATGTTGGTCTACTAGCGAGTATTGCGGGGCTTGGGTGGAGCAAGAGAAAGTGATGTCGTCTGCAATGAAGGCTATTCCGTGGTTGACCGTGGGCGGAGCAATCGCAGTTACCCTTACGACTGGTCTTGTCGTGCTCGGAGCCGCTGTACTGGCGGCTGGTGGCACCGCCCTTGTTGCAGGGATACTGCTGAAATCCCGCCTGGAACGTCAAGTGGGGGAGCTGCCGGCCGACATCAAAATGCACCTGAAGTCTACCTTCCAGATGAGCGAAGACTCGTTGTCCGGGCTGCGCTACGTGGCCAAGCAGGGGCGTTTCTCAGGTGCTCCGGTTCGGCTGGTGCGCGTGTTCGACCCCTCTCGCCTTCTACGGTCAGCCGACGTGAAGAAGTTCAAGGACGTGGACACCGAAGGGGCCTCGATCCAGTTTGACAGTCACATCTTCAGTGACGCACCGCGATCGATCAGTCTCGCTGATGTACGATAGCTGCGTCTAGTTGTACCGGCGGGTGCTCTTTGGACTCGCCGGATTCCGGTTCTAACCTCTGGCAATCGCCTGTGCGACTGACGACGGACCGTCGCCGTTATTCGAGGGCACGCTGGCCTCACCTCCGAGCTCTTAGCAAAACAGGGCCGCGGAGGCACTGATAACCCTCCCTGGGAACGGTCACAACAAAGTCTTCGCGGCTGGTATCTTTTGCGTGCAGATAGTCGTGTCGCTCGACCTAGCGGCAACGATTCCGACGAATCTTTCGAGGGGGCAAGTAGACAACTGATGCGCGATCAAGGGCTCACGAGTCATAAGGATCGGAATGGCAACAGCCTCTCTTTGCTCCGCCACGAAGGTGAGCGTGCATCCTTCGAGGATGAAGAGAACCGAGAGGGTCTCGAGCGGACTGATCGGACTGTCGACCCAGTCGAGGTTCTTGACGACCCCGTACGTATGTACCTGGGTGAGATCGGCAGGGTCAGCCTGTTAACAGCCGCCGAGGAACGCCTTCTTGCTCGCAAGTTGGAGGCCTATAAGCACGTTATCCGAGTAGAGGAGGGATTGACCAGCCCCACGGGGCGCTCGCCGAGAGCCTCGCAGGTAGTGCTCTGGATGCTCCAGCGAGTCTGCGATGCCGATGGACTAGTCGATGCGCTCAGCCGATTCCACGGGCTCCCGGGTAAGCGAACGCTCGACGAGATTAACTCGAACGAGGAGATCAGGGCGCCTCTGGATGGGTTGCTGCCGGAAGAGATGCTCAATTTCGTAGCAGACGTGCTCAACAAAGAGCCGGAGGAGGTACGCGGCGAAATCCAGCAGCTGTCCCTGAACAGCCGGTTGATTCCTCCCGAGGTCATGGAGGCACTCGGTGAGGACGCGAGCCTCGCAGACCTGGCTAAGGAGACAGAGTCTGACCTTGCAAGGATGATCGACCCGTACGAGCTCGTCTTGCATAGTTACATTTCGCGGATCAAACGCGAGGGAACCGCTGCCCGGGCGCATCTCGCCGAAACCAACCTGAGACTAGTTGTGAGCGTCGCCAAGAAGTACATCGGCAGGGGAGTGTCACTTCTGGACCTGATACAAGAAGGGAACATCGGGCTGATTCGCTCGGTAGAGAAGTTCGACTACCGAAGAGGATTCAAGTTCAGCACCTACGCTACCTGGTGGATTCGCCAAGGGGTTACACGGTCGATCGCGGACCACTCTCGTACCATCCGAGTCCCGGTCCACATGGTCGAGAGGATCAACAAGCTCCTTCGAGTAAGCCGCCGGCTCGTTCAGGAGTATGGCCGGGAACCGACAAGCGAGGAGATCGCGCAGGCTATGGACGTGTCGCCCGAGAGTGTCCGGGAGATACTCAAGATATCCCAGCAACCTATTTCCCTCGAAACACCCATCGGCGAAGAAGGAGATAGCCACCTCGGGGACTTCATCGAGGACCGGGACGCGCCAGCGCCGCCCGATGAGGCCTCGCGCCATCTGCTGAAGGAACAGATCGCCGACGTTTTCTCCACCCTGGTCGAACGGGAAGCAAGGATCCTCGAGTTGCGGTTCGGCCTGGAGGACGGGCAGAGCCGTACGCTGGAGGAAGTAGGTCGCGTCTTCGGCGTGACCCGGGAGCAGATACGGCAGATTGAGGCCAAGGCGCTGAGAAAGCTCCGCCATCCCAGCCGCTCGAGGAAGCTCCGTGACTTTGCAGTTTAGACGCGGAGCCTCGCCGATGTTCAATAAGGGCGACTGGGTGAAAGTCTGCGTCGAGCCTTTTGTTCGGTGCCACCTGAATTGCTGGGAAAGGCAGGCTGCCTAGACTCGGTTTGGCTGCGACATCAGATTCAGCAAAGACAATGGAGAAAGCTAAAGTCAAGCGATCCGAGCTCTCGACTGGCGCGATTATCAGCTTTGCCGTCGAGCCTGGCCTAGGAATAATGAGGATAATCCCGATCCAAAGGCGAGAGCGTAAGACTTGGTCACCGTAGAAAAACAAGACAGTAACGGCAGTCACGCCCACTCGGGGGCGACCCATTCGACTGCCCACTTTTCCGGATGCTTCCGGACCCTCTTCAGGAGCATTCCAAGGAGAGGCCGCATCTCTGGAGTTACCTTCACGAGCTGAACGTGGAGGAGGTCGGCGTACCGCAGTACATCCCGATGCTCTCAGGTGAGCACAAGGACATCGAAAAGCCCAACCTGGTGTACCCGGCCGGCGACAGCGGCATCTTCATCCACATCATGTTCGACAGCGAAGACGCCCGTGACTTCTACATCGCCATCGAACCTAACAAAGCCCCCGACCTCCAGGAGCTTCTCGACGAGGTCGACGCGAGACTCGTGGACTACGTGGATGCCTTACAGGAGGCGGACGATCCTGAAAAGCGGACCCAGGTGCTAATCGACCTCGTAAACGAGATTTGCGAAGTTGGTGAGACCAACGGGAGCGGTCTGCGGGGCCTCTTTAGAAAGGCCAGCAGCAAAGTCAAGGTCAACCCGGTCCAGCTCGAAGGCATCAGGTACATGATCGTTCGTGAC
Source organism: Dehalococcoidia bacterium (assembly GCA_965197985.1). Taxonomy (GTDB): domain Bacteria; phylum Chloroflexota; class Dehalococcoidia; order Lucifugimonadales; family CAUZJF01; genus CAUZJF01. The sequence continues at coordinate 413,396 of CBDAOG010000008.1, read as the reverse complement.
AAGCTCGGCATGGGACCCCTGGAGCCTCTTATCGTCGACCCCAACATCGAAGCTCTCCAAAGCGTATAGAGAAGGTCTCTTCCGATAACATAGTAATCAGTTTCGACCTTCACTCGAATCTGACCTACATGGCGAGCTTCTCAGAGACTTCTTGGCCAGGAGCCAAGTCGGATCGCTCACTTTGGGACCGGGGACGCTGCCACCATCGACGAGCTCTGTGCGAAATCCCGCCGCCGAGTATTTGTGTTACAATAGACACACCTCCGAGTATCAAATTGCAACCTCGTTCCGCTTTTTGCGTCCTCTAACTTCACCGCTAGACTCGCATGCGACGCTTGCCGTGCGATCGGGAGAGTCTTATTAAGGAGCGCCGCATGAACATATATGTGGGCAATCTAACGTTCGAGACCACCGACGAGAGCCTCCAAGTGGCCTTCACCGAATTCGGGGAAGTCACGTCGGCGAGAGTCATTACCGACCGAGAGAGTGGCCGCTCGCGCGGCTTCGGCTTTGTCGAAATGCCCCAGAACGCCGAGGCGGAAGCCGCCATTCAGGCCATGAACGGCAAGGATGTCGGGGGCCGCAACCTGACCGTGAACGAGGCCCGTCCCAAAGAGGACAGAGGCGGAGGCGGCGGAGGAGGGCGCGGTTACGGTGGCGGTGGCAGTTACGGCGGCGGCAACCGCTACTAGACCAACAGACCTCTGGTCCCAGGGCTGGCTGAGGTTATCTCGCCAGGTTGAAGCGGCTTCGGTTGTTGGTCACAATAAGCTAGTGGTCCGAAATGTTTGTAATGATTGGTTGATTGGCACGGGGGCTTTCCCCGCCATGCCTGGCTTTTGGAGACAGCCGCTGGGCAGTCCGGCTTTCCACCCGTCGTTTCAAGGATGTTGGTCTACTAGTCTTGGACCGTAGGGTTCAACAGAGAAGGGGCAGGCATCCATGCCTGCCCCTTTCGTTTGCCTTCGCTGCCGACTAATTCAGGTAGTGGCAGAGCCCTGGCGGCAACGATTCCGACGATCTTCTGAGGGACTGGTGGAAGACAAATGCGCGATCAAGGGCTCACGAGTCTTAAGGATCGGAATGGCAACAGCCTCTCTTTGCTCCGCCACGAAGGCGAGCGTGCATCCTCCAAGGACTGGATAATCTTGATTCTCTCGTAAAAAGTCTGTGCAGGTCGAATTAGAACAACCGTACCCTTGCCTGGGTACAATATACAGTCTCTGTTCCGTGTCCTACCCCAACATACGGTAGCGCTCACATGTGCTAAAGCGCTGGAACTTCCTCAAAACGGGTTTTTACGAGGGAATCAATCTTGATTCTCTCGCAAAAAGTCTGTGCCGGTCGAATTAGAACAAACGTACCCACGCCTGGGTACAATATACAGTCTCTGTTCCGTATACTACCCCAACGTACGGTAGCGCTCAGATGTGCTAAATCGCTGGAACTTCCTCAAAACGGGTTTTTACGAGGGAATCAATCTTGATTCTCTCGTAAAAAGTCTGTGCAGGTCGAATTAGAACAACCGTACCCTTGCCTGGGTACAATATACAGTCTCTGTTCCGTGTCCTACCCCAACATACGGTAGCGCTCACATGTGCTAAAGCGCTGGAACTTCCTCAAAACGGGTTTTTACGAGGGAATCAATCTTGGCTCCAAAACGGCGTCTCTTGCTGCGTAGCCACGGAGCTGTGTAGAATCGGCGGGCACCGGAAGGACTAGGTTCTTAAGCGGTCGCGAACGGGGGCGTGAAAAGGTGGTAGTGCCCCTGGTGAACCTAGTGTTTGGACTTCTGGTGCGTGTGGTCCCATCATGAGAAACTGGCCCGGCTCGGTTCAGCGTTCAAGCTGAGTGATCGCCTTCTCCAGCCCATACGCTCTGATTGCGGTCATATTGTCGACCAAGTCGAGGCACCGTGATCTGATTCTCGGATCGGATGAGCGGCCGTAGACTCGAACGACCAGTCTACCGATGACATCAGCGAAGAAAGCTCTTCTTGTCCTTATGTCGGCTGCCTCCTTGCCCGTTTCATCAAGGAAGCGCTTGGCGACTTCCAATACCAGATGCGGCAGGTTCGGTGTCAAGGGCGGTGTGAAAACGTACCAGCGGGGCGGAGCAAAACTGTACCACTGAACGCCGTAGAATGGGCATCAAGGTTCGTGGGGCGTTGGAGATCAGGGTCAGTCAGATAGCTGGCGGCCAGAAGTCTTCTTGCTGTGCTTGAGTCGGTAGCTGTCCCCGTTCATCTCCAGGATGTCGACATGGTGGGTGAGGCGGTCGAGGAGAGCTCCGGTCAGCCGTTCAGAGCCGAACACCTCGGTCCACTCGACGAAGGGCTCACTTGGAGGTCACCAGGACCGATCCACGCTCGTAACGCTGGCTGAACACCTCGAAGAGCAGCTCGGCGCCAGTCTTGGACAAGGGCACGAAGCCCAGTTCGTCGATGATCAGAAGCTTGATTCCCTCGTAAAAACCCGTTTTGAGGAAGTTCCAGCGCTTTAGCACATGTGAGCGCTACCGTATGTTGGGGTAGGACACGGAACAGAGACTGTATATTGTACCCAGGCAAGGGTACGGTTGTTCTAATTCGACCTGCACAGACTTTTTACGAGAGAATCAAGCTTGAGTCGTGCGAGCCTTCTCTGCAGGTTGAGCAGACGCCGTTCGTCCCTGGCCTCGATCAGCTCGTGAACCAGAGCAGCGGCGGTGGTGAAGCCCACGGACAGTCCCCTCTGACACGCAGCCAGACCGAGACCGAGGGCGATATGGGTCTTGCCGGTGCCACTGTTGCCGAGAGCGATGACGTTGTGGGGGCGCTCGATGTACTCGCATCGTGCCAGCTCCAGAACCAGAGCCTCGTTCAGGGACGGCATAGACAGGAAGTCGAAGGTGTCGAGACTCTTGGTCGTCGGGAAGCGGGCTGCTTTGATCCGACGTTCCACCATGCGATGGTGACGGTCGATCAGCTCCAACTCCGATAGTCGCAGCAGGTAGTCCGGATGGTCGGCTCCCTCACTGGCACACTGGGATGCCAGCTTGTCGTACTCCCTCAGGAACGTGGGGAGCTTGAGTTGCTTGAGGTTGTGTTCGAGCAACATCGTGGACTTGTTGGTCATGACCGGCTCCCCGCCAGGAGAGCCATGTAGTCCCTGGTCGAGGTTGTTGCAACGTTGGTCCTGGGCAGATACGGGTACAACTCCATGTCGAGTCTAGGCGGTCGACCCTCGATCCTGCACAGCACCAGGTGCTTGACAGCATCGAAGCTCACAGCCCCGAGTCGAATGGCGTCTCGTACGGCGTCGTGGACTTCTTCCGGCTGGAAGGTCTCCATCAGTCTGAGCACCTGCACGAACTCCCTCTTTCCTCGCTTGCCCATCCGAGACTCCAGCAACCGCCGCAACACTCCGAACTCCTCGGGCAACTCCCATCCAACCAGCGGCGCCGCCTGATCCAATGCCCTCGTCTTCTTCTCAAGGAGCGGCAGGTAATGGAGAGGGTCGAAGACGAAGTCGTCTCGATCGTAGGACCGCCGATGGCGGGCGATGACTTCAGCGCCACAGCTGATCACAACCTCGTGTACATATCCGCGGACCAGAACGTCCCGATGACCGTAGGCCACCGGGACCGAATAGTCATTGGTCCGGTATCTGACCAGGGACAGAGAACTGACCCTCGTCGCGTGCTTGTCGCTGGCGTCGTACGGTACGGCCAGCAGAGGCAGCAGCTTCTCCAGGTCCCGCTCCAGCCGTTCTCCTATCGTCTCGTTGTGGCCGAGACGACGGAGTCGATCTTCGAACCGTCTGAGGCAGTGTTGCTCCAGATGAGCATTGAGGGCATCGAAGCTCTCGAACGATGGAATGGGCACCAGGAAGTTCCGGCGGACATAGCCGACCAGACCTTCTACTTTGCCCTTATCGTTCCCTTTGCCTGGACGGCCGAACCGGTCCTCGAACAGGTAGTGGGACTGAAGCTCGGAGAACACCCTGGTCCGCTGCCGGCGACCATCTCCCAGGATTCTGGCTACCGCGAGCGTGGTGTTGTCGTAGAGGATGCTCTGAGGCACTCCGCCCAGGAACGCGAAGGCGGAGACGTGTCCGTCGCAGAATGACTCCGTCGTCTCGGCGGGATACGCCTTCACATAGCACCCGTCGCTGTGAGGGAGGTCCAGGGCGAAGTAGTGGGCTTTGCGTTCCACTCCGCCGATGGTCACTCGAGCTTCGCCGTAGTCGCACTGGGCATGTCCCGGAGGGTGGGACAGAGGTAAGAACATCTCGCGGGTATGACGACGGCGTTCTCGAACGTAGTCTTTGACTATCGTGTACTTGCCGGGGAAGCCGTGTTCGTCTCTGAGCCGTTCGTAGATACGCTTGGCGGTGTGACGCTGCTTCTTCGGTGAGCTCAGATCCTGCTCCAGGATCTGGTCCATCACACCCTTATATGGATCGAGCTTCGGTCTGCGAGCCGGTCGTTGCCGTCGATACCCGGGGGGCACGGAGTACTCGAGCATCTTGCGCACCGTGTCCCGGTGTAGCCCGAACACTCGGGCCGCCTCTCGGACGCTCATCCCTTCGACGAAACAAGCCTTGCGAACACGGAGGTAAATACCCACCTTGTACATCCAATCCACCTTCAGTCAGGTTCGGTCGTTCCTGATTGAAGGCGACAGGCGGTACGCTTTTCAAGCGCCACATCTCAGCTCTTGAGCCGCCCTGCCGGTACATTATCTCTCCGCCATTCACACACCATCACTTCGGAGTCCTTTTAGGTCATATCGGGTCCCTTAAGTCGACTGCAAGAACGTCAGGAAACACCAGCGCAACAGTCACCAGATTGTCACGAGAATGATGCATATGAAGTATTGAATCCTATTTCATGCAAACGATAATATGTAAGCTACGCGCCGCTCTCTTGGCGCCCAGCTTAGGCTAAGGACGGTTGGGGATGGTCGGAAAGACAGTCCGCAGGCATTCAAGCGATTCGGCCGCGACGCCTCAGACGAGTGCGCCGCAGCAGGCGGCTGAAACTGTCGAAACCCTGCGTCGCGGACGGATGGCGAGGCTGCGTGGGCTAAGTCCTACACGGATGCACGTCCGGGTCCATACGTTGGACTCGCTTCGCTACCGGAACTTCCTGCTGCTCTGGCTCTCGATGACGTTTACCAGCAGCGGGTTCTGGACTCAGCAGCTGGTCGTCGGGTACTTTACGTTCGTCCGGACCGGATCGCCGTTCCTGACAAGCTTGGCTCTGGGACTGCAGATGCTCCCGTTCATCATCGCTGGCCCGATTGGAGGTGTGGTCGCAGACCGCTTCGACAAGCGCAAGGTCCTCGTGATCGTTTCGGTCTATCAGGCCGCCGTAACCGTGGCGTTTGCGGTCCTAGTGATGCTGGACCTCGTACAGACGTGGCACATCTTCACGTTCGCGCTGGTGATGGGTCTCGCGATCGGTGTCGCTGACCCCACGCGGGTCTCGCTCGTGCCAAGCCTGGTCCGAAGGAGCAACCTGGTAAACGCTTTTGCGCTCAACGGCCTTGCTTTCAACGGGACTCGATTCGCCGTCCCGGCCGTGGCCGGGTTGCTAATGGCGTTGATCGGCCCCGGCGCCACTCTGCTGGTCGGGGGACTCTTTTACCTGGGTTCGACCGCTGCCGTCGTGATGCTGCGCCTCGACAACGGTCATGAGGCGGAGAGTAGACGCACCGAGTCGAACGGTGGGCTCTCGGAAGCGGTCCGCTACGTCATGAAGGAGCCGAGAATCTTGGGCGTCTTGGCACTACTTGGGGTGCCTCCATTTCTCCTGGTCCCTTTTGTTCAAGGACTGATGCCGGTCTTCGCCTCGACCATCTTCGGTGTGGACGAATGGGGCTTGGGCTTACTCGTCGCTGCCGTTGGTCTCGGCGGGACGATCGGGGCTCTCTTCGTGGCGTCGCTCCAAGACGTTCGCAAGAAGGGCCGGGCGCTTTTCGCCGCGCTGGGCACGGGGGCCGTCGCAGCTGCCCTGTTCTCTCACAGCGGATCGATTCTGTTGGCGATGCCTCTCCTGGTCGTTATGTTCGCGGGTGTGTCGTCGTTCTTTGCGATAGGCACTGCCACCATCCAGACTCTTTCGCCGCCGGAGCTCAGAGGGCGCGTCACTGCTATAGGCTTGATGCTCATCGGTCTATGGCCTGTCGGCGCCGCGATTTCCGGGATCCTGGCCGGGCTGTGGGGCGCGCCCGACGCGGCCTTGACGGGCGCATTGCTCGCGACAGTCGTGCTGGGCTCGGTAGCTCTGGCGTTCCCGCAGTTGAGGACGATCGGACAGGACTAGGCCAGCGTCTCTTTGGCTTCCTGCCAGAGAGCTTCCTTTTCGTCCAACGTGAGCGACTTGAGCTCCACCCCTCGTTCGCGTCCCAGCTTCTCCATGTGAGCGAAACGCTTGCGGAACCGGACGTCGGCAGCCCTCAACGCTGCCTCTGCGTCCGCGTCCAGCCAACGAGACAGGTTCACCAGCGAGAAGAGCAGGTCGCCCAGCTCGGCTTCCCGCTCTTCCGGCGTGTCCGCGCTCTGTAACTCAGAAACCTCCTCGCCGACCTTGGCCACCACGCCTTGAACGTCCTCCCAATCGAAGCCGACGCGAGCGGCGCGCTCCTGGATGAGCTGGGCCTGAGATAGGGCCGGAAGCGAGCGAGCCACACTGTCGAGAATCGAGTCGTCGGGGCTGGTCTGCTCCTGTCTCTTGAGAGCGTCCCAATTGGTCCAGGCCTGGGCAGCGTCAGTAACCTCGACATCGCCGAAGACGTGAGGATGCCGCCGCACGAGCTTCTCGATGGCGACGGTAAAGGGCTGCTCCGCAGTGAGTGAGCCCGCCTCGGTCGCCAGCCGGAGCTGGAACGCGACGTTGAATAGTACGTCGCCCAACTCCTCGGCCAGCTTTGTCGGGTCGCTCTGGTCGATCGCGTCGATAAGCTCGTAGCACTCGTCGAGAAAGTAGCGCTTCATCGACTCGGCCGTCTGCTCACGGTCCCAAGGACAACCGCCGTCACCCCTGAGACGCCCAACCAGTGCCAAGAGCCCTTCGAAGTTAGATGGGAACTCTGTGGCGTTATCCATTTCGCTTCCCTCATTGATTCCTATAGTCTGGTCGGCACGGATTATATGTCTCGTATCTGCCCGTTCACAAGCAAGATGGGCAGTGCTATTTGATACACTGAGCCAGTGAGATACCTGAAGTCCGCGGCCGTTGCCGCGTTTGTCGTCGCGGTGCCGCTTTTTCTGATCAGTACGAACGTCCGCTGGGTGATCAACGCGCCTGTCCTTTACAGCTATGGGTTCGAAAAATACGATATCCCCTACTGGACTGGTATCGAGCGCCAAGAGTTGATCTCAGCGGGCAGGCAGATCAGGGACTACTTTAACAACGATGCCGAGCTTCTGGACTTGCGCGTCGAGGTGGCCGGCGTGACCCGCAGCATCTACAATGATCGGGAAGTCGCACACATGCAGGACGTCAAGGGGCTCGTGCAGGGCGTATATCGCGTTCAGGAGCTGATAGCGGCCTATATCCTCGTGTTCATCGCAGTTGGCTTCTGGTCGGCGGGGCGCCGATTCCTTTTTACCCTGGGGCGATACGCCGGGATAGGTGGGGCATCGACGGTCGCGCTGATGCTGGTCGTGGGCCTTGGATCGCTGGTCGAGTTCGACCGGCTGTTCCTCGCCTTTCACATCGTCAGCTTCAGCAACGACTTGTGGCAACTCGACCCCAGCCGGGACTACTTGATCGCAATGTTCCCCGAGGGGTTTTTCTTCGATGCGACGATGTTGGTCGGGCTGTCCACGGTCGCGGAGGCCGTGCTGATGACGCTGGTCCCCTTGTACTTCTTCTGGTGGCTCCCGAGGCGCACCAATCGTCGGGAAGTCACCGCTCCCATCCCCGAACCGAGCACCTGAGCGCCATGGTCGCACACCCGTCATAGACATGCACTCCCATCTCGGAAACTGGGGCGCTTGGCCCATGCGCGACGACGTCGACCGGTACCTTCGCGCGATGGATACGGCAGGTGTCGATATAGCCTGCGTCAACCACATCTTCTTTGGCGACGCTGCTCGGGGCAACGACCTGGTGGCGCGAACCGTGGCTCAACACCCGGACCGCTTCATCGGAGTGGCATTCGTGACGCCCCACTATCCCGAGGAAGCGATCGAGGAGCTGGAGCGCGCCTTCGGGGAGCTCGGGATGGCGTACCTGAAGTTGTACCCCAACTACGTGGGGCTCCCTATCGACGATGCCGTGTACGCCCCCATCCTGAGGTGGTGCGACCAGCGCGGGGTGCTCGTGATGTGCCACACCTTCTACCAGGACGACTACGACAATACACTGACGGCGCCTCTCAGGTTCATTGGTCTGTCTGAGCGGTACCCTAACATCCGTTGGCAGCTCGCCCACGCCGGCAACGGGCCGCCGGGACAAGCCCAGGCGGTGGAGGCAGCCCAGGCCAGCCCGAACATATACTTGGAGACGTGCACGTCGTTCGGGGACCACGGGACCATCGAGTTTCTGGTCGACGGAGCCGGAGCCGACCGCGTACTCTATGGGTCGGACGTACCGCTGATGGACCCGCGCCACCATGTCGGACGGATCGCGACGGCGGACATTTCCGAAGACGCGAAGCGCAAGGTGCTCGGACTAAACGCCATCAAGCTGCTTGGGCTGAGCCTGTGACACGCTATCCACCAGCCGAGCCCGAATTCCTTCGCCAGAGCAATGATTGACGCTCCCATAGCGCACTGCTACACTCACGCCCGCTACAACCGCCTCCCCTACGAATCGGAGCTTAAATGGGCGAAGTAGACCTTAACTTCAAGCCGGAAGTGCCGGTCTTCGACGCGAACATCGCGTTGGGACGAAGACACAACCGGCGCGTCAAGATCGATACCCTTGAAGGCACCCTGGCCGCCATGGACCACTCGGGTGTCGACCGGGCGCTGGCCTACTCCCCGCACGCCGCGACCTTCGACTCAAGAGATGGGAACGACCTGCTCATCAAGGCGATCGACGGCGAGCGGCGCATCGTCCCACAGTTCGTGTGTAATCCCGGCTTCGACGACATGGATGAGTTCGGGTCCCATCTCAAGCAGCACGGCGCGCGGGCTGTGCGATTCGCACCTATGCTGCATAGGTATCCATTTGTAGACTGGATAGTCGGCGATTGGCTCGACTGGCTGGCGAGGGAGGGACTCCCATTGCTGCTTCCCTCCGAGGAAGTGGGTCCCGTAGCTATTCACGATACACTTCAGAAACACCCGGCCCTGGCGGTGGTGCTCTGTGAGGTCAAATACAGCGATGCCACCTGGGCGCTGCCGCTTATGCGCGGCCTCGAAAACGTTTGCATCGAAGTCTCTAGGTTCGTGGGTACGGGCGGCATCGAGAATCTCATAAACACGGTCGGCGACCAGCGCATCCTTTTCGGCTCCCGGTTCCCCGACTCCCAGATGGCGGCCCAACTCTACCACCTCCACCGATGCGGCCTGGCCGCCGAATCGCTGACCGCGATCTGCTCGGGCAACCTTGAGCGGCTACTGGGCCTGGAGTAGCGCTTGGACACGCCGGTCATCGACTTTCACAACCACGCCGGCCGGTGGAGCACCAATTTGATGGATGACGATCCCATCCGGTTCATCCAGGCCATGGACACAGCCGGCATCGACCGAGCTTGTATCAACTGCATCTTCTACGGCGACGCCAGGCGCAGCAACGACTTGGTGACTCGTTTCACAACCGAGCACCCCGACCGCTTCATCGGCGTAGGATTCGTGACGCCGCACTACCCGGAAGAAGCGATAGCAGAGCTGGAACGGTGTTTCGACGTTCTGGACATGAAGTTCTTGAAGGTGTACCCCACTTACTTCGAACGCCCTATCGACGACCCTGCCTACTTCCCGATTTTCGAGTGGTGCGACGCTCGGGGAACGGTCGTAATGAGCCACTCGTCCTGGGTCTTCGACCATGACGTCCTGACGATGCCAAGCAGATTCATCCCCCTGGCCGAGCGCTACTCCAACATCAACTGGGTGCTCGCCCACTCGGGCAACGCGCCCCGCGGGAACGTTCTGGCGGTCGAGGCGGCCCAGGCCTGTCCCAACATCTACCTGGAAACGACCACTTCCTTTGCCGATCACGGCGCGATCGAGTTCCTGGTCGAAGGCGCCGGGGTCGATCGTGTCCTGTTTGGCTCCGATTCGCCGCTGCTTGACTGCCGCACGCAGATAGGCAGGATAGCGACCTCAACGTTGTCCGATGACGCGAAGGCCAGGGTCCTGGGACTCAACGCGATAAGGCTCCTGGGACTGGACCCGGCTACCGGTGCTGGATGAGCGATTGCAAACAGCTCCGGTGCGGCTGCTCTGACGGGTCAGGCTACTCTGCAGGGAGGCGAAGATGACCAGGTCTAGAGAATCGCTTGAGGCCGAATTCCACAATGCGATGCCGAAGTCGCTGGCCCAATGGGAGCGCGGGAAGCCCGTCATGCCTGGAGGGGTGATCAAGGGCGCTTACCTCTCAAAGCCATTCCCGATTTATATCGACCGATCGGACGGCTGCCACCTATGGGACCTGGATAGCCACGAGTACGTCGACTTCGCAAGCCATCACACCGCGATGCTCCTTGGGCACAACCACCCCAAGGTCGTAGAAGCGATGCACCATGAGATTGAGCGAGGCTGGGCCCTTGGCGGCCCGACCGCGCTCGAGGCAGAGATCGCCGAGGAGATGGTCAAGAGATTTCCTGCTGTGGAGAAGGTGCGCTTCACGAACTCTGCCACCGAATCGTCCCTGCACCTCACCCGACTTGCGCGGGCCGTGAGCGGCAAGCCCAAGGTCGCCAAGTTCGAGGGCGCCTACCACGGAAGCCACGATGCGCTGGAGATCAGCACGGGCCCAAGCCTGAGCGATGCCGGAGACCCGGACTCGCCGGAGTCGGTAGCGACGTGGCCCGGAATGGCCCCCGGCTCCGAAGAGAACACCGTCGTTCTCCCATATAACGACCCTGAGTCGGTCGAGCTTATTCTACGAGAGCACCAGGACGACCTAGGCGGCGTCTTCTACGACGGTAAGCCCGGAATGCTGGAGATCCCGGACTCGTTCACCCACTTCATTCGCGATATCACGAAGGAGTTGGGGATGCTGTTGATCATGGACGAGACCGTCAGCTTCCGCGTTGGCTACAGTGGATACCAAGGATCGGTCGGTGTCGAGCCGGACATCTCGTTATTCGGCAAGTCCGTAGGGGGAGGCGTCCCTGCCGGCGCCATCGGCGGCAAAGCCGAGCTGATGGACGTCTTCGACATCTCGCTCGACGGTGTCCGCGTCAACCAGAGTGGCACGTTCTCCGGCAACAACCTCACCCTTGCGGCCGGCCTTGCCACGCTCCAGGCGTTGACCCCTGACGTCTACGAGCGCCTCGACGAACTCCGGCTGCGACTGCATAGTGGACTCGTCGACGTGTTCGAAAGAGCTGCGATCCCCTGTCAGGTGTTGAGCGCCGGGTCGTTGATAAACCCGTTCTTTACCGACCAGCCGGTCCGAGACTATCGCAGCGCAGCTGCCATCGACGACGAGCTGTTCGGCCGTATGGCATTGGGGCTGGCGCTCAAAGGCCATTACATCGGAAGCGGCCCTATGAGCTTGGCCCTCTCGGAGCCCATGGACGACGGGCATGTAGACAGCCTACTTGGAGCCGTGGCGGACGTTATGGAGGAGGAAGACTAGAGGCGGAAAATCCCGTATGCTTCCATTTGACATCGTCGAGTCGACTATTTACACTTTCTGGCTTAGGAGAAAGGCGCAATGCAGTTCAGGCTCAACAAGGTAATCCTGCCGTTTGAGATCGCCTCCGAGAAGATGGGGGCGGCCTTTGAGGTGCTCGACAGAGTCCCGGTAGTCGGAGGCCTCTTAAAGTTCTTGCTGATGATGGGAGCTGTGGCCGTCGTCGGAGGCCTGCTCTTACTCGGGATGGCCGGGTTCGTCTTTCTCGCCTTCTTCCTGAATGAGCTAGCCTCCGGTTAGTCCGGCCGCGCCGGCTAAGCGGACATAGCGCAGGCGCAGCCTCCCCCACCACCACCCCCGCAGCAACCGCCTCCACCGCCTGCTATCGCACTTGTTTCTCCGCTGGCGCTCGTCGAGAACGACGCGAATACTGAAAGCTGCCTGACAGACTCACCGCCGCAATCCGGACACGCCGTCTCTTCGTCCATCCGGTCGGCCGGCCGTAGTCGGTCGAATGCGTTCGCGCAGATCTGGCAGGTATATTCGTAAAGCGGCATCACTCCTCCTGGCATGTACGGACGGACACTTAAAAGATTCTCGGTTCCATTCTAGGCGTGGCGTCACGCCCCGGTCAATCCTACGAGTATAATGGTCGCCGATCCCGACTACGATTCGAGATTCTGACCGGCAGAAAGGCCATGAGTAGCAAGACTTCCCTTCCGGACCGTACAGGGCATTTTGGCAAGTTCGGTGGCCGCTTCGTGCCTGAGACGCTAATGCATGCCCTCGAGGAGCTCGAGGCGGCCTATAGAGCTTCCCAAACTGACCCCGAGTTCCAGTCGGAGTTGGATGAGCTACTGCGTCTATATGCGGGCAGGCCGACGCCGCTATACCATGCGAAGAATCTCTCCCGGGAACTGGGAGGTGCCCAGGTCTACCTGAAACGGGAGGACCTCGCCCACACCGGCGCTCACAAGATCAACAACGCGTTAGGTCAGGGCCTGTTGGCGAAACGGATGGACAAAAACCGAATAATCGCGGAGACCGGCGCAGGACAACATGGCGTCGCCACTGCGACCGTGTGCGCCATGCTCAACCAAGAGTGCGTCGTGTATATGGGCGAAGAAGACATCCGGCGCCAGTCCCTGAACGTCTTCCGGATGCGACTGCTTGGGGCGGAGGTGCGTCCAGTCCACTCCGGCAGCAAGACTCTGAAGGATGCGATCAACGAAGCGATACGAGACTGGGTTACCAACGTCGAGACGACCCACTACTTGATTGGGAGCGCGGTGGGGCCACACCCGTATCCGATGATGGTGCGCGACTTCCAGTCCGTCATAGGGCGAGAAGCCAGAGAGCAAATACTCGATGCCACCGGCCGTCTGCCCGACTATGCGGTGGCGTGCGTCGGAGGCGGCAGCAACGCCATCGGGCTTTTCCACGAGCTCGTGGCCGACGACGCGACGGTCGCGTTGATCGGCGTAGAGGCCGGCGGCGAAGGAATCGAAAGTCCGCGCACTGCCGCGACCCTGGTTGCCGGCGACGTGGGAGTGCTCCACGGCAGCATGTCCTACATGCTCCAGAACGAGGACGGCCAGGTCCGTGAGACACACAGCATCTCGGCTGGTCTCGACTATCCCGGAGTCGGCCCCGAGCATAGCTACCTGAAGGATACCGAGCGAGCGTCCTACGTCAGCGTGTCAGACACTCAGGCGCTCGAAGGTTTCCAGATGCTGTGTCGCACCGAGGGGATTATTCCTGCCTTGGAACCTGCCCACGCTATATACCACGTCGCGGAACTGGCGCCAAGGCTTTCACAAGACCAGGTCATCGTAGTCTGCCTGAGCGGCAGAGGCGACAAGGACATAGACACGGTCGCCGGCGCGCTCAGCGTGGAGCTCTAGGGGAGAGACCAATCCCCCGACGTGTCCAACAACGGGTTCCTTACCTCGCGGCCGCGATTCTCGCGGTAGCCGTGGGAGTTACTCTCGTACCTTTCGCCTACGCCAACGGACGTGTGGTCAGCTACACCACAAAGACTGCCGGCCCATATGAAGTCGGCCTGGGCACGATCCCACGCACGCCCGTCGTCGGCAATCTCCATCTGTCGCTTCGGGTCCAGAACGCCTCGACGTCGGGGGCGATCAGCGCCGCCAGCGTGACTGTCGTTGCAGTCGGACCCGCGAATGGTTCCAACGTAGATCCTATCGCGGCCACCCCGGATCTACTTTCCCCATCCTTCTACGACGTCAACCTTAGGGTGGATCGGGTGGGTGCTTGGGAGTTCACCGTGGAGGTCAGTGGCAGCCTCGGAGACTCCTCGGCCGTCTTCGACCTTCAAGTCCGGACGGTTAATCCATTGCCTGGCATCATAACGATGGTGGTGCTGGTTGCATTCCTGATCATACTGGGACTTTCGCTCCGGGCGTACTTGCGCGAGCGTCGCTTGGGTCAGCGTCGCCGCAAGGCCAGATGATGGGTCGTACGCTCGCCATCTGGAGCTGCCGGAGCCTGCTGGTCGCGGGAGCCGCCATTACGGTAGCTACAGCCAGCGCCGCTGGCGCCAATGGCGGAGCCGTGTTCTACAAAGAGCGCATACGCGACTACTCGGTCTCCGTCGGTGTGGACCCGCCGGAGCCAGAGCCGGGGCTCGTTCGCCTGAGCGTAACCGTACAGGCGTTTTCCTCTACCAATGGTGATGAAGGCGAGTTAGTGCCGATCGCGACCGAGCTTATTCTGACCGCGACCGGGCGAGGACCGGACCGGTCGATCATCGGTCCGATTGAGCCCCAACCGGTCCTGCTGGGGATCAGCCACTTCGATACGGTGTTGTCCCTATCGGACCCTGGTGTCTGGGTGTTCAGATTGGAAATCTCAGGCGCGATAGGCGCCGTAACCGCCGACGTACCGCTTGAAGTCGTAGCCAAGCCCATCGACGCCGAACCCATAGGAAGCCCAGGGGCGTCCTCGAACCTGCTTGTCTGGCTTTCTCTGGGGCTCTTGGTCACGGCGGCGGGGGTGATCTCCGCCTGGGCGCTAGGCCGCCGTCGGCCACCGACCGGCCCATAGTTGACGCCTGGGAAAACGAGCACGGCGCCAATCCGAAATACAGACGGAAACGTACTGCTATAATCGATTCAATATGCGCGCTGTAACGCTCCACAACCTGGCTCCTCTACTTGTGCTTGCGGCCGTGCTCGCAACTTCCGCGTGGCCCCTGTTCGATCACCATTTCGCCGAGCGCCAACTTGGTCACAGGCATATAGGGGTGGAGTCGGCGCACGTACACGGCCATACGGGCCACGAGCACGAACAAAGGGCGCCTTCGGACAGCCCGAGTCCGCTCGCGCTGTATTTCCTCGACGGTAGCATGAGTGGACCTATTACAGTCGTAGGTTCCGGCGCCGTCTCCCAGTCATTCTTCCTGTTCGAGCCGTCATCCCTGCTGCTCCTAAACCCTGCCTCGTACCTACAACCTCGCCAATTCCTCGACTCATCCCTCGACAAGCCGCCCCGGCTCGCCAGCTAGGCTCCTACCCAGCCTCAAGCAGATGCGCCGTCGGAAGCTGCTCTTAATGCCAGCTTGTGGTTTACATGGATACAACCATCACGCCGAACTGGAGCCTGGGACTACAGCATCAAGATGAAGAAGTTGAAGGTGAGCATGACGAAGGGACAGACAGTGAAGAGGGCGAGCATCAGGACGAAGGGTCGGAGATACAAGAGGACGAACACGAGGGTGAACATACTGGCGAGGAGGCCGAGGTGCAGATCGCAACTCTAGAAGTGCACCCGAGGTAGGGGAATAGAATGCTCAACTTACGGCTCGCAGCCTTCGCCATTGCCGCGCTCGCCGCAGTCGTCGCCGCAACGCCGGCCTATGCACATGGATTCGGTGAAAGGTATGATCTGCCGTTGCCGCTCGACTACTTCATTGTCGGCGCGGCAGCGGCGGTAGCCCTGTCGTTCGTTGTTATCGGACTGTTCGTCCGCGGCGGTGGGGAGTCCTTCGACTACCCGCGATACAACCTGCTGGGGAATCGGGTGTTGTCGCCGATCCTCACCAATACGGTGCTGTTGTTCGCTATCAGGGCGGTATCTGTCGTCGTCTTCGCGCTTGTCATTACCACTGCCCTCTTCGGGAGCGACAAGCCTATCGACAACCTGTCACCGACCTTCGTCTGGATAATCTGGTGGGTCGGGGTTGGCTACGTGTCCGCGCTGGTCGGTAATGTCTGGATGCTCGTAAACCCGTGGAGAATCTTGTTCGAGTGGGTCACTCGGTTGGTCGGCGGCCGACAGCGAGGCGAGGAGGTGCCGCTTTTCAAATACCCGGAGGGTCTCGACGTGTGGCCTGCGGTGTTCTTGTTCTTCGCCTTTGCATGGATCGAGAACGTGTACTCCGGAGCTGTCAATCCACAGAGGCTGGGCCTGCTCATACTCCTCTACTCGTTCGTCACCTGGGCGGGAATGGTAGCCTTCGGTAAACACACCTGGCTGGCCAGAGGCGAGGCTTTCTCGCTGTTGTTTGGCCTGTTCGCGAAATTCTCTTTGACAGAGGTCCGAGTGTCCGACGACCGGCTCTGTCGTCGCTGTGGCCAAGAGTGCAATACCGCAAATAAGGGATGTGTCGACTGCTACGAATGTTTCGAGATGGCTGAAGAGGCCAACCGGGAATTCAATCTGCGGCCCTTTGCAGTCGGCTTGGCACGCCCCGGCAGGACCTCAGTCGGCATGACTGCGTTCGTGGTGTTAGCCCTCGCAACGGTCACGTTTGACGGGCTTCAAGAGACCTCGTTGTGGCTCGATTTGGAGAGCAGCGCGGTTTCAGCCGTTTCATTCCTCGGATCGCAGGCGCTAGATGTGGTCGATACGCTCGCCTTGGTCATGGTACCGACCACTTTCCTCGGGGTCTTTCTCCTGTTCGCTTGGGGCATCAAAAGGCTCTCCGGCGAGGAATCGGCCGTTATCGACGTCGCCAAAGGCTTCGTCTTCGCTCTCGTCCCGATAGCGCTGGCCTATAACCTGGCCCACTTCATCTCGTTCTTGGCTATCCAGGGACAGCTGATAATACCGCTGGCCTCAGACCCATTCGGTATCGGATGGGATCTGTTCGGGACTGCCGACTACCTGATCAACATAGGCATTGTGAACGCCAAATTCGTCTGGTTCCTCTCGGTTATCGCCATCGTCGTCGGCCACATCATCTCGGTGTACGTGTCCCACATCGTCTCGCTCTTCAGGGTGGACAACCACAGAAAGGCGCTTCAGGGGCAGTACCCGATGCTCGCACTGATGGTCCTGTACACGGCGTCCAGCTTGTGGATCATCGCCCAGCCGATCGTCGGCTAGCGCGGACCGGACTGGAACCGCGGCGTACGCTATTCCAGCTCGCTCAGCAGGTGGACCCGAGGGAACTTCGGCTGGGCCGCTCTATGGAAACGCTGGTCGGCGGTCCATATCTCACGTTCGTCGAGCTCGGCGAGCGCAAGATAGAGAGCGTCGTACGTGGAGCCCTGACCTAAATCATCGGCCAGATGTCAAGGGCGGTGTGAAAACGTACCAGCGGGGTGTAGATGGTCTACGATTATGTCAGTAGTTAACAGGTCAGGGAAAATGTCAGTTCATGAAAGGATTGACATTGACCCAGAAAGAACAGGCAAGGAGGTATCTTCAAAAAGTGTGTAAACAGTCAGGCGGTGTACCCTCTCTCTGAACAACATGGGCTCAAGGCCCAAGAGAGGAGATAGACCGTCCATGAGGAAGGAAAGCACTGAGAGTAGGTCGGAGTCAAGGCCGGAGTGGGAGCAGTTGGAGGATTGGGTGCGAAGCCAGGTCCAGAGGCTGATCCAGGAGTTGCTGGAGGAGGAGGTGACGGCGTTTCTGGGAAGGGCGAATTCGGCGCTCAGATCCGACTCGGACAACGATACCGGCTATCGGAACGGATACGGCAGAGCCCGGAGGCTTACGCTGAGTTCGGGAACGATACAGCTGAGGCGGCCGCGAGTCCGCGATACCGAGGAGCAGTTCGAGAGCCGGCTGCTGCCGCTGTTCGTCAACAGGACCAGGAAGGTTGCTGAGTTGATCCCCGAGCTGTACCTGCACGGTCTATCCGAAGGCGACTTCGATCTGGCTTTGCGGGGGCTGCTGGGAGAGGACGCACCGGTATCGGCGAGCACGGTGGCCCGGTTGAAGGATAAGTGGAACGATGAGCTTGCCCAATGGCGCAGCCGGCCCCTCGATGACCTGGAAGTGGTCTACATGTGGGTGGATGGAGTCTACGTCAAGGCTGGTCTTGAGAAGGAGAAGGCGGCGGTACTGGTGGTGATGGCGGCCCTGAGCGACGGGAGCAAGGTGGTGGTGAGCGCTGTTCCCGGATACAGGGAGTCCACAGAGAACTGGTCCGAGGTGCTCAGGGACATCAAGCGCCGGGGCTTGAGCTGCCCGAGGCTGGTGGTTGGAGACGGACACCTGGGCATCTGGGGAGCTCTGCGCAACGTCTATCCGCAGGCGGCAGAGCAACGCTGCTGGAACCACAAGATCGTAAACGTGCTCGCCAAGCTTCCAAAGCGACAACAGGACCAGGCCAAGCTCATGCTGCGTACTATCCCCTACGCGCCGACTCGGACAGAGGCTGAGCGGCTCAGGACGGTGTTCACCAGGTGGTGCGGCGACCATTCCTACGAGGCGGCCTCAGAGGCCTTGGAGCGGGACTGGGACCGCATGGTCACCTTCTATGACTTCCCAAAGGAGCACTGGGGGCACCTTCGCACGACGAACCCGGTAGAATCACCCTTCGCGGCCCTCAGGCTTCGGACCGATGCCGCCAAGCGCTACAAGAGGGTCGATCGGGCGATAGCGGTGATCTGGAAAATGTTGATGGTCGCCGAACAGCGCTTCAGGCGTCTGAAGGCCCCTGAGTTGATCGAAGACGTCTATCTCGGTGCGCAGTATGCGGATGGAATCGCCATTGAATCAACGGCTGAGAAGGTCGCCGCCTGATGTCGTTTACACACCTATTGACGTAACCTCCAGGCAAGGCTCCAAGTGCTCAACGGTATCCTGGAAGGTCAGATATCAGTGGATGAGGCGGCAGAGGTTCTGGGAGTGAGTGAACGCCACGTTTGGCGAATCCTGGCGGAGTATCGGAAGGAGGGTGCCGCCGCACTGGCTCATGGGAACCGAGGTCGCCGAGCGAACAACTCCATCCCGGAGGAGGCCAGGACTCAAGTTGTGGCCCTGGCACGCACACGGTATGCAAGAGTAAATCATACGCACCTAACCGAGCTCCTGGCAGAGCGGGAAGAGATCGTCTTGGGGCGCTCTACGGTCCGGCGTATCCTGGTAGGCGCCGGCATGGCTAGCCCCCGTCGACGTCGACCCCCACTGCATCGGGTCCGTCGCCAGCGCATGAGCCAGGAAGGCATGTTGGTGCAAGTAGATGGCAGCGTTCATGCCTGGCTAGAAGAACGGGGCCCTCGATGCACTCTGCTGTTGGCAATCGATGATGCCACCAGCACCGTGCCCTACGCACTGTTTCGCCATGAAGAGGACACTCATGGCTATTTCCTCCTCATGCAAGAGCTGATCCGGCGTTGTGGGGTTCCTTTGGCCCTGTACAGTGACCGCCACGCCGTCTTCAAGTATGTACCTGGCTCGCATCAATCGCCTGCGCCGACCCAATTCGGTCGTGCGATGGCAGAGCTGGGGGTGGAGCAGATCTTCGCGCGTTCTCCGGAGGCGAAGGGTCGGGTAGAACGGGCCAACGGCACCTTCCAGGATCGGCTGGTGACCGAACTACGTCTGGCTGGGGCCAGAACCATCTCAGAGGCCAACCAAGTCCTGTGGGCTTTCTTGACCCGCTTCAACAAGCGCTTCGGGGTGCCACCAGCACAGTCCACCAACGCATATCGCTCTCCAGATCCGGACCTGAACCTGGCAGGCATACTGTGCTTCAAGCATAGCCGCAAGGTGGCCAGAGACAACACAGTCAAGTACAACTGGCATACCCTCCAACTGCTTCCTTCGAGCGAACGGTCCACTTACGTTGGAGCGCACGTGGTGGTCCAGGAGCGATTGGACGGCAAGCTAGTAGACCAACATCCTTGAAATGACGGGTGGAAAGCCGGACTGCCCAGCGGCTGTCTCCAAAAGCCAGGCATGGCGGGGAAAGCCCCCGTGCCAATCAACCAATCATTACAAACATTTCGGACCACTAGTAGTGTGCTATCAAAACCAAATCGTCCCTACCCAGGAAGCGCCACCGCGTCCTGGTGTCCTCCGGACTCTGAACGCCACTCGAGGTCTTGGCAGCGTCACCGTGGAGAACCTCGCTGCAGGCATGGACACCAACGGGATCGGTGGTCACGAGCGAGAAAGACTGGGAGCGATGACCGCGATCGGCCGGGGACTCGCCGCAGGGAGATTGACCACGGATCGCGAGAGTGAAGCCTCGCTAACCCCAAATCCACCGAAGGGATGACTATGCAGCAGCGGAACGGGCGATAGGGGCAAGGGAGGGCGATGGTCCGGGCACGATTTGGGGTAGAGGGGGGCCGGTGTTTGTCTTCAGTTGCCGCGGGGAGACTTTGTGACCGTCTGCGAATGTTGGTCAGGGCGAGATAGCGGGGAGAGGACACAGCAAGAGGCACTCGCAGACCGGACTGGCGCGAGTTCGCGGGGACGTTCGGTTGGCCGGATGGCGGCCGGTTGCCGCCGCCGCCGTCAGGCAGGGAGTGGCAGGGCGCGCAATCGGGCCAGGGCACGATCGAACTGGGCTTCCCAAGGCCAGCGCTGTGGCAGATGCAGTGTGAGGCGGCGCGCCGAGCGGGTGATCCGTCCGGCCAGGGAGAAGAACCGCCGCCGGAGGGTCTTGGTGGTCACCACCTGCTCGCCCAGACCGATGCGCGCTGTCCAGCGGGCGATGTTGTGGGCCATCACCTGTACCGCCAGCCAGGCGGCGTTGGCGGCGAAGCGGCCCGAGGGGAGATGGTTCAACCCCACACCGTGCTTGAGGTCTCGGATGGCATTCTCGATCTCGGCGTGGCGGCGATGGTCGGCCTCCAGTTCGAGCATCTCCCCGTCCCGGTCGGTGATGAAGCCGTGATAGCTGTAGGTGGCGAAGAGGGCCAGCTGGGAACCGGGCGTGGGCTTCACACGCCGGACGATGAGCCGCACCGGCGCGGCGTCAGGTTCACTCTGGAAGGGAGTGCAGGTGGTCTCGGCCACATCGGCGGCGCCGTCCATCCAGTAAGGAATCGGCGTCCAGGCATCTTCGGGTATCGCCTCGATGAGATTGTGCAGGCTTTTATGCTGGCGGATGGTGATGGAGAAGCGGACATCCATCTTGCGGCAGACGGATACCACGCCATGAGTGTAGAACCCGCTGTCGGCCCGTAGCGTGAGTCGTCCGTTGGCCCCGGCGTAGCGCACCCGTCCCACCGTCTCCCGCAGGAAGTGGGCGGCGCCGCGGGCGGTGTTGGCCCGGCCCTCGCGCAGCCGGGACATCAGCACGTCTCCGGTGCCGGCGGCGATGGCCAGCAGTGGGTGGTAGCCCCGCTTGCCGGTATAGCCGTGGTGGCGGGCGCCCTCCTTGGCCAGTCCGTAGGTCTCGCAGATGGTGGAATCGAGGTCGATGGTGAACGGCGCGTCGCCGGGTCCGGCCCCAGCGGCCCAGGCCCGGGCCAGCAGCTCCCGGCTCACCCGGTCCAGCTGGCGGACGTGGCCCCACCGGAAGCTGCGCAGGAAGGTGCCCAGGGTGGATGGCGCCTTGACCGTGCCGCCCAGGGTGCAGGCCGTCCCCCCGGTGCGCAACACATCAGCGTCGTCGATGCAGTCGCCGCCGGCCATGGCTGAGGCCACCAGGGTCATCAGCTTGTCTCCGGTGTTGGCCCGCCCCGGCGCGCCGCCCAGGTCAAGGTGATGGTCAACGAGTTCCCGCAGGCCCAGATGCCGGGCGAGGGTGGCCGGCAGGAGCAGACCGGCATTGGCCACCAGGCGGTGATCGTCAAAGACGATACGGATACGGTCGGGCTGGTTGCGTGGTAGCATCTATTGGGTGCTCCTTCTCTGGGACTGTTTTGCTGTTACAAAACCATTATCCCAGATTCAGAAGAGCACCCTCTGGCCACTTCAGGATGCTAACCCGACGCCCTCCCTCGGTGGATTCGGGCTAAGGCTCAACCACCCAGACCGCCGACGCCTCGTCAGCGAGCCCGTTGGAAAGCAGTGCAGAGGGCCAAGCGTCGAGGCCTTTCTCTTCGGGCAATCGCCCGGGAGTTGGGCATATCCCGCATCACCGTCCGAAAGTACGTTGAGGCTTCAAGTCCACCTGTCTATCCGGACAGGGAGCTCGCTGCTCACTCTTGATTATGTGGAACCGCCTTCGGTCCATAACAACCGGCCTGTGGGTAAGTGGGCAATCCCGCCAGGGTTGTCCATTTATCCGCGGGCTGCTCCGCTCGGATCGAGTCACCATCACTGCCACCCACGGTGTCACACGAAGCTGGAGGTGGGGGCTTTCTCAATCATCGAACTGGATAACTATTGGCTTGACACAGCAACCACTGACATAATCGCTGGTCCATTACCCTGACATAATCGCTGGACGTCGACCAGCGGGGCGGAGCAAAACTGTACCACTGAACGCCGTAGAATGGGCATCAAGGTTCGTGGGGCGTTGGAGATCAGGGTCAGTCAGATAGCTGGCGGCCAGAAGTCTTCTTGCTGTGCTTGAGTCGGTAGCTGTCCCCGTTCATCTCCAGGATGTCGACATGGTGGGTGAGGCGGTCGAGGAGAGCTCCGGTCAGCCGTTCAGAGCCGAACACCTCGGTCCACTCGACGAAGGGCTCACTTGGAGGTCACCAGGACCGATCCACGCTCGTAACGCTGGCTGAACACCTCGAAGAGCAGCTCGGCGCCAGTCTTGGACAAGGGCACGAAGCCCAGTTCGTCGATGATCAGAAGCTTGATTCGTGCGAGCCTTCTCTGCAGGTTGAGCAGACGCCGTTCGTCCCTGGCCTCGATCAGCTCGTGAACCAGAGCAGCGGCGGTGGTGAAGCCCACGGACAGTCCCCTCTGACACGCAGCCAGACCGAGACCGAGGGCGATATGGGTCTTGCCGGTGCCACTGTTGCCGAGAGCGATGACGTTGTGGGGGCGCTCGATGTACTCGCATCGTGCCAGCTCCAGAACCAGAGCCTCGTTCAGGGACGGCATAGACAGGAAGTCGAAGGTGTCGAGACTCTTGGTCGTCGGGAAGCGGGCTGCTTTGATCCGACGTTCCACCATGCGATGGTGACGGTCGATCAGCTCCAACTCCGATAGTCGCAGCAGGTAGTCCGGATGGTCGGCTCCCTCACTGGCACACTGGGATGCCAGCTTGTCGTACTCCCTCAGGAACGTGGGGAGCTTGAGTTGCTTGAGGTTGTGTTCGAGCAACATCGTGGACTTGTTGGTCATGACCGGCTCCCCGCCAGGAGAGCCATGTAGTCCCTGGTCGAGGTTGTTGCAACGTTGGTCCTGGGCAGATACGGGTACAACTCCATGTCGAGTCTAGGCGGTCGACCCTCGATCCTGCACAGCACCAGGTGCTTGACAGCATCGAAGCTCACAGCCCCGAGTCGAATGGCGTCTCGTACGGCGTCGTGGACTTCTTCCGGCTGGAAGTTCTCCATCAGTCTGAGCACCTGCACGAACTCCCTCTTTCCTCGCTTGCCCATCCGAGACTCCAGCAACCGCCGCAACACTCCGAACTCCTCGGGCAACTCCCATCCAACCAGCGGCGCCGCCTGATCCAATGCCCTCGTCTTCTTCTCAAGGAGCGGCAGGTAATGGAGAGGGTCGAAGACGAAGTCGTCTCGATCGTAGGACCGCCGATGGCGGGCGATGACTTCAGCGCCACAGCTGATCACAACCTCGTGTACATATCCGCGGACCAGAACGTCCCGATGACCGTAGGCCACCGGGACCGAATAGTCATTGGTCCGGTATCTGACCAGGGACAGAGAACTGACCCTCGTCGCGTGCTTGTCGCTGGCGTCGTACGGTACGGCCGGCAGAGGCAGCAGCTTCTCCAGGTCCCGCTCCAGCCGTTCTCCTATCGTCTCGTTGTGGCCGAGACGACGGAGTCGATCTTCGAACCGTCTGAGGCAGTGTTGCTCCAGATGAGCATTGAGGGCATCGAAGCTCTCGAACGATGGAATGGGCACCAGGAAGTTCCGGCGGACATAGCCGACCAGACCTTCTACTTTGCCCTTATCGTTCCCTTTGCCTGGACGGCCGAACCGGTCCTCGAACAGGTAGTGGGACTGAAGCTCGGAGAACACCCTGGTCCGCTGCCGGCGACCATCTCCCAGGATTCTGGCTACCGCGAGCGTGGTGTTGTCGTAGAGGATGCTCTGAGGCACTCCGCCCAGGAACGCGAAGGCGGAGACGTGTCCGTCGCAGAATGACTCCGTCGTCTCGGCGGGATACGCCTTCACATAGCACCCGTCGCTGTGAGGGAGGTCCAAGGCGAAGTAGTGGGCTTTGCGTTCCACTCCGCCGATGGTCACTCGAGCTTCGCCGTAGTCGCACTGGGCATGTCCCGGAGGGTGGGACAGAGGTAAGAACATCTCGCGGGTATGACGACGGCGTTCTCGAACGTAGTCTTTGACTATCGTGTACTTGCCGGGGAAGCCGTGTTCGTCTCTGAGCCGTTCGTAGATACGCTTGGCGGTGTGACGCTGCTTCTTCGGTGAGCTCAGATCCTGCTCCAGGATCTGGTCCATCACACCCTTATATGGATCGAGCTTCGGTCTGCGAGCCGGTCGTTGCCGTCGATACCCTGGGGGCACGGAGTACTCGAGCATCTTGCGCACCGTGTCCCGGTGTAGCCCGAACACTCGGGCCGCCTCTCGGACGCTCATCCCTTCGACGAAACAAGCCTTGCGAACACGGAGGTAAATACCCACCTTGTACATCCAATCCACCTTCAGTCAGGTTCGGTCGTTCCTGATTGAAGGCGACAGGCGGTACGCTTTTCAAGCGCCACATCTCAGCTCTTGAGCCGCCCTGCCGGTACATTATCTCTCCGCCATTCACACTAGAGCCTTGCGTTCGAGCCGCCCAGCGCTCTGTACATGTCGACGTATGATCGCGCGATGGCCTCCGAGGCGCGGAACGACCGTGCCGGCCAGTAGCCGAAGGCGTTGTGCACGCGGATCTTGCTGTGAACCAGGCATTCGACGGGCTCAGCGACCATCGGGTACTTCGGGCTATCTGGGCCTGACTCGTCGCTGACGGCGATCATCTTGACTTTCGCCTGTGGCGCGGCGATATAGCTCCCGCCTCCGGCGTTCACGTTCATGTAGAAGGCATGGGTCTGGGCCGTGCTGTGCTTGGCGAGGGCCTCGACTCCGTTAACACTGTCGGCCGCATTGTCCGCATTGGACGGATGGAGGACCAGCCGGCACCCGAACATCACCGGCAGCGTCTGAAGCTCCAGGTACCGGTGGTCGTGGCAGATGTGCAGGGAAATCGGGACGCCTTTGACTTCGAACTCGTTCAAGGAATAGCCGTGCCAGAACCCCTGCTCAGCCGAATGGACCTTCCTGGCGGTATAGACGACCTCGCCGTCGGGGTCGTAGACGCGTGACGCGATATACGGGGTTTGAGCGAGCGCGTGGTCCGGCTCAGTTCGCCAGATTGGCAGCCCGACGACCACGTGAGGAGCGTCGGGCAGGTCCGAGATGAAGCGTCTCAGAGCGCTCTCGGCCTCCGCAATCGGCTCCGGGTCGGCCATCGTAGGGCTGGTGGGGAAGAGGCCTGTCAGCGACGCTTCTATTGTCACGAGTAGCTCGACGCCTTCCTCCGAGGCCAGCCGGATCCCGCGATACAGCGACTCCAGGTTGTACTTGATCGAGTCGACGTTCAGCGTCTGCCAGCCGCCCAGATGGAGGTCCTCCGGGATGCCCGATGGGACACCTCGGTGAGCGAACCGCTCGAGTAGGACTTTCCCCCCACTTACCCGAACGACCACGCCCATCTCGGGGAGCAGGTTCTGGTCGTCCGCCGACATGATCTTCTCACCGTCGAGATATACGGCCACGTCGGCGTTCTTGATCAGGTCACCGTTGCCCTCGGTCTTCTCGATGGTCAATGTGTGAGCCTCGTCAGGGTCGATCGCGCGATTGACCGTCGCCACAGGCTGAGGCACCGTCCAGTCGCTGGTCGCGAAGGAGACCTCTCCGGACGCAAGGTCGACCCCGACACTGGCGTGCTCGTGGCGGTCGGCGTCGAAGGACAGGTGTCCGGCAGACCCATCGGACACGCGAAACCGGAGCTCGATGCTGTCGCCGTTCCTTGTGTGGACGCCGGGCCCACGCAAATGGACCGACTCCCCGGCCGACGCTTCGAGCACGAGGCCGTCCGCCGTTGCTTTGAAGCCCGCGTCCCTCTCATCCGGCCAGATCCAACCTGGAGTCGGCTGGGTGAAGTCCGTTTCAATAAGAATGCGATTGTTCAGCTTGATCCTCCGTTACCTGTTCTGCGCCCCCTTCAGTAGGTCGGTTATACCAGGTTCCCGTGCCTGTCCTGGGACATGTCGTGCGGCGTGTGGAAGCGGGCGTCTTTGGCGTGGCCGCCGTCGCCGGTACGACCGGGAACGCCGTCGCCCGCGAAGGTATGGAGGATGCCGTCGGCGTCGATCCGCCAGATACGGTGCCCCCACATGTCGACGACGATGAGATCGCCCTCGGGCCACCTGACCACTCCCTGAGGTCCGCCGGCCGGTGCGTCCCTGGCCGGTATACCTTCCTGGTAACCCACTCCGGCAAGGGTGGTGATGGTCCCAGGACGTAGCTCTTCCAGCTTTCGAGTGATACTCACGCGGTCAACTCCTTGGTAGGACTAGAAGAAATGCGGTCCGCTCACCTATCGTGCGCGCCGGTCGTCAATGCTGCCGCTGGCTCTAGCCTGGAGAGAGACGTCGCCGCGAAGACGAGCGAGACAACAGTAGCGGCGCGAAGTGCAAGACCAGTCACTGGCACGTGCTCCTGCTAGGTCGTCCGCCGATAGTACCAGAGGCGGCCCAACCGCGGGCTATGCTAGATCCTAAGCTCGGACAATCGCCGTCGGGTGGATTCGGGTACGCCGGTCTCCTTCAGAAACGCCGTAAACTGCGCATGGGTCTCGCGACCGACGTCGGGCTTGTCGTGGATCACGTTGTTGGACTGGGTCGGGTCCGACGGCAGGTGGTACAGCTCGGACATAGCGGCTTCCTCGGTGTACAACAGCGACCACTCGTCCGTCGTGACGGTCGTGACCGTCGAGTTGGCCATGGTCCCCGGTTTCCCGCCGACAATAACCGACGGTTCGTCCGCGAACTTAAACTTCTCGCCGGTGATCGTGTAGTCGCGGCCCGGCAGCGAACTGTCTCGCGCCATGGATAGCAGCGACCGGCCGTCGACCACGGCAGGGATCTCGCAGTCCATGACGTCCAGGACCGTGGGCATCACGTCGACCGCCGAGGTGACGCCGGAGTAGGAGCTTGGCTCTACGCCGGGCACGTACAGCAGCATGGGAGCGAGGGCGGCCTCCTCGTAGTAGGGAGAGAAGCCGAATTGCCGGGTCGTCGTCGAGATAGTTGTAGCTGGTCCCGTCCGGTCTCTTCCCCATTACCTTCTTGCCGAACATGCCGTCGTGTTCGCCGAAATAGGCGCCGTGGTCCGACGTGAACACGATCGCCGTGCTCTCCATGAGGCCCATGTTCTCGACCAACCCGAACAGGCGCCCGAGCCAGGCGTCGAGCATGGTGATCTCGCCACGATAGGTGGCGAGGGCCTTCCTGGCCTTCTCTTCCGTGAGCCCGGCGGAGTCCTGCCACCGGGTGTACGACGGGTAGATGTGCTCGCCGTCGTAGTCGGGCCAGTACCGCTCCGTGTAGTAGTCCGGGGCGTCCCAGGGCTCGTGCGGGTCCCACGTGTCGATGGTGAGGAAGAGCCGCTCCTCGTAGTGGAGCTGGAGCCACTCCATGGCTCCGGCGATCGTCCTGGGAGCGTTCCTGTCCGCCTCGAAGCGCCAGGCGGCCCGAGCGTCCATGTGCTCGTCGCGGCCGTCCTTCAAGTACGATCGGGACTGGGCCTGCCCGGCGAAATGACGAAAGGTCTGGTAGCCCTGGTCGTAGTTCATTCCGGTGCGTAGATGGAAGGGCGTGTCGACCATCCCGGCCGTATGTACGCCCTTCGATGCGAGAAGATCGGCCACCGTCCCCCCGGGCAATGGCTCCCAGCCCATGAAGGAGAGCGTCCAGCGGCCCGTGGCGAAGTCGGCTCTCGCGGGCACCGACATCAGGCTCCCGGCGTAGTGGCGGTCGAAACGCACGGACTTCCCCGCCAGGGCGTCGAGGAAGGGTGTTTGGATGTCCACCTTCCCGTACGCCCCGACGTGGTTCTGGCGGAAGGTATCCGTGATGATCCAGATGACGTTCATGCTCAGATCCTGTAGAGCCGCTCGGCGTTTGCGGAAAACATGGCGACCTGCTCGTCGTCGCCGAAGCCCGAGATGATCTCCCGATAGGCGTCGACGACCGCGTCATAGGTGCTCCAGATAGAGTCGACGGGCCAGTTGGTCGCGAACAAACAACGGTCCGCGCCGAACGTCTCGATGCAATGGACTACGTAGGGCCTGATGCTGTCCACGGTCCAGCTGTTGTCGCCTATACCCAGCCCTGAGATCTTGCAGATGACGTTCTCGGCCGAGGCGGCGGTGGCCATGCCCTGTCGCCAGTTGGCGAAGTACTCGTCGGTCCTTTCCGTAGGGACCCCCGCGTGATCGACGACGATGTATGTATTTGGGAATTTGCTCGCCAGGCCGCGCAGCTTCTCCATGTCCTGCCACTGGACGCTCACGCTCGAGACAAGGTTGTACTTCTCCAGCAGGGCGAATCCGCGGTGGAACTTGGGGTCGATTAGGTAGTCGCCGGACGAGAAGTCCCGGACGCCCCTCATGAGCGGGTACGCGCAATGTTCCTCCAGGACCACTTCAGCCCCAGGGTCCTTGAGGTCGGCATGAGCGACGATGGCGTGCGGGAAGCCTGTTCGGTCGGCGGCGGCCTGGAGCCACTCTGTCTCCTTCACAGGGTCCTCGGTCCCTATCGCCGCCTGTACGTGAATAGCCTTGGTTACGTCGGCGTTCCGCGTCTCCGCGATGTAGTCCTCGGCGAGGTAGTTCATCTCGGCGAGCTTCTGCAACTGCATGCCCAGGAAGGGGTGGGGCACGCCGGGCTGCCAGTCTCCATAGAAGAGATCGGGATGATGCATGTCGTAGAAATGGACATGCGCGTCGACGAAATCAAGCTTCTCCATGACCGGTCAGTCCATCCTCACGACCATCTGGAGCTGCGTCGACGGCTTGACCAGCGCCTCGAAGGCCTGTTGGATGTCGCCCAGGTGAATGAACCCCGTCTCGTCGAGCATGGGCCCCATTCGCATCTTGCCCGCCGCGATCAGGTCGAGCGCCGCCACCCAGTCCTCGTGCCTCCCGCCGAAGGTGGACTGGAGCTTCACCTCCCTGCCGATCCAGTCGACGGGCAGGACCGACACCGGCTCCCAGGCCAACGCGATCAACACGACCTGGCCATCTCTGCGCACCATGTTGAGCGCCTGGTCCAGCGTGGGCCCCACTCCGGCGCAGTCGAACGCGACGTCGGGGCCCGTGCCTCCAGAGAACTCGACCATCCTGTCGACCACGTCCTCGGTCGTGGGGTCGACCATGTCTCTAGCACCCAGCTCGACAGCCGCGTTTCGTCGAGTTGACGACGGCTCGGACACGAACACGCTGCCTGCGCCCGCGGCCAGCGCCGCCTGCACGGTGAGCATGCCGATAGGCCCGGCGCCAAGCACTGCCACCGTGTCTCCAACGCGCAGCTCTGACTTACGGACGGCCCGTACGGCCACGCTGGCGGGCTCACACATCGCCGCCTCCTCGTCGGAGACGCCGTCCGGGATGGGCAGCGGCTCCCACTCCTCCATTAAGACGTACTCGGCGTAGGCCCGGAGAGGCCTGGCATGGAAGCCGACGGTACGGAAGTTGAACCTCGGGCTGGTCGCGAAGGCGGCTCCCTTGCCCGGCGGCGGTTGGCCACCACCGCCCATCACTCGGTCGCCCTCCCGCCAGCGCGTTACGCCGGGACCCAACGCCGCGACAGTCCCTGAGTACTCATGCCCTAGGACGGTGCCAACAGGAACAGCATCGTACAGCCAGCCGTGAACGTCGGTGCCGCACAGGGCGCAGAACCTGACCTTCACCAGTACCTGGGCCGGGCCCGGCTCAGGCGTCGGTATCTCCTCGACGCTGAGCTGCTGCTTGCCCTTACATACGGCGGCTTTCATCTCGTACGCGCCAGCGGTCTACTGCCGTCGGGCGCCGAAGTAGAAGCCAACCGCTGAGCCAAGCAACGCCATCTCTGCGGGGAGCAGCAACTGCAGCAGCTCCTTGGTGTTCGTCCACGAGCTACTGTTTACGTTAAGGAAGGCGAAGACGATTGTGACGACGAGAATGCCAGCGAAGGTAAAGGCAAGAGACGCCCGGACCGCTTCTTGGAAAATCAGGCGTCGGCCGGCGCCCTCCTCGACAACCCGCCCCCCGTCCTCGGTCTCCGGCAGTTCGAGGACCTCTTCAACTATCTCGGGCGACTCAGCCGGCGGGTCGAGAGCGGGTTCGCCGTCAGGGCTTGTCATGATCGACATCCCCCATCGCTGACCTAGCGGACCATGACCTCACGAACGTTGCCTTCTCGCTCAACCAGGACGTGACCACCTTCCTGGCGGGTCTTCTCGAACCATGCCTCGAGAGCAATGGCGTCGCGGAGCACTTGTGCCTTCGTTTTGCCGCTTCGGCTGGCAAGGTATTCAAGTTCACTGTAAACCGATTCTGGGAAGTCGACATTGACCCGGAATTTCTTGGTCTCCATAACTCCTCCTCCACGTTCCTTTCACATAATTATTACATAGAAACGCAGCGATTTCAACCCCTATTACGTGTGGAGGGGGCGGTAGCAAACTTGTCGGGTCGTTGCGCCGAGCCGGCGCTTTAACCCGCCAGCGTAGCCTCGACGCTGAGGGCGACGTTGCCCTTGAGGGCGCCCGAGATCGGGCAGCCGTCTCTGGCGGCCTCGGCCGCCTTCTGGAAGGCAGCGTCGTCGACGCCAGGTACCGTGCCGTTGACCGTCAGGGCGCTGGACGCGACCTTCCAGCCTCCCTCGACTTGCTCGAAGGTCACCGTCGCACTGACCTCCAGCTTCTCGGAGGGCGTGCCGGCCTTGGCCAGCCCGCCGGACAGGGCCATGCAGTAGCAAGCGGCGTGGGCCGCTGCAACCAGCTCCTCCGGGCTCGTCTTTCCGTCCGACCGCTCAGTTCGTGCGGCCCAGCTTACGGGCAGGTCAGTAAACACCCCGCTGCTTTTGGCGCTAACGACCCCGCTCCCGCTCATAAGGTCGCCTGTCCACGTTGATTCCGCTCGTCGCATGGCTGCTGGCATAGTCAAATACTCCCTTCGGGTAGTTTTTCAGGCTGCGAATGTTATCACAGAGGCCGACCAATTCGGCCCGTCCGATGGCGGCGACTCGCCTATGCGCCGGATAGGGCCTGTGCTACCATCGAATGCATGGACGCAAGGTTCATCCGAAACTTCTGCATAATCGCTCACATCGACCACGGCAAGTCCACTCTCGCCGACCGCGTCCTAGACGTCACGGGCGCCGTCGACCCTCGCGAGAAGGTCGAGCAGCGGCTCGATTCGATGGACCTCGAGCGCGAGCGGGGCATCACCATCAAGGCGCAGGCCGTCCGCCTCGACTACACCAGCCGTTCGGGCGAGAAGTACCAGCTCAACCTGATCGACACGCCTGGTCACGTCGACTTCTCCTACGAGGTCTCACGAAGCCTGGCGGCGTGCGAAGGCGCGCTGCTGGTCGTGGACGCCAGCCAGGGCATCCAGGCCCAGACTCTTGCGAACGTCTACCTGGCAATGGAGCACGACCTGGAGATCATCCCGGTCATCAACAAGATCGACCTAGACGTTGCCGAACCTGAGCGAGTCGCTCAGGAGGTCGAGAAAGCCTTCGGGTTCCGGGACGACGAGATCATCTTCGCGTCCGCTAAGGATGGTGACGGCGTCGAGGACATACTGGAAGCCGTCGTCGAGCGGATACCGCCTCCTTCAGGGAACGGAGTGGGGCCGCTACGGGCCCTGGTCTTCGACTCGAAGTACGATCCGTATAAAGGTGTCGTCGCCTACGTCAGGGTATTCGAGGGCGCAATCCCCAAGAATAGTCGCGTCCGAGTCATGTCCACGCGCAAGGAGAGCGACGCCCTCGAGGTGGGGTGCTTTCGACCGCAACCGACTCGCGTAGACGGCCTGGCGGCTGGCGAGGTCGGCTACGTCGCCACCGGACTGAAGACCGTCGGAGACGCCCCGGTAGGCTCTACGATCACTCTGGCCGAGGACTCGGCGTCGGTCCCCCTGGACACCTACGTGCCCCTCAAGCCCATGGTCTTCGCGGGCCTGTACCCGGCTGACGGCGAGGACTACCTCGACTTGCGCGAATCCCTCGAAAAGCTCCAGTTGAACGACGCGGCACTGACTTACCAGCCGGAGACCTCTCTGGCGCTGGGCTCGGGCTTCCGCGCGGGGTTCCTAGGCCTGCTGCACATGGACGTGGTCCAGGAGCGGCTAGAGCGAGAGTTCGAAATCAACCTCCTGGCGACGTCCCCAAGCGTGGCGTACCGCGTCGTCACAACGAGCGGCGATGTCAAGGACGTCGATAACCCGTCGAAGCTGCCCGAGGCCCAGCTCATCAACGAGATACAGGAGCCGTGGGTCGACCTCACGGTACTGGTGCCCGCAAGCTTCATCGGCACAGTGATCGACCTGGTAACCGGCCGTCGCGGCGAGTTCAAGCGAATGGAGTACATCCAGTACGGCGACGGAGCCAACGGGGTTGACGGAGCGGCGGCGAAGGGCCACGCCAGTGGCACTCAGCCGGTCGGCGATGGGCCGTCGCGCACAAGAGTGATGCTTGAGTTCGCCATGCCCCTGTCCGAGATGCTGGTCGACTTCTACGACCAACTTAAGTCCCGCACTCAGGGTTACGCCTCGATGGACTATTCTGTCGCGGACTACCGGCCCGGAAAGCTTGTCAAGCTGGACATCCTGGTTGCAGAGGAGCCGGTCGATGCGCTGTCCGTCATTATCCATAGGGACGGCGCCCATATCAAAGGAAAAGAGCTGGTAACACGTCTACGCGGGCTGATACCCAGACAGCTGTTCGAGGTGCCCATTCAGGCCGCGATCGGCGGGCGGGTCGTATCGCGCGAGACCGTGAAGGCGCTCCGCAAGAACGTGCTGGCAAAGTGTTACGGCGGAGACGTCACCCGGAAGCGCAAGCTGCTCGAGAAGCAGGCCGAGGGCAAGAAACGTATGAAAAAGGTCGGCCGTGTGGAGATCCCGCAGGAGGCCTTCCTCAGCATCCTCAAGGTGGAGCGCTAGCTCGCCCCTCCGTCGGGAAAGTGATGTCCCCGTGAGTAAATGGTAAGCTGACCACGCATCGGCGAACAAAAGGGCGGCCCCGCGAGGGGTGGGATCAGTGCTAAAGATTCCACGAGTGTTCCGAGCCACCCGATGCAAGCGTGGAACGTCCGCGGTAGCGGGCGTTTTTTCTTTACCCCAATCCCTAGCCCCTAATCCCCAGCCCCTTTCCTTGACCCCGTACCCCGCACGCGGTACCCTGACTCTAGGCCGTGCTAAGCGGGGAGATAGCGGTGCCCTGTACTCGCAATCCGCTCTAGCGAGGCTGAACTCCTCCTGGAGGTCTGCTGCCGGTGGCCTCTGGCGGTGGCTGGTGGTGTTGAGAGCTGGGTCCCACGCGGCGGAAACCCTGTGAATCCCGTCAGGTTCGGAAGGAAGCAGCGGTAAGCGGAGATTTCCGGGTGCCGTGGGCCTGCCTGGCTTGAGCCGCCTCCATCGTGTAAGCCTTCGCGGCAGCTCGAAATGGAGGTGCACGGCCTGTTCCTGCCATGACGCCGAGTTAGCGACGCCCACCGTTGTCGCTACTCGCTTGCTCTAAGCACATGCCCCCTACTGTCAAGGTGCCCCCAAGGGCTAAGAAGTCGCTGGGGCAGAACTTTCTCGTCGATGGCCGGGTGCGCAACCGCATCGCGGCCGCGGCCGACCTCACGTCCGACGACGTCGTGGTCGAGATCGGGCCCGGGCGCGGCTTTCTGACCAGTGCTTTGGCAACGCGAGCCGGCCGCCTCGTCGCCGTCGAAGTCGACGACGAGTTGGTCAGCAACCTCTCCGAGACGTACGCGGACAGCCCGAACGTCGCTGTCGTCCACGCCGACGCCAGGGAGATCGAGATCGACTCCCTGGTCCCTGCCGGTGCGCCTTACAAGCTCGTCGCCAACCTGCCGTACTACGCCGCGACACCGATCATCCGGCGCTTCATCGAGGCCGAGCACAAGCCTGAATTGATGGTCGTGATGGTGCAGCGGGAGGTGGCTCAGGAGATGGCCGCCGAGCCGGGCCAGATGCGGCTGCTCTCGGTGGCCACTCAGATGTTCGGGCACCCCCGAATCGTCATCGAGGTTCCGCCCGGGGCCTTCCGGCCGCGGCCCAAGGTTACGTCGGCCGTCGTGCGCATCGATACGTACGACCGGCCAGCCTTAAACGTTGACTCGGTCCCACGTTTCTTCGACTTGGTCCGGGCGGGGTTCAGCGCCCCCAGGAAGCAGCTTCGGAACAGCCTGAGTCAGGGACTGAGTGTTTCGCCGAGAGAGGGCCAGACGCTGCTAGACCAATCAGGTATCGATTCTACGCGCCGTGCCCAGACGTTGAGTCTGGCCGAGTGGGGTAGGCTGTACGGTGCGTCGTCACAAACCGCAGAAAGGCAAGACACATGAGTCGGCCACATTCGGACCGCCGCGTCATCTTCCTCGACGACGGTGGTGTGATGAACAACAGTGACCTAAGAGCGCCCCAGTGGCAGCGCCTTCTAAGCGAGTTTCTGCCTACGCGGTTGGGCGGTTCGCCACATGAGTGGGCAAGGGCGAACGAAGCTGTCTTCGAGGGTCTATTCAATGAATACCGGCCTCGGTGGGGGCAGGAACTGGTTTCTGCGTTCTACGATGACTACCTGTACGACTGGCTGTGTTCGATGGGCGAGCGAGTCGGCGTCAGCCTACCCGGCCGCGAGGAAGCGGTGGCCATCGCCCGCGAGGCAAACAGATACGTGACGAGACGCGTCCAAGCGGCCTTCCCGGGCGCAGTCGATGCGGTCCGTCAGCTGCACGCGAATGGGTACTTGCTCCACACGGCCTCGTCCGAGCACTCGGAGGAGCTTGCCGGATACCTGGAGGCAATGGGAGTCCGGGAGTTGTTTGGCAAGCTATATGGCCCCGATCTCGTTGATTTGCCTCTCCAAGGGCCGCAGTACTACGAGCGGCTTTTTAAAGACAGATCGACCACGCCTCAACAAGCCATAGTCGTGGACGACTCCGAGCACAGAATCGCGTGGGCAACTGAAGCAGGTGCAGCGGCTGTACTGGTCCGTCGCGATGGAGGTCCGCCAACGAGCTTCCAGACGATCTCGAGCCTGGCACAGTTGCCGTCGTTGATCGAAGATCTGTAGTCCAACATATGAGCTCGATCACACTGACCGCACCCGCCAAGGTCAACCTCACGTTGGAGGTCCTCGGACGGCGGGATGATGGCTACCACGACATCGCGTCCATCATGCAAACAATAGACCTCCACGACACCGTCACGCTGGAGGACGCCGATGAGGTGGCCCTGAGGTGTGACCGGCCTGAGCTTGAGACGACGGACAACCTGGCACTGAAGGCCGCCAGCGCACTCAAGGACGCGACCGGCTCCGAACGCGGGGCAAGGATCACGCTCGAAAAACAGATACCCGTAGCAGCGGGGCTCGGCGGGGGCAGCAGCGACGCAGCCGCCGTGTTGAAGGGGCTGGACCGTCTGTGGAGCCTCGGACTCCCGTCCGACGAGCTGAACGCCATCGCCAAGCGGCTTGGCTCGGACGTGCCATTCTTCCTGCAGAGCGGCACGGCCATGGTGCAGGGTCGCGGCGAGCGTGTAAGGCCGCTGCCCGCCGCCGATCTCGAATGGCTCGTGGTGGTCAGCCCCCGGATTCACGTGTCCGAAAAGACCAGGACTCTATACTCGATGCTTTCACCCGCTAAGTACACCCGGGGAATGCTCACTCGCAAGCTCAAGGCCCGTATCAGGGGCGGTGGCGACGTGCCAGCCCAGTTTTTGTTCAACGCGTTCGACGACGTCGCCCGAGCCGCGTTTCCGGGGCTGGACGAGTGTTGGAGCACGTTCGAGTCCCTCGGCGCCCAAGAAATACATCTGGCGGGCAGCGGCCCATCTCTCTACGCACTCGTGCCGACGAAGGAGCAAGGCACGGCCATCAGTCTGATGCTGGGGCGCCGACAGGGGTGGGATGCCTACCTGGTCAGCCCGACCCAGTCCGGCGAGGCCGTCCGCGAATGAGCGACGTCATCGCGGGTGCGATCAGCGGACTTGTGCTTGCGGCTGTCTCTATTGCCGTCGGGCCCGTCATTCTGTTCACGCTCGCCACCGACCCACCACCACCGTATCGCGCGCTGCTGGAGCGGATCAAGCCCATGACACTGATGATGGGCATGATGGTCCTCGCATACCCGGTCTGGACCCTGGTGGGCGTGGTGTTGGGCCTCCTTTACCGAGCTACTGAGTCGGCGGCGCCCGGAGGAGGCCTTGGCAGTCCGAACCTGGCTTACACGATCGCCGTGCTGGTCGGGGCGGCGACGGCGGCGGTACCCATCGCCATGTTTCTGCGACGAGTCGCAGTCTGGCTGGCCGCCCTCGGAGTCGTGTTTGTCGGCGCGTTTGGTTGGCTTCTACCCCACCTGGCAGTCAGGAGCTAGCGGCGGTGCTCCTTGGCGCGGCAGGGCGGATACCCGGCGACTGGCGAAACATCACCTCTGAAGGGCTGCGAGTCGCTGCTTCGGATGGGTTCGCGGTCCTGAACGTCGTCGTCAACGACCCGAGCGAGCTGAAAGACAGCGACGTCGACCGGCTAAAGCGAATGTTCGACGAAGCTGGGCTGGAGATCGGCCAGACGAACGGCCGTTACAGGGGCGGCCTGGTCAGCCCGGACGAGGCCCAGCGCGACGCCTCTATCGAGTTCGCCAAAGAATGTGTGGGCTGACCGCCCGTCTCGGCGCGCCGAACACCTACCTGAGGCCCGGCAGTCTGAACGCTGGCGGCCCGTGGCTCCCTCACCAGGATAACCGGTCGAACCGCGTGTTCGACAGGCTAGTCGACAGCGCCGGGCAGATCTCCCGGACCGCCGAGGTCGAGGGAGTGACACTTGCCGTCGAAGGCGGGGCCGTCTCGCCGCTGTACTCCGCCCGGCGGGTGCGCGACTTCATCGACGCCGTGAGCTCGCGGACCGTTGGATTCAACCAGGACCCGGTCAACTTCGTCGGGAGCCTCGACGACGCGTACGATATGCCTCGCTTCCTCGGCGAGTTCTTCGACCTGTTGGGCGACGTCACCGTCGGCGCCCACACGAAAGACTTCCGCGTCGTCGACCAGCTCATGGTCCGGTTCGAGGAGGTCGAGATCGGCTCCGGACTGATCGACCACGGACTATTCCTGAAGGAAATGCAGCGGGTCTGCCCGGACGGTCACGTGCTGATCGAGCACCTGCCGACTGACCGGTTCGCTGTCGCGGCGCGACGCTATCAGCAGATCGCTGGCCGGGCGGGTCTCGAGTGGGGCACGCCGGTGACCAGTCCGTGACCGCCTCGGTACCTGAAGAGGGACGCCCCGCCGGGGCGTCTCTACAATCGCGGAGAGCGTAGATTGGGCAAGCTAGTGTCCTGAGTTATGAATCCGATGACAAAATCGGGCGATGGTAGCTAGTAGCTGGTCTGCGGTTTTGGTCCAGATGAAGGGCTTTGAGGCAGCGTTGTGCTGGTCAATGTACTGTTCGATGGCTTGCTCCAGTTCCCGAGTGCTGCGGAACACCCCGCGGCGCAGTTGCTTCTCTGTCAGCACCGCGAACCAGCG
The DNA here is from genome assembly GCA_965197985.1 of Dehalococcoidia bacterium. Classification (GTDB taxonomy): domain Bacteria; phylum Chloroflexota; class Dehalococcoidia; order Lucifugimonadales; family CAUZJF01; genus CAUZJF01. Next base: position 375,536 of record CBDAOG010000008.1, on the reverse strand, counting down.
CTCCACCTGGTTCAGCCAAGAGCTGCTGGTGGGGGTGAAGTGCAGGTGATAGCGCGGCCGCCGGGCCAGCCAGCGCTGGATGGCGGGGGTCTTGTGGGTGGCGTAGTTGTCCAGGATAAGGTGCACGTCGAGGTCCGGGGGTACGGTCGCATCGACCCGGTCGAGGAAGCGCCGGAACTCCGTGGACCGGTGCCGACGGTGGCAGGCGCCGATGACCTCTCCCGTCTTCACGTCGAGGGCGGCGAAGAGAGAGGTCGTACCATGACGACGGTAGTCATGGGTCCGGCGCTCGATCTGCCCCGGGCGCATGGGCAACAGCGGGGCCGTCCGGTCGAGGGCCTGGATCTGGGACTTCTCGTCGACACACAGGACCAGAGCCCGCTGGGGTGGGTTGAGGTAGAGCCCCACGATGTCACGGACCTTCTCGATGAACAGAGGGTCAGACGAAAGTTTGAACGTCTCGGTCCGATGCGGCTGCAAGGCAAAGGCCCGCCAGATACGGCTGATGGCGCTCTGACTCAGGCCGGTACGCGCAGCCATGGAGCGCGTGCTCCAGTGGGTTGCATCCGCCGGCGTCGTCTCCAGGGTGAGGGTCACGACCCGCTCCACATCGGTGTCCGTGATGGAGCGTGGGCCGCCGGGCCGCGGCTCGTCAAGCAGGCCGTCGAGGCGGCGTTCGATGAACCGGGCCCGCCACTTCCCCACCGTTTGCTTGGCCAGACCGATCTCCCCGGCCACGACGGTATTGGTCTTGCCCTCGGAGCAACGGAGAATGATCCGGGATCGCAGAGCCAGCGCCTGGGCAGTGGTTGGACGCCGCTTCCAGCGCTCGAGGCTCTCGCGTTCGTCGGAGGAAAGGTGCAAGGGAGGAATGGGGCGTCCGATGGCCATGGTGACCTCCATGAGCGTTTCGTGGAGGGTACACCCCAGCAAGTACTTTTGCAATGAGTTCATAACTCAGGACACTAGACGACAAGCGCATATTGGTAACAGGAACCGCCACCGGTATCGGTCGCGCGACCGCCATCCGCGTTGCTGGGGAGGGCGCACGCGTCGCGGCGTTCGACGTCAACGACGCCGAAGCCGCCTCGACGTTGGAGACTATTGAGGACGCCGGCGGCGCTGCTCGATACTGGCACGTCGACGTCTCATCCGAGGCCGAGGTCGCCGCAGCTGTCGGGGAGGCGGCCGAATGGCTGGGCCACGGCGTAGACGCGTTACTTCATCTCGCCGGGGTCTTGACAGGCGCGCATGTCGATATCGCGGATGTGACCGAAGACGATTGGGATTCGGTGATCGACGTGAATCTGAAGGGCTCGTTCCTGGTAGCCAAACATGTCGCCACGCACATGAGGCGCCAGAAGTCGGGGGTCATCGTTCTCGCCTCCTCGGGAGGCGGGGTGCTGGGTAGCAGTTCGTCGTATGCCTATGGCTCCAGCAAGGGAGGGGTCCACGGCCTCGCAATGACGCTCGAAGCCCAATTGTCCAAATACGGGATCCGCGTCAACGACGTGCTGCCGGGCAGCATCGACACACCTCTCAAGGTAGCCGCCACAGAGGAGTCCCTGAGCAACACGGGCGACGAAGAAGCATACAGACGGACCATGGCCGGCCTGGCGTCGCCCGACGGGGTGGCCGCGGTGATGGCGTTTCTTGTCTCCGACGACGCGCGTTATGTCAGAGGCAGCATCCGCACGATCTAGCGAGAGCCGCAACGAGGTCGACGTTGGCCGCGTTTTGCGGCGTCTTCGGGCGGCAATCTCGTGTAATATACTAGCCCACCTCAGAATAACGACATCGGAGACCCGCATGGCTGACGACCTCTCGCAGATAGTCGAGTCCTTCGACACCCCACTCGTGGCATCGGGGTTCGTGTTCACCGAGGGCCCTGTCTGGCACACGGACGGCTACCTGTTGTTCACGGAGATCGGAGGGCCTCATCAGATATGGAAGGTCGTCCCAGGCCAGGACAAGGAGCTTGAGCGAGACGACACCGGTCGTGCCACCGGGCTCACCCTCGACCTCAAGGGGCACGTGATTGCTTGCGAACAGACCACCAGACAGGTGACCAGTATGTGGCCCGGCGGCGGGGACGTGAAGCCCGTAGCAACCCACTGCGGTGACAAGCGGCTGAACAGGCCCAACGACGTCGTAGGCCGGTCCGACGGGAGCCTCTACTTCACGAATCGAGGCGCCGGAGGCTTCGAGCCGGACGACCAGGACCTGGAGCACAACGGGGTCTACCGCATCGCTCCCGACGGCACGGTCCACGAAGTCGTGTATCCCTACGTTGACCCGAACGGTCTGGCGCTCTCTCCCGACGAGAGCGTCCTCTATCTCGTCAACACGCGCCCGTCGATGCACCTCGACGCCTTCGACGTCCAGCCCGATGGCTCGCTCACCAACGAGCGTCGCTTTTTCCAGTTCCCAGGCGAGCCAGGAGACGTGGGAGTCCCCGACGGTGTCAAGGTGGACCTTGAGGGCCGCGTCTACTGCACCGGCCCAGGTGGAATATGGGTGATCGACGCTGACGGCAACATGTCCGGGGTGATCCGCTTCCCTGAGGCGGCCGTGAACATGGGTTGGGGAGACGCGGACAACAGGACGATGTACGTCGCCGCCCGCACTTCCGTTTACAGTGTTCGCATGACTACTCCGGGCACCTCTATTCCGAGAGCATGATCTGAGAAACGATCGTTTGGACCTTGTGAGACGTACGCAAGAACGACCAGCAGAGCTACGGTACTTGAAGTACGCGGCAGTCCCCGCTTTTCTTCTGGTGCTGCTATCGACGGTGGCCGCTTACCACGAGGGAGGCGGCCTCCCCATCATCGGAATCGGTGCCGTCGTCATCGTGACAGTCGGGGTGGTTGTCGCCTGGTCGTGGTGGTCGGGGCGTGGTGACGGCGACGATGACAACTAGCTTCCTAGAGGGTACGCCAACCGTATGACGAAAATCCGGGAGCCCAGACGCCATCTCGACCTGGACGGCGCGATCAATGTCCGCGACCTCGGCGGCTACGCAACCGCTGACGGAAAGTCCACTCGCTGGAAGACTCTATTGCGGGCCGACAACGTCGGCGGCCTGCCGGCCGAGTCTCAGGCGGCGCTTGCCGATTACGGCGTGCGTACGGTCATTGATCTCAGGCGCGATAGTCAGATCGAGAACCTGGGCAACGTCTTCGCCGAGTCGCCCCAGGTGACCTTCTACCATCAGCAGATGGTGTCCGATGACACGCCGGAGGAGATGGCGGCTTCGTCCGACGTAGCGGAGAGCTGGATCAGGCGTATGGGAGACCTCGAAGGCTCCCCGCTGAGAGCGGCCAACTACTGCATGAGGCTCGACACGAGGCAGGAGGCGATCCGAGAGACGCTATCGACACTGGCTGCTCCCGGCACGCTGCCCGCTCTCTTTCACTGCCAGGCCGGCAAGGACCGCGCCGGGATTATGGCGGCGCTGTTGCTGGGGATAGCAGGCGTTTCCTACGAGACGATTGCAGAGGACTATGAGTTAAGCGGTTACTACCGTTGGCGTGCATCCCTCCCGGAGCGCGAGATAACCGAGCCTTACGAAGGCGCCCCACCGGAAGCCTTCGACGCCGAAGGATACGAGACGTACAGGCAGGGCAGCCCTGCCGAATCGATGGCAACCGTCCTCGAATACCTCGACGAGCGATACGGGGGCATCGAGGGCTACGTCCGCGACGCCGGGTTGACCGAAGACGAGATTACGGCGCTTCGCACAGCCGTCGTAGAGTGATGAAAGGCGGCGCGGCTCCGTTAACTCCTCTCCCTCGATGGGAGAGGATCAAGGTGAGGGTGATCTCTTCATGGTCGTCCAACCTGAACTAACCCTCTTCCCACAGACCGCCTCGCCTTTAGATGACGTGTGGGTGGCCCTCGACCTCGAAACGACGGGCCTCTCGCCCGAGGACGACGACGTGATCGAGGTCGGGGCGGTGAAGTTCCGTCGCGATGAGACCATCGAGAACTTCCGGTCCTTCGTGAACCCCCACAGGGCCCTCGACGACTTCACTAGCCGATACACTGGCATCAGCCAGTCCGACGTCGATTCAGCGCCACCCTTCTCGCAGGTCGCCCGCGACCTTGTGCCGTTCCTAGGGACCGCGCCAGTAGTGGGCCACAACCTAGCCTTCGATCTCGGCTTCTTGACCAGCGGCGGCTTGAGGCTCTCGAACCCCGTGTGCGACACGTGGGACCTTGCCTACGTCTTTATGCCTGAGAGCCGCGAGTACTCCCTAGCCAAGCTCGCGGCCACGCTGGGCATAGACCATCCCAGCCCTCACCGCGCCTTCGAGGATGCCAAGGTCACCGGACAGGTGTTCCTGAAGCTCGTCGAGATGGCATCGAAGCTCGACGTTTTCACCCTGGCCGAGATGGAGCGACTGGCCTCCCGGTCATCCTGGGTCCTGTCGTATCTCCTGAGGCGCCTAGGCAACCAGCCTCCGACACAGGCTGCCGATGGGGACCAGCCGGCCTACAACGTCGGGGTCACGGGCTTCGACCCTCGCGCACTGCGGGAACGCCTTCACGGCAACAAGGCATTGCGGGCGAACCGGACCGAGCGCAAAGTCGACGCCGATCAGGTCGTGGCCCTCCTTCAGGCCGGCGGCGCTGTGTCCAGCGCCGTGGACGCGTTCGAGGAGCGGCCCGAGCAGATCGCGATGGCTCGGGCCGTGGCCGATGCCATCAACAGCAACAAGCGGCTCATCGTCGAGGCCGGCACGGGTGTCGGCAAGTCGCTGGCCTACCTGCTCCCCGCAGCGCTCTACGCCGCCGCCAACAAAAAACGTGTGGTGGTGTCTACCAACACCATCAACCTGCAAGAGCAGCTGCTCAGCAAAGACATCCCGAACCTCGTCAACGCGCTCGACCTTTTGGAAGACGGCTCGTCGGACGAGCTCCGCTGCACCCAGCTAAAAGGCCGCGCCAACTACGCCTGCCTGAAGCGCTGGTCGCTCCTCCGTTCAAGCGACAACATATCCGATGACGAGGCGCGGCTGTTGTCAAAGGTCCTTGTGTGGCTGCGCACGACTCCCGCCGGCGACCGGAGCGAGCTGAACCTGGGTCATCCCAAGGCGGCCGCTCCATGGGACCGGGTCTCGGCGCAGGGCGCGCTCGACTGCACGGGGATGAACGGCGTCTGCTTCCTCCGGGCCGCGCGCGAAAGGGCCGCCGCCTCTCACGTCGTCGTCGTCAACCACGCTCTGCTGATGACGGACCTGACGGCCGGCAGGGCCCTGATCCCGGACCACGACGTGCTGATTATCGATGAAGCCCAGCACCTCGAAGAAGTAGCGACGAAGCACCTCGGCTTCGAGTTGAGCCAACTCCGTATTGACGACCACCTCGAGACGCTGAGCGGCGACCGCAGTCTGCTCAACCGCATGGCGGCTGCCTTCCGGGGCTCGACCGCGGCCGAAACGCGCCGGCGCACCATGGAAGAGGTCGCGGCAAGGATCATGGCCCGGCTTCCAGACGTCCGCCAGCGCGTTGCCGAGATGTTTGGTGTGCTGACGGGACTTCTGAAAGACGCATTGGAGTCCCAGGAGACGCGCATCACCTCGGGGGCCAGAAGCCAGCCCGCGTGGTCTCAGCTTGAGATCCAGTGGGAGAACGTCGACCTGACGCTTGCCGAGCTGCATCGAGAGCTCACCGAGCTGACGACGGCCCTGGAGGGGCTCGAAGAAGCAGGCCTTGCCGACTATGAAGCCCTCCTCATGGAGACCTTCAACGCCATCCAGGTCAACGGCGAGCTCCGCGCAAACCTGGGCGAGTTCGTGCCCCACCCACAGCCCGACGGCATCTACTGGGTGAGCCGTGCACGCAGGACCGGCGACCTCGTGCTCCACAAGGCACCAATCGAGGTCGGGGAACAGCTCGAAAAGATGTTGTTCGACCAGAGGGACACGGTCGTGCTGACCAGCGCGACACTGAGCGCCGGTGGCACCTTCGACCACGTCCGTGAGCGCACAGGGTTGAAGGACGCCGACGAACTCCTTCTCGGCTCGCCCTTCGACTACCCACGCGCCGCTTTGCTCTGCCTGCCGCAGGACATGCCAGAGCCGACGTCGTGGAAGTACCAGACCTCCCTCGAGCAGGCAATCGTCGACGCGACCAAGGCCGCCGGCGGCCGGACGATGTGTCTGTTCACGTCCCACGCATCGCTGCAGGCGGCCGCGGGAGCCGTCCGAGGGACCCTTCAGACCGCGGGAATCGACGTCCTGGCCCAGGGCGTCGACGGCACACCGCATCAGGTCTTGCGGAGGTTCAAGGAGAACCGGAGCTCGGTCATCCTCGGGACCTCCAGCTTCTGGGAGGGGGTCGACCTCGCTGGTGACTCTTTGAGGGTGCTGCTGGTCGCCCGTCTCCCCTTCAGCGTCCCAACCGAGCCGGTCTTCGAGGCCCGCTCGGAGCTCTTCGAGGACTCCTTCGGTGAGTACGCCCTCCCTCAGGCCATCCTTCGGTTGCGCCAGGGCTTCGGCCGCCTGATCCGCACCAAGACCGACCGAGGGGTCGTCGCAATCCTCGACAAACGGGTCGTGTCGCGAAGGTATGGCCAGGCCTTCCTCGACTCCCTCCCTCCCGTCACTAAGAAAGACTGCCTCCTACGCGATCTGCCAACCGAAATCCGCTCCTGGCTCGACCGGTAGACGGCGCCAAGACGCAGCATAGGAATGTCACTGGAAGAGCCTTTCGTATTGCTCACTGCCGGACCGGCGGCGACACCAGCCCTGATACTGCCTCTGTTCGTCGTGACGGGCGCCAGCGGGTCTGGCAAAAGCACTATCGTGTCAGAGCTGCAACGGAGACTGCCCGACTGCGTCGTTTTCGACAACGACTTGCTCTGGGGCAAAATGGGCGACGATATGTACCAGTTTCACAACAACTGGATCAGGATCGCCTACGCCGTCGCGCAAGGAGAGCGGCACACGGTGATTTGCGGCACGATCATGCCCTGGGACCTAGACAAGGCAGAAGACCAGCGTCTACTGGGCACCGTACACTTCGTGAATCTTCATTGCAACGACAAGGACCGCGAGGCCCGGCTCCGGGCACGGCCAGCTTTTCGAAAGACGACCGACGAGTTCGTAGAGGAGCATCGGCAATTCGCGTCTTGGTTACTTGACAATGCTGACAGAGCGTATGACCCTCCGATGGTCACGATCGACACATCCCACGCAAAGGTGCCTGAGACGGCTGCAGCGGTTGCGGAGATAGTCGACGGGGTGATCAAGAGCGCGGGAGCACCGGCAAGGAATCCAACGCCAGTCGAGGCCTCCGCGGAGGACGAAGAATAGAAATTCAACGAATCCCGAGAGCCATGACCATCGCGGGCTCCGACTCGGGCGGTGGAGCAGGCATTCAGGCCGACCTGAAGGCCTTCGCCGCCATGCGAGTGTACGGTACCTCGGTGGTGACGGCGATCACCGCCCAGAATACCCTCGACGTCACCGACGTGATGGAGATACCGGTGTCGGTGATCGAGTCGCAGATAGATACCGTGCTAGCCGACATCGGCGCCGACGTCGTGAAAACGGGCATGCTGTCGAGCGCCGAGATCATTGAGGCGGTTGCCGCAAAGCTACGAGAACACCGCATCGACAAGCTGGTCGTCGACCCGGTGATGGTCGCCAAGAGCGGCGCCCGGCTGCTGAGGGAAGACGCGGTCGAGGTGTTGCGGACGCAGTTGCTGCCCCTTGCAACGGTTGTTACACCCAACATTCCCGAAGCCGAAGCGCTCTCAGGCCGTAAAATCGAGAGCCTGGACGATGCACGCGAGGCCGCAGTGGAAATCGTCGCGTTGGGTGCGAAGTCGGCCGTCGTGAAGGGCGGTCATCTCGACGGGCCGGCCACCGACATTCTGTACGACGGCGGGGAGATCCGGGCCTTCACCGCCCAGAAGATCTCGACGACGAGTACGCACGGCACGGGGTGCACCTTCGCCTCGGCTACCGCCGCCGGGCTGGCCAAGGGCCTGTCGGTCCGCGAAGCGGTGGGCGAGGCGAAGAAATACGTCACCGCGACTATCCGGCACGCCTTTCCGATGGGTGGCGGACACGGCCCACTGAACCACTTCTACGAGTTGTGGGGCTGAGCCTCACACAGAGGATGGTTTATAGTCTTAGGCGCGGGTAAGGACTCTCGATGCTGTGGACTGGGCTGGCAGCTTCAACATGGGACTACGTTTCGACAGGTCAGCACGACCACGACTTCTACCTCAGGCTGATCGACGAGAACGGAGGCTCGGCGTTGGACGTGGGCTGCGGCACGGGACGGCTTTTACTGAGCTACCTCGCGCTGGACCGCGACATCGAGGGTGTGGAGGCTTCGGAAGACATGGTCGCCATATGTCGGCGGAAGGCGGCCGAGCAGCGGTTGAATCCGGTGCTTTACAATCAGGCGATGGAATCGCTCGATCTTCCCCGGAAGTACAGGACGACCATCGTGCCGGGCGGGTCCTTTCAGTTGTTGACAGAACCCGGAAAGGCTCACCAGGCGCTGGCGCGCTTCCACGCCCACCTGGAACAAGACGGGGTGCTGGCGTTGTCCCTCGACGATCCTCGAGAGGAGCTGTCCGACTCAGACCCGCCAGGCTGGAGACTCAAGGCGAAGGCGTCGAGACCAAGTGACGGGGCTGAACTAAGGCACTACCGCTTGCCCGAACACATCGACCGCACTAAACAACTGAAGACCACGCGCCTGCGCTACGATGTGGTCCGGGAAGGCCGCATCGTGGAGCGAGAAGAGCATACGATGCGAATGCGCCTCTACTTCGAAGACGAGATACGCCGTCTATTGACTGATGCAGGATTCCGTGACATCTGGACGTCCGACTACGACGACAACACAGAATCGAGCGACCGGTTCAAGCCCGTCGTCCTAGCCCGCAAGTAGCCTGACCGAGCGCTCCGGAGGTAGACGTGCCTGCCCTAACAAGCTCGCAGGTCGACGAGCTCCTCTCGCGACCGATTGTCGCGAGGCTGGCCTCTGTCAAACCTGATGGCGCGCCCTACGTGGTCCCGGTGTGGCAGCACTGGGACGGAAGTCACATGTACATCGTGCCCCGCGCCAAATCTAGGTTCGTCGAGTTCCTGAAACATGAGAGCCGGGTCGCGGTCTCGTGCGCAGACGACTCAAGCCCTGAACAGCCTAGAGTGCTACTCGAAGGAATGGCTGAGATCGTCGAGGGACCCGTTCTGATGTCCGGCCGGCTACTTGAGATCGCGCGAGAGATGGCCCAGCGATACCGGGGAGGTCCGGGGCTCGAGTATTTGGAGAGCACAATGCACAACCCGCGCTACCTGGTGCGTGTAACCCCGAATCCACCGAGGGAGGGCGTCGGGTTAGCATCCTGAAGTGGCCAGAGGGTGCTCTTCTGAATCTGGGATAATGGTTTTGTAACAGCAAAACAGTCCCAGAGAAGGAGCACCCAATAGATGCTACCACGCAACCAGCCCGACCGGATCCAAATCACCTTCGACGACCGCCGCTTGGTGGCCAATGCCGGTCTGCTCCTGCCGGCCACCCTCGCCCGGCATCTGGGCCTGCGGGAACTCGTTGACCATCACCTTGACCTGGGCGGCGCGCCGGGGCGGGCCAACACCGGCGACAAGCTGATGACCCTGGTGGCCTCAGCCATGGCCGGCGGCGACTGCATCGACGACGCCGATGTGTTGCGCACCGGGGGGACGGCCTGCACCCTGGGCGGCACGGTCAAGGCGCCATCCACCCTGGGCACCTTCCTGCGCAGCTTCCGGTGGGGCCACGTCCGCCAGCTGGACCGGGTGAGCCGGGAGCTGCTGGCCCGGGCCTGGGCCGCTGGGGCCGGACCCGGCGACGCGCCGTTCACCATCGACCTCGATTCCACCATCTGCGAGACCTACGGACTGGCCAAGGAGGGCGCCCGCCACCACGGCTATACCGGCAAGCGGGGCTACCACCCACTGCTGGCCATCGCCGCCGGCACCGGAGACGTGCTGATGTCCCGGCTGCGCGAGGGCCGGGCCAACACCGCCCGCGGCGCCGCCCACTTCCTGCGGGAGACGGTGGGACGGGTGCGCTACGCCGGGGCCAACGGACGACTCACGCTACGGGCCGACAGCGGGTTCTACACTCATGGCGTGGTATCCGTCTGCCGCAAGATGGATGTCCGCTTCTCCATCACCATCCGCCAGCATAAAAGCCTGCACAATCTCATCGAGGCGATACCCGAAGATGCCTGGACGCCGATTCCTTACTGGATGGACGGCGCCGCCGATGTGGCCGAGACCACCTGCACTCCCTTCCAGAGTGAACCTGACGCCGCGCCGGTGCGGCTCATCGTCCGGCGTGTGAAGCCCACGCCCGGTTCCCAGCTGGCCCTCTTCGCCACCTACAGCTATCACGGCTTCATCACCGACCGGGACGGGGAGATGCTCGAACTGGAGGCCGACCATCGCCGCCACGCCGAGATCGAGAATGCCATCCGAGACCTCAAGCACGGTGTGGGGTTGAACCATCTCCCCTCGGGCCGCTTCGCCGCCAACGCCGCTTGGCTGGCGGTACAGGTGATGGCCCACAACATCGCCCGCTGGACAGCGCGCATCGGTCTGGGCGAGCAGGTGGTGACCACCAAGACCCTCCGGCGGCGGTTCTTCTCCCTGGCCGGACGGATCACCCGCTCGGCGCGCCGCCTCACACTGCATCTGCCACAGCGCTGGCCTTGGGAAGCCCAGTTCGATCGTGCCCTGGCCCGATTGCGCGCCCTGCCACTCCCTGCCTGACGGCGGCGGCGGCAACCGGCCGCCATCCGGCCAACCGAACGTCCCCGCGAACTCGCGCCAGTCCGGTCTGCGAGTGCCTCTTGCTGCGTCCTCTCCCCGCTATCTCGCCCTGACCAACATTCGCAGACGGTCACAAAGTCTCCCCGCGGCAACTGAAGACAGACACCGGCCCCCCTCTACCCCAAATCGTGCCCGGACCATCGCCCTCCCTTGCCCCTATCGCCCGTTCCGCTGCTGCATAGTCATCCCTTCGGTGGATTTGAGGTAACACCCACGAAGACCACTACGTGGGCCGGCTCGTGGCATCCGCGGTACGGCTAGCTGTTTTTCTCTAACAGCCCCGCCATTCAAACGGTTCCAGTCTGCGTCAGCCTGGCACGTGTACAAACTGGGCGGTCCGGCGCCATAGGTCGACGCCTTCGAGCTTCAGGGTCACAGTTTCGCCTGGCGAAACGGCGTGTGGAAGTGTCGCCCTCGTCCTGAAGGGGAACTCTAGCAGCTCGGTGAGCGAGGAGCGGCCGGGCGGCGTATCTAGAACGACGGCCTGGAGAGCGGCCGCCCCTGGTCCTTCGAGCCGGTCTTGCAGTAGGTATTTGAGGAACCAGTACCGCTTTCTGTCATCTTCGAGCCGCGCCAACTCTCTCAACTCCTCTTCGGCGCGCTGGACGATTGGGGCCAGAACGTCCATCGCGTAATAAGGCTCTCCCATCGCGAGAAAGTGGCTGATCTGGCGCTGCATGATCAGGTCGAGGTAGCGTCTCAAAGGCGAAGTCGTCTGTATGTAGGCATCGACGCCAAGGCCAGGATGGTGGGCCGGACTCGTTCCGAGCTCAGCCGGTCTCAGTCTCTTGGCCAGCAGGTAGCGATGGAATGCCTCGTCGGCTTCGTTCTTCGGCGGACCTTCGGGAGATGGCAGGCCTGCCGGGTCGACCACAGGCTGAGACCTGTACATCGCCGGCACTCCTTCTTTGCGGGTGAACTCAGCGAGCACGGAGTTGGATAGGATCATTAGCTCTGCGACCAGGGTTCTGGCCGGCGAAGAGCGGTCGAGCACCGTCACGCTCACCTCTCCGTTCGCGTTCAGCTTAATTGCCATCTCGGGCCGGTCGATGTTGACAGCCCCTGCTTCTTCGCGAATCGATCTCCAGGCGATTGCTATCGAGTTAAGGGACGTCAGTGTTTCGTGCCGGCCGCTTCCTTCGTTTTGCAGCGCTGAGTCGACTTCTTGGTACGTTAGGGCGGCACGGCTGCGAACAACCGACTGCTTTACCTCCCAGTCGCCCAGGGCGCCTGAAGGACCTACCTCCACGAAGAGGCTTACGGCAAGGCGGTCCTGACCAGGGTCCAGGCTCCCGAAAAGGCGGGTCAGCTCCGGCGGCACCATGGGGATCCTGCCTTCCGGAACGTAGAGGGTGGCCATGCGCCGGTCAGCCTCTCGGTCGATGGCGCCACCCGGTTCGACGAGCGTGGCCGCGTCGGCTATGTGCACGCCGAGCCGAAAGGCGTCCTTACCTTTGGTCGGTTCAATGGATAGCGCGTCGTCCCGGTCGTCGGTACCCTGGTCGTCGATGGTAAAGACGTCGAGGTGTGTGAAGTCCTTGCGGCTGGAGTCCAACAAGAGCTCCGCCAAGGGCACGGACTTTGTTTCGGCGAGGACCTCTTCCGGAAACTGGGTGCGGATTCCCGCACGGATCAGCTCTAACGGCTCATCCGCCGACAGCACGCCCGCCGCCACCAGTAGGCCGAAGGTCCGATGTTGGAGATCACCGAAGCCGGGTAAGTTTTCTACCAGAGGCCGGACAGCGCGGCTGCGTCCGAAGTCATCTCCGAAAATCGCGTAGCCGCGTAGCTGGTCCAGCAGGGCGGACTGGGCTGGCGTCATGTCGTCTGGCACGGTCCCGGCTGAAAGGCCCTCCATCAGAGTCGAGGTGGCCTCCGCTCTTTCGGCCTCGGCCCTACGCCGGGCCTGCTTCTCCTCGACCGCTTCCCTAGATCGGGCGGAGTAGCCTTCGTGGTTGTACTCGAAGTAGTCACTGCCGCCGTCCAGGTGGATAGCGAGCGCTGCTACCTGGATCGTGGTGGGCGCGGCTTCCCAGTAGAGGTCGGCAAGCTCTTCGAGGCCGACCGACGCGTCCTCTCCTGTAACGACCTCCCACACCTCAGACAGGTCGATTTGGTCCGAGACTGACTGGGCCTGTTCCCTAAGCTCCTCTACGGTGGTTTGGTCTTCCGGCACGATGCCCGTCGCCGTGAGAACCCGGTCGCGAGGGATCCGCGCCTGGCGATTGCGCCCCAGCGCGACGGTCACCTGGGCCGCGCTTTCTTCCACGTATCTTACTATCGTGGCGCCTTTGCCCAGTCGGACAACTAGAAGTTCGTCTTGACGCACCTGTACCTCTTTCGAATGGTCATACCGTTTCAAGCAGGGCTAGGGATGAGTCTTGGATCGCGGCCCCGGCGAGCAGAAGGGCAGAGCTGATCTGGTCAGCGCGCGACCACGAGCGGTCGGATGGCCTCCACGGTGGCGGAGCCGATACCGTTTACGGCGACAAGGCCTTCCACGTTCGGGAACGGGCCGTTCGCCTCGCGGTGTGCCACTATGGCTTTGGCCTTGACGTCACCGATCTGCGGCAGCGTCTTCAAGGTCTCTACTGTCGCAGCGTTCACGTCGATCTTTGCCGAGGTCCCACGGCCCTCCGTGACCTGAGTGGGTTGCTCCTCTCCGATCTTCGGAATATGCCAGTGGTCTTCATCCAGGACCCGAGCCGCGAGATTGACGGTGGCAAGCTCGGCATCTGAGTTCGCTCCACCTGCGGCCTCAATCGCCTGTTGAAGTCGATCGCCTTCTTCGAGTGTGTAGACGCCTGGGTTCTCCACCGCGCCTGTGACGTACACCTGTATGTCTGAGGCGACGGACGGCGTCGCGGTCGGAAGCAGTATCTCGACGCCTGGACTCGACGTCGCGTCGCGGACCAGCAAGAGCACCGCCCCCTATCAGAGCGACGGCGGTCACGACCGACAGACCAATCTGGGAAGCGAGCTTTAAGGACATCACACCCGTGGTCTCGCCGAATATAGACGGGCGCGGTGTCGGTGTCAACGTATGGCGGGCGCGGGTAGTGTCCTAATTTGAGAGGTCAACGAGATCGCGGACGGCCCAGAAGTCGCGCTGAATTCCGGCTGCCATTGCTGGTGTTGCTCCGTGCAGACTCCGGTGGCCGCGCTAGGTTGTAGTAGGCGAAGTGCAGGTTGACCGCAGCCCTCAGGTTCTCGACTTTCTTGCTAAAGGCGTTGGTGAGCCTCGTGAAGCGTCTCATGGACATGCGCATCGTGAGATTCTGCCGCTCCACGTAGGCGGTCGAAATCTTATCCCAGTCCGGCCTACCTTGGATGACGGTCTTGTCTAGGGCGGTGACCTTCGGCGGGCTGTACCTACCAGGTCCGATCGGCTCCGCTTCATACGACTTTACGATCTGCGCATAGTCCACATCAGCCCCGAAACTGTGCTCCACAGCGTCAACGTAGGCCCTCAGGCCATCAGAGCTAAGCTGGACGCGGTTTTCCAGGCGAGACGCTAGTGTCCTGAGTTATGAAAGCATTGCAAAAGTACTTGCTGGGGTGTACCCTCCACGAAACGCTCATGGAGGTCACCATGGCCATCGGACGCCCCTTTCCTCCCTTGCACCTTTCCTCCGACGAACGCGAGAGCCTCGAGCGCTGGAAGCGGCGTCCAACCACTGCCCAGGCGCTGGCTCTGCGATCCCGGATCATTCTCCGTTGCTCCGAGGGCAAGACCAATACCGTCGTGGCCGGGGAGATCGGTCTGGCCAAGCAAACGGTGGGGAAGTGGCGGGCCCGGTTCATCGAACGCCGCCTCGACGGCCTGTTTGACGAGCCGCGGCCCGGCGGCCCACGCTCCATCACGGACACCGATGTGGAGCGGGTCGTGACCCTCACCCTGGAGACGACGCCGGCGGATGCAACCCACTGGAGCACGCGCTCCATGGCTGCGCGTACCGGCCTGAGTCAGAGCGCCATCAGCCGTTATCTGGCGGGCCTTTGCCTTGCAGCCGCATCGGACCGAGACGTTCAAACTTTCGTCTGACCCTCTGTTCATCGAGAAGGTCCGTGACATCGTGGGGCTCTACCTCAACCCACCCCAGCGGGCTCTGGTCCTGTGTGTCGACGAGAAGTCCCAGATCCAGGCCCTCGACCGGACGGCCCCGCTGTTGCCCATGCGCCCGGGGCAGATCGAGCGCCGGACCCATGACTACCGTCGTCACGGTACGACCTCTCTCTTCGCCGCCCTCGACGTGAAGACGGGAGAGGTCATCGGCGCCTGCCACCGTCGGCACCGGTCCACGGAGTTCCGGCGCTTCCTCGACCGGGTCGATGCGACCGTACCCCCGGACCTCGACGTGCACCTTATCCTGGACAACTACGCCACCCACAAGACCCCCGCCATCCAGCGCTGGCTGGCCCGGCGGCCGCGCTATCACCTGCACTTCACCCCCACCAGCAGCTCTTGGCTGAACCAGGTGGAGCGCTGGTTCGCGGTGCTGACAGAGAAGCAACTGCGCCGCGGGGTGTTCCGCAGCACTCGGGAACTGGAGCAAGCCATCGAACAGTACATTGACCAGCACAACGCTGCCTCAAAGCCCTTCATCTGGACCAAAACCGCAGACCAGCCACTAGCTACCATCGCCCGATTTTGTCATCGGATTCATAACTCAGGACACTAGGTCGGTGATGAAATGATAGGCAGTTGCTCCGTCACGCTTGCCCACGCGGTAGGTTGGCACGAGCTTCGTATCTGCGTCGATGGCGACGAACGTCCAGAAGTCACCAACCCTGTCTGGATCATCCATAGGTTGGACGTGGCGCTGCTTCTTTCCAACGTAGCACCACACCTCGTCCACCTCAATTCGCCGGCATGGTAGGCCTTGCATCATCGTGTTGAGGACTTCACCGCACGTCTCGAGGTTACGTCAATAGGTGTGTAAACGACATCAGGCGGCGACCTTCTCAGCCGTTGATTCAATGGCGATTCCATCCGCATACTGCGCACCGAGATAGACGTCTTCGATCAACTCAGGGGCCTTCAGACGCCTGAAGCGCTGTTCGGCGACCATCAACATTTTCCAGATCACCGCTATCGCCCGATCGACCCTCTTGTAGCGCTTGGCGGCATCGGTCCGAAGCCTGAGGGCCGCGAAGGGTGATTCTACCGGGTTCGTCGTGCGAAGGTGCCCCCAGTGCTCCTTTGGGAAGTCATAGAAGGTGACCATGCGGTCCCAGTCCCGCTCCAAGGCCTCTGAGGCCGCCTCGTAGGAATGGTCGCCGCACCACCTGGTGAACACCGTCCTGAGCCGCTCAGCCTCTGTCCGAGTCGGCGCGTAGGGGATAGTACGCAGCATGAGCTTGGCCTGGTCCTGTTGTCGCTTTGGAAGCTTGGCGAGCACGTTTACGATCTTGTGGTTCCAGCAGCGTTGCTCTGCCGCCTGCGGATAGACGTTGCGCAGAGCTCCCCAGATGCCCAGGTGTCCGTCTCCAACCACCAGCCTCGGGCAGCTCAAGCCCCGGCGCTTGATGTCCCTGAGCACCTCGGACCAGTTCTCTGTGGACTCCCTGTATCCGGGAACAGCGCTCACCACCACCTTGCTCCCGTCGCTCAGGGCCGCCATCACCACCAGTACCGCCGCCTTCTCCTTCTCAAGACCAGCCTTGACGTAGACTCCATCCACCCACATGTAGACCACTTCCAGGTCATCGAGGGGCCGGCTGCGCCATTGGGCAAGCTCATCGTTCCACTTATCCTTCAACCGGGCCACCGTGCTCGCCGATACCGGTGCGTCCTCTCCCAGCAGCCCCCGCAAAGCCAGATCGAAGTCGCCTTCGGATAGACCGTGCAGGTACAGCTCGGGGATCAACTCAGCAACCTTCCTGGTCCTGTTGACGAACAGCGGCAGCAGCCGGCTCTCGAACTGCTCCTCGGTATCGCGGACTCGCGGCCGCCTCAGCTGTATCGTTCCCGAACTCAGCGTAAGCCTCCGGGCTCTGCCGTATCCGTTCCGATAGCCGGTATCGTTGTCCGAGTCGGATCTGAGCGCCGACTTCGCCCTTCCCAGAAACGCCGTCACCTCCTCCTCCAGCAACTCCTGGATCAGCCTCTGGACCTGGCTTCGCACCCAATCCTCCAACTGCTCCCACTCCGGCCTTGACTCCGACCTACTCTCAGTGCTTTCCTTCCTCATGGACGGTCTATCTCCTCTCTTGGGCCTTGAGCCCATGTTGTTCAGAGAGAGGGTACACCGCCTGACCGTTTACACACTTTTTGAGGGTACCTCCACGTCTCACCTACCCGCACCATGAGCCTAATGATCGTATCCCGATGGACGCCAGTCATTCGCTCCGTGGAGCGGACCGAGACCCCTTCGACCAAAGCGTTTATCACTGCTGCCTGTCTATCCGGCTTGAGCCTATTCACCTCGTCATCCTTATGCGGGTTTGGTATAATGAGTCAGTGGAGCACCCCGGAGTTGAACCGGGCAGGTGTGGGCTGTAACGACCGTCCTGACTTCCTGTGTGCCCCACGTTCTTAACCCCTGAGCCGCAACCTCGGGGGTTTTCCTTGCCCAAGAGCACCACGATATCTCTAGAGTGTCAAGGCTAACATCGCGTCAATTTACCGCGCAGCCCTTGACAAAGCCTTGAGGCTGCGATATCCTTCGGGGCAGCTTCGGGAGAAGGTGCGGCGACAATGGTAACGAAGTCCAAGAGTCCAAACTATCCGGGTGTCGATCTGGGCACTGCAATAGATTTGACCACCCACCTCTACCGTGGAGGCGTTGGCAAGGGAGAATTCATCCCAATGGACGCTGCCAAGGCCTGGAACTACAACAGCCCCAGTGGGCCTGTCAGAGTCAGAATTGCCGCACTCAGGCAATATGGCCTTATTGAAGGCAAGAGGGGGCCGCGCGCAGAGAATCCTAAACTCACTCGCCGCGCACTGACTCTCGTCATGCGCACCCCAGGCTCACGGGAATACCAAGATGAGCTGCGAGAAGCAGCTCTGACGCCATCCCTATTCAGTGACCTGTACACCTCGCACCCCAACGCTGCCGATGGTGTGCTCCAGGAAATCCTGATCGTGGATAAGAACTTCACAGACGACGGGGCGCAACGCTTCATCGCCGCTTACAGGACAACGCTCAGACTTGCCGGGCTTGACGAAGCTGCTATAATGTCAGGGCTAGATGGTGCTGAATCTCCTGATGAGAATGAGGAGGAGCATGTGGGCATGGAAGCCCGCCCCCAAGGAACTGTCCCCTCCGTCCGTCCTAGCGTGCCAGCAGGGTCGATAGCGATACCTGTCCCGCTTGGCGCAGAACGGATGGCTATGGTCACTGTGCCGATTGACATGCAAGAATCTGACTGGACGCGTTTAGATCGGATCCTCGAGGCGTACAAGCCGCAGAGATCGGAAGAAGGGTAGTACAAGCTGGCGAAAGCTCTCCAGAAAGCAATCCGTGATCTCCACGGCTGCGGTTCTACTTGGGTCGAATCGGTTCTTGTAACTGAGACCTTCGAAGGCCAGACCGTATGGGACGGCACTGTGGAAGTCTTTGCGCTGGGCGACCACCCCACAGCCACTCGCTGCTACGCTTGGTCTCACGAGACAGACGACGGGAAGCTGCGCCATATGGCAGTGTTGCACCAGGGGCCAGTGGATTCGCCCGAGGCGGCTGTAAGGGCGGCCATCGTTCAGGAGTACCACCGCAGCTAAGGTTCAAAACCGGCTGGCGGGCGCGTTTCAAATTAGGACACTACCCGGGCGCGGGCTCCTATCCTTGACCGGCCTTCTGGGCCAAACCTATAATGTGCTCACTCGCCCAAGGTGGATTACCTCGTGACCGAAACCTCCCCGGTGACCGAAGTCGAAGACCTCCAAAGACGCGCTCTCGATGAGCTTGCGCCGGCTGGCCTCGACGACCTCGAAGAGTGGCGGATCACATATCTCGGGCGGAACGGCCGTCTTACGAGTGTGCTCCGGGGCCTGGGCCAGCTCCCTGCTGACGAGCGCCGGACCGTTGGTGCAGCGGCTAACCGCGCCAAGAAGCTGCTGGAGGATAGCCTCGAGACACGCAGGCAGACACTGACCGACGCCCAGCTTGCCGGTGCAGCCGAGCAGGAGTCTATAGACGTGACCCTCCCCGGCTGGCCTACCTCGCGCGGGGGATTGCACCCCACGACCCAGATGGTCAGAGAGATGTCGGCGGTCTTCGTCGGTATGGGGTTCGACATCGCGGAAGGGCCCGAGGTCGAGTGGGACCGCTACAACTTCGACATGCTAAACATACCCAAGTTCCATCCGGCCCGCGACATGTGGGACACGCTGTGGATCGACCAAACGGACGAGAACGGCGAGCGGCCTATGCTGCTTCGGACTCATACGTCGCCTATGCAGGCGCGATTCATGGAGAAGACGAAACCGCCCGTCCGCGTCATCGTGCCCGGGAAATGCTATCGGTACGAGGCGACCGACGCGACCCACGAGTGGCAACTCTTTCAGATCGAGGGGCTCGCAGTCGACGAGGGCATCACCTTTGCCGACCTGAAGGGAACGATATACGAGTTCGCAAGGCAGATGTTCGGCGAACAAAGGCGGTTACGCTTCCGCTGCGACTACTTCCCATTCGTCGAGCCTGGGGTCGAAGTGGCCATGGACTGCTTCAAGTGCGACGGCCGGGGCTGTCGTATATGCAGCGAGACGGGCTGGATCGAGATCGCCGGCGCCGGAATGGTGCATCCCCGGGTACTCGAAGGAGTAGGTTACGATCCGAACGTCTACACCGGCTTCGCCTTCGGATTCGGCGTCGAGCGCGTCGCGATGCTGAAGCACGGCATCGACGACATACGCCTCTTTTACTCCAACGACGTGCGCTTCCTGAGGCAATTCTGACGCCCTCCGCGCGGATCGCGCTGGGTGCCATCCTACGAGCTTTGGATTGACATGCTAGTCCCGTTGTCTTGGCTCAAGAACTACGTGCCGGTCTCTATGACGCCCAAGGAGCTTGCGCACGAGCTCGCCATGGCCGGCACCGACATTGGGGGCGTCGACGAGATCGGCGCCGACTGGGACAAGGACAAAGTCCTGGTGGGCCACGTACTCGAGGTTGAGCCACACCCCAACGCCGACCGGCTCACCCTGCCCACGGTCGACCTGGGCAACGGCGAGACCGCGAAGGTCGTATGCGGGGGCCCGAACCTGGCCGAGGGCCAGAAGGTCGCTTTCGCCCGCGAGGGCGCCCGTCTCTTCAGCACTCACTCCGGCAAAGTCGAGGCTCTGAAGGCCGCAACGATTCGAGGCGTCGTTTCCGCGGGGATGGTCTGCTCGGAGGTCGAGCTCGGCCTCGGCGACGACCACACCGGCATCCTTGTATTGGACGAAGACGCCCCGGCTGGCACGCCGCTGGCCGACTATCTGGGAGACGCGGTATTGGACGCCGACGTAACCCCCAACAGACCGGACTGCCTTTCGATACTCGGAGTTGCTCGCGAAGTGGCCGCCATTACTGGGGCCTCAGTTACGGAGCCGGACCTGTCGTATCCAGAGGCCGGAGAGCCTATCGCGGACCAGGTCAATATCGAGATCGCGGACCCGGCCCTTTGCTCTCGATACGCGGCCAGCCTTATCACCGGAGTGACCGTCGGCCCGTCGCCTCGGTGGCTCCGGGACGCGCTGGCGAAGGTCGGCCAGCGATCCATCAACAACGTCGTGGACATCACCAACTACGTCATGATCGAGTACGGCCAGCCATTGCACGCCTTCGACCTCGATCTGATCAAAGACCGGACCGTCATCATTCGCGCCGCGCAGGCCGGCGAGAGCATCGAGACCCTCGACGACGAGACACTCGAGTTGCGGCCGCCGATGCTGACTATCGCCGACTCCACGAACGCTATAGCGCTTGCCGGCGTCATCGGCGGCACGGGTACCGCGGTCAACGACACCACGACCTCCTTGTTGATCGAGTCAGCCAACTTCGACCCGATCAATACGAGACGAACAGCGGCGGCTCTCAACCAAAAAACCGAGGCGTCCTACCGGTTCGAACGCGGAATCAGGGCCGACCTTGTGCCCCGGGCATTGAAAAGGGCGACCCAGCTAATACTCCAGGAGGCGGGCGGTACGGCGGCGAAAGGTATCATCGACCTCCACCCTGGCCGTGCTGAGGACCCCGTAATCGAGGTTACCCTCGAGCGCATCAGTAAGGTGCTCGGCGTCGACTTCGAAAGAGAAGCGGTAGAAGAGACGCTGCTGTCCCTGGGCTTCGAGCCTGCCAGGCCTGGTAAGGACTCCACGATGTGGATGACGGTGCCCTACTGGCGCGCCGATATCGCCATAGAGGACGACGTCGTCGAGGAGATCGCTCGCATCCGAGGGTACGACAGCATTCCGACCACGATGCTTTCCGCGCCGGTCCCACATCACCCACCGCATCCCGAGAGAGACTTGCGCGAGCGCGTCCGCGACCACCTGATCAGCACCGGGATGCAAGAGGTGATCTCCTACTCGCTAACCAGCCGAGAGGTGCTCGCAGCCGCGGAAGCCCTCACTGACGGCGCCGACCCGCTGGCCGTGGCCAACCCGATGAGCAGCAGACTCGAGTACCTACGAACTAGCCTCCGCGGCAGCGCTCTGCAGACGCTGGCGTCCAACCGCCGAGTCTCTCGAGACGAGGAGCTGCGGATATTCGAGATCGGCCGCGTGTACTTGCCCCGAGGCGCCAATGGGAGCAGTCTGCCCAAGGAGGTCGAGACCGTCATTGGGCTGATGTCGGGATCAAGGCTCCCAACCTCGTGGCTCGGCGGCGAGGCTGAGATGGGCTTTTTCGACGCCAAAGGAGTACTTGAATCCCTTTTCGGACGCCTCGGTCTGCAGTCCGTCTACGAGCGGGCGGACGATCCGATTCTGCATCCGGGGAAGAGCGCCAAGGTCACTTGCGGTGGCACGAAAGTGGGGGTGCTCGGCGAAGTAGCCTCCGGGATTCTCGAACGGTTCGATCTCGACGGGGGCGCGGTCGCCATGTTCGAAATCGATCTGGCATCCCTTTGGGCAGCCATGTCGACGGCGACGGCGGGGTACCGGCCGATCAGCCGGTTCCCCGAATCCGAGCGCGACATGGCATTAATCGTAGATAAGGCCGTGCCGTCCTCGGCGGTCCAGTCGATCATCGACCGTCACAAGCTTGTGACGGAGAGCACGCCCGTGGACGTCTACGTCGGCGAGGCGGTGCCGACCGACAAGAAATCCGTGGCCTACAGGGTAGTGTTCCAGTCGTCCAAGGATACCCTTACGGCTGAGCAGGTGAACCGGGCCCAGGAGGACATCCTGGGCCGCCTGCGCCGCGAGCTCGGCGCCGAGCTGCGGGCATAGGGCTCGTGCAGGAAGCCAGTCGATCGAGGGAGCACCGGCACGGCCATGTTCACGAGTCGATGCTGAGCGTCGAGGAGGCGCTTGAGCGCATCCTGGGCTTCTTCGAGGTACTGGAGCCGGAAGAGAAGCCGATTCTCGACGCTGTCGGGCAGGTCCTTGCTGAAGACATTGTTGGTACGTTCGACGTGCCTCCCTGGGACAATACGGCGATGGACGGGTTCGCCGTCCGATCTAGCGATCTGAGGGACGCTTCATCCGATTCTCCAGTCATATTGAGCGTAGTAGGGTCTGTAGCCGCCGGCCAGCTGCCGGACAGAGATGTGACGTCTGGGTCCGCTGTCCGTATCATGACCGGCGCGCCTATACCTGTGGGCGCCGATTCAGTTGTTCCGTTCGAAGACACCGACGAAGCGGAGCGAAAGGGCTCAGAGCCGTTGTCCGAAATCGGTGTCAGGACTCCGACTGCTGTCGGCGAGAACATACGGCCGGCCGGACAGGACATTGGAGCGGGCGAGAACGTCCTCGCCAGAGGTACCGTGCTCGGTCCGGCGGCAACGGGCGTGTTGGCGTCTATCGGTTACTCATCGGTCAAGGTTGTGAGGCGGCCGACGGTCGCGGTCATCGCCACCGGCAACGAGCTGGTCGAACCCGGCTCGGAGCAACCGGCCGGCAAGATATTCGATACAAACAGCTACAGCCTGTCCGCAGCCGTGGCACAGGCCGGGGGCTTGCCCAGGAAACTCGGCATCGCTCAAGACAGCCTCGAATCGCTGAGCGAGAAGCTCCAGGAGGGCCTCGATTCCGACTTCTTGATCACCTCGGCCGGCGTTTCCAAAGGCGACTACGACATGGTCAAGGACGTCCTGGCGCGGTACGGAGAAATAGACTTCTGGTCGGTCAGGATGCGCCCGGCCAAGCCGCTGGCGTTTGGGACCCTACGGCACCAGGATGGGAGACGGGTCCCCCATCTCGGACTACCTGGTAACCCTGTCAGTGCCCTGGTAGCGTTCGAGCAGTTCGGCCGCCCTGCCATACACAGGCAAATGGGAAAGCCACCGGCAGCGAGGCCGACCATCGACGCTGTTCTGGAGGAGCCCATCTACAATGCCGATTCGCGGCGAGTCTACGCCAGGGCTGTTGTCACCCGCCGCGATGGCAGGTACTATGCCAAACTGACCGGCCACCAGAGTTCAAACCTTTTGACGTCAATGGCTCGGGCCAACGGCCTGGCGATCTGTCCCGAGGACGTGCCGCTCAAGAGAGCAGGAGACGTCGTGAAGGTCCAAATGCTGGAGTGGCCGGAGAGCGTTTTTTGACTGGGCCTGGTCAAACCCAGGATACGTACACCGTCGGACGTCTGGGACCGGGACATGATCGGCCGGCCTGCGAAGTCGTATCGATCGGACGACAGGAGGTAGTCGAATGGAAGAGTCCACCAAGCCTCGCGAGTATTTGATTGCGGTGGATGAGGCATCGAGCGCCGATTCGTCGCTCGCGGCCGTCATCGCCGCCAGACGATGCTATGAAAGCCGCCAGACCGACATCGACGAGATAGCGGCGGACGCGGACCCTGGGCCTTATATCGGGCGAATAGCTTCCCATTGTGCCGATACATCTGATTATCTTCTGCCGGACACGCCGCTAAAGGAGGCTATCTTCAGGGAGCTCCTTGCTGGTGGAAACAAGCCTCGGACCGCCGAGGACATCAGTGAGGCCTTGTCCCGTCGTTGGGCCATGGCGACCTATCCGCGAGACATCTCGCCCGAAGTGATCGGTAGGCTTTTGGAGCATGGTCAGGGCTACGGAATTGCCGCCGTCCCCATTGATGAGCCCGAAGAGACGGAGGGCGACCCTGCAGAAGCCGTCGAAGTGGTCGGCGAGGGCGCTGAAGAACCAGTAGCCGCGGGGGACGATTCGTAGCACAAAACGAAAAGGGGCCTGCCCGCATCCAATCGGACAGGTCCCTGCTTCTTGAGCGGCGGACTAGTGGTTCAACGTTTTTGTATTGATGGGTAGAGTGACTTTAGCTTGATGCGCGCATCCTCGGTAGTGAAGCGCCAATCCACTCGTATCACATCCCGGTTGCGTTGATTCTGCCAAGCATTGACCTCGCCGCGTAGGATGTCTTGATTGGCAATCCGTCGGTCCAGGCACTGTCGAGCCAGCACACCGATCTCTATCTCCGCCATATTCAACCAACTACCGTGTTTGGGAGTGTAGTGTATCTCCAGTCGCTCAGCTATACGCCTCGCTGTACGTCGTCAAAACAAGTGGGACAAAAGGGGAGCCTTTAAAGCGTGCAACGTGGACGCTAACCGGCTCAGGCAGTTCTCAGATTTGCCAACCTCCGTTCGGCTAGACTCTTTTGCTTCACCTCCTGTCTCGTCGCCAGTATGTCGTCTTGCCGTCCGTGGTACATATCCGCCGGCGTGATGTTCCCCAAAGCCTCGTGATAGCGCTCGTAGTTGTAGTACCTTACGAAGCCCTCCATAGCCGCTACAAGCTCTTCCAGGCTGTGGTGGACAAAGACGTTGACCTTAGCCTTGGCTGTGCGATGGTACCGCTCCAACTTGCCGTTGGTCTGGGGATGGAAAGGTGAGGCGAAGATGTGTTTCATGAACCTGGCCCTTAGGAACTCGTCCAACGCCCTAGACAGAAAGCCTGGACCGTTGTCGCTCAGAAGGGCTGGACCTGGCTCTACAGGCGCCGTCGGTTGACCGGTGAACTCCACCGCATCCTGGACCACCTCGATGATGTCGGCACTGCTCATGCTGGTCTGCACCCTCCAGCCCACGATCATCCTGGAATAGTCATCCAGCACGCTGATCAGGTAGTAGTAGCCCCAACCCACCACGAAGAAGTAGCTGGCATCGGTCTGCCATAGCTCATTGGGCCTGGCAGTCTTGGTGTGAAACTCCTTTCCTGCTGGGAAGCCCTTGGTCTCGGGCGGCTTGATGAGCCCCGCTTCCTTCAGTATCCGGTATACGGTGGACTCGGAGACGTACATGACCTGTTCGTCCACCAGGGTGGTCGCCACCTCTCTCGGGCTCAACGATGGGTGCTCCAACGCATACCTGACCACGTACCGTCTTTGCTTTGTAGCCAGGTGTCAAGGGCGGTGTGAAAACGTACCAGCGGGGCGGAGCAAAACTGTACCACTGAACGCCGTAGAATGGGCATCAAGGTTCGTGGGGCGTTGGAGATCAGGGTCAGTCAGATAGCTGGCGGCCAGAAGTCTTCTTGCTGTGCTTGAGTCGGTAGCTGTCCCCGTTCATCTCCAGGATGTCGACATGGTGGGTGAGGCGGTCGAGGAGAGCTCCGGTCAGCCGTTCAGAGCCGAACACCTCGGTCCACTCGACGAAGGGCTCACTTGGAGGTCACCAGGACCGATCCACGCTCGTAACGCTGGCTGAACACCTCGAAGAGCAGCTCGGCGCCAGTCTTGGACAAGGGCACGAAGCCCAGTTCGTCGATGATCAGAAGCTTGAGTCGTGCGAGCCTTCTCTGCAGGTTGAGCAGACGCCGTTCGTCCCTGGCCTCGATCAGCTCGTGAACCAGAGCAGCGGCGGTGGTGAAGCCCACGGACAGTCCCCTCTGACACGCAGCCAGACCGAGACCGAGGGCGATATGGGTCTTGCCGGTGCCACTGTTGCCGAGAGCGATGACGTTGTGGGGGCGCTCGATGTACTCGCATCGTGCCAGCTCCAGAACCAGAGCCTTGTTCAGGGACGGCATAGACAGGAAGTCGAAGGTGTCGAGACTCTTGGTCGTCGGGAAGCGGGCTGCTTTGATCCGACGTTCCACCATGCGATGGTGACGGTCGATCAGCTCCAACTCCGATAGTCGCAGCAGGTAGTCCGGATGGTCAGCTCCCTCACTGGCACACTGGGATGCCAGCTTGTCGTACTCCCTCAGGAACGTGGGGAGCTTGAGTTGCTTGAGGTTGTGTTCGAGCAACATCGTGGACTTGTTGGTCATGACCGGCTCCCCGCCAGGAGAGCCATGTAGTCCCTGGTCGAGGTTGTTGCAACGTCGGTCCTGGGCAGATACGGGTACAACTCCATGTCGAGTCTAGGCGGTCGACCCTCGATCCTGCACAGCACCAGGTGCTTGACAGCATCGAAGCTCACAGCCCCGAGTCGAATGGCGTCGTGGACTTCTTCCGGTTGGAAGTTCTCCATCAGTCTGATGCGCGCATCAAACTAAAGTCACTCTACCCATCAATACAAAAAAGTTGAACCACTAGCTACTCTTCGTCTTCTTCCCTGGGCTTTCTCTTCCTCTTTATCACTTCTACTTCAGTCGACGTGAAAACAGGCGTCGAAAGCACTAACGGCTTTTTGGGGTTCTTCTTCTGCTTTTTGGCCTCGCGCTTGGGCTTGTGGCCCTTGGGCATGTCCCACCTCCGTACCGACTCCAAGGGAGTCTTGCGGTAGTAGTTAGAGTGTAGAGCAAAATGCCGTTGGGCGCAAAAACGATTCGCCCTTCCGGCGGGCACTGCAAGGCGGAGGTGGAGAGTTGACGGACCGCATCAGTCGGGACCAGTTCGTTGCCCGTCTCCAAGAGCTATGTCTGAAGAGCAGCATCGTCGGCTTGCCTCGACGCAGCCGCGATCGACACGTCTTGCTCAAGAGCGTCGTTCTCACTCTGAACTCACAGATCGGCTACTCCGAACCCGAGATTGACGACAAGCTCGCGTATTGGCTGGTGGATGTCAGCCGCTCCATTGACTTGGACCGGGTCACTCTCAGGCGATGGCTCGTCGACGAGGGCTACCTCGAGCGCGATCGGGGCGGGTCAAGCTACCGCGTCGGTGCAGGTGGCCTAGGCGAGAAGATGTTCGCCGCCGGCGTTGAGAGTGTCGACGTCTACCGAGTAATCGGGGAGGGCATGAAGGAGATCCAGGAGAAGAGACGGCAGTTCCTCAAGGAGAACCCCCACGAACTGGAACAGTTCGGCCCTGATTGATTGCCATGAGGTATCTTCCTGGGACGTGACCGGGTCTTTGTAGATAAGAGTGCCGCGGACTCCCGAGCAGCCAATAAGCGTGAGGGGTGGATGACCGAGCTGAAGCGGGTGGTGGTCGAGGCACAGAGGGGTGACGAAGCCGCATTTGGGGAGTTGGTCGGTCGGTTTCAGGATATGGCAGTGGGCTACGCCGCCCGAATCCTGAACGACTTCCAGCTAGGCGAGGACGCGGCCCAGGATGCGTTTTTAGAAACCTTCCGCCTCCTGCCACAGTTGAAGGATCCGGCCGCGTTTCCGGCCTGGTTCCGCCGGGTAGTGTACAAGCAATGTGATCGCTACTTCTGGCGAAAGTCGTTTTCGCAGACCGACCTCGAACGGGCTGAGAATGTGGCGTCGGACCTGCCCACCGCAGATGAAGCAGTTGAGTCGAAGGAACGACGATCAGTTATTCGACGCGCTGTTGACGAGCTGCCGGATCTCGAACGAGAAGCGGTGTTGCTCTTCTACTTCGGAGACTACAGCCAACGTGAGGTCGCTTCCTTCTTGGACGTACCTCTCACGACGCTCAAGAAGAGACTGTACGCGGGACGAAAACGCCTCAAGGAAGAAACGCTAGACATGGTTGATTCCCTCGTAAAAACCCGTTTTGAGGAAGTTCCAGCGCTTTAGCACATGTGAGCGCTACCGTATGTTGGGGTAGGACACGGAACAGAGACTGTATATTGTACCCAGGCAAGGGTACGGTTGTTCTAATTCGACCTGCATAGACTTTTTACGAGAGAATCATGGTTGAACTGGACCTGGGCGAGCAACGTCCGTCTAAGCCCGAATCCACCGAGGGAGGGCGTCGGGTTAGCATCCTGAAGTGGCCAGAGGGTGCTCTTCTGAATCTGGGATAATGGTTTTGTAGCAGCAAAACAGTCCCAGAGAAGGAGCACCCAATAGATGCTACCACGCAACCAGCCCGACCGTATCCGTATCGTCTTTGACGATCACCGCCTGGTGGCCAATGCCGGTCTGCTCCTGCCGGCCACCCTCGCCCGGCATCTGGGCCTGCGGGAACTCGTTGACCATCACCTTGACCTGGGCGGCGCGCCGGGGCGGGCCAACACCGGAGACAAGCTGATGACCCTGGTGGCCTCAGCCATGGCCGGCGGCGACTGCATCGACGACGCTGATGTGTTGCGCACCGGGGGGACGGCCTGCACCCTGGGCGGCACGGTCAAGGCGCCATCCACCCTGGGCACCTTCCTGCGCAGCTTCCGGTGGGGCCACGTCCGCCAGCTGGACCGGGTGAGCCGGGAGCTGCTGGCCCGGGCCTGGGCCGCTGGGGCCGGACCCGGCGACGCGCCGTTCACCATCGACCTCGATTCCACCATCTGCGAGACCTACGGACTGGCCAAGGAGGGCGCCCGCCACCACGGCTATACCGGCAAGCGGGGCTACCACCCACTGCTGGCCATCGCCGCCGGCACCGGAGACGTGCTGATGTCCCGGCTGCGCGAGGGCCGGGCCAACACCGCCCGCGGCGCCGCCCACTTCCTGCGGGAGACGGTGGGACGGGTGCGCTACGCCGGGGCCAACGGACGACTCACGCTACGGGCCGACAGCGGGTTCTACACTCATGGCGTGGTATCCGTCTGCCGCAAGATGGATGTCCGCTTCTCCATCACCATCCGCCAGCATAAAAGCCTGCACAATCTCATCGAGGCGATACCCGAAGATGCCTGGACGCCGATTCCTTACTGGATGGACGGCGCCGCCGATGTGGCCGAGACCACCTGCACTCCCTTCCAGAGTGAACCTGACGCCGCGCCGGTGCGGCTCATCGTCCGGCGTGTGAAGCCCACGCCCGGTTCCCAGCTGGCCCTCTTCGCCACCTACAGCTATCACGGCTTCATCACCGACCGGGACGGGGAGATGCTCGAACTGGAGGCCGACCATCGCCGCCACGCCGAGATCGAGAATGCCATCCGAGACCTCAAGCACGGTGTGGGGTTGAACCATCTCCCCTCGGGCCGCTTCGCCGCCAACGCCGCCTGGCTGGCGGTACAGGTGATGGCCCACAACATCGCCCGCTGGACAGCGCGCATCGGTCTGGGCGAGCAGGTGGTGACCACCAAGACCCTCCGGCGGCGGTTCTTCTCCCTGGCCGGACGGATCACCCGCTCGGCGCGCCGCCTCACACTGCATCTGCCACAGCGCTGGCCTTGGGAAGCCCAGTTCGATCGTGCCCTGGCCCGATTGCGCGCCCTGCCACTCCCTGCCTGACGGCGGCGGCGGCAACCGGCCGCCATCCGGCCAACCGAACGTCCCCGCGAACTCGCGCCAGTCCGGTCTGCGAGTGCCTCTTGCTGTGTCCTCTCCCCGCTATCTCGCCCTGACCAACATTCGCAGACGGTCACAAAGTCTCCCCGCGGCAACTGAAGACAAACACCGGCCCCCCTCTACCCCAAATCGTGCCCGGACCATCGCCCTCCCTTGCCCCTATCGCCCGTTCCGCTGCTGCATAGTCATCCCTTCGGTGGATTTGGGCTAAGTCAGAGACCTTCGCCGACCAGGTGAAACGTATGATCACGGCGGTCCGAGAAGGCGACGTGGAGAAAGTGAAGGCGCTCCTAGTGTCCTGAGTTATGAACTCATTGCAAAAGTACTTGCTGGGGTGTACCCTCCACGAAACGCTCATGGAGGTCACCATGGCCATCGGACGCCCCATTCCTCCCTTGCACCTTTCCTCCGACGAACGCGAGAGCCTCGAGCGCTGGAAGCGGCGTCCAACCACTGCCCAGGCGCTGGCTCTGCGATCCCGGATCATTCTCCGTTGCTCCGAGGGCAAGACCAATACCGTCGTGGCCGGGGAGATCGGTCTGGCCAAGCAAACGGTGGGGAAGTGGCGGGCCCGGTTCATCGAACGCCGCCTCGACGGCCTGCTTGACGAGCCGCGGCCCGGCGGCCCACGCTCCATCACGGACACCGATGTGGAGCGGGTCGTGACCCTCACCCTGGAGACGACGCCGGCGGATGCAACCCACTGGAGCACGCGCTCCATGGCTGCGCGTACCGGCCTGAGTCAGAGCGCCATCAGCCGTATCTGGCGGGCCTTTGCCTTGCAGCCGCATCGGACCGAGACGTTCAAACTTTCGTCTGACCCTCCGTTCATCGAGAAGGTCCGTGACATCGTGGGGCTCTATCTCAACCCACCCCAGCGGGCTCTGGTCCTGTGTGTCGACGAGAAGTCCCAGATCCAGGCCCTCGACCGGACGGCCCCGCTGTTGCCCATGCGCCCGGGGCAGATCGAGCGCCGGACCCATGACTACCGTCGTCATGGTACGACCTCTCTCTTCGCCGCCCTCGACGTGAAGACGGGAGAGGTCATCGGCGCCTGCCACCGTCGGCACCGGTCCACGGAGTTCCGGCGCTTCCTCGACCGGGTCGATGCGACCGTACCCCCGGACCTCGGCGTGCACCTTATCCTGGACAACTACGCCACCCACAAGACCCCCGCCATCCAGCGCTGGCTGGCCCGGCGGCCGCGCTATCACCTGCACTTCACCCCCACCAGCAGCTCTTGGCTGAACCAGGTGGAGCGCTGGTTCGCGGTGCTGACAGAGAAGCAACTGCGCCGCGGGGTGTTCCGCAGCACTCGGGAACTGGAGCAAGCCATCGAACAGTACATTGACCAGCACAACGCTGCCTCAAAGCCCTTCATCTGGACCAAAACCGCAGACCAGCTACTAGCTACCATCGCCCGATTTTGTCATCGGATTCATAACTCAGGACACTAGGTTGGGCCGTGCTAAACGACGTACACAAGGAAGTGGCCGAGTTTCTGATCTCGAAAGGAGCCGAGATCGATATATTCTCGGCGATAGCGCTGGGTAGAGTGGACGATGTCACGACTCTTGTTCACGAGGACCTCAAGCTTCTCCAGAAGCAGATGAGCCGTAACGAGTTTCATCGGACGCCGCTCCACTTTGCAGTCGAAAAACGACAGTTGGAGATCGCAAAGACCCTTCTAGTGTCCTGTCTCTAAAGTACGTTTGCAAAAGCGAGCTACATTAGCCAGTATCTGATCGGCAGTCTTGGTCCAGACAAAAGGCTTAGGGTCATCGTTGGTGATGTCAAGGTAGTGGTAGATGGACGATTCAAGATCGAGGGTGCTCCGGTGGGCGCCGCGACGCAACTGTTTTTCGCTGAGCAGGGCGAACCACCGCTCCACCAAGTTGAGCCATGAGGCACTGGTGGGAGTGTAGTGCACCTGAAAGCGCGGCCTCTTGGCGAACCATCGTCGGATAAGGGCAGTCTTGTGGGTGCCATAGTTGTCTACGATGAGATGCACGTCCAAATCGGAGGGTACCGAGGACTCAATGGTATCGAGGAACTTGCGGAACTCAACCGAGCGGTGGCGCCGGTGGCACCGACCGATGACCTTGCCGGTCTTGGTTTCGAGAGCGGCGAACAGGGACGTAGTGCCATGCCGAATGTAGTCATGCGTGCGCCTCTCCGCTTGGCCTGGCCTCATGGGCAGCAGAGGCCGGGTGCGGTCCAATGCCTGGATCTGGGTCTTCTCGTCCACACACAAGACCAACGCTCTATCCGGCGGGTTGAGGTACAGGCCCACAATATCACGGACTTTTTCGATAAAGAGCGGGTCCGACGACAGCTTGAAGGTATCCGTCCGATGGGGCTGCAGTCCGAAGGCCCGCCATATGCGGTTGATGGTGCTATGGCTCAGGCCAGAGCGTCTGGCCATCGAGCGCGTGCTCCAGTGGGTCGCATCCGTTGGAGTAGTCTCAAGGGTCATGCTTACGACTCTCTCCACGTCAGCATCGGCGGTCCTGCGGGGTGTACCAGGTCTCGGCTCGTCCAGCAGTCCATCCACTCGCCGCTCCAAGAACCGAGACCTCCACTTCCCCACCGTCGGCTTAGACACCCTCAGCTCTTCGGCCACAGCAGTGTTTGTCTTTCCATCAGCGCATCCGAGTATCATCCGCGCCCGCTGGGCCAACGCCTGCGCCGTTTTCGGTCGGCGCGCCCACGCTCCCAGTGTCTCCCGTTCTTCATTGGAGAGTGTCAACGGCGGAGTCGGTCGGCCAGGGCGGCGCATGTGCATCCCCCTCAAATGAGTCGTCAGAAGGATACGCGCTACTGCAATAGTTATGCAACTAACTTCAGGGACAGGACACTAGAAGCAGGCGCCGATCCGGCCCTGTCGGACGATAGCGGTACCCCGCCGCTGGCACTACTTTGGGTCCGAATGTACGACTGGGGTGAGCCACCCGGCGATGCAGCCATTATGCGGTTCGTCGAACCTGTTCGAGCAGTTCGACTTCAAGGCCGATACGGCGTTCAACAGCCAGTTTCGTAGAGGAGATAATATGGAAACGACCGCGCCGCCGACCGTCACTCGGATCAGCCCACAATTCATAGTTGCTGACCTTGAAAAATCGATCAAGTTCTATACCGAAGAACTCGGCTTCGAAGTCTCTTTTCGATACGGCAGCTTCTACGCGGGCATACTCCGAGATGGCCAATCTATTCATCTCAAGGCGGCGGGTGGGGAACAGAACCTGGATATTCTGTGCGCGGTCGAAGGGATAGACGCTCTATATGAAGACCTCGAGAGTCGTTCCGTCGACGTGACTCAACCGCTTCGCGATATGCCGTACGGTCGGGAGTTCTATATCGCCGATCCCGACGGGCATATCATCGGTTTCAACGAAGGCTCGTAGGCAGAGGTCTGCCCTATCCGAACTCCGCGCGGTTGGCTTCAAGCGCCTCGTAGTCCAGGTCTACTGCTCGAAGGGCTTGTCGGTGCGCCGCAGCGACTTGGGTATCGCGATCTGGCACGTTACGTATCCATTGGGCGCTTTGCCCGCCGGATTGCCCTGCAGGAACCCCCGGCTATTCATCGCGCCAGCGGAATAGCCCGGGATGGCATCGCCGATGGTGCCGACGATCAGGTTGGCGTACTCCACGGTGGTATCGTACAGATCGGCGATCAGGCCGACCATTTCCGTCCACGCGATCTTGAGTGCGTCTTCCCAGGTCGCCCCCATGCCTGCCGTGTATATCCAGTCTTCATTCTCCACAACGACGCCGCCGGTGGGAAAACCGGGTGAGCGGTCTACCTTCAGCGTAACGGTCAGGTCGATCTCGACGCCGGTTCCAGTCAGCTCTCCGTCGCTCATGTAGGCGTGGCCGTCGCCGATTGTGAGCAGGCCGCCCTCCTGCTGGGCCCGTATGTGCACCGTGCTGCCTGCCCGTATCGAGTTGAAGTCCATGTTCCCGCCGTGGTTCCACGCTGTCGGGTGAGGAGATACGGCCTTCAGCCCAACAACGCCGATCATCGGCCTGATGGGGACCACGAAATCGGGCGGGAAGTGCAGCAGGCCGTCGCGGACCGGCGCGCCGCTGCGAAGACTGCCGCGAAAGGGCCCGCCGTTGTTGTAGTAGCCATAGGGTCCCGGCACGACGTCAATGATCTCAATGGCGACCCAGTCGCCGGGGTCGACGTCCCGGATCACAAACGGGCCTCCCCCTCTCGAGCCCCGCACGTCGGCTATCTCCGGCACCATTCCGGGCCGCAGCTCGCTGTCCCTGCCGCCGGGCGTCTCGATAATCACGGTCTCGCCCAGCTTCAGCGTGCCCCTGACTTCGGTCCGCTCCGGGTCGTCGGGGCCTTTGTAGTAGGGCTTTCGAGTGAAGGTACGCATCTTGTTTGCCTCTCTGTTGGAGATACCGAAATCACGATGTTGCCGGCGATTCTCGCGAAAGAGTAGTAGTGCCCTCAGCCTCTGTCAATGCTCTTCAGAAGTGGAGCCACGAACTCTCTAGCGGGGGACTCGGTCGCGTTGACACCACCTAGGGCCGCTGCTATCGTGTGGGTCGCTTTTAAGAGCTACTGATTCACACTCCCAGGAGGACACCATGCGCGTACTGATCACGGGTGCGGCGGGGCAGATCGGCGCCCACCTTGCCCGAGGAATGAAAGACCGCCACGAGATAAGAGGTCTAGACCGTGTAGAGATGCCCGAGCTTGACGACGCGACCGTCGGCGATATAGGCGACTTCGACACCGTTCTGAAGGCGACCGAGGGAATGGAAGCCGTCATTCACCTGGTGAACGTCGGGGCAGAGTGGGAGCAGGCCAAGGAGTCGATGGTCGGCACCTATAACGTCTTCGAGGCGGCGCGACAGAACGGCGCCCGCCGTATCGCATACGCGAGCCGCGCCGGTGTTTTACCAAGGTCCTTCTACCCCGCCACGATCCGCCGAACGGTAGACCTCCTACCTAAGCCGGACAGTTTCTACACCATTACGAAGGTCTTTGGCGAGAGCATCGGATACATGTACTCGGCCCGCCACGACATGGAGGTGGTGGCGGTCCGGATCGGGAACTTCAACAAGAACCGCGACAAGCCGGAGCACCCGCACCAGCTTAGCTTCGGCGACTGCGTTCGCGTCTTCGAGCAGGCGATCATTCACCCAGGTGTGAAGTTCGAGGTCGTGTTCGGAGTCTCGGACAGCACCTGGCCTCTCTACGACATCGATCACGGCCGGAAGGCGATCGGCTACGACCCTCAGGATGTCTCCGACGTGCCTGAGGACAAGCGGGTCTGGTAGCACCTTAGCCCGAATCCACCGAAGCGATGGGCCCTGGCGTTGACACAAGGGCTGATGGGTAAGGGAAGGCGAACGGGCCAGGCCCGATTCCAATAGAATAGGGATGAGGCTGGCGCGCAGTGGTCATCAAAGGCGATTTGCATGCGGTCGGGGTGGATGCGTGGTAGCATCTTTTGGGTGCTCCTTGTCTGGGGTCGGTTTCGTGTTTCCAAAACCATTATCCCAGAAGCACAGGAGCACTTTCTTACCCCTTCAGCACGCCGCTACATTCATCTTTTCGGTGGATTGGGGCTTAGACCAAGCCCTTACTTGCCCGTGGAGCCCTACGTGGCCGACACGGGGCTTGTCTGTTAGGGGCGCCATGTTGTAGATTGTGTTGGCGGTCGGCCTGCGGTTCTCAGCTGCTATCTCGCTGCAGGTCGAAAGAAGGGAGCCATCCACGTTGAGCGGCGACAACCGGTCTATTGTTGTCATCCAGCTGTCGGGAGGTAACGACTACCTCAACACGCTGGTCCCCTACACGAACGGCATTTACTACGACTCACGGTCCACGGTGTCGATCCAGCCTGAAGAGGTGCTCGAAATCGACGGCCAGGTCGGGTTCCGCCCCGGGATGGAGCCGATCAAGCGGATATGGGACGAGGGCAACCTCGCAATCATCAACGGGATCGGCTACCCCAATCCGAACCGGTCGCACTTCCGGTCGATGGATATCTGGCACACCGCGTTGCCCGAGGACGTCGGCAAAGAAGGATGGCTGGGTCGAACGATCAGAGAGCTGGACCCCAGGTCCGAGAACGTCCTCACCGGCGTTAACTTCGGCCGTGGCCTTCCTCGTGCACTAGGGTGCCGTGGAGTGCCCGTCGCCTCGGTCGGGAACCTGGAGACCTACGGCCTGTTCCCGGACATCGAGGACGAAAAGCTCCGGAAGTACGCTCTTGAGACCTTCTCAAAGATGTACGGCGCGACCAACGGCGGAGACGCCGTCATGGACTTCCTGGGCCAGACGGGCATGGACGCCTTGAGAGGTGCGGACATCCTACGCACCGCGCCCGCGAAATACGCGTCGAGAGTCGAATACGCGGACAATCCCATCGCGCAGAGCCTCAGGAGCGTCGCGCAGGTGATGTTCGCCGACCTAGGTACTCGAATTTACTACACAGCGCACGGCAGCTTCGACACCCACGCCGGCGAGTTCCCGGCCCATAGCAAGCTCTGGAACGAAGTCGCCGGCGCCGTCGGCGACTTCGTCGACGACTTGAAGGAGCACGGCCGCGAGGACGACGCAATCATCTTCATATTCTCGGAGTTCGGTCGCCGCATCAAGGACAATGGTTCCGGTACCGACCACGGGTCGGGCGGGCTAGCCTTTGTCATAGGCGACCCCGTGGTGACCGGCATGTATGGCGAATACCCCTCTCTCAAGGAAGAGGACCAACTCGAAGGCGACCTTCACTTCAACAACGACTTCCGGCAGACGTATACGACGATCTTGGAACGATGGCTCGGCCTCGACGCCGCCCCGATCGTTAACGGGCGGTTCGCCCCTCTCGAATTCATCGCAAACTAGAGACCTCACCTCTTAAAAACGACGCTGCACACAACGCGCCTTCCACCCTCTCCGCAATGCGGAGAGGGGCTGGGGGCGAGTTTCTTTCGGAACCACAAAACACCACTTGGGGACCACCACATGAGCAAGGAAGACATCGCATTAGCAGCTCACCTGCTGCGCCGGGCCGGCTTCGGCGCAACTCGGGACGAGCTCGACGGCTACGCGGCCAAGGGCTACGAGGCCACAGTCGAAGATCTACTCCACCCCGGCGACCCCGGCAACATTCCGGACGACCTGATCAGGCGCTACCACGTGGACCAGTCGGAGATGAGACTGCTTGATAGCGCGGGCGCCTATTGGATCTACCGCATGATCTCCACCAAGAACCCTCTGGAGGAGAAGATCGCTCTGTTCTGGCACAGCCTGTTTGCGACAGGCTACTCGAAACTGAACCAGTCCAGATCCTTGCTGAACCAGATCGACATGTTCCGTAGGTTCGGGCTCGGCCCGCTGCCGCCGCTGCTCGTCGAGCTCTCGAAAGACCCGGCTATGATCATCTGGCTCGACAACAATGAAAACCACGACGGCGCCATCAACGAGAACTACGGCCGCGAGCTGCTCGAGCTCTTCTCCGTGGGCATCGGACACTACACGGAGGAAGACATCAAGGAATGTTCCCGGGCCTTCACTGGATGGACCCTGGGCAACGCCGAGTATATGTCAGTCCGAGCCCAGAAGGATTCAATTTGGCCCTACGGACGTATCGCCTGGCACTTCGAGTACCGCCCGCATGACCACGACGACGGGGAGAAGACCTTCCTGGGCCGGACAGGTCGGTTCAACGGTCAAGACATTATCGACATTATTGCTGGGGAACAGGCGACCGCCCGTTTTATAAGCACCCGGCTATTTCAATTCTTCGGCGCCGACGAAATAGACGACGCAGGCCGCGCGGTGATCGACAGCATGATCGCCAGCTATTTCGACTCGGGTTACGAAATCCGGTCGGTCCTGCGGACCCTTTTCTTGTCCGAGTACTTCAGGTCCGAGGGGGCTAGATTCGCTCGGGTCAAAGGCCCTGTCGAGCTGGTCGCTGGTGGTATCAAGATGGCGGGTAGCTACGCCAAGCCTACCTTTGGAATCGAGAAGGTTGGGCAGCAGGCTTTCTACATGGGTCAGGGGCTTTTCCAGCCTCCTTCGGTGGAGGGCTGGCACGAGGGGACCGAGTGGATCGACAGCGGTGCGCTGGTGGAGCGCGTGAACTTCGTGGCTCAGGAGCTCGCCAATGTCGACAGCCCCGGAGTCCGTAGCATCATTGACCGCTTGGCGCATAACAACGGCGGCGTTCTCACTCCCCAGGAGCTAGTCGATAGCTGTCTTGACTTGGTTGGGCCTGTCCCTGTCTCCGAGAGCGCCCGGTCGGCCCTGCTGGAGCACGCCACCCGAGATGGAGACCTCGATCTGCGGAGCGCCGAACCGGGTGACGCGGCCGAACAACGGGTGGGAGAGATACTGAGGCTTATAGCATCGAGTCGAGAGTATCAGCTGGCTTAGGACGCCGTGTCGTAGTGGGTACAGAGGTCGTCTTGGGTCAAGGACAGGAGATTCGATAGTGGTCGCCTCCGAAGTCACAACGCAGCTTGCGTTGGACTACGTGAAGACTATTGGGATAACCAATAACGGAACCTCCGGACGCGGTTTCGCCAACCCGCACGATGTGGTCGTCGCTCCTGATGGCCACATCTTCGTCCTCAACCGGTGCGACCCCGCTCGCGCTCAGGCGGTGCGGGTCAGCGTCTGCAATCTCGATGAGGAGCATCTCGGCGAGTTCGGTAACGGGCATGGAAGCGGTGACGGCCAATTCATCTGGCCTGTCGCCATGGCTCTAGACGGCCAGGAGAGGCTCCACGTCACCGACGAGTACAACCACCGGGTGTGCGTCTACGATTCGTCTGGCGAATACGTGACGATGTGGGGCTCTCACGGTACCGGGGAGGGCGAGTTGAACGGCCCCTCGGGCATTGCCTTCGACTCCCTGGACAATGCGTACGTCGCCGACCAGTTCAACGGTCGCGTCCAGAAGTTCACCTCAGGTGGGGAATACATCGGCCGTTTCGGACAGCCAGGGTCGGGAGAAGGGCAATTCGATCTGCCCTGGGGCGTCACGGTCGATTCGCAAGACAACATCTACGTCGCGGACTGGCGAAACGACCGTGTCCAGAAGTTTTCACCGGAGGGCCGATTCCTCGCCGCATATGGCGCCTCGGGCGACGGTGATGGCCAGTTCACCCGCCCGTCTGACGTTGCCGTCGACGGCGAAGGAAACATCTATGTTGCAGACTGGGGCAACGAACGCGTACAGGTCCTGGACAGCGAGGGGAGATTCCTCACCAAGCTGCGGGGGCAGGCCACGCTCTCGAAGTGGGCTGAGGAGTTCCTGGCGTCGAACCCTGATGAGAGGGTCGAGCGCGACCGCTCGAACCTGACGCCCCCGCTGCCGCCTCATCTCAGTACGCCGTACGACGTGTCGTCGCAGACCGAGCCCTACTTCTGGAGTCCCATCGCGGTCACGTTGGATAATCAAGGGCGTCTATACGTGCTCGAGTCCAACCGGCACAGGTTTCAGGTCTACCAGAGGCGTTAGCCAATCTGAACTGGTTGGGGGACTCACAGCAGCTTGGGTCCCCCGGTCATTCCGGCGAAAGCCGGAATCCAGAAACCTGAACTGAAGACGACACCGCAGCACGTTTCGTAGCCTGCGACTTCGATAGTCACATTTGAAGGGGCCGAATTGCTTCCGCAGGACTGGATCGATTCACACGTCCATCTATGGACGCCGGATACGAAGCGGTATCCGTTCGCCATCGGTACGGACGCCGCTGCGGTGGCGCCAAAGGACTTTTCGCCGGAGGTCCTTCTGCGGCACGCACGCCCATCCGGAGTCGGGCGTGCCGTGCTGGTGCAGACCATCCTCTACGGGACCGACAACAGCTACATGCTCGACGCGATCGAGCGTTTTCCAACCGTGTTCCGCATGGCCGCGATGGTCGACCGGCACAGCGAACGGCTGGCGGACGAGATGTCCGATCTGCGTGAGCGAGGCGTGACCGGATTTCGCATCATCGCTCCGCCGGACGGGGCCGACGGCTGGCTGGATGACGCGGGCTACAACGAGATGTTCAAGATTGCCGCGAAGACTAGACAGGCCATATGCCCGCTGACCCAGCCGGAGGGCCTGCCTGAGATCGACCGGATGTGCGGCCTGTATCCTGATACGGCTGTCGTGATCGACCATATGGCCAGAATCGGCGAACAGGGCTCTGTCGACGACGGTGACGTGCGCATGCTTTGCGGGTTGGCCAGACATCCCAACGTGTACGTGAAGGCGTCGCGGTTCCACTCGCTGGGTGTGAATGGCGGAGAGATAATGTACCGGCAGGGCGGCTCAAGAGCTGAGATGTGGCGCTTGAAAAGCGTACCGCCTGTCGCCTTCAATCAGGAACGACCGAACCTGACTGAAGGTGGATTGGATGTACAAGGTGGGTATTTACCTCCGTGTTCGCAAGGCTTGTTTCGTCGAAGGGATGAGCGTCCGAGAGGCGGCCCGAGTGTTCGGGCTACACCGGGACACGGTGCGCAAGATGCTCGAGTACTCCGTGCCCCCCGGGTATCGACGGCAACGACCGGCTCGCAGACCGAAGCTCGATCCATATAAGGGTGTGATGGACCAGATCCTGGAGCAGGATCTGAGCTCACCGAAGAAGCAGCGTCACACCGCCAAGCGTATCTACGAACGGCTCAGAGACGAACACGGCTTCCCCGGCAAGTACACGATAGTCAAAGACTACGTTCGAGAACGCCGTCGTCATACCCGCGAGATGTTCTTACCTCTGTCCCACCCTCCGGGACATGCCCAGTGCGACTACGGCGAAGCTCGAGTGACCATCGGCGGAGTGGAACGCAAAGCCCACTACTTCGCCCTGGACCTCCCTCACAGCGACGGGTGCTATGTGAAGGCGTATCCCGCCGAGACGACGGAGTCATTCTGCGACGGACACGTCTCCGCCTTCGCGTTCCTGGGCGGAGTGCCTCAGAGCATCCTCTACGACAACACCACGCTCGCGGTAGCCAGAATCCTGGGAGATGGTCGCCGGCAGCGGACCAGGGTGTTCTCCGAGCTTCAGTCCCACTACCTGTTCGAGGACCGGTTCGGCCGTCCAGGCAAAGGGAACGATAAGGGCAAAGTAGAAGGTCTGGTCGGCTATGTCCGCCGGAACTTCCTGGTGCCCATTCCATCGTTCGAGAGCTTCGATGCCCTCAATGCTCATCTGGAGCAACACTGCCTCAGACGGTTCGAAGATCGACTCCGCGGCCACAACGAGACGATAGGAGAACGGCTGGAGCGGGACCTGGAGAAGCTGCTGCCTCTGCCGGCCGTACCGTACGACGCCAGCGACAAGCACGCGACGAGGGTCAGTTCTCTGTCCCTGGTCAGATACCGGACCAATGACTATTCGGTCCCGGTGGCCTACGGTCATCGGGACGTTCTGGTCCGCGGATATGTACACGAGGTTGTGATCAGCTGTGGCGCTGAAGTCATCGCCCGCCATCGGCGGTCCTACGATCGAGACGACTTCGTCTTCGACCCTCTCCATTACCTGCCGCTCCTTGAGAAGAAGACGAGGGCATTGGATCAGGCGGCGCCGCTGGTTGGATGGGAGTTGCCCGAGGAGTTCGGAGTGTTGCGGCGGTTGCTGGAGTCTCGGATGGGCAAGCGAGGAAAGAGGGAGTTCGTGCAGGTGCTCAGACTGATGGAGACCTTCCAGCCGGAAGAAGTCCACGACGCCGTACGAGACGCCATTCGACTCGGGGCTGTGAGCTTCGATGCTGTCAAGCACCTGGTGCTGTGCAGGATCGAGGGTCGACCGCCTAGACTCGACATGGAGTTGTACCCGTATCTGCCCAGGACCAACGTTGCAACAACCTCGACCAGGGACTACATGGCTCTCCTGGCGGGGAGCCGGTCATGACCAACAAGTCCACGATGTTGCTCGAACACAACCTCAAGCAACTCAAGCTCCCCACGTTCCTGAGGGAGTACGACAAGCTGGCATCCCAGTGTGCCAGTGAGGGAGCCGACCATCCGGACTACCTGCTGCGACTATCGGAGTTGGAGCTGATCGACCGTCACCATCGCATGGTGGAACGTCGGATCAAAGCAGCCCGCTTCCCGACGACCAAGAGTCTCGACACCTTCGACTTCCTGTCTATGCCGTCCCTGAACAAGGCTCTGGTTCTGGAGCTGGCACGATGCGAGTACATCGAGCGCCCCCACAACGTCATCGCTCTCGGCAACAGTGGCACCGGCAAGACCCATATCGCCCTCGGTCTCGGTCTGGCTGCGTGTCAGAGGGGACTGTCCGTGGGCTTCACCACCGCCGCTGCTCTGGTTCACGAGCTGATCGAGGCCAGGGACGAACGGCGTCTGCTCAACCTGCAGAGAAGGCTCGCACGACTCAAGCTTCTGATCATCGACGAACTGGGCTTCGTGCCCTTGTCCAAGACTGGCGCCGAGCTGCTCTTCGAGGTGTTCAGCCAGCGTTACGAGCGTGGATCGGTCCTGGTGACCTCCAAGTGAGCCCTTCGTCGAGTGGACCGAGGTGTTCGGCTCTGAACGGCTGACCGGAGCTCTCCTCGACCGCCTCACCCACCATGTCGACATCCTGGAGATGAACGGGGACAGCTACCGACTCAAGCACAGCAAGAAGACTTCTGGCCGCCAGCTATCTGACTGACCCTGATCTCCAACGCCCCACGAACCTTGATGCCCATTCTACGGCGTTCGGTGGTACAGTTTTGCTCCGCCCCGCTGGTACGTTTTCACACCGCCCTTGACACCCGAGGGCGTTCGCATGGCAGACGACGATATGGGGCTGGTCGTGCAGCCCGAGATGAAGGCCGGCGACGAGCTTTTCTTCATGGACGGCGCCCTGACCCACGGCACCCTGCCCTGGCAGAGTGACCGCGAGCGAAGGTCCGTGCTCTTCAAATACGCGTCTCGCTCGGCGGTAAGGGGCGGACCCGCAGCAGAGATCGCGCCGCCCGAGACCTACTGGGGCGAGGAAACCGTCGGAGGCATGACCGAGGACCAGCTGGCCGTCATGTACGGCCCCTACTCCGGGCACAGAGGCAACGTGCCCTTCCTCACCGTCGACGAGAGCGGCACGGTCACAGCGAAAAAGGGCGACCTACCCTACTGGTACTAAGATCGGCGCCTATTTCTCCGACCCTACCTCGCTCACCCTGAGCCCGTCGAAGGGTCACGGCC
Source organism: Dehalococcoidia bacterium (assembly GCA_965197985.1). GTDB lineage: Bacteria > Chloroflexota > Dehalococcoidia > Lucifugimonadales > CAUZJF01 > CAUZJF01. The sequence continues at coordinate 332,835 of CBDAOG010000008.1, read as the reverse complement.
GGGGCGGTAGGTCCTCAATCTTCTTGATCACGAAGCTTTCCGCCGCTGGGTCCCGGCCTCCGTAGAACCACGAGATCGGGAGCACCTTCAGCTTGCCGCTGGAGATGGCGTCTCCGGTGACTGGGTCTTGCGGGGAGTCCGAGTGAGCGATCAAGACCCGGTCCTCGGCTACGTAAACTGAGGGATAGGACCAGCGACCGTAGTTCTCCAGCTCGACCGAATACTCCGCGTCGACCTCGTGGCCGCCACCCGGATGGATCGAGAAGCGGCCCTGAGGTCGCACCCGCTGGATTGGCCCCGCCTCAACGCGGGTCTCTTCATGAATCGACTCGACGTTCTGGAAGAACTCCCATATCCCGCCGCCATTCCGACTGACCGCCGACGATAGCCGCGTGCGGATGAAGCCTTGCTTGATCTCGCGCTCGCTCTGCTGGGTCCAGACGACGAGTAGGTGGCCCGTCCCAGGCAACTTGCGGACCTGACCCGGAGCGTTCGTTCCGGCCAGTTGAGTCGGCTCCGGGCGCGACCAACTCGTACCGTCGTCGTCCGACCACGCCTGGAACATCCGCCCCAGACCCGTGCGCATGATCATTAGCAGCCTGCCAGGAGAGACCTCCGTCACCGACGGCTCGTTCGCGTACTCGGGGTTCGCCCCATACTCCGTGTGAATGATGAGCTCGCCGTCCCTGTTGGTGTTCCAGGTCTGCCCCTCATCGTCGCTGTAGACTACGTAGCTCGCGCTGAAGTGAGGGTCGTAGAAGTGGGCGTCCGTCGAGATGTAGTTGCCGTTCCAGTAACCCCCAACGAACGGAGCACCTTCGTGGTGCCAGGTCCCCTGCCCCATGCTGCTATACAGAGGCAGGATGATGCGCCCCGACGACGTCCTGAGGAGCACGTCCTGATACGCGTGCATCACGACACCCGGAGGTTGGATGTGGACCGGCGGCGCCCAGGTCTCGCCGCCGTCTTCCGAGCGCCAGAAGAGCATGTGGGCGGTCCTCTTCGACTCCCAGGAGAAGCGCTGGGCCGCGGGGTCGCTCCACGCGCCGACAAGGCCGAGGGCGTTGCCTCCCAGGTTGGTCATCGACGACCCTAACACCGGGTTCCCGTCGGAGTCTCGTTGCTCGGTGCCTTCAGACCAGGTGACACCGCCGTCGTCGGTGACGTAGAACAGACGCCCGTCCGTCATCACGATACGGCCGTCCGCCAGGCCGGCGAAGGTCGGCTTCCTGAAGCAATCATCGGTATGAATCGCGAGCGCGTCTTCGGGCCGTGTCATCGGGACGTTGCTCATGGGGTTGCTCCTTGAGAAGGGTGTCCGGTAAAAGGTCGTCTGCGGGAGCTTATCACAGCGTGTAAGCACCTATTCGGCCGGAGATGCGCCGGCAGGAGCTACTGCTCACCGAGCACTTCGAGTGCCATCGGTAGCAGCAGCTCGACCCATCGTGCATACATCTTGCCCGAGGGGTGCAGGTCGTCATCAGCAAGGAGGCTAAGATCGGACTTCGCCTCTCGTGAAATGGGAGTGATATCCAGGTATTTCAGTTCGCGGATGCCGTCCGCCTGCCGCTTCTTGATGCCGTTGAACAGGTCGATCTGCTCGGCGACGTAGCCTGGTCCGATGCGCGCGGCGAAGGGCGTCACGCCGTAGTCGGGAATCGAAAGCACTACGACCCGTGACGCATCATCCCCGGCGAACTCCACGGCGCGCTCGAGGACCTCATCTAGGCCAATGCTGTACTCCTCGACGTCCCAGCCCTGGAACTGGTTGTTGACGCCGATCAACACGGTGACGAGATCGTAGGGTCCTTGGGGGTCGACCTCGCGAATTCCGGCCATCAGATCGGTGGTGGTCCAGCCCGTCCGGGCGATGATCTCCGGGTCTGCTACATCGACGCCTACGTCACGGAGTTGGTTCGCAAGCTGCACCGGGAAGCGCTCACTCTCGGAAACGCTCTGGCCTATCGTGTACGAGTCGCCGAGGGCGAGATAGCGGAGTCCACCGTCTTCCTCGACGACCGGCTGTGTGGGCTCAGCAGAGACAGTAGCCGTCGGCTCGGCGGTGGGTAACGGGACGGACGTTACTGCTGGGTCCGGAGCCGGCGCCTTGGTCGAGGGGGGGACCGCAGTTGCGACAATGGTGGGCGTAACGGTCGGTGACAGCGACTCGCCGCAGACGGCCGTGAGTAGTGCTGTCAGTGCTACGGCGAGCGGGACCGTACCCCAACTCCCCACGTCCTTCACTGAGTTCTATCCTAAGCCACTCGAAGGATTCAGAACGATTTGCACGGGTATCGGCGACAGGGCTAGCCGGGCGCTGGACTTTCGGGCACCGGCTTGGCGTACTTCAGATCAACCGGCTCGCTACTAATGACGACCTCGCCATCGACCTGCTTGGAGATCGTGTTCCGTAACCAGTTCTCGTTGTCGGTCTTCGGGTAGTCGGTGCGGAGGAACGCTCCCCTGCTCTCTTTCCTCTCGATACTGCACCGGAACATAAGCTCGCTCGTTAACAGCATGTTTCTTGCCTCGAGTGCGTTCAACAAAGCCGCGGCGTCCCGCTCCTCCGGCATCGAAGCCGATTCGGCGAGACGTTGCATTTCGGCCAGCCCACGATTGAGACCTTCATCTTCCTTCATGACCCAGGCATACTTGCGTGTGGCCTTGAGTAGCGCGGCTTTGATCTCCTCGGGACCGACGCCGGACCCGTTGCTGCTCAGCCACGACGTGTCCGTGCTCACGGGGGTGTCGGTGAGACCGTGTCCGCCCTCGTGGGCCGCGGCTTGAGCCGCGAAGAACCCCGCCCGCCTCCCGAACACCAACGTGATCATCGACGTATAGCCCTCCGGTCGTGCCAGCCCATAGACCCCGCCGGCGCCGCCGCCGCAGGCGAACAGACCCAAGACCGTTGTGGCGCATTCGGCGTCGATTCTGATCCCACCTATGGTCGTGTGAGCACGCGGAGCAGAGTGGACCGGTGTCCTGCGGGGATCGAGATCGGCCAGATCAGACTCGTCGTAAGGACTGCCGGCCTGCTTGAGATTCTCTTCGACCAGCAGCACCAGTGCGTCGGACAGTGACTTGTCCCTAAGAGCAGCGGTGAGATCGAGTAGGATTGTCTCTCGGTCGGTGCCCCTGCCCTCCTTAACCTCCGACCAGACCGCGAAGGTGAGTTCCTCCTTGGTTACCTCCCTCGCCTCGGCGATACCGTATCGGCCAAGGAACTCTTCGCCGAGAGCGTTTCGGAATATGGAGCCCGGCGGATAGGGGATGGAGGTCGCAACGAACTGGGTGCTCTCCATGTCGATCAGCTCGGCGCCCGCGCGGTACGCCGCGGCCTGGCCATCGCCCGTCTCGTGGAGAGAAACGGTCGTGGGAGAGAAGATCTGGCTGTACGTCCCCGTCGCCAGCACCGTCGACCCGGCTTTGATCGCGAGCATATTTCCTCGGCGACAGTCGAGGGCCGTGGCTCCGACAACGATGCCGTCACTCGTAAGCAGGTCGACCAGAGCGGTTTCGTCCAGGACACGAATGCCCCGCTTCATCACCTGTTCGCTCAGAGCGTCCATAATCGCCATACCAGGCTCGGCCCCATAGTCGTGCTTACTCGTCCGAGAGGACTTGAACCTGAAGTTCCTGGTCATCGAATGGGCTGCCGCGTGGTGGAGCTCCACGCTGCCGTCTTCGTTTCTGGCAAGGTCGACGCCCCAGCCCTGCATCTCGATCACCCGGTCGCGAGACTCGTCGACGAGTATTTTCGCCAGGTCCTGGTTCCCGACGAAGCCACCGTGGGTGAGCAAGTCGCGCATAGCGGACTCGGTAGTGTCGCCCTCCAGGCTCCACGGGCCGATAGCCGTGCTCGTGCCGACATTGAGAGTGCAGCCGCTATTCCCGAACGGGCCCTTGACGATCATCAGGACTCGGACGCCCTGGTCGTGAGCTTCGATGGCGGCCCTGCATCCGGCGCCACCGCCGCCCACGACGAGTACGTCTGCTTCGAGTGTTTCCTGCATTTTAAGTCGCAAACCGGAGTTATAAGTCACTAACAGCAGGGCAGAACTCCGCGCCCAACTGGTGCCGGTACCGGAACCGGGGTCGCCTAGGGCAACCGCTTTATACGGCCCTCACCGCCGTCTCGATAGTCGGCGGCGGTGACCGTTCCATCGAGGCCAGCGGGAAACTGGAGGTAGTTCACCAGGGCTTGCTGATAGGTTACTCCCAGCGCGATGAAGGGCGCTCCCCGGAAGGGGTACTCATCACCGCCGCGGGCCAGGAAGTCTGTAGTGGCCACGGTCAAGTCCAGACCGGAGGCGACCCTTCCCGCGTGAACGATGACCTCGCCGCCATCCAGCACCGCCGTCTGAACACGCGTGCCGGGGACTTTGACTGAACCGTCCGGATTGAGGACCTGGGCGATACCGGACTCGGACCACTCGAAACTGAACCCGGACACCTGGGCAAAGCGTCCGGTGCCGCCCTCGGTGTCGCCACCCACGGCACGAGACACTGCATTCTCCAGGACCTCCTTGAACTGACTCCTGGAGATTTCCTCCACCACCGCTACCATGTTGGCAAATGGGGCCATTTCTAAGGTATCCAGCTCCCGAATCTGCCCTGCAGGCAGTAGCGAGTCGTTGCGGATGGCCCCGCTGTTCTGAACGGCCACACTTGGCAGGGCAGCGCCATAATCAAGCGCCAGCCGGCGCGCCTGCCAGAGGAGAGCGTCGGTCATCAAGTTGCCCTGGTTCGTCTCCCGAGACCTCACCTCGCTGACCCGGCCATCCAAGTCGACCTGGCTGTCCCCGGTGGGCTGTTCCAAGTCTTCGAGGCCCTTCATCAGACGGTCTACTACCTCCCTTTGCACCCGACGGTCGGGCTCCACTGCGAAGCGGTCGTCCCCACCAGTGATGCGGAGGGGACCGCTGGCTGCTTCGTCAATGTCCACCAGACAGCCATTAGCATCGAATGTGACCACCAGCTTGCCCAGGTAGCTGTACCTCCCGGCCGTGGTGACCACTGGCACTCTATTACCACTTCCGTCGGTGGCCATGATGGGGTAGGGGCCGAAGGGAGTACCTTCGCCGGGGATGAGCAGATCACCCTCGTTAGCCAGGAGCTCATCGCCGCCGCCTGCCACCACTACGTCAACGCCCTGGACCTGACCCAACAGTGCAATATCAGTGTCGATGTCTTGCAGGTGGCTGATAAGGACTATCTTGTTGACCCCAGAGGCCTCTAGCCGGTCGACCTCGGTCTGGACCTCCTCCGCCACGTCACCGATGATCTTGACCTTCCGAGGGCTGGAGATTACACCAAGGTCCGGGGTGGTGGCACCGATGATTCCTATACTCTCTCCGTTTTCCTCCACCACAACGCTCTCTGCAATACGCCCTTGGTCAAACAGATCGCGGAGCATAGGCTCGTCGGAGTAGTCCAGGTTTGAGCTCAGGAAAGGCGCTCGGCTTGTCGACACCTGCTTGATGAACTCGGCCAGCACCTCGGGGCCAAAGTCGAAGTCGTGGTTGCCTAGGGCAATGGCGTCGTAGCCGATCAGGTCAAGCGCCAGGGCGTCGTAGAAGGTGCCGGCCCGAAGGCCGGCGATAAACTCGGCCCCAGCCACGAAGTTGTCACCTGAGGATACCATGATCACCCCACGCTTCCCTGCCGGACCTTCATCGGAGACGACCACCTGCTTCTCTCGCTGCACCACCGTCTTGAAGCGCGCCACTCCGCCGAAGTCCTCAAGGCCCGGGCCTAGGTCAACAAGCTGGGACTGGCCATCATTGTTGTGGAGAATAGTCAGCCGGAACGCGCTCGGTTTAGGCGCCACTTGAGTGGCCGCCGTGTCTATCCGCGGGGTTTCGGCCAGTGTCGACGATGGGGAAGGCGTTGACGTGGTCGCTGGGGTGGCCTCACCGCCACAACCAACCAAAGGTAGACTCAGAGCTATCAATACCAAGGTGACTAACGTGTGCAGCTTCAAATCCCTCTTCACCTTTACTGCGACATTCCCCGTTTCAGCTACTTGGTGCCAGGCAACGCACTGCCCTCGACGGTAGCCATGGTAGATTCAGTCACGAATGCCGTCAATCTTCCGAACCAAGCTCACAAGACCATTTGTAGGCGTTGTGACCGGCGTTCGACGAGCAGCTGTGTCTCGTTTACTGCGTTTGGAGTCCCTTCCCACCCCTCCAGGCATGTACCTTCTCCTTGGTTACCCCCGTCACCTCCGATGATCCCCCAGGTATGCTAGCTGCCCTGGTGCCGGATGGAGCCCGTCGAAACGTTCCAACACGTGTCGGAAGCCGTCCCTAGGCGGCGGCGCCACCCCCAACGACGAGTACGTCCGTTTCGATTGTCTCTTTCATTCCAGGTCTACTCTCCGCCGTTTCGGTGGCACGCGGTACGTTAGTCGTGGGTAGAGGGCAGTGTCAACAACCGCTTGACAACCGTCAGGCGATTATCTATCGTCGGCCTGTTCGCTCAGCGGACATTGGAGGAAAATCTGGCCGTGGCACCGGCCGACTCAAGGAGGAGTCAATGGGAGAAGTAGCGTTTGCAGCACCGATCTTGCCGGGTAAGCTCGAGACCTGGCAGCAGTTGAACGCCGAACTAGAGGGAGCACGACACGACGAGTACGTCGCGTCCAGGAAACGGCTTGGAGTCACCCGCGAGAGGGTCTGGCACCAGCAGACTCCGATGGGTGACTTCGCAGCGGTCCACGTTCAGGGACCCGGTGCAGAAAACATGATGCCGCAGATGGGAGCGTCGACGGACCCGTTCGATATCTGGTTCCGAGACAGCGTGAAGGACATCCACGGCATCGACATGACCCAGCCGCCCCCGGGGCCACCCCCCGCCCTCGTCCACGAGTTCGGAGACTAATCGCCTCCGGCTACCAAGTGGCCCTCCGGCAGACCGGAGGGCCACTTCCTTTTTTGACAGCCCAGGACGGCGGCTGTTCCACTGCGGGTCGTCGGGGCTCCAAGGTCGATCAAACTGGAATCTCCCCTTTCCACAGGTCTCGCGCAACGTTCATCTGCTCCCCTACCGCCTCGTGGAGCTCAGCGCTGGACTCGAACCCTAGTCTCTGGGCCAGGTATCGGGACTGGCGGGAGTTCATCTCCGGTATCGTCAGGTCTTTTGCGTTGCCACGCACCACCCGCAAGGCGTCGATGAGCCGTCGCATGAACCGATAGGCGTAGGCGATCTCGGTAGCCTGCTTGCGAGAGAGATGGTCTCCTTCGGCCAGACGTTCAATGGCATTGAGGGTCCCGGTCACGCGTACGGTCGAGTCCGTGCGGCCGGCTGATATCTGGTGGGTCTGCACAAAGTACTCCAGGTCGACCAGGCCGCCTTCGCTGTACTTGGCGCTGACCGCCCCCGACGGCACGAGCTCCGAAGCCTGTCGCTGGCGTAGGTGCAGGATGTTCTCCACGTCGATCGGTGACGCTGCGTAGACGAACTCATCTCTCGCTTCGGCTACGCCCGCGCCCAGAGCCCGATCGCCTGCTATCGGGCGCAGCTTCACGAGCGCTAACCGCTCAAACTGTCTGGCAGTACCGTCAGGCGAGTAGTAGTCGTTAAACCCGCTCAAACTGGAGGCCAGGGCGCCCGCGTTCCCGAACGGCCGAAGACGCATGTCGATCTCGAAGACCCCTTCCTGCCTCGCGATCACCGTCCGCGTGAACTCCTGGACGAGCTCCCCGAAATAGGCCGAGTTTTCTATTCCGTCGGCGCCGCTCGTAATCCCCTGGTCTTCGTACACAAAAACAAGCTCGACATCCGATCCGAAACCCAGCTCGTGGCCTCCGGCTTTCCCGAGGGCGCAGACACACCATTCGCACGGTCTGCCGTCTTCTAACAAGGGTGCCCCGTACCGTTCGTCTAAGCTGCGCGACGAGATCTCAGCGGCTTTGGCGACTACCACCTCCGCGAGCTCCGTCAATTCCTCGGAGAAGTCGCGAAACTCTACACGCTCGGTGATGTGGCGCAGGTCGATCCGGAACATCTCCCGGTCCTTGAACTTGTTCAGCGTGGCGACGCGATCCTCGTGGTTGGGCTGCTCAACCAGCTGGGCATCCAGGGTGCCCACCAACAACTCTTTGCCCTTTCTATCGTCCAGCGTGGGTACGTCGACCAGCACCGGGAACAGATTGTCGTACTGCATCCTGAGAAAGTCTTCCCACAGAAATCTGCTCAATCCCAAGAGTTGGATGAGGGTTTCGAGGACTTCCGGTGATTCGAGGTTGCGCAGTTCTAGAGTCCAGTCGTCGCGTGACAGTACCTGCTGGGTCAGCGCGTGAAACTGGCGCAGCGCTTGGGCCGGATTCGGCGACTGCGGCAGAAGGTCGGTGAAGTGTTTGATCAGCGCGGTGGCAAAGCGCAGCTCCTGGATCCGTCTCTTATCGGTGATCTTTCGTCCCCGGGCGTCGGTGAGCCAGAAGACGTCACGCACTTCGCCCTCGACGGTATCTATCTCGGCGCGCTCGATGTTGACACGGGTCATAGCGAGAGCATTAGCGAAGGCGAAGAGGAAGCCAGCGGTATCCCTGGAGCGCACCACAAGCACCGTGTAGTGAAGTGACGGGTCATTGGTTACCTCGATCGCCGTTGACAACGGCTGCTCAGTCCAGCCTTCGGCAGGTTGAAGGGCCGGACTGATTCGGTCAATTATCTGTTCACGGACGTTGTCCAGCCCCTTTTCGACCAGATCGGCCATAAGGGACGCGAGGTCGTGTCGGAGCTGCGACCAGAACCCCTCGTCGGCGCCGCCGTCAGGTACGCGGACCTCGAATATATCGAGTATCATCGTTGTCGGAGGCCCCGCGGGCGCCGAGAGGCGTTGCCGAGGCCGGCCCCGTCGGACTCTTTGAGCACGCTGGCTCGCGTCCGCGGGCTCGGGAAAGTGGAGCGTGAAGACGTCGGCCCGTACGATGTCCAATCGAAGTGCGGAGAACAGCCCTGCCACTATCGACAGTGCTCCCAGACGGTTCGCCGTGCATACAGTCACGATCCAGTGATCTTCGACCGACCTTTCGATCTCGATCTCGACGCCTTCTGGCTGCGAGATTGACCGCAACATTTCCGCGTGACGCGACCGGCTGCCCGGCCCGAAGCGGTCGTAAGCGGTGCCTAGTTGGGCTCGTACCGTGTCTAGACTCACGGCGCTGCGAGAGTACAGTGGCTGGTCTTTGTTGGGGGCTGGGTTTTTGGTCAAGACTAGGACTCGCGGCGTAACGAGACGACTACGCTGGCATCATACACCGCGCTCACGGCTGGAAGGGAAACACCATCGCGTGTCGTATCGACCCGACTACAGAATGAATTCATGAGCGACGCAGACGAACTGCGCGCCGCCTTCGCCGATGGGTCGTTGGCGCACCCCTTTGACGGCGAGCCGAGCATCGTCGATCTTTCTCGGGCGGTCGCCCAGATTGTCTGCGTCACGTCAATCGAACCTACGAAGAGCTCACGCTCTCTGGCGAAACTGATCGGCCCGTCCAAACATCTCGTCTTTGTCATTGTTGACGGCCTTGGGCAACGCTTCGTCGACCAACTACCTCGCGACTCCTTCCTGGCCCGTCACCGGGTTGCCGAGCTGAGGTCTGTCTTCCCGTCGACGACTGCGACGGCGCTCACCTCCATCACAACTGGCGAATGGCCCAACGCTCACTCGGTCACCGGATGGTGGACCCATCTAACCGAAATAGGCGGTGCGGCGGTGCTGCTGCAGTTCGTTAGACGCAGAGACGGGGAGTCGCTTGCTCATCTCGGTGTAACAGCCGAAGGCGTCTTCCCATGGGCACCCATCCCAAGCCTTGTGCCTAGGGACACGCTCGTGGCCCTCCCTGAGCGAATAGCCGGAAGCACTTACTCGAAGTACGTCACCGGCGGTCGGACGAGCCTCGCGTCGAAGAGCCTACCTGCCGCGATCGAAGCCGTAGCCGAAAGGGTCCGAAGCGCCAACGGCCCAACGTATACGTATCTGTACACCCATCGACTCGACACTGTCGTGCACGCGTATGGAGCTGGACACCCAGAAGCCAGAGCGGCTCTCCTCGAAATAGACCGGTCGCTCGAGCTCTTGCACGAACAGATCGACGGGCTCGGCCGGATTGTCATCAGCGCCGACCACGGTTTTCTGGATGTCGGGGAACGGTCCAAGCATCTAATCAGGAGCACAGACCCTCTGATGGGCTCGCTCAGGTTCGCTCCGACGGGAGACGCCAGGGTGCTGTATCTACATGCAACGGACGGCGCGGTCCCGAGCATTCGCCGTCGGTTCAAAGACCGCCTCGGCGGCCGCTTCCTGCTGATCACCACAGACGACGCTGAGGAACTGGAACTGTTCGGGCCCGGATCTCTATCGGACGTAGCCAGAAGCCGCATTGGCGACCTGGTCGCGATATCGCGCGGGCCTGACGTAATCGAGTACCTGCCGGCCCGTGGCGAGGGTAAGATAATGTCGCAAGCCTCTCACCATTCCGGGCTCAGTCCTGACGAGATGCTCGTGCCGTTGATCGTCGCTTAGCCGCGACCGGGAATCTCCACGCGCTGGCCGGTCGCCGCCGACAGGTACGCGGAGTAGCAGACTGCCACGACGTCTCTCCCGAGCAAACTGCCTGAGAGCGGCTCCTTGCCGTCAGCCACTGCCTCGCAGAAGTCCTGCATTTCGTGCGGGAAACCGTTTATCCAGTCCTCGTCGGGGTTCGTGAATTGCCAGCCCGCGGTGGTCTCGACCTTTTCTCGGACGTACTCGTTGGCGAACGCGTCGGCGTCGGGAGAGTAAGCCAGTACGGCGTCGTTGGGGTTGATGTTGACGTTAATCACGGACCGGCCCGCGTAGACGGTCATTACGTTCTGCACGCCTCCGAGGGAGGTGTCGGCCGCGGAGATCTGCGCGACCGACCCGTCGTCGAACCCGACGACCATCGTCGCCCAGTCCTCGCAGTCGGTCCAGCCGGTGCGGATGACGTGCTCTGCTTCGCTGGCGAAAGCGTCGCTGTGGGTCAGGTTGCCGACGACTCCAGTGACCCAGACGGGCCTGACCGGCTTGCCCAGTCGTCGTAAGCCCTCGACCTGCTTCAGGTACAGCGCACCGCCCAACGGATGGCAGCCTTTGTTCAACAGGCTACCGCCGCCGCTGGTCTTCCACTGCATGGCATACGGAGAATGCGTGCCGCTGTGCGACTCTTCCGCGACTATGCGAAGGACCGGCGTGTCGGCGGAATCGAGAAGCCTGCGGGCCTTCTGGACACCCGGAGCGTAGACCCAGTTTTCGGCATACAGAATCCGGTGGCCCGATGCCCGCTCCGCTTCGACCATCCGGCCGGCGCTCTCCAACGCATCCTCGAGGCAGCGCTGCCAGCCGGCGGCGTCCTCGCCCGGAGTGAAGGAGCCGGTGAAGGGCTTCTCTACAACCACGTGCTTCCCGGCGGCGAGTGAGCGAGTCACGATCCCTTCGTGGAGCGCCGTTGGCACGCAGGCATCGACGACGTCGACCTTAGGGTCGTCGAGAAGAGCGTCGAGGTCGTCGTAGGTCCTCTGAAAACCGTGTTCCTCAGCGAACGCCTTCGCTGCCTCAGGACGCCGGCTGTAAACGCCTGCGAATCGTATATCGAGACCGTGCACGCGCCGGTAATTGGAGGCGTGAAAATGGGCGGCGAAGCCGCTGCCAACGAGCGCCACGCCAATACTCTTGCCATGTGCATTCGGACTAGCCACGGGCATTTCCTCCGGACGAGTGCTTCACGAGTTGCCGATTACGTGAGCCGCGATTGGTGCGAAGCACCTCGCCACGATTCGTCCGACGCCGTAAGATCAAGTGTAGCGAGGCTTGGCGAGTGCGTTCTAGTACTCTGCTAGTCCGCTCGATTCATGACACCCTGAGCACGACTACCCTATGCTGGTTAGACGTAGGTCACGTAGAACTCGACGTTGTTGACTACGATCTCCGAGCGAATCCTCGGGTCTCTTTCGACCAGGACCACCTGGACCTCGTGCGGCCCTTTACCTGCGTGGCTCGGCTCCAGGGCCCAGACGAGCCAGGCGTTCTCGTCGACGTCGGCGGGCACGTTGGGGTTCTCGGCGGACGGATGCCGGACCTGCGGGCTACCTAGCGGCTCGCCGTCCAGCGTTACCTCGACGTTGTCCGCCGGAGAGTAGTGGTCGAGTTCGACCCGGAGATCGACTCGTTCCAGCGCGCTGTTCGCGGCCTCCGCGACCACGTCGTCGCTGATGGTGATATGGAAGCGCGGGCCGTCGCCTGTCATGGTCCGGTAGAGCACGACCGGCGTCTCACCATAGATGCGGTCGTCACGCTCGGCTCCGGTACGCTCGACGCCCGTGCTGCTCCGGTTCCCCTTCTGGGCGATGCTGCGGTGGAGGGCGGAGTAGACCTTGTCAGTGCGACGGAGCGTCTCGGGCGATCCGATGGTGGTTAGGAGGTTGCGTCGCGTTTGCTCGTTGGCGTGCCAGTTGAAGATGTAGATGCCGTCGACGCCTCGGTCCCAGAAATCGGCCGACATGGCGCGGAACCACGAATCGCGCCAGGCGGAGTGGGGTAAAAAGCGGTTCGCCTGCTGCCTCGTATCGAAATCAAAACACGGATAGACGCGGACTCCGGTGCCTTCCGCCATCTCCTGGAACCTCTCGACCTCGAACCCCGGGTCGGTGCCGGAGTTGCCGCCACCGATGACGACGTCACAAAGCCCCTCTTTCATCCAGGTTTCGATGTCGTACCCGATGCGGCGACACGACTCCAAAGTCGTGGCCACCCGGACAGCGACGTGGAAGGACCTGCCACGTTCGCTCGCGATCTGGTCTGCGACGCGACGGACGGCCCGCTGGAGGTCCGTCAGGATGTACCGTAGACGGTAGCCGTCGTGCTCGGGCAGGTGGAACGCGTGCCTCTGCCAATCGAGTTCGACGCCGTCCCAGTCGGCCTGCCTACACGCCTCGGCTATGTACTGGAGCTTATGCTCTCGGACGTCCGGGATAGCCATATTCCAGGAGGTCGAGGCCCAACGGGGGGCCTCGTTGGTGCCCAGGAGCCACTCGGGGTGCTCCTTCCGCAACTTCGTCAGGCCGACCCGGGTAGTGCCAGGCACGTCCTCCGGAGTCAGGTCCCAGAAGTGGTTGTCGTTCATCCGGACCGAGCAGTAGACGTCGACTCCGAGCTCGTGGCCCCGCTCCACCATCGCCTCGTAGGGGTTCTCGCCCCGTTCGAACATGGTGCGCAGGCTTTCGGACTGGCGCATTGAGAGGACCGATTCGTACCTGCGGTCAGCCGTTTCGCCTAGAGACTCCATCGCGTCGGTCGGCCACTCGGCCTCGTGTGTGCCGATAGACCAGAAGTGGGCGTCGATCTGTGTGTCCGCGATGGGAGCGTAGGTCTTCTCGAGAAACTGCTCCATCGACTGGGGGTACTCGGAGTAGTGAACGGGCGCGCCGTCCCAGTTGTAGATGATCCTATAGGCGCACGCTGGCGGTCGGGCGGCTGGGACCTTGCTCTCGGTCTGTGTTTCTGGTGGGGTCATTCGCCCGTCGCTCCTGTCATTCCAAGCCCGGCGAGGAATCTAAGGGACTGTGATATGGAATGGGCGCGGTGCTCCAAGGCACGACTTTAGATTCTTCACGCCTCCGGGCGCTCAGAATGACACTTGCCTTGTGGTCCGGGGAACCCCCACCTCAATCCTCCCCCGGAGTGGGAGGAGGTAAGACTCCGCTCCGCTAGGCTACGCGGCCGTCGGCCAGCCGATCCCCTTCAGGACGTCCGTGATCTCGGCGAGCTCCGCGTCGTCGACGGGGAGGGTCGGCGGGCGAGGCGGTCCGGCCGGGTGCCCCACCGCCGCCATGAGGCCCTTGAGCTGGCGATAGCCGCCTGACCGGGCCGCGGTCTTGGCCATCCACGCGGCCATCGGGCCCCTGACTCGGTCGATCTCCGCTTGGGCCTCGTCGTAGCGGCCGGCCTCCAGGAGCTTCCAGATACCTAGGTCGTGCGCCGGGTGAACGGCGACCAGGTTGCTGATGTAGCCCCTACCACCGTTCTTGTGGGACCGGACAGGCTGTCCGGAGTTGTCGATCACGTTGAAGATCTGAGCGAACTCCTTCATCGAGTCGTAGTCGTCGGGATTCGGGACAGCCCACTTTATGGCCACGACGTGCTCGGCGTCGGCCAGCCTGAGCATCGTCTCTGCCGTCATCGCCTCGGCGGTAGGGTCCGATGTGAACCAGTGGGTGTTGTAAATCATGATCCCGATGTCGATGGCGTCGGAAACGTCCGTGAAGAAGCGCACCAGATCGTCCCGGTTGGCATGGTGGAAGAAGGGGAGGTCGATTTGCAGACCAACGGCCCCCAGGTCTTGAGCGCGCTTTGCGTCCGCGATGGTGTGCAGGGTGTTCTTGGGCTTGAGCGCGCATATTACCGTCGCGTCACTCCCCGCCGCGTTGACGACCGTGCGAAGCAAGTGAGGCCACTCCTCGTCATTGAGATCGGGCCCCTCGCCCATGGCAGCCGCCACCTTGAGGGCCGATGTCGAGGTGCCCAGACCTTCACTGACCCACCAGCGAGTAAGTTCGGCCATCTTCGCATGGTCCACCTGCATTCCTTCGTCGAAAGCAGTGGGCAGAGTTGCGATAGTCCCACGGATAAGCTGCTGCAGTTCCTGGCGATTCACCGTTTAAGCCTCCATCGTTCTCATGGTTTTTGGACGTGAGAAACCCGTGATTCCGGTTCGAGCCGCTGAGATTATAGCAGTCGCCGAATCCTGGTTCCCGATACCTTCCGCCGCTATGGTACACTCCCGCCTGGTCGAGTACGAAATGCACTCCGCAGCGGGAGTACGCCAGTGACAGACAGGCGGACGTCACTTGAAAGCAAAGTTGCGATGGTCACGGGCGGCGGGAGCGGTATCGGCCGCGCGATCGCCGCAGCGATGGCGGAGCGCGGCGCCCATGTGATCATAGCCGACATGAGCGACAGCGGCCAGAAGGTCGCCGACGAGATCGGCGGGACTTTCTTGCAAGCGGACCTGGCCGACTTGGAGCAGACGCGCCAGCTAGGCCAGCAGGCCGTGGAACAGAAAGGCAGGGTCGACATCCTCGTTAACAACGCGGGGTTCCAGCATATGTCCCCTGTCGAGGACTTTCCGGACGAGACCTGGGCTAAGCTGGTCCAGGTGATGCTCGTCGCGCCTTTCCAGCTGATCAAGTACACGCTACCCGGAATGAAAGAGCGCGGATGGGGCCGCGTCATCAACATGTCATCGATCCACGGATTGATCGCCAGCCCGTTCAAGTCCGCTTATGTTTCGGCTAAACACGGAATCGTGGGGCTGACGAAGACGGTCGCTCTCGAGGCGGGGGAGCACGGGGTTACAGTCAACGCCATCTGTCCGGCATACGTTCGCACACCCCTCGTCGAAGCCCAGATCGCCGATCAGACCCGCATGACGAACATCGGCGAGGACGAGGTGACCGACAAGGTCATGCTGGGGCCGGCGGCGATCAAACACCTGATCGACCCTGAGGAGGTGGCGGCACTCGCGCTATTCCTGGCGTCGGACGACGCTCGCTCGATCACGGGCGCCTGTTACACGATCGACCTCGGGTGGACGGCCAGGTAGGCCTGTGGCGAAAGTCCCTCCGCCGGTTTCGTTTGCCTTGTCTGTCATTCTGATTGAGCGCAGCGATTGAAGAATCTAAGGCGGTCCTCTAATGCACGGCACAGCCGGCCGATAGAATCCCCTAGATTCCTCGCTGTGCTCGGAATGACAGTGGCATAGTGCTAACGAATGTCCGGGGCTCCATCCAAAACGGCGGGCGTATGCGATACGCCCCTACCAGAGCGTTTTTGCGAAGCCCGGTACACTGGTCTAAAACAGTCATGTGGGCCACAGCGCGCTATCGCACCCTCCGCATTCTCCGAAGCTGGCATCACCGGAGGCTAGGGTTTTGACGAACCAGTACTCCGTCAAGTTCGAGCCAAACGTTCCGCTCATGCTGCGGGACGGGACGATCACGTACGCAGACGTGTACCGCCCGGACACGCCCGGCAAGGTCCCGGCGCTGCTCAAGCGGACTCCCTACAACAAGAGCGATCCCAACACCAGGTCCGGTGGCGTAGACGCCATCGGCGCGGCCATGCACGGCTATGCGGTCGTGATCCAGGACGTGCGGGGCAGGTTCAGCTCCGACGGCGAGTTCTACGCTTTCGTCGACGAGATGAACGACGGCTATGACTCAGTCGAGTGGGTCGCCGCCCAGTCCTGGTGCGATGGCAAGGTAGGGATGTTCGGACGCTCCTACCTCGGCGCAACTCAATGGCTAGCGGCCAAAGCCAGGCCGCCTTCGTTGATGGCCATTGCTCCGGGGATCACGCCCTCGGACTACCACGAGGGGTGGGCCTGGCAAGGGGGCGCATTCCAGCTAGGCTTCAACCTTGCATGGAGCCTGGGGCCAATGGCGGCGGCAAACTGGGAGAACCTGGCAAAACGGCTATTCCTATCGACGAGGCAACTCGAAATACTGATCGAGGCGAAAGACAACCTGACGGCGGGCCTGAACCACCTGCCGATGCAAGAGTTTCCGGAGCTCGAAGGTGGGCTCGCGCCTTACTACTACGACTGGCTTGAACACGCCGAGCACGATGAGTATTGGGAGAACCTCAGCATCGAGGGTGCGCATTCCGAGATCAGCGTACCCGCATTTAACTACGGGGGTTGGTACGACATCTTTCTGGGTGGGACGTTGCGCAATTACGTGGGGATGAAGGAGAACGGCGCCACGGCGGAGGCCCAGACTGGCCAGAGGCTGGTCGTAGGTCCATGGTCTCACGGGACAGACCTTGGCGGCGTCGCCGGCGAAGTCAGCTTTGGGACTCGAGCGGCCGGTCAGGCTATGGGAATACAGGCCGAAATACTGAGATACCACGACTACTGGCTGCGGGGAGAGGACGCGGGTGTCAGCGACGAAAAGCCGGTCCGCATTTTCGTCATGGGTGAAAACGTCTGGAGGGAGGAGGACGAGTGGCCGCTTGATAGGGCCCAATATACCGAGTACTACCTGCACAGTCGAGGGAAAGCGAACACTTTGAACGGCGATGGGTGGCTTACCCGGGAGACTCCGGGCCGGGAAGCCCCCGACGTCTATGTATATAACCCTATCGATCCGGTACCCACCCGCGGTGGCCCACTGGCGGCGGACGACGGCTTCCTGCCACCCGGAGCGTTCGATCAACGGCCCGTCGAAGTCCGTTCCGACGTACTGGTCTACACGACGCCGCGTCTGGAGCAGTACGTCGAGGTGACCGGCCCCATCGCGGTGACGCTATTCGCCTCCACGTCCGGCAGGGACACGGACTTCACCGCGAAGCTGGTGGACGTCGCCCCGGATGGGTACGCGAGAAACCTGACTGAGGGGATCATCAGAGCCAGGTTCAGGACGCCCAAAGGACCGGCAGAGCTGGTCGACCCGGGCGTCGTCAACGAATACAAGATCGACCTGTGGGCGACGAGCAACCTGTTTAAGATCGGCCATCGAATACGGCTGGAGATATCAAGCAGCAACTTCCCGAGGTTCGACCGTAACGCGAATACCGGCGAGCCGATAGGGACGGACGTCAGCCTGTCACCGGCGCTTCAGACCGTCTACCACGCGGCCGAGTACCCGTCACGTATTACTCTCCCGGTCGTGCCGCGGGACTGAAGCCGACGTCGAAGCCGGCTAAGCTCGCGCTTTCGAGATCGGGATTATTCTCATTCCCATGCCGGGCTCAATGGCGAAGCGTATGATGCTACCCGTGGAGAGCTCCGCCCCTTTGATCTTGGCTATCTCCATCGTCTTCACCGGCTCCGAAGCGCCGGGCTCGACCAGCACCTCCAGATGGGCGTCACAGACCGATCTGACGGCATCACGCAAAACGCTGGCTCACGATGAAAGCTCCTGATCACCTTACACCGAGGCAGTGGTCTTAGCATTTACCAAGTCTGTGACTTTGGACGTCATTTCGGCGTCGAGACTGACCAGTGTGGCATCGAGTTCTTCGGCGGCTTGAACAACCACCGCATCCATACCTCTCAGCCCCAGTTCCTGCGCGATTTCCAGCGCCCGCTGTGCCCTGACCGAGTCAAGATCCAGAAAGAAGAATGTATTCATAGCCTGCATGTCCCTAGTGATGCGTTCGGACAGCGACTGTGAGCCAGTTCGACGCTTGATCGCAGCGCCGACTTCGATTAGCACCGTATAAGGCTGGACAGCGACCAAGTCACCTTTACCCACCTTATCTAATCCTGGATTTCCCAGATAGACCCAAGTGGTGATTGGCGTTCCTGTGATTACTATGAATATTCTGATTACTAAACGGATATAATGGGAGTCTATACATTATAATACACCCATGAATATAGGTTCTGGCTTCTGATTACGTAATCGTGTTGGAGGCACCTTATGGGTGACGACGAAAAGACCCCTCTCAAGCTCGACTTTGACTCCAAAGTTCGCGTGGAGTTTCGCGGTGCTACCATCACCTCAGACGCAGGACTGCTGGCGTGCAGAGAGCTTGATGACGCCCTAAGCCTGACCGACTCTGCCGACGAATTCCTCAAAGAGAGTCGAACGGGCAAAAACATCCTGCATCAGCTAATCCCACTGCTGAGACAGTCAGTCTACAGCCGCCTCGCTGGATACGACGACACCAATGATGCCGACCGCCTTTCCCAAGACCCAGCCCTGAGAGTAGTGGTAGGCTGGAAAGGCCCTGACAGGAACGCGGCCAGCACCAGCGAGATGGGTAGGTTCGAGACGGAGTTGCTGACACAAAAGGAAAACCTCAAGGGCATTGAGCGGCTGAATGTCGAATGGATAAAACGTGCATTAGCCAAGACCGTACACAGGCGTATCATCCTGGACATCGACAGTTCGGAGAGTCCGGTGCATGGCGAGCAGGAGGAAGCAGCCTACAACGGCCACTTTGGATGCATGTGCTATCACCCCTTGTTCTGCTTCAACCAGTTTGGAGATTGCGAAGGGGCGGTTCTCAGACCAGGCAACGTCCACAGCGCCGATGGCTGGAAGGAGTTCATCAATCCCATCGTCGAGCGCTACCTGAAGCTGGCGGTGAGGCTGCTGTTTCGAGCAGACGCTGCTTTTGCCAAGCCTGAGATTTACGAGTACCTGGAGACAAGGCATATCGGCTACGCCATAAGGCTTCCGGCGAACGAAGTGCTTCAGAAGGAAATATCTCACCTGTTGGTACGGCCTACCGAGTGGCCCTCTCAAAAGCCCATCGTCTCGTATCACGACTTCGTTTATCAGGCCCAGAGTTGGAATGTTCCTCGAAGAGTAGTGGCCAAGGTGGAGTGGCATCAGGGAGAACTGTTCCCAAGAGTAGGCTTCATCGTAACCAACCTGAGCTATCCAACGAAGGGAATAGTCAGCTTCTACAATGGCAGAGGCACAGCAGAGCAGTGGATTAAAGAGGGGAAATACGCCCTCAATTGGACTCGGCTCTCGTGCCATAAGTTCGTGGCTAATCAGGTGAGGCTGTGGCTATTCATCCTGGCATACAATCTGGGCAACTTCTTCAGAAGGCTGGCTCTGCCAGAAGCGATAAAGAGCTGGTCCCTGACAAGTATTCAGACGAGACTCATCAAGATAGGCGGGCGACTGGTGCGTCATGCGAGGAGGCTTGTGTTCCAGCTTGCCGAGGTGATGGTGACCAGGGAGATGTTCGATGAAATGCTGGAGCGGATAGGGAGACTTCGTTTCAATCCTGGATAGGAGCATGTGTCTGTTAGGGAATCGTGATCATATCGAGGCTGCCCTGAGCAAGGTGCGCGACTTGCAGCGTGAGGTTCGGTCTGAATAATCCGTTTAGAGCCTTTCCAAGTGGTTTGGAGACCCTGTTTCTCTAGATGAAGTGATATTAGCGCGGTTGGTGGCAGTTGACAACTTCAGCAGGCGATCTTATAGTCTGGACTGTCTCAGGATGGTGTGTTTATGAAAGCACTGGATTCCATCTGGGAAATATCGGCTAATATCGCTCTACTGGCTTGGTGGTGCTCTTCCTGCTGTCTAAGGGCTGCTACGATAACCGAGCTATCCGAAATAACACGGTCGGGCATGGCTGATTACTGTCTTTGAGCCGCCCATTGAGTCCGGCGGAGCACGGCCTCGCAACGCGCCACCAGCTCGTTTGGACTGAAGGGCTTGGCCACATAGTCGTCAGCACCGCCCTTGAGCCCCTTTATCCTGTCCGCTTCCTGTCCAAGAGCGGTCAGCATGATTACCGGGGTCTCGGACACCTCCCGAATGCGTTCGAGGACAGTCCGGCCGCTCATATCCGGCATGATGATGTCCACGATCGCCAGATCCGGCCGAGCTTCGAAGAAGGCCCTCAGCCCCTCCTGCCCACCGGCCGCCAGCACGACGTTGTAGTCCGCCCTTTCCAGGGTCGACTGCAAGAGGCTTCTCAAGTCCACCTCGTCGTCTATGACGAGCACCGTCGGATTCGGCCTCTCAGATGCCATTGCCGCTCCTCCTAGCGTCCGCAATGGCAGCCTATACTCCAAACATCGGGCTGGTCAAGGAGACTGATCGCTCGAAAACGGCAAGACTGTGTAACAATGCGAACACCCTATGGACACCTGGAGCGCCGCCGATGGCTGATAGCCTCAAACTTGCGGTGATCGGCATGGGGCATCGCGCCTCGTCGCTGATGACCCGCTTCCAGCAACTCGTCGAAGGATTCCAGCTCGTTGCCGTCGCCGACGTAGACCTCGACGGAGCCAGGGAGCGGACCAAGCGAGCCGGCGTCGACGGCAGCTCGGTGAGCTTCTTTTCAAGCGAGGACGAGCTCTTGGAGCACTCGCGGGAATTTGACGGCATATTGATCGCCTCCCACTGCAATGTTCACACTCCCGTGGCCGTTAAAGTCGCCTCGACGAGGCTCCCGGTATTCCTGGAGAAGCCGGTGTCAGTCTCTTATGAGCAGACGGCGCAGCTACGGAACGCTTACCGAGGACGGGAGAAGTCCGTCGTTGCTTCGTTCCCTCTGAGGCGGACACCGCTGTTCGAGTCCGTGATGGAGGTAGTGCGGTCCGGTGACCTGGGCGCGATCAACCAAGTCCAGGCCGTCAACAACGTCCCCTACGGCTGGGTGTACTACAGCAGGCCATCGTACAGGGATTATTCGAAGACTCACGGGCTCTGGCTCCAGAAAGCCACGCACGACTTCGACTACCTGAACCAGGTACTGGGCTGCCCGACGGCCGTCACGGCGATGATGTCAAGATCGGTGTACGGCGGCGACATGCCGCATGAGCTCTGGTGTTCCTCCTGCGAGCTGGTCGATACGTGTCTCGAGAGCCCGTCAGGCATGAAGCGAAGCGGCAACACCCAGGGCGTGTTGGAGGGCGATCACCCCTGCGTCTTTGGCGAGGAGATCGTGCACCAGGACGCCGGTTCGGCCATCGTCCAGTACGCACAAGGTGTGCACGCCGCCTACAGCCAGAACTTCGTCTCCCGCAAGGGAGCAGCGACTCGCGGTGCCGTGATAACCGGCTATAAGGCCACGCTCTCCTTCGACTGGTACAGGAGCGCCCTAACGGTGACCGACCACCATAGCGATCGAGTCGATCAAGTCGAGATCGAACGGAGCGGCGACCATATGGGGGGCGACGAGGCCCTTATAAAAAACTTCGCCGACGTGTGTCTAGGACGCGACGAGTCCCGCACGGACCTGACCGCAGGCCTAGTCAGCGTCACGATGTGCCTGGCGGCGCGAGAGTCGGCCCACCGAATGGCGTGGATGCCCGTCCGAGACGTCGAATCGGCCGACTTCCCTCACGACTCATCAGTGCTCACGCCTACGCAGTCGGACCTGGAGCCGGTGCCGGGCCTGTCGTTAGTCGGCTGACCTACCTTTCGCACTGACCCACTGTCAGACAACCGTAAGGGCAGGTCTCAGACCTGCCGCCGCCACGAACGAGGCGCAACCAACATGCCCACATCGGAGCTAATCGACGTCGTGCTCCGGAACACGAAGCCACTGGAGCACACTCGCGGCAACCGGCTGCCGCTCTACCTCTGGCCTTTAATGGACATCGACGAGGACGAGGCGGAGACCGAACGCCTCATCCTCGAGTTGGACCGACGGGGCATTGCAGTCATAACCACTTGGGACCACAGACATGAAACCGAATCCCTCGACCGTGGACTCCGCATCGCCGGCATCCAGAAAAAGCTCGGCCTGCTTGTCAACATCAACGCCACGCCGCTCCTGCACCACTTCTTCAACAGCGACCCCGAGACGGCCCATCGCACCGACACGGGTGAACCCTTCTTCGACACCTCCTTCAGCGACACGGTCAAGATCGGCTGTCCCTTCGCGCTGGAACACAGGTACCCCGACATCGAGTCCCGGGTCGAGTCCTTTGCCAAGGAGTACCGGCGGCGCGGCCTCGAAGTCGGCTTCGCCTTCGCGGACTGGGAGGTCGATGGTCCCATCGAGTGGAACGACGCCTGGCAGGCCTCGAAGCGGTGCAGCCGCTGCCGGGAGCACGTCCCGAACATCGAAGACTTCACCGCCTTCCAGACGACCATTCGCGCCGTCCGGTCCGACATGCAGCGCCGGACCTACGCAGATGTCCTGCGTGCCCACTTCCCGAACGTGCTCGTGGGCAACTACGCCGTCTACCCTCACGACGGCTATCGCTACTGGTACGACTACTTTGAGCGGTTCGTTGAAGGGGCGCCCCACAAACGCGACCAGCGCGCCGTCTACCGACAGTGGGCACGCGAGTTCCCTCTGACCAGCTACACCGTCGCGATGCCGGTCGTCTACACCTGGTACCCCACCTTCTCGTGGTACGACTTCGAGAGCTCCGACTACCGCTGGTTCTACAACATGCTGCTCGTCGCCTCTAACGCCGGCGAGCACACGGCGGCGGACGTCCCGATCGTCCCCTTCGTCCACTGGCACACCACCGCCCCACCCTCGAGACCGGACCCCGGCGTCAAACAGCTTAGCGAGCGAATCTATCAGGACCTCCTGTGGCACATGCTCCTCCGCGGCCACGACACCTTCTTCCTCTGGTGCCTCCGCGAGGAAACAGCCGACGAAGTCCGCTTGGTCCACGAAGTCTACGCCGCAGCCCTTGAATATCGAGAGTTCTTGGACGACGGCACACCTGTCACGTTCCATGTGCCCGAGACCGAAAGCCCGGTCGTCTCCGGCCTACGGCTCGGCGATCGCGTGCTCGTGCGCCGCACCGACTTCACGGATCACCCGACAGCGGTCCCACTTCGGGTGGGAGAACAGACTGTCCAGGTCCCACGCATCGAAAGCCAATGCCAGGTCCTGACCATCGAGTAACGTCTAGGACGCGGTCATCTAATTCGGCGGCGAACTAGTAGACCAACATCCTTGAAATGACGGGTGGAAAGCCGGACTGCCCAGCGGCTGTCTCCAAAAGCCAGGCATGGCGGGGAAAGCCCCCGTGCCAATCAACCAATCATTACAAACATTTCGGACCACTAGACGCGACCTGTTGCGCGCAGCACTTATGTTCTGTATGATGTTCTACCTCCTCCCCCAGCGGGGGAGGATTGTCAAAGATCCCGAGCCTCTCGGGGAGGAGGGGGCAGACGCCCCGTTCAAGCGCGACATTTCGCAACAAGATGCATCAACCAGAAAAACACCCGTAGGGCGGATCTCAGACCCACCCGATAGCCGTCCTAAAAGTGTCGCGCCAATATCACCGGCTGGTACAATCACATCACCGACACTAACCCTAACCTCGGAGCCGATACCCACAGAATGCCTCTTGAAAACATCGTCGTTCGCGGAGCCCGAGAGCACAACCTCAAGAACGTCGACGTAACAATTCCCCGCAACCGGCTGGTCGTCATCACCGGCGTTTCCGGGTCGGGGAAGAGCTCGCTGGCGTTCGATACTATCTACGCCGAGGGGCAGCGCCGCTACGTCGAGTCCCTCTCCGCCTACGCCCGACAGTTCCTGGGCAGGATGGACAAGCCAGATGTCGATCACATCGACGGGCTGTCGCCTTCAATCTCCATCGACCAGAAGGGCGTATCCAAGAACCCCCGCTCGACCGTCGGCACCGTTACCGAGGTCTACGACTACCTGCGATTGCTCTTCGCCCGAGCCGGCCGCCCCCACTGCTACAACTGCGGGCGCCCCGTGGAGCGGCAGACGGTCCAGCAAATCGTCGATGCAGTGATGAAGATTCCTGATGGCAGCCGCATTCAGATCCTGGCGCCGATGGTCAGGCGGAAGAAGGGGGAGCACAAGGAGGTCTTCGAGGAGGCGCGCCAGGCCGGGTTCGTCCGAGTCAGGGTCAACGGCGAAGTGCACGACCTCACGGATACCTTCGACCTCGACAAGAAGAAGTGGCACACCATCGAGGTGATCGTCGACCGGCTGGTCATCGGCGACAGCGCGGAGCCCACCCGGGTCGCCGACTCGGTCGAGAGCGCGCTTCGGATGGCCGGCGGCACTGTGCTCGTCGACACCGCCGACGGCAACGAGATGCTCTTCTCCGAGGAGTTCGCCTGCGTCCACTGCAACATCAGCCTCGGCGAGCTCGAGCCGCGGACCTTCAGCTTCAATAACCCCCATGGCGCCTGCTCCACTTGCACCGGGCTTGGCTACCGACTAGAGGTCGACCCCGACCTGGTGATCCCTGACAAAGAGTTGTCGCTCGAGCAGGGCGCCATCGTGGCCGACTCGCCTCATCGCTGGTTCTTCAGACTCGCAGAGGGAGCTGCGAGTAGCTTGGGCTTCTCGACGACAGTGCCGGTCAAGAGGCTTCCAAAGAAGTACCTCGACTTGCTGCTCTACGGGACCCAAGGCCGCACCATCAGGATGAAACACGCAGACGCCGGCGAGCGCCAGTTCCGGTGGAAAGGGTCCTTCGACGGCGTGGTGCCCTACCTGCAACGCCGATACCGTGAGACCGAGTCCGACTCCGTGCGTAGCGCGTTCGAACGCTTCATGACATCGAGGCCGTGCCGGTCGTGCGACGGCCAGCGCCTCAAGCCCGAGGCCCTGGCCGTGACGGTCGGCGGCGTCAACATCATAGGGGTAACCCGCAAGTCCATCGCCCACACCCTGGAGTGGGTCCACGAGATAGGCGGCGCGACCGCGTCCGGGGACGTGACGCCACCCAAAGGCAGTCGAAACGGAAGGTCGGCCCAGTCGGACGGATCGACCAACGGCGTCACCCAGTCCGAGGCCCTCACGTCCCGCGAGAAGGCGATCGCCGAGCAGATACTGAAAGAGATCGAGGAGCGGTTGCTCTTCCTCGTCAACATCGGACTCGACTACCTGTCCCTCGAGCGCACCGCCTCCACCCTCAGCGGTGGAGAGGCCCAGCGAATCCGCCTGGCGACCCAGATCGGCTCCGGGCTCATGGGCGTCCTGTACGTCTGCGACGAGCCCTCCGTCGGGCTCCACCCCGTCGACGACCATCGGCTGATCGAGACGCTGAAACGGCTACGCGACCTGGGCAACACCGTCCTGATCGTCGAGCACGACGAGGCCATCATGCGGTCCGCGGACCATGTCATCGACCTCGGGCCCGCCGCCGGCGAACACGGCGGAGAGATCATCGCAACCGGCACCGTCGAGGACATTATCGAGACGGCGGACTCCATCACCGGCCAGTACCTGAGCGGCCGGCGCCGGATTCCGATACCGATGGGTCGGCGGCGAGGGAACCGCCAGCACATCATGGTCAAAGGCGCCAGGCAAAACAATCTTAAAGACATCGACGTCAAAATACCGTTGGGAATGCTGGTCTGCATCACGGGCGTGTCCGGTTCAGGCAAGAGCACGCTAATCAACGAGGTGCTGTACAAGAGCCTGGCGAAGCACTTCTACCGCGCCAAGGACAGGCCCGGCGAGAGCGATGGCATCAAGAACGTCGACGCCGTCGACAAGGTCGTCAACATCGACCAGTCGCCCATCGGCCGCACGCCGCGGAGCAACCCGGCCACCTACACCAACACCTTCACACCCATCCGCGAGCTCTTCGCCACGATGCCCGAGGCCAGGGTGCGCGGGTACAAGCCCGGCCGGTTCTCATTCAACGTCAAGGGCGGCCGCTGTGAGACGTGCTCGGGCGACGGCTACGTCACCATCGAGATGCACTTCCTGCCCGACGTGACCGTCCCGTGCGAGGTCTGTCAGGGCAAGCGCTACAACCGCGAGGCGCTCGAGATCAAGTTCAAAGGCAAGAACATCGCCGACGTTCTCGATATGACCGTCACCGAGGCCTTGGAGTACTTCACCAACATACCCAGGGTCAGGAACAGGCTCCAGACCATGTTCGACGTGGGCCTGGGCTACATCCGGCTCGGCCAGCCTGCGACGACCCTGAGCGGCGGCGAAGCCCAGCGCGTCAAACTCGCCACCGAGCTCGCCAAACGCGCGACCGGCAACACGCTATACATCCTCGACGAGCCTACTACCGGACTCTCCTTCGAGGACTGCGCCCACCTGCTCCGCGTCCTACACCGCCTCGTCGACGCGGGCAACAGCGTCGTCCTGATCGAGCACCATCTCGACCTCATCAACGCCGCCGACCACCTGATCGACCTCGGCCCCGGCGCCGGCGACGCCGGAGGCTACGTCATCGCCGAAGGCACCCCCGAAGAAGTAGCCGAAATCGACGGCTCCCACACCGGCCAATACCTGAAAGCCCGCAACGCCCAACCCGAACCGGTAGAAGCCGCCGGCGACTAAGGGCCCTGCCTGGGGGAGTGCAGAGGGGGCCAGGCCCCCTTTGCCGGGGTACGGGGCGGAGCCCCGTATTCAACTTAGGGCGGGTGGGCGGGAATACAAAGCAGACCAGGTGAGCACACGATGACCCAAAACACAGTAACCCCAATCGACTCCATCCCCCTCGAAGACATCCGCGCCGCGCAGGCCCGAATCTCCGGCTCCGTCGTCCGGACGCCCCTGCTGCGCCTAAACGTCGACGACGCCCCCGCCGATATCCACTTGAAGCTCGAGAACATGCAGCCCAACGGCTCCTTCAAGCTGCGCGGTGCCATGAACGCCCTCAAACTGGCCGGCGACACCCTACGCGACGGCGTCTGGACCGTCAGCTCCGGCAACATGGCCATCGCCATGGCCTGGGCCTCCCGAGAGCTCGGCATCGACTGCTCCGTGGTCGTCTCCGACGACACGCCCGCGAACAAGCTTGCAGCCATCGAGAAACAGGGCGCCGGCGCCGTCAAGGTACCCTGGTCCAAGGTGCTGGAAATCGCCAGCACGCACGAACACGAGGGCATGAACGGCGCCTTCATCCACCCCTTCGCCCACCCCGACGTCCTCGCCGGCAATGGCACCATCGGCCTCGAGATCCTCGAGGACCTCCCCGACGTCGAGGCCGTCGTCGTCCCCTACGGCGGTGGCGGCCTGACCACATCGATCGGCTCCGCCATCAAGGCAGTGGATCCTAACGTCAAGCTCTACGCCGCCGAGGTCGAGACCGGTGCGCCCGTCGCGCCGTCGCTGGCCGCCGGACGGCCCGTCGAAGTCGAGAACACACCCAGCTTCGTGAGCGGCATCGGCACCCCCTTCGTCTTCCCCGAGATGTGGCCCCTCGCCAGCAGCCTCCTCGACGGCTCGCTCATCGCGACACTGTCCGAGATAGCCGCCGCCATCAAGCTCATAGCCGAGCGCAACCACGTCATCTCCGAGGCCGCCGGCGCCACGCCGGTAGCGGCCGCCCTCTCCGGCGGCGCTGGCAGCGGCAAAGTCGCCTGCGTAGTCTCCGGTGGCAACATCGACCCTGACAAGCTGATCAAGATCCTCCAGGGCGGCGTGCCGTAGGCGCGTCGTCACTCCGGCGAAAAGCCTGCCCCGGCGAACGTCGTGGGCCAGAGTCCAGTCGGGCCGGCGGGCAGGAGTTGGCGCGTCAGAGGCGGCGGTCGGTCGCCAGGCAACGCTATTTGTCGCCCTTTCCTTTCGAGTCGCTCGTTGGGGACTTGACGTGCGGCAAAATGATGCCTATATCATTGCCATGAGAGATACGGTGATTCTCGGAGGTAACGTGATGAAGGAGGTATCTTCAAAAAGTGTGTAAACAGTCAGGCGGTGTACCCTCTCTCTGAACAACATGGGCTCAAGGCCCAAGAGAGGAGATAGACCGTCCATGAGGAAGGAAAGCACTGAGAGTAGGTCGGAGTCAAGGCCGGAGTGGGAGCAGTTGGAGGATTGGGTGCGAAGCCAGGTCCAGAGGCTGATCCAGGAGTTGCTGGAGGAGGAGGTGACGGCGTTTCTGGGAAGGGCGAAGTCGGCGCTCAGATCCGACTCGGACAACGATACCGGCTATCGGAACGGATACGGCAGAGCCCGGAGGCTTACGCTGAGTTCGGGAACGATACAGCTGAGGCGGCCGCGAGTCCGCGATACCGAGGAGCAGTTCGAGAGCCGGCTGCTGCCGCTGTTCGTCAACAGGACCAGGAAGGTTGCTGAGTTGATCCCCGAGCTGTACCTGCACGGTCTATCCGAAGGCGACTTCGATCTGGCTTTGCGGGGGCTGCTGGGAGAGGACGCACCGGTATCGGCGAGCACGGTGGCCCGGTTGAAGGATAAGTGGAACGATGAGCTTGCCCAATGGCGCAGCCGGCCCCTCGATGACCTGGAAGTGGTCTACATGTGGGTGGATGGAGTCTACGTCAAGGCTGGTCTTGAGAAGGAGAAGGCGGCGGTACTGGTGGTGATGGCGGCCCTGAGCGACGGGAGCAAGGTGGTGGTGAGCGCTGTTCCCGGATACAGGGAGTCCACAGAGAACTGGTCCGAGGTGCTCAGGGACATCAAGCGCCGGGGCTTGAGCTGCCCGAGGCTGGTGGTTGGAGACGGACACCTGGGCATCTGGGGAGCTCTGCGCAACGTCTATCCGCAGGCGGCAGAGCAACGCTGCTGGAACCACAAGATCGTAAACGTGCTCGCCAAGCTTGATTCTCTCGTAAAAAGTCTGTGCAGGTCGAATTAGAACAACCGTACCCTTGCCTGGGTACAATATACAGTCTCTGTTCCGTGTCCTACCCCAACATACGGTAGCGCTCACATGTGCTAAAGCGCTGGAACTTCCTCAAAACGGGTTTTTACGAGGGAATCAAGCTTCCAAAGCGACAACAGGACCAGGCCAAGCTCATGCTGCGTACTATCCCCTACGCGCCGACTCGGACAGAGGCTGAGCGGCTCAGGACGGTGTTCACCAGGTGGTGCGGCGACCATTCCTACGAGGCGGCCTCAGAGGCCTTGGAGCGGGACTGGGACCGCATGGTCACCTTCTATGACTTCCCAAAGGAGCACTGGGGGCACCTTCGCACGACGAACCCGGTAGAATCACCCTTCGCGGCCCTCAGGCTTCGGACCGATGCCGCCAAGCGCTACAAGAGGGTCGATCGGGCGATAGCGGTGATCTGGAAAATGTTGATGGTCGCCGAACAGCGCTTCAGGCGTCTGAAGGCCCCTGAGTTGATCGAAGACGTCTATCTCGGTGCACAGTATGCGGATGGAATCGCCATTGAATCAACGGCTGAGAAGGTCGCCGCCTGATGTCGTTTACACACCTATTGACGTAACCTCTGATGAAGCGCCGCATTCGACTTGGAGCCGCTGTACTATCCTCAGTGGCCATGCTACTTGCGGTCGTTGGGTGCGGTGACGACGCCGAGCCCACAACCGCCACCCCTGCTCCGGAAACGTCGCCGACGGCCAGCGCTTCCCTGGAGCCCTTGTGTTTCGCCACCGAAGCGTACGC
The DNA here is from genome assembly GCA_965197985.1 of Dehalococcoidia bacterium. Classification (GTDB taxonomy): domain Bacteria; phylum Chloroflexota; class Dehalococcoidia; order Lucifugimonadales; family CAUZJF01; genus CAUZJF01. The sequence goes on along the minus strand of CBDAOG010000008.1, from coordinate 303,031 downwards.
GCTTGAGCATATCGTAGCGGTGATCGGCCAGGACAAAGTGCCGACCGCCTTCGATGCGGTGAACCAGGGCGGGTGCGAATTCCAGTTTCCGGCGGGCCTGCACGTACCGAATTGCGAACTTTCCGCTGGGAGGTTCGGCTATAGGGGATCAATCGACGCAGGGCGAGCTGCCCTTGGCCTCCCCAGCCCGCCGCAACTGCGCCGCTTCGCTTGACTGCATCGCGTCCCTGTCTCCTCCGGCTATGCCCTGGCCCGTATGACGACGCGGCCCCCGCTCTCGACTTCGATGTTCAAGCTGTGCCTATCGAGCAACAACATACCCAAGAGCGGGGTGCTGCCCGTCGTGTCAGCCTTGATACGTCTCGGTTGGCCGTCCCACAGAACCGTAACGTCGTGAACGTCGAAGCTCACTTCATCGTCGTTGGCCAGAAATGCCCGACCTATGTAAGCAAAAGGTAGTCCCAGCTCCGTCACCAACGTAGTCGGCAAGGTCAAGAAGCCGCTGTAGCCGGTATCCACCACGGCCTCGATGTCTTGGGCCTGCCCCGCAGGGCCTTGCAAGGAAAGGGTCACGACCGCCTCATAAGCGGCGTTCACCACTCCCTGGATCACCCAGTCCTCCGCAGAGACCCTGCCCCAAAGCTGCGCAGCGCCCGGTACCCGACCCGCTCACACAAGACATTGACGGCACTGGGGCGCATCGCCCGCAGGCGGTCCACCGCGGCAATCTCGCCAGCGGCGACTGCCCAGTTCCTGCTGTCCACGTCGATGGCGACGACTTCTCCGTGGTGGTCGGCTTCGACCTGCCCACGGATGTCCCGCTCGTATATCTCCTTGCCGAGGCGGGCCGTCTCTTCGCGTGGGCGGCGTGGGTGCGCCGCGCCTCCCTCTCCCTCTCCTTCTCTTTGTGCGTTCGCCGAGGTCCCTGTGTCTCTCATCCTATTCCCCTTTACAGACGTACTTTTACAATCAAACATTTTACTTCTTCGCGGCGGTTACCGGCAACAGCAAACCCGCACACATGGACGAGAGCAGGGGCGCATGGGAGCATTCACCGCAAAGGCCAGCCCTCCTCCCAAAGTAGAAGCCCCCAGCAAGGCCGTGGATTGGGGAGGCCAGTCAACCCAGCGTCCTCTGGCAAGAGAGATGAAAGGAATGTATGCTGGTATCGAGATGAGCAATTATGGGGCCATACTGCCGGAGCGACGAGATTGGCGTGGAAATGACGAAGTTTGATTCCCTCGTAAAAACCCGGTTTGAGGAAGTTCCAGCGCTTTAGCACATGTGAGCGCTACCGTATGTTGGGGTAGGACACGGAACAGAGACTGTATATTGTACCCAGGCAAGGGTACGGTTGTTCTAATTCGACCTGCACAGACTTTTTACGAGAGAATCAAGTTTGGGATCAGGGATACGCCAAGAGGGTGTGCCGAAAAACCTCGGCCACTCCCGCAATCTCGCATCCATCGAAATGGGTGTTTAGATTGAGTGACCGCCGAAACTACGCTATGCAGTTCATTGCCATTGCCTGCCTGCTGGCTGCCCTTTTGTCCGGGTGCGCGTCGTCCTCCACGCCTAGCCCCACCGTGACAGCGGTCCCAACGGCAACTCCAACTCCAACACCGACACCTAATGGCAGCACCCAATCGAATAGGGTGTCATCCATCGAGCCCGCGGTCAAGACCAACGCACGCCATTGTGATAGGTCAGTGATTGTGACACCCCTTAACTGTTCAGTGAAAATGTCACCATGGAGACAATCACATTGAACAGGAAAGAGCAGCAGCGGATCATAGTCTTGAATCGGGTGGAGAGTAGAGAACTGACGGCCGCCCAGGCGGGTGAGCTGATGGGTTTGTCAGTGCGCCAGGTCCGTTGGTTGTTGGCGGCGTACCGGCGGGAGGGAGTGGTCGCCATCGCCCAGCCTCACTGACCGTATGCGGTGTTCGTGAGCGGGTAGTTGCCCTTGCCGCCGGCCCGTACGATGGTGCGAACCACACGCACCTGAGTGAGTTAATGGCCGAGCGCGAGGGCCTGTTCCTGTCCCGGTCCACCGTGCGGCGGGTGCTACTACAGGCGGGCATCAAGACGCCGCGCCGCCGACGAGCACCCAAGCACCGTCGCCGGCGCGAACGCTATCCTCAGGAGGGGATGATGCTCCAGGTGGACGGCAGCCGCCACGACTGGCTCCAAGGACGCGGTCCCTGGCTCACGCTCATCGGCGGGATAGACGACGCCACCGGCACCGTTCCCTACGGATGCTTTCGTGAACAAGAAGACTCATACGGCTACATGCAGTTGTTGCAAGGGGTCATCCAACGCAAGGGCATCCCCCTTACCCTCTACAGCGATCGCCACGGCACCTTCACGGTGAGCCGTGCTCAGAATGAGACCTTGGAGGAGCAGCTGACGGGCCAGACTCCCCAGACGCAAGTGGGCCGTGCGCTCAATGAGCTGGGCGTCCGGTTGGTACTCGCCCATTCGCCCCAAGCCAAGGGCCGCATCGAACGACTCTGGGGGACCTTCCAGGACCGGCTGCTGATGGAGCTGCGCCTGGCCGGAGCCAGCACGCTAGAGGAGGCCAATGCTGTACTGGCGGACTTCCTGCCACGGTTCAACTCCCGGTTCGGCGTTCCCGCCGCCCAGCCGGGTGCCGCCTACCAGTGCGTCCCTGCGGGAACGGACCTCGCTGGCATCCTCTGCTTCAAGTACCAGCGGACTGTGGCGGCTGACAACACCGTGCGTTTCGAGGGTCGCACGTTGCAGATACTGCCCGACCCCCATCGGGCCAGCTATGCCCGGGCACGCGTCGAAGTCCAACTACGGCTCGACGGAGAGCTTATCGTCACCTATCAAGGACGTGCCCTCCTCTCACAGGATGCTGCCCCAGGTACCACTTCTCTCCGTGCACAGAACCGGCCACAGCGCAATGGTAACCAAGACACTGCTAGAGGCAAGGCGCCCATCGGCGACTCGCCTCTACCTCGAAAACCAGCCCCCCACCACCCCTGGCGAAGGCCCTTCAAATCACCCGCCAGGACAAATTCACTGAACACTTAGAAACTATCTCAAAATCTGAACCACAAATGCATTGATCGGTTTCTAGGACGATTCGTATGGTTTCTCCAAAAGCATCGGGAGGGACCGCATGGGGAAACAAGAGACGCTAGAGACCATCTGGGAAGTACCGGACGAGCTTTGGGAACGGATCGAACCTATCATCCTGGAGGAAGACCCGCCCAAAGCCCGGGGCCGCAAGCGCTCTGACCCACGACAGATGCTCAACGGCATCATCTTCCGGCTGCGCAGCGGGTGCCAATGGAACCGATTGCCGAAAGAGCTTGGGGACGACAGCACCATTCATCGCACCTTTCAACGGTGGGTGGGGACGGGCGTCTTGCACCGAATGTGGGGAGCCCTGGTGGAGGGGTGCGAAGAGTTGGATGGCGTGGACTGGGAATGGCAGGCGGCAGACGGAGCCATGGGCAAGGCACGTTTTGGGGGGACCTGATTGGGCCCAACCCTACGGACCGTGGCAAGGCTGGTACCAAGCGCAGTCTCCTTGTGGATGGAGAGGGCGGCCCCTTGAGCATTGTGGTTGCGGGAGCAAACGTGCACGATGCCAAGCTGTTGGAGGCGACCCTGGACGCCATTGTGGTCGAACGACCACAGCCCACCGAGGAGGAACCCCAACACCTGTGTCTGGACAAAGGGTATGACAATCCTTCAGGCCGTGGGGCTGCCGCCGGACACGGCTATAGGGAGCACATCCGACGCATCGGCGAGGAGAAGCTGGACGCCTCTGGCGACAAGCGGTATCCGGCGCGCCGGTGGGTTGTGGAACGGACGCTGGCATGGCTCTCCAAGTGCCGTGCGGTCCTGGTCCGGTACGACAAGAAGGCAGCGAACTACCTCGGTGTGTTACAGCTCGCATGTGCGCTCTTGTGGTTCCGGCGACAGTGGCGTCTGGCCATTTTGAGATAGTTACTTAGGGGTGACATATTGACTGGACAACGACAGACCAACGCACGCCATCTCGCCGAGCGTTTCGACGAGGGTGGAGTGGAGCGCGAATACTTTCTCGACCGTTATGTCATAGTGACTGGCATCGCCACTCGTGTGGACACCAGCGATGATGCTGGGCGGCTGGTGGTGGTGTTGGAAGGCACCTTGGGGACCAGTGTCTTGTGCGAGCGGCCGGGGGGGTTCAGGGAACCGCGTGAGCTGTTCGAACCGCTGCCTGCGGGAGGCCTGGCTGTGCTTGTGGCGGGCCGGGTAAGCGCATCGAGATCGGTAGAAGACGTTGTGCTCGTTGACTGCGCCACGCTGAAGACGGGCACGGAGGTGAGCAGGGGTGTCGCCAAGATCCCCGCCATCACCAACATCTTCCAGGGTTGGGGACTATTCTGGGCTTGGGCGTTATTCACTGGTCTCGGCTATCTACTGATCTTCCGGCGTCGGCGCATGGAACCGTCAGGGATGCTGGTAGCTTTCGTCCTCTCCCACACTAGCGGAATGGCATTCCTGTATGCTTTCCTCGGCAGCCTCGTATTGCCCTACTATGACGCGTCCGGCATCGGCTCCCTGGCGGACTGGCCGCTTATTCTGGTCCTTAACCCTTGACGACCCCCAAGCCGGCGACTTCGACGCCCTGACCCGAGGTGAGCTTTCGAGTGCACCACCCGCCCGGATCACTTCATCCGGCACACCCAGATAGTTGTGCAATCACCCGCATAGCTAGTTTCCCGAATTAGGGGAGAACAAGGCAGCCACACTTACCCACAGCGGTCAGTGTCTCATACCGCTAGTGTCCTGAGTTATGAAAGCATTGCAAAAATACTTGCTGGGGTGTACCCTCCACGAAACGCTCATGGAGGTCACCATGGCCATCGGACGCCCCATTCCTCCCTTGCACCTTTCCTCCCTTGCACCTTTCCTCCGACGAACGCGAGAGCCTCGAGCGCTGGAAGCGGCGTCCAACCACTGCCCAGGCGCTGGCTCTGCGATCCCGGATCATTCTCCGTTGCTCCGAGGGCAAGACCAATACCGTCGTGGCCGGGGAGATCGGTCTGGCCAAGCAAACGGTGGGGAAGTGGCGGGCCCGGTTCATCGAACGCCGCCTCGACGGCCTGCTTGACGAGCCGCGGCCCGGCGGCCCACGCTCCATCACGGACACCGATGTGGAGCGGGTCGTGACCCTCACCCTGGAGACGACGCCGGCGGATGCAACCCACTGGAGCACGCGCTCCATGGCTGCGCGTACCGGCCTGAGTCAGAGCGCCATCAGCCGTATCTGGCGGGCCTTTGCCTTGCAGCCGCATCGGACCGAGACGTTCAAACTTTCGTCTGACCCTCTGTTCATCGAGAAGGTCCGTGACATCGTGGGGCTCTACCTCAACCCACCCCAGCGGGCTCTGGTCCTGTGTGTCGACGAGAAGTCCCAGATCCAGGCCCTCGACCGGACGGCCCCGCTGTTGCCCATGCGCCCGGGGCAGATCGAGCGCCGGACCCATGACTACCGTCGTCACGGTACGACCTCTCTCTTCGCCGCCCTCGACGTGAAGACGGGAGAGGTCATCGGCGCCTGCCACCGTCGGCACCGGTCCACGGAGTTCCGGCGCTTCCTCGACCGGGTCGATGCGACCGTACCCCCGGACCTCGACGTGCACCTTATCCTGGACAACTACGCCACCCACAAGACCCCCACCATCCAGCGCTGGCTGGCCCGGCGGCCGCGCTATCACCTGCACTTCACCCCCACCAGCAGCTCTTGGCTGAACCAGGTGGAGCGCTGGTTCGCGGTGCTGACAGAGAAGCAACTGCGCCGCGGGGTGTTCCGCAGCACTCGGGAACTGGAGCAAGCCATCGAACAGTACATTGACCAGCACAACGCTGCCTCAAAGCCCTTCATCTGGACCAAAACCGCAGACCAGCTACTAGCTACCATCGCCCGATTTTGTCATCGGATTCATAACTCAGGACACTAGCTACGATCCGCTTATACTACATCCAGCTTGGGACAACAATCGGCGCGCCTGCTTACTGACAGCCCGCGATAACGATGTGACATACAAGGTTTGGGAACTGAGCCAAGTTACACTTGGCCCCCTCCTATTTGCCTAGACCTTGACGGCGGCGGCATGGCAAGTTTCGCAGCGACCATCGCGGTACAGCGTTTCGGGATAGTAGACTTCCTGCTCACAGTCCGCACAGCGGTACACCGGCCCTTCCGGGCCAGCTTCCTGGTACTCCCATTTGCGACCGGCGGGTAGCGAGAACATCGCCTGAGCCATATCCTCTGGCGTAGCGTCCACGCGCGGCGGGTAGGGCCGCTTCAGCGGGCGACCACGCTCTTTCTTAGGCTTCGGCATACGCGTACTCCTTAGATATAACCCTGATGCCATTCAAGGGGCAACGCCGATTAGCACGAGAGGAACCGCTGGGACACCCCGCCCTTGACGCAGCACGTTCAAAAGGTCGCGCTCGTAGTAGGGGACGCCAGATGACATCTCTCGTTCCAATTCCTTCATGGGAAGTATCTCAATCGCCACGTCGATAATGTCCGAGACGTAGAAGCTGAGATGTTTCACAAACAGGTCGTGCGCCACGAATGCGTACTTACCAAACTGGACTTCGATGGCAACCCTGTCCTTCACAAAGTCGGTCTGATTGTAGGACATGATGGGTGTCCGACCGGCGTCCTTAACCCAAATCCACCGAAGGGATGACTATGCAGCAGCGGAACGGGCGATAGGGGCAAGGGAGGGCGATGGTCCGGGCACGATTTGGGGTAGAGGGGGGCCGGTGTTTGTCTTCAGTTGCCGCGGGGAGACTTTGTGACCGTCTGCGAATGTTGGTCAGGGCGAGATAGCGGGGAGAGGACACAGCAAGAGGCACTCGCAGACCGGACTGGCGCGAGTTCGCGGGGACGTTCGGTTGGCCGGATGTCGGCCGGTTGCCGCCGCCGCCGTCAGGCAGGGAGTGGCAGGGCGCGCAATCGGGCCAGGGCACGATCGAACTGGGCTTCCCAAGGCCAGCGCTGTGGCAGATGCAGTGTGAGGCGGCGCGCCGAGCGGGTGATCCGTCCGGCCAGGGAGAAGAACCGCCGCCGGAGGGTCTTGGTGGTCACCACCTGCTCGCCCAGACCGATGCGCGCTGTCCAGCGGGCGATGTTGTGGGCCATCACCTGTACCGCCAGCCAGGCGGCGTTGGCGGCGAAGCGGCCCGAGGGGAGATGGTTCAACCCCACACCGTGCTTGAGGTCTCGGATGGCATTCTCGATCTCGGCGTGGCGGCGATGGTCGGCCTCCAGTTCGAGCATCTCCCCGTCCCGGTCGGTGATGAAGCCGTGATAGCTGTAGGTGGCGAAGAGGGCCAGCTGGGAACCGGGCGTGGGCTTCACACGCCGGACGATGAGCCGCACCGGCGCGGCGTCAGGTTCACTCTGGAAGGGAGTGCAGGTGGTCTCGGCCACATCGGCGGCGCCGTCCATCCAGTAAGGAATCGGCGTCCAGGCATCTTCGGGTATCGCCTCGATGAGATTGTGCAGGCTTTTATGCTGGCGGATGGTGATGGAGAAGCGGACATCCATCTTGCGGCAGACGGATACCACGCCATGAGTGTAGAACCCGCTGTCGGCCCGTAGCGTGAGTCGTCCGTTGGCCCCGGCGTAGCGCACCCGTCCCACCGTCTCCCGCAGGAAGTGGGCGGCGCCGCGGGCGGTGTTGGCCCGGCCCTCGCGCAGCCGGGACATCAGCACGTCTCCGGTGCCGGCGGCGATGGCCAGCAGTGGGTGGTAGCCCCGCTTGCCGGTATAGCCGTGGTGGCGGGCGCCCTCCTTGGCCAGTCCGTAGGTCTCGCAGATGGTGGAATCGAGGTCGATGGTGAACGGCGCGTCGCCGGGTCCGGCCCCAGCGGCCCAGGCCCGGGCCAGCAGCTCCCGGCTCACCCGGTCCAGCTGGCGGACGTGGCCCCACCGGAAGCTGCGCAGGAAGGTGCCCAGGGTGGATGGCGCCTTGACCGTGCCGCCCAGGGTGCAGGCCGTCCCCCCGGTGCGCAACACATCAGCGTCGTCGATGCAGTCGCCGCCAGCCATGGCTGAGGCCACCAGGGTCATCAGCTTGTCTCCGGTGTTGGCCCGCCCCGGCGCGCCGCCCAGGTCAAGGTGATGGTCAACGAGTTCCCGCAGGCCCAGATGCCGGGCGAGGGTGGCCGGCAGGAGCAGACCGGCATTGGCCACCAGGCGGTGATCGTCAAAGACGATACGGATACGGTCGGGCTGGTTGCGTGGTAGCATCTATTGGGTGCTCCTTCTCTGGGACTGTTTTGCTGTTACAAAACCATTATCCCAGATTCAGAAGAGCACCCTCTGGCCACTTCAGGATGCTAACCCGACGCCCTCCCTCGGTGGATTCGGGGTAATGGCCTGCCTCTGCTCACCCTCTGTCAAAGTATAGACTCCGCGGAGTATCTTCTCGTCGTCGGTCACCCAAAACGTGTTCCGGCGCTCGTTCCAGCCTAGCCGACTCAGTTCGTCCGTGAAAGCGCGGTTCATATCGGTAGGAGAGAAGAGCGTCTTCCCTCGCATGGTCTTTTCTTTTGAGACCTTAGTCCGGCAGGCGTAGGCGTCTACTTCTCCTATTGCGCTCTGTACTTCATCCCATAGCTGCTTGCGGTGGACTAGCAGATATTCCTCGCCGTTCAAATGTGAGTAGCGAGCCTTGATCTGCATCAATGCCCTCCATTGGGCTTCGCCGGATCGTAGATGGGCTTACCCATCGGACGAGTGCGGAGACTGCCATCGTAGAATTGCCCAACTCGTTGTTGGGCAATATCCACGTACTTTGGAACAATGTCACAACCGTAGGCCGCCCGGCCGTGCCTTAGCGCGGCAATGACTGCTGACCCCACGCCCATGTAGGGGTCAAATACCGCATCTTCCACATTAGTCATGGAAAGGACGAGCCGCTCCACCAATTCTACTGGAAACTGGCATGGGTGTATCGTCTTCTCTGGGTGGTTGTTCTTGACATTTGGAAATTCCCATACGTCGCTCGGGTTCTTTCCTTTCGGGTTTCCCGACAGCTTGCCGATATTCGGACCCTTGAAATGGCGCTTGCTCGGATACTTCGACGGAACTCTGATTGGGTCGAGGCTCCACGTGTAATCGTCGTTCTTCGTCCACCAGTTGATGGTTTCGTATCTCCCGGACAGTCGTCTCGTGGAGTGAAGACCGTGCCCAAAGTGCCAGACGATTCGGTTGCGGAGCTTAAGCCCATGATTGCGGAACACGGAGTAGAGGACGACGTCAAGGGGGACGATCTCTCCGTTATTGACGTAGTTCCCCACCTGCCAGCAAATCGATCCCTGAGGATGGAGGACTCGGACACACTCGCTTATCACGCGCTCCTGTACCTCAAGGTAATCTTCCAGTGAAGTCTTGGCCTCGTAGTCCTTGCCCAGATTATAGGGCGGTGAAGTGACGACCAGCTTCATCTGACCATCGTGCAGCTTCTTCATAAAGGCAAGGTTGTCTTCGCAAGCCAAGACAACCTCATCCCTCTTGGTTGCTAGATGATCCGGTCGTTCCAACGAGACTGAGGCTACGTCAGGAACAGCCACGGTCTGTACCTCCGTTTTCCTGATGCGCAGTTGTGCACACGCCAACGCCAGTATCTGTCAAGCCGCGTCCGCTATCAGGTCAGCGTACAGGAGGCTCTTGCCCTCGGCTCCCTTAGCCATCCGCGCCATCTGGTCGACTGTATCCAGGGGTCGCCGGTTGTGTCGGCCCTCGAATTCGGTAACGTAGCGGTGTAGGTGCTTGGCTGACATCTGATGGTACACGCCGTCGTATCCGCGCTTCAGGCTCGCCCAATGGGACTCCATGCCGTTCGTGTGCGCCATCCCACGAACGTACTCCGAAACACTGTGTTTGACCGCTTCGTGATGCCGGGGCATCCCACGGTAGGCACTGGCGTCGTCTGTGTACACCATAGCGTCCGGCTCGGTGTTCCGCTCCACGAAGCCCTGTGAGGTAGGCGCGTCGGTGTGCTCGACAACCTGGCTGGCGATCTGGCCCGTCTCGCGGTCCTTCATGCCTACGACCGCAGCCTTGCCAACCGGCCCGCGCCCCGCATTCAACTTCTTGTCGGCGTGCTTGTTCCGTTCCTTGCCGCCGATGTACGTCTCGTCTACCTCTACCGGCCCTGAGAACCTATTGCCCGCGACAGCTAGGGTCTCGCGTATTCTATGCGCCATGTGCCATGCCGACTTCTGAGTGATGCCCAGGTCGCGGTGTAGCTTCATGCTGGACACGCCCTTCAGGTTGGTCATGTAGAGGTAGAACGCGATGGCCCACTTGTCGAGCGAGATATTGGAGCTTTGCAGGACTGTACCGGTCTTAACCGAGAAGTGCTTGCGGCAATCGCGGCAACGGAAGGGCTGCGGCTTACGGTTGGCGATGGCCGCGACATTGAGGCTTCCGCAGTGCGGGCAGGCTATCCCGTTCGGCCAGCGCTGTTCTATGAACCACGATTCGCCCTTCTCCGGGGTATCAAATTGGCGGGCGATTTCGAGTAGGGTGACTCCCGATTCCATTCTAGCCGCCTATCCCATTCAAGGCCGCTTGGCTAAGATTGATTCCCTCGTAAAAACCCGTTTTGAGGAAGTTCCAGCGATTTAGCACATCTGAGCGCTACCGTATGTTGGGGTAGTATCCGGAACAGAGACTGTATATTGTACCCAGGCGTGGGTACGTTTGTTCTAATTCGACCTGCACAGACTTTTTACGAGAGAATCAAGATTGTATATAATTCCCAAAGGAAAACCTCAAGGGACTCCCAACTTCTGCTGGGATGGCTGGGGTCATGGTTCGGCCACTCCATACAATAACGGCCCGAGTCCGGGTCCGGCTAATGGTGGTTTGGCGACGAGTCACTGCGTCTAGGCGTCTTCGCACATCCAACGACCACCCGCACGGAGAGGAGGGTACTCGAAAGAGAGGTGCTACCATGAGAAGCTATCTACCAATCGCAGCGGCCGCATTCGTTGTCCTCCTGCTCGTAGGCTGCAACAAGGAGGAGCCTGCGGCGGCACCGACGCCTCCTCCCGTCACATTCGCGTCGACACTGGAGGGAGAGGCTCTCGTCCAGCACGACAGGCTGTCTCAGGAAGATGGCCTGGACCTGGAGGCGATAGCAAACTTCCTGGGAACGGAGATGGTGACCGAGTGGCTACTGGTCCTTGCGGGACCGGCGTCGGACCGCTTCGCATCGACACTGGAGGGAGGGGCCCGCTCCACGCATGACAATCTGTCCCGAAAGGGGAAGCGGACCTTCGAGCTCATCGCGCTCATAAGCGATAAGTTGGCGACGGACTGGCTCTTCGCTGGTTACAGGACTCCGGTGGAGGCGTTCGGCCCCGCCATCGAGAGACCGGCACAGCCCCCACTCGCGCCGGTCATAAAGAGAGAGGCTCTTGTACCGTATGCACGGCTGGGCTCTATCGGACGTTCGGAGTTCGAGTTCTTCGTCAAGGCGGTGGGATTCGAAGCGGCAGAGGAGTCGCTCCTCCGCTACCGGGGGCCGGTAGACTTCGCTTCAGGGATTTTCACGGCGCCGCTGCCGCCTCTGGAGAGTGTTCTTTCTGCCGATGAGGCGGCGAAGCTGGAGGCACTGGACCCCCGTATCCGAGGCCCGTTCGTGGAGGGTTGGGAGTATGGGCTACAGATATACGTCCCTAGCCCGTCCGACCCGACCGCTGGGTTGGCGTTCACCGACCCGAAGGCGTACGTAGCCCAGAGGACGGAGGAGGAAACGAAGCTGACCAGAGAGGTGCTGATGGCGCTTCCCACTGAGCTTCCTCCAATCGAGGACCTGGCCTTTCCCGAGGCCGTAGCGGAGTACGAGAAGCTGCATCCCGACGTGAAGGAGATGTTCTGGGATCAGGTGGGGCGCTTCTACGCAGACGGGATGACGGTGGGCAAGGGAGAATTTCGTCCGCTCACCGACAGCGAGATCAAGGAGCTGTTCAGCTCCTTCGTCGCCTCCTGGACACAACATTAGCGCCCGACTTTTGATTCAACCAGGGCTTTTGGTGCAAAGCTGCTCTACATCCAATTGCATCAAGGGGAACTGAGTCACCCCGTCAGCGCCCTAGAGGAATACTTCCGGAGCGCCGGGGTGACGATCGTCCAAGCTGCCTTCACCCACTCGTACTTCATCCACTCGGCCTCGGTGAAGGCCAAGACCCCCTATTTCTCCGACCGGGCTAGTAGACCAACATCCTTGAAATGACGGGTGGAAAGCCGGACTGCCCAGCGGCTGTCTCCAAAAGCCAGGCATGGCGGGGAAAGCCCCCGTGCCAATCAACCAATCATTACAAACATTTCGGACCACTAGATTCAGTCGGCAGAACTACCCGGGAGCAACCAAGGGACAAAAGGCCGTCTGGGCAGGGGACGGACGAGAGGTCGTGATCGATGACAACCAGCACGCCCAGATGGCGTGGGAAAGGTACACTGGCCGCGGGCTTGCCCGCGGAACCGGCTACTCCGTTCGCCACATATGGGGGCACCCGTGGGACCCGGATGCCTTCACAGCAGGGTGGAACCTCTGCTACATGCCCTTCTGGGCCGGAATGCTGACGGAAGGGCAGCATCCCCACGAGGAACTTGAACTGGCCGTCCGCCAGGCCTCGTGGGACCTCTACTTCAGAACCGACCGTGTCTGTGAGCCACCCGACTTCGTCGAAGACCCGGGCCTCGACCTACCTTCTCTCCTAGGGCTGGTAAGCAGCTTACCTCTCTCATTCCCATCACCACTTCCCACGCTGATTCTGCGACAGAAAGCCACTGGACTTGCTCAGTGTGCAAAGGGGTTCCCCCGCACACGCGGGGATAGACCGGCTTGGGAGAGGTGCCCAAAGGTGACACAAAGGTGTCCCATGTCTTGCCGACGGGCAGCCTGGATGCTCGTCTGATGCGGATGATGCGCCTCTGCCGGCGATCCTCGGCTTCCTGCTCCAACACCTCCACAAGGGTGTGCAGGGCGTCCATGTGACCGGCTGCGGTGAACCGGGGGCCTGCCTCCGCTCCCACCGTGGGCAGCTTGAACTCGCTGCACAGCTGGCCGATCCGTTCCTCCACTCCGTTCGAGGAGACCCTGCCCATGCTCATCGCACACCCGCCGCAAGCAGACGGTCGTAGACCCTCAGGTCCACCACCCTGGGCAAGGCCAGCTCAGGGACCTGTGGCGGGGCCGGGGCCGCCAGCTCCCGCACCGCCGCGTAGTCGAAGGGCGTGCGTGAGCTGAAGGCCTGGGGATTAAAACAGATCACGATCGGTACGGTTTTGGGGTTGTCTCAGACCCGTATCTCTAGGATTCTGTCTCAGGGCGTATAGCTGTTATGGTACGCATATTTTGTCCACGGGGAGGATTTGAAATGAGTAACACTGGCTACCGGTTTAAGCCTTCCTTGCGCTCAAGGCAACCCGGGAGCGGACGCGCATGAGTGACCGCCTGAGCCTGGAGGACCTGCTACTTGCGACCCTCGACGCCGTCTCCCGTTTCCGCGTTGGCCAGCGGGACGCCGTTAGCGCCGGGCCCTTGCTCACCAAAGCCAAGGGCCGGCTGCAACATGGGGAGTGGGGAGACTGGCTGCATCGTGTGGGGCTGGCACCGAGGACGGCGTCCAGGTGGATGAAGTTGGCCGGCATGGACCTAACCGCCACCGTTGCCGATTTGCCCGATAGCAACCTGGGCCGTGACCTGGCCGAAGCCGAAGCCGCGATAGCAGACACTAAGCAGGCATACTACGATGCACTCAACCAGCGGCACCGGGCGCTAAGGGCGCTGGCCAGGGAGACGAAGGAGTGAGTACGGATTATGACCGTAACTACCACAAGTTTGAAGATTGCCCGTGGCCTGGCGTCAATGATCCTATGTGTTGGCTGTGCTTCAAATACACGATGGGCGTCAGGGACGCTATCACGGATATGCACACAAGCCTAGCTAACGGGGTGCATCCGAACGATTCCCCATTGCTCCAATCAGTGCTGCGAAGGCATGGCGCATGGGGATTAACGGCAATGGCCCAATAGTCCATTGTGAAGGCCGGGAACGTTGAAGGTAATGCCCTGCAAGCCATTGTTTTGGGAACGGTTTTGTGGTAAAGGCCTGCGGCGGAAGGGGAATGTTGAGTTCTGATACCAGGGACAAGCTGAGCAACCTCGTCGAGGGGCTGATCAGGGAACACGAGCTGACCATGCCTCCCGACACGGTCCGCTGGGACAGCCGCAGCCGGCGCACGCAGACCCTTAGACGGACCGGCCCGTCGAGTAAAAACAACGTCCCTATGCTGTGTCTGGGAGGGGCTATAATAGGGTTGATGAACCAACTCAGTCAGAGCCTGATGAGCGTCGCCATTGGTGCGCTTACATCAATCCTGGTGCTGGCACCACTGGTGGGGATTCAACTAGCATCCCAAGTCGCAGTCCAGGTGGTGCTGAGCATGTTGGCGGGAGCCGTTGTCATAGGGGCGATGTCGGTGGCCCGGGGCGCCCCTTTCCTGCCTTCGGAGGAACGACGTCTCTTCGTCTTCCCCAATCGGTTACAGCCCATGGTTCCGTTTCAGCTCATGTTTATGGGAGTGCCGCTGCTCATCGTGAGCCTCTTGGCAGACTCCCCTGCCTCACTGGTCAGCGCGGCTCTACTCGGCGCATTACTGGTGACTATACCTTGGCCCTCGCGGAACAAGTCCTGGCAGAGAGGGTCCTGGCAGGGCGTCTCGTCTTCTCACCGCCGATCCTCTCTAGTTGGACCGAACATCCAAGGGGCTCACACACAGGCACCCCATGGTCGATTCGAGAAGTTCTCAGAAGGGGCGCGTAGCGTTCTGTCCCACGCGCAGGAAGAAGCCCAGTGGTTCAACCACAACTACATCGGGACCGAGCACATCCTGCTTGGACTGGTACGGGAACCCGAAGGCGTAGCCGCCAAAGTCCTGACCAACCTTGGTGTGGAACTCTCCAAGGTGCGGTCGGCGGTGGAGTTCATCATTGGAAGTGGCGAGCGCCCTGGCCCCGGCGACATAGGGCTGACGCCCCGAGCCAAGAAGGTGATCGAGCTGGCCGTGGATGAGGCACGGCGCCTGAGTCACCACTACATTGGCACCGAGCACCTGCTCATCGGCATCATGCGGGGGGGCGAGGATGTGGCGGCTGGGGTCCTGGAGAGCATGGGTGTTAACTTGGAGCGCGTCCGCGCCGATGTCGCTCGGCTCTCTCAGAACAGCGAGTAGTCCCCATAGGAACTACGGACAATCCCAGCTTGCCATTCTCGCAAGGAAGACATCCGGTTAGGGAGCGTGTCCTTATATGAATCGAACCGGCACATCCCATGTGGCTAATGCTGTAGTGCTCCCGAATCTGGGGCGGCAATCAGCATATCTCTACGGTTTCAGCGTCAACATCCGATTCGTATTGGGCCGGTTGACACTCTACACAGAACGTAAACGGATTTCCGATTGGCGCTCCGGCCCCACTATGCTACTAGCTGGAGATTTTGGTATTGCTACCTCCGACTGAAGCTAAGTCAACCGCCCACCAGTATCTGAGCTATTGGTGTCTATTTGATTCCGGATACGCCGAACTCCCATACCGCGCTTATCGTGACGCCGTGGTCTTGGTGGTGGCTCAAGATAAACTCAACAAAATCATGATCACCGATAAGGGGGTCACCGATACCGGACACGTTGTCCACCATCGGTGAGAGCGTGTCGCCTAGGAGGAGTCGAGTCGTGTCAACCACCGATACCCGTCAACTTGACGGGTATCGGTGAGCCTATGGCCAAGGGGACCCCTGCGGCAGTCCGCCCCGGCGGCCCTGGGCAGCGGGGTGGACTTTTCCGTGTAACCAAAAATGGGGGTTCCCGTGAATGAGGAACTTAGGGCGTTTCAGAAGCAGTTTATCAGGCGGTCACTCGCCCCTGGTATAGATGTGGCGGCTCTCAGCATCTCCAGGGGCAACGGCAAATCCTGGCTGGCGGTGTCTCACTCCTGGGGATGATCTGCACGTCCCGGGTTCGGAGTACCTTCTGTGCGCGGCCAGCATCGAGCAAGCCCGTCTGTGCTATCGCTTCATTCGCGCCGAACTTGAGCCGACGGGCGGGTACTCGTTCCTCGACTCGGCAACGCGGATCGGAATAACCCACAAGGCCAGCAGCCCCCAGCTCCAGACGATCCCGACGAAGAATAAACCGCACCCTCGACGCTTTCTCGTCCTGCTCCTGTAACGTCGCCGCTCTGCCTGATTTACTGCCTCCAGTCACCAGCCAAAGGGTACACTTTTGCTCCGCCCTACTGGCCCCACATCCCGGCGCCCTTGACACGAGCGCTAGAATTCGGGGCCTTTCCGCCCGGGGCAGGGCATTTTCGGCCCTTTGGGGGCCAGGAGGCAAAACGCTCCTAGCCCTTAATTTTCGGAGTTTTTGGAATTTTTCGACGTACCACGCGCGCGTGTGGTGCGTAAGAGAAAGGGGGTCGGACCTTATGTCCCCAGGGTGTAGGCGCTGGGGAGCAGGGTGCCGTAGAAGATTGAGTACTCTGAGATTATCGTCTCTCCGGCGGCCCGGAGAACCCCGGAGACCGTGCGGGCTCATCCTGCCGGAACTGTATTCCTGTAATAATATCTTTGCATTATCATAGAAGCCCTCAGCCGCCGGTGCTATATTACTGCCATTGCAGGTTTGCATTATCCTAACGGCCAAGGCAGGGACGTCCGGCATGACCGTCATCGCTGTTTGCAACCAGAAGGGTGGGTCCGGCAAGACCACCATGGCCATTAACCTGGCCGGCGCATTCGCGGCCGAGGACAAGCGCGTGCTGCTGCTGGACCTGGACCCCCAGGGCAGCGCCCTGGATTGGGGGTCAATAAATCCGGACACGATGCCCCAGGTCGAGGTGGCGGAGATCGACCGGCCGCAGCTGCTGCGTCAGGCCCGTGCCCTGAGAAGGGAGTACGACGTGATTGTCATCGACTGCCCGGCCAAGTTCGCCAACAGCAGTTCCGCCGCGATCCGCGTTGCCGACTTCGTTCTGGTGCCGGTGCAACCCAGCCCCTTTGACGTGTGGGCCTCCGACGCCGTGGCGGGACTGATAAAAACCCGGCAGGAGGCGACCGGGGGTGCTCCCCTGGCAGCCTACGCAATATCCAGGGCCATCAGCAACACCTCCCTGCAGCGGTCCATTGGAGCGGCCCTGGAGGGCTATGGACTGCCGGTGCTAAAGGCCGGCACCACGCAGCGGGTGGCCTACGCCACCACCGCGGCCCAGGGGATGACCGTGTTCGATGGACGCCGCACCGTTGCCCGCCGGGAGATGGAGGCGGTCCGAGATGAGATCAAGGAGCTAATTCATGGTGCTGAATCGAAGGCCTGAACGGCAGCGGTCCGGGCGCGGCAGCGCGGCGGACGCGGTCCAAGAGGATGTTCTGCGGGAGGAGACCCGGCAACTGAACGTGGCACTGCCGGTGGAACTGCACCAGCGACTGAAGGTTGCTGCGGTGCAGGAGGGGATTTCGGTGCGGGAATGGACCGCCCGGGCCGTGCTCTACTACTTTGCAAATGCAGGTGCATAGGTTTGTAGCCATGCAGTAAACTAAGTCAGCCGGCCCCAGCGTTCCGGGCACCAATGTACTTCCGCTGTTAACAGTCCAGACCATGTGAACTGTTAGCCGCCCCGCATGGGGCAGAATATTTGACAGTTGGCAGACGACAGTGGCTGTCCTGTCGTGTAAGGCTGCAATTTCCTCCCAACCCTCCACCCAACCCCCTACCTGTCCACCTGTTGGATGGTCCAACGGCTGACCTCCAGGCGCTTGGCCAGTTCCCGCTGGCTCACTCCCTTCGACCGCTCTGCCCGGATGTACTCCCGTTGCCGCTCGTTCAGGCTCGGCCGCCGGCCAGGGAACCGCCCCTCGGCCCGCGCCTTCGCCTGCCCCGCGACCGAGCGCTCCCTGATCGAGTTCCGCCACCACTCGCTGAAGGCGAGCACCATCGTGAGCTGGAGCTTGCCGGTGGCCGTGGCCGTGTCAAAATCTTCCGACAGGGACCGGAACTCCACTCCCGCCCGGTGCAGGCCCTCGATCGCCTGCAGCCCGTGGGTCAGGCCTCTGGAGAGCCGGTCAATGTGGGTGACCACCAGGGTGTCCCCCTCGACCACCAGGTCCAGCAGTTCCAGGAGGCCACCGCGGGCGTTCCTGGCTCCGCTGGCTTCCTCGGCTCGGATATTTCCCAGGGAGCAGCCGGCGCGGACCAGCCGCTCCACCTGCAGGTCCAGGTTCTTGTCCTCGGGCTCTCTGACAGAGACCCTGGCATAGCCGTACAGCGTCATCCACCTCTACCCCTGGCTGGAATATCTGAAGTATGGCTTTCTGCCAGGGGTTGTGCAACCTGGTTTTCCAGCCACCCCCTCAGCTACGGGGAGTGGGGG
This sequence comes from Dehalococcoidia bacterium, assembly GCA_965197985.1. Classification (GTDB taxonomy): domain Bacteria; phylum Chloroflexota; class Dehalococcoidia; order Lucifugimonadales; family CAUZJF01; genus CAUZJF01. The sequence continues at coordinate 284,544 of CBDAOG010000008.1, read as the reverse complement.
TTTACAGGGTATCGTGTAGGCGCACCGTGGCCCGGGCCACGACGAGACCCACCACGACGAGACCCACCACAATGCTACCGAGCATCAAGGCGATCGAAGGGAGATCGCTGGACACGCTCAGTTGAACGGAATAGGCGGTTAGCCGAAAGGCGAATAGGCGGTCGAAGAGATCCAGAAATGCAAACCAGCTCACGGCTCTCACCGCTATCTGGAGCCACGGGTGCAGCCACCCCTCGGCTACCCCGTTGTACCATTCATGCAGCAAACCAATGGCTACCGTAGCCCACGCGACCAAGCCCCAGATGCCCAGTGTCCTTTGAAGGACTGTGGACACCTGGGGTATGAGATCCGCCACCACGGCCAAAAGCGCATACAGCACCATGCCCGCCCCCATGTATCCCAGCAGGAGATGAACGGGGCGCTTTGGGATTACCCAGCACTGGGTTTTGACTTGATTCATATGAGGTTCACCCCCCCCCTCGTGTGCACGTGGCCGCCAGGCGCAGGGCCTCCCAGCAGGGCAGCCCGTCGCGCTCCAGGTCGGCGGCGTAGTCCTCGACGGTGGCGACGTCCAGAGGCGCGAAGGGCGCGCCCGCTGCTCCCGGGTCCTCCCCGACGCCCACGCGCTCGATGGACGCCCGGCCGCCCAGGGACACCACGCGTTTCGCCAGGACTCCGGACGCCTCGACGCCAGCGCGGTCGCCGTCGCTCCACACCTGGACGGGGCCGAGGCCCGCCAGCCAGCGGGCCAGGTCAGGGTTGCGGTAGCTCGCCGTCCCGCCCATGACGACGGCGGGCCAGGGATCCCGCGCGGCCAGGGCCAGGCCGTCGGCCAGACCCTCGCACACCTGGACGCCGTCGGCCGCATCGACCAGGCCCAGGACGCACACCGCACCGGACATAACCCCGTGCGACCGCTTGTGTAGCCCGTCGGGGCCTGTCCGGTCCGGTGCGGGCAGCCCGTCGCCGTCCACGTGCACCAGGTGGACGGCGGACACCCGGCCCGCGCCCGGAGCGGCGAAGGCGGCCACGACCGCGCCGGCCGCAGGGCCGCCCTCGGCCGGTATCCAGCGAACGGCCGGCGGCAGGTGCATCCCAGGCCGCCATAGGTGGCGTGCGGCCAGCCAGCGCCGCGCGGGATGCTCTGCTGCGGCGGGGATCGGCACGGCGCGCCGCCAAAGGGTTTGAGCCCAAATCGGCCCCAAACCGCGATGTTCGGCTGATTCCGGGGCGGAACATCGCGCGAGGGTGCCCGCAGAGCGATTGTCTGGAGGCCCCCGGTGTCCAGCTACCCCTGCGCCAGCAAGCCGGCTGGCCGCATTGCCCGTCGGCTGTGCGCCGTCCAGGAGCCCGCGCCGGCGCAGCCAGTCCAGGGCCTCGGCCCGGTCGATCCCCTCGACGTGTTCCAGGAGATCGAGGACGCCGCCCCCCACGCCCGCCTCATGGTCGCGCCACGTGCCGGCACGGTGGCCGGCGACGTGGACGGCCAGGGAGCCCTTGCGCCCATAGCGCCACTCTCCGGACGTCGTGCGGCGGGACGGCTCCCCCAGCAGCTCACGCGCCACGGGCTCCAGCAGGTCCGGCCAGTCCGTCACCTGCTACGGTCTCTCTCATGCACGTGACACCAGCAGCCGGACAGGTGGACGGCGGGCTGGTCGCACGTAGCGCCGCACCCTGGCACCCCCAGGACGAGGCGGACCAGGGAGCATGGCCGGCAGCCGCACCCCTCACCGTGAGGGTGGTCCTTTACGGCCTCGATCTCGAAGGCCAGCTTGTCCTTGCCGGCTGCCCAGCCCGCCCCGTAGGCATCACACAGGTCGCAGGCCAGGAGCGCGCATCCCACGACGTCGTGCTTCATGGCCGCCTCTCGTCCAGCGCCTCCTTTTGCCACTGGCGCTGCCGGCGTGACGTCACTCTGTTGATATGCTTCGTCAGCTCGACCGAGCAGGCCGGCGAACAGGTTTTCACGATGGGGTTGGCCTCGTAGCGAGCCACTGGGATCGGCTCGCTGCAGATCCGGCTCGACCTCCCGCCCCAGGACGTCCTCCACGCGGCCCACGTCCTCGACGGCCCCACCGCAATGCAGCCGCAGCAGCTCGACACGCAGAATCGTCAAGTATGTTTTCGACAACATCGGTCTCCGCCACGACGTGGGCGGCCCCGAAGCGGCTGTCGGCGTCGCGGTGGGCCTGCACGACCATCGACAACCACTCCGGCGCGCCGTCGGTCTTGCCCCAGCCTGACATCGCTCCCCCCGTCAGGCTCTCCCTCGTCGCTTCCAGCAGCCCCAGGACCTCGACCACGCGGTAACTGCTCAGGTCGCTCTCCAGCCCCAGCTCTCCAAACAGCGCCGATGCCCAGGCCGGACAGTCCGGGGGTAGTTCGCCGGGAGATAGACCTTTCGGCTGGTCAGTCATGTCTTATCCCAAATCCACCGAAGGGATGACTATGCAGCAGCGGAACGGGCGATAGGGGCAAGGGAGGGCGATGGTCCGGGCACGATTTGGGGTAGAGGGGGGCCGGTGTTTGTCTTCAGTTGCCGCGGGGAGACTTTGTGACCGTCTGCGAATGTTGGTCAGGGCGAGATAGCGGGGAGAGGACACAGCAAGAGGCACTCGCAGACCGGACTGGCGCGAGTTCGCGGGGACGTTCGGTTGGCCGGATGGCGGCCGGTTGCCGCCGCCGCCGTCAGGCAGGGAGTGGCAGGGCGCGCAATCGGGCCAGGGCACGATCGAACTGGGCTTCCCAAGGCCAGCGCTGTGGCAGATGCAGTGTGAGGCGGCGCGCCGAGCGGGTGATCCGTCCGGCCAGGGAGAAGAACCGCCGCCGGAGGGTCTTGGTGGTCACCACCTGCTCGCCCAGACCGATGCGCGCTGTCCAGCGGGCGATGTTGTGGGCCATCACCTGTACCGCCAGCCAGGCGGCGTTGGCGGCGAAGCGGCCCGAGGGGAGATGGTTCAACCCCACACCGTGCTTGAGGTCTCGGATGGCATTCTCGATCTCGGCGTGGCGGCGATGGTCGGCCTCCAGTTCGAGCATCTCCCCGTCCCGGTCGGTGATGAAGCCGTGATAGCTGTAGGTGGCGAAGAGGGCCAGCTGGGAACCGGGCGTGGGCTTCACACGCCGGACGATGAGCCGCACCGGCGCGGCGTCGGGTTCACTCTGGAAGGGAGTGCAGGTGGTCTCGGCCACATCGGCGGCGCCGTCCATCCAGTAAGGAATCGGCGTCCAGGCATCTTCGGGTATCGCCTCGAGGTTACGTCAATAGGTGTGTAAACGACATCAGGCGGCGACCTTCTCAGCCGTTGATTCAATGGCGATTCCATCCGCATACTGTGCACCGAGATAGACGTCTTCGATCAACTCAGGGGCCTTCAGACGCCTGAAGCGCTGTTCGGCGACCATCAACATTTTCCAGATCACCGCTATCGCCCGATCGACCCTCTTGTAGCGCTTGGCGGCATCGGTCCGAAGCCTGAGGGCCGCGAAGGGTGATTCTACCGGGTTCGTCGTGCGAAGGTGCCCCCAGTGCTCCTTTGGGAAGTCATAGAAGGTGATCATGCGGTCCCAGTCCCGCTCCAAGGCCTCTGAGGCCGCCTCGTAGGAATGGTCGCCGCACCACCTGGTGAACACCGTCCTGAGCCGCTCAGCCTCTGTCCGAGTCTGGGCGTAGGGGATAGTACGCAGCATGAGCTTGGCCTGGTCCTGTTGTCGCTTTGGAAGCTTGGCGAGCACGTTTACGATCTTGTGGTTCCAGCAGCGTTGCTCTGCCGCCTGCGGATAGACGTTGCGCAGAGCTCCCCAGATGCCCAGGTGTCCGTCTCCAACCACCAGCCTCGGGCAGCTCAAGCCCCGGCGCTTGATGTCCCTGAGCACCTCGGACCAGTTCTCTGTGGACTCCCTGTATCCGGGAACAGCGCTCACCACCACCTTTCTCCCGTCGCTCAGGGCCGCCATCACCACCAGTACCGCCGCCTTCTCCTTCTCAAGACCAGCCTTGACGTAGACTCCATCCACCCACATGTAGACCACTTCCAGGTCATCGAGGGGCCGGCTGCGCCATTGGGCAAGCTCATCGTTCCACTTGGACTTCAACCGGGCCACCGTGCTCGCCGATACCGGTGCGTCCTCTCCCAGCAGCCCCCGCAAAGCCAGATCGAAGTCGCCTTCGGATAGACCGTGCAGGTACAGCTCGGGGATCAACTCAGCAACCTTCCTGGTCCTGTTGACGAACAGCGGCAGCAGCCGGCTCTCGAACTGCTCCTCGGTATCGCGGACTCGTGGCCGCCTAAGCTGTATCGTGCCCGAACTCAGCGTAAGCCTCCGGGCTCTGCCGTATCCGTTCCGATAGCCGGTATCTGAGTCCGAGTCGGACCTGAGCGCCGACTTCGCCCTTCCCAGAAACGCCGTCACCTCCTCCTCCAGCAACTCTTGGACCAGCCTCTGGACCTGGCTTCGCACCCAATCCTCCAACTGCTCCCACTCCGGCCTTGACTCCGACCTACTCTCAGTGCTTTCCTTCCTCATGGGCGGTGTATCTCCTCTCTTGGGCCTTGAGCCCGTCTTGTTCAGAGAGAGGGTACACCGCCTGACCGTTTACACACTTTTTGAGGGTACCTCATCGCCTCGATGAGATTGTGCAGGCTTTTATGCTGGCGGATGGTGATGGAGAAGCGGACATCCATCTTGCGGCAGACGGATACCACGCCATGAGTGTAGAACCCGCTGTCGGCCCGTAGCGTGAGTCGTCCGTTGGCCCCGGCGTAGCGCACCCGTCCCACCGTCTCCCGCAGGAAGTGGGCGGCGCCGCGGGCGGTGTTGGCCCGGCCCTCGCGCAGCCGGGACATCAGCACGTCTCCGGTGCCGGCGGCGATGGCCAGCAGTGGGTGGTAGCCCCGCTTGCCGGTATAGCCGTGGTGGCGGGCGCCCTCCTTGGCCAGTCCGTAGGTCTCGCAGATGGTGGAATCGAGGTCGATGGTGAACGGCGCGTCGCCGGGTCCGGCCCCAGCGGCCCAGGCCCGGGCCAGCAGCTCCCGGCTCACCCGGTCCAGCTGGCGGACGTGGCCCCACCGGAAGCTGCGCAGGAAGGTGCCCAGGGTGGATGGCGCCTTGACCGTGCCGCCCAGGGTGCAGGCCGTCCCCCCGGTGCGCAACACATCAGCGTCGTCGATGCAGTCGCCGCCGGCCATGGCTGAGGCCACCAGGGTCATCAGCTTGTCTCCGGTGTTGGCCCGCCCCGGCGCGCCGCCCAGGTCAAGGTGATGGTCAACGAGTTCCCGCAGGCCCAGATGCCGGGCGAGGGTGGCCGGCAGGAGCAGACCGGCATTGGCCACCAGGCGGGTGATCGTCAAAGACGATACGGATACGGTCGGGCTGGTTGCGTGGTAGCATCTATTGGGTGCTCCTTCTCTGGGACTGTTTTGCTGTTACAAAACCATTATCCCAGATTCAGAAGAGCACCCTCTGGCCACTTCAGGATGCTAACCCGACGCCCTCCCTCGGTGGATTCGGGCTTATAACTAGGTTCTCTACAGACACCCAAGATACAACCTCCCATCTGTAATGCACACTCACACCTGAGATGCACCCTGGGCCAGCTCGTAGGCCCGCACCGGCGCGACCGGAGCCTCAAAGGACTTCGCCCGGGCGCGGCGCGGGCCACCGCGTCCGTTCGACCGCTGCGCGAAGGCGAGAAGCGGATGGAACGGCGACGGCGGCGAAGCATAACTGCCGTCCGACTCCCACTCGTGCTGACGCCGCTTCGTCCATTCCACGCTCCGGCCCGGCCAGTCCACGCCCCACAGGTCCGACAGCGCCGCGAACCTGTGGGGCTTGGCCGCCCACAGGACCAGCACCAAGACCCTGGCCAGATACTGCGGGCCGATGGCCCATTGCCCATGCGTCCAGTGACGGACGTGATCGTAGGCCGAAGTATTGTGCGGCATCCCCAGTAGAGCGATCAAATGGCCCCTGCTTTCGACACCGAACCGGTCCATCAGGGCGCGCAGAATCGCCCCGCAGTCGCGGAGCGAGCCAAAGGGGAAGGTCGCGCCGCTGGTCGTCGAGGTTGGCAGGGTCAGAAAGAACGGGTTAGGGAGCTCGCGCCCCTCGACGAACTCGACGGACAGGTCCTCCCAGGCGACAGATCGAAACCAGGCCGCGTGCCACCCCTCGGCCTGCCACAGCGAGAGCCGGATCATCCGGCGGAGCGCCGTCGTGTCCGGACGGCTCTTCCGCTTCCGCCAGCGCCAGACGGCGGACCGGTCAAAGCCGCCCAGGACGGCGGCCGCCTGCACGTTCGACTCGAAGCGCATCTGATTGAGCCACAGATTCACGGCGGCCTGGACGAGCTCGGGATCCTCGAACGCCTTGCCGCGGCGGCGGTGGTCGTCTCTCATTCCGCGCCGGACTCCAGCATCTTGCCGAGCAGCTCCACGCCCAGCTCCAGCTCGGCCTGCAGTCGGACCTGCTCCCAGCGAGACCCCGCTACCGAATACTCGACGATGGCAGAGCGCATCCAATCCGGGCTGTGTGGCGACTTCGCCCACTCCTCCCACACGTCCGGGGGCTGCTCATTCAAAATGCGGAGCGTCAGCAGGACCTCCGCCTACTGGTGCGCCACGCCGATGCTCGTAGTGTCCCCACCCAACTCCTCCAGCAGCTCGCTGGCCCATGCCGGTGTGTCCGGTGTGTCCTTCCACGTCAAAATGTCCGCTTCGCGCGATCCCAAATCAAGCCTCCCCGCTGTCTGTGTAGGTCGAATTAGAACAAACGTACCCACACCTGGGTACAATATACAGTCTCTGTTCCGTACACTACCCCAACATACGGTAGCGCGCAGATGTGCTAAATCGCTGGAACTTCCTCAAACCGGGTTTTTACGAGGGAATCAAGCATCTGTCCACGCCGATGATCCGATTCCAACTTCGGTTCCCACACCCCGGATATCTCAGCGCAGGCTAGTAACCCGAGCCGCCGCCTAGGGCGCTGACCTCTCCCCCTGGATGATGGTGGGAATGCCGCAGGTCTCCTGAGCCGCCATTACCTCGGCCACCGCCTTCGTCATTTCCGGCGACGGTGTGGACTGCTCCGTGCTCGACTCCAGGTCGGCAAAGGCCTGGTAGACGATGAACAGGTTCTCCAAGTCTGTCTGCTCGGATACGCAGCGTAGTTGGGAGGGCAAAGGAAAAGCGTCTTCTTCCGGAACAGGTCCCGACATGGCTTGCGCTTCTTCGTCGGTCAGGCAGAGCTGCATGGTTATAGAGGAGCGCATGGAGTCTGTCATGCTCATCCCCTCGCCCGGCACCCCGAGGTCTGCGAAAACGTCCTTGATGCAGGCCTGGCTATCATCGGACAGCCCGCCCGCCTGGAGCGACATCATGGCTACGCTCAGGTCGATGGCGTTGTCCGGCTCCAGGCATTGCAGCGGGAACGTATCGAGTCCCATGGCACTCTCGGACAGGGTCAGGTCCTGCATAGCCTCGTAGCTCGCGTCCCCTATCGCAGCACGCATCGCAGCACGCAGGCAGTCGGCTGCACCTTCGGAAAGCGACGCGATCAGTGTGGTCTCGTCGATATCGCTCAGAGACATCATGGCGTCGCCGTCTTCGTCCGGTGTGGCCTGTACCGAAGTAGGTTCAGTGGTCGCTGTGGGACTAGGGTCGGAGTCGCCGCAGGCCGCCAAAAGCAGGCTCCCCGCCACCAGCGCGACCAGCAGCACGGCCCATCGCCAGGAGAACCGCTTCTTTTCTCTGTTCTGACCAAACATTCTGCTTATCCTCCGGTACCGGAAAATGAAAATATTGCGTCTTGGACCCTATAGGATAATCTTGATTCTCTCGTAAAAAGTCTGTGCAGGTCGAATTAGAACAACCGTACCCTTGCCTGGGTACAATATACAGTCTCTGTTCCGTGTCCTACCCCAACATACGGTAGCGCTCACATGTGCTAAAGCGCTGGAACTTCCTCAAAACGGGTTTTTACGAGGGAATCATGCTTGGGAACTTCCTTCGCCGGCTGTGTCTGCCCAAAGCGGTCAAGCACTGGTCGCCGCGGAGCGTGCAGGTCAAGCTGATCAAGATGGGAGGCCGTCTGGTGCGGCACTCCCGGCGATTGATCTTTCAGCTGGCTGAGGTGTCGGTTCCTCGACGGTTGTTCCCGTAGGTGAATCGTTCCTTGTGATATGGGTCTTTGAGGTTAATACCCCTTGTTCTTCTTGATGCGCGGGCGCTAAAGGACAGGAGTACGAGGGGGCGACAGGTTGGATCGCGGATTGACCACGTGAAAAGGTATGTGAGCCATCTCCTTATCTGGTAGCAAAAAGTGTATGGCGTACGTACCATACTTTGTGTATTTGACATTGGCGATAGTAATGTCCAAGTCGATGCCGTTACCTGTAGGGGTAGCAGGCTCAACAATAAATGGTATTTCGGTTACTAGTGGAGGATGCACAGAGTTGCCATCTTCATCTATCACCCTTAGCTCAACGCTTTTCCTGCCCATTTCTGTCTTTAAGACATGCACGCTGGCGACAAATTGTATCTTAGGCTGAATACGGGGTAGTTTGGCAAAACGGATGTATTGCACACCTACACCGTAGGCATTGAGTTTAGAGCCTCTAGTTTCTGTGCGCTCACATAGAAATGCGTAGTTCAATTGCACATTAACCACCTCCAACAGCCATTATAACAAACATGTGCGGTCAGTCTCGACGGACACCGCTTTCACCGCTTCGGATTGGACAAGCCTCTCGACGAACCTGGGCGCGGGTGCAGCCTTTGCCGCAGGCGCGGGCAGCGGAGGCGCGGCCGCGGTCGGCATCGCCGGGGCCGGCGCAGGCCTTCCGCGGGGGAAGCTCGCCGCTTCCTCCTGCCCGCCGCATGCGGCCGCTACGAATACGATAGCAATCAGCAAAAACCCTATTCTCGGCATGGTCGGACACCGCGCCGGCGGAGATGGTCGGCGACTGTCGCGGTGGGCGGCGACGCGGCATCGGACGCCGCAGTAGTTCGGTTTGGTCGTGTGCTTGCGGCGGCGTCCGTCTATCCAGCAGCCGCACCGCGCGCAGAACGTTATGGGCACGTGGCAAGTGGACCTGCAGCGGGCGGCGAATCGGCGGAGCTGGCCAGGGCGCGCCGACCCAGATAATCCGCCCAGGCTTGACGGGGTTCTTGACGCCGAGACCGGCAAACCGCTGGTCTGGCGCGGCAAGCCCCTGGAATCGCCCTCAGCCTGACCTTCTCACCAACACGACGAGACACCGGGCGAGACTGCGCTCGACGGCCACCATTCCCTACTGGATGGACGGCGAGACCCAGCCGGTCGGAAGCGTCCCTTTCCGCTTCGGGGGCCGGTTCGTACTCCGCTTCGACGACCACCGGGGAACGGCCAGGTGCGGTAATCAGCACGTCGGCATGGCGGCCCGGGTGGTTGGGGAAGGTCTGGGTATTCTCGGAGCGCACCTGGCAGCCAGGCAACATGCTGCGGAGCAAGTCTCCCAAGGCATTGTTGGCGTTGGGTTCAGCCTGACCGACTCTGCCGACGAATTCCTCAAAGAGAGTCGAACGGGCAAAAACATCCTGCATCAGCTAATCCCACTGCTGAGACAGTCAGTCTACAGCCGCCTCGCTGGATACGACGACACCAATGATGCCGACCGCCTTTCCCAAGACCCAGCCCTGAGAGTAGTGGTAGGCTGGAAAGGCCCTGACAGGAACGCGGCCAGCACCAGCGAGATGGGTAGGTTCGAGACGGAGTTGCTGACACAAAAGGAAAGGGAATTATATACAATCTTGATTCTCTCGTAAAAAGTCTGTGCAGGTCGAATTAGAACAACCGTACCCTTGCCTGGGTACAATATACAGTCTCTGTTCCGTGTCCTACCCCAACATACGGTAGCGCTCACATGTGCTAAAGCGCTGGAACTTCCTCAAAACGGGTTTTTACGAGGGAATCAAGCTTAGCCAGGTGGCTTCGACTCAAGTGAGACGTATGTGCTATACTGACCCCATGCTCGACCATGAACAACCGCCGAAGTGGGTAGCTGAACGGGCCAAATGCCGGATGAATGTAATCTTTGAGACACTGTTCCAAGTCGTCGAGCGAGATGTTGCCGAGTTCAACAAGTTGCCCCGAGACCAGCGACTTGGCCGGACAAGTTCTGTGGTAAAGAACGTAGAAGGTGCATCGCCCATTCTTCGGGTATATTGCAGGGACGAGGACGGCTCCGAGACTAGTGCGACCTTCACTCAGAAACCAACCATTATTGTGGTACAAGCACCTAGTGTCCTGAGTTATGAAAGCATTGCAAAAATACTTGCTGGGGTGTACCCTCCACGAAACGCTCATGGAGGTCACCCATGGCCATCGGACGCCCCATTCCTCCCTTGCACCTTTCCTCCGACGAACGCGAGAGCCTCGAGCGCTGGAAGCGGCGTCCAACCACTGCCCAGGCGCTGGCTCTGCGATCCCGGATCATTCTCCGTTGCTCCGAGGGCAAGACCAATACCGTCGTGGCCGGGGAGATCGGTCTGGCCAAGCAAACGGTGGGGAAGTGGCGGGCCCGGTTCATCGAACGCCGCCTCGACGGCCTGCTTGACGAGCCGCGGCCCGGCGGCCCACGCTCCATCACGGACACCGATGTGGAGCGGGTCGTGACCCTCACCCTGGAGACGACGCCGGCGGATGCAACCCACTGGAGCACGCGCTCCATGGCTGCGCGTACCGGCCTGAGTCAGAGCGCCATCAGCCGTATCTGGCGGGCCTTTGCCTTGCAGCCGCATCGGACCGAGACGTTCAAACTTTCGTCTGACCCTCTGTTCATCGAGAAGGTCCGTGACATCGTGGGGCTCTACCTCAACCCACCCCAGCGGGCTCTGGTCCTGTGTGTCGACGAGAATTCCCAGATCCAGGCCCTCGACCGGACGGCCCCGCTGTTGCCCATGCGCCCGGGGCAGATCGAGCGCCGGACCCATGACTACCGTCGTCATGGTACGACCTCTCTCTTCGCCGCCCTCGACGTGAAGACGGGAGAGGTCATCGGCGCCTGCCACCGTCGGCACCGGTCCACGGAGTTCCGGCGCTTCCTCGACCGGGTCGATGCGACCGTACCCCCGGACCTCGACGTGCACCTTATCCTGGACAACTACGCCACCCACAAGACCCCCGCCATCCAGCGCTGGCTGGCCCGGCGGCCGCGCTATCACCTGCACTTCACCCCCACCAGCAGCTCTTGGCTGAACCAGGTGGAGCGCTGGTTCGCGGTGCTGACAGAGAAGCAACTGCGCCGCGGGGTGTTCCGCAGCACTCGGGAACTGGAGCAAGCCATCGAACAGTACATTGACCAGCACAACGCTGCCTCAAAGCCCTTCATCTGGACCAAAACCGCAGACCAGCTACTAGCTACCATCGCCCGATTTTGTCATCGGATTCATAACTCAGGACACTAGCGATACTTGCCATTAGCTCGGCGTACCGCTTGTCGAAGGAGTCAACGACCGTCTCTATGGACACTCTGCGGGGTTCTACGGCGTCCAATAGGTCGCCCATCGCGGAACCGGAGCGTGCCAGCCTGTCAGCCTTCCACGCGATGATGATGTCGAACTGCCCGGCCCTGGCGTCGGCCTGTAGGCGCTGGAACCCTGGACGGGTTCGGGATACTCCGCTCTCCACGTCCTGATAGCGTTGGATGATGGTGTACCCGCGCTCGGCTGCGTACGCCTCACAGTCCCTGGCCTGTTCGGCCAGCGATACCGACTCCTCTAAGGCCTGCGCTTCGCTGCTTACCCGTGTGTAGATTGCCGCCCCCTTGCCGTTTGCCTGCTGTTCCATGATCGATCTCCTTTGCTCTTAGCTCCCTGAAACTAAAGCGACCCGCCTCCTGTCGGGAGCGGGTCTGCGAGTAGTACAATGCTACTTGCATCACCTGTCTCTTCAGGTGGCGCCGCAGCCCGGGGTGTTAGAAGCATCGCCGGGCCATCTGCTACAGACGGCAGTGTGGGCCTACCGGCTCCGCTTGTCAACACCTTATACTTACGGAATAAATAGTTATGGGCTTTATGGATGTTAGCTGCGGGGCTTGCCCGCTACGCATAAGTAGGCTCTATGGGCTTCGGCAAAGAGGCGCTTTGGCGCTTCTTCGTATTCTGCCCATATGTCTTTAGTTAGCTTCGCGGGATGGTTCAATCCGGTGCCGGCATGGGGGTCTAAGGAGTCAAAGTTGCCTTTTCGCATCCATATAGACGCTTCAGTGCGGTTCATGGCTTTGGCGATCATTCCGATGGCCGGATGTGTTGACGTCAATCGCCCCTTGTGTTCAAGCTTGATTCTCTCGTAAAAAGTCTGTGCAGGTCGAATTAGAACAACCGTACCCTTGCCTGGGTACAATATACAGTCTCTGTTCCGTGTCCTACCCCAACATACGGTAGCGCTCACATGTGCTAAAGCGCTGGAACTTCCTCAAAACGGGTTTTTACGAGGGAATCAAGCTTGACATACAAAACTGCCAAGTCCTGTTCGCGTGTCCATCTTTGAGGCATGGGTAGGTTTGTCAAGCCCGTATCTCCTTATGGCGTCTCCGCTTTGGTCGAACTAGAACGGATGTTGCATGGGCGCGAACCGGACTTGTCTTATCTTAGGGCTCTAGCCCCTTGGCGGTCTTTTACCCTTGCCACTGTACGACGGGACACTCCGATCTCTTCCGCTATTCGCCGTATCGAGTGGCCCTTGTCTAGCAGGGCTAATATCCGCTTGTCACGGAGCGCGGACTTGGCGCGGCGGGCTTGTCCCGAGGATACCCCGGCGGCTCGTTGATGCGCCACGGAGTAGCTCCGAGCCGCAACGAAGTTCGCGATGGCAAGGGCTTCGGCCAACTCAAAGAAATGCGGCACCAGTCCGGGAGTCTGAACTAGACCGGTGTGGAGCTTGTGGGCATAGCGACGTAGCTCCTTCCCGTCCATTCCATCCACGCGCGCCGCCGTGAGCTTTCCGAGAATCCAGTTATGTCGGTGGTTACCCGGAGAGGCTGTCGAATCGCCTGGGTTGGTCGACCCTACCGGCGTCGTCAACGGCCCGCGCTGGCCGCCCTGTGCAGCGAGCGGGCCGGTCACGAGGGCCTTCTCCAATTCAATGAAGGGTACGCCGAGCGAACCCCTGCTAAGCCCGAATCCACCGAAGCGATGGGCCCTGGCGTTGACACAAGGGCTGATGGGTGAGGGAAGGCGAACGGGCCAGGCCCGATTCCAATAGAATAGGGATGAGGCTGGCGCGCAGTGGTCATCAAAGGCGATTTGCATGCGGTCGGGGTGGATGCGTGGTAGCATCTTTTGGGTGCTCCTTGTCTGGGGTCGGTTTCGTGTTTCCAAAACCATTATCCCAGAAGCACAGGAGCACTTTCTTACCCCTTCAGCACGCCGCTACATTCATCTTTTCGGTGGATTTGGGCTAAGGTCGAACGCGAGCTGCGAGGCGTCGTACAACGCGACATATGACCTTTCGTGCTTCAGATCCCCGCTGATTCTGAACACCGGCGCGTTGAAGGGCTGAGGGCCGACTTTCTCACCCACATGACGATAGTAGGCGTGGACCCTGCCAGGCGTTTTGCTCCGGTACATAGATAGCGGGGGAAAGTTGTGAAGGAGGCGGTCGCCGTTGCCGTGGTCGATGTCCACGGCAACGGTGTTGATGCTTTGGGGCTCAAGGCCTAACAGGTGCCCACGCTCTAGATGTTCGAGCAGATCATCGAGACTCAGTTGCCGGCCGTAAAAGCCCCGGCTCTCGGCGGGCCGGTTTTCGTCGGTGAGGCGGAAAAGGCGTGCGCCTGCATCGTATAGAGTATTGACGCTGTCGAGGACGGGTTGATATAATTGGGTCAAGAGCGAACCTGTCCTTCGCTTTGTTTCTTTTGAGCCCCGGCGTCCGCCGGGGCTCTTTTATTTCTTCGGCGTGTTAGTCGGCGATTTCCGCCTGGAAGCGGGGAGAGTTCCGCAAAAACTTCAAAACTTCGGCGGAATCCCACCGTGCGGTGCCAGGTGCAATCTTGATGGACGCTGGAATTCGTCCCTCTTTTTGAAGCCGGTAAATACTTCGGGTCGTCAGCCTCAACATCTTGCCTAGTTCCTTCGCAGTCAACAGTTCCATTTTTCCCTCCTTTTCACACCATAGCACAACATCCGTTTTCTTCCTAGTCTATCGCGACGATACCCGTCAATACCCTATACCATCGCTACGATCCTCTTTATGTATCGCTTCGATACGTTTTTTATCCCGCTGCGCCGTGTTACCATTGAGGTAACTTTTGTCGAGACGCTTCACCGACGCCTGCGAAGGGCATCTCCGTCGGTGAGTGGAAGGGCCGCTGGGCGGGTATTCGTTCTACCTAACAACCCAGCGGCCCCAAAAGCCGAGGGGCTATGGACTTGCCGCAACCGAAGTATCGGACGAGGGCAGGTGACGGCAATGCCGCGATTTAGGATAAACACCACTCCGATTCCGGCCCGTCGCTTCCGGCTACCCGAGGGGGAACGTTCGACCGCTCCCGCACTTCCCGTGGAAGACCAGCCCGTGAAAGCTCACGTGTGGGGTCCTGGGGTGGCTACGGAGACGCACAAGCGCACGATCAATGCTTTGACACCTAAGCGGGACGTACAGGCTCAAGCCCAGCGGACCACTACGCCGAAGCCCCGGACTACTACGCATCAGGCTTTCCAGGCTTTCGAGACTTTCGCGCCGGACATGGACACGAAGCCGCTGGCCCGCATCACCTTGGCTGTAGCGAGCGAAGAAGCGATGCCCGGGCTATTCGGAGACATGATCTTTCATTGCTCCCCCGAGGCGCACAACATGAGGCGACTGGCGCTCGGGACGATGTCTCTCTTGCGCCAGCACAACGACGACGATCCTGTAGGCCGCGTGCTATCGCTTCAGCACGTCCAGGACCGGACGGGCGCATGGGCCATCTTTGGTCAGGCGGAAATCGCGGATATACCGCGCGGGAAGGAGACGTTAGCGGAGCTCCGAACAGGGGCGCGGCTCGGCGTCTCCCCGGCGTTCTTAATCCGGGAAATCGACTTCGACGACGATTTCAATATGCAGGTCAAACAGTCCGAAATATACGAGTGCAGCTTAGTCACAGGCCCGCGATTCTACGGCGCTAGAGTCTTGAATATGGAGGCTTCCATGAGCACAACGAACGGGAAGGTTCACAACGTCGTCAGCACGTCTGATTTGACCGGCCTGAGTCTCGCGGCGGCTCGCGAGGTCCTGCGCTCCGGGAAGGGCTCTGAGCGTCAACGCTCGAAGCTCGAGGAGTTTTTCAAGGCGTTCGATACCGGCCTAGAGAACGGATTGACGCGCGACAAGGCGGCAACGGCGGCCAAGGCCGAGACCGGCCTCTAGCGTTAGTGGACTCCGCAACACGGGCGGGCGCTCAAAGCGTCCGGCGGATGTTCGGATACGGGCTATCGACGGAGGCAATCGCCCGACGCTCAGGGCGGAGCCGAGCGACTGTCAGGGGATATTTACGGCTCGCCTACTCCGAGCCGCCCGAAAGCCGCTTTCTTTGGCACAAGGAGTGGCGTTCGCAAGCGCGAGCCGCAATGATGAAGACCGGAAGGTATTGGCGAGCAAAGCATCGAGCCGCTCCCACAACAGCCGCCAAGTTAGACGTGGTGAAGCAGTACGAGGAACGGCTGCGGGAGCTAGAGCTACAGGTCTGATTCCATAGGGCTATTGTTCTGATACATGACGTGGGATTCATGAATCTAGGTTCTTGCTAGCGAATAAAAAAGAGGGTTGGCGTAGCCTCCGACCTTTTCTCACTAAGTCCTAATCGGAAATACCAGTAACGGTAACTATGATTGAGAAGAAAATGGACCGACCGGAACGGATACGGGAGCTGAGGCGGGCGGGCCTCTCGGTCAACGACATATGTTCGGAAGTAGGCGTTACCCGGCAAACGGTGTGGCGTCATTGCCGGGGCCTTGAGCCCGTCCCGTCTACGCCTGCGCCGGACGGCAACGGCCATGTTGACCTAGAGACAGCGCAATCGGTGGGGCTCGACGTCCTGGTCGACAAGGCGCGTAACGGTAGCGTGTCGGCTGCGGCCCACGTCTTCAAGGCCGCGAGCGCCGAGATTCGCGCGAACAAGTGTGTGAATCATGTAGCGAAGGACGATTTCTTAGCGGCGCTTCACGGGCAATATGGCCTATGGCGCATGCACCTACAAGGAGCTTTCGTCCGTCGCCTGCTACTCGAGTTCGACCTTGACCCGGGCCAGGTCGAGCGCCTAGTAGACGATGCGATAGACGGCATAACCTCAGAATTAAACACACGTTTTGAAGCGGAATCCGAAGCGGAGGACAATCAGAATCATGGGTAAAGAACAGAAGACGGCGACGTTTGCGGAGATGGCCAGGGCCAGCTTAGGACACGGCCTTGTTGACGGCGTACAGGCGAACAGCCAGGGCGGGACCTTCCGGCTCCCGCTGGAACGGGCAGCGGTGATTGAGGCCGACGACGTGACGCCCGGGCGGGAGCGCGTCGTTGACGGGCCTACACCGGCACCGTGGTCTGGGGAGCCAACGCCAAAGACGGAGCTCCCCCCGTGCGCGTCGAGGACGCACACCCCGCCATCGTCTCCAAGCGGGACTTCCAGAAGGCCAGGAGGTTGCTCGGCTCCCGCGCCCCCAAGAAGGTGAACCCCCGCCGCGCCTCCAGCCCCTACCTGCTCAGCGGCATCGCCAAGTGCGAGACCTGCGGCAAGGCCATGACCGCAGCCGAGGCCAAGAGCGGCAAGTACACCTACTACATCTGCCACTCCCTGCTCAAGCGCGGCAAGGGCACCTGCGAGACCCCCAGGCTCAATGCCAAGAAATTCGAGAAGATCATCGTCGATGAGATTCGCGCCAACATCCTCACCGAGTCCAACATCCGAGACCTGGTGAAGCTGCTGGACGAGGAGATGGACGGAGTGGCCCGCGAGCAGCGTGAGCGGCTGGAGAGTATCGACGGGGAGCTTGAGGAGGTGAAGAACCAACTGGGCCGCGTCTGGCACTTCATAGCGAGGAGCGACAGCGTAGACGTGGCCGAGGCTTCGGACCTCATCGTGGAACTCCGGGAGCGCAAGGAGAAGCTGGAGATCGCCACAGAGGAGGCGAGGGCGCTGCTAAAAGAGAGGCGGCAGTTCCTCGACAGCGCCGACACCATCGCCGCCTTCGCCGCCGAGATGAGCGAGTTCCTCAAGACCAGCGAGCTGACTGAGACCAAAGCCTTCGTCGGCTCCTTCGTCAAGGAGGTCGTGGTCAAGCCCGGCAGGGCCGCCATCGTCTACTCAATACCGACGCCGGAGGATTCTCCCATAGGGGGAGCGGACGCCGCAGAGATCGCCCTGAATGGGCGAGTTATGAATTCGGTACGTCATGGTGGGCCTACACGTACCGAATTGCGAACTTTTCGGTGGGAAGTTCGGATATAAGGAGTCCAGTTTGGTGGGCCTAAGTTGACGGTAGGCAGAACCATCTTCGAGATGTGGATGGGGCTGTAGTCTATCACGCCACTGTCTGGGCGACGCCATGGGGCCATGCTCTCCAGGCTAGTGGCCCAACATCCTAGCAATGAATGGTAGCGCGAATGCTGTTCGACACCCCCATCCCAACCTTCCCCCTTGACGGGGGAAGGGGCTCACCGGTGCCGTGAGCTCTCACCAATCCAGGCTGTCCCTCATTTCAAAGATTTCGCACCACTAGTTTATTTGGCTGACCGGACCGTTCAACCCTAGCGGCCCGGCGACAGCAGCTCGTTGGCGTACTTCGGAACGAACGTCTGCCTTGTGACCTCAACCTCCGAAATGCCGCCAGTTCGATAGGTAGCACATTCGGAGGAGCTGGCCTCGCAGGCATATAGCACAACATTGCCGCCGCGAGCCTTGCGCAGTGAGTATGGCTCCACCCTTTGCACGTCCCCCTCGTAACCCACGTCGACACACAGCCTGTTGGCAGCAGCAAAGCGAATGCGCTCCAGAGTGGAGGCGTTCATGCCCAGGTCCTCGACGGAGCCACCGCCCAGGCCGACGTCGCGAGCTGAGCCGCCCTGGTCCACGGCGCGCCCAGGCCCGATCGACCGCTGCCTTCGCCCAAGGCGCGCCCTGGGCAGGTCCGCCGCAGAGTTGAACGCCTGGGGGGGTACCGTGGCCCGGGCCACCGCTGCCTCCGCCCAGGCGAATGCCGCGAGCTGAGCCGCCCTGGTCCACGACGCGAGCTGGCCAGCTCCGCCGATGCCGCGGCCAGCCCCATCGATCGCCCTGGACCAGGCCCAGGTCCTCGACGGAGCCACCGCCCAGGCCGACGTCGCGAGCTGAGCCGCCCTGGTCCACGGCGCGCCCAGGCCCGATCGACCGCTGCCTTCGCCCAAGGCGCGCCCTGGGCAGGTCCACCGCAGAGTTGAACGCCTGGGGGGTACCGTGGGCCCGGGCCACCGCTGCCTCCGCCCAGGTCGAGGTCCTGAGCTGAGCCGCCCTGGTCCACGACGCGAACTGGCCAGCCCCACCGATGCCGCGGCCGGCCCCACCGATCACCCTGGACCAGGCCCAGGTCCTCGATGGAGCCCCCGCCCAGGTCGTGGTTGTGATCTGCCCTGCCAGCACCGACCCGCTGATCTCGTACTGCATGGTGTAGTAGATATATACTCACCCCAGAGGCAGAAATCCACCCATTACATATTGCTTGCACCATTGCATGTTTGCATTTCTGGAGCTCTTCGACCGCCTATTCGCCTTTCGGCTAACCGCCTATTCCGTTCAACTGAGCGTGTCCAGCGATCTCCCTTCGATCGCCTTGATGCTCGGTATCATTGTGGTGGGTCTCGTCGTGGCCCGGGCCACGGTGCGCCTACACGATACCCCTACAAGGAGAGTTGCATGTCCAACCGCGACGGAATCCTAGACTCGCGGTGGTGTTTGCGGTACCTTCGAGAGCGTTGAAAAACCCGCGTGGTGGCCCGGGCCACATCCCCTGCAAAGGAGGGGCTACATGTCCAACCGCGACGAAATCCTAGACTCGCATCCTTCGGAGCGCGTCAAAATGCCGCCGGAGCTGGCGGCCTTCGACCGATGGGACGCCGATCCGAACAACCTGGCGAAGTGGGAGGCGGCTATGGCGGCCTTGGCCCCGGCCGCCGGAGCCGACAATTCCAACGCCACCGTCAATCTCTAAGCCAGCAAGTCGAAGCTCGTGTTCCAAGTGTAGGTAGGCCCTCCCCCGTCTCCACCACGAACACTAGCTGCCAAACGTTTTCGAGTGACCCTGGTCTGACCCGGCCGCGCAACGCTGGATCGAGGCTGTGCTTAGACTTCCCAGCGGCAGCATGCTGCGTGCGTAATGCCGTCTGGCTCCGTAATGTAGTACACGGTAAGGATGCTTCCGTCGGCCAGCTGCGTCGACACGGGATATCCGAGGTCGCCTTCTGGCCTCGACCGTGTCTCCAGTGGAGGGTCCCCGTGCCGAACTCGTCGCGCCAGACCTCCAGGCGGCGGCGGAGCTTGTCGGGGGTGTCAAGCAGGCCGACGGCCTCGCCGAAGGTCAGGTGGTCGCCCCAGGAGACGCTCGCGATGTTTCGGCCGTGGCCCAGCGTCATCTTTGGAGATCTCCTGCTGCCTGGTCCATGACATCACCTGAAGCGCCATCCAATGAGACGCCCAGAAAGGGAGTCCTTTTGGTACGGCTGATATTACGGCTCGTGGTAGCTACGACGCAAGACGGCCCCCTTTTGGAGCATAGGTACTATAGCAGGTGCGGAACAGCAGGCTGGGGCGGTGCTTCGCTATGGCGGGTGGAACGGACAGGACCGAGCCGCAGCTATGAGAAGGCGGCCTCGAACACGCGCTCGGTACGTTCCTGTTGTTTCCGGTCAGGACCAGGCGTAAGAGATACGCCGGAGCCGGCACGTGTGGTTGCCAGATGGAAGACCGGCCTGAACGGAGCTTTGGGCTTGATGGCGACGACCGAACGGGCGTCTTTCGTGTCAACGTAAACGGCGTCCAGCATGGCAAGCAACAGCTTCCGACGCTCTTCCATGTTGGCTCCAGCCCATAGCTCAGGCAGCCTCTCTATCAGCTTCCCCGCCTCTGCGGCAGCGGCAGCCTTTGGCACAACGAGGGACTCGAGCTCCATCTCCAGGTTCCGCTTCTGCCGCTTATACTCCTGGTCATCATAAACTCCATCGACATAGGTCTTGGCGAGTCTCCGAAGCCTCTCCTGGACCTTTCGCCGCTTGGCTTGGACTACTTCGACCTCGTCCCTGGCGCTGATTATCGAGAGGAGCTGCTCTTGCCATGCAGGTCCCAACTCGATGGCCTCGACGATCCTTCCGACCTGCTCATCAGCCAGGCGGCACGGTATCGAGCCATCGTGAGCTGGGCATTGGGTGTTACTGCGAGACTCCCTGTGCTCACGGTAGTACCTTCTTCCGCTTTTATAGGTCTGTGCCCACATCGGCATCTTGCAGTAGGCGCAACGGATGATCCCTTTCAGAAGATAGTCACGCTCAGGGTGAGGGCTCAGGGTCGTTGATCTGCCGCTGTTGTGCCGCATCTTGTCCTGGACCAGATCGAAGAGCTCCTGGCCGACGACTGGCTCGTGGGCTCCCGGTCGGAGTTGTTTCCTGTGCCTGACAAGACCCGAGTAGAAAGCGTTATGGAGGATGCCCCTCACTGAGGCAGTGGTAAATAGCTTCGGACCGGGCGAGAGCTTGCCATCAGCGCCTGCCAGCTGCTTGGTGTTGCGAGTCCGTAAGCCGCTCGCGTTCAGCCACGCGGCGAGCTGGCTTAGTGTGGTCGATCCCGTCGAGTACCGTTTGAACATCTCCTGGACCGCGGCAACCTCGGACGCAATAAGATGAACGCCCCCGGAATGCTCTTTTGGGCATCTGCGCCTGCGCTCTCCGTCCTGGCTCATCCAGCAGGATTCGTATCCAAACGGGATGCCGCCGGTGTGTCTGCCCTCATTGGCCCTCTCATCCAGACCCTTGCTTACGTGAGTGCCAAGCATGTTGGAGAAGAACTGGGCGAAGGACCCCAGAAGTTGAGTCGTCAACATCCCCTCAGGGGTCGAGTAGTCGATGTTCTCGGTGATGGAGACGAGAGCGACGTTGTGCATGCCCAGGTTGGCCAGCGACTCCAGGGTGACCCTGAGGTTGCGAGACCATCGGTCAAGGGTATGGACTACGACGATATCGAATTGATCCCTCCTGGCGTCCTCCATCAGTTGGCGGAAGATAGGGCGCTTCTTCACCGACTCTGAGTGGGCCGACTGGCCCTCTTCCCGATAGACCCTGACGGCCGCCCAGCCTCGGCTCTCACACAGCTGATTGAAGAGCCGCTCCTGGGCGTTCAGAGAGTGCCCGTCCACCTGTGAGATAGACGATACCCTGAGGTAGGCCACAGCTCTCTGGGAGTTCGCGTCGCTCATTCTTCGTCCTCGTCGTTCGGCCTGCGGGCTGCAACGGCCATGGCCACATTGGCAAGTGTCTCAAGGAAGTTATCGATCATGATGGGGTCTGTCTCACCGTATTTGGCAGCACCCGGATTTGTGGCGGTACAGTGTATACGGGAACGTATACACGTCAACCCGTTTTGAGGCACGTTTTGTGGATGTACAGGCGTTTCCAAGGCAGCCACCTAGCCAGCCGACTCTTGTGCGTCGATCAGGCGTTTGAGCGTTGCATAGCCGATACCCAGTTCAAACGCCGCCTTACGTCTCGATAGTTCTCCCGAGCTTAGGCGCTCCAAAATAGCTCCAAAACGACGATCGAAGCCTCGCCGGTCCGTTACCCTGGGACGCCCTATTCGCTTGCCCTGTCGGCGAGCCCTGTCCATCCCCGCCTTCACACGCTCGCGGATCAGCTCCAACTCGAACTCTGCCAGAGAGCCCAGGATGTTCAACATCAGCCGGCCTGCGGCGGTGGTGGTCTCGAAGTTCTCCCTCATGCTCTGGAAGCCTACGCCTACCATCTCCCAGGCTGACAACGTGTCGTGCATGTGCTTGACGGACCTGAACGCCCGGTCCAACTTGAACACCACGACGGTCTTGAACCTCTTCTTGGCCGCGTCGTCGAGTAGTTCGCGCCATGCCGTCCGATGCACCAGGTCGTTGGCGGGATAGCCTCGAGCTCCCAAGGTTTCTGGATTGGTATAGCCGGCGCGAAAACCGATTGAGCGGATCTCTATAGCGCCTGATTGACTCTTTCCTTAGGTTCTTTCCCATTTGACGCCGCGCCCATCATCCGTTGCCCCGAGCGACGTCAAGGTATAGCTATGCGAATCGCCCAAAAGCGGCAACGCCATCCGGGAGATGGACCTGGCTGAAACAACCTCCGATCTGTAGAGCCGGCAAAGATTGGAAGGAGCCCGCGTCCATCACATGGGCCAGGTTGTTGTTCCGTGCCAATCCCGTTACCTGACGAATGATGACGATCGAACATGTCAACTTTCGAAGCAGGCGACAAGTACACGAGGGCGGATGTGAAGGAACCAGCCGGACTGCCCCGCGATGCAAAGGGTGGAAATTGGGACACAGGTATTGATTCCCTCGTAAAAACCCGGTTTGAGGAAGTTCCAGCGATTTAGCACATCTGCGCGCTACCGTATGTTGGGGTAGTGTACGGAACAGAGACTGTATATTGTACCCAGGTGTGGGTACGTTTGTTCTAATTCGACCTACACAGACTTTTTACGAGAGAATCAGGTATTGTGGAGCATCAGGCCGAGGTTCTGATTGTTGCGAATGTGGGGTCGGCGGGACGCACCGGTCACGACTACGACAACCGCTGGGAAGGCGAGGCTTACCGCTGGTACCATAAGTCGCGCTCCAGGCTTAGTTGGCCCAGTGTGATAAGGCTTTTGGAAGAGGGAAGGTCGGTCCACCACGCTTGACAAAATCAAGAACTTTCACATTGACGCTCACCTTGAACCTGTAGGCTGGGCCAGCTTCCCATCCCATGGAAACGAGGCCCCTGTTCTCTAGAGCAGGGGCCATTCGTTCGTGCAGCCAAGCCTCTGGCACAGGAGAGGTGGTCCCGAGTGCATTCCCAGCGACGCGACCCTCCTCAGGACGTGCCGATCCCTCGCTGCCTTCGCTTTATCACTCCACTTCCCAAACGACACAAGCCGCTCAACCACGCGTGCCAGAGGGCTCGGTCAAAAGCCCGTAGACAATGACGAATGCATGGGGGGGAGGGGGGTGGTATTGGGTGGATGGATCGCCATGACTCAGAAACGGCCTACTCAAACCAAAACAAGCTAGCACTATTGCCAAAGGCATTACCGACCGCCATAATGTAAGGCCAATGGCCACTCTTTGAGGTAAAGGAGCATTTTCAATGTTTGAATCCAGCATAACCGTGAAGGGCCAGACCACATTGCCCAAAGCCGTCAGGGATTCGCTGGCAGTGAAGGCAGGGGATAGGGTCCGCTATGTCATTCTGGACGAGGGGGTGCTGATAATGCCTGTGCGGTCCACCAGCCGACTGTTCGGTAGCCTCAAGTACGACGGCCCGCCGGTGAGCTTGGAAGACATGGACCGTGCCATCGCAGAGGCGGCAATCGAAGAATGACCGCGCTCGACACAAATGTGATCGTACGCTACTTGGTGGGCGACCACGCTGAACACGCCGAGGCGTCTCGCGCGTTGCTGGACGGGCTGACGCCCGGTAATCCAGGATTCATTTGCCGTGAGGTCGTCGTAGAGGTCGCCTGGGTACTGGAACGGAGCTACCGCTTCACACGAACCCGAGTCGCGGAGGCATTGATGGACCTAACAGCTTCAGACAGTCTCGTCGTCGAGAATTCTGTTGACGTCGCCGCAGCTGCACATCGCTATCGGCAAGGAGGCGCCGGGTTTTCGGACTTGATGATCCTTACAGCGGCCGAACGGGTGGGAGCGACGCCCCTCTACACCTTTGACCGCAGACTTGCCAGGATGCAGGGAGCAATCTTGGTGGAGAATCCTGGAGGTAAGTCGTCATGAAGGACTCACAAAAACCCGACCACGTGAGTCTCGCCAACATGGTCGGACGTTTGCGCGAGGGGCGGTACGTGATCCCCGATTTCCAGCGTGACTTTGAATGGGAGCCGTGGGACATCAAAGAGCTAATGAGTTCCATCTTCCGCGACTACTACATCGGTAGCCTTCTTCTTTGGAAGGGC
Organism: Dehalococcoidia bacterium; assembly: GCA_965197985.1. Taxonomy (GTDB): domain Bacteria; phylum Chloroflexota; class Dehalococcoidia; order Lucifugimonadales; family CAUZJF01; genus CAUZJF01. The sequence goes on along the minus strand of CBDAOG010000008.1, from coordinate 260,351 downwards.
AAAGACGAAAACTTTGAGGCACTCTCCTGTGAGGCGATCTACGGCTTTGAGGGTGGTGATGGCCGAACCGATATCGTCTTGGACGGTCAGCAGCGTCTCACGGCCATGTATTGATTCCCTCGTAAAAAGTCTGTGCAGGTCGAATTAGAACAACCGTACCCTTGCCTGGGTACAATATACAGTCTCTGTTCCGTGTCCTACCCCAACATACGGTAGCGCTCACATGTGCTACATCGCTGGAACTTCCTCAAACCGGTTTTTTACGAGGGAATCATGTATTACTCGTTCATGGCACCCAACAAGCCCGCACCCAACCGTCGCAATCGATTCCTCTACTTCATCAAGGTCGATCGCTTCATGGATGAGGCATACGATGACGCCTTCATATACGACTGGACTCGCAGGGGGCTGAATCTGCTGAGTGATCGGACGCGCCAGTTCAAGGAACACATGTTCCCGCTCTCCGTAGTCGGGGCAGGGGGCTGGGAACTACCTAACTGGGTACAGGGTTATGAGAAACACTGGCGTGAAGCGGCGGAGACACTCGAAGGAACTGAGGCCGAGTCTGCCGCGTTCCAGGCGGAGAACGCCAAGAAGTTTGGCGAGCACTTGAAAGATATTACGGAACAGTACCAGATCTCGTATATTGAGTTGGATCGAGACCTTGAACTCGACAAGGTCTGCGATATCTTCACAAAGATCAACAGCCGGGGCGTTAGACTCGATATCTTCGACCTCCTCAACGCCCTCTTAAGGCCGAAGGAAATTCGACTCAGGCAGGACTTGTGGAGAGATGCATCTCCTCGTCTGGAGTTTGCCGAGGCAGGGCGGATGAACGTGTATGTGCTTCAGGTGATGTCCATACTTCGCCAGGCTTACTGTTCCCCGAAGTATCTATACAACCTGATTCCTGGTAGCTCAAGGCAGGTGCGTGGGCCGGACGGCACACTCCGGTCGGAGGTGCTTGTTGCTGACCCTATCGAATTCAAGAATCTCTGGCATGAAGCGGTCGAGGCACTAGAACGGGCGCTCAATCTACTGCGCCACCCGCAGGAAATTTGGCGCAATATCTTCTCAATACTTGCCCTACGCAGCTATTCTGCCATCCTTCGCTGCCTTGCAGGTCGAAGCCGGTCAGCTTCCCGCCGAACAGAGGCTCGATGCTCAGCGAAAGATACGTCTCTGGTATTGGGCCAGCGTCTTCACCAACCGCTATTCAGGAGCAGTTGAATCCACAGCCGCTCAAGATTACAGGGAAATCAAGACTTGGTATGTAGACGACAACGCCGAACCCGGGTCGATTTCCGAGTTCCAAAGAGACATTGACAATCTCGATCTCAGGCGTGAGACGCGGCGAGGAACGTCTGTCTACAACGGCGTATTTAACCTGTTGGTCCTCAACGGTGCTCGCGACTGGATATCTGGTAACGCTCCTCAGCACGGCGACCTTGATGACCATCACATCGTGCCGAAGAGCCTTGGGAGCCAATACGCGCTGAGCACCTCTATTGACACGATACTCAACCGGACACCCCTAACCAGCGAAACCAACCGCAAGGTCATCAGGGATCGTCTTCCCAACGAGTACCTGCCGGAACTTATCGCCACCAATGGGAAAGATGAGGTGATGAGGATACTGGAGTCGCACTTCATCTCAGCCCGCGCCTTTGACATCCTCATGAAAAACCCGTTTACACCAGGCGACTTCGAGAAGTTCATTGAGGAGCGGGGTAACACCCTCCGCAGTCGTATTAAAGACCTTGCCGGTCAAGTGGGGTTGTGAGTCTTCCATCCGGTAGGAGTAAGTGGGTTAGCGAGGTAGAATGCCGCGACAGACAGAACCGAACGCGAACAACGCACTGGGCGACATCCTACGAGGCATGATGCCGGACTGTGAAGTCCGCTCTGAGAACACCCAGACCTTCATCGACCATCCGGGCCGCCATGCCGATGTGCTGATCGTCGCGCCGGGCCGCTCCCCGGTGGTCGTCGAGGCTGAGTATGAGCCGGCTGTCGAAGCGGAGAAGGATGCCTCCGAACGGCTGGGGCTTCGCGTGAAAGGTGCTCCGCGCACCGTCGAGGCTGCCATAGCCCTGCGTTATCCCAAGACTGTGGAAGACGCCTATGACCTGCGCTTGGCTCTAGTCGAGACACGCCTAACCTACTGCGTCCTTCATCAGGACGGCAGCCGATTTCCCGAATCGGGATGGCTGGGCGGCTCAGTGAGCGATCTGGCTGACATAGCCCGCTTGGTGTCCGTCCCACATAAAGCAGTGGAGCAGGCAGCTTACACGCTTTCGCAAGGCATTGGGCAGGCCGCCACCCGTTTGGAGGAAATGGCGACGCTGCGCCCCAATGTCACCCCTGTTATTGCCCGGTTGCTGGGAATGAGCGACGTTCCCCAGACCCGTCGCATGGCCTGTGCCATCATCGCCAACGCTATGGTCTTTCACCAGCGCATCGCGGGGATGCACCAGGAGGTGAGAACCCTGCGCTTGGTGTGCGGCCCCAACGTTGCAAGTCCCCAGAGTGAGGCGCTGGCGGCCTGGGAAGACATCCTGAAGATCAACTACTGGCCCATCTTTGCCATCGCCAAAGACATCTTGGAGCAGCTTCCCGGAGACGTTGCCACTAGCGTCTTACGGGAGTTGCTGGAGACCGCCCAGGAAGTTGAAGCCACCGGCGTCGACAACGCCCACGACCTGACCGGACGCATCTTCCAACGGCTGATCGCCGACCGGAAGTATCTGGCCACCTTCTACACCCTGCCCGCGTCGGCTGCGCTTTTGGCGCGTCTGGCCGTGGCCAATATGGATTCTGTGGACTGGTCCGACGCCGAGGCCATAAGCAGGCTGCGCATCGGAGATTTCGCCTGCGGCACCGGCGCCCTGTTGTCGGCCGTGTACGAGCAGGTTGCTTCCCGCCACGAGCGCGCCGGTGGCGATTCCACATCGCTGCATCCCGTGATGATGGAGGAGGTCCTGTACGGCTGCGACGTCATGCCCTCGGCAATCCACATCACCGGTTCCACCCTGTCCGGCATGCGGCCCAACGTTGGATTCAATCTTCTGATCATCGACGAACTGGGCTTCGTGCCCTTGTCCAAGACTGGCGCCGAGCTGCTCTTCGAGGTGTTCAGCCAGCGTTACGAGCGTGGATCGGTCCTGGTGACCTCCAAGTGAGCCCTTCGTCGAGTGGACCGAGGTGTTCGGCTCTGAACGGCTGACCGGAGCTCTCCTCGACCGCCTCACCCACCATGTCGACATCCTGGAGATGAACGGGGACAGCTACCGACTCAAGCACAGCAAGAAGACTTCTGGCCGCCAGCTATCTGACTGACCCTGATCTCCAACGCCCCACGAACCTTGATGCCCATTCTACGGCGTTCAGTGGTACAGTTTTGCTCCGCCCCGCTGGTACGTTTTCACACCGCCCTTGACACCAACATACGGTAGCGCGCAGATGTGCTAAATCGCTGGAACTTCCTCAAAACGGGTTTTTACGAGGGAATCAAAGAAGCTCTCCAACCTGGAAGAGACGTCACAGGTCCGTCAAGCACATGCACGACACGTTGTCAGCCTGGGAGATGGTAGGCGTAGGCTTCCAGAGCATGAGGGAGAACTTCGAGACCACCACCGCCGTAGGCCGGCTGATGTTGAACATCCTGGGCTCTCTGGCAGAGTTCGAGCTGGAGCTGATCCGCGAGCGTGTGAAGGCGGGGATGGACAGGGCTCGCCGACAGGGCAAGCGGATAGGGCGTCCCAGGGTAACGGACCGGCGAGGCTTCGATCGTCGTTTTGGAGCTATTTTGGAGCGCCTAAGCTCGGGAGAACTATCGAGACGTAAGGCGGCGTTTGAACTGGGTATCGGCTATGCAACGCTCAAACGCCTGATCGACGCACAAGAGCCGGCTGGCTAGGTGGCTGCCTTGGGAACGCTTGTACATCCACTAAACGTGCCTCAAAACGGGTTGACGTGTATACGTTCCCGTATACACTGTACCGCCACAAAGCCGGGTGCTGCCAGATACGGTGAGACAGACCCCATCATGATCGATAACTTCCTTGAGACACTTGCCAATGCGGCCATGGCCGTTGCAGCCCGCAGGCCGAACGACGAGGACGAAGAATGAGCGACGCGAACTCCCAGAGAGCTGTGGCCTACCTCAGGGTATCGTCTATCTCACAGGTGGACGGGCACTCTCTGAACGCCCAGGAGCGGCTCTTCAATCAGCTGTGTGAGAGCCGAGGCTGGGCGGCCGTCAGGGTCTATCGGGAAGAGGGCCAGTCGGCCCACTCAGAGTCGGTGAAGAAGCGCCCTATCTTCCGCCAACTGATGGAGGACGCCAGGAGGGATCAATTCGATATCGTCGTAGTCCATACCCTTGACCGATGGTCTCGCAACCTCAGGGTCACCCTGGAGTCGCTGGCCAACCTGGGCATGCACAACGTCGCTCTCGTCTCCATCACCGAGAACATCGACTACTCGACCCCTGAGGGGATGTTGACGACTCAACTTCTGGGGTCCTTCGCCCAGTTCTTCTCCAACATGCTTGGCACTCACGTAAGCAAGGGTCTGGATGAGAGGGCCAATGAGGGCAGACACACCGGCGGCATCCCGTTTGGATACGAATCCTGCTGGATGAGCCAGGACGGAGAGCGCAGGCGCAGATGCCCAAAAGAGCATTCCGGGGGCGTTCATCTTATTGCGTCCGAGGTTGCCGCGGTCCAGGAGATGTTCAAACGGTACTCGACGGGATCGACCACACTAAGCCAGCTCGCCGCGTGGCTGAACGCGAGCGGCTTACGGACTCGCAACACCAAGCAGCTGGCAGGCGCTGATGGCAAGCTCTCGCCCGGTCCGAAGCTATTTACCACTGCCTCAGTGAGGGGCATCCTCCATAACGCTTTCTACTCGGGTCTTGTCAGGCACAGGAAACAACTCCGACCGGGAGCCCACGAGCCAGTCGTCGGCCAGGAGCTCTTCGATCTGGTCCAGGACAAGATGCGGCACAACAGCGGCAGATCAACGACCCTGAGCCCTCACCCTGAGCGTGACTATCTTCTGAAAGGGATCATCCGTTGCGCCTACTGCAAGATGCCGATGTGGGCACAGACCTATAAAAGCGGAAGAAGGTACTACCGTGAGCACAGGGAGTCTCGCAGTAACACCCAATGCCCAGCTCACGATGGCTCGATACCGTGCCGCCTGGCTGATGAGCAGGTCGGAAGGATCGTCGAGGCCATCGAGTTGGGACCTGCATGGCAAGAGCAGCTCCTCTCGATAATCAGCGCCAGGGACGAGGTCGAAGTAGTCCAAGCCAAGCGGCGAAAGGTCCAGGAGAGGCTTCGGAGACTCGCCAAGACCTATGTCGATGGAGTTTATGATGACCAGGAGTATAAGCGGCAGAAGCGGAACCTGGAGATGGAGCTCGAGTCCCTCGTTGTGCCAAAGGCTGCCGCTGCCGCAGAGGCGGGGAAGCTGATAGAGAGGCTGCCTGAGCTATGGGCTGGTGCCAACATGGAAGAGCGTCGGAAGCTGTTGCTTGCCATGCTGGACGCCGTTTACGTTGACACGAAAGACGCCCGTTCGGTCGTCGCCATCAAGCCCAAAGCTCCGTTCAGGCCGGTCTTCCATCTGGCAACCACCCGTGCCGGCTCCGGCGTATCTCTTACGCCTGGTCCTGACCGGAAACAACAGGAACGTACCGAGCGCGTATTCGAGGCCGCCTTCTCATAGCTACGGCTCGGTCCTGTCCGTTCCACCCGCCATAGCGAAGCACCGCCCCAGCCTGCTGTTCCGCACCTGCTATAGTGCCTATGCTCCAAAAGGGGGCCGTCTTGCGTCGTAGCTACCACGAGCCGTAATATCAGCCGTACCAAAAGGACTCCCTTTCTGGGCGTCTCATTGGATGGCGCTTCAGGTGATGTCATGGACCAGGCAGCAGGAGATCTCCAAAGATGACGCTGGGCCACGGCCGAAACATCGCGAGCGTCTCCTGGGGCGACCACCTGACCTTCGGCGAGGCCGTCGGCCTGCTTGACACCCCCGACAAGCTCCGCCGCCGCCTGGAGGTCTGGCGCGACGAGTTCGGCACGGGGACCCTCCACTGGAGACACGGTCGAGGCCAGAAGGCGACCTCGGATATCCCGTGTCGACGCAGCTGGCCGACGGAAGCATCCTTACCGTGTACTACATTACGGAGCCAGACGGCATTACGCACGCAGCATGCTGCCGCTGGGAAGTCTAAGCACAGCCTCAATCCAGCGTTGCGCGGCCGGGTCAGACCAGGGTCACTCGAAAACGTTTGGCAGCTAGTGTTCGTGGTGGAGACGGGGGAGGGCCTACCTACGCTTGGAACACGAGCTTCGACTTGCTGGCTTAGAGATTGACGGTGGCGTTGGAATTGTCGGCTCCGGCGGCCGGGGCCAAGGCCGCCATAGCCGCCTCCCACTTCGCCAGGTCGTTCGGATCGGCGTCCCATCGGTCGAAGGCCGCCAGCTCCGGCGGCATTTTGACGCGCTCCGAAGGATGCGAGTCTAGGATTCCGTCGCGGTTGGACATGTAGCCCCTCCTTTGCAGGGGATGTGGCCCGGGCCACCACGCGGGTTTTTCAACGCTCTCGAAGGTACCGCAAACACCACCGCGAGTCTAGGATTCCGTCGCGGTTGGACATGCAGCTCTCCTTGTAGGGGTATCGTGTAGGCGCACCGTGGCCCGGGCCACGACGAGACCCACCACAATGATACCGAGCATCAAGGCGATCGAAGGGAGATCGCTGGACACGCTCAGTTGAACGGAATAGGCGGTTAGCCGAAAGGCGAATAGGCGGTCGAAGAGCTCCAGAAATGCAAACATGCAATGGTGCAAGCAATATCTAATGGGTGGATTTCTGCCTCTGGGTAAGTATATATCTACTACACCATGCAGTACGAGATCAGCGGGTCGGTGCTGGCAGGGCAGGGCAGGGCAGGGCAGGACAGATCACAACCACGACCTGGGCGGAGGCAGCGGTGGCCCGGGCCACGGTACCCCCCAGGCGTTCAACTCTGCGGCGGACCTGCCCAGGGCGCGCCTTGGGCGAAGGCAGCGGTCGATCGGGCCTGGGCGCGCCGTGGACCAGGGCGGCTCAGCTCGCGACGTCGGCCTGGGCGGTGGCTCCGTCGAGGACCTGGGCCCCCACGTGGCTCGAACCCCGTATATGTCTCGATGTAGCTTCTTGAGGTCCTGCGATCATTCCGCAAGAGGCAATCTCTCACTGTCTGCTGTGGTCGCTCGTCTTGACGTCAGCTATATGTGAGCCTATGCTCCATTAGTATTGACTAGGAAGGGATATGACCCAATGGATGCCACATGCAAAACAGATGGATGACCCTTCAAGAGGTCGCCGAGTACCTGCAGCTGAGCAAGGACCTGATATATCGGCTTGCTCAAAGCGGAAAGATTCCCGCCTCTAAAGTCGGAAGCCGTTGGCGTTTCAGACAGGAGCGGATCGACCGCTGGATGGAGGATATGGCCGTCGACACAGCGACGCGTGGCAGGAGTGATGATGTCCGAGGGTAGTCTCACAGATTCCCTGAGGAATGGAGCGGATCAGACACAGATGCGTTTCATTGATCTCTTCGCCGGCCTTGGTGGATTTCATCTTGCGCTCAAGAATCTCGGCCACAGGTGCGTCTTCGCGTCCGAGATCGACGAGAGTCTGCGGGCGACCTACTACGAGAACTTCGGAGTGACACCATTTGGAGACATCCGCGAGGTTGCAGTTGAGACTATCCCGAGCCACGACATCCTCTGCGCGGGGTTTCCATGTCAGCCGTTCTCCAAGGCTCGAGACTACTCAGAGCCGGGAGACCCAGGGTTCAGTGAGCTATACATGTGACCTGCCCCCCAAGAGAAACAATGACTATCATGGTCTTCATTTCAATGATGGTGGACCACTAGTGGTACGAACTTTTGAACTGTCCTGATCGTCGCCCACCACCTCGCCACCGTTCAGCGATGCGACGACATAGTGATCCTCGAAGACGGCCGGGTGGTGGAGTCCGGTGAGCGGGAGCTGTTGGCGTCGGACGCGAGCACACAGTTCCACCGTCTCCTCCAGACCGGTCTCGAGGAGGTCCTGGCGTGAGTACCTGGCGATACATCGCCTCTCTCTCGTGGACATTCAAGTGGTTGCTCACGCTCGATTTCCTCGCATCAGTCGCAGTGATAGTCGGGTTCGAGCAGGCGTACGCCCTCATTCTGAGGGAGGTCTTCGATACCCTGACAGGGAACGCACGGACCTCGCTGAGCGTATGGGCCCTCTGTGCGATGTTCGTGGGTATCTCGACTGCTCGCCTCGTGATCGACGTAGCGGTGTCCGCCCTGCAGTCCGCCAATCAGTTTATGATCGGCACACTCATGCAGAGGAACGCCCTCGCTCATCTGATGGGCTTGCGCGGTGACCGGAGCCTTCCCGCATCACCCGGCGAGGCCGTGACCAGGTTCCGTGACGATGCTTCCAGTGTGGGCGGATTCGTTGGAGAGGCCAAATTCCTAGCGACCCACGTTGTGTTCGCCGTCGTCGCGATCTTCATCATGTTCCGGGTATCTCCCTTCATAACGTTGGTCGGATTCGTTCCCCTACTGGTGGTGTTGGTCGTCGTCAACGCCGCCAAGGCCCGCATCGAACGGGCACGAACGCGCAGCCGTGAGGCTGCCGGGGAGGTGACAGGCTTCATCGGCGAGATGTTCGGCTCCGTCGAGGCGATCAAGGTCGCCGGGGCCGAGGTCAGCGTCCTCGGTGAGTTCGACCGCGTGAACACGGCGCGCAAACGTGCAACTCTGCGAGATACACTCCTGACTCAGTCATTGAACGCGGTTTTCCAGAACGTTCAGCACATCGGCACCGGCGCGATTCTCATCGTCTCCGGCCACGCAATGCTCAGTGGAGAGTTCACCGTTGGTGACCTCGCGCTGTTTACCTTTTACTTGTGGGCGTTCTCGGCATTGGTGATGGACGTCGGCCAACTCGTCGTGTCGTATCGACAGGTCGGTGTCGGCATCGGACGGCTCCGTGACCTATTGCCGGGGTCCCCGCCTGAGAAGCTGGTCGAGCGCAACGCGATTCATCTGTTCCGAGCACCTACCGACCCAATACCCGCAGCGAAGACAGAAGCCGACCGCCTCGAGAGCCTGGAGGCGCGCGGTGTGACCTATGTGTACCCGCAGTCCGGGCGCGGTGTACATGACATCGGGCTCTCCCTGCGAAAGGGTTCGTTCACTGTCATAGCGGGAAGAGTCGGTTCGGGCAAGAGCACGCTGTTGCGCGTCCTGTTGGGTTCGTTGCCGCTGCAGGCCGGCGAGTTGCGGTGGAACGGGAGGTCGATCGAAGACGCGGGCGAGGTTATGGTGCCGCCTCGCGTTGCCTACACGTCCCAGGTCCCTCGCCTGTTCAGTGAGGAACTCCGGGGCAATATCCTAATGGGCCTTCCTGAGGACAGAGCTGACCTGCCCGGGGCCGTCCGCTCCGCCGTGCTGGAACGCGACATTGATGATCTTGAGAATGGGCTGCACACCGTCGTCGGGCCGCGCGGGGTGAAACTCTCCGGCGGACAGCAACGGAGGGCCGCCGCGGCGCGCATGTTCGTCCGAGAGCCGGAGTTGCTGGTCTTCGACGATCTGTCGAGCGGCCTCGACGTCGAGACCGAGCAGACCCTATGGGAGCGGCTGTCCGACCGCCCGAACAGCACCGTCTTTGCAGTCTCCCACCGGCGGGCGGCCCTCCGTTGCGCCGACCATATCGTCGTCCTCAAGGACGGTCGCGTGGATGCCGAGGGGACGCTTGACAACCTGCTCGCCACATCCGCCGAGATGCAGCGGTTGTGGGCGGGCGAGATCGACAGCCCTGGTTCAACGACGGCGGCAAATTGACGTGAGGAACCTCGAACTACATGATTATCACCACACTCAGGTTCCTGGGCACCCGTGACTACGACAAGTCGTCCTGTGGACGTGCCGAGCTACACCGGCGTTACCTATTCTCACCTTGAATGCACAAACGACGCACCTTCATTTTGGAGCCACTTCGAGTCCGGCGGAGGCACCGGGTATCCCACGCCCGGGACCGATACCCGTTGCGCTGGGTCACCCGCTCAGGGCTGCGTTCTCCATACTCAGCACCGATCCTCGATGACACCTCCGCATCCATGATCCCCTCTACCACCACTCTCAGTGCCTCCCGTAGGAAGTCCACGTCACCGTCCATTCCCCCCTTGCGCAATAGCTCCAGCAGGTCCATCCTTTCCTTGGCCACTGTTGTCCTCCTTTCTCGAGCTTTCTTCTTTGCCCGCTAAGCCCGAATCCACCGAGGGAGGGCGTCGGGTTAGCATCCTGAAGTGGCCAGAGGGTGCTCTTCTGAATCTGGGATAATGGTTTTGTAACAGCAAAACAGTCCCAGAGAAGGAGCACCCAATAGATGCTACCACGCAACCAGCCCGACCGTATCCGTATCGTCTTTGACGATCACCGCCTGGTGGCCAATGCCGGTCTGCTCCTGCCGGCCACCCTCGCCCGGCATCTGGGCCTGCGGGAACTCGTTGACCATCACCTTGACCTGGGCGGCGCGCCGGGGCGGGCCAACACCGGAGACAAGCTGATGACCCTGGTGGCCTCAGCCATGGCCGGCGGCGACTGCATCGACGACGCTGATGTGTTGCGCACCGGGGGGACGGCCTGCACCCTGGGCGGCACGGTCAAGGCGCCATCCACCCTGGGCACCTTCCTGCGCAGCTTCCGGTGGGGCCACGTCCGCCAGCTGGACCGGGTGAGCCGGGAGCTGCTGGCCCGGGCCTGGGCCGCTGGGGCCGGACCCGGCGACGCGCCGTTCACCATCGACCTCGATTCCACCATCTGCGAGACCTACGGACTGGCCAAGGAGGGCGCCCGCCACCACGGCTATACCGGCAAGCGGGGCTACCACCCGCTGCTGGCCATCGCCGCCGGCACCGGAGACGTGCTGATGTCCCGGCTGCGCGAGGGCCGGGCCAACACCGCCCGCGGCGCCGCCCACTTCCTGCGGGAGACGGTGGGACGGGTGCGCTACGCCGGGGCCAACGGACGACTCACGCTACGGGCCGACAGCGGGTTCTACACTCATGGCGTGGTATCCGTCTGCCGCAAGATGGATGTCCGCTTCTCCATCACCATCCGCCAGCATAAAAGCCTGCACAATCTCATCGAGGCGATACCCGAAGATGCCTGGACGCCGATTCCTTACTGGATGGACGGCGCCGCCGATGTGGCCGAGACCACCTGCACTCCCTTCCAGAGTGAACCTGACGCCGCGCCGGTGCGGCTCATCGTCCGGCGTGTGAAGCCCACGCCCGGTTCCCAGCTGGTCCTCTTCGCCACCTACAGCTATCACGGCTTCATCACCGACCGGGACGGGGAGATGCTCGAACTGGAGGCCGACCATCGCCGCCACGCCGAGATCGAGAATGCCATCCGAGACCTCAAGCACGGTGTGGGGTTGAACCATCTCCCCTCGGGCCGCTTCGCCGCCAACGCCGCCTGGCTGGCGGTACAGGTGATGGCCCACAACATCGCCCGCTGGACAGCGCGCATCGGTCTGGGCGAGCAGGTGGTGACCACCAAGACCCTCCGGCGGCGGTTCTTCTCCCTGGCCGGACGGATCACCCGCTCGGCGCGCCGCCTCACACTGCATCTGCCACAGCGCTGGCCTTGGGAAGCCCAGTTCGATCGTGCCCTGGCCCGATTGCGCGCCCTGCCACTCCCTGCCTGACGGCGGCGGCGGCAACCGGCCGCCATCTGGCCAACCGAACGTCCCCGCGAACTCGCGCCAGTCCGGTCTGCGAGTGCCTCTTGCTGTGTCCTCTCCCCGCTATCTCGCCCTGACCAACATTCGCAGACGGTCACAAAGTCTCCCCGCGGCAACTGAAGACAAACACCGGCCCCCCTCTACCCCAAATCGTGCCCGGACCATCGCCCTCCCTTGCCCCTATCGCCCGTTCCGCTGCTGCATAGTCATCCCTTCGGTGGATTTGGGCTAAGGATGACGCGGTGGTCTCTCTTTCTCCAGACCCTCTCCCTCTTACACCACTTCCTGGGACTCTACTGCGGCGGATCTGCCGGCTAGGCGTCTACATCAGTCGTGCTGTCCTCGGCTGGCATATGTTCACTGGCTTCTAGTGTCCTGAGTTATGAATCCGATGACAAAATCGGGCGATGGTAGCTAGTAGCTGGTCTGCGGTTTTGGTCCAGATGAAGGGCTTTGAGGCAGCGTTGTGCTGGTCAATGTACTGTTCGATGGCTTGCTCCAGTTCCCGAGTGCTGCGGAACACCCCGCGGCGCAGTTGCTTCTCTGTCAGCACCGCGAACCAGCGCTCCACCTGGTTCAGCCAAGAGCTGCTGGTGGGGGTGAAGTGCAGGTGATAGCGCGGCCGCCGGGCCAGCCAGCGCTGGATGGCGGGGGTCTTGTGGGTGGCGTAGTTGTCCAGGATAAGGTGCACGTCGAGGTCCGGGGGTACGGTCGCATCGACCCGGTCGAGGAAGCGCCGGAACTCCGTGGACCGGTGCCGACGGTGGCAGGCGCCGATGACCTCTCCCGCCTTCACGTCGAGGGCGGCGAAGAGAGAGGTCGTACCATGACGACGGTAGTCATGGGTCCGGCGCTCGATCTGCCCCGGGCGCATGGGCAACAGCGGGGCCGTCCGGTCGAGGGCCTGGATCTGGGACTTCTCGTCGACACACAGGACCAGAGCCCGCTGGGGTGGGTTGAGGTAGAGCCCCACGATGTCACGGACCTTCTCGATGAACAGAGGGTCAGACGAAAGTTTGAACGTCTCGGTCCGATGCGGCTGCAAGGCAAAGGCCCGCCAGATACGGCTGATGGCGCTCTGACTCAGGCCGGTACGCGCAGCCATGGAGCGCGTGCTCCAGTGGGTTGCATCCGCCGGCGTCGTCTCCAGGGTGAGGGTCACGACCCGCTCCACATCGGTGTCCGTGATGGAGCGTGGGCCGCCGGGCCGCGGCTCGTCAAGCAGGCCGTCGAGGCGGCGTTCGATGAACCGGGCCCGCCACTTCCCCACCGTTTGCTTGGCCAGACCGATCTCCCCGGCCACGACGGTATTGGTCTTGCCCTCGGAGCAACGGAGAATGATCCGGGATCGCAGAGCCAGCGCCTGGGCAGTGGTTGGACGCCGCTTCCAGCGCTCGAGGCTCTCGCGTTCGTCGGAGGAAAGGTGCAAGGGAGGAATGGGGCGTCCGATGGCCATGGTGACCTCCATGAGCGTTTCGTGGAGGGTACACCCCAGCAAGTACTTTTGCAATGCTTTCATAACTCAGGACACTAGGGGATTCTACCAATGAGGCCGCAAGGGTCGTGAGACGACTCGGAGGGAAGTCGCTAGCGGGACTGCCAGCAATCCGCACCGCTTGTCCATTATTAACAAACACGAGACTATTCTGTTCGTTCGGGTCCCATCCACAACCTTCTATGGTTTCGACACCCTTCACCATTATGGCGCGGATGACGAAACTGCCGCGAATGATGTATGCGGGCGCTCCTCTCACAGTCGCTCTGTCAAAGTGGCCGTCCTTCGCACTGAGCTGCCAGACCCTCCCGCTTGTTGGACCCTGCTCGATTGTGAGGACACGTGCCCGCTGTCCTTGCTCTGGGGAACTCTCAAACTGCGTAAAGGACACTTGGTTCCCTATGCGCCGGGCTTTGAGTTCTAGACCATCTGGAACCGATTCCGGGACCAGGAATCGGCCGGTTGTCTCTTCAATCTGCTCCGCAGACGCGGTAGACGGGTGGGCGTGCGGTACGTTCATCGTAGCCGCTGCCCCGAAGGCTTCCTCACATTCCGCAAGGGACGGCTCCTTGAGGGCGGTTATCACGATCTCCCCGGAAGTGTTGGTTGTCATGTCCTCTCCTTTCTCCGCATCGCATCCCATCGAGATCCCGACGATTGCGGCAAGAACAGTCGGCAGGGCGTGGGCATAGAAGCCGCTGTCGGCCCGCACAGTGAGTTGCCCCCTGGCCCCAGCATGGCGCACCCGCCCCACCGTCTCACGCAGGAAATGGGCGCCGCCCCGAACGGTGTTGGCGCAGCCCTCGCGCAGCCGGGACATCAGCACGTCGCCGGTTTCGGCGGAGATGGCCAGCAGCGGGTGATAGCCCCGCTGGCCGGCATAGCTGTGGTGGCGGGCACCCTCCTTGGCCAGTCCGTAGGTCTCGCAGATGGTGGAGTCCAGATCGATGGTCAACGGCGCGTCGCCGGGTCCGGCCCCGGCAGCCCAGGCCCGTGCCAGCAGCTCCCGGCTCACCCGGTCCAGTTGGCGGACGTGGCCCCACCGGAAGCTGCGCAGGAAGGTTCCCAAGGTGGATGGCGCCTTGACAGTGCCGCCCAGGGCGCCAACTGTCCCGCCGGTACGCAACGCGTCGGCGTCGTCAATGCAGTCGCCCCCAGCCAGCGCTTGTGGCGAGGATCAAGGCGGCCCTGCGCAAGCGGGAAGCGCCCGAATGGGCCGAGCCGTCGGAACCCTTCGTGCTGGGGGAGCTGACCATCGACTACGCCCAGCGTCGCGTGACGCTGGCCGGGCGTCCCGTGCAGCTGACCGCCATCGAGTACGGGCTGCTCTTCGAGCTTTCGGCCAACGCCGGTCGCGTGATGACCTACGACCGGCTGCTGCGACGGGTCTGGGGCCTGCGGAGCTCCGGCGACTCGCGGCGGGTGCGCACCACCGCCAAGCAGCTCCGCCGCAAGCTGGGCGACGACGCAAACAACCCCACCTACATCCTCAACGAGCCCCGCGTCGGCTACCGGATGGCGAAGGGCGAGGGGCCGGAGCAGGAGGAGGTGAAGCCGTGAGCGGAGGAAACATCGCAATGACAGGTGGGAGCATCTCTCTTGCTTTCGGCGTACCAAGTTCCTAAACTAAAGCCAAGGTGGAATCTACATTTAAGGGGCGATGAAGATGGGCTTAGAGAGGTGGTCTCGTTTGTCTGAACAGCGCTGCCCGGTTTGATAAGTGGAATCGCGCTGCCGTGCGTTAGGCCGCCGCGGACTCGGCAGGCACTCTGTCAAAGAACTGGTCCGGCGTCATTCCCCCAAGGCTCGAATGGGGCCGTCCGGCATTGTAAACCCGAATCCACCGAAGGACACCGATGGACGGCGTGAGGAAAGCGGAAGGGGGGTGAGGGAGCTACAGGGGAAATAGCCTGGGTTCCATTTGGGGTAGGGAGGTCGGCGGACGGTCTTCATCGCCGCACAGGGGCCCCTATGGCCGTCTGCGGGAGCTGCGATGCGCGGGATGGCGAGAGAATACGCAGCAGGGAACTCTTCTCGGACCGGGCTGGCACGAGTCTGCGGGGATCTTCGGTTGTCCGGTGGGTGGGTCGGTCGCCGACGGTGCCGTCAGGCCGGGAGTGGAATGGCTCGCAGCCGGGCCAAGGCGCGGCTGAACTTCTCAGCCCAAGGCCAGCGATCCGGAAGATGCAGGGTCAACCGGCGTGCCGAGCGAGAGCAGTGGATTAAAGAGGGGAAATACGCCCTCAATTGGACTCGGCTCTCGTGCCATAAGTTCGTGGCTAATCAGGTGAGGCTGTGGCTATTCATCCTGGCATACAATCTGGGCAACTTCTTCAGAAGGCTGGCTCTGCCAGAAGCGATAAAGAGCTGGTCCCTGACAAGTATTCAGACGAGACTCATCAAGATAGGCGGGCGACTGGTGCGTCATGCGAGGAGGCTTGTGTTCCAGCTTGCCGAGGTGATGGTGACCAGGGAGATGTTCGATGAAATGCTGGAGCGGATAGGGAGACTTCGTTTCAATCCTGGATAGGAGCATGTGTCTGTTAGGGAATCGTGATCATATCGAGGCTGCCCTGAGCAAGGTGCGCGACTTGCAGCGTGAGGTTCGGTCTGAATAATCCGTTTAGAGCCTTTCCAAGTGGTTTGGAGACCCTGTTTCTCTAGATGAAGTGATATTAGCGCGGTTGGTGGCAGTTGACAACTTCAGCAGGCGATCTTATAGTCTGGACTGTCTCAGGATGGTGTGTTTATGAAAGCACTGGATTCCATCTGGGAAATATCGGATTGGATAGCATGAAAGGAGAGGGCTCCCCCACCAACACCACACATAATCCCTCAACTCTGGCAGTTTGATTCAGTCCTTCGGGATGACGCTAACAGAAAGGAGGCTCAAGTCGACCGAATCAATACCTGAAGTTGGAATGCATGGGCTTCTGAGCATCCCGGAAAGGACGGGACATGTTGAAGCGAATATTACTCCTAACCGTATTGGCAGCGGCGGGCCTCGTTCTGATGGCGGCCAGCCCGTCGAATGACGACAACGCCATCGACGGCACCGAGGTAGACTGTGCGGCCACGTACACAACGTCCGATGGAACCGAGGTCTGCCTGTTCTACGTCGAGACAGGCGAAGAGCCTGGGACACAGGTAAGCGCTGCGGCGGAAGCCCCGCCCGCTGAGGTACAGAATGCCCTGAGCGAATTGCCTCCCGGCCTACTCGACCACCTGCCGGAAAATGTGAGGGCAGGGTTTCAGGCCATGATCGACGGCAACGGGCACCTGATGAGTGAAATCACCACCTGCACCACTCTGATCAGCCCGCTTCGAGTACTGCCGCACCGTAACCTCAGCTCCGCCGGCTCCATCTACTGCTTCGGCAATAATGTATCGCAGGTCAGGTTCAAGGTCACGATAGAGCGTCACGTGTTCTTAGGTTGGTGGAACATACAGGGAAGCAACGACTCAGGCTGGCGCAATGGTAGATATGCGGCGGCTGGCCTATTCGCTTCCTGCGCGGGTGGCCTCCACACGTACCGCGCAAAAGGCGTTGGAGCGATGAAGAACACGCTCGGCACAATACTCTACTCGGTGAAGTACTCCGGCCAGCGCAGGACCTTCTGCGCCAACCCGGACTGACCATGGATGCTCTACTCATAGCTGGAGCCGTTGGTCTGGTAGTGGCCGTTGTCGGCTTTGGGCTCACGCTGAGAACGAAGGATAGGAGGACAATCGCCATCGGTGTATCCCTGCTAGCAGTCGCCATCCTGCTCTACGTCTCACAGTGGCAGGACAACTTTGTGGGAAGGGACATGCTCTACCAAGACCTGTATCAGCGAGAAGAAATCGAGAGGAAGCTAGAGGCGTTGAATCTGCTACTCAAGCTATTCCTCGAACGATAGACAAGGCCAACAGCCTAGAGCCGACGGAAGCCCCCCGTTGCTCCGGTGACGGGGGCTTCCTTGTGCTTAACCCGAATCCACCGAAGGACACCGATGGACGGCGTGAGGGCAGCGGAAGGGGGTGGGTGAGGGAGCTACAGGGGAGATGGCCTGGGGTCTTGGGGTAGATGGGAGGCCGGCGGACGGTCTCCAGTCGCCGCACAGGGCCCCTAAGCCCGAATCCACCGAGGGAGGGCGTCGGGTTAGCATCCTGAAGTGGCCAGAGGGTGCTCTTCTGAATCTGGGATAATGGTTTTGTGACGGCAAAACAGTCCCAGAGAAGGAGCACCCAATAGATGCTACCACGCAACCAGCCCGACCGTATCCGTATCGTCTTTGACGATCACCGCCTGGTGGCCAATGCCGGTCTGCTCCTGCCGGCCACCCTCGCCCGGCATCTGGGCCTGCGGGAACTCGTTGACCATCACCTTGACCTGGGCGGCGCGCCGGGGCGGGCCAACACCGGAGACAAGCTGATGACCCTGGTGGCCTCAGCCATGGCCGGCGGCGACTGCATCGACGACGCTGATGTGTTGCGCACCGGTGGGACGGCCTGCACCCTGGGCGGCACGGTCAAGGCGCCATCCACCCTGGGCACCTTCCTGCGCAGCTTCCGGTGGGGCCACGTCCGCCAGCTGGACCGGGTGAGCCGGGAGCTGCTGGCCTGGGCCGCTGGGGCCGGACCCGGCGACGCGCCGTTCACCATCGACCTCGATTCCACCATCTGCGAGACCTACGGACTGGCCAAGGAGGGCGCCCGCCACCACGGCTATACCGGCAAGCGGGGCTACCACCCACTGCTGGCCATCGCCGCCGGCACCGGAGACGTGCTGATGTCCCGGCTGCGCGAGGGCCGGGCCAACACCGCCCGCGGCGCCGCCCACTTCCTGCGGGAGACGGTGGGACGGGTGCGCTACGCCGGGGCCAACGGACGACTCACGCTACGGGCCGACAGCGGGTTCTACACTCATGGCGTGGTATCCGTCTGCCGCAAGATGGATGTCCGCTTCTCCATCACCATCCGCCAGCATAAAAGCCTGCACAATCTCATCGAGGCGATACCCGAAGATGCCTGGACGCCGATTCCTTACTGGATGGACGGCGCCGCCGATGTGGCCGAGACCACCTGCACTCCCTTCCAGAGTGAACCTGACGCCGCGCCGGTGCGGCTCATCGTCCGGCGTGTGAAGCCCACGCCCGGTTCCCAGCTGGCCCTCTTCGCCACCTACAGCTATCACGGCTTCATCACCGACCGGGACGGGGAGATGCTCGAACTGGAGGCCGACCATCGCCGCCACGCCGAGATCGAGAATGCCATCCGAGACCTCAAGCACGGTGTGGGGTTGAACCATCTCCCCTCGGGCCGCTTCGCCGCCAACGCCGCCTGGCTGGCGGTACAGGTGATGGCCCACAACATCGCCCGCTGGACAGCGCGCATCGGTCTGGGCGAGCAGGTGGTGACCACCAAGACCCTCCGGCGGCGGTTCTTCTCCCTGGCCGGACGGATCACCCGCTCGGCGCGCCGCCTCACACTGCATCTGCCACAGCGCTGGCCTTGGGAAGCCCAGTTCGATCGTGCCCTGGCCCGATTGCGCGCCCTGCCACTCCCTGCCTGACGGCGGCGGCGGCAACCGGCCGCCATCCGGCCAACCGAACGTCCCCGCGAACTCGCGCCAGTCCGGTCTGCGAGTGCCTCTTGCTGCGTCCTCTCCCCGCTATCTCGCCCTGACCAACATTCGCAGACGGTCACAAAGTCTCCCCGCGGCAACTGAAGACAAACACCGGCCCCCCTCTACCCCAAATCGTGCCCGGACCATCGCCCTCCCTTGCCCCTATCGCCCGTTCCGCTGCTGCATAGTCATCCCTTCGGTGGATTTGGGCTAAGGCCCTATGCGGGAGTTGCGATGCGCGGGAGATGGCGAGAGGATACGCAGCAGGGGACTCTCGCGACCGGGGTGGCGCGAGATTGCGGGGACGTTGGGTCAGTTGCAGGCTGGCCGTCAGGCCGGGAACGGAATGGCTTGCAGCCGGGCCAAGGCGCGACTGAACTGGATTTCCCAAGGCCAGCGCCGGGGGAGATGCAAAGTGAGGCGGCGCGCCGAGCGGGTGATCCGTCCCACCAGAGCGAAGACCCGCCGCCTGAGGGTCTTGGTGATCACGGTTCGCTCGCCCAGACCGATGCGCGCTGTCCAGCGGGCGATGTTGTGGGCCATCACCTGTACCGCCAGCCAGGCGGCGTTGGCGGCGAAGCGGCCCGAGGGCATGTGGTTCAGCCCGACGCCGTGCTTGAGGTCTCGGATGGCATTCTCGATCTCGGCGTGGCGGCGATGGTCGGCCTCCAGTTCGAGCATCTCCCCGTCCCGGTCGGTGATGAAGCCGTGATAGCTGTAGGTGGCGAAGAGGGCCAGCTGGGAACCGGGCGTGGGCTTCACACGCCGGACGATGAGCCGCACCGGCGCGGCGTCCGGCTTGGTCTGGAACGGGGTGTAAGTCGTCTCGGCGACATCGGCGGCGCCGTCCGTCCAGTAGGGAATGGGAGTCCAGTCCTCCTCTGGTATCGCCTCGATCAGGTCCCGCAGGCTGGCGCGCTGGCGGATGGTGATAGAGAAGCGGACATCCATTTCCCGGCAGGCGGCAACGACAGTGTGGGCGTAGAAGCCGCTGTCGGCCCGCACCGTGAGTTGTCCCCTGGCCCCGCCGTAGCGCACCCGCCCCACCGTCTCACGCAGGAAGTGGGCGGCGCCACGGGCGGTGTTGGCCCGGCCCTCGCGCAGCCGGGACATCAGCACCTCGCCGGTGCCGGCGGCAATGGCCAGCAGCGGGTGATAGCCGCGGGCGCCGGTATAGCCGTGGTGGCGCGCTCCCTCCTTGGCCAGTCCATAGGTCTCGCAGATGGTCGAGTCCAGGTCGATGGTCAGGGGCGAGTCGCCGGGTCCGGCCCCAGCGGCCCAGGCCAACAACTGGCGGCTCACGCGGTCGAGTTGACGGACATGCCCCCACCGGAAGCTGCGCAGGAAGGTCCCCAGGGTGGATGGCGCCTTGACCACGCAGCCTAGAACACCGACCGTCCCACCAGCGCGCAGCGCATCGGCGTCGTCGATGCAGTCGCCGCCTGCCAGCGCGGAAGCGACCAGCGTCAGCATCTTGTCCCCAGTGTTCGCCCGTCCCGGCGCTCCGCCGAGGTCAAGGTGATGGTCGACGAGTTCCCGCAGGCCCAGGTGCCGGGCTAGGGTGGCCGGCAGGAGCAGGCCGGCATTGGCCACCAGGCGATGGTCGTCAAAGAGGATGCGGATACGGTCGGGTTTGTTCTGTGGCAGCATCTATTGGGTGCTCCTTGTTTCCGGGCGGGTTTCTGTTCCAAAACCATTATCCCAGATTCAGAGGAGCACCCGCTGGCTTCTTCAAGGGCTGTCCCCAAGGACACCGATGGACGGCGTGAGGACAGCGGAAGGGGGTGGGTGAGGGAGCTACAGGGGAGATGGCCTGGGGTCTTGGGGTGGATGGGAGGCCGGCGGCCGGTCTTCAGTCGCCGCACAGGGCCCCTAAGGCCCTATGCGGGAGTTGCGATGCGCGGGAAGGCGAGAGGATACGCAGCAGGGGACTCTCGCGACCGGGGTGGCGCGAGATTGCGGGGACGTTGGGTCAGTTGCAGGCTGGCCGTCAGGCCGGGAACGGAATGGCTTGCAGCCGGGCCAAGGCGCGACTGAACTGGGTTTCCCAAGGCCAGCGCCGGGGGAGATGCAAAGTGAGGCGGCGCGCCGAGCGGGTGATCCGTCCCACCAGAGCGAAGACCCGCCGCCTGAGGGTCTTGGTGATCACGGTCCGCTCGCCCAGACCAATCCGCGCCGTCCAGCGGGCCAGGTTATGCGCCATCACCTGGACCGCCAGCCAGGCGCCGTTGGCGGCGAAGCGCGCCGACGGCATGTGGTTCAGACCGACGCCGTGCTTGAGGTCGCGTATGGCGTTCTCGACCTCGGCGTGGCGGCGATGATCGGCCTCCAGTTCCAGCCTCTCCCCATCGCGGTCGGTGATGAAGGCGTGATAGCTGTATCTGGCGAAGAGGGCGAGCTGGGAACCGGGCGTCGGCTATCACCCGCCGGACAATGAGCCGCACCGGCGCGGCGTCCGGCTTGGTCTGGAACGGGGGTGTGAGTCGTCTCGGCGACATCGGCGGCGCCGTCCGTCCAGTAGGGAATGGGAGTCCAGTCCTCCTCTGGTATCGCCTCGATCAGGTCCCGCAGGCTGGCGTGCTGGCGGATGGTGATAGAGAAGCGGACATCCATTTCCCGGCAGGTGGCAACGACAGTGTGGGCGTAGAAGCCGCTGTCGGCCCGCACCGTGAGTTGTCCCCTGGCCCCGCCGTAGCGCACCCGCCCCACCGTCTCACGCAGGAAGTGGGCGGCGCCGCGGGCGGTGTTGGCCCGGCCCTCGCGCAGCCGGGACATCAGCACTAAATGTTCCCTGAGTCCCGATTCTCATTGGGGCGAAGGGTCTGGGGCGGCCGGGAGTCTTGGGTCCAGAGACGAGCGAGGTTGGACCAATACGGATTCAACCGCTGGTCAATCCTGTGTAGAGGGTCCCTTTGTAGCTGCTCATAATGTAACCGTAGTACTGGCCCAATTTGGACAGCCCCTCCCCAGGTTCTTCGCTCCGATTCCATCTGCGCTCAGAAAACGACTCATATTCCGTGGTTCCAAAACTTGCACACAGCGGTCCGCTATCGGTCTGCTGGCAGCGATAGCGTCTCCCCGGACATGTACCGGTGCCAGCCTTGTGAGGAATACAGGGGTATACTATACAGGGCACAGTTCTCTATTTTGAAGATTAAGACTGCCACTCGTTATACCAGAGTACCGCCTTCTCTGATAGGTACATCAATGGGAGGACAGTTCTCCTAAACAGCGAACAGGTGGCTCTCCAGTATAATGCAGGACTGAGCGGGGTTGAAGGCCAATGAGACGCAGCATCGGAAGAGAGAGGCTAGCCAACGTCCTGCGCGACGGGGGCGATCTGGTGACCGTTGAAGATGCGGCACAGTCCCTTGGCGTGTCGCGTCAGGAAGCCGCCAAGACCCTGTGGCGGTGGAGCCAGCAGGGTTGGTTCCGACACGTAAGACGCGGCCTCTACGCTCCCATCCCGCCGGACTCCCCCCTTCAGGCCCAGGTGTTCACAGAGCCTTGGATTCTGGTTCCTGAGCTATTCTACCCTGGCTACGTCGGGGGTTGGTCGGCTGCCGAACACTGGGACCTGACCGAGCAAATATTTCTCAGCGTGCTCGTCTGCACGGCGAGTGGCAGCAAGCCCCGTGAGCAGCGGATACAGGGCACCACCTTCGTCTTGAAGCGGGTCAAACCCGACAAGATATTCGGCACTCGGCCCGTCTGGTATGGCAAGGTGAAGGTGCAGGTTTCAGACATTCACCGGACGGTGGTGGACATGCTGGACGAACCGCGCATCGGGGGCGGCATACGGCATGTCTTCGATTGCCTTCAGGCCTACCTACAGGCGGAGCGGGTCGACCTCTCCAAGCTCATCGAGTATACGGACCGCCTGGGTAACGGCGCAGTCTTCAAGCGCCTGGGATTCCTTCTCTCGCGGCTAGGGACAGACGAGCAGGTGCTGGATGCCTGCCAGTCCCGGCTTACGGCAGGCAACGCACAACTGGACCCCTCCACTCCGTCCCGGCGGCTCGTGAAGCGATGGCAACTCTGGATACCTAAGTCTTGGGAGGAGCCGAGACATGATTGACCGGAGCGAGGTGCTCACCATTGCCGGCGAGCGGGATCTTCGAGTCGACATGATAGAGAAGGACTACGTCCTAGGCTGGATGCTGGCCGGAATCTTTGCCCACCCCGTACTCGCCCCAGCTTGGGTGTTCAAGGGCGGAACCTGCCTCAAGAAGTGCTTCGTCGAGACCTACCGGCTCTCGGAGGACCTGGACTTCACGGTAGAAGACGCCAGTCTATTGGATGGAAGAATCCTCGCGGACGTCTTCCAAGGCATTGCGGATTGGATGTACGACCATAGCGGAATAGACATCTCTACGCAGAGTCCTCGTTTCAGGGCGTACCGCAATCCTAGAGGGAATCTCCAGATTGAAGGCCGCATCTACTACCGCGGCCCAATGCAACCGAGAGGCAGCCTTCCCAGGGTCAAGCTCGATCTGACCGCCGATGAGAGGATTGTGCATCGGCCTGTTGAACGAGCCGTCTCCCATCTCTACTCCGACTACCCGGAAGACGGCATGTCCGCCCGGACATATCCTCTTGCGGAGCTCGTGGGCGAGAAGACACGCGCCCTGGGGGAGCGCGCACGTCCGAGAGATCTCTACGACGTGATCAGCCTCTTTCGAAGGGAAGACCTTCGCCCAGATGCGGCTGCCATCCTCCATGTCCTACGCGAGAAGTGTGAGTTCAAGGGCATACAGGTTCCCAATCCGGCTTCTCTCCAGCCATTCAGGGAAGAGATGGAGAGCGACTGGGAAGTCATGCTCGGACACCAGCTGCCTGCGGTGCCTCCAATCGAGTCCTTTTGGTCGGCCATTCCGGAGTTCTTCACATGGCTCCACGGGAGCATAGCCTCTTCATCTCCTACACCAATGCCCATTGGCCCGGACGAAGAAGTCGTGAGTCCATCCTCAACGAGCCAGGACCTGGGCATGAACGCCTCCACTCTGGAGCGCATTCGCTTTGCTGCTGCCAACAGGCTGTGTGTCGACGTGGATTACGAGGGGGACGTGCAAAGGGTGGAGCCATACTCACTGCGCAAGGCTCGCGGCGGCAATGTTGTGCTATATGCCTGCGAGGCCGGCTCCTCCGAATGTGCTACCTATCGAACTGGCGGCATTTCGGAGGTTGAGGTCACAAGGCAGACGTTCGTTCCGAAGTACGCCAACGAGCTGCTGTCGCCGGGCCGCTAGGGTTGAACGGTCCGGTCAGCCAAATAAACTAGCCTGGAGAGCATGGCCCCATGGCGTCGCCCAGACAGTGGCGCGATAGACTACAGCCCCATCCACATCTCGAAGATGGTTCTGCCTACCGTCAACTTAGGCCCACCAACGCATACGGTAGATACCACTATCTTCGAGATGTGGCTCGGTAGCCTTTCGACGCACCAAGGCCTCTCAATTCCTGTAGTGTGACACCTCGAGGGCGGAGGGATGGGAGGTGGTGCCCTCATTGAGATTTGGCTGGGGGACCTGTGATTCTTAACACCGCGATGGCATACGGGGTGGTTCGACTCTCTTCAGGTGGGCCTACTTTGACGATAGACAGAACCATCTTCGAGATGTGGCTGGGTGGCCTGTGAGGATTCCCATAGGGCTCGGCGCTCGGGTGATCCCAAGCAGTCTCTCAACTCCACCAGTCCGTGAAACCCCGGTGCCAAGAAGTGGCCCCGGTTCATGGTGAACCCGGTAATGAACGGACCCATTCAGTGATGGAAACTCCCTGGCTCCACAGGTCCACGGAAACTCCGTAACGGAGCATTTCTTCATTGCGAAGGTGGACGGGCTTGGCGGTGTCGGAGAAGCTGGTGACACCCTTGTGGATCTCCTCGAATTCGCCTCCGATCCGGGTTACGAATTTGGCACAGGGCACTATGTCCGCCGGTTCCCAGGCCTCTTTGATCTGCTGGCCGAAAAGGTCGACGACGCACAGAACGAACCGATCCGGCTCGTGCCAGGCCTTGTTGGCTTGCGTTGGGGTCAACCGGACGTCACGGGTGGTGGTGGCCTTTACCTCCAGGAAATAGCTCCCAACCTCGAAGGTGAACGACGCACCATCCGGAAAGACTTCATAGTCGTACCCCCAGTCCACAAGCTCCAGCCTCAGGCCCAGGGCTTCCACCGCTTTTTTGACCGCTTCCTGGACCGCGTGCCCAAAGTTGCTGTTCCGGTTCCTTATCTCGTTCTGGCGTTTCTTCTTGTCAAGCTCGTCCTGGATTTCCTGGATTTCACCGGCTTCCGCTTCGGAGAGGATTCGGGCGACCTCCGGATTTGAAACCGTCGCTTTGATGAGATCCAGGTTTGCCGCTACGGACTTTACGAGGTTGGGGTCCTGAAGCAGTTGAACCAAGTCCATCTCAACACCCTTGTCCATGCTTTCCAGCATCAGCGTGAGCTGCCGAAATCCGAACGCCCGGTGCAAGAGGTCTATACCTGGTGGGTTGTCCTGCAACCACTCTTCTCCGAGCAGAGGCCTCAGATTGGCTTCGTTGGCTGGGACCTGGCCGATTATCTTCCCTTCTTCGTCGACAACTGGAATCCAGGACCGTACCTTAAGCTCAAAGGGCCATGTCGAATTGAATGTCTGAAATTGCACTTCCTCGCCGTCGCGCGGCCTGAGAGTGACGGAACTGGCACTGTGCCACTCCGGGTCTTCCTTGGCGGCCACATTGACCACGAAATTTAGCAGCAGTACAGCAAGCTTCTCGTCGTTACCGCAGCGGGGGACCAACTCGTTGGCTAGGAACGCAATCTGCCCGAACTCGTGCGATCCATAGGGGACCCTCTCCAGCGGACAGTCAGGGGCGATCTCTTTGAGCAGCGGACCGTCCACCGGCGAAGACCGCCGGCCCCTGAAGAACGGCCCGGGAATCGTCAGCGACCGCTCGATCAAGGGGGCCAGGGCCGCGTTCAATTCCGCATCGTCCGTGTATCGGTCGGACAGCACGCGGTTCTGGGTGTAGAGGTCCTTGTAGGGCCTGGACGAATCGTGCCAGAGCGATACTGGCGCGAGAATCTGCAGGTTGTTTGCCAGGCGGACGACCTTGTCCTCGGACGTCAGGAGAGGACACCTTCGAAGGAGCCCGGCGTTTCCCTCCTCGGGCGCCAGGAACACAACCAGCCGGGCCGATGTACGCAGGGCGGAGGGCCCATCGGACGATGATACTGGGCTGTCATCGGGCAACCGCTCATCCAACCTGTCGAGTACGGCTTCAATCGCCTCGGATTCAGAATTCGGCCGGCCCAGGGTTTCTTCTGCAAGAGCTTTCGCCGGTTCGTACCCTGGCAAGCCGAGGACCGCAACCAAACCGGTGTGCAGCAGGCCGGATCGAAGGTCAAGGCGTGCCGTATCGGCGATGTCCTTCACGTCTTCTGAGATCCCGCCATCGAAACGAAGGTCGCCCGCGTTTCGCAATTGCGAATGCTGGTCCGGCATCATCCCGTTAAGAAACTGTCTCTTGTTTACTTCGTCAGGAAGGCTGGAGATGAGCAGCAGCAGGTCAGCCAGCCACTCGAAAGGGTCTCCAGCAATGGGGAGATCCGAAACTGCTCGGCATCCCGCTCTTACCCATTCCACCAGTTCCCTCAATCCTACCCGGTTCACGGGTAATCCGATGCCAGCCCATCGGCCTGATATCGCCTCCCACTCCCCCGCAACTGCCTTGTCAGGCAGGCGAATATTGGCAACCCGTTCCGTCAGGTCATACAAGCTGTCGTAGTCGACAGGGAATCGTTCCGTCTCACCGACCGCCGGCACCGGAAACGAGACGAACTCATCATCACCGGAGATTGCCGGGAGGTACCCTTTACTGGTTGAAATGATTGGCTTCGAGGCCGTTGCCGCGGCGACTTCTCCTATTACTTCTTTCCACCAGGCCAGTTCCTCCGACGCTGCGGTTTCCCCCCCGAGGGCCTGAAGCGGCACGTCGACAAACGCGAGTCTATGCGCATTCTCCCAGCCGGAATTCACGGCATACTCCATCAAGGAAGGAAACGCTGACAGCGCTGCCTTCAGGAGTCTCCGGTCGTCAAGGTTCATTGTAATGCCGTCCCGCTCCTGCTTTGGATTGAACTTGCTTTCAAGTACGATGTTGAAAGGCAAAGCTCCCGTTTCGTTGATTGGGAATTGGACGAAGATCCTGGGGAAACCCGGTTCGGGGAATACGATGCTGCTCATTTGGCCGTCATCTTTCTTCAAGATCAACAGCAATCCTGCAGAAGCATGCTCGTCACCTGCGGCGCCGTCCAGGCCTGTTGCTGCCTTGGCAAGGATGCTGACGGCTGCGAATTGTCTGGTGGCAACGCCCTCCGAGGCCGTAACGATGGCCTCCTTGAGAAAGAACCCGTCAATGTCCTTGATTCCAGTGCCGGGAGGCGACTCTCGCCTGAAAACAACCGTCCTTTCTGGACGCCGGATTCGTACCTGCCCCAGATTGTCGCAAGTCCCGTACAGGTAGGGAATAGTCTGCTCCAAGCGGTCCAAACCCACCCGAACCACCTCGGAGTTGGCGCCGTGATAAGTGAAAGATGCGGTTGGAACATCCATTGGCCCATTGGTGGGCCGCGCGGCTCCAAACGCTTCATCCGTGAGTTCAATGTTCTTCAGAATTAGGGATTCATCCGGTGGCCGGTTCAGCTCAATCCGGAAGGTCTCGAGCTGCCCATCCGCCCTCTGCAGAATCCCATCCACATCAACCCGCGACGATATGGCATGGGTCACCAAGAACCCTGTGCCGAACCGGCCGGTCGTTTCCATTCCATCGAACTCCTTACTCGATCCGCCGGACAACAGCGCCTTGAGTTCCGGAATGCTGAATATCCTTCCGTTGTGGGAAACAACCAGATTCTCGTCGTTCTGGCAAAACTCGACCTCGACGAGGTCCTCTCCCTCCCGCGCGCCGAAATCGTGGGCGTTCTGGAGGAGCTCAAAGGGCCAACGAACCCCGGAGGATAGCTGGCTCTCCAAAGCCAGAGCAACTCTTTGGAGGATGCGCCGGGCATCGTTTCGGTGTGCCTGTTCCCGATCGACTTCGTGAGCCTCTCTCAATGCGTTCTCGCTCATCTTATGTTCTTACACCATCTCCTCTGTTAATTCACCCCTGCGGGTCTCTTAGCGACCGCAGATCAAGCCAATGGGCGTTTGACGGAATCTGACCAGACTTCGCGTCGTGGGAATTGGGAGGGCACGGTCTGATCTACTCTCACAATGAAGGCAACCCTTTTTCGGCGAACTATCTGTCCGTGGTAGACGGGAGCAGTGGGCGGACCTGTCTTTCACGAACCTCGCCGAGCGCGTAGTCCTTTAGTCGGTCGACGTCCGGGACATGGACGAGTCCTGTGAATCTTTCGCTGTTCTCATCCCCGGTACGAATAAGGTCAGCGTCGGTGAGTCTTGCAATGCCTCCGGCGACGGCTGAGCGCGACATGACCGTTAGCCGGACGATGTCTCGCTGCCGCAAGGTGATCTCGCGCTCGCAACCGTGATCCTCGCCACTTAGGGCAAGACGGGAGATCAGAGCGGCAGCAACCCTTGGCGCCGGGCTCCCATTGGTAGCGAGTGAGATCCAGTAGTAGCGCGCCATTCGCCTCAGCAACACAAGATTCATCTTGGCGCGTATCTGAGGCAGCCTTTCAACGGCGAGCCTCATGGTGGCGACGGGGATGGCTACCACGGTCGTCTGTGTTGCGGCCGAATAAGAGGCCACCCAGCGCTTCGCATCCATCATGAACTCGTGGTCCCCTATCAGGAAGGGGGAGAGCAGCTCCGAGTAGGGAAACTGCCAAGGAACGATCATGCCGTGCTGAACGAAGTACAGGTACCTAAACGGCTCCCCCGACCGAATGAGCGCGACGTCAGCCGAGGGTTCAACAAATAGCATCTCCAGTGGGTCCTGGCCACTGGAGAGCACATTCTCGAGCTCGCCAGCATCGACAGACTCAAAGGCCTGACACCGAGCTAGCGCCTGGGCGAAACCGGCGATTTCAATGGCCATTGCGGCTAACCCCCAATCATGGTGCCCCCAGTTTAGCATACCAACAGGCATAGTAGAAGTAGTATTGCGATCATTGTCTTTGTTCTTCAGAAGACATATACTAATGCTGTAGCAACACGTAGCAGGATCGGTAGCGCTCTATGGGAAGGACCAGATGAGTAGTGGGCCTCCAAGGAGTATGAAAAACGGCTCCAGCCGCGTATCCCCTCGCGGACCGGTCTTCCTGTCATACCGACACAGCGACGGCGCTGAGCTCGCAACAGCCTTGGCGTGGGCTCTGAGGGCCGCAGGCGTTCCCGTGTGGCTCGATCGGAGTGATCTTCCTCCGGGCGACACGGAGCGCCGGCTCGCAGAGGCATTGCAGTCCGGGCTATCAGGCGCTGTGTTGGTCGTGACCCCAGATGTCGGATCATCAACCGTCATCAGGGACACAGAACTCCCGCAACTGCTCGCCTTGGAGGCTGGAGGAGCGTTCACACTGTCGGTCGCGTCGACCATCGGGGCCGAAGCCGGAGGCTTGGACTATTCCGCTCCCGACCGTTTTCTGTCCCAGACTATGCCGATCCTAAAGGGACTGCGCCAGGACCCGGCCTTCACTTCGAGGGAAATCGCGGACATCGCGCGAAGTCACTGTCGCCAAAGGATGGAGGCGCTACGGGAGGGTATCGAGTCGACCGGGCAAGTCATCGACATCAATCTGCAAACTCGCATCGTTCCATCGGCCGTTGGCCCGTACGGAGACCTGGTCGTGCGCTTGCGGCCGGCCATGAATGGTGATCGCCGCCCGCATCGGCAAGGATTGGAAGACCTTCGGCTCTTTCTCGGTGATCTCCCCCACCTCTTGGAGATCGCTGGTGCGAAGCGCGCAAGGGTCAGTGGAGGAGCGCACCTATCGGTTGCATTCGCTCTTGGCACCGCGCTGCCCACTACCCTCGTTGGAGATGTGCAGGTAGAAGACACCGCTGGCCACACGTGGACATCCCCCGATACTGCTCCGGCTCCAGCAACCTCGACACGATTGTTGGAGGTCACGGATCGCTCCCCTCACAAGGCACCCATAGGTGAGGCAGTCGTCTACGTGGACCTGCTGCCGACGCGGAGCGACCCCGCGTTCGACCGCCTCGTTGAGGCCCGTCTTGGCCGCCCCGCAAGCGTGTTCCACATCCGGCCAGTGACTGAAGGGAACCTGCTCCCCGAGGACGCAGGCGCAATAGTCGCAGAGGCATCCCATGCCATACGCCAGGCAGCGTCACGCTCGGAGACGTCCGAAGTCCATTTGCTCCTTCGCTGCCCGTGGACAGTTGCCCTGCTCCTAGGGCGCACGCTGAATACTATCCGCGTGAGCCTGTACGAGTGGGAAGATGGTCCAGATGACTGCGACAGTCTCGTAGCGCCGCGCTATCTACCCAGCTTGGTCATGCGCTCCGGCGCGGGCGGGAGCCCCATTGAGAGAGTAGTTTTGCCGATGCGTCAAGAAACTTCGGCCAAAAGATGAATCTGGAGGGATGTAATGCCTAACTTGCGGAACCAATTCGAGCAGGCGCTCACCAACATCGAAATCAATGGGCAGAAGCGGAAGCGCGCGATAGACGCCCACACGGAGATCAGAGAGCTCCTGCAACAGGACGAGCAGTTGAAGGAATGGGGCGTCGAGCCGCTGCTGATCGGCTCCTACGGCCGGGATGTCGGTATCTATCCAGGCAAGGATGTGGACGTCTTCTTGCGCTTTACGAAGCTGGATACGAGGGCCGCGCCTAGGGCTGTGTTTGACGCCGTCTGGCGGGTCATCGTCCGCAAGTACGGACAATATGGTCAGGGCGGCGGACGGGCACAGCAGCAGGCGCGTAGCGTCAAGGTCCTGTTTCCTGACCGTGACCGCATTTCTGGAGGAGATTTTTCTGTTGATGCGGTCCCGGCCGTAGGTCACGGTGAGCTTTGGGCAATCCCGACCAAGGACCAGAACCGGTGGGTTGAGGGCGAGGGCCGTTGGGTCACCACCGGGGCCGTGCTTTTCGGAGACCTCTCTACCGACCTGAATCAATCGGCCTCGAAGGTCGGCGATCGGCCCGCCTACAAGCCTATCGTCAAGCTAGTGCGCCAGATTCGGGAGACCCATCTGGGAGACAAGCGACCTGGAGGTCTGTACCTGGAGTTCGTTACTTTTGACGCATGGCGATCCGGAGTGGTCGCAGGGAGCGAATGGGATGTGCTCTTGGCCCGAACGCTCCAGTGCATTGCGGACCGTTTTCGCCAGGCGGGAGTCAATCCTCTCCTTGACCCTGTCCTCGGCACCCCTGTCGACCCACCGTTGTCTGCAGGGCAGGTCGAACAAGCCGCGGCCATTTTCGCGAAGCTGGCGGCTGCGGCAAGCGGGGCGCTTTCCATGAACGACACCGACGCTGCCACTGAGTGGCGCAAAATCCTCGGCGGCAATGACCGCGCCAATCCGGTCTTGCCCTATCCTCCGAAGAGCGGAGGAAGTGTGGGCAGCACTGTCACAGCAGCCGGAGTCGGTGCGGCAAGTGGGACCGGCGCAACGGCTCGGCGCAATGAGGCCCCCCGGTTCGGGTAGACGAATGGAACAGGAATCCTTCGACATCGCCTCGCTGGAAGGATTCCGAGCCGACCTAGTTGCGTCAGGGTTTGAGCCGGTTCCCGGCACTGAACGCCGCATGTGGCGAGGCCCAATCCACCCGGCGTTCGACGGGCTCACCGATACGCTCAGCATGGAGATCGTCTTTGACCCTGGGTGGCCCTACCGGCCGCCCAGGCTCTTCGTGCAGGGGCTCGACACCAACCACTCGACACTAGACGGGTTCGTCTGTCTGTGGCGGGACAGCGAACTGAGCGCTGAGTGGGAGACCGTTGACGGTCTCTTCAGCCGTGTTGAGGACTGGTGCAGGCGCGCAAGGAGCGGCTGGCAGGACGACGATCTCCCTTTTGACGCTTACCTGAATTTCAAGCTCAAGGTGCCGCTGATGGCGACGTTCGACTTTGAGTCACTGCGCACGAGCATCGGTAGCTGGGGAGACTTGAATGGAGTCCTGACGAACCCGAAATTGCTAAGCATTCGACCGGGACAGGTGACTGGGCCGCGAGAGATACGTGGTCTCTGGTTTCGGGTCGGGCAACTTCAGGCTCCACCGCCGCGCAACCTATCCGAGCTACCGCGACATCTCAGCAGGTCGCAGCGAAAGGGGTTGGAGAGAGCTCTCTCGCAACGCCGCGAGCCCAGAGGCCCCCAGGTAAGAGGCGGTGTGGACATCATCCTGTTCGCGTGGCAACGGCAAGAGCGCACTGACCTGCTTGTCATGGCTTGCGAAGGAATAGGAGACAAAGTGGAAGCAGCAGCACTAGTAGCCGAACCGAATGACGAGCGGACCCTCAGGCTCAGAGCTGGACCCGACGCAGAGGTTCTCAAAGGACGCAGTGCTGTCCTCTTTGGGGCCGGCGCGTTGGGAGGTCATGTAGCAGTGACTCTCGCTGAGAGCGGCATCGATTCCCTGAGAATCGTCGACAGCGACCTCCTGTCGCCTGGAAACGTCGTACGCCACGTTGCGGGCCATGATCACGTTGGGGGACCCAAGGTGAATGCCGTGGAGGCTGCCATCAGGAATCACGCACCGTGGACCAAGGTGGAATCCATAACGCCCGCGACCAACCCATATGGATCACAGGAGATAGCGCAGCTCATCGAGAACGTTGATGTGGTTATCGACGCTACCGGCAACGATGCCTTTGTGCATCCCGTCGCTCGGGTTGCGGAGGGACTGGGCAAGCCGCTGGTCTCCGGCGCGCTGTTCCGCGGTGGATTCATTGGACGGGTTCAGAGGAAGGCCTTGGAAACTGACTCCTCAATTCTTGCCCGGCCCGAATCTCCCAATTATCCGATTGTTCCGCCAGGCGACTCAGAGGTTGATTTCGCGGAGCCCGACCTCGGTTGCTCTGCGCCTGTCAACAACGCGCCGCCCGCCTCCGTTCTCGCATGCGCGTCACTGATTGCTCAAGCCGCTATCGACGTCCTCACAGAGCGGTTCGAGCTCGAGGACGAGGTGATTGATGTCTACAGGCCGCTACCGGAAGCGCTATTCGACCGTGTTGGACGGTATCGACGCCCAGTCCCTGCCCAAACCTAGGCCATCAGGCACTTGCGTTGTGGAGATGTAATCGGCCCCCGGTGCCCGTTCAGAAGGAGAACAGGACGAATGACAAGACTCCCGATTTGGGCACTCATACCGATACTCATGATATTGGCCGCCTGCTCAGGTCAGACGACGACTCCGGTGGCAACCCCAACCTCTGTGGCGGCAACGGCGGAATCAAGCCTCATAACCCCATCGCCGACGAACATCATCGCGACGCCTCTACCTCATAGCACGCCGGAATCCACGCCGGTGCCCGCCACGCCAACTCCAGCTTCCTCGACGGAAGCGGCCACGTCGACGCCGACCCAAGAGCCGACTACCAGTGCGCCGACCCTCGCTGCAACACCAGCGACCACTCTGTCGATCACCGTCGCCCAAGTCCCGACGGACATCCCGGAGTACGACCGGTCCCAGTGGAAGCACTGGAGCGACGAGGATGGGGATTGCCAGGACGCACGGCAGGAGGTCCTCATCGCGGAGAGCCTGGTCGAGGTTACTTTCGAGACGGATAAGGAGTGCCGGGTCGCAGTGGGCAGGTGGTACGGGGCCTTTACTAGCGTTTACGTCGAGGCCCCCGGAGACCTGGACATCGATCACCTGGTACCCCTGAAGAACGCTCACGATTCCGGTGGGTGGGCGTGGAGTGCAGCTAGGAAGCAGGAGTATGCCAACTACCTGGGAGACCCCGACCACCTGATCGCGGTCACGAAGGGAGCCAACCGGTCAAAGGGAGCGAAGGGGCCAGAGGATTGGCGACCCCCGGACGAGGGCTACTGGTGCCAATATGCCACGGACTGGACAGAGGTGAAGTTGGAGTGGGGGCTCACGATGACCCAGACGGAAACAGAGGCAGTCATTGACATGCTGGACACCTGTGAGGAGCCGGTTGAGGTCGAGGCCGAGAGGGCGGAGGATATGGCCGGAACGGGAACGTCGGGGCAGTCTACAGCGGAGGAAGCAACGGCAACACCGACTCTAGTACCGGAGCCGGAACCAGAGGAGAGCACCCCCGTGTATGAGTCCTGTGAGGAAGCGGTAGAAGCCGGGGAGACCAGGGTGCAGGGATCAGCAGGCGCAGGGAGGGGGTTCCCCAAGGCAATGGTCCCCAGCGCCCGAGACGGGGATGGTGACGGTGTCGTGTGTGAGCGGTGAACGGACAGACTGCCTGACGACGCGGGGACCACCCACTACGACGCCATGCCTCCAAACGAGGTCGGGAACTTCCGACTACGGGATGGCTTCTAGGCCACCGCTCACGAGGGTCGAAGGCCGAGTGGCGTAGACGGCTGTTCCGTGTGCTCACATTCGGAATGAGGCAGCAGTGACGTAACGGCGTTGATGCCGCAACAGGGGAAAGCCCCCAGACTGGCTTCGTCCACCAGTTGGTTCTTGCATGTAACTACCAGAATATGGTAGTTTCATGCAATGGCTACACCAACGTACAAATCAGTCTATTTCCGAGACTTTCCGAATCCCGACTCTCAACGTAGGGTGCTGACACTTGCCGTCGGGACCGGGGAGCCGACGCTGGCCAAATCGATCCGTGGCATGAGTAGCCACCAACTCCGGACGGCAATCGGGTTCTCGTCCTATGCTGCACTTGTATCTGCGGCTGCCGCGGAGGATTTGCCTGTGAACACTTTCTGCATCCGTGCTCTCAAGACATGGCTCCGTAAGCAGGAGGCGGAGCCAGCTTCGGATCTCCCGGGACTTGGCGGCCCAATCAGCCATCTCATTACCTTCTCCGAGGATCGGGCTGCTCCCTTTCAGCGCTGGTTCCCGCTACTCGAAGGATATTCCCTCTCCTTTGTGGAACTCTTACTAGCAGAGCGTGCGGGGGGTGCCTCGCGCGTCCTTGATCCGTTTGCTGGTGTGGGAACTACTCCGCTGGCAGTGGCGCTGAGAGGCTCATTCGCGTTCTATGCCGAGGTTAACCCGGTACTTCAGAGAGTCGCAGCCGCAAAGTTCAAGTCACTTGCTCTTAGTCCGGAGCAACGAGCCACAGTAGTGAGTGAACTCCGGTCCTTGGCAGACCGTCTTCCCGCCCTTGTTGCGGCAGCTAGAGCGGATCAGCGGCTAAGAGAAGCATATCAACGCACGTTCCGTTCCAGTGAGTTCTTTGATAACTACACACTTGAAGCGGTCCTATCTGTACGGCGCGTCATCGACGTGTTGGACACGAGAGTTGATCTAATTTCCGACCTGCTCGAGATTGCCGCAATCGCCTCCCTCCAACCTGCGTCCTACCTCATACGAGCAGGCGACTTGCGGTTCAGAAAGGGACGCGAGCTGGAACGAATGGAACCCTTCGTGGACGGGGTCATCAACCGCGTCGTAGCTATCGCAGACGATATCGAAGCGACCGAAGTCATTGCCGGCCGACCGCTCCTGGTCGCGCAGGACGCACAGCGTCTTGACCGGATTCGCCCGCTCGGAATTGACGCCGTAGTCACCAGTCCACCGTACTTGAATGGAACCAACTATATACGGAACACGAAGCTTGAACTTTGGTTCATTAGAGCACTGAATACTCAGTCAGACCTTCGGTCGTATCGTGACGCGGCAATAACTGCCGGGATCAATGACGTGCGGGGACCCAAGGCTCCAGTTTCCACAGAGGCAGCACGCGCGGTAATTTCTGACCTTGAAAAAAATGCCTATGATTCGAGAATCCCTAAGATGGTTTCGTCATACCTCAAGGGCATGTCCCAGGTCTTCGCTGGCCTTGCCACTCACATGAAGGCGGGGGCGCCAGTCTTTCTTGACATCGGTGATTCCGCCTACGGTGGTATCCACGTTCCAACCGACAAGTTGCTAGCTGAGGCAGCTTCTGATCGTGGCTTCCAATTGCTCGAAAGTGAAGTACTGCGGACTAGAATGTCTCGGACGGGAATCGCCCTCTCTCAAACTCTTCTGACTTTCGAATTCATACCTCCAAGCAAGAATCCTCAGAAGCGGGAAACCGAACGGCCCCCGTCCTTCACTGACAGATGGGAGGCCTTCAAAGCCAATCTTCCACACCAGAGTATTCCTTACTCGAAGCGCAACTGGGGCAATGAGAGGCATAGCATTTGCTCTTACCAGGGGAAAATGAAACCTTCCCTGGCTCGCCACTTGGTTGATGTTTTTGCACCCGAGAATGGCCTTGTCCTTGATCCGTTCGCCGGGGTCGGGACAATCCCGTTTGAAGCTTGCCTCACAGGTCGTCGTGCTATCGGGTTCGAGATATCTCCAGCAGCTCTAGCGATCATGAAGGCAAAGTTGACTCCCCCAGACCGAACGCAGGCTGTTAGGCTCATAGACGACCTTGAGGAACATTTGAGCAAGGCCGAAGTTGACGACATCGATCGGTCTCGCGCTCGCGAAGTGGCTTTCAATGGGCCGCTAGAGGATTACTTTCATGAGCGAACTTTTGGGGAGGTACTGGCAGCAAGGAAATACCTGCTGTCCCGACAGGAGACTCCAGCTAAGGCATTCGTCCTTGCGTGCCTCCTTCATATCCTGCATGGGAATCGACCGTATGCCTTGAGCCGCCGGTCGCACTCAATGACCCCATTTGCACCTACTGGACCGACCGAGTACCGTGCTCTCATACCTCGCCTTCGTGAGAAAGTGGACCGCATGATCAATGCAGCTTTGCCTGGATCTTTCGTGCAAGGAGAGCCACTTCTGCAAGACGCAACGGCTCCTTGGCCCGGTATCGCCAGGGAGATCGACGCAATCATAACTTCGCCGCCGTTCTTCGATAGCACTCGCTTCTACCTCGCGAACTGGATGCGCTTGTGGTTCTGCGGTTGGGAGAAGGATGATTTCTTGCTGGAACCGCGTAGATATGTCGATGAACGCCAGAAGCAGAGCTTCACGGTTTACCAAGCCGTACTTAGACAGGCTCGCGAGCGACTGAAACAGAGTGGCGTACTGGTCCTGCACCTAGGAAAGAGTCGAAAGAGCAACATGTCGGATGCGCTGGAGCGCGTCTCCGCTCCGTGGTTCCGAGTAGTAGACCGCTTTGATGAGAGCGTCGCCCACACCGAATCACACGGAATTCGAGACAAAGGTACCGTCACATCGCACCAGTATCTCGTGTTGGCCTAGTGGCAAAGGGGGCATCGCAATTGCCCCGCAGCGCGACGAGGGAGCGCAGTCGGTCGTTGCTGACTAGAGCCCGAGGCATCTGGAGACGGCGAAGTCTATCCTCACTCTAATCTTTTGGCGACTGTAAGCCACTCTGAGCGAGGAGCGCTATAGGTTATGGTCGTTTTGGGTGTTTGGACGGATGGAAGGTCTGCCCACGGATCCTGTACTGTCCATACTTCGCCGGCAGATTGAGACGAGTCGAAATTCTCTACGCAGAACACGACGTACCTTTCGCGATATTGCTCGGCCGCCTCGACCTCTAGCCTAGTGAACTCGACACTACCCAAAGTGCCTATACTAGACTTGACCTCACAGTAATAGACGCTTCCTGTAGTCCGATGTCGTGCCCATAGGTCGAAACCGTAACCTCGCAGTCGCGAGAAATCGCGGACATCAAACCCATTGGCCTCAAGTAGTCGCCTGACGAATCCTTCAGCCTCTTGACCGCTGTTGGCTTCAATACTCGGTGCGGGCGGGATGTCGAACAGCGGATTAGCGGTAGGCGGTCTCAGTTCTACTTGCCTCCGCTGTGGTCTCCTTACACTATTGGGGATTGAAGTCTCCACAGTGCCACTGCCTTGCGGATACACGAAGGCGTTTGCCACCGTTGCGTCCACTGCGGTGCCCGCGAGTACAAGTGCTGTGTCGTTCCTTCTGAACTGGGTCCCCAGCGCAAACAATGAGAATGTGTGAAGGTCCATGTCGACCCAATTGTGATAGCTCTTCTTACCCGGAAATACAGGCGCCTCCAACGCAAGCAATCCTTCCCGGGTTCCTTGATTGCGAGTTCGGAAATCTCTGACCAGCTCTATCGCTTGGTCAATTGAATCCTGATCATCATGTCTCATCCTCGAAACAAACAACCTGTATTCATGGCGGTCCAAGTATCCGTCAGTCCCTCCCAGGACGGCGCTGAGCACCTGATACGGGTGGACGGATATACCTGTGTAGGATGCCATTACCTGCGGTCGCGTCCAGTCCTCGTGGACAAATCTCACCTCACGGAGAACTGGCTCAAGGACACGACGAGGCTCTGTGGATTGAGCAAGTTCCAACCCTTGGTCAGTTAATCGAAATGGGTTGATGTTCCGAGTCCGAACGCGGTCGAGCAGCCTCAGAGGACGCCACATATTCAGGAGGAGGTGCCTATTGAGTACAACTCGCGCACCTCCTGCGGGAACGCTTTTTCCCAAGGCCCGTTGGAGATTATTGTAATCGTCGGTGTCGAAAGACCCGCTCTGCTCGCCGAATCGCCCGTATACAAACTGTGCTGCGGTTACTAGCGTGGCCACGTCCTGATGTTCCCGTGTGGTAAGCCACCAGCCATAATTATGGTTGGGAAGGCCTTGATACAAGACTGTCAGCCACTGGTGGAGGTCAGGCATACCTTTACCCCGATTTCCGCAAATACCAGCGCAGGCGATGTAGGCTAAGCTGTTTTCTGTCATGCTTATCTTCAAAGAGGACTGTGTTTATGTCAATGGCAGAGGTTTGTGCGCTAGCTGGGCAGCATGACTCGGAACCGCGTGCGGAGCATCCAGATGGGAGAAGACGGAACCATCGGGCTATTCGTGAGACCTGGTCTCCGAAGACTGGTCCATGGATTCTCGGAATCCTCTGGAGCACATCGGGAGGAGAGCATCCAGGGCGCGGAGGCACAGATCATCGGGGTCGTGCAGGAGGCGGATGGGATAAATCCCTGGGTCAACGATGCTGTAAATCGACAGGATCGCCGACGTCTGATGTGTGCCGCAGGCGGGGGACCTCCACGGCGACCTTCTACAACTGGAAGGCCCGCATCGGGGGGATGAGCGTCAGCGAAGGGCGATAGCTGCGTCCAGACGGCAACTGCTTCAGCTTGCGGTTCTTTTCACCAAGCCCGAGGCGACGGTGGACATCCACGCCCTCAGGGATCACGTTAGCCCCAGTCAGACACCTCAGGTCGTCGAAACGTTTCAATCTGCCGAGGCTGCAGACTCCCGGTTATCTCACTCTCATCTTTAGAGGCTGCCTTCCGTAAGACCTCTTCATGATCCATGGCGAGTGATAAGTAAATCAATGCTTCACGCGCCATTTTCAACAGGCGGAGAGTCCTGCCTTGGAAGTCTCCTATCGGAATCAGTCGGTGTGTATCGTTGCTCATTCCCGCTTCAGAATGCTGAAGACTGAGGAATCGGTGCTCAGTCTGATTGCGTAGACTCGCAAGTTCCGCCGCGTCCGGTTCTGCGACTGCCTCGAAGTCCCTTACGCGAACGCCCTGGTCGAGCAGACGCCTGGCGACGTACCTTCCTGTATAGCTGAAAGCGCCGGTGACGACGGCGAGGTCGAGGTGCGGCATCGTATTCCAAGCCCTCACTTCCTCATTGAAGGTGGGTAAACATCGGTTCAATCAGTTGCCGGGGGCTCACCTGATGTTTGTTCCCCCTTCGGCATCCGGTATCCGACGCGAGGCTCGTTGAGGATGTAGGTGGGGTTGTTGGCGTCGTCGCCCAGCTTTCGGCGGAGCTGCTTGGCGGCGGTGCGCACCCGCCGCGAGTCGCCCGACCTCCGCAGGCCCCAGACCCGTTGCAGCAGCCGGTCGTAGGTCAACACGCGACCGGCGTTGGCCGATAGCTCGAAGAGCAGTCCGTACTCGATGGCGGTCAACTGCACGGGACGCCCGGCCAGCGTCACGCGGCGCTCGGCGTAGTCGATGGTCAGCTCCTCCAGCACGTAAGGTTCCGACGGCTCGGCCCATTCGGGGTCTTCCCGCTTGCGCAGGGCCGCCTTGATCCTCGCCACAAGCTCAGTCGGCGAAAAGGGCTTGACCACGTAATCGTCGGCCCCATTCTCGAAGGCCCTGGCGATGGTCTCTTCCTGGCCGTAGGCTGACAGAAAGATGACCGGCACGTCCGCCATGTCGAGGATGCCCCGCATCAGCTCGATGCCGTCGGTTCCCGGCAGCATCAGGTCCAGCAGCACCAGGTGGGGGTCGTTCGCCTCCACCAGGCTGAGCGCCTCCTCCGGGTCTCCGGTCACAACAGGGACGTAGCCCGCCTTCGTGAGCGCGTCCCGGACGTGCCTGAGCGTCTGCGGGTCGTCGTCCACCGCGAGGATGCGCGTCCGCTCCCTCTCCACCCGGCTGGAGCGCACCAGGAGATTGGCGGCCCCGATAGCGGCGTCCTGAGCCACCGGAATGGTGAAGGTGAAACGCGCCCCCAGGCCCGGCCCGTCGCTCTCGGCCCATATCCGGCCCCCGTGGGCCTCCACTATCCCCTTGCAGATGGCGAGGCCCAGGCCCGACCCCGCGATGTCCCGTCTCCGGTCTTCGCCGTCGATGCGGGAGAACTTCCGAAACAGGTGAGGCAGCCGCTCGGCGGATATCCCTCTGCCCTCGTCCGTGACGGAGACAGCCACGTGGTAGCCCTCCCGCACGGCGGACACCCCGATGGCGGACGCCTCGTGAGAGTTCCAGGCCGCGTTGGAGAGGAGGTTGTTCAGCACCTGGACGATGCGCCTGCCGTCCGCCATGACCAGCGGCAGCTCCGGCGAGACGTCGATGCGGAGGTTGTTCCTGCCCCCTCCGCTCTGGAACCTGCTCCTGGCCTCGTCCACCAGGCTCGCCACCTCCGCCGGCGCGGGGGCGACCGGCAGCTCGCCCGTCTCGATGCGGGCCACGTCGAGCAGGTCGCCGATCAGGTCGCGCATGTGGTCGGACTGCTCGCCGATGATGCGGAAGAACTGGAGCATCTCGGCGGGGTCCAGGTCGGACGCCGCCTCCGTCAGCGTGGCGGCGGAGCCCTTGATGGCGGCCAGCGGCGTCCGCAACTCGTGGCTCACCATGCCCAGGAACTCGGCACGCAGCCGCTCCAGCTCCTCCATCGGCGTCATGTCCTGCATGGTCACGACCACCGACTCCACCTCGCCCTCCTCCCCCTCCTCGGAGAAGATGGGCGTGGCGTTGACCAGGGTGGTGACGCTCTGCCCGTCGGGGGACTGGAGGACGATCTCCTCGGCCCGCACCGTCTCCCCCGTGCGCAGCCCCTGGGCCAGGGGGAACTCCACCAGGGAGATTTCCCGGCCGTCGGCCCGCCGGAAGGTCAGCACCTCCAGCAGCTGCTCCGCCGATCCGCCGGGCGCGCACAGGTCGCTGACGATCCGCCTCGCCTCCCGGTTGATGGAGCGGACTTCGCCAGTGCCGGCGTCGAACACCATGACGCCCACGGGGGTGGTGTTCACCAGGGTCTCAAGGTCGGCCCTCGTCCGCTGCTCCTCCCGGTGCCTGCGAGCGTTGGCGATGACCAGCGCCGCCTGGGAGGCAAACATCACCAGGGTCTCCTCGTCTTCGGGGGTGAACTCCAGCTCCTTCTCGCCCACGTAGAAGGCACCGACGCTCTCCCCCAGGTGGCGGATGGGCGCGGCCAGGAAGGGAAGCGGGGAGCTCACCGCCATCGGCGGTTGGAACTCGGGCAGGCCCAACTCCCTGACGTAGCTGTGGAAGTCCCGCAGCCGCAGCGGTTCACTGATGCTGCTCAGGTACTCGAAGAACAGCATCCCGTCGGGAAATTCGGCGAACCGTCGGCTCTCCTCGGGAGTCAGCCCGGAATAGAGGAAGTCCTGTACCTTCCCCGACCCATCCAGCAGGGTGATGACGCCGTAGCGCGCCCCGGTCAGCGAGCAGGCGGAGTCCAGCACCCCCTGGAGCACCGTGTCGAAGTCCAGGCTCTCGTTGATGCGCAGGCTGGCCTGGCTCAACCTGGAGAGGCGGTCCCGCAGCTCCGCTATCTCCCGCGCCTGATCGTCTGCTTGTTCCATTTCCCTCCTCGAACCGGGCTGCCGATGACTCTGAGGTTGCCCGGC
Organism: Dehalococcoidia bacterium; assembly: GCA_965197985.1. GTDB lineage: Bacteria > Chloroflexota > Dehalococcoidia > Lucifugimonadales > CAUZJF01 > CAUZJF01. Next base: position 218,258 of record CBDAOG010000008.1, on the reverse strand, counting down.
GCCGCCGCGCCGGATGCGGGATGCGAGAACGCGTTAGGCCCGGCCAGCCCCAATTATAGCTGGCCCAGGAAAAACTCACAACAGATTCGGTTGCAAAAGTCTTGACTCTCACAGATACCTCACAGGCGTTTTGGTAAAATGCCTTGATGACTGCCCATTTTGTGGGAGAGATTCATTTGGCATTCGACAGGCCGATAGATGGAATAGAGACGGCAAACGCACCGGCGGCCCTTGCCGCCGACGCGACGACCGCGCTTGAGGTCGCCTTCCATCGCGGCCTAGCACAGATGTTCACCCCCCCCCCCCCCCCCCCGATTTTCCCTCCGCTCTAGCCCCCTCGTCCCCTCCGGCTCATGCCGGCAGGCCCGATTCTCTCCCATCGCCGCTCCCTCTGAGCGCGCGCCCGAAACCTTCAGAGTCCTCGAAGGACGCTCCCCCGGGCGCTTCCCGCGTCCTCGCGTCCACACGCCTTCAACCATGCAACGCCCTACCCGGTGTGCGCCACGCCTCCATCGGCTGACGCCTGCGGACCGGACGGGCTGCGTCCCGCACACCCGCACCAGCACAAGGAGGAACGATGTTGACTCGCACCGATAGAAGACGATTTCCCATCTTGCTCGCCGTCATAGCGGCCCTGGCGATGGCCATGCTCCTCTCCCCGGTACAGGCCCAGGAGGGCTCGGCCCCCGACAAGCCCAGGGGCCTCGAAGCCACGGCGACCCACGACTCGGTGACCCTCACCTGGGACGACCCCGGCGACGACACCATCACCGGCTACGTGGTCCTGCGCCGCATTCCCGCGGTCGACCCCCAGGGCCACTTCAGTGAGCTGGTCTCGAACACGGGAACGGACGTCACCACCTACACCGACGACACGGTGTCGGCGGAGACTCGCTACACCTACCGCATCAAGGCCATCAACGAGCATGGAACAAGCGAGCGCTCCCGGTGGTCCCACATCGACATCCCCGCCGCGCCGGAGGCCGCCGAAGGCGACGAGCAGGACGGGGAGGACGACGGCGGCGGAGCGCCCGGCGGTCCCGGCAAACGGACCACCCACTCCGAGGGCAGCACCGTGCTGGTCAGCAATATCGAGCAGGGCACCAACAGTTTCTTCAATATCAGGGTGCGAAGGGATTTAGCGCAGCAGTTCACCACCGGTGGCAACACGAGCGGCTACAACCTCGACAGCGTCGAACTCAAGGTAGCCCAGTACGAGAACGTCATGGTCACGGTCCGCCTCTATTCGGACTCCTCCGGAAACCCGGGGACGAGCATCTTTACGTTCACGAACCCGACCGCCGGAGTCGTCGCCAATTCTGACAACACCTTCACCGCCCCCGCCAACACCACCCTGATGGCTTCGACGCCCTACCACATCGTCGTGTCCGGCGCGGACGATCCGGATGAAACCTCCAACGACTTTCGTTTGGCCACCGCCAGTTCGGATGACAAGGACGAGGGCGGCGCTGTGAACTCGGAGGGCACTGCCGATTGGGAGATCGAAGGCAACAACGAGACCCTAGGCACTCAAGATCCTCCTCAATGGGCGGAAGGTACCTCCCGCCCATTCATGATCCGCGTCAACGGCAGCGCGGCGGGCGGCGGGACGCCGGCGGTCTCGACGGACGCGACGCTGAGTGGGCTGTCGCTGGGCACAGGCGTGACGCTGAGCCCGGCCTTCGCCTCGGACACGTACGCCTACACGGCGTCGGTGGCCAACAGCGTCGACGAGGTGACGGTGACGGCTTCGACGACCGACACGGACGCCACGTTCGAATACCTGGACGAGTCCGACGCCACGCTCGACGACGAGGACACCAACGCGGCCGGCCACCAGGTGGAGCTGGACGTGGGCGACACCGTCTTCAAGGTTAAGGTGACGGCCGAGGACGGCACCACCACGCAGAACTACACGGTGACCGTGACGCGGGCGGCCTGCACACTGAACGACGGCGACCTGTGGTGCGGCGTGGTGGACGTGGGGACCATCACCAATAGCGGCGGAATGACTCAAAGTCACGGATTCCAGGGAACGAAGGGCGACCTGTCGGACAAGACGTTCTCGCTCATGTTCGAGACCGGGACCACCAACAACTACACGATTACGGCGATTGTGGTCGGGGCGAGGACCGCCATCAGCGAACAACTGTTTTTCGTGACGTCCAACACTCTGACGAACACCGAAGAGGAGAGCCTGGCGCTGCATGTCGACGGCGAGAGCGACCCGTTCGTGTGGAGCGACAGCACGGAGGTGATCCCCGGCTCCTACCGATGGCCCGCGCGGACGGACCTGGACTGGTCGTCGGAAACCACGGTCACGCTGCGCCTGCGCGAGTTCCTGAGGCCGACGGTCACCAACGTGGCGGTTACCTCGATGCCGGTGCTGGAGACCGACACCTACGGGGCGGGCGAGACGATCGAGGTCTCGGTGACCTTCAGCGAGGCGGTCGACGCCACGTCCAACACGGACTTCGTGCTGAGCGTGGGCGGCGCCAGGCGCGCGCCGCTGCTGAGCGGCTCGGGCACGGCGACGCTGGTGTTCGGCTACACCGTGGTGTCGAGCGACGAGGACGACAACGGCATCTGGATCGGGGACGAGACCCGGACCCTGGTCGGCAACCGCAACGGGGAGCCCCAGAACGGCGCGATCACGAGCGTGGCTAACGGCGCGGCGGCGGTCCTCGACCATACCGAGCTCGGCACGGACTCCGACCACAAGGTGGACGGCTCGCGGTCGATCGTCTCGGTGGAGGTGACCTCGATGCCGCAGCTGGAGAGCGACACCTACGGGGCGGGCGAGACGATCCAGTTCACGGTGACCTTCAACGTCGCGGTGGACGTGGACGGGGACCCGGTTCTCAAGTTCGTGCTCGGCAACTCGGGCGATACGCGGGAGGTCGACGCGGCGTACGTGTCGGGCACCGGCACCAAGGCGCTGGTGTTCGGCTACACCGTGGTGTCGACCGACGAGGACAACAACGGCATCTACCTGCGGGACGAACAGGACTACGACAGCCCGGACGGCCCGGTCCGGCTCGATTCGAACGATGAGATCGAGTTCAAGGATACCAGCACCGACGTCCCGCTCTACTGGCAGGGCCGGGGGAACCACTCGGACCACAAGGTGGACGGCTCGCGGACGACGGGCAACACCGCGCCGTCGTTCACCTCGTCGCCGACGTTCGACGTGGCGGAGAACCAGACGGTGGTGGGCACGGTGGTGGCGGCGGACTCCGATGCGGACGACAGCGTCACGGGCTACGCGATCACGGGCGGGGCGGACCAGACGTTCTTCTCCATAGGGGCGACCTCGGGGGCGCTGACCTTCGACGCGGCCCCCAACTACGAGGACGCGGACGATTCCGGCACGAACAACACCTACGTGGTGGACGTGACGGCGACCAGCGGCGCGGGGACGCGGGTGATGACCGCGACGCAGACCATCACGGTGACGGTGACCGACGTGGACACGGAGGCGCCGGGCAAGCCGGGCGCGCCGAGCGTGTCGGCGGGGTCGGCGACCAGCCTGAGGGCGAGTTGGTCGGCGCCGTCCAACGCGGGTCCGCCCATTACGCGCTACGACGTGCGGCACCGGACATCCTCGCCAGAGGGCTCGTGGACGGAGAAGAATGTCCCGTCCATCGCGGCGGTGATCGAGAACCTGTCGGAGAACACGTCCTACGACGTGCAGGTGCGGGCGATCAACGCCGAGGGCACGGGCGCCTGGTCGGACTCGGGCAACGGCACGACGGACGCGGCGGCCGACGCCGCCAACGCGTCGCCGTCGTTCAGTTCCTCGTCGGCGACGATCAGCGTGGCGGAGAACGAGACGACCGTGGTGACGGTGCTGGCGACGGACAGCGATGCGGATGACGACATCACCGGCTACGCGATCACCGGCGGTCCGGACCAGACGTTCTTCTCCATAGGGGAGACGTCGGGGGCGCTGACCTTCGAGGCGGCCCCCAACCACGAGTCCCCGCAGGACCAGTTTAACAACAACACCTACGTGGTGGACGTGACGGCGACCAGCGGCACAGGGACGCGGGTGAAGACCGCGACGCAGACCATCACGGTGACGGTGACCGACGTGAGCGGCGAGGCGCCGGGCAAGCCGGCCAAGCCGAGGGTGTCGGCGGCGTCGGCGACGAGTCTGAGGGTGAACTGGTCGGCGCCGGACAACGAGGGTCCGCCGATCACCGATTACGACGTGCGGTACCGGGCGGGCAACAGCGGGGGCTGGAGTGACGCGAGCCACACCGGCACGGCGACCACAGCGACGCTGACGGGCCTGTCAGAGAACACCTCCTACCAGGTGCAGGTGCGGGCCAAGAACGCCGAGGGCACGGGCGCGTGGTCGGACTCGGGCAGCGGCACGCCGGCCGAGGAAGACGACCTGCCCGCCGACACCACCACGACCGGCGTGGTGGAGGTGAACGAGTCAGCGGTCAGGGGAGACATCTTCGCCCCGGAATTCTCGGAAGGGGACGGCCCCAACGAGGTAGACGGTTGGGACTTCGACACCGACTGGTTCGAGGTGGAGCTGGAGGCGGACAAGACCTACCGGATCGACATGTGGGGCCACACTACCGCGAACGGTCTCACCCTGCGCCTCCCGCAGATCAACGCGATCTACGATTCGAAGGGGAGTTTCATTGTCAACACGTGGGACAGCGACGAATCAGATTCCCACTACCTGTTCCGGGTGACGTTTACCGCCTCTAGCAATCGCAGCTATTACATCGCGGCGAGCGGCCAGTCGTTCGAGTGGGGCACCTACAAGCTGCGGGTCAAAGACGTCACAGAGGATGACGACGAGCACCCGGCCGACAGCAGCACGACCGTCCAGCGGGGGCTCAAAAACCTGCGTGCGGTCGAGGAGAAGGGCGGGGTCAGGCTGACCTGGCAGCCCCCCGACGGCGCCGCGGTCACCGGCTACCGCATAGAGCGTCGCCGCGCCGACGAGCAGGGCAGCGGTCCCCAGCGTTCCCATGGGCAGCCCAGGGACCACCACACCCTGGTGGAGGACACCGGCAACACCGAAACGAGCTATGTCGATGAAAGCGCGGAACAGGGCGTCGAGTACGAGTACCAGGTCAGCGCCCACAACGAGTCCGGCCCGGGCGAGAGCTCGGACTGGGTGAGGGCCGGGCCGGAGGAGGAGCCGGTGTTGGGCGACGGCCTGCCGGGAGCGCCCCGCAACCTCACCGCCACCCCAGGAAACAAGGAGGTCACCCTGTCCTGGGACCCGCCCGACGACAACGGCAACCCGCCCGCGACGAGATACCGCATCGAGTGGAGGGTAGACGGCAAGGACTACGACAGGAACGATTGGGGCACATCGCAAGAGACGACCTATACGACGAACGCCCAGGCCAACCTGGCCAATGGAGTCAAGTACTTCTTCCGGGTAAAGGCCGAGAACGATGACGGCAATAGCTACGGGCCATATGGACCGTCCTCCGAGGAGGTGAGCTCCACTCCCACCTCCGGCTCGGCGGTGGACCTGGGCACGCCGGTGCTGTCGGACACGGAGACCCTGCACCACGGCATGGTGAAGCTGGACTGGCAGGACATAGAAGACGCCGGTTGGCACGTGGTCCAGTACTACCACGTCGAAGACGAGGAGTGGCTGGACCTGCCCGCCGAGGGAGTGGACATCGCGTTCCACGGATCGAGCGCGGTGGTGAGCAACCTGCATGGGCTCTCGTGGCTGAGGGTTGGTGCGATGAGCTGTGCGGGAGCATCGGAGTGGTCGCAGATCGAGCAGTTGTTCGGGACCAACGCATCGGACTGGGAGGGTGTGCCCGTGCCCGAGGTGGAGGAGGGCGACGAGACCGAGCCATGCCCCGTGGTCCTGGGCACTCCGGTGCTGTCGGAGCCGGAAACCCTGCATCACGGCATGGTGCAGTTGGACTGGCAGGACATAGAGGATGCCGGCTGGTACGTGGTCCAGTACTACCACCTAGAAGACGGAGAGTGGTTGGACCTGCCCGCCGAGGGAGTGGACATCGCGTTCCACGGTTCCAGCGCGGTGGTGAGCAACCTGCATGGGCTCTCGTGGCTGCGGGTTGGTGCGGCGAGCTGCGACGGGGCATCGGAGTTGTCGCAGATCGAGGAGTTGTACGGGACCAACGCATCGGACTGGAAGGGTGTGCCCGTACCGGAGGTGGCGGAGGGCGACGAGATCGAGCCATGCTCAGAAGACGCGGACACGCCTGACAACAGCCCGGCGACGGGCGCGCCCACCATCAGTGGCACGGCCCAGGTGGGGGAAACGCTGACGGCGAACACGTCTGGGGTCGCCGACGGGGACGGGCTTAGCAACGTCCAGTACGAGTACCAGTGGCTTGCAGACGACGCCGACATATCGGGAGCGACCAACGCCACCTACACCCTGGTGGCTGCCGACGAGGGCAAGGCCGTCAAGGTACAGGTGAGCTTCACCGACGACGAGGGCAATGAAGAGACGCTGACCAGCACGGCAACGGACGCGGTGGCCGGTGCGCAACCCACGGAGCCGCCGGACAAGCCCACGGGCCTCGAAGCCACGGCGTCCCACGACTCGGTGACCCTCACCTGGGACGACCCCGGCGACGACTCCATCACCGGCTACGTGATCCTGCGGCGCGTCCGCGTGAACAATACCGGGGGCGAGTTCAGTGAACTGGTGGCGGACACGGGCACAGCGGCGACCACCTACACCGACGACACGGTGGCTGCCGGCATCACTTACACCTACCGTATCAAGGCCATCAACGGGGCCGGAACGAGTGAACGCTCGCGCTGGTTCCACATCGACACTCCGGCAGCGCCCGTACCCGATAAGCCCACGGGCTTGTCCGCCACGGCGTCCCACGATGCCATCACTCTAACCTGGGACGACCCCGGCGACGATAGCATCACCGGCTACGTGATCCTGCGGCGCCTCCGCTACGACGACCCCTCGGGCCACTTCGATGAGCTGGTGGCGGACACGGGCACGGCGGCGACTACGTACACCGACGATACGGTAAAGGCCAACACTCACTATACCTACCGGATCAAGGCCATCAGCGGGGCCGGGGTGAGCGAGCGTTCCCGCTGGTTCCACATCCACACCCCGGCGGCCCCGTAGCAGGTATCGAGGACTGCGAAGGCGAGGGAGCCATCGGCACGAGCGACGGCAGAAAGTTGTCCAACGAGTTGGCGCCGACCGTCAGCGGTCCGGGCCGGTAGAGGGCAACGAAAAAAGGCCGCACACATGGACAGAGCGGGGGAGGCCGCTGGAGCCCTTGGGCAAGCCAGGCGGTGGCCTCCCCAAGGGCTCCGGGACGGGCTGGCTGCGGGCGCTTGCGCTCCGCATACCGTCCTGCCTGGGGATATCGGACGGCCCCGGACAGCCCCGTAGGAGGGAGATTGCAGCCCTCTTCCTGAAGGACACGGTTGATGCCGCGACAGCGCATTCATCACAGCAGAAGACCCCCTGGCTTCCCAGCCGACTTCCCTGAGCGCCTGGTGCGGTTCAAGGAGGAGTCCGACCTGCCGTGGGCTGAGATACACCGCCGTCTCGACGTCCATCCCGAGACCGCGAGGCGCTGGAGGGAGAAGGGCGTGCTGCCCAACACGCAGAACTATGCGGCTCTCCTGAAGGTGGCGGACTCCTTCGGCCTCGGCCACCTGTTCAGAGACTGAGGGAGACGGCGCGCCCGGCGGGGGCCGCGGGCCACAGGGGCTGGAACGCCAAGAGGCCGTCACACACGGAGTGCTCACCGTCAGACCCGCATTGCATTCCGGGAGCCGCTCCACCATCATGAAGACGTCCCTCGCGCCGGTCCCGCAACGGGATCGAGTTGAGCCCATGCCGCGAGGGAAAGGCTGCGATGGAGCAGGCGGGGAGACGGACTCCGGTCCGGGCCGTCGCTCGGCGTTTGGCCCGTCCCAGGCGACCGTTCCCGCAACAGGGGAACCGCCCGGTAGGAGAACGCCAGGACATGCAGGAGGAGCGTCATGAACGAGGAGCATGACGGGACAGACCAGCGGAAGCCATCGGAGGAAGAGTACCAGAGGTTCCGCAAGATGATGGACGGCATGGGTCGCGAGGACCTTCAACGGATGGTCGTGCATCTGACGGAGAGGATCGAGGCAAACCCCCGCGACACCGAAGCCCTGGGCGGCAGGGTGCTGGCGTACGCCGAGCTGGGGGAGCACCGCCTTGCGGCGGAGGACTACGGCAGAATCATCGCCCTGGACCCCGCCAACGCGGGCGCCTACCTCGGCAGGGCGCGCGCCTATGGCAGGCTGGAGGAGCACCGCCTGGCGGTGGAGGACTACGACATCGCCATCCGCCTGGCCCCCGGCGACGCCGTGGCGCACTACAGCCGGGGGGCGTGCAAGGCGGAGCTGGGCGACCTGGCCGAGGCGATGAACGACTTCGACGTGGCCGTCACCATGGCTCCCGGCGACGCCGACGCCCACTACAACCGGGGATTGACCCACGTGGCGATGGGCAAACGCCACAGGGCGGTGAAGGACCTGAGCAGGGCCATAGATTTGAATCCCAACCTCGCCGACGCCCACTACCACCGGGGCATGGCATACCGCGACATGGGCCGGATGGACAGGGCGGTCAGGGACTTCGGCGCCGCCATCGAGATCGAAGGGCGGTACGGCCTCGCCTTCTACGCCAGGGGAATCACCAACGTCAATCTCGGCGCACACGAGGCCGCGCTGGGCGACTTCGACGCCGTGCTGGGGCTCGACCCCGACAACGCCTCTGCGCTCCGGGGCAGGGGCATCGCCCTGGGCAGCCTGGGCCGCTACGACGAGGCGGTCGGGGACTTCGACCGGTCCCTGGAGCTAGACCCCGGCAACGCCGAGGCCCTCGCGGCCCGGGGGCTGGCCCACAGCAGCCTGGAGCAATACGAGCTGGCGATAGAGGACTACGGCAGGGTCCTCGACATCGACCCCCGGAACAGGGACGTCCTCTACAGCCGGGGGATCGCCCGCATGTACACGGCCCGGTTCGAGAGCGCCATCGAGGACTTCGAGGCCATCATCGGCATCGAGCCGGGGCACGCCGCGGCGCGGGGGGCGAGGGAGTTGGCCCGCGAGGCGCTGGAGATGCGGGGCGGCGCGGGCGAGGGGCAGGCGGCGCGGTAGCGCCGCCGCGCGGACGTGAGCGCCCGCTGCCCCCACTTCAGGGATGTCGAAGACGGGCGGTGATTTCGGGCAACAAAAAAAGGCGGCATACATGGGAAGCAGGGGGAGGTCATCGCCGCAATGACGACGGCCTTCCCCCTGAGCGACGGCCCGGCGCAAGACACCGGGCCGTCGCCCACGCCTCGCTAGGCGGCTGCCATCTCCGGCTGCTTGAGCATGGCGGAGTAGCCGGGCATCAGGACGGGCGTCATCGACACCCGGCCCGCGCCGTCGTACCCGGCGCGGTAGGCGTACTCCGCCTTCGCGCCCCAGGGCACGCGGCCGCCGACCCGGACGGCGGGGCCTCCGGACCTGCCGCGGCGCCCCGGCCCGCCCGCGCCGTGCACCACCATCCCGCTCCGCTCGCCCTTGCGCCAGCCCAGCACCTTCACCTCGGCGGGCATGACCCGCTCCTCCGACTTCGCGCGCCGGAACAGCACGGCGTGCAGCCTCTTCAGCACGCCCGCCGACGGGCTGGCCTTCCCGTTCATGATGTGGGAGAGGTGGGAGGAGCTGATGCCGGCGCGCCGTGCGACCTCGTTCTGGCTGATCCCGTGAGCGTCCATCCGGTCCCACAAGGCCTTCGGGTCGACGCAGGCAAGCTGCGCGGACGCGACCGTCGCTTCTGCCTCCAGCGCCGCCTCGACCAGCGCCTGGACCCTCACGCCCATGCTCCTGCGACCCCGTGACACCATTGACATGTAGCTGGCGGACACCCCGACCCGCTCGGCAAGCTCCCGCATGGTCATGCCCAGGGCGCGGGCGCGCTCCCGGACGTAGCTGCTCTGCCCGTTCACCACGCTCGCAGGGCGGTTGGCGCACCGTGCGGGAGCGATCTTGGCCGGGGCCTGCAACGCCGACTCGATCCGGGTCTGGACCTTGACGCCCATGTTGACGCGGCCACGGGCCACCCCCGACATGTATCCGTAGGACACGCCGGCGCGGGCGGCCAGGTCCCGCATGGTCATGCCCCGCTCGCGGGCGCGCTCCCTGATGAAGCTGCTCTCGCCGGTCACGACGCCGCCCTGGCGGTAGACGATCCCCTGGCCGGGGACCTCTCCCAGCACCGCCGCGACCTTCTCTCGCATCACGGGCGTCCACGGACTGCCCCCGTTGGCGATCCGTGACAAGTAGCCCGCGCCCACGCCCATCCGGGCCGCCAGCTCCTTCATGGTGAGCCCGCGCCGCCTCGCCGCAGCCCTGAGCTCGCTCTCCGCCGTCCTGGTTCCGGTTGCCATCGTTGCCGTCGTCATCGGTCAGTCCTCCTTCTGTTGTGTTGTGTTGCCTGTGGCCTGTGCCCGCTTGCGGGCAAAGAAGAAGGGCCGCCCCCGGCGAACGAGGACGACCCTTGTGAATGGGAATGTGTTGTGAGACCCGGAGGCCCCGCCGTCAGCGGCGTTGGACCTCGTTGACGTGCATAGACGCCTCCTTTCCTTTGTTGACCCGCGCGACATCCCTGGCGCTGGTCGTGGGTGATGGGTTGACGCTGGACGCACTCCGCCCACGGTCGGATGCCGGACGCAGAAGACGGAGTGGGGGTGTGAGAAGACGCAGCTCGGCCCAGGGTGGATACCGTCAGGGGGGAACTGCAACGAGGGGAGCGGCTGTCCTACGGCTTCATCGCAGGCCAGCGCATGGGAGAAAGACGCAGCTCGGCCCAGGGCGCAGAACGTCCGTGAGAGCTGCGAGACGTGAAGCGGCCAGCCTACGTCTCAGTCGCAGACCGGCGCATGGTGAGGCAGCTGCCCTGCAACATCGGTCGCAAGCCAGCACATGTCGAAGGTGCGGCCTAGCTGTCAGTCAGCCATGCCGCAGGCGTGAGGAGCCGGTCGAAACGACAGACGCATTTCGACCGACTGGTGGAGGCCGGGGCGCAGGGTGCACTCCGTCCTTCGTGTCCAACGGCGAGAGCGATCAACCCCAACCGGCAGACCAGTGCCCAGCGAGTGAAGCGATCAACCCCAACCGCCAGACCGGTGTCCAGCGGGAGGAAGCGATCAACTCCAACTCGCCGGACGGGTGTCCAACGGGCGAAGGGCTTATCACTCCAACCGCCGGACTGGGCCGAGGACGAAGGGCTAAGTCAACTCCGTCGTTTCGGCCCGCGCTGGTTGCGAAGGAACAACGTCAACTCCGCTTCAGCAGCATTCCCTCGTGGGAGACCGGGGGAGAGCGAATCATCCTCCGGTCGTACCCGTGCAACAGGGATCACGCACCCAGGTTTCTATGGTCGGAAACCTTGGAGAAAGCCAAACAGCGCACTCATTATCGCCAGCCCGAGACCCGCAAAAGAGGGCCTGCGACGCCCCTTCCGAAGATTGCCGCCAAATCGTTCACAAAAGTTGCCTGCAAACCCGCCGCACGCCCGGCCCGGCTACCGCCACAACAGACCGACGCTCAGCCTGTTCAGAAGCTCCCGCTTTCTGATCGCTCTCCGCGTGTCGAAGAGCGCGGTCCTTCGCCAGTTGGTCTGCCCGTCGCGGTCGAACCCCCGCAGCGGCCGCTTCTCGGGCGGAAGCGTCATCCCGTGGTCTTCGAGCAGGGCCAGCTCCACCACCCGCAGGCGCTCCTCCGCAGCCAGCCAGTCGAGTCCCTTCCCCTCGTTGGGGTGCGCGTCCTTCAGCCCCCGCCACTCGACGATGAGCGCCCACGCATCGCCGAACGCCTCGTCATCGTCTTCCTCAGGCTCCCGCGTCACGAGGTCGGGGTACTCCCGCCGCACCCTGGGCCTTGACGAAGGCTTCCTTCCAGCGTCCGGCGCACCGCTCTCCGACTGGGAGGGACCGGCGCCGGCGTGACCGGCCCCGGTCCCCTGGGCTTCAACCCGGCCCTCGACGGCAGCCATCCGCCTGCGCAGCTCCTTGCCCAACTCGTCGTGGCCCTTCTCATGCGCCTCACGGCCCTTCTCCAGCGCCTCGACCCGGCTCTCCAGCTTATCGTTACGCTCCCGCTGCCGGGCCGCAGCAGAACCGACGCCCTCCTGCAACGCACGCTCCAGGGCCTGCCGCACCCGCCTCGACAGCTGCCCGGTCCTGGCGCACTCGGCCACCGTCCGCTGGTCCAGCTCCAGCACCCGCGCCGCGCCCTTGAACCCCTTGTCCCGCACCAGCTCTTGCAGCAGCGTCATCAGCCGCATGTGGTGCATGTTCTCGATGTCCTTGCTGTCTTCGATGCCGTGTTCAGTCGTTTTCATGGCTCTTTTCTCCCTCGCAGAATCTCGCCCAGGTCTCCGGTCCGCTCCCGTCCAGCCCTTCCCCCGGTCTCCTGCCATGTTTTCGGGGACGTCATGCACCCCCACTTCAAGCGCCTTTTTCGGGGCCTAATGTCATTGGGACGCCCCTCCAACCGGCCCGCCGATGTCATTCCCCACGTTTGGCGATGTCATTGCAGTCCGGAACACCATGATTCGACAAAGTGTTTCCTGTTTACGTCCTGTAGGGGGGCGATTCACCCCTGTTCCAGCTACGAAACCACGACTCTGGCCGCTCCGTTACAAAACTCAAACTCCTGTACACCCCCAATACTGCACGAAAGGGGCCGAAAAAAAGAGGGCCTATAGCCCCCCGCATCCGTGCGCAGGGTCACGGGGGAACGGCCCGTAACGCCCCGCATCCGTGCGCAGAGCTACCAGGGGTCTTATTTCCAGTTTCATTTGCTCACACTTTTTTGCGACCGCCGTAATCCGGCCATCGGCGGCAGACCGCAGAAGAGAGGTGAACGAGTTGGCGCTGAAATCGAAACTCCGGTCCGCAAGGCGGCTTCTGCCCCTTGTTTCCGCGCTGCTATTGGCGGCGCTTCTGGCAATCCCCGCAAGCAACATCGCCCTGGCCCAGACGCCGCCCGGTAACGAGCTGACCCTGGTCAACGCCGACCGGGATTTCGTGGAGCGCAAGGGCGGCGGCGAGTTCGTCGCCCGCCCCGTCTTCGACCGCGAGATCGCGGACCTCTTCTACGCCGTCCGCGACGCCGACACCGGCGACTGGATAAGCGCCATGTACCGGGTCAAGGGCGGGGAGAAGAAGCGAAGCGACGGCTGGGAGTACTCGTGGGAGTACCCCGACCTTGACGAGCACCCCGACCTCGACCGCGACAGGGCGTACCTCTTGGTGATGCTGGCCGTCGCCGAGGACGGCAGGAGGGGCGAGTTCTACGCCGTCGTCCCCATCCACGAACCCGGCCGCATCTGGGACAAGATTCTGTCCGCCCTTAACCCGGCGCGCTGGGCGAGGGCCTTCGCCGGCTGGATGATCGAGGGAGTCCACGGGACCCTCTGCGGCGTCGTTGAAAGAGCGTCCGGCGAGGACGCCGCCAACTGCCGGGGAGGGTAGCGCATGAGCGACATCCTCACCGGCACCCCTCCCGACCTCACCTACGCCCACGACCTGGTGCGCCAGGCGTGGATGGTCGTCTGGGCCATAACAACCGGCGCGCTGGTGGTCATCCTCGGCTGGATGGGGCTGAGCTTCATCATGGCCGAGCACCTGGGGACCCGTCAGGCGGGATGGCGCGAGATGGTGCCCCGACTGGTGCTCGGCCTCGTGGCCGCCGCATCGTCCCTGTGGTGGTGCGCCCTGGTCCTCGACGTGGCCGACGCCGTGTCAGGGTTCATAGCCGTCTCCCTCAACGTCACCCCCGGAGACCTGCTCAGGGCTCCCCTCGACACGTTCCTCAGAGCCGTCCAGGCCGGGAGCGTGGGAATGGCGCAGCTGCTGGCCCTGCTCTACCTGGTCTACGGCTTCTTCGTCCTCTACGTCATCGTGCAGATGGTGCTGCGCCTCGCCCTCATCGACATCCTTCTCGCCCTGGCCCCCATCGCGTTGGGGCTGTGGATCCTGCCCCACACGGCGGGATGGGGACGGCATTGGCTCCGCCTGTTCATGACGACGGTGTTCCAGCAGGCGGTGCAGCTCATCGCCCTGGCCCTGGGAATCGGGTTCCTGAACGAGTTCGCGTCGGTCGCCGCCTTCGAGCCGGTGCAGGACCTGATCTGGAAGCTGCTCATGTCCCTGGCCTTCGTCTACATGGCGACTCGGGTGCCCTCGATGATGGGCAACTCCGGCACCTTCGACTCCTGGCTCTCGATGCTCTATTTCGGCATGAACCTGCCGTCGTCGCTGATGCGCTCGGCGAAGACCATCGGGCTGATGAGCGGGGCCGCGGGAGGGCCGGGAGGCATGGCGGTGGGAGCGATTGCGGCCAGCGCGGGCGTTTCGGCAGCCGCCAGCGGCCTCAGCTCGGCGGCGTCGATGGCGACCCCATCGGCAGGCGGAGACGGCGGCGGAGCGCCCAGGAGCAGCGGGGAATAACGACAACGACAGACAACGGCGTGAGCGGACTCACGTCAACTACCACGCAAAGAAGGGAGGAGCGATGTGCAGTTGACTGAGCGGACGGACCCCGACCAATAGAGACGAGCAAAGCACTCGGAAACGAGAGAGGAGAAACAACGAATGGAACAACTGACGCAGACCATATCGAACCTGGTGGGCATCCTGCTGGGCGTCGTGGGAGCGGTGGGCGTCGGCTTCTTCATCTACGGCGCATACCTGTACCTGACGGCCAGCGGAGCGCCCCACCAGATGGAGCGCGGCAAGAGCGCCATGATGACCGCCCTGGCGGGCATCGTCCTGGCCCTGGTCGCTTACGGCGTCGTCGAGCTGGTGATGAACGCGGTGGTGGACCCGGGAATCGACATCGACAAAGCCCTGCCCGAACCCGAAGCGCCGGACGCCGGCGACAGCAGTCCCATCACCGACGGCGGATAGGCCGGCGAGAGGAAGGAGCGAAGCGACATGAGAGAACACGAGGTACCGACTCACGTGCAGGCGGAGGACAAGGTCCTGCTGGGGTTCACCTTCCCGCAGATCGTGGCGGTGACGGCGGTGTGCGCCATCTCCTACGGGGCCTACCGCTACGCCCCCGTCGGCCCGTCCGAGGTGCGCATGGCGCTGGCCGTCGTCCTCGGACTGGTCGGCGTGGCGATGGTGGTGGGGAAGATAGGCGGTCGGCGGCTGCCCCTGGTGGCCGCCGACCTTCTGAAGTACCGGCTGGGGGCGCGGGTCTACGCCGGGCCGGTCGCCCAGCTGGTGCGCGCCGAGACCCCGGCTCCCCCGCACCCGGTGAAGAGCGGCCCCGGCCCCCTGAGCCTGATGGCGAAACGCGCCGGGCGCGGGCTGGGAAGGCTGCGCAAGAACAGGAAGACCCGCAAGAACAAGGAACGCCGCAACGGGCGGATGCGCTGGTTCGGCAAGCGCAGGGGGAAGGATGCCGGGAACAGGAGCGGCCAAGGGCATAAAGCCGAGACCTTGCAGAGCAGACGCAGGAAGCCCCGCATGGGCTGGATTCCGGTGGTGGCCCTGGCCGTCCTGATGGCGGCCGTCGTGGCCGTCCCGGAGTCGGCCCTGGCCGACGACCACGAGCCCTGGCGGAACGAGATCGACTTCGAGGTCACCGAGCCTGTCCCCGGACGGCGGATATTCGTCGAGGCGCTCACCGTCTCCGGCGACCGCGCTGCCGTCACATTCGGTGCCGCCACCGCCTTGGACATCCGGGTGCGGGCCTTCGGCGGGCCGGAGGGCACGTGGCTGCGCTTCTGGGGCTCGGCAACGCTGGCAGAGGGGGAGCGCATCGACTACTCGCTCCCCCTCCACGGTCCCGCGCCGTCCTTCACCGTGTCCTGGGAGGACACGCTGGGACAGGCCGGGGCCGTCACCTTCGAGGAAGCACAGCTTCCCTACCCCCTGCCGGTCGTGGAGGGGGAGCTTTGCGACCTTCGCGTGACCTCCCTGGGCTGGACGCCCGGAGCGGTCAGTGGCGTGGTCGAGTCCGAGTGCGTCACGCGCATTGAGCACCCGGTGGAGCTACAGACGGTGGCAGGACACGAGAGCGTCACCGAGACGGCGCTCATGGACGCACAGGTGACGGCTATTACGGGGACCGTCTCCGCTGCGACGGGAACGTCGCAGGCGAGCGTCCCGTTCGTCCCCAATGGAGAGACGCGGTTCACCCTGCCCATTGGGGATGGTCAGGCCATCCACGCCGTGAGCGTGGACGTGAGCCTTGAGGCGAGCCTCCGCATCCCCATCCCCCCGCTGACCGTGCTCACCCACCACCCGGAGCGGGCGGAGCAGGTCACCAGGACCGTGCACCTCCATCGCCCGGGGGACAGCGACTCCGACAGCCAGACGGCGACGGCCACCTGCGAGGACGGGTCCACGGCGTCCGCCACCGCGACGGCCTACGCCTACGTCCCCAGCGCCACCATCGCCAGGGAGGTCACGGTGGAGGTCCTGCACAAGGAGCACGTCAAGGCCGAGACGGTGGAGCGGGAGCCGGTTACCGGCAGCCGCGAGGAGCAACTGAGCCTTGCGGCCGCAATCGGTTCCGACGACCCCTTCGGCGTCCTTGTCCTGCCGGAGCCCGAGCCGGAGGACCCGCCCGCCGAGCAGGAGCCCGCGGACGGGCTGCGCGGCTGGTTCGAGGCGCTGGGATGGGAGTGGCCCTGGTGAGGCACGGGCTGACGGCAACCCTTCTGGCCGGGGTCGCGCTGGCTACCACCGGCGCGGCCCCGGCAGAGAAGGAAGCGATGCTTCACGCCTTCGACCGTGTGCTCACGGCGATGGCCTACGCGGGCTCCGGCCTCGCTGTCTTCGCCATCGTCTGGGCCGGTTTCATCCTGATGGCCGAGGGCGGCGAGGAGCGGGGCGGCGGCAGGGCCAAGGCCGCCGTCGTCATGGCCGTCGTCGGCCTGGTGCTGGTGCTCTCGGCCAAGGGCGTCGCCGCCCTGCTGAGCCACGGCGTCATCCCATCCTTCCCAACACCCTAGATACAAGGGAGCAAAACGAATTGAAGAAGCTGCTTGAACGAATCACTAAGCGAGGAACGGAGACCGCAACGAGGGAGGCCGCCACTCCGCAGGAGACGCCCGCAGGGGAGGTCAACCCTGCCGAACCCAAGCTCCCGCCCGAGCTTCCCCTGTTCTTCATGCTGTCGCACCTGGACGAGGACGGTCCGGTGCGCCTGGACGGGGTGAAGCTCGGCGTCTGCGAGGTGATGGGCCTTGAGATCGACGAGCCGAAGCTGGGGGCCTTCGCCGGGGCGCTCAACGCCCTGGACTTCCCGGCCCAGCTTCTCATCAGGCAGCACCCGCCGCGGTTGGCAGGGATGAGAGAGAAGCTCCAGCAGACCCAACCCGCCGACCTTCCCCCGCAGACCAGAGCGGCGGCAGAGTCCCTTGGGCGTCTGCTCACCGACCTTGAGGCCCGCGACGGCATCCTCGACCGGCGCTTCTACGCCGTGTGCGAGGCGGCCCGCATCGACGATCTTCGCGGCCTACTGTCGAGGGCCGGGCTGGCTGTCCATTCCCTCAGAGGCCGCCAGCTTCGGATGTTTTTCGCATCGGCCGCCCTCGGCGGCTCACCTTTCGAGCACGATGAGGAGACGCCCGTCGAGGTGGAGATCAACCGCAGAGACATGCGCGTCGGAGACCGGCTGGTCCGCTCCCTTCACCTGGGCAAGTGGCCCCGCTCCCTGGCCCCCGGCTTCCTCCAGGGACTCATGGCGGCGGGCGCGCCGATGGACCTGTCGGTTCACGTCGGCCCGATACCCGCTGAGCAGGCGGCGAGGACCCTTGAGTGGCAGAAGGTCCGATTCGAGTCGGCGCAGAGCCTCTCCTTCAAGCGGGGACGCACCATGTCCCCCGAGGCGGAGATCGCCCTGGAGGACATCACCCGGCTGCGCGACGAGGTGCAGCGGGGCAGGGAGCGGCTGTTTCACGCTTCCCTGTCCGTGACCCTTCACGCGAAGGACGAGGCGTCCCTGAAGGAGATGACCCAGCGGGCGAAGGCCCACTTCGGCGCGACCCTGGGCAAGCTGGACGCCCTGGCCTTCCGGCAGCGCGAAGGTCTCTTGTCCACGCTCCCCCTGGCTCTGAACGCCGTGGCCGAGTGGCGCAGCCTGGACACGTCCAGCATCGCCCGGCTCTTCCCCTTCTCGCCCCCGGATCTGGACACCCGCTCAGGCACCCTCTACGGGATCGACATGCGGGCCTGCTCCCCCGTGGTCTACGACCCCTGGGACGGGACGCACCTGAACGCCAACACCGCCGTCCTCGCACGGTCGGGCAGCGGCAAGTCATTTGCCACCAAGCTGGGCGTGCTCAGGGGATTGACAAGAGGCATCACCGCCTACGTCATCGACCCGGAGGGCGAGTACGCGGACATGGCGAGGGCGGCGGGAGGACGGGTGCTGTCCCCCGGCGTGCCGGGCGAGGGCATGAACCCCTTCGTCATCGAGCGGGGCGACTCCGAGGAGATGCTCCAGCGCATCGGCAGCCTGAGACGCCTCATCGAGGTGATGGTGGGCGAGAGTCTCGGCGCGGAGCGCAGGGCCTCCCTCGACCACGCCCTGGCGGGCTACTACGCTCAGCCCCGCGAGCGCACCGGCTTCCGCGATTTCTACAAGTATCTGCAAGAGGACGAGGCGGGCGACCCCGGTCTCGCCCGGCTTCTGAGGCCCTTCGCCACCGGCAGCCTGAGACACCTGCTGTCCGACGAAGGCGACGACCTTCTCGGCAGCGAGGCGCTGGTCACGGTCTTCGACCTGCGGTTGCTCGAACCCGAGCTCAGGCCCGCCGCCGCGATGGTCTGCACCGAGACGGTGTGGGCCGCCGCCGCCCAGGACCCCAAGCCCCGGCTGCTGGTCGTGGACGAGGTGTGGAGCATCATGCAGCACCCCGAGGGCGCGGCCTTCATGGTCAGCATGGCGAAGCGGGCGCGCAAGCACCGGCTCGGACTCCAGTTCATCACCCAGGACGTGCAGGACCTTCTCTCCGAGGACACGTCTAGGACCATCACCGGACACTCCGGCAGGGCGCTCCTCCAGAACGCCGCCTTCAAGCTGCTTCTCCAGCAGGACGCCGCCGCCATCAGCACGGTGGGCGACGCCTTCGACCTGCCCGAAGACCTCCAGCGATGGCTGCTTTCGTGCCCTCGCGGTGACGGCCTGCTTCTCGCGAGGGGCAACCGCTTCCCCGTGCGCATCGAGGCCACCCCGGAGGAGACGGCGGTGATCGAGTGGAGACCGGGCCAGCACAGGTAGAGAACGCAACGACGGACACATAGAGAGAGGCCCATAGAGGAAGGAGTAGAGCATTGAAGCTGAACCCGAAGAACCTGTTGTTTGGAGACGATAGCGAGAAGAAAGGCCCCGTCCTGCTGGCGGTGACGCCGCCGCGGGCCGGGGAGCGCACGCTCCTGGGCGTGGAGAACCTGCTCCAGTCCATCGCCGTGCCGGAGCCCTTCTCCCTGGAGCTGGCCGCCGACATGGACGGCGTGACCCTCATGGCCCGCTGCCTCGACGCCGCCGTGGTGCGCGGCCAGCTCTCGGCCCACTACCCCCAGGCCCGCATCCAGAGGCTTGACCCGGAGGAAGACCCGCTCAGGCTCGAAGAGGGGGAGCAGGCGTGGTCTATGACCCTGCGGGCCGACGGCCCCGAGTACGTCCCGCTGCGCACCTTCCGAGACGACGACCTGCTCGACCCCGGCTCCGACCCCCTCATCGCCCTGATGGGCGCTCTGACGGCCCTCAACGAGGGGGAGCGCGTCGTGGCGCGGCTGATGCTGCGCTCCCTGGGACCCGACTGGTCGCAGCCCCATCTGGACAAGGCCCACAGGCGGCCCGGCATGGAGCCGAGGGAACCCGCCTACACCTTCCAGACCAAGCCCCTGCAGATGGACGGCATCACGATGGCCGTGCTCGGCCTGGGCGCGCTGGCCGCGCTGAAGGGCTACCTCTGGGTGCAGGACGGCGAGATATGGAAGGCGGCGCTCCTGGGAGTCGGAACGGCCCTGGGGCTGGCGGTCGGCGGCTGGGGATGGTGGCGGTGGAAGAAGGCCCGCAAGCGGGTGGAGGACCCGATCCTCATACAGGAGAAGGTCTCCCGCATCGCCTTCGACGCGGAGATACAGGTGGTCGCCGTCCTGCCCGCCGACACGGGGCAGCATCGCGCCAGGGAGCTTCTCGGTCCGGTGGCCGCCGCCTACCGACACTACGACAACCCCGCCGGGGCGCGATTCAAGGTGGGGAAGGTCCGGCCCGCCGTGCCCGACCCGGCGATGCTGCACCCGGCAGGCCCCGGCCTGTTCGGCGGGCGCAGCGTCCTCGGCGTCCGCGAGGTGGCCGCCCTGTGGCACCCGCCCGGCGCCGGAGACGAGACGCCCCTGGTGGAGCGGTCCGGCGCGAGGGCGCTCAGCCCATCGGCCAAGGGCGTCAAGGGAGGGGCGCTGGTCGGCGACACCACCGCGGGAGCCAAGCGGGAGATCCGATTCCCCGAGGACCTGCTCAGGCGCCACCACCTCTACGTCGCCCGCACCCGCATGGGCAAGTCCACCCTGATGCACCACCTGGTCACGCACAAGATGCGGGAGAAGGCGGCGGGCAGGGACCCGGACGCCATCGTCGTCATAGACCCCCACACCGACCTGGTGGCCGGCATCCTCGAACACGTACCCGAGTCGCTGGTAGACCGCGTGAAGCTCATAGACCTGTCCGACGAGTCCCGCTCCCCCGGCATCAACCTGCTGGACACCCGCATCTTCGCCGACCGGGACCGCACCGCCGACTCGGTGGTGCGCGTGGCGAAGGGCCTGTGGGAGCAGTGGGGGCCGAGGATGCAGTCCATCCTGGAGCAGACCGTCAAGACCCTCCACGAGGCCAACGAGCAGGTGGAGGCGGAGCAGCAGTACACCATCCTCGACGGGCTGCGGCTGCTGTCCAACGACCCCTTCCGCAACTCCGTGCTGAAGAAGGTCTCCGACCCCTACCTGCTTGAGTGGTGGGCCAGGGACTTCGGCAGCTGGCACCGCCAGTACCGCGCCGAGGCCCTCGCCCCCGTGCAGACCCGCCTCTCCTACTACGCCTCCTCCAAGCGGGCGCGGGCCATCCTGGGCCAGCGCCGCTCCACCATCGACCTGCGCCGCATCATCCACGAGGGCGGCGTGCTCCTGGTCTCCACCTCCCAGGGCACCGTGGGCAGGGACGTGGCCGCCCTGGTGGGCGCGTCCCTTCTCAACCTCGTGGACGCCGTGATCCGGGAGCAGGGGAGTCTCCCCTTGAACAGGCGGCGCGGCGCGCTGGTCGTCGTGGACGAGATGCAGTCGATGCCCGGCGTGGACTACGAGAGCATGTTGTCCGAGCTCGGCAAGTTCGGCGCGTCCTTCGTGCTCGCCACCCAGAGCCTGGCCAAGCTGGACGACCTCTCCCGCACCATGCGGGACACCCTGCTTGCCAACGTCGGGTGCCTGGCCGTCTTCCAGGTGGCGGGCAACGACGCCAGGACGCTGGTGTGGGAGCTGGGCAAGGACCGGGTGAGCGAGGACGACATCGTGTCGCTGCCCGTCCACCACTGCTACGTCAGGGCCACGGTGGGCAAGGAGCGGATGCCCGCCTTCTCGATGATGGTCAGGAAGCCCGAGGAGGGAGACGCCGACACCGCCGCCCGCATCCGCGAGGCGGCGTCCGCATACACCGTCCCCGCACGGCAGGTCGCCTACGGCGACGCGGAGGGAGACCTGAAGGTCGAGGAGTTCCGCAAGGGCGTCGACGAGCTTGAGAAGGACGGCGGACAACAGCAGCAGAAGCCGGACGCCGAGCAGGGGCCGGATCGCAGGAGCCGGCGGAGCAGGCGGAAGGAGACCGGAGAATGAGACCCGAAGGATGCGAACCCGACCTGCTACGCGCCCTGGCGTCCATGCCCTTCCTCAACCGGCTGGAGATGGTCGCCGTCACCGGCTGGTCCAGGGGCGCGGTCTACGAGGCCGTCGAAAAGCTGGAGTCCGGCGGCCTCTGCGCCTCCGTGCTCCACGCGACGGAGCTGCTTCCCCAGGCCCGGAGGTTCCACCTCACCGCCGCGGGCCTGCACAGGCTCGCAGGCGACGAGGGCATGGCCCCCGACGAGCTGGTGCGCCACTGGCCCGTCTCGGCCCAGTGGCGGCGCAGCCTGATGGAGCGCCTCGACGCCGTGGCATCGATCTACGGCATAGCCTCCGCCGTCTCCGACATCGCGTTCCCGGTCCGCTTCCACTGGTACCGCTCCATCCCCCTGGACGCCGCCATGACCCTTCCCGACGGGAGGACCGTCGGCGTCGTCCGGCAGGGACTCACCGCCGACAGGTCGGGCTTCGCCAAGCGCCTCTGGCGGCTGCGCGACTGGCCGATGCCCGGAACGGTGCTCGTCCTCGCGGCCGACGAGGTGCGGCTCAGGCACGCGCGAAGGGCGCTCTCGACCACCGACGCACCGGCGCTGCTGGCCCTCGAACGCGATGCGGTCCCGGCCGGAGCGGGCGACCCGGTATGGAGCCCGCCCAGGGTCGGCGCATCCGTCGCTCTGCGCTACGCCCTAGACCGGGCCGCCCCCGGCGGCGGGCTGCCGGTGGAGCCGGAACCCGGACGGGCCGACCCGCCCGCCGACCTGCCCGACAGGGGAGCCGCGTCGGACATGACCGACCGGATGCTGCCCGTCATGCTCAGGCCCGCCGAGAAGCGCGCCCTCGACCTCATCTCCGACTGGCCCTGGATCGCCCTGGGGGAGCTGGCCGGGCTGATGGACGTCACGCCCCAGAGGGCCTCCAACATCGTCATCCCCCTGGAGGGGTTCGGCCTGGCGGCCCGTCCCAGGGAGGCGGGAGGACGCCTGGCCCTCACCGACCGGGGCCTCTCCCTCCTCGCCCGCAGGGACCGCACCTCGGTCGCCGTCGCGAGGAGCCGGTGGAGCATCGCCCCCGAAGACATGGAAGGCCCCCTGGAGTGGCGCAACGTGACCGGCAGGAGGACGCGGCAGCTGCTCAGGAACATGGAGCACACCTCAGCCGTCCACGGCTTCCTGGCCGCCCTCGCCGCCCAGGCCCGCCTGCTGGGATGGGAGGTCGTCCAGCTCGACCCACCCCGGAGGGCGTCCCGCCACTTCCGGCACGAAGGCGGTATGCGCGCCGTCAACCCCGACGCCTTCGGCGTCCTGCGCAAGGACGATGAGACCTGGCCCTTCTTCCTGGAGTGGGAGCGACGGGCCGTGCGGCCCTCCACCATGTCCGACCGCCTGGCCCCCTATCTGCGCTACTTCTCTTCTCACCGGCCCACCGACGACCACGGCGCAAGGCCCGCAGTCCTGGTCGTCTTCGACGACGAGATCGCCCGGACCCACTTCCTGCGCGTGGCGCGGGAGGAGATGCGGGCCGAGGCGGTGACGGTCCCCCTGTGGGTCTCCCACGGAGAGGCCGTGGACGCCCTGGGGCCGCTGGGACGCGCATGGCGCTCCCCAGCCGACCCGCAGTCGCCCCAGGCCCTGCCGACCCCATGAACGACGAGGAATGAGAGACCGATGCGTACACAAGACACCCATAAGCGGAAAGGCCCCCGGAGGCGCGGAGGACGGACCGTTGTCCAGCTCGACGTGGCGGCCCTCTGGAGGCGGCTCGCTGTGCTGAACCGCTCCCAGAACTGGCTCGCCAGGGAGATCGGGATAAGCCCCGGCTACGTGTCGAAGCTGGTCAACACGGGGCGCTCCCCCTCCGGTCGCATCCGCCGCCGGATGCTCAAGGCCCTGGAACTGACCGAGTTCGAAGACCTGTTCAGATTGGAGGATAGCGATGAACAACAGTAACGACCCGACCCGTTTCGACGGGCACGACAACCCCGCAGCCGATGGGACCGAACCCCTGGACGGCGGCGTGCTGCCCGAGGACTTCGGTGAGCGCCTCGAACAGCTCAAGGAGCTCAGCAGCCTCTCGTGGCGCGGCTTCGCCAAGGCCCTCGGCGTGGACCCCAAGCAGCTGCGCATGTGGCGCAGGAAGGGCGTCGAGCCCTGCGGCGGAGCAATGCTCTCCATCTGCCGCTTCGCGTTCCGGATACCCGGCGGCCTGCCGGTCATCCTGGGCGAGGGCATCCAGATGACCCTCTTCGAGGAGGAGAGCTAGACAACCGGCCCCGCCGGGCGCAGAGCACGCATCGGCGGCACGGCGGGGCCTGAACCGGCTTGGAGGCCGCAG
The DNA here is from genome assembly GCA_965197985.1 of Dehalococcoidia bacterium. Taxonomy (GTDB): domain Bacteria; phylum Chloroflexota; class Dehalococcoidia; order Lucifugimonadales; family CAUZJF01; genus CAUZJF01. The sequence continues at coordinate 194,034 of CBDAOG010000008.1, read as the reverse complement.
GCGCTCGCCCCTTCCGTCGGCGCCGGCGGCCCCCCGGCCGCACAACTTGCAACGAGAGGCCAGCGGCCCAACTCACCGCCGCTGCGACCACGCACCATGAAAGATCCCAGAAGAAACAACGGACGAAAGAGGCCCGGAGAGCAGGAGCTTGAAGACGCCCTGGAGCGCTCCATGCCGTCCTACACGCCGGAACATCGCAGGGCGGTCCTGAAGGGGCTGCGCATCCTGGCCCGCGTCGCCATCCGCTCCTACATGGAGGAGCGGGCGTCCGCATCGCACCGAGCCGAGGCCGGGGAGGATGGCGGCGAGGAAGAGGGTCGGCGTGGAGTGTAAGCGGGGGGTGCAGGCGGTCCGGTGAGGGAAGAAGGTGCGCAGCGAGTGTGGCGCGTTCTAGTACATGATGAGATGGGTGGGAACGAGTCGCTGTGCAATGGGGTCCACCGCCAGCCTCAACCCCTCCAGGGTGTAGGCTCCCAGCAGAGCCGGGGCGTCGTCCTCTCCGAACACGACGAGAGTGACCTCGCTGGAGCCGTTGACCGTCGCCCAAGCTCTCCCAATGTCCATCTCCACCCGGCGACCGTCGGCGAGCAGGAAGACGCCCTTGTCCATCGGCTCGATCCCCAGCTCGCGCAGCAGGCTGCCGGGCAGCGTCGTGTAGGCGGCCCCGGTGTCCACCGTCGCCTCTACGTCCCGCTCCTGCTGCCCATCCATGCTGGAGATGCGCAGAGGGCACCTGAAAGTCCCCATAGGGAGAGCCTCTCCTTCTCAGTGTCTGCCACCCCATTTTACTCCATTCAGAGCGCCGGTTATAGGGGCTGCGGCCCTTGACAGGGGCAGCCGGTTCGTTCATGATAAGGGTAGGACTTAGTATTACTAACGAGAGCAAAAAACACATGGCAAGGACCACGAAGATCGTCACCTTCTCCATGCCGCCCGCCATGGAAGAGCAACTGAGGCAGGTGGCCGAGGAGGAGGGCCGCACCGTGAGCGAGCTTCTGCGTGAGGGGTTTCGCCTCTACCTGGAGGAGAGGGAGTGGCGCAGACAGGAGAGGACGCAGATGCGGCGCTCGCGCCAACCCAATAGGAAGAGACAAGGAGGAGCAACAGATGAGTGAACGAAACGACCGCACGCCGGCAGCCCTCTACGCCAGGGTCTCCAGCGACCGCCAGGACGTGGATTTGTCCGTGTCCGCCCAGCTGAGGGCGCTCAGGGACTACGCCGACAAGAACGACTACGAGGTCGTCCGGGAGTACGTGGACGAGGCGGAGAGCGGACGCGTGATGAACCGCCCGGAGTTCCAGAAGATGCTGGACGAGGCCAAGAGGACCGAGGCGCCCTTCAAGGAGATATTGGTCTGGAAGTTCAGCCGCTTCACCCGCAAGCGCGAGCACGCCGTCATTCTGAAGTCCATGCTCAGGCGCAAGGGCCTCCGCGTCGTCTCCATCACCGAGCAGGCCGAGGACAACCCCACAGGCAGGCTCCTCGAAGGCATCATAGAGACCGTGGACGAGTTTTACAGCGAGAATTTGGCGATGGAAGTCCTGCGGGGTATGAGGGAGGCGGCATCCAGGGGCTTCTGGGTCGCTCCGATGGCCCCCTACGGCTACAGGAAGGTCAAGGTGCAGGACGGCCCCAAGGAGAGGCCCACCCTGGAGCCGGACCCCGAAACGAACGGCATCGTCAAGCGCATCTTCGACCTGGCCGAGTCCCGCAAGGGGATGATGAAGATCGTCCGCATCCTCAACGACGAGGGCATCGCCAGCCCCAGGGGTAAGCTCTGGAACAAGCCCACCGTCCACAACATCCTCAGAAACGAGGCGTACTTGGGCATCCTCGTCTGGGGCAACAACGCCAAGGACGGGGCCGACCCGGTGCGGGTGGAAAAGGCGTTCCCCGCCACCGTCACCAAGGACCAGTTCGACCGGGTGAACAGGATACTGCGCTCCCGCGCCCCCAAGGTCTCCCACCCCCGCAGGGTCGGAAGCACCTTCCTGCTGAGCGGCCTGGTCAAGTGCTACAGGTGCAAGAGGGCGCTCTCGGGCCGGTACTCCAGCAGGGGCACGTTCCCCTACTACGTCTGCCACTCCTTCGTAAAGCGCGCGCCCGGGTCCTGCGACTCGCCCAGAGTTGACGCCCGAAAGTTCGAGGAGCTGGTCGTCGGCTTGATTCGCTCCAACATCCTGACCGAGGGCAACATTCGGAGCCTGGTCAATGTCGTGGACGAGCAGATGGACGACGTGGCCGGTGACGAGCGCAAGCGGCTGGAGACCATCCAGTCGGAGCTCGCCGACGTGCGGGGCAGGCTCGACCGGCTCTACGACCTCGTGGAGACCACGACCGAGTTCAACATGGCCGACTTCGCCCAGCGCATCCGAGACCACAAGGAGCGTCAGGAGCGCCTTGAGTCCGCCGCGGAGGGGGCGAGGGCAATCCTGGCCCAGCGCAGGGCGGTCCTCGATGACGTGAAGACCATCACGGCCTACGCCAAGGACATGAGCAGGTTCCTGCAAAAGAGCGAGCTCACGGAACGCAGGGCCTTCATCGAGACCTTCGTCAAGGAGATCGAGCTCCTGCCCGACAACGCCGTCGTCCGCTACACCGTTCCCATGCCCGACGACAGCTTGATTCCGGGAAAAAAAGTCCAGGAGATACCGCTGAACGGCTCGGTGGTATCTTCCGTAAACGGTAGTCCACCAGACTTGACGAAATCAAGAACTTTCACCTTGAGGTTCAAGCTGGCGGTGTAGTTAGGGGCCTCACCCCGACCCGTCGGGCGAAAGCTTGCCACGAACAGAGAGGACAGGCTCGGTGAAGATGTAGGTGGGGTCGTCGCCCAGCTTGCGCCGGAGCTTGCTTACGATGGTGCGCATGGGCCGCACTTCGCCGTTGTCCCTCGCGCCCCAGACCCGTTGCAGCAGATGCTCGTAGGTCAGCACCCGCCCGCCGTTGACCGAAAGCTCCGTGAGCATCCGGTACTCGATGGCCACCAGCTCCGCCGGACGACCCGCAAGCGTCACCAGGCGTTCGCCGTAGTCAATGGCTAGGTCGCCCAGCACGTACGGCTCTGACGGCTCTGACGCCGCCCGCTTGCGCAACGCCGCCCTGATCCTCGCCGCCAGCTCCGTCGGCGAAAAGGGCTTGACGACGTAATCGACGGCCCCCATGTCGAAGGCCCTAGCGATGAGCTCGTCCCGGCCGTAGGCGGACAGGAAGATGACCGGCAGGTCGCCCGCCGCCAGGATGTCCTTCATCAGCTCGATGCCGTCGGTCCCCGGCAGCATGAGGTCGAGCAGGACCAGATCGGGCTTCTCCTCCGCCACGAGGCGGAGCGCCTCTCCCGGATCCCCGGTCACAACCGGCGTGTAGTCCGCACTGGCGAGGGCGTCGCGGACGTACCTGAGCGCCTGGGGATCGTCGTCCACCTCAGTTGGCTTCACCTCCTTGCGGGCGCTCGACGGAGTGATATGATTATGATGGCTCGGTCATCAACCGATAATGTGGAGAACTGACATGTCGACCCCTCATCGCCCGCGACGCTTCCAGATAACCAAAGTTTGGGCCAAAAATTTTCGCAGCGTTGCCGACGCCTCCCTAGATTTGGGCCACATCACCGTACTAGTCGGCCCCAACGCCTCGGGCAAAAGCAATGTACTTGACATTTTGAGGTTCGTGAAGGACGCGCTCCGATTTGATCTGGAGGCGGCTATTTCCATGCGCCACGGGTTTGACGCGATTCGTCGTCGTACAACCGATCGCCTATCGGAGGAAGTAGAGATCGGGTTGAGCGGGACGACAGATAGTTATTCGAACCCTACCGAAAGCTCCCGTATAGATTACGGATTTACCCTTGCCTCCGAATCAGGTGGAGGCTACAGGGTCAGTCAGGAGTACGCTACGGTACAACCAAGCGGTCGCGGTAGTTCAGATCCGTCTGTATTCAAAATAGAAGATGGCAGATTAACATCTCCCGCGTCTTTATCGCAGCACAACAACAAGCGGGTTCGCCAGTGGCAGGACGATGACGAAGCAGGTGCACTCGATACTGGAGAATTATGGCTTCGTCGAGTGGCGGGCCCGTGGGCGTTAGAGAGATTACAAGAATCGCCTGAGAATGACGAGGCTTTCACCGATTTGGCCCAACCTGTCGATATTTTGTTACGACGCATTGCATTCATGAGGTTCTACCATATCTTCCCTAATACTATCAGGGAGCCGCAAAAACTGGGGAATCCCTACCCTCTAGATGAGGACGCCGGAAATTTAGCATCTGTGTTACGGGATTTCGAAAGGGACCCGAGAAGTACGATCGACCGTCTCAAACGGTCTTTGGAACGGCTAGTTCCGGGAGTGTCAGACTTGGAAGTAACCTCAGCTGGGGGTTATCTGGTAGTACGAGTCAAACATGAAGCCGTGCAGGGCGGTGGATGGTTTGACTTGTCCCAAGAGTCTGATGGAACTATTCGCCTTCTGGGATTGCTTGCCGCTTTACACCAACGCCGGGTTCTCCCTTTGATTGGGATAGAGGAGCCGGAGCTCACCGTCCATCCGGGCGCGTTGACGGCATTGGCTGACGTATTGAAGGAAAGTGCTCGGACGCGCCAGCTAATCGTTACCACGCATAGCCCTGACCTGATAGACCGGATCACAAACTTCCGAGACGTCGACTCTCTGCGCGTCGTGGAACTCATTGATGGGGTTACGCAAGTACATATGGTGTCTGGCGCTCAGAAGGAATCGGTCAGGCAACACCTATTTTCTCCAGGCGAACTGCATCGACAGGGAGAACTTGAACGGTTAGGAGCTAATCAGTGAACGAGAATCCTAGCATAGTCGCAATTGTGGAAGGCGACGGAGAATTGGACGCTGTGCCGGGCTTGCTGCGTAGGATTCTGTGGGAGCGGCGTTGTCGATTTGACATTATGACAAAAAAGCCCAAAGCGGCGAATGGTAAGCCCGACCTCCTGAAGAGGTTCGAGAAGTTCCTGCAATACACGATTCTCGACGGTTGCGACGCAATCCTAGTGCTTGTGGATGCGGATGAGGAATGCCCATTTGAACAGGTACCCTACCTCACGGCAATGGCGGCAGCGTTGAACCTTGATGTGCCGGTTGCGATTGTATATGCCAGAAGTGAATACGAAACATGGTTCATCAGCAGCTTATCAGAGTGCACTGGCGAACCGATCAGGACAAGGCTGGGAATTCCGGCATCTGTAAACGCTCCCAACAATGTTGAGAATATTAGAGGGGCGAAAGGATGGCTCGAAGAGCGTATGCCGAATGATAGAGGTTACAAAGAAACTGAAGACCAAGCGCCTCTCACGCACCATATTAACCTTGACCTAACGCACAATAGGTCGCGCTCTTTTCGCAGGCTCTGCCATGCGGTCGACGAATTGGTCTATGCGATAGACCATGGTTCTCAGGTCGTCACGCCGTAGGGCTAACTCTTGATTCCCTCGTAACAAGGTGACCTGCCCCCCAAGAACTGGTCCAGGTGTAATGTTAGTCCTGGGCCTGAAAGAAAGGGGGGTAAAGATGGCAAGGAGGAAGCATACGGCAGAGCAGATCATCAACAAGCTCAGAGAGGCGGAGGTGGCCATATCGGCAGGGAGTACGGTCGCTGAAGTCTCTCGTCAGATAGGGGTGACCCAGCAGACCTTCTACCGGTGGCGCACCGAGTACGGGGGGTTGAAGATCGACCAGGCTAGACGGCTGAAGCAACTGGAGACCGAGAACGGTCGTTTGAGGAGAGCAGTGGCTGATCTGACGTTGGACAATCAGATACTGAGAGAAGCAGCGGAGGGAAACTTCTAAGCCCTTCTCGTCGTCGCCAGTGTGTGGAGCACGTCAAGGAGATGTTCGGGGTCTCAGAGCGACGAGCCTGCAAGGTGCTGGGCCATCCCAGGTCGACGCATCGGTATGAGCCGATACCTGGAGAGGATGAGCAGGGCTTGACCGAGGAGATCGTAGAGTTGGCCAGTCGGTATGGCAGGTACGGTTATCGCAGGGTCACCGCTCTGCTGAGGATGGAGGGTTGGGATGTGAACCACAAGAGAGTAGAGTGGATCTGGCGACGGGAAGGGCTGACCCTCCACGACCAACTCAGGCGGTCGCCCAGCCTTCGAACACGACCTCTGCCTGCTCAAGAACGGTAACAGTTGCCTTCTCCTGCTTGTCCGGTGGGTAGCCGTGCTTACGCAGGATGCGCTTGACCATCGCCCGGAGCTTGGCGCGGACGTTCTCTCGCAGCGTCCAGTCGATAGTGACGTTGTTCCGCACTGTGTCGACCAGTTCACGGGCGATGTCACGGAGTGTATCGTCGCCGAGCACCTGCACCGCGCTATCGTTGGTCTCCAGCGCGTCGTAGAAGGCCACCTCGTCCTCGCTGAGGCCCAGCCGCTCGCCCCGTGCGTTGGCCTCCCGCATGTCCTTTGCAAGCTGGATCAACTCCTCGATGACTTGCGCCGCCTCTATCGCCCTGTTCTGGTAACGGCGCAGAGTCTGCTCCAGCATTTCCGCGAAGGACCTTGCTTGCACCACGTTCTTGCGACGGCGGACGGACAATTCACCCTTGAGCAGCTTCTGTAGAAGCTCCACGGCGAGGTTGCGTTGAGGCATTCCCTGCACCTCGGCCAAGAACTCGTCCGAGAGCACGGAGATGTCCGGCTTGTCCAGTCCCGCGGAAGCGAAAATGTCCAGCACGCCCTCGGAGGCGACCGCCCGTGAGATGATCTGCCGCACGGCCAGGTCCAGATCCTCCTCGGGGCGCGCCTCACCCGTTGCCCGCTTCGACAGCGCCGCCCGCACCGCCTGGAAGAAACCTACGTCGTCCCGAATGCGAAACGTCTCCGGGTGCGGCACAGCCAGGGCAAAGGCTTGCGACAGTTCGCGAACGGGGTTCAGGCAGCGTTCCTTGCCGTCCTCTTGGGCCAGGACGTGCTCTTGAGCGGGCGGCAGCAGTCCCAACCGTTCCTGCGCATTACCTCCCGTCCACATAGACCAGTCGAATCCGTGGAACAGGGCGCGGCAGACCTCGTACTTTTCCAGCATGACCGCCACCGCTTCCTCTTGGTTCAAGGCGGTGCGACCAGTGCCGCCGCTCTCGGTGTAGGTGGCAAGCGCCTGCTTCAGGTCCTGCGCCAGACCGAGGTGGTCCACGACAAGGCCGCCTGGCTTGTCCTTGAACACGCGATTCACGCGGGCGATGGCCTGCATCAGCCCGTGGCCACGCATCGGCTTGTCCACGTACATGGTGTGCAGGCCGGGAGCGTCGAACCCCGTGAGCCACATGTCTCGCACGAGCACAATCTGGAGTGGGTCGGCGGGATCGCGGAAACGGTTCGCCAACGCCTCCCGACGAGCCTTGTTCCTGATGTGCGGCTGCCAGTCCAGTGGGTCGGAGGCCGAGCCGGTCATCACGACCTTTATAACCCCCCTACCGTCATCGCCGTCGTGCCAATCTGGGCGCAGGCGCACCAGCTCCCTGTAGAGGTCGATGCAGATGCGTCGGCTCATGCAGACGACCATTGCCTTGCCTTCCAGAGCTTCCAGTCGCTGCTCGAAGTGGGCCACGATGTCCTCGGCGATCTGCTTCACCCGCTTCTCCGCGCCCACGACCGCCTCGAGTTGGGCCCACTTTGTCTTGAGCTTCTCCCTGCGCTCCACCTCTTCGCCCTCGGTGACATCCTCGAACTCCGAGTCTATGTTGGGTTTCTCATGCTCGTCCAGGGCCAGCTTGGCGAGGCGGCTTTCGTAGTAGATGGGCACGGTGGCCCCGTCCTCCACGGAGCGTTGAATGTCGTAGATGCTGATGTAGTCTCCGAACACAGCGCGGGTATTGGCGTCCTGAAGCTCTATGGGCGTCCCCGTAAAGCCGACAAACGAAGCGTTGGGCAGGGCGTCCCGCATGTGACGGGCGTAGCCGTCGATGAAGTCGTACTGGCTGCGGTGGGCCTCGTCGGCGATGACGACGATGTTGCGCCTCTCCGATAGCGTAGGGTGCGAATCACCCTTCTCTTCGGGGAAGAACTTCTGGATAGTGGTGAAGACCACGCCCCCGGCGTTCACAGAGAGCTTGCTGCGCAGGTCGGCGCGGTTCTCAGCCTGGGTTGGCGGCTGGCGCAACAGATCCTGGCAACGGGAGAAGGTGCCGAAAAGCTGGTCGTCCAGGTCGTTGCGGTCCGTGAGGACCACGACGGTCGGGTTCTCCATCGCCGGCTCGCGGACGATGGCCCCGGCGTAGAAGGCCATGGTCAGGCTCTTGCCTGATCCTTGGGTGTGCCACACCACCCCGATGCGTCGGTCGCCGAGCTCTCCGCCGGGATTGCGGCCCGCCTCGTAACGGCCGCTCTCCTCGGCGACTCGGACTTCGGCCCGTTGCAGCTCCGCAGCCCGCAGGGTCTCGTCCACCGCAACCTTGACGGCGTGAAACTGGTGATACCCGGCCATCTTCTTGACGAGGGCGCCGCTGCTATCGTCGTCGAACACGATGAAGTCGCGGACCATGGAGAGGAAGCGGCCCGGCTCAAAGACGCCCTCCAGCATCACCTGTAGCTCGGTCAGGCGTGGGTCGGCCGAGCCCTCGCCGGTGATGGTGCGCCAGGGCTTGAACCATTCCCGACCGGAGGTCAGCGTGCCGATACGGGCCTCGGTCCCGTCGGAGACCATGAGCGCCTCGTTCATGGAGAACAGGGTTGGCAACTCAGCCTTGTAGGTCTGGAGTTGCTGCCAGGCCGTCCAGATAGTGGCGTCCTCGTCCGCCGGGTTCTTCAGCTCGATGACGCCTAGGGGCAGCCCGTTGACGAACAGCACGATGTCCGGCCTGCGGGTGTTCCTGTTCTCTGTGACGGTGAGCTGATTGACCGCCAGCCAGTTGTTGCCGGCAGGGCTGTCGAAGTCGATGACCTGTACCTGCGCCCCACGAATGCGGCCTTCACCGTCCCGATGCTCCACCGTCACGCCCTCGACGAGCATCCGGTGAAAGGCGCGGTTGCGGGCTTCCAGCGTCGCGCCTTCCGGGCGGGTGAGCTTGCGGCAGGCGTCCTCCAGCGCTGACGCTGGAAGGCTGGGATTCAACTCGGCGAGGGCGTCGCGCAGTCGACGCTCCAGGACCACCTGCCCGTAATCGTCACGCTCGGCGTTGGGCGTGTCAGGCGCGATGTCCGGGCCGTGCGCCACCTGCCAGCCCAGGCCCTCCAGCCATTCCAGCGCTAGCTGCTCAACGTCGGCTTCGGTTAGGGTGGTCATGAGTTTCTACGTGTCCATGTCTTTAATATCAGATACGGTCGGTGCTTTAAGATTGAGCTTACCAATCGCAATTTCGATGGTCTCTTGAATCACATTGTGGGGCACGACCACTCCGAGACCTGAATTCTCCTCGAAGATCATTCGAAGCCGCCCAGTCTGTTGGCTTACAGCGACCTCACGGTATGGTAGATAGGAGGAAATCATACCTATGAGGCCACACCTATTGTTGCTTTTCGTGCCTGTGATGGCTATGGACTCGGGCTTAAGAAGGACTGGGCCTCCACTGTTGCCGGGGAAAATAGAGGAATCAATCAGAAATGTCTGTGCGTTTCCCTTCAGCCAATCTTGAACACGTGCAACGATGCCCTGTCTGACCACCGCGTAGTTACGCTCTTTCCCAGCCTCACCTAAGGGGAATCCCAATACGAATATACCATCCCCCTCACTGACTTCAATCTCACGAGCTTGATCGAGCGTAACAGTGGCCTGGTCTCCCGAAAAGAAGCTGAACTGAATACCATCGTCCTGTAGCCGATTGTGATTGATAGTGATCACAGCTATATCGGCATCCGGTCTTGGATGCACAATCCACGAAGCTGACCCATCAGTCTCTTTCAACGGTATGGTGTAGATATTCGCATCAACTCCCATGGATCTATTGAACCGCGCGTGAAGTCCGGTGCTATTCATAGAGGCTTTCTCAAGAACGTGCCTATTAGTTACAAGAAATAGCCGATATGTCGGTTGGCCGTCTTCGTTAGTAGCTCCAGTAGGGTGACCATACAGAAAACCCGTTGCGGTATATTGCATACTCCCGTCTTGGGCTGGGCCTCCTAGAGCAACAACTGTGTTTAAGAAGCTCGGTGGAATCAGAGCCATTCGCTTCTCCTTGGTACAATCATTCTCACCTTAAATTCACCTCACCCGACACCAGCCTGGGCAGCAGCGTGTCCCGTTGCGTGGTGAGGGCGCGTGACTCGGCGATGTTGGATCTGATGCGGCTGTCCAAGTCTCGGCCGATTTGGTGGAACGCCGCGATGGTTGCCCAAGGTGGTTCCAACATCTGCAAAACCCTGAACTGCTCACCGCCGATTGCACCGAACACGGTTCCAGTGTGTTCGTATTGGCTTATTGCCGGTTGCGCCGCCCAAATCGCGTAGTACGTGTAGGCAGGGGAGCCTGACTTGTGCCGGAGCGCAGCGACACCTCGGCCTATACAGCATCGTTCCCACGCGCGGTTGATTGCCCCCACAGGCGCACGGACGCTCACCAAGGTGTCCTCGGCCTGCGCCAACCGCGCAGGCTCCGTGCAGTACCGGCGATTGGTGGGATAGCGCTCGCCGAAGTCCGTACTACCCTGATAGAACGGAGTTCCATTGCCGTTGTCATTGTAGGTGCTGCCAGGAGGTGATTGGCCCATTGTCAGCTTGAAGCAATCCCCCAACGACCTAACCTCCCACCTCTCCGGCACCTCCCCTAGCTCCGAGTCCACCAGCCGGTCGGGGAACAGGTCGTAGTGCTCGGCAGGTAGGCCAGGCAGCGACTCGCCCCGGCACCAGCGGCCGTCCATCTTGGCCCGCACCGGCTCGAAGTCCACGAACCACGACTTGAACAGCGCCCGCGCCATCTCCTCCAGCGTCTCGTTCATCCGCCGGTTCAGCTCGATCTTGTCGTCCAGCGTTCCGAGGACGTGAGAGATGGCGCGCTGCTCAGTTATGTCGGCTGGATAGCGAACTGCCGCTTGGTGAAGATGATTCCGGTTCAGGCCCGGTACTGCTGCTTTGTCCGAGTAGGCAGAAAAATCGAGCCCACGAAGGAAATAGCTGATGAACCGTGGATCGTTGCCCTTGAAGTCGCGGACGTACAGTGTTGTGTTCAACGGCCAAAAGTCACTTGGGACGAAGAAGACCTCTCCCAATGTGCCGTACCGACCGGTCACGACCCCAGGACCTCTGACTTTGGCCTCTGTGTGGTAATACGTTACGCCGGATGAGGAAACTAGCGGTACGGAACCTGGGATACGCTTACGCTGGGGAAGGTCATACCCACGCTTAAGCTCAATCACTTCTCCCAGACTAGCTTCTTGCCACCCACCCGTCGCTTGCTTAGCTCCCTGCTGCACCACTATGTAGTCCCGCTCTATCTCCCTGTGGAAGCTCTCCGGCAGCATCGCCCAGTCGTTTGCCTGTATCAGGATGGGGATGTTCGACTTCTCAATCGCCTCCAGCAAGTCATAGAAGCCGCCATCCAGCGGTTCCAGGGCAGGACCGCGCAGCGCCAGGTCTAGGTCGCTTCCCTCGTGGCTCTCGCCGTTTACGCGGCTGCCATAGGCCCACACCTCGACGCCGGGCACGTGTTCGTCCAGCAGCGCCTTTAGTTGCTTCCGGTAGCGGAGCGGCAATGCCAGGCGGTCAGTCATCGCCGCCCTCAGATATGACCCTCGCAAGTTCTCTGGCGTCCGTGATGAAGTCCGGCAGCAACTTGAGCGTCGTCTCCGCGAACCTCTCTCCATAGTCGTGTGCAGTGTCGTTCCTGTTATCCCGGTAGGCGAACCAGCGCTCGCAGGCTTCCACCGATATGAGGTCATGCTTGGCGGCGTGCCGGAAGGCGTCCTTGAAGGTCAGCCGATCCGCCTGTCTATTGCTGGCGAAGTAGGGCCGCAAGCGTTTCTTCAGCAGGCTGCCGGACTGCTCCAGCACGATTTCGAACTCCTTTACGGAAGCGGCGCGAAAGATTTCATAGAAAGTATCGCCCGGTTCACGCTGCTGCAACTGCTCAAAGGCCGACTCCAGCGTATTGATGCAGCGGACGAGGAAATCCGTGTTGATCGGCATGGTCTATTCCCCCGCCCCAACCCCCGGGATATTGAGGGTCTCTTCAATGGCCGCGTCCTGCTGGGCAGGCTCGGTCTGGTTACTGAAAGGCTGGCATAAGCTCCATGAAGTCTGGTTACTAATTCCAGGGCAATAGCTCCTTAGGACGTCCGGGATAATCTCGCTAATGCGTAGCTTTCGTTCTTGACGGATGTTTCTCACAGCGCCTGGCAGATACGCCATTAGAGGCCTTATGAGGTCCTCGGCTACGGCATACAACCCTTCGTGGCACTCCGCTTCTGGCACGCGCGTGTTCTGGTACCAAGTTGCCAGTCCTTCTTCGAGCCAGCTGGCAGGCCGTCCATCTACTCTTAGATTCCAAGGATCGAGCACATGGACGCATTCATGCGCAAGCTGCCATCGCGCACGTGCCGAGTCAGTAAGCGCATTTCGGCTCAGCCGGATCACCACATGCTTGGACCTCCCTTCGACATCGCCAGGCGGAATACCGCTGTCTGGAAACGATAGCTGTGGCAGGTTGCCCGGCGTCCTGTCTATGACGATGCCGATCAGCGTAAAGGAGCGGTCTCGAGGTCCGAACAGGCACTCAATATCAGCAATGAACCGGCTAGCATAATTGGATAGCGTGATTGAGCTACTGCTGCCATCTCCCTGAAACTCGGTAGTGAATAGGGAATCGATGACGTTCATGGCCGATCTCCAAACCCCAGACGCGCCAGGTTTTCCTCAATCGCGGCGTCCAGCCGCTGCGCTTCCGCCTGTTGCTCCCGCCACTGGACGGCGAGGCGCGCCATCTTCTCCCCGAAGGGTTCGCCATCATCTTCCTGCGGCTCCACACCGACGTAGCGGCCGGGAGTGAGTACGTGGCCGTGCTTGCGAATCTCTTCCAGCGTCGCGCTCTTGCAGAAGCCGGGAACGTCGGCGTACTCGCCGGAGTCTTCCTCGCCGCGCCAAGCGTGGTAAGCATCGGCGATGCGGGCGATGTCATCGTCGGTCAGTTCCCGGTGGGTGCGGTCCACCATACGCCCCAGCCTGCGGGCGTCGATGAACAGCGCTTCGCCCCGCCTGTCCCGGTGTTTGCCGCCCCTGCGATCCCTGGACAGGAACCAGAGGCAGACGGGTATCTGCGTGGAGTAGAAGAGCTGACCGGGCAGCGCCACCATGCAGTCCACGAGGTCTGCCTCTATGAGGTTCTTGCGTATCTCGCCTTCGCCCGCCTGGTTCGACGACATAGAGCCGTTGGCAAGGACGAAGCCGGCGGCGCCGCACGGCGACAGGTGATGCGCCATGTGCTGCACCCATGCGAAGTTGGCGTTGCCCGTAGGCGGAGCGCCGTACTCCCATCGCTTGTCATCCCGCAGCCGCTCGCCGCCCCAGTCGGAGACGTTGAAGGGGGGATTGGCGAGGATGTAGTCGGCCCGCAGGTCGGGATGGCGGTCGTCATGGAAGCTGTCGCCGTGGGCTATATTGCCCTCTATCCCGCGAAGCGCCAGGTTCATCTTGGCCAGCCGCCAGGTGGTGTAGTTGGACTCCTGGCCCCAGATGGAGATATCGCCCCGCGCCCTGCCCCCGTTGCCGTTGCCGGTGGCGTGGGCCTGGATGAACTCCATCGACTGGACGAACATGCCGGAGGAGCCGCAGCAGGGGTCGTAGACGCGGCCCTGGTACGGTTCCAGCATCTCCACCAAGAGCTTGACGACGCAACGCGGGGTGTAGAACTCGCCGCCCTTCTTCCCCTCGGCGCTGGCGAACTGGGAGAGGAAGTACTCGTACACCCGTCCCAGCACGTCTTTGGAGCGGGCTTCCGCGTCTCCAATTTGGATGTTGGTGATCATGTCAATGAGCTGGCCGAGGCGGGTCTTGTCCAGGGCGGGCCGGGCGTAGTCCTTGGGCAACACGTCCCTGAGCGCCGGGTTGTCCCGCTCGACGGCGGCCATGGCGTCGTCCACCAACTGTCCAATGGTCGACTGCCGCGCCTGCGCCTTGAGGTGGGGCCATCGGGCCTCCGGCGGCACCCAGAAGATGTTCTCGCCTCGGTACTCGTCCATGTCCTCGGGGTCAAACCCCTCTGCCGTCTTCGACTCCAACCAGGCGTGCAACTCTTGGAAGGCGTCGGAGATGTACTTGAGGAAGATGAGGCCGAGGACGACGTGCTTGTACTCGGCCGCGTCCATGCTGCCCCGCAGGGCGTCAGCCATCCGCCAAAGCTCGGCCTCGTAGCCTATCAGAGCGCCGCGACTCGACTCGGTGTCCACGCCGGACGCCGTTTGTCTCCGTCGCACTGTCGTCATGACGCCTCGCCTCCTCGCTTGCTCTTGGAACGCCACCTGCCTACTTCGCGTAGGGCGTTCTTGCCCCCCGGTCCGTATCCGTGATGGACCAGGAATCCGGGGACGCCGCCGTACTCGACGGAGATCACCGCGGACTCGGCGGTCTTGTCGTGGCCTGGCAGAAAGAACGAACCGATTGCCGTCTCCGCGCCGCAGCCGCACCAGCATTCGCCGGTTGGGAGCAGGCGTTTGGTTGAAGCCATTCTCATATCTCCCGAAACGAGACTATTGAAATGCCCTTGAATACTGTCCAAGGATACGTCCCTAGGCGCTTCCCAGTCAATGACCGCCATGCTCAGGTGCCACCCTTCCGTTCGCCACTTGCGGTCGCTCCGCCCAGAAACCCTTTCGCCCATACCACAAAATTGGCTACGACATAATGGCTTGCAGGGCATCAAAGCAGCTACGAAACGGGGTTGACGTGTCGCCTGACCGGTCAGGGAGGTCGCCGCCTGATCACGTTTACACCGCTATTGACGCAACCTCTGAGGGGTACCTCTCGGCTATACTAATCTGAAGCTGATGTTCAATATCACCGTGGATTCGGCCAATACACGTACGTGGTCTAGCGACTACCTCGATCTGGTTGAGGGCACGGTGCTACTGCTCGGCGAATACGAAATGCGTCCTGAGTCGGAGGAGTATCGGCGCGAGCATGATCGGATAGCCGAAAGTGCAAGCGCAAACATGAGACGCCTGTCGCGGCAATTAGCGCCCATGCGAGCAAAGCTGCTACGAAGAGGTCTTGGAGCCAGCCGAGAGGAAACTAGAGTCGCACTCAGCCTTTTTTCATTTGAAACGTTCATGTATGGAATTAACACAGTCCTCGACCTCGCGGAGAACGAAGATCCAGAGCTCGTCTCTTGGCGCGAAGATGAGAGGGTTGCTGCCTGGTATTCAAAGCAGAGCTCCCTGAATCTGCCAGGCGACTTGAACTCTTTAATGCAAATGTCGCGGCGAGATCGCCGGCTGGTGGAGAGGTTACGGAGAGGATTTGGTAAGAAGTTGAGACGGGAGATCGCTACTGGCGATCGCCACGACTTGGTGGGATGTCTGACTTATCTCCGGGGCATGATCAATCTGTGCTGGGACAATGGATTGAGGTCCGCATACGCTCCATCGTTTCTTGTGCTGGGCGATCTTACTGGTTGGAGTGACCGGAGCGAGATTGAGGCGGGACGTAAGGTGACAGCAGATGGGATATTGGGACCGCTGTTTCCCGCTCATCTGACGGTGACAGTAGCCTCGGATGGGGAAAACGCCAGCCAGCCTTCTACCCACCGCTTTCCTGAATGGCTATTACTCGCTATGTCGCTGAGAGAGCTGCGCACCGCCACAGGCGCGGCATTCCAGGGCGAGTTTCGCCGTAGAATGCACGAATTTGGGTATCGGCACGGTCACAAATGGAAAGTCTCGGATTTCCATATGCTCTTTGACCGCCTTTACCTGAAACGGTCTGTTTTGCAAGTGGCGGGCAACCGCAACGAAGACCCGTCGCTAGTGCAACGTAGAACCAATCAGCTCAGAAAGACATTGCATCTAGAGCCTCCAAGGTCACCGCGTACTCGCTAAGACCGCATTTTTCGGCACCCCGTTTTCTGCTGCGTTATGACCTCCATCGTCCTCTAAGCTAGAGGTGTGCTCCGTATACCCTCACGGGCAATGTCGAGGCTTCGGGGACAGGGCAATGGGGATCATCACGTCGTTCAAGGATTTTATGAACCCCCCGCCGATTTAGGCAGGGTCCACCTGATACACATGAGAGCGCGAGCGACCGATCGGATGTTCTGGGCAATCTGCGAGGTTCAGCAGGGTGAATATGCCGCTTCAGCGGATGAGGGGTCAGAGGAACTACGAAAGAACCAGGAGACCGAGCCGTTTTTTCGCCAGTGGTGCCTGGAGATAGTTGCTGGGCGGGGGGAGGTTTTGCTGAAGACGATTCGTTGCCGGCGGGGCCGAGCTTTTTGACTGCTCTACCACGACTACAACTCGATATCTGAAAAAGCTCACCTCGGAGTTAGGCCCGCTGCGGATCAGACGCAACTCTGCCAGACAATCGGTAGTCGTGCTGAAGGAGAATCATGAGTTCAATATCGAGGAGTCTCCAAACCAGCGCCGCGGGTGTGGGAGCCAGCACGGCCTCCGGCCTGGGGGCAGGGCCCGGTGCGAGTCCGAGGGCGGCGCTCCACGACCTGCAGATCCGACCGATACCTCACAGGTTGGCTAAACAGCTACTGGTGCGGGAGCACTATCTTCATAGCATGCCGGGCGGCACGATGCTCAGCTTCGGTGCATTCCATGGAACCCGGCTTGTTGGGGCACTGACCCTGGGGGTTGGACCCAAGGAGGGCCACAGGCTGATCTCCAATTCCAGGAACGAAGACTGTGCCACGTTGACCAGGTTCTGGATGGACGATGCGATGCCTGCGAACTGCGAATCGAGAGTGCTGGGCATTGTCCTCAGGTCACTCCGCCGGCACACAGGGCTGAAGTTCATCCTGAGCTACGCTGATCCTTCTCAGGGGCATATTGGAACCATCTACCAGGCGGCGGGGTGGATCTACACCGGTCTTTCATCAGCCGCGAGCCTCTACGATATCGGCGACGGCGTAGCCCGCCATTCCAGGAGCCTTGGCCAAGCCTACGGCTCCCACTCGGTCAGGCATTTCGAAGACCATGGGATCGCCGTTACGGTCCTGCGTCAAACCCCCAGGCATCGATACCTGTACCCGATCGACAAGTCATGTGCGGACCGGCTGCGGGTGGCTGTGATGCCCTATCCCAAAAAGGAGCCTTCAATTGAACATCACTGACCTGCCGATCGACAAGTCATGTGCGGACCGGCTGCGGGTGGCTGTGATGCCCTATCCCAAAAAGGAGCCTTCAATTGAACATCACTGACCTGCCGATCGACCAGCTCAAAGAGGCCCCGTGGAATCCCAACGTCATGAACGAAGCCATGCTGATGCGTCTTCGCGAGAGCATCTCGCGGTTCGGCCTCGTCTCGAACCTGGTGGTCCGAACACTGGGAGATGACACCTACGAGGTCCTGTCCGGCAACCAACGGCTCCAGGTCCTAAAGGACTCGAATGTACAGACCGCGCCCTGCGTCGTTTTGGATCTCGACGACTCACATGTACGCCTATTGGCCCAGGGGCTAAATCGAATTGAAGGGACTGACGACCTCGGCCTAAAGGCGGAGTTGGTCCGAGAAGTGCTCAACTCCATCCCCCAGTCGGAGGTTATGTCCCTGCTGCCGGACAGCTCCGAGAGTCTGACCGCCTTGGTGTCGCTCGGCGAGGCAGACATGGCACAGCACCTTCAAGCGTGGGATCAAGCCCAGGCCGCGAGACTTAGCCCGAATCCACCGAGGGAGGGCGTCGGGTTAGCATCCTGAAGTGACCAGAGGGTGCTCTTCTGAATCTGGGATAATGGTTTTGTAACAGCAAAACAGTCCCAGAGAAGGAGCACCCAATAGATGCTACCACGCAACCAGCCCGACCGTATCCGTATCGTCTTTGACGATCACCGCCTGGTGGCCAATGCCGGTCTGCTCCTGCCGGCCACCCTCGCCCGGCATCTGGGCCTGCGGGAACTCGTTGACCATCACCTTGACCTGGGCGGCGCGCCGGGGCGGGCCAACACCGGAGACAAGCTGATGACCCTGGTGGCCTCAGCCATGGCCGGCGGCGACTGCATCGACGACGCTGATGTGTTGCGCACCGGTGGGACGGCCTGCACCCTGGGCGGCACGGTCAAGGCGCCATCCACCCTGGGCACCTTCCTGCGCAGCTTCCGGTGGGGCCACGTCCGCCAGCTGGACCGGGTGAGCCGGGAGCTGCTGGCCTGGGCCGCTGGGGCCGGACCCGGCGACGCGCCGTTCACCATCGACCTCGATTCCACCATCTGCGAGACCTACGGACTGGCCAAGGAGGGCGCCCGCCACCACGGCTATACCGGCAAGCGGGGCTACCACCCACTGCTGGCCATCGCCGCCGGCACCGGAGACGTGCTGATGTCCCGGCTGCGCGAGGGCCGGGCCAACACCGCCCGCGGCGCCGCCCACTTCCTGCGGGAGACGGTGGGACGGGTGCGCTACGCCGGGGCCAACGGACGACTCACGCTACGGGCCGACAGCGGGTTCTACACTCATGGCGTGGTATCCGTCTGCCGCAAGATGGATGTCCGCTTCTCCATCACCATCCGCCAGCATAAAAGCCTGCACAATCTCATCGAGGCGATACCCGAAGATGCCTGGACGCCGATTCCTTACTGGATGGACGGCGCCGCCGATGTGGCCGAGACCACCTGCACTCCCTTCCAGAGTGAACCTGACGCCGCGCCGGTGCGGCTCATCGTCCGGCGTGTGAAGCCCACGCCCGGTTCCCAGCTGGCCCTCTTCGCCACCTACAGCTATCACGGCTTCATCACCGACCGGGACGGGGAGATGCTCGAACTGGAGGCCGACCATCGCCGCCACGCCGAGATCGAGAATGCCATCCGAGACCTCAAGCACGGTGTGGGGTTGAACCATCTCCCCTCGGGCCGCTTCGCCGCCAACGCCGCCTGGCTGGCGGTACAGGTGATGGCCCACAACATCGCCCGCTGGACAGCGCGCATCGGTCTGGGCGAGCAGGTGGTGACCACCAAGACCCTCCGGCGGCGGTTCTTCTCCCTGGCCGGACGGATCACCCGCTCGGCGCGCCGCCTCACACTGCATCTGCCACAGCGCTGGCCTTGGGAAGCCCAGTTCGATCGTGCCCTGGCCCGATTGCGCGCCCTGCCACTCCCTGCCTGACGGCGGCGGCGGCAACCGGCCGACATCCGGCCAACCGAACGTCCCCGCGAACTCGCGCCAGTCCGGTCTGCGAGTGCCTCTTGCTGTGTCCTCTCCCCGCTATCTCGCCCTGACCAACATTGATTCCCTCGTAAAAACCCGTTTTGAGGAAGTTCCAGCGCTTTAGCACATGTGAGCGCTACCGTATGTTGGGGTAGGACACGGAACAGAGACTGTATATTGTACCCAGGCAAGGGTACGGTTGTTCTAATTCGACCTGCACAGACTTTTTACGAGAGAATCAACATTCGCAGACGGTCACAAAGTCTCCCCGCGGCAACTGAAGACAAACACCGGCCCCCCTCTACCCCAAATCGTGCCCGGACCATCGCCCTCCCTTGCCCCTATCGCCCGTTCCGCTGCTGCATAGTCATCCCTTCGGTGGATTTGGGCTTAGGCACTTGACGTTCCAGCTGGTGCCCTCTCAGCTCGAGGTGATCGAGGAAGCGATAGAGCTGGCAGTGGCAGGCACCACAGGTGAAGGCTCCAACCCCAACAAGCGAGGCAACGCCCTGTATGCGCTGTGCCGCCAGTACCTCGCAGGGAGCCATACCAATGAATAACGTACCTTGCCCTGTCTGCAGCACACCGCTGACCGTACGCCCTGCCACGGGCCGCAAGTCGGGAAAGCCCTTCGTCATGCTCGTTTGCCCCGAGGACGGCAGGCACCTTAGGGGATTCATCAGCGACAAGGAGTTCGTGGGCCGTGTGATCGAGAAGGTGGGTATACAGGGGCGTATAGGCGCCCCAGGTACGAACGGGTAGGACGGGGACGGAGGGGGAGGAGGCCGGTGACCCAAGGATATAAGGAGTACATAAGAGTACAGAGGGAAAAGCGGACAAACAAGAAGCTAAAGAAGCTCTCCAACCTGGAAGAGACGTCAAAGGACCTGGCGGCCCGGGTGGAACAGTACGACGCCGACGCGAAGGACCTGGAGGAGCGAGAGGCTGATCATCGAAGGAGCAGACCATTCTAGACAGACGAGAGAACGCCCTGCTGGGCCAGAATCGTAGATTCGACATTCGTGAGGGCGTCATCGAGCGAGCTGAGTTGGAGAAGGAAGTCAAGGACAAGCGCAAGGAGTTGGACAGTGTACTGCGCCAGCTGGGTGAGAAGAGAGGGCTGCTGGACAAGATGGCCGGCAAGTCCAAGGGAGCGGCTACCCCTTTGACCCGCGTCGCCCTCTACGCCCGGGTGTCCACCAGCGATAGGGACCAGGACCCTGAGACCCAGCTGATTGCGCTGCGTGACTTCGTCAACGCCAACGGAATAGAGGTCCACCGAGAGTACGTTGACAGGGCTCCCGCCAACGACCTGGTGCATCGGACGGCATGGCGCGAACTACTCGACGACGCGGCCAAGAAGAGGTTCAAGACCGTCCTGGTGTTCAAGTTGGACCGGGCGTTCAGGTCCGTCAAGCACATGCACGACACGTTGTCAGCCTGGGAGATGGCAGGCGTAGGCTTCCAGAGCATGAGGGAGAACTTCGAGACCACCACCGCCGTAGGCCGGCTGATGTTGAACATCCTGGGCTCTCTGGCAGAGTTCGAGTTGGAGCTGATCCGCGAGCGTGTGAAGGCGGGGATGGACAGGGCTCGCCGACAGGGCAAGCGGATAGGGCGTCCCAGGGTAACGGACCGGCGAGGCTTCGATCGTCGTTTTGGAGCTATTTTGGAGCGCCTAAGCTCGGGAGAACTATCGAGACGTAAGGCAGCGTTTGAACTGGGTATCGGCTATGCAACGCTCAAACGCCTGATCGACGCACAAGAGTCGGCTGGCTAGGCGGCTGCCTTGGGAACGCCTGTACATCGACTAAACGTGCCTCAAAACGGGTTGACGTGTATACGTTCCCGTATACACTGTACCGCCACAAATCCGGGTGCTGCCAAATACGGTGAGACAGACCTGATCATGATCGATAAATTCCTTGAGACACTTGCCAATGTGGCCATGGCCGTTGCAGCCCGCAGGCCGAACGACGAGGACGAAGAATGAGCGACGCGAACTCCCAGAGAGCTGTGGCCTACCTCAGGGTATCGTCTATCTCACAGGTGGACGGGCACTCTCTGAACGCCCAGGAGCGGCTCTTCAATCAGCTGTGTGAGAGCCGAGGCTGGGCGGCCGTCAGGGTCTATCGGGAAGAGGGCCAGTCGGCCCACTCAGAGTCGGTGAAGAAGCGCCCTATCTTCCGCCAACTGATGGAGGACGCCAAGAGGGATCAATTCGATATCGTCGTAGTCCATACCCTTGACCGATGGTCTCGCAACCTCAGGGTCACCCTGGAGTCGCTGGCCAACCTGGGCATGCACAACGTCGCTCTCGTCTCCATCACCGAGAACATCGACTACACGACCCCTGAGGGGATGTTGACGACTCAACTTCTGGGGTCCTTCGCCCAGTTCTTCTCCAACATGCTTGGCACTCACGTAAGCAAGGGTCTGGATGAGAGGGCCAATGAGGGCAGACACACCGGCGGCATCCCGTTTGGATACGAATCCTGCTGGATGAGCCAGGACGGAGAGCGCAGGCGCAGATGCCCAAAAGAGCATTCCGGGGGCGTTCATCTTATTGCGTCCGAGGTTGCCGCGGTCCAGGAGATGTTCAAACGGTACTCGACGGGATCGACCACACTAAGCCAGCTCGCCGCGTGGCTGAACGGGAGCGGCTTACGGACTCGCAACACCAAGCAGCTGGCAGGCGCTGATGGCAAGCTCTCGCCCGGTCCGAAGCTATTTACCACTGCCTCAGTGAGGGGCATCCTCCATAACGCTTTCTACTCGGGTCTTGTCAGGCACAGGAAGCAACTCCGACCGGGAGCCCACGAGCCAGTCGTCGGCCAGGAGCTCTTCGATCTGGTCCAGGACAAGATGCGGCACAACAGCGGCAGATCAACGACCCTGAGCCCTCACCCTGAGCGTGACTATCTTCTGAAAGGGATCATCCGTTGCGCCTACTGCAAGATGCCGATGTGGGCACAGACCTATAAAAGCGGAAGAAGGTACTACCGTGAGCACAGGGAGTCTCGCAGTAACACCCAATGCCCAGCTCACGGCGGCTCGATACCGTGCCGCCTGGCTGATGAGCAGGTCGGAAGGATCGTCGAGGCCATCGAGTTGGGACCTGCATGGCAAGAGCAGCTCCTCTCGATAATCAGCGCCAGGGACGAGGTCGAAGTAGTCCAAGCCAAGCGGCGAAAGGTCCAGGAGAGGCTTCGGAGACTCGCCAAGACCTATGTCGATGGAGTTTATGATGACCAGGAGTATAAGCGGCAGAAGCGGAACCTGGAGATGGAGCTCGAGTCCCTCGTTGTGCCAAAGGCTGCCGCTGCCGCAGAGGCGGGGAAGCTGATAGAGAGGCTGCCTGAGCTATGGTCTGGAGCCAACATGGAAGAGCGTCGGAAGCTGTTGCTTGCCATGCTGGACGCCGTTTACGTTGACACGAAAGACGCCCGTTCGGTCGTCGCCATCAAGCCCAAAGCTCCGTTCAGGCCGGTCTTCCATCTGGCAACCACACGTGCCGGCTCCGGCGTATCTCTTACGCCTGGTCCTGACCGGAAACAACAGGAACGTACCGAGCGCGTGTTCGAGGCCGCCTTCTCATAGCTGCGGCTCGGTCCTGTCCGTTCCACCCGCCATAGCGAAGCACCGCCCCAGCCTGCTGTTCCGCACCTGCTATAGTACCTATGCTCCAAAAGGGGGCCGTCTTGCGTCGTAGCTACCACGAGCCGTAATATCAGCCGTACCAAAAGGACTTGGTATTGATCTTGTTTTCTACGTGGCGGGCAAACATCAGAAATAGGAGGCTTATATGAGCGTGACCTTAAAGTAGTTGCTTTTATCCGAGAGGCGCTCGTCCGGCTCTTCGACTATCAGCGCGAGACTCTTGGCGCCTACCGGCACCTCGCTCCAGTCCAGGGGAGGAGACGAGTTTACCCCATAGCAGGTGCTTTCCTTGGGGATGCGCTTACGTGGCCTTATCTCGGTGAAAACGGGACTTGAGACCTCCAGACTGCTCACAGCGGCCGGCTGCGCGGCCGGCTGGTTCGTCTCAGAGTCGTCGGAGCTGGAACAGCCCCAGGCGACTATGGCCAGGAGTAAACTGCACACCCCTATGACGGTGCGAGGATGTGGCATAGGAGTGCTCCCTGACACTCTTGACGGCTCGAATATCATACCTCGCCCCGGGGGGGGGGGGGCGTCCACTCAAAATCTCCTGGGCATTAGGCGGGTGTGTATACCGTCCGCGCAATCGTGCTATTTCGACTCTTCCGTTCATAGGGCGGCAGGTCTAGCGTGTTCGTGGTGGAGACGGGGGAGGGTCGAACTGCACTTGGAACACGAGCTTCGACTTGCTGGCTTAGAGATTGACGGTGGCGTTGGAATTGTCGGCTCCGGCGGCCGGGGCCAAGGCCGCCATAGCCGCCTCCCACTTCGCCAGGTCGTTCGGATCGGCGTCCCATCGGTCGAAGGCCGCCAGCTCCGGCGGCATTTTGACGCGCAACGAAGGATGCGAGTCTAGGATTCCGTCGCGGTTGGACATGTAGCCCCTCCTTTGCAGGGGATGTGGCCCGGGCCACAACGCGGGTTTTTCAACGCTCTCGAAGGTACCGCAAACACCACCGCGAGTCTAGGATTCCGTCGCGGTTGGACATGCAACTCTCCTTGTAGGGGTATCGTGTAGGCGCACCGTGGCCCGGGCCACGACGAGACCCACCACAATGATACCGAGCATCAAGGCGATCGAAGGGAGATCGCTGGACACGCTCAGTTGAACGGAATAGGCGGTTAGCCGAAAGGCGAATAGGCGGTCGAAGAGCTCCAGAAATGCAAACATGCAATGGTGCAAGCAATATGTGATGGGTGGATTTCTGCCTCTGGGGTGAGTATATATCTACTACACCATGCAGTACGAGATCAGCGGGTCGGTGCTGGCAGGGCAGATCACAACCACGACCTGGGCGGGGGCTCCATCGAGGACCTGGGCCTGGTCCAGGGCGATCGGTGGGGCCGGCCGCGGCATCGGTGGGGCTGGCCGGTTCGCGTCGTGGACCAGGGCGGCTCAGCTCAGGACCTCGACCTGGGCGGAGGCAGCGGTGGCCCGGGCCACGGTACCCCCCAGGCGTTCAACTCTGCGGTGGACCTGCCCAGGGCGCGCCTTGGGCGAAGGCAGCGGTCGATCGGGCCTGGGCGCGCCGTGGACCAGGGCGGCTCAGTTCGCGACGTCGGCCTGGGCGGTGGCTCCGTCGAGGACCTGGGCCTGGTCCAGGGCGATCGGTGGGGCTGGCCGCGGCATCGGCGGAGCTGGCCAGCTCGCGTCGTGGACCAGGGCGGCTCAGCTCGCGTCGTGGACCAGGGCGGAGGCAGCGGTGGCCCGGGCCACGGTACCCCCCAGGCGTTCAACTCTGCGGTGGACCTGCCCAGGGCGCGCCTTGGGCGAAGGCAGCGGTCGATCGGGCCTGGGCGCGCCGTGGACCAGGGCGGCTCAGTTCGCGACGTCGGCCTGGGCGGTGGCTCCGTCGAGGACCTGGGCATGAACGCCTCCACTCTGGAGCGCATTCGCTTTGCTGCTGCCAACAGGCTGTGTGTCGACGTGGGTTACGAGGGGGACGTGCAAAGGGTGGAGCCATACTCACTGCGCAAGGCTCGCGGCGGCAATGTTGTGCTATATGCCTGCGAGGCCGGCTCCTCCGAATGTGCTACCTATCGAACTGGCGGCATTTCGGAGGTTGAGGTCACAAGGCAGACGTTCGTTCCGAAGTACGCCAACGAGCTGCTGTCGCCGGGCCGCTAGGGTTGAACGGTCCGGTCAGCCAAATAAACTAGCCTGGAGAGCATGGCCCCATGGCGTCGCCCAGACAGTGGCGTGATAGACTACAGCCCCATCCACATCTCGAAGATGGTTCTGCCTACCGTCAACTTAGGCCCACCAGACTTGACAAAATCGAGAACTTTCAGCTTGAAATTCAAACTGGAGCTGTTAGGAGGAGGCGACGTGAAGAGCAATGACGCTGAGCTTGCCAGCCAAGGTCGCAGACTTGCCGGTGCCGTCTTGGACGTGTTCCTCTTCGTGCTCACACTCGGTATCGGCTGGGTCATCTGGTACCTGATCGTGGCGCGAGGCGGACAGAGCCCAGCGAAGCAACTCCTGCGTACGCGCGTTATCCGTGACGATGGTCAATCGGCCGACTTGGGTTGGATGCTGATCAGGGACTTGGTTGTGCGTGCCATCGCTTTCGGTGCAGTCAATGGGGTATTGGTGGCTGTGCTGGGCGAGCAAGTGGGCGGTGCCATTCTCGGGCTTACCTTCGTCGTTGCAGCGTTGTGGTGCATATGGGACAGCGACCGCCAGTGCGTATGGGACAAGATCGTGCGCACGCGAGTTGTAAGCGCTCGCAGTCCATAGCGGCCCTATGTAATCGGCCAGCTGTCAAGGCTGACCACTCAGAATCGGGTGTGCCCTCAAGAACCTCTCCGGTACGCTCGCCCAACTCATTGGTCAAAGGTCGCTCAGGTGATGTGCCTGAACGCACACTTGCTCCCCTTGACTTCGGGAGAGCAGGTGTGTAATTATGTTACACACCTAAATCTGACTGGAGGGCGACATGGCCAGAGTGCAATTGGTAATGCCGGATGCTGACCGAGACCGCTTTGTCGATCAAGCACGGCGGGAGGGAATGTCGCTTAGCGCCTGGTTGCGGGTGGCTGCCCGTGAGCGCCTCGAAGCACGCCAGCGCGTCAAACTGTTCGAGTCCCCGGATGACGTAAAGGAGTTTTTCCGGTCTTGCGCAGTGCTGGATGGTCCAGAGACGGAACCGGATTGGGATGAGCACCTGCGCGTTATGAACGAGTCGCGCGGGACAGGAGTGACGGGGACGTGATCTTCGTAGACACAAACGTCTTCATGTACGCGGTGGGACGCCCTCACGTACTCCAGGCATCCGCCCAGGACTTCTTCATCGAAGCCAATCGGAATGGGACGCCGCTGTGCACGTCTGCGGAGGTCATGCAGGAACTGGCCCATGTTTATCTGCCCACTGGAAGACTGCAAACCTTTGATGCGACGCTAGAGCTGTTGGCAAGCGCGTCAGTGGAGGTGTGGCCACTGGAAGAAGCGGACGTGGCTCTGGCCCGGCAACTACACGAGCAACATCCCGCGTTACAGGCCCGGGACCTCTGCCACTTGGCCAGTTGCCGAAGGCGTGGTGTGCGAGAGATCAAGACCTTTGACCAGACATTCGCGGCCGTATCCATCAATCCCATAGAGGAGAAGGAAACAGGTTAGCCGCAATTTAACTGCCTGAAGGGTAGTGTATGGGTTTGAAATCAACGCTGACGTTTCCTGTACGGGCCGCGCTTCTGTGCTGGTGTACGCTCGTTAATCATCTCTACTATCCAGCGCATATCGTAGCTTCTGTCTGCTAGTCCAGCCGCAATTGCTGGCGTAGCACCAATCGTCCTGTGCTTCCGGCAGAAGTTGTACCAGACGAAGTAGAGAGCTTGAGCGTAGCAGTGATTCACAACCTTCTTGGAGAATGCGTTTGTTGACCTCGTGAAGCGTCTCATTGACATCCGCATCGTAAGGTTGTGTCGCTCTACGTGGGAAGTAGTAGTGTCTCCTAAACTCGGTGCACCTACGATGACGGTTCTACGAGTTCCGACGAGACGAGAATCAGCATGACCTCCGCCTGCCGGTGGGCTATGGCGATGGTAGCCGCATCGCCCAGCTCTTCCAGCAGACCGCCGACCCAGGCGCGCGATTCCAAATCAAGCCTCCTTGCACAATGACCGCCCGGGTCCGTATCCGGCAGGCGCGCCGCGCTCCAGGAGCGCGACGTCCCTTCGGTCTCCGCCTGCGGTCGCTGGCTAGCGCCCAGGATTGCGGCGCAGCCGCGCCCGATTTGACCCAGGTTTGATTCCCTCGTAAAAACCCGTTTTGAGGAAGTTCCAGCGATTTAGCACATCTGAGCGCTACCGTATGTTGGGGTAGTATCCGGAACAGAGACTGTATATTGTACCCAGGCGTGGGTACGTTTGTTCTAATTCGACCTGCACAGACTTTTTACGAGAGAATCAGGTTTCCCCAGGTTCCGCAGGTGGTCGGCCAGGACGCCGACCACGTAGTCAGACAGGGTGCGCCGATCCTCGTCGGACAGGGCTCGCAGCCGCTCGAAGGAACAGTCGCCGAGGTACGTCGTCAGGCGTCTCTTAGGCATTAGCCTTTTCCCACTTCTTTCTTCCTACTAATACCATTTCACTTGGATGGGGCCACAAAGTGTGCTGGAAGAAGCTGGACGTTGTCTTCAATCCAGCCCCATCCGGCAAGTGAGCGTACCCGACCGGGATCAGATTCCATTTCTCCAAGAAAGGCGTTCACCGCCGCCACCTTCTCTTCGATACGCCGGTACAGCCTGCCCTCCACACATCGGCGCACCTCCTCGAATACACGCTCAGCAGGATTGAGCTCCGGACTGTATGGCGGCTGTACTATCGTCGGCACTTCCACACTCTCCACCAGCTCGCTCCGGTGACCACGCGCTCCATCCCACACCAGCGCTCCCACATCCGTCTGATGCTTCAGCCCATTGACCGCCGCCGCTATCCGCTCAGACTTCATCGAGTCGGTCCAGGTCCACAACAACTTCCCCCTACGACCGTCTACCACCAGGAACAGGTACATCCACTCGTACACCAACTGCACTCGCTGACGCACCTTGACCCCGCGACGACCCCATACCCTACGCACCATCCCCCGCAGGCCCACTCGCATCTCATCGGCAAACCCCAAGACCGTCTCTGATGTCACTCCCGCTCCGGCAAGGGCGAGACCAAGCCCCCCTTTTTCCAGGACTTCTGCGCCAAAACGTCTGCTTTCTCATGAAGACCCCGAGGCACCTTCGGTGAACATCCCAACCTGTGAAGCAGACTGTATACGCCGCCCGGCTTGTAGCTCACTTCATACTCCGACTCTATCCAGTCTCTGATCTCTCCGGCCGTCCTGAATCGTCCGCTCGACACCTCCTCGGCCAACTCCTGTTCTTCCTCTGTACTCAGAAAGCGCGGTGTGCCTCTCCTTCCCTTCTTGTGGGACAGCACTTCCTCCACCCCTCCATCTCGATACCAGCCCACCCACGTCTGTACCGTCCGATAATGGACCCCCAGAACTGATGCCACAGCAGAGAGCCGGCGTCCTGAGCGCAGCAGCCACAGTCCATGTAGGCGAGTACGCAGGTTTATGTCTCTTTCTGCCAGGTACGATGCCTTCAGCGCCTCCGGTGTATCCTCTGGACGCCATTCCACTCGAAACGGTCGACCGATCATCCGACGCCCTCCAACTCCATGAGTTGGCCTCAGCATAGACAGTGTGTCAGACCGCCGCTAGATGCTTTGTGGTCTTATTGTTCGCAAATGGTATAACTACTCGCCAGTATAAGGTAAAATATACTCAGTACTTTTGTAGCCAAAGATTCGATCACGCCGCCAGCGCTGGGCCTATTCCCACCCCTCTCTCGACAACTTCATTCCTGAGGCTCGCAGGATTTTAGGACGACTTCCTTGCCTCGGTCACATACGGGAACATTTCAGGGAACCGGTGCGTCATATTAGGGGTGAGGGCTCGCACCGGTAGGGGCTCGGATTGAGACAGCGGGCGGATAGCCGGTGCGCAGCGCGTAGATCGGTCGTGGGTCATACCCACGCCCAAGGATCACGCCCGGCACACGCGAACCAGCGGGCATCGCGGGCCGGGAAACAGCCAAAGGCTAGTGGCCCAACATCCTAGCAATGAAGGGTAGCGCGAATGCTGTTCGACACCCCCATCCCAACCTTCCCCCTTGACGGGGGAAGGGGCTCACCGGTGCCGTGAGCTCTCACCAATCCAGGCTGTCCCTCATTTCAAAGATTTCGCACCACTAGGAGTCTGTCCGAGAAACAATGTTCTAAGCGATATGCGTCATTAGTGGAGTGTAAAGATGCTAATTACTCCACGACAAAGTCCAGATTACTGTAAGCAGGTTATTGCGTGGCGGTTTTCGTCTCCAGGAACGAATCCTCGGACAGACTCCTAGGTCGTAGGCCTTCATAAGTCAAAGCCGGAGTCGGGGACTGCGGCCACTACGACGAGAATAGGGAGGTGACATGCAGAGAGAACTGATCCTGAAACGGATAGAAGCCGTGGAAGACATCGCCGGGATGGAGTCCGGCGGCTACGTCTACTGCGCCACCTGCGACGACTGGTACGACGACCGTTACTGCTATCCGGAGGATCACGGCCGCCACTGTGGGCACGCGCTCAAACCGCCCGGAGAGGCTTGGGAGGCCGAATCGGTCATGGTGATGACGTGCGCTAGAAAGGTAGCCTGATCGCCAAGCTCGCGCCTCCTCAAGGCTTCTTGGACCTCCCTCCTCCTTTTGGGGCACCGTGTTGACTTCTGGGGCACGTGGCAAATGTGGGGCAAGGCCCGATCCTACAGCGGCCCACCGTGCTGACGTTCGCCGAGGTCACCGAGACCGTCATTGAGTTGAGGGCCCCGACCTAGACGACCGACAAATCTGAGCAGCAGGGGAGGTTCGGAAACTCAAGAGGGCACCTAGGCGCACGGACCAAGGCGAGACGGCGGCGCTTGCACTCGAGACGCCCACAAGGGGCGCAGCCAAGCGACTACCGCATCCCCGAACGCACCACGGCAAGCTGCTGCTCGATCTGGGCTCGTTTTGCCAGGGTTGCGGCGCGGACTATAGCTTCGATAGCCGCGTGCTTGAGGTCGACCACATCAACCCGCGGTCTCAGGGCGGCACGGACACCGATGAGAATCTGACGCTGCTGTGTCCGCCGTGCAACAAGGAGAAGCGTGACCGCTTCACCCTGCTGGGCCTACAGGACGTGAATCGCAAGAACGGCTACATGAAGAACGAGGGAACCCTGCGCGTCGTAAGGGCGTCGCGACGTAGGACGCGGAGACGCCGATGAACTACTTCCGCAGCTCCACATACTTTGCCAGAAGTCGCACTGGGCATCTCCCGCGGGATGGGACAGCGGAACGTACATCTCCCGTGTCCGGCCTCAGACGCTCGTAGATCAAGCGCCGGGGCTTGAGCTGCCCGAGGCTGGTGGTTGGAGACGGACACCTGGGCATCTGGGGAGCTCTGCGCAACGTCTATCCGCAGGCGGCAGAGCAACGCTGCTGGAACCACAAGATCGTAAACGTGCTCGCCAAGCTTCCAAAGCGACAACAGGACCAGGCCAAGCTCATGCTGCGTACTATCCCCTACGCCCAGACTCGGACAGAGGCTGAGCGGCTCAGGACGGTGTTCACCAGGTGGTGCGGCGACCATTCCTACGAGGCGGCCTCAGAGGCCTTGGAGCGGGACTGGGACCGCATGATCACCTTCTATGACTTCCCAAAGGAGCACTGGGGGCACCTTCGCACGACGAACCCGGTAGAATCACCCTTCGCGGCCCTCAGGCTTCGGACCGATGCCGCCAAGCGCTACAAGAGGGTCGATCGGGCGATAGCGGTGATCTGGAAAATGTTGATGGTCGCCGAACAGCGCTTCAGGCGTCTGAAGGCCCCTGAGTTGATCGAAGACGTCTATCTCGGTGCACAGTATGCGGATGGAATCGCCATTGAATCAACGGCTGAGAAGGTCGCCGCCTGATGTCGTTTACACACCTATTGACGTAACCTCACGGAGTCCGAGTTCTCCGTCTTCCAATCAACACAAAAGAGTACGGTTCTCATGGGCAGTCGATTTGGATGCAACTGAGGTTGAATAGGTGGCAACAGCCTGCGGAGCTACAGACCTCCCATCTGTGGTGGATTGAAAAACAGGTCTGCCGACTGCCCTACGGGTTCAAGCCCTCTCAGGTGGGCCTATTTCGACGATAGACAGAACCATCTTTGAGATGTGGCTGGGGGCTCTGTGAGCCTCCAGCGTCCCTCGCCTAATCCCAAATCCACCGAAGGGATGACTATGCAGCAGCGGAACGGGCGATAGGGGCAAGGGAGGGCGATGGTCCGGGCACGATTTGGGGTAGAGGGGGGCCGGTGTTTGTCTTCAGTTGCCGCGGGGAGACTTTGTGACCGTCTGCGAATGCTGGTCAGGGCGAGATAGCGGGGAGAGGACGCAGCAAGAGGCACTCGCAGACCGGACTGGCGCGAGTTCGCGGGGACGTTCGGTTGGCCGGATGTCGGCCGGTTGCCGCCGCCGCCGTCAGGCAGGGAGTGGCAGGGCGCGCAATCGGGCCAGGGCACGATCGAACTGGGCTTCCCAAGGCCAGCGCTGTGGCAGATGCAGTGTGAGGCGGCGCGCCGAGCGGGTGATCCGTCCGGCCAGGGAGAAGAACCGCCGCCGGAGGGTCTTGGTGGTCACCACCTGCTCGCCCAGACCGATGCGCGCTGTCCAGCGGGCGATGTTGTGGGCTATCACCTGTACCGCCAGCCAGGCGGCGTTGGCGGCGAAGCGGCCCGAGGGGGGATGGTTCAACCCCACACCGTGCTTGAGGTCTCGGATGGCATTCTCGATCTCGGCGTGGCGGCGATGGTCGGCCTCCAGTTCGAGCATCTCCCCGTCCCGGTCGGTGATGAAGCCGTGATAGCTGTAGGTGGCGAAGAGGGCCAGCTGGGAACCGGGCGTGGGCTTCACACGCCGGACGATGAGCCGCACCGGCGCGGCGTCAGGTTCACTCTGGAAGGGAGTGCAGGTGGTCTCGGCCACATCGGCGGCGCCGTCCACCCAGTAAGGAATCGGCGTCCAGGCATCCTCGGGTATCGCCTCGATGAGATTGTGCAGGCTTTTATGCTGGCGGATGGTGATGGAGAAGCGGACATCCATCTTGCGGCAGACGGATACCACGCCATGAGTGTAGAACCCGCTGTCGGCCCGTAGCGTGAGTCGTCCGTTGGCCCCGGCGTAGCGCACCCGTCCCACCGTCTCCCGCAGGAAGTGGGCGGCGCCGCGGGCGGTGTTGGCCCGGCCCTCGCGCAGCCGGGACATCAGCACGTCTCCGGTGCCGGCGGCGATGGCCAGCAGTGGGTGGTAGCCCCGCTTGCCGGTATAGCCGTGGTGGCGGGCGCCCTCCTTGGCCAGTCCGTAGGTCTCGCAGATGGTGGAATCGAGGTCGATGGTGAACGGCGCGTCGCCGGGTCCGGCCCCAGCGGCCCAGGCCCGGGCCAGCAGCTCCCGGCTCACCCGGTCCAGCTGGCGGACGTGGCCCCACCGGAAGCTGCGCAGGAAGGTGCCCAGGGTGGATGACGCCTTGACCGTGCCGCCCAGGGTGCAAGCCGTCCCCCCGGTGCGCAACACATCGGCGTCGTCGATGCAGTCGCCCCCAGCCAGCGCAGACGCCACCAGCGTCATCATCTTGTCGCTCGTGTTCGCCCGCCCCGGGGCATCGCCCAGGTCGAGGCGCTGCCGGACGAGTTCGGGCAGGCCGAGGTGCCGCGCCAGGGTGGCCGGAAGGAGCAGCCCGGCATTGGCCACCAAGCGGCGGTCGTCGAAGGTGATTTGGATCCGGTCGGGGTGGTTGCGTGACAGCATCTACTGGGTGCTCCTTCTCTGGGACTGTTTTTTTGCTACAAAACCATTATCCCAGAAGCACAGGAGCACCTTCTTGCCGCCTCAGGACGCTAACCCGACGCCCTCCTTCGGTGGATTCGGGCTAATGCTTGAGGCGAGGGACGTCTTCACGTAGGTGGCGAGCAAACAGTTGGAGCCCTTCGCTAGTGTCCTGAGTTATGAACTCATTGCAAAAGTACTTGCTGGGGTGTACCCTCCACGAAACGCTCATGGAGGTCACCATGGCCATCGGACGCCCCATTCCTCCCTTGCACCTTTCCTCCGACGAACGCGAGAGCCTCGAGCGCTGGAAGCGGCGTCCAACCACTGCCCAGGCGCTGGCTCTGCGATCCCGGATCATTCTCCGTTGCTCCGAGGGCAAGACCAATACCGTCGTGGCCGGGGAGATCGGTCTGGCCAAGCAAACGGTGGGGAAGTGGCGGGCCCGGTTCATCGAACGCCGCCTCGACGGCCTGCTTGACGAGCCGCGGCCCGGCGGCCCACGCTCCATCACGGACACCGATGTGGAGCGGGTCGTGACCCTCACCCTGGAGACGACGCCGGCGGATGCAACCCACTGGAGCACGCGCTCCATGGCTGCGCGTACCGGCCTGAGTCAGAGCGCCATCAGCCGTATCTGGCGGGCCTTTGCCTTGCAGCCGCATCGGACCGAGACGTTCAAACTTTCGTCTGACCCTCTGTTCATCGAGAAGGTCCGTGACATCGTGGGGCTCTACCTCAACCCACCCCAGCGGGCTCTGGTCCTGTGTGTCGACGAGAAGTCCCAGATCCAGGCCCTCGACCGGACGGCCCCGCTGTTGCCCATGCGCCCGGGGCAGATCGAGCGCCGGACCCATGACTACCGTCGTCATGGTACGACCTCTCTCTTCGCCGCCCTCGACGTGAAGACGGGAGAGGTCATCGGCGCCTGCCACCGTCGGCACCGGTCCACGGAGTTCCGGCGCTTCCTCGACCGGGTCGATGCGACCGTACCCCCGGACCTCGACGTGCACCTTATCCTGGACAACTACGCCACCCACAAGACCCCCGCCATCCAGCGCTGGCTGGCCCGGCGGCCGCGCTATCACCTGCACTTCACCCCCACCAGCAGCTCTTGGCTGAACCAGGTGGAGCGCTGGTTCGCGGTGCTGACAGAGAAGCAACTGCGCCGCGGGGTGTTCCGCAGCACTCGGGAACTGGAGCAAGCCATCGAACAGTACATTGACCAGCACAACGCTGCCTCAAAGCCCTTCATCTGGACCAAAACCGCAGACCAGCTACTAGCTACCATCGCCCGATTTTGTCATCGGATTCATAACTCAGGACACTAGGACCTCGGTTCAGTTCTCCGACTCCTCGACGACAAGCATCCACCCTCGCTTGAGGGGTAACTCGGCCTGGACCTCCGCGGGTAATCGCTCGTAGGTGCGATAGATGGCCTCGACCAGGTCACCACTGTCCCAGAGGCGGACGCTGAAGTGCCCAGTCCTCGCTTCCGTAAGGACCACCTTGTTGAAGCCTCCCCAGCAGACCAACAGTCCCTGTTGTGCATTGAACGTCTGCATCGCCCCTTGAAGTGTCCGATAGATCGTCACGTCGGCCGGGCTGTTCTGCGACTTCACCTGCACGCACAGTCGGGGTTCATCGAGCCCCAGCGAGCCCCGTCCCGCTAAGATGTCCACTCCCCCATCTGCACCGGGCGGGGAGGGCTTTGTCAACCAGCCCTCGGCACGCAGGACCGCATTCACGAGTGTGGCGAGAGCATGCCCTGAGAATCTGGCCTGGATATGGGCCACAATCTGGTCATGGGCGAGTTGCGACAGATCCGGCAGCCCCTCGGACTGCTCCCTCAGACCCGGCACCTGCGTGGACTGAGTGTCAAGCGGCACTGACGGTCCCGGGTCTGGTTTACCTTCCGCCACTGACGCCACGCGCCGTTCGGCATCGTTGCGTGAGATGTTGCAGACAGTCATGAACGCGCCTAACGAGTAGAGGAGATCCTGCTCGAAGACCGTTCGAGGGAGGTCCGTCTGTGGCCACTCCACCGGACGTGTGTGACGGAACGCGTCGTCCACCTGCCGGTACTCGTACGGCCCCGTAACCCGTCCGATCGCAATCTGCGACGTTAGCTTTCGTGGCAAGACGACGAGGTCACCCTCCTTCATTGCCACCGCGAACGCCCAGAGCTGACCGGCGAAGTTGCCCACTGCACGGGCCTTTGCGTCGTGGAAGGCTCTCGTGACGATCTCGTGGACGTCCTCGTAGTCTGTTGCGGTCGCGAGCGAGGGGACTTCCTGGAAACCGACAATCGCGACGTTGTGTTTGAAGACGCGCTCCTCGTCCTCGCCACTCCGACCGGCGCGAGTCAAGTAGATCTTCGGCTCCTGGTTCATACGACATTCCCCCGACGATCAGTCTGCGAGTGCTTCCAGCCTGTTTCAGTACCAAACAGCCGCGTCGCCAGGGTCTGGATGTCGGCTGTAGATATGTTCTTGTCGTCGGTCATCCGTTAGAGCCAACCTGGGTCAATATACGGTGGACCTCGCGGTCTAAGTCGTGGTCTGAGAGGTGTACCGGACGTTTGGCCGAACCTGGGCCTCTACTGGGCCACCGGCGTTGCAACGCCTTAGCTATGGTGCCAAATTCCGTCCCTTTGAGCAACCGTGAGCGCTGACTTGAATGCAAACACAGTAACCAGCGACCAAGTGCGTTGCGCAACTTCGTGGAACGTAGTGACTCGCGACGCTGAATTTCCTTTGCGTTCGATAGGCTTCCCCCAAAGGTCGTCAAGGCGTCTTCAAGCTCCTGCTCTTGCAGCCACAGACCCATGGCGAAGATGTCCCGCTCAATCCGCCGTGGCTCCAACGCTCTGCCTGGGACCAGCATCCGCCATCGCTCTTCGATTGCTCCGGATGAGCGGATTCCAAGGCGACACTTGCGGGCCATGGCGAGCCAGAGATGCGATCGCTGCTCTGAGGTCATATGTAGAGACTGTAGGATACGAGACTCGGCGACTGCTCTGCCGATCGCCCATCGCTTTACAAACTCCCGAGTCTTACGCCGTTCGTCTGGACTTGACGATGAGAGTTTAACTGCCCGATCAAGTACAGTGTCGATCTGTGCGTCAAGCTCCTCGGCCTCAACTCGAAATTCTTCCCCGCCGAGCCTTGTGCTCCTGCTGGTCCTAATGGCGCTTGTGTAGCGCCTGTGATCGTCCCGGTCCCACACCTTCACAGGCATCAGGCCATGGCCTCGAAGATATTGAGCATGTCGGCGACACACTCTCGCCATCGCTTCATGTACCTGCTGAAGTTCTCTATCCGTTCAGTTTTGTAGTTCTCTTCAAGCCGGTCGATTCGCTCGCAATAGGCATCCCAACGTCTAGGATTGATTCCTCGCGCACGGCTTTGCTTTAGGTGCTCAATGCGCGTGGAGTCTGAGGTATCCAAGGGAGTGAGCGCCCATTCAAGGAGTCCATTTGCGCATACCTCAGCAATGAAGGAGGATCGTCCGGCGAGCTTCGACCTCCGGCGTTGAGGCTGTGCCAGATGAAGATACAGAGGATATCGGTTAGCGTAGCTCAGCACCCATTCGTCGGCGGACCGTTCCTGAAGCTGCCACATTGCATTTGGTCCCTCGCCTTCAACGGCTTCCAACTCAAAGGGCAGTTGGGTACGGTTTCCGCCAGGGTCGACCTCCACATAGACCGGTTGGCTGGCATGGGCAATCGGTTCTTTTACACCAGGTTCCAAGAGGTCCGTGCGAAGATAGTAACGACCAGGTTGGAGCACTATGTGAGGCTCAAGGGTCAAGGGCGGGGATGTATAAACTCGCAAGCGCTCGGAAACGGCAGCGCGTCTGCTGGGAACATCACCAGCAGGGACTCCATCTAGAGTGATTTCCTTACTGTCGGCAAGCAGTCGGTCAGCAAGGCTAGCGTCAAGCCTTAGTGTGGTGTCATCAGCCGCGCGGTTCGTAACGGTCACCTGTACCCCGATCTCATCCCCATTGTTGATCCTGCGCTGTCCGTCCCGTGAGAGATTCCTCACGGACACAGAGAGCGTGTACGGCTTGGGTAGAGGAGCATCAGGAGGATCGATCTCCAAATACAGCCGGCGCATAGCAGACGCCACCTGTGCTCCCCCGTACATTACCTTAGCCCGCAGCTCCCATTTGCCCGGTTCGGGGACTTGAATCTTCCCAGCCGATGCGCGGTCCCGGACGATTTGGAAGTTCCCAAATTCGGCTATAGCAAGGCCCTCTTGAAGTTGGACGTCCTCCCTCTGATCGACTTCAACCGATGCCGACTCACCCTCACGGGTGAGTTCCAGAGAGACATCTACCTGCCCGGTTGGCTGTGGAGGCTCACATTGGACGGATACGCTAACATTGTTCATGAACTGGCCCCAGTTCAACCGCGAGGACTTCGCCGTCGGATAGTCGAGACCTAGCCCACAGGTCCAGTTGAGACGTTTTTCGACGGCTAGCTCTCTGCGCCCACTGCGGGGCCTCCGTCGGGATAAGCCGGCACCAGAAGCGAAGACACTGAGGAATTCGGTGGCAAGTTCTCGTTCCTGTTCCGGAGCATCTCGTGTCTCTGCCTCGCTAATCCATCCTCTTACCTCCGCGAATTTCTTAACCGCACTACCGACCTTTGCCCGAACCTGCTTCACCAACGGATTCCGACCGTCGAAGCTCTCGTGCTGCGGTTTCTCGGTATTCTTCAGCTCGCGCTCAAGCGCATTGTCAAACTCGGCGAACCCCCTGAATCCCGGCCGACGTTCAACAGGGATCAGGTCACGAACATCTAGAGTCTCGATCCATTGTTGCCCCCTCAGAAGCTGGACACCGCCGTACTGCGTGCCATAGCCGTCTATCTCATCCTCTTGTAGATTCTCGTCATAGAGAAGGACGATTCTCTTGATCTTCAGGCCGCCATCAATTGAAACGTTCTTGCGAACCGTCACCCGGTCGTCGCCGTTCTTCCATGGTTCGTCTTCCCACCACGATGGAACCTGGATTGGCTCGGACCTGCCTTCGTCATTGACGACAGTAATCTCCAGGTCCTTGATCTGGATCGCACGCCACCAGCAGCGCTGCAGCCAGCGGTGGAGTTCATGTGTTCTGATGGCACTCAGAGCCCCTTCAGATAGGTATGGAACGATGACGCGTGTGCCTGTCTCTATCAATGGATCGAGTCTCAGTGAAATGACCGTGCCATCGCCGATGTCGTAGTCGCCGGAGAGCGCCTGTCGAGCGTCATCGTTGAAACGTGGCGGCTCCTTTACTCTGTCTGCGGGCATGGCATAGCGGACACCGAAGCGGTATTCGCCGTTCTCAAGAAACGTATCGTAGAGCATCAAATATCGGTCAAGTTGGTTTCCAGCGGAGTCAGTTGGCCTCGAGTGGTAGAGGAAAGCGGACTTGCCTTGACCGCGGGAGCCGATGGCGTTCTCCTCCTTTCTCGTAAAGCCTTGTCCTTCAAAGGCCGCCCAGTTTTCCCCTTGTCCTAGTTCTAGGCCCCGCGCTTCACGTTCCTTTTTCGAGAGTATCGGACCCTGTAGCCCGGTGGTTCCTTGATCGGATACCGTCAAGAGAGAGTATGGACTTCCGTCCCGTGATTGCCGCGTGAGCAGTCGGTATTCCACACGGACCCGACTTCGGCTCTTAGCATCCTTAGAATTTTGGACTGGTTCCTGTGCAAGCGCCCGAATTGGTCCCATGCCATAGCTTTCGATGGCGTTTTGGACGACTCGCACCATGTTCGTGGATGTGTCTACAAAGCCTGTTGTCATGCTGTTGCCTCTGTAACGCGCTTCTTGCTAGTCTGTATCATGCAGACCCCCTGTGTCTCTTACGAGCCCCGACGTTCTTGGCGTTGGGGTAGTCTCTTCTTCGTGCGTAGAAGCCCTTTCGAAGCGGGCGGACGAATCGATCGTCGCTGACTAGGCGCGCAACAAGGATGTTCGCCGCGTTCTCTCCAGAGAGGTCTCCTCCACGGGATTGGACTTCTCGGGCTAGTTCCTTGTAGTGCATCGGCTCGCGTTCACGCTCCCCCAGTATCTCCTCGGCTATGTCGGTCAAGTTACGCCCGGCCGAGTTCGTCGCCTCTGACAGAACTGTCTCGGCGGCTTCGTCCGTTCCAAGCAATCCTTCGACATGCCGCAGGCGAACCTGGATTTCCCGGAGTCGCTTCTCGGCAACTGTGACTTGCTCCTGGAGAGTCTGCCGCTCCTCGTCGAGTCGAGACCTCTCGGTCTGCAATAGTGTGTCTAGTTGTAACATGGACAACCTCCGAGGAGTCAGTCAGCGTTATTATATAGGATGCTACAGTGATGTCAAGCAACAGATATTTTGCATAATTATAGTAATAGTGGGGATTAGACTGGGAAAACGTTAAGGTTAGAAGAAGAGAACAGTAGAGTCCCAGGAAGTGGTGTAGGAGGGAGAGGGTCTGGAGAAAGAGAGACCACCGCGTCATCCTTAGCGGGCAAAGAAGAAAGCTCGAGGAAGGAAGACAACGGTGGTCAAGGAAAAGGATGGACCTGCTGGAGCTATTGCGCAGGGGGGGAATGGACGGTGACGTGGACTTCCTACGGGAGGCCCTGAGAGTGCTGGTAGAGGGGATCATGGATGCGGAGGTGTCTGCGAGTACCGGTGCTGGGTATGGAGAACGCAGCCCTGAGCGGGTGACCCAGCGCAACGGGTATCGGTCCCGGGCGTGGGATAGAGGTTACGTCAATAGGTGTGTAAACGACATCAGGCGGCGACCTTCTCAGCCGTTGGCTCAAAGACGATTCCATCCACGTATTGAGTGCCGAGATAGACGTCTTCGATCAACTCAGGGGCCTTCAGACGCCTGAGGCGCTGTTCGGCGACCATCAACATTTTCCAGATCACCGCTATCGCCCGATCGACCCTCTTGTAGCGCTTGGCGGCATCGGTCCGAAGTCTGAGCGCAGCGAAGGGTGACTCCACCGGGTTCGTCGTCCGAAGGTGTGACCAGTGCTCCTTGGGGAAGTCATAGAAGGTGATCATGCGGTCCCAGTCCCGCTCAAGGGTCACAGAGGCCGCTTCGTAGGAGTGGTCGCGGCACCATCTAGTAAACTCCGTCCTGAGCCGCTCAGCCTCTGTCCGAGTCTGGGCGTAGGGGATAGGACGCAGCATGAGCTTGGCCTGGTCCTGTTGTCGCTTTGGAAGCTTGGCGAGCACGTTTACGATCTTGTGGTTCCAGCAGCGTTGCTCTGCTGCCTGCGGATAGACGTTGCGCAGAGCTCCCCAGATGCCCAGGTGTCCGTCTCCAACCACCAGCCTCGGGCAGCTCAAGCCCCGGCGCTTGATGTCCCTGAGCACCTCGGACCAGCTCTCTGTGGACTCCCTGTATCCGGGAACAGTGCTCACCACCACCTTGCTCCCGTCGCTCAGGGCCGCCATCACCACCAGTACCGCCGCCTTCTCCTTCTCAAGACCAGCCTTGACGTAGACTCCATCCACCCACATGTACACCACTTCCAGGTCATCCAGGGGCCGGCTGCGCCATTGGGCAAGCTCATCGTTCCACAGCAGGCGGAGGTCCTGCTGACGCTCCGCATAGTGCAGGAGCAGCCGCCGGACGTGTGGGCGGAGTGGGAGCAGTCAGAGGAAAGCCCGTCGTGGATGCGCTCAGCCATCGCCGAATACTCGGCGTCGGCGTCACAGTGGGAGCAGGTGCGGCACGTGGCCGACCTGGAGCTGCTGGCCGAGGTACTTGGCAAGATGATGGAGTCCGGCGCGGAATGAGAGACGGCCACCACCGGCGCGGCAAGGCGTTCGAGGAGCCCGAGCTCGTCCAAGCCGCCGTGAATCTGTGGCTCAATGAGATGCGCTTCGAGTCGCACGCGCAGGCGGCCGCCGTCCTGGGCGTTGACCGGTCCGCCGTCTGGCGCTGGCGGAATCGGAAGAGCCGTCCGGACACGACGACGCTCCACAGGATGATCCGGCTTTTGCTGTGGCAGGCCGAGGGGTGGCGCGCGGCCTGGTTTCGGTCAGTCGCCTGGGCGGACCTGTCCGTCGAGTTCGTCGAGGGGCGCGAGCTCCCTAACCCGTTCTCTCTGACCCTGCCAACCTCGACGTCCAGCGGCGTGACCTTCCCCTTTGGCTCGCTCCGCGACTGCGGGGCGTTTCTGCGCGCCCTGATGGAGCGGTTCGGTGTCGAAAGCAGGGGCCATTTTTGCCGTGCCGGTAATGGTCCGCTACCTTGATCAGCGCAGAGGTCCGCTCTCGACGGAGGAGCGCGACAAGCTCCTCTTCTGGTTCGTACAGGCCGGGATGTGGGGCCGCTTCTCCGGATCAACCGAGACCTACATCGACCAGGATTTGGCTGCAGTGGGTAGTGTCGACTCGCCATTGGACAAGCTGGTGGAGCAACTGCGGCTCTGGCATGGTGGACTCCGAACAGAGCCTGGTCACTTCACAGGGTGGAGCCTAGGAGCGCGATTCTACCCGGTGTTGTACATGCTGACCCGCATGGGAGGTGCCCAGGATTGGGGCACTGGTCTTCCATTAAAAAGGGGACTGCTTGGCAGGATGAACCAGCTGGAAGTGCACCATATCTTTCCCAAGTCGCGACTCTATCAGAAGGGCTACAATCGCTCGGAAGTCAATGCCCTAGCTAATTTCTGCTTCCTCACAAAGGACACGAACCTCCAAATCAGTGATCGCTTCCCTGAGGAGTACTTCCAAGAAGTGGAGTCCAAGCATCCCGGAGTGCTGGAATCGCAGTGGGTCCCAATTGATCCTGAGCTGTGGAGAATAGAGAACTACCTCGACTTTCTCGCCGAGCGCCGCAGGCTCCTGGCCGCCGAAACCAATCGCCGCATGGAGGAGCTGCTCCACGGGGACACCCGTTGGTTCGAGAGCGCGGCAAAACCAGAGCCCGCGCCTATGGCGGTGCCTGGCGGAATCACAAGCGACGATGAGGAAGCTGAGCTTGAGGTGTTAAACGAATGGGTAGAATCACAGGGACGCCCGCGCGGGCAGATGTCGTTCGACTACACGGATCCCGACACGGGCGAGCAACTCGCGGTCTTTGACCTCGCTTGGCCTGATGGCGTACAGGCCGAACTAAGCCAACCGGTCGCCGTTCTCCTTGACGAGGGTGGCGAGACTCTCGCCGTCGCAGCCAAGGCCGGATATCGGTGCTTCACTCGCATTCATGAATTCCGTATCTATGTAACCACCGAAATCAGTCCCGCCGTCGGCGCTGTAGCCTGATCAAGCCGCTCCTATCGCCTATGCTCGCTCTTGTCCGGTCCGCTGGAGGAGCGGGCGCTCTTCTGTCCGATTGGCGATTATCTACTAAATGCAAGGGGGATTGTGAAATTATGGGCTCGCGGAAAATAATCAAGCAAGTGCAAGTCCCAGCCGAGACTACTGGCAACCTGTACACCTTAACCCGAATCCACCGAGGGAGGGCGTCGGGTTAGCATCCTGAAGTGGCCAGAGGGTGCTCTTCTGAATCTGGGATAATGGTTTTGTGACAGCAAAACAGTCCCAGAGAAGGAGCACCCAATAGATGCTACCACGCAACCAGCCCGACCGTATCCGTATCGTCTTTGACGATCACCGCCTGGTGGCCAATGCCGGTCTGCTCCTGCCGGCCACCCTCGCCCGGCATCTGGGCCTGCGGGAACTCGTTGACCATCACCTTGACCTGGGCGGCGCGCCGGGGCGGGCCAACACCGGAGACAAGCTGATGACCCTGGTGGCCTCAGCCATGGCTGGCGGCGACTGCATCGACGACGCTGATGTGTTGCGCACCGGGGGGACGGCCTGCACCCTGGGCGGCACGGTCAAGGCGCCATCCACCCTGGGCACCTTCCTGCGCAGCTTCCGGTGGGGCCACGTCCGCCAGCTGGACCGGGTGAGCCGGGAGCTGCTGGCCCGGGCCTGGGCCGCTGGGGCCGGACCCGGCGACGCGCCGTTCACCATCGACCTCGATTCCACCATCTGCGAGACCTACGGACTGGCCAAGGAGGGCGCCCGCCACCACGGCTATACCGGCAAGCGGGGCTACCACCCACTGCTGGCCATCGCCGCCGGCACCGGAGACGTGCTGATGTCCCGGCTGCGCGAGGGCCGGGCCAACACCGCCCGCGGCGCCGCCCACTTCCTGCGGGAGACGGTGGGACGGGTGCGCTACGCCGGGGCCAACGGACGACTCACGCTACGGGCCGACAGCGGGTTCTACACTCATGGCGTGGTATCCGTCTGCCGCAAGATGGATGTCCGCTTCTCCATCACCATCCGCCAGCATAAAAGCCTGCACAATCTCATCGAGGCGATACCCGAAGATGCCTGGACGCCGATTCCTTACTGGATGGACGGCGCCGCCGATGTGGCCGAGACCACCTGCACTCCCTTCCAGAGTGAACCTGACGCCGCGCCGGTGCGGCTCATCGTCCGGCGTGTGAAGCCCACGCCCGGTTCCCAGCTGGCCCTCTTCGCCACCTACAGCTATCACGGCTTCATCACCGACCGGGACGGGGAGATGCTCGAACTGGAGGCCGACCATCGCCGCCACGCCGAGATCGAGAATGCCATCCGAGACCTCAAGCACGGTGTGGGGTTGAACCATCTCCCCTCGGGCCGCTTCGCCGCCAACGCCGCCTGGCTGGCGGTACAGGTGATGG
Organism: Dehalococcoidia bacterium; assembly: GCA_965197985.1. Classification (GTDB taxonomy): domain Bacteria; phylum Chloroflexota; class Dehalococcoidia; order Lucifugimonadales; family CAUZJF01; genus CAUZJF01. Next base: position 150,559 of record CBDAOG010000008.1, on the reverse strand, counting down.
CCCACAACATCGCCCGCTGGACAGCGCGCATCGGTCTGGGCGAGCAGGTGGTGACCACCAAGACCCTCCGGCGGCGGTTCTTCTCCCTGGCCGGACGGATCACCCGCTCGGCGCGCCGCCTCACACTGCATCTGCCACAGCGCTGGCCTTGGGAAGCCCAGTTCGATCGTGCCCTGGCCCGATTGCGCGCCCTGCCACTCCCTGCCTGACGGCGGCGGCGGCAACCGGCCGACATCCGGCCAACCGAACGTCCCCGCGAACTCGCGCCAGTCCGGTCTGCGAGTGCCTCTTGCTGTGTCCTCTCCCCGCTATCTCGCCCTGACCAACATTCGCAGACGGTCACAAAGTCTCCCCGCGGCAACTGAAGACAAACACCGGCCCCCCTCTACCCCAAATCGTGCCCGGACCATCGCCCTCCCTTGCCCCTATCGCCCGTTCCGCTGCTGCATAGTCATCCCTTCGGTGGATTTGGGCTTAACTGAGTATGATGATGGAACAATTGGATGCACTTGCTCCTCCGGGGTGCGCCAAGGCCCCCTCCTTGGAACTTCCGACAAGCTGTGCGAGCACTTAATATCGTTTCGGTGGTCCCAAACGACTATTAACATCCCAGGGTTATTTGCCGTAGGGGGCGTAGTTATTGAAGATTTCCTAGTAGAGTCCCAGGAAGTGGTGTAAGAGGGAGAGGGTCTGGAGAAAGAGAGACCACCGCGTCATCCTTAGCGGGCAAACAACAAGCTCGAGAAAAGGAGGACAACGGTGGTCAAGGAAAGGATGGACCTGCTGGAGCTATTGCACAAGGGGGGAATGGACGGTGACGTGGACTTCCTACGGGAGGCTCTGAGAGTGCTGGTAGAGGGGATCATGGATGCGGAGGTGTCATCGAGGATCGGTGCTGAGTATGGAGAACGCAGCCCTGAGCGGGTGACCCAGCGCAACGGGTATCGGTCCCGGGCGTGGGATACCCGTGTGGGAACGATGGAGCTGCACATCCCGAAGCTCAGAGAGGGGAGCTACTTCCCGAGCCTGCTGGAGCCACGGCGTCGCAGCGAGCGAGCTCTGCTGGCTGTGATCCAGCAGGCCTACGTAGAAGGTGTATCCACGAGGCGGGTGGACGATCTGGTCAAGGCCCTGGGGTGTGAGGGTATCTCCAAGAGCCAGGTGTCGCGCATCTGTCAGGAGCTGGACGTGGTGGTGGATGGCTTCCTGGGCCGTCCGCTGGACGGTGGACCCTATCCCTACCTGTGGTTGGACGCACTGACCCAGAAGGTCAGGGAGGACGGCAGGATCGTCAACGTTAGCGTGGTGGTGGCGACGGCGGTCAATGGCGAGGGCAAGCGGGAGATCATCGGGATGGACGTGGGTACGAGTGAAGACGGCGCCTTCTGGCTGGCCTTCCTACGCTCGCTGTCCGCCAGGGGCCTCAGTGGGGTGGAGCTGGTGGTATCGGACGCTCATCAGGGACTCCGCGGCGCCATCGCCGCAGTCTTCGGCGGAGCCAGCTGGCAACGGTGCCGCACCCACTTCATGACCAACCTGCTCACTCGGGTCCCCAGGCGCGCCCAGCCCTGGGTGGCCACCATGGTCCGCACCATCTACCAGCAACCCTCCCCCGATGAGGTACACGCCCAACTCGACAGGGTGACCTCTCAGCTCCACGATCGGTTCCCCGAGGTCGCCTCTCTACTGGACGAAGCGGGACCCGACGTCCTGGCCTTCTCCAGCTTCCCACTCGCCCACTGGAAGAAGCTCTGGTCCAACAACCCACAGGAGCGTCTCAACAAGGAGATCCGGCGACGCACCGATGTGGTGGGCATCTTCCCTAACCGGCCGGCCGTGCGCCGCCTCGTTGGCGCCGTCCTGGCTGAGCAGCACGACGAATGGGTCGTCGGACGTCGATACCTCACACCCGCCATTCTGACCTTCAACAAAGCTCTTCCGGAGGCCGATCTCGCGGAGGCGACAGCCGCCTAAACAACAGCAACACGATGACGCACTCTTACACCACTTGACGTGACCGATTTCCTTGACGAGGACATAGACGAGTTTGTCATGACCCCTGATAAGTACACCCCCAGAGCTATAGGTGCCTTTATCATTGCTCTTGCGAAAGTCTTCTCAGAAACATCTCTGCCACTTCAGCAACAAGTGACAGCTTCATCCTTGCTTGCTGATCTGGAGAGACAGTTGGAAAGTTCGATTCAGAATCTTCCAATGTTAACGTTAGAGGAGGAAAAGGCAGCTCGTTGGCTTCGGTCCTTTTTGTATCATACTGTTCAGAGTTATCAGAGCTTGTGGGGTCAAGAAGATCCTGAATAGTATGGATCTTATCCCAGTCCATGATGCCCTCTCTCTTGAATGGGTCTTGTATCGAGTAGATAATCCCCGTCCAATAACGTCAAGAGTCAAGGGATACCCCTTTGAAGTACTCCTCCCCGCGGCAAGCAGCGTCTCGGGAGTTGTGCTGGCCGACCAGGTCAAGAGCCTGGACTGGCGGGCGAGACGCGCCCGTTTCGAGAGCCATGCCCCCCGGCAGGTTGTTGGAGAGGCGCTGGAGCAGATCAGTGTGCTCTTGGAGTGATGACATGAAACCGGAGGTTAGGACCTGACATGCCCGGCAATCTGTTCACGAACTACTTCCTGACCGAAGGCATAAAGGCGACCGCCGAGTGGCGCGCGTCCATCTCGGACTCGACGGCATTTGCCGCATTTCGGAATGGCGTTCGTCAACGCTACGACGCGCTGAGCGGCTCCGAAGGCCCCAACGAGGCCGTCACCGAGCAGGAGCTGATTCGCCCGGTACTGGAACTCTTGGGATGGGCCGACTACCTTCCCCAGCAGGGGACAACCCGCAACGAGGACATACCCGACTATCTCCTCTTCACCGATGCCGCATTTAAGGAGCGCGCCGCCGGGAGGGCCAACCCTGAGGAACGATTCCGTGACGCCATCGTGGTGGAGGAGAGCAAGCGTTTCGGTCTCTCCCTTGATGCCCGCGACAGGGACGACGGACGCCAATCCAGGACGCCCCACGGCCAAATTCTCCGATACCTCTCGACGGCTGACATCGAGTCGGAGAGCCGAATCCGGTGGGGATTCCTGACCAACGGCGGCCTGTGGCGTCTCTACGACTACCGCGCCCGCCCACGCGCCACCGGCTACTTCGAGGCCGACCTCGGAGAGATGCTGGAGTCCGGCGGCGAAGACGGGCTCCGCCTCTTCTACCTGCTGTTCCGTCGCGACTCCTTCACCCCGCAGCAGGGGGCCATGACCAGCTTCCTGGAAGCGGCGCTAGCTCAGGGGAGGCGGTACGAGGAGAAGGTGGCGCAGGACCTATCCAGCGTCGTATTCGAGAGGGTCTTTCCCAAGCTGGTCCAAGCCCTGGCCGACGCCACCGGCGAAGATCTGTCACGCGTCCGCCACGCAGCCCTTATCCTTCTCTACCGGCTGCTCTTCGTGCTCTACGCCGAGGACCGGGGACTGCTTCCTGTGAACGATCGGCGGTACGAAGACTACGGTTTGCGGAAGCCGGTCCGCGACCACGTGGCGCACAGGATGCAAGGCGGCGGCGTCTTCTCCGCCAGCGCCTCCAGCTATTACGACCACCTGATGACGCTGTTCCGCCAAATCGACGAGGGCGACGAGTCCATCGGTCTGCCGCCCTACAACGGCGGCCTGTTTGCGTCCGAAGCCGCTCCATTGCTCAAGACGGCCCGCCTTACGGACAAGATCGTCGGCGACATCATCTACGACCTGAGCCATACGGAGACTGAGGGCACACGCCACTTCGTCAACTACCGGGACATGTCCGTGCAGCAGCTGGGCTCCATCTACGAGAGGCTCCTGGAACGCGAGCCTGTCCGGGACGACAATGGCGGGATCGTAGTGCGTCCCAACAGCTACGCCCGCAAGGACAGCGGCAGCTTCTTCACCCCTCAAGAGCTCGTCGACCTGATCGTCGACCGGACTCTGAAACCGCTGGCCGAAGAGCGACTGAAGGCGTTCGAGGACAAGTCGAATGAGTTGGGGAGCGACCATCGTCCCATCCCCGAGCGACATGCCGAGTTGCTTGCGGTGGACCCGGCCGAAGCGGTGCTCGACCTGAAGGTGCTGGACCCTGCGATGGGAAGCGGTCACTTTCTGGTCACCGCCGTCGATTTCCTATCGGACTACATTGCGGAGGTAGCGGAGTACGCGCCGGCGGTGTCGGAGTGGCTGGACGGCGACTACTCCTCCCCTCTCGTGGAGCGGGTGGCGGCAATTCGGGGGGACATCCTCCAGCGAGCCCAAGCGTCGGATTGGGTCATGGACGAGGCCCAGTTGACCGACCAATCCATCATCCGGCGGATGGTCCTGAAACGCTGCATCTACGGCGTGGACAAGAACCCGCTGACCGTTGAGCTGGCGAAGGTGTCGCTGTGGTTGCACAGCTTCACCGTTGGCGCTCCCCTCTCCTTCCTGGACCACCACCTGCGCTGCGGCGACTCCCTGGTCGGTCTCCGCGTTCCGGAGGCCACGGCGGAGTTGAACCGGCTTGGGGGGCTGTTCGCAAGCTCCGCCATAGCCAGCGCGGAGGCCGCCACCAGTGGGATGCAGCGCATAGAGGAGATGTCAGACGCGGACGTTGCGGAGGTGCGGGAGTCGGCCGAGTTATTCCGTGGAGTCGAGGACACGACGGCCGACCTTCGAGGCCTGCTTGATTTCCTGTGCGGCCTGCGCTGGCTGACCTCTGACATGAGGGGGAAAGCGCACGCCGCGCTTGAGACTCCTCTTGTTGAAACCCTAGGTAGTCGGCCTAACGATGCGTACAGTCTCCTGGCGCGGGGTCCTGACGCCGTTGGGGACGAAGAGACTGGCGGCGATGACACTTCCTGGTCAGGGTTCAAGGAGTTGTGGAGCGATGCCCGGTGCATCGCGGATCGCGAAGGCTTCCTGCATTGGGAGGCGGCCTTCCCCGGCGTCTGGCAGCGGTGGCAGGAAGAACAACCGGTTGGCGGTTTCGACGCCGTCATCGGCAACCCGCCGTGGGACCGCATCAAACTCCAAGAGGTTGAGTGGTTCGCCACTCGTTCGCCCGGCATAGCCCTGGCGCCGACCGCGGCTGCCCGCAAGACGGCCATACAACGGCTGCGCGCCAGTGGGGCGCCCCTTGCCGCCGAGTTCGACGCGGCGAAGGAACAGGCGGAAGGACTGGCGGACACGATCCGTGCGTCTGGCGACTATCCCCTGCTGGGCGGCGGCGATATCAACCTCTATTCGCTGTTCGTAGAACGCGCCATGAGCCTCGTCAAGCCGGACGGATTCGTCGGTCTGCTCACTCCGTCGGGCATATACGCCGACAAGACCGCTGCGCGGTTCTTCAAGTCCGTCTCCACCAGCGGACGCGTCGCCGGGCTTTTCGACTTTGAGAACCGCCGTCCTGGTTCAGGGCTGACGCACTTCTTCCCCGACGTGGACTCGCGGTTCAAGTTCTGCGCCCTGATATTCGGCGGTGCGGAGCGGCGGTTCCAAGAGACCGAGTGCGCCTTCTTCCTGCACGATACCGAAACCATCAGCGACCCGAACCGATGCTTTGCGCTGGCCCCCTTGGACATCGCCCGTGTGAACCCGAACACTGGAACCGCGCCCATCTTCCGCACGAGGCGGGACGCGGAGATCACCCGGCGCATCTACGAGCGGCATCCTGTGCTCGTCGACCGCTCACAGGGCGAGGAGCGCAAAGCGTGGCCGATCCGATACCACACCATGTTCCACATGACCAACGACTCGCACCTGTTTCGGGCGGCGGCCCAACTCGATTCGGCGGGTTTCTACCCCGTCCAGGGCAATCGCTGGAAGCGGGGCGAGGAGATGTACCTGCCCCTGTACGAGGGCAAGATGGTGCAGGGGTTCGACCACCGGGCCGCCAGCGTAGTCGTCAACCCTGAGAACCTGAATAGGCCGGCTCAGCCACGAGATGCCAGCCTCTCAGAGCACGCCAATCCGACTTGGCTACCGGAGCATCAATACTGGGTGCCGGAATCTGAATGCGGCTGGGCTCCGGGAACGAATTGGGTTCTCGGATTCAAGGAAATTACTGCGCCCACAAACGTGAGGACGTTTATCGCCGCGCTTTTCCCTGCGGTCGGATTCGGAAACAAGGTGCCAATTCTCAAGCCGGAAACAGGAGACCGCAAGGAATGGCTGCTGGCTGCAAATCTCAATGCAATGGTCTTCGACTTCGCCACGCGGCAGAAAGTCCAGGGCCAGACCCTGAACCTGTTCATAGTCGAGCAACTCCCCGTCATCGCGGCCCAGGGTTACGACCAGCGGTTCGGCGACAAGACGGCCCGCGACCTCGTGCGGGGCCACGTGCTTCGGCTCACCTACACGGCCAACGACATGGCCCTGTTCGCCCGTGACCTAGGCTATGACGGCCCGCCGTTCATCTGGGATGAAGAGGAACGCCGCCACCTGCGGGCGCGGCTCGACGCGCTCTACTTCCACCTCTACGGGCTGTCCAGAGAGGACGCGGGCTACGTGCTCGATACCTTCCCCATAGTTCGACGCCAGGACGAAGCCGAGTTCGGCTCCTACCGCACCCGCGATCTCATCCTTGCCTACATGAACGCCCTCGCAGCCGGGGATGCGGACACAGTAGTGTCGGTCTAGGACGGAGGGATGTGGGCAGCATGAGGTTCATTCCGCGCTTCTCCATTACGAACGCTATCGCAGCGGCCCTCACCGAGATTGAGCGCGCCCGCGGGTTCCTCGACGCTGCGAGTCTGTCGGACGAGTGGATCGACTCTATGCGCTCGCGGGCGTTCCTTCTCGAAGCGCACCACACGACCCATATCGAGGGCACTCGCCTTACGATTGAGGAGGCAGCAGACCTTCTGGCGGGCGATGACGTTCCTGGGGCGGACCCGGACGACACCCGCGAACTGCTCAACTACCGTGACGCTTTCAAGTTCGTCAGCACGTACCTGAACGATGGCGGTCCAATCACCGAGAGACTGATCCTTGAAATCCACAAGCACCTGGTGGCTGGCGTCCGTGGCGGGTCCGCCGCGCCGGGGCAGTATCGGCGTGTCCAGAACTATATCGTCAACTCGGCGACCGGCGAAACGATCTACACACCGCCTCCGGTTGGTGACGTTCCCATTCTCATGCGCGAGCTCGTCAGTTGGTTGAACCGGGCAAGCGACATACATCCGGTCATTGCAAGTGGGATCGCCCAGTTCCAGCTGGTTCACATTCATCCGTTTTTGGACGGCAACGGCCGCACGTCAAGGCTGCTCTCGACCCTGTGTCTCTACCGGTCGGGCTACGACTTCAAGCGGCTGTTCACCATCAGCGAGTACTACGACCGGGACCGGATGGCCTTCTACCGTGCTCTCCAGAGTGTACGACAGACGGATATGGACATGACGGGTTGGATCGAATTTTTCACTATCGGCCTTGCTACCCAGCTCACCGAGGTCAAGCGGCGAGGAGAGTTGGCGATTCAGCAGAACATCCTCGCTCGCCGGCACGACCTGACGGATCGACAGGTGCTCGCCCTTCGTCATGTGCTGGAGTCCGGGAGAGTTACCATCAACGAGTTCGAGCATCTGTGCCCAGGAATTCAGCGGCGCACGCTCCAACGTGACCTCAGGGGACTGATGGAGAAGGGATTGCTTCTCCGCCGGGGCAGCACGAACCGGCTTGAATACGTCCTCGCGGACGGGATTGCCTGATCTTGCGACAAACTTGTGCCAAAACTTGCGACAGGCTCACGACACTACTTGCGACTTGGGCGCAGGGCAGCGCATCAATGGGGCTGCGACCTAATGGTTAAGGTATATACTAGTGGTGCGAAATCTTTGAAATGAGGGACAGCCTGGATTGGTGAGAGCTCACGGCACCGGTGAGCCCCTTCCCCCGTCAAGGGGGAAGGTTGGGATGGGGGTGTCGAACAGCATTCGCGCTACCCTTCATTGCTAGGATGTTGGGCCACTAGCTTGAATGGACCCAAATCGACCGCCCACGAGTACTTGAGCTTTTCGTGTCTATTGAGTCCGTCGAATGAAAGTTCTTGATTTCGTCAAGTCTGGTGGGCCTAAGTTGACGGTAGGCAGAACCATCTTTCGAGATGTGGCTGGGATTGTGAGCCTATCACTACCTCTTGCCTACCCGCGCTTGACGGCGTAAAGGGGCTGAGATTCAACGCCGCATTGGCATCGTGTCTGCACTGCTCGGCGACTCGTCTGGCCTCTCGCCTTCCCACCACGATGGAACTGTCGGAGGTTGGTCCCCCACGGTACTTGAGGGCCATGACTTTGACTCCCCCTTGATGCAAAACCTTCCCTCAGACCTTCAGGAGGGCCAATCGGGGTCTTTCAGGGTCACATGGCGAGCCAATCGACGTCCCATATTCACCGTTGGGCCGAGTGTGGCGACGCCTGCCGCCTTCAAGATGTCTGTGATGTTTTCTCGATGTAGGAGGTCGGCGTACTTGATGCCGAACAACATCAGGTAGGTCATCTTCTCTCCAGATGGAGCGCAATTGGCTAGTCTCCGCAGCTCCTGAGCCAACTCTTCATCACTCTTGGGCATAGTCATCCTTCCAATGTCTTGGCGTCACTCCTAAGTTCGGCTTCAATGCTTCTTCATCAAGTTCTAAGGGCAATTGCAATCATATCATGTAGTTGCGATAATCGAATAGGCAATCCGTTCCACTGCCGGTGATGACCATCGGGGATGCGAACCACGAAGGAGAGGCTTATGGCCAAGACAGCGAGGTTCGACGGCGGTGCCTTCTTCGCCGCTCTGGACGCAGAGAGGCAAGCCCGTCAATGCACCTGGAAGCAGGTGGCAGAGGAGTGCGGGATCAGCGCCTCCACCTTGAGCCGAATGTCTCAAGGGAAGCACCCCGACGTGAACGGTCTTGCAGCGTTGGCGGCGTGGTCGGGGCTGGACATGGACCGGTTCGTCAGGAGCACCGCCGCCAAAGAAGAGCCGGAGCCCCTCGCGGTGATATCGTCCTGTCTCCGCTCCGACCCTCGCCTCAACGAAGAAGCCGCCGTAGCCCTTGACCAGATGGTCAAGGCAGCCTACAGGAGCATGACGAGCCAGTGAGCACGCTGAACATCAGCAGCTTCATATGGGGCATCGCGGACGACGTTCTGCGCGATGTCTACGTCCGTGGCAAGTACCGCGACGTCATCCTGCCCATGACCGTCATTCGCCGTCTCGACGCTGTGCTGGAACCAACCAAGGAAGCCGTGCTCCGCATGAAGGAACAGTTGGACGCCGCTGGCATCACCAACCAAGACCAAGCCTTGCGCCAAGCCTCCGCCGAGGCCTTCTACAATACGTCTCCTTTCCGGCTGCGTGACCTGACCTCTATCGGTCAGCAGCAGAGGCTCCGGGCCGACTTCAAGGCGTACCTCGACGGCTTCTCGCCCAACATCCAGGAGGTCCTGGAGAAGTTCGAGTTCCGCAACCAGATTCCCAGGCTGGTCGAGACGCACGTGCTAGGGTTCCTGCTGGAGAAGTTCCTCGACAAGTCGATCAACCTCAGCCCCCGGCCCGTTCTGAACGGAGACGGCTCCGTGCGTCTGGAGGGCCTTGACAACCACGGCATGGGTACCGTCTTCGAAGAGCTCATCCGGCGCTTCAACGAGGAGAACAACGAGGAGGCCGGTGAACACTTCACCCCAAGGGACGTGGTGCAACTCATGGCTCGCCTCGTTTTCCTACCGGTTGCCGATGCGGTGCGGTCCGGCACCTACCTGGTCTATGACGGCGCGTGTGGCACCGGCGGGATGCTGACGGTCGCGGAGGGGACGCTGACGCAGCTGGCCGGGGAGCAGGACAAGGAAGTGTCTGTCCACCTGTACGGCCAAGAGGTGAACCCCGAGACCTACGCCATCAGCAAGGCCGACCTTATCCTGAAGGGCGAGGGCGTGGAGGCCGACAACATGCAGTTCGGCTCCACACTCTCCGCCGACGCCTTCCCTGCCCGCGAGTTCGACTTCATGCTCTCCAATCCCCCTACGGCAAGAGTTGGAAGAGCGACTTGGAGCGCATGGGCGGCAAGGCCGACATCACGGACCCGCGCTTCGTCGTGGAGCACGGCGGAGACCCGGACTACTCCCTCATCACCCGCTCCAGCGACGGCCAGATGATGTTCCTGGCCAACATGCTGAGCAAGATGAAACACGGCACGCCGATGGGCAGCCGCATTGCCGAGGTGCACAACGGCAGCTCCCTCTTCACCGGCGACGCCGGGCAGGGCGAGAGCAACATCCGCCGCTGGATCATCGAGAACGACTGGCTGGAGGCCATCGTTGCCCTGCCGCTCAACATGTTCTACAACACCGGCATCGCCACCTACATCTGGGTGCTCAGCAACCGCAAGGCCGCGCATCGCCGGGGCCAAGTGCAGCTCATCGACGCCACGCAGTGGTTCCAACCGCTGCGCAAGAACCTGGGCAGCAAGAACTGCGAGCTCTCCGACGAGGACATCCGGCGCATCTGCGACGCCTTCCTCGCCTTCAAGGAGACGGAGCAGTCGAAGATATCCCCCAACGAGTCTGTCGGCTACTGGAAGGTTACCGTGGAGCGCCCGTTGCGGCTCACCGTCGATCTATCGCCTGAGCATCGCCAGCGCTTCCGAGCTGCCTGTCGTGACGTAAAGGAAGAGCCGCTCGCCAACGTCATTGATCGGGTGGCAACAGTGCTGGGCGCCGGACCTCACCCCGACTTCAACCGATTCATGGAAGTCGTTGTGGCGGATGCCTCCGCGCATGGCATCAAGTTGACGGCCAAGCGGAAGAACCTATTGCAAATGGCTTTGGCATCCCGCGAAGAGGCCGCCGCGCCCGTCATCAAGAAGACCCACAAGTCGGGCGCGGTGGAATCAGACCCAATCCGCGGACTGATCGAAGCTGCCGTGGACGGTCAGAGCGCCGTAGTGGAATACGAGCCGGATACCGACCTGCGCGACACCGAACATGTACCGCTTCTCCACGAAGGCGGCATTGAGGCTTTCATCCGCGGCGAGGTGCTTCCATACGCCCCGGACGCTTGGTACGTGCCGGACAGCGTGAAGGTCGGCTACGAGATCAGCTTCACCCGCCACTTCTACAAGCCACAGCCACTGCGCCCCCTGGAGGAGATACGGGGTGACATCCTCGCGCTGGAGCGAGAGACGGAGGGGCTGCTGGCGGAGATTGTGGGAGGAGGCGGCTAGATGGCAGAGAGCGCAAACTATGGAGTGGAGTCCGCCGCCGTTCAGAAACACCTTGAGATAATGCAGAGCGTGATACAGCGCATGGCGGAGAACAGCCGCTCATGCAAGGTATGGTGCGTCACTCTCGCCGCGGCCACCTTGGTGTTAGTGGCGAGGACTGGAAAGGCAGACCATGCACTGATAGCACTGGCCCCTACGGCTCTGTTCTACGTGCTGGACGCCTACTACCTGATGCTGGAGAGGAGGTTTCGTAAGTCGTACAACAGCTTTGTCGGCAAGGTCCATGTAGGGCAGGTAACTATGTCAGATCTCTACACAGTGGTTGCCGATGGTTCCATAGCGCGCGTAATGCTGTGGGCGATGTTCCGATCCTTCTCAGTACTACCGTTTTACTTCGCCGTCGTCGCCACGGTTCTACTGGCGTGGTATCTGATCCTATAGCTGGAGAATGAACATGGCCTCAAACATACCCAGACATAAGGTGTTCATTAGCTACCATGATGAAGATCGCGAACACAAAGACAGGTTCGTCCGCAATATGGGCGACTCGATTATTGACTGTTCTGTCGAGGTAGCCGACATCGATGACACTAAATCTTCAGGTGGATACTATCCGTCGCTACATTCGCGACGATTACATAGCGGATGCCACTGTGACCATCGTCTTGGTAGGCCCATGTACTTGGCAGCGGAAGCACGTAGACTGGGAAATTGGATCCAGCCTGAGGGACACCCGCAACAATTCGAGATGTGGCCTGTTGGGTATCATCTTACCGAACCATTCGGACCACGGAAAGAGTACATACAACTCTCGCTTAGCTCCACCTAGATTGGCCGACAATTGCAAAGGCGATGATCCGTTCGCGAGTATCCACGATCTCCCTGGAAGCTGGATCGAAGATAAAGTACGCGGTTGGATTCACCAAGCGTTCTTGAGAAGAAAGACAGATCCACCGCCCGACAATTCTCTGCCTCAGTTTGGGCGTAACCGAAGCGGTCCCTGCTCTCAGGGATGGAGAGCCTGAAGTGATGCCCGTTCTCGAACCCTACTCTGCCTACAAGCCATCCGGCATTCAGTGGCTGGGCGACGTACCTACGTATTGGGAACTGGTCCCTAGTCGTGCGGTGTTCACCGAAATTAATGAACGGGATCATCCAGACGAACAGATGTTATCAGTCACCATCGCTAGAGGGGTCATTCGGCAGAAGATACTGTTACAAGACAGTTCTCAGAAGGATAGCTCTCGACTTGATAAGTCTGCGTACAAACTCGTTTGCCCTGGCGACTTGGCATACAACAAGATGCGAGCGTGGCAGGGGGCCTTTGGGGTCTCCACGTATCGAGGAATTGTCAGCCCGGCTTACGTCGTGCAGCGACCGCGCAATGGAGCTAACGCGCTCTACTTCCACCACCTACTGCGAACGCCGGCGTTCGCAGCCGAAGCCGAGCGGTGGTCATATGGCATCGCGTCCGACATGTGGAGCCTGCGGCCTGAGCATTTCAAGATGATGTACGTCCCCCTCCCGCCCCTCCCCGAACAGGCCGCCATCGTGCGCTACCTGAACTACGTGGACCGGCGCATCCGGTGGTACGTCGCCGCCAAGCGGAAGCTAATTGCGCTGCTGGAGGAGGAGCAGGCCATTATCAACCAGGCCGTAACTCGCGGCCTTGACACCAACGTGCGCCTCAAGCCCTCCGGCGTCGAGTGGCTCGGCGACGTGCCAGAGCATTGGGAGATTGCCCGTTTTTCCCGCCAAATAAGCATCGCCGAAGGGCAAGTTGATCCGACAGTCGAACCGTACGCATCAATGCCGCTCATCGCTCCAAATCACCTTGAGGCTAGGACGGGCCGACTGTTGAATCAAGAGACAGCATCCGAACAGGGAGCAATTAGCAGTAAGTATCTGTGCCGAGCTGGTGATGTGATCTACAGCAAGATTCGTCCTGCGCTGGCAAAAGTAGTCGTGGCGCCAACCGACTGCTTATGCAGCGCTGACATGTATCCTTTGAGTCCTCGGCACTCGCTCCAAGCCAACTATTTGTTCTGGTTGCTGCTCTCAAAAGCATTCACAGCTTGGTCGGTTCTAGAATCCGACAGAGTGGCGATGCCAAAGATCAACCGCTCAACGCTGAATAGCTATCACCTACCCATCCCGCCCGTTTCCGAACAGGCCGCTATTGTCCGGCACTTGGATGAGGCCGTTACGAACATTTGCACCGCCACCGACAGTGCCCGTCGCCAGATTGAACTCGTACAGGAATATCGCACTCGTCTCATAGCCGATGTGGTTACCGGCAAGCTAGACGTGCGTGAAGCTGCGGCCCAACTCCTGGACGAGGCCGACGACCAGGATCTGATAGGGGAGAGTGGGACACTGGCAGACGGCCTGCCCGGAGACCTTTACGACATCGACGAGTCGGTAGAAGATTCGGCAATGGAAGAGGAGGTGACAATATGACGGACTGGAACAAGTGCCCGGCGGTCGAGAGCGTGCCCGGCAAGGTGAGCGGGGCTTGGGTGTTCAAGGACACGCGGTTGCCCGTGTCAGCCCTTTTCGGCAACCTTGCGGAGGGCGCAACCGTCCATGACTTCATCGAGTGGTTTGGCGGGGTGGACGAAGCGCAGGTAAGAGCGGTTCTGGAGTTCATCGTGCAAGACCTCGACGCCAAGGTCGCTAAAGTCTCGCATGCGAATCCTGTTTGACCACAATGCGCCCCGGCAGCTTCGCCGTCACCTCGTCGGTCATGACGTCTACGTGGCGGAGGAACGCGGGTGGGCGACGCTTGTCAATGGCGAATTGCTAGACCGGGCGGAAGAAGCAGGGTATGAAGTCGTGATTACTGCGGACAGGAACATGCCATACCAGCAGAATATCGGGAGCCGAAGATTCGCGCTGATCGTTCTCGGCGCGAACCGGTGGCCGCTCATCGAGCCGAGGATTGAGGATATTCGCACCGCCCTTGAGGGGATACGGCCCGGTGAAGTGCGGGAAGTCCCCATCCCGATGAGAGGCGAAGGATAGCGTGACTACCGACACCAGCGAGAAGGGACTGGAGAGCCTCATTTGCGAGGCTCTGACGGGCGCTGTCTGCGACCCGCCGCAGGGCGGCATGGTGCGCGAGCGGCCGGCAGGCTACGGCGCCGGCTGGATATGCGGCGAACCGCAGGACTATGACCGCGAGTACTGCGTGGACCTCGCCCATCTCTCCGCCTTCCTTCACGCCACCCAGCCCGTTGCCGCGGAATCGCTGGACCTTGGCCAGGACAGTGCGACGCGGCGCAAGGTTCTAGCCCGGCTACAGGGGGAAGTCACCCGGCGAGGGACCATCGACGTGCTCCGCAAGGGTATCAAGCACGGCCCGCACCAGATCGACCTGATGTACGGCACACCGTCGCCGGGCAACGAGAAGGCTCATGTCCAGTACGCGCAGAACCGCTTCAGCGTGACGAGGCAGCTCCGGTATAGACGGGGAGAGGCCGCAGCTTCGGCAAGCGTCTGAGCGGCCTTCTGCGAGAGGCGATGGAGTTGCGGGAGGCATATCACCGAGGTGAGGCTGTCGACTTTGGTGTGCAGGCCGAGCGGTTGAAGCGCCAGGTGAGCTATCATCTCCGCGACCGTCCGATGGCGGATGCGGACAACTACCGGCTGCAGAACGAACTGGGTTGGCACGACGACCAGGGCAGCTTGCTGCGCTTTCTGGATGATCCGAGCATTGAGCCGACCAACAACCGGGCTGAGCGAGCGCTTCGTGGGGCGGTGATCGCGCGGAAGGTGTCACACTGCTCGAAGAACGAGGAGGGGGCCGATGCGTTCTCGGCTTTCACCAGCGTAATCAGGACGTTGGAGCGCAATGGCGACGACCAATCTGTGGTGGATCGGCTCTGCGCTCTCTTCAGCGGCGATCCGCTTCACTCACCATCACGCCGAACCTCCCCCGCCATCCGCTAATCAATTACGGCTGAGGGATTGGGACGATTCCCCCACAGGCGAATCACGCTCACGTGATTCTTTCAAGGCTCTCAATGCCCGGATTGTGAGCTACGACGAACTCATCAACAATGCACTAGAGGCTTACCAGGACTACGTGGATCGCGGACAGGAGGCGGGCAGAGTCTACCGGCTGATTCAAGAGATTTCAGAACAGGATATTGAGGCGATTAGTCCGGCAACCGACTAGGCTTGGACTAGGCCCGAATCCACCGAAGGACGGCCTTGGGGACAGCCCTTGAAGAAGCCAGAGGGTGCTCCTGTGAATCTGGGATAGTGGTTTTGGAACAGAAAACCGCCCGGAAACAAGGAGCACCCAATAGATGCTACCACGTAACCACCCCGCCCGCATCCGCATCCTCTTTGACGACCATCGCCTGGTGGCCAATGCCGGCCTGCTCCTGCCGGCCACCCTCGCCCGGCACCTGGGCCTGCGAGAACTCGTCGACCATCACCTTGACCTCGGCGGAGCGCCGGGACGGGCGAACACTGGGGACAAGATGCTGACGCTGGTCGCTTCCGCGCTGGCAGGCGGCGACTGCATCGACGACGCCGATGCGCTGGGCGCTGGTGGGACGGTCGGTGTTCCAGGCTGCGTGGTCAAGGCGCCATCCACCCTGGGGACCTTCCTGCGCAGCTTCCGGTGGGGGCATGTCCGTCAACTCGACCGCGTGAGCCGCCAGTTGTCAAGGGCGGTGTGAAAACGTACCAGCGGGGCGGAGCAAAACTGTACCACTGAACGCCGTAGAATGGGCATCAAGGTTGATTCTCTCGTAAAAAGTCTGTGCAGGTCGAATTAGAACAACCGTACCCTTGCCTGGGTACAATATACAGTCTCTGTTCCGTGTCCTACCCCAACATACGGTAGCGCTCACATGTGCTAAAGCGCTGGAACTTCCTCAAAACGGGTTTTCACGAGGGAATCAAGGTTCGTGGGGCGTTGGAGATCAGGGTCAGTCAGATAGCTGGCGGCCAGAAGTCTTCTTGCTGTGCTTGAGTCGGTAGCTGTCCCCGTTCATCTCCAGGATGTCGACATGGTGGGTGAGGCGGTCGAGGAGAGCTCCGGTCAGCCGTTCAGAGCCGAACACCTCGGTCCACTCGACGAAGGGCTCACTTGGAGGTCACCAGGACCGATCCACGCTCGTAACGCTGGCTGAACACCTCGAAGAGCAGCTCGGCGCCAGTCTTGGACAAGGGCACGAAGCCCAGTTCGTCGATGATCAGAAGCTTGAGTCGTGCGAGCCTTCTCTGCAGGTTGAGCAGACGCCGTTCGTCCCTGGCCTCGATCAGCTCGTGAACCAGAGCAGCGGCGGTGGTGAAGCCCACGGACAGTCCCCTCTGACACGCAGCCAGACCGAGACCGAGGGCGATATGGGTCTTGCCGGTGCCACTGTTGCCGAGAGCGATGACGTTGTGGGGGCGCTCGATGTACTCGCATCGTGCCAGCTCCAGAACCAGAGCCTTGTTCAGGGACGGCATAGACAGGAAGTCGAAGGTGTCGAGACTCTTGGTCGTCGGGAAGCGGGCTGCTTTGATCCGACGTTCCACCATGCGATGGTGACGGTCGATCAGCTCCAACTCCGATAGTCGCAGCAGGTAGTCCGGATGGTCAGCTCCCTCACTGGCACACTGGGATGCCAGCTTGTCGTACTCCCTCAGGAACGTGGGGAGCTTGAGTTGCTTGAGGTTGTGTTCGAGCAACATCGTGGACTTGTTGGTCATGACCGGCTCCCCGCCAGGAGAGCCATGTAGTCCCTGGTCGAGGTTGTTGCAACGTTGGTCCTGGGCAGATACGGGTACAACTCCATGTCGAGTCTAGGCGGTCGACCCTCGATCCTGCACAGCACCAGGTGCTTGACAGCATCGAAGCTCACAGCCCCGAGTCGAATGGCGTCTCGTACGGCGTCGTGGACTTCTTCCGGCTGGAAGTTCTCCATCAGTCTGAGCACCTGCACGAACTCCCTCTTTCCTCGCTTGCCCATCCGAGACTCCAGCAACCGCCGCAACACTCCGAACTCCTCGGGCAACTCCCATCCAACCAGCGGCGCCGCCTGATCCAATGCCCTCGTCTTCTTCTCAAGGAGCGGCAGGTAATGGAGAGGGTCGAAGACGAAGTCGTCTCGATCGTAGGACCGCCGATGGCGGGCGATGACTTCAGCGCCATAGCTGATCACAACCTCGTGTACATATCCGCGGACCAGAACGTCCCGATGACCGTAGGCCACCGGGACCGAATAGTCATTGGTCCGGTATCTGACCAGGGACAGAGAACTGACCCTCGTCGCGTGCTTGTCGCTGGCGTCGTACGGTACGGCCAGCAGAGGCAGCAGCTTCTCCAGGTCCCGCTCCAGCCGTTCTCCTATCGTCTCGTTGTGGCCGCGGAGTCGATCTTCGAACCGTCTGAGGCAGTGTTGCTCCAGATGAGCATTGAGGGCATCGAAGCTCTCGAACGATGGAATGGGCACCAGGAAGTTCCGGCGGACATAGCCGACCAGACCTTCTACTTTGCCCTTATCGTTCCCTTTGCCTGGACGGCCGAACCGGTCCTCGAACAGGTAGTGGGACTGAAGCTCGGAGAACACCCTGGTCCGCTGCCGGCGACCATCTCCCAGGATTCTGGCTACCGCGAGCGTGGTGTTGTCGTAGAGGATGCTCTGAGGCACTCCGCCCAGGAACGCGAAGGCGGAGACGTGTCCGTCGCAGAATGACTCCGTCGTCTCGGCGGGATACGCCTTCACATAGCACCCGTCGCTGTGAGGGAGGTCCAGGGCGAAGTAGTGGGCTTTGCGTTCCACTCCGCCGATGATCACTCGAGCTTCGCCGTAGTCGCACTGGGCATGTCCCGGAGGGTGGGACAGAGGTAAGAACATCTCGCGGGTATGACGACGGCGTTCTCGAACGTAGTCTTTGACTATCGTGTACTTGCCGGGGAAGCCGTGTTCGTCTCTGAGCCGTTCGTAGATACGCTTGGCGGTGTGACGCTGCTTCTTCGGTGAGCTCAGATCCTGCTCCAGGATCTGGTCCATCACACCCTTATATGGATCGAGCTTCGGTCTGCGAGCCGGTCGTTGCCGTCGATACCCGGGGGGCACGGAGTACTCGAGCATCTTGCGCACCGTGTCCCGGTGTAGCCCGAACACTCGGGCCGCCTCTCGGACGCTCATCCCTTCGACGAAACAAGCCTTGCGAACACGGAGGTAAATACCCACCTTGTACATCCAATCCACCTTCAGTCAGGTTCGGTCGTTCCTGATTGAAGGCGACAGGCGGTACGCTTTTCAAGCGCCACATCTCAGCTCTTGAGCCGCCCTGCCGGTACATTATCTCTCCGCCATTCACAGGTCCGCCACGACGGAGTTGCAGCCGTGGGCGATGTTCCCGAAAGGCCCGGTGTGCACCAGCACCGGCTGACCTTCCAAGGTCTGCACCAGGTTCGGCTGAATCGCATACCGCAGCAGCGCCATCATTGAGCCGACAGCCTCAATGTCGCTCGCTTTCACCGGGTTGCCGTTGTCCGCGAACCCAACGACGATTCTGCCCAGCCGTTCCCTTAGATCCTCGAGGCCGGACGAGAGCGCCAGCGTCGCCATGATCTCAGAGGCGGTAACGATATCGAAGCCGGTCTCTCGCACGGGTGCGTTGTCCGGCCCTCCGAGCCCGGTCACTATCGTCCGGAGCGCTCTCTCCTCGACGTCCACGACCCTGCGCCACGTGATGCCATCCGGCTGAAGGCCATCGACCGTGCCGCGTTGCGCCGCGTTGTCGGTCAGCGCCGAAAGCAGGTTGTGCGCCGAGGACACGGCGTGAGTATCGCCGGTGAGGTGAACGTTGATTCTCTCGTAAAAAGTCTGTGCAGGTCGAATTAGAACAACCGTACCCTTGCCTGGGTACAATATACAGTCTCTGTTCCGTGTCCTACCCCAACATACGGTAGCGCTCACATGTGCTAAAGCGCTGGAACTTCCTCAAAACGGGTTTTTACGAGGGAATCAACGTTGATTTCGTCCTCCGGCATGACGCGGGCCTCGCCGCCGCCCGTGCCGCCACCCTTGATGCCGAAGATAGGACCGAGCGAAGGTTCCCGCAGTGTCGCCATCGACCTGTGTCCAAGCTGCCCGAGGGCCTGCGTGAGCCCAACCGTCGTCGTCGTCTTACCCTCACCGGCCCGCGTCGGGGTCATGCCGGTCATAAGGATTAGCTTGCCCCTGGGGCCTTCCGAGCGGATCGCCTCGAGACCGATCTTCGCCTTGTAACGCCCGTAAGCCCGAATCCACCGAGGGAGGGCGTCGGGTTAGCATCCTGAAGTGGCCAGAGGGTGCTCTTCTGAATCTGGGATAATGGTTTTGTAACAGCAAAACAGTCCCAGAGAAGGAGCACCCAATAGATGCTACCACGCAACCAGCCCGACCGTATCCGTATCGTCTTTGACGATCACCGCCTGGTGGCCAATGCCGGTCTGCTCCTGCCGGCCACCCTCGCCCGGCATCTGGGCCTGCGGGAACTCGTTGACCATCACCTTGACCTGGGCGGCGCGCCGGGGCGGGCCAACACCGGAGACAAGCTGATGACCCTGGTGGCCTCAGCCATGGCCGGCGGCGACTGCATCGACGACGCTGATGTGTTGCGCACCGGGGGGACGGCCTGCACCCTGGGCGGCACGGTCAAGGCGCCATCCACCCTGGGCACCTTCCTGGGCAGCTTCCGGTGGGGCCACGTCCGCCAGCTGGACCGGGTGAGCCGGGAGCTGCTGGCCCGGGCCTGGGCCGCTGGGGCCGGACCCGGCGACGCGCCGTTCACCATCGACCTCGATTCCACCATCTGCGAGACCTACGGACTGGCCAAGGAGGGCGCCCGCCACCACGGCTATACCGGCAAGCGGGGCTACCACCCACTGCTGGCCATCGCCGCCGGCACCGGAGACGTGCTGATGTCCCGGCTGCGCGAGGGCCGGGCCAACACCGCCCGCGGCGCCGCCCACTTCCTGCGGGAGACGGTGGGACGGGTGCGCTACGCCGGGGCCAACGGACGACTCACGCTACGGGCCGACAGCGGGTTCTACACTCATGGCGTGGTATCCGTCTGCCGCAAGATGGATGTCCGCTTCTCCATCACCATCCGCCAGCATAAAAGCCTGCACAATCTCATCGAGGCGATACCCGAAGATGCCTGGACGCCGATTCCTTACTGGATGGACGGCGCCGCCGATGTGGCCGAGACCACCTGCACTCCCTTCCAGAGTGAACCTGACGCCGCGCCGGTGCGGCTCATCGTCCGGCGTGTGAAGCCCACGCCCGGTTCCCAGCTGGCCCTCTTCGCCACCTACAGCTATCACGGCTTCATCACCGACCGGGACGGGGAGATGCTCGAACTGGAGGCCGACCATCGCCGCCACGCCGAGATCGAGAATGCCATCCGAGACCTCAAGCACGGTGTGGGGTTGAACCATCTCCCCTCGGGCCGCTTCGCCGCCAACGCCGCCTGGCTGGCGGTACAGGTGATGGCCCACAACATCGCCCGCTGGACAGCGCGCATCGGTCTGGGCGAGCAGGTGGTGACCACCAAGACCCTCCGGCGGCGGTTCTTCTCCCTGGCCGGACGGATCACCCGCTCGGCGCGCCGCCTCACACTGCATCTGCCACAGCGCTGGCCTTGGGAAGCCCAGTTCGATCGTGCCCTGGCCCGATTGCGCGGAGGTACCCTCAAAAAGTGTGTAAACGGTCAGGCGGTGTACCCTCTCTCTGAACAAGACGGGCTCAAGGCCCAAGAGAGGAGATACACCGCCCATGAGGAAGGAAAGCACTGAGAGTAGGTCGGAGTCAAGGCCGGAGTGGGAGCAGTTGGAGGATTGGGTGCGAAGCCAGGTCCAGAGGCTGGTCCAAGAGTTGCTGGAGGAGGAGGTGACGGCGTTTCTGGGAAGGGCGAAGTCGGCGCTCAGGTCCGACTCGGACTCAGATACCGGCTATCGGAACGGATACGGCAGAGCCCGGAGGCTTACGCTGAGTTCGGGCACGATACAGCTTAGGCGGCCACGAGTCCGCGATACCGAGGAGCAGTTCGAGAGCCGGCTGCTGCCGCTGTTCGTCAACAGGACCAGGAAGGTTGCTGAGTTGATCCCCGAGCTGTACCTGCACGGTCTATCCGAAGGCGACTTCGATCTGGCTTTGCGGGGGCTGCTGGGAGAGGACGCACCGGTATCGGCGAGCACGGTGGCCCGGTTGAAGTCCAAGTGGAACGATGAGCTTGCCCAATGGCGCAGCCGGCCCCTCGATGACCTGGAAGTGGTCTACATGTGGGTGGATGGAGTCTACGTCAAGGCTGGTCTTGAGAAGGAGAAGGCGGCGGTACTGGTGGTGATGGCGGCCCTGAGCGACGGGAGAAAGGTGGTGGTGAGCGCTGTTCCCGGATACAGGGAGTCCACAGAGAACTGGTCCGAGGTGCTCAGGGACATCAAGCGCCGGGGCTTGAGCTGCCCGAGGCTGGTGGTTGGAGACGGACACCTGGGCATCTGGGGAGCTCTGCGCAACGTCTATCCGCAGGCGGCAGAGCAACGCTGCTGGAACCACAAGATCGTAAACGTGCTCGCCAAGCTTCCAAAGCGACAACAGGACCAGGCCAAGCTCATGCTGCGTACTATCCCCTACGCCCAGACTCGGACAGAGGCTGAGCGGCTCAGGACGGTGTTCACCAGGTGGTGCGGCGACCATTCCTACGAGGCGGCCTCAGAGGCCTTGGAGCGGGACTGGGACCGCATGATCACCTTCTATGACTTCCCAAAGGAGCACTGGGGGCACCTTCGCACGACGAACCCGGTAGAATCACCCTTCGCGGCCCTCAGGCTTCGGACCGATGCCGCCAAGCGCTACAAGAGGGTCGATCGGGCGATAGCGGTGATCTGGAAAATGTTGATGGTCGCCGAACAGCGCTTCAGGCGTCTGAAGGCCCCTGAGTTGATCGAAGACGTCTATCTCGGTGCACAGTATGCGGATGGAATCGCCATTGAATCAACGGCTGAGAAGGTCGCCGCCTGATGTCGTTTACACACCTATTGACGTAACCTCATTGCGCGCCCTGCCACTCCCTGCCTGACGGCGGCGGCGGCAACCGGCCGCCATCCGGCCAACCGAACGTCCCCGCGAACTCGCGCCAGTCCGGTCTGCGAGTGCCTCTTGCTGTGTCCTCTCCCCGCTATCTCGCCCTGACCAACATTCGCAGACGGTCACAAAGTCTCCCCGCGGCAACTGAAGACAAACACCGGCCCCCCTCTACCCCAAATCGTGCCCGGACCATCGCCCTCCCTTGCCCCTATCGCCCGTTCCGCTGCTGCATAGTCATCCCTTCGGTGGATTTGGGGTAAGGAATCACGCTTGCGGGGTCGAGCCCCATGACGTCTGCTATTTCGGTGATAGGCCGCATGATGTCCCCGTTCGTCCGGTTTTTGCGACTGTGAAGCGCAGTAAGCCGCAGCGCGCGGAATTGTAGCATAGGTGTGGCAAGGTCAAAGGGCGGATAGTTCGTCAGAAAAGAAAAGGGTCCGGGCTACGAGAGACGCTCAGCCGCCAGAGGCGGAAGGTACTCGCAGGCGTTCGACCCGGACCCGAGATTCGATGTGGAGGCGTTGCTGTAGAATGGGTTCGCGAACATCATAGCACACCGTTCCGAGGGAGAGGCCGCTCAGCCTATGGGCAACACCTTTGGTCAGATGTTCCGGGTTACCACCTGGGGTGAGTCGCACGGAGACGCCATCGGGGTAGTCGTCGACGGCTGCCCACCGATGGTGGAGATCGACCCGTCCGAGGTCCAGGCCGAGCTCGACCGCCGAAAGCCTGCCCAGAGCGAGATCACATCTCAGCGCAAGGAAGATGACAAGGTCGAGATACTCTCGGGAGTCTTCGACGGTCAAACACTGGGTACGCCGATCCACATGGTCGTCTGGAACCAAGACCAACGTTCCAAAGACTACGAGCACATGAGGACGAAGTACCGTCCCTCCCACGCGGATTACTCGTACCAGGCCAAGTACGGCATTCGCAACTGGAAGGGTGGCGGTCGTGCAAGCAACCGCGAGACGATCGGTCGCGTGGCGGCCGCGGCCATCGGCAGGAAGATATTGGCGCAGGAATATGGCCTCAAGGTCATAGGGTACGTCAAGCAGGTCTGGAAGCTAATCGCCGACGTTGACCCCGACAAAGTGACTCTGGAAGACGTCGAGGCCAACGCGGCCCGGTGTCCCGACCCGGACGTCGCCGCTCAGATCATCGAGAAGATCAAGGAAGCCCGAAAGAACGGCGATTCGTTAGGCGGTGTGGTGGAGGCCGTGGCCCGGGGAGTGCCGCTGGGTCTGGGTGAGCCGGTGTTCGACAAGATGGAAGCGGACCTGGCCAAGGGAATGCTATCGTTGCCGGCGTGCAAAGGGTTCGAGATCGGGTCCGGCTTCGGCGGAATTACGATGACCGGCTCTCAGCACAACGACCCTTTCTACAACGAAGCCGGCCGCATCCGGACGCGGACCAACCGGTCGGGTGGAGTGCAGGGCGGAATCACGAATGGCGAGAACATCGTGGTCAGGGCAGCCTTCAAGCCGACAGCCACAATCATGAAGCCACAGGAGACAGTAGACATCGACGGCAACCCCACGACTCTCGAGGGCAGGGGACGACACGACCCGTGCGTCCTTCCCCGCGCTGTCCCCAACGTTGAAGCGATGATGGCTCTTGTGCTCGTCGACCACGCTCTGCGCCAAAGAGGCCAGGTCGGAAGGTAGGTTCTGTGATCGCTTTGGCCCGAAAGGATTCCTGACCGGGCATGTAAAGCTCGGCTTGCGAAGCCCAGATCCCTTTAGCCGGTTACGGCATAGTCAACCGCGCGAGGGTTTTCCATTCGCGTAGAGGCGTCGAGCACCTCGATCCCGACAATGTTACCTTGGCTGTCGTAGTCCACCACGACACCTGGCTTGTCCTCGTCGCTTTCCTCAATCGGCGAATCGTTGAAAAGAATCCGGAGAACGTCGGTATGTTGGTCGTACACGACCTTCATCGGTCCAAATCTCTCAAGACGCGATAGTGGACTGAAGGTTTTCGAGCGTCACGACCGGCACATCCCCGTCGCCCAGCACCTCGCTAGCGTCAAGGATCTCAATCCCCACCAGCGTCTCTTCTGGTCCGATGTTCAGAGCGATCTCCTCGTTTAATCTAATCGTCCGGCACTCCTGTTTGCCGCCGACCAGCTTTATATAAAGAGCATCGACTTCGGAATCGTAGCTTAACTGCATGCTGTTCCACCTCGCCGGGAGAGTGTCCTTAGTAATAGAAAGTATAGACCGTTACTACGATAATCTCATTCGGTTCCTCTTTGACAATCGGCGCTACTTGCTTAATGGCATATCGCTCGCGCTGCCACAGCTTGCCAAACTGAAAGTTGAAGCGCCGCAGTTCTCTCCCCATTTTAGCCGGTTCCCTTATACCGTGCTCCACAGCATAACGCACCTCAGATTCACTGGTTCCTCGCTCTACGATCTGGTCTATCGCATGTTTGGTGAACCGTACTGGCTTCATATCCCTACACCCGCCGGCGATGCGCCGGTGACTTGGTCATCTCGGTATCCGAGAGCTCTGGCTACTCAGATCCGTAGGCCTCATCCAGCAGGTCTGTGATGTAGCGCACCTTCATCGGTGTCGAATGGCGCTGGACGCCGTTCGCAAGCTGGATATGACAGCCAGGGTTGGCCACGGCGAGCACGTCTGCGCCAGTCGCATTGACCGCGCCCATCTTTGAGTCGAGAAGCCTCAATGAGAACTCGCGTTGCGTGATGCTGTATGTGCCGCCCGCTCCACAGCACCGCGTCGAGTCCGCCATCTCGATGAGCTCCAGGGCGGGGATCGAACGCAGCAGATGGCGCGGCGCTTCTGTGATCCGCTGCGCGTGAGACAGGTGACACGCGTCCTGGTAGGTGACCTTGAATTCCAGACGTCCTTTAGGCGGAATGAGCGGTAGATCGGCGAGGAACTCGTGCACGTCCTTGACCAGCGCGCGTAATCTCTCGCCCTTCTCCGCGTACGAAGGGTCGTCTCGAAGTAAATCGCCATACTCCTTCATTCGGGCCCCGCATCCCGCCGAGGCGACGACAACGGCGTCGACTCCGGCCTCGAGAAAGACATCGATGTTCCTTCTAGCCAGGCGGCGCGCCGTTTCGAGGTCGCCGACGTGAGAGTTGATGGCTCCGCAGCACCCCTGGCCTTTTGGCACGAACACGTCACAGCCGTTTCGCGCCAGGACGCGCGACACCGCGTCCATCTGCGGACCTTGCACCAACGGCATTACGCAGCCGGAGAGGAGAGCCACGCTGGCGCGTTTTCCCCCGATCGCCGGTATTAACTGGCCGTTGGCCTTGAACGGAGCCCCAGCGACCTCGGGCGCGGACTTCTGTAGCTCGTCAAGTCGCGAAGATGCAAGGCGGACGACGCCGGTTTTGGCTACTGCCGCTTCCACTCCCAGCCGCCTGTAGACGCGTAGCAGGCCCACGAGTATTCCCAGGCGTCTCTGGTGAGGCAGTATCCGCGTCAGCAGGAGCCACCCGGCGAACCGTTTCGGCAAGGATGGACGCCTCACGCGCTCCACCTGCGCCATAGTGGCCTCGATCAAGCTCCCGTAGGGCACTCCCGAAGGGCAGGCCGGCTCGCAGGCCCGGCATTGGATGCAGAGGTCCCAGTGCTTGAATACTGTTGGTGTCATTCCGACCCGCCCCTCGTTGACGGCCTTCATCAACGCGATGCGGCCCCTGGGCGACTCGGTTTCGAGGCCGGTCTGTACGTACGTAGGGCACGCCTGGAGGCAGAAGCCGCAATGCACGCACTTGTAGAGGTCTTGCTCGTCCGGAGCGTCTGGCCCCTCGAACAGGCCGTCGACTGTGGCACGTCGACATGGGTGGCCATCAGATGCGGCCTGCGAACCGGCCGGGATTGAGGATGCGCTTCGAGTCATACTGCTCCTTTAGCCGGCGCATTGTTGCCAGCGGCGGGCCGACCTCGTCCCAGACGTCGAATCGGGACTTGACGTCGACGGGGCAGCGCTCGATGATCATGCGCCCACCAGCCCGGTTGACGGCTTCACGCGAACTCCGAAGGAGCCTGGTAACGGCGTCCCACGAGGGCGATTCGCCGTCGGCGGACCAGGCCAAAAAGACCACGCCGTGAGCAGGCTGAGCGGCGACCGCCAAGAGCAGCCCCTCCGGTCCCTGCGATCGAGGCAGTGTGTCGACGAAGCCGGGGACGCTTGTGGGTTCGAGTAGGGCCCTACACAGGACTATCGGCATCGCCTTCTCGTTCCAGCCGAAGTCGGCCAAACCACGCCATACGTTCGTGGCTCCCTCTCCGTAGATAGCGTCGATCTGGGACGAGCCGAGCTGACGGCAAAGTGACCGGCACTCCTTGAGCTGGCGCTCCAGGGCCAGCGGCCGTCCTCCCAGCCGGATGGCGAGGAAGCCCGATCCGCTGCGGTCGACGTACTCTTTTTGGTTGTTGGCGATGTCGTCGAAAGCCGTGATTGCCAGGGGGACAACGTCGCTATGAAAAACGGCCAGTCCCGCGTCAATGCTGGCCCTGAAGCCATCATAGACCGCAATTACTGTTGCCTCATTGGCGGGCAGGGGAGTGAGCTTGAACGAAATCTCGGCGATGATTCCCAGGGTCCCGATAGCGCCGATATGGAGTCGCGCCATGTCGTAGCCGGAGACGTTCTTGACCACCTGGCCTCCACTCTTCGTCAACGTCCCGTCGGCCTGGGCGACCGTCATACCGATGACGGTGTCTCTTGGGCTACCGTACTGCCACTTCGAAGGGCCGCTGGCGCCTACCGCCAGAGCGCCGCCGATTGTCGCTCGATCGGGCAGCGGCGTGTCGATGGCGAGGAACTGGCCGTGTTGCCCGAGCGCATTCTGGAGTTTGTCGACCGTGATGCCACCTTGAACCGTGGCGGTCAGGTCCGCCGGGTTGTGCTCTACGATGTGATCGAGGCGCGATAGGTCGAGAACCATGTCGAGTCGCTCTGGAGAATTTCCGAGCTCGAGACGAGTCCCACCTCCCCAGGGAGCGACCGCGAGATCGTCCTGGTTGGTTGCATGGAGGGCGCCTGTGAGTTCGCGAAGGTCCTCTGGATGGACGACGACACTTGGGCTGAGACCGTCGATACGCCGCGAAGCCGCCTTGTCTCCGACAGTTACAGCTCCAACCGCGCCGATAAGGGTATCTTCGACCGTCTTGCCATCGGGGTCGCGGTAGGACACTTGTTTAGATGAACGCCCCGGCTCCCGTCCTTGCGACCGCTGCGGCCTGAGAAATATTGGCCGGCGCCGAATCTGTCGGGAATATCTTCCCTGGGTTCAACAATCCATCTGTGCTAAAGGCGACCTGTAACTTTGCCATTGCCTCCATGTCTCTGTCGCTGAACATCAGAGGCATATACTGCTGTTTCTCCAGGCCGATGCCGTGCTCGCCCGAAAGAACGCCGCCGGATTCGACGCACAGCTTGAGGATCTCGCCGCCAGCCTCAAGTGCCTTTTCCGTGTCCCCGGCCTTGCGTTCGTCGAACAGAATTGAGGGATGCAGGTTGCCGTCGCCCGCGTGCAGAAGGTTTGCGATCGGTAAACCGAACCTCTCTCCGATAGCGTTGATGCTCGTCAGCACCTCAACAAGCTTAGTCCTTGGAATCGTGCCGTCGACCAGGTAATAGTTCGGCGCGAGTCTCCCTAAAGCTCCCAACACACCTTTCCGGCCAGCCCACAGACGTTCCCTTTCGGCAGCGTCGACGGCCGTCCGCACCTCGAGAGGCCCGAACTCGCCGAAGATCGCCTCGATCTCGGCAGCCTCTTCGTATACCGCCTCGGCGAGACCGTCTACCTCCACCAGCAGCACGGCTCCTGCGTCCTCAGGGTAGCCCGCATGGACGGCGGGCTCTGCCGCCTCGATGCACAGCCGGTCCATCATTTCGAGCGCGGCCGGTACGATGCCACCGGCGATGATCGCCGATACGGCGCTGCTGGCGTCCTCGATAGTCTCGAACACCGCGAGCAGGGTCTTCACGGACTCCGGCTGTTTCAGCAGGCGAACAACGACCTTGGTCACGATCACCAAGGTGCCCTCTGACCCGACCACAATTCCTCTAAGGTCGTATCCGGCGCTCTCGCGAGCCTTGCCGCCGAACCACTGGACCGAGCCATCAGCTAGCACGACCTCCAGGCCAAGAACGTGGTTGGTCGTTACGCCGTAGGCCAGGCAGTGCGGGCCGCCGGAGTTTTCCGCGACGTTGCCTCCTATCGTGCAGGCCTTCTGGCTGGACGGGTCTGGCGCGTAGTAGAGGCCGTGCTTAGACGCCTCGGTTGACAGGTCGATGTTCACGACGCCTGGCTCCACCACCGCTAGCCGGTTATTGGGGTCGATTTCGAGGATATCGTGCATCCGAGTTAGTGCGAGTACGACCCCGCCCTGCTCGGCGACTGCCCCGCCGCTCAGGCCGGTGCCCGCTCCCCTTGCTACGATGGGCAGTCCCCGTTTGGCCACGGCCTTGACGACCTCGGACACCTCAGTCGTGGTCTGCGGGAGCACGACTGCCTGAGGCAGCGCCCGATCGACCGAGCCGTCGTACTCGAAAACGATCAGGTCGTCGGGGTCGTGTACGACATAGTCATCGCCGACGATTGCGCTAAGCTCTTGAATCAGTTCGATGTCGCCGGTCATGCGGATGGGGACCACCAATGTGAATTACGCTAGCGGTTACTAGCTGTCGCGGATGAACGCCAGGGCGATCAGCATCATCGATAAGCCCAAAGAGCCACTAACGGGCGCGACGAAAGCTCGGGCAACAGCAGGTGTGGTCAAGTGGCGCTTGTCGTCAAGCCTATCAGACTCGTAAGGACTACGACGACTCCGGTCGCAAAGGTGGCGAGGCTCGCGGCTGTCCACATCGTGTGCTGCTAGCTGCGCCAGGCTGGGCGATAGGTCGAGATCCGCAGACTCAGTCAATTGTATTACATCTATTCCACATTGACCTTGCCCCTAGGCTCACTTAGAATCGTCAGGCACATGTCCTCGCTTTCGATCGAAGGAACCTGATGGCTGCCGCCCGCAGCCAGGTCGCAACTACCGGTGATGAGCTCGAGCGACTGATACTCATCATCACCAAGGTCGCCGTCGCTTTGGTCTTCTTGACCCCTCTGGTGGTCATGGCGGACCCGCTTCCGCCGACCTTTTTCCCGTTCGTGGTCGGCAAGGCGATCTACTCGCGAATCGTGATCGAAATCGCCCTCGCGCTGTGGCTCGTGCTGTTTCTGCGCTCCCCCGCCTACCGGCTGCGCTCCTCGTGGCTGATACCTATTCTCGCCACATACGTCGCCGTCGTGCTAGTCGCCTCTCTAGTGGGAGTGAGTCCTCAAAGGAGCCTCTGGTCGACCTACGAGAGAATGCAAGGATTTGTCGACATCGCGCATTGGCTCGCCTTCGTCGTCGTGCTGACTTCTGTTTACCGCAACTGGAACGACTGGAAGGTCCTGCTCAACGTAAACCTCGGTATAAGCTGCTTCATCGGCATCCTGGGACTCGGACAGTTCTTGGACATAAAGCTGCTGTCGTACCTGTCGGACGCCGATCGGATAGACATCAGCTTCGGCAACGCGACCTACGTGGGCGCGTACATGCTGGTCAACGTCGCGGTCGCTTCCGGATTGCTCGCCAGGTCTCTGGCAGCATCCTCTCAACCTGCAACTCCTAGCCCTACCGAGTCTCGAGGCCGCCAGAGGAGGAGAAGACGAGCGCGCAACAGGACCGCAAGGGAAGACGAGACTGTCTCCACGGAAACCTTGCTGAGGGCTTTTTGGATCTTCGCGATCGTGCTGGATGTGCTGGTGATGATACTCAGCGGTACGCGAGGCGCCGTGATTGGCCTGGGCGTTGGGCTGATGGCTATGGCTGTGGCCTACCTAGCTTGGGGACACTTCAGACCCGTTCGGATTGCGGCCATCGCACTGATAGCAGTCGTGGTGGGGCTTTTCCTCATCACAGTGGTGGTGCGTGACACAGCGGCCTTCAAGGCCGTAGCCGATGGCAACTACCTGCTCGCTCGCATATCCAAGATTGGCCCCGGTGACCGTGCGCTGGTCGAGCGGTTGAACACGGCAAGCATCGGTATGCGGGCGTTTGCCGCGAGGCCGCTCCTCGGATGGGGACCGGAGAATTTCACCGTCGGTTTCGATCGTTACGTTACGCCGGATATCATCGGCGGAGGTAGAGTCGTCTCCTTCGACCAGGCCCACAATAAGTTGATCGAGGAGTTGACAACAAAGGGGCTCGGCGGATTTCTTGTCTACATGGCGATATGGGTCTACATGATGTGGGTGATCGCGCGCAAGGTTCGGGTCGTTGCGCCCCACGACCAACTATTGGTCCTATTCGTGGGCGCCGGTCTAGTCGGCTATTTCGTCCAAAACCTTTTCTTGTTCGATACGCCTGGAACAGTGACCCAGTATTTCCTGCTTCTCGGTTTCGTCGTTTTCCTGGACGCGGCGCCCGAGGACCGCGAACTCGCGAACGCAACGTCTGCGGACTCAACGACTCGTCCGGACGGCGGAACCGAATCACAACAGGGCTTTCTAGGGACCGACCTTTCTCTTTTGGTCGGGCTCTTCGTGAGCGGCGTATTCGCAGTGCTGTTCATCAACTTCATAAACCTAGCTCCACTGAAGGGTTCACGGACAATCATCCAGACGCTGGACCCAAGTATCAGTTGGCAGGACCGGCTTGTCCTCTACGAGGAGGCCATCAACGCGGCTCCACCGCTCGCCAACTATCCCCGTCAGGTAATGTTCAACCAACTTGCGCAGAATTGGAACAACATGACGCCGGACGAACAAATACTTGCAGCGGAGGTCGCCGATCGACAAGGGGAAGCAGGTTTGAAGGCTGAGCCCGAAGAGTGGCGAATCTACTTCGCGCTGGCGGGACTCTATCAGAAAGTCAGGTCGTTAGACCCGATTTACCTCGAGCGAGCGAGAGAGCTTACCAACGAGACCGAACGGCTGTCGCCCAACCGGATTGAAACCCATAGGCTTCTCGCCGCCCAGGCCTTGACCGAGGGCGACCCAGATACTGCCTGGGCCGCAGTTAGAGACTATCTTACAAGGAACCCCGACGCGGCGGGTCATTTCGTCGAGACGAACCGTGCGGTGGCGAACCAGTTCATCGCCAGGAATGACCTGGCGACGGCTCAAAAGGTGGTCGACACCTATTTGGACGTTGATCCTGAGCTGGTCGGTAACTACGTCCAGACCTACCAGCGGATCGCCCAACAGTACCTAGCCACGAACAACCCGACCACAACTCGACAGGTGATCGATGCTTTTCTCGTTACCTCCCCTCAGCTGGCCGCTAACTTCGTCGACATCTATCAGCAGATTGCCGAGCAATACCTAGCCGCGAACGATTTCGCCGCCGCCGGTGAGGTTATAGAGACATTTGTGGGTAAGAACCCGGGCCTGACGGGGCGATTCGTTGACATACAGAAGCAGGTAGACGTGGCGGCTGGTGGAACGCCAGAGGAGACGGGTTCATGAGCCTGTCGCCCGTCATACTCGCGGGTGGCTCCGGCACGCGTTTGTGGCCCCTGTCACGGGAGAACCATCCCAAGCAGTTCCTCCCTTTAATGGGCGAGCGCAGTACGTTCCAGGAGACACTGACACGCCTCGACGGAGTTGATTCCGCTGAGCCGATTGTTGTGTGCAACGAGGCGCACCGGTTCCTGGTCCTCGACCAGATGCGGGAGCTCGAGAGGCAACCTCTTGCGGTCGTGGTTGAGCCGGTTGGGCGGAACACCGCTCCGGCGCTCGCTCTGGCAGCACTAAGACTGGCGGAAACTACGGAAGGGTCAGATCACGATCCCGTGATGCTGTCGATGCACGCCGATCACGTGATTCGGGATGTCGACGCGTTCCAGTCAGCTGTTCTGTCTGGCCTTCCCCTGGCCGAGCGCGGGCAACTGGTCACTTTTGGGGTCGCCCCCACGATACCCGCAACTGGATACGGTTATATAAAGAAGGGCGGAGAGCTAGGTCAAGCGGCGTGGGAAGTAGCCGGCTTCGTCGAGAAACCAGACGTGGAGACGGCAAAAACCTTTATCGACAGCGGCGACTACGCTTGGAACAGCGGGTTGTTCATGATGAAGGCGTCGGTATGGCTTTCACGCCTCAAGCGAGACCGGCCTGATATCGCCGCCGCTTGCAGTGCAGCCACTTCGAACGGTCATCAGGACGGTGATTTCTACCGTCCAGGCGCTGCCGATTTCATCGCCTGTCCCAGCGACTCCATCGACTACGCCGTCATGGAGAACGTCGCAAGCAACGGTGGTCTCTCTCAAGCGGCCGTGGTCGATCTGGACGCCGGTTGGTCGGACATCGGCGCATGGGCCGCGTTGTGGGAAGAGCGGGATCACGACGCCGATGGCAACGTCGTCCAGGGGGACGTATTCAGTTACGCGACCAAGAACACACTCATGCTCGCGCAGCACCGCTTGCTGGCGGCGGTCGGCCTAGAGGACATGGTGGTCGTCGAAACCGCAGACGCCGTTCTTGTAGCGCGAAAGGAGGACGTTCAGGACGTCAAGAAGGTCGTCGAGCGTCTGCGTGCGGATGGTCGAACCGAACACGAGAGCCACCACAAGGTGCATCGACCGTGGGGTACGTATGAAGTCCTGGACGGCGGCGAAGGGTTCCAGGTGAAGCGGATGACGGTCAATCCCGGCGCGGCGTTATCCCTCCAAAAGCATCGGCATCGTTCGGAGCACTGGGTGGTAGTAAAGGGGACCGCCAAAGTCAGCAGCGGAGACGAGCAATTTTCGCTATCGGCCAATGAATCGACGTATGTTCGGATAGGTGGAACCCATCGGGTGGAAAACCCCGGCGACGCGCCCCTCGAGATTATCGAGGTCCAGATCGGGGAATATCTTGGCGAAGACGATATCGTCCGGCTCGAGGACAACTATCGCAGAGCCTAACCGCTAGTGGGTCGACTTGGTCCAGCCCGCCGCAACGGCCTCTCCCTCGGTGCAGAACCAACGGTCGCCCTCATCCGAGTCCACTTCAATAGTGTTGTAGAAGAACCCGCCGGGTACGTGATAGATTCGACTCTTAGTCCTGGTATTGATGTTCCCTTTGATCTTAGCCTCCGACGTTCCGGAGAAGTCGCATTCGGATTGTTGTAGGCCGGGAAGGGCGGGTAGGGTTCCTCCAGTGAAAGCCTCGGTCGAGACCGCTTGAGACTCCGTGTCTCCTCCTCCCGATTCGTCTCTCCAGAAGCCACGTTGCTGCTGTTTCGCGCCTGCTTCCGCGATCGCAAACGACGCCTTACGCTCGAATTGCGCAGGGAGCTCCGAGACGCCTGCGTAGCCATTGGTCAGTAGGGCCAGATTGACCATCTCGCCGTCGACGTAGACGTAGCGGAGCAGATGCCCCGACTCGTCCGTGTCAGGGACTCCACGTTCGAGCTGAACAGATTTACCGCCTACAAGGAACTGATTGAACTCGAGAGCTCGGCCAGCCACCGACTGGCCGCCCGGAGCTGGGTCGCCCGACGGGACCGCGAGGCCCATGTAACGGACCCGCGACACGGTGCCTTCGACGTCGACGTCTATCGTGACGCCGTCCACCACGTTGACGACAGTCCCCGACGTGAATTGCGCGGCAGCGCCACTTGACTCGTTGGGGGTAGGAGAAGACTCAAAGGGCTCATCGTTCGAGCAGGCCACGAAGAGCAAGGCCAGGAGAGCGACGAGTGCTCCGGTGATGTTCATTGCGATCTCTGCGGCCGTTCACTTCGCCCTTGGTACGGCCGGGTTTCGGCGCGATCGACCGGAGATCAAGGGCGTTTCTGAATGACTTCGGCCTGAACAACGTCTTCATACAGACCCGGGGTAGCGCCGGCGCTGAAATTCCCGAAGGCGTCAATGCTGCCCACTCGATCGTCGGTGACGCTCCAAATGACCACAAGACCGGACAGCCTCACGTCGTTCTCATCCCACCCGATCAGCGAGAAGTGGATCATCCTTCCAGGTGCTATCGTGGCCAGTGATGGATGGACCTCGGCGCGGAACAATGGTCCTGAGATAACAACATCGACGCTCTTGGTCTCGGTCAAGACCTCGTCGCTGATCGCTTGCTCCGCGGTGAGATGGAGGGCGTTGTCAAGGGCGGTGTGAAAACGTACAAGCGGGGCGGAGCAAAACTGTACCACTGAACGCCGTAGAATGGGCATCAAGGTTCGTGGGGCGTTGGAGATCAGGGTCAGTCAGATAGCTGGCGGCCAGAAGTCTTCTTGCTGTGCTTGAGTCGGTAGCTGTCCCCGTTCATCTCCAGGATGTCGACATGGTGGGTGAGGCGGTCGAGGAGAGCTCCGGTCAGCCGTTCAGAGCCGAACACCTCGGTCCACTCGACGAAGGGCTCACTTGGAGGTCACCAGGACCGATCCACGCTCGTAACGCTGGCTGAACACCTCGAAGAGCAGCTCGGCGCCAGTCTTGGACAAGGGCACGAAGCCCAGTTCGTCGATGATCAGAAGCTTGATTCCCTCGTAAAAACCCGGTTTGAGGAAGTTCCAGCGATTTAGCACATCTGCGCGCTACCGTATGTTGGGGTAGGACACGGAACAGAGACTGTATATTGTACCCAGGCAAGGGTACGGTTGTTCTAATTCGACCTGCACAGACTTTTTACGAGAGAATCAAGCTTGAGTCGTGCGAGCCTTCTCTGCAGGTTGAGCAGACGCCGTTCGTCCCTGGCCTCGATCAGCTCGTGAACCAGAGCAGCGGCGGTGGTGAAGCCCACGGACAGTCCCCTCTGACACGCAGCCAGACCGAGACCGAGGGCGATATGGGTCTTGCCGGTGCCACTGTTGCCGAGAGCGATGACGTTGTGGGGGCGCTCGATGTACTCGCATCGTGCCAGCTCCAGAACCAGAGCCTTGTTCAGGGACGGCATAGACAGGAAGTCGAAGGTGTCGAGACTCTTGGTCGTCGGGAAGCGGGCTGCTTTGATCCGACGTTCCACCATGCGATGGTGACGGTCGATCAGCTCCAACTCCGATAGTCGCAGCAGGTAGTCCGGATGGTCAGCTCCCTCACTGGCACACTGGGATGCCAGCTTGTCGTACTCCCTCAGGAACGTGGGGAGCTTGAGTTGCTTGAGGTTGTGTTCGAGCAACATCGTGGACTTGTTGGTCATGACCGGCTCCCCGCCAGGAGAGCCATGTAGTCCCTGGTCGAGGTTGTTGCAACGTTGGTCCTGGGCAGATACGGGTACAACTCCATGTCGAGTCTAGGCGGTCGACCCTCGATCCTGCACAGCACCAGGTGCTTGACAGCATCGAAGCTCACAGCCCCGAGTCGAATGGCGTCTCGTACGGCGTCGTGGACTTCTTCCGGCTGGAAGGTCTCCATCAGTCTGAGCACCTGCACGAACTCCCTCTTTCCTCGCTTGCCCATCCGAGACTCCAGCAACCGCCGCAACACTCCGAACTCCTCGGGCAACTCCCATCCAACCAGCGGCGCCGCCTGATCCAATGCCCTCGTCTTCTTCTCAAGGAGCGGCAGGTAATGGAGAGGGTCGAAGACGAAGTCGTCTCGATCGTAGGACCGCCGATGGCGGGCGATGACTTCAGCGCCATAGCTGATCACAACCTCGTGTACATATCCGCGGACCAGAACGTCCCGATGACCGTAGGCCACCGGGACCGAATAGTCATTGGTCCGGTATCTGACCAGGGACAGAGAACTGACCCTCGTCGCGTGCTTGTCGCTGGCGTCGTACGGTACGGCCGGCAGAGGCAGCAGCTTCTCCAGGTCCCGCTCCAGCCGTTCTCCTATCGTCTCGTTGTGGCCGAGACGACGGAGTCGATCTTCGAACCGTCTGAGGCAGTGTTGCTCCAGATGAGCATTGAGGGCATCGAAGCTCTCGAACGATGGAATGGGCACCAGGAAGTTCCGGCGGACATAGCCGACCAGACCTTCTACTTTGCCCTTATCGTTCCCTTTGCCTGGACGGCCGAACCGGTCCTCGAACAGGTAGTGGGACTGAAGCTCGGAGAACACCCTGGTCCGCTGCCGGCGACCATCTCCCAGGATTCTGGCTACCGCGAGCGTGGTGTTGTCGTAGAGGATGCTCTGAGGCACTCCGCCCAGGAACGCGAAGGCGGAGACGTGTCCGTCGCAGAATGACTCCGTCGTCTCGGCGGGATACGCCTTCACATAGCACCCGTCGCTGTGAGGGAGGTCCAGGGCGAAGTAGTGGGCTTTGCGTTCCACTCCGCCGATGATCACTCGAGCTTCGCCGTAGTCGCACTGGGCATGTCCCGGAGGGTGGGACAGAGGTAAGAACATCTCGCGGGTATGACGACGGCGTTCTCGAACGTAGTCTTTGACTATCGTGTACTTGCCGGGGAAGCCGTGTTCGTCTCTGAGCCGTTCGTAGATACGCTTGGCGGTGTGACGCTGCTTCTTCGGTGAGCTCAGATCCTGCTCCAGGATCTGGTCCATCACACCCTTATATGGATCGAGCTTCGGTCTGCGAGCCGGTCGTTGCCGTCGATACCCTGGGGGCACGGAGTACTCGAGCATCTTGCGCACCGTGTCCCGGTGTAGCCCGAACACTCGGGCCGCCTCTCGGACGCTCATCCCTTCGACGAAACAAGCCTTGCGAACACGGAGGTAAATACCCACCTTGTACATCCAATCCACCTTCAGTCAGGTTCGGTCGTTCCTGATTGAAGGCGACAGGCGGTACGCTTTTCAAGCGCCACATCTCAGCTCTTGAGCCGCCCTGCCGGTACATTATCTCTCCGCCATCCACAGGTCCGCCACGAGACGACGAGCAGCAAGCCAGCTGGTGTCCAGACTAATGCGCGGCGACGCCAGACTTGTGCCCCAGGCGAGTTGTAGCCGACAGCCCGGCGATCAGGACGAAGCCGTATCCCCATCGAACGGGAGGTTCAGCCTGTCCGCATGCCGGCCATCCGAACCAGGAACGGAGCGACGAGAGGTCCGAAGGACGCGATGACTTTGCCCACATGTGGATGTCGGGCCGCTTTCTCGATGATGGAGCTGTGCCAGTCGAAAGAGAACTCTCCCGTGGCCAGGAAGTCCCTCTGCATCTCGACGCCTAACAAGGTGTCTAGAAGGCGCTCGATCTGCGAATCACCTAACGCTTCATACAACATACGTGCGTAGTACCCGAGCCGCATCTCTCTGCCCAGCACTGACTTCCACTGTATCTCGTACGAACTGAGAGCACGTGCAGACAGGTCCCCGGCTATGAGCGCTTGGTGGAGAGTCTGGGCCGCCATCTCCCC
Source organism: Dehalococcoidia bacterium (assembly GCA_965197985.1). Lineage (GTDB taxonomy): Bacteria > Chloroflexota > Dehalococcoidia > Lucifugimonadales > CAUZJF01 > CAUZJF01. The sequence goes on along the minus strand of CBDAOG010000008.1, from coordinate 112,978 downwards.
TGACAGGAGCGAGTAGTAGATCCCCCCGCCTGTGGTGGGCTTCACCAGCCCGGCGGCATCGCCCACTGCTATCGCACGGTCGGCGTAAGTGCGCTCTACGGGCTTCAGCGGAATGCCCCAGCGTTGCTCCTCCTTGACCACGGACCCCACCTTCCCAACATCCTGGAGGGCCGACAAGAAGTCAGTCATGTGGCCGTTGAGCTTCTGACGGGACACAATCCCGATCAGTGCTTTGGAGTGCGAGAACGGGACCAACCATCCGAAAGCACCGGGAGCTATCTTCTGTCCAAGATAGACCTCGGTTCCCGGGAGGTCTCGAGCCTCAACGACTGCCTGACAACCGAGCATGAACGCACTGCGAGACGTTCGGCCCAGGCCGGCCATGCCGAGCAATGGAGACGAGAAGCCACTCGCGATCGCGATGGCCTTCGCCTGCCACGACTTCACGGCCTCCCGGCCGCCTGTCCGTACCGTGACTCCGTCCGCGTTTCGCTGGATCGCGGTAACCCGTTCGCCGAGGGCGTACTTAGCTCCGGCCTCGGCCGCACGCTCGGCGATCGACTTCACATAGGAAACCCTGTCGATGATGTAGGCCTGGGGTTCATCTTTGATGACCGTATGCATCTTCCCGGAAGGGGCGACGATAGTGGCGCTCCTTGCTTTGTGGATGACGTCACGTTCGTCCGGCGCATAGAGCTCCGCGCACTCTCGGCCGATAATTCCGGTGCATAGTTTGTCGCCGAGCCCGTGTCGCCAGTCGAGAACGGCCACGGAGTGGCCGAGCTTTGACAACTTAAGAGCGGCGTTGTTTCCGGACGGACCACCGCCGACTATAAGGACATCGAGCAAGGACCAGAGCCTCCGTCTGCGCGAAAACTGCTCAAGGCGACGTCACTAATTCGCAGGGATTATAGGTTTGCCGGAATGCGAGGTCAAACCCCGATATGAGCCTCTCTAGACCACCCGATGGGCCGAGATAATGGCACTACCAGGGGGCTGATGCGTTCAATTTCCGAACATAAAGGTCTTAAAGGCCTTGACAGAATGCGTTCGTTTATTGAACATAGAATGTGATGCCCCTTATGGACGTGGTAGTTGTCAGGTCAAGCCCCAGTCTGGCCGGTTTTTGGGGACGCAGAGATGCGTGAACGGGATGGCGACGAAAGACGTGGACTCGAGGGCGCCTCGTATCGCGAGCTGAGGCTCCTTGAGGAGGTCGCGAGTTCGCCCGAGGTGAGCCAGCGCCGGCTGGCCTTCCGGCTCGGGATCGCTTTGGGCGTCGCAAACCTACTGATCAAGACCCTCGTCAGGAAGGGCTACATTCGAGCGACTCGTGCTGGATGGCGGAGATGGGTCTATTCCCTTACACCAGCGGGAATCACGCGCAAGGCCCAGCTTACCCTCAACTACGCGGACCGCTTCCTCGACCACTACAGGCGAGTCAGGACCCTGCTCCAGGAGGACCTGGGCGCGCTGACCACGGCGCCAGACTCCCGGTTCGCCATCTACGGCACTACTGAGATGGCGGAGCTTGTCTACCTGATCCTCAGCGACGCGGGCATTAGCGAAATCGATTTCTACGACGGCAAGGGCGCTCAAGGGCTCAGGTTCCTCGGAACAGAGGTACTGGTGCTCGAGAAGCTAGACGCAGCCCATTACGCCAAGGTAATCGTGGCGGCGTCCACGGAGATAGAAACCAGGATGTCCGAACTCGAAGCCGCGGGCGTTCCCGCCTCTCAAATCGTCACGCTTCTACACAACGCCAATAATGGCAACGGCCAAGTCGAGGTTTCGGAGCCAGAGGCCGATGGTGTCCCCGGAGAGGTATAGATGGCCCTGCGCTGGTATGTGATCCGCACCAAGCCACAATCCGATTACCTCGCCGCCGAGTCATTACAGAACGAGGGATTCGAGCTCTTCTTTCCACGGTGCAAGACGCCGAAACCCAAAGCGGGAAGGAGCGACATCCCTCTCTTTCCAGGGTACCTGTTCCTGCGATTCGACTTCACCAACCAGGACTGGTCGAGATTGAAGAGCCTGCCGGGCATTCTGGGCTGGGTCCGGTTCAACGGTGAGGTCCCATGGGTCCCTGACGAGATCGTCGCTGACACTGCCAGTCGTGTAGAGGCGATTAACGAGAGCGGTGGACTGTGGACCAGGTTCAAGCGCGGCCAGCGGGTTCAAGTTGTCACAGGCAAGCTGGAGGGGCTGGCAGAAGTGTTGGAGGAGCCTAAGTCGCCAGAGTCACGCGTACGGGTGCTCCTGGAGTTCATGGGCCAAATGGTCTCGGCCCAGGTCCCATGGCACAGCCTCCAACCCGGCAAGCCGGACGACGGCGTACGCCGCAGACATCGTAGGACAAGAGGGAAGGGTCGCTGGATTCGTGGCCTCGGCCCGGGCGGCGTTCCGGCAACGTAGCCTGCTTGGCCTAGTACAAAAGCTACCGACCTCGTTGTAGCAATCGCTCCGAGACGGTGGCCGTCAGCGCAACTTCGTACCAGGCGAGGGCCCGGACGGCGGAGCTATACCTACTTGGTCGATGCCCTCCGAAAACCGTTCAATTTCACCCAAGGATTTTACCGAACAAAGTGAACAAAACCACTGACCTGACGATGCTCGATAACTCTTCAACCGCCGACGAATAGAGGATGGCGAACTATCTAGTTACAGGTAGCGCGGGATTCATTGGCTCGAGGGTCGCTGAGCTTCTGGTTGCGGCCGGCCATACGGTCACCGGCGTGGACGACCTGAGCGATGCCTACGACGTCCGTTTGAAGCGATGGCGGCTGGGCAGGATGAAGAACGCCGACGGCTATGCTTTCAAAGAGATCGACATCTGCAATACCGACGAAATGAGGATACTTTTCAACGATGGCTTCGATGCAGTCTTCAATCTAGCCGCCAGGGCCGGCGTCAGGCAGTCCGTGACGAACCCCTGGGTGTACTTCCGGACCAATGTAGATGGCACTCTTAGCCTGCTGGAACTGTGTCGAGAGTTCGGCGTTGGGAAATTCGTCCTTGCGTCTACGTCAAGCGTCTATGGTGACACAAGCAAACAGCCGTTCAACGAAGACGACAAAACGGACAGCCCGCTTTCGCCCTACGCCGCTTCCAAGAAGGGCGCCGAAACCCTGTGTTACACCTACCACTACCTCCACGGAATAGACGTGACGGTCTTTCGGTACTTCACGGTTTACGGTCCTGCCGGTCGGCCGGACATGAGCATGTTTAGGTTCATTCGATGGATCATCGAAGGCGAGCCGGTCGTCGTTTACGGCGACGGGTCCGAGTCACGAGACTACACCTATTTGGACGACATCGCGCGTGGAACTATCGCCGGCCTCAAGCCGGTCGGCTACGAGGTCATAAACCTGGGTTCGGACTCGCCCGTGACCGTTGGAGAGGTGGTGCAGTCCATCGAACGTCACCTGAACAAAACGGCAAATATCGTGAACGAGCCCAGACGGCTGGCAGACGTGCCCGCTACGTGGGCAGATATCGGAAAAGCCAAACGCCTTCTTGGCTGGAGCCCTCAGTCAACCATCGAAGATGGCATCCGCATTGTCTCCGACTGGTACCTACACAATCGAGAATGGGCGAGGGGAATATCGGTTTCGGACGGCTGATATTGCCGCGAACGCCGCGGGCACGCAAGGTGTCGGCGTAATGAGCTCAGTGTTCCGTCAACTGGCGAAGGACGTAGCGGTTTACGGCCTCGGCGACGGTCTGGTGAAGTCGTTAGCGCTCGTAACGTTGCCGATCTACAGCCGTTTGTTCGTCCCGAGTGAATACGGCGTGCTGAATCTGGTCAGGGCGACCAATGGGGTTGCAGGCCCGATTAGCAACCTTGGTTTTAACTCGGCCGTACAGCGTCACTACTTCGACGAGGAGCGCGACGACGAGCGTACAGCGATCGTCTCGACCGGGTTTTGGGGACTTCTGGGCTGGTCAACTACGGTGTGCCTACTCGGGATTTCCGCCGCTACGCCGTTGTCCGAGTGGCTCGTGGGCACACCGGACCACGCGACCCTCTTTGTCCTAGCATTTGCCGCCGTGCCGGTGTTGCAGCTGGTCTTGTACTGCCAGGACGTACTTCGTCTACATTTCGCACCTTGGAAGTACTCGGGCGTCTCACTTGCAAATCACGCTTCGCAATTCGCCCTCACGCTGGCATTCGTTTTGCTTCTCGGTTGGGGGCTAGCCGGATTCTTCGCGGGCAGTGTCATCGGGGCGGCAATTCCGGCTTTGATCGCCGTATTCCTGATACGTTCTGAGTTACGTTTCGCAATTTCCGGCAGGCGTCTCAGAGAGCTCGCGAAGTTTGGCTACCCCCTTGCTTTCGCTGGTCTGGCCGTCCCTGCCTTCGTGTTTGTTGACCGGATTATCATCGAGAGGTTCGCCGGGATAGAAACTGTCGGTCTATTAACCGCAGCGTTGTTCTTCCCCAGACTGATGATCTTCATTGGAGCCGGCTTCGGACGGGCCTGGAGTCCTTTCGTTTACAAGCTACGGACCACCGACCCCGAATACGGGAAGGTAGTCGCAAGAGTATTGCTCTATTTGTTAATTGGGTTCTCGTTTGTAGCCATCCTGTTTACGGCATTTGCTCGCGAGCTACTGACCGTCGTCGTTCCGCCGGCCTATCACCCTGCCGCAATAGCTGTCGGACCCCTTTCGATCTATGCGGTCGCGAACATGAGCAGTCATGTGACACCGTTCGGGATTAGCATCAGCAGAAAGACCAAGTACCTGGCACTCATAACATGGGTAGGAGTGACATTCAACTTAGTACTAGACCTGGCGCTTGTGCCCCTATTCGATCTGCTCGGGGCAGCCATCGCGTCGGCGTCGTCCGAAGTGTTTATCACGGTAGCGTTGCTGTACGTCAGCCAAAAACTGCATCCCCTGCCCTACGACTACCGACGCCTGGTTTTCGTAGGCGTAGCCCTTGTGGCGTTCATCGCCAGCGCGAGCTATCTGCAACCCGAATCGTCGATCGCAGGGTTGTCTGCGAAAGTCGGACTAGTAGCCCTCTTCCCGGCGACGCTGTTGGTGCTCAGAGTCGTGGAACGCCGGGAGATCAAGCGTGGGGCCGGTCTGATCAAGGAGTTGGCGCTTAACGTGGCTAGCCCGGCTAGTAGACCAACATCCTTGAAATGACGGGTGGAAAGCCGGACTGCCCAGCGGCTGTCTCCAAAAGCCAGGCATGGCGGGGAAAGCCCCCGTGCCAATCAACCAATCATTACAAACATTTCGGACCACTAGTCTCGGACTCAAGAAGGAGTGACGAGTGAGGCTGGTCGTGACGGGAGCAACCGGCTTCGTTGGCCGCTCGCTGTGCCAGCGCCTTCGTAAGGAAGGGCACGACGTCTGGGAGATACGCAGGCCTGCGAGCGCTCCGTCAGCCGAATCGTCAGTCGAATGGATACGATGCGACCTTTACGACCGAATCGACTTCAGTGGGTGGCCGAGCGATATTGACACCGTCGTCCATCTTGCTCAGTCGGCGAGGTATCGAGAGTTCCCGGAGGGAGCGGACGACGTGTTCAACGTCAACGTCCGCAGCACGTTCGACCTGCTAGCTTACGCTGCGCAGACCGGTGTCGGACAGTTCGTATTCGCATCGACCGGCGGAGTGGTCGGGCACAAAGATCGAAAGACCGCGACGGACGCCCCGGATGAACAGCAGCCGCTGGACTTTTATCTGACCTCGAAGTCGGCCGCCGAACTGCTAGTCGAGAGCTACGTGGGGCGCTTATCTACCGCAATACTGAGGTGTTTCTTTGTGTACGGGCCGGGCCAAACTCGGGACCGGTTGATACCGCGACTAATCGACAACATCCGGGGCGGTAAGCCTGTGACGTTGCACGGTGGGGCGGGCATCGAGATGAATCCAGTGTTCGTCGACGACGCGGTAAAGGCATTCGCACTTGCGTTGGAGAGCGAGACAGATGTACGAATGGACGTAGCCGGCAACGAAGTCCTTAGCCTTCGTGAGATAGGTAGAACGATCGGCGACGTCGTTCGCCGCGAACCAATCTTCGATGTCCAGCCGCCTCAGAATCCCTCGTCCTTGGTCGGGGAGACAGACTCTGCTCACCACTCCCAGCCAAGCGTGACGTTTGCAGAGGGAATTCGCCGGACTGTCGAATGGGACTCGAAACAGACCGCGAACGTCCGATGAACGTCGCCTTCCTGGGAAACATCGCAGGCAACGCCTACGCCTGGTCTAAAGTGCTCCGGGCGGATGGAGTTCCCGTTTCGCTGTACCTGGACGATCGGGAGTTGGACACCTTCGGACCCGGGCGGGAAGATGGACAGGCCGCCGGAGAGAAGCTGCCAGAGTGGATACATCACTACGAGGGCGCACCCGGAGCAAACGGGCACACTCCGGGCCTCCTAGAACGTAGGTTTCGGTACGTTTGGGGCGAGCCGGGCCGCAGGAAACTGGTCCGAGACCTGCTCTCCTACGACCTGGTACACAGCTTCAGCGGCTCGCTCTTCTTTAACCTTCGTCCAGTTTGGGAGTTCGGCCTGAGGCGCCGCCGGCCATACATAGCATGCGCGACGGGCAGCGACCTTCGAGAGGTCGCGATGAGCAGGGGGGTCTCCGGGCGGCTGATGCGGCTCTTTTTCCAACGCGCCGCCAGGACGCTGCTACTCGATCTCGACATGGTCGATCTAACGGAGCGCGCCGGCCTCGTAGGGGCCGAATTCTTTCCATTCATGATCGACACGGAAAAATATAGTCCCGGCGCCGTGGACCGGGCGTACGGGTCGCCGGACCACCTGCTTTTCTTCATGGCGTCACATCTAGACTGGGGCGTCGTCGACAACGCTGCCGGGCGGAACTCCACCAAAGGGAACGACCGGTTCATCAAGGCCTTTGCTCGGTACGTTTCGGAGCGCGGCCGAGCGCACGCCGTGATCCTCGATCGGGGTTCTGATCATGATGTAGCCCGGGAGCTGATAGCGGAGCTGGGGATTAGCCAGCACGTGACGGTGCTGCCAGAGATGCGCAAGGACGAACTCGTCAAGCACTACCGGATGGCCGACGTCGTCGTTGACCAGTTCGACGTGGGCGCTTTCGGTACTTTGGGTCTAGAAGCGATGTCCTGTGGCAAGCCCGTGATGATCTACATCAATAACAGTTGTGCCGACCGGTGCTATCCAGAACGCCCTCCGGTCCTTAACGCGCGGACTGAAGAAGATATCTTCCACCAGATCGAGCTCGCGTCGGACGCTTCCTTTAGACAAGAGAAGGGCGCCCAAGCTCGGGAATGGATCTTGAAATACCACGAAGCCAGCTTGGTCGCCGATCGACTGATCGACATCTACGAGGACGCAATACGCTGACCGCTTCCACGATCGACGTAATCAGGGTAAGCCCACAAGGCCCCAGCGAGTGGGATGAGCGGTTCGAAGGGCTCTCCGAAACCGGGATTTGTCAGTCGCAGTTCTACGCGAGGGTTATCGAGCGCGTTTACGGAGCCGAACCTCTGTACCTCAAGGTGATCGACAGCGAGCGTGACCTTGCGTTCTGCCTCATGCTGAAACGCCGTCGGCCCGGGATTCTGGCCATGCTTCCCGTAGCTACCCTGGAATGCATCGATGGGCCGGTCTTGGTAAACGGCAATGGGGGTGGGCGAGATGTGCTCCGGCGGTTGCTTGAATGGGTCGATGATTATGCAAAGCGGTCCCGCGTCGGCGAGATCAGGTGGACCGCTCCCGCAGGCGAGGCCGTATGGTCTAGCATCGACAGCATGTCGGAGGCGTTTACGTCGATGGGCTATGCCCCATCGCCATGGTCCACGCTCCTTGTCGACCTTACGCAAGACGAGGAGTCGTTGTGGCAGAACCTGAACCGTGCGGCGCGAAAGAGTATCAACAAGTGCATCCGGCAAGGCATCGAGGTACGCAAGGTACGCGATTTCGAGGACTTTCGAGCTGCATTTCTCACACCGTACACGACCGCTCAGGAGGGAGAGGCACGATCTTCTTCAATCTTCAGAGTTATGTTCGACGAGGACGTCGACCAGAGGTACGCCTATTTCATCGCGCTGGACGCCGAGGGAGAGACGCTCGCGACACTGGGGGTCCATAGCTTTGGAGGGGTTGCGAAGGAGATTGCATCGAGCCTGTCGCCGCGGGCCCGAGAAGCGGCCATTCCGGCTCAAGACATCCTACATTGGCACGTCCTCAAGTGGGCTAAGGAACAAGGCTCAAATACGTTCGACCTGGCAGGCGTTGCTCCCAACCCCACGGACCCCAAAGAGGAAGGGATCCGGCGCTTCAAAGAAAAGTGGGGCGGGCGCTACGTCGAGCTTCATCGATTCGAGAAAACGCTCGCACCAGCAAGGTTGCTGCGCTCAACGCGAAGGGCTTTTTCCGGCCTCGGCGGGCGTGGGCTCTTGCGAAAGGCGTTTCGGTGAGCCTCGTCAGCCCGACTACCCGCGTACCGTCAGCGAACGAGCACCCAGACCTGGCCGGCCTTGTGGTGCCTTCCACAGGGGCATATTTGCGAAAGCACACTCACGACCAGGGACGGACGCTCGAGGTCGGGTGTGGGCCCGGGCAGTACCAGCTGACCGTCAACGGAGCGTACGTGGGCGTGGACATAACGACCGCGCCCTACAACGACAAAATACCCCGTTCGGTCGACGCCGTGGCCGACGGGAACTCTCTTCCGTTCACCGACGACTCCTTCGACCTGGTGTTCTTCAGCAATGTCTTTCATTTTTTGCCGAACGCCCGGCAAGTCCTGCTAGAGACGATGCGTGCCACCAAACCCGGTGGGCTGATAGTGATATTCGACTACTCCAAGCGTGCTCTCGAAGACCTCAAACGACGCGCGTCGGACGAGGGATCAACTTACGTGGCCTACGTTAGAAGCGTTACCGAGTGGACATCGCTGCTAGAAGGCTACGGCTTGCGCCAAGTTACCGTGACCCTTAACACTTCTGCCGTGCGAGCGAGGCTGGCTAGATTCCTCCTGCCGGATACCGCTTACCGCACGCTGACAGACCGCGTGAGCTCAAGAATCGTCGTGAAGGCCCAGGTCCCGTGAGTCAGACCCAGGAAGATCGGAAACTCATGGTGGATGGCGTGCTCTACGACGAGCGACAGATAGTAGATATGTTCAATCCGGGCCGAACGGACACAATCGACCTCGACCCGCGACAGGAAACGGCCATCAAAATGGTCGGTCGAGTCAGTCCAGAAGGTAGGGTTTTGGACGTCGGCTGCTACGTCGGGACTTTTCTCGCGGCCTTATCGGCTGCACATCCGGGCGTGGACCCGATCGGCGTGGACTCGTACAACGACAATATTCGGATTGCGAAGCTAGTGCACCCGGAGCTTGGCGACAGGTTCGCCGAACAGAGTGTCTACGACCTGGATTTCGCGTCGGAGAGTTTTGACTGCGTTACGTTCCTGGAGGTTATCGAGCACCTCGACCGACCTGTGGACTCGATCCGCGAGCTCAACAGGATATTGCGGAAAGGCGGCTATTTGATTCTCTCGACACCAAACGCCAGCTCCATGCCAAACGTATTCGGCTCGATCGCGAGAGGCTACACGAATCTCGTCGCATCGGCGCTCAAACGTCCGCATCGCCTGGGCGTCAGGGTCTATTACGAAAACGTCGAATGGAACCGTCACCTTATCGAGTTTCTGCCGTCGTCACTTAACACTCTCCTGGCACTGAACGGCTTCGAGCTCGTCGAACACAGATTCCTCCGGTCGCGGGGACTATCCTGGTTGGTCCAGCTCCTCGTACCAGGGCTGTCGCACGAACAGATATTCCTTGCCCGCAAGGACCAGGCCGCCGGAACGGAGATAGTCTGAGTGGCGAGTCCGCTCGATGCGATGGTTTCCGTTGGATGGCCGTTAGCCTCCAACCGGTATGTCAACCACCTGCTCGGCTGGCTAGCGCCTGAGCAGTCCTTCGTGCGCGCGAATTCCTGGCCAGAAAGCTCCTTCCCGTGGACCGAGCGGAGAGTGGCGGTTTGTTTGTCTTTCGACTGCGACACTCCTGAGGACGGCGAGTCCTTGCCGCGCCTCTTGTCGTTACTTGCCAGGTTCGACATTCGAGCCAGCTTCGCCGTCGTGGGCGAGCTGGCCGAAGGTCAGCAGCCGGAGTACCTGAGAATTGTCGAGGCAGGTCACGAAGTATTCAACCACGGGTATCGCATGCACACAGAAGCCTTGCCGGACGGAGGGTACAAGCCCACGGGATTCTACCCGAGCCTCTCCTGGGACGAGATCGAGACAGAGATTGTGTCGAACCAGGAGAGCCTCGAGCGCTTGCTCGGCGTCCGATGCACCGGATTCCGTACGCCCCATTTCGGCACATTCCAGGCCCCAAGCCAGGTTAGACGTCTACACGATCTCATTGCAAAACATGGACTACGGTACTCCTCCTCGGTACTCATGTGGCACGCTAAGCAACGGGGCTATATGTCTGAGCGGCCTGTGATTGAGATCCCCGTATCGGCCAGAGTCGGCCCCCCGGTCTCGTACTTCGACTCGTGGCGTATGGTAGCCCAGAGCCAGGACCCCGGCGATGGGCGACTCCTCGCAAGTTGGAAGCAGGCCGTGGACGTCGCTCTAGCAGCGGACGACCCGGTCCTATTGAATACATACTTCGACCCGTCCCACGTCGTCGATCGCGACGATTTCGGGTCGATGTTGGAATACCTGGCAAGACACCGAGAGCGCGTCTGGATCGGGAGTTACGGCGAGATCGCGTCAGCGAAGCTAGGTAGTCGCTCCGCACAATGAAGATCTTTGCGCCTTCAAGAAACTCTACTCCACCGCCTATCGAGCGCCCTCTGATCATGATGTGCGCGGACAGCCCATTCGTTCGCCGGACTGAGCCGCTAGAGGGAGGTTCGTCGGCAAGCTACGTTCGGGGCATGCTCGGAGCCATCGCGCGTGGCCGGCTGTCGGCGGCGGGCGACCTGTACACCCGGATGCTCCGGTATCTTGCCCACCCGAAGCCATACGGCGAAGCAATAGCAAGTGCCCAACAGGTGTTGGCGGAGCTACTGCCTGACACCCATCCAGAGTACGTAGTGGTCGGTCGGGACGAGAAGAGGATCGCTAAGGTCGTCGACGAGCTACCGTTGCCGGCCGTCGGGACGGTCACCTGGAGAGAATGGAGCTCACTCGCGGCCCGACTAGCCGAGGACCACGACGGGGTTGTTTTGATGTACCCGGACCCGCTAGTGTCCTGAGTTATGAATCCGATGACAAAATCGGGCGATGGTAGCTAGTAGCTGGTCTGCGGTTTTGGTCCAGATGAAGGGCTTTGAGGCAGCGTTGTGCTGGTCAATGTACTGTTCGATGGCTTGCTCCAGTTCCCGAGTGCTGCGGAACACCCCGCGGCGCAGTTGCTTCTCTGTCAGCACCGCGAACCAGCGCTCCACCTGGTTCAGCCAAGAGCTGCTGGTGGGGGTGAAGTGCAGGTGATAGCGCGGCCGCCGGGCCAGCCAGCGCTGGATGGCGGGGGTCTTGTGGGTGGCGTAGTTGTCCAGGATAAGGTGCACGTCGAGGTCCGGGGGTACGGTCGCATCGACCCGGTCGAGGAAGCGCCGGAACTCCGTGGACCGGTGCCGACGGTGGCAGGCGCCGATGACCTCTCCCGTCTTCACGTCGAGGGCGGCGAAGAGAGAGGTCGTACCGTGACGACGGTAGTCATGGGTCCGGCGCTCGATCTGCCCCGGGCGCATGGGCAACAGCGGGGCCGTCCGGTCGAGGGCCTGGATCTGGGACTTCTCGTCGACACACAGGACCAGAGCCCGCTGGGGTGGGTTGAGGTAGAGCCCCACGATGTCACGGACCTTCTCGATGAACAGAGGGTCAGACGAAAGTTTGAACGTCTCGGTCCGATGCGGCTGCAAGGCAAAGGCCCGCCAGATAACGGCTGATGGCGCTCTGACTCAGGCCGGTACGCGCAGCCATGGAGCGCGTGCTCCAGTGGGTTGCATCCGCCGGCGTCGTCTCCAGGGTGAGGGTCACGACCCGCTCCACATCGGTGTCCGTGATGGAGCGTGGGCCGCCGGGCCGCGGCTCGTCAAGCAGGCCGTCGAGGCGGCGTTCGATGAACCGGGCCCGCCACTTCCCCACCGTTTGCTTGGCCAGACCGATCTCCCCGGCCACGACGGTATTGGTCTTGCCCTCGGAGCAACGGAGAATGATCCGGGATCGCAGAGCCAGCGCCTGGGCAGTGGTTGGACGCCGCTTCCAGCGCTCGAGGCTCTCGCGTTCGTCGGAGGAAAGGTGCAAGGGAGGAATGGGGCGTCCGATGGCCATGGTGACCTCCATGAGCGTTTCGTGGAGGGTACACCCCAGCAAGTACTTTTGCAATGAGTTCATAACTCAGGACACTAGGTCTCGGGTTCCGCCGACTTGAGCGAGCTTTGCTCAAAGTGAGTTCGACGCCTGTGTTGGTCGTGAACGGGCGGGGGAGAAGCTTCCTGCTGGACAGTGGGGTTCACAGACAGCTGCTCTTGCGGCGTGCCCTAGAGCGGACGTACGCCCTCGGATTCGTCCTGGACCTGAGCTTCTTCGTCGTTACACCGGTGCTAGCGGCACTTTTCGGGATTCGCAAGGCCCACTCACTGGTGATACAAGGTGGACGCTCCCGTGGCGACTGACACAACCGTCGCAGTCAAAGAGTGGTGGACCGACAACCCGATGGACTACGGCGCCGGCGTCCTGGATAGCGACGAGCGTGCACTGGCTTTCTTCGAGGACGTAGACGAACGTTTCTACCGGATGAACCATCCCCTTCACTCCGCTCGTGGCAAGTTTGACCGGCTCTTTCCGTATGACCACTACGATGGCCGAACGGTGCTGGAGGTCGGATGCGGCCTCGGGACGATGGCAATGAACTGGGCCCAGCGAGGCGCTAAAGTCCACGCGGTGGACTTAACGCCACAGGCCGTCGCTCTAACTACAAGACGTTTTCAGCTCTTCGACCTACCAGGGCGAATCTCATGCGGCGACGCCAGGCGGCTGCCCTTCGGCGACGACAGCTTCGACTATGTCTACTCCTGGGGCGTCCTCCACCATAGCCCCGAGATTCAGCATTCGCTCGACGAGATCTTCCGAGTATTGAGGCCCGGCGGCGAAGTCGGCGTAATGCTCTACAACCGCCGCTCGCTTAGACAGTTGTACCTCACCTTGCTCGAGGGCGTCCTCCACCTCGAACACCAATTCCTGACGCCGCTGGAGTTCAACAGTCGCTACGCCGACGGCGCCACCGAGGCAGGGAATCCATACACATGGCCCGTGACCGTCTCTGAATGCAAGAACGAGCTATTTCGGCGGTTCGAGGACATTCGGACGCGGCTACTGGGTACCGAGCTGGACGACAATTTCCCCGTGGTCTTCCCGCTGATTGGCAGCCTGGCGCCCAGGGCGATCAAGAAGCTATACGCCCGCTACCTCGGTTGGTCGATCTGGATCACGGCTCGGAAGGGCACCACGTAGATGTGCGGGATCGTCGGACTGCTAGCAAGCTCGGCCGACCCTGGTCCCCTGCCCTCGTGGGTACGAGGTATGGCCGAGGTCATCAGCCACCGCGGACCCGACGACGAGGGCTTCTACGAAGACGGGAACATCGTTTTGGGGACGCGGAGGCTGAGCATCATCGACCTGACCACCGGTCGTCAGCCTATGGCCACGACGTCGGGCCGCTACTGGATCACGTTCAACGGGGAGATCTACAACTTCCGTGAGCTACGCTCCAAGCTGGAGAAGCTGGGCCACCGGTTCGCGACTGAGAGCGACACCGAGGTCGTGGTGCAGGGGTTCGAAGCATGGGGCCCAAAGGTCACAGATCACCTCAACGGCATGTTTGCTTTCGCCATTTGGGACACGTTGACGCGAGATCTCTTTCTGGCACGCGACAGGATGGGCATAAAGCCGTTGTACTACACCCAGGCCCAAGGGCTTTTCGGCTTCGCATCGGAAGTCAAGGCGTTGCTGCGAGTACCGATACTCCAACGTGAGATCGACGACCAGGCTCTGTGGGACTATCTTTCGTACCGGTACGTCCCAGGGCCCGACACTCTTTTCCGTGGAATTCGTAAGCTTCCGCCTGGACGCTACATGACATGCAGCTCGGACGGACGGGTCGAGGTCGAGCAGTACTGGAGCGCAGGCTACCCTGAAGCGGTCGATTCTGAGCGGGCGCCCTCGCAGACCGTTGAGCAGGAGTTCGAGGAACTTTTCATCGACTCGGTGCGCAAGCGGCTTGTCGCCGATGTACCAGTCGGAATCCTGTTGAGCGGCGGCCTGGATTCCACTGCTGTGACCGCCGCGACACGGGAAATCGGGGGCAGTCCGACCTCGACCTTCTCGATCGGTTTCTCCGATGGCGGCATGTATGACGAAACGAAGAAGGCCAGAAAGGTCGCTGAGCACTTCGGAACGGACCACCACGAGATCGTCATCGGCAAGCAGGAGTTCTCGGACTTCCTGTTGGATTTCCCATACCACACCGACGAACCGATCGCGGACCTGGCGAGCATTCCGCTCTACTACGTCTCTCGCCTTGCTAGCGACCACGTGAAGGTCGTTCTTTCGGGAGAAGGGTCCGACGAAGTCCTAGGCGGCTACAGGTTCGACTCGCTACAACGGCACCTTGATTGGGCTGGCCGCGTCCGGTTGCTTAGAGCAGTACTTCCGGCGAACGGCGTGCCGTCGTGGGCGTCCCGGCCGATGCCCGCAAGGATGCGTCGTGGCGTCAAGTTAGCCACTCTTGGACCACAACGCTATCTGGCGGATGAACCCGTGGAGATGACACTCCCTTTATATTTCAGCGAGGTCGAGAAGGCAAAGCTCCTCGGTCTGAACGGATCGCTCCCATCACGGCGCATTGCGGACGCAAGATACCGACAGGTAGAACACGCGGAGCCTCTGCACCAGCTACTCTTCACGATTAGCCATGAGTGGCTCGCAGAAGACCTGCTTATGAAGGCTGACAAGATGACAATGGCTAACTCGCTGGAGTTGCGGGTCCCGTTCCTCGATCACCGGCTGGTCGAGTGGCTTGCCCGCCAGCCTGCATCGGTCAAGGTCCACCGAGATGAGAACGGTCGCTATTCGACGAAGTACCTGCTGCGCCGCTTCCTGGCCTCGCGCGCGCCAGCTGAAACGATCAACCAGCCCAAGCTCGGGTTCTCCGTCCCTGCGTACCACTGGCTCGTGACCGATTCAAATTTCGCGGAGGACGTGCTGTTCGACCCGGATGGATTCGTCCGAGAGAGATGCGACGAAGCCCAGGTCCGTAGCTTGTTGGAGACCCGCGAGAGTCTCCCAACCCAGCACCGATTGTGGGCGCTGATAGTCCTCAGTCTGTGGTACGCAGCCTATTTCTCGAAACAGTCGGTAGGAAGCCCAACACCTTCTCGATGAGAGCGATGTGCCACAGATCAAGCTGGAGAAGCCCCGTTCTCAATCTTGATTCCCTCGTAAAAACCCGTTTTGAGGAAGTTCCAGCGCTTTAGCACATGTGAGCGCTACCGTATGTTGGGGTAGGACACGGAACAGAGACTGTATATTGTACCCAGGCAAGGGTACGGTTGTTCTAATTCGACCTGCACAGACTTTTTACGAGAGAATCAATCTTCCTCCACAGGGGGCAGCGGTTGGCGCTGCCGGGTCCTTGCGCAGGATTCGGCATGCATAGACGCGTCATTTCGTTGCTCGAATGTCCCGCATGTAGGGGTGCTCTTGAAGTGCGGGATCCGGTCGACGGCTCTGAGGAAACGCCAATCGAGAGCGGAGTGCTCAAGTGCTCAGCGTGCGAATCCGAATACCCCATCGAAGGCCATATACCTCGCTTTGTGAACGCCAAGAACTACGCCTCTTCGTTTGGGTTCGAGTGGCGCCAGCACGCGAAGACCCAGTTGGACAAATTCAATGGGACCACGATCTCGAAGGAACGCTTGTTTCGCGAAACCGGATGGCCGACGGACCTGGCGGGACAGCGCGTGTTGGAGGTGGGATGCGGATCGGGCAGGTTTACCGAGGTTGCCCTCGGTACCGGCGCGGAAGTCTTCTCGATCGACTACAGCGACGCCGTGGACGTTAGCTTCGAAAACAACCGTCCTAACTCGCGTCTAACGTTGGCGCAGGCGGACCTTTACGCTCTGCCCTTCAAGCCGGGAACATTCGACAAGATATTTTGCATAGGAGTGATCCAGCATACACCGAGAGTGAAAGAGGCGTTCCGAGGCCTCCTTCCCTACCTGAAAGAGGGCGGTGAGATTGTAGTCGACGTCTACGCCAAGTCCTGGGAGTCGTACTTCACGCCGAAGTATTGGATGCGTGCGATAACGAAGCGGCTGCCCAAGGGATTCCTGTACGCGGCCGTGACGCGGATCACTCCATTTTTGTTGCCCATCAAGGTTCAGCTGAGAAAGCATATCCCCGTAGTTGGAAGGTATGTGGCAGGGATCGTACCTGTCGCGAACTTCAGCGGGATGTACCCGCTTTCGCGCCGGCAGCTCCTCGAGTGGAGCATCCTCGACACTTTCGACGACCTATCTCCGCGGTACGACAGTCCACAACGAATCTATGACGTCAGGGGATGGTTCGACGAATCGCCGTTGACAGACGTGCTGGTCGACATAGTGTCGCCAGGGATTATCCGAGGTCGCGGTATTAAGGCCGCGCGAAGGCACGTGGAGAAACGGGTCCTGACTCGGGCTTAGATGCGCATCCTTCAGATTTCTTACGCTCTGCCGCCATTCCTATCGGCGCAGTCGCTTTCGACCCTAAAGGCGACTCGTGGGCTCGCGGCCTTAGGCTACGACGTTCGAGTGGTGGCCGTCGCTCCAACCGAGAAGATACGGAAGGACGCGGAGCTGGCCAGGTTGATCCCGACGACTGTGCAGGTTACTCGCGTTGCACCGGAATACGAGGGAATGTCCAGGCTGCTAACCCGAACCGTCCCGTTTCTTGCAGCGATGCCCGATGCGATGGTCGGCTGGTACCGGCCGGCGGTGACCGCCGCACGCGGGCTGATCGAAAAGCAACGTCCGGACCTGCTCTATTCGCGGTCACAGCCGTTTACGAGCCATCTGGTAGCTCGGACACTGGCCCGGGAGTTCGGGCTTCCTTGGATCGCGTATCTCAGCGACCCGCTATATGACAACCCGTACTACAACCAGTTCCCCGTCAATCCTCATCGAATGGTGAACAAGCGGATCGAGGCGATCGTCTTCGGAAACGCGGATGAGATCCACTTCGTGTCGAGAGAGACGCAGACATTGGCGGAGAGACGCTATCCGCCAGAAGTCGTCCGAAAGTTCGTCACCATCCCCCACTGCTATGAAGAGGCTTTTTTTCCTCAAGCTAACGTGCCTTCAGCTCCGCCTTTGATCGTAAGCTATGTTGGCGACTTCCAAAGCGCCAGGAGTCCGGTCTACCTCTTCGAGGCATTGGCGGACCTCAAGAACGAAACTCCTGGCCTTGCCGAACGGCTGACCGTAAGGCTGGTGGGCCGGGTGCGCCCCAAGGACCTGATGAGGCTGAACGACCTGGGACTCGACAACATCGTGGAGGTGGTTGGTAGAGTTTCATACACCGAGAGCCTGAGTTATGTCGTCAACAGCCATGTCCTCCTGCTGATCGACGGCTCCTTCAAGGACGGAAACGTCTTTTTCCCTTCGAAGCTCGCGGACTATCTCGGCTCCGGCCGTCCGATCATCGGGATGACACCGCCCGGCAGCACAAGTAACCGAATCTTACGAGAGATGGGATACCCCAGCGTAGGCCCAACCGACATCGCAGGTATCGTCTCGTTGCTACGTGGCGCTCTCGACGGAGTTCCGGCGGGACAGCCGCCCCCTGCTCAGTACGATTCCCGGACCGTGGCAGAGCAGATCAGCGCTCGTCTGGAGGGCCTTGTCGACAGCCGACGGACCGAGGCATCCGCCGTCTTGAGTGAAAGTGCTTGATGGGCAGACTGCTGATCGTCTACCGGAACGGCCTCGAGACGATTGTCCGCAAGGGCGAGATCGTGCCTCGTTACTTCAATCCAGGGGAGGTCTTCGACGAGGTCCACATCGTTGCTTTGAACAACGAGCGACCGGAGGCCGGGGAGCTACAAGAGACGGTGGGAGCGGCGCGGCTAGTCCTTCACAATCTGCCGCCGCCGAGTCTCGGGAAGGCCTTGGTCTGGCCGCCTTTATTGCTTCGAACTTGGGTCCAGGAGGGCGTGAATCTTGCGGAGTCCATCGGACCGGACGTGGTCCGAGTCTACGGTAGCGAGATCGAGGGATACCTGGCTGCGAAGATGAAGAATGCGTTAGAGGTCCCGATGGTCCTCTCTCTCCACACGAATCGAGATGCAGTCTACCGAGAGACCGGTCTGCGCTTCGACCGACGGCTGATAGCCCAGGCGACGGAAAGATTCACAAGGATGGCGCTCCAAGGCGCCGACGAGGTGCTGCCCGTCTACAAGCCGATCATCCCTTACCTGGAAAAACGTAGAGTCAGTCACTACAAGGTCATCTACAACGCCGTCGGCCACACCCTGACGCCAAAACAAAGCCAAGCGCTTCACAAGCCCGCTCGGCTGATCTGCGTCGGGCGGTTCGAGAGATCGATCAAGGACCCGACAAACATCGTTCGAGCGATGGCTGACGTACCAGATGCCGAACTTACCCTGGTCGGCGACGGGCAGTTGTCAGACAAGCTCGTAGACCTGGCACGAGACATCGGCGTGTCGGACCGAGTGGAGTTCATACGAGCGATGCCCAACGCCAGGCTACTCGAGCTGCTGCAGGAGCAGGACATCTTCGTATTCCACTCGACGCTCCAGCTCAGCAAGATCATGATGGAGGCGTCTCTGGCCGGTCTTCCGATCGTGACGAACGTCCGACAACGGGACCCGGAGCCAAGGTTCATGGAGGACGAGGTCGCGGTCCACGTGCAGGACAGCCCTGAAGGGTACGCGGAGGCCATCCGACGCCTGTTGGACGATCAAGACCTGCGCGAGGAGTTAGGCCGCAAGGCCCGATCATACGCGGAATCGACTTTTCATCCCGCGGATATGGAGCGCGAGGCAGCGGACGTTTACCGAGAACTGATCGCCGGTCCGCGGGCGAGAAGCGTGGCTGGCGCGGTTGCTGGGTAACGATTGATATGTGCGGCATCTGCGGCTATGGATTGGCACAGGACGACGAGCCCCCGCCTTTGCAATCGATGGTTGACCTCCTCAGCCACCGCGGTCCGGATGGACAAGGGCAGCTCGACGATGGCCGAGTGGCCGTCGGTATGCGGCGCCTCGCCATCATCGACGTGGCCGGCGGCGATCAGCCGATCTCCAACGAAGACGAAACAGTCTGGGTCGTTTTGAACGGAGAGATATACAACTACCGGGAGCTTCGCCAGTCCCTCCTAGACGCGGGGCACGCCTTCGCCACTGAAAGCGATACTGAAGTGCTCGTTCACATGTATGAGGACGATCGCGAAGGTATGTTCGAGGCTTTACGCGGGATGTATGCCGTTTGCGTGTACGATCGCCGGAACCGGAGTCTTCTCTTGGGGCGGGACCCCTTCGGAGAGAAGCCGCTCTACTACTACAGAAAGGGCGAAACTATAATCTTTGCCAGCGAGATACGGAGCCTACTGGCCTCTGACGCCGTACCTCGCAAGCTCGACTACGAGGCTCTCGGCTACTATCTGCGTGCAGGACTGGTACCCTCCCCGCTGACGATGTTCGCGGGCATACGACAGGTCGAGCCCGGCACATGGATGCAGTGGAAAAGTGGTTCAGTCACTCAAGGGCGACACTGGGCGCCGGACTACACCACGAGCCCCGACCTCAAAGACGCAGACCGTGCCGAGCAGGCCGTAGCTGAGGCGTTGCGCCAGGCTGTCAGAAGGCAACTGGTCAGCGAGCGTCCGCTGGGCGCATTCCTGTCGGGTGGAATCGACTCGAGCGCTGTCGTTACTTTCTGTCAGGAAGCCTTACAAGACCCCATCAAGACGTTCACGGTTGGGTTCGAAGACGCCGACTACGACGAAAGCGCGATCGCGCGATCGGTCGCGACCTCGCTGGGAACGGACCACCGGGAGCACCGCGTCGCTAACGCGGAGTTCCGGATAGATCAGTTCTGGAAGATCGTAGATCATGTGGGCCTGCCATTCGGCGACTCGTCCGCGATCCCGACACATATGATTAGCCAAGTGGCAGCACAGGAAGTTACGGTCTGTCTATCCGGGGACGGCGGCGACGAGATGTTCGGAGGCTACCCGGACTTCCGGTGGGGCCTCACCGTCGGGCGTCTCGGCAGACTACCTAAGCCGGTGCTCAGGGCCGGTGCCGGTATGGCCGGTGTAGCTTCACGAGTCGATGGCTTTGGAGGATCAACAACGGTCCGCCGTGCGAGGCGAGCTCTACGCGCCGCACAGGAAGAGGACCTCGCACAGTTCGTGGCGCTCCGCTCGCTCTTTGACGATGGTGAGGTGCGCGCTTTGACGGCGGATCCGCGTACTGGCTTCGCCAATACGCCTCTCGATAGACTTACTAACCTTCCAACGGAAGCAGTGCGATGGTCTTCGCTCAGGAAGCTAATGTATTACCGGACGAAGCATGTACTCGCGGAAGACATGCTGGTCAAGATCGATCGGATGAGCATGGCGTGCTCGCTAGAGATTAGAGCGCCCTTCCTTGACCTGGACGTCGCAAAGGTGGCTATGGCCCTTCCGGATGAGCACCTGATTCGGCGCCGCGAACAGAAGTATATGCTCCGCCAATTGATCCGAACGCGAGTTCCCTCGGCAGTCCTGACCCACCCCAAGATGGGCTTCAGCATTCCTCTGCACCGAATCCAGAACGAAGAGTATCAGGAGCTCTCCGACGAACTCTTGAACGGACAGAACGCGATCATGGAGCTGTTCTCGCTGAATACGGTGAACACTGTGAAGAGCAGAGCACTGGAGAGACAAGACGACCGGGCCGATGCCAGCGTCTACCGTGCCAGCCATCAGCTGTGGATGCTGATGCAGCTAGCAGGCTGGGCCCGCAGGTTTGGGGTCGCGGCTTAGCGCGTCCCGTCAAGAAATGACGAGCGCACCCAGCATCGAAACCAGAGAGCGTGACGCGGAGAAGAAGACGGCCGAGGCCGAGCTTCGACCGAAAGTTTTGCTCGTCAGTCCGCTCCCTCCTCCAGAAGGAGGCGTCGCAACCTGGACCCAGCGTTTTCTCGGCTCGGATGTGGCGGAGAACGTGGCGTTGCATCATCTGAATACGGCCCTCAATAGCCACGACGACCTGAGCGCATCCCTACCGAGCAGAGCGGTGAGGTCACTAGCGGCTTTATTCAGATTCGCATGGAGTGGCGTCCTCATCCGGCCGAAAGTGGTGCATTTGACGACCAACGGATTCGCCGGCTTCTACCGAGACATGCTATACGTCTTCATCGCGAAGGCGATTGGGGCAAAGGTGATCCTGAATATCCGCTTCGGCGATCTGGACCGGTTCCTCGGCGGAGTGCCGGCGATTGCGAGACCCTTGGTGAAAGCGAGTCTGCGAGCCTGCTGGTGTCTAGTTCCGATCACTAGTGACGCCGCCAAAGTCGCCGCTCAGACTGGAAATCCACGGGTGGAGATAATCCCGAACTGCGTGGACATTCGCGACGACCACATGGGGGAAACGGCGGCCGACGCGAAAAGTGGCCTCAGAGTGCTTTACGTCGGGTGGGTAATCCCAGCCAAAGGAATCACCGAGCTCATCAAGGCGGTCGGGCAGGTTGACGGAGCGACATTGACAATGATCGGTCCGGCGATCCAGCGTCTTTCGGATGGTGATGAGCGATGGGCCGAAAAGGTCATCAGCGAGTTGAACCTTGAAGAGCAAGTCAAACTTGCAGGAAGAGTTGAGCCCGAGCAAGCCCGCGCCGCGTATCGAACACACGACGTCCTGGCGCTTCCTAGCCATCGGGAAGGCTTCTCGAACGTGGTGATCGAGGCGATGGAGGCCGGTATTCCAGTGGTAGCGACCGGTGTCGGAGCCAACCCCGAGATACTACGCGACAGCACGGACGGATTCATTGTGGGGGTCCGCGACGTCGACCATCTGGCCGACAGGCTCCAGTGGCTCCGGGACCATCCCGTCGAGCGAGAAAACATGGGAAGAAGTGCACGAGAGCGGGTCAAAGAGCTCTACTCGGTGGAAAGGGTGTCCGCGATGTGGGTAAATCTCTATCGAAGGGCAATCGCCAAAGAGGCGGTGGCGAGCAGCTGATGGTCGCCACTGGAGGCAAGGTGGTCGTACTGGGAGGGGCCGGTTTCATCGGGTCCCACGTCGTCGAAGAGCTTCTCCTCGAGCCCGTAGACGAAATCGTCGTCTACGACAACCTGACTCGGGGGCAGCAGGAGAGCCTTCGAAGACCGCTGCAGGACCCGCGCGTCCGGATAGTCGAAGGGGACATCAACCACACAGACGTACTCGATGAAGCCATCGCCGGAGCAGACTGTGTGATCCACCTCGCTGCTCTCTGGCTGCTGCACTGCTACCAATACCCACGCGCTGCCTTCCAGGTGAACATCGAGGGTACCTTCAACGTTCTGGAGGCATGCGTAAAGCACGACGTGAAAAAGCTCGTGTACTCATCTTCGGCCTCGGTTTACGGTGACGCCGTCGAAACGCCGATGACCGAAGACCATCCCTACAGCAATCGCACCTTCTACGGGGCGACCAAGATAGCGGGTGAGCACATGTGCAGGGCGTTCCACGAGCGGTATGGACTTGACTACGTCGGTCTCCGCTACATGAACGTATACGGAGCCAGGCAAGACTATAAGGGCGCATATACAGCGGTCATGATGAAGATGCTCGACCGTATCCGAGACGGCCAGCCCCTCGTCGTTTACGGAGACGGCGCCCAGACCTACGACTTCATATACGTATCCGACGTTGCGCGAGCCAACGTAAGCGCTATGAAGGCTTCTGCCACTGACTCCTTCTACAACATAGGGTTCGGGGTCGGGACGTCCGTCAGAGAGCTGGCAGACCTGCTGCTGGAGATTACGGGAACCGAGGTCGGGATTGAGTACGAGCCTGAGGGACAGACCTTCGTGACTCACCGCGTCGGAAGCGTCGACAGGGCCAAAGAAGAGCTCGGGTTCGAGGCGACGATCGAGCTCGCCGACGGACTTCGGCGGCTCGTCGACTGGCGTGAGGCCGAGGAGGATCACAACCGTGATGGCCAGGTCGAGCGATGAATATCCCGATAACTAAGCCGCTGTTTGGTGAAGCCGAGCTTCGCGCGGTGCAGGAACCCCTCGAGAGCGGATGGGTCGTGCAGGGGCCGTTCGTCGAGCGGTTCGAAACGCGGTTCTCCGAATTCACGGGAGCCAGGTTTTCAGTGGCGGCCAGCTCGTGTACCACAGCGCTCCATATGGCTGTCGCTGCGCTAGGGTTGAAGCCGGGCGACGAGGTTATCGTCCCTGCTTTCACGTGGGTATCTACCGCCAACGTCGTCGAGTATATGGGCGCCACGCCCGTCTTTTGCGACGTAGACCTGTCGACTTTCAACATCAATCTTATCGAAGCATTGGTTACCCCCAGGACCGTGGGAATCATCCCCGTTCACCTGTTTGGCCTCTGCGCCGACTTGGAGCCTATTCAAGCAACCGCTCGACGCCACGGTCTTTGGGTAGTCGAGGACGCCGCGTGTGCGTTCGGAGCTTTCTATAAAGGCGCGCATGCAGGCACCTTTGGAGATATCTCCTGCTTCAGCTTTCATCCTCGCAAGTCCATAACCACTGGGGAAGGCGGCATGCTGACGACACACCGGGAGGACCTGGCCCTGGTGAGTCGTTCTCTACGGGACCACGGGTCATCGCGCTCCGATCTGGCCCGCCACAACGATCGCTCGGGCTTCTTGCTGGCGGAGTACGACGTGCTCGGGTACAACTATCGAATGACGGATATCCAGGCGGCGCTGGGCTGCGCCCAGATGGATCGAGCCGGCTCGATTCTGAGCGAGCGCACGAGACTCGCCGGCATCTACGATGAGTTGCTGGCCGACATCGATTGGCTTCAGACCCCCGAGGTGCCGGACGGCTACGTTCATGGCTATCAGGCGTACGTATGTCTTTTTCGCCCGGACGAGCCGACGCTCGACAACGTCGACCGGCTTCACAAGCAACGTAACGGCCTTATGGGAGCTCTGGACCAGCGGGGGATAGCTACACGACAGGGAACTCACGCGCCCGTTGCGACCGGCTACTACTCTGCGAAATACGGCCTGAGCCCCGAACAGTTTCCAAACGCGTACATTGCGGACCGGCTAAGTCTGGCCGTGCCGCTATACGCGCAGATGAGCGAAAAGGAGCAAATGACCGTCGTGAACGAACTCCATGCGGTGCGACCCGACATTCAATCGACAGTGACCGTCAGGTAGCACAAACATGTGCGGAATCGTAGGCGTCTGCAACCTGAATGGCGATCCTGCGCAGGGCAAACTGCTCAAGCGCATGACGGACGTGATTGCCCATCGCGGTCCTGACGGGGAAGGGCAGTTCGTGGACGGCCCTGTCGGGCTCGGCCACCGTCGCCTCGCCGTCATCGACCTCACGCCGGCCGGCCATCAGCCGATGTCCAACGACGCAGGCGACGTCGTCATCACGTACAACGGGGAGATCTACAACTTCAGAGAGCTTCGGTCCGAGCTAGAAGGAAAGGGATACAGATTCCGGTCTCAAACCGACACGGAAGTCGTGCTGCGCTCGTACGAGGAATGGGGCCGCGAGTGTGTCCTGCGGTTCAATGGGATGTTCGCGTTTGCGATCTACGACCGTCGGCCGGCCGGAGAGGCCTGGCAACTCTTTCTTGCCCGCGACCGCTTCGGCATCAAGCCTCTCTATTACTATCACCAAAACGGCGTCTTCATGTTCGCCTCGGAGATCAAGGCGATGCTCCTTCACCCGCGGGTGAAGGTCGAGGTGTGCTACCCCGCGTTGGTCGAATACTTTACGTTTCAGAACATCTTCACAGATATGACGCTGTTCGATGGCGTCCACCTCCTGCCGCCGGGGTGCACAATGGTCGTCGATCCCGAGGCGCGGCCTCTGGTAACACAGACCTCTTATTGGGACTATCACTTTTCGTCTGACGGTTTCGATCTGTCGGCAGAGGAGAGCGCCGAGGAGCTATATAGGCTGTTCGACCAGGCGGTGACACGGCAACTGGTCTCGGATGTACCGGTCGGCTCGTATCTTAGTGGCGGTATGGACTCGGGCGCCATCACGGCGGTGGCTTCGCGACAGATACCCAGAATCCACACCTTTACCGGCGGTTTCGACCTCTCATCGGCGAGCGGTCTCGAGTTGGCATTCGACGAGCGGCCAGCGTCCGAGCAAATGGCCAACCTGTTCAAGTCCGAGCACTACGAAGCAATCATGCATGCCGGCGACATGGAGAACGTACTGCCGGACCTCATATGGCACCTCGAAGACTTGCGAGTGGGTCAGTCCTATCCGAACTACTACGTAGCCCGGCTGGCCAGCAAGTTCGTGAAGGTAGTGCTGTCCGGCGGTGGTGGCGACGAGCTCTTCGCAGGATACCCTTGGCGTTACTATCGTGGAGCCGGCGCCAACAGCGGCGACAGCTATTACCAAGCCTACTACGACTACTGGCAGCGCCTGATCCCCGACGAGGCGCGGCCGTCGTTCTTTAACGAGGCGACATTGAAGCGTGTGGACGGGGTGCGCCCGCTGGACGCGTTCCAGAGCGTCTTCACCGACGGGACGCCGCCAATCGATAGCGTTGAGGACGCGATAAACGCGTCGCTGTACTTCGAGATCAAGACGTTCTTGCACGGCCTATTCGTCGTGGAGGACAAGCTAAGTATGGCCCACTCGCTCGAAACACGGGTTCCCTTCATGGACAACGACCTCGTCGACTTCGCCCTACGCGTTCCGCCACGATACAAGCTACGCGAGATGGGCCGGACAGCGAGACTGGACGAGAACGTTCTAGGGCGCAAGGTCGACAACTACTACGGGAGGACGCGTGACGGCAAAAGCGTGCTCCGCGAGGCGATGACGCGTTTGATCCCTTCGGAGGTCACCAACCGCGCCAAACAGGGGTTTTCAGCGCCCGATGCGTCGTGGTTTCGCGGCGAGAGCATCGACTACGTGAACCAGCTCCTGAGAACGGACGCGGCGATCCACGAATTCATTAATCCCACGTACGTCTCAACAGTCCTCGACGAACATTCCAGCGGCAACGTGAACCACCGGCTGCTGATCTGGTCGCTGCTGAGCTTCGAATGGTGGCTAAAGGTGTTCGTTCAGAATGAAGCCCCATCTCGCTCTTGAACGATCAGACGACTCACGAAGCACGGGAGTGTCTGGATGTCTTTGTTCGACGTGTCAGAGACCACCTGGTCAACGTATCAGCGCCAGTCCCCCACTAGCCATCGATTAGGTCGATGAAACGACGCCACTTTCTGCAAGCTGCGCGTCTGTTGGTAGCGCCAGTCGGCGTGCTGCTCATCGCGCTAACCGTGCCTTTGGTGTTCCTGACGACCCGTCTCAGACATTTTCGAGGAAAACCTCCTAGAATTCTGTGGGGCCCGACACCACTAATTAACTACGTCTATTGGTCCGAAGCCGCCAGAAACTATGGCTATACCTCCCGGTTTGCGGCTTACGCAGTGGAGTACAACTACAGTCACGAATCGTTAGATTTCCTTTTAACGGATAAATTCAGGTATTCAAGGGCACTCCTTTTGCTGCCATATTTAGGCTTCACTTGGGCCATATGGAATTTCGACATATTCCACTTCTGCTTCAACCTGGAAGGCTACCTTTATCGAACGCCGCTACGATACGCCGAATACTGGCTGCTGCGCCTGCTGGGCAAAAAGATCGTTGTTGCTCCGTATGGCAGCGACGTGCAGTTGCCATCGATGGTTATAGATAAGTACAAATACTCGGTAGGACCGTATGTTCAAACTAATGAAAAAGCTGTCTGGCGCAACATTCAGCAAACCCTGAGCCAATCGGACTTCGTCATGGCCGGGGGAGCTTCAGTCGAGTACTTACCGGTTTTTGATCTTTCGTTCCCCTTTGTCGCGATAGGTTTGGACGCCTGGCCGATCTCGGAAGTGCCCAAGAACGACGTACCCGTTATTGTGCATTCGACGAACCACCGGAATCTGAAGGGCACTAACGCGTTGGTGAGGGTCTGTGACGAATTACAGGAGGATGGTCACGAATTCGAGTTGCGAGTCGTTGAGCAGACGAGGAACACCGACGCAAGAGCCATTTACGAGAGCGCGGATATCGTCGCAGACCAGTTCATCGTGGGCGCATACGGGATGTTTGGGCTCGAGGCTATGGCCCTCGGCAAACCGGTGATCGGCTATCTCCGTGAAAACCTCTTTGAATTCAACCTTCCCTGGTCAGAATGCCCTATCACCAATTCCAGTCTAGACGATCTCAAAGAAAACCTGCGACTGCTTCTAGGTAACGCGGAGTTGAGAGTTCAACTGGGCCGACAATGCCGCGCCTACGTAGAGAAGTACCACAGCTACGAATACATTGGGGCCATCCTCGACAAGATCTATAGGACGGTCTGGTATGACGAGGACCCCGACTGGTCAGGCTTCGCGGTCAGAGTTGGCGATGGTCGCAACCCGCTGTTCGACAAAGGTTGGACACCCGGTGCCTAAGTACCTAAGGCATCCCGCTGAACGACCAACAATTTTGTTTACATTTCGCAGTGGCGCAAACCACTGGCTGCCTATATCGCGGCTTTGGTGCGAGTCATGGTGGCAGAAGTGCTTTGACGCGTGACCGATGATCGCACTTCGGAATTCCAGGACTCGGTGGTCCTCGTTACGGGAGGCGTAACTGGCATAGGTCGCGAGATTTCCTGCGCGTTTGCGAGGGCCGGTGCGAAGGTGTCGATAAACTACTATTCGAACTCGGAAGGTGCCGAGAGTTTAGCCGAGGACTTCCAAAAGGAGGGCTTAGCATATTTGCTCTTGCAAGGGGACATCGGAGAAGAGGCCACTGTCAAGTCTCTGGTCGACAGGACGATGGAGAAGTTCGGCCGGATTGACATTTTGATCAACAATAGCGGTGTCCACAACGATGGAATGGCGTGGAAGCTTCCGATGGAGAGTTGGGAAGAGGCTCTAAGGGTAAACCTCACTGCTCCGTTCGCGTGCATGAGAGAGGTACTGCCACACATGCGGCGGCAAGGGTTCGGACGGATCGCAACCATAAGCTCAATTGTCGCCTACACTGGAGTAATCGGAGCAGCCAACTATGCTGCGGCCAAGGCCGGCCTAGCGGGACTGACAAGGTCTGTGGCCCTTGAAGCCGCCGGCAGAAACATCACGGTGAACCTATTGGTTCTTGGTTACATGGGCCTAGGTATGGGAGCCCGACTCACCCACGAAAACCACGAGCAGGTCCTGTCGAAGATTCCCGCTGGACGATTCGGGAACGTCGATGACATCTTACATGCAATGTTCTTCCTCGGATCGCGGAACGCCGGGTACGTTACAGGTCAGACGCTCCACGTCAACGGCGGAATGTATATGGGGGCCTAGTGTCCTGAGTTATGAATCCGATGACAAAATCGGGCGATGGTAGCTAGTAGCTGGTCTGCGGTTTTGGTCCAGATGAAGGGCTTTGAGGCAGCGTTGTGCTGGTCAATGTACTGTTCGATGGCTTGCTCCAGTTCCCGAGTGCTGCGGAACACCCCGCGGCGCAGTTGCTTCTCTGTCAGCACCGCGAACCAGCGCTCCACCTGGTTCAGCCAAGAGCTGCTGGTGGGGGTGAAGTGCAGGTGATAGCGCGGCCGCCGGGCCAGCCAGCGCTGGATGGCGGGGGTCTTGTGGGTGGCGTAGTTGTCCAGGATAAGGTGCACGTCGAGGTCCGGGGGTACGGTCGCATCGACCCGGTCGAGGAAGCGCCGGAACTCCGTGGACCGGTGCCGACGGTGGCAGGCGCCGATGACCTCTCCCGTCTTCACGTCGAGGGCGGCGAAGAGAGAGGTCGTACCATGACGACGGTAGTCATGGGTCCGGCGCTCGATCTGCCCCGGGCGCATGGGCAACAGCGGGGCCGTCCGGTCGAGGGCCTGGATCTGGGACTTCTCGTCGACACACAGGACCAGAGCCCGCTGGGGTGGGTTGAGGTAGAGCCCCACGATGTCACGGACCTTCTCGATGAACAGAGGGTCAGACGAAAGTTTGAACGTCTCGGTCCGATGCGGCTGCAAGGCAAAGGCCCGCCAGATAACGGCTGATGGCGCTCTGACTCAGGCCGGTACGCGCAGCCATGGAGCGCGTGCTCCAGTGGGTTGCATCCGCCGGCGTCGTCTCCAGGGTGAGGGTCACGACCCGCTCCACATCGGTGTCCGTGATGGAGCGTGGGCCGCCGGGCCGCGGCTCGTCAAACAGGCCGTCGAGGCGGCGTTCGATGAACCGGGCCCGCCACTTCCCCACCGTTTGCTTGGCCAGACCGATCTCCCCGGCCACGACGGTATTGGTCTTGCCCTCGGAGCAACGGAGAATGATCCGGGATCGCAGAGCCAGCGCCTGGGCAGTGGTTGGACGCCGCTTCCAGCGCTCGAGGCTCTCGCGTTCGTCGGAGGAAAGGTGCAAGGGAGGAATGGGGCGTCCGATGGCCATGGTGACCTCCATGAGCGTTTCGTGGAGGGTACACCCCAGCAAGTACTTTTGCAATGAGTTCATAACTCAGGACACTAGCGTAATGGGGTTCAAGATTCTCGGCACCGGTTCCTACGTACCTGAGAGAATCGTCACCAACCGGGAGCTGGAGTCGCGGGGTATCTCCAACTCGGCGTGGGTATCTGGAAACCTGGGCATCAATGAGCGACGTATTGCAGCGGACAATCAAGCTACGTCGGACCTCGCCCTGGAGGCTTCGAGGGCCGCCCTGGAAGCCTCGGGCCTGAGCGCCAATGCCGTCGATTTGCTGATCATTGGAACGACGACGCCCGACCGGAAGGCGCCGTCGACCGCATGCATCCTACAGGACAAGCTTGGAGGGAGTTCCTACCCGGCTTTCGACATTTCCGCCGCCTGCAGCAGCTTTCTATACAGTCTGGCCAGTGCGGCTCAGTTCATCGGAACAGGGCTCGCGAAGCGCGCCTTAGTGGTCGGCGCGGAAATGTACTCTACGATTACCGACTGGGACCACCGAGACGCCGTGTTTTTCGGGGATGGAGCAGGAGCCGTCGTAGTCGGAGTTGAGCCGGACCAGCCACCGTGGGAGTTCTTCCTGGGCGCAGAAGGCGCTTCCTGGGAACACTTCACGGTGCCGGCTGGAGGGACCGAAATTCCAGTGTCTGACGCGGATGGTGGCCGCAGTCCGTTCTTTGAGCTGATGGGGCCGGAGCTATATAGGGACGCTTTACGCACAATACCGGACGCAGCGATGCGAGTCCTGGAAAAGAACGGATTGACGATGAAGGACGTCGACTTGGTCGTGCCGCACCAGGCTTCGGTACGAGTCCTCGAGGCCGTCGCAGACCGAATGGGAGTCCCCATGTCGAAAATGTTGACCACCATGGGGGAATTCGGCAATACGGCCGCTGCCTCACAGCCGTTGACTCTGGATCTCGCCGTCAGATCGGGAAAGGTCCGCCGGGGAATGACCCTACTGTTCCTGACCTTCGGTGCGGGGATTACTTACGGGGCAGCCCTGGGGACTTACTGAACGGTGGAAACCGCGGTGAGAGTGCTGGAGGTCGACGAAGTTTCGTCGCTCGCTCCCAACCTGGATGACCTCGTGTATTGGGCCCCTTTTCGGGGTTTAAGCTTCGACGGCGATCCGCTACGAATTTATTACCGAGAGCGAGCAGTCGAAAGAGCGCTCTCAGCAAGTGCCATCTCAGTGGGGGCCTTTAGCGGGAACCGGCTGGTCGGCTTTCAGGTATCGGATAAATCGAGCTTCCTTACTGACTATTTTGATGTCGGATCTGGCAGTATTACGTTCACAGCTTTGCCACACGGCCAAAACGAGCAACAGACAGTAGCCGAATTACTTTGCAAGACGTCGATCTCCGCACTGAAGTCCGAAGGCGTTGAACTGGCCTCTGCGAGTACCTACACATCGGAAAAGGCGTTGACGTGGGCGTTGCAAGGGAGCGGCTTCCGTCTCGTCGAGGTGTTCGCGAACTACGCGCAGGACATCGCCAGCATCGAGTTCCCCCGGGTCAGCAACGACACAGTGATTCGGGACTGCATCGAGGAGGACCTAGGCCAGATCAAGCAGCTCTACGAGGGAGAGACTTTTCCGGGCCGACTCGTATCGGACCCAAACTTGCCAAGAGATACTAGCTATGCACTCTACGGACGCCGCTTCGAGGAGGTCTTCGAAAACAAACTCGGCCGGATCTTTGTCGCAGAGCGCCAGGGAAAGTTGGTGGGAGCTCTGATCGGGATCGTAGACGGGGATCTGTTCGACGCCACGGGTATCAAGACCAACTTGCTGTCTGGAATGGGCATCATCATCGACCCAGCGAGCCGTGGACTCGGAATAGCGACCTCGTTGATCTCGGAGAGGATGCGGTGGTACCAGAATGAGGGTGTCGAAAGCGTCTCGTTCGGCGCCAGCATCGATAACGTTCCGATGATTCGGGGCTTGACCAAGCTGGGAATGGAGTTTACGTCGTCACAGTGCGCCTTTCACGCATGGCTCTAGTGGTCCAACATCATTGAAATGAATACCATGATAGTCATTGTTCCTCTTGGGGGTTCAATTGTAACGTTGAACCGAGGAGGAACCATGATGTCTACCAAGAGGTACCGTATCAGACTGACTACCGACGAACAACAGGAACTCAACGCCTTGGTCTCACGCGGTCGGGCTGCGGCGTACAAACAGACCCATGCGCGCATTCTGCTGATGAGCGATGAGTCACGCTCGGACGGGGGAATGAAGGACGCGGACATCACCAGCGCGCTCGGTGTGGGACAGTCAACGGTCGAGCGAATACGCAAGCGCTGTGTGGAGGAGGGGGTCGAGTCTGCGCTGAATCGCAAAAAGCAACTGCGTCGGCGTCAAAAGAGACTGGACGGCGAAGGTGAAGCACGGTTGATAGCGATGGCCTGCGGGGAACCGCCGGAGGGGCGTGCCAGTTGGACCCTGAAGCTGTTGGCTGACCAGTTGGTCGAGTGTGAGATAGTCGAGACCATCAGCACCGAGACGGTTCGCCAGGCGCTTAAAAAAACGAACTGAAGCCGTGGCTGAAGCAGAGTTGGTGCATCCCGCCCGGTCAGAGCGCGGAGTTTGTGTGCGCGATGGAAGACGTACTGGAGGTCTACCAACGGCCGTACGATGGGAATGAGGTTCTGGTGTGCATGGATGAGACGAGCAAACAGCAAGTCAAGGAGACGCGAGTGCCGCGTCCCGCAGCGCCCGGCTTATCGGCGGCATACGACTACGAATACGAGCGCAATGGAGTGAGCAGCCTGTTCATGCTGTTTGCACCGTTGGACGGATGGCGCCGAGTCGAGGTCAGAGAGCGTCGCACGAAGGTGGACTGGGCGCATGTGATAAAGAAACTGGTCGACGAGGACTACCCCGACAGAGACCGGATCGTGCTGGTAATGGACAATCTCAACACTCACAAGCTGTCCTCGCTATACGAGGCATTCGAGCCTGCTGAGGCGAGGCGTATAGCTGAGCGACTGGAGATACACTACACTCCCAAACACGGGAGTTGGTTGAATATGGCGGAGATAGAGATCGGTGTGCTGGCTCGACAGTGCCTGGACCGACGGATTGCCAATCAAGACATCCTGCGCGGCGAGGTCAATGCTTGGCAGAATCAACGCAACCGGGATGTGATACGAGTGGATTGGCGCTTCACTACCGAGGATGCGCGCATCAAGCTAAAGTCACTCTACCCATCAATACAAAAAAGTTGAACCACTAGGCTCCGTTATATGACTCCCGGAATCATCGATTTCCGGTTCCGGCCGAACCTCCCCGAGTTCCTTGGCGCGTTCATACCTCCACACGGTCCCATCCAGCCGTTCAAGCAGTACGTCGAGAGGTATCGTATGGCGCCTAGATTAAAGCCGACAGACCTCCGCGAACTTGTAGAGATCCTCAAAGAACTCGGGATCTACCGCGCCGTGACGCTAGCCAGCGACACTGAGACCAAGTGGGGACGGAAAACGAGCAACGAATTCGTGGCAGGACTCGTTAACGACTACCCAGACTTCTTCGTGGGTTTCGCCGGCGTCGACCCTTACAAGGGCGACGAAGCGGTCCGTGAACTCCGCCGCGCCCTGGGCGAATTGGGACTCGTGGGCGTTGACCTCCCTCCATTCCTCCAGCAGATGTACGCCAACGACCCCAGATGCTTCCCAATCTACGAAACGTGTATCGAGTTCGGCGTACCGATTCAGATCCATACATCGTTCAGCTTCGACCCTGGAGTCCCCATGGACCTCGGTCATCCGAAATACATCGACGCGGTGGCCGTCCGGTTTCCGGAACTCACAATCGTATGCAACCATGCCGGGTACCCGTGGGTACGCGAAATGATCACCGTGGCATGGCGGCATCCGAACGTCTACATCGACATTTCAGGAGCGTATCCTAAGTACCTTGATCCTGAGCTCGTAAGAATGATCAACACGCCGGTTCTTGCAGACAAGACGGTTTACGGTTCGAGCTACTTCTTTCTGGACTTCGAGCGGTGTCTCGAAGAGATCAGGCAAATAGGCCTGAAGGACGACGTGTTCGAAAAGGTGACTTACCACAATGCGGCCAGATTGCTAGGGGTCGAATAACCCAATGGCCGCTGACCGGCCGATAGCTCATGAAGCAACTGCTACAAAGCCCCAAGACCGGTGAGATTTGGGTAGAGGACATTCCGGCCCCTGGGCTCCAACCGGGCACGGTCCAGGTCAGGAACCGTTTCTCTGTGGTTAGCGCCGGCACCGAGCGGGCGACGGTGGAGTTCGGCCGACAAGGCATGGTCGGCAAAGCCCGCGCCAGACCTGACCTGGTCCGCGAAGTGGTAACAAAGGCCAAACGAGACGGGTTGCTGAGTACGATTGCGTCAGTACGAAACCGACTCGACGAGTCCCAGTCACTGGGATACAGCTGCGCTGGGACCGTGCTGGCGGTCGGCGAGGGCGTCATGCAGTTCAAGCCGGGAGACCGGGTGGCCTGCGCCGGGGCCGGATACGCCGCTCACGCGGAGGTTGTCAGCGTACCGAAGAACCTTGTAGTTGCGGTGGCTGATCAGGTGGAGCTGGAGTCGGCGGCGTTCACCACCATCGGGGCGATCGCGCTTCAATCGATAAGGCTGGCTGACACGAAAATCGGCGAGGTGGTCGCGGTGCTGGGGCTGGGTCTTGTCGGCCAGATTGCCGTGCGGCTGTTGAAGGCAGCTGGCTGCACTGTCGTGGCTATGGACCCCATTGCCGACCGTTGCAACCTGGCAGAGAAAGGAGGCTGTGACACCGCCGTTGTCGACGATGCAGCCATTCGGTCGGCGGTTGCGGCGAAGTCGTCTGCGGCCGGAGCGGACGCAGTCATCATCGCAGCCGCTACCTCCGGTGACGGACCGATCGAACTGGCCGGGGAACTGGCCCGAGATCGAGGTGTCGTCGTCGCCGTTGGGGCCGTAGGGATGAACGTTCCGCGTCGAGCGTACTACGAAAAGGAGTTGAACCTGCGCGTATCCCGCTCCTACGGGCCTGGCAGATACGACCCCAAGTACGAGGAGAAGGGCCAGGATTATCCTATAGGGCACGTTCGTTGGACGGAAAATCGCAACATGCGGGCGTTCGTTCAACAGCTTGCGGAGGGCCGCATCGACCTTGGGCCGCTGGTTTCCCACCGCTTCCCTATCGACGAAGCCGCACAGGCGTACGACCTGGTCACCCGGGACGACGCTGAGTCCAATATGGGAATCGTCATCACCTACGACGAAGGTCCGGATACCTCCCGCCGCCTGACGCTACGACCTCGAGTTGAGACTCGGGGGGCACCTGCGTCAAGCGCCAAGATTGGGCTGCTAGGCGCCGGAGCGTTCGCGGCTTCGACCCTTCTGCCGGCGATGAAAAAGGCGCGAGGGGTCGAGTTCGTCACGGTCTGCAGCGCAGGTGGCCGGAGCGCTCGCCATTTAGGCGATCGGTTCGGATTCGTGAATGCAACGACGGACGAGGCCGACGTCTTAGAAGATTCAGCAATCAACACCGTAGTGATCGCGACACGACACCACCTACATGCGAGACAAGCGGTCTCGGCACTGGTCGCCGGCAAGCACGTTTTCTGCGAGAAGCCGCTAGCTCTGAACGAGGAAGAGCTTGGCTCAGTCGTCGCGGAAGCAGCCGCGAGACCATCTGCTTTGCTAGCCGTGGGCTACAACCGTCGATTCTCCCCGATGACTGAGCAGCTCATGACATTCCTTGAAGGCGTTTCCGAGCCACTGGTAATCCAATGCCGGATTAACGCCGGGTACCTCTCTTCTGACCACTGGATTCAAGATCCGGAGCAAGGTGGCGGCCGAATCGTGGGAGAAGTCTGTCACTTCGTGGACCTCATGACCCTAATCGCGGGCGGACTGCCGGTCCGAGTAGCTGCTCACGCCGTTCGAGACGGCGGCCGCTACCGCGGTGACAACGTGGTCGCCACAATCGAGTTCTCAAGCGGCGCCATTGCCACGATTACCTACGTCGCGAACGGAGACGCAAGCGTCGCGAAGGAGCGAATCGAGGTCTTCGGCGGCGGCAGGGTCGCAGTACTTGACGACTTCCGTCGGCTGCAACTTACGGCCAATGGCAAGACGAAGGCCCGCTCGTCACGGCTCGGCCAGAACAAGGGGCATCGGGCCCAGTGGGAGACATTCGTGAAGGCGCTCGGCGAGGGCGAGCCCTGGCCGGTGGCCTTGGAGGACCTGGTCAGCACAAGCCTCGCTACATTCGCCATCGAGAAGTCCGTTGCGACAGGCCAGGCCATCGAGGTGGACGCGGCGGGCTTTATCACCTCAGCTGGTAGTGGGGGCGAAAGCGCGGGTAGCGGCGCTATCGAAGCTGCTCCGGGAATCGCTCAGTCGGTCACTGGGTCCAATCGGTAGCAATCCCCCATGTCAGTTGCCACCGACACCACGGAACATGAAAAGGAGCGGAGTCTGACCTCTTCTCCCGCCTCTGGGAAAAGATTGTCGAAGATCCCGAGCCTCTCGGGGAGATGAGGGCTCCTTCTGCTAGCTTCGTACACCCTATTTTCAGGGCAAATCATTCGGATTTCTAGGTGAATGGATGATCGAAGACAAGCCCACGATCCTCGACTCGGCGGTACAGGTCCTATCTAACGACCCGCTGTGCGGCGAGGTGGAACTACCATTCCTCGATTCATGGATCACGCCGACGGAGCGTTTCTACAAGCGCAATCACTTCTCTGAGATTCCAACTCTAGATGCGTCCCAAGAGCGGCTGGTGATTGACGGGAGCGTCGGGAGGCCTACGACAATTTCATACGAAGAGCTGCTCGCGATGCCGTCCAAGGAAGTGGTGGCGACGCTCGAGTGCGCCGGTAACAGCCGGTCGTACGTAACACCACCCGCCGAGGGGATTCAGTTCCATCACGGAGCCGTCGGCACTGCCAGATGGACAGGGGTCGCCGCGGAGGACCTACTCACAGCCGCCGGAATAAGTGACGACGCGAAGGAGGTCGTGTTCGAAGGGGCCGACTCTGGCGAAGAAGAAGAGGAAGGACAGACGCTACAGATCGGATACGCGCGAAGCATCCCACTCGAAAAGGCAGTGAGCCCTGACACCATCGTCGCGTACGAAATGAACGGGGCGCCGCTGGAACCCGCCCATGGCTATCCCTTTCGCCTTATCGTCCCCGGCTGGTACGGGATGGCATCGGTGAAGTGGCTCCGGCGCATACACGTGCAAACGAACCGATTCACAGGCTTTTTCCAAACCCGTCGTTACGTCTATATCAACGAGGGACAGGCCGATTCACGCGATTGGGAGCCCTTGTCGACTCTTCTCGTCAAGTCCCTCGTCACGCGGCCCCGCCACGGCGAGGTAAGGGCACCCGGCGACTACACCGTCGAAGGTATGGCCTGGTGCGGAGAAGCACTCATCGAAACGGTGGAGGTCAGCGTCGACGGAGGTCGCAACTGGGGAACCGCGGATCTAGTCGGTCCCTCAGCCGAGAACGCGTGGCGCCGGTGGGAGTATGACTGGCATGAATCGCGGCCTGGACACTACGTACTCAAAACGAGAGCGACAGATTCCAACGGCAACACACAGCCAATGAGCATCGATTGGAATTTCAGAGGCTACGGCAACAACGGCATCCACTCGATAGCCGTCGAGATACCTGCAGGTTCGGTCGGACCTGCGGCGAAGGCGACCTGAGCGGGTGATCTTCAATCGAAAGGTGGCGAATGGAACTCGATCTGGATAGTCCATCCATTGTCACGCTCACGCGCCTTTCTATGGCCCTCGTCGCCGGATCTCTAGTCGGCCTGGAGCGGACATACCACGGCAGACCCGCTGGGTTTCGGACGCACGCTCTAGTCTGTGCGGCCTCGAGCCTTTTGGTGCTGGTCACCGTGTTTTATAAGGACCTGATCCCGGACGCGCCTCAGGACACGATCCGACTCGATCCCACTCGGATGGCGCAGGGCATTATGACAGGCATCGGATTTTTGGGAGCCGGTGTCATCATCAAGGAGAGCATGAGCGTCAGAGGCCTGACCACCGCCGCCTCGATCTGGATCACGGCATCGATCGGGATCGCCATTGGTATGGGCCTTTACTTCGCCGCGCTGGTCGCCGAGGTCTTCGTTCTCGGCACACTATCAACATTTCGGTGGGTCGAGGGCAAGATGCCGACGCTGCTGTACGGCAGGCTCACTATACGCTCCGCAAGCTCAGCGCAACCGTCGGAGGCAGAGCTCACGCAGATGATCGCCGAACACGACATCACCGCCGCGGACTCCAGCTATCAGTTGGAAGGCGACGTGTTCCAGTATGAGATGACCGTCCACACTCGGAATGCGGAAAACTATCGAAAGCTCTCTGATACGTTGAGGATGATGGAAGGGATTGAGTTCTCGATTGCACTTACCGGCAAGCTTGTCGCCCAGTCACCGGACTAGCCTACCTACTATGCATGTCCTGCACGTCGTCGGCGCCCGCCCTAACTTCATGAAAGCCGCGCCGGTAATTCAGGCGTTGACCTCACATGAAGTCGGCCGTCAGACGTTGGTCCACACAGGGCAGCACTACGACGTCAACATGTCGGACGTGTTCTTCGAGCACCTGGGAATGCGTGCTCCTGACGTCAACCTGGAGGTCGGGTCAGGAAGCCACGCGCAACAGACGGCCGAGGTGATGAAACGGCTGGAACAGACCTTCCTGGAGACGAAGCCAGACATGGTCCTAGTGTATGGCGATGTCAACTCGACGCTGGCCGGCGCACTGGTGTGCGCGAAGCTATTGCTCCCGGTGGGTCACGTCGAGGCAGGGCTCCGTTCTTACGACCGTACAATGCCGGAGGAGATAAACCGGCTGCTCTCCGACCAGATCGCCGACTTGCTCTTTACACCGTCGCTAGATGCGAACGAAAACCTGGCGCGCGAAGGCGTGGACGCGGAGAAGGTGCATTTCGTCGGCAACGTAATGATCGACACGCTGATCCGATTGCTTCCCGAGGCGTCGGCTCGTTGGAACGGCGCCGGAATGAGCTCGCTCCCGCCCGTCGACGAGAAGATCTTTGGCCTGGTTACCCTTCACCGCCCCTCCAACGTCGACGATCGGGAGTCCCTCAGCGGCCTAATTCGAACGCTCCAAAAGATCAGTCAGGACATCCCTCTCGTGTTTCCCGTTCATCCGCGCACCCGGAAGATGATCGCTGCCGGAGGACTCGAGCCAGAGTCCAGCCGCCTACGGCTTACGGGCCCCCTCGGATACCTCGACTTCCTTGCGCTACAGGCTAAGGCTACTCTGGTCATTACCGACTCGGCCGGCGTCCAGGAAGAATCGACGTATCTGGGCATCCCATGCTTGACGCTCCGAAAGAACACGGAGCGCCCGGTTACGGAGACCGTCGGGACCAATACCGTCGTAGGACAGGACCTTGGAAGGCTAGAAGCCGAGGTAGCACTGATCCTCGAAGGAAAGGGCAAGACCGGCGGAATCCCGGAGCTCTGGGACGGTCGAGCGGCTAAACGCATCGCTGAGATCATCCAGGGCTGGCGACCGGATTGACCGGCGGCGCGGCGACGGTCGAAGGACAAGAGATGGCGTTCAAACAGCGCTTCAGCTACTATCGGCGGGTTTTCTCAGCGTATCTTACCCCAGCGACTAGCCAGCTAACCTTCTGGCATGATGAACCAGTCGTCAATGAGAGTTTTCAGAAAGACGCCCTTGGCGAATACTACATGCTCTTCGGGTCCAAGGCCGACTATGGCGGAGCGTTCGACAAGGCGGGCGTACCGCTGCTGGATTACCGCGGCAAGATCGGGCTCCAGTACAACCCGATTGCAATCGCCCAATACGGTTTGGGCAACTACGATCTCTACCGCCGGACCAAGGACACCGAACGCGAGAGAAATTTCCTCACAGCGGCAGACTGGCTGGTCTCGAACCTCCAGGCCAATCCCAATGGCGAATGGGTCTGGAACCACGAATTCGACTGGGAGTACAGGGAACCGTTAAAAGCGCCCTGGTACTCGGCGCTGGCTCAAGGCCAAGGCATTTCGCTTCTTGTGCGAAGTCATGCCGAGACCGGCAGGGACGCTTATCTAGACGCGGCCCAGCGCGCGTTTGGGGCCATGATGGCGTCCATCGACGCTGGGGGGGTTGGCTTTCTCGACAACGCCGGAAACACATGGCTGGAGGAGTACATCGTTACGCCTCCGACGCACGTACTGAACGGTTTCATCTGGGCGAGCTGGGGAGTGTACGACTACTTCCTCGCTAGCGGTGACCGGAACGCCGAAGATCTATTCGGTAGGACCATCGAGACGCTTAAGATGAACCTGTCGATCTACGATACTGGTTTCTGGTCGCTGTACGAGCAGTCAGGCACCCGACTCAGAATGTTGGCGAGCCCTTTCTATCACGCACTGCACATCGTTCAACTGGATGTGATGCACAGGCTGACCGGAGAGAGCATCTTTCGCGACTGTTCCTTGAAGTGGGACGAGTACCGGCGGAGTCGACTGAAGCGGTGGAGGGCATTGGGCCTGAAAGCTTTGTTCAAGCTTCGCCACTACTAGCAAGCTTTGAAGATCCTCTACGTATCGCAGTACTTTCCTCCTGAGATGGGGGCTCCCGCAGCGCGAGTCTCGGAGCTTTCACAACGCTGGGCCGCAGCTGGGCATCAAGTGACAGTACTCACCGGGTTTCCGAATCATCCTACCGGCGTAGTCGCGCGCGGATACCGGTCGAAGATCTTGCGGCTTGTTTACCGGGAGAAAATGGGCGACGTCAACGTGGTCCGGACGTGGCTCCTTCCTCTGGCCAATCGAAGGGCGTTTGAGAGGATCCTCAACTACACGTCGTTTCTGCTTTCGGCTTGCGTCACGGGAACGTTCCTGAATAGGCCGGACGTGATAATCGGGACCTCGCCCCAGCTACTGGTCGGCCTCGCCGGCTGGTGGTTAGGGCTCGTGAAGCGAGCGCCGTTTGTCGTGGAGATCAGGGACATATGGCCGGACTCCATCGCGGCGTCGGGAGTCGGGAGTCAGGAGTCCCTGATGAATCGCTGGATTGGAAACTTGTCACGTTTCTTGTATCGGGCTTCGAGACGAGTAGTCGTGGTCACTCCCGCGTTCAAAGAAGAACTAGTCTCGAAATGGGACGTGCCCGCGGAGAAGATCGATGTGGTGGAGAACGGCGTCGAGACCGATCTGTTCACACCTCAGGGCTCGGTCGGGAACGCCGACTCCGGCCTCGCCGGAAAATTCGTCGTCTCCTACATCGGAACGATCGGAATGGCCCACGGTCTTGAAGTCCTCATCGAAGCAGCCTCCGAGCTTGCGAAGACTCATCCTGACATTGTGTTCCTAGTTGTCGGAGACGGTGCGGAGAAACAAAGGCTGGCTGCCGATGTGGACACTCGAGGCCTTCGGAACATCCGGTTCATGTCATCGATTCCTAGGACGGAAATCCCGAGCCAGATCCGTGCATCGGACGTGTGTCTCGTTCTGCTGAAGAAGGCCCCTATCTTCGAGACAGTCATTCCGACCAAGA
The DNA here is from genome assembly GCA_965197985.1 of Dehalococcoidia bacterium. Taxonomy (GTDB): domain Bacteria; phylum Chloroflexota; class Dehalococcoidia; order Lucifugimonadales; family CAUZJF01; genus CAUZJF01. The sequence continues at coordinate 71,714 of CBDAOG010000008.1, read as the reverse complement.
TGCTGGAGTACATGGCCTGTGGCCGCGCGGTGATCCTCGGGGTCGACGGACAAGCCCGGCGGGTACTTGAAGACGCTCAGGCAGGGCTCTTCGTCGAGCCCGAAAGCGCGTCCGACCTGGCAAGAACGGTAACGCGACTGTACGAAGACGGACAGCTGCGTACGACTCTGGGTAGGAACGGCCGCGAGTACGCCAAAGAGCACCTTTCAAGGGAGGCGACAGCCGCCGACTACCTCACTGTGCTGGAATCTGTTGTGGGAGGGAGGTTACGTCAATAGGTGTGTAAACGACATCAGGCGGCGACCTTCTCAGCCGTTGATTCAATGGCGATTCCATCCGCATACTGTGCACCGAGATAGACGTCTTCGATCAACTCAGGGGCCTTCAGACGCCTGAAGCGCTGTTCGGCGACCATCAACATTTTCCAGATCACCGCTATCGCCCGATCGACCCTCTTGTAGCGCTTGGCGGCATCGGTCCGAAGCCTGAGGGCCGCGAAGGGTGATTCTACCGGGTTCGTCGTGCGAAGGTGCCCCCAGTGCTCCTTTGGGAAGTCATAGAAGGTGATCATGCGGTCCCAGTCCCGCTCCAAGGCCTCTGAGGCCGCCTCGTAGGAATGGTCGCCGCACCACCTGGTGAACACCGTCCTGAGCCGCTCAGCCTCTGTCCGAGTCTGGGCGTAGGGGATAGTACGCAGCATGAGCTTGGCCTGGTCCTGTTGTCGCTTTGGAAGCTTGGCGAGCACGTTTACGATCTTGTGGTTCCAGCAGCGTTGCTCTGCCGCCTGCGGATAGACGTTGCGCAGAGCTCCCCAGATGCCCAGGTGTCCGTCTCCAACCACCAGCCTCGGGCAGCTCAAGCCCCGGCGCTTGATGTCCCTGAGCACCTCGGACCAGTTCTCTGTGGACTCCCTGTATCCGGGAACAGCGCTCACCACCACCTTTCTCCCGTCGCTCAGGGCCGCCATCACCACCAGTACCGCCGCCTTCTCCTTCTCAAGACCAGCCTTGACGTAGACTCCATCCACCCACATGTAGACCACTTCCAGGTCATCGAGGGGCCGGCTGCGCCATTGGGCAAGCTCATCGTTCCACTTGGACTTCAACCGGGCCACCGTGCTCGCCGATACCGGTGCGTCCTCTCCCAGCAGCCCCCGCAAAGCCAGATCGAAGTCGCCTTCGGATAGACCGTGCAGGTACAGCTCGGGGATCAACTCAGCAACCTTCCTGGTCCTGTTGACGAACAGCGGCAGCAGCCGGCTCTCGAACTGCTCCTCGGTATCGCGGACTCGTGGCCGCCTAAGCTGTATCGTGCCCGAACTCAGCGTAAGCCTCCGGGCTCTGCCGTATCCGTTCCGATAGCCGGTATCTGAGTCCGAGTCGGACCTGAGCGCCGACTTCGCCCTTCCCAGAAACGCCGTCACCTCCTCCTCCAGCAACTCTTGGACCAGCCTCTGGACCTGGCTTCGCACCCAATCCTCCAACTGCTCCCACTCCGGCCTTGACTCCGACCTACTCTCAGTGCTTTCCTTCCTCATGGGCGGTGTATCTCCTCTCTTGGGCCTTGAGCCCGTCTTGTTCAGAGAGAGGGTACACCGCCTGACCGTTTACACACTTTTTGAGGGTACCTCGTGGGAGGACCGCGTAGTAGCAAGCTGGCAGCACGGTGACGAAGGGTCACATGGCCGTAGGAAACGACATCAAGGTCAGGAAAGCCAGGTACAAGCGCGTCCTAGATCTCACCGTGCTTATCGGGGCACACGTCTTGCTTGCACCTCTCTTCCTGTTCCTGTGGACAGCCATCCCTATGTTAGTGTGGCTCCAGGACCGCGGGCCGGTCTTCTACAGACAACAGCGGGCCGGCAAGGACGGTGTGCCTTTCAGACTTATCAAGTTTCGAACGATGGTGCCCGACGCAGACCGCGTTGGGCCTGTATGGACCGCCGAGGATGATCCCAGGGTAACGCCGGTTGGGAAGCTCTTGAGACGTACCGGCCTCGACGAGCTCCCGGAGACGATCAACATCCTCAAAGGTGAAATGAGCTTCGTCGGCCCGAGGGCCCTCGACGTGGAGGAACAGAGGGACCTGGAAAAGCGGATCCAAGGGTTTGAAGACAGACTCACCGTGAGGCCGGGCCTAACCGGCCTGGCGCAGGTCTACAACGTCACAGACGACAACGTTGAGAAAATCCGGTTCGACCTCGAGTACATAGAGGACATGAGCCTGGTGCTCGATGCTAAGCTGCTGCTCTTGTCCGTACGGAACACTCTGGCCGGACGGTGGGACAGACGAAGCGGCAAGGATACCAAGGCGGACTAGGGCGTTGAACGTCTTAGGGCCCATGTTACAATTATCGCTTGGCTCCCGAAGCAGCAACTACCTTCGAGACCAACATCTTGACGGCCGCGACTCGAAGCAGGAGTAAAAACAGCATTGATCTCTCCGTACGGCGACAGATTGGTAGACTTGCTTGCCACGCCCGATTCAGTGGAAGAGCTGAAGGAACACGCCAATGGGCTTGAATCCGTTCAGATCTCTGAGCGCTTGATCTGCGACCTGGAATTGCTGACGCTAGGTGGATTTTCACCCCTCGACCGGTTTATGGGGGAGGACGACCATGAGCGCGTCGTGAACGAAATGCGCCTCTCGGACGGCCACGTCTTTCCGATCCCCATAACCCTACCGGTAGAGCCTGGCCCCGCGGTACATCTCGACCGGGAGGTCGTGTTACGCGATTCCAAGAACGAGATGCTGGCGGTGATGGTGATTGAAGAGGCTTACGGCTGGGACCGAGGCGAGGTGGCGAATAAGGTGTTCGGCACCACGGACCCGCGTCATCCTCTCGTCTCGGAGATGGACCGATGGGGCTCCGTGAACATCTCGGGCACACTGCGAGTCCTGCAGCTCCCGAACAGGCGGGACTTCCGCGAACTAAGACTCACGCCTTTGGAAACACGGCATAAGCTTTCGGAGTTCGGCACTGCGAACGTTGTCGCCTTTCAGACTCGGAATCCGTTGCATCGAGTCCACGAGGAACTCACTAAACGCGCCGCCGAGGAAGTGGATGGCACATTGCTGATCCACCCATCGGTTGGGATGACCAAGCCTGGTGACGTCGACCACTTCACGCGGGTTCGTACGTACAAGACGCTTGCGGATCGATACTACGAGTCCGGTGGGGTCCTATTGGCCTTACTCCCTCTGGCAATGCGCATGGGCGGCCCACGAGAGGCCCTATGGCATGCAATCATCCGTCGGAACTATGGCGCAAACTATATGATCGTCGGCCGTGACCATGCGGGGCCGGGCGCGGACTCGAAAGGACAGCCGTTCTACGGTCCGTACGACGCACAAGACTTGGTGAGTCGATACAGCGAGGAGATCGGCGTCGGGATGGTCCCGTTCCGTGAACTGGTGTACCTGCCAGACGAAGACCGGTACGAGGAGGTGTCCGAGGTCCCGTCCGAGACCCGAACGGCGTCTATCTCTGGAACCGAGGTCCGGGAAAAATACCTGACGAACGGCCGTACGTTGCCCGAGTGGTTCACTCGCCCGGAAGTGGCCGAGATCATGGCGGAGACCTTTCCGCCTCGCCACAAGCAAGGGGTTTGCATCTGGTTTACTGGCCTGAGCGGGGCCGGGAAGTCGACGACCGCCGAGGCCCTGACCGTGCTTCTGATGGAGCATGGCCGCCAGGTTACCGTGCTAGACGGCGACGTCGTTCGGACTCACCTTTCGAAAGGGCTCGGGTTCAGCAAAGAAGACCGAGACGTCAACATCAGGCGCATTGGTTTTGTGGCGGCCGAAATCGTTAGCCACGGTGGCGTTGTTGTTTGCGCTGCAGTCAGTCCTTATCGAGCGACGCGAAACGACGTCAGGAACATGGTGGGGGGCGACCACTTCGTAGAGGTTTTCGTCGATACTCCACTGGCCGTGTGTGAAGAACGCGACGCCAAAGGGCTTTATGCCAAAGCCCACAGAGGGGAGATCAAGGGCTTCACAGGAGTCGACGACCCATATGAGGCGCCCGAGGACCCCGAAATGACGCTAGACACCGTCGGTCGATCGGCAGATGAGAATGCCGGAGCTATACTCGACCTGCTGACTCAGGAGGGGTTCATACGCCGGTCGGAGTCAGTTGCAGTGCAAGCGACATAGCGACTTTACGTCACAACCGGTCCCCTCTCGAACCGTAGCCAGATTGAACCTCCGGCCCCAGCTATCGAATAGTAAAAGAGCGCACTCGTCGTAGCCACCGCTCCGAGGCGTCTCCATCCAGACCCATCCGCTGCCGGGTCCGCTGACCCGGCGGGCGAAGCTATGACTCTCGGAATCTAAGCAGAATGATCCTGTGTAAGGAGAGACCAAGATAGAAGAAGAAACCATTGATCTGAGACGATACACCGGCATATTCCTCCGCTACTGGTGGCTGATGCTCCTGCTACCCGTCGCTATGGGATCAGCCGCATACGTGTACAGCAAGAACCAAGATGTGATATACGAGGCGCGGGCCACCTTGCTAGTTCAGCAACGTCGGTCGGACTTGGCAACGGGTATTGACTTCAGCGGGAGCCAACAACTGGCATCGATCTACCGACGGCAGGTCAGGTCGAGTCCGTTCCTGGCGCGAGTCGCGGATCATCCTGATGTTTCCCTTTCTGTTGCAGAGCTTCGGCAGATGATGTCGGCGAGGACCGAGAGCCTGCCAGCAGCGCTCGAAATAGGGCTCAGGAACGCAGACCGACTTCTCGTACAACAAGTGACCTCGGTCGTAGCCGACGAGTTCATCGAGTATGTACTGGAACAGCAGCTTGCGGACATCGCCCGTACGCAGGCGGCGGCGGCAGCTCAAGGGCTTGCAAACGTCGAGGGGCTAGTTGCGGCGCAGGCCAACGCGATCGACAGCCTGTCATTGTTAGAGCCGGTGGACTTACCGCAAGACCCCGTTCTGCCACGTACCCGACAAAACGTAATCGTCGGAATCATCCTAGGGGGAATACTCGCCTCCATGTCGGCGCTGGTGCTAGGCACTCTCGGTGACACGGTTGGCAATCCCGATGAGTTGACAAGACGTTTCGGGGTAACGGCACTCGGAGCGATTTTCAAATGGCCGATCGAGGAAGTGGGGGATCATCGGCTGCTCGTCCTTGGTGCACCCTCCTCAGGCTATTCGGAGTCCTTCAGACAGTTGAGAGCAAACCTGCAGTTCGCGACCGTGAACCGGTCCGGCAATGTCTACCTAGTAACGTCACCCGGCCCGGAGGACGGCAAAAGCACCATAATCAGCAACATAGCAATAACGCTGGCCCAAAACGGTGATCGCGTGCTGTTGATCGACGGCGACCTCAGGCGGCCTTCGATCCACCGACTTTTCGGCCTGCCGAGCCGGGAACCTGGTCTTAGCAACGCGCTCGCCGGCCAGACAAAAGATTTGGCCGAAGTGATCCAGCCTTCGGGGGTAGAAGGCGTAAACGTGATTCCAGGAGGGGTTGTTCCACCGAACCCTTCCGAGTTACTGGGCTCGGCACGGATGTCCGCGTTGCTTGAATCGGCGAAGGAGCACGCTGACGTCGTCCTCGTCGATAGTCCGCCTGTGTTGATGGTGGCAGACAGTACGATACTAGCGTCCCAAGCTGACGGCGCCATTGTCGTAGTTGATGGCTCTGGAACTCGTTCTTCATCGCTGAACGCTACGTTGGAGGCGTTGAACCTGACCAACGTGCCAATACTTGATTCCCTCGTAAAAACCCGTTTTGAGGAAGTTCCAGCGCTTTAGCACATGTGAGCGCTACCGTATGTTGGGGTAGGACACGGAACAGAGACTGTATATTGTACCCAGGCAAGGGTACGGTTGTTCTAATTCGACCTGCACAGACTTTTTACGAGAGAATCAATACTTGGCGTCGTTGTCAACAAGCTAAAGCGAGTCCGATTTGGGTCAGGCCACGGCTATCCGAACTACTACTACTACTACTACTATCGATATTACAGCGGTGCGGACACCGAAACGGCCCACGTCAACGGGAAGGGGCCGCTGTATGCGCGCCCCGTCGGGTGGGCCAAGTCTCTATTCTCGAGGGCTAGGTCCAGACGCAGGTAGCCGCTCCGGTTCCCTTCGGACTTTCGACCGACCATGACTAGTGATGACTGGACACAATGATTCCCTCGGATAGCTACCTTACCTTGCGGTCGGGAATAACGAACAGGTCGCTTAGCGCTATAGTGATCGGACTCGGCTACGTCGGTCTGCCACTGGCCGCCCTCGTCGCCGGCGCCGGATTCCATGTCACTGGCATCGAGCGAACCAAGGCCCGTGTTTCAAGCGTCAATCGAGGGCGTTCGTACATAGAGGACTTGAGCGACGAGGAACTGATTCCTCTAGTTAGGGGTGGTCGGCTGTCAGCCACGTCCGAGTTCTCCAGTGTTTCGGAAGCCGGAGTCGTCGCGATCTGCGTGCCGACTCCGCTCGACGACGACAAGAACCCTGATACAAGCTATATCGAACATGTCGTCGACCACGCGTCTCCATATTGGCGCGAGGGGCAGCTCGTTCTTCTGGAAAGCACGACTTATCCAGGAACTACGGAGGAGGTGATACTTCCCCGTTTGAAGGAACGTGGTCTCGAAGTCGGGCGCGATATCTTCTTAGCTTTTTCGCCAGAGCGGATTGACCCAGGCAACAAGGCCCTGCCCCCGAAGGAGATACCTCGAATCGTCGGGGGGGTCACAGAGAATTGCACAGAGTTGGCCAAACTTTTCTACGAGCAGGTCTTGAATGCGTCTGTATTCCCTGTTTCATCTCCAAAGGTCGCGGAAATGACGAAGCTATTCGAGAACGTATTCCGGGTCGTCAATGTGTCGCTTGTGAACGAGCTAGCACAGCTGTGTGAGCGTATGAAGATCGACGTATGGGAGGTCATCGCCGCCGCCGAGACGAAGCCTTACGGGTTCATGCCGTTTTATCCCGGCCCTGGTGTCGGCGGTCATTGCATCCCCATTGACCCTTTCTTCCTTTCTTGGAAGGCCAGGGAGTACGACTTTACGACTAGGTTTATCGAACTCGCGGGGCAGATCAACGACAGCATGCCTTCCTACGTCACACAACAGATAGCTGAGGTCCTGTCCGGATACGGTAAGGCTGTAAAGGGGTCCAAAACTCTGATGCTCGGCGTAGCATTCAAACGTGACATCGCAGACACGAGGGAATCGGCGGCCGTCAAGGTAGCGGCGGAGCTCTTGCGACATGGTGCCCAAATCAGCTACCACGACCCATATGTGGATACTGTAGCGATCGATGGACGTCAGTTCGATTCAGTCCCCCTATCCGACGAGAATCTCGATCGTAGCGACTTGGTAGTTATTGGAACGGATCATTCACAACTAGACTACTCACTGGTCGTCGAGCGCAGCCCGCTGATCTACGACACACGTAACGCCCTCAAAGGGTTTGCGGGCCCCCACATCCATCGATTGGGAGCTCCGGCTCCGGTGCAATGACTGACAAGGTCGCTGTAGTCGGCTCCGGAAACTGGGGTAAGAACCTCTTGCGGAACTTCTGTGAGCTTCTTGGCCCGGAAAGGGTCGTTTGCTGCGACGAACGGCCTGAGGTTCTTGAGAGAGCAGTAACAGAGTACCCCGGCCTTGACGCGGTGGCGAATGTCGAACTCGTTTGGAGGAACCCGACCGTTTCGGCAGCGGTCATAGCGACGCCGGCGCCGACCCACGCTTCCTTGGCCATCGAGGCCTTCGAGGCAGGCAAGGACGTTCTGGTCGAAAAGCCAATGTCCCTCACCATGGCTGACGGCACAGCAATGATCGAGGCAGCGAAACGTCACAGCCGCATCCTTATGGTTGGCCATGTTCTCGAGTACCACCCAGCGATACGAACCCTAAGGAAACTCATTGCCGACGGCGCGTTCGGTCGATTGCAGTACATGTACTCCAACCGACTCAACCTCGGCCGCATTCGGACCGAGGAGAACGCGCTCTGGAGCTTCGCTCCGCACGATGTCGCGATTATGTTGAGGCTCCTGAACTCGGTCCCTGATGAAATCGCCTGTCATGGCGGCGCTTACCTCAATCAGGAGATAGCCGACTTCACGTTGACCAACCTACGGTTTGCGCGAGGTGTGGCCTCGCACATCTTCGTAAGCTGGCTTCACCCGTTCAGGGACCACCGCTTCGTGGTCGTCGGCGAACGTCAGATGGCCGTGTTCGACGACTCACAACCCTGGGACCAGAAGCTTGTTCTTTATCCGCATTCCGTAGACTGGGTCAGCGGTCAGGTACCGGTTGCGCGCAAGGCGGACGCCGAAGCCATACCACTGGACCAAGTAGAACCCCTTAGAGTTGAATGCGAAGAATTCATGGTGAGCGTTGAAACCCGACGACAGCCTCTGACGGACGGTGAAAGCGGACTGCGAGTCCTGAGCGTTTTGGAAGCGGCCCAGAGGTCGCTGGCACGAAACGGTCAGCCCGAACCACCGTCGTCGGGTCCCCGGGCAGACGCTGGTTTCGAAGCGCACCCTACATCTACAGTGGACACCGGTGCGAAGATCGGCCGAGGCACCCACATCTGGCACTACTCTCACGTGATGGGTAGCGCAACGCTCGGCGAGAAATGCGTGTTAGGTCAGAATGTCTTCATCGGCAATAACGTCCGGATAGGGAACGGAGTCAAGATTCAGAACAACGTTTCCGTTTACGACGGAGTCGAGCTCGAAGACCATGTGTTCTGTGGTCCTTCAATGGTTTTCACAAACGTGTTCAATCCAAGAAGCGAAATCGAACGCAAGGAAGAGTTCAGGAACACATTGGTCAAAGTTGGCGCCTCTCTCGGCGCAAGTTGCACGGTCATATGTGGCGTGACTGTTGGTCAGTACGCATTCGTGGGTGCTGGCGCGGTCGTGACCAGAGATGTCCCCGACTACGCGCTCGTATATGGAAATCCCGCCAGGGTGCACGGCTGGATGTGTCAGTGCGGAGGACGCTTGAACGTCGGGATGGACGGTGCAAGGGAGACAACAACCTGCGGAAGCTGCGGCCGAGCCTATTCGAAGGCGGAGCAGATTGTCACACCGGCCTCGGTGGAACGCGCATGAAAGTACCTCTGATCGACCTCGATGCTCAGTACCAGGCGATTAAGCCGGAGATCGATGAAGCGATCCGACGGGTGTTGGAATCCGGGTCGTTCATACTGGGTCCCGAAGTCGCCGCCCTCGAAAGAGACGTCGCCGAGTACATCGGAGTCCAACACGCCGTTGGAGTGGCATCCGGAACCGACGCGTTATACCTGTCGCTCCGAGCGCTAGGGATCGGGCAAGGAGACGAGGTTCTCCTGCCAGCGTTCACGTTTTTTGCGAGTGCAGGTGCTGTGCTGCTCTCTGGCGCCAAGCCAGTCTTGGTCGACATCGACCCATTGACGTACTGTATTGATGTTGACCGCCTCGAAGAGAGGATCACCCCTCGAACCAAAGCCATTATGCCCGTTCACCTCTTCGGGCATCCGGCGGAGATGGACACCATTACCAGCGTTGCGGAAACGCATGGCTTACGCGTCGTTGAAGACAATGCGCAGGCCATCGGCGCCGAATACAAAGCTAAGAGGACGGGTAGTATCGGTGACGTGGGGTGCCTCAGCTTCTTCCCCTCGAAGAATCTAGGCGCGTATGGCGACGGAGGAATGATCGTCACCGATGATTCTGACCTTGCCGAGCATGTGAGGAAGCTCCGTACCCATGGATGGTCGAAGAAGTACTACCCAGAGTTCCTCGGACACAACAGCAGACTGGACGAGCTTCAGGCCGCCGTGCTACGGGTGAAGCTACGGCACTTGGACTCCTGGAACGAGAGCCGTCGATCTTTGGCACACGAGTATACGCGCCGGCTCTCCGGTACTGCGTCGACGACCCCACATGAGGCGGACGCCACGTTTAGCGTCTTCCACATGTACGTGATCGAGGTTGAAGAACGCCAGAGGGTGATCCAAGACTTGGCCGAGGCGGGTATCGCCACGGGCGTTTACTACCCGTACCCCCTCCACCTAGTACCTGCCTGGGGCGATTTCAAAGATCAGGCCGGAGACTTCCCGGTGGCGGAGCGAGCCGCTGACCGCTGTCTGGCGATCCCGTTGTTCCCTGAGATGAGTGCGGCACATATCAAAAGAGTGGCTGCTGAACTCGCGCGAGCCGTTTCGGCGAACGGCTCCCAGAGCGCAGTGGATATCGTTGCTCGGAGAGACCTAGCATCGTAGTAGCCAGAAACACTGCCGGTTCTCATGAGATGTCGACCGTCCGTGGTATGGTCTTGCGGACAGTCATCCTCCTCGCACTCGTCGGTTGCACACAGAGAGACGCTCCTCAGGCTGATGACGTACCTTCAGAAGATACCCTCGGTGAAGCGCTGGCCTCGGGCTCACGAGTCCCGGAACCCGCGCCGACTGCTTGGCTCAGAGGTGAGCTTCAAAGAACATTCGACGAGATTGATGCGGCCGGATTTCTAGAACACGCTTGGTGGTCCACATCCCCCAATAACGACGGCGTTCTCGCTTGGCGAACCTCCGGCGTATTGCTTGCCTCTCTGACTATGTATCGAGCTACCGGTGAAGTGCGGTACCTGGAGCGCTTCACCAGCGTAGCCGACAATATTCTCGCCCAACGTGACATTGTTCGGGGACAGATCGATTACCGTGGCGAGTCGAATCCCTGTTGGCAGGCCACGAAGTACTCACGTGACATGGAAGAAGGCTCAGACGAACTAAAGCCTGAACTAAAGCCTATTGACCAAGGGTCGCCTTACTGCTGGGCGATTCACACCGCATTGATCGGCTATCCGCTGGCAGAGTTCGCCCTAGCCGTACGAGAACACCAAGAACTTGTCGATCGACCTGCGCCCGACGGTGAAACGCTCGAGGTATCTTCAAAAAGTGTGTAAACAGTCAGGCGGTGTACCCTCTCTCTGAACAACATGGGCTCAAGGCCCAAGAGAGGAGATAGACCGTCCATGAGGAAGGAAAGCACTGAGAGTAGGTCGGAGTCAAGGCCGGAGTGGGAGCAGTTGGAGGATTGGGTGCGAAGCCAGGTCCAGAGGCTGATCCAGGAGTTGCTGGAGGAGGAGGTGACGGCGTTTCTGGGAAGGGCGAAGTCGGCGCTCAGATCCGACTCGGACAACGATACCGGCTATCGGAACGGATACGGCAGAGCCCGGAGGCTTACGCTGAGTTCGGGAACGATACAGCTGAGGCGGCCGCGAGTCCGCGATACCGAGGAGCAGTTCGAGAGCCGGCTGCTGCCGCTGTTCGTCAACAGGACCAGGAAGGTTGCTGAGTTGATCCCCGAGCTGTACCTGCACGGTCTATCCGAAGGCGACTTCGATCTGGCTTTGCGGGGGCTGCTGGGAGAGGACGCACCGGTATCGGCGAGCACGGTGGCCCGGTTGAAGGATAAGTGGAACGATGAGCTTGCCCAATGGCGCAGCCGGCCCCTCGATGACCTGGAAGTGGTCTACATGTGGGTGGATGGAGTCTACGTCAAGGCTGGTCTTGAGAAGGAGAAGGCGGCGGTACTGGTGGTGATGGCGGCCCTGAGCGACGGGAGCAAGGTGGTGGTGAGCGCTGTTCCCGGATACAGGGAGTCCACAGAGAACTGGTCCGAGGTGCTCAGGGACATCAAGCGCCGGGGCTTGAGCTGCCCGAGGCTGGTGGTTGGAGACGGACACCTGGGCATCTGGGGAGCTCTGCGCAACGTCTATCCGCAGGCGGCAGAGCAACGCTGCTGGAACCACAAGATCGTAAACGTGCTCGCCAAGCTTCCAAAGCGACAACAGGACCAGGCCAAGCTCATGCTGCGTACTATCCCCTACGCCCAGACTCGGACAGAGGCTGAGCGGCTCAGGACGGTGTTCACCAGGTGGTGCGGCGACCATTCCTACGAGGCGGCCTCAGAGGCCTTGGAGCGGGACTGGGACCGCATGATCACCTTCTATGACTTCCCAAAGGAGCACTGGGGGCACCTTCGCACGACGAACCCGGTAGAATCACCCTTCGCGGCCCTCAGGCTTCGGACCGATGCCGCCAAGCGCTACAAGAGGGTCGATCGGGCGATAGCGGTGATCTGGAAAATGTTGATGGTCGCCGAACAGCGCTTCAGGCGTCTGAAGGCCCCTGAGTTGATCGAAGACGTCTATCTCGGTGCGCAGTATGCGGATGGAATCGCCATTGAATCAACGGCTGAGAAGGTCGCCGCCTGATGTCGTTTACACACCTATTGACGTAACCTCAAACGCTCGGCCAAAAAGCCGAAGCCTACCTTTTCGCAGCTGAAGCTGGGCTGACTGTACACGATGAGCAATGGGTCGAGGAAGGTGACGAGATAGGCTATTACATGTATCGGCGAGACGCCCTCGATTTCTTGCCGAACGTCACTTCGCACGTCGCTCTCAATATGGACAGTGCTCTCGGCATGCTGTCGGCCGCTCTGGCGGACGCGACTGGGCTGGCCAGGTATCGCGATCGAACCCGGCGTCTGGGCAACTACGTGCTCAGGAATCTCAGTCCTACAAGTGACGGTGGGTACACATGGCAGGCGGTCGATGCTCAGTCAACCCCACAAGAAAAGAATTGGACCGAAGACGTTAGCCACGGCGGTCTCACCGTTCGATTCGCTGCCAGGGCTGCTAAAAGTGAGATCGTCTTCACAGGGCAGCACCTAGACCGGCTTGCCGACACGTTTGTAAACCATATTTACGTCGACTCGAAGACTAGCGCGTACCGAGTTGACGGGACCAAACCGACGGTATGGAGTGCCGACCGGTGCCATACACTCGGGACCCCCCGAGACGTCTGGGGCTATAACCAACGCTTTGCGATGATCGGATGGGCGGTCTTGGCGCCCCGCAATCCCACAGTCTATACCGCAATCCGTGACATATACCGCGATTGTCCGGAATGGATGTACCCACCTGCGCTCGCGCCGATCGCTAGTCTGATTGCGTGGTACGAACCGGTTTTGGCCTATACGTTCTCAACGGTCGGGTGGAGTGAGACTGTATATTGTACCCAGGTGTGGGTACGTTTGTTCTAATTCGACCTACACAGACTTTTTACGAGAGAATCATACATGACTCCTTTGGAACCAGTTGGGAATTGGGCCGGCTGAGCGGAGTCGATCTCCGTGGGATGGCGTCTGCGGCAGGGATGCTCTCCTTCGGAACGGTTCTCGCCCAGGGACTGGGACTGGTGAATATCGTTCTGGCCACGAGGATATACTCTCAGGAGGACTTCGGTACTTATTCTGTATTCCTGGCCTTCGCTGCCATCGTGGCGAGCGTCAACCTGTTGGCGTACGATAAGGCGATTCCCAATGTGGACAACGACGAAAGGAACGAGTTCGTCCTGGGGATGCTCATCGTTCTCATGGCCTTCACAGTCTTGTCAGGACTCATCTACTCCATCGCTCACTATTCATTCGCGATCGCGCTTGCGGCACACGGGTCGGCTGTGGGTGTGATAAAGGTCTCGGAGATGACCAACGTGAGAGACCGAGCTCTCTGGAAGATGTTCTTCGCTCGAATCGGCCCTTCAGTTGGCTTCTCCCTGATTCTAGTGGTCAACTCCTTGATTAACGGTGACCAACTTGAGCATCTGGTCTACGGTCAAGTCGTTGCGACCGGGGCTTTCGCGGTCCTGTACTTCGCAATGTCCAATGCCTCGACCTTTCGCGTCGCTCCCAATCCTGGAGCGGCCGTCTCCCTCCTCAAGCGCGAGAGGAACTTCGCGCTGTTCGTCGCCCCGTCAGAAGTCATGAACCGTCTCGCCTACCACCTGCCCGTGATAATCATCGGGCGATACTTCGACGTAGTCGCCGCTGCCCAATACCACGTGGTCCTTCGGTTTGGATTCGCTCCCGTTAATATCGTAGCGTCCGCCTTCGGGAAAGTGCTCCACGGCCACATTGCGGAAGACGTCCGAAACCGGTCCTCCCGAGGCACCGACACATACAAGACCGCGAAGCTCTTGCTACTGGTCATGTCCTTGCTGACGGCGATCGGCGGCTTAGCCGTGCTGCCAATCGTCATCGAGTTTTTGCTTGGGCCCGACTGGCAGACTAGCGCCCACTTCTCCCGAATCCTATCTCCCCTATTCGCGGCCATGGTTTTCGTTTCCCCACTGGCCGTGTCTCTCTATGTCTTCGAAAAGCACAGACTATTGCTGCTCAACCAGGCAAGCTACCTGCTTATCGCCTGTTTCTCGTTCGCGCTGGCAGTTGTTGTGAAAGACCTCGTCGTCGGCGTCTGGCTGTTCAGTATCCTTTCTACTATCCGCTACGCGGTCATGTACTTCTACATCGACAACGAGTTCAGGAGCGCCCATCGGCAATCTGTTGCCGACACGGCGCTGTCGAAGGGGCCCGCTTCTTCGTAGAGATGGAGTTGTTACTCGAACAAGGGAGGAACGCGTAGATTGTGTGGAATCGCTGCTCTATTCCCGTTTGGTGAATGCACTGTCAACGCCGCAGCGTCAGTACAGGCTATGACTGACGCCGTTCGCCACAGGGGACCCAACGATGAAGGGTTCGCGGTCCTGACAAGGGGATGCGAAGAGGTCGCCTTTCTCAGTGCCGGAGACACACCAAAGAGTCTTTTGGGCGCCTCACTGCCTTACGCTCCTACCTCTCCAATAGCTGGGTTCGCCGGAGAGGGAAGCTGTGCTCTAGGCCATCGCAGGCTTTCTGTCATGGACCCATCGGTGGCAGGTCACCAGCCAATGACCTCGCATGACAACAGGTATGTGATCGTCTAACGGGGAAATCTATAACTTCAAGGAGCTGCGCAATGAGCTTGAAGGCTCGGGCCCCAGGTTTTATTCTCAAACTGACACCGAAGTCATTTTGCATGCCTACCACACCTGGGGTAAGGCCTGCCTCGACCGATTTAACGGAGACTTCGCATTCGTTTTGGTGGATCGAAAGAAGCGCACCATTTTCGCGGCACGAGACAGGCTTGATTCTCTCGTAAAAAGTCTGTGCAGGTCGAATTAGAACAACCGTACCCTTGCCTGGGTACAATATACAGTCTCTGTTCCGTGTCCTACCCCAACATACGGTAGCGCTCACATGTGCTAAAGCGCTGGAACTTCCTCAAAACGGGTTTTTACGAGGGAATCAGGCTTGGGATTAAGCCGCTCTACTACTGGTACTCTCCCAGCAAGTTCGTGGCCTTCGCGTCTGAGATCAAAGAGTTCACGGTCTTACCCGGATGGCGAGCCAAGATAAACGGTCAGCGTGCATACGACTTCCTTGTATGGTCGCAAAGCGACCATACCGAAGAGACGATGTTCGACGGTGTCCGACAAGTCCAACCAGGAGGATACGTCGAGTGTCCTGTGGAGCAGTTGGAACGCGGCACTACGGTCAGAAGGTGGTACGAACTGAAAGGCGAAGACGGCGGGGCGTCACTCGACGAAGCCGGCGAACGTTTCAGGTCACTGTTCGCTGATTCGGTACGACTGCGTTTGCAGGCCGATGTCCCAATCGGGACTTCGTTGTCGGGTGGACTCGACTCATCGTCTGTAGTGTGCATGGCCGATCGGCTCTTCAAGGAGTCCGGGGCAGGCGTACAAAAGACTTTCTCGGCCTGTTCCGAGATCGCGAAGTTCGATGAGCGCCCGTTCATCCGCGAGGTCACTGCTGTGACCGACACTGAGCCGCACTACACCTTCAATCGATTGGACGGTCTGTTGGACTCCTTGGAAACCATGGTGTGGCACCACGACGAACCCTTCCTTTCTACGAGTGTCACCGCCGAATGGAGCGTCTACAAGCTGGTCGCGGAAAACGGAGTCAAAGTTGTGCTTGACGGCCATGGGGCAGACGAGCAACTGGCTGGTCTTGAGATATCCTTCGGCCCTCATTTCGCAGGCCTGTTCACGGGACTCGCATGGTTGCAGTTGCTGAAGGAGGTCCGGGCCGCCAAACGGGTACGTGGGTACGGTGCCGCCTATGCAATCAGGAAGATAGTAGGTACGATCTCGCCAACCTTCGCATACCAAGTCCTCTTGGACTCGACCGGCCGGACTTCAACGCATCCTCGATGGCTTGACTTAGTGAAGTTACAGGCGGAACCTGGTCTTCTGGAGGC
This sequence comes from Dehalococcoidia bacterium, assembly GCA_965197985.1. GTDB lineage: Bacteria > Chloroflexota > Dehalococcoidia > Lucifugimonadales > CAUZJF01 > CAUZJF01. The sequence goes on along the minus strand of CBDAOG010000008.1, from coordinate 55,580 downwards.
GCTACAGAAAGGCCGAGCGACCTCGATACGAGAGGTGTCTCATACACAGCTAACGAGGATAAGCCTCCCGAAACAGCTTCATTGGGCGGATCGCGACGCCATGGCTCAGTCCGTAGAAGGTCGGGCGCCCTTTCTCGATTATAGGCTAGTGGTTCAACTTTTTTGTATTGATGGGTAGAGTGACTTTAGTTTGATGCGCGCATCCTCGGTAGTGAAGCGCCAATCCACTCGTATCACATCCCGGTTGCGTTGATTCTGCCAAGCATTGACCTCGCCGCGCAGGATGTCTTGATTGGCAATCCGTCGGTCCAGGCACTGTCGAGCCAGCACACCGATCTCTATCTCCGCCATATTCAACCAACTCCCGTGTTTGGGAGTGTAGTGTATCTCCAGTCGCTCAGCTATACGCCTCGCCTCAGCAGGCTCGAATGCCTCGTATAGCGAGGACAGCTTGTGAGTGTTGAGATTGTCCATTACCAGCACGATCCGGTCTCTGTCGGGGTAGTCCTCGTCGACCAGTTTCTTTATCACATGCGCCCAGTCCACCTTCGTGCGACGCTCTCTGACCTCGACTCGGCGCCATCCGTCCAACGGTGCAAACAGCATGAACAGGCTGCTCACTCCATTGCGCTCGTATTCGTAGTCGTATGCCGCCGATAAGCCGGGCGCTGCGGGACGCGGCACTCGCGTCTCCTTGACTTGCTGTTTGCTCGTCTCATCCATGCACACCAGAACCTCATTCCCATCGTACGGCCGTTGGTAGACCTCCAGTACGTCTTCCATCGCGCACACAAACTCCGCGCTCTGACCGGGCGGGATGCACCAACTCTGCTTCAGCCACGGCTTCAGTTCGTTTTTTTAAGCGCCTGGCGAACCGTCTCGGTGCTAATGGTCTCGACTATCTCACACTCGACCAACTGGTCAGCCAACAGCTTCAGGGTCCAACTGGCACGCCCCTCCGGCGGTTCCCCGCAGGCCATCGCTATCAACCGTGCTTCACCTTCGCCGTCCAGTCTCTTTTGACGCCGACGCAGTTGCTTTTTGCGATTCAGCGCAGACTCGACCCCCTCCTCTACACAGCGCTTGCGTATTCGCTCGACCGTTGACTGTCCCACACCGAGCGCGCTGGTGATGTCCGCGTCCTTCATTCCCCCGTCCGAGCGTGACTCATCGCTCATCAGCAGAATGCGCGCATGGGTCTGTTTGTACGCCGCAGCCCGACCGCGTGAGACCAAGGCGTTGAGTTCCTGTTGTTCGTCGGTAGTCAGTCTGATACGGTACCTCTTGGTAGACATCATGGTTCCTCCTCGGTTCAACGTTACAATTGAACCCCCAAGAGGAACAATGACTATCATGGTATTCATTTCAATGATGTTGGACCACTAGGCCTGCCTGACAATTACAAATTGCGAGACGGAATTACCAAGGTGGTGTTGCGGCGAGGGATGACCGGCGTGCTTCCTGAGAAGATACGCAATAGAACGGATAAGATGGGCTTCGTGACCCCTGAGGAGGTGTGGGTACGTGAAGGCCGACCCTGCGGCGTTCCGAGAAGCGGGCCGAAGGGCACTTGAACAGACCCAGGGGGTGCTCAACTCCGCTGCCATGGACCAGATAGAGGACATCATATCGGGCAAACAGGCCTATGACACCCTGCTCTGGCGGATGATCTGCTTTGGGCAGTGGATGGAACGGTTTTCGGTGGAGGTATAGAACGGGACCCTTGCTTGTCCTAAATTAACCTTGCGATGGTAGTTATCGTCGACTACGTGTCAAGGGCGGTGTGAAAACGTACCAGCGGGGCGGAGCAAAACTGTACCACTGAACGCCGTAGAATGGGCATCAAGGTTCGTGGGGCGTTGGAGATCAGGGTCAGTCAGATAGCTGGCGGCCAGAAGTCTTCTTGCTGTGCTTGAGTCGGTAGCTGTCCCCGTTCATCTCCAGGATGTCGACATGGTGGGTGAGGCGGTCGAGGAGAGCTCCGGTCAGCCGTTCAGAGCCGAACACCTCGGTCCACTCGACGAAGGGCTCACTTGGAGGTCACCAGGACCGATCCACGCTCGTAACGCTGGCTGAACACCTCGAAGAGCAGCTCGGCGCCAGTCTTGGACAAGGGCACGAAGCCCAGTTCGTCGATGATCAGAAGCTTGAGTCGTGCGAGCCTTCTCTGCAGGTTGAGCAGACGCCGTTCGTCCCTGGCCTTGATCAGCTCGTGAACCAGAGCAGCGGCGGTGGTGAAGCCCACGGACAGTCCCCTCTGACACGCAGCGAGACCGAGACCGAGGGCGATATGGGTCTTGCCGGTGCCACTGTTGCCGAGAGCGATGACGTTGTGGGGGCGCTCGATGTACTCGCATCGTGCCAGCTCCAGAACCAGAGCCTTGTTCAGGGACGGCATAGACAGGAAGTCGAAGGTGTCGAGACTCTTGGTCGTCGGGAAGCGGGCTGCTTTGATCCGACGTTCCACCATGCGATGGTGACGGTCGATCAGCTCCAACTCCGATAGTCGCAGCAGGTAGTCCGGATGGTCAGCTCCCTCACTGGCACACTGGGATGCCAGCTTGTCGTACTCCCTCAGGAACGTGGGGAGCTTGAGTTGCTTGAGGTTGTGTTCGAGCAACATCGTGGACTTGTTGGTCATGACCGGCTCCCCGCCAGGAGAGCCATGTAGTCCCTGGTCGAGGTTGTTGCAACGTTGGTCCTGGGCAGATACGGGTACAACTCCATGTCGAGTCTAGGCGGTCGACCCTCGATCCTGCACAGCACCAGGTGCTTGACAGCATCGAAGCTCACAGCCCCGAGTCGAATGGCGTCTCGTACGGCGTCGTGGACTTCTTCCGGCTGGAAGTTCTCCATCAGTCTGAGCACCTGCACGAACTCCCTCTTTCCTCGCTTGCCCATCCGAGACTCCAGCAACCGCCGCAACACTCCGAACTCCTCGGGCAACTCCCATCCAACCAGCGGCGCCGCCTGATCCAATGCCCTCGTCTTCTTCTCAAGGAGCGGCAGGTAATGGAGAGGGTCGAAGACGAAGTCGTCTCGATCGTAGGACCGCCGATGGCGGGCGATGACTTCAGCGCCACAGCTGATCACAACCTCGTGTACATATCCGCGGACCAGAACGTCCCGATGACCGTAGGCCACCGGGACCGAATAGTCATTGGTCCGGTATCTGACCAGGGACAGAGAACTGACCCTTGTCGCGTGCTTGTCGCTGGCGTCGTACGGTACGGCCGGCAGAGGCAGCAGCTTCTCCAGGTCCCGCTCCAGCCGTTCTCCTATCGTCTCGTTGTGGCCGCGGAGTCGATCTTCGAACCGTCTGAGGCAGTGTTGCTCCAGATGAGCATTGAGGGCATCGAAGCTCTCGAACGATGGAATGGGCACCAGGAAGTTCCGGCGGACATAGCCGACCAGACCTTCTACTTTGCCCTTATCGTTCCCTTTGCCTGGACGGCCGAACCGGTCCTCGAACAGGTAGTGGGACTGAAGCTCGGAGAACACCCTGGTCCGCTGCCGGCGACCATCTCCCAGGATTCTGGCTACCGCGAGCGTGGTGTTGTCGTAGAGGATGCTCTGAGGCACTCCGCCCAGGAACGCGAAGGCGGAGACGTGTCCGTCGCAGAATGACTCCGTCGTCTCGGCGGGATACGCCTTCACATAGCACCCGTCGCTGTGAGGGAGGTCCAGGGCGAAGTAGTGGGCTTTGCGTTCCACTCCGCCGATGATCACTCGAGCTTCGCCGTAGTCGCACTGGGCATGTCCCGGAGGGTGGGACAGAGGTAAGAACATCTCGCGGGTATGACGACGGCGTTCTCGAACGTAGTCTTTGACTATCGTGTACTTGCCGGGGAAGCCGTGTTCGTCTCTGAGCCGTTCGTAGATACGCTTGGCGGTGTGACGCTGCTTCTTCGGCGAGCTCAGATCCTGCTCCAGGATCTGGTCCATCACACCCTTATATGGATCGAGCTTCGGTCTGCGAGCCGGTCGTTGCCGTCGATACCCGGGGGGCACGGAGTACTCGAGCATCTTGCGCACCGTGTCCCGGTGTAGCCCGAACACTCGGGCCGCCTCTCGGACGCTCATCCCTTCGACGAAACAAGCCTTGCGAACACGGAGGTAAATACCCACCTTGTACATCCAATCCACCTTCAGTCAGGTTCGGTCGTTCCTGATTGAAGGCGACAGGCGGTACGCTTTTCAAGCGCCACATCTCAGCTCTTGAGCCGCCCTGCCGGTACATTATCTCTCCGCCATTCACATTCGTTCAGGGCTGTCGTCACAAGTGAGGTTAGTGGAAGCCGTGAGCCTCGCAAGCAGGACAGTCGCAGCCGCTCCAGGGAGCTACTATGCCCGCCAGCAGTAGAGCAACGATTTCGCGCTCAGTTAGCTCTAGGGAGACACAGATGGCGAATAGTTCGCCCATCCGGACATCCTTGTCTCGGTACTCGTCCGCGCTCAGTGATTCTTCGCGGGCAAGCACTCGATTGGCATAGTTCTTGAGGACGCTTGTGTGACTTCTGACCAATTCTCTGGGCTTTATCGTTAAGGTGGTCATGTCAGACTCTCCATTGCCCGTTGGCCCGGCCCTTATCCCCAATCATGACCGCTTCCCTCGACTAACCCCCCGAAAGCACCTTTGCCTACATCCAGGCGGCGGCCAGATAGATCGTTGGAATGCGTATGAACATTAAACAACGGACGCGCGCGGGAAGTTAGGGCAGAGTGCGAGTGAGTTTAACGTTGGCGGTCGGGTCTTCTTCAATTTCGCTTCGCGGACGAGGAAACGGAAGAATCGACGCAATGCCAGCTGTGCTTCATAAACCGTTTTTGCCGCACAACGCTCCCACAGGCCGAGAACGTGGGCTCGAACCTCAGGCGTAACGGACAACAGTTCCGGGTGGCCCTCGGCGAGACGGCCTACATCGCGGACGTAGTTGTCGACGGCGTGGGAGGGAGGCCCTCGACGCTAGGTGCCAGACGGAAACCGCGAATAAGTACCGACGGACCGGTTGCTCTATCCGTGCCATCCTCCCTTCTTCTTGGGAGGGGCGTGGGCGGTGGGTCTCTCTATCTCGGCTCGTAAGGGTCTGATGGCTCCGCAGGTAGGATTCGAACCTACGACCCGCCGGTTAACAGCCGGCTGCTCTACCACTGAGCTACTGCGGAGCGATTCAGAGGAGTCGCCGAAGCCTGAACGTAGCTATTCTAGCATCGGCATGATAACGCTTGCTAGCTCAATCGAGCTTCCCCAGCATCACGCGCGCCAGCCAATCTGACAGGAAAGCCGCCCCGTGCTTTATCCCGCTAATACTGCCCTCCCATCTTTCACGCGAGCCGCAATCTGAGGAGCCGTTGCAAGCAGTCGATTCTGAGAGCGGTGCCTACTAAGCCCAAATCCACCGAAGGGATGACTATGCAGCAGCGGAACGGGCGATAGGGGCAAGGGAGGGCGATGGTCCGGGCACGATTTGGGGTAGAGGGGGGCCGGTGTTTGTCTTCAGTTGCCGCGGGGAGACTTTGTGACCGTCTGCGAATGTTGGTCAGGGCGAGATAGCGGGGAGAGGACACAGCAAGAGGCACTCGCAGACCGGACTGGCGCGAGTTCGCGGGGACGTTCGGTTGGCCGGATGTCGGCCGGTTGCCGCCGCCGCCGTCAGGCAGGGAGTGGCAGGGCGCGCAATCGGGCCAGGGCACGATCGAACTGGGCTTCCCAAGGCCAGCGCTGTGGCAGATGCAGTGTGAGGCGGCGCGCCGAGCGGGTGATCCGTCCGGCCAGGGAGAAGAACCGCCGCCGGAGGGTCTTGGTGGTCACCACCTGCTCGCCCAGACCGATGCGCGCTGTCCAGCGGGCGATGTTGTGGGCCATCACCTGTACCGCCAGCCAGGCGGCGTTGGCGGCGAAGCGGCCCGAGGGGAGATGGTTCAACCCCACACCGTGCTTGAGGTCTCGGATGGCATTCTCGATCTCGGCGTGGCGGCGATGGTCGGCCTCCAGTTCGAGCATCTCCCCGTCCCGGTCGGTGATGAAGCCGTGATAGCTGTAGGTGGCGAAGAGGGCCAGCTGGGAACCGGGCGTGGGCTTCACACGCCGGACGATGAGCCGCACCGGCGCGGCGTCAGGTTCACTCTGGAAGGGAGTGCAGGTGGTCTCGGCCACGTCGGCGGCGCCGTCCATCCAGTAAGGAATCGGCGTCCAGGCATCTTCGGGTATCGCCTCGATGAGATTGTGCAGGCTTTTATGCTGGCGGATGGTGATGGAGAAGCGGACATCCATCTTGCGGCAGACGGATACCACGCCATGAGTGTAGAACCCGCTGTCGGCCCGTAGCGTGAGTCGTCCGTTGGCCCCGGCGTAGCGCACCCGTCCCACCGTCTCCCGCAGGAAGTGGGCGGCGCCGCGGGCGGTGTTGGCCCGGCCCTCGCGCAGCCGGGACATCAGCACGTCTCCGGTGCCGGCGGCGATGGCCAGCAGTGGGTGGTAGCCCCGCTTGCCGGTATAGCCGTGGTGGCGGGCGCCCTCCTTGGCCAGTCCGTAGGTCTCGCAGATGGTGGAATCGAGGTCGATGGTGAACGGCGCGTCGCCGGGTCCGGCCCCAGCGGCCCAGGCCCGGGCCAGCAGCTCCCGGCTCACCCGGTCCAGCTGGCGGACGTGGCCCCACCGGAAGCTGCGCAGGAAGGTGCCCAGGGTGGATGGCGCCTTGACCGTGCCGCCCAGGGTGCAGGCCGTCCCCCCGGTGCGCAACACATCAGCGTCGTCGATGCAGTCGCCGCCGGCCATGGCTGAGGCCACCAGGGTCATCAGCTTGTCTCCGGTGTTGGCCCGCCCCGGCGCGCCGCCCAGGTCAAGGTGATGGTCAACGAGTTCCCGCAGGCCCAGATGCCGGGCGAGGGTGGCCGGCAGGAGCAGACCGGCATTGGCCACCAGGCGGTGATCGTCAAAGACGATACGGATACGGTCGGGCTGGTTGCGTGGTAGCATCTATTGGGTGCTCCTTCTCTGGGACTGTTTTGCTGTTACAAAACCATTATCCCAGATTCAGAAGAGCACCCTCTGGCCACTTCAGGATGCTAACCCGACGCCCTCCCTCGGTGGATTCGGGCTAAGGGCAGTCCACATATCCGTCAAACGCCGCCCTTAAAATGAGTCGCCCTGTCTGGCCGCGTTTCAAGGTCCCTGCCGCTCAGGCCGCTACTCTGCTTCAACGACATCGCTGGTCCACAATCGCCGCATGTCCTCCGAAGTTTGCAGCAGCTCGTCAAGTTTACCTTTCGCCGCGATGCGGCCATCCCTGAGCACGACGATCTGGTCGGCTCGTCTGAACGCGACCCGTCGGTGGGACACAACTAACGACGTCACCTCCTTGGTCTCGAAAACTCGTTCCCAGAGCTGCTCCTCGGTCTCAACGTCCAGGGCGCTGGACAGGTCGTCGATCACTAGCAGTTCGGCATCGCGCACGAATGCGCGAGCAGCAGCCGTACGCTGTATCTGGCCGCCTGACAGCTTGACGCCTCGGGGACCGACCAGGGTCGCGAGACCGCTTTCCAGTTGTTCAACGTCCTCCTCGAGAACCGCCTGAACGATCGCGCCATTGAGATCGACCCGGTCCTTTGACATGCCCAACAGGATGTTGTCTTCCAGCGACTCGCTCAGCAGTCGAGGGACTTGAGGGATATAGGCAATCCTCGGTGAGACGAAGAACGCTCCAGGATCGACGACGACGCGGCCGTTCCACCGGATCTCCCCGTTGCTGGCCTGGACCAACCCGAGAAGCGTCCTAAGTAGCGTGGACTTGCCCGCCCCTACTAAACCCGCGACAACGGTGAAGCTGCCTCTCTCCAACCTGAGATCGATCTCCTCGATTCCTCGATCCGAGTCCCCATAGTGGTAGCTGATCCCTAACAGCTCCAGCGTTCCGAGCCTGTCGCTGTCGGACTTCGCAACGTGCGGGACTTCAGGAAAGGGCCCGCGCAGGTATGTCGGACCGTGTCGTGCTAACGCTACGGCCGAACCCGGCGGCATTAGCGGGACCATTCGTTCAAGGGCGACCTGGGTGTGCCTGTACTTCCGCATTACATCCCCAACCGAACCCGGCACCCCTTGGATCCACCCGAGGTAGTACGCGAAGAGGGCGAAGTCGCCAACGGTGAAGTCCCCACTCCTCATGGAGTGAGCTGCCAGGATGAGCACGAGACCAGTCGTGAGATGGACCATGTTCCAGGATAGGGTACCGAGGACCTCTTCCAGCATTCGATCTGCGAGGCTCGTTCTGCGGCGGGTCTCGTTGAAGCCGCTGAACCGTCCGATAGCCCTCAATTCGGCCGCGGAGAGCTTCAGGGCGAGCACTGAGCCGAACGCTTCACGCAAGAACCCGGTGACGTTGGCCTCCGCGCGTCGCCTCGCCCGCCGGTATGTCTGTACTCGCGATTGCGCGAAGTGGTTGGCTGCGATCACGCCCGCTAGAGGCAGCAATGCGACGAGCGTAATGAGGGGGTCGATTCGCAACATGATGATGATCGCCACAATGGCGAACACGCAGACACCGATGGCCTCGGTCGATTGCATGATCCCGCTCGCCGTTTGCGAGGTGTCGTCTCTAAAATCGCTGATCAGCCTACCCGGTGCGGGAAGTTCGCGAGACCGTCGGTGATCGAGCACGCCCCGGAAGAGGTTCTTGACCAGAAGCGCACGGATCAGGTTGTATGCCTCAGCATACGAAATCTGCCACACGAGCCATATCGCGAACTGCAGTGCGTATAGCGCTCCAATGAACGCCGCCATCAGCAAAAGACCCGAGAGAGGCCTGGTTCCATCGTCGAGATGGTCGAAGACCCTCTGGACGATGAGACCCGGCGCGATCGGGATTAACCACCATGCTATCGACGCGATCAATACCAGGACCCACCAGAATGGACGGTATCTAACGAGTTGCCAAATGAATGACCAAGTACTCACATCCGTGCTCCCGAGCTGGTCTGAAGGAGCCGGCGATAGATCGATGTGTTGTCGCCAGCCAGCGTTTCACGTGCGCCATGCTCGACGATCCGCCCGCCTTCCATGACCATGACGTCATCGGCTCGATCGAGGGTTTCCAGGCGGTGGGCTATAAGTACGGCCGTGCGGTCTGCGAGGAGCCGGTCCGTCGCGCCCTCGATCTGAGACTGTGTGGCCGGGTCGAGGCGAGAGGTCGCTTCGTCCAGGATCACTAGGCCAGGATCCCGGAGAAAGACCCTCGCGAAGGCTAGGAGCTGGCCCTCGCCGGCCGACAGCCCGCGCCCGTCTGTCTGCAATACGGTATCGAGGCCTTCGGTCAACCCCGCATACCATCTAGACAACCCGAGTAACTTGATCGTTTCGTGGATGCGCTGGTCGGGAAGCCCTTTGTCGAATAGCGTGAGGTTATCTCGAACTGTGCCTTCGAACAGCTGCACCTCCTGAGTCACGAGGCCGACGCGGCCCCGGAGGCTCTCCAGGCTCAGCTGTCTGAGATCGTGTCCTCCGACGTTAATGAGGCCACTGTTCTGGTCGTAGAGGCGCAATATCAGTCTGGCGATGGTCGTCTTGCCGCTGCCGGTCCGACCAACGACCCCCAGTACTTTTCCGGGCGCCAACCGAAATGAGAATTCCGAAAGCACGTCGTGCCCGTCAACGTAGGAGAAATGTACGTCCCGGAACTCGAGCTCAACAGGTCCGGCCGCCAGATCGAGGGTGCCATCTTCGATCGAGGTATGCGTTTCCAGGAGCTTCCGAATGCGCCGAACGCCACCGACGGCTTGCTGGAAGACTTGCAGTTGCGACGTTATCTGCTGTAGCGGCCATCCCAGCAGGCTGAAGTAGTGGAAGATCAGGTAGGCTGTGCCAAGAGACGCGGAGCCCCGAAGTATGTCAAGGGCGGTGTGAAAACGTACCAGCGGGGTGTCGACGTCCAGCGATTATGTCAGGGTAATGGACCAGCGATTATGTCAGTGGTTGCTGTGTCAAGCCAATAGTTGATTCCCTCGTAAAAACCCGTTTTGAGGAAGTTCCAGCGCTTTAGCACATGTGAGCGCTACCGTATGTTGGGGTAGGACACGGAACAGAGACTGTATATTGTACCCAGGCAAGGGTACGGTTGTTCTAATTCGACCTGCACAGACTTTTTACGAGAGAATCAATAGTTATCCAGTTCGATGATTGAGAAAGCCCCCACCTCCAGCTTCGTGTGACACCGTGGGTGGCAGTGATGGTGACTCGATCCGAGCGGAGCAGCCCGCGGATAAATGGACAACCCTGGCGGGATTGCCCACTTACCCACAGGCCGGTTGTTATGGACCGAAGGCGGTTCCACATGATCAAGAGTGAGCAGCGAGCTCCCTGTCCGGATAGACAGGTGGACTTGAAGCCTCAACGTACTTTCGGACGGTGATGCGGGATATGCCCAATTCCCGGGCGATTGCCCGAAGAGAAAGGCCTCGACGCTTGGCCCTCTGCACTGCTTTCCAACGGGCTCGCTGACGAGGCGTCGGCGGTCTGGGTGGTTGAGCCTTAGCCCAAATCCACCGAAGGGATGACTATGCAGCAGCGGAACGGGCGATAGGGGCAAGGGAGGGCGATGGTCCGGGCACGATTTGGGGTAGAGGGGGGCCGGTGTTTGTCTTCAGTTGCCGCGGGGAGACTTTGTGACCGTCTGCGAATGTTGGTCAGGGCGAGATAGCGGGGAGAGGACACAGCAAGAGGCACTCGCAGACCGGACTGGCGCGAGTTCGCGGGGACGTTCGGTTGGCCGGATGTCGGCCGGTTGCCGCCGCCGCCGTCAGGCAGGGAGTGGCAGGGCGCGCAATCGGGCCAGGGCACGATCGAACTGGGCTTCCCAAGGCCAGCGCTGTGGCAGATGCAGTGTGAGGCGGCGCGCCGAGCGGGTGATCCGTCCGGCCAGGGAGAAGAACCGCCGCCGGAGGGTCTTGGTGGTCACCACCTGCTCGCCCAGACCGATGCGCGCTGTCCAGCGGGCGATGTTGTGGGCCATCACCTGTACCGCCAGCCAGGCGGCGTTGGCGGCGAAGCGGCCCGAGGGGAGATGGTTCAACCCCACACCGTGCTTGAGGTCTCGGATGGCATTCTCGATCTCGGCGTGGCGGCGATGGTCGGCCTCCAGTTCGAGCATCTCCCCGTCCCGGTCGGTGATGAAGCCGTGATAGCTGTAGGTGGCGAAGAGGGCCAGCTGGGAACCGGGCGTGGGCTTCACACGCCGGACGATGAGCCGCACCGGCGCGGCGTCAGGTTCACTCTGGAAGGGAGTGCAGGTGGTCTCGGCCACATCGGCGGCGCCGTCCATCCAGTAAGGAATCGGCGTCCAGGCATCTTCGGGTATCGCCTCGATGAGATTGTGCAGGCTTTTATGCTGGCGGATGGTGATGGAGAAGCGGACATCCATCTTGCGGCAGACGGATACCACGCCATGAGTGTAGAACCCGCTGTCGGCCCGTAGCGTGAGTCGTCCGTTGGCCCCGGCGTAGCGCACCCGTCCCACCGTCTCCCGCAGGAAGTGGGCGGCGCCGCGGGCGGTGTTGGCCCGGCCCTCGCGCAGCCGGGACATCAGCACGTCTCCGGTGCCGGCGGCGATGGCCAGCAGTGGGTGGTAGCCCCGCTTGCCGGTATAGCCGTGGTGGCGGGCGCCCTCCTTGGCCAGTCCGTAGGTCTCGCAGATGGTGGAATCGAGGTCGATGGTGAACGGCGCGTCGCCGGGTCCGGCCCCAGCGGCCCAGGCCCGGGCCAGCAGCTCCCGGCTCACCCGGTCCAGCTGGCGGACGTGGCCCCACCGGAAGCTGCGCAGGAAGGTGCCCAGGGTGGATGGCGCCTTGACCGTGCCGCCCAGGGTGCAGGCCGTCCCCCCGGTGCGCAACACATCAGCGTCGTCGATGCAGTCGCCGCCGGCCATGGCTGAGGCCACCAGGGTCATCAGCTTGTCTCCGGTGTTGGCCCGCCCCGGCGCGCCGCCCAGGTCAAGGTGATGGTCAACGAGTTCCCGCAGGCCCAGATGCCGGGCGAGGGTGGCCGGCAGGAGCAGACCGGCATTGGCCACCAGGCGGTGATCGTCAAAGACGATACGGATACGGTCGGGCTGGTTGCGTGGTAGCATCTATTGGGTGCTCCTTCTCTGGGACTGTTTTGCTGTTACAAAACCATTATCCCAGATTCAGAAGAGCACCCTCTGGCCTCTTCAGGATGCTAACCCGACGCCCTCCCTCGGTGGATTCGGGCTTAGGAGTGCCCTTGAGCGAATGTCCCGAGCGGCCCACACGCTGTAGCAGTAGCCCGATGGAGCGAGGAGAGCCGACCTGGCACACCAGGTCGACGGCTCCTATGTCTATGCCCAGCTCCAGCGACGACGTAGCGACGCAGAGCTTGACCTTCCCTTCCTTGAGACGTTGCTCTGCAAAATGTCGTATCTCCTGAGACAGGCTGCCGTGGTGAGCGACCACGGCTTCCTCACCGAGACGTTGCGTCATCTGGTGGGCCAGCCGCTCGACGAGCCGACGGGTATTGACGAATAGCAAGGTAGTGTCGTGGCTCGTAACCAGTTCGGCGATGCGGTCGAGCACTCGGTCCCACTGCTCGTGGGTCGCGATAGGCCCGATCTCGTCCTCCGTAAGCTCCAGCTCGAGGTCGACCTCGCGGGCGTGGCCAGTGTCCACGACAAGGCAGTCGGCTTTGCCGTTGGGCCCTATCGAGTCCATACCAACCAGGAAGCGGGCCACCTCATCGATAGGACGCTGGGTGGCTGACAGGCCGATGCGCGTGATGGGGCCGTCCGCAAGCTCGCATAGGCGCTCGACCGACAGGCTAAGGTGCGACCCTCTCTTGTTACTCGCGACCGCATGTAACTCGTCGAGAATGAGCGTCCGCGCGCCCTTCAGGCCCGCCCGCCCGCTCCTCGACGTCAGAAGGATGTACAGCGACTCTGGGGTCGTGATGAGCACGTGAGGCGGCCTTTTGGCCATCGCCTGCCGCTCTCTCTGCGGCGTATCGCCGGTGCGTACTGCAACCCGGATGTCGGGCAGGGGAGTGCCCGCGCTCTCGGCCAGTGACCTGATCCCCTCTAGCGGGTCTTCGAGGTTACGGTGGATGTCATTCGACAGTGCCTTCAACGGCGAGACGTAAACGACCTGGGTCTGGTCCGGCAGGCCGCCATTCAGGCCCTCGCGGACCAGTCCGTCGAGACACGTGAGGAACGCCGCCAGCGTCTTACCCGACTCCGTCGGCGCTGCGATCAGGGTGTGGCGCCCCTGAGCGATGGCTGGCCACCCCTGGGCCTGCGCCTCGGTAGGCGCATCAAACCGCTCCCGAAACCAGTCCTGCACGAGCGGATGAAACTGTGAAAGCGGCATGTCAGCTGTATGTGACATTCGTTATTTGGTCACCACGCTAACCGATGAAGCCGTGATGTAACTGCGAGGTTCATCGGGCCCTTAAGTCTCTTCATCCTAAGAAGCAGAGCGTTTGATCAGCTTCGCGCATTCGCGTTGAAGCACCGGTACGTCGGTGTCCACGATAGCCCAAACCAGAGCGTCATCCACGGTTGGGTACTCATGGGTCAGTTGATTGCGGAAGTCGACAATCCGACGCGCCCGTGTAATCGCACTGAAGGTCAGAGGCGCGATGCGGGCGAGTGCCGCCATCGCCTCACCAATGATAATGAATTCGCGCTCTACCGACGAGCGAACGAGGCGATTGCCCTGGTATTTCTCGAGATCAAGATTTCGAATAGCCCTGCCGAGCGCGTCACATGCCTCCAGGATGTCGGCCAGATAGGCGCGCTCGTCACGCGGCATAGAGCGACTGCTTCGTGCGTTCGATGTCGCGAGAGATATAAGGGTTCTTCACCGCCCCGACCATTACCAGGTCTACTTCCCGGTTGAACAATTCCCTCAGTTCGTTGAGCATGCCGAAGTAAGCGTCTACGCGCGCATACGGCTTCATCGGTGCGAACTCGACCAGCAGGTCCACATCGCTGTTGTCTGGATTGAAGTCGTCGCGCAGAGCCGAGCCGAACGCGTCAAGGCGTGCGACGCCATGACGTGCACATACGTCGGCTATGGCCTCACGTTTGTCCTCCAATAGTACGTTCACTAGTGCCCCTAGGTCGTCGTGCCAGCGAGCCTTTGGCTTGCCTCGCGGTATTCAGGTTCCATTATAGCGGTCGCGGATCAGAGTCCTTCCTCAGTACGGGGATCGTAGCACATCAGTTCGCCATTGTGAAGGGTGATTCATACACTGCTGTATGCTGGCCGCGAGCCAGCTGATGGCATAGTTGATGTGATCGCGCGCCAGGTCTGGAGCTTCTAGTTCGACGAAAGAGTCGGGGCCTTCAGCGGCGGTCCCAGCTGGTGCGGCTCGAGCTGAATCGCGTGTTTCTGGTATACCTGGATGCGGTACGATTCGTAGTCCGGGACGAACATCCGCCCTTCGCCGTCGACTCGGACAGACCTGGGGCCCCTAAACCGGCGCTCGTACTCCAGTGGGGCGCTGTCGCGGATACGCGCGGTCCGCAAGCGGGTCCGCAGAGCCGCGATGGCCGGCTCGGACATCGTCGCGTCGCCGAGGAACTTCTCGACATAGCGCCCGTCCGGGTTGAAGAGCTGCACGCGGTTGTTGCCCCAGTCCACGACGTAAATGTCGTAGTCGCCGTCCACGGCCAGCCCCGCCGGACGCAGGAACTCCCCGTCGCCGCGACCGGTCTTGCCGAACTGGAAGATGAACTCGCCGTCGGCCGTGAACTTCTGTACGCGGTCGTTACGCCAGTCAGCGACGTAAACGTTGTTGTCAACGTCCAGAGCAATTCCCCAAGGCGCTCGGAACTCGCCTCCACCGGTGCCGTAGCGACCCCAATTCATCAGGAACTGCCCGTCCTTGGTGAACTTCTGCACCCGATGGTTCTGCGTGTCAACGACGTAGATGTTGTCTTCGGCGTCGCGGGCGAGTCCTGAGGGCTTGTTCAGCTGACCGTCGCCGCTGCCGTACTCGCCCCACAGCCCAAGGAGCGTTCCGTCGTTGGCGTACGCGGTGACCCGATGAACGGCCTCGTCGGAGACGTACAGGTTCTCATCGCTGTCCGTCACGACCTGGCACGGTTGGTACAGGCCGCCGTCTTCGATCGGGAAGTCCAGGCCTTCGCGTCCGACGTCCGCGTCCAAAACGCGGGTCCCGATCGTCCCGAGGACCTCGTGGTCGAGGGTCAGCACTTTGATAGTCGTGCCAAGCACGTAGAGGCGGTCATCTTTCCCGAAGGCCACGTCGAGAGGATCGTCCACCATCCCCTTGACGCCGATCGTCCGCAGGTACGGGAACCCGGCTCTCAACATTGCGTAAGGTTGGCTCATGATTCACCTCCCGAAGGGTTGCCTAGTGGTAGCGCCTAGGGTCTTTTCAAAGTCCCGGAATTCCACGCACTTCGTCATGCTTAGGCCCCGCATCCAGGGTGGGGAGGGACCCCGCTCCAGACCGTACCCAGCGGGGGGCCGCCTCCAAGGGCCGCCGGAGGATTTCCTGCAAAGTGTGGAATTCTGTGCAATTCCGTTGAATCGCACCTAGGGCAGACGATGCCTGCATAGCGGCAATTCCACAAACAATTCCACAAAAACGGGTCCACGAAAAACGATTCCACAAAACAAGTCCGTCCGTATAGACATACTAGTACATCCGTTCGGTATATTCAACACTCAGGCGGCCAGACCTAGGGTCTTTTCAAAGTCCCGGAATTCACGCGCTTCGTCATGCTGAAGCCCCGCGAGGCATCTGGTTGGGAAGGACCCCGCCCCAGACCCTTCGGCCCAAGAGGCCTCAGGGTGACAATGAAAAGACCCTAGGGTAGGGGCCCAATCCCCAGCCCCTAAACCCCAGAACCGTCTTCATCTTATCCGAAGTGGTATTCCTAGTCTGACTCTGTGTTCTCTGCGCTCTCGGCGGTGAACCTCACCCAAACTGGAACTCCCGCGACGATACGATAAGCTGGACCATCTTCACGACTCGCCCCTCGCTCCGCTCTTTGTCCTCGGAGGTGCCGAACTTGAGGTCGCCTTCCGACGTCGCGTATTCGAGTAACTCCTGGCGTGTCTCGTCGCCGACTTCGATTGGACCCACCAGATCCAGACTCTTGTCCACGAACTCGTCAGGCGACAGCGATCCTCCATTGGAGGCCACACGTTCGATGATGTCGCGGACTCCGGGTTTTTCAGGGTCGGCTACCTCGTCGACCGCGAAGTTCACTCGCTCGTTCAGGGTGCCGCCGTCGATCCATGCCTGCCCGGTCAGCCAACCCTCTACCGTCAGGGGCATCATCAGCGACTGCCCCATCAGGCCGGCTGCCCCCGCGTAGTGGTTGATCCCGGGCGTCGGGAACTTGTACGTCCCGACGAGCTTCAGGAGTCCGCCTACCATTTCTGCCGGGCTTTTGACCTTTTTGAACGGGGCGTCCTTGAAGAAGTCGGAGTTGAACAGTGTGCGAAGCATATGCCGCGCATCGCCTTTCGAGTCGAAGTAGGCGCCGACGAGAGTTTCGATGGCCTCGGAGTCCTGCGGTGGGATCTCGTTCCACGACGAGACGGGCGGCTCATCGGCGACGAAGAAATTGTACATGTGTCTTGAGATGAACCGGGCCGTCGCCGGCTGTTTAGCGATGATCTCGATAATGTCCTCGCCGTTGAAGCGTCCGGTCTCGCCGAGAAAGGTCTTGGGCTCTTCGTCGTGGTCTTCGTCGAAGTATTCGAAGTTGGTGGCCCACTTGCCGAAAGGCACGGAGCCGTGAACGGGCTGTCGAAAGCTCCACCCGGTGAAGGCCATCGTAGCCGCCTTGACGTCCTCTTCAGTGTAGTTGCCGACGCCCATAGAGAACAGCTCGAGTAGCTCGCGGCCGTAGTTCTCGTTTGGCCCCTCCCGGTGGTTCTCGTTGTTGTCCAGCCAGAAGATCATGGCCGGGTCCTTGGAAAGCTCCGTCAGGATGTGGCGCACGTTTGACAGGCCGACCCGCCGGAACATTTCGATCTGCCGCCGGTTGGTCCTCGGGTGAGCGGACTTGGAGGCCGCGCAAGCGAAGACCTGGTGCCAGAACAGCGACATCTTCTCCTTCAGCGGGCGCTTCGAGTTGACCATCCGGTACATCCACTTGCCCTGGGACGAGCCGCTCGACGATCCGATGCCGCCGTAGTACCGCAGGAGGAGGTCATCGTCGTCGTCGGGGATGGGCTCCGGCGGCAATGTCCCGTTTACGTAGGGGTGAATGATGTCCAGCCCGCCCTCGGAGAAGCGCTCGGGGTGAAGCAGGTCGTCGACGACGGCGTCATACCCTCTTGCCGCGAGGGCTTCCAGCTCCGTGCGATTCGCGCCCATGCCGGCCCGCCTCATCAGGTGAGCGATCAGCGACATCTCGGAGTTTGACATGATCCCCTCCAATTGGCACTGTAGGGTACGAAATTCGCCGCCGCCGAGGGACTAGCCTGCGGTCTCGTTATATCACACAGACATCGCGTGTCAAGCGCCGGCCGACGGTGCTGCAAACCTACGGCGCCTCCTGTCCCTGACGGGTAAAGGAGGCTGTCAGTTCGACTGCTGAATATCGAACCCGTGCCGTAGTTTCCTCAACGCCAGCGCCTCGATGCGACGGACGTCATCGCCTGTCACCCCAAAGGCTGTACCCGTCTCATCCAACGTCGTCGGGCGATTGTCGGTCAGACCGAAACGCATGTCGACCAAAGCAGCTTCCTTCGCTGATAATTCTTCCTGCATCTTCTCGCCTATTGTTGTATCCTTCGGCCGGCCCGCAAGTGCGTTCCATAGCGCGTCGTATCGGCTGAACTCTTTCGGCATCACGTACCTCCTTTTGGGGCACCCCCGACAAAAGAAATAGCCTCCGATTTTCGGAGGCCGACAGGATTATACCATGCCGCCGTCGGCGCTTAGGCAGTCGCAAGGGTCGGTTGCTGAAGGTAACAACGGGCGTCGGTCTTTAGCTGCCGTGAGAACCGTATGTAGCGATCGATAGGTACAGAATGAAATGATCGCCTCATCTGCCGGGACCTAGCTTGCTAAGCGCGGACTCAGTCTTGTGCGGGGAAAGCCTGACCTTGACCCCCCTAGCCCTTGATAGGCTTACGTTCTCGGCTGGTATGGTGTTATAGCAGTCTTTGGGCAGATCGGCAGGCGTAGTGCGCGGCGGGCACGTATAGATGATAGACCAGAGCCGAGAGGACGTACGGTTCGAAGACCTCAGCAGGAAGCAGCTGGAGGTCTACGCGCGAGAGCTTCGAAAGCTTTTCGAATCCGAACGTCGGCTACGAGACGAGCCAGAGGCCACGGCGGCGGAGCTTAAGCCCGAATCCACCGAGGGAGGGCGTCGGGTTAGCATCCTGAAGTGGCCAGAGGGTGCTCTTCTGAATCTGGGATAATGGTTTTGTAACAGCAAAACAGTCCCAGAGAAGGAGCACCCAATGGATGCTACCACGCAACCAGCCCGACCGTATCCGTATCGTCTTTGACGATCACCGCCTGGTGGCCAATGCCGGTCTGCTCCTGCCGGCCACCCTCGCCCGGCATCTGGGCCTGCGGGAACTCGTTGACCATCACCTTGACCTGGGCGGCGCGCCGGGGCGGGCCAACACCGGAGGCAAGCTGATGACCCTGGTGGCCTCAGCCATGGCCGGCGGCGACTGCATCGACGACGCTGATGTGTTGCGCACCGGGGGGACGGCCTGCACCCTGGCGGCACGGTCAAGGCGCCATCCACCCTGGGCACCTTCCTGCGCAGCTTCCGGTGGGGCCACGTCCGCCAGCTGGACCGGGTGAGCCGGGAGCTGCTGGCCCGGGCCTGGGCCGCTGGGGCCGGACCCGGCGACGCGCCGTTCACCATCGACCTCGATTCCACCATCTGCGAGACCTACGGACTGGCCAAGGAGGGCGCCCGCCACCACGGCTATACCGGCAAGCGGGGCTACCACCCACTGCTGGCCATCGCCGCCGGCACCGGAGACGTGCTGATGTCCCGGCTGCGCGAGGGCCGGGCCAACACCGCCCGCGGCGCCGCCCACTTCCTGCGGGAGACGGTGGGACGGGTGCGCTACGCCGGGGCCAACGGACGACTCACGCTACGGGCCGACAGCGGGTTCTACACTCATGGCGTGGTATCCGTCTGCCGCAAGATGGATGTCCGCTTCTCCATCACCATCCGCCAGCATAAAAGCCTGCACAATCTCATCGAGGCGATACCCGAAGATGCCTGGACGCCGATTCCTTACTGGATGGACGGCGCCGCCGATGTGGCCGAGACCACCTGCACTCCCTTCCAGAGTGAACCTGACGCCGCGCCGGTGCGGCTCATCGTCCGGCGTGTGAAGCCCACGCCCGGTTCCCAGCTGGCCCTCTTCGCCACCTACAGCTATCACGGCTTCATCACCGACCGGGACGGGGAGATGCTCGAACTGGAGGCCGACCATCGCCGCCACGCCGAGATCGAGAATGCCATCCGAGACCTCAAGCACGGTGTGGGGTTGAACCATCTCCCCTCGGGCCGCTTCGCCGCCAACGCCGCCTGGCTGGCGGTACAGGTGATGGCCCACAACATCGCCCGCTGGACAGCGCGCATCGGTCTGGGCGAGCAGGTGGTGACCACCAAGACCCTCCGGCGGCGGTTCTTCTCCCTGGCCGGACGGATCACCCGCTCGGCGCGCCGCCTCACACTGCATCTGCCACAGCGCTGGCCTTGGGAAGCCCAGTTCGATCGTGCCCTGGCCCGATTGCGCGCCCTGCCACTCCCTGCCTGACGGCGGCGGCGGCAACCGGCCGCCATCCGGCCAACCGAACGTCCCCGCGAACTCGCGCCAGTCCGGTCTGCGAGTGCCTCTTGCTGTGTCCTCTCCCCGCTATCTCGCCCTGACCAACATTCGCAGACGGTCACAAAGTCTCCCCGCGGCAACTGAAGACAAACACCGGCCCCCCTCTACCCCAAATCGTGCCCGGACCATCGCCCTCCCTTGCCCCTATCGCCCGTTCCGCTGCTGCATAGTCATCCCTTCGGTGGATTTGGGTTAAGCAAGCCAACGAACGGCTGAAGGCGGAGGTCGGCGAAAGGACCCGGGCCGAGGAGACCGCGAGCCGGCTGAACGAAGAACTCGAGGGACGGGTCGCCGAACGCACGGCGGAGCTAACCGGGGCCAACACAGAGCTCGAGACGACGTTAGAAGATCTCCGGACGACCCAGCGACAGATCCTGCAACAAGAGCGCATGAGAGCGCTGGGCCAGATGTCGAGCGGCATCGCCCACGATTTCAACAACTCGCTTTCGATTATCCTGAGCGCCACGGACCTCCTCCTCACCTCGCCGGAGGCCCTAAAAGACGAGGAGAAGCTCACCCACTACCTCCAGATCGTCAGGACCGCGGCCGACGATGCATCCGTCGTGGTCAAGCGTCTGACGAACTACTATCGAGAGCCAGACCAGAGTGCGCTCTTCCAGGCGATCGACTTGAACGAGGTTATCGAGCAGACTATCTCCCTAACGAAGCCTCGGTGGCTCGAGCAGGCAAAGGTCAGGAACATACCGATTGAAGCGAAAACCGACCTTGGCTCCGTGCCCCACGTCGCATGCAACGAGTCGGAGATTCGGGAGGCCTTGACCAACCTGATTCTGAACGCAGCCGACGCCATGCCAGAGGGTGGAGAGATCACGATTCGCACGCGCCTTGCGGGTCTGGAGGTCGCGCTGGAGGTAATCCCGAATCCACCGAGGGAGGGCGTCGGGTTAGCATCCTGAAGAGGCCAGAGGGTGCTCTTCTGAATCTGGGATAATGGTTTTGTAACAGCAAAACAGTCCCAGAGAAGGAGCACCCAATAGATGCTACCACGCAACCAGCCCGACCGTATCCGTATCGTCTTTGACGATCACCGCCTGGTGGCCAATGCCGGTCTGCTCCTGCCGGCCACCCTCGCCCGGCATCTGGGCCTGCGGGAACTCGTTGACCATCACCTTGACCTGGGCGGCGCGCCGGGGCGGGCCAACACCGGAGACAAGCTGATGACCCTGGTGGCCTCAGCCATGGCCGGCGGCGACTGCATCGACGAGGCTGATGTGTTGCGCACCGGGGGGACGGCCTGCACCCTGGGCGGCACGGTCAAGGCGCCATCCACCCTGGGCACCTTCCTGCGCAGCTTCCGGTGGGGCCACGTCCGCCAGCTGGACCGGGTGAGCCGGGAGCTGCTGGCCCGGGCCTGGGCCGCTGGGGCCGGACCCGGCGACGCGCCGTTCACCATCGACCTCGATTCCACCATCTGCGAGACCTACGGACTGGCCAAGGAGGGCGCCCGCCACCACGGCTATACCGGCAAGCGGGGCTACCACCCACTGCTGGCCATCGCCGCCGGCACCGGAGACGTGCTGATGTCCCGGCTGCGCGAGGGCCGGGCCAACACCGCCCGCGGCGCCGCCCACTTCCTGCGGGAGACGGTGGGACGGGTGCGCTCCGCCGGGGCCAACGGACGACTCACGCTACGGGCCGACAGCGGGTTCTACACTCATGGCGTGGTATCCGTCTGCCGCAAGATGGATGTCCGCTTCTCCATCACCATCCGCCAGCATAAAAGCCTGCACAATCTCATCGAGGCGATACCCGAAGATGCCTGGACGCCGATTCCTTACTGGATGGACGGCGCCGCCGATGTGGCCGAGACCACCTGCACTCCCTTCCAGAGTGAACCTGACGCCGCGCCGGTGCGGCTCATCGTCCGGCGTGTGAAGCCCACGCCCGGTTCCCAGCTGGCCCTCTTCGCCACCTACAGCTATCACGGCTTCATCACCGACCGGGACGGGGAGATGCTCGAACTGGAGGCCGACCATCGCCGCCACGCCGAGATCGAGAATGCCATCCGAGACCTCAAGCACGGTGTGGGGTTGAACCATCTCCCCTCGGGCCGCTTCGCCGCCAACGCCGCCTGGCTGGCGGTACAGGTGATGGCCCACAACATCGCCCGCTGGACAGCGCGCATCGGTCTGGGCGAGCAGGTGGTGACCACCAAGACCCTCCGGCGGCGGTTCTTCTCCCTAGCCGGACGGATCACCCGCTCGGCGCGCCGCCTCACACTGCATCTGCCACAGCGCTGGCCTTGGGAAGCCCAGTTCGATCGTGCCCTGGCCCGATTGCGCGCCCTGCCACTCCCTGCCTGACGGCGGCGGCGGCAACCGGCCGCCATCCGGCCAACCGAACGTCCCCGCGAACTCGCGCCAGTCCGGTCTGCGAGTGCCTCTTGCTGTGTCCTCTCCCCGCTATCTCGCCCTGACCAACATTCGCAGACGGTCACAAAGTCTCCCCGCGGCAACTGAAGACAAACACCGGCCCCCCTCTACCCCAAATCGTGCCCGGACCATCGCCCTCCCTTGCCCCTATCGCCCGTTCCGCTGCTGCATAGTCATCCCTTCGGTGGATTTGGGGTAAGACGACCACGCCAGCCACATCGCCGCCAGAAGTAGAACGCCCTGCCCGAGGCCGCCCCAGCTCAGCTCGTGCGCCAGAAGTTGAGTGACCTGGGTAAACGCGTAGACAAAAACGAGATCGAAGAAGAGCTCGAAAGGTTTGACGGAGCGATCGCCGGACCCCGAGTCATGGCCGGACGCTTCAGATATGTTGGCGGTCTCGTTCATGGGAATACGTCTGTTGCCTCGTCGCCCCAAGTTGGAAAGTGGCAGTTTGAACTAGCGAAGAGTCCATGCTCTCTCTGCGCGGAGATGGCGAGGAGTGATGTCTCTTACCTCGTTCCTTGAAAGCATCGGTATATCCGTAGGGCGGACCGAATCTGGGCGAGTAACTATTTGACCAGTGCTCGATAGTTTCCCCCCTTTGAAAAGGGGGTTAGGGGGATTTCGCCCAATTGAACGACGAGCCTGACCCAGTCGCACCCCTCCCCTTGACATTACCAGAACGCATGTACTATACTGTCTGGCGAGGGACAGACCCCACGGTCGGTCCATTTCTGTTGGGAGACACAGTCTGTCCAGCGGACCGACCCCGCAGGTCTGTCCTTTGTTTTTTGGCCCGCCGACACACAACGAGGAGAGCAACAATGCACCAGACAACCCGCCCAAATCGACTGCCGATACCCCGTACCCTGTACCCGGGTGCCCCGCCCCCGACCTGTCGGATTTTCCCTGAAAGTGTCGGAAAGCCTCAGATACAAATCCGACAATTTCCTACGGATTCCGACACTTTCGAAGAGCGTTTTTTCAAGACCACCACTAAACCAGGAGGACTCAACATAATGGAAAGCGACCCTCAACCGGAATCGCATGAGCTTTCTGGCAGGCAGTTGGCCATTCTACCCTACCTCGTTTCGTCGCCATCGGTCTCCGAAGCGGCCGCCGCGCCAGCGCCCGGAGAGCCGACGTCCACTGCTCGACCCTTCATCAATGGATGCACGACCCTCAATTTCGCCGGGAGTTGGCAGGGGCGGACCGAATCTAAGCGAGTAACTATTTGACCAGTGCTCGATAGTTTCCCCCCTTTGAAAAGGGGGTTAGGGGGATTTAGATCTGTCAAACGACTCGTCGGAGCCCGTGAAAAAGAGCAGTTACTCGATAGAGGAGAACTGACGGGAGGGAGAGGGCTAATCGTCTGGTTCTCCTTCGCCGCGCCATTTCTTGAGCCGTTCCTCGACCTCCGGCTCCCGCCCCTGGTTGCTGGGATTGTAGTACCTGCGTCCCTTCAGCCTCTCCGGGAGGTTTTGCATGGGGGTGGAGTGCCCGTCCTGGTCGTGAGCGGACTTGTAGCCCTTGCCGTACCCCATGTCGCGCATCAGGCCGGTTACGGCGTTGCGAAGGTGCAATGGCACCGGGTCGTTGCGACCCTTGCGTACGTCCGACAGCGCTGCGTCGATGGCGGCGTAGGCGGAGTTGCTCTTGGGAGCGGTCGCCACATAAACAGTGGCTTCGGCCAGCGGGATACGCCCCTCCGGCATCCCGACGAAGTGCACCGCCTGCTGCGCCGCGACCGCCACCGATAGCGCCTGAGGGTCGGCCATGCCCACGTCCTCGGCCGCCTGGATGACCAGACGCCGGGCGATGAACAGCGGGTCCTCCCCACTTTCGATCATACGGGCTAGCCAGTAGACAGCCGCGTCGGGGTCCGAGGCGCGCATCGACTTGATGTAGGCGGAGATCATGTCGTAGTGCTGATCGCCGGCCTTGTCGTAGAGGTGCGAGCGCTGCTGCATCGCGTCCTCGATCATCGCTGTGTTTACATGACGGGCCCCCGAGTCGTCGGGTGAGGCGGCTCCGACGGCCAGCTCCAGCGCGTTGAGTGCGACCCTGGCGTCGCCGTTGGCCATAGTCACCAGGGCGTCCCGCGCCTCGTCGTCGAGGGTAGCATTGAGTTTGCCGAGCCCTCTCTCGGGGTCCGACAGCCCGCGTTTCACGATCTCGGCGATGTGGTCGTCGTCTAGCGGGTTGAGGGTGAAAACGCGGCAGCGCGACAGTAAAGGCGAGATGACCTCGAACGACGGGTTCTCGGTGGTCGCGCCGATCAGGACCACGGTCCCGTTCTCGACGTGGGGCAGTATGACGTCCTGCTGGGCCTTGTTGAAGCGATGGATCTCGTCGATGAACAGGACCGTCCTCTGGCCGTGCATACCGGCCCGGTCGCCCGCCTCTTTGACGACCCTCCGCAAATCGGCGACACCGGACCCGACGGCGCTGACCGCGCTGAAGTGGCTCCGGGTGATCGACGCTATCAGCAGCGCGAGGGTCGTCTTGCCACTGCCGGGCGGCCCCCAGAGGACGATCGACGGAAGCTGATCGGCCTCGATGCTTTTTCGGAGCACCTTATCGGGCCCGACTATGTGCTCCTGCCCGACAAGCTCGTCGAAGGTGCGCGGGCGCATCCTGGCGGCCAGGGGCGCGTCACGCTTCAGCTGCTGTTCCGCCTGGTGCTCGAAAAGCGTCATCAGAGGGCTTTACCACACAGGACACAGAGATCACAGAGAACGATCATTGGTTGATCAGGCTAGCTCGCCGATGAAGCGGCGCAGGATAGACCGCAGCCGTTCCGGCCGCTCGACCCAGATGTCGTGTCCAGCCCTTGGTACTTCGACGAATCTGCCGTCGGGTAGCATTGTTGCGAGCTGGGTGTTGGTCCACTGCGGGCGGGGGTCGCCCTCACCGTACACGATGAGAGCTGGCATTCGAAGCTCGGAGACTCTTGCCACGAACTCTTCCAGACCGCTTAACCCCTCCCACGGCTTGCCCATCATCGCGTTCTGGTCATAGTTTATTGGGAACGCATCGTATTTGGGGGCCCGCTCTACCAGCGACGGGTCGAATAGCTCTGTACGCGCCAGTAGCGCTAGTCGCTCTTTTCTGACGGCGTCGAGCTCGGCTCCGATCGGAGTTTCCGACCTATCCAAGTATTGCAAGCGCTCACGCTCTTTCGGACTCAGGCGAGCCTCGCGGTTTCTGTGATATTCCTCGTGCCAATTATCGTCGACTCCGGTCCCGGACAGGCTGAGGAGCCCCGACACCCGATGGGGCTTCGAGACGGCGTAGGCAATCGCCAGCTCCGCGCCCCAGGAGTGGCCGCCCACGACCCACGTATCGAGCCCCCAATGCTCTCTTAGCCCGTCGAGGTCTTCGACGAAGGTCTCGACGTCGTATGGCAAGATATGTTCAGAACGGCGGCAGCCTCTCTGGTCGTACCGGTATACGGTGGCGATGTCGTCGATCATGCCCGCGACTGGTCCGAGGTAGTCGTATACCCCCTGCCCCGCCGTGGCACAAGACAACGGGTATCCCTTGCCCCTGAACGGCCGTCCACAGCGAAACGCCGTTCACCTGTATCCGCTCCTCGGTTATCGCGGTCACAGCTCGCGCTCGCGACTAGTCGTCGCCAAGGGCGTCGGAGACTACCTTCAGCAGGTCTTCCTCTTGTTCGGACAGGACCGTGCGGGGGTCGAGTAAGACACGGTCGTCGACAATGCGACCGACGACCGGCGGGTCGCTTCGACGCAGGCGTGAGGCCAACGCCTCTGCGTCGTCGCTGCCCGGTTCCAGGGCGAGCAGTGCTGTCGGGAGAGTCTCGCCAGGAAGGCTCCCGCCACCGATGGCGGACTGTCCGTCAGCGACCGATGCCCGCGTGCCTAGAGTCCGGCTCCACGCTGTTACCTTTTCCTCGAGGCTTTCCCGTGACGCCGCGATCATCCGCCAGATCGGGACCTTTTCGAGAGCTTCTCCCTTGATGTAGTGGAGCAGCGTCGCGGCGAGCCCTGCCATGCTGACCTTGTCGATCCGCAGCGCCCGCGCCAGCGGATGGCGCGAGACCGCGCCGACCAGGTCCTTGTCGCCGGCCACGATGCCGGCCTGAGGCGCTCCCAGCAGCTTGTCGCCCGAAAAGAACGCCAGAGACGCACCCTCAGAGATGCTCTCCTGGGGCATCGGCTCGTGGGCCAGACCGAACGCAGTAGTGTCGAGCAGACAGCCGCTGCCGAGGTCGTGCAGGACCGGGACGGAGTGCTCGGCGCCGAGCTTGACCAGCTCCGCCAGGCTCGACGAGTGGGTGAAGCCGCTCACCTTGAAATTGCTGGCGTGGACGGAGAGGATGGCGCCGGTCCGTTCGCTCAAAGCCCGCTCGTAGTCCTGGACGTACGTGCGGTTGGTCGTGCCGACCTCAACCAGATCGGCGCCGCTCTGCCTCAGCACGTCGGGGATGCGAAACCCGCCCCCGATCTCGACGGCCTCGCCGCGCGAAACGATGACCTCTCTGCCGGACGCTATGGCCGCCAGCCCGAGCAGGACCGCCGAAGCGTTGTTGTTCACTACAAATGCGGCTTGCGCCCCGGTCAGCTCGCAGACCAGACGCCCGAGGTAGGCTTGCCGAGAGCCGCGCTTGCCTGTATCAAGGTCCAGTTCCAGCTCACTATATGCCCTCGCGGCGCTCTCCATTGCGGTGACCGCGTCGTCGCTAAGGGGGGCGCGGCCCAGGTTCGTGTGGAGCACCACGCCGGTCGCGTTGATGACGGGGCGCGGCCAGGACCGCCACGACTCCGCCGCCCGGGCCTCGACGGCGCCGATAAGGTCGTCGAGCTGAGGCGCGACGCCTCCTGCCTTGAGGCCGTTGCGGGCGCCGTCGATCTGCTCTCGCACCAGCGTGAGAACCGCGTCTCGCGAATACATGTCGACCAGGTGCTGGACGCGGCTGTCCGAGAGCACCGTTTCCACGCTGGGCAGGTCTTTGAATTGGGTCGTCATCGTCACGCTCCGTCCGGCGCCAATTATAACGTAACGCCTTCGTGGGCCTTTCGGTCCGCCGGACGCAGCCGGCCGGCTCGGCGTCCCATTGATTTCTTGACCGACATATGGGGCGTTGCTAGAATGTGAAGGAAATCGTCAACTATCGGCGCAAAATGTTCGTCATCGGACTGACGGGGGGTATCGGCACCGGCAAGAGCGAGGTCGCCAAGGTCCTCCGCGAGCTGGGAGCCGAGGTAATAGAGGCCGATGAAGTTGCACACGAGACTTATGAGCCGGATGCACCAGGTTGGCAGCAGATTGTCGACGAGTTCGGAGAGGATACTCTAACCTCGACTGGCCACGTTGACCGCGGCAAGCTGGGAGCGGTCGTTTTCCAAAACGAGCAAGCACTTCAAAAGCTCAATGCGATCGTACATCCGCTGACTCGGCTGATGATCGGACAGCGGCTGGAGAAGTTGGGGAAGTCCGGCGCAGAGACCGTGGTGGTCGAGGTCCCGCTCCTGGTTGAGGCAGCGCGAGCAGACGCACGCTGGACCTCGTTGATCGAAGAAATCTGGGCCACATCCGCTAAGGAGTCGAAGGTGGTTGAGCGGCTGCAGCGCCGGAGCCGGCTCGACGCAGAGGCGACGAAAGCACGAGTTCGGTCACAGGTGTCCCCCGAAGAACGGTCGGCTCTCGCGGACGTTGTTATCGACAACAACGGTAGTCTCGCCGATCTCGGGCGTCGAGTGCGGGAGTTGTGGCAAGAACGAGTCATCAAAACAAGAAGGAAGCAGTAAAGACAGGCATGACGACACCTACTCAGACTCTCTTTCGTAGCTACATCGTCGAGGAGTACCGCCTAACAGAAGAGCCTTATTACCTGCCAGTTGGCGACGAGATAGAGCTTTTCGAAGCGGCCTACAGCCAGAAGATACCGGTCTTGTTCAAAGGCCCGACCGGCTGTGGCAAGACCAGATTCGTCGAGTACATGTCGTATCGGTTGGGCCGCCCTCTCACCAAGGTGCGGGGAAGCTCCGACGGCAATACCGACGCACCGTCGACCAACGGTGACGGCGTTCCGCTCGTTACCATCGCCTGCCACGAAGACCTGACGGCCAGTGACCTGGTCGGGCGCTACCTACTAGAGGGCGACAGTACCGTCTGGATCGACGGGCCGCTGACTCGGGCCGTGAAGGTCGGCGGTATCTGCTATCTCGACGAGATCGTGGAGGCGCGCAAGGACACCACCGTACTGATTCACCCGCTGACCGACCACCGACGCATCCTGCCGATAGAGAAACGCGGGGAAATATTGGAGGCTGCCGACGGGTTCTTACTCGTGATGTCCTACAATCCGGGCTACCAAAGTGCTCTGAAGGACCTGAAGCACAGCACCCGCCAGCGGTTCGTGGCGATCGAGTTCAACCCGCCACCCGAGGACATCGAGGCGCAGATTGTCGAGCACGAATCGGGGATCGATTCCGAGACGGCGGCTCGGCTTGCCAAGCTGGGTCAGAAAGTGCGCAACCTGAGAGAACATGGTCTGTCCGAAGGGGCGAGCACCCGGCTTCTCATCTACGCCGGTAGGATGATGACACAAGGGATCGCGCCCCGCCGTGCATGCCAGGTCGCGGTGAACTGGGCGGTCACCGACGATCACCCGGTGCAACGTAGCATTGAGGAAGTCATATCCTCGATATTCGAATAGAGATCATATCG
This sequence comes from Dehalococcoidia bacterium, assembly GCA_965197985.1. Taxonomy (GTDB): domain Bacteria; phylum Chloroflexota; class Dehalococcoidia; order Lucifugimonadales; family CAUZJF01; genus CAUZJF01. The sequence continues at coordinate 26,628 of CBDAOG010000008.1, read as the reverse complement.
CGCCTCCCTTGGATCCGCTTGGCGCGACTAGCCACACGATGTTAATGACCGAGTCCGATAAAAAAGTCACAGCCGCGTCTCCTACCATTCAGGCCGTCGCGAGGGCGCTTGCCGGCCACCGCAAGAAGGCGATCGACGACCCGAGCCTTTCGCCCGCGGCCGTGATGGTGCTCCTGTACCACGAGGGCGGCGAATACAACCTGGTACTCAACAGACGCAGCAATTCGGTGGCGGAGCACAAGGGGGAGATAGCCTTCCCCGGAGGCCGGATGAGCGAGGACGACAAGTCGATGCTCGCGACGGCTCTCCGTGAGACCCACGAAGAGATGGGGGTCCATCCCGAAGACGTGGAAGTCCTCGGCGAGCTGGATGACGTTGCGACGATTTCAGATTATCGAGTAAGCCCGTATGTAGGGGTTGTCCCGCCGGAGTACCCGTTTCAGCCCGACTCCCGAGAGGTAGCCGAAGTACTGATGGTGCCGCTGTCCGCCCTTGAAGACGAGGGGAACCGGCGAGACGAACTCCGGTTCAAAGACGGCGTGGTCTCCAAGGCCAAGTCATATGCTTACGACGGGAACCTCGTTTTCGGAGCGACCGCTGCGATGGTGACCAGCTTTCTCGAGATACTAGGAACTTCAAACGTCGCAGGTCCGTCATGGCGGAAACCGTAGAGCAGACTAAAGACCGCATAGCCAGCGAAATGCAGGGCTTTCCAGCAGCCCTGACGACAGAGTTCGCCCGTGCCTGGAAAGACGCAGCCAAGCCCCTCAGCGGCGAACAGCTAGCGATCTGGGCGGAGGGTGGGCTTGCTCTGACCAGACAGTCCGTCCGCTCGTGGGAGGCTGCGAGCGAATACTTCAAGGTCAGCTCGGAAGTCATCGGCCGCATGCCGTTCAGCTACTTTGTGAAATGGACGGACTACGGAAGCCGGCTTTGCGAGAAATCACCCGCCCTTGCCATCGGCTACTTCCGAGCCAGTCCCGTCGCCCTGGAGAATCTCAGGTCCCGGCATATCGAGTCCTGGTCGAAACTGGGAGAGAGCCTGTACAAAGGGACGTGGAAGTCCAGCACCCTAGCTTGTAGCTTCTTCGACGCGAGCCCTGCGCTGCTGAAAAGTCTGAGCGTGGCCCAGCTTGAAGAATTTGCCGCGGTCTTGGAGGCCTTGTCCCGCAGGTCCTACGATCTTTCATTGGACTGTCTCGCCCTCGGTATCAAGGCATTCCCGCTGATGGGTGAGGATAAAGACGCGCTCTTGTCCGCGACGGCAACGGTCTCGGGAAAGGCGTGGCGCCAGACCAAGAGCTTTCTCGAAACCACGATCAAGGCTCTTCCAAAGGTCGAGGCGACACAGCGCGTGCGGCTCGTACAGATGGGTGAACAGCTAATCGACGCCGGCAGCCCAAACGTTCCCGGCGCAATCGTCGAGATTTCCCAGTCCCTCGGCAAGGTCGATAAGGACCACCACGGCCAGGTGCTTTCGATGGCGGAGTCGCTGCTGGCGATAGACTCCGGCGCGATGCCGGAGTTCGTCAAGAGTGTTCCTGGCTCCCTGGACCGTGTTTCGATGAACCAGTTGGGCAAGTGGTTCGATGAAGGCGTGCGGATTTTGAAGGAAAACAACGACGCGGGCCTTGCCTACTTCAGGTCGGAGTCCGCAAGGTCTCAGCACTACATCGAGTCGCTTTCGTCGAGCGTGGAGTTCGCCCGAGTCAAGGACGTGATGGAGATGTACTGCCGAGCGCTGGCAGGCTCTAAGATCAAGGTGGCCGAGAGCGAAGAGCTCGTGGACAAGAGCATCGGTTGGGTGTCCAGTGAAGCGCCGTCAACCGAGGGGTCGACGGTGTTCATACCGTCACAGGTTGACCAGTACCCAACCAAAGCTGAGAACTTTGGCTGGTTCAAGGTCGTATCGACTCACCAGGTCGCCCACATAGAGTTCGGAAGTTTCGATTTTGAGTTCGACAGGCCCTCGACGCTTTTCCGCGACCTGCGTCCCACTCTGGCTCAGAATGGACCTCGCTCGAACGGCTCGGCTGGCGACGGCCCAACCAACTCGGCCGAGCGCGGCTGGGTTACGGATATGCAGCGTTTCTTCGACGTTTTCGACGATCGGAAGCTGGCGCTCGACATATTTACGGTCGTGGAAGACGCTCGCTTGGACGCCAGAGTAAAGAGCGAATATGTAGGCATCGAAGGGGCCTACGTTCGAGTCCAGGAGGATGCGCTGGCCGTTCGGCCAGAGATCAAGTCTATGCCCGCCAGGGAGGCGCTTGTAGAGCTGCTCGTCCGACTCAGTCTGAGCCAGCAACAGGAACTCGCGGCGCCGAAGCAGTACGTCGAGGAGGTGAAAAAGGTGGCGCGTACGGCCCGCCGAATGGCTCGGCCGGGTGCCACCGTTGAAGACTCCGCCGAGGCGGCGCTGCGCATCTACGCGATCATATCGAGAATAGCCAACGAAGACGTTCCCGAGGACGACTGGATGAATCTCGACTTCGATAGCCGGGACTTCGAAGAAGGGGAAGACGCCGCCGACGACCTGCTGGATAGGCTTCTCGATGGAGACGGCTCTTTCGCCGAACCGGAATATCAGCCGAGCCAGGACGTTGACTTCAGAGGAGACTTCAAGCCCGAGCTGGTCCAGCTTCTTAGTGCCCTCAGAGATCAGGACAAGTCCGGCAATGGCGGCGAGGAAGGCGAGTCGATCACCCAGGAGATGGTCGAAGACCTGCTCGACTCTAGCGCGGAAATCGAAGCCGACGCCAAAGAGGGGGACGCACAGAAGGCCCGCAGTGCCGCGGCGAGCAATATACTCCGGGAGGCAGCGAGAAACGGGCCGTCGAACCCCGAGTTCAGCCAGGGGCCGCAGGTGCACGTCGATGAGGAGGGCGGACCCCTCGACCCGACGGGGGCCCAGACCTTCGCCTACGACGAGTGGGACTTCAGGGCGGAAGACTACAAACCTAGCTGGTGTGTGGTTCACCAGAAGGCAATGGCGGAGGGCAACCAGGCCTACTACGGCAACACTCTCCACAGCTACGGTCCGCTGGTAACCCAGATCAGGCGGCAGTTCGAGCTACTTGTCCCCGAGTCGCTTCGAAAGGTGAGGAAGCTCGAAGACGGCGAAGAGATCGACATAGATGACGTCATCGAGGCGTTCGTGGACATCCGTACCGGTGTCGGACCCAGCGAGAAGCTGTATTGGAGGCGAAACAAAGTCCAGCGCGACGTCGCCGTCGTTTTCTTGCTGGATACCAGCGCATCGACCGCCGAAGCCATAGACGACTCGAGGAGAGTCGCCGACGAGTGGGACGCACCGGACGACCCCGTCGAGTACATGGTCTGGCTGCGGAGCCGTCGAGGAGAGGGGCTGAAGCGGTCATACAAGCGCATAATCGATCTCGAGAAAGAGGCGGTCGTACTGCTCATCCACGCGCTAGAGGCGATAGGAGACGTGTACGGTATCTACGGCTTCTCCGGCTACGGGCGCGAGAACGTCGAGTTCTACACGATTAAGGACATCGAGGAGACGCTGAGCGACAGCGTGAAGAGACGCATAGACCGAATCGCGCCCCTCCATGCGACGCGCATGGGACCGGCGATTAGACACGCCACGTGGAAGCTCGAGGCCCAGGATGCGAGGACGAAGTTGCTGTTCCTTATCAGCGACGGCCGGCCCCAGGACCGAGGCTACAGCCGCGAAGGGGTGGAGAAGGAGTACGCGGTACACGATACGAAGATGGCGTTGGACGAAGCTAAAGGGAAAGACGTTACGGCCTTCTGCTTGACCGTCGACAAGAACGGCCACGACTACCTCAAAACCATGTGTCAGGATATGGGGTACGAGGTCCTGGACGATATCTACACCCTCCCGAGCCGCCTCTTATACCTCTACAAGACGCTTACGATGTAGCTTAGGCTTAGCGGCCAAGGTCGTCCCTCGGGCCGACGTCGCCCGCTGCTCTGTTGTCTGGCTAATTCAACGGTGTTAATCTAACCGCTCAAATCCACGAAGGGGTTGTCCTTTGCATCTGGTCGTAGACGGGTACGGCGGTGACCCAGAAAAGCTTACTGACATTGACCTGGTCTACCGTTTTCTCGACGAGTACCCGGACAACCTTGGAATGACCAAGATGATCGAGCCTCAGGTCTACACCTACCAGGGAAAAATCGACGAGGACTGGGGCGTTTCGGGGTTCGTGCTGATAGCCGAGAGCCACATCAGTATCCATACCTTCCCGGACCGGGGCTACGTCAATGTCGACGTGTTCTCGTGTCGGGAGTTCGACGCTACGGCGTCTTTGGGCGACATCAAGGCTACTTTCGGTCTGCCGGAGGCCAAGGTGTGGACCCTTGACCGTGGCCTTGACCACTCGACGCCCCGGGCCGCGTACAACGAGATGGTGCGCGAGCGCCTGAACCTGGCGGGAATCCAAAGCCCCTCGGATGGTTGATCGCCGGGAACAGACGCAGCTAGGGGTTCCGCGCTTCTGGAACACCTTCATCGACACTCCCCCGACGCTCGATATTGCTCGGGCGCGAGTCGTCCTCGTCCCGGTGCCCTATGACAGCACGACCTCGTACAGGTCGAGCGCTCGTGACGGTCCCAAGGCGATAATCGAGGCGTCCAGACAGCTCGAGGACTACGACATCGAGCTCGATCGCGACATCTCCGCCGTCGGCATCTATACCGCTCCGGCGGTAGAACCCGATCTCAGCGGGCCGGAGGCCATGACCAGGCGGGTCGCGGCTGCCGTGCGTCCGCTGGCCGAAGAAGGACGGCTCGTGGGGATTTTGGGAGGCGAGCACTCGATAACCGTCGGCGCCGTAACCGCGCTGAAGGGCCGGTACGACGACATTTCGGTCCTATATCTGGACGCCCACGGAGACCTGCGGGACCAGTACATGGGGACGGCTTGGGGGCATGCCACGGTGGCACGGCGGCTTCATGAGATGTGCAAGACCGTACACGTGGGTGTGCGCAGCCTGAGCGCCGAAGAGCAAAGATTCATTCTACGAGAGGGCCTCGACGTAGTGATGTGGCCTCCGCCAACGGATGGTCCCGCCGAGCTCGCAGCACGGATAGTCGACTCGCTTTCAGAGAATGTCTACGTCAGCATCGACCTGGACGTACTCGACCCTTCGATCATGGCCGCGGTAGGCACTCCGGAACCCGGCGGCATGCTTTGGGATGAGGCGGTGGCGCTGTTGCGGGCCGTCGCCGCCGAACGCAAAGTGGTCGGCTTCGACGTCGTCGAGCTGAGCCCGAACGAGGGGCCGGAAGCCTGTGCGTTCACTGCGGCCAAGCTCGTGTACAAGCTCATCGGATACACGACGGGATAAAGCCTAGGACGTAAAACGTAACCCCAGCACGGTGTTCACGCTTAACACTTTACGCTTCATGGGTTAGTCAAAAGTGTTGACCAGTGACCGCGACATCAGCTAGAATCGGTGACGGCTAGTGCTGGGCGACCGGCGGCTAGCCGTCTTGCTGTAAGGGCGGTCAGTAAGGTCAGTCGCATCAGCCAAGACCCCGTGCCCCAGTGGCGCAACTGGTAGCGCAGCCGACTTGTAATCGGCAGGTTAGTGGGTTCGAGTCCCCTCTGGGGCTATCACTCCGACCATAGCGAAGACGGACTTTAAAATCGGCCTGTCAGCGCAGCTTGGTAACGAGCATTTTGCTATGCTACACTTAGTCGGTCTACGGAGGGGTGGGTGAGTGGTTAATACCACCAGACTGTAAATCTGGCGCCCGGAAGGGCTACGTAGGTTCGAATCCTACCCCCTCCACCAGAAAGCTAGCGACCAGGTCAACAAATCAAATATGCCCACATAGCTCAGTCGGTAGAGCGCGTTCTTGGTAAGAACGAGGTCAGCAGTTCGAATCTGCTTGTGGGCTAACAAAGGGAGAGACTGAATGGCGAAGGAAGTATTTGTTCGAGACAAGCCTCATGTAAACGTGGGCACCATAGGTCACGTCGACCACGGCAAGACCACATTAACCGCCGCCATTACGAAGGTTTTGGCCGAAGCCGGACTCGCGAACTTCACGCCCTTCGATCGTATTGACAACGCGCCCGAGGAAAAGGAACGCGGGGTCACTATCGCTATCCAGCACGTCGAGTACTCGACGGATACGAGGCACTACGCCCACGTTGACTGTCCCGGCCACGCCGACTACATCAAGAACATGATCACCGGTGCCGCCCAGATGGACGGCTCAATTCTTGTCGTCAGTGCGCCCGACGGTCCGATGCCACAGACGAGAGAGCACATCCTGCTCGCCCGCCAGGTCCAGGTCCCGGCCATGGTCGTCGCGCTAAACAAGGTCGACGCGATGGAGGACGAGGAGCTACTCGAGCTCGTTGAACTTGAGCTTCGAGAGTTGCTGACCCAATACGACTTTTCGGGAGACGACATCCCGATCGTCAGGGTGAGCGCCTTGAATGCTCTGGAAGCTGAGGACACTTCTCGAGACTCCGAATGGGGCAAAGGTATCTGGGAGTTGATGGACGCCGTCGACGAGTACATCCCGGTACCTGAGCGCCCTCGCGACCAGCCGTTCCTTATGCCGGTCGAGGACGTCTTCGGGATCAAGGGGCGAGGTACCGTCGTCACTGGCCGTGTTGGGCAGGGGATGGTGAAGCCGGGCCAAAACGTTGAGATCGTTGGGATCCGCGACACCCACTCGACCGTTGTAACGGGAGTGGAGATGTTCCACAAAACCCTGGGGGAGGGTGAGCCCGGCGATGCAGTCGGCCTCCTTCTACGCGGCATCGAGCGCGGAGACATCGAACGTGGTCAGGTGGTCGCCGATCCGGGGAGTATAACGCCACACACCGAAGCCGAGGCCCAGGTCTACGTGCTGACCAAAGATGAAGGTGGCCGGCATACTCCGTTCTTCACCGGTTACAAGCCTCAGTTCTACATCCGGACGACCGACGTTACCGGTGAGATACAGCTTCCCGACGGTGTCGAGATGGTGATGCCCGGAGACAATATCGAGATGACGGTCAAGCTCGGCGCCCCCGTGGCGCTGGACGAGCAGTTGAGATTTGCGGTGCGGGAAGGCGGTCGGACCGTGGGGTCGGGCGTGTTCACCAAGATTCTCAACTAGGGATCGGGTAGCTAGAATGCCCCGAAGGGGAGACGCTCGAATACTGGTAAACCTCGGCTGCACCGTCTGCCGGGAGCGGACTTACCATTCCAGCAAGAACCGGCGGAACGACCCGGACCGCCTGGAGCTGAAGAAGTATTGCCCGCGGTGCCGGAAGCACCAGCTCCATAGAGAGGTCAGATAGCCGTGGCCCGCAACACCGGGGTTTCAGGCCGCCTCGACCCTCAGGTCGCTAGACGGGCGATCAGTTTTCGCTTTATCGGCGAGACCGTCTCTGAGCTACGCAGGGTCACGTGGCCCACGCGCCAGGAGACGCTCCGCCTGACCATAATGGTCATCACGGTTGCCGCCGCCATGGGGTTCGTGCTGGGCGTTTTCGACTTGCTGATCGCACGTGTCATGGACGTAGTGCTCGGCTCCTGAATGCTCTGTAGCCACCCCTGATCGCAGCTAGCCTAGTCTGCCTTGAAACACGCTTTCGCGAAAACAAATGGTCACAACCGAAACAACTGATCCACGCTGGTACATCGTCCATACGTACTCGGGCCAAGAGGACCGGGTAAAGACGAATCTCGAACTCCGAGTTTCGACCATGGACGTCAAGGACAAGATCTTTGAGGTCGTGATACCGACCGAGGAAGAGATCGAGATCAAGGACGGACAGCGTAAGCCGGTGCCCAAACGGGTCTTCCCCGGCTACATCATCGTACGGATGATGATGGACGACCAGAGCTGGTATGTCGTGAGGAATACACCGGGCGTCACCGGGTTCGTCTCGGCCGAGGACGAGCGAGAAGGCAGGCCTAAGCCGGTACCCCTGGAGGACAGCGAGGTAGAGGCGATCCTGAAGCAAATGGAATCGGCCGAGCCCCGCGTCAGGGTTGGCTTCGAGAAAGGGCAGATGGTCCGGATCACAGACGGGCCCTTCCTGGACTTCATGGGCGCGGTCGATGAAGTATACCCTGACCGGACGAAGGTCAAAGTGCTCGTTTCCTTCTTTGGCCGCGAGACGCCGGTAGAGCTGGATTTCCTACAAATAGAGAAGACGTAGAAGGACGCGAAGTTGGCCCGCAAAGTAAAAGCGATGATCAAACTGCAGATCGAAGCCGGCAAGGCTACGCCGGCCCCTCCGGTCGGTCCGGCCCTGGGGCAGCACGGCGTGAACATCATGGCGTTTGTTAAGGAATATAACGAAAAAACCGCTTCCCAAGCAGGTAACATCGTGCCGGTAATCCTCACGGTCTTTGAGGACAGCTCGTTTACGTTTATCATGAAGACGCCGCCGGCGTCGGCGCTGCTGAGACAGGCTGCCGGAGTTGAAAAGGGCAGCGGCAATCCACTGGTCGAAAAAGTCGGCAGCGTGCCGCGGTCCAAGATCAGAGAGATTGCGGAGAAGAAGCAGCAGGACCTGAACGCCGTCGACATTGAGGGCGCCATGCGAATAGTCGAAGGGACGGCTCGAAGTATGGGTATACAGGTGGAGGCCTGATGGTAGTAGCAGGGAAGCGTTTCCGCGAGGCGCAGGCTCTCGTCGAAGACGGGAAGGAGTACCAACCTGACGAGGCGATCGGACTCCTGAAGAAGACGGCGACGGCCAAGTTCGACGAGACCGTCGAGCTTCACATTCGGACAGGGTCGGACCCCCGTCACGCAGACCAGCTTGTCAGAGGCGTTACAGTGCTGCCCCACGGGGTCGGTAAGCCAGTGAGGGTCGTAGTATTCACCGATGGAGAAGGAGTCACGCTGGCGGAGCAGGCGGGCGCCGATCACGTCGGAAACGACGATCTGATCAAGAAGATCGAAGGCGGATGGGTCGATTTCGACGTCTCGATAGCGACGCCCGACATGATGGGCAAGGTGGGAAAGCTAGGCCGTATTCTCGGCCGACGTGGCCTTATGCCAAACCCACGATCGGGCACCGTCGTCCAGGCAGGAGACCTCGCCCGAGCCATCGACGAGGCGAAGAAGGGCAGGGTAGAGTACCGCTTGGACCGTACGGCATTGATTCACGTGCCCATCGGAAAGGCTAGCTTCGAAGAGTACCAACTCCTCGACAACCTGACTGCGGTCATGGACAATGTCACCCGGGCCCGGCCCAGCGGTGTCAAGGGTCAGTACATCAGAGCGGCTTATCTAACCAGCACGATGGGGCCGAGCATCAGCATGGATGTTGCAGGCGCAACGGCCCTGAGAATAGAATAGACGAACAGCCGCAGACAGTGGGCTCCCCGAGCGGCTCGGGGATTAAAACGCCAGCCCACCGAGGCGAATGGCCGAGACCCGGTCTTGACCGGGCAACGAGCGTTCCCCCGGGCTGCGGCTCGGGTTTTTTTCATGTCGGCGAACGTTAGGAGATCGTAGAGTGCCTACTGAAAGAAAGGTCAAGTCCGTCGAGACGCTAAGCAAGCTGCTTAGCGACTGCACGATCGCTATCTCCACCGACTTCACCGGAATGAGCGTCGGCTCTATGACGGAGCTGCGACATGCCCTGCGCGACAGCGGCACACAGTACAAAGTTATCAAGAACAACCTTGTCTACCTGGCTGCCGAAGAAGCGGGAAAGCCTTCGGTAAAGGACATCGTCGAGGGGGCCACCGGAATCGCGTTCGGGTTCGACGAGCCGACGGTGCCGGCAAAGGCAATCGCCGACTTCATACGCGCCAACCGGGTATCGTTGAGCATCTGCGGAGCTGTGTTAGGCGACCGCGTGCTTGCAGCGAGCGAGGTCGAAGGCCTGGCGCAGCTGCCGTCCAAGGACGTGCTGGTTGCCCGTTTCCTCGGGCAACTCCAGAGTCCGATCACGTCCCTTGTCTACGTGCTGAACGGTCCCATATCGGCGCTTGCCAGGGCCCTGCAGGCGGTGGCGGAGGCAAAGGGCCGGGAGGCCGGAGAGAGCCCGACCGACGAGTCGCCGGACGCTTCGGACGACGAGCCGGAAGAGTCCAAGCCCGAGTCCGAATAAACAACCTTGCCGGCGCAGGCATCGGAGGGCCCAGATAGTTTGCTCCCTCCGGCAGCTTTGATGCACTATAGATTCATTAGGGGTGCGTAAAATGACCGACACGAGTCCACTGGCGTCGAAAGTATGAGTAATCCTAGTGTTCAGCTGGGAGACCCAGCCCAGCGACCGGAAGTACAGCCCGCACAGGATGTACTCACCGTTGGCCGGCCCGGAGAACGGGTAGATTCTCAGCAGAATGCCGAATATGCGGAGTTGAAGCAGTTGATCAAAGAAGGCGGGCTCCTGGAGAAGCAACTCGGCTACTACGCCTACAAGATAATCTCGACCGCGGTCCTGCTGGCCGTCAGCCTCACGATCCTCGCGCTGGTGGACACTCTCTGGGTGCAGCTCTTGAATGCGGTATTTCTAGCCGTCGTCTTCGCCCAGATAGCGTTCATCGGCCACGACGCAGGCCATAGGCAAATCTTCAATTCGGCGCGCAACAATGAATTCGCGGGCCTTGTCATCTGCTTCATGTTAGCCCTGGAACGCAGCTGGTGGCTCGACAAGCACAACCGGCACCACAGCAATCCCAATCACCTGGCTCTCGACCCGGATGCAGACTTTCCGGTTCTGGCTTTTACCAAGGAACAGGCACTCAAAAGGAGAGGGATCTATAAATTCATCGTAAAACACCAGGCTTTCCTCTTCTACCCTATGTTGCTTTTGGAAGGACTCGGACTGCGGCTGGCGGGACTCCAATACTTACTTGCCAACAAAGTCAAATATCCTGTAGCCGAGCCACTGCTTATGATAGGACACCTCGCGGTGTACCTAGGTTTGCTATTCTTCCTCTTGGGTGCTTGGCAAGCCGGATTGTTTTTCGTGGTCCATCAAGCCGCATTTGGTCTGATCATGGGATCGGTATTTGCCCCCAATCACAAGGGGATGCTTATGATCGGCGAAAACGAAGAGATGGATTTCTTTCGGCGTCAGGTGCTGACCGCTCGAAATGTAAAGGGCCATCCTTTCACGGATTTCTGGTATGGGGGTCTCAACTACCAGATTGAGCATCACCTGTTCCCCAACATGCCCCGCAACAAGCTTGGGGAGGCCCAGAAAGTCGCCAAAGCTTTCTGTGAAGGGCACGCGGTTCCGTATCATGAAACAGGAGTAATCCAGTCGCAGAAGGAAATCCTCCAGTTTCTGTACCAGGAAAGCGCGCCGCTACGGGCAGAGGCCTAACGTTATCGACGTTGTACGGCGAGCTATGGAGACATGCGATGGTATTGAAAGACTCGTACCAGACTGTTAGGCCAGTCCGTTAGACGGCTTACTAGCAATGAGAATCTGTCGGTGAAACAGTACGTCATCACATCACGATAAAGCGGCAACAAGCAATTGGAGGGAATCATGACCACTAAAGAAGAGATACTCGAGTCCATTAAAGGCATGTCGGTACTGGAGCTGTCCGAGCTCGTCAAGGAGCTGGAGGACACCTTCGGTGTGAGCGCTGCAGCTCCCGTGGCGGTCGCCGCCGCCGCCCCCGCGGACGGGGCCCAGGCCGCAGCTGCCGCTGAAGACGAGCAGACTGAATTCACGGTCGTTCTCCAGGAGTTCGGCGCCAACAAGATCAATGTCATCAAAGCTGTGCGTTCGGTGACTACCCTCGGTTTGAAGGAAGCGAAGGAGCTGGTAGAGGGCGTCCCCTCGACCGTCAAAGAGGGGATCACCAAGGAAGCCGCTGATGAGTTGAAGACCACGCTCGAAGAGGCCGGCGCGAAAGTCGAAGTCCAGTAATCAAAATTTCCTTCTGAGGGGGGGCGGCCGTGCGGACATCGCCTCCTTCCTCGAGTCGATCGTAGGTCTGTCGTGAGCCGCCGTAAAGACCAGGCTCGTTTCGATGCGATGAAGCGCCTCGACCCCGACCACAGGGGGTTCAGGGGCAGTGCCCACGAGTCCGACAGGCCCGGCAAGGCGCCCCTCGAGCCGGTCATCTGCTCGGTGTGCGGGCGCAGGCGGAACGTCCCAAGAGGGATTGCCTTGGAGCAGGGCGACGCCTTCGTCTGCCAGCGTTGCGTCGACGAAGGCCGGGCTGCCACGTCCACTACCGTCGGAGCCGTAGCCGCTCAACCCCAGCGCCCGGCTTTCGACGAACCCCCGAAAACGCTCCCTCGCGGGGCAGTTGCGCTCAACGAGGTTCGCTGATATGCGAACTTCTAACGACGCAGACGGGGGATCCTTGACGTTTGGACAGGTCATCGCCTCGGTCCGCAAGGACCTGGGCATCAGTCAGCGCGAGCTCGCGCAGAAGGTCCTCAAAGAGGATGGGCTGCCGATCTCGCCCCAATACCTGAACGACATCGAGCGCGACCGGCGCAATCCGCCCGGTGACTCGTTGCTCGACCAGCTGGCCGGGGAGCTCAACCTCGACAAGGACTACCTGTCAAGGGCGGTGTGAAAACGTACCAGCGGGGCGGAGCAAAACTGTACCACTGAACGCCGTAGAATGGGCATCAAGGTTCGTGGGGCGTTGGAGATCAGGGTCAGTCAGATAGCTGGCGGCCAGAAGTCTTCTTGCTGTGCTTGAGTCGGTAGCTGTCCCCGTTCATCTCCAGGATGTCGACATGGTGGGTGAGGCGGTCGAGGAGAGCTCCGGTCAGCCGTTCAGAGCCGAACACCTCGGCCCACTCGACGAAGGGCTCACTTGGAGGTCACCAGGACCGATCCACGCTCGTAACGCTGGCTGAACACCTCGAAGAGCAGCTCGGCGCCAGTCTTGGACAAGGGCACGAAGCCCAGTTCGTCGATGATCAGAAGCTTGATTCCCTCGTAAAAACCCGTTTTGAGGAAGTTCCAGCGCTTTAGCACATGTGAGCGCTACCGTATGTTGGGGTAGGACACGGAACAGAGACTGTATATTGTACCCAGGCAAGGGTACGGTTGTTCTAATTCGACCTGCACAGACTTTTTACGAGAGAATCAAGCTTGAGTCGTGCGAGCCTTCTCTGCAGGTTGAGCAGACGCCGTTCGTCCCTGGCCTCGATCAGCTCGTGAACCAGAGCAGCGGCGGTGGTGAAGCCCACGAACAGTCCCCTCTGACACGCAGCCAGACCGAGACCGAGGGCGATATGGGTCTTGCCGGTGCCACTGTTGCCGAGAGCGATGACGTTGCGGGGGCGCTCGATGTACTCGCATCGTGCCAGCTCCAGAACCAGAGCCTCGTTCAGGGACGGCATAGACAGGAAGTCGAAGGTGTCGAGACTCTTGGTCGTCGGGAAGCGGGCTGCTTTGATCCGACGTTCCACCATGCGATGGTGACGGTCGATCAGCTCCAACTCCGATAGTCGCAGCAGGTAGTCCGGATGGTCAGCTCCCTCACTGGCACACTGGGATGCCAGCTTGTCGTACTCCCTCAGGAACGTGGGGAGCTTGAGTTGCTTGAGGTTGTGTTCGAGCAACATCGTGGACTTGTTGGTCATGACCGGCTCCCCGCCAGGAGAGCCATGTAGTCCCTGGTCGAGGTTGTTGCAACGTTGGTCCTGGGCAGATACGGGTACAACTCCATGTCGAGTCTAGGCGGTCGACCCTCGATCCTGCACAGCACCAGGTGCTTGACAGCATCGAAGCTCACAGCCCCGAGTCGAATGGCGTCTCGTACGGCGTCGTGGACTTCTTCCGGCTGGAAGTTCTCCATCAGTCTGAGCACCTGCACGAACTCCCTCTTTCCTCGCTTGCCCATCCGAGACTCCAGCAACCGCCGCAACACTCCGAACTCCTCGGGCAACTCCCATCCAACCAGCGGCGCCGCCTGATCCAATGCCCTCGTCTTCTTCTCAAGGAGCGGCAGGTAATGGAGAGGGTCGAAGACGAAGTCGTCTCGATCGTAGGACCGCCGATGGCGGGCGATGACTTCAGCGCCACAGCTGATCACAACCTCGTGTACATATCCGCGGACCAGAACGTCCCGATGACCGTAGGCCACCGGGACCGAATAGTCATTGGTCCGGTATCTGACCAGGGACAGAGAACTGACCCTCGTCGCGTGCTTGTCGCTGGCGTCGTACGGTACGGCCGGCAGAGGCAGCAGCTTCTCCAGGTCCCGCTCCAGCCGTTCTCCTATCGTCTCGTTGTGGCCGCGGAGTCGATCTTCGAACCGTCTGAGGCAGTGTTGCTCCAGATGAGCATTGAGGGCATCGAAGCTCTCGAACGATGGAATGGGCACCAGGAAGTTCCGGCGGACATAGCCGACCAGACCTTCTACTTTGCCCTTATCGTTCCCTTTGCCTGGACGGCCGAACCGGTCCTCGAACAGGTAGTGGGACTGAAGCTCGGAGAACACCCTGGTCCGCTGCCGGCGACCATCTCCCAGGATTCTGGCTACCGCGAGCGTGGTGTTGTCGTAGAGGATGCTCTGAGGCACTCCGCCCAGGAACGCGAAGGCGGAGACGTGTCCGTCGCAGAATGACTCCGTCGTCTCGGCGGGATACGCCTTCACATAGCACCCGTCGCTGTGAGGGAGGTCCAGGGCGAAGTAGTGGGCTTTGCGTTCCACTCCGCCGATGATCACTCGAGCTTCGCCGTAGTCGCACTGGGCATGTCCCGGAGGGTGGGACAGAGGTAAGAACATCTCGCGGGTATGACGACGGCGTTCTCGAACGTAGTCTTTGACTATCGTGTACTTGCCGGGGAAGCCGTGTTCGTCTCTGAGCCGTTCGTAGATACGCTTGGCGGTGTGACGCTGCTTCTTCGGTGAGCTCAGATCCTGCTCCAGGATCTGGTCCATCACACCCTATATATGGATCGAGCTTCGATCTGCGAGCCGGTCGTTGCCGTCGATACCCTGGGGGCACGGAGTACTCGAGCATCTTGCGCACCGTGTCCCGGTGTAGCCCGAACACTCGGGCCGCCTCTCGGACGCTCATCCCTTCGACGAAACAAGCCTTGCGAACACGGAGGTAAATACCCACCTTGTACATCCAATCCACCTTCAGTCAGGTTCGGTCGTTCCTGATTGAAGGCGACAGGCGGTACGCTTTTCAAGCGCCACATCTCAGCTCTTGAGCCGCCCTGCCGGTACATTATCTCTCCGCCATTCACATCCGTCCTGATCTCCGGGGAGAACCGATAGAGCAGGTGGAAGATGGTCGAGGAGTACCCGCCGAGGAGGGTCCCGGTGAGGCTGAGGGACTTGCCGCACACGTCGGCGAGGATGCCGGCGGCGATGCCCTGGGCGCTCCCTCGCCCCTTGAACTCATGGACCTCGTCGCCGATCAGCAGGTCGAAGAAGCCCTTCATCCGGTGCTTGATGTAGTCGGCCAGCGGGTAGCGGGCGGGACCGGACCGGTCGGCCTGCCACAGGGGGGCGCCGCAGCCGGCGCAGGTGTGCTTGCGGCGGTTCAGGTCGGCGTCCGTCAGCGGCACGCCGTCCTTGTCCACGATCTGCGCCGTGCAGTCGGGGCAGCAGGGGACCTGGAAGGGCTCCCCCGTCTCCTCATCCCGTATGAACCTTCCCTTCGACGTTGCCCACCGCAGTATGACGGCGGGCATCCAGCGGTAGGACAGCTTTGCCTTCTCCCGGCTCATCACCGCGAATAGGGGGCCGGAGCCTACGGAGAGGCGGAGCCGCTCCAGGTCGGTGATGGACTCGACGATGGCGGCCCGGGCGCCGGGCACCGTCATCTCCACCTCCCGCTTCCACTTGGGCACCAGGTGGGGCGGGCAGATGATGAGGATGCGCTCGAAACCGGCCATGTGCGCCGCCGCCGCGCCGATGAAGGTCTTGCCGGTGCCCATCTCGCCGACGACGGTGGTGCCCCGGTGGGCCTTGAGGGAGAGGGCCGCGCCCCTGATGGCGTCGGCCTGCGCTCCCAGGGGCTTGCGGAGCAGCCGGGGGAGCCTGCCGCCGTTCTCCGAGGGCCGGTAGAGCGGCGGGTAGGACTCCACCACCCTTCGCGCTATTGCGTCCTTGAACGTGTCGATGAAACCTCCGAGGTTCATTTGAGTCGTCCTCCTTTTCGTGGTAGTTAGAGGACGACGCCGGAACCCGGACGCACGTCTCCACCAGTCGCCGCCGCCAGGCGGAGAGCGACGGGAGACGGACTGCACCGCCCCCGCTGGGGCGGTCGGGTTCCGGCAACGCCCCCAGGCGAATGCTTGAACGTGCGAAGGCCCGCCCACGGCGGGACTCGCGTATGCGGCCCGGTGCGGGCCGTCCCAGGCTGCTCCGAGGCAGCCGCCCATCATGCGGTACGTCATGGAACCCTACGCAGCCGCCGTCTCCGGCTGCTTCAGCATGGCGGAGTAGCCCCTCTCGACGACGTGCGTCACCGAGACCCGGCCCATGCCGTCGTACCCGGCGCGGTAGGCGAACTCCGCCTTCGCGCCCCAGGGCACCCGGCCGCCGACCCTGACGGTGCCGCCGCCGGACTTGGCGCCGCGCCCGGGGCCACCGGCGCCGCGAACGACCATCCCGCTCCGCTCGCCCTTCCGCCAGCCCAGCACCTTCACCTCGGCGGGCATGACCCGCTCCGCCTTCGTCGGCTGGAACAGGACGCCGCGCAGCTTCTTCAGCACGACCGGCGACGGGTTGTTCCTGCCGTTCATTATCTGGGATAGGTTGGAGGAGCTGATGCCGGCGCGCCGTGCGACCTCGTTCTGGCTGAAACCGTGGGCGTTCATCCGGTCCCACACGGCCTCGCGGTCGATGCAGGCTGGCTGCGCGGGAGCGACCTTCGCCGGGGCCTCCAGCGCCGACTCCATCCGCGCCTGGACCTTCACGCCCATGTTGCTATGACCCCGCGCCACCATTGACATGTAGCTGTAGGAGACGCCCACGCGGTCAGCCAAGTCCCGCAGGCTCATGCCCAGCTCCCTGGCCCGCTCCCGGATGTAGCTGCTCTCCCCGGCCACGACGACGCCCTGGCGGTTGGCGCACTTGGCGGGCGCGACCTTCGCCGGATCGTGCAACGCCGACTCGACCCTGGCCTGGACCTTGACGCCCATGCTCTGGCGGCCACGGGCAACCTGCGTCATGTAGCTGTAGGACACGCCAACGCGGTCGGCCAGGTCATGCATGGTCATGCCCAGGGTGCGGGCGCGCTCCCGGATGAAGCTGCTCTCCCCGGTCACCACGCCGCCCTGGCGGTAGACGATCCCCTGCCCGGGAACCTCTCCCAAGACCGCCGCGACCTTCTCGCGCATCTTCGGAGTCCACGGCCTTTTCCCGTTCGCAATCTGCGAAAGGTAGCCAACGGACACGTCCATCAGCGCCGCAAGCTCCTTCATGGTGAGCCCCCGCCGCCTCGCCGCAGCCCTGAGCTCGCTCTCAGTCCTGTCAATGCTCGTAGTCGTCATGTCGCTTCCTCCTGTAATGAAGAAGCGGGACCGCCCCCTTGTCGGAGACAGTCCCGCTCGAATCCGTGTCCCGATGGTCGGGACTGTCTCCTTGGGTGGCGTTGTTGCCGTGGCGAATGGCCGGTGCGGCATCCCCCGGAATCAAGTCCGGGGCAGGCTCCGTCGCGCATCGGGGCACAGGTCCCACCCCCGACCGAAGTCGGGGAGAAGACCTGTGCGACGCGTGTGGGGTTGGGGGAAGAAGGATGGAAGCCCGCAGGGGAGCGGGCGGGGGAGGCAGCGACCCCCGTGCGGGGTGCTGCCTGGTGGAACGGAGCGTCCGTGCAAGCAGTCGCAAGAAGGCGACGAGCCGGGGTCCAAGCAGGGCACTGAAGCGCTGACCGGAGAGCGGCCCGGCGCGCTGTCGTAGCGCAAGCAACGGTTGACGACTCGTGAGGCACACGTCGCCGGTGATGAGCGGCGCCACAACGACCAGGGCGACCACCCCAGCTACCACGACCCGCTTGCGCTTCCACCACGGCAGCTTCTCAGGGGCCTTGACCGCCGCGTCGCTCACTGGCGCGTAGGCCGTCCAGGTGGGCAGCCCGATGGCAGCCTCCAGATGGGTCAGCACCACGCCGCGAGAGCAGCCCCCAGTGTGGCACCGCACGTCGATGCCCTCGCCGTCCGGCCTTTGCCGAAACGCCAGCTCGTCCGAGCGACCGCCGTGGCAGATGGCCGTCGTCGTCCAGAACCAGACCCGCTCGTAGCTCACCCGGTGCGGAAGCAGGTCTGCGATCCGCTTCGCGCTAGGTCCCGCGTACCGTTCCGCCATGTGCGCTCCTCCTTCCCTTCCCTTCCCTTCCCTTCCCTTGCCTGTGTCCGTGAATCGTCCATACCGTCGTGATCTCCTTTCAGTGCTCGATGCCGTTGACTCAGCGAATCCATGTGTCCGATTGCCGACGATGCCCGCAGTCCGACCACGGTCGGATGCCGGACGCGGGAGACGGAGCGGGGTTGAAGAAGACGCAGCTCGGCCCAGGGTCACATCACGGGAATCGACTCAGGAGAGCTGCTGCTACTAGGGGGGTGAAAAAGACGCAGCTCGGCCCAGAGTCAAATCAGAGGAACGGACTCAGGGGGAGCTGCTGTGAAGTGGGGGAGAACCGACCGGCCTGCAGATCAACCACAGGACGGCCCGGTGAGAGACGCAGCGAGACCCGGGAGCTACGTCGGTAACGTCCTGGGATGCTGCGCGGGGGAAGCGGCCAGTCTACAACGCAATGGCAGACCGGCGCGTGGTGAAGCTGCGACCAGTTCCACAGGAACCATGCCGCAGACGTGAGGAACCGGCCAGTGTGCAGGGCGCACTCCGACCAGGGTGTCCGAGGGGCCGAAGCGAGAGACGCTCCAACCGCTGCGAATGTGTCCTCCGGGGCGAACCATCGGGAGAGCGAGGCTCAATCCTTCCGGTCTGACCCCTGGGCGGCTGTTCGGAGAGCGAGGCTCGATCCTATGCAACCAGTCCCGGATTCGGGGGACGGGAATCCTCCAGGTTTCTAGGCAGGAAACGCTGGAAAAAGCCGGAAACTGAGTCAATTATCGCCCGAACATCCGACCGAATGGAAGGCCCCGGACGGGCAAATCGGCCCCCTACGCCCAAATTGCTCGCTCCGACTTAGCTCCCACTTCGCTGCGATGTAGCAGCAGCCGAAAACCGGCCCCGGAGCCGTCTCCGGGGCCTACTTCCGCCACAGCCACAGGGTGAGGACCGTCCGCACCCAGCGCAGCAGCTTCCGTTTCCTCAGCGCCACCCGGGTGTCGGCCAGCGCCTTCCAGCGATGGGTGGTCTGTCCCCTGCGCCCGAAGCCCCGCAGGGCCTGGGTCTCCGGGGGCAGGGTCAGCCCGTGGTCGTCCAGCATAGCCAGCTCCAGCACGAGCAGCCGCTCCTCCGTCACCAGCCACGACAGACTCGCGCCCCGGTGCGGGTGACCTTCTCGCAGGCTTCGCCACTCCTCGACCAGCGGCCACGCATCGCCGTAGACCTCCTCGTCGTCCTCGGCGGGGTTCTCGGTGACCACCTCCGGGTCCAGCCTGCGCAGCATCGCCCGCTTCTTCGAGCGCACACCCGCCATCGGAGGGGCGGCCCTGGTCTCCGACCGGCCCGCCCCCTCCTCGTGCTTCCCGCCCTGCGCCTGGGCCTGGGTACCGTCCTCGTCACCGCCCTCCACCTGGCTGCTCTCACCCCCGCCTTCCACATCTGCCGCAGGAGGCGTCTCCATGCCGCCCTCCAGCGCCGCCACCCGCTCCTCCAGCGCACCGACCGCCTCCCGCAGCCGCGCGACCTCGGCGTCGTCCGCCCTCCTCAGCAGCAGCTCCAGCGCATCGCCCATGCGCCCCGTGATCTCACCCGACTCCTCGGCCCGCGTCAGGGTCTTGTGGTTGACCCCCAGCAGCTCGGCGGCCTCCATCTTGCCCTCCTGCCGAACCAGGTCCCGCAGGAACTCGCTCAGCCTGAGCCGCCGTAACCTCTCGGCGTCCACGCTCCCGTTGCCGTCCACATCCCGCACATTCATGCGTCCAACCTCCTCAATGCCATGTCCTGTAGGGGGCTGTCCTGTAGGGGGTTTCGACCCCCGATTCCAGCCTCCCCGTCCAATTGCTCGCTCCGATGTCGCGCCACCCCCGACTTCCCTTTTGGGCCGCTGTCGGAACCACCCCTTTCACCAAAGTGCTCGCAGGCTCGGCCTCACTTCCCTTCCTTCACGCCCGTTTCACGTTGCCCACAGCCCAAAACTTCCCTTCTGGGCACCGAAGCAAATCCCTGTACACGGGTATGACACCACATCCAGCCCATTCCTTCCCATGCCTTATATGGGAGGACGCGCGAGTCCTCCCATATAAGGCATGGTGTCCGGCCCCGCGACTTCCCAGACTCGATGGCAGAACAGACGGCCCCATCAGCGAAGAGGAGGCGAATCGTGGGAGCGCAATCGACGGTCCGAAGGTCCCTTGGCAGAGCCAGGAGGCTGATGCCCCTGGCCGCCGCGCTGCTGCTGGCAGCGTTTCTGGCAATCCCCGCAAGCAACATCGCCCAAGCCCAAGCCCCGCCCGGTAACGAGCTAACCCTGGTCAACGCCGACCGGGAGTTCGTGGAGCGCAAGGGCGGCGGCGAGTTCGTCGCCCGCCCCGTCTTCGACCGGGAGATCGCAAACCTCTTCTACGCCGTCCGCGACGCCGACACCGGCGACTGGATAAGCGCCATGTACAGGGTGAAGGGCGGCGAGAAGAAGCGCAGCGACGGCTGGGAGTATTCCTGGGAGTACCCCGACCTTGACGAGCACCCCGAGCTCGACCGCGACCGGGCCTACCTGCTGGTCATGCTGGCCGAGGCCGAGGACGGGTTGAGGGGCGACTTCTACGCCGTCATACCCATCCACCAGCCGGGCCGCATCTGGGACAAGATTCTGTCCGCCCTCAGCCCGGCGCGCTGGGCCAAAGCCTTCGCCGGGTGGGTCATCGAGGGCGTCCACGGGACCCTCTGCGGAGTTGTCGAGCGGGCGTCCGGCGAGGACGCCGACAACTGCCGGGGAGGGTAGCCGGTCATGGCCGACATCATCACCGGCACCCCTCCCGATCTCACCTACGGCCACCACCTGGTGCAGCAGGCGTGGATGGTCGTCTGGGCCATCACCTCCGCCGCCCTGGTGGTCATCCTCGGCTGGATGGGCCTGAGCCTCATCATCTCCGAGCACCTGGGCCGCCAGCACGCCGGGTGGCGCGAGATGGTCCCCCGCCTTGTTTTGGGCCTGGTGGCCGCCGCGTCGTCCCTGTGGTGGTGCGCCCTGGTCATCGACGTGGCCGACGCCGTTTCCGGCTTCATCGCCTTCTCCCTCGGCGTCACCGCCGGAGACATGCTGCGCTCGACGCTGAGCACGCTGATGACGGCGGTGCAGGCCGGGAGCGTGGGCATGGCGCTGCTGCTGGCGGCGCTCTACCTGGTCTACGGCTTCTTCGTCCTCTACGTCATCGTGCAGATGATCTTGCGCCTGGCCCTCATCGACCTCCTGCTGGCCCTGGCCCCCATCGCACTTGGGCTGTGGATTCTGCCCCACACGGCGGGATGGGGCCGGCACTGGCTCAAGCTCTTCATGACGACGGTGTTCCAGCAGGCGGTGCAGCTCATCGCCCTTGCCCTGGGAATCGGCTTCCTCAACGAGTTCGCGTCGGTCGCCGCTTTCGAGCCGGTGCAGGACCTGATCTGGAAGCTGCTCATGTCCCTGGCCTTCGTCTACATGGCGACCCGGGTGCCGTCGATGCTTGGCAACGCCGGGACCTTCGACTCCTGGCTCTCGATGCTCTATTTCGGCATGAACCTGCCCTCCTTGATGGTCAGGTCGGCCAAGACCATCGGGCTGATAGCGGGCGGGGCCGCCGGAGGACCGGGAGGCATGGCGGTGGGGGCGATGGCGGCCAGCGCGGGCCTGTCGGCAGCGGGGAGCGGCCTCAGCTCGGCGGCTTCTATGGCCACCCCATCGGCAGGCGGGGGAGACGGAGGCGAAGCCCCCCGGAGCAGCGGCGAGTAGCCCCGACAACGACGACCCCAACGGAGTGCGGGCGCGGCCTGCGCCCATCGACAACAGGACGAAGGAGGTGAGAGCGATGTGCAGCTAGGCGAGCGGAGACGGCGGAACAGATAGAGAGGGACGACTGCCGGGCGTTCTCTCGCCCGGCAGTCGAGACAGAGAGGAGACGGAACTTATGGATGAACTGACACAGACCATATCGAACCTGGTGGGAATCCTACTGGGGATCGTCGGCGCGGTGGGCGTCGGCTTCTTCATCTACGGCGCGTACCTGTACCTCACCGCGTCGGGAGCGCCGCACCAGATGGAGCGCGGCAAGAGCGCAATGATGACGGCCCTGGCGGGCATCGTCCTGGCGATGGTGGCCTACGGCGTCGTCGAGCTGGTGATGAACGCCGTGGTGGGTTCCCCGGTGGACCCCAACGTGCCTGACCCCAGCAACAGCGGCGGCGACGATTCTAGCAGCAGCGGCGGCTAGGCCGACGTGAGGAAGGAGAAGAGCCATGAGAGAACACGAGGTTCCAACCCACGTGCAGGCCGAGGACAAGGTCCTGCTGGGGTTCACATTCCCGCAGGTCGTGGCGATGATGGCGGTGTGCGCCCTGTCCTACGGCGCATACCGCTACGCCCCCGTCGGACCGTCCGAGGTGAGGATGGCGATTGCCGTCCTCCTGGGCCTGGCGGGGCTGGTCGCCGTCGTCGGGAAGATAGGCGGTCGGCGGCTGCCCCTGGTGGCCGCCGACCTGCTGAAGTACCGGCTTGGGGCGAGGCTCTACGCCGGGCCGCCGTCCGAGCTGGTGCGGAGCGAGCCGCCCGCGCCGGCGCAGCCGGTGAAGAGCGGCCCCGGCCCCCTGCGGCTGATGGCGAGGCGGGCGGGTAAGACCCTGCGCCGCCTCCGCCGCAAGCGCGGCAGCCGGGAGCGGAAGGGCGGACGGATGCCCTTCCGACCGCACCGCTGGTTCGGCAAGCCCAGGCGGACGGACAAGGACAACATCAACGGAAACAGCAACGGAGACGGGAGCCGGAAGTCCCGGCAAAGCAAGCCCCCGAAGAGCTTCCTGGCGATCGCGGCCGTCGTCGCTCTGGCGGCGGCGGTCGCCGTCCCCCAGGCGGCCCTTGCCGACGACCACTGGCGGGACGAGATCGACTTCGAGGTGACGGAGCCGGTCGAAGGGCGGCGGCTCTTCGTCGAAGGACTCACCGTCTCCGGCGACCGGGCCGCCGTCACCCTGCGGGCCGCCACCGCCCTGGACGTCCGGGTGCGGGCCTTCGGCGGGCCGGAGGGCAGCTGGCTGCGGTTCTGGGGATCGGCCTCCCTGGACGAGGGGGAGCGCATCGACTACTCCCTCCCCCTGCACGGCCCCAACCCGTCCTTCACCTTCTCGTGGGAGGACACGCTGGGGCAGGCGGGGGCCGTCACCGTCGAAGGCGGACAGATCCCGTACCCCCTGCCGGTCGTGGAGGGGGAGTTGTGCGACCTGCGCACGACCTCCCTGGGCTGGACGCCGAGAGCCGTCAGCGGCGTCGTCGAGTCCGAGTGCGTATCCCGCACCCTGGAGACCATCCAGCTTCAGACGGTGGCCGGGCACGCCAGCGTCACCGAGACGGCGTTGATGGACGCGGCAGTTACCGCCATCACGGGGACCGTCAACGTCGGCGTCGGCGGGTCGCACACGAGCGTCCCGTTCGTCGCGGGCGGCGAGACCCGCTTCCGGCTTCCCGTCGGAGCGGGCGAGGCCGTCCACGCCGTGTCCGTGGACGTGAGCCTGGAGGCAGCCCTTCGAATCTCGCTGCCGCCCCTGGTGCACTTGACCCACCACCCGGCCCGGGTCGAACACGTCACCAAGACCGTGCACCTCCATCGCCCGGGGGACAGCGACTCCGACAGTGACACGGCGACGGCCACCTGCGAGGACGGCTCCACGTCGTCCGCCACCGCGACGGCCTACGCCTACGTCCCCAGCGCCACCATCGCCAAGGAGGTGACGGTGGACGTCCAGCACAAGGAGCACGTCAAGGCCGAGACGGTGGAGCGGTC
This sequence comes from Dehalococcoidia bacterium, assembly GCA_965197985.1. Taxonomy (GTDB): domain Bacteria; phylum Chloroflexota; class Dehalococcoidia; order Lucifugimonadales; family CAUZJF01; genus CAUZJF01. The sequence goes on along the minus strand of CBDAOG010000008.1, from coordinate 2,614 downwards.
GCCCATCAGCCGGAGCCGTGACGAGGGCCTGGCCCTGGCGTCCGCCGTGGGGTCGGACGCCCCCTTCGAGGTCCTGGTCCTGCCTGAGCCGGAGCCGGTAGACCCGCCCGCCGAGCAGACGCCCGCAGACGGCGGCCTGAGCGACTGGTTCGACCTGCTGGGATGGGAGTGGCCGTGGTGAGGCGACTATTGACGGCAACGCTTCTGGCCGGGGCTGCGCTGGCGACCACCGGCGCGGCCCCGCCCGAGGAGCAGGCCATGCTGGACGCCTTCGACCGGGTGCTCACCGCTATGGCCGTCGTCGGCCTGGTGCTGGTCCTTCTGGCCAAGGCGGTCGCCGCGCTGCTGCGCAGCGGCCTCGTGGACTTCCCGACCCCCTAGAGCAAAGGAGAAGACCGAGTTGAAGAAGCCGAACGACCGAATCAAGACACCCGGAGCGGAGGGGCCGCCGGATGGCGCAGCCGCTCCGCAGACCCAGGAACCCACGGAACCCCAGGCGCCCGCCCCCAAGCCGCCGCCACCCCTGCCCCCGTTCTTCATGCTCTCCCACCTGGAGGAGGACGGCCCCGTGCGCCTGGACGGGGTGAAGCTCGGCGTGTGCGAGGTGATGGGCCTCGAAATAGACGAGCCGAAGCTGGGGGCCTTCGCCGGGGCGCTCAACGCCTGCGACTTCCCCGTGCAGCTGCTCATCAGGCAGCACCCGCCCGGCCTGGGAAGCCTGCGGGAGGAGCTCAGGGATGCCCAGCCACAGGACCTTCCCCCGCAGACGAGGGCGGCGGCCGAGTCGCTTCGCAGGCTCTTGACCGACCTGGAAGCCCGCGACGGCATCCTCGACCGGCGCTTCTACGCCGTGTGCGAGTTCGGGCGGTTCGACGAGCTGCGCGGCCTGCTGGCGCGGGCCGGGCTGTCCGTCCACCCCTTCAGCGGCAGGCGTCTGCGGATGCTGATGCTGGCCTCTGCCATGGGCGGCACCCCCGCAGAGATCGACGAGGAGACGCCGGTGGAGGTGGAGATGTGCCGCCGCGAGGTGCGCGTCGGAGACCGCCTGGTCCGCTCCCTCCACCTGGGCAAGTGGCCCCGGTCCCTGGCCCCCGGCTTCCTCCAGAGCCTCATGGCCGCAGGCGCGCCGATGGACCTGTCCATCCACCTGGGGTCGATTCCCGCTGAGCAGGCGGCCAGGACGCTGGAGTGGCAGAAGGTCAGGTTCGAGTCGGCCCAGTCGCTGTCCTTCAAGCGGGGACGCACCATGTCGCCGGAGGCGGAGATTGCCCTGGAGGACGTGACCCGGCTCAGGGACGAGGTGCAGCGGGGCCGGGAGCGGCTCTTCCACGCCTCGCTCTCCATCACCCTTCACGCGAAGGACGAGGCGTCCCTCAAGGAGATGACCCAGCGGGCCAAGGCCCACTTCGCCGCCACGCTGGGCAAGCTCGATCCCCTGGCCTTCCGCCAGCGCGAGGGCATCCTGTCCACGCTGCCCCTGGCCCTCAACGCCGTGGCGGAGTGGAGGACGCTGGACACGTCCAGCATAGCCCGTCTCTTCCCCTTCTCGCCGCCCGACCTGGACACCCGGAGGGGAACCCTCTACGGCATCGACATGCGGGCCTGCGCCCCGGTGGTCTACGACCCCTGGGACGGGACGCACCTGAACGCCAACACCGCCGTCCTCGCAAGGTCGGGCAGCGGCAAGAGCTTCGCCACGAAGCTGGGAATGCTGCGGGGCCTGACCAGGGGCATCACCGCCTACGTCATCGACCCCGAAGGTGAGTACGCGGACATGGCGAGGGCGGCGGGCGGGCGCGTCCTCTCTCCCGGCATTCCCGGCCAGGGCATGAACCCCTTCGTCATCGAGCGGGGCGACTCCGAGGAGCTGCTCCAGCGCATCGGCAGCCTGCGCCGTCTGATCGAAGTCATGGTGGGCGAGCGGCTGAGCGCCGACCGCTGCGCCTCCCTCGACCACGCCCTAGCGGGCTACTACGCCCAGCCCAGGGAGCGCACCGGCTTCCGCGACTTCTACGCCCACCTCGAAGGGGAGGCGAACGACCTCTCACGGCTGCTGCGGCCCTTCGCAACGGGCAGCCTGCGCAAACCTCCTCTCCGACGAGGGCGACGACCTGCTGTCCAACGAGGCCCTGATCACCGTCTTCGACCTGCGGCTCCTGGAGCCGGAGCTCCGCCCCGCCGCCGCGATGGTCTGCACCGAGACGGTGTGGGCCGCCGCCGCCCAGCACCCCAAGCCCCGCCTGCTGGTGGTGGACGAGGTGTGGTCGATCATGCAGCACCCGGAGGGAGCGGCCTTCATGGTGAGCATGGCGAAGCGGGCCAGGAAGCACCGGCTGGGGTTGCAGTTCATCACCCAGGACGTCCAGGACCTGCTCAGCGAGGACACCTCGCGGGCCATCACCGGACACTCCGGTCGCGCCCTGCTTCAGAACGCCCGCCTTCAAATTGCTGCTTCAGCAGGACGCAGCCGCCATCAGCACCGTGGGCGACGCCTTCGACCTGCCCCAGGACCTCCAACGCTGGCTGTTGTCGTGCCCGCGTGGAGACGGGTTGCTGCTGGCGAAGGGCAACCGCTTCCCGTACGCATCGAGGCCACCCCGGAGGAGACGGAGGT
>CBDAOG010000007.1:0-925853 GCA_965197985.1 Dehalococcoidia bacterium | reverse complement strand
TCAGAGCGCGGAGTTTGTGTGCGCGATGGAAGACGTACTGGAGGTCTACCAACGGCCGTACGATGGGAATGAGGTTCTGGTGTGCATGGATGAGACGAGCAAACAGCAAGTCAAGGAGACGCGAGTGCCGCGTCCCGCAGCGCCCGGCTTATCGGCGGCATACGACTACGAATACGAGCGCAATGGAGTGAGCAGCCTGTTCATGCTGTTTGCACCGTTGGACGGATGGCGCCGAGTCGAGGTCAGAGAGCGTCGCACGAAGGTGGACTGGGCGCATGTGATAAAGAAACTGGTCGACGAGGGACTACCCCGACAGAGACCGGATCGTGCTGGTAATGGACAATCTCAACACTCACAAGCTGTCCTCGCTATACGAGGCATTCGAGCCTGCTGAGGCGAGGCGTATAGCTGAGCGACTGGAGATACACTACACTCCCAAACACGGGAGTTGGTTGAATATGGCGGAGATAGAGATCGGTGTGCTGGCTCGACAGTGCCTGGACCGACGGATTGCCAATCAAGACATCCTGCGCGGCGAGGTCAATGCTTGGCAGAATCAACGCAACCGGGATGTGATACGAGTGGATTGGCGCTTCACTACCGAGGATGCGCGCATCAAGCTAAAGTCACTCTACCCATCAATACAAAAAAGTTGAACCACTAGGTCGCTACGAGCTTATAGAGCAGGTAGGTCGCGGGGGCATGGGCACCGTGTTCAGAGCCTTCGACCCGAAGCTGGACCGAGATGTCGCCGTAAAGGTGATGGCATCCCACGACGCTAACGCCGTATCCGTGGAGCGGTTTAACAACGAGGCCCGGGCGATCGCGTCCCTGAGTCACCCGAATATTCTCCAGGTCCATGACTTCGGGGAAGACAAGGGCTTCTCTTATCTGGTGATGGAGTACCTGACGAATGGGACTCTACAAGACCGATTACCGGATGGGGTCTCGAGACCCGATGCGCTGCAAAATCATCGCGACCCTTTCACAGGCGCTCGACTATGCTCACGAACACAAGGTGATCCACCGCGACGTCAAGCCTGCCAATGTTCTTATGGGCCAGGACGGCGCGCCGGTGGCTTTCGGACTTCGGCCTGGCCAAACTTTTGCAGAGAGAGACACGTCTGACCGCGAGCGGGTTGATCGTGGGAACGGCGGAGTACATGTCGCCCGAGCAGGCCCTGGGTCGTGCCCCCGACAAGCCCTCGGACATATACTCCCTCGGCGTGCTTGCCTACGAGATGGTCCTAGGCCGAACACCGTTTCGGGGCAAGAACGGTACCGAGACGATGCTCGCACATATTCATGCTGAAGTGCCGACACCTAGGTCGATCGACCCCGAGATCGATAGACGTCTGGAAGCAGCTCTGATGAGGGTTCTGAACAAAGACCCGGACCATAGATTCAACACGGCCGGTGAATTCGCAGCCGCGGTGAAGGGACCTGAGGGCAGCTCTTTAGATGAGACTGGGGCTGGGCTTAGCCAGGGGGACTATACCCTATCGGATGCAGACGCGTCGGCACAGAGCCCGATCAGTGCCAATGGCACATCTTCGGGCAACCTGCCGGCACAGCTCTCCAGCTTCGTGGGACGGGAAGCCGAGATCGAGCAGGTCAGGGGTCTACTCGAAACGACCAGACTGCTCACTCTCACTGGATTTGGCGGCGCGGGTAAGACACGGCTGGCCCTGGAGCTTGGCCGTGCGTCCGCCGAGCAGTTCCGGGACGGGGTCTGGTTCCACGAGTTGGCGCCCATCGCGGACCCGGGGTTGCTGACCGGTGAGGCCGCCTCGCTCTTCGGCATAGGCGAAGATGCCCTGGCCAGTTACCTCTCTGACAAGCAGCTACTTTTCATAATCGACAACTGCGAGCACCTGCTCGTTGGAGCGGCCTCCTTCGTTCAGCAGCTGCTTGCCTCTCCTGGAGTCACCGTGATCGCCACCAGCCGGGAGCCGCTGAACCTGGCCGCTGAGCGGAAGTTCCAGGTGCCACCGCTAACCGTCCCCGTGGACGGCGCGGACATGGAGTCGTTGAGCGGGTTCGCTGCCGTAGAGCTGTTTGTGCAACGAGCCCAGGCGGCGAACCCCGATTTCCAGCTGACGGAAGAGACCGCAGCTACCGTCGGTCAGATTGTGCGAAGACTCGCCGGGATTCCTCTCGCGATAGAGCTGGCAGCTTCTCGCGTGAAGCTGTTGCATCCAACGGAGATCGCCAGCCGGCTCGACGTTTGTTTCAAGTTTTTGAAGGGTGAACCGATCGATGCGCTGCCACACCACCAGACTCTCGAGCGTGCGATCGATTGGAGCTACGACATGCTGAGCCCGGAGCTGCAGGCGCTCTTTCGCCAGCTATCCGTCTTCCGGGGCGGGTTCACTCTCGCAGCCTTCGCCGCCATCAACGGTACCGAAGATGAATACGAAGTTTTGGACCCCCTAGACCAACTAATTGATAAGTCGCTGGTGCAGACTGAGCGCACCGGCGACAAGATCAGGTACCAGCTGATGGAACCGCTGCTTCAGTACGCCGACGCACGGCTCAGTGCAGATGAGGCAGAAGAGGCGAAAGGACGGCATGCGCGGTACTACCGAGATCTAGCCGAGCAGGCGGGGCCGGAGCTTCGCGGTCCGCAGCAGCTTGAATGGCTTGACAGGCTGGAGACAGAGCACGACAACCTACGCGCCGCGTTGGCTTGGGCGATTGACGCCGGCGATGCGGAGCTCGCACAGCGAACGACCGCGGCCCTTACCTGGTTCTGGCTAGTGCGCCGCCACGTGGCTGAGGCCGAGGAGTGGTTCGATAGGGCACTGGCCGTCGAAGGGGGTTCCCCTGAGGCGCGCGCCTCAGGGCTCGTTCTGGGCGGCTTTGTGCGGTCGGTCGTAAGGTTGATTCCCTCGTAAAAACCCGTTTTGAGGAAGTTCCAGCGCTTTAGCACATGTGAGCGCTACCGTATGTTGGGGTAGGACACGGAACAGAGACTGTATATTGTACCCAGGCAAGGGTACGGTTGTTCTAATTCGACCTGCACAGACTTTTTACGAGAGAATCAAGGTTGGATGACCTGGAAGGAAGCCTGGCGCAGGCCCGAGAAGGACTGGAGCTGTTCGTCCAGCTGCAGAACCAGCAGGGGATTGGGATGGCCCAGAGCTACGAGGCCCTAATCCTTTGGTTCCAGCGGGACTTCGAGGCGTCTACTCGAGTGTTCGCCGAGCTCCTGCCGGCCATGCGCGCCGCAGAGTTCGAGTGGGGGGAGACATCATGCCGCTGGTACCTTGGGTCTGCTGCGTGGTTTGATGGCGACTTGACTCGGGCACGAGAGCACCTCAACCGAGTGCTTGAGACCAGCCAGCGTTATTGGCGACCTGACTTTGATCGCGTGGTCGCTCCTCCACCTGGCCAACATCGCACTGGATGCTGACGAGTTGGACCATTCGATAGAGCTCTACAATCAGAGTCTCCCGTTGATGAGCGACCTTGGAGACCGTCTGGGTGTCGGTACCGTGCTGCTAGGTTGCGGGGTGGCAGTGCACTTTCGAGGGGAAAAGGACGAGTCCCGGCGCCTCATCGCCGAGTCCCAGATCCGGTTACTTGAGGGCACTGGGGGTCAGGGAATATCGTGGGGGCTCTCGAACGCTCCGATCGATACCAGTACGCACGATCTGCTCGTCGATGCAATACGTCGGTATCAGGCTGCGCTCGACCTGCCGTCCGCTGAGTGGACACAGATGGTACTCGCCGATGGGGAGGCTTGGCGCGCCCGCCCCAAAGTCCAACCCGTAGCCCGCTAAAAGGGACAGGTCGTGGGGTGATTCTAAACGTTGGACGCCCGGTGCTTTGGAACCCTTCATTGGCCTCTAGAATCTAGTGGTCCAACATCATTGAAATGAATACCATGATAGTCATTGTTCCTCTTGGGGGTTCAATCGTAACGTTGAACCGAGGAGGAACCATGATGTCTACCAAGAGGTACCGTATCAGACTGACTACCGACGAACAACAGGAACTCAACGCCTTGGTCTCACGCGGTCGGGCTGCGGCGTACAAACAGACCCATGCGCGCATTCTGCTGATGAGCGATGAGTCACGCTCGGACGGGGGAATGAAGGACGCGGACATCACCAGCGCGCTCGGTGTGGGACAGTCAACGGTCGAGCGAATACGCAAGCGCTGTGTGGAGGAGGGGGTCGAGTCTGCGCTGAATCGCAAAAAGCAACTGCGTCGGCGTCAAAAGAGACTGGACGGCGAAGGTGAAGCACGGTTGATAGCGATGGCCTGCGGGGAACCGCCGGAGGGGCGTGCCAGTTGGACCCTGAAGCTGTTGGCTGACCAGTTGGTCGAGTGTGAGATAGTCGGGACCATTAGCACCGAGACGGTTCGCCAGGCGCTTAAAAAAAAACGAACTGAAGCCGTGGCTGAAGCAGAGTTGGTGCATCCCGCCCGGTCAGAGCGCGGAGTTTGTGTGCGCGATGGAAGACGTACTGGAGGTCTACCAACGGCCGTACGATGGGAATGAGGTTCTGGTGTGCATGGATGAGACGAGCAAACAGCAAGTCAAGGAGACGCGAGTGCCGCGTCCCGCAGCGCCCGGCTTATCGGCGGCATACGACTACGAATACGAGCGCAATGGAGTGAGCAGCCTGTTCATGCTGTTTGCACCGTTGGACGGATGGCGCCGAGTCGAGGTCAGAGAGCGTCGCACGAAGGTGGACTGGGCGCATGTGATAAAGAAACTGGTCGACGAGGACTACCCCGACAGAGACCGGATCGTGCTGGTAATGGACAATCTCAACACTCACAAGCTGTCCTCGCTATACGAGGCATTCGAGCCTGCTGAGGCGAGGCGTATAGCTGAGCGACTGGAGATACACTACACTCCCAAACACGGGAGTTGGTTGAATATGGCGGAGATAGAGATCGGTGTGCTGGCTCGACAGTGCCTGGACCGACGGATTGCCAATCAAGACATCCTGCGCGGCGAGGTCAATGCTTGGCAGAATCAACGCAACCGGGATGTGATACGAGTGGATTGGCGCTTCACTACCGAGGATGCGCGCATCAAGCTAAAGTCACTCTACCCATCAATACAAAAACGTTGAACCACTAGTCCGGTACCCTTGCCTACCTCCTTAGTCGTATAGAAGGGGTCGAACAGCCCTCGAATTCGCCTCCTGGATCTTGCCCGTCGTCGCGTCGATAACGAAGACCCCGTCGTTCGCGTTCTCCATCAACTGTTGATACCGGTTTTCGGCCGAAATCCGGTCAGTCACGTTCTGCAAGGCTATGATCACCCGCCGGGACTCATCGCCGTCCGGCGGCAGCGGGTTGATGCTGACATAGAAATGGAGGACTCCGCCTCCGTTGCTCTCCCAGGTCCAAGGCCCTTGGAATGTCGACTCTCCCCTCAAGCCCGCGGCGCCGTCGACCGCAAGCGATACAAGTTCAAGGACCTCGGGAAGACGGCGTTTTTCGAAATCCTGCTCTGTTAACGAGAAGGTCCTATAGAATTCACTGTTTGCCCTTAGCACGCGTCCGTCCTCATCGCACACGACGAGTGAGATCGGAACCGCTTGCAGGACGCGCTCGCTCATCTCTTGGAAGGCAATTTTCCGCTCTGCGCGTACCAACTCCGATCGGGATTCGGCTAGGTTCCGGGCCATTTCGTTGAAGGAGCTTGCGAGCTCTCCAACCTCGTCCGCCGAGCCAACGGGGATGCGGTAGTCCAGGTCACCGGTGCCGATCGCCTGCGCCCCTGAGACGACCTTTTTAAGTGGCCCGGTGATCGTGATGCTGAATCGCCATGCGGCTAGGCCCGCCGCCGCGCCAATCGCAATGAGCGCAAGGGTCATCAGCAGTCTCATCTCGCGGACATCAGCAAATGCGTCCTCTGTGGGTACGGCCGCGACGAGTTTCCAAGGTAGATCAGGAAGCTGTAAAGCCTGGCCCACCATCTCTAGTCCGTCGCTGGCAACGAACGTGGAGTTGGAACCGCTACCGACTCCTTCCAATATGGTCATCGCGCCACCGGGTGAATCGTGCATCACCCTATTGTGCGTCACGACTCCCCGCCCGGACTCGACAAGATAGAGTCGGCCACGTGCGCCCATAGCGGCGTCCGGTACGAGAAGTTCCTGAAGAGGCTTCGGGTCCACGTACACTACGACGACGCCCGTTTGGGCTCCGCGGACAGGTTCGGCGAACACGAGTAGCGGCGACTCGGCAGTCCCTGGAACCTCGCGGGTCAAGCCGACATAAAACCCTGAAAAGCCTTGCTCGTTGAGCCAGTCCAACGTCGCCTCACTCGGTAGTGTCGGTATGTTTGAGTAGTTCACCCGGCCTTGTGAATCGAGCAGAAGTAGGTCCTGGAGCGCGTTCGGACCAACGCCTACGTTCATCATGTACTGCTCGAGTAGCTTGGTAGCGTCGTCATACTCCGAAGTGCCCGGCGCCGAGCTAAGCAGCCGATCTGTCGCGGCCGTCTCCCCTCTCGGATAGAGGTCGCTGTTCGCCATGGCGCGCTGAAGCTCTATCCAACCCGTGATCTTGTCGGATGCCAGGGCCACGACCGACTGAAGGTGTAGATCTGTGTGGGTTTCGATACCGCGACGGCCTAGCGAAAAACCGATGGCGCCCACGATCGCTATAGAAAGCCCGGTCAACGCTATCGCCGTCAATACGAATTTCGTTCCTAGCTTCACTCCAGCCCCCTACCCAGCGAGATTTCTTTGGAGTTCGTTCAGCGGTTCGGCCAGCCGCAGGTGACGGTACTCGACATCAGTTAGATGCATCGTCCACCAGGTCGGTTGCCACCGTATCCGAGCCGTGTCGTTTCCGAACAGGGCATCGGTTGGGTCAGGGGCGCATCTAAACACGTTGACCGGAGCGGCCGCCGTGACACCCGAACGTCATGCGTAGGCAACCGCCGAGCGCATCCCTGCAAGTACTGAGGAGTCTGCCGTGGAAGAAGCCAAGATTTCGGTGTACGGCGCGCCGTGGTGCCCGGACTGCAAACAGGCCAAGCAGTTCCTCAATGAGCAGCACGTCGCGTTCAATTGGATTGACGTTGACGAGGACCCGAAAGGACTCGAATACGTCAAACAGGCCAACGACGGTAAGCAAATCATCCCGACCATCGTGTTCGAGGACGGCTCGATTCTCGTCGAGCCAACCAACGCAGAGTTAGCGCGAAAACTAGGCATTAGCGCCCGGGCGAAGCGTCACTTCTACGACCTCGTCGTAGTTGGAGCCGGCCCCACCGGCCTGACGGCGGCAATATATGCGGCCAGGGAAGGGCTCGAGACCCTGATCGTCGAACGCAGCGGGATAGGAGGCCAAGCCGGTGTCACCGAGCGGATAGACAACTACCCAGGCTTTCCGGAAGGCATCGGGGGCGCCGAGCTTGCGAAACTCATACAGAGTCAGGCCGACCGGTTCGGTGTGGAGATTCTACCGGCACAGTCGGTGACCAGGATCAAGACCGAGATGCCCCAACCCTCGATCGAGACGGAGACGGGTGACGAATACTGCACAAGGGCGGTGTCGCTAGCCACGGGGAGTCGGTATCGTAGACTCAATGTCCCTGGAGAGGACGACCTGATTGGCGCCGGGATACATTTCTGTGCGACCTGCGACGGGCCCTTTTACAAAGGCCAGGAGCTCGTGGTCGTCGGAGGCGGCAACAGCGGCATCGAAGAGGGGCTCTTCCTGACCAAGTTCGCTTCTAAGGTTACGGTGCTCGAATACGGAGACCGGCTCAAAGCAAGTCAGATCCTTCGGGAGAAGGCCGCTGGCCATCCAAAGATGGAGATACGGCTCCGACACACGGTCGAAGAGTTCAGAGGGAACGGCCGCTTGACCTCGATCGTCGTCAAAGACCTCGAATCAGGCGATATCGAAGAGCTAAAACCGGGCGCGGCCTTCATATTCATAGGACAGCAGCCGAACACCGATTTCGTACGCGGTGCCGTTGACCTGGACAAGTGGGGGTTCATCTCGACCGAGACAAACCTGGAGACCAGCCTTCCAGGGGTCTTCGCTGCCGGTGACGTCCGAGCGGGCAGCACCAAACAGGTTTGCAGCGCGGTCGGCGAAGGCGCCACGGTGGAGTTGATGATCAGGCAGTTCCTCGAAAAGACCGAGGGCAGCCGTGGATACAGAGGGGACTAGCGGTATAATCAGACTGTAGCCGTCATCGAAGCGGTAGTGGAGGCAAATTGACAGACGCCAAGATCATTATGTACGGCACGACGTGGTGCGGAGACTGCGTCCGCGCCAAAGACTTCCTCGGACGCCACGACGTCCCCCATTCGTGGATCGACATCGACCGAAACCCGGACGCTTCAGATCACGTTCGCGGACTCAACGATGGCAAGCGCATCGTGCCCACCATCGTCTTTGAAGACGGTTCCATCTTGGTCGAACCGACCAACGCGGAGCTCGCGACCAAACTGGAGATCCGACCCTAGGCCCCGTGAGAGGACTTTCGTAGCCCGCCGAGTGATCAGCGGCTCGTAACGGGCAGGTGTCAGACTTGCCCGAACCCACGTACAAAAGACTCGCCGATACAGGTGTTCCATTGTCGCCGATGCTCTGGTATCTTTTAGCCCGTTCCATGGTCGCCCTACCCGCCTGATTGCGTGAGCCACCTCACTGCGGAGACTTTCGTCGCATGACTCCAAGGGTCGTCATCACCGGCATTGGCATCGTGAGCCCCGTAGGTCTTACCAGGGACTCTACGTGGGAGGCCCTGCTGGCCGGCAAGTCCGGCATAGATCACATCGGCGCTTTTGACCCCGAGGGCCTCGAGACAAGGATCGCGGGTGAAGTGAAGGGATTCGAGCCCACTGACTACGTCGGGAGGAAAGAGGCCCGGCACATGGACCGCTTCGTGCAGCTCGCCGCAGGCGCTGCTCTCGAGGCGGTCGACCATGCCGACCTGAAGATCAACGGCACCAACGCGGAGCGCGTTGGAGTCGTCATATCCAGCGGCATCGGCGGCATCATCACGCTCGAAGAGCAGATCGGAGTGCTCGGCACTCGCGGCGCCCGGAGGGTTAACCCTTTCCTGGTGCCCATGATGCTTCCGGACATGGCTTCGGGCCAGGTGTCGATGTTGCTGGGCGCCAAGGGGCCCAACTTCGCCACAGTGTCAGCCTGCTCGAGCAGCGGCGACGGGATCGGTCAAGCCTTCGACCTCCTGCGCAACGGGTCGGCCGACATCGTGTTAGCCGGCGGCGCGGAGGCCGCCATCTCACCGATCGGCGTGGCCGGATTCAACGCCTGCAAGGCGCTGTCCAAGCGCAACGACGAGCCGCAGAAGGCGTCGCGGCCCTTCGATGCCGGACGCGACGGATTTGTCCTCGGTGAGGGCTCCGCGGTGCTGGTCATGGAGAGCCTCGAGAGCGCCGGGAGCCGGGGTGCCCAACCCATCGCCGAGATGAAGGGCTACGGCGCGACCGCTGACGCACATCATGTCACGCAACCGGCGCCTGGCGGCGTTGGAGGTGCCAGGGCAATGAAGATAGCGCTGGAAGGCGCCGGGCTCGGGCCCTCTGACATCGACTACATCAACGCTCATGGCACGTCCACGCCCCTGAACGACAGGGCCGAGACCGCCGCGATGAAGTCGGTCTTTGGCGACGAGGCGTACAAGATCCCAATCAGCTCTACCAAATCGATGACGGGACACCTCCTCGGCGCGTGCGGCGCCCTCGAGGCGGCGGCGTCCATAATGTCTATCAGCAACGGCGTTCTGCCACCGACGATAAACCTCGACGAGCCCGATCCCGACTGCGACCTAGATTACACCCCTTATTTGCCGAAACGGGGCAGGATCAAGTCCGCGATGAGCAACACCTTCGGGTTTGGCGGCCACAACAACAGCCTTGTCTTCAGTCAATATGAGGCGTAGCAGCGTAGGCCTACCGGGTAGGGGCAGGTCTCAGACCTGTCCGCTTCTCAAGGCAACGCGGTGGAAAGAGCGAGCGTCGACGGAGGCCGCACCATGGGCCGGATCGTGATTACGGCAACCCTCCGGGGCGAGGGCAGCAGCAAAGAGTACGAGTTCATGGTAGATACCGGAGCGACTCACGTGGGTCTGCCTGCCGAGGAGATAGCCCAGCTGCGTTTGTCTCCGATACCGAAAGGTCGGACGAGACTTCTAACTGCGACAGGCGTCGTTGAAAGACAGACCTATGCGGCACAAGGCGAGGTCGCCGGTAAGGGGTTCGTGGCAGCGGTCACCGAAGCTCCCATTCCGATCCTCGGATATGAGCTTCTCGAGAGTCTCAGGCTGAAGGTGAACCCGGTCAACAAGACCTTGGAAGACGTACCCGACGAAGATCTGTCCCCGCCGTACCAGCTTTGACTGTCGCTGACCCGTCCAGCGCGCCTTCTGCAAGTCCGGTTCGCACGGCCGTGGAGACACACCGCCCACCCCCCAAGGAATGGCGACGACTCCCCACACCCCCCGCCGGCTTCGCTCGGACGCTTGACCTGCCGCCGTTCCACGCGCATTTGCTGTTCAACCGCGGCGTAAGAAGCCGACAGGACGCCTCTCTATACCTCGATGCCGGCGTCGGCCAGACACACGACCCGTTCAAGCTGCCGGACATGCCGGCCGCGGTCGCTCGGTTACGCCGGGCGATCGAGACCAAGGAAGGCATCGGTGTGTTCGGGGACTTCGATACCGACGGTCTTTCCGGAACCGCCGTCATGGTGGCAGCCATACGCGAGCTCGGGGCCACCGCATTCCCCTACGTTCCTAATCGGGTTGATGAAGGGCACGGGCTTAATCGGGACGCCGTCGCGACCCTTGGGCGCGACGGGGTGTCCGTGCTGGTCACAGTCGATTGCGGATCGAGCTCGGCCGAGGAGATCGAGTTCGCCTCCGGCATTGGCATTGACACAGTGGTGACAGACCACCACAGCCTGCCGCCTACCCTTCCGGCCGCGACCGCAGTCGTCAACCCCCACCGGAACGACTCTGAGTACGCGTACGACGGACTGACCGGAGCCGGTCTTGCGTTCAAACTGGCCGAGGCGCTATTCGCCGAACTCCGCCGGCCCCTTCCCGACCAGCTGTACGAGCTCGCAACATTGGGGACCGTAGCCGACGTCGGCCCGCTTACAGACGAAAACCGGTACCTTGTCAGACAAGGCCTCTCTCTGCTGAACGACACCAGTCATCCTGGACTTAAGGCCCTTATCGCTCGCGCAGGGTTCTCGCTCGGGAGTCTTGACACCGATTCGCTGTCCTATGGTCTGATTCCGCGTCTGAACGCGGCCGGTCGAATTGGCGACCCATCCAAGAGCCTCGACCTGCTGACGACGAATGACCCGGACAAGGCCGAGCGGATCGCCGAGGAACTGGAGCTCCAGAACGAAGAACGACGCCAGCTCACGGCCGATGGAGTCGCCCAGGCGCTTGAACAGGTCTCGGAGCAAGGCGATCCGGCGGCCCTTATACTCGTTGAGCACCAGGAGTGGAAGCCCGGAATCCTTGGTCTAATCGCCGGCCGGCTGTCGGAGCTCTACCACCGCCCGGCGGTCGCCGTCTCTACTGGTGACGAAGTCTGCAGGGGCAGCGCCCGCAGCATTCCCGAGTTCGACATTGTCGAAGCGATCAGTCAGAGCCAGAGCCTATTGCTCCAGTTCGGCGGGCATCCACGAGCTGCCGGATTCACGATACCCGCCGAGGGACTGGCTCGCCTCAAGGCGGCGCTGATCGCGGAAGCGGAGGCGAAGCTCCGCGGAGCTGAGCTGGCGCCGTCGATCGATATCGACTGTGAAATCTCCCCGGCTCTTCTTGACGACCGTAATTTCGGCTTCATTCAGTCGATGCAGCCCTTCGGCGAGGCGAACCGGGCGCCGGTATTCCTGACACGCAACGCGCGGGTCCGGGATTCTCGCCAGGTCGGAGAGGATCGCAAGCACCTCAAGATGACGGTCGTCCACGGCGGCAGAGCATGGGACGCTATCGCCTTCAGACAGGGCGACCTGATACCGAACTACGACGACAGACTCGATCTGGTGTATAGTCCAAGCCTGGACAATTGGGGCGCGGAGCCCAGGCTGCAACTCGAAGTGCTGGACTTCAGGGTTCGATGAGCGCTTACTGTTAGGCCTCTAACCAAGCCCTCTCTACGTCAAAGCCCTGTCTCGCAAGGGGCTTCTTACCTCCTCTCCCTTGATGGGAGAGGACTGAGGTGAGGGTGACGGCCCGACCCACGAAACAGCGTCACTGACGGCCATCGATTCAAACGGCTTTCGGCCCTTTCTTCCTCCAGTGTGTACCGCCACGGAAAAAAGAAGGTCCTCGTTACCGGCGACGGCGTCTCCGCTCGGCTCTCGTACCTCGTTCGCGCACCGGTGCGGCGTCTGGGTCTCCCCCGGCCCACGCCGGTACGGCGAACCTCGCCTTCATTGCCAGTATCGGGACGGTCACGACAAGTACCAGTAGAGCAATGTAGTGGGCTTCCTGCATCCCGAGCGCCCAGACCCTGTCCTCGCGGAGGAAACTGATCCCGAAGCGTCCAACGGCGTAGAGTGCGGCGTATAGCGCGAACAGCATCCCGTCGGGCTGCAGTCGCCCTCTCAGACGCCACAGGATGACCAGAGAGATCGTGTTCCATAACATTTCGTAGATGATGACCGGCTGAGCATGGTTCACGATGCCGTTAGAACAGAGTCGCGCCGGAGATGACTCGTCGACCCACTGCATCCCGAAGAACAGGTCGGTGGCTTTGGCGCAGTGCTCGCCGTTCACAATGTCCCCGAGCCGGCCTATCGACTGGGCGAATGGCAGCACCGGCGCGGTCAAGTCGGCTATGACTCCTACCGGCAGCTTGGCGAACAGCGAGTAGGCGGCTCCGCCCGCGAATCCGCCGACTATCCCACCCCAGAGGCCGATGCCTCCGCTGTAAATCGCGAAGACCTGCGCCGGGTTTTGGCTGTAGACGTCGCCCCAATTGTCGATGACGTGTACTAGACGCGCCCCTATTACCCCGCCGATTATCACCCAGATCGCTGTCGAGTAGATATCGTCTGAGGTGACGAGGTCCTCTCCCTGGGGTGTTTTCCCGGCGAAAGGGGCCCAGCGACCCAGCAGATAAATCGAGACCGCCACCGCGACAAAGCTGAAAAAGCCGTGCCAGCTGATAACCCATGTGTAGACGAGGTCTAGCGATAGGAGATTAGAGTCGATATCGACTTCGATCATCAACGGTCCTCAGGGCAGCAGCCGCCGCCTACTCTACGTACGGCCCAGGACAGTGTCAAGGCAGACCCGGCGGCCGTGTGAAGTCAAAAGTTGCCTACCGCCGTCATCCGAATGCTACCGACCGAAACAAGCCGTTGGCCGCCTGGTGACGGCGCTGAAAAACTGGTGTCGTTGTCCAGTCAATATGTCACCCCTAAGTGTTCAGTGAATTTGTCCTGGCGGGTGATTTGAAGGGCCTTCGCCAGGGGTGGTGGGGGGCTGGTTTTCGAGGTAGAGGCGAGTCGCCGATGGGCGCCTTGCCTCTAGCAGTGTCTTGGTTACCATTGCGCTGTGGCCGGTTCTGTGCACGGAGAGAAGTGGTACCTGGGGCAGCGTCCTGTGAGAGGAGGGCACGTCCTTGATAGGTGACGATAAGCTCTCCGTCGAGCCGTAGTTGGACTTCGACGCGTGCCCGGGCATAGCTGGCCCGATGGGGGTCGGGCAGTATCTGCAACGTGCGACCCTCGAAACGCACGGTGTTGTCAGCCGCCACAGTCCGCTGGTACTTGAAGCAGAGGATGCCAGCGAGGTCCGTTCCCGCAGGGACGCACTGGTAGGCGGCACCCGGCTGGGCGGCGGGAACGCCGAACCGGGAGTTGAACCGTGGCAGGAAGTCCGCCAGTACAGCATTGGCCTCCTCTAGCGTGCTGGCTCCGGCCAGGCGCAGCTCCATCAGCAGCCGGTCCTGGAAGGTCCCCCAGAGTCGTTCGATGCGGCCCTTGGCTTGGGGCGAATGGGCGAGTACCAACCGGACGCCCAGCTCATTGAGCGCACGGCCCACTTGCGTCTGGGGAGTCTGGCCCGTCAGCTGCTCCTCCAAGGTCTCATTCTGAGCACGGCTCACCGTGAAGGTGCTGTGGCGATCGCTGTAGAGGGTAAGGGGGATGCCCTTGCGTTGGATGACCCCTTGCAACAACTGCATGTAGCCGTATGAGTCTTCTTGTTCACGAAAGCATCCGTAGGGAACGGTGCCGGTGGCGTCGTCTATCCCGCCGATGAGCGTGAGCCAGGGACCGCGTCCTTGGAGCCAGTCGTGGCGGCTGCCGTCCACCTGGAGCATCATCCCCTCCTGAGGATAGCGTTCGCGCCGGCGACGGTGCTTGGGTGCTCGTCGGCGGCGCGGCGTCTTGATGCCCGCCTGTAGTAGCACCCGCCGCACGGTGGACCGGGACAGGAACAGGCCCTCGCGCTCGGCCATTAACTCACTCAGGTGCGTGTGGTTCGCACCATCGTACGGGCCGGCGGCAAGGGCAACTACCCGCTCACGAACAGCCTCACTGACCGTATGCGGGGGCCGGCGGCCACGATTGCCGTGGGCGATGGCGACCACTCCCTCCCGCCGGTACGCCGCCAACAACCGACGGACCTGGCGCACTGACAAACCCATCAGCTCACCCGCCTGGGCGGCCGTCAGTTCTCTACTCTCCACCCGATTCAAGACTATGATCCGCTGCTGCTCTTTCCTGTTCAATGTGATTGTCTCCATGGTGACATTTTCACTGAACAGTTAAGGGGTGTCACAATCACTGACCTATCACAGGCGCTGAAAAACTGGTTGACTGACATATGGTGTACTGCTACACTCGCTCGCACGTACCGCGCTTCTGCAGACCGGGGACCCTGCTATCAAAGGCATGTCGGGCCGCCTCGCCGTTTGAAGAACTTCAAGGACAACCTCCTCGTCCAGTTCTCCGTGGTCACATTCGTGATCATGGTGATTCTCGCGATGATCGTAGCCTTCGTTCTCATCGCGGCCTTGAACCGGAACATCGAGCTGACTCGAGATCACCTAGTAGCGCTCGAATCCGGCGAAGCCATAGGCCCCGACGACCCGCTTTCTCTCGAGGCCCTGACCAACTAGGTCGACAACCTCAAATGGGTGACTCTCGCGGCGATCGGTGGGAGCTTCCTCTATCTCTACGCTACCCTCGTGTACCTGGTGTGGGAGGGTTGGAAGACAATCGTCAGGCAGCGGGTAGAGCTCGAGACCGCGAATGCCGAGCTCGAAGACCGGGTCGCCGAACGCGTCGAGCAACTACGAGAAGCGATGGGAGAGGGCCAGAGGCGGCTAGATGCGTTTCGGACTGCCGCGGGCCGGCTTGGCCTCGAGGAGGTGCCCGAGAAGACTCTCCAGGACCTGGTCGACGTATCGCGCGAGCTAATAGGCGCCAGGTTCGGCGTCCTCTCTCTACTCGACTCCCGTGGAGCAACCGGAAAGTTCATCACCTCCGGTTTCGCGCCCGAAAAGCCCGGTCGTATTGCTGCGCCTGCCAGAAGTCTTACGGAACTGGGATTGACGAAGAGAGGGAAAGACAAGATCGTTGTTGCAGACCCCGAGCTGCTAAGGAAAGCCCACGGGCTTCAGGAAGGGGCCCTTACTGCCGATGGTCTGATCGGTGTTCCGGTGGTGCTGACCGGCGGAGCGTCGGGTGCGTTCTACCTGATGGAGAAAAGGGGCGGAGCAAGCTTCTCGATCGATGACGAGGAGCTCCTGAACCTCTTTGCCGTCCTTGCCGGCGTCCATCTTGAAAACCTCAACCTGTACGAGGAGGTCGCCCTCGAGCGGAGGACTCTAGCTGCCATCCAGTCGAGTATGACGGAAGGGCTCGTGGTGGTCGACCCGGCAGGTCAGATAATGTACTTGAATGGCACGACGAGCAGCTCTGGGGCCTAAAGCCCGACGACGTGCAGGGTAAGCCGATCAGCGAAGTCCTCGACGCGAAAGCGTCCGACTTCGACAGCCCGGACGCTTTGGCCGAACTGTTGCAGAGCATTTCAAACGGGACCGGCGATGAGCCCTTGACCATCGACGTAAAGATGGAGAAACCCCAGACACGCTACCTCGAGGTCACTTCCTTCCACATACCGGCGGGCTCGGACGAGTCTATGACCGGGCTTTTGGCTAGGGACGTCACCCAGGAGCGCGAGATGGCTGAGCGGCGCGACTCGTTCGTTTCGATCGCCTCACACGAGCTCCGTACCCCGATGACGACAATAATGGGGTTCTCAGAGCTTCTTCTGAACAATAGCGACCTGCCTGAGGACTCTCGGCGGGAATGGTTGCAGCGGATCCACCAGAACAGCCAGGTCCTCTCAGCCATCGTAGACGATATGCTCGACGTTTCCCGGATTCAGACCGGCAGGCTTGGGATCAACTGGGAGGACCTCCGCATTAAAGACATCGTCGACGAGGTGCTGGTCGGCATCAAGGCCGAGACCGATGAGCATGAGTTCTCCGTGAACGTGGCGGCTGACCTGCCGACAGTCGCCGCGGACCGGGAAAAGCTTACTCAGATCGTCATCAACCTCCTGACGAACGCCGTAAATACAGCCCGAAGGGCGGAACGATCACGGTGTCGGCCAGCGGGGACGCTGACAATGGACGGGTCGTGGTCGAAGTCGCCGACCAGGGCATGGGCATAGCACCAGAGAACATAGACCAGCTATTCAACAGCTTCCACCGCATCAGCCGTCCCGAAACGGAAGGAATTCGCGGGACCGGACTCGGATTGAGTATAGTAAAGGGCCTGGCGCAATTGATGCGTGGAGACGCCTGGGTCGAGAGCGAACTAAACGTAGGGTCGAGATTCTTCTTTTCGGTTAACACACAACGGCCCAATGTTACTGAGGAAGAAGATGCCCTATCTGCGGTCTAGGAGGCGGACGTGACGAAAAAAGTGCTGCTGGCTGACGACGAGGAAGACATCCTGATGCTGGTATCCGCGACGCTCGGAGGCGACGACAGGTACAGCCTCATCCTTGCCAGGGACGGTGAACAGGCCCTGCAAAAGGCCCGCGAAGAGCTGCCGGACCTGATTTTCCTTGACGTCATGATGCCGAAGATGGACGGGTTCGAGGTCTGCCGCCAGATCAAGTCCAACAGCGAGACCTCGGGCGTAAAAGTCGTCATGCTTACGGCAATGGCCCAGGAGTTGGACCGCCAGAAGGCGGAGGACGCTGGCGCCGATTTCTACTTCTCGAAGCCCTTCAGCCCTACCGCTCTTCTCGCCAAAGTAGACGAGCTTCTGGCGTCGGATTAGTTCGACCATGCAGGCGGACGACACCACACGTCAGACGTTCGAGAAGCTCAGTAGAGATCAACTCGAGATCTATGCAAAAGAGCTTCGGGAGCACATCGAGACCGAACGCGGGCTGCGGCAGGAGCTGGAAGGCCGCAATCAGCTGCTCGAGCAACGGGTCCGCGAAATCACCGCGCTCAACCAGATGTTCCACAAGCACCTCGACGAGCGAACGGCCGTGGTCATGGCCTACCGGGAGATCCTCGACGGCCTGGGCCAGCTGGCAAACCAGTTCAGCGACCTCGCGGAACGCGCACGGGCTCAGCCTATCCCAGACCTCGACGAGCTTCCTACGCTGGCCGAGGAAGATACGTCCTCGACCTAGCCTCTCATCTCGGCTCCTAGGCCAAATCACTCGGCTCGCGATTAAGGGTGCTCAGATGCCGGGACCGCCACAGATCGCGGTGCGTAGACTTTCCCACTCGTACGCGACCAAGGGAGCGCCGCTTGCCGTACTGTCCGACCTCAGGCTCGAGGTCCGCACGGGGGAGTTCGTTTCCCTTATAGGACCTAGCGGAGCGGGCAAGTCGACGCTACTTAAGGCCATCGGAGGGCTGCTCGAACCTTCAGAAGGCACGGTGACTATCGACGGAGCGCCTCCTGAAGAGGCCCAACGCCGCAAGGACATCGGGTTCGTTTTCCAGGACCCGTCCCTGCTGCCGTGGCGTACCGTTACTCAGAACATCGCTCTGCCTCTGCGTCTCAACGGGCATCGTGCCGGAGCTGCGGACGGCAGCCCCGAAAAGCTAACCGATATGGTCGGTCTCTCTGAGTTCCACGACTACTACCCCCACGAGCTATCCGGAGGAATGCTACAGCGCGTGGCCCTCGCCAGAGCGATGGTGTTGGACCCGGCCGTGCTGTTGATGGACGAACCGCTGGGTTCGCTCGACCAGATCACTCGCGACGCCATGCGCTACGAGGTTACGCGCCTGTGGGAACGGACCGAGAGCACGGTCGTCATGGTTACTCACAGCATTCCGGAGGCGGTCGCCATGTCCGACCGTGTGTTGGTTATGTCGGAGCGCCCCGGTAGTATCCAAGCCGAGGTAGAGGTCGATCTTCCTCGCCCGCGGGAGAAGTCGGCGGAGCGTTCACAGAGCTTTCTCGAGTACGTATTCCAGATTGAGGAGATGCTTCAGATTGGAGTCCCAGGCCGAGATTCAGCCGTCCGAGTCTAGGCTGTCCATCCAACACGCCGGCGAGACGTCCACCTCACGGGCCGTGTATACGTCTCTGCGAGGCCAATTCATCACTATGTGGCCGCCTGTTGTCGCGATCGCGACACTCGTGATCGCGTGGGAGCTCTGGACGCGCGTGGCCGACGTGCCGGAGTACATCGTACCCGCTCCCACGGTCGTGGCCGCGCAGCTGATCGACGAGTTTGGCTACTTTGCCAAACACGGACTGGTGACGCTGGTCGAAGCTCTTGTAGGGTTCGCGTTGGGGTCCACTGTGGCTATCTGCGCAGCCACGGCCATGGCCCATTCCCGGTTCCTGGACAGGACCCTCTACCCGCTCGCAGTACTCGTCAAGGTGACACCCATCGTCGCAATAGCCCCCCTGTTCGTCATATGGTTCGGTTTCGGCTCGATGCCGAAGGTGTTCATCGCCGCTCTCATCACCTTCTTTCCAGTGATGGTGAACGCCTTGACGGGTTTCCGATCAGTCAATCCTGGCGCCCTGGATTTCTTCCGGTCCGTCCACGCCTCCAGAGTCGATATCTTCCTGAGGCTGCGAGCACCCAGCTCCTTGCCCTACCTGTTCGCAGCCTTCCGCGTCGCCATACCGCTGTCGGTCATCGGCGCGGTCGTCGGTGAGTGGTTTACGGGAGACAGGGGCCTCGGGAGTGTTATCATCGTTGCCCACAACAACCTCGACATGCCGACACTCTTCTCGGCGGTCCTGGTTTTGGCCTTCATCGGCGTCGCTCTGACGTTGTTGACCGCGTACGTCGAAAGACGCGCACTCTTCTGGCACGAATCGGTCATTGCCTCCTAGCACGCCGGCTGTTCGTGCGCCAAGACTAGCTTGGCTTCGAAGGTCTCGATCCGGGCCCGCTGTTCGACCGGCACACCGCGAACGGAGTTTTTCCGCTCATCCTGAGCTTGTCGAAGGAGGGCTCCGCGCGTCGGGGTTGCCAGTACACGCCCTCGCCCTGCTCCTCGCGTTCAGCTCTCTGCTCATACTTGCAGCTATTAGCTGTGGAGAGCCATCCCCAGCCGAGGACGATCCTGACACAACCCCGACTCCCGAGCCCCTCGGCAAGGTCGTATTTATGGCGGGGTTCAAGCCCCAGGCTAATCTCCCGTTCGTCGCGGCGTACGTCGCTCAGGAGAAGGGGTTCTTCCGGCAACAAGGTCTCGAAGTCGACATCCGGCACGCCTCCAGCGGCGAGCACCTCAAGTTGCTCGTGGCCGGTGACGTTCACTTCACGACCGCGGCCGCCACGTCGGTGCTGAAACGGCGGGCCGATCCGGAGTTGCCTATCGTCGCAATCGCGCTCTTCGGCCAGCGCGGACAGCAAGGGTATGTGGCGCTGAAGGACTCCGGCATCGAGACCCTGGCCGATTGGGAGGGCAAGACCTTCGGCTACAAGGTCTCCGTCCCTCCGGACTATCTCGCCATGTTGAACGCGGCGGGAGTCGACCGCGACAAGATCACCGAAGTGCGTGTTGGGTTCGATCCTCGGGTGTTCACCAACGGGGACGTGGACATACTGGCCGTATTCAAGTCCAACGAGCCCGACACCATCCGGAACCTTGGCTTCGACGTCAACCTCTG
This sequence comes from Dehalococcoidia bacterium, assembly GCA_965197985.1. Lineage (GTDB taxonomy): Bacteria > Chloroflexota > Dehalococcoidia > Lucifugimonadales > CAUZJF01 > CAUZJF01. Next base: position 905,738 of record CBDAOG010000007.1, on the reverse strand, counting down.
GGACCCCGACGACTTCGGCGTGCCAAACCTTGGGCTGACGTACCTCGCTCTCGAGTCGCTCATTGACGAAGACCCGGCCATCGTGGAGCGATTCCTGAAGGCGACGCTAAGGGGGCTCAAGTATACCGTCGAAAACCAGGAGGAGGCCGTCGACATCGTCCTTAGGTTCGCGCCGGGCGAGAAACGCGAGCACCAGCGCTTCATGCTCGACGATGAGCTCCGGGACGCGACCAGCGCACTAACAGACCAGCATGGTCTCGGGTGGCTGACAGACGAACAGTGGCGGGCCCTGTACGAGCACCTGATCAAGTTCGACGCGCTCCCGGTTGAGTTCGACTACCGGACCGCGTTCACCGACCGCTTCCTACGCGCCGCCTACGACGAGTCAGGCGCCCTCCGCTGGCCTTAAAAGCCGCTCGCTGAGCGGCTAGTACGTCGCGCGGCCTCCACTGATGTCGAACACCGCGCCCGTGCTGAACGAGCACTCGGCGGACGCCAGCCACGCGACCAGAGCGGCTATCTCTTCGATCTCGCCGGTCCGGCCGACAGGAATCCGCTCGACCATGTACTGCACCTGCTCAGGCGTCAGTTGGTCGAGAATGCGCGTCTGGACCACAGCAGGGGTAACGCAGTTAACCCTGACGCCGGTCTTGGCCAGCTCCTTGCCGACCGACTTAGTCAACCCAATCACCGCCGCCTTCGTCGCCGAATAGGGCACCATCCTCGGGTTGCCCTCTTTCCCTGCGATCGACGCGATGTTTACTATCCGGCCGTAGTCTCGTTCGACCATATGCGGGATCACGTGGTGGCAGAACGAGTAGACACCGCGCAGGTTAGTGCGGTACACCCGGTCCATCTCTTCGACGGGCAGTTCCCAGATGTTGGCCGCGTCTCCGGCGATGCCGGCGTTATTAACGAGGATGTCGATCCGCCCCCACATCTCGATCGCCTGCGCTACCGCTCTCTTCGCCGTCTCATCATCGCCGACATCCCCGACCTCGAGGCGCGCGTCGACGCCTTGGGACGCCAACTCAGCGACGGCTTGCTCGCCGAGGTCACCGTCGTAGTCAGCGATTACAAGCCGGGCACCCTCACGACCCAGCCTCGTGGCAACACCAAGTCCGATGCCGGTGCCAGCTCCGGTTACGATGGCTACTTGGTCCTCGAATCGGCTCACGCTACTCTCCATGTTCGGCGTAGTACACCAGGGCTAAGAGCGCGCAGCTAGTCCTCCGAAAGGGACCTGCTGGCGGCAGCGACACCCGCCCCAACGGCCACCTCGAAGCCCTGGCTCGGCAGTATTTTTTCCAGCGCGGAGAGCAGAGCCATAACGTACTCGGATTTGCTCGAGTCGCCCATAAGGCCGATGCGCCACACTCGGCCCGCGTACTCGCCCAGGCCACGCCCGATCTCGATGTGATATTCCCTCAGAAGCTTCTGTCGCACCGCGGTGTCGTCGATTCCATCCGGGATCCGCACGGGGGTGATCTGCGCGAGACGATAGTCTTCCGGCGCGACCAGGTCGAGCCCCAACGCCTCCAGGCCGGCGCGCAGGGCAGCCGCGTTCCTCTCGTGCCGCTCGTACCTCGCCTCCAGTCCTTCTTCGAAGATCATTCTGAGCCCTTCTCGAAGGCCCAGCAGCGCGCTGACCGGCGCCGTGTGGTGGTATACGTGGTCGAACCCCCAGTAGTTGGCGATCAATCCTAGGTCGAGGTACCACGAAGAGGGCTTGTGCTCTCTCGTCTTCACAATGTCGTGGCCCCTGGGGCTGAGAGCTGCGGGAGATAGCCCTGGAGGACACCCCAGGCACTTCTGAGTGGCCGAGTAGCAGTAGTCGATACCCAACCGGTCTACGGTTACCTCGGAGCCACCCAGAGACGTGACCGCGTCCACCATGAACAACGCTCCATGCTCTTCCGCAAGCGTGGACAGCCCCTTGAGCGGCTGCAGAATCCCAGTCGACGTCTCGGCGTGGACGGCTGCCACCAGCTTGACCTTGGCGTGTTTCTTCAGCTCAGCTTCGAGCATCTCGGCCGGAAACGGCTGGCCCCAGTCGCTTCGCAGAGCGATGACGTTTGCCCCGACTCGACCGGCCATGTCGACCATGCGCTCACCGAAGAAGCCGCATACGCAGATCACCACGGTGTCGTCGGGCTCGAGCAAGCTGCTCAGTCCCGCCTCCATGCCCGCGGAACCCGTCCCGGACAGCGCCATCGTGAGGCTCTCTTCGGTCTGAAAGGGCGCCTTGAGTAGTTGCGAAATCTCGTCCATGATAAGCAGGAAGTCCGGGTCGAGGTAGCCGATCATTGGCGCCATCATGGCCTGGAGCACACGAGGGTTGGCGCTGCTAGGCCCAGGGCCCAGCAGAATCCGAGGCGGGACTACTGGCATCAGAGATTCCGGCGCGGTGACCTGGGTCATTGCTCTCCTGATTTGGGCGAAGCGGAATAGCGGGTATTATATATGGTGATGTTCCCCTTGACGCACGTAGCTATTTCCCACATAGAGGACTGGAAAGGGTCGTTCTATAGGCGGTTAAAGGGGATGCTCGTTGATTGTAATAGTCGGTTCACCCGGTAGGGCATCGCCCTGTTCATCAGTAAAGAAAGGCTTATACCTGAAAAGCCCTGGCTCGTGATAGTCAAAATCTGGATGCTCAGTGAGTCGTCGGTAAGCAGTGGCACCAGCAGTATTGAGCTTCTGGGATGTTGTCAAGCCAGCCTCCATTAACAACTTTGCGGCCTCCCGTGACCTTACGAAACCATTGTTCAGTTTGCCGATTTCGACTAAGGCTTCATTCTGACTAGTACAGTGCCTGATGTCGTCCGCCGTGGCTTGCGGCTTTTTGGCAATCTCAGTTTCGGGGTGTTCGGCCCGCCATGCGGGATAGTAGGCTAGCATTCTGTCTATCGCAGTAATGTCTAGTTCGACCCTTTTGAGTGCCTCTTTCATCCGCTCGCCCTCAGCAGATAAAGAGGTCCGGTACGCTCGCAGTTCGCTTACAGTGGTCTGTTCTGGCAACATGATTACACCTACAGGCAATGTGTCCCTCAAAATCTAACCCTTGACAGTAAGATTGAATGCCCCCTTAGGATGTGAAAGTGGAGGTGCGGGGACTTGAACCCCAATTCTGCCGGTTTGGAGCCGACCAGCTTGCCGACTAGCAGACACCCCCACGCAAGGTGCCCCTGCTGGGAATCGAACCCAGGTCCCCGATCCAGCGGCAGGGGCTTTGGTGAAGAGCGACGCACGGCACTCTACAGATGCTAGGGACGCGCAACCCACACCTGGTATATTTAGAGCGATGGTGGCTGCGTTGCTCTTCGCCTATATGGTATCAAGACGATAGGTTAACCACAAGAGGTTGTGCGTATGCCGCAGAAAAAGCCAGAACAAAAGAAGCTGGAAGACCATGGGCCGGGGGCTACACGGGAAGAGGTAATGGGGGCAATGAAGAAGGTTGCCAAGCCCGTACAGGACGTGGAACCTAAGAAGCCTGAGAAATAACCCGCTCCATCATTGACCAGAACATATTCTGCTCGTCGTTCCTATGGCTGTACCGGAAACTGTACTCGTCAACGTGCTTCTGTAGGTGGTGAGTGGTGACGCGGTGGTAAGAACCGTCAATCGACCGCTTCAATTGGCTCCAGAATCCTTCGATGCTGTTGGTATGGATGTCCTTCCCCAGAACGTAGACGCCATGCGAGTGAGGCACTACATCGTGCCGATAGCCTATCTCAGACAGTCTCCGGTAGCTCGGTAGATCATCGGTAATGACTGCGGTCCCAGATGGAACCGTAGCCCGAATCTCTGGTACAAGCGTCCTGGCCTTCACGTCGGGCGCAATCTTGGCTTTGACCTTCCCGCCCCGTTCCACCATCCCCATGACGATGGTCTTTCCTTCGGCTCCCCGTCCCCGTTTCCCTGGCCGCTTGCCGCCGATATAAGTCTCATCGACCTCAACATCGCCTTCGAGGATGCCTTCAGCTTCGGCCAAGACCTTCCGTATCTGGTGGAACATACGCCAGCCCGTCTTGACCCCCACGCCTAGGTCACGGCTCAGTTGACGGGATGATATGCCGCATCTGGTGACTGCCATGTATGCCACGGCCTTGAACCAGAGACGGAGATTAGCGAACCGTGTACCTGCAAAGATTGTTCCGGCCATCGGGTAGACATGGCTCCCGCAACGGTCACAGGAGTAGCAAGGGCGGCCCGTAATGCGATAGTGGGGGGTGACAGCCTGGCACTTCATGCAGGCCACACCATCAGGCCAGCGATTCTTGAAAAGCCACTCTAGACAAGCGTCGTCGGTGGGGAAGTCACGGTCGAAATCTCTAGTGCTATACTTTTCCATGGAATCAACCTCTCTCTAGTTGATTCCAGTCTAGCACAAATGATTACGTGCGTCAAGGGGAACATCACCTTATATATTAGGGCCCAGACACCGGTCTGGGCGTCCGCAACAAATCCGCTGTCCATACGTTATCGTATGTATGGTGAGACGTATTCGGCCTATTGTGTTTAGGCCAACTCGCAATAGGAAGACGTGCATGAATAGACTCCTGGTTCTGGTCGCGGGCGTCGGTCTGCTTGCAGCCGTGACGGCCTGCGGCGGCGCATCGACCGGCGAAACCGATACCAAAGGACCTGACGCCGCGGCCCCGGCGGCTGCGGATTCGACCGCGGACCCCACCACTACTCAGACATCGCCACCAGCGGCACAGGCCAGCCGAGACACCGCTCCCACCGAAGCAACCGCTAAAACGGACGCCGAGAGCACTGCCTCCGTCGAGGCAGCCGCCGCTGCCGAGATGCCGTCAGCCAGCACCGACGTTGCCGAGACGGCTGAGTCCTTCACCATCACCGAGTCCGGTGAATCTGCCTCGGTGACGACCGACGCATCGCCCGCGCCTGCCGCCGGGGCCACCGAATCCACAGAGATTTCGTGGGAGGACCCGCGGCCGGCGGAGCGCGGCCACAACGTCGGCGACTTCGCCCCCGAATTCACCATGAAGCTGGCCGACGGAAGCAAAGTAGCCCTGGTAGACCTGGTCAGCGAGTCCCAACCGGCGTTCCTTTTCTTCTTCGCCAAGTGGTGAGGGACCTGTCGCGCCGAGTTGCGGCGCATGAAGGCGACCTTCCCCGAGTACCCGGACAACGTCGCTTTGTACGCGGTCGGCGTAGACCCATTCGAGTCCCTGTCGGAGCTTGAGGAATACCGCAGCGAACAGGGATTCCCGTTTCCGGTCGCCGTCCCAGAAGGCCGGATGCTCGCCAATCTGAGGATCGTGCAACAATCGACTAAGGTGGCCATCGACGCCAGCGGCCGCATCATCTACCGCGACGGGTACGGCAGGGACGGAGGAGACGGCTTCCGGGAAGTCTTCCAGGAACTCTCCGAGACCGCTGGCTAGTCCCCAAGACTCGGGCCGCTTGATAGCCCACCACGATTAGGCTATCCTCCGAAATCGGCTAGAGCGCACCTCGCTTCACTGCCGAGCAGGAGGAACCCCATGACGAGACCACGCCCTCGAGCGGCCGACCTCGGGGTTGAGATCGGTATTCTCCCTCGCGGCGCTCACAACTCCATCACGGACGTACCCGAGGTCTCTGTCGGCCACGTGACACTGGTCGAGGGCGACGGCCCGCTCAGAATCGACCAGGGGCCGGTCCGGACCGGCGTCACGGCCATCCTCCCCCACCTAGACAACGTCTTCGAGCGCAAGGTCACCGCCTCGGTCCACGTAGTCAACGGGTTCGGCAAGGCGGTCGGCTTCCTTCAAGTGGGTGAGCTTGGCGTGATCGAGAGTCCCGTCGTATTGACGAGCACCCTCAGCATCTGGCGCGCCGCTGACGCCCTGATCGATTACCTGGCGGAACGCAATCCCGGTGTCTATTCCTTCAAACCCATCGTCGGCGAGTGCAACGACGGGTTCCTCAACGACATCATAGGCCGGCACATTCGCCCTGAGCACGTCCACGACGCGATATCCGGGGCTGAGTCCCCCAACATCGGCGAAGGGAACGTCGGAGCAGGCACCGGAATGACCGGGTTCGGGTGGAAGGGCGGAATAGGCACCGCGTCGCGGCTTTGCGACGTAGCCGGCGGTCAGTACACCGTCGGAGCGATGACTCTCACCAACACGGGCGACCCACGAGAGTTCCGCATCGACGGCGTCCGAATCGGGCGCCGGCTACTGCCCCCCGACGATGAGTACGACCCGACCGGCCGAGGCGGGTCGATCATCATGGTCGTCGCCACCGACGCACCTGTCAGCTCGAGACAGCTCGGCCGAATCGGCAGAAGGGCCGCCCTAGGTTTGGCCCGCGCGGGCGGGATCGCCGACCACAACAGCGGAGACTTCATCATCGCGTTCTCGAACGCTCAGGGACGTCCCAGCCTCAACGACGCCGACCTCACGCCATTGATGCGGGGAGCCTTAGCCCGAATCCACCGAGGGAGGGCGTCGGGTTAGCATCCTGAAGTGGCCAGAGGGTGCTCTTCTGAATCTGGGATAATGGTTTTGTAACAGCAAAACAGTCCCAGAGAAGGAGCACCCAATAGGTGCTACCACGCAACCAGCCCGACCGTATCCGTATCGTCTTTGACGATCACCGCCTGGTGGCCAATGCCGGTCTGCTCCTGCCAGCCACCCTCGCCCGGCATCTGGGCCTGCGGGAACTCGTTGACCATCACCTTGACCTGGGCGGCACGCCGGGGCGGGCCAACACCGGAGACAAGCTGATGACCCTGGTGGCCTCAGCCATGGCCGGCGGCGACTGCATCGACGACGCTGATGTGTTGCGCACCGGGGGGACGGCCTGCACCCTGGGCGGCACGGTCAAGGCGCCATCCACCCTGGGCACCTTCCTGCGCAGCTTCCGGTGGGGCCACGTCCGCCAGCTGGACCGGGTGAGCCGGGAGCTGCTGGCCCGGGCCTGGGCCGCTGGGGCCGGACCCGGCGACGCGCCGTTCACCATCGACCTCGATTCCACCATCTGCGAGACCTACGGACTGGCCAAGGAGGGCGCCCGCCACCACGGCTATACCGGCAAGCGGGGCTACCACCCACTGCTGGCCATCGCCGCCGGCACCGGAGACGTGCTGATGTCCCGGCTGCGCGAGGGCCGGGCCAACACCGCCCGCGGCGCCGCCCACTTCCTGCGGGAGACGGTGGGACGGGTGCGCTACGCCGGGGCCAACGGACGACTCACGCTACGGGCCGACAGCGGGTTCTACACTCATGGCGTGGTATCCGTCTGCCGCAAGATGGATGTCCGCTTCTCCATCACCATCCGCCAGCATAAAAGCCTGCACAATCTCATCGAGGCGATACCCGAAGATGCCTGGACGCCGATTCCTTACTGGATGGACGGCGCCGCCGATGTGGCCGAGACCACCTGCACTCCCTTCCAGAGTGAACCTGACGCCGCGCCGGTGCGGCTCATCGTCCGGCGTGTGAAGCCCACGCCCGGTTCCCAGCTGGCCCTCTTCGCCACCTACAGCTATCACGGCTTCATCACCGACCGGGACGGGGAGATGCTCGAACTGGAGGCCGACCATCGCCGCCACGCCGAGATCGAGAATGCCATCCGAGACCTCAAGCACGGTGTGGGGTTGAACCATCTCCCCTCGGGCCGCTTCGCCGCCAACGCCGCCTGGCTGGCGGTACAGGTGATGGCCCACAACATCGCCCGCTGGACAGCGCGCATCGGTCTGGGCGAGCAGGTGGTGACCACCAAGACCCTCCGGCGGCGGTTCTTCTCCCTGGCCGGACGGATCACCCGCTCGGCGCGCCGCCTCACACTGCATCTGCCACAGCGCTGGCCTTGGGAAGCCCAGTTCGATCGTGCCCTGGCCCGATTGCGCGCCCTGCCACTCCCTGCCTGACGGCGGCGGCGGCAACCGGCCGCCATCCGGCCAACCGAACGTCCCCGCGAACTCGCGCCAGTCCGGTCTGCGAGTGCCTCTTGCTGTGTCCTCTCCCCGCTATCTCGCCCTGACCAACATTCGCAGACGGTCACAAAGTCTCCCCGCGGCAACTGAAGACAAACACCGGCCCCCCTCTACCCCAAATCGTGCCCGGACCATCGCCCTCCCTTGCCCCTATCGCCCGTTCCGCTGCTGCATAGTCATCCCTTCGGTGGATTTGGGCTTAGAGGCGACCGAAGAAGCGGTGATCAACTCCGTGCTCCGCGCTGAGACGATGGCGGGCCGAGACGGCAACACCCGCCACGGAATCCCGATCGATCAGGTGCGGGAGATACTAGCGGCGGGCGGGCCTTCGACAAGCTCAGGCTGAGCGGCTAGGTTCACGTGGCCGTTGGGGGGCTCTGGTCCCCTCTCCCGCTGCTGGGAGAGGGCTAGGGTGAGGGTTCCTTGCTTACCCCGCCGTCGCCGGATGGGCCTTCGGCAATGTGAAGCTAAACGTACTGCCCTGCCCCTCGGCACTCTCGACCCAGATGCGGCCGCCGTGGGCCTCCACGATCCCCTTGGCGATACTAAGCCCCAACCCGGCGCCGCCGGACAGCCTCGACCTCGACCGGTCGGGGCGGTAGGAGCGCTCGAATAGGCGCGGGATCTCCGTCTCGGGGATGCCCTCGCCTGTGTCGGCCACCTGAACCTGGACCACCTCGCCGGCGTCCTCGGCGCGGATGTGAATCGTGCCGTCAGTGGGGGTGTGGCGGATCGAGTTCTGCACCAGGTTGTACATCACCCGCTGTACCCGTCGTGTATCCATGACCACTGGCTTCAGCTCGTCGTTCACCGTGCCTAACAGACTGAGCTTTCGGGCCTCGGCCTGCGCCGACATGCTCTCCAGCGTATCGGAAACAAGGTCCTGCAGCGACGCTTCCTCCAGGTGCAGCTCAAGCTCGCCGGCGTCCATCCGAGAGAGCTCGAAGAGGTCGTCGACGAGCTGGCTAAGGTTCTCGACCTCGGCCAGGCTGGTGCGCATGTAGCGGCTGACCGTCTCAGGATCGCTGACGACGCCGTCGGCCATGCTCTCGACCATCGCGCGAATAGAGGCGAGGGGCGTCCTCAGGTCATGGGAGACCGCAGAGATCAGCTCCTTCCGGGCCTGCTCGAGCTCCCGTTCCCTGGCGAAGCTCGACTGCAACCGCTCGGCCATCGCGTTGAAGGCCCCGGACAGCTGGCCCAACTCGTCCGACGACGCGACCTCGACGCGGGTGTCCAGGCGGCCGGCGCTCATGCTCTTTGCGGCGTCGGCCAGCCGGCGAATCGACCGGGCCGTCGGCTCCGCGAAGGCGAAGGCGACGAAAACCGACACGCCTACCGAGAACCCCAATAGACCCGCGAGCAAGGCGAGGTCATGGGTGTTCAGGAACATCAAATACGCGGTGATGCCTACGTTGACCAGTGCGAGGAGCGCCGTCACCACCGAGACGAGCACCATTCTGCCACGGACGGTGCGGGTCCAATGGGGCAAAGCCAGTCGCGGGGCGGCGACTCCGATAAGCACGGTGACTCCCCCGGAGATGGAAAGGAAGATGGCCAGCGTGCGCAGGTCGCCCGCCGGTGGATCGAGCAGCAGCGTAGTCAGGACCAGCACGAATACCGTCATCCCGACGAGAACGACGGCTCCTGCGGCGAGGCTGCGGGCTACGCTCTGCACCACCCTACCCTTCGAACTTGTAGCCCACGCCCCAGACGGTCTTGATGTAGCGTGGCTTCATGGTGTCGGCCTCGATCTTCTCCCGGAGGCGCCGGATGTGCACGGTGACCGTGCTGGGGTCCCCGGCGTAGGTGAAGTCCCAGGCGCTGTCCATAAGCTGCTCGCGGGTGAAGACCTGCTCCACATTGGACGCCAGGAACATCAGCAAGTCGAACTCTTTGCCGGTGAGGTGAGCCTCCTGCCCGTTGACCGTGACGGCCCTGGACTGCGGGCTGATGGTCAGGCCGTCGAACCGCAGCGTGCCACCGACGGCCGCAGATGGGCCGGATGACGTTCGCCGCAGGACGGACTTTACCCTCGCGACCAGCTCCCGCGGGCTGAAGGGCTTGGCGACGTAGTCGTCGGCGCCTAACTCGAGACCGACAATGCGGTCGGTCTCGTCGCCGCGGGCCGTCAGCATGATGATAGGCACGTCGCTGTCCTTGCGGACCTGACGGCAGACCTCGAGGCCGTCTACCTCGGGGAGCATCAGGTCGAGGACGATGAGGTCGGGCGCCCACTCCTGCGCCACCCGCAGCGCCTCGTTGCCGTCCGAAGCCAGCGACACCTCGTACCCTTCGAGGCGCAGGTATCGCTCGACCACCTCGGTCACGACCTTCTCGTCGTCGACCACCAGAACGCGTGACGCCACGGACTCCCTCGGCTCGGCTACCAGGGTCTGCAAGTCAGTGTACACGATGGCTCGGCTCCTATCGGATGTCGAGAGACTTGCTGCAATACTAGGAGCCGCGGCTTGCCGTGCCGTGAAGAATCTTACGGAATGATTAAGGGAACTGGGGTGCGGGGTGCGGGGTACAGGGTATTAGCCGTGCGGCAGGAACGACGGACCAGCCCTCGACAAGCGACGAAAAAATACCCTGTTGCAAACCGTCGCGTTCTGTCGCACCCACATAGGGGACCGATCGGTCGATGCGACAGGTGGCCGTGATGTCAAGGTCTGTCTGGTTGTCATACAAGCCGCCGATGTCTAGCGGTCCGATAAGGCGGTCGCAACTCATAGCTCCATTTGGCACAGGGGCTCTGACTGTTGTCCCTAACGGGACATCCTTGATTCTCTCGTAAAAAGTCTGTGCAGGTCGAATTAGAACAACCGTACCCTTGCCTGGGTACAATATACAGTCTCTGTTCCGTGTCCTACCCCAACATACGGTAGCGCTCACATGTGCTAAAGCGCTGGAACTTCCTCAACCCGGGTTTTTACGAGGGAATCATCCTTGATCACTTGTGGCCTCGACTACTGGTATCAGAGCGAAGATGCCGACACCACACTTGTCGACGTAGATGAGTTCAAGCTTGAAGAATGGCGTCTCCAACGAGAACTAAACGTCACGCATTTTCGGCTGCCTCCCGATTGGAGGCTTCCTCGGCGCAGTGAATCTGGCGTGCCTAACATGAGGCTGGCCGTTCCGTCATTAAGATTCCCCACTTGGAACTTTTGCCCCAATCCAAGATGCCGACGCCTCCAGGATTCCTCACTGTCTTTTAGGGGGCGAGACACGTGTACCTATTGTGACAACAACTCTGAGGTTACGTCAATAGGTGTGTAAACGACATCAGGCGGCGACCTTCTCAGCCGTTGATTCAATGGCGATTCCATCCGCATACTGCGCACCGAGATAGACGTCTTCGATCAACTCAGGGGCCTTCAGACGCCTGAAGCGCTGTTCGGCGACCATCAACATTTTCCAGATCACCGCTATCGCCCGATCGACCCTCTTGTAGCGCTTGGCGGCATCGGTCCGAAGCCTGAGGGCCGCGAAGGGTGATTCTACCGGGTTCGTCGTGCGAAGGTGCCCCCAGTGCTCCTTTGGGAAGTCATAGAAGGTGACCATGCGGTCCCAGTCCCGCTCCAAGGCCTCTGAGGCCGCCTCGTAGGAATGGTCGCCGCACCACCTGGTGAACACCGTCCTGAGCCGCTCAGCCTCTGTCCGAGTCGGCGCGTAGGGGATAGTACGCAGCATGAGCTTGGCCTGGTCCTGTTGTCGCTTTGGAAGCTTGGCGAGCACGTTTACGATCTTGTGGTTCCAGCAGCGTTGCTCTGCCGCCTGCGGATAGACGTTGCGCAGAGCTCCCCAGATGCCCAGGTGTCCGTCTCCAACCACCAGCCTCGGGCAGCTCAAGCCCCGGCGCTTGATGTCCCTGAGCACCTCGGACCAGTTCTCTGTGGACTCCCTGTATCCGGGAACAGCGCTCACCACCACCTTGCTCCCGTCGCTCAGGGCCGCCATCACCACCAGTACCGCCGCCTTCTCCTTCTCAAGACCAGCCTTGACGTAGACTCCATCCACCCACATGTAGACCACTTCCAGGTCATCGAGGGGCCGGCTGCGCCATTGGGCAAGCTCATCGTTCCACTTATCCTTCAACCGGGCCACCGTGCTCGCCGATACCGGTGCGTCCTCTCCCAGCAGCCCCCGCAAAGCCAGATCGAAGTCGCCTTCGGATAGACCGTGCAGGTACAGCTCGGGGATCAACTCAGCAACCTTCCTGGTCCTGTTGACGAACAGCGGCAGCAGCCGGCTCTCGAACTGCTCCTCGGTATCGCGGACTCGCGGCCGCCTCAGCTGTATCGTTCCCGAACTCAGCGTAAGCCTCCGGGCTCTGCCGTATCCGTTCCGATAGCCGGTATCGTTGTCCGAGTCGGATCTGAGCGCCGAATTCGCCCTTCCCAGAAACGCCGTCACCTCCTCCTCCAGCAACTCCTGGATCAGCCTCTGGACCTGGCTTCGCACCCAATCCTCCAACTGCTCCCACTCCGGCCTTGACTCCGACCTACTCTCAGTGCTTTCCTTCCTCATGGACGGTCTATCTCCTCTCTTGGGCCTTGAGCCCATGTTGTTCAGAGAGAGGGTACACCGCCTGACTGTTTACACACTTTTTGAAGATACCTCACAACTCTTCTCGCCCCAGGCAGATTTCGCAAGTGCCATTTGTCGCAATTTGTGACTATGGCCATATGCAAGACTTCCCGTGGAGGGAGTGGGCACATAGATCAGTGAACCCTGAGTGCGGAAAGCCGATGAAACTGTACTCCACAGGGGGTTCGTCCCTTGACGCGCAGCAGGTCGAATGCGATTGCGGCGCCAAGCGCAATCTGGCCGGCGCTACAGAATACTCACCAAACAGAGACTCGACGCGGCTGAGTGACTCTCTTGATGACTCGGGGCAGTCTACTTATGCCGCGGCCTGATGCCGTGGAATGGCGACCTTGAGGGGGCCGGCTGCGATAGAAAACTCAGTGGGAGCCTGCGTGCAGCGTCGAATCTTTACTACGCCGCGGTCAAGAGCTCAATTTACTTACCTCGGGAAACCGAAAGCGTGCCAGAATCTCTTATTCAGATCCTGGTCAATCAACCAGTTTCGGTGATGATCAATACCCTGCTAGTGTCCTGAGTTATGAACTCATTGCAAAAGTACTTGCTGGGGTGTACCCTCCACGAAACGCTCATGGAGGTCACCATGGCCATCGGACGCCCCATTCCTCCCTTGCACCTTTCCTCCGACGAACGCGAGAGCCTCGAGCGCTGGAAGCGGCGTCCAACCACTGCCCAGGCGCTGGCTCTGCGATCCCGGATCATTCTCCGTTGCTCCGAGGGCAAGACCAATACCGTCGTGGCCGGGGAGATCGGTCTGGCCAAGCAAACGGTGGGGAAGTGGCGGGCCCGGTTCATCGAACGCCGCCTCGACGGCCTGCTTGACGAGCCGCGGCCCGGCGGCCCACGCTCCATCACGGACACCGATGTGGAGCGGGTCGTGACCCTCACCCTGGAGACGACGCCGGCGGATGCAACCCACTGGAGCACGCGCTCCATGGCTGCGCGTACCGGCCTGAGTCAGAGCGCCATCAGCCGTATCTGGCGGGCCTTTGCCTTGCAGCCGCATCGGACCGAGACGTTCAAACTTTCGTCTGACCCTCTGTTCATCGAGAAGGTCCGTGACATCGTGGGGCTCTACCTCAACCCACCCCAGCGGGCTCTGGTCCTGTGTGTCGACGAGAATTCCCAGATCCAGGCCCTCGACCGGACGGCCCCGCTGTTGCCCATGCGCCCGGGGCAGATCGAGCGCCGGACCCATGACTACCGTCGTCATGGTACGACCTCTCTCTTCGCCGCCCTCGACGTGAAGACGGGAGAGGTCATCGGCGCCTGCCACCGTCGGCACCGGTCCACGGAGTTCCGGCGCTTCCTCGACCGGGTCGATGCGACCGTACCCCCGGACCTCGACGTGCACCTTATCCTGGACAACTACGCCACCCACAAGACCCCCGCCATCCAGCGCTGGCTGGCCCGGCGGCCGCGCTATCACCTGCACTTCACCCCCACCAGCAGCTCTTGGCTGAACCAGGTGGAGCGCTGGTTCGCGGTGCTGACAGAGAAGCAACTGCGCCGCGGGGTGTTCCGCAGCACTCGGGAACTGGAGCAAGCCATCGAACAGTACATTGACCAGCACAACGCTGCCTCAAAGCCCTTCATCTGGACCAAAACCGCAGACCAGCTACTAGCTACCATCGCCCGATTTTGTCATCGGATTCATAACTCAGGACACTAGACGCAGGAGTTCCGCCCGAGGACATTCCCGCGAACAGCCTGCGTAGCTCATTCCCGGACATCTTGGCTAGTTACGGTGATACGCAGACCTCTGACGCACTACAGTTGCTGCAATCCACTGACGATAGCGAGAATCCGGTTCAACCGGGCGACATTTCGGCCCTGGTGCCCGCTGATGAAACCGAGTTCAAAAGGGCAGAGTACCAAGTCCTGACCAAGGAGATGTCCACGCCGTATCTTCAGATCAAGAGTGGCAAGCTAGTGTCCTGAGTTATGAAAGCATTGCAAAAGTACTTGCTGGGGTGTACCCTCCACGAAACGCTCATGGAGGTCACCATGGCCATCGGACGCCCCATTCCTCCCTTGCACCTTTCCTCCGACGAACGCGAGAGCCTTGAGCGCTGGAAGCGGCGTCCAACCACTGCCCAGGCGCTGGCTCTGCGATCCCGGATCATTCTCCGTTGCTCCGAGGGCAAGACCAATACCGTCGTGGCCGGGGAGATCGGTCTGGCCAAGCAAACGGTGGGGAAGTGGCGGGCCCGGTTCATCGAACGCCGCCTCGACGGCCTGCTTGACGAGCCGCGGCCCGGCGGCCCACGCTCCATCACGGACACCGATGTGGAGCGGGTCGTGACCCTCACCCTGGAGACGACGCCGGCGGATGCAACCCACTGGAGCACGCGCTCCATGGCTGCGCGTACCGGCCTGAGTCAGAGCGCCATCAGCCGTATCTGGCGGGCCTTTGCCTTGCAGCCGCATCGGACCGAGACGTTCAAACTTTCGTCTGACCCTCTGTTCATCGAGAAGGTCCGTGACATCGTGGGGCTCTACCTCAACCCACCCCAGCGGGCTCTGGTCCTGTGTGTCGACGAGAAGTCCCAGATCCAGGCCCTCGACCGGACGGCCCCGCTGTTGCCCATGCGCCCGGGGCAGATCGAGCGCCGGACCCATGACTACCGTCGTCATGGTACGACCTCTCTCTTCGCCGCCCTCGACGTGAAGACGGGAGAGGTCATCGGCGCCTGCCACCGTCGGCACCGGTCCACGGAGTTCCGGCGCTTCCTCGACCGGGTCGATGCGACCGTACCCCCGGACCTCGACGTGCACCTTATCCTGGACAACTACGCCACCCACAAGACCCCCGCCATCCAGCGCTGGCTGGCCCGGCGGCCGCGCTATCACCTGCACTTCACCCCCACCAGCAGCTCTTGGCTGAACCAGGTGGAGCGCTGGTTCGCGGTGCTGACAGAGAAGCAACTGCGCCGCGGGGTGTTCCGCAGCACTCGGGAACTGGAGCAAGCCATCGAACAGTACATTGACCAGCACAACGCTGCCTCAAAGCCCTTCATCTGGACCAAAACCGCAGACCAGCTACTAGCTACCATCGCCCGATTTTGTCATCGGATTCATAACTCAGGACACTAGGTGATTATGAACCAATTGTTGCCACAATTTTCGAGGAGCTCATGCTTATCGAGAAGCTCCGAGAGACGCGAGCTTTTTACGGGTTCAACAGAGTATTTCCGACCGGACAATCGTGATTCCCTCGTAAAAACCCGTTTTGAGGAAGTTCCAGCGCTTTAGCACATGTGAGCGCTACCGTATGTTGGGGTAGGACACGGAACAGAGACTGTATATTGTACCCAGGCAAGGGTACGGTTGTTCTAATTCGACCTGCACAGACTTTTTACGAGAGAATCAATCGTCCCTACCAGACAGGATGTCGCTGAACTTTAGGCTTCTTGGCAGTCGGCGGTGCTGTCCTGGCCGACCTGAGCCTCGCCGTACTCTCACCAAGATGCTCTTGATCCTAGTCCCTATCTTCTACGGGCCCTCATCGTCGAAGTGCCTCAGAACGCGGACCGGCTGCTCGACGTAGGGCCTGTCGAGAAGAGCCTGCTCGTCGAGATTCAGACCAAGCCCTGGACCCTCAGGAAGATCGATGTAGCCGTTCTCGACCTGGAACGGGTTGACCGATATCTCGTTGCCCGTCTCCGCGAAGTTCACGAAGTATTCGGTGATCAGGAAGTTCGGCATGCACGCCGCCGCCTGGACCGTCGCTGCCAGCGCGATGGTCGTGCTGTTGTAATTGTGGGGCGCGACGGATACGTAGTAGGGCTCGGCCATGGCCGCGATTTCCTTCAACTCCAAAATTCCGCCGCAGTTGCAGACGTCGGGGTTTATGATGTCCGCCGCCCGTCGCTCGAAGACCTCGCGGAACGCTGCCTTCGTGTACAGCGTCTCGCCGGTTACCACAGGGATACGGGTTCGCTCCCGGACCTCGGCGAGCGCAGGTACGTTCTCGGCGGGCACCGGCTCCTCGTACCAGAACGGCTTGAACTCCTCCAGGTCTTTGGCAAAGCGTATGGCGTTCATTGGCGAAAGCCGCCGGTGGCCTTCTATCAGCAGATCGACGTCGGGTCCGACCGCGTCCCTAACGGCCCTCACGACGTCGATGGCCGACTGCTCGACCTCTTTGCCCACGAACGAGCGCCACGGCCTCAGAAACGGGTCGAACTTCATCGCCGTGAACCCCTGCGCAACCGTCTCGGCCGCCTTGTCCGCAAACTCCTCCGGCTTGGACGAGCCCGCATACCAGCCGTTGGCGTATACGCGGATGCGGCCTCGGCACGGTCCGCCCAGCAGCTTGTAGACGGGGACCCCCAGCTTTTTGCCCACGACGTCCCACAACGCCTGTTCGATGCCGCTCAGTGCGCAATACAGGTCCATCGAGCCGCGGCGACTGCTGAAGTCGTCGTAGACGATCCAACTGAAATGCTTGATGGCGAACGGGTCACGCCCAACCAGGTATCGCTCCAGCTCACGAACGTGCTCCTCTATGGCCCGGTCACGGTCGAGCTGGGTGTACGCCTCGCCCCAGCCGTGGATTCCCTCATCGGTCTCCACCTTCAAGAACAGCCAGTTCTTGGCCCCGACGACGCCCGCACGTTTGGCCGACGGCGTCACCAGAAAGGTCTTCACGCCCGTTACCTTCATCGTTTCTCCTTTTGGGAACGCGATATCCACGCCGGCTACCGATTCAAAGAGCGGGTCTAGTGTCCTGAGTTATGAATCCGATGACAAAATCGGGCGATGGTAGCTAGTAGCTGGTCTGCGGTTTTGGTCCAGATGAAGGGCTTTGAGGCAGCGTTGTGCTGGTCAATGTACTGTTCGATGGCTTGCTCCAGTTCCCGAGTGCTGCGGAACACCCCGCGGCGCAGTTGCTTCTCTGTCAGCACCGCGAACCAGCGCTCCACCTGGTTCAGCCAAGAGCTGCTGGTGGGGGTGAAGTGCAGGTGATAGCGCGGCCGCCGGGCCAGCCAGCGCTGGATGGCGGGGGTCTTGTGGGTGGCGTAGTTGTCCAGGATAAGGTGCACGTCGAGGTCCGGGGGTACGGTCGCATCGACCCGGTCGAGGAAGCGCCGGAACTCCGTGGACCGGTGCCGACGGTGGCAGGCGCCGATGACCTCTCCCGTCTTCACGTCGAGGGCGGCGAAGAGAGAGGTCGTACCATGACGACGGTAGTCATGGGTCCGGCGCTCGATCTGCCCCGGGCGCATGGGCAACAGCGGGGCCGTCCGGTCGAGGGCCTGGATCTGGGACTTCTCGTCGACACACAGGACCAGAGCCCGCTGGGGTGGGTTGAGGTAGAGCCCCACGATGTCACGGACCTTCTCGATGAACAGAGGGTCAGACGAAAGTTTGAACGTCTCGGTCCGATGCGGCTGCAAGGCAAAGGCCCGCCAGATACGGCTGATGGCGCTCTGACTCAGGCCGGTACGCGCAGCCATGGAGCGCGTGCTCCAGTGGGTTGCATCCGCCGGCGTCGTCTCCAGGGTGAGGGTCACGACCCGCTCCACATCGGTGTCCGTGATGGAGCGTGGGCCGCCGGGCCGCGGCTCGTCAAGCAGGCCGTCGAGGCGGCGTTCGATGAACCGGGCCCGCCACTTCCCCACCGTTTGCTTGGCCAGACCGATCTCCCCGGCCACGACGGTATTGGTCTTGCCCTCGGAGCAACGGAGAATGATCCGGGATCGCAGAGCCAGCGCCTGGGCAGTGGTTGGACGCCGCTTCCAGCGCTCGAGGCTCTCGCGTTCGTCGGAGGAAAGGTGCAAGGGAGGAATGGGGCGTCCGATGGCCATGGTGACCTCCATGAGCGTTTCGTGGAGGGTACACCCCAGCAAGTACTTTTGCAATGAGTTCATAACTCAGGACACTAGTGGGCTGCGGCTAATCTCCACTCGACTCGGTATAGAAGTTAGTCTAGAACCTCCACAATAAAACATGGCCCTAGAAGAACGCATCAGCAGGCTGGAAGGGGCATACGAGCAGGTGGACAAGAGGCTTGACGATCTGAGTCGCGCCATTGAGGGCCTACGCACCGCCTTGAAGCTTCTAGAGTGAAAGGCTCCCTCCAACAGCGCAGTTCCGGCTCTTAGATTGCCACCTTGTCTTCGACTACCAGGGAGCGCCCAACGGCTCGGAGGGCCTTCTCCACTGAGGTGATATGGGACCGATGCCTTGGATTAACGAGCCTGCGTACGGCATTTTCGGTAACGCCCAATCGAGCGGCGAGAGCGACATTGGTGATGCCTTGTTTGCGCATGGCAGTGTAAAGGGCCAGCTTTGCCGCGACGATGGGCGGCACCTCAATCATCACTTGGCCATCAGTGGCGGGGCTGGGCTCAGGGATGTCCTCACGGAGCTTCACATAGATGCCAAGGGCGCCTCCCAGACAGTCCTCGGCCAATTCAAGCGATTCCCTCCAGGACAAGCCACCAGTGATCGCAGGTGGGACATCGGGGAAGGTCACCACGTATGCCTCCCGGCCTGTTGCTTCGAACTCCTCAACGTCACGCACGATGTCACAGGGGTATTCGTACCGCATTTAGAACTCCTCCCTAGGGATTTCGAGCTGCTTCAGCATAGCTGCCAGTGTGCCCTTGCGAATCTCGCCGTGCTGAACTCTGGTTTGGCGGAGCCCGACGTAGACCGTTCCGTGGCTACCCTTGCCCCGAGCGGGGTCGAAGTCGAAGGCCAGTCCGTTCTTGCGGGCATATCGCCTAGCTCGTCTTACAAATTCCCTTCCGTTCATGAGTCTATGATAGCACATAAACGTGCGAATGCCAATAGGGATATCAAGTGAAAGGCTCTCTCCGACAGCGCAGCCCCGGCTCCTGGGAACTCACCATAGACACCGGGCGTGACGCCCTGGGTAGGCGGCAGCGTAAGTTCGTCACTGCCCGGGGCACCAAGGCCCAGGCCCAACGTAAGCTGAGGGAACTCCTCACCAGCCTCGACCAGGGCATCGCTCTCCCAGCCGAGAAGATACTACTGCGTGACTGGCTGGACCAGTGGATGCAGGAGATCATCGCGCCAAACCGACGTCAGCGCACCAAAGAACGCTACCAGGGCATTATTACCCGCCACATTAAGCCAGCTATAGGCCACGTGCAGCTGACCAAGCTAGCCCCATCTCATGTACAGGCCCTGGAATCCCAACTGTCGGCCCAAGGCATGGCAGCGGAAGGCGTGGGCCTAGTCCATCGCGTCCTTTCGGGTGCAATGAAGCATGCCCTGCGCATGGAGATGGTTTACCGAAATCCCGTATCGGCAGTCTCGCCACCCCATGCCCATTCTCTCCCTGGGTGGCAGAAGGAAGCAGCCGAAGCTTTCGCCCGAACAATGGATTCCAAAGATGCCGACACAAATGCCGACAATGCCGACAACCACTCACATATCCTGCACAACCACCTACCAGAATAATAGCTACAAATATCTACGTCTACACACTCCCACACCCGCCCACAACTGGGCATCTTAGAATCCGCCCGTCGCCTCCAAGAATCGATCCCCCTTATCCGTTCGCCCCTAGCAGATAGCCAGGGGCGATTTGTTTTCTTCAGGCAGCGGTCTCAGCCGGTTTGTCGCTCCTATCGCGACGGAATCTATCTCCGGATCTCCCTCTGGACCCTAGTGGTCCGAAATGTTTGTAATGATTGGTTGATTGGCACGGGGGCTTTCCCCGCCATGCCTGGCTTTTGGAGACAGCCGCTGGGCAGTCCGGCTTTCCACCCGTCATTTCAAGGATGTTGGTCTACTAGGACCGTGTTTCGCCATCCTATTGCAACGGTGAATAGTCGGTGGGAGAGAGAATCGTGTTGAAGACACTCTTGACGATCGGGCCGTCCGCCTCGGTTTTCGCCCGGACGTCCAGCCATTCCGGATCGCTTCGGAATTTGGTCCAGGCCCGCGCCCTCTGATCGTGGCTTTCGAAAGCGACGATGTAGATTAGGCGGTCACTGTAATCGCCGGCGTCCGCGGTCCAGTATCCAATGTTCTTGATCCCACACCGCTCGAATATCTGCATAGTGTGGTCGCGGAACCTTTTGTGCACCTCGCCTAGTGTCCTGAGTTATGAATCCGATGACAAAATCGGGCGATGGTAGCTAGTAGCTGGTCTGCGGTTTTGGTCCAGATGAAGGGCTTTGAGGCAGCGTTGTGCTGGTCAATGTACTGTTCGATGGCTTGCTCCAGTTCCCGAGTGCTGCGGAACACCCCGCGGCGCAGTTGCTTCTCTGTCAGCACCGCGAACCAGCGCTCCACCTGGTTCAGCCAAGAGCTGCTGGTGGGGGTGAAGTGCAGGTGATAGCGCGGCCGCCGGGCCAGCCAGCGCTGGATGGCGGGGGTCTTGTGGGTGGCGTAGTTGTCCAGGATAAGGTGCACGTCGAGGTCCGGGGGTACGGTCGCATCGACCCGGTCGAGGAAGCGCCGGAACTCCGTGGACCGGTGCCGACGGTGGCAGGCGCCGATGACCTCTCCCGTCTTCACGTCGAGGGCGGCGAAGAGAGAGGTCGTACCATGACGACGGTAGTCATGGGTCCGGCGCTCGATCTGCCCCGGGCGCATGGGCAACAGCGGGGCCGTCCGGTCGAGGGCCTGGATCTGGGACTTCTCGTCGACACACAGGACCAGAGCCCGCTGGGGTGGGTTGAGGTAGAGCCCCACGATGTCACGGACCTTCTCGATGAACAGAGGGTCAGACGAAAGTTTGAACGTCTCGGTCCGATGCGGCTGCAAGGCAAAGGCCCGCCAGATACGGCTGATGGCGCTCTGACTCAGGCCGGTACGCGCAGCCATGGAGCGCGTGCTCCAGTGGGTTGCATCCGCCGGCGTCGTCTCCAGGGTGAGGGTCACGACCCGCTCCACATCGGTGTCCGTGATGGAGCGTGGGCCGCCGGGCCGCGGCTCGTCAAGCAGGCCGTCGAGGCGGCGTTCGATGAACCGGGCCCGCCACTTCCCCACCGTTTGCTTGGCCAGACCGATCTCCCCGGCCACGACGGTATTGGTCTTGCCCTCGGAGCAACGGAGAATGATCCGGGATCGCAGAGCCAGCGCCTGGGCAGTGGTTGGACGCCGCTTCCAGCGCTCGAGGCTCTCGCGTTCGTCGGAGGAAAGGTGCAAGGGAGGAATGGGGCGTCCGATGGCCATGGTGACCTCCATGAGCGTTTCGTGGAGGGTACACCCCAGCAAGTACTTTTGCAATGAGTTCATAACTCAGGACACTAGCTTGCCCGGTAGTGCTTCGTAGACACGGTATTCGTAGATCATGGGACCCCCTAAAGATTGTATTGGGCAGTAGGTCTGCGAGTGCCGCGTCGGTGGGTCCACCAGGACGTGGCCAGCAGCAGCACCGCCATTATGAATAGACCGGGAGCGGCCAACCCCGGCACCGGTGGAGGAGCGGGCGGCGCCTCGGCCTCTATCTTTCGAATGGCGTGGCTGGCGGTGTCGGCGATCAACAGGCCTGTGGGCGTCATCGACACACCGCGAGGCGCCTTCAGGTTGGCGGCGACAGCAGGGCCCCCGTCACCAGAATAGGCGAAGGCGCCGGTCCCTGCGATTGTCGTGATGATGTCGTCCGGGTCGCCGTCTACCTTGCCGTCGCCACCGGCGGTAACCATCCGGATGCGGTTGTTGTCCCAGTCAGCGATGAACAGATTGCCGTCAGCGTCCACCACCACCCCCAATGGGCGGTCGAGAAAAGCATCAGTGGCCGCGCCGCCATCCCCGGCGAAGACTCCAGTGCCCTTCCCGGCCACCGTCAAGATTATTTCGTCCGCGTCTCCATCGACATGCTCGTCGGCGCCCGACGAGACCCTGCGAATCCTGTGGCTGTTTGTGTCAGAGATGAACAGGTTCCCGGCAGCATCCAGTGTCAGGCTACGTGGAATCACGAACGCAGCGGCGGTAGCGGGTCCACCGTCGCCGAAGAAAACAGAGCCGCCCGTCCCGGCCACGGTAGTGATGACGTCGTCGGCGTCTCCGTCTACCTGACCGTCGGCGCCGGGTGTCACCCTACGAATGCGCCGGTGGCTCGAGTCGGCGATGAACCGGTTGCCGCTCGCGTCGACCGCCACGCTTTCGGGGAAGTTGAGGGTGGCGCTCGTGGCGGGGCCGCCATCGCCGCCAAAGGCCGCACCGCCGTCGCCGACCACTGTGGTGATGATGTCGTCAGCGTCTCCGTCGACCTCGCCGTCCGCGCCGGGCGTGACCATGCGGATCCGGTCGTTGTTGTAATCGGCGATGAACAGGTTGCCGTCCCCGTCTATAACCAAGCCGCTTGGGTTATTGAGGGCGGCGTTGGTTGCCGGGCCGGTGTCTCTGGAGAAGCCTGCGGTGCCGGTGCCTGCTACGGTCGTAATGATGCCGGTTCCCACATCGACTCGCCTGACGCGATCGTTATTTCCGTCAGCTATGAAAAGGTTGCCAGTGGTATCCTCGACAGCGAAACCAGGGAACCTCAAACGCTTACTTGTGGCAGGGCCCCCGTCCCCATCGAACCCGCCCAAGCCGTTGCCAGCGACGGTCGTGATGTCGCCGACGGCGGCCAGCACGACGGACACGGCTAGCGCCGCTATTGCGGCGCCGGACAGAATGCCAGCTAAGACCGTCGTCCTTTTCAAGGGCAACTTCACGATCCGGCTTCCGCTAGCGGAAGATACTGGACCCGTTGTGGGTTCCACCTCGTGAACTGCTCGGCGTAGCCGAAACCGTGCGAATACCCCGCGGCCCCTTCGATCTGCTCCTGGAAGCGGTCCATAACCGCGTCACGATCGGCGCCTTTCTTGGTCTGCGTGCCACCGAACGACTCTCTCGCGTTGCGCTTCTTTTGGATAACCGACGTGATGTCCAAGACGACGTCGGCGGAGCGGCGGGGGCTGCCCATGAGCTGCTCGGCGCGGTAATCCTCGTAGTAAAACATGAAGATATCCGTGACCGTGTGCGGCGCTAAGGGTGACGGGAAGCCCTCCGCGCGAACGTAGTCGACGGCGGCGATGACGAACCGCCCGCAGTCCATGTGGTCGTGGCGGCCGACCTCGACCGGGTGGGGACAGAGCACGACATCTGGCCTGAAATCGCGTAGCAGCTCTACCATCAAAACGTATTCGTCCATCCCGACCAGCATCGGGCTTTCGGGAAAGTCGAGGATGCGCCAGTCGGTCAAGCCGAGAATCTTGCAGCCGACATCGAATTCTTTACGCTTGATGTCCTTGATCTTCTCGACGTCGCGCAGCTTGTCTTCGCCGGTCTCCGGGAAGACGTTGAAGGCGTGGGTCACGACGCCGGTGGTGAGACTAACGAACATGGCCTCGTCGCCTCGCTCCATGTGCTTCAACACCGTGCCGCCCGCCCGCTCGAAGGGGTCCTGGGGATGCGCCCCAACAGCCATGATTCTGGTCATACGAATTCGCCCTCCAATGGTTCGGATTGAACGTAGCCTAACACAAGCACACGCGAGCTTAGAGATCGAGCAGTTGGGCTACTCCCCAGACTGGCTCTGCAGGCGTCGAAGCCGAGCTGCACGCACCTGGACCCGCATCAGTATCTCTCCCCCACCCTCAGACACTAGGTCTCGCGTCGCCTCTACCAAGGTTTCATCCTCGGCCGTCTCGCACCAGGCTTCCTCTAGCAGGTACTCCTTACACTCGTCAACATCGTCGAAGTGATAGAGGAATTCGAACTCAGTCTCTTCCTCCGCTCGGAAAAGACCCTGTGCGATGGTCGATGCGAGGCTGCCCCTTGCTGTGTGAATGTCGCCCGCAAAAACCGAGTTATCAAGTCGGCCCACCTCTACCAATCCGTCATCGGCGAGGACCTCTATCCGGGGTCGCTGCGGCTGGGGGTGGATGTCCAAGACCACCCCATCGGAACGAAGCGCCTGCTGAATCTTCGTAAGGGCGTCGACGACGCCCTCAGGGGGGATTCATCACAATGACCATGAAATGACGGCGACATCGAAAGCGTTCTCAGGAACCTCGGCCGTGCGAATGTCCGCCACCTTGAATGACACCTTGGACTTGAGACCGCCCGGAGTTTGCTCCGTAGCCGTCGCTATCTGGGCCTCCTTCGGATCCAGGGCCAGAACCGAGCCGGCTTGGTCTGCGAATTGCCACGTCAGGCGCCCATCCCCACAGCCGATCTCCAACACATCTCGCGTCCGGAAATCGACCAGCCGATGGATAACTTCCGTTTCAGCCCCTTCGGGATCAAGCGTCACCGCCATGTTGCTTTCACCTCAAGCAGGTTTGGTCGTTTGGAGGCCTGATCGAGCCGCGCGCCCGCTCAGGGCGGCGCGTCTCGTCTCGGAAGCGTCGATTCCACCCGTCACATGTTGGTTGCCAGGTTGGCGGCCCTGAGGGGTTCGATGATGTCCTTCTCTTCGAGCGGGTAGGCTTCCTTCTTGTAGATCTGCACCCGGCAGCGCCCGTGGTCCGTCACGTACATGTAGCCTTCGTTGTCGACGCGGACAGACCAGGCCCCGTCGAAGTACTTCTCCTGCTCTAGGCTGCCGCTCTCGCGGAGGCGTCGGGCGCGGGCGTTCTGTGTCTGCATTCGATGGAGCCTAGCCTTCGACACGGTAGCGTCACCTACGAACTTCTGGATGAAGCGCCCCTCCGGAGCGAAAAGCTGGACCCGGTTGTTGCCCCAGTCACAGACATAGATGTCGCCGTCTTTGTCCACGGCCACGCCCGAAGGGCGGTCCAACTCCCCGTCCCTACTTCCCGACTTGCCCAACTGCCAGACGAACTCCCCGTCCGGTGTGAACTTCTGTATCCGGTCGTTTCTCCAATCGGCGACGTAGACGCACGCCTCGTCGTCGACGGTAATTCCCCAGGGCATATTGAACTCGCCGTCGCCATCGCCGAAAGAGCCCCAGTTCATCAAGAACCTGCCGTCTTTGGTGAACTTCTGCACTCGGTGATTGCGAGTATCGGCGATTAGGACGTTCCCATCGGCATCCAACGCGATCCCCGACGGGCTGTTGAGCTGGCCGTCGTCGCTGCCGAGATCACCCCATTTGACAACGAACTCGCCGTCTACGTCATAGATCGAAATACGGTGGCAGCCTTCGTCGGTCACGTACAGGTTCTCGTCCTCATCGGCGATGATCTGCACCGGCGACATGACGTGGCCGTCTTCCACGGGGAAGCTGCTGGAATAGCGATGCTCAGGCTTTCCGTACCGAGGTAGTGGATCGTCCTCGAAGTTCAGGAGCGCGATCGGCCCCATGACCAGGTGCTCGTAGTTGGCGTGACACAGAATGTAGAGGCGGCCATCCTTGCCGAACGCGACGTCGAGGGGAAGCCTAAGCTGCTGCGAGTGGCCTATGGTCTTGACATATGGGAATCCGGCCCTGAGCAGTGCATGCGGACGAGCCATCGGCTCACCTCCGAAGGCAGGGTACGGGGTACAGGGTCAAGGGTAAGGTCCGAACCCCGTACCCCTTACCCTGCACCCTTTCCTTTATCCGAACTGGTACTCTCGCGTGGACAGGATAAGTTGCAACATGCGGACGACTCGCGCTTCGTTCTCGTCGCGGCCGATACCGTTGGAGAAGTCCAACGGGCCGCCAGACTCGGCTTGCTTCACGAGGGCGTCCCTGGTTTCAGCGCCTACGACGACGGGCCCGGCGAGGTCGAGACAGGTATCGACAAACTCCTCCGGAGAGAGCGGTGACTGGGCGTCGAGGCGGTCGATCATGTCCCTGATGCCGGGGGCCGACCGGTCTTCCACTTCCTCTGTTGCGAAGTCGACGCGACGGTTCAGCCTGCCGCCATCGATCCATTCGACCCCCGTCCTCCACCCCTCGACGCTGATCGGTCCGAGCAACGACTGACCCATGCCACTAAAGGCGCCGAAATGTGAGCCGTTGGCCAGCGTGGGGACGCGGCAGGTCCCGGTCAGCTTGATGATGCCTAGGACGGCCTCGACCGGACTCTTGACCCTCTTGAACTCCGCTTCTTTGAAGAAGTCAGACATGAACAGAGTCCGCAGCATCGGCCGTATTTGGCCCCCCGATTCGAAGTATGCTCGTACCAGGGTGTCGATGGCCTCGGCGTCTTGCGGCGGGAACTCGTTCCACGACGCGACGGCCGGCTCGTCCGCGACGAAGAAGGTGTAGAGCTGCCTCGCGACAAATCGGGCGGTCGCTGGCTGTTTCACGATGACGTCGATGATGTCCTCACCGTTGAACGGACCCGACTCGCCCAAGAACGACTTCCCGTCCTGGTCGTGGTCTTGCCCATGGAACTCGAACTCGGATGGGAACCGGTCGTTGCCGACGCCCGGAGCCGGCGTCAGGAAGCTCCAGCCGGAGAAGGCTCGGGTGGCGCCCTTGACGTCTTCCTCTGTGTAGTTCCCTACTCCCATTGAGAAGAGCTCGAGTAGCTCCCGGCCGTAGTTCTCGTTGGGTGCGTCGCTGAAGTTCTCGTTGTTGTCTAGCCAGAAGATCATCGCCGGGTCTTTGGACAGCTCTGTCAGGATGGTCCGCATGTCGGTGAGACAGACCCGCCGAAACATCGCGATCTGTTCCTGGGCCGAGACAGAATGCCCGGACTTTGACTGCGAGGTGGGGAAGACCATGTGCCAAAAGACGACCATCTTCTCCTGAAGAGGTCGCTCGGTATTGACCATGCGGTGATACCAGCGGCCAGATGGTCCGCCCTTGGTCGAATAGTAGCGCTCGAGAACATCCTCTTCGACCTCGGGGAAGCGTTCGGGGTTGAGTAGATCGTCGACGGCCTGCTCGTACCCCTTGGCGGCGTAGGCCTCCAACTCGTCCCGCCGTGCGCCGAACCCGGCCCTACGCAATAAGTGTGCGGTAATTGACAGATCGGTAGTGGTGGCTTGCATGACGACCTCCGGAAGGGCACCAGTGATCCCGTCGTCGGACGCGCGCGTATGATGGAATTGTGTCCCGGCGCATAGCCCGTGTCAAGTTGGTTCCCTCTGTCGGAGACGAGACCGATCTCGCTGTGATCGAAGGTGAACTGCCTCCTATCCCTAGTGGTCCGAAATGTTTGTAATGATTGGTTGATTGGCACGGGGGCTTTCCCCGCCATGCCTGGCTTTTGGAGACAGCCGCTGGGCAGTCCGGCTTTCCACCCGTCATTTCAAGGATGTTGGTCTACTAGTCTTGTTTCGCCTTGACCGCACCTATATAATTCGCGGTCATTCCGAACTCCGCATCTCAGTCGTGAACAATCAGCGCAGTCTGGCCACTCGACTTTAATATTGACGGAGATTCGTAGAATCTAAGGAGGGGCTATGGCGAGCAGTCTGTCTACAGAAGGCATGGCTCGGGCCAGCGCCGCGCATCCGTGGAGAACGGTTGTTGCCTGGGTGATCGTGTTTTTCTTGGCGGGAGGCCTCGCCGGGACCTTCTTCTTCGACACCGTTACGACCGAGATCAAATTCCTCAACGATCCTGAGTCGGAACGAGCGGAGAAGCTAGTCGAGGACCGCCTCCAACGGCCGAGATCGGTCACGGACCTGCTAATAGTCCGCTCGACCGAGCAGACCGTTGACGACGCCGGCTTCCAGCAAGCCGTCGAAGGGATTGCGGACAAGATCACCGCTCTAGGCGCCGAAGTCGTTACTGCTGCACGCAGTTACTACGTGACGCAAGACGAGTCCCAGGTCAGCGATAACCGCCGCAGCACAACAGTTCCTATCGTGCTGGCCGGCGGGACCGCTGGAGCAGAAGAGAACATTGCCGAGGTCCACAAGGCCATCGATGAAACGACCTTCCCGAACGGTTTCGAGGTCTTCATCACCGGCGAGGCGACCCTGGCGCGCGAATTCACCGTTGGGGCGGAGGAAGACCTCGTGAGAGGTGAGGCGATCGGGATCCCGGTAGCGCTTATCATCCTCGTAGTGGTGTTCGGAGCTGTCGTTGCCGCGGTCATCCCTATCATTCTGGCGATCGTCGCAATCGTCGTAGCTATCGGCCTGGTAGCCGTCATTGGCCAGGCCGTCGAGATGAATGTTTTCGTACAGAACATGATCACGATGATCGGCCTCGCAGTCGGGATCGACTATTCGCTGTTCATCGTGTCACGGTACCGCGAGGAGCGGGCAAGAGACATCCCCATCCACGACGCTATCGGCATAGCCGGCGCCACTGCAAGCCGGGCTGTCTTCTTCAGCGGTGTGACGGTAGTTCTCGCGCTGGCAGGCCTGCTAATCGTGCCGATGAACATCTTCGTCAGCCTGGGCCTCGGCGCGATCACGGTGGTCGTAGCGGCCGTCGCCGCCGGGCTAACCCTGTTACCGGCGGTCCTGAGCCTGTTGGGCGACAAGGTAGACCGTCTCGAGATATGGATCCCGGGCCTGCGCAAGAGGTGCAGGGGGACCAAATGTGCCGATGAAGAGCACGAAGAGTGGCACTACAACTACTGGGACAGGTTCTCGCGGACGGTCATGCGCGTTCCAATCCTCAGCCTGATCATCGGCGTCGGGATACTCGTTACGGCTTCTATCTCATACTTCGACATCAACACGGGCTCGTCGGGCGTGAGCACGCTGCCGGAGGACTTCCGTGCGATTCAGGGCTTCCAGGCCCTACAGCAGGACTTTGGGTTCGGAGGCAACAACCCGGCAGAGGTCGTCATCGTGGGAGACGACGTGGGCACCGCGGCCGTCCAAGAAGCTGTGGATAAACTTCGCGCGTCACTTGAGGCAGATTCGGCAAAGGCGTTCGCGCCGGCACCACCGTTGGAGACCAGTGAGGACGGTACCTTCGCGCTGCTGTCAGTACCAGTCGTCGGCGACGTCACGGACGACGCCACCGTCAGCGCGGTACGTCGTCTGCGGAGCGACTACATCCCGTCGGCGTTCCGTGGAGTTCCGG
This sequence comes from Dehalococcoidia bacterium, assembly GCA_965197985.1. Lineage (GTDB taxonomy): Bacteria > Chloroflexota > Dehalococcoidia > Lucifugimonadales > CAUZJF01 > CAUZJF01. The sequence continues at coordinate 876,297 of CBDAOG010000007.1, read as the reverse complement.
TCGAGGTTTTGGTGGGTGGCGAGACCGCTGGGGCCATCGACTACTATGATGTCGCCGCAGACTATCAGCCATTGGTCATTGGGTTTGTTTTGAGCCTCAGTTTCGTGCTGCTCTTGCTGGCTTTCCGAACGATCGTGGTCCCTATCTCAGCCATCATCATGAACCTCCTTTCCGTTGGCGCAGCGTACGGGATACTGGTGTTGGTCTTCCAAAAAGGAGTCGGCAACGACATCTTCGGCTTTCCGCAGACCGAGACCATCGAAGCGTTCATGCCGCTCATGTTGTTCGCGATCTTATTCGGGCTGTCGATGGACTATCAGGTTTTCCTTCTAAGCCGGATCCAAGAGCAATTCAACAAGACTGGGGATAACGCGGAGTCGGTCGTTTACGGTGTCAGGTCGACGGCCGGGCTGATCACCGGTGCCGCATTGATCATGGTGGCGGTGTTCGGCGGCTTCGCGTTAGGCGAACTGGTAGCACTACAGCAGTTCGGATTCGGCTTGGCAGTCGCGATCTTCGTAGACGCCACGCTCGTCCGCACCGTGATCATGCCCGCGACGCTCAAGCTCCTGGGCAACACGAGCTGGTACCTCCCCGGCTTCCTAAGCTGGCTCCCGGACTTTCGCGTAGAAGGCGGACCTTCTCCCGAGCCCGTGCCGGCAGGCGACGGCGACTAGATCCCACGCCAGAGCTACTTGGAATACGCGCAGGTCGCATGTTCAAGGTCCGGCGACGACGCCGTTTCGGAGCGGGAATTGGCCGGTTTGGTATTGCTGCTGATATTTTTGTTGGCCTGCCTGGCCGTACTTTACTGGGCTATGTCACGGGAGACCAATCAAGAATAGGCCGCCGTACGTACGGTCAACTTGACACCCCCGTCGACTAGATGCAAAGCTTTACGCCCGTGCCCAGGACACGCGGTGTTGAGCAAACGGGAGCCCAATCAGGAGAGCAGAGATGAGGTGGGAGCAGAACGTAGATCAGGTCAGGGCCAGCTGGAACACGGACGGCTACCTATTCCTGAAGAGTTTCCTGAGCCCCAACGATGCCCAGGACGTCTCCGACAACATCCAGCGGTACATATCGGACGTCGTTCCCGGCTTGCCGGACACCGCCTCAATGTACCTGGACAAGGACCGTCCGGAGACGCTTTTCCGCCTCCAGAGCATGGAGGACCACGATGACTACTTCAAGAGCCTCTACAACGACCAGCGCTTTGTGAATCTGGCCAAGACTCTGCTCAATGATGACGTCGTTACGATTAGCATGCAGTGGTTCAACAAGCCGGCACGCGAAGGCAAGGAGACGCCGCCCCACCAGGACGGCTTCTACTGGCAGCTCGAGCCCAACGAGGCGCTCACGATGTGGCTGGCCCTCGACGTGGTCGACGAAGAGAATGGGTGCATCAGGTACTTGCCCGGTTCCCATAAACGTGGCTTCAGGGTGCACCAGCCGTCCGACACTGCTGGCTTTTCACAGGGTGTAACCGACTACGGCGACGCCGACTACGAGGCAGAGCACCCGATTCACGCCGTGCCGGGAGACATGGCCGTGCACCACGCCATGATCGTCCATCGCGCCGACCCGAATACCAGCGAGAACCGGTCCCGACAGGCCCTCGGCTTTGTCTACTTCCCCGTCAAGGCGAAAGTGGACACCGAGCGTGCTGAGCGCGAACGCAAGACGTACTACGACCAGTGGGCCAAAGAAGGCAAGCTCTAGCACAGACGGAGGGCGACATGGGTTGGGACCAGAACGCCGCTCAGCTTAAGCCCAAATCCACCGAAGGGATGACTATGCAGCAGCGGAACGGGCGATAGGGGCAAGGGAGGGCGATGGTCCGGGCACGATTTGGGGTAGAGGGGGGCCGGTGTTTGTCTTCAGTTGCCGCGGGGAGACTTTGTGACCGTCTGCGAATGTTGGTCAGGGCGAGATAGCGGGGAGAGGACACAGCAAGAGGCACTCGCAGACCGGACTGGCGCGAGTTCGCGGGGACGTTCGGTTGGCCGGATGCCGCCGCCGCCGTCAGGCAGGGAGTGGCAGGGCGCGCAATCGGGCCAGGGCACGATCGAACTGGGCTTCCCAAGGCCAGCGCTGTGGCAGATGCAGTGTGAGGCGGCGCGCCGAGCGGGTGATCCGTCCGGCCAGGGAGAAGAACCGCCGCCGGAGGGTCTTGGTGGTCACCACCTGCTCGCCCAGACCGATGCGCGCTGTCCAGCGGGCGATGTTGTGGGCCATCACCTGTACCGCCAGCCAGGCGGCGTTGGCGGCGAAGCGGCCCGAGGGGAGATGGTTCAACCCCACACCGTGCTTGAGGTCTCGGATGGCATTCTCGATCTCGGCGTGGCGGCGATGGTCGGCCTCCAGTTCGAGCATCTCCCCGTCCCGGTCGGTGATGAAGCCGTGATAGCTGTAGGTGGCGAAGAGGGCCAGCTGGGAACCGGGCGTGGGCTTCACACGCCGGACGATGAGCCGCACCGGCGCGGCGTCAGGTTCACTCTGGAAGGGAGTGCAGGTGGTCTCGGCCACATCGGCGGCGCCGTCCATCCAGTAAGGAATCGGCGTCCAGGCATCTTCGGGTATCGCCTTGATGAGATTGTGCAGGCTTTTATGCTGGCGGATGGTGATGGAGAAGCGGACATCCATCTTGCGGCAGACGGATACCACGCCATGAGTGTAGAACCCGCTGTCGGCCCGTAGCGTGAGTCGTCCGTTGGCCCCGGCGTAGCGCACCCGTCCCACCGTCTCCCGCAGGAAGTGGGCGGCGCCGCGGGCGGTGTTGGCCCGGCCCTCGCGCAGCCGGGACATCAGCACGTCTCCGGTGCCGGCGGCGATGGCCAGCAGTGGGTGGTAGCCCCGCTTGCCGGTATAGCCGTGGTGGCGGGCGCCCTCCTTGGCCAGTCCGTAGGTCTCGCAGATGGTGGAATCGAGGTCGATGGTGAACGGCGCGTCGCCGGGTCCGGCCCCAGCGGCCCAGGCCCGGGCCAGCAGCTCCCGGCTCACCCGGTCCAGCTGGCGGACGTGGCCCCACCGGAAGCTGCGCAGGAAGGTGCCCAGGGTGGATGGCGCCTTGACCGTGCCGCCCAGGGTGCAGGCCGTCCCCCCGGTGCGCAACACATCAGCGTCGTCGATGCAGTCGCCGCCGGCCATGGCTGAGGCCACCAGGGTCATCAGCTTGTCTCCGGTGTTGGCCCGCCCCGGCGCGCCGCCCAGGTCAAGGTGATGGTCAACGAGTTCCCGCAGGCCCAGATGCCGGGCGAGGGTGGCCGGCAGGAGCAGACCAGCATTGGCCACCAGGCGGTGATCGTCAAAGACGATACGGATACGGTCGGGCTGGTTGCGTGGTAGCATCTATTGGGTGCTCCTTCTCTGGGACTGTTTTGCTGTTACAAAACCATTATCCCAGATTCAGAAGAGCACCCTCTGGCCACTTCAGGATGCTAACCCGACGCCCTCCCTCGGTGGATTCGGGCTTAAACATCGACCGGCATTAGCCTGCGTCAGCGTAGATCGCGTAGGTGCCCTCCATAGTCGCGTCACCGACGAACCAGCTCGTGTAGTCGTTGGTGCCGCGAATTCCGTGGTCCGTGGTTCCGGGTGGCTTGCCGTGCGGGTTAACGCCGTCGGAGTCCAAGCCCTCCGGTAGTTCGGCGATCGTGGCGGGGATGTCGACTAACACCCAGTGGTAGAAGTCGGCTCTGGGGAGATCCTGCGGGACTGTGCGTCCCTCCTGGTTCACGTCGTCCGGCACAGTCGGCGCGTCGGCGTCGTACATGATCACGGCAAACGACCGCATGCCGTTGGGTGCGCGGGACCAGCGGAGGTGCAGGCTCCTGTTTCCGCCGAAGGTCACGTGCCCTTGGTCCGCCGGAGCGCCTAGAGCGAACCTGCTCGGAATCGAGTCTCCGTTCCCAAACGACGTAATCTCGAGCTCCATCTTTCAACCCCCGAGGGACCGGAATTACGGCGGCATAGACCGCGTGTCCGCAACATCACAGCAGGTTAGCCTACGGCTTCGGCACCGACGGTCCAGAGCGGGACCTCCCGCACACCTCGAGGTGAGAGCGCATAGATACCGTTGGAGGGTCTATCGAACCAGCCGTAGACGTCTCGATACAAGATGTCCCTGGCCTTAGGGTCTCCGATCGCGCTGGCGACCCGAGAGGCCTTGGTAGGACCGTTCGTCTGGAGGAACGACGCGATCTCTAGGGCCCGCTGACGATACGCGGTCATGATGCCGTTCCGGACGGATGCACCGCCGAGGTTTGGGTCGCCGACTCGCCTAACGAATTCGCCGAGCAACAACTCTCGCCGTCTCCTGGACGGCCTGGGCCGGTACTCTCCGGGATCGAGGACGACGTCGACGCCGTGTTCCGCGACGTGGGGATCGATCACCAGCATGCCTAGACCAAGCATCCTGAGCAGCTTCACGGTCCGCCGCCTCCGTCTCCTCAGGTTGTGATTCACAACCGGTACCCCGACGTACACCTTCGAGGTGACGGCAAGCCTATCGACCGCCTGTAATACGAGCTCGAGATTCAACGACAGTTTCAGCTCGACGACAACCAACTCTTCATCACCGCGCACGGCGACGATGTCGCAGCCCCCTACCTCGCCTTTGACCTCGTATCTCTGCCACTCCAGAAAACGTTTCACAGGAAGATACAGGTCGGACTCGCTCAATGGCCTCGCTCAACCGGCTTGTCTTTTCCCGAGTCCGAGGGTTCGCTTGGGAGACGGCTTGCGTTTCCGGGAGGTAGGCCGCTCACGGGTGTTTCGTTGGGCTATTGCCGTTTCGTTGATAGCGGCTACCGTCAGCGGCTCGAGGACGGGCATCTCTCTCACACGAGTATGGCAAACACGGCTTGGGCCTAATCTGTTGGCCGAACATGAGGGTCGCCGTCCTCGAGATTCGGTCCGAGACTCACGCCGCCACAAGCCCTGTCAGCACCGGATGACCGACCGCTAATTCGTGAAGAAGTCTACGACATTGCCGAGGCCAGTGCCATCCAGACGGTACAGTTCGGTGTGGCCGCAGTTCGCGCAAGACACGGTGCCGTATTTCTGGTTCTGGATGTTGAAGAACCGTGTTAGCCCCGAGCCGGTCGTTCTTAGCTCACCCGTCCTGTAGTTTGTAGCCTCGCATTTGGTACAGGAGTACCTCTGCTTCGCCATCGTTGCTCTCCTTGAGGTGCGTTAGTGTCGAGGCCTGGGCCGGACGTGAGACGTGATGTCACACCCGCCTTAACCCGAATCCACCGAGGGAGGGCGTCGGGTTAGCATCCTGAAGTGGCCAGAGGGTGCTCTTCTGAATCTGGGATAATGGTTTTGTAGCAGCAAAACAGTCCCAGAGAAGGAGCACCCAATAGATGCTACCACGCAACCAGCCCGACCGTATCCGTATCGTCTTTGACGATCACCGCCTGGTGGCCAATGCCGGTCTGCTCCTGCCGGCCACCCTCGCCCGGCATCTGGGCCTGCGGGGACTCGTTGACCATAACCTTGACCTGGGCGGCGCGCCGGGGCGGGCCAACACCGGAGACAAGCTGATGACCCTGGTGGCCTCAGCCATGGCCGGCGGCGACTGCATCGACGACGCTGATGTGTTGCGCACCGGGGGGACGGCCTGCACCCTGGGCGGCACGGTCAAGGCGCCATCCACCCTGGGCACCTTCCTGCGCAGCTTCCGGTGGGGCCACGTCCGCCAGCTGGACCGGGTGAGCCGGGAGCTGCTGGCCCGGGCCTGGGCCGCTGGGGCCGGACCCGGCGACGCGCCGTTCACCATCGACCTCGATTCCACCATCTGCGAGACCTACGGACTGGCCAAGGAGGGCGCCCGCCACCACGGCTATACCGGCAAGCGGGGCTACCACCCACTGCTGGCCATCGCCGCCGGCACCGGAGACGTGCTGATGTCCCGGCTGCGCGAGGGCCGGGCCAACACCGCCCGCGGCGCCGCCCACTTCCTGCGGGAGACGGTGGGACGGGTGCGCTACGCCGGGGCCAACGGACGACTCACGCTACGGGCCGACAGCGGGTTCTACACTCATGGCGTGGTATCCGTCTGCCGCAAGATGGATGTCCGCTTCTCCATCACCATCCGCCAGCATAAAAGCCTGCACAATCTCATCGAGGCGATACCCGAAGATGCCTGGACGCCGATTCCTTACTGGATGGACGGCGCCGCCGATGTGGCCGAGACCACCTGCACTCCCTTCCAGAGTGAACCTGACGCCGCGCCGGTGCGGCTCATCGTCCGGCGTGTGAAGCCCACGCCCGGTTCCCAGCTGGCCCTCTTCGCCACCTACAGCTATCACGGCTTCATCACCGACCGGGACGGGGAGATGCTCGAACTGGAGGCCGACCATCGCCGCCACGCCGAGATCGAGAATGCCATCCGAGACCTCAAGCACGGTGTGGGGTTGAACCATCTCCCCTCGGGCCGCTTCGCCGCCAACGCCGCCTGGCTGGCGGTACAGGTGATGGCCCACAACATCGCCCGCTGGACAGCGCGCATCGGTCTGGGCGAGCAGGTGGTGACCACCAAGACCCTCCGGCGGCGGTTCTTCTCCCTGGCCGGACGGATCACCCGCTCGGCGCGCCGCCTCACACTGCATCTGCCACAGCGCTGGCCTTGGGAAGCCCAGTTCGATCGTGCCCTGGCCCGATTGCGCGCCCTGCCACTCCCTGCCTGACGGCGGCGGCGGCAACCGGCCGACATCCGGCCAACCGAACGTCCCCGCGAACTCGCGCCAGTCCGGTCTGCGAGTGCCTCTTGCTGTGTCCTCTCCCCGCTATCTCGCCCTGACCAACATTCGCAGACGGTCACAAAGTCTCCCCGCGGCAACTGAAGACAAACACCGGCCCCCCTCTACCCCAAATCGTGCCCGGACCATCGCCCTCCCTTGCCCCTATCGCCCGTTCCGCTGCTGCATAGTCATCCCTTCGGTGGATTTGGGCTTAACGGCTTTATGTGGCCGCAAGCTCGCGAAGCTCCTCGATCTTGTCGGCGCCGATGATCGGCTCGCACCGCTCAAGCTGCTGAGTGGCCAGGTCGACTAGCTGTAGTATTTGCGAGCCCTTGTCCCGTCGTACGAGGGGTAACGCTGCCCATTATAGCCGAGGGCGTGGCGTCGATCTACCGAGCGTCGCCACCGGAAACCTGAGGGCGAACCACGATCTTCGACGGGAGCGGTCCAGAGTCGTCAGGCCGCGCCGAGGCTTTGGCGTGCGAACCTCTGAACAACCACCCCGATGTGTGGGACAATACCCTTTCCTATACAGGGCGGTTTCGACGCCTTGCCGAGACCCGTCTGGAGAAGAACCGCCGCCGGAGGGCGAATGGCGGCCGGTTGCCGCCGCCGCCGTCAGGCAGGGAGTGGCAGGGCGCGCAATCGGGCCAGGGCACGAGGCCAACCGAACGTCCCCGCGAACTCGCGCCAGTCCGGTCTGCGAGTGCCTCTTGCTGTGTCCTCTCCCCGCTATCTCGCCCTGACCAACATTCGCAGACGGTCACAAAGTCTCCCCGCGGCAACTGAAGACAAACACCGGCCCCCCTCTACCCCAAATCGTGCCCGGACCATCGCCCTCCCTTGCCCCTATCGCCCGTTCCGCTGCTGCATAGTCATCCCTTCGGTGGATTTGGGCTTAGGGAAGGATTCGTTGGGAAGTCAGACCTACGATGGCGAAGGTCCAGTGTGCGAGCTAGTGGCCCGAAGCTCGTAGCGGCCGCACCAATACCCATGGGTCGAAGGGCTTGGACAGGAAGTGCTCGCCGAGGGGACCGTACGTTCGCGTCGCCTCGACCTTGTCCAGTGCGGAGACCACAACCCAGTTCGGCCTCGTTCGCGAATCGTGCCGGTCTCTTAGCCACTCCAGCACGGCGCCTCCGAGCCTGTCTGGCAGACCCAGATCGAGGACTACTGCATCGACGGAGATCGCTTCGAGCTCCCGAAGCGCGTCGGCGCCTGACGAGACTTCGCTTATGTCGAACCCGGCGGAGCTCAGCGAAAGCCGTAGCATCCTGCTGACGCTCTGGTCGTCTTCAACGACGAGGGCTCGCGGCCGGCTACTATCGCTTTTTACTACACTGAGTTCACTCGTTCCGCCGGGCATGGTTGATTCTCTCGTAAAAAGTCTGTGCAGGTCGAATTAGAACAACCGTACCCTTGCCTGGGTACAATATACAGTCTCTGTTCCGTGTCCTACCCCAACATACGGTAGCGCTCACATGTGCTAAAGCGCTGGAACTTCCTCAAAACGGGTTTTTACGAGGGAATCATGGTTACTCGCCGTTCCACCATGTGTCACCCATTGAGCACCTCTTGAACTAGCGTGGCAGTCATATCGTAGAACGCGAGGCGTGAGTGGCTGATGAAGGGGTCGAGGGCTGGCGTGAAGATTCTGTGAACAAGACGCCGACATCTTCGGCTGAGTGATAAACGGTACACCGGGCGTTCGACAGGGCCGGCGGTCGAGCCGCTAGGGCTTAGCCCAAATCCACCGAAGGGATGACTATGCAGCAGCGGAACGGGCGATAGGGGCAAGGGAGGGCGATGGTCCGGGCACGATTTGGGGTAGAGGGGGGCCGGTGTTTGTCTTCAGTTGCCGCGGGGAGACTTTGTGACCGTCTGCGAATGTTGGTCAGGGCGAGATAGCGGGGAGAGGACACAGCAAGAGGCACTCGCAGACCGGACTGGCGCGAGTTCGCGGGGACGTTCGGTTGGCCGGATGGCGGCCGGTTGCCGCCGCCGCCGTCAGGCAGGGAGTGGCAGGGCGCGCAATCGGGCCAGGGCACGATCGAACTGGGCTTCCCAAGGCCAGCGCTGTGGCAGATGCAGTGTGAGGCGGCGCGCCGAGCGGGTGATCCGTCCGGCCAGGGAGAAGAACCGCCGCCGGAGGGTCTTGGTGGTCACCACCTGCTCGCCCAGACCGATGCGCGCTGTCCAGCGGGCGATGTTGTGGGCCATCACCTGTACCGCCAGCCAGGCGGCGTTGGCGGCGAAGCGGCCCGAGGGGAGATGGTTCAACCCCACACCGTGCTTGAGGTCTCGGATGGCATTCTCGATCTCGGCGTGGCGGCGATGGTCGGCCTCCAGTTCGAGCATCTCCCCGTCCCGGTCGGTGATGAAGCCGTGATAGCTGTAGGTGGCGAAGAGGGCCAGCTGGGAACCGGGCGTGGGCTTCACACGCCGGACGATGAGCCGCACCGGCGCGGCGTCAGGTTCACTCTGGAAGGGAGTGCAGGTGGTCTCGGCCACATCGGCGGCGCCGTCCATCCAGTAAGGAATCGGCGTCCAGGCATCTTCGGGTATCGCCTCGATGAGATTGTGCAGGCTTTTATGCTGGCGGATGGTGATGGAGAAGCGGACATCCATCTTGCGGCAGACGGATACCACGCCATGAGTGTAGAACCCGCTGTCGGCCCGTAGCGTGAGTCGTCCGTTGGCCCCGGCGTAGCGCACCCGTCCCACCGTCTCCCGCAGGAAGTGGGCGGCGCCGCGGGCGGTGTTGGCCCGGCCCTCGCGCAGCCGGGACATCAGCACGTCTCCGGTGCCGGCGGCGATGGCCAGCAGTGGGTGGTAGCCCCGCTTGCCGGTATAGCCGTGGTGGCGGGCGCCCTCCTTGGCCAGTCCGTAGGTCTCGCAGATGGTGGAATCGAGGTCGATGGTGAACGGCGCGTCGCCGGGTCCGGCCCCAGCGGCCCAGGCCCGGGCCAGCAGCTCCCGGCTCACCCGGTCCAGCTGGCGGACGTGGCCCCACCGGAAGCTGCGCAGGAAGGTGCCCAGGGTGGATGGCGCCTTGACCGTGCCGCCCAGGGTGCAGGCCGTCCCCCCGGTGCGCAACACATCAGCGTCGTCGATGCAGTCGCCGCCGGCCATGGCTGAGGCCACCAGGGTCATCAGCTTGTCTCCGGTGTTGGCCCGCCCCGGCGCGCCGCCCAGGTCAAGGTGATGGTCAACGAGTTCCCGCAGGCCCAGATGCCGGGCGAGGGTGGCCGGCAGGAGCAGACCGGCATTGGCCACCAGGCGGTGATCGTCAAAGACGATACGGATACGGTCGGGCTGGTTGCGTGGTAGCATCTATTGGGTGCTCCTTCTCTGGGACTGTTTTGCTGTTACAAAACCATTATCCCAGATTCAGAAGAGCACCCTCTGGCCTCTTCTGGCCACTTCTGGCCACTTCAGGATGCTAACCCGACGCCCTCCCTCGGTGGATTCGGGCTTAGCCACCCGGTAACCGACCTGAGGTTCGGTGAAGATGTACTTCGGGTCGCGGGCGTCGTCGCCCAATTTGCGGCGAAGAGTGCGGATGAACGCTCGGACCAGCTGCGTTTCGCCCGAGTATTCCGGTCCCCATACGCGCTGGAGAATCTGATCGTGCGTCAGGACCCTTCCGGCATTCGTTGCAAGCTCGTAAAGCAGCTTATATTCCGTTGCCGTAAGTCTCACGTCGGAGCCGGCGACCGTTACGCGTCGTGCGGCGAAGTCTATAGCGAGACCGTCTAGCTCGAAGGGAGGTCGGACCTCGAGTTGGTCGGACGTTAGTCTGCGGCGCAGCGATGCCTCGATTCGCGCCAACAGCTCGGACGGGGAAAAGGGCTTTGTGACGTAATCGTCGGCGCCGAGCTTGAGGGCCTGTACGGTGTCCGCCTCGCGATCGCTGGCCGACAAGAATATCACGGGTACTCCGGAAATCTCCCGGATCTGCTGCAAGAGGTCGAAGCCACTGACGCCGGGTAGATTTACGTCCAAAAGAACGAGCTGAGGCTCCTCCATCTCCACCAGTTTGGTGACCTCGGACGGGTCTGTGGTCGCAACGGGCTGATAGCCGGCGTTTTTCAATGTGTTCTGCAGGTACCGCAGGACTTGTGGCTCGTCGTCGACGGCCAAGATCCGCGTCCGCTCCCCGGCTCGCGCGACCCTCCCGAGGTGGTCGGCTTTCTTGCTGAGGTCGGCTACCGGTGTTGTGCCCGCCTCAACAGCCAGCGGAATGGTAAAGCTGAACGTGCTTCCCCGCCCTTCTCCCGGGCTTTCAACCGATATCCGGCCGCCATGTGCCTCGACGATACCTTTGCAAATGGCCAGCCCGAGACCGCTGCCGAAAAGAACGGACCCGGAGTCGTCGTGGGCCTGATAGAACTTATTGAATACGTGAGGCAGCTTCTTGACCGGAATGCCCCTGCCATCGTCGCGCACGTGGACCGTAGCCAGCGAATTGTCCCTCCTGATGTCGACGGCGATCGTCGATGCCTCAGGCGAGAACTTGCCCGCGTTACTCAGCAGGTTGTTCAGGACCTGCCCTAGCCTCGTTCTGTCGGCGTTGACCTCCGGCAAGTCGTCGGGAACGTCAACTTGGACTTGGTGATGGACACCGCTTCTGTTGAAGGTGTCAACAGCATCGTTCACTGCGTCCCGAAGGTCCATCGGCTCGGGAGTGACCGATAGAGAGCCGGCCTCTATTCGAGTCATGTCCAGGAGATTGCTTACCAGATCGCGAAGACGGTCCGCTTGTTCGTCGATGATCTGAAAGAACTCACGAATCTCCTGCATGTCGAAAGGGGTGGGACTGCCGAGCACCGTTGCGGCCGACCCCTTGATGGCGGTTAGGGGCGTACGAAGCTCGTGGCTCACGATACCGAGGAACTCGCTCCGCAGCTTCTCTAGCTCCTCCAGCGGTGAGACGTCTTGGATTACGACGAAGGCGGCCGAGACGTGCCCGTCGTCCGCGTAGATGGGGGTCGCGTTCATCAGCGTCGGGACCGTCCGGCCATCGTCGAACTTGAAGTGGACCTCCTCGGCCCGGACGGTCTCGCCTTTGATCAGCGCGCGACGTATGGGCAAGTCGTCGGGTGATAGCTCTCGGCCGTCGGGGGTCTCTCGCCTGGCTGCACGCTCGTACTGCTCCAGACGGTCTCCGGGCTCGTGGACTCCGAGGAGCCGCTGGGCCTCGCGGTTGATCAGGAGGATCGTTTCGTTGTCCGCATCGACCGCGACGACTCCGACCGGAGAGGTGCTGACCAGCGTCTCCAGCCGCTGGCGCTCCGTTTCAACGGTCTCCTCGGCCCTCTTTCGGTCGGTGATGTCCGTAGCGATTCCGCAGACGGCATACGGCGCCTTCGACTCGTCATATAGCAGGAACTTGATCGAGAGGTATGTGTGGGGGCCGTCGTCCTGAGGGACGACCTCCTCTAGTTCTAGGGAGGTCCCGGTCTTGAGCACCTCCTCGTCGTTCGCCCGCAAGATGTCTGCTGTTTCGCTCGGAAAGAGGTCGTGGTCCGTCTTTCCCGCCACGTCTTCATTTGTTACGTGAAACTGCTCCAGGTACCGCCGGTTGACGAAGGTGTACCGGCCTTCCGTGTCCTTGATAAAAACGACGGCTGTTGTGTTGCCGAGAACATCCCGAAACTGTTTCTCGCTGCCGCGCAGGGCCTCTTCTGATTGCGCCAACGCCAGCCGTGCGGACTCGGCTTCGGCGCGCGCCTTCTGCTCATGTTCGAACAGCCGGGCGTTCCGGATCGCCATAGCCGCCTGGGCCACGAATAGACCCAGCAGGGTCTCGTCCTCCCGCGTGAACTCGAGCCCGCCTTCTTTTTCAGTCAGGTAAAGATTGATTCCCTCGTAAAAACCCGGTTTGAGGAAGTTCCAGCGCTTTAGCACATGTGAGCGCTACCGTATGTTGGGGTAGGACACGGAACAGAGACTGTATATTGTACCCAGGCAAGGGTACGGTTGTTCTAATTCGACCTGCACAGACTTTTTACGAGAGAATCAAGATTGCCCAACGAATCGTCGCCATACAAGATCGGCGAGCCGAGAAAAGTCTTCATCGCCGGATGATGTGGAGGGAATCCTACTGAGCGCGGATGGTCCGAAAGGTCCGCAAGCCTGATCGGTTCCTGGACCTGCCTGATCCATCCGAGCATGCCGAGACCTTGCGGAAGGTCGCCTATGCGTTGGCGCTCTTGTTGCGTAATCCCGTGCGTGATGAACTCTACGATACGCCCTGCATCATCGAACACCGCCAGGGCTCCGTATTTGGCGCCCGTGAGCTGGCATGCGGCGTCGACCACCGCTTGCAACACCGACGCGGGTTCGAGGCTCGCGGTGACCCGCGCGCCCAATTCAGCGAGCAAGGAGAAGCGACCTCGCAGGCGGTCGATCTCAACACGTAAGTTAGTGAGGTCGCGTTGACTCTTAGTCGTGGTTTCCCTCGTCAATACCCGGCTCCGAGCGGTGCGTAGGCTCGATTCGGAACGGCGCAATTATAGCATTCGGTTTCCCGGGCCCATGGCGATATTGGAGCGCCGAGGCGGTTCTTCACGACATCTTCATTTCGATAGTGCGCGTGTTCACGGCGGTATCACCATCTTCGGCGAAAATCGGATTGTCGAGATAGGTAGACGGAAACCAAGGTAATCGTCTGCCAGCAAAAGGAGGACACGATGCCTGATACACCACTAGCGAGATCGAGACTTCGAGCACTAATGGCCTTGATATTGGCGTCGAGCCTTTTGTTGATGGCGCTAGTGTCCTGAGTTATGAATCCGATGACAAAATCGGGCGATGGTAGCTAGTAGCTGGTCTGCGGTTTTGGTCCAGATGAAGGGCTTTGAGGCAGCGTTGTGCTGGTCAATGTACTGTTCGATGGCTTGCTCCAGTTCCCGAGTGCTGCGGAACACCCCGCGGCGCAGTTGCTTCTCTGTCAGCACCGCGAACCAGCGCTCCACCTGGTTCAGCCAAGAGCTGCTGGTGGGGGTGAAGTGCAGGTGATAGCGCGGCCGCCGGGCCAGCCAGCGCTGGATGGCGGGGGTCTTGTGGGTGGCGTAGTTGTCCAGGATAAGGTGCACGTCGAGGTCCGGGGGTACGGTCGCATCGACCCGGTCGAGGAAGCGCCGGAACTCCGTGGACCGGTGCCGACGGTGGCAGGCGCCGATGACCTCTCCCGTCTTCACGTCGAGGGCGGCGAAGAGAGAGGTCGTACCATGACGACGGTAGTCATGGGTCCGGCGCTCGATCTGCCCCGGGCGCATGGGCAACAGCGGGGCCGTCCGGTCGAGGGCCTGGATCTGGGAATTCTCGTCGACACACAGGACCAGAGCCCGCTGGGGTGGGTTGAGGTAGAGCCCCACGATGTCACGGACCTTCTCGATGAACAGAGGGTCAGACGAAAGTTTGAACGTCTCGGTCCGATGCGGCTGCAAGGCAAAGGCCCGCCAGATACGGCTGATGGCGCTCTGACTCAGGCCGGTACGCGCAGCCATGGAGCGCGTGCTCCAGTGGGTTGCATCCGCCGGCGTCGTCTCCAGGGTGAGGGTCACGACCCGCTCCACATCGGTGTCCGTGATGGAGCGGTGGGCCGCCGGGCCGCGGCTCGTCAAACAGGCCGTCGAGGCGGCGTTCGATGAACCGGGCCCGCCACTTCCCCACCGTTTGCTTGGCCAGACCGATCTCCCCGGCCACGACGGTATTGGTCTTGCCCTCGGAGCAACGGAGAATGATCCGGGATCGCAGAGCCAGCGCCTGGGCAGTGGTTGGACGCCGCTTCCAGCGCTCGAGGCTCTCGCGTTCGTCGGAGGAAAGGTGCAAGGGAGGAATGGGGCGTCCGATGGCCATGGTGACCTCCATGAGCGTTTCGTGGAGGGTACACCCCAGCAAGTACTTTTGCAATGAGTTCATAACTCAGGACACTAGCTTGCGGTAACGAAGACTCTACTTCCTCCGAACAGGAAGACGCGGGGCAACCGGCAGCCTCGCAGCCACAGACGGCGGCCGCCAAGGAAACGGACGTTGACGACATATCGCGGCACCCTAGCAAGATGCCCGATTCAGCGCGCTATACACTCTACGAAAACGGCGGGTTCACGAACCCCGAACCGGGGAACGAGCCGATCACGATCGAAGCCCATTTTCGAATCGACGAGGTGGTCGGCGAGATAGTCTCGGGCTCGACCATGGACTTCTGGACTTTCGACGGGACGATCCCGGGGCCGATGATCCGTGGACGGGTAGGCGATACCGTGGATTTCTACCTCCACAGCCCCGAGGAGACCAGATTACCCCACAACGTCGACTTCCATGCGGTAACGGGACCAGGCGGAGGCGCTGTGAAGCTCGACACCCGCCCCGGAGCGGTCAGCCGCTTTCAAGCCAAGCTGATGGCGCCGGGAATCTACATCTACCACTGCGCCTATCCAGACATACCGATGCACATAAGTCACGGGATGTACGGGTTGTTGGTCGTGGAACCCGAAGAAGGCCTGCCGGACGTGGACCACGAGTACTATGTGGTGCAAAGTGAGTTCTATACCGAGCTAGGCGGAGAAAAATCGCATCAGGAGCTGAGGGACGCCGGGCACCTGAAGTTCTCGCCGGCCCACGGCAACCTCGAGGAACCGAGTTTCGTCGTTTTCAATGGTCGTCCAGGGTCGATAGCCGGAGAAAGGGCGATCGGCTCTTTTGCCTCTGCAATCGAAGCGGGCGAAACCGTTCGGATGTAGCGAGAGGCCGTTGCAGGGATGAAATGCTCGGCCCTCATCAGCGGTATCTGCCATCGCCGGCCTGGGGCTGGCTGTGGGTTGGGTTCTCTAGGCCAACGACCACCCCCGGTGCCGAAGAGCGCCCCCTTCAGAGTGGTATGCTCCAAGTCCCAGACCATGCAGGACGACAACTGGCCCTTCACACGATCTTCACATCCCGTCAGCCGTTCTTCACGCGTCGCATACCTCCAGAGCCAGACAATTGGCTCGAACCGAAAGCGGTCAGCAGCCTGTGCGCGAGGAGAACCGTCATGTTTAGCAAGGTCCTAGTGTCCTGAGTTATGAACTCATTGCAAAAGTACTTGCTGGGGTGTACCCTCCACGAAACGCTCATGGAGGTCACCATGGCCATCGGACGCCCCATTCCTCCCTTGCACCTTTCCTCCGACGAACGCGAGAGCCTCGAGCGCTGGAAGCGGCGTCCAACCACTGCCCAGGCGCTGGCTCTGCGATCCCGGATCATTCTCCGTTGCTCCGAGGGCAAGACCAATACCGTCGTGGCCGGGGAGATCGGTCTGGCCAAGCAAACGGTGGGGAAGTGGCGGGCCCGGTTCATCGAACGCCGCCTCGACGGCCTGCTTGACGAGCCGCGGCCCGGCGGCCCACGCTCCATCACGGACACCGATGTGGAGCGGGTCGTGACCCTCACCCTGGAGACGACGCCGGCGGATGCAACCCACTGGAGCACGCGCTCCATGGCTGCGCGTACCGGCCTGAGTCAGAGCGCCATCAGCCGTATCTGGCGGGCCTTTGCCTTGCAGCCGCATCGGACCGAGACGTTCAAACTTTCGTCTGATCCTCTGTTCATCGAGAAGGTCCGTGACATCGTGGGGCTCTACCTCAACCCACCCCAGCGGGCTCTGGTCCTGTGTGTCGACGAGAAGTCCCAGATCCAGGCCCTCGACCGGACGGCCCCGCTGTTGCCCATGCGCCCGGGGCAGATCGAGCGCCGGACCCATGACTACCGTCGTCATGGTACGACCTCTCTCTTCGCCGCCCTCGACGTGAAGACGGGAGAGGTCATCGGCGCCTGCCACCGTCGGCACCGGTCCACGGAGTTCCGGCGCTTCCTCGACCGGGTCGATGCGACCGTACCCCCGGACCTCGACGTGCACCTTATCCTGGACAACTACGCCACCCACAAGACCCCCGCCATCCAGCGCTGGCTGGCCCGGCGGCCGCGCTATCACCTGCACTTCACCCCCACCAGCAGCTCTTGGCTGAACCAGGTGGAGCGCTGGTTCGCGGTGCTGACAGAGAAGCAACTGCGCCGCGGGGTGTTCCGCAGCACTCGGGAACTGGAGCAAGCCATCGAACAGTACATTGACCAGCACAACGCTGCCTCAAAGCCCTTCATCTGGACCAAAACCGCAGACCAGCTACTAGCTACCATCGCCCGATTTTGTCATCGGATTCATAACTCAGGACACTAGTACCTCTGGGTGGGGCAGAGATGGCCGAGTCCGTATTGCCTTACATAAGCCAGATCGCAAAGAGTCTTGGCTCTTCGGTCACGCTTGTATCCGTAGCCACACCAACAGACGATCCGGACACGGCTACCTTTGTTCGCAGAAGCTGCCTAGACGAGGTTGAGGAGCGACTGTCGAAGCAAGGCATCGAGGCACATTCGGTAGTCTCGTCCGGCGACCCTGCCCAACAGATTATTCGAGTCGCCGAGATTGAGGAGTGTGACCTGATAGCGATCGCCACCCGAGGGAGACGTACCCTCGGTCGTGTGGTACTCGGTAGCGTGGCGGACTCCGTAATTCGACACTCTCAGATCCCTATCCTCGCTGTTGGACCTAATACCCCCAACCATCACGCCGGTACGGTAGATCGAAACACCGTCTCGAAAATCATCGTGCCTCTCGACGGGTCTTCCTTCGCGGAGTCCGCTCTACCGTTCGCTAAGGAATTGGCGCAATCGACGCCGACGAACGTCGTGGTCATGGCGACCCGCGCCCACTGGGGGCCGAAACGGATGTTGGAAGGCAGCCTCGCGCGCACCCTGATAAGGTCTTCGGGAAGTCCCGTGGTGGTGATTCCACCCGCGGCGGCAGCCTGACTAATATTCCGCGAGCAGCTCCTCGCTCGTTCGGTCCGCAACCATTAACGCTCAAATGAAAAGAGACTTAGGGAGGTAGACCTGTGTCCAAAGGAAGACGGTGGACGGCTTTGATCGCTGGATTACTGGTGATGGCTCTCGTTGCTTGCGGCTCTGACGACGACGGAGATTCAGGGGGGTCGGCAGCAGACGCTGCCGCGGGCCAGTCTGCGACTTCGGCCGCCGGCGCTGGCGATCAAGGAGAACAGGAAGGCGTCGTCAAGGTCGAGAACCAGGACCCGGGTGGCAGCGGAACGTACAAGTTCGTGCCATCGGACTTCAAGTTCAAGCAGGGCGAGGCCGTCACGTTGAGCATGACCGGCGAGACGGAATTCCATACCTTTACGGTGGACGAGCTCGAGATCGACGAGTCCGTCAACGCCGGCGAGACCACCACCTTCACCGTGACCTTCGACAGGCCGGGGACTTACCGGCTCTACTGCATCCCCCACGAGGCTTTCGGGATGGAGGGGACGATCACTATCGAGTAGTCCAAACTGAACGCGGACGGAGGTCGGTCATGCCCGAGAACAAAGCACTCTCCCGCAGAACGTTCCTGGAAAGAGCCGCGGGCGTCACGGGCGCCGTCGCGGTGGGCATCTTCGCCTTTCCACCCGGCACGGAGCTCATCGAAGCGGCCGGCGCCGGCGCGAAACGGATAACGAGGAGCTACCAGCGCGAAAGAGTGGCGGGCGTCGGCGACCTTGGGGAAGGGGAGCCCTTCGAGTTCTCCTACCCTTTGGAAGACCACGAGAACTTCGTGGTCAAACTGGGAGCCGATGCCCACGACGGAGTAGGCCCTGATGGGGACATCGTCGCTTACAACTACCTTTGCTTCTCACATGGGCTGTCCACTCAACGGAAAATACAGGCACGACCACAAAATCATGGGCCCTTGCCCGTGTCACTTCAGCACCTTCGACCTCTCCAAGAACGGGGTCATGGTGCTCGGCCAGGCGACGCAGAGCCTGCCCCAGATCGTCCTGGAGGTCGACGGTAGCGACGTCTTCGCCGTGGGTGTGACGGGGCTCGTCTACGGCTACCGTGATAATCTCGACAGTGGGACGCTGGTTGGGACGAGCTGAACGGCCTCCTGACCCAGCCCATTACCTATCCGCCGCTGGAGTCGTTATGAATTCACTCGAAAACAACGATGAGCGCGAACACGCCATGGGCGAAGACGAGCTCTGGTCGATGGCCGAAAGGGCCGGGATTTCTCGACGGAAGTTCCTCGCTCTGCTCGCCGCGGGAGGCGCGACGGCTGTCGTAGCCGCTTGTGGCTCCGACCCGTCGCCGACGCCCACACCAACAATCGCCACGATGGACGACCTGGACACACAGGTCGTCTTGCCTCCGCTCGATGCGAAAATGGTGCCCACCGCGTGTGACTACTGCATCGTCGGGTGTGGCTACGTTGCGTACACCTGGCCGGTCGGAGAGGCCGGCGGCCCCAAGGCGTCCCAGAACGCGCTTGACGTCGACTTCCCCGTGAAGCAGCTTACCGGCAAGTGGATCTCACCCAACATGCACAACGTCGTCGAGATAGACGGCAAGCCACACAACGTGGTGGTCATCCCCGACGGCAACACCCTCGTGGTGAACAAGCGAGGCGACCACAGCGTTCGCGGCGGAACGTTGGCGCAGAAGCTGTACAACCCCGAGAAGCCGACCCGTGACCGTCTTCAGACGCCCCAACTTCGTGTGGATGGAGAGCTCGTTCCGATCGACTGGGACGAAGCCGTCGAGATCGTTGGGGACGTGGCGAAGTACGTGCTGGACGAATACTCCGAGATGGCCTGGGGCATGAAGATGTTCTCTTACCAGTACTATGAGAACACCTATGCTTTGACGAAACTCGCTCTCGGCAAGGTCGAGACCCCAGTATGGGCGCCTCATGACAAGCCGGCCGAAGGCTCCGATACCCCTGGACTCAGCGACGCCGGTATCAATGCCTTCAGCGCCGCCTATCAAGACTGGAAAGACACAGAGGTGCTATATGTGTCCGGGGCGACCCTCTACGAGACCAAGTCGATCCTGTTCCAGGAGTGGGTCTCGCCGGGCGGCGCTACGCTGATCGTCGCCAATCCCCGGAAGGACTTCACCGCCGCCTACGCCGAGGCCAGAGGAGGCCTCCACCTCCAGGTCATCCCCGGCACCGACTCGGCGCTCCACAACGCGATAGCACGCCTGATCATCGAGAACGGCTGGGAAGACAAAGAGTTCATCGGAGCTCGTACGGTCAACGACTCAGAGCTCGAGGGGGAGCAAGAGACTTCCTGGCGACGCCGTATGTTCGGCTCGACGTTCGACGGTTACAAGGAGTTTATCCTCGCCGACGACGCGTATCGACTCGAAAATGCCGCACGCATCACCGGGGTCCCGGCCGACAAGATCAGAAAGGCCGCCGAGCTGATGTCTATGCCGAACGCCGACGGGAGCCGGCCGAAGACGTCGGTGATGCTCGAGAAGGGCAACTACTGGGCTCACAACTACCCGAACACCGCTTCGCTGGCCGGCCTCGGCTTGCTGGTCGGAGCAGGAGGACGGGCCGCGCAGGTGCAGTCCCGCGCCGGTGGACACCAGAGAGGGATGATTAAAGGCGGCAGCTACCCGAAAGACAAGTCGCCCGACGAGTACCAGGGCAACAAGCTCGAGCTGAATGTCGACAAGTGGGTTGTCGAAGGCAACGTGCGGTTCATGTGGGCGATCGGCACGACGTGGCTCGCCTCTATGGGCGCTTCTCAATACCTTGCTGGAGTCATCAAGCGCCTCACCCGTGAGACGGGTCCCAACCTGACCTCGGCCGACGTCATGAACGGGAGCGCGCTAGACGTCGCGGCGGTCAAGAGAGTGCTCAAGGAAAAGGTCGACGCAGGGGGTATGGCCCTCGTACACCAGGAGATATACTCCAACGTCCTGACCGAGTTCGCCGACGTCGTCCTTCCGGCGGCGAGTTGGGGCGAGGAGGACTTCACCCGTATGCAGGGCGAGCGCCGGCTTCGCATCTACTCGAAGATCGTCGAGCCGCCCGGAGAAGCGAAGCCCGACTGGTGGATCGCCGCTCAGATCGGCAAACGCATGGGCTTCGACGGATTCGACTGGCCCGACGCCAACGCGGTGTTCGAGGAAGCGTCGGAGAAGTCCAAGGGTACCGTCCACGACTACGCCGCCTTGATCGAGCTCGCTCGGAAGCAAGGAAAGCGCGGCCACGAGTTCCTTCGGGAGATTGGGACGACGGGTATCCAGTGCCCCATCAAGCTCGAAGGCGACGAACTGGTCGGCACCGTTCGACTACACGAGGACGGCTTCAGCACCAAGTCTGGCAAGGCCGTCTTCCCACGTGGCGACTGGAGGCTCGTCGAGCCCTTCCAGAAGGACGAAGGACCGCAAGGTGACGAGCTCTGGGTCACCAACATGCGGACCAACGAGCACTGGCAGTCACAATTCGACGACTCCCGCATCCCATACCGCTGGGCGCGGTTCCCCGTGAACTTCCTCGAGATCAACCCAGAGGACGCTTCGGCCCGCGGTATCGAGAGCGGCGACTGGGTAGTCGTCGAGAACGACCAAGTCTTGACCCAGACAGGTGACCGCCACTCGGGCAGCTTCAAGGCCGTGGCCTACGTGACCGACGCCGTCCCACCCAACGTCACGTGCAGCTACTTCCTCTTCGGCCAGGGACGGCTAGACATGGCAGCCAATAGCGTAACTTCAGGAGAAGCCGACCCGATCAACAATCGCTACCGCTTCAAGCTCGGTAGCGGCCGGGTCCGCCGGACCGGCGAGTCGGAGTTCAAGCACACCATGACCTTCGCCCCGCGGAACCTCCCTCCCACCGAAGGAACCTAAGGGTCGACAATCAGCTACCTTCCGATCTCTCCCGGTCGGACCTCGTTTGCCGCCACCACTTGTATGACTCGCCCATCGCGAGTACGGGTACGGCCAGCATGAGAGCCCAGTCGTCCCAACCGAGCGGCACCATGTGCAGCGCCGACTGCAGGAACGGCAGGTAGACCGCGCATACCTGCGGGTCGACAGCCTCGACACGGTTTGGTCTCGAGCCCCCCGACGACCTCTTCCGTACTCAGGGTGTATCAGTACGAGGGCGGTGCTTCGGTTGCTGGGGCTGGGTCTGTCCTGTCCCCGCGAGGCTAAGGTGCCGGGTATTCGTGTGTTGACCGGTCTCGATCATATCCGTAGCTTCCACGCTCTGTATAATCTCCCCCGGTCGGCTCGACTGGCGCAAGACAAGCCGAAGACTGCCAGGCCGGTCTGCGATCGGCTCGCCGGACAGATGTAGGGGCGTTCCGTCGTGGCATCGGGACATGCGCATCCGTCTGGTTCTTTTCGACGTAGAGACGCTCCGGCGGAGCGTCTCCGCCGCGCCCGAGAAAGGCTATTTTGAGAGGAAGGGTAACCGATGACAGAATCAACTAAACCCGAATACAGAGTGGGCGTTATAGGCTGTGGCAGGAAAGGGACGGTCCACGCCAGGTCCTATGCGCTGAACCCGCGTAGCGAGATCGTGGCGGGCGCCGACACCGACCCCGAGACCCTCGAGCTGTTCTGCGAGCGGTTCGGCGTTCCCGGATACAGTGACTATCGCGAGATGATTGAGAAGGA
This sequence comes from Dehalococcoidia bacterium, assembly GCA_965197985.1. Lineage (GTDB taxonomy): Bacteria > Chloroflexota > Dehalococcoidia > Lucifugimonadales > CAUZJF01 > CAUZJF01. Next base: position 854,032 of record CBDAOG010000007.1, on the reverse strand, counting down.
GAGGATCGACATCGCGGCGCCGATTCTGCCCGTACAGCCCAACCCGGAGGTTGTCATAAGCTGCGCCCGCCTCGGAGTCAAGGCGATCTGCTCGGAAAAGCCCATGGCGACTAGCCTGGAAGACGCCGACCGTATGGTCGAGGAGTGCCGGTCGCGCGGGATCAAGCTCGGCGCCGGCGACCTCGACCGGAATATCGCGCACTACTGGAAGGCAAAGGATGTCATCGACTCCGGTGAGCTGGGTAAGGTCGTCAGCATCAGCGTGCTCCTTGGGAGTGGGGCCGAGCTGGTTGGCGGCGGCATCCAGCCGCTGAGCCTGATGCGCCTGTTCGCCGGCGACGCCGATGTCGCCTGGGTCATCGGCTGGATGGACGGCGACCCCTGGAGCGACTATGACCAGGGCGGAGCAGGCTACGTGAGGTTCGTGAACGGCGTCGAGTGCTTTTTGCACCGACGCTCGAGTGCCAAGAACGGGTACGAGGTGCTCCTCGAAGGCGGCGTCATCCGTAGCGATATGGCCTACGTGAGCGTGTGGAAGAAGGCCGGCGAGGCCGACCGGTACGCGCGGACAAAGCACAAGAAGGTTGAAGGCGTTGTGCCCGATACACACCTCTACGAAGGCAGCGGTACCTACGACGACGAGGGGTGGCGCATCTTCCCAAGACAGAACGCGACGATCCAGTCGATGATCGACGCGCTCGAACACGACATCGAGCCAAGATCCAACGGCGACAACGGCCGAAAGGTCCTAGAGATCGCGATCGCTCTCCGAGAGTCGCACCGCCAAGGCCATGTGCCAGTACGGTTGCCTCTCCCCGACCGAAGTCTCAGGATGGTCCCCGGCGCCAGCCGCTACTACAGCAAGAAGAGCCAGATGGGCGCGGAGCGCTACGCCGGAGCGATGCGCACACACAAAAAAGAGTAGCTGCCCGTCGCGATCTAAGCCGTTGGCCGTGATCCGAGCCAGGACCCCATCCTAGTATCAAAAGGGGCGCCCCAGCTAGTCCGGGGCGCCCCTTGACGTTGACAGAGAAAGCTTGTTACCGGATTTCGAATGCTGCCTGTACTGATAGGGACAACTCCAACTCGCCGCCGCTGACCGTGGTAGGAGGAGCCGCCGCCATAGCCTCCATTGCGAAACCGGCATCAGCGAAATCCCTGACGGCTGGCGCGCCGCCTCGATTCTCCGTTATGTAGACCAGAGGCCCAACCTGCACACCTGTTAGAGTCGCGAATTGGCTGGCCTTGGCCAGAGCGTCCTGTACGGCGTCCTCTCTAAGACCGGTCATGAATGGCTTCGGGTCTTCTACGGTGAACTGAATTCCATTGATCCGTGTGGCGTTACCGCCGGCGGTCGCGACGTCGTCGATGATCGTCCCTACGTCGTCCAGGTCCCGAATCTTAATCGCCGCCGAGTTACTGACCGTGTAGCCGACCAGTGTCTGCTTTCTGACACGTAGTCCACCTTCCAGAACCTCGGGGTATTCATAGCGCGGCCAGATGTTGAAAGAGCGCGTCTGGACGTCCTTGTCCTCGAGGCCATGAGTTTTGACTGCCGTAACTATGGCGTCCATCGCCCGCGCTGCCTCATCTCGTGCCTCGGCCACCGTCTCCGCCATGGTCTCGACGCCGATATTCAGAAGCGCCAGGTCGGGTGTAAGGCTTATCGTGCCTTCTCCGGAAACCCATATCCCGGCCTGCGAGCTGCCGACTTGAAGAAGGGGCGCGGTTGAATATCCGCCGCCGGCCGACGCCACTTCCATAGCTGTTACCGGTGGCGGCACTGGGGCTGGGACCGGCTGCGTGGACACTACTCCCGGAGCAGGAAGCGTCGGTACGCCGGTGGAGGCCGACGTCGAAGGAACACCCGGCTCCTCTCTAGGTTCACTGACTGCGGGCTCCGGCGCGCCAGCAGGCACTCTAGGCAGTTGCTCCTGGTCCGACGGCTCGCTGGCCGTCGAAGCCGTAGAGTCGGTCGGGTCGGAATCGCTCGCCGGTGTCGTCGAAGCTTCGCCGTTGCCACATGCCACAGCCAGCATTACGACTGTGGCCAACCCTGTTACCGCGATAAGTCCTTTGACCTTGTTCATCCTCTTACCTCCTGTGTCTTTGCCAGATGTCGCGGCAGCTTCGAGAGCCTGCCGCCTATATATAAGAAGACGTGCCGCCGCACCGAAATGTTCCATGCGCAAGGGTCAGGCAGATTTCAATGAGCGCGCTGAAAACTATGGGAGCGCAGACGGCCGAATCGATGGAGACCTAGAGAAACGCTAACAGGCGCATTTTGTGCCGACGTAGATAGCGGGCTGCCGTAGTGAGGAATTCATGAAAAAGAACGCTGTGGAGCGATACGCCAAGGGTCAGACGAACGAGGCGACGAGCGCGAAACCTAGGGCGACAAGGCGCTGGTAGCGAAGGCGAAACGGACACGCAGCCGGCCATCTGGCCGCCGTGTCAGGTCAAGCGTCGATGATGCCCGACTGTACCAGGCCGCCGTCAACCGCGATGCACTGGCCGTTGACGTAGTCGCCGTCCGGTGAGCAGAGGAACGCCACCACGCTCGCTATGTCATCCGGGACACCGCCGCGACGCGACGGGATGATCTTCTTCTGCTCATCCGCGTACCCGGGGCCCGCCCGCAGGTGCTCCTGGTCCGGTGGCAGCGTGCGGCTGTCGATGTACCCCGGCGCAATGCAGTTGGCGTTGATGTGGTGGCCAGCCAGCTCCACGGCCATGTTGGCCGTCATGCGGATGAGGCCTGCTTTGCATGTCGCGTACACCAGGTTGCGCGGCCACGACCGCAGGGCGTGAACGCTCGATATGCTCACGATGTGCCCGCCGCTCCCTTGCCCGACCATCTCGCGAGCGGCCCGTTGACTGCACATGAAGTAGCCTTTGAGGGCGTTCCCTACCTCGTAGTCCCAGTCCTCCTCTGTGACTTCGAGAAAGGCCCTTTTCCTCGTCGAGACGGCGTTGTTCACCAGGACGTCGATGCGGCCGTGGTGCTCCAGGAACTCGTCGAACATGCGCCCGGCGTCCGCGCTTTTGCCGATGTCCGCCAGGCGCCAGCTCGCAGACCGGCCCTGGCCCTCAACCATCGCGATCGTGTCCTCCGCCGCCTGGTCCCGCTCGATGTCGTTGATCCCAACGTCGGCGCCCTCCTTGGCGAGCCGGACAGCGATCGCCCGCCCGATTCCCCTGCGCGACCCCGTGACCAGTGCTTTTTTGCCCTCCAAGTACATCGTCAAACGCCCTCGCTACACCCAGCGTGCCGACGCCATCGTGCCGACGGCGATAACGACGAAGACCGCCGTGAACCGGCCGAACAGGGTGAGCATGTCACCAGTCTTCTTGAGCTGGGCGCCTTCCTCTGGGGTGGGCGGCCTGCCCTGAATCGCTGTCCCAAGTGCCTGCATTTTGTTGGACAGCGCACCCGTGGAGATGCCGAACGCGAACGATATTATCGACGCCACGAATCCGGTGGCGATGGCATATCCCCAGCCTGTGTCGAACCAGATGTCAGATGGCTTGACCTTAAACGCTATCCATATACCAGCGCCGATGGTGAGAATCCCGCTTATACCCAGCGCCGGCCCCATGATAGGCGCGATCGCGCCCATCACCGGACGCTGCACCTCGGGGCCCAGCGACCGGAGGCGAGGATCGAGAATCACGGCAAGGAATACCGCGGTGCCCGCCCAGAACATCCCGAACACGATGTGTACGATCCGCAAAACCACCATCAATGGGTCATCCATGGGCCACTCCTTTCGCGGAAGAGTGCTCGCCGGCGCTTCGGCGTTCAGGGCAAGCAGCCCGTACCAGTGGCATTGAGGCGCGAGTTTATCAGCGTGCCACAGAAGGGTCAACGAGTGCGGTGGAATCCGATGGCCGCGACCCGGCAGCCCGAGTTTCTACCCGAAGGTGATCACGCCGCGGCCGTCTTCGCCGGCCGCCAGGGCGTCGAAGCCTTCGTTGATCTGCTCGAAGGTGTAACGCCGGGTGATCAGGCTATCGACGTCGATTTGTCCCTTGAGGTAGAAGTCGACGAGCTTCTTGAACGTCTCGTGTGGGCTCGCCATCCCATAGTAGCTGGCCAACAGCGACTTCTGCCCACGAAGGAACTCGACCATGTTTATCGGCGTCGACTCGCCGACGGGGCCAAGCCCAATCATCACCGCGGTGCCGCCCTTTCGGACCGCCCGGACGGCGTCGGTGGTCGTCGTCGGGCTGCCGAAGCTGTCGAAGGCCATATCCACACCGCCGCCAGTTAAGTCTTTGATCGCCTCTACGGGGTCTACCTCGCGGGAGTTCACGATGTCCGTCGCCCCGAACTTGTAGCTGAACTCTAGCTTGTGGTCGAGAACGTCGACGGCGATGATCCGAGTCGCGTTGAAAAGCCGGGCGCCCTGGATCACGCTGAGTCCCACACCGCCGCAGCCGAACACGGCGACCGTCATCCCGGCCCGCGCTGCCGGGTTGTTGATTACCGAACCGACACCGGTGGTCACGCAGCAACCGATAAGCGCTCCCACTTCCGACGGGACCTCGTCCGGGACTACGTAGCAGGACTGCTGGGGCGCCACTATCGTTTCGGAGAAGACGCCTAGTTTATGCATCTGGTGGATATCTGTGTCGCCGTCGTGAAGCCGAAAAGTGCCGTCGAACTGGACCGTCGGGCTCGCGAAGTGGGTGTCGCAGAGCTGGGGGCTGCCCGAACGGCAGTAATGGCAAAAGCCGCAGCTCGGCACGAACGACAGGATGCAACGGTCCCCGGGCTGGACTCTGGTAACGCCCTGCCCTACTGTCTCGACCGTTCCCGCTCCCTCATGTCCCAGGGCAAGAGGCAACGACCAGGCAGCCGTGCCGTCCATTACGTGGTGATCGCTGGCGCAAATTCCAGCGACGTCCATCTTCACACGTACCTCGCCAGCCTTCGGAGGGTCCTGCCGGAGCTCCCGGATCTGGAGCGGCTGGTTGGTCTCGTAGAGTACGGCTGCTTTCATGTACGCCTCCATCGTGCGGATAGGCCAAGCAAGGGCGCATGCAATGCGCCCTACGAGTCTTACCTGCGATCTCGGTCGGCTGCGTCGATTGGCTCACAGCGGTGGCCGCATGACGCGCCAAAGTCAGGCCCCTTTTTTACCCTCAAGCGAGTCGAGTTTGGAGTCGGGTCCAACGAGCATCAGCCGATCGCCAGGCTCGACTCTCGTAGCTCGACTGGGGCTGGGCAGCAGCTCGCCCGACTTTCGAGCGACCACGAGCACCTGCACGCCCTGCTCGGCGTCGATCTCGCTGACCGTGCCCCCGGCCAAAGGCGAGCTGTCCGCCACCTCGACCTCGGCAAGTCTGACGTCTGCGCCCGAGCCGCCGACTATCGTTTCGAAGAAGTCCACAGCACGTGGCCGGATCGCCGACAGGGCCATCCGCCGACCCCCGATCTCGTGCGGCGAGATGACTCGATCGGCTCCGGCCCTGATTAGCTTGTCGGTTGCGCCGGGATCGGTACTCCGGGCCACTATTACCAGACCCGGAACGAGGCCCCTTGCAGAGAGGGTAATGAACACGTTCCCGCTATCCTGCGACGTGGCCACGATCAGGCCGTGTGCTCGCTCGATTCCCGCTTGCCTCAGAGTTTCGTCGTCAGTCGCGTCTCCCTGAACGTACGCCAGTCCGAGACGCTCCGCGTCCTCGATCACCTCTAGTTGGTTGTCGACAACGACCACCTCGACTTCCTCGCTCTGCAACGCCTTGGCCACAGCCTTTCCCACGCGGCCGAACCCGCAGACGACGTAGTGGTCGCTAGTCGATTCTAGTCTGGCCTGCATTCTCCGCCTCCGCACGAAGTCTATCAGTACACCGCCCTCAATCACCGACTGGACGGTGGCGGTAAGGATATAGAGCATGACGCCTATGCCACCGACCATCAGGAAGATGGTGAACACTCGGCCACCGTCCGAAAGAGGATGCACCTCATCGTAGCCGACCGTCGTTACGGTCACGAAGGTCATGTAGACCCCTTCGAGCGCCGTCCAACCCTCAATCACAACGTACCCGCCGGTGCCCACGATCGTGACCGCCAACAGAGCAATGGCGCTCCTGATGATTCGTGCTCGGATCAACATAGGCGGCGGGTACTACGCACGTTGTCTAATCCCAGTCAGCCCTATCCGATCGTTCAAGGCTCCGCCGAATTTTCTAGGAAACTACCCGATGGAGCCCTTCGTGCTGGGGACCTGGCTGCCCTGGCGTGGATCGATGGTTAGCGCCGCGCGAAGGGCCCTGGCCAACGCTTTGAAAGCGGCCTCGGCCTTGTGGTGGTTGCTGGTGCCGGCCAACACTTGGACGTGCAGGTTGAACTTTCCCTCGGTGGCGAAGCTCTCGAGGAAGTGGTCGATGAGCTGCGGCGACAGGTCTCCCAGATCGCTGGCCGTCAGGTCGGTGTCGATGACTGCGTGGCTCCGGCCTCCGAAGTCGACCACGACGAGGGCAAGTGCCTCGTCCAGGGGCACGTACGAGTGCCCCACGCGGACGATGCCCGTGCCGTCTCCGACCGCCTCTCTGAGCGCCCGCCCCAACACGATGGCAGTGTCCTCGACGAGATGGTGCCAGCCGACCTCGACGTCGCCCTTAGCCGAGACGTCGAGGTCGACGAGTCCGTGACGCGATATCTGCGCCAGCATGTGGTCGAACATACCGTTGCCCGTCTCGATCTGGTACGTCCCGTCACCGTCGACGTTCAGCTCGATCGCGATCTGCGTTTCTTTCGTTTCGCGGCTCAGCGTAGCCTTACGCGGTTTCAATTCCTGTGTCCTTCCGTGTTGTCCTAGGAGCCGTTGAGGGCTAGGCCTCCCGGTATACTTTGCCTCGTTTCCTCACGCTGTCTAATGTCGTCCGATCGAATGGCTTCAGCGGATACCCCACCGGCTGCGGCGGCCGCGCCTCGAGCCCCAGGAGTTCGACGATCTCCGGATTGCTGTAGTAGCCCTTGTAGGTATGCTCCACGAGAGCTTCGAAGAACTCGGGTTGCTCGGCTTCCACGTCACGTAGAACGCGCTTCTTTTTCGCTGCTGATAGGGACCCGAACCGCGCTGAGTGGGCTGCCCCGCTCGCGATCTCGACGTCGGCAAGGCCGTCGAGAAAGAGGCGCCGGAGGGGTTCCGAGTCAGTAAGCACGTCGTCGATGTAGTCGACAATTCCTGCCGCACCCGCTCCTGGCAATTTGCCTTTGCGCGGAACAACGGTGTCTAGCACTTTCGCCAGGAGCGTGTGCTGTGCCGCCGTGAGCGTGATGTAGTCCAGTCCGTCGTATGAGTCAGCCATCGATATGCTCAGTGCAAGATGTCTTTCGCGCGCTTCTTGAAACTATCGGCAACGTAGAGCGCAAGCGCCTGAATCGTGCTCGTCGGGTTCACCGCGCCTCCGGTCATGAAGATGCTCCCGTCGATAATGAACAGGTTCTTGACGTCGTGGCACGCGCCGAACCGATCGACCACGGACTGCTCCGGGTCGGCGCCCATCCTGGCCGTGCCCAGTAGATGCCACCCGGCGGCTCGCAGCAGCGGATTGGAGTGAATGTCCGTCGCGCCGGCGGCATCGAGCGCCTCGGCCGCTCTCTCGGCGCCGAACTCCATCAGCTTCCTGCTGTTTTCGCTCTCGACGTACATGATTTTCGGGGCCGGAATCCCGTCGCCGTCCGTCAACTCAGGGTCGAGCTCGACTCGGTTGTGCTCTTCTGGCAGGTCCTCGCCGAGGACGGCAATCGTGATCGTCCGCCCCATCCGCTCGGCAAAGACAGAGTGATGCCTGTCGCCCCAGGGGATCGGCGAGCCGCCTATCCCCCCGAGGGCGGTGTGTAGCGGCCCCAGCGAACGGTTGACCTGAAGCTGGCTGCCCCGCACGAACCCTCTCGACAGATCGGTCTCGTAGAACTCGTAGCTAGTGATCGAGCATGAGATCGGGCCCTTATAGCCTTCCAGGTCTTCGTCGAATACGCCGTTTACGATCGCGACCGGGTGGAACATCAGGTTCTTTCCGACTTGGCCGTTGCTGTTGGCAAGGCCATCGGGGAACAGGGCTGACCGGGAGTTGAGCATAAGCCGGGGAGTGCCGACACCGTTGCACGCAAGGACGACCGCCCGGGCCTTCTGCTCGCGAACTCGCCCCTGCTCGTCATAGTAGACTACGCCATCGGCCAGACCGTCCTTCCCGACTGTGATCTCACGCACTCTGCAGCTCGTCCTGAGCACCGCTCCGTTGTCGATCGCCTTCGGCCAGTAGGTGACGTCCGAGCTGGCTCGAGAACTGTTGTGGCAACCCAGGATGCAGGGCCCGCAGTTGTTGCACGCCGGCCTGCCATCGTACGGCTCGGAGTTAATGGCGCTCTCCGCCGGCCACCAGTGCCAGCCCAGCGTCTCGAACCCCTTGGCGATGGTCTCGCCGTGCTTCCCGATGGGTAGAGGCGGAGTCTGTCTCGGCGGCATCGGAGGATACGCTGGGTTGCCGTTCAGTCCCGCCACGCCCACCATCTTGTCGTTCAGGTCGAAGTAAGGCTCCAGCTCCGCGTACGTTACCGGCCAGTCGTCGGCGACGCCGTCGAGGGTCTTGACCCTGAAGTCCGACGGCCGCATGCGGGGGTAGTGAGCGCCCCAGTGGATTCCGCTCCCGCCGACCGCGTTGACCATCAGCGGCGTGATAGCCGAGTCGTCGTTGTTGATCGGGTAGTCCTGCGGAAGCCCTCGGTCGTTCGGGTCTAGCGCGAAGTCAGTATAGAAATGCAGCTCCCAGTCGTCTTTTGCGCTCGGGGAGTCCTCCGGCCTTAGCCAGTCTCCCTGTTCGAGACACAGGACGTCGAAACCGGCGTCGCTGAGACTCCAGGCGAAGGCCCCACCCGAAGACCCTGCTCCAACCACCAGCACGTCGACGATGTCGCTGTTCTGTCCCATGGGTTCCTCAGACGAGCTCCGCCAATGCCTCGACGACCGCGTCGGTCTGTTTCGGAGTACCGACCGTGATCCGGAAGTACTCCGCCAGCCGCTCATGGCCGAATCTCCGTAAGAAGATGCCCCGCGATGCCAGGTCTTCGAACAGCTCGGCCACTCTTCCCGATTCAAGGAGGCTCAAGATGTAATTCCCACCCGACGGCAACGGCCGGATCCCCTTTATTCCCTGTAAGAGAGAGAACAGCCGCTCGCGTTCGTCGACGACCTTCTTTACGCGCTCCATCAAGAGATCGGCGTCTTCCAGGGAGACGATCGCTGCGACCTCGGCCGCCGAGTTGACGTTGTAAGGGGACTTCATCGCGATGATACGATCGACCAGCGTTGGGCTCATGAACCCATAGCCGACCCGAAGCCCGGCGAGCCCGGCCCATTTGCTGAAGGTCCGCAGAACGATGAGGTTCTCGTGCTCCGTTACAAGCGGCGCGAAAGTCTCGCCGGAGAATTCATAGTACGCTTCGTCCACGAGCACGACCAGACCCGTTTGGAGCAACGCGTTCACCTGATCCAGCGACGCTATGTTGCCTGTTGGGTTGTTGGGCGAGTTGACTAGCACCATCTTGGTCTGGGAGTCGACGGCGTTCCTGACGGCATCGACGTGGATCTCGAAACTGCTGTCTCTGGGCGCCGACACGACCTCCGCCCCGGCGATCCGGGCGCAGAAGCCGTACATCCCAAAGGTCGGATCGCAGTCGATGATCTTGTCGCCCGGCGCGAGGAACAACCTGAACAGCAGGTCGATAAGCTCGTCACTGCCCGCGCCCGCGATGATGCGCGAGGGATCGACTTCGGTGTATTCTCCGATGGCGTCTCTGATTTTGCGCTGCAGTGGATCCGGGTAGATATGGGGTTCCATCTCGCTCAACGCCTTTGCGACCTTCGGCGACGCGCCGTAAGGGTTCTCGTTGGCGTTCAGCCTGACAATGTCTTCGACAGGCATGCCGGCCCTGGCGGCCATCTGCTCGACAGGCACCGCCGGGTCGAACGACTTCAAGTCGACGAGGTGTGGCAGCATGAACGGCTCAATGTCCATCATCAACGAGTCCTTCGCTTGGTCATATATCGGTCCCCTCCTTGATATGAAGTCTTGAACGGAGGTGTCTTGTCCCCTCTCCCGCCGCTAGGAGAGGGCTAGGGTGAGGGCTCCTCAGGGCAGCAATTCCTCCCGGATCTCCGCCGCCTCGGCGTGGCCCGTGAGCCCCTCCGCGCGCCCGATGGTCGATGCCGCCTTTGTCAGCGACGCTGAATTCTTTTGGTCGAGTCCCACCACCGGTGTGAACTTCAAGAACGTCCGAACGCCGACCCCGGAGCTGAAACGCGCCGTGCCTCCCGTAGGCATGACGTGACTGGGTCCCGCAACGTAGTCCCCCAGGACTTCGTGGGAGAACTCGCCGAGGAAGACAATCCCTGCGCTCCGCACCTGGTTAGTGTAACGCGACGGGTCCTCGACCATCAGGCACATGTGCTCCGGAGCGAACTCGTTAGCGAGGTCAATCGCCTCCTCCACGTTCTCCACGACAGCAATCACTCCACGGCTTTCGATCGACTCGTTGGCGATTGCCTGGCGATCAAGGCGTTCGACCCGCACGCCGACCTCTTTGTCGACATCGGATGCTAGCTGGTCCGATGTGGTGATCAGGACCGCTGTCGCCAGAACGTCGTGCTCGGCCTGGGCCAGCAGATCGGCGGCGCAAAGCGTCGGGTTCGCCATCTCGTCGGCAACGATGACGGTCTCGGTCGGACCGAACAGCCCGTCGACACCGACGTCACCGAACACCAGCTTCTTCGCCAGCGTGACGAATACGTTACCCGGACCGCAAACGAGGTCAACTTTGGGCACGCTCTCCGTACCGTAGGCCAGCGCCGCAACGGCCTGAGCGCCGCCGATACGAAACACCCGGTCGACTCCGGCGATGTCCGCCGCCACGAGGATTCCAAGCGGGACCGAGCCGTCCGCCTGTGCCGGGCTGGCGACGAAAACCTCCTCGACACCGGCCACTCTGGCAGGAATCGCCGTCATCAGCAACGTCGATATCAGAGGCGCCGTCCCGCCGGGCACGTAGCACCCTACGCTCCCGACAGGGTTCACGATCTCCCCGTATCCCTCTGTCGAGTCGAACCAGCCCTGGGGCGTACTGGCCTCGTGAAACCGCCGCACACGCTCACCCGCCACCCTCAACGCATCCACCAGATCGCCGGGCACCTGGTTGTAGGCTTCCGCCCACGCCTCGCGAGGGACCTCGAATGCGTCGAGGTCGCAACCATCGAAGGCCTTCGTCAGGCGTCGCAGGGCGTCGTCTCCGTCGCTACGGACCTCGCGAATGATTCGCTCGACCGACGACAGCGGACTCAGTCGCTCTCCGAAGACCTCGGCCGTCCGCTGGGCGACATTGGCCGGTACGGTCTCGAAGTCCAGTCCCCGTCTAGACAGCAGCAGCTGACGAGCCGCTTCCAGTCCGCGGACCGTTCTCATTCGAGGTAGTCTCCGACGACCTGAGCCATCTGCTCGACGGCTCGCGACCCAAAGTCAGACAGGTCGTCGCGGCTCACATGCTCGAACATCGCGTCGAGGCTGGCCGGCATCCCATCGAGGAACTCGTCGGCTACCCGGTGCGCGGAATGGGCTTCGTCACCTCGGGAGATGCGGCGCGCCATGAACCGGAGCCGGTCCCACGAGAAGCCCCGTCCGACGGTCTCCAGGACGAAGTCTCTCCACTCGATAAGTGTTCCGTACGGGAGAAAGGGGACCTCGACATGACCGTTGGCCTGAGCGATCAGCGCCGAGCCTCTCACCTCCCCGGGCGGAGGGAGTGGGCCTACCTCCTCCCCCGCCGGGGGAGGATTGAGGAGGGGGTCCATCCGGACGTCCCCAAACGAAAGCCGGTCCAGCTCTAGCTGCAGTGCTCGATCAAGCACCAGACCGATGACCTCGTCCTCATAGACCTCCTGGTTCCCGAAGTACGGCCGGAAGAACTCCATGATCCAAGACTCGTCTAGCACGAGATGCGTGATATATCCGGCCATGAACGCCTTCGTAGGTCCATTGACCACGGCCAGAGACTTCAGCTCGGGATGGGCCTCGAACAGCCCGTCGATTCCATCGCCGACCGATCGGAACTCCAGCGTAGCGAAGTGGTACTGCTCGCGAGTGCCACGAGTCAGGGCCCTGACGTCGGGCGCGGTACAGCCGAGAAGGTAGCTGCCCAAATGCGCCTCTAGAACAGAGTGACCTAGCAACTCTGCTGCCTGGCGAGCCAGGTCAATGTGGGCCGGCAGGTTGGGCATCCGCTCGTCTCACTCGCCCGATGTCAGCCGCTCTATCGCATCGCTCCGCGACCGGAACACATAGTTTGGCTGAGAGACGGTGACGCTGGTCCCTCCGATCTCCCTGAACCGGTCGACCGCGTCCTGCAGCTTCTCTCGTTCGACAATGACCGTGACAGCGTACCAGCCCTCTTCGTCCTTCGTGTACACCTTGGAGATGCTGGGCCCGCGAAGCCCGGAGATGTCGGCGTGATTCAACACGTAGCTTGCGACGTTCTCAGCGGCTTCGCCCCTCATGTTGGCCGTGATGCTGTAGTACTCGAGGGCTTGAAGGTGGGCCTCGATTCGTCCTACCAAGGAGCCCGCAAGGCCCTTCTTCTCGTCCGAGGCCGCTATGACCGACCGGTTGGCGATCAAACAAGCCTCGGATTTCATCACCGAACCGCCGCCGATCGTCTTGAGGCGGTTCTGCTTCAAAGTCATGCCCGTAGACGATATGTCGGCGATCACGTCGGCAAATCCCATGGCAGGCGCCGCCTCCAGTGTCCCGCTGGAGGATACCAGCGAGAAATAGTTGACGCCGCCGGCCAAGAGGAAACGCTCCACGAGGCGAGGGTACTTGGTGGCCACCCGGATGTTCTGTCCCTTTTCACGAAATTCGATCGACAGATCGGCAAGGTCGGCGAGGGACGTCACGTCGACCCACGAGTCCGGAACCCCCATCACCAGCTCGGCGTGGCCGAACCCGAGGCGGTCGATGATCATAGCGGCGCTGCCGCCTTCCACCCTCGACTCCTGGAAGCGGTCCTGGCCCACCATGCCGACCTCCGCCGCCTCTTCCTCCACCTTCTGGACTATGTCCGACGCCCGCTGGAAGCTCACGGTCACACCGGGCAGAGTTGGAATACGACCCGTGTAAGCGCGGGAGTTCGTCCTCGCCACGTCTACACCACAGGAACGCAGGAAGAGAAGCGAAGACTCGTGGAGCGCACCGTCGCTGGGAACAGCCAGGCGCAGCATACGACTACTCCGCAACCGGAGCAGACACGGACGTCGTGACGGCTTCGACTATCCGTTCGAGGGTATACGCGAAGCCGAGGGCCGGGGTGTTCTCGCCGCCCAGAGCGCGGACTAGGGCATCGTACCGCCCTCCGCCACCGAGGACGGTGTTCTCTTTACCGGCGACGAAATCGAAAATCATCCCAGTATAGTAGGAGAGTCCCCTCGCCAGGCCAAGATCGAGCTCCAGGCGATCTCGATGGATCCCCTGGGTCGTCAGCGCCGTGAACAACGATTCGAGCTCGTCGACGGCTGCGGACGCCGCTGCGTTGTTTGCGGCGAGGTCTCGGGCCTGAGCGAGGACCCCGGCCGCGTCGCCATTCAGCCGAGCGAGCTTCGCTACCAGGTTCAAAGCTTCCTCGATTCGCTCGGGCCGGCTACCCTGTCCGGCTTTCTGCAGGAGCCGTTCGACGATCTCCTCGGAGGTACGTCTTCCGACCGGTCCCGAAACGCCTCTGGCCAGCACGGCGCGAACGAAATCTCGGGCAGCGGCATCGTCCGCGACGGCAGGTGGTTCGTCGCCGATCGGACTTGCATCGGATGCCAGGAGGCCAACGGTGCGGGCCTGTTCGACCAGCCTAGCGATGTCGGTGTCTCCGTTTCTCAGCCCGTCCACGTTCCCAATCACGAAGAGCCTGGCGGGTTCGGAGAGCTGGAAGCCGGACAGAAAGCTCTGAAGAACGCCGATGTGCCCGACCCGTAACCTATATTCTTCCACGCCGGCTGCTCCCAAAGCAGCCCAGGCCGTCGACAGAACTTCCGCGTCGGCGTCTACTCCGGTGGCGCCGAGAAGTTCAGCGCCCACCTGGATGAACTGACGATAAGCGTCATCGCCGGCCTGTTCGTAGCGAAACACGGGCCCGCCGTACTGGACTCTCACCGGCAGGTCCAGGGATTCGCTCTCTTCGATGAAGTACCGTATGACCGACGAAGTGAACTCCGGGCGAAGGCTGACCCTACGACCGCCTGGGTCTGTGAATGTGTACATCCGGCTGACGAACTCGCCGCCGGATTTCCTCACAAGTAGCTCTGCGTCCTCGACCACCGGAGTGTCGACAGAAGCGTAGCCCTTCGACGCCAGGAACGACCTGATTCTGTCGGCCGCTCCGCCACGCCGTTCGTAGGCGTCGGGGCCGACATCTTGCATCCCTGCTATCCGGTCGATACGGTTCGTAGTCATGTGATTTCTGCTCGAAAGCTGCGGCCATTCTACAACAGAGGCCTTCGTAGCTTCAACGAATCTCGTAGCTGACAACCTATTGTGATGATCTACTTCAACAGCTAACCTTGTCGGCGGCTCGTACGACCTTGGCGACCTCCAAGGCGAGCGACGCCCGGGGGCAGTCTTCCGTGTTCTTCGATTCCAGATTGTTTCGGATGGCCGCCGGCGTGCGGTGGCGAATCCTGCTCGCCGCCGCCGTTGGGCTCATCGCCGTTGGGGCTGGCGTCACACGGCTGGCCGTTTCCGGCGACGTCATCGCTCGCGTTTTCCAGGGCGAGGCGGAGTATTCGGCACTTACGGCACCGCTGCTGGCCGTCGCTGGCCTCATCGTGCTCCGCGGCATCTTCCAGTACATCCAGCACACCTATAGCCACCACACCGCGAGCCTCGTCAAGCTCAGGCTCCGCCGTCGTCTCTACGAGCACGCGCTGGCACTGGGCCCCGGCCACTTCGACCAGAGACGCACCGGCGACGTCATCCTGACTATGGGAGACGGCGTCGAGGCCCTCGAGACCTTCTTCGGCGAGTACTTGCCCCAGATCCTGGTGGCCGCGGCGGCTCCGGTGCTCGTATTCGTTTTCATGGCCATACTCGACCTGCAGATCGCGTTGATCTTTCTAGCGTTCGCCCTATTCACCCTCGTCGCGCCTGCTTTCTTCCACCGCTGGAACCACCGCAGTAGCGCCGAACGCCGTCGTGCATACGGAGACCTTGGCGCCGAGTTTCTTGACGCCGTCCAGGGCCTCGCGACGCTGAAGGCCTTTGGCCAGAGCGGCCGTCGCGGCGACCTTCTCGCCGATCGCGCGCGAAGCCTATACCGCACGACGATGGGCGTCCTTGCCGCGAACATCGCGACGGGCGCCGGCACGATCTTCGGTATTACCGCCGGCGCGGCCGTCGCTCTCGCGGTAGGGGCCCTCAGGGTCGCGGACGGTGACCTCGAGATGCGCACCCTCCTCATCGTCCTGATGCTCGGCGTCGAAGTCTTCAGGCCGCTCCGCGAGCTTACGCAGCTCTATCATCAGGGTATGGTCGCGATGGCTGCGTCACAGAGCATCTTCGCCCTCCTCGACACCAGGCCGGAGATCACGTCGCCCCCGGCTCGACCAGACCCCGCGGGTAAGAGCGGGCTGTCGCCCGAAATCGTCTTCGAAGGAGTCGGATTCAGCTATAGCGGAGGCCGCCGGGCCGCACTGGACGACGTGTCGTTCACCCTGAAACCCGGCGAGAAGCTGGGGCTGGTCGGCCCCAGCGGCGCAGGGAAGTCGACGATCGTGTGGCTCATTTTGCGTCTCTACGACCCCCAGTCCGGCCGGGTCTTGCTCGGCGGCCGCGACGTCCGAGAGCTACCCGTGGAACAGCTGCGCAGCCAGGTCGCCGTTGTGACCCAGGACACCTACCTGTTCAGCGGCACCGTCGCCGACAACCTGCGCTTCGGCAGACCCGACGCGACGTCGGACGAGCTAGAATCGGCGGCCCGCGCAGCCAACGCCCACGATTTCATTTCATCCCTACCCGACGGCTACGACACCGTGGTCGGAGAGCGTGCTGTGCGCCTGTCGGGCGGTCAGCGCCAGCGCATAGCCATCGCCCGCGCCCTGCTCAAGGACGCGCCCATCCTAGTCCTGGACGAGGCGCTCTCCAGCGTGGACGCCGAGAACGAGCGGACCATACAGAGCGCCCTCGAGCGGCTCATGGAGGGCCGCACCACACTGGTGATCGCCCACCGCCTGTCGAGCGTCGTAGATGCCGACCGAATAATCGTGCTCGACGGCGGTCGCTTGGTCGAGAGTGGGTCCCACGAGTCCCTCGTCTCGTCGGACGGAGTGTACGCTGACCTCATGGCCAACCAGCGCCGCGCGGCCGGGAGCGACCTGCTGGTCGAGACGCTGCCCGATGTGGAAGAACCCGACGAGACCCGGACAGCCGAAGAGAGTCCGGCCACCGGACCTAGCGACGACGGCCGGCCGCGCAGCGCCACGCCAACGCGCCAAGGGGCGACAGCGGTCTGGCGCCGGCTGGCGGGCCTCGTGCGGCCATGGTGGTGGCAGCAGATCACGACGTTCCTCCTCGGCATCGCTCACCACGGATCGATTATCGGTGTCGGCGTTACCAGCGCGCTGCTGGTCGGTAACGTTTTCCAAGGCGAAGACACCACCTTTTTGATCAGGCTCCTGGGCGTCTTCGTTGTCACCGTCGCGATCTTTCACTGGGCCGAGTCTTGGCTCGCCCACGACCTCGCCTACCGGCTCCTGGCCGAGGTGAGGATCGACCTTTACCGAAAGCTCGACCCTCTGGCGCCCGCCTACACTGTGACCCGCCGCTCCGGCGACATCGTTAGCGTTGTCGGCGGTGATACCGAGACCCTCGAGTTCTTCTTCGCCCACACGATCAGCCCTACCTTCGTCGCCATTGTGCTGCCGATCGCCGTGATGGCGACCCTGAGCTTCGTCGCGTGGCCCCTCGCCCTCGTCCTCCTCCCGTTCCTGGTCGGCGTCGCGGCGACTCCCTTTATCGCCCAGGGTCGAGCCGAGCGTCTGGGAGCCGAGGTCAGGTCCGGACTAGGTGAGATACACGCCCACATGACCGACAACATTCAGGGCATGCGCGAGATCGTTGCGTTCGGCCGCGGGCCCGCGCGCCTCGAGGAGATCGACCGGCACGGCCAGAACTTCGCTTCCAGTCAGCTCCAATTCCGTCGGGCTCAGGCATCCCAAGCCGCCACCATCGAGGCGCTGACCGGTCTTGGCGGCCTCGCGGTCCTGGCGATAGGCGCCTGGCTCGTTTTGCAGGGCGACGTCGCGCGGCCGGAGTTTCCGCTGGCGACTATCCTTGCGATGTCCACGTTCCAGCCGGTGACTGACATCGCACGGACCCTGAAGCAGCTCATGGAGTCCCTGGCCGCGTCTCGCCGGATCTTCGAGGTCCACGACGAGTCCGTTCCCGTCGCCGACGGCCCCGGGGTCGCTTCGACGACGGACGGCCGTCAACGCGCGCCAGGGATTCACTTCGATGACGTCGCCTTCGCCTACCGGCCCGGCCTGCCTCCCGCCCTTAGCAACGTCGCCTTCGAGGTGAGTCCGGGCGAGACGGTGGCCCTGGTGGGCCGATCAGGCGCCGGCAAAACGACGTGCGCCTACCTGCTCATGCGCTTCTGGGACCCAGGCGGCGGCTCGATACTCCTCGACGGCAGTGACCTCCGCGACCATCGTCTCGACGCGTTGAGAGCTCGCGTCGCGCTGGTATCCCAGGACACTTACCTGTTCAACTCCAGCATCCGCGACAACGTCCTCCTGGCAAAGCCCGACGCCGCCCTTGCGGAGTTCGACGAGGCCGTCGGCAGCGCCAACGTCTCCGAGTTCGTCGAGTCCTTCCCCGATGGCTTCGACACCCTAGTTGGCGAGCGAGGCATGCAACTGTCGGGCGGACAGCGCCAGCGTGTCTCGATCGCGCGAGCCCTCCTGAAAGACGCGCCCGTCCTCGTCCTCGACGAGGCGACGTCCCACCTCGACGCCGTGAACGAGCAACAGGTACGGGAGGCCGTCGGCCGCCTTCAGCACGGCCGGACGACTCTCGTGATCGCCCACCGGCTCTCGACAGTGCAAGACGCCGACAAGATCGTAATGCTCGACGCGGGCCGCGTCGTCGAGACCGGCACTCACGACGAGCTACTCGCCACCCACGGCCTCTACGCCCAGCTGGTCCGCACGCAGCTCGTCGGCGTCGAGCGGTAGATTCGGCTGGACCCCGCAAGACCACATCACGGCAAAGGAGCCCTCATTGGACGAGTCCACGCATTCCGGCCTCAAACGGCAGTTACACGCAGAGTGGGCGTCCCTGGCTGACGACTGGATCGAACTAGCGGGCACCCGCCGCAACGTGCATCGAGAGGGCTTGCTCGATTCATGGATGCTTGAGGCCGTAAGCGACGTCCGTGGGCTCGATGCTATCGACCTTGGATGCGGCGAAGGACGCTTCCGCCGCATGCTCGCCGAACGCGGGGCGAATGTAACCGGCGTCGACCTCTGCGAGCCGTTCATCGAGTACGCGGAGGCGCACCGCGTCGGCAACGAGCGATACGCCGTCGGCGACATGGAAGGTTTGGACGGCGTCCGTGACGCCGACTTCGACCTGGCTGTGTCGTACGTAACCTTGGTGGACGTGCCGGACCTTGACCAGGCGGTGCGCGAGGCCTTCCGAGTGCTACGGCCCGGAGGCCGACTTGTCGTGTGTAATCTGCACCCGATGGTGTCCGCTGGAATGAGATGGATCAAGGACGGACAGACGAAATTGCACTACATGCTCGACGACTACTTCGATACCGGCCCTAGAGAGTTGGCCGGCTTCGCAGGGACGGACAAGACCCTTACGAACTTCCACCGCCCGCTCTCCTCTTACATCCGCGCCTTCTTAGCCCAAATCCACCGAAGGGATGACTATGCAGCAGCGGAACGGGCGATAGGGGCAAGGGAGGGCGATGGTCCGGGCACGATTTGGGGTAGAGGGGGGCCGGTGTTTGTCTTCAGTTGCCGCGGGGAGACTTTGTGACCGTCTGCGAATGTTGGTCAGGGCGAGATAGCGGGGAGAGGACACAGCAAGAGGCACTCGCAGACCGGACTGGCGCGAGTTCGCGGGGACGTTCGGTTGGCCGGATGGCGGCCGGTTGCCGCCGCCGCCGTCAGGCAGGGAGTGGCAGGGCGCGCAATCGGGCCAGGGCACGATCGAACTGGGCTTCCCAAGGCCAGCGCTGTGGCAGATGCAGTGTGAGGCGGCGCGCCGAGCGGGTGATCCGTCCGGCCAGGGAGAAGAACCGCCGCCGGAGGGTCTTGGTGGTCACCACCTGCTCGCCCAGACCGATGCGCGCTGTCCAGCGGGCGATGTTGTGGGCCATCACCTGTACCGCCAGCCAGGCGGCGTTGGCGGCGAAGCGGCCCGAGGGGAGATGGTTCAACCCCACACCGTGCTTGAGGTCTCGGATGGCATTCTCGATCTCGGCGTGGCGGCGATGGTCGGCCTCCAGTTCGAGCATCTCCCCGTCCCGGTCGGTGATGAAGCCGTGATAGCTGTAGGTGGCGAAGAGGGCCAGCTGGGAACCGGGCGTGGGCTTCACACGCCGGACGATGAGCCGCACCGGCGCGGCGTCAGGTTCACTCTGGAAGGGAGTGCAGGTGGTCTCGGCCACATCGGCGGCGCCGTCCATCCAGTAAGGAATCGGCGTCCAGGCATCTTCGGGTATCGCCTTGATGAGATTGTGCAGGCTTTTATGCTGGCGGATGGTGATGGAGAAGCGGACATCCATCTTGCGGCAGACGGATACCACGCCATGAGTGTAGAACCCGCTGTCGGCCCGTAGCGTGAGTCGTCCGTTGGCCCCGGCGTAGCGCACCCGTCCCACCGTCTCCCGCAGGAAGTGGGCGGCGCCGCGGGCGGTGTTGGCCCGGCCCTCGCGCAGCCGGGACATCAGCACGTCTCCGGTGCCGGCGGCGATGGCCAGCAGTGGGTGGTAGCCCCGCTTGCCGGTATAGCCGTGGTGGCGGGCGCCCTCCTTGGCCAGTCCGTAGGTCTCGCAGATGGTGGAATCGAGGTCGATGGTGAACGGCGCGTCGCCGGGTCCGGCCCCAGCGGCCCAGGCCCGGGCCAGCAGCTCCCGGCTCACCCGGTCCAGCTGGCGGACGTGGCCCCACCGGAAGCTGCGCAGGAAGGTGCCCAGGGTGGATGGCGCCTTGACCGTGCCGCCCAGGGTGCAGGCCGTCCCCCCGGTGCGCAACACATCAGCGTCGTCGATGCAGTCGCCGCCGGCCATGGCTGAGGCCACCAGGGTCATCAGCTTGTCTCCGGTGTTGGCCCGCCCCGGCGCGCCGCCCAGGTCAAGGTGATGGTCAACGAGTTCCCGCAGGCCCAGATGCCGGGCGAGGGTGGCCGGCAGGAGCAGACCGGCATTGGCCACCAGGCGGTGATCGTCAAAGACGATACGGATACGGTCGGGCTGGTTGCGTGGTAGCATCTATTGGGTGCTCCTTCTCTGGGACTGTTTTGCTGTTACAAAACCATTATCCCAGATTCAGAAGAGCACCCTCTGGCCACTTCAGGATGCTAACCCGACGCCCTCCCTCGGTGGATTCGGGCTTAGATGCCGGATTCCGGCTCGACGGACTACAGGAACCCAAGCCAACGTCGGAGCAAGTCGCCGACTTCCCGGATATTGCCGATAACCGCAGGGTTCCCGAGTTCATCATCTACTTCCTTAGCAAACCCTGAGGCTCAGAACAGTAGGCCCAACACCCAGCTACCAACCGACCATACACCAAGTGCGAAAAACAAAGTGGCGAGGACCAACACGGCAGCACAGCCAAAGAAAAAGACAAAGACTGACGGCGGGGTATTTTCACCAACGCCTGGGCGCTCGAGCTTTTGAGGAAGGCGTAGGCGCTCAAGGGCCTCGGCGACTTCCGGTGGATAGTCGTCTATCGATTCCAAGCGTGCGGCCTTAGGAAACGTCTGGAAGAGATGCTTGCTATCCCTTCTCGTGAAACGGGACAGGTACGTCGTAATCGCCCGCTCGTACTCCGGCTCGCGCCGTCCGGACAAGAACAGGTACTTTCCAGCCTCGACCAGCTCCCCTGTCTGAAGGAGCAGCTCGCCATACTGCTCGTACAGGTCGAGGTCGTATCCTTGGGTGCCGATCGTGCCGCGCAGGATCTCCTTCGCCCGCCAGACCTCGCCTTCTTCGACGGCTCTTCTAGCCCGTTCCGCCGGACTGCTGTCCATACGGCAAGCTTATCAGCACGGAGCGGTGACCCCAGAGACCGAACCTAAATGGTTTTCTCTGCGTTCTCCGAGGGCTCTGCGGTGAATTCTCGGCTTAACGCCGCGTTCAAGATCTCGTAGCCTGACTTGTCGTCCGGCTCCCAGGACACCAGGCCTTCTAGGTCCATCAGGCGGTGGCAACAGGAGTCGTTGTAGTCAGGACGCCGGACAGTCTTCGCCGAGGTGATATGGTTGGTACATGTCAGAAGACAGGCCACGCGATTGGACGGTGCTCGTGATAGGAGGGGCTGCCGGCGTGGGTAAGACAACAGCCGCCAGGGACTTGGCCGCGCGTTGTGGTGTTTCCGTCTTGCCAACCGATTCGATCTGGTTGGCCCTGAAGGCTGCTACCGACCCTATGTCATATCCCGAGCTGCACTACTTCGACCCGCCCGACGCGGAGCGGCAAAGACATAAGGCGGAGTACTGGTGTGAGCGTCATGTAAAAAGCGCTAAAGCAATAAGCCAGGCGATGGACCCCGTCATCGAATACTATCTGTGGGAGCGATGGCCCGTCATAGTGGAGGGTACTTGGATCACTCCCGCGGCCGCAGCAGGCTGGTCTCGTCAGTATCAGGGCTTGCGAGCTGTGTTCATCCACGAGCCAGAAGATCTTCAAGCTCACCTTCTTTCGAGGGGTGCCCAACCGCGCGACCATCGCGGCCCAGTCTTCTGGCTCATCGGCAATTGGATGCGCGAACAGGCTTTGACCAATGGGCTCGCTGTCGTTAACGTTCAACCACGCGAGACGCTGGCTGAGCGTCTTCTCGCGGCGATCTAAGCTGGGTCCGGTTGGCTCTGATCGCAAGGCCCCACTTCTGGAGCTCTCAGAAGTTGGGGTTACCCTCGAACGACCCTATGCCCGACCCAAACAAAACAACGAAAATGAGAGCGAACACCACACCGACGGTGATCCAGACCAGACTCTTCGGTAGCAACACTGCCTCGGACGGCGTTGCTTCGTTCCGTTTCTGCCGGACCTCCCGGAAAAACACCTGGGAGGCCGGCGACAGGAAACCCACCATGACCGCCCATTGAAGCTGCAGCGGACTCAGAAGGCTAGCGGCCACGTTTATCACAAACGCCGTTGCCAAAGGCGTCCGCGTTAGAAGCACCCGTCTTGACGCCCGCTCGGTCTTATCGGCAACCAGGAACGGCTCGAGAAACCGAGCGCCAAGGCGGGCGCCTAAAGCTACGAATCCGACACCAGTGACCGCGACGACGCCAATCCATAACTGGCATGGCTCCAGACCGTGGAGGAAACCCGCGGGGTCCCCCCGATTGAACACCGCACCGAAGGCCGGGTACCCACCAAGGATGAAGAAATTCATACACATCGTGAGCCACAAAAAATACCGAACGCTTGGTGTGAAACTCATTCTCATTCGAAGGACCGCGAAGGCGCCGGCCGCAAGGACAAGCTTTATTCCCTCGCAAAAAGGCCTGTTTGAGATGAACCCTGGCGTGCGAAGGGGCCTGGAAGGGAGGAGGCCACGGGATGCCGGCTGCTGGCCTCACCGCACCATCTGCCGCGCTCAGGACAAGCGTGATCCCGTTGCGGTACCCCTTCCGTGGCTCAGGGCACCCGGTGGAAGCTGTGGAGCGGCGCCCTCATGCGGCCGCGACCGCAGGTACCGTCCCGACCGCCCGCTGAGCCGTGTTCTCCATCTCCACCAGGCGTGCATGGACCATCCGCTTGAAGTTGCACGCCAACGCCTTCAGGTAGACGGCAAGCCGCACCCGACGGCCCCCTCGCACCCGCAAGCGCCCAAGCCCGTGGGCGCGCTTCAGCTCGGAGTTCGTTCCCTCGATCCCGGCCCTTATGGCATACCGCTTGCGCCACTCCTCGGTGGCCTCGGCCCTCCGGCGCCGCTCGATGTTTACCTTCACCAGGTCCGCCTTGAGGACGTAGTCCCCCGCACGCCGGTCCAGCTTCACTGGGCAACGGGACCGCAAGGGGCAGGGCTCGCATGTTGTCCTGGCAAAGTGGACCTCTACCCGCTCCGGCGCATCCTCCAACTCGTACTCCTCGATGGACGGGTGGCCGGCGGGGCACACCGTGGCCTGCTCCCCTGTGACGTCGATCTGGAAGTCCGCGGCGGTGAGCGGCGGTGGTCCGTCACGCTCTCCTTCGTGCGAGTTCCCCGGCGCCGACCCCGCCACCGGGCTCACCAGTTCCGTTCCCCGGCGCGAGGCTTCGAAGGCGTTGCGGCCCGACCCATACGCCGTGTCGACGAAGAGCTCGTCCGGTCGGACCTTCCGCTCCGCGAGCCCGTCAACGACCGGCACGCTCACGTCGGTGTCGCTCCCACTCGAGGGGGTCACCTCCACGTGGGTGATGAGCTGGGTGGCGTTCTCCTCGTAGCAGGTCTCCGCCACCTGCACCTCGTACCCCTTCCCCTTGTGGCCGCTGTAGGTCACATCCGGGTCGTGGGGCGATTGCAGCGAGTCGGCGGACACCTGCTACGGGTCCTTCAGGGCCACGGGCACCTTGCATTCCCCAGCATCGTCGTCATCGTCCCCCGGGGCGCCCGTCCCGGTGTTTGCCCACATGGCACTGCTCCCGCAGCAGCCGCTCCAGCAGCCGGTACTCCTCCAGCTGGGCAGCAGTCGTGCCACGGAACCGGTCCACCAGCCGGTATAGGTCCCGGGCACAGACCGAAAGGCGTCGCCGACCCTCCCCCGCGTGGGCGTCCTCGTAGTGGGTCGCCTCGTCTTCTTCCTTCAAATAGCGCCCCAGGAGGCCCTCCGGAACCACAGGGCGAAGCTCTGGGTGCTCCCAGCGCAAGGCCCGCAGGAACAACCGCATCGTCTCACAGAACAGGCCCAGCCGGGTGA
Organism: Dehalococcoidia bacterium; assembly: GCA_965197985.1. Classification (GTDB taxonomy): domain Bacteria; phylum Chloroflexota; class Dehalococcoidia; order Lucifugimonadales; family CAUZJF01; genus CAUZJF01. The sequence continues at coordinate 829,843 of CBDAOG010000007.1, read as the reverse complement.
GTGTAGCGATGTTGCTCATGATGTGGGTGGAGTCCAGCCGTTGCTTTCCGGTGCGTATGCCCAGCGCCTGGATGATCCGGTCCGTGGTCTCCTGGAAAGCCAGCCGGCCACCATCGTGCTGCATCAGGCGAACTCGGAAGTTGTGGAGGGTCTTCTGGGGCAGGTGGGTCTCCTCGATGTCCAGCCGCAGGGCGTGGTGCCAGAGCAGGTTGAACTCTAGCTGCTCCAGGGCTTCACCGTCGGTGAGGTTGAACATCTCTTTGAGAAGGTGGACCCCGAGGACGGTCTGCACCGCTCGGTTGGGACGACCGTTGTCCGCGCAGTACATCGGAGCAAAGAGCTCCTCGTCAATCAGGGGGAGCGCCTCGTTTCGGAAAACCTCGGCCCAACTCCCCTCCAGGCGCTTAGCCTTCTTCGGCGTCACCAGGAACTGGGACTGCCAGAGGCTCTCTTGCGGGTCTCGCGCTCGGAACATGCTCCCCTCCCTCGCCCGGGCGCTGCCCCAACGCCCTTTCCCCACATTATCCTCCCATTGCCCCCGGAGGGCGAGGGGTTTTGAGGAAGTTCCAGCGCTTTAGCACATGTGAGCGCTACCGTATGTTGGGGTAGGACACGGAACAGAGACTGTATATTGTACCCAGGCAAGGGTACGGTTGTTCTAATTCGACCTGCACAGACTTTTTACGAGAGAATCAACCTTGCTCAGCGGACCGCCGGCGCTCACGAGTCTCTGTTCCCAGGCGTCCGAAGGCCAGCGGCAGTTGAAGTGTCGGTCGACGAGACTCCGAGTGGCTCGCCAAAGAAGTAGCATGGCAGACCATGTCCGAGGGCCTCATGAACCACGACAAGACTGGTCCAGACCACCACGCTGATAGCTGTAATGGTGGGAACATGTATCAGGGAGATCGTCGTTCGGACCCGCATGCATCACCCTTTTCGCGGCGACCTAGTGGTTCAACGTTTTTGTATTGATGGGTAGAGTGACTTTAGCTTGATGCGCGCATCCTCGGTAGTGAAGCGCCAATCCACTCGTATCACATCCCGGTTGCGTTGATTCTGCCAAGCATTGACCTCGCCGCGCAGGATGTCTTGATTGGCAATCCGTCGGTCCAGGCACTGTCGAGCCAGCACACCGATCTCTATCTCCGCCATATTCAACCAACTCCCGTGTTTGGGAGTGTAGTGTATCTCCAGTCGCTCAGCTATACGCCTCGCCTCAGCAGGCTCGAATGCCTCGTATAGCGAGGACAGCTTGTGAGTGTTGAGATTGTCCATTACCAGCACGATCCGGTCTCTGTCGGGGTAGTCCTCGTCGACCAGTTTCTTTATCACATGCGCCCAGTCCACCTTCGTGCGACGCTCTCTGACCTCGACTCGGCGCCATCCGTCCAACGGTGCAAACAGCATGAACAGGCTGCTCACTCCATTGCGCTCGTATTCGTAGTCGTATGCCGCCGATAAGCCGGGCGCTGCGGGACGCGGCACTCGCGTCTCCTTGACTTGCTGTTTGCTCGTCTCATCCATGCACACCAGAACCTCATTCCCATCGTACGGCCGTTGGTAGACCTCCAGTACGTCTTCCATCGCGCACACAAACTCCGCGCTCTGACCGGGCGGGATGCACCAACTCTGCTTCAGCCACGGCTTCAGTTCGTTTTTTTTTAAGCGCCTGGCGAACCGTCTCGGTGCTAATGGTCCCGACTATCTCACACTCGACCAACTGGTCAGCCAACAGCTTCAGGGTCCAACTGGCACGCCCCTCCGGCGGTTCCCCGCAGGCCATCGCTATCAACCGTGCTTCACCTTCGCCGTCCAGTCTCTTTTGACGCCGACGCAGTTGCTTTTTGCGATTCAGCGCAGACTCGACCCCCTCCTCCACACAGCGCTTGCGTATTCGCTCGACCGTTGACTGTCCCACACCGAGCGCGCTGGTGATGTCCGCGTCCTTCATTCCCCCGTCCGAGCGTGACTCATCGCTCATCAGCAGAATGCGCGCATGGATCTGTTTGTACGCCGCAGCCCGACCGCGTGAGACCAAGGCGTTGAGTTCCTGTTGTTCGTCGGTAGTCAGTCTGATACGGTACCTCTTGGTAGACATCATGGTTCCTCCTCGGTTCAACGTTACGATTGAACCCCCAAGAGGAACAGTGACTATCATGGTATTCATTTCAATGATGTTGGACCACTAGCCTGACGCCCCTGGGTTCTAACCCAGGTCCGGCAAGACCTCTACACGACGGACGCTCCAGCGTCGTTACTGCTGTCGCGCGGCCAGAATTAGCTTGAGCAGTGGATTAAACTTGATTCCCTCGTAAAAACCCGTTTTGAGGAAGTTCCAGCGCTTTAGCACATGTGAGCGCTACCGTATGTTGGGGTAGGACACGGAACAGAGACTGTATATTGTACCCAGGCAAGGGTACGGTTGTTCTAATTCGACCTGCACAGACTTTTTACGAGAGAATCAAACTTGGCCATCCCGACACGGTGGGGATTATCACTGAGCACGTCCGCCCGGTGCACGATAATGAGGTCCCACGCCGGAATCATGATCAGATGCTGCCCTCCAAATCCGGCGGTGTAAAACGAGCCCTCCGGCAAACTGACACCGTAAGGAGCTTCGCCGATCAGAGCCGGCCACATGTAACCGTAACCGCCCTTTCCATCGCCGAAGTCGGGGTGGGCCTTCGTCGTGAGTTTCACCCAGTCCTCAGGCACGATCTGCCGTCCTTCCCACCGACCTTTGCGCATATACAGCAGGCCGAAACGGGCCAGGTCGCGGGCGCTTATTATGCGGGCGCTTATTATGAAGAAGTATGGGCGGTGGATAGACTCCGGCCCGGGCTTGGCCGAGACGTGGCCTTCAGGGTGCTGCGCGAGGCTCTTGAAGTCCTGCATGCCGAGTGGCCCCGCGAGCTGGTCCTTGAACTCCTCGAAAACGCTCCGGCCGACCAGCTGCTGGAAGATTGTCCCCAGGGCATTGAAGTCCCACATGTTGTACCAGAAGAAAGAACCCGGCTCATGGCTCCCACGCTCCGGACGGGCTTGATAACCTGCTAATGGCGTTTCTGGTACCGCGAGGTGATATACGCCCGACCGGGACATCATCAGGTGCCTGATGGTGGCTTGCTTCTCGGCATCCGTCAGCGACGGCTCGTTATCGTTGATTCCTAGCTCGGCAAGCGTTGTATCCAGGTCAATGGTGCCCTTGGCAACGTGGATGCCAAAAAGCGCGCTGACGATGGATTTCCTGATCGAGCCGGACCAATGTGGCTCGGCTGGCTCACCCCACTCCGCCACAACCCGGCAGGCCTCGATGATCATCACGGCCGCTGAGTCGACGGTGCTCGAATACGCCCGCGCCTGTTCGATCCCAGGCGACGACCAGCCCATCTCTTCAGGGCTCGATGCTTTTTCCCACTCTGTGGCTGGGTATTTGTTCATCGAGGAAATGGTATAGAGCGAATTGCTGGTCCGCAAGGAAGTTATGCCTTGGGCAGGCAGATGCCGGCGAAGAGGTGTGTGGAGACGCCCCTGTGGGGCGTCTGAATGAGCCTGTCTCATAAGTCGAGCGATGGGTTTGACGGAGTGTACACTCATTGGAGTCAGACCGACTCAGGGGGTGAAGTCGATGCCACTTCGAGCGATGGGCCGAGAGCAGATGTGGATGTTGCCGCCAACGCTTGACGAGCTGGTTCCCCCTGACCATCCGGCAAGATTTGTTGCTGAGTTCGTAGACGCGTTGGACCGGCGCGGATGGGCTGACCTTGGTGTTGAGATAGATGGGGAGTCTTTGGGAGCACCGGCGTACCATCCTCGCGCGCTGCTGAGCGTATGGCTGTACGGCTTCATGACGGGGGCACGCTCGTGCCGCAAGCTGGAGGCGGCTTGCCGGGACCAGATACCGTATCTTTGGCTGACAGGGTGGCAGCATCCGGACCACAACACCTTGTGGAGGTTCTACAAAGGACATCGTCAAGCTATCAGGAAGTTGTTCAAGCGTACGGTGCGTATGGCGGTGACGATGGGCTTGGTTGACCTGGCGGTGCAAGCAGTAGACGGTACGAAGGTCGGTGCGAATGCAGCAAAGGATAGGACCTACGATGCCGAGGGATTGCGCCGGCTGTTGGACCGGCTGGAAGGTGCAATATAAGCGACCTTGAGGCTCAGAACGAGGCGGGAGAGGATGCTGTCCCTGCACACTTGCCACAGGAGCTGGCCGACAACGAGACCCTGAGAGAGCAGATACGACAAGCGATGGACGAGCTTGCGGGCCAAGAGGAGCAGGAGCGCATCAACCTCACTGACAAAGACGCTCGGCTGATGAAGAGTGGTCAAGATATCGTGCCCGGCTACAACGCCCAGGCGATGGTCTCGCCTGTAGAGGCTTCCTTGGGAGTGACCGGTATGTTCATCACCGCAGCCGATGTGGTCGATGAACCTCATGACTATGCTCAACTGGCTCCGATGCTGGAACAGGCAGAGGAGATGACAGGTACCAGAACGCATATGACGTTGGCCGACGGTGGTTATCACTCTGGGAACAACCTGGATGAATGCGTCCGTAGAGGCCAACAGGTGGTAATGCCGAAGGCACAACGACAGGCATTGGAGCACCCGTATCACAAGGACCGCTTTACCTACGACGATCGGAGCGACAGCTATGGCTGCCCCCAAGGCCAAAGACTGCCCTTTACCCGTTTCAAGCGCACCAGGGGTACACTCATGCGAGTGTACCAAGCCTCTGGGGCCATCTGCCGGGTGTGCCCTGCCTTCGGGGTCTGTACCAGGGACGGCCGTCATGGACGTGGCCTGGAAATAGGGCCTCACGAAGTTGCTCTGCGTTGTCATCGGACCTGGATGTCCACCGACCAAGCCAAACAAGCCTACAAGCACAGAAAGCAGCTAGTCGAACCCGTCTTCGGGATCCTCAAAGAGCAACGGGGGGCACGTAGATTCTTGTTGCGGGGCAGTGCCAACGTCGCGGCTGAATGGGCTTTGTTGGCCACAACGTTTAACCTGCGCACCCTCTGGCGCATATGGCGTACCCGCACCACGACCAGTTCGAGCCGGCGCCCGAGATCCACCGCATTCTCAGCCTTTCGATGGACCAGGCTGCTATCGTTCCCGCAGCCATTACTTGCTCAGACTCACTAGGCCCGCCAGATCTGCAGATTCGAACGCGTGGATGGGCTTCTTGTGGCCGGACACAACGCCTTTATGGGACAGGCTCGAATGGGCTCCCCGCGAAGGTGCGTATGGGCGAGCAACCCGCGACTCGGCGAATGGGGCTACGACCCGGTCCGGGTCGTAGCGAAGACCTAGACTAGAACGGGATAATCGCGGTGCCCAGCACGATGTCCGACATCAGCGCGAACCCGAAGGCTAGGCTCGCGGCCCCGGCCGACCGGGAGACCACGCCGTTCCACCGTGCCGAATCGCCTGTCAGCGCGAAGGGGAGTCCCAGCGCGACGGTGATCACTCCCATCGCCAGGATGGTGCCCACGCCGAACAGCACCAGATAGCCCAACCCGGCCCAGAACGAAGACAATGTGGGAAGCAGCACGAGCGTCACTGCGGCGCTGCCCGCCAGCCCGTGCACGATGCCGATCGTAAAGGACTTGAACCGGAAGAACGGCTTGCCGAAGTGAAAGAACCCGTGGAGCCTTTCGGTGCTCGAATCGGCGGCCTTGTCGTGCGTACCGTGGATATGGACGTGCGGGCCCTTGTCGTGAGCGTGCTCATGTAGGTGAAGCCGGCCGCGCCGGAGGTTCCAGAACACCTCCGCTCCGAGGAACACCAGCATGATACCGACACCGAACTCGAACACTGGCGCGACCGTCTCGTACCTGCCCAGCACGACCTCTTTGAACATCAGGACGACCGTCCCTAACACTAGGAGCGGCATCGAATGGCCTAGGCCCCAGGAAGCGCCCACCCAGATACCGCGCCAGGCGTTCCTCGCCTCGCTGGCGATCGTCGAGACGGCCACGACGTGGTCGGCGTCTGTCGCGTGTTTCAGACCGAGCAGGAAGCCGAGTCCCAGCGCCGCCAGTATGCCGGAGTCCATCTCCATGCCTCACATCCTACCGATGACTTCCGTAGTCGCGTCAGTTAGCACAGTCGCTGCACAAGCCGAATATCGCGAAGTGGTCGATGTCGGCTTTGAACCCGTAGTCGTCCAGGATCTCGGTCCCAAGGTTCTCCAGGAACTTGTGGTCAAGCAGAATCACTCGGTCGCAGTTACGGCAAATCAGATGATGGTGACGGTCCTGCTCGATCCACTCATACCTGGACTCTCCCCCACCCATGTCCGTCTCGGAAATGAGACGCATCTCCTTGAGGACGCCGAGTGTCCGGTACACGGTCGAGGCGTCTATGTAGGGGTAGGACTCCTTTACCTCGTCCAGTATCTCCGCCGCGCTCATATGGCCTTTCGCCTGCCTGACCGCGGTGAGGACCATGAGTCTCTGAGGCGTGAGTCTGAGCCCTGACTCTTTCAGCGCTTGCATCGTGGTGTCGTCTGTGGCCACTATTCGCTCCTGCAAACACTTGCAACTACTAGAATACCGCTCTTGCGACTAGAGTGTCAATGCCCGATTTGCGGAATACGCCTCGTCCTTTCGTACGAACCATCCGCCGTTCTTATAGCCGATGACACAGTGCAATCTCTGACGTATACTACATTAGTGAAAAATTTCACAAGAGGTGCAGAGATGAAGCGTAAAGCACCGTGTAGTCATCGTCGGGGGCGGTTTCGCCGGCTTGAACGCCGCCAACCAACTCAGGAAAGCGCCCGCGGACGTGACCGTGATCGACAGGCGCAACCACCACCTCTTCCAGCCGCTCTTATACCAGGTGGCAACAGGCAGCCTCTCCCCCGCGGACATCTCCGCGCCGATAAGAGCTCTTCTGAAGGGCCAGGCCAACGCGAGGGGCATCCTGGGTGAGGTCGAGCGCATCGATGCAGCGGACCGCACCGTAAAGCTGGACGACGGCGGGCGTGTGCCGTACGACACTCTCGTGATCGCGCCCGGCTCTCGTCATAGCTACTTTGGCAGAGACGAGTGGGCCCAGGCCGCGCCGGCACTGAAGACCCTTGAGGACGCTATCGAAATCAGGCGGCGCATTCTCTTCGCGTTCGAAGCCGCCGAGCGCACCACAGACGCAGACGAACGTCGCGCATGGCTTACCTTCGTTGTCATCGGCGGCGGTCCTACCGGAGTCGAGATGGCCGGCGCCATCGGTGAGATGGCGCGGAAAACCCTCAGGGGAAACTTCCGCTCCTTCGACCCGAGCGACGCCCGCGTGCTGCTCCTAGAGGGGGGCGAGCGGGTATTACCGACCTTCACGCCGAAGCTGGCTGACAAGGCTGGAGCAGCTCTGTCCAGGTTGGGAGTCGAGGTCCGCAGCGGAGCATTAGTCGAAGACGCAGACGACCACTCCGTTCAGATTGCCACGAGCGACGGGGTCGTGCGCATTTCGACGCGAACCATAGTGTGGGCGGCCGGCGTGCAGGCGTCGCCCCTTGGGAAAAACCTCGCGGCCGCAATCGGCGTGGAGACCGACAGGGCCGGCCGCCTCCTCGTCGGACCCGACCTGACCATACCCGGCCATCCCGAGATATACGTCGCCGGCGACCTCGCCAGCTACTCTCTCCAGACCGGCAACCCACTCCGCGGCACCGCGGACGTCGCCATCGCCGAAGGACGGTACGTCGGAAAGACGATTCGGCGTCGGCTGGCCGGCAAACGTGCGGCGCCCTGCGTATCGTCCGGTTCTCCGGCCGTCTCGCCTGGTGGACCTGGCTGTTCATCCACCTTATGAAGCTTGTCGACTTCCAGAACCGCCTGACCGTGTTCGTGCAATGGGGCTGGAGCTACCTGACCAAGAACCGCTCCGCGCGGCTGATCACCCGTCCTATGCCGTCGTCCATCGACGCTCTGCTGCCGAATGCGTCAGAGTCTCCCCACCTCGCACGCGACCCTTTGTCCCTGAAGCTACCGATCGACGGCGAGGGCCAAACGGACCAACCAAAAGCGGCCTAGTCGTCCGCGACACGGCACCCCGCTGTAGAGGGCGTCTCGATACTGGGTTGGGACATACTACCCATTCCGCAGGCCGTCGCAGCATACCCTGAACGTGCACGAACAGACTTACTATTTTGAATCGGTTAAGTATGATTCCCTCGCAAAAAGGCCTGTTTGAGATGAACCCTGGCGTGCGAAGGGGCCTGGAAGGGAGGAGGCCACGGGATGCCGGCTGCTGGCCTCACCGCACCATCTGCCGCGCTCAGGACAAGCGTGATCCCGTTGCGGTACCCCTTCCGTGGCTCAGGGCACCCGGTGGAAGCTGTGGAGCGGCGCCCTCATGCGGCCGCGACCGCAGGTACCGTCCCGACCGCCCGCTGAGCCGTGTTCTCCATCTCCACCAGGCGTGCATGGACCATCCGCTTGAAGTTGCACGCCAACGCCTTCAGGTAGACGGCAAGCCGCACCCGACGGCCCCCTCGCACCCGCAAGCGCCCAAGCCCGTGGGCGCGCTTCAGCTCGGAGTTCGTTCCCTCGATCCCGGCCCTTATGGCATACCGCTTGCGCCACTCCTCGGTGGCCTCGGCCCTCCGGCGCCGCTCGATGTTTACCTTCACCAGGTCCGCCTTGAGGACGTAGTCCCCCGCACGCCGGTCCAGCTTCACTGGGCAACGGGACCGCAAGGGGCAGGGCTCGCATGTTGTCCTGGCAAAGTGGACCTCTACCCGCTCCGGCGCATCCTCCAACTCGTACTCCTCGATGGACGGGTGGCCGGCGGGGCACACCGTGGCCTGCTCCCCTGTGACGTCGATCTGGAAGTCCGCGGCGGTGAGCGGCGGTGGTCCGTCACGCTCTCCTTCGTGCGAGTTCCCCGGCGCCGACCCCGGCCACCGGGCTCACCAGTTCCGTTCCTCGGCGCGAGGCTTCGAAGGCATTGCGGCCCGACCCATACGCCGTGTCGGCGAAGAGCTCGTCCGGTCGGACCTTCCGCTCCGCGAGCCCGTCAACGACCGGCACGCTCACGTCGGTGTCGCTCCCACTCGAGGGGGTCACCTCCACGTGGGTGATGAGCTGGGTGGCGTTCTCCTCGTGGCAGGTCTCCGCCACCTGCACCTCGTACCCCTTCCCCTTGTGGCCGCTGTAGGTCACATCCGGGTCGTGGGGCGATTGCAGCGAGTCGGCGGACACCTGCTTCGGGTCCTTCAAGGCCACGGGCACCTTGCATTCCCCAGCATCGTCGTCATCGTCCCTGGGGCGCCCGTCCCGGTGTTTGCCCACATGGCACTGCTCCCGCAGCAGCCGCTCCAGCAGCCGGTACTCCTCCAGCTGGGCAGCAGTCGTGCCATGGAACCGGTCCACCAGCCGGTAGAGGTCCCGGGCACAGACCGAAAGGCGTCGCCGACCCTCCCCCGTGCGGGCGTCCTCGTAGTGGGTCGCCTCGTCTTCTTCCTTCAAATAGCGCCCCAGGAGGCCCTCCGGAACCACAGGGCGAAGCTCTGGGTGCTCCCAGCGCAAGGCCCGCAGGAACAACCGCATCGTCTCACAGAACAGGCCCAGCCGGGTGAGTGTAGCGATGTTGCTCATGATGTGGGTGGAGTTCAGCCGTTGCTTTCCGGTGCGTATGCCCAGCGCCTGGATGATCCGGTCCGTGGTCTCCTGGAAAGCCAGCCGGCCACCATCGTGCTGCATCAGGCGAACTCGGAAGTTGTGGAGGGTCTTCTGGGGCAGGTGGGTCTCCTCGATGTCCAGCCGCAGGGCGTGGTGCCAGAGCAGGTTGAACTCTAGCTGCTCCAGGGCTTCACCGTCGGTGAGGTTGAACATCTCTTTGAGAAGGTGGACCCCGAGGACGGTCTGCACCGCTCGGTTGGGACGACCGCTGTCCGCGCAGTACATCGGAGCAAAGAGCTCCTCGTCAATCAGGGGGAGCGCCTCGTTTCGGAAAACCTCGGCCCAACTCCCCTCCAGGCGCTTAGCCTTCTTCGGCGTCACCAGGAACTGGGACTGCCAGAGGCTCTCTTGCGGGTCTCGCGCTCGGAACATGCTCCCCTCCCTCGCCCGGGCGCTGCCCCAACGCCCTTTCCCCACATTATCCTCCCATTGCCCCCGGAGGACGAGGGGTTTTTACGAGGGAATCAAGTATGGCTTCAAACCGCCTTTTGGAGGCATGCCGTAACACGGCATGCGCAGCGACCCGGCCGAGTGGAGCAATCGAAGCCGTGCAACCATCGGAGGCTGGTCAATCAAGCCTAGGACCCAGTGTCGATCAGTCGCAGACGATCTAGGCGTGGTGCTAGTCGGTCAGCCTGTAGCCGACTCCCCATCGACTTTCGACGATGTTTCGCCCTTCGAGATGGGGTTTCATCGACGCCCGCAATTCGTAGACAAGTTGGTTGATCCTCTCACGGATGTCCTCGGGAACTGTAACCCAGTGGGACTGGTATTCGTCCTTCCAGAGCTCTTCGCATATTTCGTCAAACGTACATACGTTCGGGCGTCTATCCCATAAGAGTGCCACAAGGTCGAATTGCTGAGGTGATAGCCTTATTTCTGTCAGACTGTGAATGGCGGAGAGATAATGTACCGGCAGGGCGGCTCAAGAGCTGAGATGTGGCGCTTGAAAAGCGTACCGCCTGTCGCCTTCAATCAGGAACGACCGAACCTGACTGAAGGTGGATTGGATGTACAAGGTGGGTATTTACCTCCGTGTTCGCAAGGCTTGTTTCGTCGAAGGGATGAGCGTCCGAGAGGCGGCCCGAGTGTTCGGGCTACACCGGGACACGGTGCGCAAGATGCTCGAGTACTCCGTGCCCCCAGGGTATCGACGGCAACGACCGGCTCGCAGACCGAAGCTCGATCCATATAAGGGTGTGATGGACCAGATCCTGGAGCAGGATCTGAGCTCACCGAAGAAGCAGCGTCACACCGCCAAGCGTATCTACGAACGGCTCAGAGACGAACACGGCTTCCCCGGCAAGTACACGATAGTCAAAGACTACGTTCGAGAACGCCGTCGTCATACCCGCGAGATATTCTTACCTCTGTCCCACCCTCCGGGACATGCCCAGTGCGACTACGGCGAAGCTCGAGTGATCATCGGCGGAGTGGAACGCAAAGCCCACTACTTCGCCCTGGACCTCCCTCACAGCGACGGGTGCTATGTGAAGGCGTATCCCGCCGAGACGACGGAGTCATTCTGCGACGGACACGTCTCCGCCTTCGCGTTCCTGGGCGGAGTGCCTCAGAGCATCCTCTACGACAACACCACGCTCGCGGTAGCCAGAATCCTGGGAGATGGTCGCCGGCAGCGGACCAGGGTGTTCTCCGAGCTTCAGTCCCACTACCTGTTCGAGGACCGGTTCGCCCGTCCAGGCAAAGGGAACGATAAGGGCAAAGTAGAAGGTCTGGTCGGCTATGTCCGCCGGAACTTCCTGGTGCCCATTCCATCGTTCGAGAGCTTCGATGCCCTCAATGCTCATCTGGAGCAACACTGCCTCAGACGGTTCGAAGATCGACTCCGTCGTCTCGGCCACAACGAGACGATAGGAGAACGGCTGGAGCGGGACCTGGAGAAGCTGCTGCCTCTGCCGGCCGTACCGTACGACGCCAGCGACAAGCACGCGACGAGGGTCAGTTCTCTGTCCCTGGTCAGATACCGGACCAATGACTATTCGGTCCCGGTGGCCTACGGTCATCGGGACGTTCTGGTCCGCGGATATGTACACGAGGTTGTGATCAGCTATGGCGCTGAAGTCATCGCCCGCCATCGGCGGTCCTACGATCGAGACGACTTCGTCTTCGACCCTCTCCATTACCTGCCGCTCCTTGAGAAGAAGACGAGGGCATTGGATCAGGCGGCGCCGCTGGTTGGATGGGAGTTGCCCGAGGAGTTCGGAGTGTTGCGGCGGTTGCTGGAGTCTCGGATGGGCAAGCGAGGAAAGAGGGAGTTCGTGCAGGTGCTCAGACTGATGGAGAACTTCCAGCCGGAAGAAGTCCACGACGCCGTACGAGACGCCATTCGACTCGGGGCTGTGAGCTTCGATGCTGTCAAGCACCTGGTGCTGTGCAGGATCGAGGGTCGACCGCCTAGACTCGACATGGAGTTGTACCCGTATCTGCCCAGGACCAACGTTGCAACAACCTCGACCAGGGACTACATGGCTCTCCTGGCGGGGAGCCGGTCATGACCAACAAGTCCACGATGTTGCTCGAACACAACATCAAGCAACTCAAGCTCCCCACGTTCCTGAGGGAGTACGACAAGCTGGCATCCCAGTGTGCCAGTGAGGGAGCCGACCATCCGGACTACCTGCTGCGACTATCGGAGTTGGAGCTGATCGACCGTCACCATCGCATGGTGGAACGTCGGATCAAAGCAGCCCGCTTCCCGACGACCAAGAGTCTCGACACCTTCGACTTCCTGTCTATGCCGTCCCTGAACAAGGCTCTGGTTCTGGAGCTGGCACGATGCGAGTACATCGAGCGCCCCCACAACGTCATCGCTCTCGGCAACAGTGGCACCGGCAAGACCCATATCGCCCTCGGTCTCGGTCTGGCTGCGTGTCAGAGGGGACTGTCCGTGGGCTTCACCACCGCCGCTGCTCTGGTTCACGAGCTGATCGAGGCCAGGGACGAACGGCGTCTGCTCAACCTGCAGAGAAGGCTCGCACGACTCAAGCTTCTGATCATCGACGAACTGGGCTTCGTGCCCTTGTCCAAGACTGGCGCCGAGCTGCTCTTCGAGGTGTTCAGCCAGCGTTACGAGCGTGGATCGGTCCTGGTGACCTCCAAGTGAGCCCTTCGTCGAGTGGACCGAGGTGTTCGGCTCTGAACGGCTGACCGGAGCTCTCCTCGACCGCCTCACCCACCATGTCGACATCCTGGAGATGAACGGGGACAGCTACCGACTCAAGCACAGCAAGAAGACTTCTGGCCGCCAGCTATCTGACTGACCCTGATCTCCAACGCCCCACGAACCTTGATGCCCATTCTACGGCGTTCAGTGGTACAGTTTTGCTCCGCCCCGCTGGTACGTTTTCACACCGCCCTTGACACCGGCACGTGTCCTCTCGATTCTGCAGACGCGAAGTACGCGCCCATTTCGCCTAGCTTGACGACCGCCGTCGGCGCTCCCAGTTCGAGCAACGCCTGTGCGGCCCTCTCCGCTGAAGCCACGTCCTCGACCTCCACACCGGTGAGGACCGCCGCCTCGTGCTGGTTCGGAGTAACGACGTCGAGCGCTGAGTATGCCCTTTGGCGCCAGAGACCGTAGGTCGTCCTCAACGCTGACCAGCCCTCTGTTTCGCTCGCCGTAAGCCTCGACCCACGGCGTCAGCTTGTCGGCGTAGACGCGGTCGCCCAGGTACGCCAGTACCTCACGGTCCCACCCGTCCAATTCTTCGAGGGCCATGTCCGCGGTAAGTGGCCGGTGCCACAGGACCTCACCGCTGGTCGGGTCGGCGACGTGAGCGCCCTGGAAAGATATGATGGGCGACGTCAGGGCGAGCTCGGCGGTGACGGCCAACGCCGACCGGAAGGTCCGTCCGGTGGCAAGAGTAACAACCACGCCCCGTTCACTGACGGCCTCGATGGCGCTCCGCGTCCGGTCGGACATCGCGTGATCGAAGCTGCGAATCGTGCCGTCGATGTCGAGGGCGATCAGGCTGTAGGTCACAGCGACTCTGCTACGCCTTCCTGATCGACGCGAGCCACGCCTTGACCTCGGTGTTCTCGAGGTTAGTCTCGAACGTCGCCGGCCGGATGTCCTCGACGGTCCAGCCCTCGCTGAAGGCGTCTCGGATCTCGGCCTGCGTTACACGTCTCGGCCCCCACGTGCCCGACTCGCGCTCGCTGAAACAGATCATGTAGCAGGTGCCGCCGGACCGCACGACGGTCGCTAGACTCACGACGAAGAGGGGCCGCTTGTCGTCGTCGAAGGTGTGGAAGAGCCCCGAATCGATAGCAGTGTCGAAGGTCTGGTCCAAGTCCGCGAGCTTCAACGCGTCTCGCTGCTCGAAGGAGGCGCGCAGGTCGCGATCGAGTGCTTTCTCTCGCGCTTTGTCCACGGCCGGAGCCGCGAAGTCTACGCCAAGGATCTCGTATCCCAGTCCGGTCAGGTATAGAGCGTTCTCCCCGGTCCCGCAGCCGACATCGAGGACCCTGCCCACGATCTTGCCGGCTTCGGCGAGCTTCACGACCTCAGGCTGAGGACGTCCGATGTCCCACGGAGGGACACCCTCATAGGATTGAGTCGAAGGAGTTGCTCTCGGACATGTCGGAGCATTGTACCGTTGTGCTGCTTCGACGGGCCGGTCCTGAGTCCATCGAAGGGCCCAGCATGAGAGGGTCTGGATTGGGCCATCGGCGGTCTGGCGTTTTGACTCGGCTGGGGTTGGAGCCTAAGATGGACGCGACTATGTCGTCATTCGACCATATAGAGCAACGGAGGAAGGAGTCCCGAAAATGACTCCTGAGCAATGGTGGCACGGCCTTCTGACGGGGGAAGGCGCGAAGGGGCCTCTCCGAGAGATGCGCCACGTCTTCCGGTTCCTCCCAAGCGAGCACCGCTGCAAGTTCTGCAGCGCGCCCTTCGACGGCTTCTCCGCTCCGGCCATGCGCGTGATCGGCAAACGCCCATCGAGGCTCACAACGGCCTTCTGTCACCAGTGCCAGATCATGGCTACGAAGTACATCGGCGGAGCCGAGATCGAGCTGACGCTGCTGTTCGCGGACGTGCGCGGTTCGACGAGTCTCGCCGAGCAGATGAGCCCTTCAGAGTTCAGCCGTTTAATAAGCCGTTTCTTCTCCGTGGCGGGCAAGACCCTGCTGAGGAAGCGGGCGTGGGTCGACAGACTTGTAGGCGACCAGGTCGTCGGAATGTTCATCCCCTTTTATGCCGGGACGGAGCATCAAATGGCGGCGATAGGCGCTGCTAAAGAGCTTCTCCGCAAGACGGGACACGACTCCGAGGACGGCCCGTGGATACCGCTCGGCGTGGGTGTCCACACGGGAAGTGCCTTCGTAGGGACCGTCGGCGATACCGAAGGCGCCACTGATATCACTGTTCTGGGCGACGCGCCGAACGTGGCCGCCCGCCTCTCGTCCGCCGCGGGGCCCGGCGAGATCCTGTTGAGCGAGATCAGCTTCGGAGGCTCCGGGTTGACCCTCGACCTTGAAGAGCGGACGCTGGACCTCAAAGGAAAGAGCGAGCCTCTACCCGTCCGAGTCATGAAGGACTATTCGTAGTTCCGCTCAGAGTCGGCTGCCGTCTGCTGATGCTACAATAGCTACGTCAAAAATCTCACGTACGTCCAGCCGCCCCGCAGGAGTAGGGTTTCAATGATCTCGGAAGCGACCGCGACAAAGCAGCGCTACAAGGTAGTCGGCACGCGCCCTATCCGGCACGACGGCATCGACAAAGTGACCGGGAAGGCCCAGTACGGGGCCGATGTGCAACTGTCCGGGCTGCTCTACGCCAAGGTCCTCAGGAGCCCTCACGCCCACGCCAGAATCAAGTCCATCGATACGAGCAAGGCCGCGGCTCACCCGGACGTAAAGGCCGTCATCACCCACGCCGACCTGGCTACCGTCGGCAACCGCCTCACCGAGGTGGGCGAAGACCAGGTGATGAGCGAGAAGTACCTGAGCAATAACGTGCTTGCCGAGGACAAGGCCCTGTACAAGGGGCACGCGATCGCGGCCGTCGCTGCCTCAAGCGTCCATGCGGCCGAAGAGGCGCTCGAACTTATCAAGGTAGAGTACGAAGTGCTTCCGCCGGTCACGAACGTCGAAGACGCTATGAAGCCGGACGCGCCGATACTCCACGAGCACATCGTCGCGCCGGACGAGTTCGGCGAAGTCCAGCCCGATGGCTCGAACATCGCGGGCCACGGCCAGCAGAAGGCCGGCGACGTGGAGAAGGGGCTCGCCGAGGCCGACGTCATCGTCGAGCGCGAATTCCGGACCAGCATGGTCCACCAGGGCTACATCGAGCCCCATAGCGCGACGGCGTGGTGGGGACCTGACGGTCGGCTCACCATCTGGTGCAGCAGTCAGGGCCACTTCGGCATGCAGTCCAACGTGGCGAAGATACTGGCGGTTCCGGCAGCCGACATCAAGGTGGTTCCGATGGAGATCGGCGGGGGGTTCGGGGGTAAGCTCCGGCCCTACCTTGAGCCAGTCGTCGCTGTGCTTTCGCAGCGGTGCGGTCGGCCCGTGAAGGCGACGATGACACGGGCCGAAGTACTGGAGGGGACCGGGCCGGCATCGGGCAGCTACGTGAAGCTCAAGATGGGCGCGACCCAGGAAGGTCGGATCACCGCTGGACAGGCGTTCATAGCCTTCGAATCGGGAGCTTATCCGGGGTCTTCCCATGGCGGCGCCGCGACTTCGATGTTCTCACCGTACCAGATAGAAAATATCCAGACCGACTCTTACGACGTTGTAGACAACAAGCCAAGCACGTCCGCCTATCGGGCCCCGGGCGCTCCAATCGGGGCGTTCGCCGGCGAGTGCGTGGTCGACGAGTTGGCGGAGCGACTGGGCTTCGACCCGATAGAATTCCGGTTGATGAACGCGGCACATGAAGGGACCCGGATGGCCAGCGGGGTCGTCCACCCGAGGATCGGGGCAATCGAGACGTTAGAAGCAATAAGGTCACATCCTCACTACACGTCGCCCAAGAACGGCAAGCTCCAGGGTCGCGGCGTGGCCATCGGCTCGTGGGGCAACGGCGCCGGTCCTGCCTGCGTTGTGGCGAACGTCCACGCCGGCGGCAAGGTAAGCCTGGTGGAGGGGTCGCCGGACATCGGCGGAACGCGGACGGCCATAGCCCAGCAGTTCGCCGAGGTGCTCGGCATACCAGTGGAGGACGTGAATCCGCAGGTCGCCGATACGGACACGATAGGCTTCACGTCGAACACCGGCGGCAGTAGCGCGACCTTCAAGTCAGGCTGGGCCGCCCGGGAGGCAGCCCTCGACGTGAAGAGGCAGCTCATCGAAAGAGCAGCGACACTCTGGGAAACGACTACCGACCAGATTGAATACGACGACGGGTCGGTGGTCCACAAGAGCGACCCCGACCTTCGAATGCCGTTCAAAGAGCTGGCAGGGAACCTGATGTCCACCGGTGGTCCCGTCGTTGGAAGAGCCAACGTAACGTCGAAAGGAGCCGCCAAGTCCTTTTCAGCGAACCTCGTCGACGTCGAGGTCGACCCCGAGACCGGCAAGGTAGACATCGTCCGCTTGACGGCTTTCCAGGACGCCGGCACCGCTATTCATCCAAGCTATGTCGAAGGCCAGATCCAGGGGGGAGCGGTCCAGGGCGTCGGCTGGGCGTTGAACGAGGAGTACTTCATGGGCGAGGAAGGGAGCATGCTCAATTCGAGCTTCCTGGACTACCGAATGCCCACGTCCCTCGACCTTCCCATGATCGACTCCGTGATCATCGAAGTGCCCAATCCAGGGCATCCGTACGGCATTAGGGGCGTCGGCGAGGCGAACATCGTGCCGCCGATGGCGGCGATAGCAAACGCAATCCATGACGCCACCGGGGTCCGGATGACCGAGCTGCCCATAAGGCCGGCCCGTGTCGTCGAGGCGATGTCGGAGGGTGCTTCGACAGGCTCAGAGCTTGTGAGTTTTTGGGTTCTGTGGTGGAAATGAGATGATCCTGGGGGTTTATCGGCCTGGCTTAAATAAACGGGATTCGCTGTGGCTGGCGAGTTGACCCGTTGGTGGGACGGACTATCGTTGTGTCACGCAGGCCTTTGGCCTACGTGCCCTCCCCTTTGGCTGAAGCTATGGGAGTCAGGGCTATCCAACGCAACAAGTTATGTGCCACCGCCACCAAGAGCAGGATTGCGGTGGCTTTGTGGAGGCCTCGTACCGTGAACTGGGAAACCCCGTGCTGACGTACCTGCGCATTCGCCCATTCCGCCGTGGCGCCCCGCTCCCTGTAGACGGTCTGAGCCTCCTGCGTAGCCATGCGCTGTCGCCACTGCACTACTGCCGGACTATCTCCGTAGCGTGGCTGGTACCGCTCCTCCTCCTTTTTGTCCCGAGGCAGTCGGACCGGCGCGTACACTGTGACACCCCGTCCCTCCAGGGTGGTAATATCGGCCCGCGCCGCGAAAGCGCCATCTATCAGGTAGGCCTTGGGATGCTGGCCTGTACGCTGGGCCACCTGGGCCTCCATGGGCGACGCCTGCCCAGCATCCCCTGTGCTAACGACATCGACCCCCACGATCACTCCACTGGCGCCGTCGGTGGCCAGTTCCACGTTGTAAGCCGGCCGAAAGCCTCCATCCGGCATCTTCATCACCCGCACCTGCGGGTCCGTGCTGGAGACCCGGGGCGCCGTCACTTTTTTTCGTTTCCTTTTGGCCAGAGTTTGCTGCTGACGTTTCTTGGCGGCCTTGGCTTGCGGCAGGTATCCCAAGGCCTTGTTCACCCGCTCCACCCGCTCACGGGCCGCTCGCTCCCGCGCACTCTGTTGTCGTTTGCTTACCCCGGGGTCGGGATGCTCCCGCTCCGAGGCCAGCCGTTCCACCTGGACCTGCGCCTCCTTCAGGTAGGCATCCAGCCCCTGCTGTCGACGGAAGGAAGAGGCTCCGGCGCTGGCCCGCACCCTCATCCCATCTTGCGCCACCCGTTCCAGGGTCACCGCATCGGCGGCCATCAACGAGGCCACGATCTGGGTCAGCAACTCGTCCAGGGCAGCCCGGTGGGCCACCCGAAAGTCCGACAACATGTGGTAGTTGATGGGCACCCCACCGCAAACCCAGCGATAGGCGTCGTGCTCCTCGCACAGGAGGGCCAGACGCCGGGCGCTCCCCACCCCATCCACTGTCGCCAAAAGCCACAGGGCCAGAAGTACCTGGGGATCCGTCGTTGGGCGACCAGGGCGCTCTACCACCGCCTTGATCGAACCATAGAAGGCCGACAAGTCCAACTCCTCCAACAGCCCCCAGATAGCTCTGGCCGGGTGGTCCTGAGCCACCGAAGCCTCCAGGTCCCGGGCGACCCACTGCAGTTGCTCGCGTACCGGTCGCACAACTCGCGCCTGTTCAGGCTGCGTCGGCGACCCAGGGGGCCCAGCCTCGGCCGCAGGCGGTTCAAACAGCGTATCTTCGCTCACCGGATACCTCCAGACCTCAGTTTTCCCTATTGTCCTCCATCACCTCGCAACCACGCCAGCGAACTGAATCAATTTACTCACAAGCTCTCAGCATGAGCGGTTCTTATGTGCTTCGAAAAAAGACTCAGCATGAGCGGTCGTACTGGATGTCTAGACGGACTCGGATGACCGGAGGCAACCAAACAACGCCCTAACGGCTCGCCGCGAACGACAGATTCCGCAAAAATGGCCGGCGGTGCGCCAGCCGTTTCGTTGACAGAAAAATCTGACAGTTTCTAGAATATGGTGCAAAACTCGAACCAGAAGCCCCCGAGCTCACTGCGCATCAGACGTGCCAAGAGGGCCAATCTAGGCCGTGTAACAGGCGTTCGCAGTGAGCAGTTTGCGGGCCCAACCCACCTAACGACACTTGTTTACGTTGACGAAGTGCATCCACGCGTAGGCGAAAAACCGTAATATCGTCTGGAAGGGACCGCCACCACATGGCTACAGCAACCAAACGTCCGAACGAAGAAGTCACGATGGAAGTGCAGGGCGTCACCAAGCGTTTCGGCGACAACATCGCTGTAAACAACGTGACGTTCGACGTGCTCAAGGGCGAGGTGCTGGGTTTCCTCGGTCCCAATGGCTCGGGCAAAACGACAACCATGCGTCTGATGACGTCGTTCTATACGCCGGATAGCGGCAAGATAATCATCGACGGGGTCGACAACCAGGTAGATGACGTATACACGCGTGCGAAGATCGGGTATTTGCCCGAGAACAATCCCAACTGGGGAGACCTTCTCGCGAGCGAGTACCTGAAATTCGTGGGCGAGCTTCGGGGCCTCCCTACTCGGGAGCGGCGCGACAGCATAGACCAGGCGGTGTACGAAACGGGCATTGAAGAGGTCTACAACAAGCCCATCAATCAGTGCTCCAAGGGGTACAAACAGCGAATCGCTCTGGCGGGCGTCATACTCCATAAGCCCGACATTCTAATCATGGACGAGCCCACGGAAGGACTCGACCCAAACCAGCGCGTACCGGTCCGCGACCTCATCCGCCGGTTGGGTCGCGAACGGACCGTCCTGCTGAGCACTCACGTACTTCAGGAGGTGGAGGCGGTCTGCAATCGCATCCTCATGATTAGCAAGGGGAAGATCGTCGCCCAAGGGCGGCTGGACGAGCTGCGTAGCCAGGCTCGAGGCGATCACGCAATCCGCGTCGAGGTCGAGGGCGACCGCGTCGAGGCGAGACTCAAGGCGGTCAAGGGCGTCTCGTCGGTGAGGCGAGAGGACCCTATTGACGGACGGAAGCGGTACAGCCTTCAGGTCGCCGGCGGCACTGACATCCGCCCCCGCGTCTACGACCTGGCAAAGCAGAACGGCTGGGTCCTGTGGGACCTCCATGAAGAGGAGGGGCGCCTCGAGGACCTGTTCTATTCACTTACGATGTTTACCGACAGTCTTCTGGAGTGATCGACTATGGCGACTTGGGCTAATAGGTTCACACGCATTCCCCGGCTAAGCGGAGGCTGGCGGATCCTGTGGATCCTCACCAAGAAGGACCTGAAGGCTTATTTCGACCAGCCGACGGGGTACATCCTTCTGGTCGTATTCGCGGTCGCCGTGTCGTTCTTTTTCTTCAGGGAGGCCCAGCGTACCAACGAGGCGTCGTTACGGCCGCTCTTCACGATAATGCCTTGGATGCTTACGTTCTTCGTCGCGGCCTCGACGATGCGGCTGATGGCCGAAGAACAACGGGACGGCACCCTCGAGATCCTGCTCACCCAGCCTGTCAAAGGGTGGATCGTACTGATAGCCAAGTTCCTGGCTGGCCTCCTGTTCGTAGGCACGGGAATAGCCGCGACGATTGGCATACCGATACTTCTTCAGACCGCTGGAGACCTGGACCAGGGCGCCGTGATCGCCCAGTACATCGGGACCTTGTTCATTACCGCCTCCTTCGTTTCCATCGGGCTGTTTAGCTCTAGTCTGACCAAAAACCAGATCGTAGCGTTCATAATAGGAATCGCAATCACTTTCGCCTTGATGATCGCCGGCATGCCGTTGTTGACACTCGCCCTCCCCTCCTGGATCGCTGTGCTGGTGCAAAACCTCAGCCCGCTCACTCACTACACAGGTATAGCAAGAGGGGTGCTGGACCTGAGGGACGTCATCTACTTCGTCGCCCTGATTTCGACTTTCCTTAGCGGGACTTACCTGCTAATCCGAGGCAAGAGCGTCAGCCACAGGTCACCGATGTACCGCAACCTGCAGCTGGGGGTGGCGGCCCTCGTCGTTCTCAGCATTCTGATCGGGTGGTCCGGAAGCTCGATTCGAGGAAGGCTGGACCTGACGGAGAACAAACTCTATACGCTGAGCCCCGCGACATCCAACCTGCTGGCAAACCTCGATGACACGGTGACGGTGAAGCTATACCTCTCAGAGGACCCGCCCGTCCAGGTATCGTTGACCACCCGAGACGTCAACGACTTCATGGACGATGCTGCCTCGGCTTCGAACGGCAAGCTTCGGGTCATTCGTCTATATCCCGACGTCGACGAAGAGGCGGCTGAAGAGGCGGAGCGGGGTTTCGTGGAGCCTCAGCCCTTTACCGAACAGAGCGGCGGAGAGTTCAAGGTCAAGCTCGGGTACCTGGGCTTAGGCATGACGTACTCCAACAAATACGAGGTCATCTCCTTTATCGATTCCGTCGACGGTCTGGAGTACCAACTGGCCGCAAACATACGCCGAATGTCGCAAAAGGAACAGCAGATAATATCCTTCGTCTACGGGCACGGCGAGAAGCGGCGTGACGCCGAGCTGCAGACCCTCAGAAACGAGCTCGAGCGATACCACCAGGTCGAAGAAATAACGAACCCGGACGAAGGGTTTATCGAACCCGGTGACTCCGACGTAGTGATCTTTGCCGGGCCGACCGACCACATCGACTCCGGTAATTTCTTCAAGATCGACCAGTTCCTTGCGGACGGCGGGAAGGCCCTGTTCCTCCTCGACCCAATCGTTCTGGATGGACTCACCGCCGACGAGAACAACGACAGCGTGGCCAGACACCTTGATTCGATGTACGGAGTGAAGCTGCAACAGAACGTGATCTTCGACATAAGGTCCTACGAAACGATCCCCTTCGGGTCACCCGGGCGCGAAGTCCTGCGGCCGTACCCGTATTGGATACGAGCCCTGGCGGCTGAAAGGCAGATATCCGGCGGAGTCACGCAGGCGGTCTTCCCATGGGCCAGCTCCCTCGAAGTCGTCGAGCCGACGGCCGGGGAGCAAGTGGAGGTCGACGTAATTACGCTTGTCGAGACAAGCCCGTTCGCGGTGATCGACTCCGAGTACAGGGACCTGACTCCGATAGCGGAGCACCTTGGAACCGTGACCCAAGACGACCAGGGGTCTCGGACACTGGCGGTCGCATTGACCGGGACAAGATGCCCGGCCCTCACCGACGTCTGCGAGAAGGATCTGTCCCAGGTATTCCGCCTTATCGTAGCTACGGACTCCGACTGGATCTCAGAGAACATGGTCAGGCAATACCCTGAGAACGTGTCGATGGTGGCGAACTGGATCGACTGGCTTACCCAGGACGAGGAGCTCACCACCATACGGTCGAAGGGGGCAGCAGTGCGGGAGCTCCTGTATAGCTCCAGTTCGCACCAGAATCTAGTCGAGTACGGAAACATAATCGGAGTGCCGATCATATTCGTGATCATCGGCCTGTTCCGGTACTTCGTAAGGCGAAATACGATACGCAAGGTCTACACAAGTGAACGCTAGACAGATTGGCTATGTGCTGATTGCCCTGATCGCTCTGGGCGTACTTGGTATCCTCGGCCGACTCCTGGCTACGGAAACCCAGCTGCCTGAACTCACAGGCGTCAGCGCCCTGACCGAGGAAACGATCGATAAAGTCGTCATGCGGGACCAGGAATTCGAAACGATCATAATCAAGAGCGAGGACGGCCAGTGGTGGCGCGGACCCTATCCGGTGGTACCGCTGAAGCTTGAGGAGATGTTGGAGATAGCCGTCGAGTTCGACGGCGCCGAGCTGATCTCGACCAATCCGATCAACCACAGAGACATGGGTGTGTCCCGAGATAACACGACCGTCGTCGAGTTCTACAAGGATGACTCATTGGTCGAGGAGTTCCTGGTCGGCGACAAGGTTTACGCCCCAATAGAAGAAGAAGAGGCAGTCCATACGCCATGGACGGTCGAGTCCGGCCGCTGTTATATCAGACGCCCCGCCACCGACGAGACTTACGGAATCGCGTGCTCAACACCGAGCCGCTTCGACGCCGATCCAAGGTTCTGGAGCGAGCCGATTATCATGAGGATCCCGCGAGACGAGGTCGAGGCAGTGACCTTCCGCTCCTCAACTGACGCCTTTGCCCTTGCGGTAGACCGGTCCGTCTGGTACATCCTCGGGGCAGAGGGACGTGAAGAAGCGAACTTGGACGCAGTCCAGGCGTTCCTATCCGAAATTGAGTTCCTCGTGACAAGCGAGTTCCCGACCGAGGAGGAGGTGAAGCCTCTTGACTTCACGACGCCCGACTACGAGATAGGCGTCCGCACAAAGGTCGGCGCGACTGAGAAATCGGTGCTTCTGCTGATGCTGGCGAAACAAGATGAGGGGTACTACGTCAAGGACGTCGACGAAGGGTGGATACATTTCCTCAACGCTGAGATTTCGGCGAACCTCATTGTGTCCCGGGACTCTTTACTGATATCACTTTCCGCAACCTCCACCGATGCTGTTGCGACCTCGACGGAGGCTACGGGCGGCTAGTGTTCAAGCTGGTCGGGCTGCTCGCTGGCGTCGTCTCTCGCTTCCTAGCCACCTCCCAAAGGGAGGGCGAGAGATGCCTTACCCTCTCCCCCACCGGGGGAGAGTTGGTGAGGGGGCCTCGGCCGACCCACAGTGCCTTCATACCGAAGCTATTCGCTTTTACACTATCTGGAGCGATCACGTCCGCCGTCTTGGCCTGTTCCTCGGCCGAACCGCCACCCCCGACTCCGACTCCCAACCCGAACATGTCGCGCATCGCGTTCGTTTCGGAGAGAGAAGGCAACTGGGACATTTACCTGATGAACGCTGATGGGAGCGACGTGAGGAACATCACAAAGAATGCTGCCCTGGATGGACACCCCTCGTGGTCTCCCGACGGCAGCCGGCTGATGTTTTACTCGGACAGGGACGGCGACAGAGACATCTACGTCATGAACACGGACGGCTCGAACGTCGTTCAGCTGACCGACGACCCGGGCGCGGACCACTCCCCGGCTTGGTCACCGGACGGCGCCAGGGTAGCCTTCATCTCGGACAGAGACGGCAGGTCAAGCCTCTGGCTCATGAACGCCGACGGCTCCGAACCTGAGAACCTGTCGCCTAGGGCGCCCAACGCCCGGTGGCCCGACTGGTCGCCTGACGGCTCCCTGATCGCCGTCGTTTCTGACAAACACCTCTTTTACATGGACCCCGACAACTCGGTGTGGGCGCGTATCATCAACGCCGAGGACTTCGCGCTCGAGAATTTCTTCATCGGCTGGCCCGACTGGTCGCCCGACGGCGAGCGGGTGGCACTGGTCTCCAACTTCAGGGACCGAGACCGGCTGATGGTCGGTTCGGTCTACACCGCAGATTCGGAGGACGGCTTCAATTTCAGGCCGGTCTATTTCGACAACAGAGGCGTCGAAGACCCCGACATCGTGAAGCCGGTGGACGATCCGGTGGAGTTCGACGAGAGACCGACCTGGTCGCCCAATGGCAAGAAGATCGCCTACGCCTCGTTCACCGAAGACGGCGGCCGCGATATCTGGGTGGTTGACTTCGAAAGCAAGGTCTTCACGCGCCTGACCGATGACCCTGCGATGGACTCGTTTCCAGCGTGGGAGCCGTCCGGCACGGTCCCGGTGTACCCCGCCTCGTCCTCGACCACAACGCCACCCAGCGGTCCCAGGCCCTAGCCGCCAACCCGCACCTCTCTAGTGGTGCCGGTCGTAGTGCTCGCGTAACGCGTCGAAGCCGAAGTCGCCTTCAGTATCCCGCCACACTGAGTGTATGTGATTCGCCATGTCTTGTGTGTTGTCGTACTCGGCGAAGAAACTTGGACCGTGGACCCGGTAATAGTGCTTCTGCCCTCGGTGGTCGCTTCCGGCCCAGGCGAAGTGGATGTCGCCCACTCCCTCCGCTTCGATCCTCTCCAGCGCCCGCGCGGCCACGTCGGCCGGCTTTCGCTCGACGTAGACCTTCACCAGCGTCATCAGCAGCTCTCGCTGTCTGGCTGACATCGCTTCCGCGGGCAGGCCCTGAGGCTCCTCGATCTCGACAGCCCGGCTCGCACGCGTGATGATATCGGCCGGGACCTCTGGGTAGATCACGGCCAGCCGTTTCTGGTCCTCGTCGAGGCTGACGAACAACGCTCGGGCCGCTTCCTCTTCCTCGCGAAGGATGCGTAGGCCTTTGCTGGGGCCGCTCTTCACCTCTGCAGGGTTGGCGCCGAAGAACGATGGCGTCACTGAGGCGATGTCTCCGTCTACCAACGTGTAGTTGAGGGATAGGTGGTGCCCGTCGACCCGCCACCCCCACGGCCCCTGACCCCCCGGCTCGCCGTAGACCGTGAAGAAATAGAGTCCGGGGTCCCGGTCGAACCGGATCGTCCCGTCGCTGGTTTCGAGCCACCCCAAGATCAGCTCGTGCTCGATTATCGCCTTGGCTTTTCTGAGGCCGTTCTCACTCAGCCCGCTTGCCATCAACGACTCCGCCACTGCAGTCTGGCCGACGTCTATGTCCCCACGGGGCAACCCGTTTCGAGACCTCGGTACGTAATGCCAGTTCCAGCGCTCTTCGGAGGCGAACTCGAAGGCGGCCTGGTCTCGCTGGTCCGCCGTCAACGCCATCAGGAACGAATGGGCGGCGTCAGTAATCGCTTCGGCTGTCCCGGTCGAGACCTGCTGCCGGCTCATTGTGTAGCCTCCTGCCAGTTTTCCGGAGAATATAGCACCCCCGTTAATACGACAAGGTTCCCACAAGTCGGCACCTGGCACCAGAGTGTGGTTAAAAGTGGTAGGCATCTCTTCGTCATCTGTAGGGGGCCATTGCATGCGCCCGAAGCGTTCCGACCAAGCTGATCCGTTGTTCTGACACGGTGGTTCGGCCTGCTTTTGCCCACACCCCTGGCACTACGCTAGCTTGAAACACCACGCGACCGCGTGTAAGGTTATAGCTAGTCACACGCTATGGAGGCGTACCATATGCCCGCAGCCCAGGTCGTTTCTTTGCAGATCAACCCAGCTCACAAAGAGCCGCTGACGTTTGTAGATAGCGCCGAGTTCGTAGCCGGGAAGGGAATCGAGGGGGACAGGCACGCCACGGACAAACCTGAGCGCCGCGACTACCAGGTGCTGCTGATCGACCAAGAGACACTTCGTGACGTCAAGATCTCTCCGGGCGACGTGAGAGAGAACGTCACCACGTCAGGCATCGATGTCGCCAATCTGCCGTCGGGACAGCTTCTTTCTCTTGGGGAGCAAGTAGTGCTCAAGATATCGAAGCCCATGGACCCGTGCTCTCGCATGGAGGAGGTCCGCGCAGGACTTCAGGCCGAGCTGGAGGGCCGGAGGGGAATGCTGGCGTCTGTCGAACGGAGTGGTACCGTCGCCGTCGGTGACTCAATCGCCCTGCTCTCGGAGGCTACCCAGCCCGTCGCAGCCGGAGCCTCGGAACAGGCCTGAAGAAGGAGCCCTCATCCTTTCGACAGGCTCGATCTTCTCCCGGAGGGAGCCTGTCTCAGAGGAGGAGATGTCTTACCTCCTCTCCCTTGATGGGAGAGGACTGAGGTGAGGGTGATTGGGCCAGCGCACGAAAAGCGTCGCTGGCTGCCGTCGGCTCGGCGACTTCCGACAGTCCACCTTACTGCGCCACAGTGAAGACGGGACCTTTGAGACAGACTCGAAGAGGCAATAGGCCGGCTACTCGACGACGATCGTCCCGGCCATGTCCACGCCGCCCTTGTCGCCGTGGAACCGACAGTAGTACGGGAACGAGCCTGCTTCGTCGAAGGTGAAGCTAAAGGTCCCCGCGTAAGGCATCGAACCCGAGTCGAACAGCCCTTCGTCGGCTGTCGCAGTGTGGTTCGGGGCCTCGTCGTTCAGCCAGACCACCGTCCAGCCTTTTCTGATCGTCACAGTCCGCGGCCTGTATTGGAACTCAAGCATGTCCACGAGAGTTGTGTTCGGTTCATTGAGGATACTCAAGTCCGCGTCCTTGATCGTTACAGGATATGAGAGCCCAGCTTCTTTGGCCGCGGCGTCGATCTCGTCGATCTGACCTTTCGCGGCGTCGGCTGCGGACAGCAGGTCCGGCGCCAACGATTTAGCGGCGTCGAGACCGTCCGCTCGGGCCGCCTCGACCGCCCTAGCGCTGATCTGCTCCAACTCTGGCCCGATGGATTCGACCAGACGGGTAACGCCTGCATTCGAGGCGGCGACACCTACGTCAAACAGGTAAGACAACATGCCCGTGCCGTCGCCTGGGTCTTCGACAGTGCCATCGCCGTCGAGGTCCCCGTAGTTAGAACCAATCGCACCCTCGATCAGGTTAACTACGTGCTCGGCATGCCGCCGCGCCGTCTCCAGGCTGTCGCGATCGACGGCGTCCCGCAGCTCCAGGGCGTATCATTAGGTTCGCCACGGCGCCGGTCCTCGTGCCGCCCTCGACGACGTAGTTGTAGAAGCTGGTCACCATGACGAAGAAGATGAAGAATAGCTGGGCAAGCACCACCGTGGTCTGCATATTCTTGTGCGCTGACCGCCGTTTGGTGCGGGCGAAGTAGAAGCCGACCCAGAGCCCGAGCAGCATCAGCGCCTGGGCGACGACGTTGATGTCCGCGGCCGTTCGTGTACCTAGCCAGTCTTGCATCGGTGGGGTTCTCCGCAGATCATCAGCTCAAAGGGAGGGCGGGTGCCGCCAAGGGTGAGAGAGCTGCAGCCGGGGAGTTTCAATAGATAGAAGACATACCCGCCAAGATTCGAGCCGTCCGACAGCTTTCAAAAGAGAGCGCACAGGGTGCAGCGAACGGACCTGCAACGTTCCTCGGCGGCTTCGTTAGGGGCTGCCGAGATGCCTTCACTGTCATTCTGAACGAGCGGAGCGAATGAAGAATCTAAGGCCCACGTCTCCGACTGACACCGAGACCTGGAGGTGTGCCGTCTAGATTCCTCGCCGCACTCGGAATGACCAGAGAAGACCCTCGTTCTGCGGGTTCGACTCTCCCATCGCCATGAGGATCTGTCGCTACTTGTCGACGTCCTCCGCGATGGAGTTCAGTCCGTCGATCATCTCGTTGATCGTGTCTTTGACCGACATCCCCTCGCCTTCAGCGGCCTTCTTAATATCGCTCGTGCTGATGTTCGTCTCGTTGCCGCGTTTGTCGTCGTAGTCGCCGCATCCGCAGTTCAGGCACATATCCCAGTCTCCTTCCTCAGTTCTCGACGGTGATGGTCCCCGTCATGTTCGTGTGAATCGAGCAAAAGTATCCGAAGCTACCGGCCTTCGTGAACTTGAAGGCAAAGGACTGGCCGTTTCCGAGCCTGCCACTGTCCCAGTCTCCGCCCTTGCCAGTCGTCGTGTGAGCTGCGTTGTCCCGGTTCGTCCAGACGACTTCGCTTCCGACCGTGACGGTGGCGTTCTGGTGAGCGAAGTCTTGATTCTCTCGTAAAAAGTCTGTGCAGGTCGAATTAGAACAACCGTACCCTTGCCTGGGTACAATATACAGTCTCTGTTCCGTGTCCTACCCCAACATACGGTAGCGCTCACATGTGCTAAAGCGCTGGAACTTCCTCAAAACGGGTTTTTACGAGGGAATCAAGTCTTGGATGCCGAGATCGAACGCGATAGAGACGATCCTAAGCTCCGCAGCATCGGCCTCGCGCTCCGGCGACGGCTCAGCAGTCGGTGCGGCTTCAGGCAGGGACGTGGCGGACGGCTCTGGAGTAGGGTCGGACGTCGAGCCGCAGGCCAGTGCCGCCAGCATTGCCAAGGGCAGCACAGGTAGAGCGAATTTCCTCATGGTAGCCCCCCGGCCGTCGCTCGCAGTGGTGGGCGCGCATTATATGGGCGGCTCAAAGCGAGTGTCAAACGTCAGGCCGGTAAGTAAAGCCGTCAAACCTTTTTGCGCCCTCGGGGATATATCCAGTGGAGGAGTATCCTGGAGCGACACCCAAACCGTAGGCATTTTGCTAAACGAGCAAGAGGCAATCTCCCGCCTGAAACAGGGGGACATCACAGGCCTGGAAACGCTGGTGGAGACGTAC
Source organism: Dehalococcoidia bacterium (assembly GCA_965197985.1). Classification (GTDB taxonomy): domain Bacteria; phylum Chloroflexota; class Dehalococcoidia; order Lucifugimonadales; family CAUZJF01; genus CAUZJF01. The sequence continues at coordinate 800,363 of CBDAOG010000007.1, read as the reverse complement.
CAGGTCCACGCGGTTCGCACCGCCTACCTGGTCACCCACGACCGGCATCTGGCCCAGGACGTCGTGCAGACTGCGTTCCTCCGGGTCTTCGATCGGCGGCGACAGTTCGACGCCTCCCGACCTTTCGGTCCCTGGTTCCTACGCATCGTCGTCAACGACGCGATCAAGGCTGTTAGCCGGCGCGACCGCGAGGTCTCGTTGGACGAGAGAATGGCCGAAGACGATGTCGCGCTCGGCGACCTCCTGCCAGACTCGAGTCCTGGGCCAGAGGAGCTGGCGGAGCAGGCCGAGGTCCGCCAAGCCGTCTGGGCAGCACTCGAACGGCTCCCGCCGACACAACGGGCGTCTGTTGTCCTCCACTACTACCTGGGTCTGAAGCAGGAAGAAATAGCCGAGCGGACCGGACGTGCTCCGGGCACAATCAAGTGGCGCCTTCACGCGGCGAGGGAGCGCCTGAGGTCGCTGCTAGGGACGGTCAATCTTTGGTAGCAATAAAGGAGGCAGGATATGAATGAGCGTGCGCGAGAAGTACAACTTCGGCGAATCTTGACGGAGTTTGCGGCAGCAGCCGTACCAAACGACATGAACATCTGGCCATCCGTTAGCTTGCGGCTGCAGACCAGGGAGCGAGGGTCGCCCTGGCATCGACTCGTTCCGACCACGCGGCTGGAGCTGGCCGGATTGGGCTTAGCACTGTTCCTGACCCTTGGAGTAGCAGGCTACGCAGTCGGCTCGACGCTTGGAGAGCGGTTGTTCATATCGGCCGCCGAGCGTTGGGGACAGAGTGTTAAGGCCGATCAAATTACGGAACTCGGCCAGGCTCAGACGATCAACGGCGTCACCATCACCCTGCAGAGGGCCTATATCCTGGGCGACCAGATCGGCATCGAGTACACGGTCAGCAGTATGCCAGCGCCTTATGTCGATGAAAGCGGGAACTACCACGACTTTGGTCCCTCGCAACTTGGGACTTTGACAAACGACGCTGGTACCGCATTTAGCGCCGACACCAGCGCCGGGTTCACCGCTCCGAGCTCCGGACTGTTCATACCGGTGTTCGAAAGGCCGGTGGTCCACGAGTCGTCTGAAAACCTGCGCCTTAGGTTTACAGTCTCAGTGGCTGAGTTCCTGTCGGAAGCTTCGGGCCCTGGGAATACTGAGGTCGGGCAGGATGAGAACCTGGATGAAAGCCGGGTCTTGGCCTATCGGGAGACCGGTGTTGAACCTTATGCCGGCCCTTTCACGTTCGAGTTCACCATCCCTGTCGTTTCAACCTTACAAGGATCCGAACGCCGGTAATTATAGCCCTACCAAGAATTAGCAAACTAGCATCTATGTACTACGTTCGTTGAGGGACGTACCCCTCCCGTCCTACCAGACTGCACCGCACATCGTCCTAACATTTCTGCCAGAAGCCCACCCGTCATTCCGGCGAAAAGCCTGCCCCGGCGAAAGTCGTGGGCCGGAATCCAGACCTGAGCGGAAGACAACACCCGCTCGTCCTAGTCCCTGTCGAATGACGGCCCCAACATGACCCACACCACTGGAGCACAGCCTTCACGCTTTACGGTTCACGTTTTTCTTGACGCACTAGCACATCTGTGCTACGCTGTCTTTCGAGGGACAGACCCCGGGTCTGTTCCTTTGTCTTTGGAAAGGGATTTTGGAGGTGAAACAAGATCGAACAAAACGGACCAATTCGAAACATCGGTGTTCCACCACCAGATAGGGAGAGCGGAACAGTTTTCTAGCCTGATGCACCACCCACCAGAAAGGAAATGGAACATATGGAGCAGAATGGAGCGGCTGAGCAAAAAAACTTACCAACAAGCAGTTCGCGGCCCTGCCCTACCTCGTCTCCTACCGGTCGCTAACGGAGGCGGCCCGGCTCGCCAATGTCGAGAGGTGTTTGACACCCCTTGAAACGGTCACTATCATCGGCCCATAGCTCAGAAACAGCACAACAGCGGCGGCCGGACTGGAGAAACGAATACCAATGACCAGCGACGAAATACGAGAGGCCTTCCTGGCGTTCTTCGAATCGAAGGGGCATCAGCGGGTAGCCAGCTCTTCCCTGATACCGGTGGGCGACCCTACCCTGCTCCTCACGAACGCTGGGATGGTCCAGTTCAAACCTTACTTCGCCGGCGAGTCGAAGCCGCCCAACCGGCGGTTGACCTCGTCCCAGAAGTCCTTCAGGACGGTCGACATCGAAGAGGTCGGCGACAGCACCCACCTGACCCTCTTCGAGATGCTCGGCAACTTCAGCATCGGCGACTACTTCAAAGAGGGCGCCATCGAGTTCGCCCTCGAGTGTCTAGATTCAGTGATGGGGCTGCCCAAGGAGAAGTTCGCCGCCACCGTCCACGAGAGCGACGACGAGGCGTACGAGCTGTGGAAGCAGTCGGGCATCCCCGAAGAGCGGATCTTCAGGTTCGGCGACGAAGACAACTGGTGGGGCCCGCCGATCCACGGCACCGAAGGCCCTTGCGGACCGTCCGCCGAGCTCCACTACGACTTCGGCGCGGGCAAAGGCTGTGGCGAGCCGGACTGCGGGCCCAACTGCACGCACAAGACGCCGGACACCGGCGAGAACTGCGACAGGTACGTCGAGCTGTGGAACCTGGTGTTCATGCAGTTCTACCACCATCCTGACGGCAGCCGTGACCCTCTTCCATCGACCGGCATCGACACAGGCATGGGGTTCGAGCGCCTGGTGGTCGTCCTTCAGGGTACCGAGAGCATCTACGAGACAGACCTGTTCACGACCCTGATCGAGAAGGCTGCCGAGATCAGCGGCAGGAGCTACGAAGAAGACCCCCACACCAAGTATGCGATGAGGGTCGTCACCGAGCACGCCCGCAGCGCGACATTCCTGATCGCGGATGGGGTCGTGCCCGCGAACGAAGGCCGAGGCTACGTGCTGCGAAGGGTCGTCCGGCGCGCCATCCGTCACGGAAGGCGGCTGGGACTGGAAGACTCGTTCCTGAGCGACCTGGCGCGCGTCGTGGTCGACCGGATGGGCGACGCCTATCCCGAGCTCCGAAAGCAAGAGGAGTTCATCCTCACCGTACTGAAGCTCGAAGAGGAGCGCTTTCAAAACGCCTTTGACAACGGCTACGTCATCCTGAGCGATGCGATGCAAGACAGCAAGTCGCTGTCAGGGGATGTCGCCTTCCGACTTTGGGACACCTACGGCTTTCCGCTGGAGATCACCCAGGAGATCGCCGCAGAAAACGGCGTCGAGGTCGACGTAGAGGGCTTCGAAAAGGAGATGGCGGCCCAGCGGGAGCGGGCGCGGGCTTCTGCCCAGTTCAGCGGAGACCGCGCCAAGATTAGGGTATACGAGAGCCTCGGCGTTGGGTCGACTTCCTTCCTGGGATACGAGCAGCTCACTGCGTCGTCGGTGCTGGTCGGCCTGATATCCGATGGCGAGCCGGTCGCCGAGGCCGCCGAAGGTCAGGAGGTCGAGGTCGTCCTGCAACAGACACCCTTCTATCCGGAGGGTGGCGGTCAGATCGGCGACGCTGGCGAGATTGCCGGACCGTCCGGCAAGATATCGGTCCACGATACCCAGACAGTCATGCCGGGGCTAATTGTCCATTTCGGCAAAGTCGCGCAGGGCAAGGTCGCAGTCGGCGACGCCGTCGACGGCTACGTCGATGACACCCGTCGCCAGGATACGGCCCGTAATCATACGGCGACCCACATGCTCCACGCAGCGCTGAGGCAGGTGCTCGGGGCTCACGTTCGCCAGGCAGGCTCGCTCGTGGCGCCGGACCGCCTACGGTTCGACTTCAGTCACGTCGCGCAGATGACGGCCGAGGAGATCGAGCAGGTCCAATGGCTCGTCAATGGGCGAATCCGCCAGAACGTGAGCGTCCACAAGTCGGAGGACACCTACACCTCGGCCATCGAGAGAGGGGCATTGGCATTCTTCGGCGACAAGTACGATGCGTCCGTCCGGCTGATAGAGATCGCAAACGGCGAGACCTTCAGCTTCGAGGTGTGCGGTGGGACCCACGTGGAGCGGACCGGCGAGCTCGGCGCAGTGTACGTCCTGGGAGAGTCGAGCATCGGAGCCGGAATGCGGCGCATCGAGGCCGTGAGCGGCCGAGGGGCGGAACGCCTCGTCCGGGAGCGCTTCGCCACCGAGAACGAGCTGGTGGCAGCCCTCCAGGCGCCGCTTCCGGAGCTGCCGAGCAAAGTGAACGGCCTGCTGGACGAGGTCGCGGAGCTCCGGAGCAAGAACGAGACCCTCCAGAGAGCGGCGTCGTTGCGAGACGCGGAGCCACTGCTCCAGAAGGCGAGAGAGCTCGACGGCATGTTGGTGTTGGCAGAGAAGGTTTCCGTATCCGACATGGACGCCCTGCGAGAGATGGGCGACTGGCTCAGAGATAAGCTGGGAAGAGGCGTGGTCGTCCTCGGGACCGTCGTCAACGAACGGCCAAACGTCCTCGTCAGCGTCTCCTCCGACCTCGTAAAAGACGGCGTCGACGCCCGGGACCTCGCCCGCGAGCTCGGCAAGGTCATCGGCGGCGGAGGTGGTGGTCAACCCCAGATGGCGCAGGCCGGTGGCCGGGACGTCGGGAAACTGGCCGAGGCTCTCGAACAAGCGCCGGAGATCGTGCAGAGGAAGAGCGCGGCCTCTTGAGGGTGATGGCGCTCGACGTCGGCGAGAAGCGCATCGGAGTCGCGGTCAGCGATCCCACGGGCCTACTGGCGTCGCCTTTCGAGACCATTAAAAGCACATCGGACCCGGACGATGTCGACTCCGTGCTGCGGATCGTTGCGGAGCAGGAAGTCGGAGAGATCGTCGTCGGAATTCCGCTGTCGCTGTCCGGGCGGGCAGGCCCGCAGGCCAAAAGAGTGTCCGAGTTTGCCAGGGCGCTCAGGGGCCGCACTTCGGTGCCGGTGGGCTTCATGGACGAGCGCTACTCGACAACGGAGGCCGAGAAACGGCTACGCGAGGCAGGTGGGCGAAGGTCCAAAGAGAAGGGCCGTGTCGACGCTGCAGCCGCCGCAATAGTCCTTCAGGCGTACCTGGACTCCCGCCGCGAGACCCCACCCCTTCCCCCTCTCCGTGCCGCCGCTGAGAGAGGGGAAGGCAAGAAGTCTTAGTGCTACACGTTGGAGTGAGGTGCCTAAACGGCCAGGTCTCGCCGCTCGAAGGTGAACACCGAGACGGCGACCAGGACAGCCGAAGCCAACGCCAGCGCTCCCGCGTGCAGCAGGTTCAGGCCGTTGGCTAGCGGATCGTCGCCGATGTAGTAGTACATAGGCGTCAAGTACTGTGCCCATTCAAGCTCTTCGACAATCGGCGCCAAGGCGTATACGAAATAGGTGGCGACTGCGGCGGCTCCGGTTACTCCGATAGCCAGACCCTTCTTGCCTTTGGCGCTCCCGATTGCCAGCGCCAGCGCACCGAAGAGTATGCCAAGCAGAAGCCCGCTCAGAGTCACTTGTCCGACTCCGACGAGACTGACGTCCATGTCGACAGCGAAGGCCCCCACGGCGATGCTTACCCACATAACACCGGCCACCACGGCCAGGGCGGCCACCATCACCGCAAACTTATGGACCACTACTTGCAGGCGTGTCGTCGGGTTGGAGAGAAGCACGTCGAGAGTGCCTTTCTCTTCCTCCCCGGCGATGGCTCCGCTTCCCGCTGATACCGCCATTATGATCAACAGGATGGGCACAAGCAGCGAAAAGAGCTGGCTATTCAGGAAGCCCTCCGGCGTAGTGAGATCGGTGAACCCCCCTGCGAAAACTTGTGCGAGGACATCCGAATCGTCGAAGAGTTGGCTCAGCTCTTCAGCCTCGCTGATAGTCGGGTAGAAGAGGACGGTGAGCACGGTCAGTGCCGCGACTCCGGCCCCCCAATACATTAGCGATCGGCGCTGGTCCCTGAGCGACTTTAAGAAGACGTTACTTAGCATTCGCCAACTCCTTGCCGTAGTACGCCAGGAAGATGTCTTCGAGACTGGTGTCATGGCTGACCAGTTTGGTCACTTCAAACTTGGCGACTGCCTTTATGAGCGCGTCCGGCTTTCCCATAACCGTGCATCGAAGGACACTGTCGTGTACCGAGACGTCCCGTACGCCGGGCAGGTCGGTAAACGGTTCCGCAGGCACCGGCGTGGCAAAGTGGAACTCGAGCTGATGCAGCGCGCGGTCCTTCATCGCACTCACGTCTTCTATCTTCATGAGCTCGCCGTTTCGGATGATTCCCGCCCTGTCGCAAACCCTCTCTACCTCGGGCAGTATGTGTGACGAGATGAAGACCGTTCTGCCGTCAGCTTTGACCTCTTCGACGAGCTTGTAGAATTCCTGCTGCATGAGAGGATCGAGGCCGCTGGACGGCTCGTCCATGATGATCAGGTCCGGCCGGTTCATGAACGCCTGGACCAGTCCTATCTTCTGCCGGTTGCCACGGGAGAGGGAGCTGATCTTCAGAGACAGGTCACACTGAAGCCGCTCGGCTAGCTCGTCTACGTACGCCTTGTCCACGCCATCTCGGAGGTTAGCCCAGTATTCAATCGACTCATATCCCGTCAGCCGGTCGTACAGGGCGATATCGGCTGGGAGATAGCCGATGCGCCGCCTGATCCGGACGCTGTCCTCTCGGCTGTCCATACCTAGTATGGAAGCGCTGCCGGCGGTAGGCCTGATGAAGTCCAGAAGAGTACGTATGGTCGTCGTCTTGCCCGCACCGTTAGGACCAAGGTAGCCGAAGACCTCACCCTCCTCGATCTGAAGATCGATGTTCCTGATGGCTTCGTGTCGGCCATACGACTTGCTTAGCCTCTCGGTATGAATGACAGATCCCATCTGGTCCGCTCCTTCCAGGTGCCTTTTTGTTCGCTCGGAGGTATTCTATGCCCAAAACGTCGGCCAGTAATCGGCAGAATTATCGCTAATCGGTCGGGAAATCGTGGGAACGCCGGTTCATACTTTCTACCGACAAGGACTTGGTGATGGGCGAACGGACCGATGGTTGAGACCGCCGGGGCTATCTCGCGGGCGTTGGGAGCGGATTTCGACAACCTGCACCCGGCGGTAAGTCAGCACTATTCCGAGCGTGCCGTCGATATCGCCGGCGTGATGGACACCGTCTACGTCAGGGGCACCATCAAGCCGCTCGCGCTCGCCTCATATAAACTACTGTACGCTCCCGTCCCCTACAGCGGCAAGAACGTCGAAATCAGTGTGCAAAACCGTGTCGACGATTCGGGCGCGATGCATTGGGTGAGGACGTTCTTCAGCAACGACTCCTTCCGCAAGACCGTCACATTCGAATCCCACATGGTCTGCTCGGGAGAGCATAGGATCATCGAGTTCAGCAGGTACGGCATTGGGGTCGAGGCTGACTTGAGCGTCGACGCCCAAGGACGTCTCGTCTACGAGATGCGCAAGTACGTGGTCAGGCTGCCCGTCTTTGGCATGATTCTTAAGTTCCCGACGTGGCTATCCCCCTTCGGAGGCGGCCGGACTACAGAAACCGGAGAGTCTGAGACCGGCTTCAGCGTAGACTTCGAGATGCGCCACCCACTCTTGGGGCGGACCATCGCATATACGGGGCGCTGCCGATTCGAATCGTAGGTACAACCCGCCGCGCGAGCCTCTTGTGGGGGCGCACCTGGGTGCGCGCCCGGACCCCGTCGATGGTCGCGGCGAAGGCAGACACGCGGGTCTGCCCCTACGTGGAAACTGCCAGTCCCAACCTCTCGACTACTCGCCTTATCTCGGCGCGGGTCACTTCGTCCAGTGGCAACGACGGCTGGCGCACATTGGCCGTCTTGAACACGCCCCTGGCAACCAGTATCTCCTTGACCACCGCAAAGGACGACAGGTCCGACCCGATGAGCCTGAAGATGGGGCCGTAGCGGTTGAACTCGTCCTCTGCCTCGTCGGCCCTGCCCTGCTCGAAGAGGTCGACGATGCTGCGGAAGCCGTCCGGAATCGCGCAGTGGGGCATCGTCCCTACGGAGCCCCGCCGTAGTTCGTCGAGCAGGTAGTAGCCGCCGTAGCCTCCGAAGACCACCAACGCGTCGCCCGCGTTCGCGACTGCTTCGCCTATGCGGGAGGGCGTCGGCGCCGTCTCCATCTTGGCGTAGCGGACGTTTTCGGTCTCTTGGGCGATCTGTCCCGCCAGCATCGGCGATACAGGGGCGGTCTCGATGTCCTGCATGAAGATTGGCACGCCGATGGCGTCCGAGATCCGCGAGAAGTAGTCCGTGACCAGTCGCGGATGACCGGAGATTCCCGACGGAGGAGCCGCCATGACCGCGTCTGCCCCGAGGTCCTGGGCGCGCCGGCTGTAGAAAACGGCAAGGTCGTTGCCCTGCGCGCCGGTGTTGACCACGACCGGCACGCGACCCGCCATCTTGTCCACGACCGTCCTGGTCGCCAGGTCGCGCTCGGCATCAGTCAGCTTGAGGATCTCGCTCCCCAGCGCCAGGCCGACGCCGTCAACCCCGGCTTCGATCGCGAACTCGACCTCACGTTCGAGGTCCTCAGTGTCTATAGACCCGTCGTCATCGAAGGGCATCGCCAGGATGGGATAGAGGCCGTGCATGTTCATTTTGACCAAATCGCACCTCCGCTCTGTAGGATAGCCGCCATCGGCGAATCGGTCGAATCAAGGATCTCGATGGCCTGATGTGAGTTAGGAGGTTGACAAGAAATCACTAAGCGACCCGCCCAACTACCTAATTCCCGATGGTTTCGAAGGCCCTGGGTTCTTCATGCATCGCTCACAGAAACATCGGCAATCTTCACGCTGTCTTGACACTGGAGTGGGACACTCGTGTTGAGCGTCAGACTATCGTAAGAGTCCAGGGAGGCGCGATGGTAGACAAGCTGGCAATGGAGCAGAAATGGAAGTTCCCTTTATCTGCCCTGTCGGCTCAGATGATCTGGACCGGCAGGGGAAAACAGAGACCCAGGGTTTCCCTCGATTAATACAGCTCTAGAATCCGATGGTTGCGGACACGAGCATTCGGTCACAAGACTGAAGCAATAGGGACCAAGAGGAACGGACCGGAGAACTCAATATTGTCCATATGGGGCAGGCGAGACGGGTAGCTCGGCTGCCCCGGTCTTTTTCTTCCGAAACCGAGTCCCTTCTCCAGGCTCCCTTTCGGTTGGTTTCGTGGCACTCTTGGTCGTCGGGTTCCATTTCGAGAACGTCGTCACGTTGGTAACAGTCGCGAACACGTCGCTAACCGGCCTGTCGATGATCTGAGTCAATCTAGACGTCGGCAACACGCACCTCCCTAGCCATTGATCTGACATCGTAAACAAAAAACCCCTGCTCACCACGTGAGTACGTGATGGTTGCTATACTCCGCCCCATGACTTGGGAGTGGAGAGGCGACTATGACTAAACGACTGGTAACCTTCTTCGACGGGACCTGGAACCACCCTGATCAGCGTAATCCGACCAACGTGATCGAGCTGTACCGAGCAGTCCTAGGAGAGGACCTGTCGAACGTCGACGGATCGCCGACCGAGCGCAGTCCGAACACAAGTACGTTGAAGTGGTATGACGCAGGGGTGGGCACCCCCTGGACTGAACGAGTTAGAGGCGGCGTATTCGGTCTGGGCCTGTCTCACAACATTCGCCAGGGGTACAAAGTTCCTGGTCGACCACTACGAGGACGGCGACGGGATCTACATCTTCGGTTTCAGTCGCGGTGCTTACTCAGCACGCAGTCTCGCCGGACTCATCCGGAACGTTGGTCTCGTCAAGAAGGAGCATGCTCCCAATGAAGACGCCGACGACAACAAGGTCATCGAAGAGGGGTACGAGCTATACCGCACACGCGACGACGGGCCCGACGCCGACACCGCTATCGCCTTCCGCGATCAGTACACATGGGGACTCGTTCCGATCAAGTTCGTCGGCGTGTGGGACACGGTAGGTTCCCTCGGCATTCCCTTCGGCGTTCAAGGCATGATCAATAACGATCGCTACGCGTTCCACGACACCAGACTGAGCGGCATCGTGGAGCACTCTTACCATGCTCTCGCGGTCGACGAGTACAGGGAGGACTACGAGCCGACCCTCTGGAAGGGGCCTAAGAAGGACGGCCAGACCATGGAGCAGGTGTGGTTCGTCGGCGCCCACAGCGACGTCGGAGGATCAAGCAGGCGGGCCTTCGGTCAGATCACGCTGCGGTGGATGATGGAGAAGGCGCAACTCGGCGGGGACGGGCTGGAATTCCGAGCGGACTTGCCGGAGACCACGGACGACTACCTGTCAACGCGACCGTCCGACTCTCACGGCGACATGTTCCGTGGGTTGTACGCCAAATTGATGCGCTTCCTGGTCATGGTCCGCGTCCGAAAGGACGATCATCACCTGCGCCCTGTAGAGCAGCTCGAACATGGCGAGGAATCCGTGCACCACACTGTCCGCGCCAAGATCGCGCAGGACACCGGATATAGTCCTCAAAACCCGGGACTATAGGGTTGGGCCAAGACCGGCCGGAGGCTGTCAGCGGACCTGACGTGAGGCCGAAGCCGCCCCTTTGAGCCTGCAGAAGTGCGGGGCTAGGCTCGTCACGCGGAACATCGACCACGCTTGCGGAGACTACCCGGTCGAAAAGTTCCTGGAGGGCAAAGGTGCCCGTGCGCGCGAGTTGTTCAAGTCCTTTATAAGGGCAAGCAGCACCAGCTCCAATGGAGGTAGCGCTGCCCGCCGGTTAAGGCGCGTATCTTACGATCTTGTTCTGCTCGACGTCGGTTATGTATATGTCGCCCGTTGGGCCGATCACAATGTCCCTGGGAGGAGCAAAGTGGGTGAATTCGATTTTGAGGTCTCCGCTGCCGATGAAACCGGCTTCCATCTTCTCGCCCAGTATAGCCCCGCCATCTACCACCGACGTGATGATGCCCGTCGCGAGGTCTATCTTTCTGATACGGTCGTTGCCATGGTCCGCGATGTAGAGGTTGCCATCCTGGCCAATCACGACGCCTATCGGTTGGGCGAGCAAGGCATCGGAGGCTGGGCCACCGTCTCCTGAGAATCCGGCGCCACCCCCGCCTTCCCGGGCACCGGCCGCCGCCTCTAGGGGGTCGAGAGTCGTGCCTAGCGACACGGTGCCTTTGCCGGCGATGGTGGTCATAGTGCCCGTGTCGAGATCTATTCGCCGGATGCGATGGTTCGCCGTATCGGCGATGTAGACGAACCTGGCTTCCGGGTCCACTGCGATGCCAGTGGGGTCGGCCATTGTCGCTTCGAGCGCCGGGCCGCCGTCGCCTTCGGCCCCCTTCTTCCCCGTCCCACCTATAGTCGAGATGATGCCGGCTGTGTCGATCATACGAACCTTGTTGTCAGCGAGGAAGTAGATGTTGCCCTGGCCGTCCAAAGCTACGTCCGTAGGTTCCTTGAACCACGCGTCCGTAGCGGCCGCGCCGTCGCCCGGATCGAGAACTCCTCCGACGCGCTTTGGGATACCTCCGCCGGCCACAGTCGTGATGATTCCGGTGGCAGCATCTATCTTGCGTATCCGTCCATTGCTTCGATCCGCAGCATAGATGTTGCCCGCCGAGTCGATTGCGAGGCCTTCGACAGCTTTGAACTTAGCCTCGATAGCTGCCTTGCCGTCCCCTGCGTAGCCCGTACCGCCTGCGCCCGCTATCGTGGTGATTATGCCGGTCTTGGTATCGATTTTGCGTATGCGACTATCGGTCGAAACGTACAAGTTGCCGTCCCCGTCGAGCGCCAGGCCGGTCGGAGCGTACATCTCGGCGGCCGCGGCCGCCCCGCCATCTCCACCGAAGCCTGGCCCACCGGTGCCAGCGTAGACCGATATGCCCTGGACGCTTACGGTACCTTCTGGTACCAAAGGCTCCTGGACCGTGCCCTGATCGTCCGCCGCCGCCGCTTCGGTCCCTTGCGACGATGCCGGCTCCGGGGTGTCGTCGGTCTCCTCGGAGCTGCCACAGGAAACAAGCAGCGCCGCCGCAAGCCCGACAGCTAACCCCGCAAGTGACATACGTGCGTGCTTTCGCAGGGCCAGTATTCGTACCGTCTCATAAATCGTCCACATAGAGGCACCTCCAGGTGCAGCGATGGCGCGAATCCTAGCATGTCGCAAAGTTGAGGGTCAATCTCGCCGGGCCGTTCGACAGCATTGTCCTCTAGATCATCCTGGCGCCTACGCTTGTACACACCGAGGTCTATGGTCGTGGGAGCCGTACGGATACCCGCTCGAGTTGGCGCGTCCCGGTAACTCAATCACCATACTTCTGAAACGCTAGGAACGCGTCAGCGGTTTTCGGCAGCAAGATAGCCTTCGACCCCGGCGCCAACGTCGAACTGGAGGATTGCCGGCATCTCAAGGTCGCCCCGGACGGCGTCCGCACGACCAGTATCGTTTCGTCTCCACGAAACTCCCTCGATACGATGTCCGAAGTACCCTCTGCGTGCGGCGTCAACTGGAAGTCATCGGGGTGCACCAGCACGTCCACCTTCGACCGATCAGGAAGTGCGCCATTGGTGCCCACATATGAGAGCTTTCCGAGTTCGGTGATGACCAGATTGTCGCTCACCTCCCCGTCGAGAAAATCACACAGACCGGTGAGTTCGGCGACGAAACGGCTGGAGGGCGAACGGTACACCATCTCGGGCGTATCAAGTTGCTCCAGATGTCCGTTGTTCATCACTCCGACCCGGTCCGCCATTGCGAAGGCCTCCTCTCGGTCGTGGGTGACGAACACCGTCGAGATGTCATGCTGCCTGAGGATCGCTTCAACTTCTTGACGCATCTCTCGCCGCATGTTCGCGTCGAGGTTGCTGAACGGCTCGTCGAGCAGGACCGTGACGGGTTCCGGGGCAACCGTGCGGGCGAGGGCCACCCTCTGCTGTTGTCCTCCTGATAGCTCGTGTGGATACCGGTCTTCAAGTCCTGAGAGTCTGACCAGCTCTACCACGTCTTGCAGGCGTTGTTCCCGTTCCTGGCTAGACTGTCGCTGAAGCCCAAAGGAGATGTTCTGAGCGACGGTCTTGTGAGGAAAGAGCGCGTATTCCTGGAAGACCATACCGACGTTCCTGCGATCAGGCGGAACATGCGTCGAGGGGCCCGACACCAGCCGCCCTTGAATGCTGATCTCCCCGGCCTCCGGAGCCTCCAACCCTGCAATAAGCCGTAAGGTCGTCGTCTTTCCGGACCCGCTTGGACCCAGGATTGACAGTATCTCACCAGGGTATAACGCGAGACTCAGATCATTGACGACCGCCTGCTCGCCGTAGAGCTTCACCAGATTCGAGCATTCGACGATCAGGCTGTCGGTCACCAGGGTCTCCACTCGCCGACGGGTGTCGACTGGCGCTCCCGGATCACCAGGAACGCCATTGGGACCGAGGACATCAGGATCAACATCAGGGCAGGCGCGGCAGCCTGGGCGAAGAAGGCCTCTGACGATGCCGACCAGACTGCTGTCGCCAGCGTCTTGAAGCCGAGCGGGCCTAGAATCAGAGTCGCTGGCAGCTCTTTCATCGTTATCAGAAAGACGAGTGCCGCGCCCATGAACAGGCCGGGACCGACCAGAGGCGCCGTTATCTGCCGCATCACCTGGGTCGAACTCCGTCCGAGCCCTCGCGCCGCCTCCTCCAGCCTCGGGTTGAGCTGGAGCAGAGAGGCGCGGGTGGCGCCCAGCGCCGCTGGGAAGAAGAGAACGACGTAAGCGAAGACGAGCAGCCAGACGGTCTGGTACACGAACGGCGCGTAGTTGGCGCCGAAGAAAACCAGCGCCAAGGCGACGACGACTCCCGGCAACGCATACCCGGTAAAACTCACTCGCTCCAACACCCGACTTAACTTGCCGGAGTACCGCACGACAAGGACCGCTATGGGTATCGAGAAGAAGGCGGCCGCCAACGCAGCCAGACCGGAAACGAACAGGGAGTTCCAGGTCGCGCTCCACAAGAGCAGCAGTGGTTCCCCCGACAAAACGCCTCGAATCAGCCAATAGGCCAGAACTATGATTGGAAGTCCAAGGGCTAGCGATGCAACCACCCCGCACAGCAACAGGGCAGGCCACTTCCAGCGTCCGAGTTGGGCGACTCGCGAAGGACGGGGAACCCCCGCTCCCGTGCGATAGTACCTCAGGCGACCCCGCGTATACCCTTCCATTACGAGGATTACCAAGGCCATCGCGACCAGGATCAGCGAGAACACCGCCGCGATCGCGCGATCGAAAGCCGACTCGTACTGCTGGAATATGACCCAGGTGAACGTCGGGTACCTCATCAGCGAAACGGCCCCGAAATCGCTCAGTGTGTAGAGGCTGACAAGGACGCTGCCCGCCCCTATCGCTGGTCGAAGCTGAGGCACCGTCACGCGGAGCAGCGTGCTCCACGCACCGTGCCCAAGGCTGCGCGATGACTCCTCCGCGGCCGGGTCCAGGTTCCGCAACGCGCCGCGCACGGTGAGAAGCACATATGGGTAGCTCAGAAGCGACAACGTCAGTGTAGCTCCGGGCAGCCCGTAGATCTCCGGGAGCCGGTCAACGCCGAAAGGTGCGGCGAGCAGCTGCTGCAATAGCCCCTTTGGCCCCAGAGCGGAGACGAAGAGGAAAGCACCCACGAAGCTGGGAATCACCAGCGGCAGTACCGTCACCACCGACCACAGCCGTCTGAGCGGCAGGTCTGTTCGGACCGTCAACCACGCCAGCGGCAGGGCGATCGCCACGGAGCTTGCAGTAACGGTCAGCACCAGCAGGGCGGTGCGGCCTACCGTCGATGCCGTACGCCAACGAAAAAGGAGTTCCCAAGTCTCACCACTGGCGCCCGCGCTTCGGATGACAAGATAGGCCAGCGGCAAAAGCATCGCCAGCCCGACGAGGACCGCCGGAACCAGCACGATTAAGGGCGGCGAAGCTAGGCGTCTATAGGGGCTGGAGGAGAGACCAACCTCGCCCCCAGCCCCTATCGGTAATGACGGGTTCATTTACTGCTCACGTTTTACGTTTTTCCAAGTTCCTACTGAAGGATACCCAGGTCCCTCAGGAGTGTTTGTGTGCCCTTGAGATCGGCAAGCGACGCCATATCGACGTCAGGTCTCTTGATATCCTCGAGCTGCTTGAGGAGGCGGTGCGTATTGACGCCATCGACCAGTGGGTACTCGAATGTCTGACCCGCGAAGTACTGCTGGCCGACCGTCGATAACATGAACCTCAGGAGCCTCTCGGCGTTGTCACCATTCTCCGCCGTCTCGAGTACGCCAGCCCCTGCAACTATGATCAGGCTACCAGGACCGCCGTCCCGAGGATGGTAGTTTCTCGCGGCGAAGTCGTCGCCTTCCTCTTGCAAAAAGCGGTGCAGATAGTAATGGTTCACTAGCCCAACGTCGATCTCGCCTGCGGCGGCGGCGGCGACCTGAGGAGTGTTCTTAGGGTAGACCTTAGGTTTGTTGGACTGGATTCCCTGCAGCCACTGCCTGGTCCTTTCCTCCCCCCAAAGCACCCTCATGGCGGTGACCATGGCCTGGAAGGAAGCATTGGTCGGCGCCCAGCCGATCCGGTCCTTCCACCTGGGGTCGGTCAAGTCAAAGATAGAGTCTGGGAGGTCATTCTCGGAGAGCGCGCTCGTGTTGTAAACAAGGGTCCTGGCGCGGCCCGAGATGCCCACCCACTCCTTCTGAGGAGACCGGGCCCATGGGGGAACGAGGGCCACAATCTCGTCGGGCAGGGTACTCAACATTCCGGCCTTGGCGACAGCCCCGAGCCCGCCCGGGTCTTGCGCAAAGAACACGTCGGCTGGAGAATTGCCACCTTCCTCCAGAAGAGTTGCAGCTATAGCTGCCGTCTCACCATATTTGACCGAAACGTCAATGCCCGTCGCGCCGGCGAACTGCTCGATGATCGGCCCTACTAACGACTCGCTTCGGCCTGAATAGACAACCAGCGAGCCCGCGGACGCCGCCACGTCGACAGTCTCTTCAGCGGCAATTCCATCGTCCGTCGAGCAGGCTGTAAGCATTGTCGCCATGCTGACCACACCGACGAACATTAGCGTGAGACGCCTACTGGCAGATGGATAGTCGCTCACAACGTACATCACCCGTCGGTTTGTCGACACAAAGTCCTGTCGTAAGCCTACGCGCTGTTCGACACTAAGTATGCACATATCCTTGAAACTGGTCAAGGCTGCGTGATACGATTCCGGTACACTTACTTGGTTTGGGTGTATCCCTGGGTTTCTTGCAGCGTCAAGTCGCTAGATCACCCAGCCGGTAGGTCCGGTTAGAACGCGTCTTTGCCCGGCACCCGTCAGGGCAAGTTGACCACGAAGTACAGATTTGGTAGCTTCCGTCGCGTATCTCCGACAGGATCCCGCATGAGCAGCCCCGTACCTCCGATCCAAAAGATCGATTCGCGTAACACGCGTCTCTCCATGGCGACCGAGAACTACCTGCTGTCTATTTTCCGGCTTCAGGAACAAGGGGCCCGCGTAACCCTGACGCGGTTGGCGGACCACCTCAAGACGCTGCCGGTGGGCGAGGGACTCGGCACGGCTCTGGCCTCAGTCGGCGCCATGATTCGCCGTATGGCGCGTGAGGGCATGGTAATTGCGGACAAGAGCAAAGAGGTGTTGCTGACCGACGAGGGTCGTGGGTTCGCCGAGAGCATCGTGCGACGGCACAGGCTGGCGGAGCGCATGGTCGTGGACCTGCTAGGCATGGAGCTTCACAAGTCTCACGTGGAGGCGCACCGGCTCGAACACGCGATATCTCCTGAGCTAGAGGAGAAGATCGTGGCAAAGCTGGGCAATCCCACGACCTGCCCCTTCGGCCACCCCGTACCAGGCAGTGGATACGTTCCACCTCTGAACTCCATCTCTTTGGAGCGCTGCACTCCTGGACAGGAGATGGTCATCGACCGGATCCCCGAAGACGATCAACCGCTATTGGAATATCTGGTCGAAAACGATCTCGTCCCTGGGGCGGCAGTTTCGATCAAAGAGGCGGCGATGCCTCGCGGGGTCATCACGCTGGTCTGTAACGACAACGAGGTGGCCTTCAGCTACGAAGTCGCCGCCAAGATCTGGGCGCGTCCGCAACAAGAAGGCAGCTAGTTCGAGCGCGCTTACCCCAGCGGTTACAGGCTAAACAGCGACCGCGGACCACTCTTTCCAGGTCTCGACTCGGGGCAGCAAGTAGGTCACGGCACGCTGATCATTCGTGACGTACGCATCTACGAGGACGCTTGCTCGCGTTGGACACCAGCTATGTGTTCGCGCGCTAGAAAAGCGCCTGGCTGAACTGCGGCCGGTACGTGCGAGTAGTCTCGTGTTCCTGGCCGAGCAGCTCGAAGACGGCGATGCAAGCTTTTCTCGCCCCGTCGTCGTCGTAGTACCGGTTCGTCCGGATTACGTCGATGAATCCCCGCAGCGCGGCCTCGTAGTCGCTGGAACGCACGTCGCGAACCGCTTTGAGGTACTGGTCCCGCACGGAGTCTTGTGGCAGTGACTCGGGGTTCTCAGCACGCTCGATCAGCCCCGCAAGCCCTCTGATCGCCTCGGCCGCCTCGAAATGCTTCGAGCCGAGCGTCACCGGCTCCACAATCGTCAACGCCCGTTCGGCATCCGAACCGAGGACCGCCTGAGCCAGCAACACGACGGCATCGTCGTTGCCCGGTTCAGCCATGACGATCGCCTTCAGTTTCTCCTCCGCTTGTGAGACGCGGTTGTCGCGGAGCATCTGCCTTGCCTCCGCGATCTGAGCGCTATTCTTGCTCGGCACTGCGGTCCGAAGCCAGTCGACTACCCTCGGCTCCGGCAAAGCGCCGACAAATTCGTCGCTGACCTGACCATCGACGAAGAGCTTGACGTTCGGAATGCTCCGGATCCCGTACCTGGCCGAGATCGTTGGGTTGTCGTCCGTGTCCAGCTTGGCGAGAACCCACTCGTTTTTGTGTTGCTCGGCAAGTCGCTCTAACACCGGCCCGAGCACTTTGCAGGGCCCGCACCACTCGGCCCAGAAGTCCACCAGAACGGGGACCTCGTGGCTCCGCCGAATAACCTGCGCTTCAAAATCGTCGACGTCGTATGTCACCTGGTCTTCCTCCCGGATTTGAACTGTCTCGGAATCTCTTCTTCGCTGACCCTCCAGGTCCAACCGGGTGATTCCAGCCTGTATTGGGGCCGGCCCGACCGTCTGAACCTATATTTCACCTTCCAATGTTTCCCTTGTTGATCGACCAACTCAGCGCCTATCTCGAAAGCGAAGTCGCTCGGGACCGGCACGTCGACGAGCCCAAATTCCCTTGCCGCCCATAGAGCCCCCTCTCGGTATCCAAAGTCGTGGCGAATCAGCTCGAGGCGACCGGCCCTCTTGAGACCCTCTGACAGGCACCGCCAGAACCCTCTCGAGTGGCCTTCTTTTCCATCTACCTGTGCGTGGGCAAGCTCATGGGCAACAACGTACCACAAGCGGTCACCCGGCGCCCTCCAATCCTGAATACCGATGCGGATCACGCGCAGCTCGGGCGACCAGTCCCCTCCTCTACCTCGGCGCGGCAGAACGGCGGGGATGTAGTCGAACCGGCACGCTGAAGCGACTTCGGAGGCTAGGTCCGCCAGATCTTGGTCGAACGGCGCGATCGCGCCGTTCGTGCTCGATGACGGCAGGTCCGGCCTCCATGCGTAGGTTGGTCCGAGGCGGCAAGCCCGGCTATTCCTCGACTCTGCCTATGATGTTCTCAGCTGGGACCGAGCCGAAGTCCCTGGAGTCGACGGAGACTCGGCGGTTGTCTCCGAGAAGAAAGAACTCACCTTCCGCTAGAAACGTTGAAGGGAACGACCCACTGTCTTCGTAGACTTCGTACGGCTCGGCGAGCAGTCTCCGATTGACATAGACGAGTCCCGCTTTCATCTCGACCTGGTCCCCAGGCACACCGACGACTCGTTTTATGGACCGCTGGCCGCGCTCCGCAGGGGACTCGAATACGATGATATCACCCCTCCGAAGCTCAGCTGGCTCAACCGCTTGAAAAGCCACGACCGTACCATCGGGGAGGTTGGGCTCCATGCTGGCGCCTGACTGCTCGATCCTGGTTCCACACCCAATCAACAACACGGCTGCGAGACCAGCTAGTCCGACGCTCTGTGACCGGCAGTTGATGGATAGGCCCACCTTACGCATACTAGTAGACCAACATCCTTGAAATGACGGGCGGAAAGCCGGACTGCCCAGCGGCTGTCTCCAAAAGCCAGGCATGGCGGGGAAAGCCCCCGTGCCAATCAACCAATCATTACAAACATTTCGGACCACTAGCACCAAATGTCCGAATCGAATGGGCGACCAGCCGTGAACGATACATCAGTGCCGGTCCGAACGACCGTTCAATGGCTAGCTCCGATCGTCCTCGTTTTTTCGCTCGTCGCTTGCTCAAGTGCAGAGGCGCCCGCGACTACGTCGGCCACGTCGACTACCCCTGAGACGGCGACCACCAGCGATACGGGACCGGCTATCGGGCTTGGCATCACCGTTTACGCCGGTAGCGGACGGGGCGCCTTCAGCGGCGACGGCGGACCTGCGAGTGACGCTTCGGTACTGAGTCCGACCGGCCTTGCGCTCGATGCGGACGGGAACCTCTATATCTCATCCGATAATAGAGTCCGCAAGGTCGACGCCGAAACAGGTATCGTCACCACTGTCGCTGGGACCGGCAGTCCCGGTTTCGCCGGCGACGGCGGGTCCGCCACGCAAGCCCTCATCAAAGCGCCAGCGGGCCTAGCCGTCGATCGCGAGGGAAACCTGTACATCGCCGACAGAAACAACGGTCGCATCCGAAAGGTAGACAGTGTAACGGGCACGATCACGACCGTGGCCGGTGGTGGGGCGCCCAAGCGGGTCGGCGGAATACTTCGTTCCGGGAGACGGCGGTCCGGCAACGGACGCGTGGATCAAGGAAACGTGGGCCGTGGCCGTGGACAGCCGGGGCGACATTTACTTCACAGCCGACAACCGCATTCGCAAAGTGGACACTCAGACGGGAATCATCACTTCCCTCGCCGGGTCAGGTCTCATGGACCTTTCCGGGGACGGCGGTCCGTCTCCGGTCGCCGGCGTCGCCGACCCCCGTGGGATCGCCGTCGACGGTCGGGACAACATCTACTTCGTCGACTCCTCGAACCAGCGCGTGCGAAGGATAGACGCCGCTACCGGCATCATCGTTACCGTGGCGGGCAAAGGCAAACACCCGCCACAGACGGGCGGTACTCTCGGACCACCGGAGGGCAGAGGGTTTTCGGGCGATGGTGGACCGGCTGCCAGCGCCATGCTATCCGATCCATCTGGTGTGGCCATCGGCCCCAACGGCGACCTCTATATCGCGGACACGGAGAACGACCGCATCCGCCTGGTCGATCTCGAAAGTGGTGTCATCACCACGCTCGCTGATGGCGGCTCCATCGTGGGAGGGCAATACACTGGTGATGGAGTTCCTGGCTTGCAAAGTGGCGACTACGAGGTGACCTTCAAGCACTTTAGCCCTCCCGCCGACGTCGCGGTCGACCGGAACGGGAACGTGTTCATCGCAGACCACAAGCTGAACAAGGTCGTGCGAATCGCGCGTTAAAGGCGCTGTCCTGACGACTAACAGCCCTACCGCCACCGTTCCTAATGCCAGAGGAGCGAACTCCACGTCGCCTCGGCGGCTTTTCCAGGCCTACGTCTTCGCTTCTGCTGGGCTCCCACACCGGCAGCGTGAGCTCTGCTCGCTAGAAGTTCTGAAGCGTCTCCGCCCGGAACCGGGGCATGATCTGCTCTTCGGTCAGCGGATACGCCTCTTTCTCGTAGACTTGAACGCGGTAGCCGCCGTAGTCCGGAATGAACATACGCCCGTCGCTGTCCACGCGCACCGATCTAGGCCTTATCAGGTACTTCTCGAGCTCGAGGTTCGCCATGTCTCGCATGCGCAGTCCCTTCCGCGTGCTGGAGTTCATGCGCTGCAAACGTGACCTCGACAGCGTCGCGTCGCCGAGGAACTTCTGCACGTACCGGCCATCGCGGTCGAAGAGCTGGACGCGGTCGTTGCCCCAGTCGGCAACGTAGATGTCTCCGTCAGAGTCGACGTCGAGGCCCGCGGGCCGGTTGAACTCGCCATCGCCGCTGCCGGTGGCGCCGAACTTGAAGATGAACTCGCCGTAGGACGTGAACTTCTGAACGCGGTCGTTGCGCCAGTCTGAAATGTAGACGTCGCCCGCCTCGTCGATGGCGATGCCCCACGGCATGTCGAGCTCGCCGGCGTCCTGTCCTTGGGAGCCCCACTTGCCAAGGAACTTGCCGTCCTTGGTGAACTTCTGTACGCGGTGGTTCTTCGTGTCGACGACGAGCATGTTTTCGTCGGCGTCGAAGGCGATCCCCGACGGCCGGTCGAGCTGGCCGTCGGCCGACCCGCGCTCCCCCCAACGTTCCAGGAACTCGCCGTCCCTGTTGAACACCGAGATGCGGTTCGAGCCCTCCTCCGAGACGTATACGTTCTCGTCGCTGTCGAGGATGAGCTGGACGGGCCAGACCAGACAGCCCGGGCCGTCGGGTGTGGCGTAGCTTGCCGTCGTGCCCATGTAGCCCAGGTCCTCGTCGTCCAGGTTCAGAATCCGGATGGCCTGGGAGTAGGCCTTGCAGAGAATGTACAAACGTCCTTCAGACCCGAAGGCGACGTCCGAGGCAAGGTGGGTCTTGCCGAAGATCCCCAAGGTCTTCAGGTATGGAAATCCGGCTCGCAGGACCGCGTAGGGGAGGGTCACGGCCGCCTATCGATCGTCAAGATACTATCGTCTTGATACGGTACCCAAGACATTGAGGGCCGCCGGGATTACGGCACCCAAGACAACGAGGGACATCGTTATCAAAGAGGACCGAGGTCAGGGTGGTCTGGCCGGAAGCTTCATCCTGTGTAGAAAGCACCTGTACTAGCCGTGGACCGTCAACGGGAATCCTACCGTTCACCTGTAGGAGCGGGTCCGCGCGATCAATCAGCATACGAAATCTGACGAATTCCTGCTCGTCCCCTTTGAGTATCCCTTGCGTGAATTCCAAGGTGCTGGAGTTCTGCCGAAGCAGGTCTATGCTCATGTCAACTGGCTGTTTTTCAAGTATCTCCCAGTCCACAATGTTCCCGCCTAAGACAGATACAACAACCGGTGATTCGAAATCTGCGGCCGAGAGCACACGAGAACTGCTGTTTACCAACACGGCTTCTACAACAGAAGCCTGATTCATTATTTGGTCGTTGAAGGAGATATTCAGCCGTCCCCCGAATCCGCCAGCCAACTGCTGATTCTCCTGTGAAGTAACACGGAGCTCGAGCGCACCGCTACCATCTTGAAAGAATACTGAATAAACGCCAAGGCCCAGCCCAGCTACACTAGCTAGTCCAGCCAAAGGAGTCAGAACAAACAACAACACTCGGCGGATCAACTCTCAAAGCTCCGTTGCGGCGGCATGCAGCCGCTCTTGTTGGCGTTAATCAGCTGCCACGCAAAGCATGGAGGTTACGTCAATAGGTGTGTAAACGACATCAGGCGGCGACCTTCTCAGCCGTTGATTCAATGGCGATTCCATCCGCATACTGCGCACCGAGATAGACGTCTTCGATCAACTCAGGGGCCTTCAGACGCCTGAAGCGCTGTTCGGCGACCATCAACATTTTCCAGATCACCGCTATCGCCCGATCGACCCTCTTGTAGCGCTTGGCGGCATCGGTCCGAAGCCTGAGGGCCGCGAAGGGTGATTCTACCGGGTTCGTCGTGCGAAGGTGCTCCCAGTGCTCCTTTGGGAAGTCATAGAAGGTGACCATGCGGTCCCAGTCCCGCTCCAAGGCCTCTGAGGCCGCCTCGTAGGAATGGTCGCCGCACCACCTGGTGAACACCGTCCTGAGCCGCTCAGCCTCTGTCCGAGTCGGCGCGTAGGGGATAGTACGCAGCATGAGCTTGGCCTGGTCCTGTTGTCGCTTTGGAAGCTTGGCGAGCACGTTTACGATCTTGTGGTTCCAGCAGCGTTGCTCTGCCGCCTGCGGATAGACGTTGCGCAGAGCTCCCCAGATGCCCAGGTGTCCGTCTCCAACCACCAGCCTCGGGCAGCTCAAGCCCCGGCGCTTGATGTCCCTGAGCACCTCGGACCAGTTCTCTGTGGACTCCCTGTATCCGGGAACAGCGCTCACCACCACCTTGCTCCCGTCGCTCAGGGCCGCCATCACCACCAGTACCGCCGCCTTCTCCTTCTCAAGACCAGCCTTGACGTAGACTCCATCCACCCACATGTAGACCACTTCCAGGTCATCGAGGGGCCGGCTGCGCCATTGGGCAAGCTCATCGTTCCACTTATCCTTCAACCGGGCCACCGTGCTCGCCGATACCGGTGCGTCCTCTCCCAGCAGCCCCCGCAAAGCCAGATCGAAGTCGCCTTCGGATAGACCGTGCAGGTACAGCTCGGGGATCAACTCAGCAACCTTCCTGGTCCTGTTGACGAACAGCGGCAGCAGCCGGCTCTCGAACTGCTCCTCGGTATCGCGGACTCGCGGCCGCCTCAGCTGTATCGTTCCCGAACTCAGCGTAAACCTCCGGGCTCTGCCGTATCCGTTCCGATAGCCGGTATCGTTGTCCGAGTCGGATCTGAGCGCCGACTTCGCCCTTCCCAGAAACGCCGTCACCTCCTCCTCCAGCAACTCCTGGATCAGCCTCTGGACCTGGCTTCGCACCCAATCCTCCAACTGCTCCCACTCCGGCCTTGACTCCGACCTACTCTCAGTGCTTTCCTTCCTCATGGACGGTCTATCTCCTCTCTTGGGCCTTGAGCCCATGTTGTTCAGAGAGAGGGTACACCGCCTGACTGTTTACACACTTTTTGAAGATACCTCCAAGCATGTCCTACCACCCACAGGCGGGCATGCAATTCCACCCCGTCCGCAAGCTGTGGGCCATCTTATCAGAGCAATACTGGCCTGCAAAGAAAGACACGCCGAAACGCTGGTTGAGGCTGGTCTCAGCCGGAAAAGACCGTGTTCATTGGCCGGCGGAAAGCAACGTCGCAGACGAAACACAGCCGACTTACCCATCAAACTGACACAGGAGCGAAACGCTAGTGGTCCGACATGGACTTTGGACCCCGGTGCTACACGTTGTGGGTAGCCGATTTTCTAAGAACGATAGCCTGGGAGAAAAGATGCTTAGGATTGGACGCTGCGCGGAAGCGCGACCGGTCCGAATCACGACCTAATTGAGTTGGTATTCGCGGGCGGACACGATGAGCTGGAGCATCCGGACGACGCGGGCCTCGGCGTCTCGGCGCCGGTCGTTGGTGTCGAAGACGACGTCCCCGCCGGACTCCGCATAGCTGATCATCCCCTCATGGGCTTCGCCGCCGACCGTCAGCGGCCCGGCCAAGTCGAGGCATTGGTCGACGAACCGCTCGGGAGACATCGTCCCCTCGTCCGCAAGCCGCCCGACGATTGCCTGTATCCCCGGCGCCGCTGGATCGCTCACCTCATCTACGGCGTGGCTGACACGCTCGTTGAGGGTCCCACCGTCGATCCACTCCTGTCCGGTGTGCCAACCCTCGACGGTCAACGGGTTCATTAGCGCCTGGCCCATCCCACCTGAGCCGCCGAGATGCACGCCGTTGTCGGGGTCTGGTTCAAAGACTGTCCCGGTAAGCTTCACCAGCCCAGTGATCAGCTCGATGGGACTCTTGACCCGCCTGAACAGGGCCTGCTTGAAGAACTCCGAGTTGAAGAGTGTACGGAGGACCGACCGCACCTCACCGCCTGAGTCGAAGTAGGCCCCGACCAACACGTCGATAGCTTCGGGGTCCTGGGGCGGCGTCTCGTTCCACGAGGCGACCGGAGGTTCGTCGGCAACGAAGAATGTGTAGAGATACCTCGAGACGAATCGCGCGCAGGCCGGCTGCTTCACGATCATGCCAACTATGTCCTCGCCGTTGAAGCGGCCGGTCTCGCCCAGGAAGCTCTTCGCGCCCGGGTCGTGCTCGCCGCCCAGGTACATGAATTGCGACGGGTATATCTTGCCGGGGATGTTGGTCTTGAAGGTCCAGCCTGTAAAGGCCCGCGTCACCCCTTTGACGTCGTCCTCCGTGTAGTTGCCCACGCCCATCGAGAATAGCTCGAGCAGCTCGCGCCCGTAGTTCTCGTTGGGCTCCTCCTTCAGGTTCTCGTTGTTGTCGAGCCAGAAGAGCATCGCCGGGTCTTTCGACAGCTCGGTAAGAATCGTCCCCATGTCGGAGAGGCCCGCGCTCCGAAACGTATCGATCTGGACGTAGGAGGCCTGCGGGTTGTCGGACTTGAACATGCCGGTGGCGAAGACGTGATGCCAGAAGAGGGCCATCTTCTCGGCCAGCGGCCGGCCCGTGTTGACCATGCGGTACATCCAGTCGTGCTGGTCGGGTCGGGCGTGGTTGTACCTCTCGATGACGTCGAGATCGACGTCAGGGAACCGGTCCGGGCGCAGCAGGTCTTCAACGGTCGCCTCGTAGCCCTTGGCCGCACAGGCCTCGAGCTCGTCCCTGGACGCTCCGAACCCGGCCCGCCTCATCAGGTGCGCATACAACGAAAGGTCGACGTCAGGCATGGCCTGCTCCTGAAGGTAGGGATCAACGGTGGCTAAGAGTCTACCACGGCCAGTCGCCATCTCCTCCGGGGCACTATAATGGGCCACCAGTCTCGACCAAGGAGCGGAATAGTGATCCAAAACAGCTTTGATAGAAGCCCTGAGGGCTGGTGTTCTTACGACTACCACTGGAGCATCGTCGCGGGCGGGCCCAACATCTTCGTGCTGGCGACGCAAGCGGCGTCCGGCGGCGTCGGCGACTCGGGCCATATCTGGGCTGACCACAGCCGTTGGAGCGCGGACACGCCGGAGAGCCCGACATCGGTTCTGCCCCTGCTCGTGTACCGCAACTGGAGTGGACTCGACCCCATCGACCTCCGCGACGCCGAGGTATCGGTCTACCTACGCGGCGACGGTCTCCAGCTCGACGGGGCAAAGTGCTACTTCTGGGTACACTCCGTGCACTGCCGATGGCACTTCGATGGCAACCCCTTGACCATTGCTGACGGAGCGTGGTCGTCGGAGCCCAACAGGTTCACACTTGCCAACGACGAGTCCAGTTGGCGCTTGAGCTGGTCGCGGGACCCGGCGGACCCGTTACCCCTGGACAAGGTCCTCGCCAGCGCAGAGAGCTACGGATTTTCGTTCGTCGGGTTCGGGCAGGAGCCGAGGGGCCGGTTCTCGATCGACGAATTCCAGATCAAGCCAGCGAACCCGTAGCAGACCAGAAAGTCGCGCATCAGATACAGGTCTAAAAGGGCCCAGGTGATTGCAATGCAATCTCGGCTTGGTCGAGTTCGTAGAACTTGCAGTATCGACACATCGATAGGTCGTCTCTGAGCGGGAAAGCTGCCTGGTCTCTTGGGCTGTTGGCCGCCGGATCCGTCAAGTACTGTTGCATGAGAGCCATGCTATCGAGGATCTGACTCCGAGAGGCATCGAGATCGCCGTCCGAGAACGTATGGTCAGTGGCGTTGCCAGATTCTAGCCACTCTATCCGTACTCTCATGTTGGAAGATTCGACGTTGTGGCGATCTCTGAGGTAGAGGGCATATACGGCCAGTTGGTCCAGTTGGTCCGGGTCCCTACTTTCTCGCCCGGATTTCCAGTCCGTGACCGTCCATGTGTCGTCACCGAGCCGGTACAACAGGTCAGGTACGCCATGGATTGGCGTGCCCTCCAAGTCAAAGGTGACGAAGTTCTCAACCTCCTTCACCTCAACAAACGGCGCGGCAATCGCCTCTCTGTAACTCTCCGAAGCAACCAGGTTTGTCAGACAGGCCTCTATTCGTTGCTTGGATTCGTCGATGGCCGTATCCGACAGCCCGGTGTCGTAGTAGAACTCGTGGAACATCTTTCGGCGATTGGGCCACCGCTCCCATTCGGCTCGGTCTTTGGACTCGGTGTACGCCCTGTTGAGGGTATTACGGACCTGAGTGCGGAGGGTATCGAGAGACGGGACGCCGCCCCCGGAACGGGCGCTCTGTATCGCGAACGCGGCGGCGGCGTGTACCGCTCCGCCGATCTCGAGTGGCAGGCTGGTCAGCTGCTTGAGTCGGTAAGCTGATCTCGCAAATTCCGGGGCTTCGTCTTCCCAGCCGTTGTGAGACGCGTAGTACTGATAGCCGTACTTCCTGGGACACTCCTGAAACATCTCGCGTCGGCTGTGCGACCACGACCAGGATGGGTATTCAGTTCTCTCGTATGGCATTTCTACCGTCTCCCAGTCGCTAGCTGGCCGGGGCGTAGGTCCTGACCTCTCGCTCGAGCCGGTCGCCCATTTCGTCAGTCGCCACGTCCAGGTCGTAGTCGGCCTGCAGACCGAGCCAGAATCTCGGTGACGTTCCGAAATAGCGGGCCAGCCGGAGCGCGGTGTTGGCAGTGACGCTCCTTTTCCGATGCACGATTTCGTTGATCCTCCGCGGGTGCACGCCGATCTCAATCGCCAGCCGGTTCTGGCTAGGTTCCATTCGGCGGGATACGCCTTCACATAGCACCCGTCGCTGTGAGGGAGGTCCAGGGCGAAGTAGTGGGCTTTGCGTTCCACTCCGCTGATGATCACTCGAGCTTCGCCGTAGTCGCACTGGGCATGTCCCGGAGGGTGGGACAGAGGTAAGAACATCTCGCGGGTATGACGACGGCGTTCTCGAACGTAGTCTTTGACTATCGTGTACTTGCCGGGGAAGCCGTGTTCGTCTCTGAGCCGTTCGTAGATACGCTTGGCGGTGTGACGCTGCTTCTTCGGTGAGCTCAGATCCTGCTCCAGGATCTGGTCCATCACACCCTTATATGGATCGAGCTTCGGTCTGCGAGCCGGTCGTTGCCGTCGATACCCTGGGGGCACGGAGTACTCGAGCATCTTGCGCACCGTGTCCCGGTGTAGCCCGAACACTCGGGCCGCCTCTCGGACGCTCATCCCTTCGACGAAACAAGCCTTGCGAACACGGAGGTAAATACCCACCTTGTACATCCAATCCACCTTCAGTCAGGTTCGGTCGTTCCTGATTGAAGGCGACAGGCGGTACGCTTTTCAAGCGCCACATCTCAGCTCTTGAGCCGCCCTGCCGGTACATTATCTCTCCGCCATTCACAACGGGGTTCACAGAGTATTCTTGGAGTGCGGAGGGGAGGGGTGGGAAACCAGCCACTACGTAAACCGCGAGCAGTCCGTTCCCTAGTTCGGCGCTCTTGCGGATTTCCCAGTCCACGGCGTCGCTTCGATACGTTTCGCGTCCGACTAGGCACACGGCCGCTGAACTGCGACGGATTTTATCTTCCGCTCGGGTTTTCCAAGCGCGCTCGAACGGCTCCTTCACTGAGTGATCTCGAAATTCCAGCGGTAACCGGCTGTTTCTCGCCTGACCTCTAAAGAGATCCACCAGCGACCGGTCTTCGATCGCGAAGCTCAAGAAAACGTTTTGGGCCATCTTCCCATCCCTCGATTTGCTGGCTCTGCGATAACTCCGTTGAGACTCCATTCTATGGCCGCCCGAACCCCCACCGCAAGCGGCCTCATTTCTAGCCGTCGAATACCGCAAAGGGGCTCCCGAAATTCGGGAGCCCGTTCTTGTTTCATGGTTGCGGGGGCAGGACTCGAACCTGCGACCTTTGGGTTATGAGCCCAACGAGCTGCCGCTGCTCCACCCCGCGATGAGCGTATGCTAACACTGAATCCTGCATCACCCCAGCCCTCTCCCATCAAGGGCGAGGGGGCTATGGTGGTCAATAAACGACCCTAAATGTGGGTCAAGTCCTCGGTCGATTAGTACCGCTCAGCTGAATCCCTTACGGGACTTACACCTGCGGCCTATCTACCCCGTAGTCTACGGGGGACCTTACTCTTTCCTCCGAAGAGGTCTGATGGGAGATCTAATCTTGGAGTTGGCTTCGCGCTTAGATGCTTTCAGCGCTTATCACATCCGGACATGGCTACCCGGCGGTGCTCCTGGCGGAACAACCGGTACACCAGAGGTCCGTCCTTCCCGGTCCTCTCGTACTAGGGAAAGCTCTCCTCAAATCTCCTGCGCCCACGACGGATAGAGACCGAACTGTCTCACGACGTTCTGAACCCAGCTCGCGTGCCGCTTTCACCGGCGAACAGACGGACCCTTGGGACCTTCTTCGGCCCCAGGATGCGGCGAGCCGACATCGAGGTGCCAAACCCCGCCGTCGATATGAACTCTTGGGCGGAATTAGCCTGTTATCCCCGGGGTAGCTTTTATCCGATAAGCCACGGCCCTTCCACTCGGAACCGTAGGATCACTTTGCCCGACTTTCGTCTCTGCTCGACTTGTAGGTCTCACAGTCAAGCTCCCTTATGCCAATGCACTCTACACGTGGTTTCCATCCACGTTGAGGGAACCTTTGGACGCCTCCGTTACCTTTTAGGAGGCGACCGCCCCAGTCAAACTGCCCACCTGGCAGGGTCCCCCGGTTGTACGGGGTTAGGGCCGAAGTTACAGAAGAGCGGTATTTCAAGGTTGACTCCATCCCGACTGGCGCCGGAACTTCAAAGTCTCCCGCCTATCCTACACATCTGAAACCCCAGTCCACTGCCAAGCTACAGTAAAGCTCCACGGGGTCTTTTTGTCCTGTCGCGGGTAGCCAGCATCTTCACTGGCCCTGCAATTTCACCGAGCCCCTCGTTGAGACAACGCCCAGGTCGTTACGCCATTCGTGCGGGTCGGAACTTACCCGACAAGGGATTTCGCTACCTTAGGACCGTTATAGTTACGGCCGCCGTTCACCGGGGCTTCGGTTCAGAGCTTTGTCCCCCCGAAGGAGGACGAACAATTCCCCTTAACCTTCCGGCACTGGGCAGGCGTCAGCCCCTATACATCGCCTTTCGGCTTCGCAGAGACCTGTGTTTTTGGTAAACAGTCGCCTGGGCCTCTTCACTGCGACCCGACAGGGCTCAATCCGGCTAGCGGATATCACCCCGCGGGCACCCTTTATCCCAAAGTTACAGGGCTAAGTTGTCGAATTCCTTAACGAGGGTTCTCTCGTTCACCTTGGGGCTTTTACCCCTGCCCACCTGTGTCGGTTTTCGGTACGGTCACCAAAATCTCTAGCAACGAGGCTTTTCTTGACGGTATAGGGTCAGCGAAATCCCCCAGGGCTTGAGGCCCTAAAGTTTTCCCCTCCCTCAGCTCATGACGCCAGAGCGGATTTGCCTACCCTGGCATGGCCTTCGAAGGACAACGCACCATGTCCGATGGGCGCGCTCCGCCTACCTTTCCGTGTCCCCCCTTTGCGTTAAAACGAGAAGTCGGTGGTACGGGAATCTTGACCCGTTGTCCATCGCCTTCGCTATTCGCTACGGCTTAGGACCGACTTACCCTACGCCGATCAACGTTGCGTAGGAAACCTCGGGCTTCCGGTGTCCTGGATTCTCACCAGGATTGTCGCTACTCATGCCGGCATTCTCACTTCCCAGCGCTCCACCCCGACTTACGTCAGAGCTTCAGTGCCCTGGGAACGCTCCCCTACCTCCCCCCGATGTTAATCGGAGGATCCGCGGCTTCGGTGGTGGACTTTAGCCCCGTTACATTTTCGGCGCAGGACCCCTCGACTAGTGAGCTGTTACGCACTCTTCAAAGGATGGCTGCTTCTAAGCCAACCTCCTAGCTGTTTTAGTGATCCCACTACCTTTCACAC
Source organism: Dehalococcoidia bacterium (assembly GCA_965197985.1). Taxonomy (GTDB): domain Bacteria; phylum Chloroflexota; class Dehalococcoidia; order Lucifugimonadales; family CAUZJF01; genus CAUZJF01. Next base: position 769,624 of record CBDAOG010000007.1, on the reverse strand, counting down.
TTAGTCCACACTCCGGGACCTTAGCCTGCGGTCTGGGCTGTTTCCCTCTCGACAATGGAGCTTATCCCCCACTGTCTCACTCCCAGAGACCATCTTGAGGCATTCGAGGTTTGGTTGAGTTTAGTAAGCTCACGCCCCTTAGCCCATCCAGTGCCCTACCTCCCCAAGACTACTCTGAGGCTGCACCTAAATACATTTCGGGGAGAACCAGCTATCTCCGGGTTCGATTGGCATTTCACCCCTACCCACAGCTCATCCCAGCCTTTTGCGCCAGACACGGGTTCGGTCCTCCACTCCGATATTATCGGAGCTTCAACCTGGCCATGGGTAGCTCACCCGGTTTCGGGTCTAATCCAGACAACACACCAGACATAGTGGGGACTTAGCCGCCAGCTTCGTCCCGCTAGTTCGTCCGTCCACGATCGAGGCCCGAAGGTCTCTCACGCTTCAGGATTCACAGGCAGGCGCTCCGCCGGAAGCATCGTCTCCGTCTGGTACACGCCCTATTCGGACTCGCTTTCGCTGCGGCTCCGGAACTTCTGTTCCTTAACCTAGCTGCCTAAATTAACTCGCCGGCTCATTCTTCAATAGGCACGCGGTTATCCTCGATACAAGATCGGGACTCCCACGGCTTGTAGGTCTACGGTTTCAGGTCTATTTCACTCCCCTTCCGGGGTACTTTTCACCTTTCCCTCACGGTACTGGTTCACTATCGGTGGCCAAGGGTATTTAGCCTTGGAGGGTGGTCCCCCCAGCTTCCCACAAGATTTCACGTGTCCCGTGGTACTCAACAACACACCAGAAGCTCTCTCCCTTTCGCCTACAGGACTATCACCTTCCATGGTCGTCCTTTCCAGGATCGTTCGGCTAAGGAGGGAGTTTTTTACTTCTATTCCCGTACTGGAGTCGGGATAAGCGCGTGTTACAACACCCAGTCAGCATAGGGCTCCAGCCCACTAAGCCGATTGGGTTTGGGCTCTTCCCCGTTCGTTCGCCACTACTAGGGGAATCTCGGTTGATTTCTCTTCCTCAGGGTACTTAGATGTTTCAGTTCCCCTGCTTACCTTCTCTCGACAAAGTCGAGGATGCTCCGGAATGACCCGGAGCGGGTTTCCCCATTCGGGCATCCCCGGTTAAGCTTGCCAGACAGCTCACCGGGGCTTTTCGTAGCCTTGCCACGCCCTTCATCGGCCCTTGGCCCCAAGGCATCCACCGTAGACCCTTAATAACTTGACCCACATTAAGGATCGTTTATTTTTTCGCGCAGGATTCAGTTGTTAAAGAGCAAAAAAAGACGGCTGAGCAGTCCCAGCCGTCGCTGAGGAATTGCCGTTACGGGCTTTATGTTATGGAATATAGTCTCGCATAGGCTGAGTCGATGCGGTAACCATGATTATATGAGATGGCCCCGATCAAGTCAAGACGAATCTCGCGCCCCGTGCGTACCAATGTCCGCGACGCAATCCGTAGAGCCGACCTCGTATCTGACGCACCTATTGACGCCGGTACTCTTCGCGAAAGAGACCGTAGTAGGCGGCATCCACTCTCCCACGGCGTCTCTTCACTTGATCCCGCAACGCTCCTTCGGCGGTCATGCCCGCCTTCTCCATTACCCGCGCGGAGCGCTCGTTGCGCGGGTCCGTGACACCATATATCTTCGCCAGATCATAGGTCCGGAACCCCCAATCGATCACCGCCATGGCAGCCTCGGTGGCGAAGCCTCTTCCCACTGCGCTCGGCCTATCGCGTGGCCGAGCTCGGCCGTCTCGTTCTTGTTGTCGATGCCGAGATAGACCTCGCCGATGACCTCGGTCCTCAAGACGATGGCGAACGAGGGGGTCGTCTCCCAGGAAGCCAACAGCGCACGAGCGATACATTTCTCGGCGTCACGGCGGGTGTAAGGTTGAGCGACGTCAAAGAGGTAGTCCGACCACGCAGGATCGCTGGCAAGGCCGAAGATGGCGTCGACATCGTCAACTCTAAATGGCCGAAGCAAGAGCCGCTTTGTCTTGAGCTCGACGCGACCGCCTTCTTTAGAGCGGCCAACCTCCTCTCCCTCGATGGGAGAGGATTGAGGTGAGGGTGCCTTAGCCACCCGGAGGGTCTACCTCGATCCGGGCCAGCAGGTCCAAGGGCGCCGAATCGAGAAGGGCCGCGGCGTCGTCCGGGCCGAAGCCGGCGCCCCTGGCAACGTCCATCGCGAAGTCGCGGGTCAGCAAGTCGTCGGGCTGGTGGGCATCAGAGTCGAGGACCATCCTCGCGCCCGCCTGCCACGCCACGCCGACCACGTGGCCGTTGGCGAGTCCATGGCCTTTTCGCGCCGACACCTCAAGGAATATCCCGTTCCTGGCCGCGATCGAAGCGTCCTCCGGCGAGATCAAACCGGGATGGGCGAGAATGTCCACGTGCGACGACCTGACTGCGGCGCCGTTGGTGCCGGGTTCGACGGGTTCCATGATCGTCTCGCCGTGCACGTTGACGACCCTGGCGCCCATCCGTTTCGCCTCCCTCGCCAGGTCGTCGATGTCCTCCTTCGGGCAATGGGTGATCTCCACGCCGGGCAACGCTCGGATGTCCCAACGACGGTTGGCTGCCCCACATTCCTCGATCAACGCGCTCAGGACCCACTCCATGTTGCCCGGCCCTACGTGGTCTGTAACCGCGATGACGCGGTATCCGATCTCGTGGGCCCGTCGGATCAGCTCGATGGGCGTTAGCGCGCCGTCGCTGAGGAACGTGTGGGTGTGGAAGTCGTACACTTTTCAGCACTCCAATGGTTCTGTCCGCGTGGCATAGTAACACGTGTCACCGACTTGAGATTATCAGATAATCAGAGTATCATAGTTATCGGAGGAGGCCAATGGAAAGAAAGAAGATAACTGCCACGGAGCTAGCGAAGTCGCTATCGGAAGTGCTTAGCCGAGTCTTCTACCGGGGCGAAAGCTTCGTGATCGAACGCAACGGCAAAGCCGTAGCTACGGTCGATCCTCCAGAACCCAAGGCTGAAGTGACGTTTGGTCAATTAGGGGACCTACTCAAAGATGCGCCTTGGCCGCTTGAAGGGTTCGCCGACGATCTCGAAGCTATTCAATCCTCTCAAGAGAAGATCGGTGCCCCAGAATGGGACAGCTGATCGATACCAGCGTCTTCGTAGACCTAGAACGAAAGGGGCTTCCTCTCAAAACGTTGGCTGCGCACGAACCGGACAACAAGCCCGTGCTGGCGGCAATCACAATCTCCGAGTTGTTAGTTGGAGCGCGCCGGGCCGATTCGGTCAGCCGTCGGAACCTACGAGAACAACTGGTGGACGCGATACTCCTCAACATCCCGGTTGAGTCGTTCGATCTAGAGGTTGCACGAACCCACTCGTATCTGTGGGCGCAATTAACGTCGGCTGGGCAGCTTGTCGGAGCGCACGACCTGCAAATCGCTGCGACGGCGCTCAATCGAGAACATGGCGTACTTACCTATAACGTCCGGGACTTCAGCAGGGTTCCGGGACTGGAAGTAGTCGAGCCAGCCTGGTAGCCTACCCAGTCCCCAGCGCCGTCCTCATGCGCTCCACCGCGTCTTTCGTGCTGCCCATGTAGAACTCGACGCCATCATCGGGGTGGGTGATCTTCAGGCACACGAAGACCGGGCCGGCTAGTTCGAGAGTGGCCGGCAACTCGCTGACGAAGTCCTCGAGATTGTCGAAGGTCATGGTCTCCGGGAAGCCCGCGCCAGCGGCGATCATCGCCAGGTCGAAAGTCCCGGCACCTGGTATGGGCTGGCCGCCGGTTGTCGCGTAGATACCGTCATCGAAGGCGAAGTGCACGAGGTTCTCCGGCTTCTGCCCTGCGATCGTCACTAGTGACCCTAGATTCATGAGCAGACCGCCGTCCCCGTCCAGCACCAGGACCTTCCGGTCGGACTGCGCCAGCGCCAGGCCCAACCCAACCGACGACGCTTTGCCCATGGCGCCGAATATAGGCAGGTCCAGCTCCTTCTTCTCGGAGACCTGCTCCCAGTAGCGGTTCGGGGTCATCGTGCCGACCACCAGCGCGTCGCCGCGGTGGCGGTGTATCGCTTCTATAGCCTCGTCAATCAGGATCATGTAATTGCCTTCGCATCATTCGATCGACCGGGCGCATTGTACGTTTGGGCGTCGAGCGATTCAAGCGAGATCTCCAGGAACGGGCAGCCCTGCTATGACGTCCGTTCGCGGCCTTCGTACTGCATCTCCTGCGGCAAAGCGTCGGTCAACCCCAGAGCCGCCAGGGTGCGCTCGGTAACGAAATCTACCACGTCGTCGATGCCCTGGTGCCCAAGATAGAACGCCGGCATGGGGGGAAGGATCGTGACTCCCAGGGTCGCAAGCTTGGCCATGTTCTCCAGATGGATGGCGTTAAGGGGCGTCTCCCTCGGGACCAGTACTAGAGGGCGGCGTTCCTTCAGGCAGACGTCGGCGGCCCGCCGGATCAAGTTGTCGGCCAAGCCGTGGGCCACCGCCGCCACTGTTCCCATGCTACACGGCACGATGGTCATCCCCGCGGTGGGCACGGTGCCGCTGGCGATGGGGGCCGCCAGGTCGCCATGAGCGAAGTACGTGAACCTTCCACTGTCCGCCCAGCGCTCCAGGGCGTCGCCGAAGGACTCGTCCACCTCCTCGCGCCAGACCATCCTGGCCGCCGCTGACGCGGTCGCCATGACCGTGATGTCCATCGCAAGGAGCCGGTCGATCACGGAGCGCGCCATGATCGCGCCGCTTGCCCCTGTAATGCCCACCACCACTGGGTGTTCGTTGCGCGAGATCATCTCGGATAGCTTAACCTGACATCGACACTGCAGTCAGAACGCCTACGAAGACCACCGTCGAGACGAACGCATTGATCCTCATGAAGGCGACGCCCATCCTCGACAGGTCTTCCGGGGACACCATTCGGTACCTGATACCCAGCAGTACCGCGGCGACGCCGCAGCCGATGTAGTAAGGGTACGCCAACTCCATCCATACACCAAGCCCAAAGAGACACGCCACTGCCAGGACGTCGAGGGTCCGGGACCACCGGAACGCCGCCAGAACGCCGAACCGCGCCGCGACCGAATGGTAGCCGGCTCGAAGATAGAAAGCGCGGTCCTGGGCGTGGTACATGATGTCGAAACTGGAAGCCCACGACGCCACCGCCAGCGAAAGCAGCACCGGCTCCCAGCCGAGCGTCCCGCGCACGCCAACCCATGCGGCCGATGGCGCGATGGCCAGGGCCCAACCAAGAAAAAAGCTGGCAGCCCACGTGAAGCGCTTGGCGAAGGGATAGAAGACCAGGTATACCGCGGCGACGGGAGACAGAGCCAGCGCCAGAGGATTGAGCTGAGTAGCCGCGACGAACAGTACGGCCGCCGATACGCCGGCGAGCAACGCCATGTCAGACGCTCTCAGTCTTCCCGCGGGTAGGTGTCGCTCCGCCGTCCGTGGATTACGGGCGTCGATGTTTCGGTCTATGAACCTGTTCGCGGCCATCCCCAGGGTGCGGGCGGCCATCATGGCCACAGTAATCCAGACGAACTGGTGAAGCGTCGGTAGGCCGTCCGCGGCCAGCACCATGCCGGAATAAGCAAACGGCAGCGCGAAGACCGTCTCCTGGAACCTGACCGCCCCGAAGAACAGAGGCGTCCGCCTGACGAACGACGGAGCGCTTTTCGAGTGACTCAGATGCCGTACTCGCTCCACTTACTGTCCACCAGCCGTTTGACCTCTTGGCTCATCTCGATGTCCGGAGGCCACTCTCTCGTTCGGCCGTCTGCCGGGCCTTTGGCGGTCGCGTCGATCCCAACCTTGCTCCCGTAGCGAGGCGATGACGCCGAGTGGTCCAGGTCGTCGACGGGGCCGTCGACGATAACGACGTCCTGCGCAGGGTCTATATTGGCGGTCACGCGCCAGACTACCTCTGAGACGTTCTGTACGTCGACGTCGTCGTCGACCACGACGATTGCCTTGGCCAGCATCAGTAGGCCCAGCCCCCAGAGCGCGTACATGACCTTCCGAGCGTGCCCCGGGTACTCCTTCCGGATCGAAACGAGGACGAGGTTATGGAACACGCCTTCGGCCGGCATATTGATGTCTACGACCTCAGGGAGGGTCAGCTGCAGCGCGGGCAGCATGAACCGCTCACTCGCCTTGCCCATGAAGAAATCCTCTGTGGGCGGCCGCCCTACCATCGTCGTGGCGTATATGGGATCACGCCTGTGCGTGATCGCCGTGACATGGAAGACCGGATAGTCGTCCGCTGGCGAGTAGTAACCCGTGTGGTCACCGAAAGGCCCCTCCGGCCGCAGCTCGCCTGGTTTCACGTACCCTTCCAGCACGATCTCGGCATGGGCGGGCACCTCCAGATCGATAGTCTTGCACTTCACCATCTCCACAGCTTCGTTCCGTACCAACCCCGCGACCGCGATCTCGTCCAGGTCAGGCGGGATGGGCAGCGAGCCCGACCACATGGTGACAGGATCCGCGCCCAGCGCAACGGCAACATCGAGCCGCTCCTGACCTTGGTCCTCGCCGGCCCGGTAGTGGCGCGCACCGTCTTTATGGGTCTGCCAGTGCATTCCAGTAGTGCGTTCGTCGTAGACCTGCATCCGATATGTGCCCACGTTTCGCCGGCCGGTCTCAGGGTCACCGCTGATTACCAGAGGCAGCGTAATGAATCGCCCCGCGTCCTCTGGCCAGCACTTCAGCGCGGGTAGCATATTCACATCGACGTCGTCACCCGTGATCACGACCTCCTGGCAAACGCCGCTCCGGACAGTCTTCGGCTGGGTCCTGGCAACTCCTACGAGCTCGCCCAGCGTCTTTACCTTGTCGACCAGGCCTTGTGGCGGGTCCTGGAGCAGACCGAGCAGCTTCCGGACGCCTTCCGCCAGATCGTCCAGCGATTCAACGCCGAGAGCCCACGCGGTGCGTTGTAGGGTGCCATACAGATTCATGGCAACCGGCATGTCGTAGCCTTCGACGTTCTCGAAGAGCAGCGCCGGCCCGCCCGACTTGACGGTCCGATCGGCGATCTCCGTCATCTCGAGATCGCGACTTACCGGCGCCGTGATTCGAAGGAGCTCGCCTTTTTCTTCCAGGAACTCAAGGAACTCACGCAGGTCTTTGAAGCTCATCTTCTCTATGTTCTACCAAACAGGCGCACGGTCCCGATACGGCATCGGGACGCCCCTACAGGTCTTTTCCTCTCGATTGGCGAGGCCCCCGCTGTCGTATCGCCTAGACGGTCGCTCAGTGACTGTCCTCACGAAGCTCCGTGGATGACACGTCGATGCGGAACTTGGCCTCCGGTATTTCGCTCAGCATGTCACGGAACTCGGCTGGAACCGGAACGTCGGCGAGTGTGTAGTAGACGCCTCTCTCGAAACGTCCCGCGACGAGGAACCGGCAACCATGACTCCGCATGTTAGAGAGTGCCTCGGCCATTCGCGCCTCGTCTCTATCGTAGTAACGCGTATCGAACAATCGAACGGCCGTGTCGAATCCGATGACGAAAGTGCAACCTGGGAGCACCGCAGCCTTGTCCTCGAACGTGGTTGCGCTCGTTACAACGACGCGGTCCTTGCCAGCAAACTGGGAAAGCCTCCTCCGGACTTCGTCCGCCGGCAAAGGCGGTTTGTCGACGTTGGATACCGAAAGCTCAAATGTGGTCTCGGAGCCCAGCAAGGAAGCGGCGACCTTCGCCAGCTCCTCGTGCCCCCGGTGCAGCGGATCGAACGACCCCGAGAGCACGCCGCCAGTGACTGGCTCGTCGGCGACCTCCAGACCGCCCGCGTATACGGTCACGCTTCGAACTTGGCCGGCTAATAGCTGGTCGATGAAATCACTGTCGTCGCTCTGGAGTACATCCAGGTGTTCGTCCTCGACTAACCCAAGAGGAAGGTCGAAGTCCAGTCCGCCGGCGTCGGCCAGCGCCCGCAGCACCAACCTGCTTGCGATATCGTCCTCCGCCGCGCGGTCGCGGAGTCCCTTCTGGAACGTGATCTCATAAGCCGCCGAAGCGGCCTTCGACCACTGTGCGACGAAGCAACGATGCTTTCCCTTCTTCACACGGTCCGTCGCGAGTGCGGCCGTGCACCCGACTCCCACCACAGGGTCGCCGGCGGAGGCCAGATGGCGGGCACGTTCGAATGCCATACGAGCCATGTCTGCAGCAACATCGGCCGACGCGGCTTCAGTGGGCTCGTAACCCAGGAATTCGGCGAGGGCCGTTTTCGAGTAAGGGACCGTCGATTCCAGGATGGTGCGGGAGGCGCCGGGGCTGGCCAGCAGCCAGCTCAGTGCCTGCGCGCCACCACCCGTCACCACCACGACGGCCATGCAGGACGAGGCGTGCAGATTTTCTACGAGCTGACGGAGTCGAGAGTCCATCGACGTTCAATCTAATGGTGCGAGCAAACCGTTCAAAGGTCACTATACGGGGCGACGCGTGGGAGACGCAACCAGACACAGGGGCCATCGGTCGACAGAAAGGGAAACAGAGCCGAGCTTTTGACGCGAACGAGAAGCGGTAGTTGCTCAGTCCGCTACGAGCGAGCTGGCCCGTCTTGGTCTAGAGTCTCTTCGCCTTCCGGCTCAGGCTGTTCAGCCGGAGACTCCGGAGCGGGCTTCTCAACCTCTGTTTCGGCCGCCGGCTGCTCGGCTCCGGGCTCCGATGCAGCAGGTTGTTCGGGTTCCGGCTCGGCCACAAGTTTCTCTGCTTCCGGCTCCGGTGCCGGTTCTTCGGCCTCTGTTTCGGCCGTTGTCTCCTCGGCCTGAGGTTCCGGCGCCCGCTCTTCAACCTCCGACTCAACCGCAGCTTCCTCAGCCTCTGGTTCCGGTGCGGGCTCGGATCCCGCAGCCGTCGGCGGAGGAGGCGGCAGCGGGCTACGGCCTCGCAGGTACACCGCTACAGCGGTGCCAGCAACTGCCACTGACGCCAATAGTCCAACGATGAACCCTACGATTACGCCTGCGCCTCTCTCCTCTTCGACTAGTGTCGGCTCGACTCTCTCGTCCGGGACCGCTGTAGGCGTCTCCGGCGCCACGACCACCACGGGCACCACTGTTGGCGTCGGCGGCGGTGGCGTAGCGGTAGCCGTTGGGCTCGGGGGCACTGCAGTCGGCGTGATAACGACGGCTACGACCGTCGGGGGTACCGGGCTAGGCGTCGGCGTCGCGGGCCTCGGCGTTGCCGAGGGCACAGGGGTTGCCGGTCTGGGTGTAACCGGTGGAGGAGGAGTCGCAGTCGGCTGCGGCGACGGAGTTGCGGTCGCTGTCGGCAGGACCGGAGCTCGTGTCGGTGTCGGAGCCGGCGGGCGAGTCGCCGTCGGTACCGGCGTTGGAGTTGCCTCGAGAATCGTGAAGTTCCCCAGCAGCCGGTCCACACGCACGTCGTACGAGCCCGCCGATGCGGACACGGTGAACGTCACGGGTTTCGTCTGGGCTGGGTCCAGCTCGACCCTTTGCGTGGTGTGTACCACCGCATTCAACCACAGGCTCGCGAAGAACTCGGCCGGCTCTTCTGTATCGTTCGTGACGTCTACACGGATGGTGATCTGCTGCCCCTCAGAGACCTGATTCGGCGTTATCGTCAGGTTCTCTACGTTGAAGTCGACGGTAGGCACCTCGGTGCTACCGGTGATAGCGAACAGGGAGAACGCAGGCACGACCACGCTGAAGAATACGCGCTCGTTGTCCTCACGGACACGTTTGATTCTCTCGTAAAAAGTCTGTGCAGGTCGAATTAGAACAACCGTACCCTTGCCTGGGTACAATATACAGTCTCTGTTCCGTGTCCTACCCCAACATACGGTAGCGCTCACATGTGCTAAAGCGCTGGAACTTCCTCAAAACGGGTTTTTACGAGGGAATCACGTTTGGCCACCGACGGTGTCCACGTCCTCTTCTCTTCGTCGAAGCGGTTGAACTTCAGGGACCACTGGTGGACCTGGTTTGCGTTCCAGCCAGCTCTTCTCCACGAACATCGTCGTCTGTGCGGACGTGATATCTGTAGCTTCGAAGCCAGACGGCGATAGCACCATCCTGCTGTTGACGATCTGACTTGCCGGTAGCCCCGGTACACCCACCAGGTCTGCCTCTACTGCATCCCTGACCGCGATCTTCGCATCCGGGAAGGCCCTACCGAACCTCGCGAGGATTGCTTCGATTCCTCCAAGCGCCGCAGTCGCCACAGAGGCCTGAGCCGGCAGAGGGAAGGATAGGAACACGGGCGTGATTCGAGATGCTGCCAGGAGGCCGCCAGAGAAGAGGCCGCCCCAGACACCGCCCGCGGGGTCGGGCCCTAGCGGCGCGGTCAGCCCTGGGAAGAACGCGTCAGACGGTATCAGTGCCCCGATCAGGGCCAACGTGACTGGGTCCTGAGCAGGACCAGCAGCCATCGCACCGTTCGTAGACGCTACGTCCTCGGCCGCCGCCGGAATGAGCACGTCTCGCGTAACATTCGCGCTCTGAAGCGTGGCACTGACCAGGCTGGCACCCATAGCTGCGGGGCGGTCCCGGGCTATCCTAGCCACAAGCCTGCCCGTCGGGCCCGGGTCGACGCCTCCGGCACTTACAACGAGGCCACCACCGTCATCAGCGTTCTCTTCTACCAGTTGGCCCGCAACGTCCGATGCGCCATCGAGGTCCAGCCCGATGGACTCAACGATCAAACGGCCTCCGGCATTACCGGACGACCTGTCCGTGAGTCGTAGCAGGTCAGCCGCGCCGATCACATCTGTCGTACCGGCGTTGAGCAAGAGCCGTGCCATCGAAATCGCGTCAGCTTCCACCCCTTCCGCGGCGGTCATGACGCCGTCGGCGTCGGAATAGAGTAGGAGGGTCGAACGGTAAGCGACGTGCCAGAGGCATGGCCTTGAGGCGTTCCAAGCAACGCTGTCCAACCAGACCACTACCGGGACGACAACGGTCACGAGCATCAAAGCCCCAACGGCCGTCGCCCTCACGACGCGCTTATAGATCCGCGAAACTCTTACTGGACCAATTTGGTCGGCGGGACGCCCTCGTACCGCTTGGCTGTCGCGGCCGCGTCGTTCAGAATCGTTATGTTAATCGTCGTCGACGTGGTCTGGTTATTCAGGGTCACCGTCTGGTTGACCGCAGTGTAGTCGGTGCCCGCCGTGGCGAATCCCACGCCGGTCCCCGTGTCCTGGGTCTGGAACTGTACCGACGAGTTCAACGCTGTCGCGTTGTTCAATGTGATCTTGACCGCGATGATCGACGAGTCCTCATCGACTGGGAGCGCGGTCTCAACGCTCATCTCGAACGTCGGGCCCTGGCTCAGCGTGACTGTCGCCACGTTGGAGTGGTCATTGCCGGCGCCGGAATCGTCTTCCGTCTGGTAGGTAAACGTCTGACCTCCGACCAGGTCACCGGGATCATATGTGAAGCTGCCGTCTGCGTTGACGGTGAGACTGCTCGCGACCGGTGCCCCTGCCGGCGTGAATACTACCGTTGCAACGTCCACGGTAATGTTGTCGCCAGTATCGACATCTGAGTCGTTGGCCAGCAGACCCTGCCCCACAGCGACGTTCAACACCTGTTTCGGGATCACTGCGTAGAAGTCGTCGCCGGCAACCGGTGAGTCGTTAAGAGGAGTCACGGTTATCGTCGAGGACACAGGAGCGGACTCGAGCGTCCTTCCGGCTCCGTCGTCGTAAACGGCCTTGTATTCGAAGAAATCTGCGCCGTTGAAGTCGGCGTCTCCCGTCAAGTCGTAGGTGAAGGCGCCTGTCGAGCTCAGGTTAAGAGCGCCGTGCACCACATCCCTGGTCAGGACCGCCGTACGGGTGAAGTTAAACGCGAGGTCGTCGTCGTCGAGCACGCCGTTGACGACTAGCACGCCTCCTTCAGCGACGACTTCCGGCCCGTCGGCTGTAGCTACAGGAGTGTCGTCGTTCAATATCGTCACTTCCGTGGTCGCGGAAGTTATAGTCAGCGGCGTCGTGGTACCAGTGGTTGAAGCGTTGGTAATCGTAACGTCGAAGGTCTCATCACCCTCAAGCATCGTCCCCGTTCACGGTGACATCGATGCTTCCGGTCGTAGCGCCCGCGGCAATAACCATCATGCTAGCGCTGCCTACGTAGTCTGTATCTTCCGTTGCGGTCTTGGCGGTGTCCGAGGTCGTATAGTGGACCGTTACCGGCAGGCCGCTCGCCGACGAAAGATCGACGTCCACTGACGCGGTAGTCGTCGTGGGAGCGTCCCCTTCAGTGACGTTCTGCGCCGCCACTCGGACTCCTACAGTTGGTGGGGCGTCGTCGTCCAGAATCGTAACGGTCGTGGAAGACGGTAATCCGATGGCCGTACCTGCAGTATTGGTCCCGCCGTCGAAAGCCGCGGTGAACGTCTCGTCCAGCTCGTCGATCGTGTCTCCCTTGATCGGGATGGAGACCGTGGTAGTCGTCTCGTTCGCCCCGAAGCTGGCCGTGACCGTAACCTCAGACGCTCCATAGTCGGTGTCGGAGCTAGCGGTGCCCGCCGCCGTCGTAATGTCCACCGAAACCGCGGTGCCGGTGGCTGGGGCCAGATTTACTGTCAGGTCGAGATTCGCCGTACCCGAATCGCCTTCAGCGACGGTCGCGGTCGGCGATCCGAACGAGAACGTCGGAGGAGTGAGGACGTTGACGACACCGGTTGCAACGATCGTCTTGGTGCGCGTGTCATCGCCGCCGATGGGGATCTCCTCTGCGCCCTCGTCACCGTAGTTGGTCACAGCTATCGTGAGGTTCGAAGTCGAGCCAGGATTGTTGGCCGCTGTCGCTTCATAGGTTAGCAGAGTAAAGCTGCCGGAGATGCTGTCGCCCCCAAATCCGTTGGCCAAGAAGGGGTTCGTGCCAGAAGGGCTGTCGGCCCCACCCCAACCCCCAGTCAAAGCCGGGCCACGACTCGAGTTAGTAATTGTCAGCACGGCACTGTCGTATTGCAGGCTGATGTCGAAGGCACCTAAGCCGCCTCCGCCGCTCCCGGTCTGGTTGGCCACCAACAAATCGATAGTGAAACTCGCCCCCGGGTTGACGTTGTAAGTGGCTGGAATATCTAGACTATCGACCGATTGTGCACTCACCGCCTGTACCACCGGGCTGGTACTCAACGACACGATCAGAATGAGCGCAATTAGCGCTACTCTAAACCCGAATCCACCGAGGGAGGGCGTCGGGTTAGCATCCTGAAGTGGCCAGAGGGTGCTCTTCTGAATCTGGGATAATGGTTTTGTAACAGCAAAACAGTCCCAGAGAAGGAGCACCCAATAGATGCTACCACGCAACCAGCCCGACCGTATCCGTATCGTCTTTGACGATCACCGCCTGGTGGCCAATGCCGGTCTGCTCCTGCCAGCCACCCTCGCCCGGCATCTGGGCCTGCGGGGACTCGTTGACCATCACCTTGACCTGGGCGGCGCGCCGGGGCGGGCCAACACCGGAGACAAGCTGATGACCCTGGTGGCCTCAGCCATGGCTGGCGGCGACTGCATCGACGACGCTGATGTGTTGCGCACCGGGGGGACGGCCTGCACCCTGGGCGGCACGGTCAAGGCGCCATCCACCCTGGGCACCTTCCTGCGCAGCTTCCGGTGGGGCCACGTCCGCCAGCTGGACCGGGTGAGCCGGGAGCTGCTGGCCCGGGCCTGGGCCGCTGGGGCCGGACCCGGCGACGCGCCGTTCACCATCGACCTCGATTCCACCATCTGCGAGACCTACGGACTGGCCAAGGAGGGCGCCCGCCACCACGGCTATACCGGCAAGCGGGGCTACCACCCACTGCTGGCCATCGCCGCCGGCACCGGAGACGTGCTGATGTCCCGGCTGCGCGAGGGCCGGGCCAACACCGCCCGCGGCGCCGCCCACTTCCTGCGGGAGACGGTGGGACGGGTGCGCTACGCCGGGGCCAACGGACGACTCACGCTACGGGCCGACAGCGGGTTCTACACTCATGGCGTGGTATCCGTCTGCCGCAAGATGGATGTCCGCTTCTCCATCACCATCCGCCAGCATAAAAGCCTGCACAATCTCATCGAGGCGATACCCGAAGATGCCTGGACGCCGATTCCTTACTGGATGGACGGCGCCGCCGATGTGGCCGAGACCACCTGCACTCCCTTCCAGAGTGAACCTGACGCCGCGCCGGTGCGGCTCATCGTCCGGCGTGTGAAGCCCACGCCCGGTTCCCAGCTGGCCCTCTTCGCCACCTACAGCTATCACGGCTTCATCACCGACCGGGACGGGGAGATGCTCGAACTGGAGGCCGACCATCGCCGCCACGCCGAGATCGAGAATGCCATCCGAGACCTCAAGCACGGTGTGGGGTTGAACCATCTCCCCTCGGGCCGCTTCGCCGCCAACGCCGCCTGGCTGGCGGTACAGGTGATGGCCCACAACATCGCCCGCTGGACAGCGCGCATCGGTCTGGGCGAGCAGGTGGTGACCACCAAGACCCTCCGGCGGCGGTTCTTCTCCCTGGCCGGACGGATCACCCGCTCGGCGCGCCGCCTCACACTGCATCTGCCACAGCGCTGGCCTTGGGAAGCCCAGTTCGATCGTGCCCTGGCCCGATTGCGCGCCCTGCCACTCCCCGCCTGACGGCGGCGGCGGCAACCGGCCGCCATCCGGCCAACCGAACGTCCCCGCGAACTCGCGCCAGTCCGGTCTGCGAGTGCCTCTTGCTGTGTCCTCTCCCCGCTATCTCGCCCTGACCAACATTCGCAGACGGTCACAAAGTCTCCCCGCGGCAACTGAAGACAAACACCGGCCCCCCTCTACCCCAAATCGTGCCCGGACCATCGCCCTCCCTTGCCCCTATCGCCCGTTCCGCTGCTGCATAGTCATCCCTTCGGTGGATTTGGGCTAAAGGAAGCTGAGCGTATGCTCTGCATCTGCACCCTCCAAGTGGTCCGACTGTGGCCGCGCAAACGCGCGCCTATTTTTCATTTGTCCCCGATGGCTGAGGGCGGACAAGCCGCAGCCCTACTGGAACTTGTCGCCTTTAAGCCCGGCTTTATACTGCGCTATGAATAGAGCGTCGAAGATGCTCACACGAGGTTACGTCAATAGGTGTGTAAACGACATCAGGCGGCGACCTTCTCAGCCGTTGATTCAATGGCGATTCCATCCGCATACTGCGCACCGAGATAGACGTCTTCGATCAACTCAGGGGCCTTCAGACGCCTGAAGCGCTGTTCGGCGACCATCAACATTTTCCAGATCACCGCTATCGCCCGATCGACCCTCTTGTAGCGCTTGGCGGCATCGGTCCGAAGCCTGAGGGCCGCGAAGGGTGATTCTACCGGGTTCGTCGTGCGAAGGTGCCCCCAGTGCTCCTTTGGGAAGTCATAGAAGGTGATCATGCGGTCCCAGTCCCGCTCCAAGGCCTCTGAGGCCGCCTCGTAGGAATGGTCGCCGCACCACCTGGTGAACACCGTCCTGAGCCGCTCAGCCTCTGTCCGAGTCTGGGCGTAGGGGATAGTACGCAGCATGAGCTTGGCCTGGTCCTGTTGTCGCTTTGGAAGCTTGGCGAGCACGTTTACGATCTTGTGGTTCCAGCAGCGTTGCTCTGCCGCCTGCGGATAGACGTTGCGCAGAGCTCCCCAGATGCCCAGGTGTCCGTCTCCAACCACCAGCCTCGGGCAGCTCAAGCCCCGGCGCTTGATGTCCCTGAGCACCTCGGACCAGTTCTCTGTGGACTCCCTGTATCCGGGAACAGCGCTCACCACCACCTTTCTCCCGTCGCTCAGGGCCGCCATCACCACCAGTACCGCCGCCTTCTCCTTCTCAAGACCAGCCTTGACGTAGACTCCATCCACCCACATGTAGACCACTTCCAGGTCATCGAGGGGCCGGCTGCGCCATTGGGCAAGCTCATCGTTCCACTTGGACTTCAACCGGGCCACCGTGCTCGCCGATACCGGTGCGTCCTCTCCCAGCAGCCCCCGCAAAGCCAGATCGAAGTCGCCTTCGGATAGACCGTGCAGGTACAGCTCGGGGATCAACTCAGCAACCTTCCTGGTCCTGTTGACGAACAGCGGCAGCAGCCGGCTCTCGAACTGCTCCTCGGTATCGCGGACTCGTGGCCGCCTAAGCTGTATCGTGCCCGAACTCAGCGTAAGCCTCCGGGCTCTGCCGTATCCGTTCCGATAGTCGGTATCTGAGTCCGAGTCGGACCTGAGCGCCGACTTCGCCCTTCCCAGAAACGCCGTCACCTCCTCCTCCAGCAACTCTTGGACCAGCCTCTGGACCTGGCTTCGCACCCAATCCTCCAACTGCTCCCACTCCGGCCTTGACTCCGACCTACTCTCAGTGCTTTCCTTCCTCATGGGCGGTGTATCTCCTCTCTTGGGCCTTGAGCCCGTCTTGTTCAGAGAGAGGTACACCGCCTGACCGTTTACACACTTTTTGAGGGTACCTCGGGCGATCCTGTCCAATAGGCCTCCACAATCGATTCACTCGTTCCCTGCACCCACAAACAAATTGACACTGCGCGAAGTCCGAACCTACGATTATCCAAGCTCCCGACCAACACAGAGACCGACCGCCGCCTACGCAGCGAGCCTAGATGAGCCACCCCACGTTCGCGCCTCAGAGAGGACCCCAGCAGTGATAGAGCCCTGGAGACCCAAGCCTGGGGACCGGGTCGTCCGTACCCCCCGTGAAGAGCTGATCGGCCCGGTACACTACACCGTCACGGCTCGACGGGTCCAGTCCCGCGCTCTCGCTTCGCCGCTGGTTCTCGCGTACGTTTTTGCCGGCCTGATAGCACTCGGCACCGCCCTGCTGATGTTGCCCTTCACCCACGTCGGCGGTGGTTTCACACCCTTTCTCGACGCTCTGTTCACGGCGACCTCGGCCACGACCGTCACCGGGCTTGTCACAAAGGACACGGCGGAATACTGGACCCGCGCCGGACAGGTCGTAATCCTCCTGCTGATGTTCGTCGGCGGCCTTGGGTTCATGTCGATCGCTACGTTCCTGCTAATACTCATCGGCCAACGCGTGACAATGGCTCAGCGGCTACTCGTCAAGGAGAGCCTCCAGGTCGATCAGCTGGGCGGTCTGGCTAAACTGGCCATTCAAATCGTGCTGGTTGCTACCATTATCCAGCTGGTCGGATTCATCATACTGAGCGTTCGCTTTTCGACCCTCTACTCGCCGGCCGAGGCCCTCTGGCAGGGGCTGTTCCACTCTGTCTCTGGGTTCAACAACGCAGGATTCATCGCTCTGCCCACAGACGGTCCGACAAGCGGTAGTCTATCCGAGTTCCAGCTAGACAAGATCGTACTAGGGGTGATCGGGGGACTGATCTTCCTCGGAGCCATAAGCTACCGGGTGATGGTTGACGTCGTCAGGTTCCGCCGGTTCTCTCTATTCACCTTGAACTCCAAGCTGGTCTTAATCCTGACCTTTACGCTCATCGGGATAGGCGCGTTTGTATTCTTCTTTTCCGAATACAACAACGACAAGACGCTTGGGGCGCTGTCCGTAGGCGACAAAGCAGTCGTGTCGGTATTCGAGTCGATCAGTGGAAGGACAGCGGGGTTCACGACCGTCGACTACGGCGAGACCGAGCAGCACACGAACTTTTTCTATACAAGCCTCATGTTCATCGGCGGCGCTTCCGCTTCCGTGGCCGGCGGCATCAAGATAAACACGATCGCCGTGGTCTTGGTTGCGGTCCTGTCGACTCTCAGAGGAAGCGCGACCGCGACGGCCTTCGGCAGACAGATACCGCAAGGTCAAGTTCAGAGGGCGATGACCATCGGCGCGGTCGCCACGATGCTAGTCTTCGTGACGGCGCTAATGCTGACGTTCTCCGAAGCGCCCAAGGGGTTCCCTTTCATCGACTTGCTGTTCGAGAGCGTTTCGGCCTTCGGAACCGTCGGCCTCAGCACGGGGTTGACGGCCGACCTATCCCGCTGGGGACATCTCATACTCATCGTGAGCATGTTCGTCGGTAGAGTTGGCCCGGTCACCCTGGCTCTCGCTATGGTCCAGCTTGGGGAGCGCGATCTCTACCGGTTCGCACGCGAGCGGGTCATGATCGGATAGCTCGGCGGTTGCACGTTCGAAGGAGCCACCGGTCTCCGAGCACTTGCCTGTCTGCTTGGACCAAAGCCAAACTCTGTTTCGTCGGTAGTGCGCCCTCCTCGGATTCTTGTATAATCGCCTCTGGGTTTCCTTGTGTTTGACGGAGAGATGCAATGAAAAAACAGGTGGCCGTCATCGGCCTCGGAAGATTCGGGTCAAGCGTGGCGACGTCGTTGTATAACCTGGGCCACGACGTACTGGCGATGGACCAGGACGAGGACCGAGTCCAGGGCGTGATGGGCCAGGTGACCTACCCCATGGCCGGGAACGGCACGAACGAAGCCGTTCTACGGGAGCTGGGCATTCCGGACTATGACGCTGCCGTGATCGCTATCGGAAGCGATCTGGTGGCGAGTGTCATGGCCTGTGTGCTGCTCAAGACCATGGACATCGGCTACATAGTCGCCAGGGCTCATGACGACCTCCACGGCAACGTGCTGGAGCGCATTGGGGTCGACAAGGTCGTCTTTGCGGAGTCGGAGATGGGCACGCGTCTTGCTCACAACCTTTTCAACCAGAATGTACAAGAATACCTCGAGCTGGGACCCAACTACGGGTTCAGCCGGATGAAGGTCACCGAAGACTGGGTCGACAAGACGCTGAAGGAACTTGGGTTCTCGGGCCCCAGGGGAAAGTACGGCCTTGCCGTGCTCGCTATAAAGAGAGGTAACGACATCACGCTAAATCCGGATACCGACGAGCGCCTCAGGAACGGCGATCTTCTTGTGATGGCCGGCAGGGACGAGCTTCTCGAGGGGCTGGCGTCGTAGGCTGATCGCGCGACCTCTCCTATGGGCGTCTTTGACCTCCTCCGCAGAGTTGGCGGTCGCCAACGATTGTCGGCCATCTCGTCCCGCGCCAACGGCAACAGGATGTCGGCCGTCTTGGTCGCGGTCGACGGCGATGCGCCGGACTCCGAGGCGGTCAGAACGGCCAGTGAGCTCCTAAACGGACCTAACAGCAACCTCTACATCGTGTACGTCATCGAAGTTGAGCGAGGACTCGCGCTGGACGCCGAGATCCTGCCAGCCACGGCTCGGGGCGAAGAAGTCTTGAAACATATGGAGGAAGTGGCCAAGCCGTTCAAGATCAACGTCCAAGCCGAGCTGCTTCAGGCCAGGAGGGCTGGCTCCGCGATCGTTCAGGAGGCTGTCGACAAACACGTCGACGCGGTGGTTATCGGAGTACCATATAAGGAAGCATACGGCTCGTTCTCGCTGGGCCAGACGGTCCCCTACGTGCTCGAGAACGCGCCCTGCCGCGTAGTCCTATGGCGAGACCCGTTGCGGCAGAAGGTGCCAACTCAATGACCGAAACACACGCCTCCGAGCGACACACCGTAATCATGGGATGTGGGGCCATTGGCGCCTCTGTCGCTACCTCCCTGACTTCCCACGGCCATGTCGTCCATGTCTTGGATTCCAGCACCGAGTCGTTCGACCGGCTGCCCGCAGGCGAAATGGAGGGCCGCCGGGTCGTGCCTATTGTGGGGGACGGCGCCGTCCAGAGGGACCTCATCAAAGCGCAAATCCAGGACGCCGCGGTATTCATAGCTCTCACAAACGAAGACTCGAGAAACGCCCTGGCAGCGCAGATAGCGAAGCGCATCTTTAACGTACCGGTAGTCATATGCCGGATCGAGGACCCAACCAAGCAACAGATGTACCTGTCACTCGACATCACCGCAATCAGCGCATCCAGCCTCGTGACAGACATGATTCTCGAGGCCGCCAACAATGGCGCACCATAGCCCCGCAGTCGAATTCTCCGCGAAAACGAGGTTACCCGTGTTTGTCAACGGCCTTGAGCAAGGTGTAGCCAGCCATTGTATGTAGTTGTCGTCGGCGCCGGGAGAGTAGGCAGCGCCGTGGCTGGTTGGCTGCTTTCAGCAGGCCACGAGGTCACTGTAGTAGAAACCGACCGAGGCAGAGCTTCGGCCCTCGAAGAAGAGCTTGGTTCGGTGGCCGTCGCGGGGGACGGCACCGACGTCGCCGTGCTGACCAGGGCTGGAGCGAATCGCGCGGGCGCGGTAATCGCGACGACCAGCCGAGACCACGTCAATCTCGCCGTATGCCAGCTGGGCAGGCACCACTTCGGGGTCGAGCGCACCATCTCGCTTGTTAGCTCGCGGGACAATGTTCAACTGTTCG
Source organism: Dehalococcoidia bacterium (assembly GCA_965197985.1). GTDB lineage: Bacteria > Chloroflexota > Dehalococcoidia > Lucifugimonadales > CAUZJF01 > CAUZJF01. The sequence goes on along the minus strand of CBDAOG010000007.1, from coordinate 749,368 downwards.
GCCGTCTGGACGTCGACGTTTCCGTTGACGTAACGGAACTCATCCTGAGCCGCATTCAAGAAGGGCTGTCGGGCCGTGGAACGGCGCACCTGATGCCCGTTCGGATATAGAAGGCAAGACGCTGGTCGCTTTCACAATACCCAGCGACATCGAGGCCAACGGGCGGGCGATCAAAGACCTACCCTTGCCAGACGGCACCCTCATCTCCCTGGTTGTCGGCAAAGACGGCAGCGCGACCGTTCCCCGAGATGACACCGTGATCCGGCCCGGCGACGAGGTCGTGGCTGTTACTACCATCAGATACGAGGAGGAACTCAGAGAGCTGTTGGTCGGAAGTAACGGAGAATAGACTTGGCCAAACGCCTTGCTTATATGGGCCCAGCGGGCACCAACTCCGAACAGGCGGCGCTCACCTACGACTCCTCAGCTGATCGGCTTCCGTTCCCGTCCATAGCGGCCGCCGCGGCAGCCGTCGATTCCAGTATTGCCGACGAGGCGGTCGTGCCTATCGAGAATAGTCTGGAGGGCTCGGTCACCACCACCGTCGACCTGCTCATTCACGAGTCCAAGCTCTTTATACGACGCGAGTTGGCGTTGCCCATCACACACTATTTGGTAGCGGCAGCCGGGACTAGCTCCGGGGACATCAGGGTGGTCTACTCTCATCCACAGGCCCTGGGACAGTGCCGAGGCTTTTTCACGAAATACTTCCCAAACGTCGACGAGGTCGCGTCAATGAGTACGGCTGCCGCTGTCGAGGAGATGCTCGAGCGAGGAGCAGGAGCCGCGGCCGTTTCCACGGCGCGAGCGGCGTCTCTCTACGGCGCGCGCGTGCTTGAGGAAGGCATCGAAGACAACGCTAACAACATGACCCGGTTTGTCGTACTCTCGCGGACTGACCACCCGCCCACGGGGTCAGATAAAACATCGATCTGTTTCTCGTTCGACGAAGACGCTCCCGGGGTCCTCCACTCCGTCCTCGGCGAATTCGCGCGACGTGGGATCAACCTCACCAAGATCGAGTCGAGGCCGACGAAGCAGGACCTTGGGCGTTACGTCTTCCTCGTCGACCTCGAAGGACATCGCGAAGACTTGGAGATCGCGGAGACGCTGCAGGACGTGGAGCCTCAGGTATCGACGTTCAAGGTCTTCGGCTCGTACCCTCGATACTCCCTGCCGTCCTGAGATACTTCGCGGGCCTCGAGGACTAGGCCTTCGCCTTACCCGATGCAGTCTGGTTTCCGGAAGCCGGTTCGTCCGTCGGCTCATCCGCTACCGGAGCCGCATCGCCATCGGCACTGCGGACCGCGGAGCTAACGCGCTCAACCACAGGGCTGACCTTCTCGCGCACGCCTTCAACTGCCGGCGCCATCCGCTCTCGAACGTTGTCGACAGTCGGTCCGGCCCGCTCCCTAACCCGAGCAGCGAGCTCCTCGGCGCGGTCCCGCAGAGTCTCACTCTGTTCAATGATCGTAGCCCTGGTCTCAGAGCCGGTCTTTGGAGCCATCAGGATACCGACGATCGCGCCGACAATTCCGCCAACCAAAAATCCCATCACAAAGGAAGCGCCGTCGTCATTGTTCGCCATTGCTCTCTCCTCCTTGCTTTTTGTTCTTTCTTTTCCGCCTGAATCCCAGGAAGAACGCTGCCACCTTCCCAGCGCCAAACGCTACACCAGAACCTGCGGAGGCCGGCTCGACGATGCGGCTCGATATAGCGTCCGAGACTTCCTCCGCGTTTTTCACGGTTCGAATCGCTGAGTTTAGCAGGTTCGACACCTTCCTGAAGGTGAAGAGCATCACCGCCAACGCGAGTATCAGGAGCACGATGAGCAGGGAGTCCCTGACCATGGCCACGATCTCGGCGAAGTCGGAAAAGGTCAACTAAAAAGCACCTCACCCACAACGTTATACTAGCATGCGCAAATAAGCCTCGCAATGAGACGGGACGAGGTACCCTCAAAAAGTGTGTAACCGGTCAGGCGGTGTACCCTCTCTCTGAACAAGACGGGCTCAAGGCCCAAGAGAGGAGATACACCGCCCATGAGGAAGGAAAGCACTGAGAGTAGGTCGGAGTCAAGGCCGGAGTGGGAGCAGTTGGAGGATTGGGTGCGAAGCCAGGTCCAGAGGCTGGTCCAAGAGTTGCTGGAGGAGGAGGTGACGGCGTTTCTGGGAAGGGCGAAGTCGGCGCTCAGGTCCGACTCGGACTCAGATACCGGCTATCGGAACGGATACGGCAGAGCCCGGAGGCTTACGCTGAGTTCGGGCACGATACAGCTTAGGCGGCCACGAGTCCGCGATACCGAGGAGCAGTTCGAGAGCCGGCTGCTGCCGCTGTTCGTCAACAGGACCAGGAAGGTTGCTGAGTTGATCCCCGAGCTGTACCTGCACGGTCTATCCGAAGGCGACTTCGATCTGGCTTTGCGGGGGCTGCTGGGAGAGGACGCACCGGTATCGGCGAGCACGGTGGCCCGGTTGAAGTCCAAGTGGAACGATGAGCTTGCCCAATGGCGCAGCCGGCCCCTCGATGACCTGGAAGTGGTCTACATGTGGGTGGATGGAGTCTACGTCAAGGCTGGTCTTGAGAAGGAGAAGGCGGCGGTACTGGTGGTGATGGCGGCCCTGAGCGACGGGAGAAAGGTGGTGGTGAGCGCTGTTCCCGGATACAGGGAGTCCACAGAGAACTGGTCCGAGGTGCTCAGGGACATCAAGCGCCGGGGCTTGAGCTGCCCGAGGCTGGTGGTTGGAGACGGACACCTGGGCATCTGGGGAGCTCTGCGCAACGTCTATCCGCAGGCGGCAGAGCAACGCTGCTGGAACCACAAGAGCGTAAACGTGCTCGCCAAGCTTCCAAAGCGACAACAGGACCAGGCCAAGCTCATGCTGCGTACTATCCCCTACGCCCAGACTCGGACAGAGGCTGAGCGGCTCAGGACGGTGTTCACCAGGTGGTGCGGCGACCATTCCTACGAGGCGGCCTCAGAGGCCTTGGAGCGGGACTGGGACCGCATGATCACCTTCTATGACTTCCCAAAGGAGCACTGGGGGCACCTTCGCACGACGAACCCGGTAGAATCACCCTTCGCGGCCCTCAGGCTTCGGACCGATGCCGCCAAGCGCTACAAGAGGGTCGATCGGGCGATAGCGGTGATCTGGAAAATGTTGATGGTCGCCGAACAGCGCTTCAGGCGTCTGAAGGCCCCTGAGTTGATCGAAGACGTCTATCTCGGTGCGCAGTATGCGGATGGAATCGCCATTGAATCAACGGCTGAGAAGGTCGCCGCCTGATGTCGTTTACACACCTATTGACGTAACCTCCGACGGGACGGCGCCGAGAGGCAGCGGGAGAGGTCCGACCAACGGCGTCTTTCGCTCGGACCATCGCGGAGGCAAGGACGGTGCCCCCACCCGCCCGAGATAGGTCGGCCGCGCGATGCTTAGGGGCGGATCAGAATACGGATGGAGCCGTCGGCTTCCTTACGTTGGGTGAGGATGGCGTGGTGCCCCTTCTCGGCCCAGACCATCACGTCGTAGGTATTGAGCACATCTGGCATGATGACTTCGACGAAAGACTCTGCGTCGGCATCTACTTGCTCGGTCAGCTCCGCCAAGATGCTTGCACATGTCTTTCCGGTGCCGTCGACGACCACCCATTCGCCCTTCGAACCGTTCATGGAGCCGTTCGACGCCGAGGCGGCGCCGTCGAGGACGTCGATTTCGCCGAAGCGGCGACGATCCAGTTGGCTCTTGAACTCCGCGACAGCTTCGCGATGCACTCCGTCGTTGCGGTCGCCCTTGGTGCAAACAGCACCACGCACCCCGACGATGTCGGGGTTGATCCGGGCGAGCTCGTCGAGATCGTCGATCCGCAGGTGGCCGGACAGAGCCGTGCTCATCCCCTGCTCCTTGCCCTCAAAGACGAGCTCTTTAAGTTCGCCTTCCGACATGAAGTCGAAGAGGTTTCGACCATCCTTCGTGAGGGTGTCGATGAGCCAGCCGTCGCATCGGCCGTCAGTGGCCAGGCCCGCCATGAGGTGTGGGTCCAAGCCATCGTATAGTGGGTTGTCCGCGAACAGCGATCCGATAAGCTTGGTATCGAATCCCTCAAGCGCCTCTCGCGAGGCCAGCAGCGTTTCGACGGCCAATTCATAGTCGGTCTTCATGAAACCGACCTTGACCGAAGTCGCGTTCAGAACACCTGCGGTGTAGACCGCCATGGCGACCGTACCCACCTGGTTCGGGACCACGCCTAACGTGACACTGGCGTGGTGCTCGCCAGGCACGGCGTCGCGGACCTGCTTCACCACGCCAGGATGAGCAGAGCCGACCAGCGCTTCTTGCAGGTTTTTCACATCGACAATGTCAGCCCCACCGGCAAGCGCCTCGAGCGCTTCTCGGAGGTCCTGGACACTCACCATCAGCATCATGGCTATACGCTCAAGGCCGCCGGCGCAAAGCTAGCGACCTTCGACAGGTCGCCTCGGAGCTCGTCCTTTTCGTCGTCGGTCAGATCATATAGGGGGGGCCGCACGCGTCCGCCCGCCAGGCCAACAAGCTCGCCCCAGTACTTGCACAGTGGTACAGGAAGAGCGCCCGCTTGTTTCTTAACGACTCTCTGCCACCATGCGTCCGACAGATTCTTTATCGGTCTTATGTGCTCGTCATAAAACGCGTCGTCGATTTCGCCACTCGTTGCTTTATCGATGAACTGGACGTAGCGGTTCCGCCCCGGCGCGTCGAATCGCCAGTCCGACGTGTTAGCGAACATCACCTGCTGGTTGAACCCCAGCTCTCGACCCTTGAATAGGATCCATTCATCAGGCGTGCTCACGATGACTTCTTCACCGATCAACAGGTGAGTATCTATCGAGATTTGTTGATCGAAGCTGGCCTCTTTCACGCCCACGACGGTAGGAATCTGGGTCAGCTGCTGAAGGCCTTGCGGGCTCATGACAATGCCGAACTGTGGAGAGTTGTAGAACATGATAGCCAGATTGCTGCTTTCGGCGAGGAGCCTGACGAAGTCGATGACCTGTTGCTCGGTGCGAGTGACGAAGTACGGCGCGGCCACTACAAGAAGATCGAAGCCGACACCCTCCGCATGGGCAGCCAACGCAAGCATCTCCGGGGCCGATGTGTGGGTGACGTGGGCCGCGATGGGCCAGTCGCCGCCCGCTTCTTCGGCGACTACGTCGTAGATACTTCGGCGTTCATCGTGGGTTAGGCTCCAGAACTCGCCCATGCCCCAGGTGCAGCCCGCCCCCCGGGTGCCGAGGCTTCGAACGTGACGGATGTTAGCCCGCAGGCCCGGCTCGTCGACCTCATCGTCGCGAGTAAACGGCGTCATCAGGGTGCTCCACTGCCCTCGCAGCGTTTCCCGGGCCCAGTCTCGAGCTTCGCCTTTGCGATAGCGGGCCAAGGCCCGTCTCCTCTGGACCGGCTAAGCCGGCTCCCCAACGCCATCCGTGATTTCATTCACAATCGCCATATAATCATAGTTACCGTGCCCCTCGCCTGTCAACGGCATTCGACCTCCATGAATCGGCCACGTCGAGCCGGCTGAACGGGGGCATGACGTCGGTCGTCGATGCTTTTCCGAGCCTCCGCATGGGTTGTGTTACCATGGCCTCGCCGTCACGGCCGAGCACAACAATGTCGAACGAGAACGACGTGACCAGCCCCGACCCCAGCCCTAGACACGCCGGCGTCTGGGTCCGGGTCGCGGCGAACCTAATCGACGCTATTGTGTTTGGCGTGCCCCTGCTGCTTCTCGGCACAGCTCTTCTGGGCTCAGAACCCGCAAGTGACGAGGCCGCTTCGATCGCCGATCTTTACGACGCTCAGTTCTTTGTGAATCTTGTGATTTTCGGCGTGATCACGATATTGCTTTGGGTCAACTGGGATGGCCGAACGCCTGGCAAAAAGCTGCTTTCGATACGGATCACGACGTACCCGTCCTACAACACCTTGTCTTACACAACGGCCACCGTCCGCACGCTGCTCAGCCTCACTGGCGCTCTGTCACTCTTGGCTGGATATGTGGTGATGGCCGCTATGGTAGGTCTCAGGAGCGACAAACGCGGCTACCATGACCTCGTAGCGAAGACCTGCGTTGTCCATGACCGCTGAGACGGCATATACGCCGCCAACTCTAAACCCGTGTCGGCTGCACAGGCCAACACCTGGGATTCCAGCGCTAGGAGGGTTTGCGGTCGGCCACTGTGTCCGGATGGCCTGTCTTGAGGTCCGCCACCCGCCTGAATAGAGACTGGGCGAGCCTGGGGTCGATTGCCGAACCGCCGGCATGTACGTCGCTTATTGCGGTCCGGAGCTTGTCCCCACCCGGCCCTGACTTCATGAGGTAGCCGTCAGCGCCTGCTCGAATAGCGTCGTTGAGGTAGCTCTCACCGTGGCCGCTCAGAATAAGCACCTTCGTGTCGCCCGGTTTTCCCTTGATCTGCCGCGTCGCCTCGATGCCGCTCATGCCGGGAAGACTGATGTCCGTCACGACCACGTCGCAGGCCAGCGCCTCCAACTGGGGCAGTGCTTCTTCGGCCGTTCGAGCCGCTCCGACGACTTCAACTCCTCCATCCACTTCCAGCAGGGGCTGAAGACCCTCCAGTACGACGCGATGGTCTTCCACGAGAAACACCCGGATAGGTGTGACGGCATCTGGAGAACCCAGGCCATCCGGCCCATCTCTTCCACCGTGGTTGGGTGTGTCCAACGAGAGCGCCAAGCGCTGCGGGGATACACTTTTCTGTTCAATTGGAGGAGGGTCAAGCATCGGCCTTACAGACACTGAGACAAGCGCCTCCGACAGTTCGCCGGCCGTTTGAAACCGGTCTTGCGGGTCCTTAGCCAGTGCCGCCAGTAAGACCGCCTTCAGCTCTGGACTGAGTCCGAGCTCCGAGTCCTCGGAAAGATCGACGGGCTCGTGAACATGAGCCAGTAGCGTGGCCGCCTGGGACTCGGTCTTGAAAAGCGGCCGGCCCAGCAATAGTTCGTATAGCAATACCCCCAGGGAGTAGATGTCTGACCGGGGGTCTGGCGCCTTTCCCATCACCTGCTCAGGGGAGATGTAGGCCGGAGTCCCCATGATCATCCCATCTCGAGTAAGCCGGGCCTCAGCCTCCAAGACCACGGCGATGCCGAAGTCAGCCAGAATCGGCGTCAGGTCTTCGTCGAGCAAGACGTTAGCTGGTTTAATGTCCCGGTGGACCACGCCTTGTCGGTGAGCGTAGTCGAGAGCATCGGCGACGGGCGTTAGATATGCAATGACAGACGGTAGGTCCGTCTTCTCCCCCATTCGTTCGTGAAGTGTCCCTCCGGTAACGTACCTGGTTACGATGAAGGCGAATCCTTTATCTTCGCCGAAATCGAAGATCGGCATTATGTTCGGGTGGCTCAATCTGGCTACGGCCTGAGCTTCGTTTCTAAAACGCTCGACGAAGGAGACTTCGTCCCTGCGGCTTACTGGAAGTACCTTGAGCGCGACCTCTCGGTTCAAATCCGGATCGTAGGCTCTGAACACGTAGGCGGCGGCGCCTTTGCCGATCTGGTCGGTGACCTGATACCGACCCAGCTTACTTCCTGCAAGAAGAGAGATCATGCGTTCGTTCGATCTTGCTGGCCTGCAGTTTTGGAGATCGGTATGTCGAGAGTCGAGCGTTCTCGAGAGCTGTTGTGAGCGACGTTCGACATTGCGACCGAATGCTAGCAAGCCGCACGTGTGGGGTAGGTTCAGCGAAAGAGTGGGAAACGTGTGGGTTGGAGAGAAGGAGGAAGCGCGTTTGCTCGGCGGTATCGAAAAGGTCAGGCTGAAGTCGATTCCTGGCGGTCCGTCATTTTCGCGAAGGTCTTCACGAGGGTGCGGGTCAGACTCGGATGAATCGGAGACCGCCCGAGATTCACGTCTACGATCGCGTTGCGCAACTCTTTAGCCCGAATCCACCGAGGGAGGGCGTCGGGTTAGCATCCTGAAGTGGCCAGAGGGTGCTCTTCTGAATCTGGGATAATGGTTTTGTGACAGCAAAACAGTCCCAGAGAAGGAGCACCCAATAGATGCTACCACGCAACCAGCCCGACCGTATCCGTATCGTCTTTGACGATCACCGCCTGGTGGCCAATGCCGGTCTGCTCCTGCCGGCCACCCTCGCCCGGCATCTGGGCCTGCGGGAACTCGTTGACCATCACCTTGACCTGGGCGGCGCGCCGGGGCGGGCCAACACCGGAGACAAGCTGATGACCCTGGTGGCCTCAGCCATGGCCGGCGGCGACTGCATCGACGACGCTGATGTGTTGCGCACCGGGGGGACGGCCTGCACCCTGGGCGGCACGGTCAAGGCGCCATCCACCCTGGGCACCTTCCTGCGCAGCTTCCGGTGGGGCCACGTCCGCCAGCTGGACCGGGTGAGCCGGGAGCTGCTGGCCCGGGCCTGGGCCGCTGGGGCCGGACCCGGCGACGCGCCGTTCACCATCGACCTCGATTCCACCATCTGCGAGACCTACGGACTGGCCAAGGAGGGCGCCCGCCACCACGGCTATACCGGCAAGCGGGGCTACCACCCACTGCTGGCCATCGCCGCCGGCACCGGAGACGTGCTGATGTCCCGGCTGCGCGAGGGCCGGGCCAACACCGCCCGCGGCGCCGCCCACTTCCTGCGGGAGACGGTGGGACGGGTGCGCTACGCCGGGGCCAACGGACGACTCACGCTACGGGCCGACAGCGGGTTCTACACTCATGGCGTGGTATCCGTCTGCCGCAAGATGGATGTCCGCTTCTCCATCACCATCCGCCAGCATAAAAGCCTGCACAATCTCATCGAGGCGATACCCGAAGATGCCTGGACGCCGATTCCTTACTGGATGGACGGCGCCGCCGATGTGGCCGAGACCACCTGCACTCCCTTCCAGAGTGAACCTGACGCCGCGCCGGTGCGGCTCATCGTCCGGCGTGTGAAGCCCACGCCCGGTTCCCAGCTGGCCCTCTTCGCCACCTACAGCTATCACGGCTTCATCACCGACCGGGACGGGGAGATGCTCGAACTGGAGGCCGACCATCGCCGCCACGCCGAGATCGAGAATGCCATCCGAGACCTCAAGCACGGTGTGGGGTTGAACCATCTCCCCTCGGGCCGCTTCGCCGCCAACGCCGCCTGGCTGGCGGTACAGGTGATGGCCCACAACATCGCCCGCTGGACAGCGCGCATCGGTCTGGGCGAGCAGGTGGTGACCACCAAGACCCTCCGGCGGCGGTTCTTCTCCCTAGCCGGACGGATCACCCGCTCGGCGCGCCGCCTCACACTGCATCTGCCACAGCGCTGGCCTTGGGAAGCCCAGTTCGATCGTGCCCTGGCCCGATTGCGCGCCCTGCCACTCCCTGCCTGACGGCGGCGGCGGCAACCGGCCGACATCCGGCCAACCGAACGTCCCCGCGAACTCGCGCCAGTCCGGTCTGCGAGTGCCTCTTGCTGTGTCCTCTCCCCGCTATCTCGCCCTGACCAACATTCGCAGACGGTCACAAAGTCTCCCCGCGGCAACTGAAGACAAACACCGGCCCCCCTCTACCCCAAATCGTGCCCGGACCATCGCCCTCCCTTGCCCCTATCGCCCGTTCCGCTGCTGCATAGTCATCCCTTCGGTGGATTTGGGTTTAGGCGCGGCGGTCTTCATCATATAGCCGTCCGCGCCAGCGGCCAATGCGTCTGGCAGACTCTGCTCGCCGTAGGCGCTCAGTATCAAGACGTTGAGGTCCGGTGTCCGCGTCTTGATACGACGCGTCGCTTCTATTCCACTGATTCCAGGTAGCGCCAGATCGACAACGGCCACGTCGCACTCGACATGTGCAAGTTGCTCGACGGCGTCCTCACCGGTGGTGGCCTCTCCGACCACGTCGATGCCGTCCTCGGCTTCAAGCAGGCGTCTCACGCCCTCGAGGAGCAACGGATGGTCTTCAACTAGAAAGACCTTGATCGGTTTAGCCGTCTCGTTCGACCCCGGAGTCGACTCAGTAAGTGCCACACCCGCATCGAACTCGACTGTATCTTCATCAGACCGCAAAATGTTGCCGTGGGAGTCTGTAGACCTTGCGATTGTCTCGATCTTCTCAACCAGCTCACCGACCGACCGGTGCCGGTCGGTCGGGTCTTTTGCGAGGCTCTTCAGGAGCGCGGCTTCTACGTCCTTGTCGAATGTCGGGTCAAGCTCAGTCGGCCTCGGTAGTGTGTCATGTACCTGCGCCATTACAGTGGCCGCCGGCGTTTGGCCGCTGAACGGCGTCCGGCCGAGCATCATGCGGTATACCAACACTCCTACGGAGTAGAGGTCTGAACGATCGTCCGCTCGATGCCCAAGCACCACCTCGGGCGCCAGGTATTCCGGAGTTCCGAGCAGGCGGTCGGAGGGCGTCAACGAATGGCTGCTCTGCAGTATTTTCGCAAGCCCGAAGTCCGCCAGCACGGGCACATCTCCCTCATCGAGAAGAATGTTGCTGGGTTTGATATCTCGATGGATGACCCCGCGGCTGAGGGCGTAAGCGAGCGCGTCGGCGATCGGTCTGACGTAGGAAACCACTTGATGGACGTCCATTCTCCGGTAGAGTCTGCTTTCGAGGGTCCCTCCAGTCAGGTACGGAGTTACCAGATAGACAGAGCCGCCGTCTTCGCCGAAGTCATGCACCTGCACGATATTGGGATGGCTTAGCGAAGCCGCAACCTGGGCTTCGTGATGGAACCTCTCGACGAATGTAGGATCCACCGTCCCCATCGAGGGAAGTACCTTGAGTGCCACCTCGCGGCCCAATACCGGGTCGAGACCCCTATAGACACTTCCCGAACCGCCTCGACCGACGAGCTCACCGACCTCGTAACGCCCGAGCCGGGAGCCTAGCACCACCTGATTCATCACTCACCTCCCCCAGAGACGGCCATGCCTGCGGTTGCAACCGGTTCACTTGCGCCGTTGGGCACGGCGGGCAACTCGATCGTGAACGTCGAGCCTTCGCCCTCGACACTTTCGACACTTAGTCTGCCGCCGTGCTGCCGAACGATTCCATAGCAGATGCTCAATCCAAGGCCGGTGCCTTCGCCTACCGGCTTTGTCGTGAAGAAGGGATCGAAGACCCTGCCTGTGTTCTCCGGTGTAATGCCGGGGCCGTTGTCGCGTATGGTCACACCCACCATCCCCGATGCCTCCCGGGCCTCGAGATGGATCCGGCGTTCCCCGGCCATGCCGGCCAGGGCCTGCTCGGCGTTGGTCAAAATATTCAGAAGGACTTCGAGTATCTGGTCTTCGTCGAGCATTGCAGCCGGAAGGTCGGGCGGCCACTCCTGAGTCATGGCGACCCCTGAAGCGCCGTTGTGGTCCTGCTTGAGGGCCAGGGCCTTTTCCAATACCCACGCAACCGATTGCGGCCGCAGGTGCGGCTCTCGTTTCCTCGCGAACGAAAGCAAGCTCTGAACGATCGCCGAGGCCCTCACGGCCTCACTGTAGATGTTGTCTACGTCAGACTTGACGTCCCCGGGGAGGTCTCGCATGTTCACCAGGTGAGCGAAGCGCATTATCGCCGTCAGCGGGTTATTGATCTCATGCGCCATACCGGCCGCGAACTCGCCTATCGCCGCAAGGCGCTTCGCGTCCATGAGGGCGGTCTCTGCCTTACGTCGCTGAGTGATGTCTTCGACCATGGCCACGCCGCGGAACTCGTCGCCGTCGGCTTTTGGCAGGCGAGAGGCAGTCATGTGACCCCATACCGTGCCACCGTCCTTCCGTATATACCGCTTCTGGTACGAGTACTCGTTCAGCCTGCCCGCGAGCATCTCGTGGAAGAGGTTGAGGTTCCCCGGAAGGTCGTCGGGGTGGGTAAATCTCGAGAAGGACATCTTCTTGAGCTCGACCGCACCGTACCCGACCATCTGCTGGAAGTGGCGATTGCTCCGCACCACCCACCCTTGTGCATCGACGATCGCCATGCCGATCGGAGCGAACTCGAATACGGTCCTGAGGCGTTCTTCGCTCTGTCGCAAGGCGTCCTCTGCGAGCCTGCGTTCGGAGATATCCCGGGCCAACGATACGAGATGCGGGCGGCCCCCAAGCTCCATCGGGCCGACTCTCACCTCCACAGGGAAGGTAGCTCCGTCCTTCCGCCGATGCGTCCCGTTCAGAGTCATTTGTGACCCGGGGACCTTCTCCGTAAGCTCGGCAATTCTGACGGCGTCGAACCCATCGTCAATCTCGGCCGCCGAAAGGCGTACCAACTCCTCTCTGCTATATCCTAGAGAGTCGCAGGCCGCCTGGTTCACGTCCACGATTCCGCCTTCTGCGTCGACCAAGAAGAACGCGTCGCCGGCGTGCTCAACCAGACTTCGGAAGCGGGACTCGCTCTCCGTCAGAGCGCTCTGTTGCTCTAGCAACGCTCTATGTCCTTTGGCAATGTTCCTGTCGGCGCGAAATACAAACAGGAAAAGCAACGTGAATAGAATGGTGCCGGTGGCGATGGACCCCAAGACTGCCACGACCAGTGTGTCTTGTCGTGCTCCCGCCAGCGCCTCCGTAACGTCCTGTGTCATCTCGAGGACGCCAAGAACCGTTCCTTCCCGCGGCGCGTCGAGGGGGACGTCTCTAAGGGGGTAGTACGTGGTAACCACGTCCAGACGCAGCGTTTCTCCGTTGGCGTTCACGACCGTCTGGTCTTTGGATAACTCCGATTGTGGTGTGCCTTGAAGGACGACCTTCGCAAATGAACCGAGGTCGATGCCCCTATCGCCTGTGGACGGGATGTTGGTCCACAGAACGCTTCCATCGAGCCTTAACACGTTGAAGGTAGTTACATTTAGCCCGTAGGCGTTCTGCTCATAGAACTCCTCGAGCTCCATGCCGCTCACTGCCTCGCGCAAAGTCAGATGCAGACCTTCACGTTGCCGCGGCACCCATAGACGGTGGTAAAACATGTGCGCGAGGTGGGCTGCCTCCGTCACGCTCTGGCCTGTACTGCGGGCGGCAAATTCGTCTTCAGCCCGCCCGACGAACAAGACGGCTACCGCCAATGTAATCACCGTAATAACGATTAGGCTGGTGGCAACGTAATAACGGAGCAGAGGGAAAGGGCGCTGGCCGCCCGTCCCCTGCGGCGGTGCTGTTACGTTTGCTGGAACTGACTGTCGGTCCACGTTATAGGCCTAGATTACGGGGCGGAGACCTCTCCGCAGGAGGTGTAGATCGTAAAATCGTCGTATGACTCGTGGATGTTGATCGCGTGGTTGTCGTCCATCAGGCTTGCCAGGTTCGCGTCCAGCAAAGTCGTGGACTCGCCGCTCTTAAGGTCATTCAACGGCTCGCTAACACCACCGAGGTTCGAGCCACACTGACCGAAATGGATGTGAAGGGGCTGCGGGTCGTTGGCCGCCGGTCCGGGGTCGACTTTGATCATAACTTCGGTCTTGGTGCCTTTGGCTCTAAGCGTGGCGATGCCGGACTGGCCGGAGTCGTCTTGTTCAAGAAGCTGGACAGTCACCTCGTCTGGGTCGCTGCTACAGGCTATTGCACCTAGCGACGCGAGCACGATCAACACCGTGCCGAGGCTTGGTGTGGCGACACTAGCAAAGAGATTTCTCATAAAGAGCAGGCGGTTCCGGCAGCTTCCATAGTTACGGTCGGGTATGTTCTAGCATGTTGGCCAGGCACGGAGGCGATTCGTCCTAGCAGCACACTCTACAGAACAGTAACGGTCGAGCCATCGCTCGGTTAGGTGATAGCCGGGGTGATATCTGAGCTAGCCCATCGTGGAGGGCTGCAGCGGAGACCGTAGTCCGGAGACGACCATGCCTAGTGAAGGGAGGTGACGACGAAGGGTTGAGACCTAGGCCTTGGCCTGTGCCATCTGGGACGCGACGCTAGCCCTCATCGCGCCGTCGTACCTGTAGCCTACTCCACGGACTGTCACAACGCACTGGGGGTTGGCCACGTCGCGTTCTACCTTGCCTCGTAGACTGCTTATATGCCACTTCACTAGCTCTGGGGAGTAGTGAGAAGTGTCCCAAACTCTGTCGAGAATCTCTCGGGTGGAGCACGTCTTCCCGGCACGCTCGGTCAGAAGCGAAAGTAGTTTGAACTCGGTAGGCGTAAACTGCACCTGGTCGCCTCTCACCCATACTTCGTTTCGGTCCCCGTCGATTGTGAGGACGTCGTCTCGATAGATATTGTCGCTAGGCGGCCCATCTCCGTTACGCTCTCGTCGACGGAGGAGGGCTGCAACTCTGGCCAGGAACTCTCCCATAGGCACGGGCTTCACCACGTAGTCGTCTGCGCCCAGGTTGAGGCCTTTGACCTTGTCCTCTTCCTTGCCAAGCCCCGATAAGATCATGATCGGCGCCTCACAAACCTCGCGGGCCAACCGGCACAGCTCGAAGCCGTCCATGTTCGGCATAAGGACGTCGGCCACCACGAGGTCGGGCCGGAAGCTGTACAGCTTCCGTAGGCCGTCCAGGCCATCGGGCGACGCCAGAGTCTCGTAGCCAGCGTCCTCCAGCCAGCCCTCAAGCAACTCCCGGACGACTTCTTCGTCCTCTACGATCAGTACCTTATCAGCCATAGTATGGTCTCCTGAATTCTACGTTCCGGCGCCAGCATGCACGGGCTCGCGTTCCGGAGCCCCTACGTAGGCGCTCGCCGCCGGTAGCCGCACACGCACGGTAGTACCCTTACCGTTGCCCCCGTCTATGAAAATTTCTCCGTCGTGCCCCGCCACGATCTTGTGACATACGAACAAACCGAGACCGGTCCCCTTCCCTACTTCTTTCGTGGTAAAGAAAGGCTCGAACACAGTTGTTCAGTAGCTCCTCCGGGATCCCGGTCCCCACATCCCGCACATAACACTCGACCTCGTCGCCGACGGACCGGCACCCGACGGTTATTACGGACCGCTCTCCACTGGCGTCCAGCGCGTTGCTCAAAAGATTGACGAAAACCTGCTGTGGCTGCGATCCAACCGCCATGACCGGCGGCACGTTCGCGTACTCCCGGACCAGGGCGGCTTGTGGCGGCTCAAGCCTCTCGCCCAGCAAGGCCAGCGCCGCCTCCATCGTATCGACCATGTGAACCTCTTCCCGTTCTTCCGACGAACGGGAGTAGTCAAGGAGTTGTCGTACGATTTGCGATATCCGCTCGCCCATCTCGTAGATCGTCTTGACGTAGTACAAAGCCTTTTCGCCACGTAGATGGCGCTCCGGGTCCTTCAAGAGCAGCTCCGCCCGGCCCGTGATGGCGAACACGGGGTTGTTGATTTCGTGGGCGATGCCGGCTGCGAGCGTGCCAACGCTGGCCAGCTTGGCGGACTGGATGAGCTGGGCCTGGAGCTCCTTGAGCTCGTCCAGCCTTTCCTCCAACTCCTCGGCCATCCGAGCCTTCTCCGCAGCCTCGCTGACGTTGCGTCTGAAGCCGTAGTAAGCGAGGATCGACGGTATGATGACGAGGACCACGCTCCAAGGGGCCTGAATGTAGAGAACTGCGGCAATCAAGCCAAGAGTAACGAGACCACTCTCCTGCACGACCTCGAAAACATACGCCTCGCTCCAACTCCTCCAGAAGGCGAGCCCCTTACGAAGGGTCACCATACCCACTACCAGCAGCACATTGGTCGCGTGCAGGGTGATGCCGGCGGCGCCGGCGGCTAGCATGTAGCCGCCAGTCAATGCCAACTCCCCATCGCTCGGCATGAGACTGAAGAACACAACGCCTGCGAACACGCATGCGGCCGCATTCGCCGTAACGTTGAACGCGACCGCTTTGGCCGGCGCCCCCAGCGCCGTCTCGGAGATGAGCCAGCCCATAGCGGTCACCAGTGCCGCATCCAGAGGGTGGAGGAGCAGAACCGTCATGAACATGGGCATCGTGGAGAGCGAAGCCGGTGCTTGGCGAGAAATCTCGATGGGGAATCGCCCAGCCAGCGCAATGAAGGCCCCGAGCACGGGCATGAGCAGCAATGAACGTGTTTCCAGAGGCAACGGCCACCAGGACGCAGCGAGTCCGCTGGCAGCAACGACGACTGCGGCTATTGCCGAAATATAGACAAACGACCGGAGGTCTCGGCTCACGGCTGGCTTCTCATCTGTCTTCCGACACCGATAGCGTACCCGGCGAGTTCGACCCGCGACCAGCGTCTTGCCGACCCCGTTTCGACGGAACGCACAAGGCGCATCTCATAAGAAAAACAACTCAGAACGACAAAAAGTTTGTCTAGGTCCACATTGCCTCTTGCAAACGCAGAGAGGGCGGGGGGCATCCCGCTCTCGGCTCGGCCTGCGACCCTCCCACTCGTATCCGCTTCACCTAGACAGCGTAAAGGGGTCTGGGCCTTGCGGGGCGGAAGGAAGTATGTAGATGCTGGTGTCAATCGAACGCTCGGATAGGCAATAATCTGTTGCTTCCGAACCTATCAGCCACAGGGTTGGGAAAGGGTGTGGGCGATGTTTGGCCTGCGGGGATTATTGGTGACTTTTGTCACCATTGTGAGTCTGACGTCCAACGTCTCGGTTGCGCAGCTCAGCTAGGGACCGGCTAGCGCGTCCGAGGGTCGAGAGCGTCCCGGAGCCCGTCGCCTAGGAGATTGAACGCGAGAAGTGTGACCGACAGCGCGATCGAGGGGAAGACGACGAGATGCGGGTACGACCGAAGCCCGCGGAACCCCTCGGCGATCATGCCGCCCCAACTCGGGACCGAGGGCTCGACCCCCAGGCCTATGAAGCTCAAGAAGGCTTCGATGAGGATGTAACCTGGGACGTTTAGGGTTTCGGCGACGATCACGGTACCTAGAAAGTTGGGCACGAGATGCCGGTAAATGATTCTGGCGTCGCTCGCGCCGACTGCGCGGGCAGCCTCGATGAAATGGTCCTCTTTGAGGGAAAGCACCATGCCTCTTACCAGGCGCGACGTCGTCAGCCACGACGTGATTCCAATGCCCACGAGAATCAAGAATACTCCGCCCGTCAGGTCATCGACGCCTTCAACCGCGGCCATCAATGGGTTGGAAGAGACCCCCGAGAGGGTAGCGGACCGGAAGTAGACCATTATCAGAATGATGACGAGTACCGTCGGCAGGCCGTATAAGCCCGAATCCACCGAGGGAGGGCGTCGGGTTAGCATCCTGAAGTGGCCAGAGGGCGCTCTTCTGAATCTGGGATAATGGTTTTGTAACAGCAAAACAGTCCCAGAGAAGGAGCACCCAATAGATGCTACCACGCAACCAGCCCGACCGTATCCGTATCGTCTTTGACGATCACCGCCTGGTGGCCAATGCCGGTCTGCTCCTGCCGGCCACCCTCGCCCGGCATCTGGGCCTGCGGGAACTCGTTGACCATCACCTTGACCTGGGCGGCGCGCCGGGGCGGGCCAACACCGGAGACAAGCTGATGACCCTGGTGGCCTCAGCCATGGCTGGCGGCGACTGCATCGACGACGCTGATGTGTTGCGCACCGGGGGGACGGCCTGCACCCTGGGCGGCACGGTCAAGGCGCCATCCACCCTGGGCACCTTCCTGCGCAGCTTCCGGTGGGGCCACGTCCGCCAGCTGGACCGGGTGAGCCGGGAGCTGCTGGCCCGGGCCTGGGCCGCTGGGGCCGGACCCGGCGACGCGCCGTTCACCATCGACCTCGATTCCACCATCTGCGAGACCTACGGACTGGCCAAGGAGGGCGCCCGCCACCACGGCTATACCGGCAAGCGGGGCTACCACCCACTGCTGGCCATCGCCGCCGGCACCGGAGACGTGCTGATGTCCCGGCTGCGCGAGGGCCGGGCCAACACCGCCCGCGGCGCCGCCCACTTCCTGCGGGAGACGGTGGGACGGGTGCGCTACGCCGGGGCCAACGGACGACTCACGCTACGGGCCGACAGCGGGTTCTACACTCATGGCGTGGTATCCGTCTGCCGCAAGATGGATGTCCGCTTCTCCATCACCATCCGCCAGCATAAAAGCCTGCACAATCTCATCAAGGCGATACCCGAAGATGCCTGGACGCCGATTCCTTACTGGATGGACGGCGCCGCCGATGTGGCCAAGACCACCTGCACTCCCTTCCAGAGTGAACCTGACGCCGCGCCGGTGCGGCTCATCGTCCGGCGTGTGAAGCCCACGCCCGGTTCCCAGCTGGCCCTCTTCGCCACCTACAGCTATCACGGCTTCATCACCGACCGGGACGGGGAGATGCTCGAACTGGAGGCCGACCATCGCCGCCACGCCGAGATCGAGAATGCCATCCGAGACCTCAAGCACGGTGTGGGGTTGAACCATCTCCCCTCGGGCCGCTTCGCCGCCAACGCCGCCTGGCTGGCGGTACAGGTGATGGCCCACAACATCGCCCGCTGGACAGCGCGCATCGGTCTGGGCGAGCAGGTGGTGACCACCAAGACCCTCCGGCGGCGGTTCTTCTCCCTGGCCGGACGGATCACCCGCTCGGCGCGCCGCCTCACACTGCATCTGCCACAGCGCTGGCCTTGGGAAGCCCAGTTCGATCGTGCCCTGGCCCGATTGCGCGCCCTGCCACTCCCTGCCTGACGGCGGCGGCGGCAACCGGCCGCCATCCGGCCAACCGACCGTCCCCGCGAACTCGCGCCAGTCCGGTCTGCGAGTGCCTCTTGCTGTGTCCTCTCCCCGCTATCTCGCCCTGACCAACATTGATTCCCTCGTAAAAACCCGTTTTGAGGAAGTTCCAGCGATTTAGCACATCTGAGCGCTACCGTATGTTGGGGTAGTATCCGGAACAGAGACTGTATATTGTACCCAGGCGTGGGTACGTTTGTTCTAATTCGACCTGCACAGACTTTTTACGAGAGAATCAACATTCGCAGACGGTCACAAAGTCTCCCCGCGGCAACTGAAGACAAACACCGGCCCCCCTCTACCCCAAATCGTGCCCGGACCATCGCCCTCCCTTGCCCCTATCGCCCGTTCCGCTGCTGCATAGTCATCCCTTCGGTGGATTTGGGATAAGACGTCCACGACTCGCATCATCCAATTGTCCAACCTGCCGCCGTAGTAGCCCGAAATCGACCCGTACGCCACTCCTAGTATTGTCGCCAGCGTCGCTCCGACGATGCCCACCGAGAGGGACACGCGTGCCCCATAGATCAGGCGGCTCAACATGTCCCGGCCCAGAAAGTCGGCTCCGAGCGGGTATTCCAGACTAGGGGTGGCGTAGTTGTCCTCGAGGCTAGCCTCGGCGTATCCCGTCGGCGCGAAAACCGGGGCGAAGACCGCGATCAACACCAGCGTGAAGACGATGGCGGCCCCCACAACGGCTCGCCTGCTCCGAGTCAATCTGGGAACGACGTCGCCCCACACCCTGCTGCGCAAACGGGGTAAACCGGCCATCGAAAGAACGGCTGGGCGGGACGCAGTCGCCGGATAGAAGATCATTCCTAGCCGTGCTTTATTCTGGGGTCGAGGACGGCGTGAGCGACGTCGACCGCGAGGTTCGCGGCGACGACGAGGCCACCCAGCACAAGAGTCATCCCCATAATTACTGGGTAGTCTCGATTGCCGATGCTGTCGACGAAGTAGCTGCCCATGGGAGAGAACTAACAGCCTGTACTTAGCCTGCCGAAATGTGAGGGCGACCGAGAATCCAGAGCCCGAAACGCGTTGGCCTCTGCCTCTGACCCGCCGACGGAACACCCGTTGCCGTCTAGTTGTTCTCTCTATTCGGCGAGAACGCCTTCCAAGTCATCAGCTGTTCGCCCCCGAAAGGCGCGAACGTCCTCTGCACGTTGAGCTTCGTTACATTTACTCGAGTCTGGTGATATATCGGCGCTATCGCGGCGACCTCTTCCACCAGAATCTCTTCGGCCCTCTTGTACAGCTCCGTGCGCCTTTGCTGGTCCTGTTCCCGCGCCGCCGATTCGACGATGCTGTCAAACTCAGCGGACGCGAAGCCACCGAAGTTCGTCGGCGCTGCCGAATGGAACGCATCGTTCAGCCAGTTGTTGGCGTCCGGGTAGTCGGCGCCCCAGGTCAACCGGTACATATGAGGCGGATCGCTTTGCAAAGTCGACAGATATACCCTGAACTCCTGGCTCGCGAGATTCACCTCGACACCTAGTGGTCCAACATCATTGAAATGAAGACCATGATAGTCATTGTTCCTCTTGGGGGTTCAATCGTAACGTTGAACCGAGGAGGAACCATGATGTCTACCAAGAGGTACCGTATCAGACTGACTACCGACGAACAACAGGAACTCAACGCCTTGGTCTCACGCGGTCGGGCTGCGGCGTACAAACAGACCCATGCGCGCATTCTGCTGATGAGCGATGAGTCACGCTCGGACGGGGGAATGAAGGACGCGGACATCACCAGCGCGCTCGGTGTGGGACAGTCAACGGTCGAGCGAATACGCAAGCGCTGTGTGGAGGAGGGGGTCGAGTCTGCGCTGAATCGCAAAAAGCAACTGCGTCGGCGTCAAAAGAGACTGGACGGCGAAGGTGAAGCACGGTTGATAGCGATGGCCTGCGGGGAACCGCCGGAGGGGCGTGCCAGTTGGACCCTGAAGCTGTTGGCTGACCAGTTGGTCGAGTGTGAGATAGTCGGGACCATTAGCACCGAGACGGTTCGCCAGGCGCTTAAAAAAAAACGAACTGAAGCCGTGGCTGAAGCAGAGTTGGTGCATCCCGCCCGGTCAGAGCGCGGAGTTTGTGTGCGCGATGGAAGACGTACTGGAGGTCTACCAACGGCCGTACGATGGGAATGAGGTTCTGGTGTGCATGGATGAGACGAGCAAACAGCAAGTCAAGGAGACGCGAGTGCCGCGTCCCGCAGCGCCCGGCTTATCGGCGGCATACGACTACGAATACGAGCGCAATGGAGTGAGCAGCCTGTTCATGCTGTTTGCACCGTTGGACGGATGGCGCCGAGTCGAGGTCAGAGAGCGTCGCACGAAAGTGGACTGGGCGCATGTGATAAAGAAACTGGTCGACGAGGACTACCCCGACAGAGACCGGATCGTGCTGGTAATGGACAATCTCAACACTCACAAGCTGTCCTCGCTATACGAGGCATTCGAGCCTGCTGAGGCGAGGCGTATAGCTGAGCGACTGGAGATACACTACACTCCCAAACACGGGAGTTGGTTGAATATGGCGGAGATAGAGATCGGTGTGCTGGCTCTACAGTGCCTGGACCGACGGATTGCCAATCAAGACATCCTGCGCGGCGAGGTCAATGCTTGGCAGAATCAACGCAACCGGGATGTGATACGAGTGGATTGGCGCTTCACTACCGAGGATGCGCGCATCAAGCTAAAGTCACTCTACCCATCAATACAAAAACGTTGAACCACTAGGTGTTCCTTCCACATGGAGGCTACGGCCTCCGCGATCTTCTGGTTCGTCTCACTCGAGTTGAACGCCAGGGTGACCTCCGGAAGGTTCTGACCACCCGAGAATCCAGCCTCGCTTAGCCACGCCTTCGCCTGCTCCACATCGAAACCAATGCCGATCCCCTCTTCATCAGGATCGACTGCCCCGAAGTTGCCGGGGGCCGTGACCGTGAGTGCGGGGGCCTGTCCTCCCTTGAGGACATACTCAACGAGGCTCTGCCGGTCGATTGCGGCCGCGAACGCCTTTCGCACCAGAGGGTCGTCAAAAGGCGGCTTATTCACGTTGAACCCATAGAAATACGTCGAGAGAGCCGGCGCGATGTTGAGCTCCTTCCCGAGCTCTCCATCGGCTCGGAGGCGGTCCATGTCTTCGACGGGTGGCGCCACGCTGTCAAGCGCGCCGGCCTCATACATCGCCATGGCCGTCGACTCTTCCTCGATCATCTTCCAGTCGACCGTCTCCACGAACACCGCTTCAGCATGGTAGTAGTCAGGATTCTTGGTCATGACGAGGCTGTTGCCATGGACCCAGCTGAGCAGCTGATAAGGCCCATTCGTCACGATGTTGTCGGGCTCGATCCATTTGTCGCCGTGGGCTTCGATCGCCCATTGAGGCTGCGGATACATCACCCACGTGGACGCGATTCCCGGAAAGTACGCCGCAGGATGTTCCAACATCACTTCGAGAGTGTAGTCGTCGACGGCTTTCACCCCGACCATCGACGCATCTGCTATTTCCCCAAAGTTGTAGGCGTCCCCATTTTTGATGATCGACGAGATTACGAAGGCGTACCCGGATCCTGTATCCGGGTTCAGGGTGCGGAGAATGCCGTACTCAACGTCATGGGCCGTTACGGGCTTGCCGTCGGTCCACTTGGCATCCTGTCGGAGGTTGAACGTGTAGACCGTGCCGTCGGAAGACACGTCCCAGCTCTCGGCCAGATCGGGCTCAATCTCCCAGGTCTCCGGATTGAAGTTTGTCAGCCCGACGAACAGGTTCTCGATCATCGTGTACGAGACGCTATCCGTAGCGAGCGCAGGGTCCAGCGTTGGTGGTTCGGTGCCGGCGTTGAGGTGCAGCACCCTTGCCAGCGGCGCTGGCCCCGGCGTCGGTGTGACCACCACCACCTTTTCGACCGTCTCTCCGGGTACGATCACCGTCTGGATAACGGGCTGCACCGGCTTGTCGCTGGCGCACCCGACGAGCACCGCCAATAGCGCAGCGCCAAAAGCAGTTCCGGCGACGAGCCTCATGTTGTTTATTAGCGTCACCATAGAGGATCGATCTTCCTTCCCCACCTGCCCCTGTCACAGCACACGATACCGAAGTTGAATTCTAGTAGACCAACATCCTTGAAATGACGGGTGGAAAGCCGGACTGCCCAGCGGCTGTCTCCAAAAGCCAGGCATGGCGGGGAAAGCCCCCGTGCCAATCAACCAATCATTACAAACATTTCGGACCACTAGTATGCGATGCGAGTTGAGTGGCAAGGTGTTTAACGTTCTCGATTCTGCAATTGGTTATCCTTTTGGAAGCACCACCCTTGATCCTCGTGTGGACACCACCCGCATCACGTTGGGAGAAAGTTTGATCTTTGAGGGGATTAGGGATGTGACAGGAGTACTACGTCAGAGGTGTACGGTCGGCGGCGGTCAGGGCCCACGGTCCATTGTGATCGCCGCAATGGTCGTCATCTGCCCCATCGATGACGCGACTCCACGGTCATTGCGCGAATAGCATGTCCGGCGTAGGCTGGCCAACAAAGCCGACAGCCGCACTTGGTGTACGTAGCGGGTCCGTGCATCTGACGGTAGCGGAACCTGAAGCTGTCAGGAAAGCGAACGTGACTGCGCGTGACACACCGGCCTGGGGCAGACGGGCCGCAGAAGCTAGACAGCACCACGCGACACTTGGCCGAGACTAAGTGGAGAGCGAGCGGCGCAAGACCGCCAAACTTCATCCCCACCGATACCGGCACTCGGCCCTACCGTCTGTTCTTCAACGGAGGAATTGGGCGAAGAACTGTAGCCGACGAGCCCTCGCCTTCAAGCCCGCCCGAGAACGTCCGTCTTAGGTTATCTTGCTGTAGAGCGGAGCCTGGGACGCGTCTGGCAGTGCGCCAGAAGTGGCGCCGGCTACCTTGAAACGCCGCCGTCGTTCGTCCGACATGAAGTCCAGCTCACCGATCGCGTTCGGAAACTCCTTGGTTTCGCCGCAGGAGTCGCACCTGCCGAAGGAAACGGGACCGTTGGGTGGCTCGACAATCCATGTATGTACGCAACGCCTTTCATTCATCGGAAATCTCCTCTCCTGGTCGAAGGACCAATCCGGGCAAGGGCCCCGAAGGTCCGTCGTGACCCCACCCTATCCAACAAACATAAGAACGGCGTGAAGGTCTCGTTAGGAGTACGTTGAGATTTCGACCGCAGGTTGCTCTCCGCGCGATCGTTTCAGTTGACACCCTAGAAGCCGGTTGATAGCATCCGGATACAACCTCAAAGCAGGAGAGACCCAAGTCATGGAGAAGATCGGAAAGGTGCTTGTCGATATCGAGTACTGCGTCCCGTGTGGCTACCAGAACCTGGCATCGTGGGCGGTTAGCGAGATGTTCGCC
This sequence comes from Dehalococcoidia bacterium, assembly GCA_965197985.1. Lineage (GTDB taxonomy): Bacteria > Chloroflexota > Dehalococcoidia > Lucifugimonadales > CAUZJF01 > CAUZJF01. The sequence continues at coordinate 725,385 of CBDAOG010000007.1, read as the reverse complement.
GCCGGTGGGACAGATACCGCTATCCAACTCACGCCAGGTCAGGGCGGCGCGTTCAAAATAACAGTCGATGGCGACGTGTGGTGGGACAAGAAGGGACAGGACAATCGATCGCCGGACATAAGCGACATGAAGGGACTCAAGTCGAAGCTCAAGGCTCACGTGGAAGCGCTCGAGCCCGTCGCGGTCTGAACAAGACCTCCTACTCGAATGTAAAGTGGGCCCCGGTACGAAGCCGGAGGTCCACTTTGTCCGTCCGGTCCCCTACCTGTATGTAGGACGCATTCCGATGCTGAACGCTCCAACCGACAAGGCAGCTGTTTCGACAGATCTGAGCTAAAGAAGGGTTATGGGACGAACTAAACGCGGAGCGGACCTCCTGGTCGAAGCCCTGTCGGCTGCGGGCGTAAAGCGGCTGTTCACGCTGTCTGGCAACCAGATCATGTCCTTGTTCGACGCCAGCATAGACGCTGACATCGAGCTGATACACGTTCGCCACGAGGCAGCCGCCGTGCACATGGCCGACGCGTGGGGACGGCTAACTGGCCAGCCCGGGGTCGTCGCAGTTACGGCCGGCCCAGGCTTCGCCAACACGATCTCGGCGCTATACGTCGCGAAGATGGCGGAGACGCCCGTGGTGCTCCTCAGCGGACACGCCGAGCATGAGCTGCTCGGCCGAGGCGCTTTCCAGGAGATGCCCCAGGGCGACATGGCCGGGCACGTTGCCAAGGCGTCGTGGACGGCCACGGACGCCTCCGGTCTCGGTCGGGACGTCGTCCGCGCCCTCGAGCTAGCGAGCTCCGGGCGGCCCGGGCCCGTGCACGTCGCTCTTCCAGGAGACCTGCTCGAATCGGTAGTCGAGCAGCCGCACGCCACCAGGGAGTCCACCGAGGCACTGCCACAGCCCCTTGAACCGGCCGACATTTCTTCGGTCGAGGCGATGCTAGATGTCCTCGCCGACGCCGCGCGGCCGCTGGTGCTGACCGGTCCTGCCATGATGCGCGGCCCTGCACTGGAGACGACGACTGCCTTCTCGCAAGAGACCAGAGTCCCTGTCGTCGGCATGGAGAGCCCGCGAGGGATCAACGACCCGAGCCTAGGGGCTTTCGCCGAGGTCCTCGCCCAGGCCGACTTGATCGTCTTGCTCGGAAAGAAGCTCGACTTCAGCCTGCGTTTCGGCGACACGCCGGCGATTCGACCCGGCTGCCGGTTCGTGCAAATCGACGCCGACGAAGCTGTAGTCCAGCAGACCGGCCGCGTCGTTGCCGACTCCTCACGGCTTGTCATGACCGCCGCCGCCCACCCGCAAACGACTGCCGAGGCGATGCTCGACGCCGCCCGGACCCGCCAATGGCCTGCCTCCCAATGGCACGACGAGGTGGGCGATGCGGTGAGCTACCGGCCCGCCGAATGGCGCGAGCTGGAATCCCCGCCTGACGGGCCCCTTCACGCCGTGGATGTTTGCCGCGAGGTTCAGGCGTCTCTGGACGCCGGCTCCGGAGGCGTCTTTGTATCGGACGGCGGCGAGTTCGGCCAGTGGGCGCAGGCATGCGTCTCGGCGCCGACCCGCATCATCAACGGGACCGCGGGTTCCATCGGAACGGCTGTTCCGTACGCCATGGCGGCGCGCCTGGTCAACCCGGACGCGCCGGTAGTTACGATACTGGGCGACGGGACCTTCGGCTTTCATGCAGCGGAGTTCGACACGGCGGTCAGGCATGGGATTCCGTTCGTCGCCGTGGTCGGCAACGACGCCGCGTGGAACGCCGAGTACCAGATACAGTTACGGAGCTACGGTGAGGACCGTTTGATCGGCTGCGAACTGCTCCCCACACGCTACGACGAGGTCGCGAAAGCCCTCGGAGCCCATGGCGAGAATGTCACGAGGCCGTCGGAGCTACGGCCGGCGCTGGAGCGCGCAATGGCATCGGGCCTGCCGGCCTGTGTCAACGTCGCGATCCAGCGTAACCCTGCCCCGGTCGTCAGACGCGGCAGCTAGTCTGGGGCCCATTACCGAAGGTTCGCTCTTGCGCCCTACCTGACAGGGAATTCGATTGCCATGGGACGCATGAGGTACGAAGTTCCCAGCTCCACGTCTTCGAGAAGGTTGTAGATGAAATAGTTCGCCGGGGTAAGCTCGGCGGCGAAGTACGCCCTCCCTCCGGGCTGAATGGCCATAACGCCGCCGATGGACGTGCCCGGTGGGGGACCTCCAGGCCCCGTGCCGTCGTCTTTAATGACCGGGAAAGGCAGCATTCTTCCCATGGCCGTGCTGCCCATTCCTTGGCCGCCCCCCATCTCTTGCCGCCCGACGTACAGCTCCGGAAAATCCGCGGCCTGCTTGCCGGGCTCCGTTCGCGATACCCGCGCCTCGAAGACGCGGGTGCCGGCGTTGTTGACCTGGACGATACGCGACCCCGGATCGATCGCCTTGCCAGTGGCCTGGCCAAAGAGGTCGCCGGTGTTACGGATGACGTAGTCAAAGTCGCTGATCGTGAGTGTGACGTCCGGCGTCGGTTCGGTACCCGCAGTACCAGAGCCGTTGACGGTGAAGGCGCGCAGCATTTCGCTGGTCACCCGAGACATCTCGTTCTCGTCGAGGGCGTAGGTGACGAGGGCGTAGTTACCCGCCTGCAGCTCTTGAGTCACGCTGCCGGTCACTCCCGGAGAGACGTCAACCGGGCCTCCGGACTGCACAGCCCAGGACGGTAACGGTTCGGTCGGCTTTTCCTCGACGAAGGCGCGAAGGTCCGCAGCGGTTTTTCCCTCGGTGAGTAGGACCAACCCCAAGTGCTGGTCTTCCTGGCCAGTGTTCTCCAACAGGATGCGTGTCCACCCTGCCGATGTGGAGTCGGGCCCGCTGAAGCCTGAGCCGTCGGTCGAGAAGACGATCTCGGTTGCTTGGCCCGGATCGGCGAGCTTCGCCTGGTTGGTGCCCTCGATCATCTCCGAGCCACCCGAATCGGCGGCCGTCGGCTGCGCGGCCAGCGTTTTCGGCTCCTCCGAATCCCCTCCCCCACAAGCGGCGGCCAGTGCGCCAACGGCTGCCAGTGATAGGAGCACCGTTTTCAGCGTCATCGTTACTTCCTCCGAGGGCGCGCTGTGGCGGATGATTGGGTCGAATGATACCAAGAATTACGTCGTATCGCGGAGTCGGTTGGCGACGGCTTTCGAGCCGTCGCGGAAATAGGGGTCGTGCATCCACCGGTAGAGGGTGGTGCGTCCGACGTTGGCCAGGCGAGCCGCCTCGACAGCGACTCGTGCGAGACGAGGTAGGGCAGGACGGCGAGCTGCTTGTCAGATAGGTTTTTCTTGCTCAGCCGCTCCATTCTGTTCCATATGTTCCATTTCCTATCTGGTGGGTGGTACATCAGGCTAGACGACCGTTCCACTCTCTCTATCTGGCGGTGGAACACCGATGTTTCGAATTGGTCCGTTTTGTTCGGTCTTGTTTCACCTCCGAAATCCATTTCCAAAGACAAAGGGATAAGCCCATGGGGTCTGTCCCTCATAAATACGATAGCACATCCGTTCTGGGCTGTCGAGAAGGCGCATGACCTCATAAATATGATCACCGAACCGGAAAATGCGAATCGAAATCACGGTGACCAAGAACTCGTCGAGGGCTGGACCGGCCGATGCGAGCCTCACTCCCCTGTACGACTCCGGCGGAGGTGAGGTCGGAGAGCGCTGGGCTGGGCGGCCCGTTTCTTCGACCAGGACAAGGCGGCAGAGGGCGGCGGATCTCGTTTGACCCAGAGGGCCCTCGCACGCGTGCCCCTCTTCTTGGGTATTTCCAGGCCAGCACGGCGGGGCCTCCCCACCAATCTGACCGGCGAATCGACGAATAGTTCAAATGAATCACAACCTTTTCTACGTATCGAGGATATTGTTGATAGAGCCGCGATCAGGCCGGTCTACGTCTGTGGCATGTTCCGTGCGACCTCAAAATTAATGGTTACCGAGCCAGAGGTGTGGCCTCAAAACTGCGGTTACCGGGAGGGTGACCATGATAGGGGGTCACCCCGGCGCCATGCTAGACGCAGAAGCTCCTCGGTTTCGGCTTCGATCTGCCGGCTCAAACGAAGTGGATTGAGTGACAGGTAGAGTTTCTCCAGGACCGCCTTTCGAGCTCCCGTTAGCGCCCCACTCTGAAGCATGCGCTGGTAAGGAGTCGTGGCCTGGTCGTGGTAGCGCACTACCCTGGCCCCTTCACGACTTCGCGCGGTCAGCCGCCGGACTGGCTGAAAGAAGTTCACGTGAAGCCTCGCTAACGAGTAGACCTCTTTCAGCTGCTTGAAGGCAGACGACGATGAGTACCGCCCGTGGCCTGTCAGCCGCCGCACCACTGCTCCGTTCTTCTGCTCCACGTGGGCGCTGTCGTTCTTCTTGTACGGCCTACTCCTGGTGAAGGTGATCTCGTTGTCCTCACAGTAGGTGTAAAGCCCATGGTTTATGAACTCCGATCCGTTGTCGCTGTCTAGTCCGAGCAGCGGCACCGGCAATCGCCTGTGGACCCTCCGTATCGCTGCTCCCACGCGCTCCTGTGTCTTACCCCACACCATGTCCATCTCCACCCACCCCGTGGCTACGTCCACCGCCGTCACAGTCCACAGGTGGAACCCTTGCATCGTGTCCCCACAGTGGGCCACTGTGTCCACTTCCACAAAGCCCGGCCTCGCATCGTCCCAGTCTCTGAACGTCCGCACCGCGATCCGGTTCCTGAGCAACGTCCCCGGCTTGGTCAGGCTCCTCGACTTCCTTCTCAGCGGCACCTGGTCCGCAGCCAATAGACGCTCGAGCGTTGCTGCACTTGCTCGCCTGAGCAACGCATCTGTCTCGGGGGCAATCTTGATTCTCTCGTAAAAAGTCTGTGCAGGTCGAATTAGAACAACCGTACCCTTGCCTGGGTACAATATACAGTCTCTGTTCCGTGTCCTACCCCAACATACGGTAGCGCTCACATGTGCTAAAGCGCTGGAACTTCCTCAAAACGGGTTTTTACGAGGGAATCAATCTTCAGCTCGCCGAATTCCTCCAGGCGTGCCGCCAGCTCTCCCACAAACGGCTGCAGCCGTTTCGCTCCTATCCCACCTGCCGCCTCGTGGACCACTCGGGCAGCGGCCGCTATCCTCGGACCGTACTCCGCCGGTCTGCCCACCTGACCTCCTCGACCTCTCCTCCGGCCAGATAGCAGCCGTATCGCCGACTTTCTATGGTAGTCGGTCACCGCCACCACTTCTTCCAGGATCCTCCCCTTCTCAGCCCTGGTGGCCTTGTGGTACCTCTCCTGCTGGCGCGCCACGTACTCCCGGATGCTCTCTCGGTTCACGGTTACCTCCTGGTCCTCGGTAACCGCAATTTTGAGGCGCATTCTCCCGTTCGGTAACCATATTTATGAGGTCATGCGTGTTCTTGACAAACAAGGATGGCCCCGGGTTGTGAGCAAAGAGACACGTCCAGTGAGTCTTCCTAACGAGCGCGAGGCGATTGCCAGGCTGCGAGACCGCGACATCGGCGGGCTCCAGGCTCTGGTCTCAAAGTACCAGACCGAGGCTGGCAAAGCAGCATACCTGGTCACCGGGGACCGGTCGACGGCGGAGGACGTCGTGGCAACGGCGTTCCTCCGCATTTACGAGCGGATCGGCCAGTTCGACACCAGCCGCCCCTTCCGGCCTTGGTTCATGCGTATCGTCGCCAACGACGCAATGAAGGCGGTCTCGCGCGGGAACCGCCTTGTGCCGCTGGACGAAGGCGTCGAAGCCGCGGAATTCGCGTTGCGTGGAGCGCTTTTCTCGGAGGAGCCGGGACCCGAAGAGATGGCTGAGCAGGCGGAGCGCCGTCGCAGAGTTTGGGAAGCCGTGCAACGGCTCTCTCCGTCCCAGCGTTCGGCTATTGTGTTGCGCTGCTACCTCGGCCTGAAGGAGAGAGAGATAGCGACTCAGCTCGGCAGCTCGCCCGGCACCGTCAAACGGTACCTATATGAGGCTCGAAAGCGTTTGCGCCTCATATTGCAGTCCGTCAACCTGATCATTTGACATCAAGGAAGTGTTTCCGGAGCGAGGCAACTCCTAAGCGGGAGCAAGGGACATGAATGAAGGAAAGATGGCCAAAACAGCCGCGCTAGTCCTGGCGGAGATAGCCGACCGAGGGGTGCCGGACAGTCCGCACCTCTGGCCCACGATTCTCGAGGGTCTGTCAGGTGAGGGCAGGCGGGCCACGGGTCCGTTTCCAGGCAAGCTGGTGTGGACAGGGCTGGTTGTCGTGCTCTTCCTCGCCTTCGCCGGCGCGGTCAACGCGGCAGGACCTACGCTGGGCCGGTTCTTCGGCCTGACTGGCGGAGGCGAGCACGTCGGCGAGTCTGCATTGGCCGAAGACGTCAAGCTCGCGCAGACAATCGACGGCTTCACGGTTGCCGTCGACTACGTATACGCGGATCATAACCAGCTCCTCGTGGGAATCAACGTGGAGGGGGAAGCCGGATTGGCGGCCGCGGTGCGCGTGGCGTGGCTGGGTCTGGCCCACGACGATAGCACGGTCTTCCCATGGCGGTACGTAGAGACCCCGTGCGTCGTTCTGGAAGACGGCAAGGGAGGGGTCTGTTCCAAGCGCCTCATCGGACCCCAAGAAAGTCTCGCCAGCCCCCCTCTGGAGCCTCAGCCGACCACCAATGCCGCCTGGTGGGCCGCGCAGGCCTGGGGGTTGTCCGATCCTCGGCGAGTCCTAGTCTTCGATGCGCCCCTTCAGGGGATGACGTCTGACTCGCTTCGACTGCGCCTGCTGGTCCATCTGCAGCCGGCCCAACTGGACCCTTTGGATGCGGACAGGTTGAGGGACCTCGTGCAGGGCCGCCCGGATGCGGGCACGGTCAAGGAGCCAGTCAGCGGGGACTTTCTGGTCGGGCCCTTTGTGTTCGAGTTCGACGCTTCCCTCGCCGCGGGTCGGAGAATGGAGTTGCATCAGACGGTTGCAGCGGCCGGAGTCAGGATCACCCTCGAAGAGGTATTGGTCACCCCCTCGTTGACCCGCCTCGTCCTCCATATCGAGCCGCCGGAACCGCTGGCGGACGCGGTCCCGGTCGTGGTGCTGAGGACACCAGTCACCGTCATAACCGGGAGCCCGGGCACCGTGTCAGGACAGATGAACATGGACCTCTACACGCCGCAGGACGGCACCTGGATCCTGACGGTGCCCGAGTTCCTTGGCGACAACCGCGGCGAATGGATGCTGTTCATCGCGGAGTTGACGGACCCCTCGGGCTTAATGGACCTGGGCCTAGGGGAACACTTGCCCGGCCCCTGGGTGTTCTCTTTTACGGTCCCTTAGCCCGAATCCACCGAGGGAGGGCGTCGGGTTAGCATCCTGAAGTGGCCAGAGGGTGCTCTTCTGAATCTGGGATAATGGTTTTGTAACAGCAAAACAGTCCCAGAGAAGGAGCACCCAATAGATGCTACCACGCAACCAGCCCGACCGTATCCGTATCGTCTTTGACGATCACCGCCTGGTGGCCAATGCCGGTCTGCTCCTGCCGGCCACCCTCGCCCGGCATCTGGGCCTGCGGGAACTCGTTGACCATCACCTTGACCTGGGCGGCGCGCCGGGGCGGGCCAACACCGGAGACAAGCTGATGACCCTGGTGGCCTCAGCCATGGCTGGCGGCGACTGCATCGACGACGCTGATGTGTTGCGCACCGGGGGGACGGCCTGCACCCTGGGCGGCACGGTCAAGGCGCCATCCACCCTGGGCACCTTCCTGCGCAGCTTCCGGTGGGGCCACGTCCGCCAGCTGGACCGGGTGAGCCGGGAGCTGCTGGCCCGGGCCTGGGCCGCTGGGGCCGGACCCGGCGACGCGCCGTTCACCATCGACCTCGATTCCACCATCTGCGAGACCTACGGACTGGCCAAGGAGGGCGCCCGCCACCACGGCTATACCGGCAAGCGGGGCTACCACCCACTGCTGGCCATCGCCGCCGGCACCGGAGACGTGCTGATGTCCCGGCTGCGCGAGGGCCGGGCCAACACCGCCCGCGGCGCCGCCCACTTCCTGCGGGAGACGGTGGGACGGTGCGCTACGCCGGGGCCAACGGACGACTCACGCTACGGGCCGACAGCGGGTTCTACACTCATGGCGTGGTATCCGTCTGCCGCAAGATGGATGTCCGCTTCTCCATCACCATCCGCCAGCATAAAAGCCTGCACAATCTCATCGAGGCGATACCCGAAGATGCCTGGACGCCGATTCCTTACTGGATGGACGGCGCCGCCGATGTGGCCGAGACCACCTGCACTCCCTTCCAGAGTGAACCTGACGCCGCGCCGGTGCGGCTCATCGTCCGGCGTGTGAAGCCCACGCCCGGTTCCCAGCTGGCCCTCTTCGCCACCTACAGCTATCACGGCTTCATCACCGACCGGGACGGGGAGATGCTCGAACTGGAGGCCGACCATCGCCGCCACGCCGAGATCGAGAATGCCATCCGAGACCTCAAGCACGGTGTGGGGTTGAACCATCTCCCCTCGGGCCGCTTCGCCGCCAACGCCGCCTGGCTGGCGGTACAGGTGATGGCCCACAACATCGCCCGCTGGACAGCGCGCATCGGTCTGGGCGAGCAGGTGGTGACCACCAAGACCCTCCGGCGGCGGTTCTTCTCCCTGGCCGGACGGATCACCCGCTCGGCGCGCCGCCTCACACTGCATCTGCCACAGCGCTGGCCTTGGGAAGCCCAGTTCGATCGTGCCCTGGCCCGATTGCGCGCCCTGCCACTCCCTGCCTGACGGCGGCGGCGGCAACCGGCCGACATCCGGCCAACCGAACGTCCCCGCGAACTCGCGCCAGTCCGGTCTGCGAGTGCCTCTTGCTGTGTCCTCTCCCCGCTATCTCGCCCTGACCAACATTCGCAGACGGTCACAAAGTCTCCCCGCGGCAACTGAAGACAAACACCGGCCCCCCTCTACCCCAAATCGTGCCCGGACCATCGCCCTCCCTTGCCCCTATCGCCCGTTCCGCTGCTGCATAGTCATCCCTTCGGTGGATTTGGGCTCAGAAGGCTAGTAGACCAACATCCTTGAAATGACGGGTGGAAAGCCGGACTGCCCAGCGGCTGTCTCCAAAAGCCAGGCATGGCGGGGAAAGCCCCCGTGCCAATCAACCAATCATTACAAACATTTCGGACCACTAGTCTGGGGCCGACGGCACCTGTCATGTATTTTCGCACTTTCCGACTTGCGCCTGTGACTAAGCGCCAGAAGTCATGACGCCCAGTCCGCCAGCGGCCTTACCAGCAACAGCGGGCCAACTAGAATCAGTACGACGCCCATAGTCAGCAACAGCCGGTCGGGATTGACCTTCCCCGTCCAACGAGCTCCGAGATATGTGCCCACCATGGCTGCAGCCGCCATCGGCACAAGCAAGGCGTAGTCGACCTGTCCGGCGGTCGCGTGGCCGGCCCAACCCAGCGCTCCGACGAAGAACCCGATGAACATATTGCTCCCGGCGGCGTGCCCAGGGTCCAAACGCATGATTCGCACCAGCGCGGGCAACCTGACGATTCCCAGAACAAGGCCGACCGCGCCTCCGACGACGCCGATGGTCAAACCCGCAAGGGCTGCGGCCGCGAGCCGCGGACGGGAGAGACCGACGGACTCGGTTTCTCGTCCGGTCTTGTTACGTTCGCTCGCTTCGGTCGACTTGGCTCGGGTGGCGCGGGTGACGAACACGGCACCCTGCCAGACCACGATCACGGCAATAACGGCGAGGAGAAGCGCATCTGGGGCCGCCCGGCTACCGAGAGCGCCCGCAAATGCCCCGGCTGTGCCCGGCACCCCCAATACCACCACGGACCTCATCACCACTCGGCCGTCACGGTAGTGACGTATCGCCCCAACAAACAGGCTCGTGGCGCTGACCGCGATGTTTGTGCCCGCTGCGGTCGCCGGTGCGATGCCGAGCAGCAGGATGAATGGAAGGCGAATCACACCCAAGGCTAGGCCGACAAACCCGCCGATAAGACCTACGGCAAAGGCGAGGACCGTGAGGAGGCCAACCTGCCACAGGGGAACGTCGGACGCCAGCCCGAACGCATCCAGGGAAAGGGGCACAGTTTCAGTTAGGCTTTTGGAACGCCGCGAGACTTCCAGCGACCACCGTCACTCCCGTCGGCTTTGCAGGTCCGCGTCGTCTTCCGCAGTCAGCGGGGCCATGAATTCGGGGTCTGGCGTCAACCGCTTGAGATCCAGCTGCATTCCGGCTATCTGTTCTGCGGAAGCCGGATGGTGGCCGTAACAGGCGCGGTTGAACGCCTCGGTCGACGCCGGGACCAGGTCGCCAGGGTATAACCCTTGTAGGATGGGACGGTGCTCGGACGGCGTCTCCGGCTGCGGCCGGTGGATGCCCTGCTCTTTCGCTTTCTCCAGGAGCTCGTAGTAGACCCGCATCGCATCCACCACTCCGGGCGGGCCGTCCGGCAGGCTGAAGGTCGGGCCTTTGTTTCTACCGAACCACGAAGGAATAAGGCCGGCAAGGAGCTTGCCCATGTCGGACATCGGGTCGGCGTCTTCTCTTACGGACTCGCGCTCTCCACGAGTGCGCGGCCGTCGGCCCCTTAACATTCCCGTAAAGCCTCTGACCAACACCAACAGTAGAAGCGCGACAACCGCGAAGATGACGCTTGCTTCTAAGAATTGAAGGATGAGATCAACTAGCTCGAAGGACCCAGCAGCCTGGTCATCAAGCTCTGGCAATTCCAGAATCTGCGTTGTAGATGTCGCAAGCTCTTCCTCCAGCTCAATCCGGTCCTGAAGCGGGCTGAGGACCCAATTCAAGAAACTGATGAACAGGCCATATACGAAGGCAAACGGGATTATGACCGCCCAGAACACCGCCTTGGTTAGTGCTTCCAGACCCGAGAGCGCTGAATCGGAGAAGTACGAGAGGGCGCCACGGCGGAGCAGGCCTACTATCAGACCCAGGACCAGAATCGAAGCGACCATGCCCGCGATCACCCTGGGCCAGAGCCCGGCCTGCGACGACTCGTCCGACTCAGGAGCCAGATGACCTATGCTCAGCCCGCCCAGTCCCGCCGCGAAGAAGATGAACACCATAGGAAAGGTGTCGAGCTCGGCCGGGTGAACGATATCGAATGTAATGGAGACACCGAGGGCTAGCAGGCCGAGCCGGAAGCTCAGCATGAGCTTCTCGACCGGGAACTCGGCGGCCGCGTAGGAGGCGCCTCTTAGCCACACCGTCACGGCGAACAGCGCGCCGGCGACGCCACGGAACCCGAAGCCCTCCGGCTCCGCACCGGACGTGAGCCTGAATACCCAGAGCAGGTCGACGCCGCTGGCTCCCGGCCTGATCTGCGCGCCGACAACCAGGTAGATGACAGCCACGGCGAAGGCCAGCTCAGCCGCGACAATCAAGTTCTCGGTCGGACCGGGCTTGATCTGTATCCGGCCGATTGCGATCGCCAGAAACATGATGACCACCAGGGCCAGCCAGTCGAGCGGGCTGCCGTCGTGGCCGGCCATTGCGCCGATGACGCCGAAGATTCCGAAGAGCCAGGCTGTCTCGGAGAGCACGATCGCCCCGAGAACGAGCCTATCCCGCGATAGGGTCATTCGCCTCCTCCGCCTCGATGTATTCTCGAAGCTGGTGCACGATTATTCCCTGAGCCAGACCGGGGCACGGCTCCTTACCTACGTACAGCACTACTATCTTGTAGCCGCGCCGCTTGAGGTCTCCGAGCGTCGCGACGAAGTCGCCCGTAATGTGGGCTGTGGAGACGACCAGCGTGGCCCCAACCGGGAAGCGGCGAGCGTGGTCGGACAACAGATTGGCCATCGGCGCGAGGGCGAACGGCCGAATCGTGGCCAGGGCGCTCAGGATTACCGAGATCTGCTCCCGGTCCCTACTCGGCTGCACCGTCATTGGCCTGTTGGCCGGCACCGGCAGGTCGTTGGAGAAAAGTCCAAGGGCGTATTCTTTCTCCACAGCGTATCGGGCCACCGAGGCGGCGGCGGTAATCACCCTCTCGAGGTCTTTTGGCACGTAAGCTCTCCAATGCGGCGTCGCCGTGTCGACCGCGACTACGAGTACCACGATATATGCCGAGCTTGGGTCGAAGGTCCTGACATGGAGGCTTTGCTTTTTCGCCGTCGCCTTCCAGTCAACCGTGTTCAGAGCGTCGCCTCGCTCATACTCCCTCAGCCCCGCCGGCCTAGTCGCGTCCGGAAAGATCCTCAACCCGCCGCGCATCTCCCCCAGCGGACGTGAAGCCGGGATGCCCAGCTGTTCCAGCGGTACGATCCTCGGGTAGACCATCACAGAGTGCCGCTGAGGCTCGCCCTTCCGGCTGCGCAGAAACCCGAACGGGTCTCCGCTCTCGATCTGGGCGGGGCCGATTCTGTGGAGTCCGCGCTGATTACACCGCAGCCGGTACTGCCAGCGGACCCTCTCGTACCAGGCCATCGAGGTCGAATGGCGCAGACTCTGTACGTTAGGCCGGACGTTGAACGCGTTAGTGCCTTCGACGACCTCCAGGGCGTCTGGGACCTCGTCTTCCACGTGAATCCACGCCAGCGGGACAGGCTTCTTATTCGTGAGCGCCACCGTAAGCGGCAGCTCCTCGCCGGCGAACACCCGACGTGTGGGCACCTGGCGCTCGTAGCTCACCTCATCGAGCGACACCCGGTTCCAGACCCAGGAGACGGCTCCGGCCGCGAGACCCATGCCTCCGAACGCGATGATCAGACCCTGCCCCGTCATGATCCCCGCGGCCACGATCAGAATGAAGAAGGCGAGCCAAAGGTCGTGCCAGAAACGGCCGGTCAGAGTTTTGGGGTTCAACGTGCCAAGGAGTCCGTCGAGCGATCAGGTCTCTCTGGAGCATTCGATCGAAACGACACAGGCTCCACGTTTTCATTGATTGTTCGAGCGAAGACGGGAATCTCGACTCGTTCAAACCGAAAGAAGCGAGCCCGGCGCAGACAAACGACAGACAAGAAAGTCTTGCGATCGCCGTGCCGGTCTGAGGAGTGAGTCCCGTTCAGGCCGGCTGGGAGCAAGCGACATCTACCTTTCGATGGGCACAGGCACCGCAGAGAGGATGTCGGTCACCAGCTGGGTGGCGCTGTTGCCCCTCAGACGTGCGGTTGAACTGAGGATCATCCTGTGGGGGAGGACCGACGGGGCCATCTTCTTTACGTCGTCGGGACTGACGAAGTCTCTGCCGCCTAAAGCGGCCCACGCTTGAGATGTCTTGTAGAGCGCCAGCCCAGCCCTCGGGCTGCCACCTAACGAGATGCCCTCGTGTTCGCGGGTAGCCCCGATAATGCCGACGATGTAGTCGCGGACAGTATCATCGACTCGGACGGTCGGCGGGACCTCTTGCATCAGCATGAGCTCGTTGGCGCGGGTGACGGGCTCGAGGCTTGGAAGGATGGTGCCTTTTTCGAAACGGCTGTATATGGTGCCCTCCTCTTCGGCCGAGGGGTATCCCATCTCCACACGGAGCATGAACCGGTCGAGCTGGGCCTCCGGAAGCGGGAAGGTGCCCTCCATCTCAACAGGGTTCTCGGTCGCCATCACGAGGAATGGCTCCGGTAGCGTCATAGTCTCGCCATCGACGGTCGCCTGCGCCTCCTGCATCGCTTCGAGAAGCGCCGACTGAGTCCGAGGAGTCGCTCGGTTTATTTCGTCCGCCAATACTATCTGACTGAATATCGGCCCAGGACGGAACTCGAACTCCGACGACTTCTGGTTGAAGAAGTTGACGCCGAGCACGTCCGTTGGCATCAGGTCCGGCGTGAACTGGATACGCTTGAAGCTGGCCCCCAACGACTGCGCCAGGGCTTTGGCCATAGTAGTCTTGCCAATGCCCGGCACGTCCTCGATGAGCACGTGCCCTCGACAGAGGAGCGCGACCGTCGTCAAGTTGATCGCCTCGTCTTTCCCGACGATGACCTTCTGGACGTTCTCGCGGATTCTCGCCGCGACCTCGGAGAGCTGCCCGACGCCCGATGATGTCTGCATCTGTGCTTCCTTTGATATATACGTAACGGTACGAGATTCGGCTTATTCTAAACCGGCACCCAAACGGTAGTTAGCCGCTGGGCGCCGCACTTAAGTATAGGTCATCGCGCACTCGGTCGCAAAAAGGCTGCCGGCGTGCGCAGTTTGGGTGGAGGCGCCTCAGTACAGCGTTGGGGCATGCGTCCCTTAACCCGAATCCACCGAAGCGATGGGCCCTGGCGTTGACGCAAGGGCTGATGGGTGAGGGAAGGCGAACGGGCCAGGCCCGATTCCAATAGAATAGGGATGAGGCTGGCGCGCAGTGGTCATCAAAGGCGATTTGCATGCGGTCGGGGTGGATGCGTGGTAGCGTCTTTTGGGTGCTCCTTGTCTGGGGTCGGTTTCGTGTTTCCAAAACCATTATCCCAGAAGCACAGGAGCACTTTCTTACCCCTTCAGCACGCCGCTACATTCATCTTTTCGGTGGATTTGGGCTTAACCGACGTACGTCGGTCGCCTGCACCTCATTGGTGCCCCGCCAACCCATGCGGTATATTAGATGCGAACCGACCTGAACAGACTCGATTGGATGTCATGCGAGCTATAGCCTCCCTATTGCGTGCAGCCGTCGCCGCCTTCGCGGTGGCCGCTGTAATTCACGCCTACCGACAGAAACAACCTGCGGGTCGGTTCGCCAACGTCCCGTACGACTTCAGATTCCCAACCATCGAGAGGTTCAAGTCGCGCTTCTGGAATCCCGAGGACCCCAGGGTGTTCACGCCGAACGTCTTCGGCGTGGGATGGTCGATCAACGCCTACCAGCTATTGAAGGCCGTACGCGAGGCCCAGCACTGCGGGCGATCGCTAGACGAACCTGAGGGGCCGGGGCACGACGACTCATGAGGCGTACAGTCTACGTCTCTGGTGGCGCTCTGGCCGGCTTGCTCGTTGGACTGGTGGCCGCCACCGTGGTGGGCAAGGCTATGTTGCTCGCGGGTCTTCAAGACTCCACAAGCCAGCTGTCGCTGTCCACTGCTTTCGGGCTCTTGGCGTTTTGGGGCTGCATCCTGGCAGGCGGAGTGGCCGGCTATCGGTTCGGTGCGCCGCAGCCCGATCCGGAGGAGCTTGGCAAGGCGCGGAGCTACTTCGAGTGGCTCGGCCGGCACCAATCGTCCCAACGACCCCAAGGGCGGCCGTAGCGGACTTTCGTGGAGTGTTTCACCCGCCGAGAGGACGCCTTTTGTCGGCGGCCAGAAGCGACCCAGCGGTCTAGTACGATGCCCGGTGGTGTAGTGGTAGCACAAAGGACTTTGGATCCTTTGACCCAGGTTCGAATCCTGGCCGGGCAGCTTCACAAAAGGAGTAAACATGGCAACGGTTAAACTTCCAGTCCTTTTGACGCCTGGGGAAGATGGTTACGTGGTGGCCCGCATCCCCGTTATTCCAGGTTGCGTTTCTCAGGGCAAAACCCGCGAGGAAGCCCTGGTTAACATTCGAGAGGCCGCGCTCCTATGTCTCGAGGTCAAGGAGGAAGAAGGCTGGGACATTCCTGCAAGTTTCAGCGTTGAAGATCTCGAACTTGCCGTTTAGTGGCCGGGCTTCCGGTCGTCTCAGGTAACCAATGTATCAAGGCCCTTCAACGTGAAGGGTACGTGGTGGTCCGCACTAGAGGCAGTCACGTCAGGCTCAGATCTGAGGGTCGCAACCCCGTGACAGTCCCGCGACATAGGGAATTGGACCGTGGAACGCTCCGGGAAATCCTAAGGACCGTAGAGATCAGCGTCGAGGAATTTGCGCGTCTGGTCCGCAGCTGACACGGTTCCTAGTCGGGTCTCGGCGGCAGAGACAACCCCGCAATGATCTCGGTATTCCCGGTGTGCCGCAAGACGTCGGGCGCGATCTTGACCTTGGACGAGCGGCTGCCGGAGCCGAGTATCAGGTACTCCATCGTCATCAGGTTCTGGTCGGCATAGATTGGGACTTCGGGCGGGAGTGCGAAGGGCGTGACGCCGCCGATCTCCATTCCCGTGAGCGCCATCGTGTCCTCGGCTGAGGCGAAAGAAAGCCGGGAAACCCCCATCAACGTCTTGACGGTCTTGTTCACGTCCAGCCTATCTGAGCCCTTTACGATGCAGGCCGAATACTGCTTCGGCCCTCGCTTGGAAGCAACGACGATCGTATTTCCACAGGTCTCGACTGGATATCCGTACTTCGCGCAGAATTCGGCTGTGTCGGCGAACACAGGGTCGATCCGTACTATCTCATACGGTACCCCTAGGCCCTCGAGGACGGCGACCACCCGTGACTCGATTCCGGAATTCTGCTCGCGCAACGGCTTCCTCCTGGTTCTGTCCTGGCTCTGTACCGAGACCTACCTGGTCCCCTCACGTCTTCCGCCCATGCTAGAATGGGTGTGACAAAGCTAAACGGGCCTCCGGAGGCGACGCGACTTGACTTGGCGCTGGGACATTGAAGACCTCGCCCTCCGGGTAGCTATAGCGCGGAGCGAAAGCCCGGGTGACGTTCTAACGATGATCGCACGGTTCATCGTTGTTTGGACAACGTCGTTCCTGGGTATAGTATTGAAGCCCGTCGACTACGCGGTCCGGTTTATCGGGATAGCCTTCACGGCGTTAGTAATTCCGTTCATGTTCCTCGCCCTCCTCGACATCATCTGGATGGGCGTTTGGGGATTGCTCGTCTTTAGCAGTCGTGTTTGGCTCAATGTTCCCCTGGCCCGTCCGCTGTTGATCCTACCCGGCATGGTCCTCGCGATAGTGGCTCACGTTTTCATTATGATCGCGCCCGACCCCAACAAGGTGTCGGCCTACGCTTCCGTTCCACAAGAGTGGCCGCTCACCTGGCACCTGTGGAAGCCCCCTCCCGCCTATTTCGAGCATCCCGACGCGATGTACAAGCCCTTCTAGGACGGCTCCGGGGCCCCGCTCGGGCTCAGCCCCGACGGGTACGGCCCGTAGTCGACGATAACCTCCACGTCCTCGATCACGACGCTCCCCTCAAGACGCGGCGGCCTGCCTTCGAGCGCGACCGTCAGGATGTTCCGCCCCTTCTTCGGACGAACGTCGGCCAGGTGGAACTCCAACCACATGTTGTACTGGTTCAATGGCCCGCCGTAGGGACGCAAGCACGTTTCGTTTTCGAGGGACTCACCGTTTAGCTCGATAGTCAGCTGATCAGCGCTGACGAGGTTGTCCGTCTTGACGCGGAGTTGGACCTGTCGGATCCGCTCGGCCGCACCGACGATGTCGTCCGCGATGTAAAAAGGTATCTCTCGCCGAACGCCGAGTTCCGTTGAGGGCAGCTCAAGAGGCAGCGGCCGTGCGTACCCAACCTCGTCTGCATATTTGGTGTTTCGGTTTACCACATAGTGCTTGTAGCCTTCTTTTACCAAATCGGGATCAGCCAGCTCTGTCAGGATATTCCTCTCGGCATCGCGCTGAGGCCAGTGGAGGAACCACGTATAGAGCCCGTCGGCGCCGCGGTCCCAGTAGTTGGCGGCTGCGGCCCGGAACATCGCCGGCGTAGCGAACTCCCTCGTGTGGTAGTGGCGTTGCTCGTTGTTGTAGTAGGGCATGAGCATCGGGTAGACCGAGACGTCGGCTTCGTGGGCCGCCTCAACGAGCCAGTCGATCGGCATGTCGATGTCCAAGAGGTTGTGCGCGTAGACGGTCGGTACGACGAAGTCGAGTAGCCCTTCGGCCAGCCATCGACGGACGTCGACTCCGTTGTCGAGGTTCAGCGCCTCGGTCGGATAGACCCGCGCGCCGATCTCCGCCGGCTCTCCGAACCTGTTTCGTGCCACGTCGGCGGCCCGTCGCACCCACTCCGTGACGACCTCAGCGTACTCGGCTGCATCCTCTTTTGTGAGAATGCGCGGAGAGCCGGCCGGCGCCGCCGCGAAATCGAGTTCCAGTGCGTCCGTCGAATACTCCGTCGCCAGCTCCTCGTGAATCGCGAGAAGATGGTCTCGCACCTCCTGGTGCACCCACCCACGACCGCCGTTGCGGACGCTCTTGGCCGGGTCCATTCCACCATATTCGCCTAAACGGAGGCTCGCGATGAACTCCATGTCTTTGTCGTGCGCCCTGTCGATCAGCACCTGAAGCGGGTCGAGGCCACGGTCGATAAGGCTCTTCATGCACTCGTAGGCCCGCCAGACATAGCTCGACGTGAACGGAATCATGTCCTCGCCGAACATCCGGCCGACCTTCGACGGGTAGAACAGCCCGTCCGACCGGCTCACGCCGTAGCTGAACGTGTCGACGGCCGTGCCGGCTACCTCGTCGACGGGACGCCATGCGTCCTGCAGCTTCATGGGTGGCTCGTAGAGCCACAGGTAGTAGTGGCGGGCGTCGTTGAAGTAAATCGTCCTACGTTTTCTCATAGACCGCTCCTACCGCCTGCATGGCTGTGAGCCGGGCGGTATTGTATCTGAAGCACCTGGCAAAGGCAGCCAGCGAGTGAACCATCTGCAGGGGCCCCATTTGTAGGGCTCGGTCCCGATGAGACTGCGTCCATGCTGAGCGTCTCGCACGCAAAAGAAAAGCGCCCCGACGAGAATCGGGGCGCTCTGTGTATCGTCAGAAGTCCGGGTTCTAGGGCCCGGTAAGGCCGGGCACTGGGCAGGTAGTAAGCCACCCGTAGTCGTCGTTGAACCCGTGGTTATTCGGGATCTGGTCCGACGGCGATCGCAGAGAGCGCTGCGCCCACCCCAAACGTCGACACACCGGCCTGGGCGCCGAACGCCGAAAGCGCGGCACCGGCCGTGATCCCCTCAGATCCCATGTCGGCTGTTGCAACGGCGGCGTCGATGGGCGGGATGGAGGCTAGGGTAGCATCACCGGAAAACGCTGACACGACGGAAGCGCCACACGTAAGGAGTTGATTCACGGCATCCAAGTTCCACGGAACTCAACAATTGGCGACAGAACTATTGGACAGGATACTCGAGCAGCATGGGGCGCATCAGGTAAGAACCCCCGAACTCCCGGTCCTCTAGTGTCCTGAGTTATGAACTCATTGCAAAAGTACTTGCTGGGGTGTACCCTCCACGAAACGCTCATGGAGGTCACCATGGCCATCGGACGCCCCATTCCTCCCTTGCACCTTTCCTCCGACGAACGCGAGAGCCTCGAGCGCTGGAAGCGGCGTCCAACCACTGCCCAGGCGCTGGCTCTGGCTCTGCGATCCCGGATCATTCTCCGTTGCTCCGAGGGCAAGACCAATACCGTCGTGGCCGGGGAGATCGGTCTGGCCAAGCAAACGGTGGGGAAGTGGCGGGCCCGGTTCATCGAACGCCGCCTCGACGGCCTGTTTGACGAGCCGCGGCCCGGCGGCCCACCGCTCCATCACGGACACCGATGTGGAGCGGGTCGTGACCCTCACCCTGGAGACGACGCCGGCGGATGCAACCCACTGGAGCACGCGCTCCATGGCTGCGCGTACCGGCCTGAGTCAGAGCGCCATCAGCCGTATCTGGCGGGCCTTTGCCTTGCAGCCGCATCGGACCGAGACGTTCAAACTTTCGTCTGACCCTCTGTTCATCGAGAAGGTCCGTGACATCGTGGGGCTCTACCTCAACCCACCCCAGCGGGCTCTGGTCCTGTGTGTCGACGAGAAGTCCCAGATCCAGGCCCTCGACCGGACGGCCCCGCTGTTGCCCATGCGCCCGGGGCAGATCGAGCGCCGGACCCATGACTACCGTCGTCATGGTACGACCTCTCTCTTCGCCGCCCTCGACGTGAAGACGGGAGAGGTCATCGGCGCCTGCCACCGTCGGCACCGGTCCACGGAGTTCCGGCGCTTCCTCGACCGGGTCGATGCGACCGTACCCCCGGACCTCGACGTGCACCTTATCCTGGACAACTACGCCACCCACAAGACCCCCGCCATCCAGCGCTGGCTGGCCCGGCGGCCGCGCTATCACCTGCACTTCACCCCCACCAGCAGCTCTTGGCTGAACCAGGTGGAGCGCTGGTTCGCGGTGCTGACAGAGAAGCAACTGCGCCGCGGGGTGTTCCGCAGCACTCGGGAACTGGAGCAAGCCATCGAACAGTACATTGACCAGCACATCGCTGCCTCAAAGCCCTTCATCTGGACCAAAACCGCAGACCAGCTACTAGCTACCATCGCCCGATTTTGTCATCGGATTCATAACTCAGGACACTAGAAGGGAGTATATGAAGTGCCAGGCCGGCTCGAGCTGTACTGTGATGTATGCGGTCTCGCCTGGCTGGATCGGCATTATCCCTCCGATAGCCTTCGAGGGAGGTGGCCCGGCCGGTCCGGAACCGTCGTCTTTGATCACGGGGAAAGGCATCATTGGAGTCGTATAGTACGTCGCACCGGTAGGGGCCCTGCTCCAGACGTAGAGGGCCGGAAAGTCTTTGGCCTGCTTGCCGTTCTCGATCTCCGCCATGCGCGCCTCGTGTACCTTTTTACCCTCGTTGGTCACCCGTACGCTTCGAGGCCCTGAATCGATCGACTTCCCCGCAGACATCCCGAACAGGTCTCGAGTGTTTCGGATGTTGTAGGCGTAGTCCGTGATAGTGAGGATCACGTCCGCTGTGGGTTGAGTCCCGGGGGTGCCTGACGCCGTCACGGTTAACGAGCGTAGCATCTCGAGAGCCGGGCGCGAGACCTGGTCGTCGTCGAGCGCGTAGCCTACTACAGCGTACTCGCCCTGCTTCAGGTCCTGGGTAACGCTGGCCGACAGCCCCGGCGAAACATCAGCAGGCCCGCCGGACTGTAGAGCCCACGTAGGCAACGGGTCCAAAGGACTGTCCTCGATGAACCCTCTCAGATCGTCGACCGTCCTGTCGCCGGCCAGCTTGATCAATCCCAGGTGGTGGTCTTGTCGCCCGTTGTTTTCGAGGACGATGCGGGTCCAGCCGACCGGTGTGGAGCCGGGCCCGCTGAAACCCGACTCGTCGACGGTGAAGACTATTTCGGCAACTTGCCCCGGATCCGCCTCTTTGGCGACGTTGGTGCCCTCGACGAAATCGCCGCCGGTCTCGCCGACGGCTGCCGCCTGGGAGGCAACCCTGGACGACTCTGCTAATTCGCTTCCGCCGCAGCCCGCAGCGAGTGCGACCGTTGTGGCAATTGCGAGAAGGATCGTTCTAGCCATGAAACAACCTTGCGTTGGAAGGCGTACCATTCGGCGCTTACACGGATGGACCGCCGCTGGCCCCTCCTTGAACCCCCAATCCTGTCGTCAGACGCAGAGCGGATCGTTGAGCGAATAGCGGCCCTGGTCTTTTACGCCGTCCGTGGCCTCTCGCGCGACGATGTTGCGCCAGAGCGTCTCCCACTCCTCGAAATCGCGCATCTCGGACTCCGGGTCTGTCCGGCTACGCGCGGTCCAGGCCTCCCTGCCGCCCTGGCCGGCCGGTTGACCGGCGACCTGATAACGCAAGTCGAAGCTCCAACGCAGCCTATCGCTCACGTTCACGAGAGAGCAATGCTGTGTCAGCTTGTCCATTACTATCATGTCGCCGGGAGCAGCCGGCAGAGGCTTCCGGTCTTCGCTGACGATCTGCTCGGGAATCCCCTTGGAAGACGGGTTCTGAGGCGTCGACTTGCAATGGGTCGACAGTTCACCGGGTCGGTGGCTGCCGGGGACCACCGCCAGACAGCCGTTTTCCTCGTCGGCCGCCACCATAGGCACCCAAACTGTGATTACGTCGGTCTGGTCAGCTTCGGTCTGAAAGGCCCAGAGGTCCTGATGCCACAGAGTCTTCGAGATTGTCCCGTTAGCGCTCGACTGAACGCCCTCCGGGAGCCTCCGCTCCGGGGGTTTGATACGCGTGATGTGCAGAGGGTTTACGGCGATTTCCGGTCCGATGAACTGCTCCAGGGCGTCCAGGAGCCTCGGACTGCGGAGCAGATTGAACATCGCGGGATGGAGGTAAAGCGGATGGTCCGCGGCAGGACTATGAAACGGCAAGTGGACCGACAGGTGCTGGAAGTGCTCGTCGCCTGTGTCCACCAGGAACGCGCTCAGCCGGTCCAGCACCGATAGCCCGTCGTACCTGTGCCGTAGTCTGCCCTGGGCGTAGAGCCTGTCGATGAGAGTGTCGAGCACCACGCCGTATTCGTCGATCAAGGGCTGAATGTCCTCGTCGACGTCCAGGACGCCGCGCAGAACGACATACCCTTCCTCTCGCAGATGGTCGGTGGCTTTCGTCTCAAGCTCAAGCATACGCACCTACCTCTGAATCGGAGTCCACGCGTCGGCGCCAGACGTAAAGCGCGGTGGGTAGTCCCGCTATCAAGATCATACTCCACGTTGACGTTGCAGGCACGGCGGTCGGCAAACCCTCGCGCTTCCCCACGCTGACCGCATCAAACGGTACCACAACCTCCAACTCCGGTAGCCGTCGGTAAGGTTTGGACTACCGCGTTTCGCAACCCCCTGCGACGAAGATCCGCCCAAACTCCGCCTGAGTACATAGTCGCCACGTGATGCTCGGCATCGTCGCCGATAAAAAGACTTTGAAGATTAATCAAGCGCCCCCCCTTGATTTACGCGCCGTCCCTTCACGGCTTCTTCACACCCCACCTATCCATCTTCATGATAGTGGCAGGTGGGACGAATAGCCTGCCAGCAAGCGAAGTCAATCGATTACCGGCGAACGGTTAGCGAAGTAAAAAGGAGGCATCATGCACGGCAAGGTTCTTATCCCGCTCGACGGATCAAAAGAGGCGGAGGGCGTCTTTCGCCTGGTCAAGGACGAGATGGCGCCCGATGGGGAGGCGATTCTTTTACAGGTAATCCCGACACGGGCCAAAGACGAGGCGTCGGGCAAGCAGCTGATCTTCAGGAGCAAGGAGGATAACACCCATCACGCCACTGCAATCGAATACCTTGACACAGTGGCCGGGCGTCTGTTGGAAGAATGGCCCAAGGTACGGGTCGACACGACTGTGGACGACAATGTGGCTCAAGGCATCTCCAACTACGCCAAGATGCACCAGGTCGATCTCATCGCGATGTATACGCACGATCGAAAGGGCATAGCCAAGCTCCTCCAACGTAGCGTCGCCAAAGGCGTGGTCGGAAGAAGTTCGGCTAAGGGCAAGCTTGATTCTCTCGTAAAAAGTCTGTGCAGGTCGAATTAGAACAACCGTACCCTTGCCTGGGTACAATATACAGTCTCTGTTCCGTGTCCTACCCCAACATACGGTAGCGCTCACATGTGCTAAAGCGCTGGAACTTCCTCAAAACGGGTTTTTACGAGGGAATCAAGCTTGGCCAGATGACCTCAATCGAGGTACAGGTGTTCACTCCACAGGAAGCCCTGAGCGGACGGTAGTCTCCGGAAAGGGGCCGCCACAACCTCGGAATTGCGTCAGTCGATGTGACGCGCGGCCTCGAGGACCACCTTCGCCCAGCTCTCAACGTGGCCGGGTTCCACCGACACCGTGTCGACGGTCCGTTGCTCGACGGCCTGCGCAAGCAGCTTGTGAAGACCCTGCTCCCGCTCGTTCACGCGGGTCTGCATGATGATGACGTTGGTGAGCGCGTCCTTGAGTTCGGCGACGAAAGTCTGCGGCGACGATGTCGAGGTTTCGGTGTCTCCGGTAGAGGGCACGGATCGCTGCAGTGCGGTCAGCAGGTCCATCCGAGCCACGTTGATACTGTGGCTTGCGGCGATGATCCGCTGCAACTCCTCCAGACTTATTGCGTATCGCTTTCGGTCACCTGTCCCTACGGCCTCAAGGTACCGGGAAACAATGGCATCCCGCTCAATTGGAATCGACATGGGGGTTCTCCTTGATTGAGTGCCTTCAGCTTTAGAGCCAGCGGCCGTTCGTCACTTCGGAGGTACCGGCGTGGGCAGCGGGTTGAACGGGTCGAGGCCCAACAGTATCCGCCGGAGAAGGCGCTTAAGTTCCTCGAGCAGTTCTTTGTCCGTATCCGGCAGCGGCGGCTTGGGCGGCGTGCTCGTTTTTACGCCAGCCAGAACGTCGTTTAGACCCGCCAGAGTACTGGTGGGCGTGTTGAGAGGAAACCCCGACGCAGTCGTGGTCTCCGGTCTGGGTGGGATAGTATCCAGAAGCTTCTTAAGTGCGGCCGCTGTGGATGAAGCCACGCCGGGGTCGATCGGCGGCGTCGAGGTCTCGAGTTGGTCAAGCAGTTCTCGCGCGCGCTTGACCAGCTCTTCGCTGGGAGTTGGCGTCGGTTGGTCCTCGTTGTCATCACCTCCACAGCCGTTCTCCTGCCCGATGATGACAAACGCGGCCAAGACTGCGACTACGACCATGGGATAGCGCCTGAATCGGGACTCGACACGTTCGTTCACGGTATCCACCTCCTCGTTCGAAGCCTGCCAGCTAGACCGCCTGGTCTTCCGAAGACCGCCGCCGGCGCAACGCCCATAGGAAGGCCGCGCCCGTCAGCAGCGCCATGATCGCGAGGGCGACGCCAGACGTGCTCGGCACTCCCGGCGCAAAGACTACCTGCACGCAGGCCGAGAACTCGGACGTGTTGCCCTGATCGTCGGTCGCGGTGGCCGTGATGTGGTGTCCTGCGGGCACAGACTGAGCGCTCTGGTGGCTGAAAGCCGCATCCCCTGCGCCATCAGTGGCCACGCTCGCACGACCTAGGAAGACCTCGCCCTCGCCGTGTCCCGAAACGTGGCAGATCGCGTTCGAGAAGAACTCGATAGTCGTTGTCGTGTCGGCTGTCGTGTTCAGCGAGCCGCTAATCTGGGTCACACCGCCGAACGTCCTGACCGCCGTCGCGATTTCAGGGAAGTTCTGCAGGTTGTTGACCCCTGCGTCAGCGTCGCCGAGGTCGTTGGGTGCTATCCCGGCCGGCGTAAGGTCGATCCCTAGCTCTGTGTTGGCGAAGATCGAGTTTCCGAGAATCGCATGACCGGACTGCTCCGTAACGTAGACGCCCCTCAGGTTATAAGCGATGACGTTGCCCGCCCCGGGCTCGGTCCCACCGATCGTGTTGCCATTCAATCTCACGTAGATCCCCTCGGACGAAGTCCCACCGATCGTGTTGTTGTTGCCCTCCGTATCGATGCCCCAGTAGCCGTGGTTGTGTAGAGCAACCATGATTCCCTCGTAAAAACCCGTTTTGAGGAAGTTCCAGCGCTTTAGCACATGTGAGCGCTACCGTATGTTGGGGTAGGACACGGAACAGAGACTGTATATTGTACCCAGGCAAGGGTACGGTTGTTCTAATTCGACCTGCACAGACTTTTTACGAGAGAATCAACCATGCCGGTAATATCGGTGCCAACGAGATTGCCCTGAACTATGGTGTTATGGAAAACCTCGATGCCGGGCCCTTGCCGGTTATCGAACGCGCGCCCATTGCCCGACACGACGTTGCCTTCACCGGGCCCGGTGCCACCGATCAGGTTCACGGTCCCCAGGTTGTTGAACACCACGATGCCCCCCGACTGGGGCAGGATTTTGGTGCCGGTGATATCCGTACCTACGAGGTTGCCCTGGACCGTATTCCCGGAAACCGCTGTCGCCAGATATATGGCGTCGCCCTGCCATGTCCCAGAGACCAGGTTGCCCTCTCCGTTATTTCGATTGCCTCCTATCAGGTTGTTGCTGCTGCCATTAACCTCTATGCCCCTGAAGCGGTTACCTAGCTCGTCACCTCCAGCAGGAAAGACGCCGTCAGGGTCGGTCACCAGGCCAGTGATGTCCGTGCCGACGTAGTTGCCCTGAACGACGTTGCTGTTCGCGCCGCTCCCCAGATAGATGCCCCCGGTGCCTTGGCCGGAGATGACGTTCCGAGCCTCACCGGCCGTTCCGCCGATGACGTTATTGTCTCCGTTGACGATCTCGATTCCGTAGATTGCGTTGCCCAGCTTCACCCCGCCAGTGGCGTCGAGGCCGATGATGTTTCCCTGGATAGTGTTGAGGTCAGCCCCCTGTCCACTCAGATAGATACCGCGGGCGTCGTTTCCCGAAATCAGGTTCCGGGCGCCGGGCAGTGGGCCGCCTATCGTATTTTGCCTAGCGTCATCGATGAATATCCCGTTCCCACCGTTGCCCAGGTCGGCAGTACCGGTGGCGTTTGTGCCGATGAAGTTGCCTTCGATCGCCACTCCGGCCGCGTCGACCACGATCCCGTCGCCGCCAAACCGGTTTATCACCAGGCCACGAACCACGACTCCGGCAGATATGATCCGCAGACCGGCGCCCCCACCGGCGGCGCTGCCGTCTAGCTCGATTATGTAGACGGCGTTAATCGGCTCGCCCATCGTGCTGGTATTTGGACTCGCTCCCGGCTGTGTGAAACCGTCTATGATCACGGACTGGAAGACTAGAGGCAGAGAGCTTGTGGGTCTGATCGTCTGGATACCCGCCCCCGGGATGTTGAACTGGATGACCTCGGTCTGCGCAGTGGAGTTCGAGAGGTTTATGGCCTCCCTCAGGCTACAGTGAGTCCCGTCGCATGTCCCGTCGTCGCCGTCGTCGGCAGAGTTGACGACGGCCAGGTTTTGCTCGACCTGGGTACATTTGGAGAACTCGGAGGTATTTCCGTCAGGGTTCGTCGCCGTGACGGTGATGAACTCGCCGATGGCGAAGGACTCCGCGAAAACGATGCCTATGTCAGCGGTCCCGGTGGCGCTGGTCGTGACGTCCAGGAACCCCAGATAGCGCTGGCCCTCGCCGTGTCCCGACGAGTCGCAGGTGGTGTTCGCGAAGTACTCGATCCTCAGATCGGTGCTGGTCGCAGTGGAAGTTATGGAGCCCTTAATAGTGGTGTCGTCACCATCGATTACAGTGCTGCCTACCGTCACGGAGGCAACGACTGGGAAGTTCTGCAGGTTGTTGGCTCCGACATCGAGATCGTCGGCGTCGTTGGCGGTAACGCCGTCACCGCCGAGGTCGATCCCGAGGGCGGAGTTGGTGAAGATCCTGTTCGCCTTGATGTGGTTCCCCGTCCCCGACACGACCCGTACTCCGTTCGAGCCGTTGTTAGCGATGGTGTTGGCCTGTACGAAGTTCCCGGTCCCCGACGAGATCTTTACGCCGTCTGATCCGCTATAAGAAATGGTGTTGCTGTCGCCAGCACCGGGGCCGCCGATCAGGTTGCCATCGGACTGGACCCTGATACCCTCGGCGCCGTTGCCCCGGTCGATGGTCGCCGTACCGTCGGTGCCGATGCGGCTCGCCCGAACCGTGTTACCGCCACCCGTCCTCAGCACAATGCCCGCGCCGTCGAAGTTGTTGACCATCAGGCCCGTGATAGAGCTGCTCGCGGCGACGACATCGAGCCCAACGGCGCCCGCCCCAGCGTTGGTGCCGTCCAGCTCGATGACGGGCGTGCCAGTGTAGTCAGGCTCAGATGTGCCATCGATAGTCACGGTCTCGGTGATAGACGGCAGCGGGGCCGTGTGCTGGATTGTGTGAGGTCCGACGCCCGGAATGTGGAAAACGATGATGTCAGGTCCCGGGTTGGCGTTAGCCTCCTCAATGGCGGCCCGCAACGTGCAATCGCCTGCGGAGTCTGCGCATATCCCATCGCCCGGGACGGCATCAGCCAGGTCTGCGGTTGAATTGACCTTCAGGGGCACGACCAGACAGGCGGAAAACTCGGAAGTGTTGCCGTCTGGGTCCGTCACGTGGGTCGTGATATATCTTCCCAATAGGGAGGCGTTGTGGCTGAAGAAGAAAGAGCTGTCTCCGTTTTCGTCAGTGGTTACAGCGCCGGCAGCGGTTACAGAGATGGAAAAAAGGTACTCCTCGCCCTCACCGTAGCCTGACGGGTCGCACGCGGTGTTGCCGAAGAACTCGATGCGGAAGGTCGTGTCGGGCGTACTGTTAAGACTACCGGCGATCTCGGTCCTGCCCGTGCTGACGACCTCGGCACTACTCAAGACCGGAAAGTCCTGACGGCTATTGGAACCTGTGTCCGCGTCTCCCAGGTCATTTGGCGTAACGCCGTCTTCGTCGAGATCGATGCCCAAGCCCGAATCCACCGAGGGAGGGCGTCGGGTTAGCATCCTGAAGTGGCCAGAGGGTGCTCTTCTGAATCTGGGATAATGGTTTTGTAACAGCAAAACAGTCCCAGAGAAGGAGCACCCAATAGATGCTACCACGCAACCAGCCCGACCGTATCCGTATCGTCTTTGACGATCACCGCCTGGTGGCCAATGCCGGTCTGCTCCTGCCGGCCACCCTCGCCCGGCATCTGGGCCTGCGGGAACTCGTTGACCATCACCTTGACCTGGGCGGCGCGCCGGGGCGGGCCAACACCGGAGACAAGCTGATGACCCTGGTGGCCTCAGCCATGGCCGGCGGCGACTGCATCGACGACGCTGATGTGTTGCGCACCGGGGGGACGGCCTGCACCCTGGGCGGCACGGTCAAGGCGCCATCCACCCTGGGCACCTTCCTGCGCAGCTTCCGGTGGGGCCACGTCCGCCAGCTGGACCGGGTGAGCCGGGAGCTGCTGGCCCGGGCCTGGGCCGCTGGGGCCGGACCCGGCGACGCGCCGTTCACCATCGACCTCGATTCCACCATCTGCGAGACCTACGGACTGGCCAAGGAGGGCGCCCGCCACCACGGCTATACCGGCAAGCGGGGCTACCACCCACTGCTGGCCATCGCCGCCGGCACCGGAGACGTGCTGATGTCCCGGCTGCGCGAGGGCCGGGCCAACACCGCCCGCGGCGCCGCCCACTTCCTGCGGGAGACGGTGGGACGGGTGCGCTACGCCGGGGCCAACGGACGACTCACGCTACGGGCCGACAGCGGGTTCTACACTCATGGCGTGGTATCCGTCTGCCGCAAGATGGATGTCCGCTTCTCCATCACCATCCGCCAGCATAAAAGCCTGCACAATCTCATCGAGGCGATACCCGAAGATGCCTGGACGCCGATTCCTTACTGGATGGACGGCGCCGCCGATGTGGCCGAGACCACCTGCACTCCCTTCCAGAGTGAACCTGACGCCGCGCCGGTGCGGCTCATCGTCCGGCGTGTGAAGCCCACGCCCGGTTCCCAGCTGGCCCTCTTCGCCACCTACAGCTATCACGGCTTCATCACCGACCGGGACGGGGAGATGCTCGAACTGGAGGCCGACCATCGCCGCCACGCCGAGATCGAGAATGCCATCCGAGACCTCAAGCACGGTGTGGGGTTGAACCATCTCCCCTCGGGCCGCTTCGCCGCCAACGCCGCCTGGCTGGCGGTACAGGTGATGGCCCACAACATCGCCCGCTGGACAGCGCGCATCGGTCTGGGCGAGCAGGTGGTGACCACCAAGACCCTCCGGCGGCGGTTCTTCTCCCTGGCCGGACGGATCACCCGCTCGGCGCGCCGCCTCACACTGCATCTGCCACAGCGCTGGCCTTGGGAAGCCCAGTTCGATCGTGCCCTGGCCCGATTGCGCGCCCTGCCACTCCCTGCCTGACGGCGGCGGCGGCAACCGGCCGACATCCGGCCAACCGAACGTCCCCGCGAACTCGCGCCAGTCCGGTCTGCGAGTGCCTCTTGCTGTGTCCTCTCCCCGCTATCTCGCCCTGACCAACATTCGCAGACGGTCACAAAGTCTCCCCGCGGCAACTGAAGACAAACACCGGCCCCCCTCTACCCCAAATCGTGCCCGGACCATCGCCCTCCCTTGCCCCTATCGCCCGTTCCGCTGCTGCATAGTCATCCCTTCGGTGGATTTGGGCCAAGCCTCCGTTGGAGTAGATGGAGTTTCTCAGCACCGCATTGCGCAAAGAACCGCGAACGTTGACACCTGCGCCGCCGTTATTGGCGATGACGTTAGACCAGGGTCTAGCCCCTCCGCCGATCATGTTGCCGAAGCCGCCGACTATGTCCACGCCGTCGCCGCCGTTGCCCAACGGGGTGACGCCGTCGGACCCGACGCCGATGAAGTTCCCCTGTACGACCATCCCGCTATTGTTTGGTCCGATGAATCCCACGCCGAAACCGACGCTGCCCGCGATGACGTTCCGATCAGCGGGATCGCCGCTGCCGATCTGAGTGTCATTGATGCCTACCAGCAAGACGCCCGTACCGTTGCCAAGGGCCGTTGTGCCGCTGACATCTGTCCCAATGAAAGTTCCCCAGTACAGAGATATCCTCTGTCGCGGAACCATCCGGGTTGTGCTCGACGCGAATGCCCGAGCTGAGGAAGCGGTTGATTGCGAGCCCTTGTACCGTGCTGCCGTTCGCTATGATGACAAGCCCGTTTGTGTCGGTGCCCGCTCCGACATTGGTGCCGTCCAGCTCGATTTTCAGGACAGAGTTGGCGCTGGTGGTGCTCGTGCTTGTGCTTGTGTTTGGCTTGGCCCCCGGCTGCGAGTAGCCGTCGATGAAAACTGGTTCGGTTATCTCCGGCAATGCGGGGCTGGGCTGAATTGTATGCGGACCGGCGCCTGGGATGTTGAACAGAATAGGTGTAAGGTTGGAATCCAGATTGGCTACCTTGGATGGCAGCGCGCAATGTGCAGGCCTCGGCGCCGTCGTCACAAAGCCGGTCTCCAGGAGTCGCGTCGGGGGCGTCCCCAGTGGAGTCCACAACGGGACCTACCGAAATGCAGTTGGAGAACTCTGAGGTGTTGTCGTCTGGGTCGGTCGCCGTCGCTGTTATAACCGCGTCCAGATCAACGGTCTGCCCGGGGACGGCCGCGAAGGTGGCCTCGCCGCCGGCGTCGATTGTAACGTCGGTAGACCCGAGGTAACTTTCACCTTCTCCACTTCCAGAGGGATCGCAGGCGGTATTTTGGTAGAAGTCGATGCGGAATGTCGTATCATTGTCACCTCGCGCGGTGCCGCTGATCGCTGTTGGGTTACCGGCGGCGGTGCTCAGCACCGGCGTTTCCTGGTTGTTGTTGGCGTTGGCTAGCTCGATTCCAAGACCGCCATTGCTGTGGATCCTGTTTCCAACGATCGGGTTTTTGGTACTGTTTGAACGAAGACACCTGCTTCCCCGTTGAAAGCAACGACGTTCCCGGCGCCTGGATCAGCGCCCCCGACAACGACCCGTAAGCTGTCACGAATCTCAATACCGTGGCCGCCGTTCCCCATTGATGTGGTGCCATCAGCGGCAACGCCGATCAAGTTGCCTTGAAAGACATTCCGCAATGCGCCGTCAGTGGTGACCCCATCTTGTGAATTCCCCGAAATGACGTTGCCTTCGCCTGGTGCCGTGCCACCAATCGTGTCGTCATACCCTGAAGCGGTAATGCCAAAGCCGTTTCCGATCGCGCCTGTTCCGGTGAATTTGGGCCCGATGTAGTTCCCGATGACCCGATTGTCCGAAGAGTTTGGCGTGATCTGAATGCCGATAACGTTGCCCGAAATCGTGTTCCGAGCGCTCCCGATACCGCCGATGATCGCGCCTTTGCTTGTAAACGAGGCGAATTCCCTCGCGGTTTCCTAGTGCACCAAGTCCCGAAGCATTGGTGCCAATAAGATTGCCCTGTATCGTAGTCGTCATGGAAGAAGGCCCTAATGTCCCACCGACCCAGATGCCGGTGTCGTTTCCTGAAATCAGATTCCCAGTCCCAGGGCCCGTGCCTCCGATTCTGTTGTTCTCCCCAAAGACCCCAATGCCCAACCTGTTACCCAGGTCCACAGTCCCGCTGGGGTCCACACCAATGAAATTGAACTCGACCACGCTGTTGGAGCCGATTGAAATCCCAACGTCAAAGTTGTTGATCACGAGACCCCGTATTGTCACGTCACTAACAGCCAAGCCCTTCTCGCCAACGGTATTCGAGCCATCTAGACCGGTATTTCCCATATCGGGAGTCTTCAGACTCAAAGGGCAGCCCAAACGAGATGGTAGCATCATAGTCAGGTCCTGCAAGGCCAGTCAATCGCCGGTCTATCCGATAAGGGATGCGATTCTTGCCGTGAACCATGCTTCTTGTCCGTTTTTGTCGTCTTCGTGTCCCTGCCAGTGTGGTGAAACCGCATTGAAGACAAGGCGACTCCCTGAAGCGCTCTCCCCCTCTTGGCAAGATCGTGGTTGTACCCTCCCTCAGCTTGGCGCCAGCGATAACCGGCCGATTCGATCCAGCACTCCCTGGAACAACCGTCGAGGAACCGACACCTCGGACAACTGAAAGATCAATCGCCGGGAGTGCCGCACCAGACGGCCTCCCATCTTGATCAGCTTGACCTGCACGCTCCGCAGCGACCAGTGCTTGACCGCCTTGGGCAGACACAGCCGGCGAAGGAAGTTCCCAGTACCGCCTGTCGCCTTCAATCAGGAACGACCGAACCTGACTGAAGGTGGATTGGATGTACAAGGTGGGTATTTACCTCCGTGTTCGCAAGGCTTGTTTCGTCGAAGGGATGAGCGTCCGAGAGGCGGCCCGAGTGTTCGGGCTACACCGGGACACGGTGCGCAAGATGCTCGAGTACTCCGTGCCCCCAGGGTATCGACGGCAACGACCGGCTCGCAGACCGAAGCTCGATCCATATAAGGGTGTGATGGACCAGATCCTGGAGCAGGATCTGAGCTCACCGAAGAAGCAGCGTCACACCGCCAAGCGTATCTACGAACGGCTCAGAGACGAACACGGCTTCCCCGGCAAGTACACGATAGTCAAAGACTACGTTCGAGAACGCCGTCGTCATACCCGCGAGATGTTCTTACCTCTGTCCCACCCTCCGGGACATGCCCAGTGCGACTACGGCGAAGCTCGAGTGATCATCGGCGGAGTGGAACGCAAAGCCCACTACTTCGCCTTGGACCTCCCTCACAGCGACGGGTGCTATGTGAAGGCGTATCCCGCCGAGACGACGGAGTCATTCTGCGACGGACACGTCTCCGCCTTCGCGTTCCTGGGCGGAGTGCCTCAGAGCATCCTCTACGACAACACCACGCTCGCGGTAGCCAGAATCCTGGGAGATGGTCGCCGGCAGCGGACCAGGGTGTTCTCCGAGCTTCAGTCCCACTACCTGTTCGAGGACCGGTTCGGCCGTCCAGGCAAAGGGAACGATAAGGGCAAAGTAGAAGGTCTGGTCGGCTATGTCCGCCGGAACTTCCTGGTGCCCATTCCATCGTTCGAGAGCTTCGATGCCCTCAATGCTCATCTGGAGCAACACTGCCTCAGACGGTTCGAAGATCGACTCCGCGGCCACAACGAGACGATAGGAGAACGGCTGGAGCGGGACCTGGAGAAGCTGCTGCCTCTGCCGGCCGTACCGTACGACGCCAGCGACAAGCACGCGACGAGGGTCAGTTCTCTGTCCCTGGTCAGATACCGGACCAATGACTATTCGGTCCCGGTGGCCTACGGTCATCGGGACGTTCTGGTCCGCGGATATGTACACGAGGTTGTGATCAGCTGTGGCGCTGAAGTCATCGCCCGCCATCGGCGGTCCTACGATCGAGACGACTTCGTCTTCGACCCTCTCCATTACCTGCCGCTCCTTGAGAAGAAGACGAGGGCATTGGATCAGG
Source organism: Dehalococcoidia bacterium (assembly GCA_965197985.1). Lineage (GTDB taxonomy): Bacteria > Chloroflexota > Dehalococcoidia > Lucifugimonadales > CAUZJF01 > CAUZJF01. The sequence goes on along the minus strand of CBDAOG010000007.1, from coordinate 691,945 downwards.
CGGCGCCGCTGGTTGGATGGGAGTTGCCCGAGGAGTTCGGAGTGTTGCGGCGGTTGCTGGAGTCTCGGATGGGCAAGCGAGGAAAGAGGGAGTTCGTGCAGGTGCTCAGACTGATGGAGAACTTCCAGCCGGAAGAAGTCCACGACGCCGTACGAGACGCCATTCGACTCGGGGCTGTGAGCTTCGATGCTGTCAAGCACCTGGTGCTGTGCAGGATCGAGGGTCGACCGCCTAGACTCGACATGGAGTTGTACCCGTATCTGCCCAGGACCAACGTTGCAACAACCTCGACCAGGGACTACATGGCTCTCCTGGCGGGGAGCCGGTCATGACCAACAAGTCCACGATGTTGCTCGAACACAACATCAAGCAACTCAAGCTCCCCACGTTCCTGAGGGAGTACGACAAGCTGGCATCCCAGTGTGCCAGTGAGGGAGCCGACCATCCGGACTACCTGCTGCGACTATCGGAGTTGGAGCTGATCGACCGTCACCATCGCATGGTGGAACGTCGGATCAAAGCAGCCCGCTTCCCGACGACCAAGAGTCTCGACACCTTCGACTTCCTGTCTATGCCGTCCCTGAACAAGGCTCTGGTTCTGGAGCTGGCACGATGCGAGTACATTGAGCGCCCCCACAACGTCATCGCTCTCGGCAACAGTGGCACCGGCAAGACCCATATCGCCCTCGGTCTCGGTCTGGCTGCGTGTCAGAGGGGACTGTCCGTGGGCTTCACCACCGCCGCTGCTCTGGTTCACGAGCTGATCGAGGCCAGGGACGAACGGCGTCTGCTCAACCTGCAGAGAAGGCTCGCACGACTCAAGCTTGATTCTCTCGTAAAAAGTCTGTGCAGGTCGAATTAGAACAACCGTACCCTTGCCTGGGTACAATATACAGTCTCTGTTCCGTGTCCTACCCCAACATACGGTAGCGCTCACATGTGCTAAATCGCTGGAACTTCCTCAAAACGGGTTTTTACGAGGGAATCAAGCCTGATTCCCTCGTAAAAACCCCTCGTCCTCCGGGGGCAATGGGAGGATAATGTGGGGAAAGGGCGTTGGGGCAGCGCCCGGGCGAGGGAGGGGAGCATGTTCCGAGCGCGAGACCCGCAAGAGAGCCTCTGGCAGTCCCAGTTCCTGGTGACGCCGAAGAAGGCTAAGCGCCTGGAGGGGAGTTGGGCCGAGGTTTTCCGAAACGAGGCGCTCCCCCTGATTGACGAGGAGCTCTTTGCTCCGATGTACTGCGCGGACAACGGTCGTCCCAACCGAGCGGTGCAGACCGTCCTCGGGGTCCACCTTCTCAAAGAGATGTTCAACCTCACCGACGGTGAAGCCCTGGAGCAGCTAGAGTTCAACCTGCTCTGGCACCACGCCCTGCGGCTGGACATCGAGGAGACCCACCTGCCCCAGAAGACCCTCCACAACTTCCGAGTTCGCCTGATGCAGCACGATGGTGGCCGGCTGGCTTTCCAGGAGACCACGGACCGGATCATCCAGGCGCTGGGCATACGCACCGGAAAGCAACGGCTGGACTCCACCCACATCATGAGCAACATCGCTACACTCACCCGGCTGGGCCTGTTCTGTGAGACGATGCGGTTGTTCCTGCGGGCCTTGCGCTGGGAGCACCCAGAGCTTCGCCCTGTGGTTCCGGAGGGCCTCCTGGGGCGCTATTTGAAGGAAGAAGACGAGGCGACCCACTACGAGGACGCCCACACGGGGGAGGGTCGGCGACGCCTTTCGGTCTGTGCCCGGGACCTATACCGGCTGGTGGACCGGTTCCGTGGCACGACTGCTGCCCAGCTGGAGGAGTACCGGCTGCTGGAGCGGCTGCTGCGGGAGCAGTGCCATGTGGGCAAACACCGGGACGGGCGCCCCAGGGACGATGACGACGATGCTGGGGAATGCAAGGTGCCCGTGGCCCTGAAGGACCCGAAGCAGGTGTCCGCCGACTCGCTGCAATCGCCCCACGACCCGGATGTGACCTACAGCGGCCACAAGGGGAAGGGGTACGAGGTGCAGGTGGCGGAGACCTGCTACGAGGAGAACGCCACCCAGCTCATCACCCACGTGGAGGTGACCCCCTCGAGTGGGAGCGACACCGACGTGAGCGTGCCGGTCGTTGACGGGCTCGCGGAGCGGAAGGTCCGACCGGACGAGCTCTTCGTCGACACGGCGTATGGGTCGGGCCGCAACGCCTTCGAAGCCTCGCGCCGGGGAACGGAACTGGTGAGCCCGGTGGCGGGGTCGGCGCCGGGGAACTCGCACGAAGGAGAGCGTGACGGACCACCGCCGCTCACCGCTGCGGACTTCCAGATCGACGTCACAGGGGAGCAGGCCACGGTGTGCCCCGCTGGCCACCCGTCCATCGAGGAGTACGAGTTGGAGGATGCGCCGGAGCGGGTAGAGGTCCACTTTGCCAGGACAACATGCGAGCCCTGCCCCTTGCGGTCCCGTTGCCCAGTGAAGCTGGACCGGCGTGCGGGGGACTACGTCCTCAAGGCGGACCTGGTGAAGGTAAACATCGAGCGGCGCCGGAGGGCCGAGGCCACCGAGGAGTGGCGCAAGCGGTATGCCATAAGGGCCGGGATCGAGGGAACGAACTCCGAGCTGAAGCGCGCCCACGGGCTTGGGCGCTTGCGGGTGCGAGGGGGCCGTCGGGTGCGGCTTGCCGTCTACCTGAAGAGGTTACGTCAATAGGTGTGTAAACGACATCAGGCGGCGACCTTCTCAGCCGTTGATTCAATGGCGATTCCATCCGCATACTGTGCACCGAGATAGACGTCTTCGATCAACTCAGGGGCCTTCAGACGCCTGAAGCGCTGTTCGGCGACCATCAACATTTTCCAGATCACCGCTATCGCCCGATCGACCCTCTTGTAGCGCTTGGCGGCATCGGTCCGAAGCCTGAGGGCCGCGAAGGGTGATTCTACCGGGTTCGTCGTGCGAAGGTGCCCCCAGTGCTCCTTTGGGAAGTCATAGAAGGTGATCATGCGGTCCCAGTCCCGCTCCAAGGCCTCTGAGGCCGCCTCGTAGGAATGGTCGCCGCACCACCTGGTGAACACCGTCCTGAGCCGCTCAGCCTCTGTCCGAGTCTGGGCGTAGGGGATAGTACGCAGCATGAGCTTGGCCTGGTCCTGTTGTCGCTTTGGAAGCTTGGCGAGCACGTTTACGATCTTGTGGTTCCAGCAGCGTTGCTCTGCCGCCTGCGGATAGACGTTGCGCAGAGCTCCCCAGATGCCCAGGTGTCCGTCTCCAACCACCAGCCTCGGGCAGCTCAAGCCCCGGCGCTTGATGTCCCTGAGCACCTCGGACCAGTTCTCTGTGGACTCCCTGTATCCGGGAACAGCGCTCACCACCACCTTTCTCCCGTCGCTCAGGGCCGCCATCACCACCAGTACCGCCGCCTTCTCCTTCTCAAGACCAGCCTTGACGTAGACTCCATCCACCCACATGTAGACCACTTCCAGGTCATCGAGGGGCCGGCTGCGCCATTGGGCAAGCTCATCGTTCCACTTGGACTTCAACCGGGCCACCGTGCTCGCCGATACCGGTGCGTCCTCTCCCAGCAGCCCCCGCAAAGCCAGATCGAAGTCGCCTTCGGATAGACCGTGCAGGTACAGCTCGGGGATCAACTCAGCAACCTTCCTGGTCCTGTTGACGAACAGCGGCAGCAGCCGGCTCTCGAACTGCTCCTCGGTATCGCGGACTCGTGGCCGCCTAAGCTGTATCGTGCCCGAACTCAGCGTAAGCCTCCGGGCTCTGCCGTATCCGTTCCGATAGCCGGTATCTGAGTCCGAGTCGGACCTGAGCGCCGACTTCGCCCTTCCCAGAAACGCCGTCACCTCCTCCTCCAGCAACTCTTGGACCAGCCTCTGGACCTGGCTTCGCACCCAATCCTCCAACTGCTCCCACTCCGGCCTTGACTCCGACCTACTCTCAGTGCTTTCCTTCCTCATGGGCGGTGTATCTCCTCTCTTGGGCCTTGAGCCCGTCTTGTTCAGAGAGAGGGTACACCGCCTGACCGTTTACACACTTTTTGAGGGTACCTCTACCTGAAGGCGTTGGCGTGCAACTTCAAGCGGATGGTCCATGCACGCCTGGTGGAGATGGAGAACACGGCTCAGCGGGCGGTCGGGACGGTACCTGCGGTCGCGGCCGCATGAGGGCGCCGCTCCACAGCTTCCACCGGGTGCCCTGAGCCACGGAAGGGGTACCGCAACGGGATCACGCTTGTCCTGAGCGCGGCAGATGGTGCGGTGAGGCCAGCAGCCGGCATCCCGTGGCCTCCTCCCTTCCAGGCCCCTTCGCACGCCAGGGTTCATCTCAAACAGGCCTTTTTGCGAGGGAATCAAGCTTCTGATCATCGACGAACTGGGCTTCGTGCCCTTGTCCAAGACTGGCGCCGAGCTGCTCTTCGAGGTGTTCAGCCAGCGTTACGAGCGTGGATCGGTCCTGGTGACCTCCAAGTGAGCCCTTCGTCGAGTGGACCGAGGTGTTCGGCTCTGAACGGCTGACCGGAGCTCTCCTCGACCGCCTCACCCACCATGTCGACATCCTGGAGATGAACGGGGACAGCTACCGACTCAAGCACAGCAAGAAGACTTCTGGCCGCCAGCTATCTGACTGACCCTGATCTCCAACGCCCCACGAACCTTGATGCCCATTCTACGGCGTTCAGTGGTACAGTTTTGCTCCGCCCCGCTGGTAGATGGTCTACGATTATGTCAGTAGTTAACAGGTCAGGGAAAATGTCAGTTCATGAAAGGATTGACATTGACCCAGAAAGAACAGGCAAGGCTCCAAGTGCTCAACGGTATCCTGGAAGGTCAGATATCAGTGGATGAGGCGGCAGAGGTTCTGGGAGTGAGTGAACGCCACGTTTGGCGAATCCTGGCGGAGTATCGGAAGGAGGGTGCCGCCGCACTGGCTCATGGGAACCGAGGTCGCCGAGCGAACAACTCCATCCCGGAGGAGGCCAGGACTCAAGTTGTGGCCCTGGCACGCACACGGTATGCAAGAGTAAATCATACGCACCTAACCGAGCTCCTGGCAGAGCGGGAAGAGATCGTCTTGGGGCGCTCTACGGTCCGGCGTATCCTGGTAGGCGCCGGCATGGCTAGCCCCCGCCGACGTCGACCCCCACTGCATCGGGTCCGTCGCCAGCGCATGAGCCAGGAAGGCATGTTGGTGCAAGTAGATGGCAGCGTTCATGCCTGGCTAGAAGAACGGGGCCCTCAATGCACTCTGCTGTTGGCAATCGATGATGCCACCAGCACCGTGCCCTACGCACTGTTTCGCCATGAAGAGGACACTCATGGCTATTTCCTCCTCATGCAAGAGCTGATCCGGCGTTGTGGGGTTCCTTTGGCCCTGTACAGTGACCGCCACGCCGTCTTCAAGTATGTACCTGGCTCGCATCAATCGCCTGCGCCGACCCAATTCGGTCGTGCGATGGCAGAGCTGGGGGTGGAGCAGATCTTCGCGCGTTCTCCGGAGGCGAAGGGTCGGGTAGAACGGGCCAACGGCACCTTCCAGGATCGGCTGGTGACCGAACTACGTCTGGCTGGGGCCAGAACCATCTCAGAGGCCAACCAAGTCCTGTGGGCTTTCTTGACCCGCTTCAACAAGCGCTTCGGGGTGCCACCAGCACAGTCCACCAACGCATATCGCTCTCCAGATCCGGACCTGAACCTGGCAGGCATACTGTGCTTCAAGCATAGCCGCAAGGTGGCCAGAGACAACACAGTCAAGTACAACTGGCATACCCTCCAACTGCTTCCTTCGAGCGAACGGTCCACTTACGTTGGAGCGCACGTGGTGGTCCAGGAGCGATTGGACGGCAAGCTAGTGGTTCAACTTTTTTGTATTGATGGGTAGAGTGACTTTAGTTTGATGCGCGCATCCTCGGTAGTGAAGCGCCAATCCACTCGTATCACATCCCGGTTGCGTTGATTCTGCCAAGCATTGACCTCGCCGCGCAGGATGTCTTGATTGGCAATCCGTCGGTCCAGGCACTGTAGAGCCAGCACACCGATCTCTATCTCCGCCATATTCAACCAACTCCCGTGTTTGGGAGTGTAGTGTATCTCCAGTCGCTCAGCTATACGCCTCGCCTCAGCAGGCTCGAATGCCTCGTATAGCGAGGACAGCTTGTGAGTGTTGAGATTGTCCATTACCAGCACGATCCGGTCTCTGTCGGGGTAGTCCTCGTCGACCAGTTTCTTTATCACATGCGCCCAGTCCACCTTCGTGCGACGCTCTCTGACCTCGACTCGGCGCCATCCGTCCAACGGTGCAAACAGCATGAACAGGCTGCTCACTCCATTGCGCTCGTATTCGTAGTCGTATGCCGCCGATAAGCCGGGCGCTGCGGGACGCGGCACTCGCGTCTCCTTGACTTGCTGTTTGCTCGTCTCATCCATGCACACCAGAACCTCATTCCCATCGTACGGCCGTTGGTAGACCTCCAGTACGTCTTCCATCGCGCACACAAACTCCGCGCTCTGACCGGGCGGGATACACCAACTCTGCTTCAGCCACGGCTTCAGTTCGTTTTTTTAAGCGCCTGGCGAACCGTCTCGGTGCTGATGGTCTCGACTATCTCACACTCGACCAACTGGTCAGCCAACAGCTTCAGGGTCCAACTGGCACGCCCCTCCGGCGGTTCCCCGCAGGCCATCGCTATCAACCGTGCTTCACCTTCGCCGTCCAGTCTCTTTTGACGCCGACGCAGTTGCTTTTTGCGATTCAGCGCAGACTCGACCCCCTCCTCTACACAGCGCTTGCGTATTCGCTCGACCGTTGACTGTCCCACACCGAGCGCGCTGGTGATGTCCGCGTCCTTCATTCCCCCGTCCGAGCGTGACTCATCGCTCATCAGCAGAATGCGCGCATGGGTCTGTTTGTACGCCGCAGCCCGACCGCGTGAGACCAAGGCGTTGAGTTCCTGTTGTTCGTCGGTAGTCAGTCTGATACGGTACCTCTTGGTAGACATCATGGTTCCTCCTCGGTTCAACGTTACGATTGAACCCCCAAGAGGAACAATGACTATCATGGTATTCATTTCAATGATGTTGGACCACTAGTAGTGTGCTATCAAAACCAAATCGTCCCTACCCAGGAAGCGCCACCGCGTCCTGGTGTCCTCCGGACTCTGAACGCCACTCGAGGTCTTGGCAGCGTCACCGTGGAGAACCTCGCTGCAGGCATGGACACCAACGGGATCGGTGGTCACGAGCGAGAAAGACTGGGAGCGATGACCGCGATCGGCCGGGGACTCGCCGCAGGGAGATTGACCACGGATCGCGAGAGTGAAGCCGTCCACCCTAAGGCTCAACCACCCAGACCGCCGACGCCTCGTCAGCGAGCCCGTTGGAAAGCAGTGCAGAGGGCCAAGCGTCGAGGCCTTTCTCTTCGGGCAATCGCCCGGGAATTGGGCATATCCCGCATCACCGTCCGAAAGTACGTTGAGGCTTCAAGTCCACCTGTCTATCCGGACAGGGAGCTCGCTGCTCACTCTTGATCATGTGGAACCGCCTTCGGTCCATAACAACCGGCCTGTGGGTAAGTGGGCAATCCCGCCAGGGTTGTCCATTTATCCGCGGGCTGCTCCGCTCGGATCGAGTCACCATCACTGCCACCCACGGTGTCACACGAAGCTGGAGGTGGGGGCTTTCTCAATCATCGAACTGGATAACTATTGGCTTGACACAGCAACCACTGACATAATCGCTGGTCCATTACCCTGACATAATCGCTGGACGTCGACACCCCGCTGGTACGTTTTCACACCGCCCTTGACACTCGAGGGAGGCGCTTCACGGGACCGGGAGGTGCGAATTGTCTGCCTTCAGATACGTCGCAGTCTACAGAGATGCGATTGAGAGAGAATCGGGCATCGAAGAGCCCGTAGAGGTGCGCAGGACCTACCGCTGTCGGTGGGACTCCGAAGAAGAGGCCGAGGAGCAGCTCATAGGCTTCCTCGACGAGCGCCGCAACGACGACGCCAGGGGGCTCGTCGGTGTGATCCTGGAGGCGACCCGCTCCAGCCCGCTGGACTGGAAGACACCCAGTCTGAACTGGCTCGAGGTCTCTCGGCTCCCGGCCATCCCCGCCCTGGTACCTGCCGCCTAGCGCTATACGCGGCGCCTGCTAGCGGCTGGACGCGTCAGCCGCCAGGCTAGAAGTCCGGCGAACGCGACTGCCAACGAGAGCTGTGCCGAGTGCGAAACGCTCGGCACGTCAGGAACGGTCGTTTCGACGAATACGTAGGCGGAGCCCGAATCCGCGCCAGCTCCATCGGTTCTTGCGCCGGCAACGATGGTCTGTCCGTTGATGGCTACTGACCTCCCCAGGCTGTCGTCGGGTGCTCCGTCATCGGCCAGCACCTTGCCCCCTTGGCCCCACGCGTCGGCTCCCCCGAGGTAGCGCTTGAACAGGTAGAGAGCGCCCGAATTGCAGTCCTGGTCAACGCAACTGGGCGCGTCATCGGCGCTTCTCGCACCGATCGAAACCACATCACTGTAAACAGCTACGGACGTTCCGAAACTGTCCCCGCGAGCCGCATCTACCGCGGTGAGATGAGCGCGCTGGCCCCATGCGTCGGCGCCGCCGAGGTTGCGCTCGAACAAATAGGCGGAGCCCGAGTCGCAGAACTGATCGACACAGTCCGGCGCGCCATCGGTATCTTGCGCACCTATTACTATAAGGTCCCCCCCGACCGCTACGTCTTCTCCGAATATATCGCCTGTTGCGGCGTCCGCGGCCGTCAGTTTTGCTCGCTGTCCCCAGTTGTCTACGCCCCCCAAGTCACGCTCGAAGACGTACGCTGAGCCTGAATCATCTCCGGCATCGTCGTCTTCCGGCGCGCCGACCACGACGATGTCCCCATCGACGTCGATGAAGTACCCAAACCTATCGCCGGCTGAACCGTCGCTCGCCAATATCTTCCGTTGCTGAGTCCAGATCCCTCCCGACCGGCCGAATATATAGGCGGCACCCGCGTCGCTACCGAGGTCCTGGTGGCGGCGTGCGCCGACGGCCATCGTGTCGCCATTAAGCGCAACCGAATAACCAAACTGGGCGGGGCCCCCGGGGTCGTCCGGAAGCAACTTCTGCGAGAAGTTCCAGGTGCCACCGGTCCTGTTGAAAACGTAGACGGAGCCGGTCGAGCCCCCGAAATCATCGTTGAAGGGGCCGCCGACCGCAGCTGTATCGCCGCTTACCGCGACCGTGAACCCGAACTGATCGTTGGACTGCGGGTCGGAGGCAACGAGCTTGCCCTGTTGAGTCCAAGACGTTCCTATCCGGACGTATACGTACGCGGAGCCAGCGTCCACGGCCGCGTGGTCGTCGAACTTGGCGCCGACGATTGCTGTGTCGCCATCCACATCGACGGCATCTCCGAAGGCGTCATCTGCCGCCGCGTCGCCTGCTGTCAGCTTGCCCTGCTGCGTGAATATCGTCGCAGCCCACGCGATTGGATTCGGACCGACGACCAGGACAGTCGACGCTACGAAGCCGGCCAGAAATGCAAGTACCAGCGGGTCAACGAGTTTGCGTTTCATCTCACCCTGCCGTGATTCCCTGCTATTCGAGCGGACGCAGGATACCAAAACGAGTGAATTGGCGTACACGACACTCATCCTTTGGAGCGGAGTCACGATGGACAGTATTGGGCTCTTCTCGAATCGCGCCGGAGTATAATCCAGGTCTCCGACTACAGTAGACCGGACCTGGCAACCAGGAGGCCAACATGAGCGCACTCAAGACGCAGGCTGTGGAGTTCGACGACCAGGTGGTCCAGCGGACCTGGAACGAGGCCGAGGCCCCGATGGACTGGTCGCCATTCCCCGTCGGCTACGGCATCCTGCTGAACGAGCGCTACCAGTTCCCGATGGACATGGCGCTTGCCCGCGTGAAGCTGGACACAAGCCGTCAGCTCTTCGTCGACGACCACCTCATCGGCCACATGGAGGGCCTCGCCAGAGAAACGCACCCTACACGAGACCACCCCGGCAACCCCATCTTTGCGCCTTACAGGCACTACGGTCACTACATCTGCCCCGACCCGGAACACGGCTACAGGCTCTACTACAACGCCGGTAATTGGGAGCTACGCGTGGCGCACTCCAAGGACGGAATTGACTGGACCCTGCCCGAGCTGAACGTAGTCGACGGGTTCGACGGCCCTGGCCCGAACAACGCTGTCGGTGACGGTGAACTGCACGGGCTCTTCTTCGAGCCTGACGACCCGAATCCCGACCGGCGCTGGAAAGCCATCCTTCGTCCGCCCAAAGGCACGATGAGGCACTCCCGTTGGCCGTACCTGCGACTGCCTCCCGGCTCCGAGAACGCCATGGGCGTCCCTTACGAGCTGCACGTCTCGCCGGACGGCTATCGCTGGAAGTTCGAGGCGGAGACGAACCACTGGAAAGGCCCGACCGGCGGCTACGACGCCCCCGACCACCGCCCACTGGGCGGAGGCGACGTTTTCCGGGTACGTTGGGACCCGAAGCTGGCTACCTACGTCTGCAACACCAAGCACGTCATAGGGCCCGACTATCGAATGACCCCGGTTATCGGAGGCGCACGGGTGGTAGGGCAGCGCGAGAGCGACGACCTGATTCACTGGTCCGCGCCGCGGATCTACGCCTACCCCGACGGCGAGGACGCCAAGGCACCGTTGAACGGCATGCTCGGCATCTACGAGGCCGATGGCTACCCGTACGAGAGCATGTGGTTCAACAACTTCTCGATGTCCACCTACACACCTGCGTCCAAGCGCCAGATCCGTGAGAGAAACCTGATGCCCACGCGGCCATACCTGAAGCGCAATTGGATTCGAAAGGCGGCCAGCCGGGACGGCCGCCATTGGTACTACTTCGGGGACCGCAAGCCGTTCATTCCGCTAGGGCCGGACGGCAGCTGGAAGCCGGGTTACGTCCGCGCCATCAACCTGGCCACGACAGGCGGGCCGATCGTGAAAGACGACGAGCTCTGGTACTACTACCGAGGAATGAGCATCGACGGGCCCAAGAACACGTGGGATTCCGCAACCGGCATCGCGATCCTCCGTCGTGACGGATTCGCGTCACTGAACGCCGACGACGACGGCGGGCTCGTCATCACGCGACCTCTCGTGTTCGAAGGCGAAGGGAAGCTCCACGTGAACGCCGAGGTGGCAGCCGATGGCTACTTGCGCACGTCTGTTGTGGACGAAGACACCGCTGAACCGCTAAATGGCTTCGGCAAGGACGACTCCGTCGCGATCACCGGCGACTCGACGCGAGCGCAGGTCCGTTGGAGGGAGCGCGACTCGCTAAGCGAGTTCAAGGACCGCTACGTGAGACTGGCCTTCCACCTGAAGAACGCCAAGCTCTACTCGTTCTGGATCGAGTAACCGCGTGCCGCCGGGGCGCCGGCTAACCGCTAAAGAGGGTCACGCTGGTAATCGCGACAACCTCGAAGAGCAGGCCGGCGGTCCCCAGAAGACCGACGGCGGCCAGCGCGAAGTCTCCGGCTCCAACCGGCCGTCGCCGCTCGGACACGAAATATCGCGCCAGTCGCTCAACCACCATCCCAACCATGATTCCCTCGTAAAAACCCGTTTTGAGGAAGTTCCAGCGCTTTAGCACATGTGAGCGCTACCGTATGTTGGGGTAGGACACGGAACAGAGACTGTATATTGTACCCAGGCAAGGGTACGGTTGTTCTAATTCGACCTGCACAGACTTTTTACGAGAGAATCAACCATGAGTCCCAATATCACTAGCGGAGTCACAAAGACGTTGATCGCCAGCGGCAGGTTGCCTCCAGGCAAGTCGTTCAGGATTTCGGGGACGTCACCGACAAACAGAGGAATCAGAAGGGAAACGAACCCCAGGCTCAAAAGGAGCCCATAAAGAAACCCTTGAACGGCGGCCGGACCCGGCAACCAACGTCTCACACCCACGAAAAGGACGCCCAGAGGCGCTCCTACAACAACTCCTGCCACGACTATGAACAGTGTGCCTTCTACAGTGAACGCCAGCTCGGCGCCCCCTTCCACCGCAACGACCCTCATCGCGACCCGAGACGCCACACCAGCGATGAGTCCGGCGAACAGTCCGGAAAGGAGCCCGACACGGGCCTTCTGAAGGTGTATCGCCCACGCGTCCGAAGGGATGAGACCAGACGTGCCACCCCTGCTCGTCGCTGCCGACGCAACTCCAGCTGTATTGGTCATCGCTACAGTCTAGAGGGGTTGCGTCGTCCAATCGTTACGGGCGGCGTTACGGCATGCTGTACGACTTCACTTTCTTCTCAACGAGCCGAGCGCGCCCCGCCAGCACGTCGGCTCCGCTTGCTTCACCTCCTAACGACAGTTGCAGACCGCCACCAACGTCTCGCAGCCACAACGCTCCAAACCGCTTCGAGCGCAGCGAAAGGCCAGGCGGCGATCATCACCGCGTACGCCGAGGCAGCGGCGCTAGCGACGGCAAACGCGAGCACGAACCAGCGGGACCGTTCCTCCAGCGCGTATGCGACTACCATCGCACCCACGGCCAATGTTCCGAACGTCGTGACGATCACTGTTGGCACCTCCTCCTGTCATGGCTCAGACCGTACACAATCCAAGGGTCTTCAGAATTGGCTGCGTGTACATCTATGAGCCAAGGCGAGACGGCGAGCCCAGGGTATGTGTCCCTTGACTTTAAGGTACTAGGGGAGCATCAGCTTGCTCCCACGTCCGGCGCGAGACCCGAAACAGGCAGCCGACCGGTCAAGTCAGCAGTTGCCGAGCGCTAAGTAACTATCTCAAAATGGCCAGCCGCCACTGTCGCCGGAACCACAGGAGCGCACATGCGAGCTGTAACACACCGAGGTAGTTCGCTGCCTTCTTGTCGTACCGGACCAGGACCCGCACGGCACTTGGAGAGCCATGCCAGCGTCCGTTCCACAACCCACCGGCGCGCCGGATACCGCTTGTCGCCAGAGGCGTCCAGCTTCTCCTCGCCGATGCGTCGGATGTGCTCCCTATAGCCGTGTCCGGCGGCAGCCCCACGGCCTGAAGGATTGTCATACCCTTTGTCCAGACACAGGTGTTGGGGTTCCTCCTCGGTGGGCTGTGGTCGTTCGACCACAATGGCGTCCAGGGTCGCCTCCAACAGCTTGGCATCGTGCACGTTTGATTCCCTCGTAAAAACCCGTTTTGAGGAAGTTCCAGCGCTTTAGCACATGTGAGCGCTACCGTACGTTGGGGTAGGACACGGAACAGAGACTGTATATTGTACCCAGGCAAGGGTACGGTTGTTCTAATTCGACCTGCACAGACTTTTTACGAGAGAATCACGTTTGCTCCCGCAACCACAATGCTCAAGGGGCCGCCCTCTCCATCCACAAGGAGACTGCGCTTGGTACCAGCCTTGCCACGGTCCGTAGGGTTGGGCCCAATCAGGTCCCCCCAAAACGTGCCTTGCCCATGGCTCCGTCTGCCGCCTGCCATTCCCAGTCCACGCCATCCAACTCTTCGCACCCCTCCACCAGGGCTCCCCACATTCGGTGCAAGACGCCCGTCCCCACCCACCGTTGAAAGGTGCGATGAATGGTGCTGTCGTCCCCAAGCTCTTTCGGCAATCGGTTCCATTGGCACCCGCTGCGCAGCCGGAAGATGATGCCGTTGAGCATCTCTCGTGGGTCAGAGCGCTTGCGGCCCCGGGCTTTGGGCGGGTCTTCCTCCAGGATGATAGGTTCGATCCGTTCCCAAAGCTCGTCCGGTACTTCCCAGATGGTCTCTAGCGTCTCTTGTTTCCCCATGCGATCCCTCCCGATGCTTTTGGAGAAACCATACGAATCGTCCTAGAAACCGATCAATGCATTTGTGGTTCAGATTTTGAGATAGTTTCTAAGTACTCGGCTTGATGTTCTGGTTGACCCTGAAAAAATTGGTCGGGTCGTACTTATTCTTCAGATCGACGAGTCGGGCATACTTTTCAGGGCCGTAGGCGGCTCTCGCCCGGTCCTCTCCTTCGTCGCCGAGGAAATTGACGTACACCCCCAGCGAATGGGGCTCCAGCGCTTCCGAAAACTCCCGGGCCCAACGCACATGGGGCTCGGGGTCACCGTCCTCCCATGAGGCATTGCAGTTCACGGCGTAGGCCGCCTTTCGATGGCTGTAAGCTGTAGCGTCCTCGCTCACGTCGGCTATGGCTCCGCCCAGCTGGAAGATCGGGACGATAGTGTGTGGAGACGTGATGGCCTGCGAGTGCGCGACGATAACATCGATGGCGCTGTCGCTGAGTTCGGGCAGGTCCTCCGACTTCCAGTAGTAGTTGCGCCCGGGCGGCTGCACCGCGTCGAGCATCGCCTGATGAGCCGTAAAGGGCTTCGGCGCCACGACGTCGGCCAACGGCTCCCCGACCTGACGGAGGTCTTTCAGCACTTTCTCGCCCTCGTCGATCGGACCGGCGTAGCAGACGAAGAACACCGCGATGGGCTTTCCGTGTAGCTCAGGAGACAGAAACGGGACTGGAGGAGCCCATCGCAAGGCGAACATGGTGCCTAGCTCCCGAGGAGCCTCGGCGACAAAGTCGCGATGGAACTTGAGCAGTGACTCTGCGTCCTGCATTGGATGTATCACGGCCCCCGCCAGGACGGTCGGCCCAACCGGATGCGCCTTGTAACGGAAAGAGACGACGATACCGAAGTTGCCCCCGCCACCGCGAATGCCCCAAAAGAGGTCGGCGTTCTCCTCCTTACTGGCGGTGACGAGCTCCCCATCAGCAGTGACCACGTCGACTGAGACGAGGTTGTCGACAGTGAGGCCCAGCTTTGGAGAGAGCCAGCCGAATCCTCCACCCAACGTGAGGCCTGCTACGCCTGTGGTCGTGACTATTCCGGCGGGGACGGCCAGGCCGAATGCCTGGGTCTCGTGGTCGAGGTCTCCCAGTGTCACACCGGGCTGGACACGGGCGACACGCGAGCGAGGGTCGACCTCTACGCCCTTCATCGCCGAAAGGTCGATCACCAGACCCCCATCACACAGGGCCGTGCCGGCCACGTTGTGTCCACCGCCCCTGACCGATACGAGCAGCTCATGCTCTTGAGCGAACCGCACGCTGGTGATTACGTCCGCGACGCCGAAGCATCGAGCGATGAGCCCCGGGCGTTTGTCTATCATTGCGTTCCAGATCGACCTTGCGGCGTCGTAGCCATCGTCTTCTTCTCTCAGCAGCTGACCCCGCAGGCCAGAACTAAACTGGTCTATCGAGGCCTCGTCAACAGCGTTGCCTGCGGTGTCAAGGACGGCCTGTCGTCCACTTGTCATGGTGTACCTCCGCGGTATTGACGTTCTCGAATGAGAGGCCACATCCTAAGCCACTCGTCACGAATCGTCTACCGGTACCTGGACAGGATGGGTTGCCGTTAGAATCGATTCGATTGACAACGTGGCGAGTGCTACCTACCATCACTTTCCGGTTGATCAAGCTATCCGCGGACTCGCTAACCTGCGTAAACAGCTCCAACCGCTGATTTCGGCGAAGCGAGCATAGCTGCCAAAGGAGTCGAAAAAAATGGATGTCTACACCTCCCTCCGCACCCGTCGAACTGTCAGGACCTTCAAGCCTGACCCGGTTCCGGAGAAGATCGTACATCGTATCCTCCAGGCGGCGCGCTGGGCGCCGAGCTCTCGAAACGGGCAACCCTGGCATCTGATCGTGATCAGAAACAGGGAGACGTTGCGCAAGCTCGGGCGCATAGCGACAAGCGGCCGATTCATAGCCGACTCGCCGGTGGCAATAGCCCTCGCTATGGAAGACGCCGACAGGCCGGAGCTCGATGCGGGACGGGCGCTCCAGCAGATGGAACTGGCCGCTTGGTCCGAGGGACTAGGCACCTGTTTCGTAGGCGTCCGCGCCGCCGACCAGAACCGGGAGATCAAGACCTTACTCGGCATACCCGACGGGATGGACTTGATTACCGTACTGCCCTTCGGGTACGTGCCCGACGGTTTCCAGGGCAAAGGAACTCCACGGAAACCTCTAGCAGACATCGTGCACGCGGAGACATTCGGGCAGCCGTACACCGCCGGTACGTCAACAGACGACTGACTACGAGACGCGCAATGTCATTCCAAAACGACGCATACCTCATCGCCGACGAGCTCAGAGCTCTCGCGTCGCTCGGACTTCACTACGCGGAGAACTCCTATGACAAGGAACGCTACGAGAAGACTCTGGCCCTGAGCGCTCGGCTCGTCGCCGCCCTCGAAAGTCGACCAGCGAATGATGTCATGGAAGAGTACGAAGGGAACCTCGGGCACGTAAGTCCGCTCCTCGGGGCGGACGCGGCTGTCTTCCGCGGCGATTCTCTGCTCCTGATTAGACGAGAGGACAACGGCCTCTGGGCCATGCCGGGCGGGCTCGTAGATGTCGGCGAGACGTGGGCCGAAGCTTGATTCCCTCGTAAAAACCCGTTTTGAGGAAGTTCCAGCGCTTTAGCACATGTGAGCGCTACCGTATGTTGGGGTAGGACACGGAACAGAGACTGTATATTGTACCCAGGCAAGGGTACGGTTGTTCTAATTCGACCTGCACAGACTTTTTACGAGAGAATCAAGCTTCGGTTCGCGAGTTGCACGAGGAGGCCGGCGTTGAGGGCAAAGCAGTGCGCCTGTTGGGTGTTTACGACTCCCGCATCTGGGGTACGCGCGCAAAGTTTCACCTATATCAGGCAACCTTCCAGGTCGAACCCGGGAACGGCGAGCCGATCGCGGGCCCCGAGACCACGGACGTGGGTTTCTTCCCAGAAGACAGTCTTCCCGATCTATCGGTGGGGCATCAGCTCCGCGTACCGTTAGTCTTCAAGCAGCTCCGCGGCGAGGCTCCAATCCCCCATTTCGACGCACAGGGCGCCACCGGACCCGGGTCAGACTCCGCCATCTAACTCTCGGGGTTGACGCCGGAAGGCCGCCAACATAGGCTTGCCCGATAGTCCAACCCTGGCGTCCAGCGCTTTCGGAGGTCGAAAGAATGGCCATGTCCCAACCCATAGCGGCTACTGACGACGTAAGTGCGTTCGACAACGCCACAATCGGAGAGGGCACGCTGGTCGAACCCGACGTCAAGCTGGGCTATCGCTACCATGCTCAAGCCGGCCGGGCCACCCTCGGCCGGAACTGTATGCTGCGCAAAGGCACCGTAATCTACGGAGACGTCCGCATCGGCGACTATTTCCAGACCGGCCACTACGCAGTTGTCCGCGCCCTCGTAAAGATCGGCACTACTGCACGATAATGAACCACTCGACAATCGAAGGCATCGTCCGCCTTGGCGATGGGGTGCGGATCATGTCCCACACTTACCTTCCTTCGCGGACCTGGGTCGGCGACCACGTCTTCATCGGTCCGGGCACGACGTTTCTGAACGACCGGTACCCGCTCCGGAGGGACCCCGCTCCAACGCCGCGCGGAGCGACCATCGAGGATGAGGTCATGATCGGCGGCGGCGTGACCGTGCTGCCCGAGGTCACTATCGGCGAGCGGAGCTTCATCGCAGCGGGAGCCCTCGTGAACAAGGACGTGCCGCCGCGAAGCATGGTGATGGGTGTGCCGGGGCGCATCTCGCCTTTACCGGAGAATCTTGACCGGGACAACGACCGCAACACAACCATTCAACCGACCGACATCTGGCATCCGCTGAAGACCGATCCCCTCAGCGGCGTCTGGCCGGACTACTGGCCCGATGCGTTCGAAGACTGACTCAACCCGTAGAGACACCCCGCCGGGGCGTCTCTTTGATACTAACCGCATAACTAGCCACTATCGGAGGTCTCGTACATGAAGGCCCTGACAGGCGGCCTGCTAATCGACGGCACCGGCAAAGACCCGGTCCAAAACGCCACGGTGGTAATCGACGACGACGGCCGAATCGCCCAGGTCGGCCGGCTCGACTCCCGACCAGCCGACGCGGACGTGATCGACATATCTGGCCTGACCATCTTGCCGGGCATCATCGACTGCCATGTCCATCTCTTCGTCGAGCTCAAGCCGATGCAAGACTTGGCGCTTGTTCCTCCAAGCCTGAGGGTCGTTCAGGCATCGGTCAACGCCAAAGCCACCCTCGACGCCGGGATCACCTCGATCAGGGACACCGGCGGGACCCCCATGGGGTTCAAGCTCGCTGCCCAGCGCGGTCTGATACCGGCCCCCCGAATGAAGATCTCGGTCACCATACTCTCTCAGACCGGCGGGCACACGGACTTTTTGCTGCCTGGTGGAATCCGACACCCCCTGCTGCCGAGCGGGTACGAATTCGAGTGGCCGAACGGAGTCTGCGACGGCGTCGAAGAGGTCAGAAAAACGACTCGCTCGGTCCTTCGCGCAGGCGCCGACTTCATCAAGCTCTGTTCGACTGGTGGCGTGCTATCACCCAGCGATGAGCCCGGGTCGACCCAATTCACCAGGGAAGAGATCGCCGTCATGGTCTATGAGGCGAAGGCTCAGGGAAAAACATGTGCCGCCCACGCACAGGCGACGGAAGGTATACGGAACGCCGTCGAAAGCGGCGTCGAGTCCATCAAGCACGGCATTTTCCTCGACGAAAGCGTGATCGCGGCGATGAAGGAGCGAGGCACCTTCCTGGTGCCCACCCTGGTCGCGCCTTTGTGGGGAGAGCGCCGGGCGGAGCAAGAGCCGGGGAGCGTGCTGCCGGAGTCTCTTCGGAAGGCCCGCGAAGTGCAGAGCGATCACGTCGAGAGCTTCCGGCTCGCCGTGGAGTCTGGTGTGAGAATAGCGATGGGCTCTGATACCGGCGTCGGCCCGCATGGTACGAACCTCGAAGAGCTGCGCCTGATGGTCGAACACGGCATGGAACCCATGGGCGCCATAGTCGCCGCGACAAAAACGGCCTCCGAATGCCTCCACATGGACCACGAAATCGGCACCCTGGAACTAGGCAAGTTCGCCGACCTACTCGTCGTGAACGGGAATCCCCTCGACGACATCGGACTCCTTGAGGACAAGTCGAACCTGCTGATGATCATGCAGGGCGGCAGGGCCCACAAGGACATGCTCGCGGCAGCCTAGTGGTCCGAAATGTTTGTAATGATTGGTTGATTGGCACGGGGGCTTTCCCCGCCATGCCTGGCTTTTGGAGACAGCCGCTGGGCAGTCCGGCTTTCCACCCGTCATTTCAAGGATGTTGGTCTACTAGTGGTTCAACTTTTTTGTACTGATGGGTAGAGTGACTTTAGTTTGATGCGCGCATCCTCGGTAGTGAAGCGCCAATCCACTCGTATCACATCCCGGTTGCGTTGATTCTGCCAAGCATTGACCTCGCCGCGCAGGATGTCTTGATTGGCAATCCGTCGGTCCAGGCACTGTAGAGCCAGCACACCGATCTCTATCTCCGTCATATTCAACCAACTCCCGTGTTTGGGAGTGTAGTGTATCTCCAGTCGCTCAGCTATACGCCTCGCCTCAGCAGGCTCGAATGCCTCGTATAGCGAGGACAGCTTGTGAGTGTTGGGATTGTCCATTACCAGCACGATCCGGTCTCTGTCGGGGTAGTCCTCGTCGACCAGTTTCTTTATCACATGCGCCCAGTCCACCTTCGTGCGACGCTCTCTGACCTCGACTCGGCGCCATCCGTCCAACGGTGCAAACAGCATGAACAGGCTGCTCACTCCATTGCGCTCGTATTCGTAGTCGTATGCCGCCGATAAGCCGGGCGCTGCGGGACGCGGCACTCGCGTCTCCTTGACTTGCTGTTTGCTCGTCTCATCCATGCACACCAGAACCTCATTCCCATCGTACGGCCGTTGGTAGACCTCCAGTACGTCTTCCATCGCGCACACAAACTCCGCGCTCTGACCGGGCGGGATGCACCAACTCTGCTTCAGCCACGGCTTCAGTTCGTTTTTTTAAGCGCCTGGCGAACCGTCTCGGTGCTGATGGTCTCGACTATCTCACACTCGACCAACTGGTCAGCCAACAGCTTCAGGGTCCAACTGGCACGCCCCTCCGGCGGTTCCCCGCAGGCCATCGCTATCAACCGTGCTTCACCTTCGCCGTCCAGTCTCTTTTGACGCCGACGCAGTTGCTTTTTGCGATTCAGCGCAGACTCGACCCCCTCCTCTACACAGCGCTTGCGTATTCGCTCGACCGTTGACTGTCCCACACCGAGCGCGCTGGTGATGTCCGCGTCCTTCATTCCCCCGTCCGAGCGTGACTCATCGCTCATCAGCAGAATGCGCGCATGGGTCTGTTTGTACGCCGCAGCCCGACCGCGTGAGACCAAGGCGTTGAGTTCCTGTTGTTCGTCGGTAGTCAGTCTGATACGGTACCTCTTGGTAGACATCATGGTCTTCATTTCAATGATGTTGGACCACTAGCTCATCAAGCCGAAGTTTCCGGCGCCGTTCGTCTTTGCCTATCTTTCACGTACGTTCGTGGTGAGCCCATCGAACCACCTGCGCGGAGCCGTAGTCGGCAGACTCTGACCTGCCAGGCCCTACCATCTCGCTATGGTCACTAGGTACCTTTGGCCTACGTGTGGTCGACTTGCGCTCCAAAGGCTTACCACGATTTTCCATAGGAAAGACAATCCTATAACCCTTGAAACATGTCCCGAAACTTCCGACTATGAATAGTGACGCATGGTGTTAGCCCTACCATGGCAACACCCGAAGTGGACAAATTGGACCCAGACGGTCGGTCGATCGTGAGGTGTCGGTGTTGATCGGTGTCGCGCCAAAGAATTTAGCTAACCATACCACGGAGCGGTGATTTGCGCGGTGCTGGCCGTCAACCTGATCGTCCACTACGGCGCCTACATCCCGGCTCTGCAGGGGGCGCTGGGCGATTCGACCTATCTTGCACTGCAGTCGGTGCTTGAGATGAACGCCCTAATTATTGTCATCTACGCCGGTACAGTCTTCCGGCTCAGGGGTAGCGCGGCGTCCCTCGCCGTACTGGCGATCGCGCTCATTCCGGTCGCCGCAGACCCAACCATCGTGAGTCAGGACATCGGCGCGGAAGGCGCCAGCCTACTGGCGGGCCTGGTGGCGTTCATCCTGTTCGTCGGAGCCGGACTGATCGTGATCCAGGAGATCATCGCCCGGGAGCGCGAGCGCCGGGCGAACCTCGCCGTCGCGGTCACGGAGGTCAACTTGCGGCTCGACGAGAAGAAATCCGAACCGGAAGCGACCGAAAAGCAGCTCCAGTCGACCCGGACCCAGCTTACCGCGTTGAACCGCCTTGCTCAAAAGGAGCTGCAACGCCTGCTCGACGAACTCGAGGAGTCAACGGCCACTTAGTCGGGGGCTTCAGCTCGTTGGGCTTCACGGCGACGTTCAGCTATGAGCTCGTCGGACAGGCTCCTCCCAGGCGGAACGTACTTGCGGACTACTGCCTGGGCGCGCCGGATCGCTTCTTTCCCGCCGTGGGAGTGGCCTGCCGAGTCCACAATCTCCTCGATCTTCAGTCCGGTCTCTTCCGCCAGCTCCGACAGGCTTGCCTCTCCTTGCTGGTAGCGGGACACGACCCATTCGAGAAGCACCTTTCGAGCCCGCTCTGCGCCAGCCTTTTCGAGAAAGGTGCCCATTGACTGTTTCATCAGCTGCGCCGCCTTATCCAGACGCCGCATCTCCTCTAGAGAGAACGGCACTGAGATAGAGTATTTTTTCTGCATCACTTCCCTTCGGCGCCCTAGTGGTCACTTCCATTCTACTTGTCGAAGGCGACCTTCGCACCGGCCAGCCAGTCCCTAAATGCCGCCAACCCCAAAGAAGACAGCACCCCACCCTAGCCCCTAACCCGCTTACCTTCTGGGTCGTAAGCCGCCCGCAACCTCGCCTTGGCTGCATGGCGTTCCGCGAGCACCTCGATCTCGTAGCTGCCAGACCGGATGAACGCCGGATCGACTCCGGCCTCGTGCTCGACGTACCCCAGACCTGCGGACCGGCCGACGGTGTGACCAAACGCGCCCGAGGTCGTGCGGCCGACGAGTTCGCCATCGCGATAGATCGGCTCGTCTCCGAGCAGCAACGGCTCGGGGTCGTCGAGAGTGAAGACCGCGAGGCGTTTTTTGAGCCCCGCCTGGCGTTGCCGCAGCAGTGCCTCCTTACCGTTGAAGTCGACAACCTTGTCGAACGCCACGGCGAAGCTCAGGCCGGCCTCCAGTGGTGTCTCCTGTTCGGTTATGTCCAGCCCCCACGCACGGTAGGCCTTCTCGATGCGAAGCGACTCCAGGGCGTGGAAGCCTGCCTGCCGGAGGCCGAACTCCCCTCCCCGCTCCCCGAGCGCATCGTACACGTGCGTCGCGAATTCCGTAGGGACATAAAGCTCCCAGCCGAGCTCGCCGACGTACGTGACCCGACTAGCCCGCACCGTCGCGTACCCAATCGCGACCTCGCGGGACGTCAGGTAGGGAAACGCCTGGTCTGAAAAGTCGTCGTCCGAGAGACTCGCCAAGAGGCCCCGAGAATTGGGACCCATCACACCCAGGACGACATATCCCGAGGTCACGTCAGTCAGGACGGCATGCGCACCGGCCGGAATATGCGCCTCTATCCAGTGAAAGTCGTGAGTCGCAACCGCGCCTCCAGTCACGATCAGGTATGCGCGCTCCTCCAGGCGGGTTACCGTGAGATCCGCTTCGATGCCTCCGCGGTCGTTCAGCATCGCCGTGTAAACGACTCGCCCGGGCGGCACAGCCACGTCGTTGGCGCAGATGCGCTGCAGGACCGACTCGGCGTCGCGTCCCTGCAGGAGGAATTTGGCAAAGGACGTTTGGTCGAAAAGGCCGACGGCCTCCCGGACGGCGCGGTGCTCCTCGGCCGAATACGGGAACCAGTTCTGGCGATAGTAGGAGTACTCGTACGTCGGCTCCACGTCGTCGGGAGCGAACCAGTTGGCGCGCTCCCATCCAGCGACGACGCCGAAGCATGCGCCCCGATCCGCCAGCCGGTCGTGAAGCGGCGAACGCCGTGCCCCTCGCGCCGTCTCCATCTGGAATTGGGGCCAGTGCATTCCGTACATCGTGCCGACCGTCTCGACCGTGCGGTCGTAGAGATACCTCGAATTGTTCTGGTAGCGGTGAAGACGCTTGATGTCGACTTCAGATAGGTCCATCGTCGGGTGGCCCTCGACGATCCACTCGGCGACGGCCTTCCCTACCCCGGCCCCCGCCGCGATGCCCGTGGAGTTCAGCCCTGTGGCGAGGTAGAAGTTGTGCAGTTCCGGCGCCTCACCCATCAGGTAGCGGTTGTCCGGCGTGAAGCTCTCAGCGCTCACGTAGAAGCGGTTGATACCGGCCTCTTCCATGGCGGGCACGCGGAATATTGCATTCTCCCAGAAAACCTTGAAGTGCTCCCAGTCGGGCTCCAACAAGCCGAAGTGGTAGTCGTCTGGGATGCCGTTTGCGCCCCACGGCTTGGCCGTCGTCTCGAACCCACCCATCAGGATGGCGCCGGTCTCCTCGATGTCGCGTCTGAAGTAGATCTGCTCGTCGGGGTCGCGCAGAGACCGCAGGTCCTCCGGCATCCCCATCGGGTTGGTCACCAGGTACATGTGCTCGGCGGCGTGCAGCGGAACGCTCACCCCACACATGAGCCCTACCTCGCGCGACCACATCCCTGCGCAGCAGACGATAACGTCGCAGGCGATGTCGCCCAGGTCCGTCGAGACGCCGGCGACGGCGCCCCCTCGTTGATTGACGCCCGTAACCCTAGCGTGCTCGACGATCGTCGCGCCCCGATCGCGAGCTCCAGCGGCCATCGCCGTAGCGATGTTCGTGGGAATGACCTGACCGTCCAGCGGTATGTGGATGGCTCCGATGAGGTCGTCCGTGCGCATCAGGGGCCACATCTCGCCGGCCTCGCTCGGGCTGAGCGGCTCGATCTCGATGCCGTAGGCCCGACCAAGTGACGCGATCTTCTTCAGCTCGTCCATCCGCCCCTCGGTCCGCGCCACGGAGATGCTGCCGGTCTGGTTGAAGCCAGTCGCGACGCCCGTCTCGGCCTCGAGCCTCGAGTAAAGGTCGACGCTATGTTTGGCGATCTCGATCAGAGTTCGCGAGTTGCGCATCTGGGTAACAAGGCCCGCCGCGTGCCAGGTCGTGCCGCCGGTAAGCGTCTTGCGCTCCAGCAGCACGACGTCCTTCCAGCCAAGCTCCGTTAGATGGTAGGCGACGCTGCAGCCGGCGATACCTCCGCCAATGATCACGACTTGGGCGTGTTTGGGTAGTTGCGCCGACATTGCGGTCACCTCGTACAAGTCCGGCATATGTAACGTGCTTGGGGCCGCGGTGATGTTCTCACTCTGTAGATTCCAACGCAACAGACCTGGACTAACCAACCTCGGTTCTGGTGATAAACTACCCTCCAGACTGCAAGCAGGAGGCACCAATGGCCGATCGAGGATACTGGCTGTTCAAGTCAGAGCCCAACGCCTACTCCTTCGCGGACCTGATGGGCGAGGAAGACCGGACGGCGGAATGGGATGGCGTACGCAACTACCAGGCGCGCAACTTCCTCCGAGACGAAGTGAAGGTCGGCGATGGCGTCCTCTTCTACCATTCCAGCGCCAAGCCGACGGCCGTTGTCGGGACCGCGGTGGTCGTCCGCGAGGGCTACCCCGACGATACCGCCTGGGACCCGAACTCCGAGCATCCCGACCCCAAGAGCACGCCGGAGACACCGATCTGGTTCATGGTCGATATCAAAGGCGAAGCGGAGCTGGCCCGTCCGGTTACCCTGGCCGAGATCAAAGAGACTCCAGGCCTCGAAGACATCTCGCTGTTCCGCCGCCCTAGAGTCTCCATCCACCCTATAACAGAGAACGAGTGGAAGGTCATAACCGAGCTCGGGAGCACGCCGGAATAGCGCCCGGCATGACGCAGATACGGACGGTGAAACGATGCAGTCATTCGGCATGACCCTCAACCTCAAGGAGGACGAGGGCGTCATCGACAAGTACAAGGAATACCACCGGGCCGTGTGGCCCGAGGTTCTGTCCGGCCTCAAAAGCATCGGGGTCACAAGGATGGACATCTTCATCCACGGCCGGCGCCTCTTCATGTACATGGAGACCACCGACGACTTCGCCCTCGAACGTGACTTCCCTCGTTACATGGAGTCGGCGCGCGCCAAGGAGTGGGACGAGCTGATGCGCACCTTCCAGGAGCCCGTCCCCGGCGCCGCCCCCGGCGAGTGGTGGGCCGCGATGGAGCACGTCTTCAACTTGAACTGGTAGCAGGAGGTACACGGTCATGGCGACAACCGTCGACGCGCACCACCACCTCTGGGACCTCGACCGCTTCGACTACCCGTGGATGCCGCCGGGCGACAACGTACTCACGAAGACGTACCTCCCGGAGCACATCGCGCCGTTGCTGAAGCAGAACGGGGTCGACAAGACCGTCGTCGTCCAGGCCAAGCACTCGGTCGAGGAGGCCGAGTGGCTCCTCGACCTGGCCGAGGCCAACGACTTCATCGCCGGAGTCGTCGGATGGGTCGATCTGACCAGCCCCGATGTCGGCGACGTGCTCGACGGCCTGCAGCGCCGGCCCGGCTTCGTCGGCGTCCGCCACCAGGTGCACGACGAACCCGACGACCGCTGGCTTCTGCGCGACGATGTCGTTCGCGGGCTCCGGGAGCTGGCGCGACACCGCCTGGCCTACGACCTGCTTCTGAGACCGCAACACCTACAGTACATCCCGGCTCTGGCCGAGCGGGTACCCGACCTAAGGCTGGTGGTAGACCACATAGCTAAGCCCCTGATCGCGGCAGGGACCATGGAGCCATGGGCCACCGACATCGCGGCCGTGGCAGCGTTGCCGGGCGTCTACTGCAAGGTTTCCGGGATGGTCACCGAGGCCGACATGGCCGACTGGGGCGTCGAGGACCTGAAGCCCTACGTATCCCACGTGATCAAGCAATTCGGCTTCGACCGGCTCATGTTCGGGAGCGACTGGCCCGTATGCCTGCTGGCGGGGACTTACGACCAGGTTCTCGAAGCCACGCTGGCTGCCGCGGGGTCGATCTCCGACGCCGAACGCGCCGCGTTGATGGGTGCCAACGCCACTTCTTTCTATGGCCTCGAGCTGCCGTAGGTCTTACCTCCTCTCCCGCCGGGAGAGGATTGAGGTGAGGGTGCCTTCTCCGCTTTCGCACGCGACCTGCCACTGCTCTCGCCCGGCCAGTCATCCGAAAGTACTACTCGACGCCACCCGAACGGGCGACTACGCCTGGCCCTTTCTCCGTCTGGAAATCAACCTTCCATCCGATTACGTTTTACGGTTCACGGAGTAGCATGGCGTGCAAGCAAAAGACGAGGTGAATCAAGATGCTCTGGCTCAAGTCTTGCCCAAGATGCCAAACCGGCGATATGTACCTCGATGAGGACAACGAGAAGCACTGCATGCAGTGCGGCTACACCCACGGCTCGGCTCCCGCACTCGCTTTGAGCCCGGAGTTCGCGCGGCTGCTCGCTGTCGGCGACGCCACAGCCGCGACGCTCCGGAAGACCGAGCCCGTGGCCGTGTAAAGTCCGCGTAGACCCCGCTCCTCCTCAGCGAAGAGGCCGGTCTCGACGGGTCGGCCTCTTCGTTAGTAGTCTTACCCCTCCCCGCTGGGAGCTTTGCACCAAGTGTCGCGATGCCCTCCGTCATTCCAGCGCAAAGCCTGCCCCGGCGAAAGCCGTGGGCCGGAATCCACAAGACCCGAACGAGGGGCGCTCAGGTCAATCGATACCCCACGATTGACCGACTAACAGGCTGAGGGGCGAAGTCCACGGCCCCGCAGCACTCCAAAGTGGTGAGCGATTGTGCTATGTTGGCCCTATGCCACCCCGATACGACGCCGTAATATTCGACCTCTACGGCACGCTGGTAGACGGCCCGAAATCTTCCGGCGAAGACATGGGCGGCGCACTCGGAATCGAGCCGTCAGAGTTCAGGCGGGCGTGGAGTCGGTTCCGATCAGACCGAGACGCGGGGCGGTTGGCGACGGTGGAGGCGGCGATCGAAGCGGCGCTTGGGTTCCTTGACGCCGAGGCGACCCCGGAATCGGTCCAGGCAGCGAAAACCATACGGTACCGTTCAGTCCTGAACGGTTTGGAGCCCCGGCCTGGAACGATCGAGATACTACAGAAGCTAAGGCCCAAAGGCTACGCTCTAGGTCTCCTGAGCAACTGTCCGGCAACAGTGCCCGAACTATGGGGGCAGACTTCTTTTGAAGGACTGTTCGACGTAACAGTCTTCTCGGCCTCTGAGGGCCTTGTGAAACCGGACAAGGCCATTTTCGCACGAGTAGTCGAAAGGCTCGGAGTCGCACCCGAGCGCTGCCTGTACGTCGGCGATGGCGACAGCGACGAGCTGGATGGTGCGGCCGACACCGGAATGACACCATGGTTACTCTTGCTCTCGCACGAGGACCCACCGCCGAACAAGAGACACGCGGAAAGCGTGGAGAGATGGCGCCATCGGCATCTGCAGTCCCTCGCCCAAGTTCTCGACGTACTCAAAGCTCCGGCTTTTTAGGCCGGCCCTCTGACTGAGAGTCCCGGCTTGCGGGCCCGCTACATCGGTACCCCACGCCGCCGTCGCAAGAGATAGAGGAAAAACGGCGCGCCGCAGAACGCAGTCACGACGCCGACCGGCAGCTCCGCCGGACTCACCGCCGTCCGGGCTACCAGGTCCGCCAGGATCAGAAACGCCGCGCCGACCAACGCCGCCATCGGCAGAAGCGACCGGTGGTCCGCCCCCCAGATCAGGCGCACGGCATGAGGAGCGATCAGGCCAACGAATCCTATCAGCCCGCTGAACGAGACCGCCGCGGCCGTGGCCAGGGACGCCGCAGCCAGTAACACGATTTTGGTCCGCTCGACGTTCACTCCGAGCTGCTGTGCGTGCTCCTCGTCGAGCTGCAACACGTTGAGCACTCTGCCGTAGAGCATCACGACGAGAGCGCTCGGCGCCACGTAGATCAACACCATCAGGCTGTGGCTCCACTGCGCCGAGATAAATCCGCCGAGCAGCCAGCTGAAGATCGGGCGTATGTTCGCGTCGCTTCGCATCATCAGAAGGATGGTGACCGCGCTGGCCAGTGACGCGATCGCTACGCCGGCCAGAATGAGAGTCGTGAGCGGCAGTCCGCCCGAAGTCCGAGCAATGACGTACGCCGTCGTCACGGCGGTGATCGCGCCGGCGAAGGCGGCGGCCGGGAGCAAACTCACCCCAAAGACCTGATTAGGTGCGCCGGACACGAGAACGATGGTCGCCCCAAGTCCGGCTCCCGACGCGACCCCGATCAGGTACGGATCGGCCAGAGGATTTCGGAACAGGCCCTGGTACGTAGCGCCCGAGACCGCTAGAGATGCTCCGACGATGCCGGCCAGCAGCACTCGGGGCGCCCGGATGTCCCACAGAATCGTGTCCCACGCCGCTGGCCAGTCTCGAGTCAATTCGACCAAAGGAAGACGCGAGACGAGTGCCTTGGCCACGGTCACCGGAGGTATCCCAACCGGCCCAATACCTGCGGCCACGACTCCGACCGCGACCAGCACACCGGTACCGATCGCCAGCCGGCGCCACCTGTAGACCGACGCCCGCGCCGACCCGAAGGAACGCACGGCAGTAGAAGGCCCGGTCGGGTTGCCCTTCCCGCCCTTTACAGTCACCGTTTTCGATAGAGCCGCCTTCGCCATTTCCGTTTAACCTCCTCTCCCTTCGGGAGAGGAATGTCGAAGATCCCGAGCTTCTCGGGGGGGGGTGAGGGTCCTCTGAGAGAGGACTTAGAGCCTGCACCGAGCCTGCCGAAGTGTGAGGGTGTTACCTACTGAAAGAGTTCCGGGTAGACCCACTCCGCCAGCTTCTCGATCCCCTCCACGTATCTGGGCCCGGGGATGCTCAATGCGTCGGATTCGGGCACGTACACCCGTTGACTCGCGACCGCAGTCACGTTCTTGAAGGCCGGATTGTCGCTGATGTCGTCGCCATAAGACGCGATAATGACCTCCGGGTCCCGCTCGACGATGACTTCGGGACTGAGCTGAGCGTAACCGCTTATGTCGTGCGCGATGTTCTGCAGCTTTAGCACCTCGAACACCTCGTTGACCAGGGTGTCGGGTCCCGGTGTCCAAAGGTTACCTTCGTTCTGAAAAACCGTTGGGCCGGCTTCCAGGCCAGCCATCTTTGTTTCGAGCGCCGCAACCCGGTCTTCGAACTCCGATGCTAACCGCTCGGCGGCTTCAACGGCCCCGGTGATCCTCCCCCATACGGAGATGTTTTCCGCTATGGTGGTGAAGTCGCTTTCCAGGCTCTTCTGGTAGAACACTTTCAGGCCGACACGCCGCAGGTCTTCGAGCAGCCCGTCCGAGAAGATGAACACCAGATCGGGCTCGAGCGCGACGGTCGCCTCGATGTTCATCTCGTAAGCGCCGCCAAGCTTCGGAATGTCCTTCGAATCCGGCGGATGGGCCACGAAGTCGTGGGTCCCTACCACGCGGGCGCCTTCCCCGATCGCGTACAGAATCTCGACCACCGCCGAGTCCATCGCGACGATTCTCTCTGGCGGCGCCTCGAACACGATGTCCTGGCCGTCACTGCCGGTGACGGTGTACGGGAACTGAGCGGTCGCCGGCGCGGTCGCCAACGTCGTGTCCGCCGTCTGCTCAGGCGTCTCGTCGTCCGAACCGCAGGCTACCGCCAAAGAAAGCAGCAGCCCCATCACTAGGGCCAAAGACAGCTTGAGTCGGTCCATGGAATCTCCTCCTACCCATCAAAGGGGTATCGTATTGGCCTTCAGGTAGGTAGAAGCCGGACCGCCAACTAAAAAAGGCCCCGCTCCGAGATGGAAAGCAGGGCCGTCATATGCAGCACGCATGCCTGTACCTTTGTCCTCGAAGGCCATCTGACATAGACGGGGGCAGTTGATCGGACTCGTCCCGATACTAGATCGGGACCTACCGCTGCGGGACAGTACCGGACTTTGACCGGTTTCCTCTTATAAAGCCCAGGGCAGGCCTTCAGCCCACCCTCTCGGGCGCCCTCGCCTGGTATGTAGTTGTTAACGTTCAGGCCCGCGGAGCCGAACACCACACATCGTAATCGGCGTCAACGGTCGTGTCAACAACAAATCACCGAGAACTCCCGGGAAACTGCGTCTTGCGGCTATTGAATTCCCAACCACAACATGTTGTATTATTAGCAAGATCACAACAGGATCGACGCGGCCGGTCCAACCGAATTGATTCTCGGTTGCGACCATCCCGTCATTCCCGCTAGCCAGATATGGAAGTTTGTATTTTGTCTAGCAAATTGTTGAAATAAGTTACCAAGTCTGATTCTCTCGTAAAAAGTCTGTGCAGGTCGAATTAGAACAACCGTACCCTTGCCTGGGTACAATATACAGTCTCTGTTCCGTGTCCTACCCCAACATACGGTAGCGCTCACATGTGCTAAAGCGCTGGAACTTCCTCAAAACGGGTTTTTACGAGGGAATCAAGTCTACCTTGTTCATCTACCTTTGCGTTCCCTTTAATACACCTCAGGAATCGTGCACGTTTCTTCGATGTCCGCCGCGCGTCTACGTGGAGCCCACGTCCTCGGAGTGAGAGTCGCGTCGTCATCACTCAAATCCACTAGGAGATAGTCATCAATGGCAACGAAGTCCGCCCAGGCTGGCGGTGACGTCTATAGCGCCAGCGACATCCAGGTCCTCGAGGGCATGGAGGCCGTCCGGAAACGTCCGGGCATGTATATCGGGAGCACCGATCAGCGCGGCCTCCACCAGCTGATCTACGAGGTCGTCGACAACAGCATCGACGAGTTCATGGCCGGATTCGGCAGCAAGGTGAGCGTCGAGATTCAGCAGGACGGCACGGTCCGCGTGGAGGACAACGGACGCGGCATCCCCGTCGAGATTCACAAAACTACCAATCTCTCGACGGTCGAGACCGTAATGACGACTCTGCACGCCGGTGGCAAGTTCGGTAGCAAG
The DNA here is from genome assembly GCA_965197985.1 of Dehalococcoidia bacterium. Taxonomy (GTDB): domain Bacteria; phylum Chloroflexota; class Dehalococcoidia; order Lucifugimonadales; family CAUZJF01; genus CAUZJF01. The sequence continues at coordinate 660,963 of CBDAOG010000007.1, read as the reverse complement.
GCCTACTCGATGTCCAGCGGCTTACACGGCGTCGGCGTCTCGGTCGTCAACGCCCTGTCCACCTGGCTCCGGGTCGAGGTGTATCTCGACGGCAAGATGCACCACCAGGAGTTTGCCGCTGGAAAGGCGAAGACCAAGCTCGAATCGCAGCCGCTTGAGGGAGAGGACGTCGACAAACGCCGCACCGTCATTTCCTTCAAAGCCGACTCTGACATATTCGAGACCATCGAGTTCGACTTCGCCACCCTTGCCCAGCGGTTCAAGGAGATGGCCTACCTGAATCGGGGCCTCGAAATCAGCTTCAAGAGCGACTGGCACGTTGAGATGTGGCCGAACAACCAGGCGACCTACTACTTCGAAGGGGGGATCTCTAGCTTCGTCCGGAGCCTGAACCAGAACCGGACCGTTCTCCACGATGAACCGCTCTACTTGGAAAAGCAACTCAACGGCACGATCGTAGAGATTGCCCTCCAGTACAACGACAGCTTCACCGAGTTCGTATATTCCTTTGCCAACTGCGTCAACAACGTCGACGGCGGCACCCACGTCACCGGCTTCCGGAGCGCCCTGACCCGCGTTCTGAACGACCACGGCCGGAAGAGCGGGATCATGAAGGAGAGTGAGGCCAATCTCTCGGGGGAGGCCACCCGTGACGGGCTCACGGCTGTCATCAGCGTGAAGCTGACCGACCCGCAGTTCGAGGGTCAGACCAAGCGCAAACTGGGCAACCCTGAGGTCCGCACCCATGTCGAGACCGTGGTCGCCGAAGGGCTCCAGATATTCCTCGAAGACCATCCTCAGGACGCGAAGCGAATCATCGAGAAGTGTCTGACGGCGCAGCGGGCCAGAGACGCCGCGCGCAAGGCCCGAGACCTCATTATCCGAAAGAACGCGATGGACGGCGGCTCGCTGCCAGGCAAGCTCGCCGACTGTTCGGACAAGAACCCCGAGAACTGCGAGCTATACATAGTGGAGGGCGACTCCGCGGGTGGCACGGCAAAGATGGGGCGCGACCGTGCAATCCAGGCCGTTCTACCTCTCCGAGGCAAGATCCTCAACGTCGAGAAGGCGCGTGAGGACAAGATGCTCGAGAATACCCAGATCATGAACCTGACGATCGCGATGGGCACCGGGCTCGGAGAGGACTTCAACCTCGAGAAGCTGCGCTACCACCGAATCATCGTCATGACGGACGCGGACGTCGACGGATCCCACATCAGGACTCTCCTGCTGACGTTCTTCTTCAGGCATATGCCTTCCCTGATTACGGCCGGCCACCTCTACATCGCACTGCCGCCGCTCTACCGCCTCGGCAGCGGTAAGAAAGCCCAGTGGGCGTACAACGAGGCCGACCGCGAGCAGATCGAAGCGAAGATGAACGGCGGCAAAAGGCTCGACATCCAGCGCTACAAGGGACTGGGCGAGATGAGCGCGGACCAGCTCTGGGACACCACGATGGACCCCGAGGTGCGCACCTTGCTCCAGGTGTCTTACGGCAACGCAGCAGCAGCCGACGAGATATTCTCCCTGCTCATGGGCGACGTAGTCGAGCCCCGCCGTAATTTTATCCAGGCCCACGCCCGCGAGGTCCAGAACCTCGACGTCTAGATCACGGCTCGGTCTCGTTAACCCTGCTCTCGATCAGCTGCAGGACTATGCCCGATGCCGTCCTGCGATCCAGCCGCTTGGCTAGACGCGGCTCGCCAGCCCGGACCAAGTCGAGTGGATGAAATGGTCCAGTCCAACCTCTTCTCCCGCCTCTGGGAGAAGATTGAGATGAGGGCTCCTTACACGTAGAATGCCCGGGGGCCAAGCACACGCCGCGCGGGTCTACCCGGGAGAATCGCCTTGGAGCTGTCACCACCCCTCACTCACGCCGAGTCCGACTATCTGAACTCCGAAGAGAACAAGGTCTTGGTCGACCGCTTTCGCACGGGAATCTTCGCCGAGGGACACCTCGACCTCGCTGACACCATCCTTAGCCGCGACTTCACGGCCCACATAGCCGGCTTCCCGACCGCGTGGCAGAAGGGCCCGGAGGGCATCAAGCGACTCACCGCCTCCATGCGCGACGCCTTCGCGGACATCGTCTTCGCCTACGGGCTGATGTTCGCACGAGGTGGCAAGGTCGTAGTGCAGTGGACGATGACCGGGACGCATCAGGGCGATATCTTCGGGGTCGCACCAACGGGCAGGTCCGTTTCCGTCACCGGCACGGACATATACCTGGTCTCACCGACCGGCCCTGGAGGTAAGATCGTCGAGATGTGGACGAGCTGGGACCAATGGGGCTTGCTTCAGCAGCTAGGGGCCGTCCCTTCGAGCCAATAGGCCTGAGCCAATGGCCGTCCCCAATCACCCAGAGGGTCACAACATCGGTCTGTCGCCCGACGGCAGGCTTCCCTAACTCTCTTCCCGACTGGGCAGAAACAGGACTTCTGAGACACCCTCCGGCGGGGCATCTCCACCATCACCGCCCACGCTCGAAACTATGAGACGTCCGCGTTGCAAAGTCCACGAACTCTAAATTGCGAGGAGCCTTCTAGAATGCCCCGAACCACCGCTTCTGAAATCTCGATCCCCGGAATGGCCGAAATCACCGCGTCCGTGATCGAGCCGCCGCCTGCCTGGGCCCTGTTGCAACGCCAGCTCATACGCACGATCGAGGACGCCGTCGAGCTGTTCAACGAGAAATACACCTATCCGGGAGGCGGCCAGTTCTACACCTCGACCCTCGACGACGCCTACGAGACCCGCTCCGGACGCGCCCAGCTCTACTACGTCGGTGCCAGCGATAGCCTCCTCGACCTGGCGCTGCAGGACTGGAACGCCACCACGCGTTTCTACGACGACGGCATTGTCGTCAAGCCCGACGACCCCATCCACCATAAGAAGTACCTCGCTCAGACGCACAACGAATACTACAACGCCGCCGACACCGACGACTGCGACTGGTTCCACATGGGCGAGGGCAACCAGCCCTTCTACGACTTTGGTGTCGCCTCCCCAGGCATCCCCGAGAATGCCCGCCGCGCCATGAGATTCGCCGACATGTACATCGGCGAGGACCCTGAGGCGCCCAACTACGACAAGAGCCACCGCATCATCCGGTCGCCCTTGACCGGTAGCCGCGGGCCTCTATTTCATGTCGACACCGAGTTCGCCAAGAAGATGCTCGGTCCTACCAGTAGCTACCGGCGCGCGGAAATCAAGCCGCCCGGTCCGCCTCCTACGACGGCTTCCCTCTACCCCACAGTGGCCGATCTCGAAGAAGACTGGAACCGCGATCCAAAGCGCAAAACCGAGGTTTCGCAACTCTTCGACCGTATGGTGCTGAACAGCGACATCCCGATGAACCTCACCGCCACCGCGCTGGTCACCAACGCGTACCTGTACACCGGTCACGACAGCTATAAACAGTGGGTCCTCGACTACGTCGAAGCTTGGACGGACAGGATGAACCGGAACGGTGGGATGATGCCGGACAACGTAGGGCCCACCGGCCAGATCGGCGAGCAGCGCGACGGCCAGGCCTGGGGCGGAGCCTGGGGATGGGACTGCGGCCGCGCCGGCGCCGGCGACCTGCTTGTCGGCGCGTTGTGCGTAGCCGCAGAATGCGCCCAGCTTTTGACAGGCGACGACGGCTATCTCGACCTCCTACGCTCCCAGCTCAAGCTCCTCATCGACCAGGCCGTAACCGAGGACGGCGAGCTCCGGGTTCCCCATCGCTTTGGTCGTGACGGCTGGTCCGCCTTCAAGCCGATGAATATCCGGGACCCGGCGCACCTTTGGCACGCCTCGATGAATAAAGCCGACTACGAGTTGATCACCCACGTCCGTGAAGGCACGAAGACTGTTAACTGGAACCAAGCCCACGGAGGCAGCGATAAGAGCGCCGGGGAGTCGGAGCGTGCGCGTTTCCAGTACTACGACGGCAAGAATCCGACCTGGCCCGAAGACATGATGCGCGCCGAATACGATTACGTTGTCCGGCATCTGCAAGCGATGCGTGATGACCCCCGGGACCTCGAGACCAGGGCTCGCGACGCCTTCTGGCCGCCTAACCCGTGCGTCTCGAAAGGCCTCATCGAGGTTACGATGGGAACGCCGCAGAACATATACCGGGGAGGCCTGCTTAGAGCGACGGTGCGTTATTTCGATAGGGACCGAGGGCGAGCGGGTCTACCGCCTGACGTGGCAGCCCTTGTCTTCAACCTGTCCGACGAAAGTGTCGGCGTACACCTGGTCAATCTCAGCAATACCGACCGCAGGCATCTGATCGTCCAGACCGGGGCCTTCGGAGAGCACCAGATCGTCGCCGTCAGGCACGAATCCCAAGAGAGGAAGGGCTTGGGCGCAAACCCGGCGACGTGGCAGCGGCAAGACTGGCCACTATCCGAGTCCTCCGCGCCCGTCGACGACAGGTACTTCGCGGTGGACATGCCGCCCTCAACAACCATCAAATTGGACATAAAAATGCGACGCTTCGCCAACCGGCCGACCTACGCCTTCCCGTGGCATGGCGACAAGCCCCCGATCCCGTTCCTCTAAGTGCTGTCAAACGCAGGATGGACCCGTATGCAATAATCATCGGCGCGGGTCGCTGAAGTCTTACCTCTTCTCCCGCCTCTGGAGACCTGTGCATAACCTTGCGACGAAGTTGATAATCGTCGGTAAGAATGTGGGAGAAGGTAGGAGTAGAGTTCATGCACCGCAAGGTAGGTCAGCAGTCGATGGCGGAGGCCTTTCTGCCGGAGCAGGTCGGCCGAAACGAGAGATTGGAGCGCATAGGTGAGGCGGTCGACTTGGGACAGGATTGGGAAGATTGATTCTCTCGTAAAAAGTCTGTGCAGGTCGAATTAGAACAACCGTACCCTTGCCTGGGTACAATATACAGTCTCTGTTCCGTGTCCTACCCCAACATACGGTAGCGCTCACATGTGCTAAAGCGCTGGAACTTCCTCAAAACGGGTTTTTACGAGGGAATCAAGATTGTTGACGAGGTCTACTCGGCTCCAGAAGGCAGGCCGAGCTATCCGCCGCTGATGATGGTCAAAGTGATGCTGCTCCAACAGTGGTACAACGCATCGGACCCGGAGATGGAGGCGGCGTTGTGGGACAGGCTTTCGTTCCGACGGTTCGTGGGACTTGGGCTGCAGGACGACTCTCCGGACTATTCGACCATTAGCCGCTTCCGCAAGGAGCTGACGGAACGAAGCCTCGGAGACCGGTTGTTCGAGGAACTGGGGCGTCAGTTGGAAGAGCGTGGTCTGGTAGTGAAGAAGGGCACACTGATGGACGCGACGCTGGTGGAGGCCCAGGCCCGCCGGCCATCGGCCTCGGCGGGTCCTGGAGCCAGGAGCGCGACGGATCCGGATGCGGACTGGACCCGCAGGGGCTCTCGGTCTTACTTTGGCTATAAGGTCCATGTTGGAGTCGATGCTGGCTCCGGGCTCATACGGACGGCGATGCTGACATCGGCCAAGGTCAACGACGGCGAGGTGGCAGATAACCTGGTGACGAGGGACGAGGCGGCGGTGTACGGTGACCGGGCCTATGAGTCCAAAAAGAGACGCAAATGGCTCAAGTCTCTGGGTATCAAGGACCGGACGATGCATAGGTCTCACAAGCACCAGGCTAGACTCCCTCACTGGCAGAAGCGGCGCAACGAACTGATATCGCGAGTGCGAGCACCTGTGGAGAAGGTCTTCGGTACGTTGAAGCGGACATACTGCTACAGCCGAGTGCGATACATGGGTCTTGATCGGAATGCAACGGAGATGTGGTTCAAGTGCATGGCATACAACTTGCGGCGAGCGGACAGACTGATGCCTATTCATGAAGCGCGAGTTCCTAGGAGGAGTGCGCTCTGAAGGGTCGAACGAACCTCGAAATCGAGGTCCAAGCGGCTCTTTAACAGCATTAGTAGGCCGGGCCTGACTATCACAGGTTCTGCTCAAAGCCACGAACCTATCAATCTGAACCATACAACCATGAGTATCGAAAACCACCTAAGTTACTCAAAGGTCTCCTCTGGAAGAAGATGGTCGAAGATCCCGAGCCTCTCGGGGAGATGAGGGCTCTTGGCCTTGACCCGGATGATCAGAGCGCGACATTCGCATCGAAAAGAGCGGGAGCAACAAAGTGTCTTACTTGAAATCGGAGCACAACCGGTCGACGGTGAATCGCTTCCACCTGGAGCTGTTCGACCAGGAGAACCTCGACATCGCCGACAAGTTATTTGCCGACGATTTCGTGGCCCATGCCCCCGGCGCACTGGCTGAGTGGCTCGACGGCATTGAAGGCGTCAAACGTGCAGTAGCCGCCCTACGAGCCGGGTGCACCGATGTCAGAGTGCTGGACCGCGAAGACACCATCACGAAGGGCGGCAAGGTCGCAGTCCGCTGGGTCCTGACGGCGACTCACACCGGCGATCTCTTCGGTATCCCCGCCACGGGACGGCGATTCACGATCACCGGCATCAGCGTCTTCCGCATGGACCCCAACGGGCCCGGCGGCAAGATCGTCGAGCTATGGGTCCAGTGGGACCAGGTCGGGCTGATGCAGCAGCTTGGCGCCGTACCGGAGCGTGCAGCCGCTGCGGCCACGGCGTAGCGGCGCGAACGGCGAGAAGCGGCGACCTCCCTGCCCTACCTCATCCTCGGCCTTTACCCAAGCGCGGCCACCACGGCGTCGCCTACCTCCGATGTGCTCGACGTCCCACCCAGGTCGGGTGTGACCGAAACGCCGTCCGCAAGCACCTTCAGCGCCGCTTCATGCACCTGACGCCCTGCCGCTTTCTCACCGATGTGATCCAGCATCATGGCCCCGGCCAGTATCGTGGCCAGCGGGTTGGAGACCCCCCTGCCTGCGATGTCAGGCGCGCTGCCGTGGACCGGCTCGAACATTGAGGGGAAGCGCCGTTCGGGGTCGATGTTGCCGCTGGGCGCCAGCCCCATGCTCCCAGTGATAATCGCGCCTATGTCGGTCAGGATGTCGCCGAACAGATTGCTGCCGACCACAACGTCGAAGTCTTCGGGGCGCCGTATGAAGTCCATGCACGCCGCGTCGACCAGTAGCGACTCGGTCTCGATGTCTTCGTAGAGTGCGGCCACCGCCTCGAAAGCCCGGTCCCACACAACCATCCCGTACCCCTGGGCATTGGACTTGGTCACAGAGGTGACCCGTCGCTTCCCGTCCCTCCGCCTAGCGAGCTCGAAGGCATGGGTGATGACACGCTCGCAACCTTTCCTCGTAAAAACCGCCGTCTGCACCCCGATCTCCTCGGGGAACCCCGCGTACTGAAACCCACCGACGTTGGCGTACTCGCCCTCGGTGTTCTCGCGGATAACCACAATGTCGATGTCGCCCGGGTTCTTGTCTCGCAGCGGTGACTCGACGCCTTGGTAAAGCACGCTTGGACGCTCGCACACGTACTGGTCGAAGGCCCGGCGTATCGGTAGCAGCAGCCCGTTCAGCGTCAGGTGGTCCTGGAGTTCGGGATGCCCGACGGCGCCGAGGAAGACCTGGTCGTGCTTCGCCAGGGTATCCAGCGCGTCCGAGGGCATCATCGCGCCGTGCTCGAAGTAGTAATCCGAGCCCCACGGGAACTCGACGAACCGCCAACTTATGTCGTGCTCGGCGGCAACGGCGCGAAGGACCTTCAGTCCCTCCGCGATCACCTCCGGCCCGATACCGTCGCCGGCAATCACTGCTATGTCGTATTCGGCCAATCTACTCCTCCGTGTCCTCGCTCATTTCGGACGGTCCAAGTCAAGCATTACTACCAGCTCGTCCAGGTTTGTTACCCAGGGCAGTTCGGTCTCGGGCGTCTCGCCGTACCTGGATATGACGACGCCTGACATCCCCAGCCGCATCGCGCCCTCGACAGCTACCAGACTGTCGTCAACGAACAACAGCGACTCCGCAGGAAGGCCAATCTCTTGGATTGCGGTCCGATAGATGAGCTCGCATGGTTTTCCAGCATCCTACTATGGCCGAGATCACGAACGTCTCGAAGTAGTCTCGTATGCCGAGGTCGCGGTACCTTCTGTCGAGAGAAGGCCAGTTATCGGAAACGATACCAAGCTTCTTGTCCATGTCGCTTGGATGCTGCAGTACCCGCTTCGTGTCTGGGAACACCTCAAGATTGATTTCACCCGAGGGCATGAGGTCGTCGATAAGCGACGAAGAAGGGCTTTCTACACCGAGTTCGCTAAGCGTGATGTGGTGGAAGGTGCGGAACTGCTCGGCTTCCTCCTCTTCGGTGGTGAGATGGTGGTTGTCGTCGAGGTACTGCTGGCCCTTGCTGACTGCATCGTCGAAGCGGTCGAGGTTGGCGTCATTAACTCCATGAGCCGCGAAGGCACTGACGTACTGCTCTTTGGGCCACCACGAGCCGCCCTTCGGCCGCACGAGAGTATCCCCCGAGTCAAATAGTATGCCCCGGATCTGCGATGTCTCTAACCTTTGATCGGGTTCCATTGGCTAATCGGATCGAGGCCAGCAGAGTATCTTAACAAGCAAGAAATCCAACTTCGACCGTAGGTAAACCTTTTGGCCCACTATGAGACTCATCAGACTGTCATTCCGAACCTGGTGAGGAATCTAAGAGACTTCACCGCCCACTGCGGCGTCCATTGGAAAACTACCACCTTAGATTCTTCCATCGCTGCGCTCGATCAGAATGACGGACAGGTCTGAGCCCGGCGAAGTGGAGGGGACCCGCTGGTTCTCGACGCGGAGGGAGTCGAATGTATATACCCTAGCCAAGGGAGGCCAATTATATCGGTTTGAGGATCGGCACGTTGGCATGCCTCGACCGGCTCGTCATGAGCGGGAAGGCCGCAAGCGTGTAGGCTCCGGCACGCTGTCCGCCCGCCACTGCTCATCTTGACGACTTGTCAGAGAGCCTCTTATACTGCCTTCAAGTTTCACTGAGTGCTAAGTAGGAGGCGGCTAGATGGACCCTTTCATGAGAAACGTGCTAATAGGGTTCGTGGTTCTCTCAATACTCGCTCTCATCCTGATCATCCTTATGATCCTGAGTGGCCAGGACAAATTGGCTCCGTCGCAGGATCAAGAGGCATACGTAGCCGGGACTCATTCCGCGCCGACGATGTTTGATTCCGGCACCGGCATCATCTAGCAGTCTGGCGGCGAGAGGCCGCCTCGGACCTCCGATTGCGTCCCGACGTTCGGAGGTGGGTTTCTAGTCGGTCGACAGGCAAGAGCGCCTGAGGCCGATGGTCGAAGGAGGATGATATGAAGATTCGGGACCCGTTGACCGGTTGGGACCCCGTGCTGAAGTGGCTGTTCATAAGCCTCTTCGTGCTGACGGGAGTAGGATATCTACTGGTCAGTCTCATCGTCCTGAAGGGCCAGAAGAAGTGGGTGTGGGCCGAGGACGATAACCCGTATTGGAACCAGGTCGTTGAGGGTTCGATATCGGAATACGTGCCCTCCGCAGCATCGTTGGAACAGATCGTCGAAGCCGTGAGGAGGGACCTGATGGTCTAGTCGCTACGTCCACGAGCGACGGCGGCGGTAAGGAATCGACTCGAACAAAAGCAACTGGTGGTGAGGAGGGTAGGCACGCCGTGGTGCCTGCCCTTTTCTTGTCATGGAGACCTTAAACATTCCTGTATCGCCCTCATCTGAATATAGACGTGTCCGAGGGATTCCTCTGGTAGGGGCGCATTGCATGCGCCAGCATCCCGAAGTAACTCGCGACGCTGGCATACACGGTCTGCCCCTACCTTGATCAAGATTGCTCCGAAACATAGGTGGTTTTTCATCTTCCATAGTGTCCAGCCCGCAACGGGGCAGGGCAGGGCAAATTTCTATTGAGAGGCCAACGATAACATGCGCATATCCAAAGAAGACCTCGTAGCCGCCGCTCCAAAGACATCTGGCAAAGTAGTACTGGACGGCCCCGACCGCGACATCGAGGTCTTCCGCGAGAGGTACGGTATTCCCCACGTCCGGGCCCAAACCAGCAGGGACGCCTTCTTCGGGCAAGGGTTCGTGACGGCCCAAGACCGTCTGTGGCACATGGAACACGACCGTCGCTGGGCCTACGGCCGTTGGGCTGAGTATGCCGGGAAAGCCGCTCTAGAACAGGACCGGCTGATGCGACGCTTCCGGCTCCGTGCGTCGGTGGAAGAAGATTATGAGGCGCTCAATCGAGAGACGAAGGCGATGCTCGACGCCTATACCGCCGGCATAAACGCTTACCTTGAGGCGATGGAGACCCTGCCTATCGAGTTCCAGATGCTCAACGAGGCTCCTGCACCTTGGGAGCCCGCCGACTGCCTGGCGGTGTTCAAGGCCCGGCATATTCTCATGGGTGTCTTCGAGGCAAAGCTATGGAGGGCGCGCCTTGTGAGCCAGCTGGGCGCTGAAAAGGCGGCAGAGGTGCTGCCAGGATACCAACCCGGACATCTCACGATACTGCCGCCTGGCAACGAGCACGTCGGCCCCGATGCCGATCCTCTCGCCCATATCACTAGCGACGTGGAGGCTATGGCCCGTCTTAGCGACCCTCTCGGCGGCTCTAACAATTGGGTTTTGTCGGGAAGCCGAACAGCGTCTGGCAAGCCCCTAGTCGCCGGAGACCCTCACCGCCAGCTCGACACACCTAATGTTTACTACCAGAACCACATGGCATGTCCGGACTTCGACGCCATCGGGCTCTCGTTTCCTGGCTTCCCCGGTTTCCCGCACTTCGGCCACAACGCGAGCGTCGCTTGGTGCGTCACTCACGCTTCCGCCGACTACCAGGACCTCTATGTCGAGCGGTTCAAAGAAGGCTCGGCCTCGGCCTACGAGTTCAAGGGCGAGTGGAAACAGGCCGAGGTGTACCGGGAGATCATCGAAGTCCGCGACAGAGGCTCGGAGGAGATCGACGTGGTCGTTACCCACCACGGCCCGATCGTTGCAGGCGACCCTAAGACCGGCCACGGCGTCGCCCTCAAGTTCACCGGCACGGACGGCCCGAACCTAGGGTTCGACTGCTTGCCACGCATGCTGAGAGCCGGCTCGGTGGAGCAGATGGACGAGGCGATGCGGGACTGGGTCGAGCCATGCCACAATTTCGTGTTGGCCGACGTCCACGGCGGCATCGAGTACCTCACGCGAGGAAAGCTGCCGATTCGCTCGGAGGCCAACGCCTGGTTCCCTGTCCCAGGCTGGACCGGTGAGCATGAGTGGAAAGGCTTCGTCCCCTTCGAGGAGATGCCGCGCTCCCGAAATCCCGATACGGGATACATTGTCACCGCCAACAACCGCATCGTCGGGGACGACTACCCACACTACATCGGCCTCGACTACTCTCCCGGGTTCCGGGCGATGCGGATCCACGACAGGCTGAAGGACATCCAAGGCGCCACTATCGACGACATGGCGTCGGTGCACGCGGAGCGGGTGTCTATTCCAGGGCGGAGCTACGCGAGGTTGCTGGCGGGAGTCGAGCCGAGCGACGAGCTTTCCTCAGAAGCTCTGAAACGGCTGACCTCCTGGAACGGCTCCATGGACCCGGACGCCGTCGAGCCCACAATCTACAGCGCGTTTCGCTGGCACCTCAGTGCCACCCTTCTGCAGCACGGCCTCGGGCCGCTGTGGACGGAAGCTCAAGACGCCGGCGGTCGCGGCGCGCCTCAGCACCTGCGCCGCCTTGAGGCGCGCTTTCTCCTGGCCGCCGAGGAGAACGATCCGACGCCGCTGCCACCCGGCACCGACTGGCCGTCCCTGATGGCAAGCGCGCTATCCGAGGGAATCGCGTACCTGAAAGACCGGCTCGGCGACGACATCGATTCGTGGACGTGGGGCAAGGTCCACTTCACCAAGCCCTCCCACAAGCTTTCCGAGCTCTTCCCCGAGGCGGCCTCTCTCCTCGGTCCACCGTCCGTTCCGGCAGGCGGCGACGGAGACACACCCCAGGCCGGCAGCTATGCTATTTCGGAACCCTTCACGTCATACTGGACGTCTGTCGCTCGGTACGCATTCGATCTAAGCGATTGGAGCAACTCGCGTTGGGTCGTCCCTCTCGGCGTCTCAGGCCACCCCGGCAGCCCCCACTACACTGACCAGATGCCGGTATGGGAGCAGGTGCAGATGGTGCCGATGCTGTACGACTGGGAGGAAATCGAGGATGGGGTACAGGGTACGGGGTGAAGGGTAAGGGATGAAACTTGATTCCCTCGTAAAAACCCGTTTTGAGGAAGTTCCAGCGCTTTAGCACATGTGAGCGCTACCGTATGTTGGGGTAGGACACGGAACAGAGACTGTATATTGTACCCAGGCAAGGGTACGGTTGTTCTAATTCGACCTGCACAGACTTTTTACGAGAGAATCAAACTTGGCAATTATCGGGAACTCAGGATATGGCAACACAGCATGAACCTGGTCGAAGACGTCTACCAACTCACTCGCGGTTTCCCAAGGCACGAGCTCTACGATCTCGAAAGCCAACTCCAAAGGGCCGCTGTCTAGGTGCCGTCAAACATAGCCGAGGGCTACACACGGCAGCACCGAGCGGAGTACTTGCAGCACTTGTCTATTGCCCAAGCGTCGTTAGCAGAGGTCGATACCCAAATAGATATCGCGAAGCGACTGGGTCACGTCCCGTCAAGTGGTGTAAGAGTGCGTCATCCTGTTGATGTTGTTTAGGCGGCTGTCGCCTCCGCGAGATCGGCCTCTGGAAGAGCTTCGTTGAAGGTCAGCACGACAGGTGTGATGTATCGACGGCCAAAGGCCCATTCGTCGTGCTGCTCAGCCAGGACGGCGCCAACGAGGCGGCGCACGGCCGGCCGGTTAGGGAAGATGCCCACCACATCGGTGCGTCGCCGGATCTCCTTGTTGAGACGCTCCTGTGGGTTGTTGGACCAGATCTTCTTCCAGTGGGCGAGTGGGAAGTTGGAGAAGGCCAGGACGTCGGGTCCGGCCTCGTCCAGTAGAGAGGCGACCTGAGGGAACCGGTTCTGGAGTTGATCGGTCACCCTGTCGAGCTGGGCGTGTACCTCATCGGGGGAGGGTTGTTGGTAGATGGTGCGCACCATGGTGGCTACCCATGGCTGGGCGCGCCTGGGGACCCGAGTGAGCAGGTTGGTCATGAAGTGGGTGCGGCACCGTTGCCAGCTGGCTCCGCCGAAGACTGCGGCGATGGCGCCTCGGAGTCCCTGATGAGCGTCCGATACCACCAGTTCCACCCCGCCGAGGCCCCTGGCGGACAGCGAGCGTAGGAAGGCCAGCCAGAAGGCGCCGTCTTCACTCGTACCCACGTCCATCCCGATGATCTCCCGCTTGCCCTCGCCATTGACCGCCGTCGCCACCACCACGCTGACGTTGACGATCCTGCCGGCCTCCCTGACCTTCTGGGTCAGTGCGTCCAGCCACAGGTAGGGGTAAGGGTCCACCGTCCAGCGGACGGCCCATGAAACCATCCACCACCACGTCCAGTTCCTGACAGATGCGCGACACCTGGCTCTTGGAGATACCCTCACACCCCAGGGCCTTGACCAGATCGTCCACCCGCCTTGTGGATACACCTTCCACGTAGGCCTGCTGGATCACAGCCAGCAGAGCTCGCTCGCTGCGACGCCGTGGCTCCAGCAGGCTCGGGAAGTAGCTCCCCTCTCTGAGCTTTGGGATGTGCAGATCCATCGTCCCTACACGGGTATCCCACGCCCGGGACCGATACCCGTTGCGCTGGGTCACCCGCTCAGCGCTGCGTTCTCCATACTCAGCACCGATCCTCGATGACACCTCCGCATCCATGATCCCCTCTACCAGCACTCTCAGTGCCTCCCGTAGGAAGTCCACGTCACCGTCCATTCCCCCCTTGCGCAATAGCTCCAGCAGGTCCATCCTTTCCTTGACCACTGTTCTCCTCCTTTCTCGAGCTTTCTTCTTTGCCCGCTAAGGATGACGCGGTGGTCTCTCTTTCTCCAGACCCTCTCCCTCTTACTTACACCACTTCCTGGGACTCTACTAGCGACTGGACTATTTGACGGAACCGCAATACGAAGACATCCGAGCCAAAATCATCGCACTTAGCAAACAGCTATACACACTTAGCCCAAATCCACCGAAGGGATGACTATGCAGCAGCGGAACGGGCGATAGGGGCAAGGGAGGGCGATGGTCCGGGCACGATTTGGGGTAGAGGGGGGCCGGTGTTTGTCTTCAGTTGCCGCGGGGAGACTTTGTGACCGTCTGCGAATGTTGGTCAGGGCGAGATAGCGGGGAGAGGACACAGCAAGAGGCACTCGCAGACCGGACTGGCGCGAGTTCGCGGGGACGTTCGGTTGGCCGGATGGCGGCCGGTTGCCGCCGCCGCCGTCAGGCAGGGAGTGGCAGGGCGCGCAATCGGGCCAGGGCACGATCGAACTGGGCTTCCCAAGGCCAGCGCTGTGGCAGATGCAGTGTGAGGCGGCGCGCCGAGCGGGTGATCCGTCCGGCCAGGGAGAAGAACCGCCGCCGGAGGGTCTTGGTGGTCACCACCTGCTCGCCCAGACCGATGCGCGCTGTCCAGCGGGCGATGTTGTGGGCCATCACCTGTACCGCCAGCCAGGCGGCGTTGGCGGCGAAGCGGCCCGAGGGGAGATGGTTCAACCCCACACCGTGCTTGAGGTCTCGGATGGCATTCTCGATCTCGGCGTGGCGGCGATGGTCGGCCTCCAGTTCGAGCATCTCCCCGTCCCGGTCGGTGATGAAGCCGTGATAGCTGTAGGTGGCGAAGAGGGCCAGCTGGGAACCGGGCGTGGGCTTCACACGCCGGACGATGAGCCGCACCGGCGCGGCGTCAGGTTCACTCTGGAAGGGAGTGCAGGTGGTCTCGGCCACATCGGCGGCGCCGTCCATCCAGTAAGGAATCGGCGTCCAGGCATCTTCGGGTATCGCCTCGATGAGATTGTGCAGGCTTTTATGCTGGCGGATGGTGATGGAGAAGCGGACATCCATCTTGCGGCAGACGGATACCACGCCATGAGTGTAGAACCCGCTGTCGGCCCGTAGCGTGAGTCGTCCGTTGGCCCCGGCGTAGCGCACCCGTCCCACCGTCTCCCGCAGGAAGTGGGCGGCGCCGCGGGCGGTGTTGGCCCGGCCCTCGCGCAGCCGGGACATCAGCACGTCTCCGGTGCCGGCGGCGATGGCCAGCAGTGGGTGGTAGCCCCGCTTGCCGGTATAGCCGTGGTGGCGGGCGCCCTCCTTGGCCAGTCCGTAGGTCTCGCAGATGGTGGAATCGAGGTCGATGGTGAACGGCGCGTCGCCGGGTCCGGCCCCAGCGGCCCAGGCCCGGGCCAGCAGCTCCCGGCTCACCCGGTCCAGCTGGCGGACGTGGCCCCACCGGAAGCTGCGCAGGAAGGTGCCCAGGGTGGATGGCGCCTTGACCGTGCCGCCCAGGGTGCAGGCCGTCCCCCCGGTGCGCAACACATCAGCGTCGTCGATGCAGTCGCCGCCGGCCATGGCTGAGGCCACCAGGGTCATCAGCTTGTCTCCGGTGTTGGCCCGCCCCGGCGCGCCGCCCAGGTCAAGGTTATGGTCAACGAGTCCCCGCAGGCCCAGATGCCGGGCGAGGGTGGCCGGCAGGAGCAGACCGGCATTGGCCACCAGGCGGTGATCGTCAAAGACGATACGGATACGGTCGGGCTGGTTGCGTGGTAGCATCTATTGGGTGCTCCTTCTCTGGGACTGTTTTGCTGCTACAAAACCATTATCCCAGATTCAGAAGAGCACCCTCTGGCCACTTCAGGATGCTAACCCGACGCCCTCCCTCGGTGGATTCGGGCTTAGGCGAAGGCTTTCATCCGAAAGCTGAATTGGCTCGTCGGACGCTCTGGCAGCGCCGCCAGTCCCGTCTGCCGTACCCTGTACCCCTAACCCAGTACCCCGCTAACCCACAACCACGTGCCCTCGCCCAACGGCCGCGACGCTGCGGCAACCGCTGTACGCGAGGACCTTGTCGAACTCGGCTCGCAGAATCTCTAACGCCAGTCGGACGCCCTCTTGGCCTCGGTAGGCAAGGCCCCAGTGAACTGGGCGTCCCACGAATACAGCCCGGGCCCCGAGTGCGATCGCCCTGAATACGTCGAGCCCAGACCGGACGCCCGAATCGAAGTAGACCTCCAGTTTGTCGCCCACCGCTTCGACGACCTCTGGCAGCACTTCGATTGACGCTCTGCTTCCGTCGAACTGCCTTCCGCCGTGATTGGACACGACGATCCCATCAATGCCGTGATCCACGCAGAGCATCGCGTCTTCGGCGCCCCTGATGCCCTTGATGACCAGCGGCAAGCCCGAGGAGAGCGACCGAATCCATTCGAGACGCTCCCATGTGATGTAGGGCGGTATCCACCGCGCGGTGCCGTGCTCGTCGAGCAGTTCCTCGTGACCCTCGAAACTGCCGAACTTCCTTCCCGGAGGAGGCGCTTCGCGGCCCAAGAGCAACGTCTCAAGCTCGAAAGGGCCGAGGGCGTCTACAGTCAGGACGACTGCGGAATAGCCGGCCGGCCTCAGCCGAGGAAGAATCATCTCACTCACGGCGTCACTATAGTGGACATGCTGGAACCAGAGCGGTCCCGATGCGACCTCGGCTATCTTCTCGAGGCTGTAGCCGGAGACTACAGGTACCGCCATCAGGGTTCTCGCCGCCCCAGACGCCCGCGCAACCGCAAGTCCGCCGTCGGGATGCGAGCCGCACTGTGCGCCGGCCGGCGCGCTCATCACTGGGAAGCTGATCGTCTGTCCCAGGACGGTGGTCGAAAGGTCGCGGTCGCTGACGTCGATCAGCAGACGAGGGTTGAGGGCAATCTCGTCCAGCTTGGCGCGGTTGCGGTCTCTCGTCCAGTCTTCGTACACCCCGCGTCTTACGAACTCCATCTGCTCGGCCGACATGAGCGGTTCGGCAAGCTCTTGGAGCTCAGAGATGCTGGACGGAGCGATGTTCACTATCCAACCTCCAGAGAAGGGGTCCGGCGGAGTCCGCAGCCTATGGTAGCGCATTCTGGCAGGGCGACTCTTGGCCGACTCGCAACAGGGTCTGCGAACGAAGTCACGTTCCTGCTAAAATTCCAACCGCTTTTACACCTTTCAACTCGAGGTCTTTGATGCCACACTACTCCGGTTCACACCAGCAATACGATGTCATTTGTGACAAGGACGTTATGGTGGCAGCCCGCGACGGCACCGGCCTGGCGACAGACGTCTACTTCCCCGCGATCGGTGAACAGCGCGCGGAAGGCAAGTTTCCCATCATCCTTGAGCGTACCCCCTACAACAAACGCTCACCGGCGAACGTGACGAACGGCAAGTACTTCGCTCGGAAAGGGTACGTTTGCGCAGTGCAGGACGTTCGCGGCCGGTTCGGCTCCGAGGGGGAGTGGTACGCCTTCGCCAGGGAGGCGCCCGACGGGTACGACACCGTCGAGTGGCTCGGAACACAAGAGTGGAGCAACGGCAAGGTCGGGACGATGGGCGGCTCTTACGCAGGCAGCGACCAGAGCGCGCTTGCTACCCTCGACCCACCCCACCTGACGACCATGATCGTGGCTGTCGGCGCTTCGAACTACTACCACAGTTCCATGCGACAGAACGGGGCGCTGGAACAACGCTTCCACGTTTACGTCTACCGTATGGCGGCGACGAGTAAGGAAGCGGCCGCCGATCCGGAGCTGAAAGCCGCGCTGCAGGAAGCGTATACAGAGCAGGTCCCTCAGATCGTAAACCAGTTCCCGCTGAAGGAGGGACAAACGATTCTGAGCAGGCTGCCGTCTTACGAGCAATGGGCCATCGACATCTTGACACACGGCGAGTACGACGAGTACTGGAAACAGAGGGGCTACGCGATCTCGGAGTACTACGACGAGCATGCCGACGTTCCGACCCTCTACCTTGGCGGTTGGTACGACTCCTACGCAAGGAACACATGCGAGAGCTACATGAAGCTCAGCAAGACCAGGAAGTCACCCCAGGTGCTGCTGATGGGCCCGTGGACCCACGGCAAGTATGAAATCACCCACTCCGGCGACATCGATTTCGGGACCGAGTCTCACGTCAACTTTAATGACCTGCGCCTTGCGTGGTTCGACCACCGCATGAAGGGGCTGCATACCGAGTTCGCCGAATGGTCGCCCGTACGCATTTTCACGATGGGTACGGGCGACGGCTCCTACACTGTGCTCGGCGCTCCTGCCGAGCGCTCGGACTACCCAGGGTTCATCAACCACGGCGGCTACTGGCGCAGCGAGCCGGATTGGCCGCTGGGCGGGACGGAGTTCACGGAGTACTATTTGCACGGAGACGGCTCACTCTTGCCAACGCAGCCGGCGTCACGTGCCGCTTCCGGATCGACGCAGTACATCTTCAACCCTCGGGACCCAGTGCCAACGATCGGCGGCGGCATCTCAGCCGCGGAGACGATTATCAGGGCTGGGGCGTACGACCAGCGAGGCCGACCTGATTTCTTCGGCTGCAAGGATGAGTTGCCTCTGAGCACGAGAAACGACGTGCTGACGTTTGCAACACCACCGCTGGCCGAAGACCTGGAGGTGACCGGGCCCATCGCGATGCACCTGTGGGCGGCGTCGTCGGCCGTCGACACCGATTTCACCGCGAAGATCGTTGACGTATATCCGGCCAGCGACCTGCATCCCGAAGGTCTGGCTATCAACATTACCGACTCCATCATTCGAGCGCGCTATCGGGACGGCTGGGAGAAACCTGAGCTGATGTCGCCGGGCAAGCCCTACGAGTTCTTTTTCGAGCTCTACCCGACCTCCAACGTCTTCCAGAAGGGCCATCGGATTCGACTCGACATCAGCAGCAGCAACTGGCCGCGCTTTGACGTCAACCCGAACACCGGCGGTCCCCTTGGTCGCGAGCGGGCCTACCAGAGCGCCACGCAGACTATCTACCACGATGCGGGTCACCCGTCTCATGTGGTGCTGCCCCTACAGCCCCGCGAATAGACGGGACGGTCTCCGTCGTGCCCAAATCTTCCTCAGGAAGGGCAGGTCCGCGCTTCGTTTGTAATAGGCGCCCCTGCTATAATCGACACGGAGTCGGAGCTACGCGGGCCATCGCGGTGGTCGACTGCGGACTAACCAACTACGCCTTCTCGCCGTTTAATTCTTTGAATCCGCCCGAAAGCTCCAGGCCGTAGATAACCATGCACGAGCTAAAAGGAACGCTGACACAACTGAGGGAGCGAATCTCCGACATCATGGTGCGCCTTTGACCTTACCGCGAAAGAAGCGCGAGTCGGTGAACTGGAGCAGGAAGCCGCCGCTCCCACTTTTTGGGACAACACGAACCGCGCTCAGGAGAAGATGAAGTCGCTCGCGCGCCTGAAGGGCGAAGTGGAAGTGTGGCAGGCGCTGGAAGATCAGGCCGCCTCTACCGACGAACTCCTGACGATGGCCATCGAGGAGAACGACAACTCCCTCTTAGGTACCTTCGTCGACGAAGTCGCGGACGTCACGAAGAAGCTGGAAGACCTGGAGTTCCGCCTTGTTTTGTCGGGGGAGTTCGACCCCCGCAACGCGATTGTCGCCATGCACGCCGGAGCCGGTGGAGTGGAATCCCAGGACTGGGTACGGATGTTGATGCGGATGTACCTGAGGTGGGCGGAGCCCCAAGAGTTCGACACCGAAATATTGGACAGCTCACCTGGAGAAGAAGAGGGGATCAAAAGCACCGTCGTGCAAGTTTCCGGCGCCTACGCATACGGCTACCTGAAAGCAGAACGGGGTGTGCACCGACTGGTAAGACTTTCGCCCTTCGATTCGGACCACGCGAGGCACACATCCTTCGCTCTAGTAGAGGTATTGCCTGAGGCCGAGGAAGGCGTCGATGTTACAATTGACCCGGGGGACCTGAACATCGAAGTCTTCCGAGCCGGTGGAGCAGGCGGGCAGAGCGTACAGAAGAACTCCACGGCAGTCCGCATTACCCACCTCCCCAGCGGAATCAAGGTCAGCTGCCAGAACGAGCGCTCGCAGTACCAGAATAAGGCTATCGCCATGCGGATTCTGATGGCGCGACTCGTCGAGCGCGAGATGAAGCAGCGGGCTGAAGATGTAGCCAAACTGAAGGGCGAGCACATATCACCTGAATGGGGCAACCAGATCAGGAGCTACGTGCTACAACCGTACAAGATGGTCAAGGACCATCGGACCGGTTTCGAGACATCCGACGCCGACGGTGTGCTGGACGGCGATATTCAAGGCTTCATCAAAGCCTACCTGTCGTCCACGGTAGGTGAGCAATAGTCGCGGACCGACGAGCCAAAAAGACAACAGAAAGCTGGAGGATACCTGGCAAGGTGCCTGATATGAAGAAACTACTCTCAATACTCGTGGTCCTGATCGCGTTCACTGCCTTTGCGTGTGGCGGAGGCGACGAGCCCGCCGATACGCAGGATGGGCAGTCCGCGGTCGATGCGCAGAGCCAGTCTGACTCGGGGTCGAGCGACAGCGGGTCAGGGCTCGCCGAGTTCGAGGCCTTTGGAGCCGCCCAGCAGCCGGGCGGAGCATCCGGCGGCGGGCGACAGTCTACCTTGGGCCCGCTGACTGAAGTACCCTCCGGCGGCGTTTTCCGGCGGCTATGGGCCGACCCGCCTACTCTCGACCCACACCTGTCGACAGATACCACTTCCGCAGGGCTGGTCGTCGAGATATTCAGCGGTCTCGTGGCCCTGAACACAGACCTTCAGCTGGTACCAGACATAGCTGAGAGCTGGCAGGTAGACAACGGGATCGTCTATACGTTCAAGCTTCGTCCGAACGTGAAGTTCCACAACGGCAAGCCCGTGACGGCTCAAGACTTCAAGTGGTCCCTTGAGAGGTCGGCCGCTCCCAAGACGGCCTCGCCTGTAGCCGACACCTATCTCAACGATATCGTTGGAGCCATAGACTACATCGAGGGCCGTGCTAACGAGATCAGTGGTATCAAGGTCGTCGACGACTTGACCCTACAGATCACGACGGACGCTCCCAAAGCGTACTTCCTGGCCAAACTCACCTACCCGACCGCTTACGTCCTCGACCAGGAGACCGTCGAGGCCGGAGGACGCAACTGGTGGGTCAGCAACCCTGTCGGGACGGGCCCGTTCACGCTCGACGAATACCGCATCGGCGAGCGCATCATCATGCGGCGAAACGACAACTACTACCGGGACCCCGCCAACGTCGAGGTAATCCACATGAACCTCGCGGGCGGCCAGGCGATGGCGATGTATGAAAACGACGAGATCGACATCACCGGCGTCGGCCTGTTCGACCTCGAAAAGGTGCTTGACCAGGACGAGGCATTGAACAAAGAGCTCGTCATCGCTCCGCCCCAGTTCACGGTTTCGTACATCGGCTTCAACACCAACATGAACCCCTTCGACGACACGAAGTTCCGTCAGGCGCTCAACCATGCCATCGACAAGGACCTGATCGCGAAGGAGGTGCTGTCGGACCTGGTGCTTCCCGCCTACTCTATACTGCCGCCGGGATTCCCAGGCTACGACCCGAACATTGAGGGCCTTAAATACGATCCCGACCTTGCTAGAAGCCTTCTCGATGAATCGAAGTATGCCAATCCGGATTCACGAGACAGGATAACCATCACCGTGCCTGGCACGGGCGGGACCATCGGCCTCGACCTTGAGGTGATCATCGAGATGTGGAAGCAGGTCCTTGGTGTCGAAGTCGAGATCCAGCAGGTTGAGTGGGCGACCTACCTCGAAGACCTCGACAAGCAGAAGTTCCAGGCCTTCGCGGGACTGGGCTGGCAGGCCGACTATCCCGACCCACAAGACTTCCTCGACATTCTTTTCCATACCGAGAGCGGGATAAACCACGGCGGGTACTCGAACGCCGACGTCGACCAGGTACTGGAACAAGCCCGCACCGAACCCGATGTCGTCAAGCGAGTCGCCCTCTATAACGAGGCCGAGCAGATGATTGTCGACGACGCGGCCTGGGTCCCGCTCTGGTTCCAGGGCGAACGACATGTGCTGATCAAGCCACGGGTGAAGGGCTACAAGCTTATTCCAATGATCGTGCCCAAGCTGACGCAGGTACATATCGAGGGGTAGGTTTCGGTCGACGAGCGGACAACGATTGAGATTGTCAAGCTGCCCCGGCGAATACCGGGGCAGCTTGATGTTTAAGGAATGAACCGATATCGTTCACCACGGTCCGGCACGGAATAACCCTAGTTCGCAAGTTGACCGGCGGACTCCACCGCGGAGCAGACCGGCCCATCTGTCATTCTGAATGAGCGCAGCGATTGAAGAATCTAAGATGGTATCTCGGATCTATGGTCTTGTAAGGTGATCAGGTTACCTAGATTCCTCGCTCCGCTCGGAATGACAACGTGCTCACCCCTTGAACAGTCCATAAAAGGCCAGTCCGACTGCGCCCGAACGGAATCCTGCGACGACGCAATGACGTAGAGTTAGCGAGGCTGTAACCATGTGGCTGTACATCGCCCGCCGGCTCCTCTGGCTTCCTGTTCTGTTGCTCGGGGCCTCTATCGTCACGTTCACTCTTGGGCACTACGGCCCAGGGGATCCCGTAGTCGTGATGCTGGGCAACAAGTACGAAGAAGGAAAGGCCGACAGAATCCGAGAAGAGCTCGGCCTTAACCGGCCGTTTTTCGTGCAGTACGGCGACTACATTTGGGAAGTAATCGAGCCTCGCATGTACCACCAGTCCTTCGGTGGCGTCGACGTGCCCTTCCCGTTTCTGAGCCTCGGCTTTGGAGAGAGCCTAAGGTACGTCGGCCAGCCGGTCCGTGACCTGATCGTCCCCAAGATGTGGGTATCTGCCCAGCTCTCTATTGCAGCGATGATCATTAGCCTTGGCCTTGGCTTGCCCCTTGGGTTTTTCATAGCCCACCGTCAAGGTCGTTGGCAGGACCCGACATCCGTCGCCATCGCGCTGATGCTCATGTCCATCCCCGTAATGGTCACCGTACCGGTGCTGCTCTGGGCGTTCTGCCTCAAGCTCGATTGGGTGCCATGCTCCGGATGGAATGGCATTTTCGACCTGCGGATCATGGTGCCCGCGATCAGCATGGGCGTGCCTGGGATCGCTGGTTTAATGCGGTTGATGCGGGCCAGCACGCTAGACGTTCTGGGCCAGGACTTCATCCGTACGGCACACGCCAAAGGACTTGGGAATATCGTCGTCGATAGGCGGCACGTATTCAGAAACGCGATGATCCCCATCGTCACCATTCTTGCCTTCTCCCTTGCCGGCCTGATCGGAGGAGCTTTCATTACCGAGACCATCCTCGGCATTCCTGGAATCGGACGCTTCGCCGTCCAGTCGATCTTCGACCGTGACTATCCTGTGATTATGGCCATCACCCTGATAGGCGCCAGCGCTTTCGTCCTGGCCAACCTATTGGCGGACATCGCCTACGCGTACATCGACCCAAGGATCCGGTACAGCTAGCTATGAGCAGCGCCGAAATCGCCGTCGAAGACTTTGCGGTAGCAGAGCGACGAGAACGCCGGAGCCGCGGGCACCTGGCTCGGGCGATGGCCCGGCTGATGCGGAAAAAGATCGCCGTTGTAAGCATGGTGATCATCGGCGTGATCTATCTCTCAGGAATCTTCGCCGCCTGGGTGGCACCGCACGACTACACCGCCCAAGACTACACGGTCATCCGCAAGCCGCCCAGCATCGTTACCGACAAAGGGATCAGCGGATTCTGGAAGGAGTCCCACTTCGCCGGCACCGACCGGGCTGGGCGCGACCAGTTCTCACGAATCCTTTGGGGGATTCAGAACACGGTCATTCTGACGTTCATCGGGATGGCGACGGGCGGGCTATTGATCGGCGTGTCACTGGGCCTGATATCGGGGTACTTCGGTGGCAAGATCGACGGCCTAATAATGCGCGTTGGAGAGCTATTCGCGTCCTTTCCGGATATCCTGCTAGTCATCATCCTCGCTGCAACACTGAAGCCGAGGTTGCGCGAGTGGGTAATCTGGGTGGAAGACAACACGCCGCTGGATGGGCTTTTGACCAGCGGTGTGGTCGACTATTTGGTCATATCGGTCGCGCTCGTAAGCTTCAGCTGGATCGGCACAGCGCGACTGGTACGCGGGCAGATACTCTATCTGAAGGAGACCCAGCACATCGAAGCGGCGAGAGCCATCGGTTCTTCCACGCCACGTGTACTTTTCCGCCATCTGCTGCCCAACGCCATCAGTCCTATCGTGGTTACAGTGACCATGGGTATGGGCTCGATGGTGGGCGTAGAGATCATTCTGAGCTGGCTGGGACTGGGCATTCAGCCGCCGCGGCCGAGTCTCGGTACGATGCTCTTACAGAGCGGAAGCATCGGAGGCTTGCGCGAAGAGCCTTGGATGCTGCTCGGCCCCGGGCTGATCGCGTGGACGATGGTCCTTTCGTGGAACCTGCTGGGCGACGCCCTCAACGACGTCCTTAATCCGCGTACAAGGTAACCCGTGTGTGCAGGCCGCATCCAATACGAGACTCCGAGCCTGTCATCCCGAACGCAGTGAGGAATCTAAGAGACTCATCGGCAGCTGCGATTGTTTGTTAGAAGTCCTACCTCAGATTCTTCAATCGCTGGGCTCAATCAGAATTACAAACCGATAGAGAGTCCCCGGTAGAGTGGATTAAGGGAACTCGCAGATCGGCTAAGGGTTAGCCCCGACGGCGGCGTTGCGACGCTAGCCCTACCATCCCGATGAGCATCGCCGCTGTAAGCAGGTCCGCGCTCGCGGGGCCTCCGGTCGGCGCAAGACATCCGGTTCCCGAGGTGCCCGTCTCCGCCGGACTCGTCTCCGCTTCCTCGGATGGCTGTCGTGCCTCATCGCTCGTGTCTTGCTCGCGCTCTTCAGGAGCTACAGCCGCAGCAGGCGCAACGGTCGGCGTGATTGTCGGCGCGGGCGTCGGAGTAGGCGTCGATTCAGCGGATTGGGAGCCAATCGCCTCCGCACCGGCCTGGGGTGTCAGGCTGAATGGCAGCACAACCGTTTTCGGGATCGGCGTGGGCTTGAGCTCGTCCACGTTCGGCGGCACATAGCGCGGCGCCCCGACGCTGTCTCTCCACTGGTCGTCCAGCCCCTGGCGGTCGAAGCCATAGACCTCGGTCAGGGCGTCGTCGAGGTTCTTGCCCGACTTCATGACCTTCATCAGCTGGTTCATCTTCTCGATCCCCCACTCGTCGATCATCATTCTGATCATGCTGCGAGCCTGACCATAAAAAATGATCACGTCTTCGGGGTCTCCGGGTAGCGTGCCCATGTATACGACGGGCAGCAGTCGGCCCGTGGCGATCGCAAATTCGAGGGCCAGTTCGTAGGAAACGCCAGACCCGGGTTCGACGTTGGCGTATTCAGCCAGGCCCTCCTGTACCCAGGAAGGTGCCAGCCGGAACACGCCATCTGCCGCCCGGTGAACAAGGATGTGGGTAACCTCATGGGACGCCGTGCCCCTTGCCCGGGTGCCGCCGCCGAGCACCAACAGGACACCCATCTCGAAGAAGGCCTGCCCCTCCGTAATGAGCTCTCTGCTTATCGTCGCGCTCCCCCGGGGCAGCGCTCCCAACATCTCCAGATTGTTGTTGTATACGGCCACCCTGATAGGCCCTTCGGCTTCTGCCCCAAGCAGCGGCGCCATGGTGTCTATGGTTTCGACGATCGTTTCAAGGACGATATTCGCGCGCGTCAGCACGGGGCCATGATAGGCCACCGTCACCGGCCCATCGGAGATCTCTTTCCATTCGTACCGGATGTCGCGGTAGATGAACTCCTCTTGCTCGGTCTCCAGGGTGTTGCCTTCTGAGTCCTCGATCTCGAAGCTGTAATTGATCAATGTCTCCGGAGGGATGTAGTTGGCCGCCGTGTTTGTACGCCACAGAAGCTCGCCATCGACGACCTTACCGCCATCCAGCTCGTCGCAGCGCCATGCTTGCGCCTCTTGACCGGTCGCATCACAGAGGTAGTTGAAAGAGGCGCTGGTCTGCTGCCCAATCTTGAGTCGAACTGCGACGGACGTTATGTCGCTGTCGTGGCTCGCCTCGAGAAGGAAACGGAACCCATCTGGAAATTCGCTGGTTACGCTGGACGACTTGATCTTGATCGAGCTGGCGTCCGCGTCGGCCGGTCCCGCGGACCACACAGGCATGGAGGCAACCGCCAGTGCTCCGGCGACGGTAGCGGCGACCTTGATTAACCGGGCAACGAGAGGACTCTTCATGTTCATAGGGTGAGTGGGCTCCGACGATGACTCCCCGGCCCAGGACCGAGGTCAGGCAGTTCCTGCAACTCTACCACGTCCTACAGAGGTTCGAAGATTCTTAGCCGCCGTAAAGGCAGCCCGATATCGTCGACGCGTTGCGGCGTCACACTATTGTAACGTAGGGCGGTCACTTGAGATAGCGACACAAGACTCGCGTTCAATTGCCTATTAGGTATGCGGCGTCTGGGCGCCCCGACCTGTAGGGGCGCATTACATGCGCCCAGCCTCGTAGGCAGACGCCAACACCCCTCAGTCTCTCGTCTCCATCCGGGCCAGTTCCCGACGCACGTGCAGCACACGCTGTACCGTGGTAATCGCCGTCAGGCCTGCAATCACGCCGAGCGCGACGGCGACGGCAGGCAGCCACCACAACCCGCCGATGATCAGGCCGGCGCTCAGTACAGCAATACGCTCCGGCCTTGTCATGAAGCCGACTTCGCAGTCGATCCGCAGTCCGCTGGCTCTGGCCCTGACGTAGCTGACCATCATCGAACCTGCCAGAACGAGGACGACCAGTACTGCGCCTATCTCCCGCTCGGTTGAAGACTCCCGGCCCAGGTAGAAGACGAGCAGTCCCACAAGCACGGTTGCTTCGGATACGCGGTCGACCGCGGAGTCGAGGAGCCCGCCGAACTTCGTCACACGATTGGTCGCCCGTGCCACCGCGCCATCTAGGAGATCGAAGAGGCCCTGAGCGATCAGCACGACACCTCCTGCGGCGAGGAGGCCCACTCCCAGCAGATACGCACTGGCGCAGGCCACGAGCAGGCCCAGTAGAGTGATCGCGTTGGGAGACAGCCCCAGGTTGGCCAGAAGTCTGCCAACCGGAACTTCGAAATAGGACGACAGCCACCGCCTAGCAACCGGCCGTATCAAGTCTCGATCTCCTCTGGGCGGTCGACCGTCAAAAGAGATGCGCGTGCGACGCAGGTCTAGGGGAGGCGGCTGCGCGATCGAGGCAGACCTGATAGTAGTCCATCACCCGCGTTGCAACGCGTTCCCACTGGAACTCCTCGGCCGTCGCGCGGCCCTGAGCAGCCATGCGCGAGCCGCGTTCCGGGTCGCTTAGCAGCGCGTGAATCGCGTCGGCCAGCGCGTCACCATCCTTGGGGGGCACCATTAGCCCTTCTTTGCCATCAGTCATCACAGACGAAAACCCCGGTATGGAAGTAGCAACGATGGGCTTGCTGGAGGCCATCGCCTCCAGCAGCACGATGCCAAAGCTCTCGCCACCCGTAGCCGGGGAGCAGTAGATGTCCGTCGACTTGTAGAACCGCACTTTATCCTCATCGGATACTCCGCCAAGAAAGACGACGTCTTGAAGATTTCGCTCACTAATGATTCTGGCCGACTCCTCGTCTGGAGTCCCAGGGCCCACTACGAGAAGACGGAGATTGGGCCAGTCCCACTTCAGCTTGCTATAAGCGGCCAGGAGGTAACGCAGCCCCTTTCGCTTCTCGAGGCGACCCAGGAACAGCAAGTTAATCATGCCGTCCTGGAGGTTTGAGAAGGGCTCCACGCCGTCGGTAAACTGATCTAGGCTGATTCCGTTAGGGATGACCTCGTAGTCAGCGGGGAAACGTTCGATGATGAAGTCGCGGGCCGGCTCGGACACGGCGATCCGCCCATCAAGTTTGCGGAAGTAGGGTTGGGCGAGCTTGGCGCCTCCGATCTCGTAGACCAGTGATCCAGGATATGCGTGGAAAGTCGCGATGGTCACCGTCTGGGACTGCGCTAGACAACCGACGGGTACGTAACTGGAGAATGGCTCGTGCAGGTGCAGAATGTCAAAGGCCTGCTCGTCGAGCATCCTCTTGATGCGGGGGCGGAGCCAGATCGAAATCGAGACCCTCGCCACCGATCCCCGGCTGGGGATTGGGACGGGTTTGCCCATCGGGATGAAGTTGGGGTCGGCGACTCTACTTGGGTCGGAGCAGGGCCCGACGACGCGGACGCGGTGACCCCAACTCTCGAACTGGGCGGCAAGCTGCCTGATATGGCTCTGTACGCCGCCGTGGGACGCGTAATCAAACGCGGAGACGAGCCCGATATTCAGAGGACGGTCCATTGTCGTTCAATCATCCGTCCAGTCGGAAGTGAAGGGGGGCCTTCCTACTCGTCCCGCTCGTCGCCTTGGCCCGCGTGTTCGGCTTTAGTCGCATGATGCCCGTCGAGATCCATGCCGTTTCGGCCTACTATGAAGTCTTCCACCTTCTCCCGTGCAACGTCGTCGGTGTACTGCACCGGAGGCGACTTCATGAAGTAGGACGATGGCCCCAGGAGCGGCCCGCCGAGTCCGCGGTCTTTGGCGATCTTGGCGCACCGAATCGCGTCTATCACGACGCTGGCGGAGTTCGGGCTGTCTTCGACCTCCAGCTTGAGCTCCCTGTACCAGGGAGGACGCGCAGTTGCCAACTCCTACTATCGCTACGTTAATACTCAAACCTGATGACTCGTTGAGCTTGAACTTGACCCTTAGAGAACTGCCCTTGTTTGCGGGGCGTTCGAAGTCCTCAATCAGATAGTCAAAGGGTTGTGGCAGTCCGTTTCAACTCAATCGACGCGGTAACGGAGATGAACCACCTTGCAGGCGGACGCCACGGGGTGCGGACACGAAAACCTCGGCAGATTGTAGCACCTTAGAGGCACGAGGCACAACTTCGCCTCTCAATCGTACCCCGTCGAAAACAGAGTGTGTCGGCCACCGCTACCTCTCGTCAGTGCCCGCGGCCCCTATTGTCGGGAA
Source organism: Dehalococcoidia bacterium (assembly GCA_965197985.1). GTDB lineage: Bacteria > Chloroflexota > Dehalococcoidia > Lucifugimonadales > CAUZJF01 > CAUZJF01. The sequence goes on along the minus strand of CBDAOG010000007.1, from coordinate 631,947 downwards.
TGGATTCGAGTGTGTAGTACCTGAACAGCCCAAGCCAATGATCGAATGTAAGCGATGACGGTGGTCCGGACAGGTCAAACCTCAGGTCTCTCGCTAGTCGCAGAACCTGGCGTCCCGTAAACATTCTCCTCAACGAATGCTTCATTGTTCTGCCCCGACCTATACAAGAAACAATGAATTCCCGGTACCGGAGTCGTTCGGACTCGTCTACGAGGGGCCTCGTGCGTCTCGCGAACCACAGCAGGACCGACTCCACCGTCGGCGGCGGATCGAAGTCCGACTTCCTGAGCCGCCTCGTAATCTCGATTTGCCACCATGGCTTGAGCAACAAAGAACGCAACGACTCGGCCGCGTAAGGCGAACCCGCGAAGCGTTCAGCCGCCTCGCGCTGCACGATCAAGTAAGCTTCCTCGGGAGACGAGGGAGCGTCGGTGAGCCGCGCAACGATGTCAGCCGTCCGGTCGTAGGGGACGTTGGCGAATACCTTATAGCGGCTCGCCGGAAGCGTGAGGTCGAAGAAATCGGCGTTGACGAGAGTCACATTCGATCGACTCTCGAACTCCTCGCGCAACGGCGTAATGAGCCGTTCGTCAAGCTCCACCGCCGTCAGATGATGGCAGCGCAGTGCGAGTTCGCGCGTCAGCGCTCCTCGCCCAGGGCCGATCTCGATGACGTGGTCGTCCGGTGAGATCGTCGACTGCGCGACGAGGCTAGCTGCGAGCGCCCGGCTTCGCAGGAAGTGCTGCGATAGTTGAGTGCGTTTCCGCGCCCGGCTGCGGTGACCGGGCACGGAAGAACATTACCCCGGGATCAAAGATGTCTCCTGACTCGCGACTTCGTGGAATTGTGACGGTAAGGTTATAGGATGGAGCAGATGCCCTTGTCAAGCCAGCCAGCGGCCGTCGCCTTGCCTGGTAGGGGTCCCGATGCAGCATCAGGATGCGCCCATTAGAGCGGCCCGAAGAACGTCAGGTCGGCCCCGAAGCTCTCCATTGCGGCCACCCCGTCTCCTCGGAGACGCACGCGGATGTCGCGGCTCCTGTGCCTCAACACGATCTCGCGTAGGGCCAGCGGGAGCTCCAATGTAATCGCTCGATTAGGGACCGGAGCGGCAAAGAGCAGATAACCGTTCGATGCAAGGGGGACGCTGTCCGAGCCGGTTACTCGAAGTTGATCGCGTTCTACCCAGGTCGGCTGACGCACGAAGAGCGGTGCTGCTCGCTTCGGCGTTACTCGCAGTGATGGATGTGTGTACGGCGACTCGACATGAACGTCGTCGGTGTCGTGATCGAAGAGCATGTTCACTCGCACACCCGACTCGTCGACCTCGACCAAATCCCGATATGCCTCGCACAATGACCCGACCGTGCCCCCGACAACGTCGAGGTTGAAGCTGATACCAGGGAGGCCGATCGGCTCGTGGCCGTAGGGGGCCGGAAACCCCCACGCGCCGCGAAGCCTCGCGGCAACGTCGCGCTTTCCGTCGGTCCCGTCCTCGCTAATCTCGTCGATGAACGAGATGTTGCGTAGCTGGGATGGAAGAACGTGGCACCGGAGAATCCGCTCGGCGTCCTCGTAATACTCCGTGTAGCCCCAGCGACCCAGAATCAACGCGGTCTCGAGGATGTCTCCCGAGTTGTTGACCTCACCCTGATCCGAGCGCTCTTCCCCTCTCCGGCCCGCGCCTGCGCCGCTCCACCCGGTCTCGTCACGCAGGTCCCAGAGGCCGTTGTCGTAGAAGGCCTTAACGCGACGCATGAGGTTCGAGTCGCGAGTCAGGTCCGCAAGCTGCGCCAAAGACGACATTACGCAGGTAACAGAATGGGCGTGTGTCCCAAATGTCTCTGGGTCGTAGCTGCCTTCCTCCGTGTAGAACTCTGTAATCGCCGTCTCTTTCAATAACAACGCCAGCTCCAGGGCAGGACCGTAACGAGTCGCGCGATAGTACTTGACCAGCGGGCCGATGGCGCGAGCGAGTCCCACAATGAAAGACTGGTCGGGCTGTATGGTCAGCCCATACTCCCCGGTGAGTCGCTCCACGTCCCACTCATGTGTCGGGTCCCATAGCTCGAATATCGCGCTAATGCTGGCTTCCGCTACCTCGCGTGCTTTCTCGGAGTCACGAAACTTCGAAAGTGCGTACAGCGCGTGGAACCCCTCCCGGACGTTGTGGGCGCGGAAGCCGCGCAGCGGGCCGCCGACCTCCGCCCGGTTCAGTGGCAAGGGTACGGCGCCGCTATACGAGAAGAAGGCCGCGCGGGCGTGCTTTTCGACGGCGGCCCCGTCGATGTCTACACCAGCCGCGTCTTCGGCGTTCAGTAACGCGTTCAGATGGCGTCCCGGCACGTGAGACTCACCATGGACGGCGCTGAAGCGCATCTCTGCGACGGGGCGTACCGTCGCCCCAAAGAACGGGATGTCGTCGTCGTCCGCGTTGAACACGCGCTGCATCGTCTCGCAGCCCAAGCGTATCGCGCTGAGCACGTCCTTTGTGTTGACGTCGTCGAGCCTGGTCATCGCGATCAGTTCAGCGAGACGCCGACCTCGCGCGCAACACTGCGTATGTACTGCTGGGCCGCAATCGTGTCCTCATAAATGAAGTGCTCGACGTGGATTGTCACGTCCTGGTCAAGTTGGTCCAAGCGGCGCAGTATCGTTGCATAGTCCATAACGCCCTCGCCGGGCGGCACCTCGTCCAGGTGGATCAGTGACAGCCCTTTCTCCACCTTCGGGCACGGCCCCAGCCCGGCACCGGCGATCTTCACGTCCTTAGCGTGCAACGACACGATATGTTCGCCCAGCTCGTCGAAGACTTCGTTCACGAAATCGGTGGTGTTGAAAACCATGTGCGGCATGGTCAGGTTGACGATGTCGATGAGCACCTTCAATCTCGGCGAGCCCACCGCGTCGAGCATCTCCTTGTACCGCTTGATGGAGGACAGTGGGCTGAAGTAGAGTGGGTGGCCCGCGACGTCGACGCCGTACTCCTCGGCCTCCCTTGCGAGGTCGGCCACGCCTGCGATCCGCTGGCGCCACGTCTCCTCGGACCACATCGCAGGGTTGGGTGCTCTGAACTCCTTGCCCCAGCCGAAGCCGACGCATTGCGCACCAATGATGTTCGCGATGCGTAGTTGTTCACGGAACGCGTCGAGCGCCTCTTGGTGCAGTGCCTTGTCCGGCGATCCAAGGTGGCGGCCGACATAGAACGGAGCGAGTTCGCCGACGCGGAGGCTGTGGCTGTCCACGAAACGCCGGGCCTCATCGGCCTCGTCGTCACTCCAATCGGGGAAGGCCTTGATCGAGAAGGCCTTGGCCTCCATGATCGCCGCCTTCCGCACAAGCTGGTCGCGGTCCGCAACGCCGTCGTCACCGACCTGAAGACCATCACCTTGTGTTCGCCTATCGGCGGGCTCATGAGTAGCATTGTGCCATCCCCTTTCTAAGATATGAATCCCGGCTTTATAAGACGTAGCTCCTGATATACAGCTCGTATCGGAGCGCTGCGACGGCTCGACGCCCCTAGATCGAGACTTCAAGGGGCTCTGTACACGCTACTGCGACCGCGCTGCCTTCTTGTTCCGGTGGTAAGTCAGCGCTGCTGCGATACAGATGGATAGCGAGTCCGCAGGTACTACATCGCTCTCGTCAAAGACGATGGCCCGGTTACCTTCGAATTCGAGTTCGTCCGGGAAGAGTGTCCGAAAGGACTCGACTAGGTTGGTCTGACAATTGAAGTACATCGCATATTGCGATGGCTTTGAGCTCTTCCAACCAATTCGAACCGTGCTACCACTCCCACTTTCCGAAGTAAGGTATGCGGGCTCGCCCCATTTGAGTGTTTCCTCAAGTACGCCGACGCCGTCGGTGGAAGCGGCGGTCTCGAAGATGAGAAAGCGCAAGGCTGAGAGTTTGGGTCGCATGTTTGGTGGGTACGCGTCGAAGGCCTCCGCGACAGCGTCACCGTCGAATGGCTTCACTTTGGGCCCGGTCCTTGGATTCGTAACTTCGCTCGGAATCACGTTCGCTCGCTTGTGCTGACGGGTCCGTTCTTCATACTGGTTCAGTTGAGCGAAATCCCGCTCTCGCGGGCAAGGTGCCGGATGTACTGCTGGCCCTGGACGGTCTCGGGGAAAGGAAAGTGCTCGACGTGCAGCGTCACGTCGCGGTCGAGGGCATCAAGCCGTCGAAGAATCGTCGCGTAGTCCATGGCACCCGTGCCAGGCACGGCCTCGTCAACGTGCGCGATATCCTTACCCCGACCGGTCAATATAACGTCTTTGGCGTGGAGCGCGACGATGGAGTCTCCCAGCTCGTCGAAAATCTTGTTCACCAGGTCCGTGGTTTCGTACACCAGCTGCGGCCACGTCAGGTTGACCGGGTCCATCAGTATCTTGAGGTTGGGAGAATCTACGGCGTCGAGCAACTCGCGGTACCGCTCGACCGAGTTGAGCGGGCTCATGACGTGTGGGTGCCCGGCAACCACCACACCGGCCTTCTCGGCCGCCTTGGCAAGCTCCTCGATGGCGCCGACGGTCCGAGCCCACGTCTCCGCGGACCACATCTGCTCGGACCCGCGGCCTACATACGTCGAGAACCCGACACAGTGGGACCCAAGGATCTTCGCGTGGCGCATCTGACGTGCGTAGTGGGCAATGGCGCCTCTATGGTCTTCCTTGTCGTAAGCGCCAAGTCCACCGCCGCGTGTAACCCCCTTGTAGAAACCGCTGAACTCTCCTGACCTGATACCGTGCTCGTCCAAAAAGCGGCGGGTCTCCTCGACCTCTCGATCGGTCCAGTCAGCGGGGGCCGCAAAGCTAACGGTCTTGACGTTCATCGTCTTTACCTTACGAAGGAACTCCGCGCGTTCTTCCTCCGTCTTGCCTGGCCGAAGGGGCGGGCTCATCAAGATCATGTAATCGGTCCTTTCTGCGCCGCTGCGACGGCATCTCTGAGAAGAAGGTCGTAGTGTGCTTTTCCGACGGCTCCGTAGTATATCCCATCAATCCTTTCGATTGGATGACAGTCGCCCGGTTGCAGGTAACTCGCCTTTGTGAGCGCCCTCACAATCGTGATTCGTCGACAGCGCGAGGGATTTCACGAGTTCAGTTGTGAAGCGAAACACAATGTTGATTCCCTCGTAAAAACCCGTTTTGAGGAAGTTCCAGCGCTTTAGCACATGTGAGCGCTACCGTATGTTGGGGTAGGACACGGAACAGAGACTGTATATTGTACCCAGGCAAGGGTACGGTTGTTCTAATTCGACCTGCACAGATTTTTTACGAGAGAATCAATGTTGACAAACCCGAAAACACCTTGTAGGGTCTTCGAACTACACTGGAGACCGCCGTACTCGGCGCGCGACTGGAACGAACAGGAGCCGACTAGCCAAAGCTGACAACACGAGGACGTAGACATGAGATCGTCCAGGAAGGCCGCAGGGCCCGATGAAGATAGGGGGTCTGCGGCCTTTTTCGTTCAGGCGTAACTGGTTAGCTTTTAAGTCAACAGGACGAGGTTGAGATTAAGGGGGCAATCATGTTTGCGAAGGTCCTTGTGCCGCTCGACGGTTCGGAAGCAGCCAGAAAGGCCGTCCAATACGTGGTCGATCTGACCGCAGGCCAAGACGTGCCGCTGGTACTCTTGACCGTCGTTGATCCGGGCTCCATCCACGCACCCAAGAGGTTGGTGCCGAGTCAAACGCAGCAGGCGGCGGGAGGTTATACGGGCATGCCGTTAAGGGTGACCGAGGGACAGCCACAGCCTGGCCGGCTAGCTACTTCAACGCTGACTTCATCTCAGGTCGAGGAGCGGGCCGAAGAGGCCGCCGAGGATCACCTGCGGCCGATCTTGAACGATCTAACCGAGCAGGGGGTCGAGGCAGAGCTCCTTGCTACCACCGGCGAAACTGCGACAGAAATCGTCCGAGTGGCCAGGAGAGAGGGTTGCGACCTGATCGCTATGTCGACTCAAGGTGAGAGCAGCGAAAGGCGAAAGAAAATCGGACGACGAATGGGGAGTGTTGCCGAAGAGGTCGTAGGTTCGTCGGACTTGCCGGTGCTAACGATAGGTCCGGAGATGCGTCCGGTTGGAGCGCGGGCCAGGAAGGAGCGGATACCGGCGGCCGTCGACCCGTCAGAATTCGAGGCCGCCGCATCCACACCTGCCCTCGAACGTGAGCCCACTGCCGTAATCCCGCCGATAAGACCTATGAGTCCTGACGACTTTGGACGGCCGTTGGAAATCTTGCTGGTGGAGGACAACCCGGGGGATGTCAGGTTGACGGAGGAGACGCTAAAGGACGCTGAGATCTCACACAACCTCACCGTCGCCGGCGATGGGGTCGAAGCGATGGCCATGCTTCGAAAGGATGGCGATTACGCCAATGGCAAACGTCCTGATCTCGTCCTGCTCGACCTTGGGTTACCGAAAAAAGACGGCCGTGACGTACTGGACGAGATGAAGGCCGATTCCGATCTGAAGGCTATACCCGTGGTCATCCTCACAATGTCCCATTCAGAGGAAGACATCCTAAGGAGCTACTCGCTTCAGGCCCAGAACTACCTGACCAAGCCTATCGGTGTGGAGAGCATCAAGCTTGTGGTCGACTCGATCCAGCAGTATCTGCAGGCTGTAGCCCGGATCAACGCCTCTGAGATGGCCGTCTAGCGCAAGTCTCGCCGACCCGTCTCCGTAATAGCCTTCTCACCCAGCTAGGCCGGAGACCTAGTTGAGCGTTACGCCCACCTCGCGTGCCACGCTCCGGATGTACTCCTGGCCCTGGACGGTCTCGGGGAACGGGAAGTGCTCGGCGTAGAGCGTCACGTCGTGGTCTAGCGCGTCGAGTCGCCGGAGAATCGTCTCGTAGTCCATCGTGCCCTCGCCGGGTATGGCTTCGTCCACGTGGACCACGATCTTGCCACCGCCTGACATCACCACGTCCTTGGCGTGAAGGGCGACGATGTCGCCGCCGAGTTGGTCGAATATATCTTCGACAAGCTCGGTCGTCCTGTAGACCATCTGGGGCCAGGTCAGGTTGACCGGGTCCATGAGTACCTTGAGCCGTGGCGACGCAACAGTGTCCAGCAACTGCTTGTAGCGTTCGAGCGAGTTGAGGGGCGTCCTGGCGTGGGGATGGGCCGCGATGTTCATTCCGACGTCCTCGGCGACGCGTGCCAGCTCCCTCACTCCACGCATGCAGTTCTGCCACACCTCGTCTGTCCAGACTTGAGGCGTCGCGTAGCCCAGCTGGATGGCAAAGCCAACACAATGAGAACCGAGAAGGCTGGCGTGTCGGATGCACCTGGTGTAGTGGTCCAGAGCCTCTCTGTGTTCCGCAGGGTCCTGTGAGCCAAGTTCTCGGCCACCCCAAAAGGAGCTGAACTCTCCGGCCTTCATCCCGTTGTCGTCCAGAAAGCGTCTAGCCTCCCTCACGTCGTCTCCGCTCCAGTCCGCCGGTGTCTGAACGGTGGCCGTCTTGACATCGAAGGTCTGGGCCTTTTGTAGGAAGTCGGCGCGCTCTTCTCCGGTCTTGCCCAGGTGGATGGCCGGGCTCATGAAGATCATAGGGTTCTCCTGTCGAGCTGTAGCTATCGGCACGCGCGAGTGTAATTGTGGTCGCCCGCACTGTCAACGGCGATCGGAAGCGCCGCGAGAGGCGTTAAACCGCCGCTTACGGCATGGCGAGATCGCTGAAAAAACACCCATCTGCCGCGTGAAACGTATATATAAGTAATCCCGAATCCACCGAGGGAGGGCGTCGGGTTAGCATCCTGAAGTGGCCAGAGGGTGCTCTTCTGAATCTGGGATAATGGTTTTGTAGCAGCAAAACAGTCCCAGAGAAGGAGCACCCAATAGATGCTACCACGCAACCAGCCCGACCGTATCCGTATCGTCTTTGACGATCACCGCCTGGTGGCCAATGCCGGTCTGCTCCTGCCGGCCACCCTCGCCCGGCATCTGGGCCTGCGGGAACTCGTTGACCATCACCTTGACCTGGGCGGCGCGCCGGGGCGGGCCAACACCGGAGACAAGCTGATGACCCTGGTGGCCTCAGCCATGGCCGGCGGCGACTGCATCGACGACGCTGATGTGTTGCGCACCGGGGGGACGGCCTGCACCCTGGGCGGCACGGTCAAGGCGCCATCCACCCTGGGCACCTTCCTGCGCAGCTTCCGGTGGGGCCACGTCCGCCAGCTGGACCGGGTGAGCCGGGAGCTGCTGGCCCGGGCCTGGGCCGCTGGGGCCGGACCCGGCGACGCGCCGTTCACCATCGACCTCGATTCCACCATCTGCGAGACCTACGGACTGGCCAAGGAGGGCGCCCGCCACCACGGCTATACCGGCAAGCGGGGCTACCACCCACTGCTGGCCATCGCCGCCGGCACCGGAGACGTGCTGATGTCCCGGCTGCGCGAGGGCCGGGCCAACACCGCCCGCGGCGCCGCCCACTTCCTGCGGGAGACGGTGGGACGGGTGCGCTACGCCGGGGCCAACGGACGACTCACGCTACGGGCCGACAGCGGGTTCTACACTCATGGCGTGGTATCCGTCTGCCGCAAGATGGATGTCCGCTTCTCCATCACCATCCGCCAGCATAAAAGCCTGCACAATCTCATCGAGGCGATACCCGAAGATGCCTGGACGCCGATTCCTTACTGGATGGACGGCGCCGCCGATGTGGCCGAGACCACCTGCACTCCCTTCCAGAGTGAACCTGACGCCGCGCCGGTGCGGCTCATCGTCCGGCGTGTGAAGCCCACGCCCGGTTCCCAGCTGGCCCTCTTCGCCACCTACAGCTATCACGGCTTCATCACCGACCGGGACGGGGAGATGCTCGAACTGGAGGCCGACCATCGCCGCCACGCCGAGATCGAGAATGCCATCCGAGACCTCAAGCACGGTGTGGGGTTGAACCATCTCCCCTCGGGCCGCTTCGCCGCCAACGCCGCCTGGCTGGCGGTACAGGTGATGGCCCACAACATCGCCCGCTGGACAGCGCGCATCGGTCTGGGCGAGCAGGTGGTGACCACCAAGACCCTCCGGCGGCGGTTCTTCTCCCTGGCCGGACGGATCACCCGCTCGGCGCGCCGCCTCACACTGCATCTGCCACAGCGCTGGCCTTGGCCCAAATCCACCGAAGGGATGACTATGCAGCAGCGGAACGGGCGATAGGGGCAAGGGAGGGCGATGGTCCGGGCACGATTTGGGGTAGAGGGGGGCCGGTGTTTGTCTTCAGTTGCCGCGGGGAGACTTTGTGACCGTCTGCGAATGTTGGTCAGGGCGAGATAGCGGGGAGAGGACACAGCAAGAGGCACTCGCAGACCGGACTGGCGCGAGTTCGCGGGGACGTTCGGTTGGCCGGATGGCGGCCGGTTGCCGCCGCCGCCGTCAGGCAGGGAGTGGCAGGGCGCGCAATCGGGCCAGGGCACGATCGAACTGGGCTTCCCAAGGCCAGCGCTGTGGCAGATGCAGTGTGAGGCGGCGCGCCGAGCGGGTGATCCGTCCGGCCAGGGAGAAGAACCGCCGCCGGAGGGTCTTGGTGGTCACCACCTGCTCGCCCAGACCGATGCGTGCTGTCCAGCGGGCGATGTTGTGGGCCATCACCTGTACCGCCAGCCAGGCGGCGTTGGCGGCGAAGCGGCCCGAGGGGAGATGGTTCAACCCCACACCGTGCTTGAGGTCTCGGATGGCATTCTCGATCTCGGCGTGGCGGCGATGGTCGGCCTCCAGTTCGAGCATCTCCCCGTCCCGGTCGGTGATGAAGCCGTGATAGCTGTAGGTGGCGAAGAGGGCCAGCTGGGAACCGGGCGTGGGCTTCACACGCCGGACGATGAGCCGCACCGGCGCGGCGTCAGGTTCACTCTGGAAGGGAGTGCAGGTGGTCTCGGCCACATCGGCGGCGCCGTCCATCCAGTAAGGAATCGGCGTCCAGGCATCTTCGGGTATCGCCTCGATGAGATTGTGCAGGCTTTTATGCTGGCGGATGGTGATGGAGAAGCGGACATCCATCTTGCGGCAGACGGATACCACGCCATGAGTGTAGAACCCGCTGTCGGCCCGTAGCGTGAGTCGTCCGTTGGCCCCGGCGTAGCGCACCCGTCCCACCGTCTCCCGCAGGAAGTGGGCGGCGCCGCGGGCGGTGTTGGCCCGGCCCTCGCGCAGCCGGGACATCAGCACGTCTCCGGTGCCGGCGGCGATGGCCAGCAGTGGGTGGTAGCCCCGCTTGCCGGTATAGCCGTGGTGGCGGGCGCCCTCCTTGGCCAGTCCGTAGGTCTCGCAGATGGTGGAATCGAGGTCGATGGTGAACGGCGCGTCGCCGGGTCCGGCCCCAGCGGCCCAGGCCCGGGCCAGCAGCTCCCGGCTCACCCGGTCCAGCTGGCGGACGTGGCCCCACCGGAAGCTGCGCAGGAAGGTGCCCAGGGTGGATGGCGCCTTGACCGTGCCGCCCAGGGTGCAGGCCGTCCCCCCGGTGCGCAACACATCAGCGTCGTCGATGCAGTCGCCGCCAGCCATGGCTGAGGCCACCAGGGTCATCAGCTTGTCTCCGGTGTTGGCCCGCCCCGGCGCGCCGCCCAGGTCAAGGTGATGGTCAACGAGTTCCCGCAGGCCCAGATGCCGGGCGAGGGTGGCCGGCAGGAGCAGACCGGCATTGGCCACCAGGCGGTGATCGTCAAAGACGATACGGATACGGTCGGGCTGGTTGCGTGGTAGCATCTATTGGGTGCTCCTTCTCTGGGACTGTTTTGCTGTTACAAAACCATTATCCCAGATTCAGAAGAGCACCCTCTGGCCACTTCAGGATGCTAACCCGACGCCCTCCCTCGGTGGATTCGGGCTTGGGAAGCCCAGTTCGATCGTGCCCTGGCCCGATTGCGCGCCCTGCCACTCCCTGCCTGACGGCGGCGGCGGCAACCGGCCGCCATCCGGCCAACCGAACGTCCCCGCGAACTCGCGCCAGTCCGGTCTGCGAGTGCCTCTTGCTGTGTCCTCTCCCCGCTATCTCGCCCTGACCAACATTCGCAGACGGTCACAAAGTCTCCCCGCGGCAACTGAAGACAAACACCGGCCCCCCTCTACCCCAAATCGTGCCCGGACCATCGCCCTCCCTTGCCCCTATCGCCCGTTCCGCTGCTGCATAGTCATCCCTTCGGTGGATTTGGGGTAAGCCGACTATGGTAGACGAGCCATACGAGTGAAGGAGGATGACAATGACTACCTCGCTGGCGACGGCGCCAAATGAGCTTATGAGGAAGCACGTGACCGTCCTCCGAGACTATGCCCGGCGGGTCTTCACCGACGGAAGTCCACTCACCGTCGATGAAGACCGTGACAGGATGCGGCGGATAGCCGAGTTCAGGGCCATCGGAACGTCGTTCAAGTTGACGGAGAAGGAGATGGTGAAGCTCGTGCTGACCGGCGTTTTCGGAAGAAAAGCACGTTGCGGATGTCCCACGTGCCGGAGTCGATAGCGAAGAGGTCTTAGCCTCGATCGTGTGGGTTGCGTTCCCTCCGGCAGGTTTCGACACTCCTGCGGCACAGCCGCCGCCACGGTGGTCCAAATCAACGTGCGGCTGCCTGTCGTTCGTCCGGAGCACTGACCATTTGCTGTTCCAAGGGCCTTCCGGCGCGGAGCGCTGAGAGGACCGCGCCTAGCGCTACTAGCCCGGCGGTCAGCAGATACGCTCCTCTCAGTCCGGAAACGAACGCGCCGAGCAGATCGGCTCCACCCGTCTCCGAAACCGCGGCCAAACTCGGCTCGAACCCCCGCGACGCCATGACGGCCGTGACTATTGCTGTGGCAAGGGCAACTCCCGTCACGTTCCCCGCGTTCCTGACCAGATTGAGAAACCCCGACATGACGCCGTATCTCTCCGGCCCGACGGCGCCGAAGATCGAGCTGCTGTTCGGCGGGCCGAAGATGCCGCTTCCGATACTCTGGACGACCATCGCGCCGATAATGAGAGGGAGCGGACTGGCGTTCGACACCCGGGATAGAATCAGCAGCCCGGCGGCGGAGATAAGCAGGCCCGCACTACTGAGGACCCTTGTTCCATAGCGGTCGGACAGCCTGCCTCCTATAGGCCCCGTCAGGACCAACGCCAGCGCGGACGGCACGACGAAGAGTCCGATGGCACGGGGGGCGTAGCCCAGCACCGACTGCAGGTAGAACGGCATCAAGAAGCGGACGGATGAGATTCCTATAAAGGCGATAAATCTGGCAGCAACTCCTATCGAAAAGACCATATCTTGGAATAGACGCGGGTCGAGCATCGGACTTCTCGCCCGAAGCTCCCACCAGACGAACACTCCAAGGACAACGACGAAGGACAGGACCGCCGCGCCGGTTGTCGTCGGACTCCAATTCGACCTCGGCCCCAAGGTCAAGGCCACAAGGAATGTAACGAGTATCACCGCCGAGAGGACCGCACCAGGCCAGTCGAAGCCGGCGCCCGCCGTTTCGTCGGGTTTTTCGCTTGCACGCTCCTCGAGCAACGTTTGCGCTGCGACGATCGCGAGTACCCCCATCGCGGCCGTCGCGAAAAACACGCCGCGCCAGCCGGCAAAACCGACGATCAGCCCACCGATAGCCGGTCCTGCCACACCTCCCAGTCCAACAATGCTTATCTGCAGCCCAAGTGCCTTGCCGCGCTCGGACGGGGGGAAGGCGGACATCACTATCGCCATCGACGTCGACTGTGTCATCGCGGCCCCGACTCCCATCACGACACGCACGACCACAAGAACTGTGACACTGGTGGCCAGGCCCGCAGCGGTTGCGCCGGCTATAAAGACAAAGAAGCCAAGGAGGTAGACGCGCTTACGTCCTACTAGGTCGGACAGCCGGCCCATTGGGAGCAGCAAAGCGCTGATCGTCACCGCGTATCCGAGAACGACCCATTGGGCCGTTGGAAGATCGATCTTGAAGTGCTCTGAGATAGTCGGAAGGGCAACGACGACGCTGCCATGGTCGGCGACAGAGGTGAAGAGGCCTACGGCGACAGCGATGTACGCCCACCACTTGTAGCTCAGTAGGCGTTGTTGGGTAGCGGGTTCCAGTACTCCTCCTCCTTCAAGGCGGGGCAAGGATAGCATACGGTCTGCCCATACCGATTCGTGGTGTTCTGAGAACCTGCTCGTGGTATCCCTAAGCCCACTCGTGGTAGCCCTAAGTTCGCTCGTGGTGAGCTTGGCGAACCACAGACCAGGCCGATAGGCGGAATACCCCTAGTGGTCCGAAATGTTTGTAATGATTGGTTGATTGGCACGGGGGCTTTCCCCGCCATGCCTGGCTTTTGGAGACAGCCGCTGGGCAGTCCGGCTTTCCACCCGTCATTTCAAGGATGTTGGTCTACTAGCCCCAAGCTTGATTCCCTCGTAAAAACCCGTTTTGAGGAAGTTCCAGCGATTTAGCACATCTGCGCGCTACCGTATGTTGGGGTAGTGTACGGAACAGAGACTGTATATTGTACCCAGGTGTGGGTACGTTTGTTCTAATTCGACCTACACAGACTTTTTACGAGAGAATCAAGCTTCAGAACGGACCAAACTGAGCATGGGCTACTTCTTTCATCACCCGCGGAATCACCCATCCGAGCGATGTGCCGCCCGGCGGATTCGGCGAAGCTCTACGGTGACCCAAACCGTGGGAGAGTGTGATGGTCATTCTGTTCAAGTCGTGCCCAAAATGTTCCGGAACCCGTACATCAGAGGAAGACCAAGACGGCCGCTACATAACGTGCTTGTCTTGTGGCCATCTGGCATATCCGGATACGCCCGTACCCTTGACCCTCGAGACTGAGCAACGCGAGGGCTACCGGTTGGCCAGGCAAGCTCCCCTCCCCGACGAAGAACGCGATGGCGATGAGTCTTCCGAAGCGCCGTGGGCAGACCCCCTACCCGGGAACGTCGAGCGGCAACGAGAACACCTTCGGACGCGCATCGAAACGCTAATGTCGTGGGGAGGCCTCGGCAGAAAAACCGACCGAAACGGCCGCGCCGGCCGTGGACCCGCCCGGCTACCTTCACCCTGAGGAGCCGTTGCTCGCAGGCTCTTCCGTTCAGGCCGCCAGCGCCCTTTCGGCCAGCTTACCCCTGAACATCCGTGCCTGCGCCAGCAGCATCTCGTCCACCGCCTCCGCGGTAAGGCCGTCTATCTCCGTCCAGAAACTGACCGCCCGTATCAGGAACGCGGGCAGGATCTGGTCGGCCAGGTCCCTGGCCTTCGTTTTGTCCGAGACCGCTGCGGCTACGCAACCGGCAAGTAGCTCCGTCCATCGTTCGGCGTTAAGGCTTGGTCGCTCCGAGCCAATGCTCGCCTCTAGATCGTGGCCGTGAACTCCTGACCACTCTTCATAGAGCGGAACGAGCTCCAGAGCCTTCTGCTGCGCCTCCGAGACCATCGCCTGGCTCGACTCACCGTGCGGGAACGCCGTGTCGTCGTCGATTGTCGTGAAGGCATCGGACTGGTCGTCGAGAGTTGGACTGAAAGCGTAGTCTCTCGTGACGGTTATCGCCGCGGCCGCCACGTCCTTGAACACACGGGACATCTTCGGCAGAGTCGGCTTGTGTATCTTTCGACCCAGGCTGACCGGTGTGACCCGAAGACCGGCCCCGAGGACGTGCATCGACATGAATATGTCGACACCATACCGGTATATGGTTGGGTCGTTTGGCGGGCGATCCAGGATGTATTTCGCGGTCTCCCGGCTGAGACCGAATTCACCCCCGATCGGTTGACGGAGGTCGACTCCGAAATACCCGTAGACCAGCGGATACGCGAAGTGGTTTGTAGTGATCGCCTCGAAGCGGTTCCGTTGGTATAAGGGAACGACGAAGTCCGCCTGTCCTTGCATCAGCGGCGAAGAAAGCTCCGTCACCCAGTCCCTGTCAATCGACGTGATGTCGGCGTCGATAGTAACGAGAAAGTCGACGTCGTTTTCGATCGACCACTGCAAGAAATGAAGCAGGTTCCTCCCTTTGCCGACTGGCTCGTCGGAGAGGTCGAACGACAGCTTGGGGCAACGCGTCGGTGTCTCCAGGAAGACGCTCCGCGTTTCGTCAGTGCTCCCGCTGTCGGTGTTAACGATCGTGCATCGGCGGCGGTCGAACGTCGCATCCAACCCACGGTCAACCTCTCCAACCACATGGGCGATCGAATCGGCTTCGTTGTAGGACGGGATGCAGACGGCAATACGCATAAAAATTGCGAGCGTGTGCGTTCAGGGGCAATGAATTACATCGAAGCCAACGCTTCGATTCGCCGCGATGTCCGGCGACCACGGGTGCCCCGAACGGTGCCAAGTTGCTCGGTGCCATGCTACCACAACGACACCAAAACCATCGCAGCAAGGGTTGGGAAACGAACGGGCGCGTACAGCATCAGACAAAGAGAGTCGACGGGTCAGTGACGTCGAGCCGGGTAGAGCATACGATAGACAGCAGACTCAGCATCCATCCAGGGAGTCGATCGGGAGGAAACTGTGGAGGACACCAGAGCCGACGAAAGACTCGTATGGTGGCGGCATGGGGTCATATACCAGATATATCCCAGAAGCTTCATGGACACAAATGGGGATGGGATCGGCGATCTGAGAGGGGTCATTCAGAGGCTCGACTATCTCGAGGAGCTGGGAGTAGACGCAATCTGGCTATCCCCTATATACAGGTCTCCAATGAAGGACTTCGGCTATGACGTCTCCAACCACACGGACATCGATCCGGTCTTCGGAGACCTGGAAACGTTCGACCTCTTGCTAGCCGAGGCGCACAAAAGGCATCTCCGCGTCATATTGGATTATGTGCCCAACCACACGTCTGACCAGCATCCGTGGTTCATTGAATCACGGAAGTCGAACGACGGCCCCAAGCAAGACTGGTACCTGTGGAGGGACGCCAAGCCCGATGGGAGCGAGCCAAACAACTGGGTGTCTCACTTCGGCGGCAAAGCCTGGGAGTGGGACGACTCTCGGCAGCAGTACTACTTACATCTCTTTCTGAAGGAGCAGCCGGACCTCAACTGGCGAAACCCGGATGTGGTCGGAGCTATGCACGGCGTGATGAGGTTCTGGTTCGACAGGGGCATCGACGGCTTTCGTGTCGACGCCGTCATGTACAGCATCAAGCATCCCGATTTCCCAGATAACCCGCCGCTATATGAGTCAAGCCGTTACGCTGAAATCGGCATGTCGCAGGAGCCCGTCTACACTATGAACCAGCCCGGCATCCACGATCTCATCCGAGACTTTCGCCGCATCTGTGATAGCTATGAGGGGGACCGAGTGATGATCGGCGAAACGTGGTTCTTCGACCCATCCGATCTCGTCAAGGCCTACGGGGCCAACCTGGACGAATTCGACCTCCCGTTCAACTTCACCAGCGCTCTTTTGCCATGGGATGCCGAGGAGATGAGGGCCGCGATTGAGTCATACTATTCAGCTCTGCCCAAGGGGGCGCTCCCCAACTTCGTGTTCGGCAACCACGACATTCACCGCCTCGCGACCAGGTTTGGTCACGATAATATTCGAAGCGCGGGGATGCTGCTGCTCACGCTGTGGGGCGCCCCGACGATGTACTACGGCGACGAGATCGGCATGCGCGATGTGGACGTTCCGCCGGAGCTCACCCGGGATGTAGTTATGCCGGACGAGGACCTGAGGCGCGATCCCGAGCGCACTCCCATGCAGTGGGACTCAACTCCAAACGCGGGATTCTCTCCGGCCGGCGCCGAGCCCTGGCTGCCGGTGGCGTCGGACTACGAGGCCGTGAACGTCGAAGCGCAACAGGCCGACCCTGCGTCCCACCTGAGTTTCTATCGATCGTTACTGAAGCTTAGACGCGACACGCCGGCACTCCACGGAGGTTCCTTCAAGTTCGTCGACGGTTTGCCAACAGGCGTACTGGGCTATACGCGAAGCGCGACGGGACAGCATTTGCTCGTCATTATCAACTTTGAATCGGAGCCGGTGACACTGAATCTGGCAGAGTTGGCCCGTTCCGCGAAGGTTTTGCTCTCCTCCCAGCTAACCCGGCACGCCGAAGTGGACATTGGAAGCCTGGCGGTCGAACCACACGAGAGCCTCCTTCTCGAATTGCCCGACTCATCGACACCGGCAACCGCTCTCGCACGCTAAGCGGCAGAACGTCCCGTTCGCATTAGGCTCGCGACCCGAGCGTTCAATTCAGTTTTCGGCCACCCCTATCGAACACCAACGTGTGGCACACGAAAGTCCAGCCTCGTCTGGTCTCCGCCGGCGATTACTATCAGTGAGACGTGGGCCGCCGAGCCGATTCGCAGATGCGTGCCTTGTCTTGAATCCAAAGTCGCCGGATGCAAAAGTGACGGCACAGAAACCAGATAGACAATACTCGATCCTCCTCGTGGAGAAGAGCCTCTCGGAAGCCCTCCTGGTCGAAGAGACCCTCGACGAGGCTCAGATCAATTACAGCTTGACCGTCGCGAGAGACCGAGAGGAAGCGCTCACCAGTTTGAGGCGTGAGAGCGACGACCACGGAACACCGTGGCCGGACCTGCTCCTACTCGATCTCGACCTACCAAAAGTAAACGGCCACGAACTTCTGGCTGATCTCAGCGCTGACTCTCGGCTTGAATCGATTCCCGTTGTCGTTCTGACAGGATCGCGAGAAGCCGCGGACATCAGACGAGCGTTCAGCTCCGGTCTAACGGTGAGCTATGTCACCAAGCCACTCAGGCCGCACCATGTCATGGCGTTCGCGGTCGAGCTCGACTCCGGGCTTCTAGGCGTCATCTGACCGTAAGCATGTCCCGCCGGAACTGACAAGGGCGCGATGAGACCTCATGTATACTGGCGCGATCAAATTCTCGGAGGAGCGGATGCCACAGTATCAAATAACGCTGCCCCATACCGAAGAGGAATGCATGGCAGCCATCAACACTATCGTCACATACGGGACTCATCTCCTCAACCACGCCTGGTTCGGCTGTGACGACAATGTCCACTTCGGCTGGTTGAACGTCGAAGCAAACACCGATCTCGAGGCGCGAGGCATACTACCGCCGGCCTTGAGGGCACAGGCCCAGGTAGTCGAAGTCCGGAGGTACACACCTGAGGAGGCCAAGGGCGGCCACTCCTAGCCGACAAGGCTGGCAACCACACCGGGTCTTTTGCGGTCCGCCGCAGACCGGTGCCGGCTAGCCGATATCCGCCAGCAGGCTCAAAGTCCTCTCGGTGCTTTGTGTCGGGTCGCCACCGGCCGCCAGGACGGTCACAAGCAGCCCCGAGGCCCCCCACTCGAAGGTCTCCTCTATCCGCCGTGCAACCTCCTGTTCGTCGCCTGAGATAGTCAGCGAATCGATCATCGCGTCGGTCCAGCCGGTCTCCTCTGACCTCGGAAACCCCGCATCGGCGAACATCCTGGCGTAGTACTCCCAGGTCGGATAGCGACCCAGCCGCTGCCGCAACGCGGCCCGCACCTCTTCGCGGTCCTCGTGGACGCAGACGGGTGCGTGGACTATCAACGGCGGCCTGGCCCTACCGGCGGCAGCGGCCGCGGCCCCCATCGCGGCGAGAGCGACCTTCTCGAGGTACCTGTGGGGGCAGACCCAAGGTATCGCTCCGTCGGCCTCGGCCCCAGAGAGCTCGAACGACCGACGTCGCAGGGCCGATACCATCACGGGTACCTCGACCGGCTCCGGGATGG
Source organism: Dehalococcoidia bacterium (assembly GCA_965197985.1). Lineage (GTDB taxonomy): Bacteria > Chloroflexota > Dehalococcoidia > Lucifugimonadales > CAUZJF01 > CAUZJF01. The sequence goes on along the minus strand of CBDAOG010000007.1, from coordinate 613,269 downwards.
TGGCGCTCGCCCTGTAGTAGTCTCCATCGAAGTCCACGTTGCCTCCCTGCAAGAGCGCTTTGAGGACTCGAACGTACTCTTTCAAGTGCGACAGTGGAGCGTAATACTTCGATCCAAAGGTCGTTTCCACCATCGGCCCGCCCGGCCCGACGCCCAAGCGGAACCTGCCCCGGGCCAGCCCAGCGACGACCTGCGCCTCACGCGCAAGAGTAACGGGATGTCGCGACCAAATCGGAACGATCGAAGTGCCGAGCAGGATATGCTCCGTCCGTTCAGCCGCGGCCGCCAGCAGCGCGGTGGCGTCCCCACCCTGTCCGCTCGACACAAGCCACACGGCCGAGACCCCGAGTTCGTCAAGCCGGACTATGTTCTGGAGGGTCTCTTTGGGAGACGTGACAGTCTCCACCACGCCGACTACTTTCGGGCCCATGAACCCCTCCAGGTCTAATCGATAGAACGCTAAGCTGTGATCGTCCGCCGAAGCCGCCAGGTAGCCAGCGAGAACAGGACTGCGGCGAAAGCCGCTAGTACGGCCAACTCCCGGACGATATCTACTAGCTGACCCTGCTCGCCGACCAGCGCTGTGAATGCTTCGTTACCCCACGCGTGGGGCGTGACATGGGCAATTGCCCGCATATTGTCCGGAAAAATCTCGAGCGGTATCATACTTCCGCCAAGAGCCGCGAGCCCCAGTCCAAGGAGCAACGCGACGGGCGCCGCTTGCTGGTCGTTGTTCAAGACGCTTCCGAGCAGCATGCCGGCCCCAGCGCCCACCAGCGCGAACACGACGAAGACCAGCGCGGCCCCGGCTGGGTCGCCCCAGTCGACGCCGAAGATCAGCGCGGAACCGACAATAATGATCAGGCCCTGAACTAGTGCGATCGACAGCCGACCCAGCGCCTCACCTATAAGGATCGTCCTCGTAGGCGTAGGCGTCGACAGCATACGACGCGACACGCCTAACCTTGATTCCCTCGTAAAAACCCGTTTTGAGGAAGTTCCAGCGCTTTAGCACATGTGAGCGCTACCGTATGTTGGGGTAGGACACGGAACAGAGACTGTATATTGTACCCAGGCAAGGGTACGGTTGTTCTAATTCGACCTGCACAGACTTTTTACGAGAGAATCAACCTTCGGGTCTCTATCAACCCTATGGCCCCGGTCAGCGAGTTAAGGAACACAAATAGAAGCAGCTGCGTGCTCGCTCCCCGGTCGAATGTACCCGTTTCCTCGCCGAACAGAGTTTCGCCCACACTGGTACTCTTGACCTGAACGCCTACCGTCTGGGAGGCAACGAGTTCAGCTCGGTCTGTGCAACCGGGGACATAGGTAACACTTAAACCGGGGACATAGGTGACACTTTTGTAGGCGTATGCAAGACAGTTCGATCGTGGTCATCCAACAGCCCGATAGACAGGGGACCAAACCAGATGGTCCAGTAGCGATCATCCTGTGGCACCAGGCCAACGGGCTCGCCTTTGAGTGCCCAGCTGAGGTAGATCATGTCGCCCTTCCACTTGATCTGACCGTTGGTACGCACCTGCCGCACAGTCGCCCCGACTCCGTACTCTGGGGCGGTTATCCGACGCGGGTAAGACCGAGCGGACGGATGGTACTGGCTGGCGGGAGGCTGCTGTGCCAGTGCCTCATGTGGCCGTTCGGTGTTGTAGTCCAGGCGAAAGGTGTCGAAGGCTCTCCGCTGCTTACGCCTGGTTGCACGGGGCGGACTTGCCGCCTCTGCCTTCAGAGTACGGTGCAGTCGCTCCAGTCGTCCATTTTGCTCCGGGTGACCTGGTTCGATCCGCTCAGGCACGATGCCCAGCTTGACCCACCATACCGCCAGCTGCGACAAGCTACCCAAGCCCACACTGGCAAAGGGTGGTCCGTTGTCGGTCCGAATGGTCGATGGAAGTCCATACTCCCGAAAGGCCTGCTCAAGCACCCTTCGAGCTTCGCGGTGGTTAGGTTGCCGCAGCCCATCGCACACCAACAGGTATCGCGAGGCGGCATCCTGCACCGTCAAAGGGTCGATCCGGGTCCTATCTCCCGTTCGGAACCACCCCTTGAAGTCGATAGACCACACGTCATTGGGCCTTTCTGCCGCCGCAAACGGCTCGCTCCAAGGCGCTGCATGCCGTCGACGTTTTCGACGCTTCACCAGCCCTGCTCGGTCAAGGATCTCTCCCGCCGTGCTCGACGCAGGCCACGACGCGTTGGGCTCGGCATTCCGAAGCGACGCCACCACTTTCTTAGGTCCCCAGTTCGGATGGGCCCGTCTTACACCGATCACACGCTCGGCTACTGCCAAAGGCGTCTTGTTCGGCCGACGAATCGGAGCTCGGCTACGGTCTCCCACTCCCTCAAAACCATACGCCCGGTACCGATTCACCCGCTTGTATCCCGTCTTACGGCTTATACCGAACCGTCGGCACAGCGACACGAAGCTCACTTCCCCCCTCTTCCACCATTCCAGGAACTCTTTTCGCTCTTCCTCCGGACTCGTCTGTTTCCAGGGCAACACACTCCTCCTGATGGGATCGGCCCCATCTTCGCCCAATGTGTTACCCATGTCTCCGGTCTATCTGTTACCAATGTATCCGGTTTGTACCGGTCGAGAGCGTCTCCCAGCGGGAGAAGTCCTCGACCCTCGGCAAAACGGGCCGCCCTGAGCCGCATACTCTGCTCAGCCACCGCTGCCTCAACGGTGGCTCGAAGCTGCTGAGCAAGCGACCCCGGACGACCCAGGAACTGAATCTCGACGTCATCGCCGTTGCGGAGAGACGCGTCGTACCCTTCAGGGATCACAACGCCCGCCTCAACGCGACCTCGCTCGACGGCGTTCACAAGGTCGCCTTCATTCGAGTAGCGCGTGACGTCAACCGCCTCGGTCTCCTGGAGCTTTGCCACGAGCTCCTCTCCAAAGGCGCCTACCTCTCTGTCAACGACACCCAGCGCCGGGGTGAACCCGCCACCGAAGGACACGCCTAGCAGCAGAATCAGCATCAGGGGAAAGATGACTACGAAAAATATCGCGGTCCGGTCTCGAAAAAGGCGGCGCAGATTGACTCCGGCGATTGCCAAGGCCTTCAAGACTGCGCCAGCTTGCCCTGCCGCATGAACGCAATCACGCCAGTGACGGCGGCGAAGCCGAGAATGGCAGCCACCGACGGCATGATGTCCTCGACCCCACCACCTCCCTGCAGCTCTGTAAGTCCTGTCAGGAACCAGGCGTGAGGTGTCAGAAGGCTAAGTGTCTCGATTAGGCCACCGGCCTGGGCGACCGGAAAGAACGAGCCCCCGAGCATGCCGAGTATAAGAGCGACCATCGCCTGCCAGCTGCCGGCCTGTTCGGCCGTTTTCGCGACCGTCGCGATCAGTCCCATGACGGCCATGGCCGCCAGTACACCCACCATTACGAGCACCGCGACGCCGACAGGGTTCCCCCACTCGGCGCCTAGCAATAGGGATGTCGTCACAACCAGTACGCCCATGCTGGCTACACCCAGCACGAAGCTGGCGAGCAGCTTCCCGACGATGATCGAAAGGCGGGGGATCGGCGCCGCCTGGAGTCGGCTCAACGTGCCTTCCCGACGCTCGTCCAGAAGGCTCGAGATGCCGAATTGTACGGTGAAAAACAGAAAGAAGACCGACATCGCGGCGGCAAAGAACGTCTTGATCTCAAGCTCCTTCTTCGTGGCTGAGATGTCCACGACCGAAATGGGGTCCGGAGCTTCTGTGGCAGCGGTCGCGATGCCGGCTACCTCAGCAGGTGGCGTATTCTGGTCCACAGCTGTCCCAACCGCGATCTGGACTGCGGTTAGGTGGCTGGCGAACGACTCGGCGATCGAGGTGGCCACCAGCGTTCCGATAGGGCTTTCGACGTTACCCACTACCTCGATCTGGCCGCCTTCGCCGGCCGTGACCGCTTCGGAAAAGCCCGCAGGAATGACGAACGTCGCCGAAACCTCGCCGTCGCGCGCAAGCTGCCGGCCCGCTTCGTCGGAGGACGCCTCGGTGACCGCGAGAAGGCCCTCTTCCTCGATTTGCGCGAGTACCTCTTCCGTGAACGCCAGGGCGAGCTCGCCGCCATCCTGGTCCACCAATGCATACTCGAAAGTGACGGCGCCGTCGTCGATACCACTCAGTATCTGGCTGAAGATGAACGCGAGGCCGAACGGCACCACGATAGCGATAAGGAATGCCGAACGGTCTCGGGTGCGCTGGCGAAGGTCTTTGGAGGCGATGAGGAAGGCCGCCCTCATAGGTTAGTCTCTAAGGGCTTTGCCGGTGAGATGGAGGAACACGGCCTCGAGGTCCGGCTCCCTGACCTCGACGCTACGAATCGACGCGCCCATTTCGGTCGTCTTCGCAAGGATCTCCGGCAGAACGTTGCGCGCTTCGTTGACGATGAGATCGATGCCTCCGTCGCGGACACTAGCCTCCTGGACCGCGTCGATCTCCTCGGCGGCCCTGGCTCCAGCTGCGAGGTCGCCGACGGCCGACAGCTCGATTCGGTCCTGCTCACCGACGAGACTGACCAACTCCTGGCGGGTGCCCTCCGCTTTGAGCTCTCCGAGATCGATGATCCCAACGCGGTCGCACAAGCGCTCCGCTTCTTCCATGTAGTGGGTCGTATAGAGGACTCCGACGCCCTCGTCGCTGAGCTGCTCGATGTTCTCTAGAATGGCGTTGCGGCTCTGAGGGTCAACGCCGATCGTCGGCTCGTCGAGCACGAGCAGCTTCGGACGGTGCAACAGCCCGATACCGATGTTGAGCCGGCGCTTCATACCGCCCGAGTACTCCTTCGCCTGGTCGTCTGCACGTTCGGAAAGACCGATGATATCGAGCACCTCGTCTATCCGGGCGCGCGCCTCTTTCCCTCCCATACCGTAGAGGCGACCGAAGAACTGGAGGTTCTCCCTGGCGGTCAGGTCCGGATAAATGGCGAGCTCCTGAGGGACGAACCCGATCTTCGCCTTGGCGTCGACGCTCTTCGGAGTGAGCGCAGTCCCGTCGACGATAACCTCGCCGTCGTCGCTTTCGAGCAGGCCGCAGACCATAGATATCGTCGTCGTCTTGCCCGCGCCGTTGGGGCCTAGCAGCCCGTACGTCTCGCCCTCCGCCACCTGAAATCCGACACCATCTACGGCCACCAGATCGCCGAAGGTCTTGCGAAGGTCTCGACGCTCGAGGACGCTCACCTCATTCCTCAGGGCAATCGATAGTGGCTGACGATCGTGCTCCGACAGCGGCTGGCCCCACTAGAACGCATCTGCAGCTTGTCGGTCCGACGTGCTGATCGGGCTAGGGCGTAACCCTCACGACTTTATTCTGGCCATAGTCCGCGATGTAGAAAACGCCATCCCGAGTTGCGGCGATGCCTGTAGGCGGCGCGAAGTTGGTAAAAGTGATTGGCACGTCGCCACTTTCCGTGAAGCCGGTCTCCATCCTCTCGCCCCGGACTGCTCCGCCTTCCGCAAACGTCGTGATGATCCCTGTGGCCAGGTCAACTTTCCGGATGCGGTCATTGTCGGTGTCCGCGATGTAAAGGTTCCCGTCGGGACCTATCACCAAGTCGGTCGGAGTGGCGAGCATGGCGCTGGCCGCCGGACCGCCGTCCCCTGAGAACCCCTGACCCTCGGGCTTGATGACGTACGCGGGATCGGGATGGGTCGCGGGGGCGTACTCCCCGATGCCGGCCACGGTCGTGATGGTCCCGGTGACTGCATCGATGCGGCGGACGCGCTGGTTGTAGCTATCGGCGAAATAGATGTTGCCCTGATCGTCAACCGTGACCCCCAGCGGGTCCGCGATGCCGGCCCCTTCGGCAGGTCCCCCATCCCCCGAAAGATCGTTGATGCCGGTTCCCGTAAGGGTCGTGATGACGCCGGTGGTAGCATCCACTTTTCGGACCCGGTCTTCGGCTGTGAAGTATACGTTTCCCTTATCGTCGACGGCAACGTCCCTGGCAATTCTGATGAACGCGTCAGTCGCAAGACCTCCGTCTCCGGGGTCGATGACGCCACTGACCCTCTTTGGGATACCTCCACCCGCCACCGTCGTGATGATGCCGGTCAACGCGTCCACACGGCGTATGCGCCCGTTGTCGCCATCGGCGATAAACAGATTGCCTTCGTTGTCGACTGCCAACCCTCGTGGCAGCTTTAGGCGGGCTTCGATGGCCGGCCCTCCGTCTCCTCCATAGCCTGGGCTACCATTCCCGGCGACCGTCATCATCACACCGGTGGAGGCGTCCACCTTTCGGACCCGGTGGTTGTCGGTCGATATGTAAAGGTTTCCTTTGGAATCGACCGCAACGTTTGACGGCCCATACATAGAAGCTTCCGTGGCCGGGCCGCCGTCGCCTTCAAAGGAGCCCTTTCCCGTGCCGGCGTACACGGTTATCCCGGCGGGTTCAGTGGTGGCAGACGCTGAGGTTTCGCCGCCACCGTCGGCTTGAGAGGACGCGGCGGCCGGAGTCGCGGTGCCGCTGGATTCGCTGGTGTCCTCCGCAGCTCCGCACGCGACCGCAGTCAATGCGGCGGCCAACACCACGGGCCATGCGGCATTCGCGAGTAGTCTGCGGGCCCGCACCGCGGCAATCAGAACATAGGGAAATACCATTTCAACCCCTTGTCTCTCGTAGCTTGGCATCGAGGCCGCTCTCCCATCGGTTCGTCGCCGGCGCCGGAGCCCGTCAACGTGTAAGCTCCATGACCTTGTTCTGATCGGAGTCGGCGATGTAGAAAACGCCATCGCGGCTCACCGCAATCGCTACCGGTGGGGCGAAGTTGTTGAACGTTATCTTTATGTCGCCGCTATCCTGAAAGCCAGTCTCCATCTTCTCGCCCCTGACGGCTCCTCCGTCCGCGAACGTGGTGATAACGCCCGTGGTCAGGTCTACCTTACGGATGCGATCGTTGCCCGTATCTGCGATATATAGATTTCCGTCGGGACCAATGACCGTGTCATTCGGGATCGAGAGCATGGCAGCGGTCCCGGGACCTCCGTCGCCTGAGAACCCCTGGCCTTCTGGGCCGATCGTCGGCTGACTTCTGTGGGTCCCTGGAGGTGCGTGCTTCCCGATTCCAGCGACGGTCGTGATGATGCCGGTAGCCCCGTCGATCCTGCGCACACGCTGATTACCGGTATCGGCAAAGTAGAGGTTGCCCTGATCGTCGAGGGCGAGCCCCCGCGGGTCCGCGACGCCGGCGCTCGTCGAAGGCCCACCATCCCCGGATAGGTCGTTCACACCGGTCCCCGTCAAGGTCGTGATTATTCCGGTGCCGGCATCCACCCTGCGGATTCGGTTTTCGGCCGCAAAGTAGACGTTGCCTTCGCTGTCGATTGCGACGTCCGAAGCGGCCTTGAAGAAAGCGTCAGTAGCCAGGCCGCCGTCGCCGGGGTCGATCATCCCGCTGACTCTCTTTGGGATGCCGCCGCCCGCCACCGTCGAGATTATTCCAGTCGCCACATCGATCCGGCGTATGCGCCCGTTGTCACCGTCGGCGATGAATACGTTACCATCGCCGTCGACCGCCAGCCCTACCGGCAATTTGAGACGGGCTTCCGTAGCCGTCCGGTCGTCACCACCGAATCCAGGACTTCCTGTCCCTGCCAAAGTCGTGATAACACCGGTAGCCGCGTCCACCTTCCGGACTCGGTTGTCTGTCGATATATAGAGGTTACCGACAGCGTCGACCGCAAGCCCCGACGGCCCGAACATCGACGCCTCCGTGGCCGGGCCGCCGTCGCCCTCGAAAGAGCCCTTCCCATTCCCCGCGTACACAGCCAGCCCGGCCTCCAGAGAGCCAGCTGGAACGTCGGCCTCGGTTTGAGTCTCGGAGTCGGCGTCTGCCGGGGCCGATGCCGCGGCCGAAACCGGAGTCTCGGCGACGTCGCCGTCGTCCTCCGCGGCCCCACACGACACCGCGATCGCAGCTGCGCCCAAGACAACGAGCCACACGCCGATCCCCAAGGGTCTGTGAATCCGAAGCGCGTCAATCAGAGAACGAAGAGTTCCCATCTCAATCCCCCTTCCCCCGACTCGATAGTTCCGAGCGTAGCAGCACGGCTTAGGGGCGTCAACAACGACATGAAGCGCGCCTAGATCAAAGCCGCGGCCGAACCGACTTGCCATCTGCTCCACGTATCGCGTGGACCTACTTGTCAGAACTCAGCGCAGACACACTCGCTATAACGATGGAGTCCTCAGGCTAGCCTCAATTGAGAAGCCACACCGAATTCGAATGCGCTCCACACAGACGCCCGTCTGCGGGACAAGGTACATTGACTCCGTCAATGAACCCTACAGAGGTCAACCGTGACTGATCTGCTCGAAACCCGGGCTATGCCCAAGCTGCAAGGTGCCTGCTCCAAGTGCGGGAGAGAAACAGCTTACCCAATCGCCGCAGGGACTAAGCCCAAATCCACCGAAAGGGATGACTATGCAGCAGCGGAACGGGCGATAGGGGCAAGGGAGGGCGATGGTCCGGGCACGATTTGGGGTAGAGGGGGGCCGGTGTTTGTCTTCAGTTGCCGCGGGGAGACTGTGACCGTCTGCGAATGTTGGTCAGGGCGAGATAGCGGGGAGAGGACACAGCAAGAGGCACTCGCAGACCGGACTGGCGCGAGTTCGCGGGGACGTTCGGTTGGCCGGATGGCGGCCGGTTGCCGCCGCCGCCGTCAGGCAGGGAGTGGCAGGGCGCGCAATCGGGCCAGGGCACGATCGAACTGGGCTTCCCAAGGCCAGCGCTGTGGCAGATGCAGTGTGAGACGGCGCGCCGAGCGGGTGATCCGTCCGGCCAGGGAGAAGAACCGCCGCCGGAGGGTCTTGGTGGTCACCACCTGCTCGCCCAGACCGATGCGCGCTGTCCAGCGGGCGATGTTGTGGGCCATCACCTGTACCGCCAGCCAGGCGGCGTTGGCGGCGAAGCGGCCCGAGGGGAGATGGTTCAACCCCACACCGTGCTTGAGGTCTCGGATGGCATTCTCGATCTCGGCGTGGCGGCGATGGTCGGCCTCCAGTTCGAGCATCTCCCCGTCCCGGTCGGTGATGAAGCCGTGATAGCTGTAGGTGGCGAAGAGGGCCAGCTGGGAACCGGGCGTGGGCTTCACACGCCGGACGATGAGCCGCACCGGCGCGGCGTCAGGTTCACTCTGGAAGGGAGTGCAGGTGGTCTCGGCCACATCGGCGGCGCCGTCCATCCAGTAAGGAATCGGCGTCCAGGCATCTTCGGGTATCGCCTCGATGAGATTGTGCAGGCTTTTATGCTGGCGGATGGTGATGGAGAAGCGGACATCCATCTTGCGGCAGACGGATACCACGCCATGAGTGTAGAACCCGCTGTCGGCCCGTAGCGTGAGTCGTCCGTTGGCCCCGGCGTAGCGCACCCGTCCCACCGTCTCCCGCAGGAAGTGGGCGGCGCCGCGGGCGGTGTTGGCCCGGCCCTCGCGCAGCCGGGACATCAGCACGTCTCCGGTGCCGGCGGCGATGGCCAGCAGTGGGTGGTAGCCCCGCTTGCCGGTATAGCCGTGGTGGCGGGCGCCCTCCTTGGCCAGTCCGTAGGTCTCGCAGATGGTGGAATCGAGGTCGATGGTGAACGGCGCGTCGCCGGGTCCGGCCCCAGCGGCCCAGGCCCGGGCCAGCAGCTCCCGGCTCACCCGGTCCAGCTGGCGGACGTGGCCCCACCGGAAGCTGCGCAGGAAGGTGCCCAGGGTGGATGGCGCCTTGACCGTGCCGCCCAGGGTGCAGGCCGTCCCCCCGGTGCGCAACACATCAGCGTCGTCGATGCAGTCGCCGCCAGCCATGGCTGAGGCCACCAGGGTCATCAGCTTGTCTCCGGTGTTGGCCCGCCCCGGCGCGCCGCCCAGGTCAAGGTGATGGTCAACGAGTTCCCGCAGGCCCAGATGCCGGGCGAGGGTGGCCGGCAGGAGCAGACCGGCATTGGCCACCAGGCGGTGATCGTCAAAGACGATACGGATACGGTCGGGCTGGTTGCGTGGTAGCATCTATTGGGTGCTCCTTCTCTGGGACTGTTTTGCTGTTACAAAACCATTATCCCAGATTCAGAAGAGCACCCTCTGGCCACTTCAGGATGCTAACCCGACGCCCTCCCTCGGTGGATTCGGGCTAAGACATCGCTATGCGGGGACTGCTGGACGGAGAAACGCAATAACGGGATCGTCGATCACCCAGACGCGAAGATCGAGAGGCGGCCGGAGCTAATAAGACGTCCCCAACACGTCGCATCCGCGTTCGCGGAGAAGCCGAGCGACGCGATTGCCTAGCCGTCCTGCGGCTCCCTTACTACAATCTCGTTTGTCCTCCACTCGGCGGGCCGCAGTCCTTTTTTCGGGCAACCTCAGCTTCGTACCAGAAGTCGCCGGTGGGGGCCGCGCGTCGATGGGCTCGCCACAAATGTAGGTAGAAACCAACGTTCGTCCTGAGCCAGTCCAAGGACAGTGCGCGCCACGAGACACTTGTTGGGCACGCGCGGCAACGTTCAAGGATCGCCTTGCCTTCGCATCTTGACGCCCGTTGTAGCATCAAACAACTCGAATCGAATTTGGAGCTTTCATTCAATGGACGTCGTCATCTCCCCCGAAGCCATTGAGCTCATCAAGCGTCGTGGCGGCAAGGCGGCCATAGACCTCATACCTCCGCTTGGCTGAGGCGGCCGACCCGAGGTGTCCGTGGACACCTACCTGAAGCGGAAGAACCTGTCGAGCTACCATGCCGCGCGGAACGACGACGTAGTCGTCTGGCTTTCTCACACGCTGGGGACCTGGGCGCAATCGATTTCCGTCTCGGCCAAGAGATTCCTGGTCTGGACCTCCTTCGACGTCGAAGTTGTCCCGATCCACGCCCACGCCCCTGGCATAGCCTGAGCGCACCGATAGGCCGCCGGGTCCGGCGGCACCTCACTCGGTCGTCGCCAGAGGCTCACGTCACACGTCGTCGCGCCGGCGGTCTGTGCCCGTGAGACGCGAGACATCTACAAGAGCAACAAACCCCGCTGACCGGCTTGGCTGAAAGATCGGCCGTCAGAAGTACCTTGATCGACGCTTCGTTCTGGTGTCCCAGGAAGGGATTCGAACCCAGCTCCCTTTCGGGAAGCGGCTGGATGCGGAGAACGATAACCAATCAGAACTCAAGGAGTTCGGTGTCGTACCCCGGTGCTTGAAGGGAACCCACACAGAGGGTAATATCGTGGGGGAAACTCGGGATCCGGTTGCTATAGGCAACTTGCTAGCCAAATCAGATCCACAGAGTCAATGGAAATTCTCGAACAGTCACCTGTATGTCCATAGGAAAACGTAGAGGACGAGGCGCGGCCACCGCATGCCGACGCCCGTTGTCTAATTCTGAGTAGGGGGTTTCTCCGACCGCACGGTCCTGCAACCCTCTGCAGGTGGAGACAACAATGAAAATCAACTTTACGCTTCTTCCGCGTCGAGACCGCTTCTTTTTCCTACTCCACCAAAGCTCTCAAAACATCCAGAAGGTGGCGGTACGGTTCCAGGACCTGATGGAGAACTTCGACAACGTACCCGCCAGGGTGAGGGAGATCAAGGACCTCGAGGAGTTCGGAGACCAGATCATCCACGACATAACGCACTCCTTACACAGGACGTTCGTCACACCTATCGACAGGGAAGACATCCTGGGGCTGGCGGGGAGTCTTGACGACGTGATCGACGCCATCGACGAAGCGGCTCAATACACTCTTGAATATCAGATCGAGAAGCCGACCGAATACGCCCGCCACCTGGCGACCATCATCGTAAGTTGCGCTGACGAGCTTGAGCGGGCTATGGCGCTACTCGGTACCCGCGGCTCCAAATTGAAGGAACTACTCCCCATTGCGATCGAGATAAATCGCCTCGAGAACGAGGCGGACAAGGTGCGGAACCGGGCGATGGGCGAGCTTTTTAGCGATGGTCACGACGTCATCGACATCCTCAAGTGGCGAGACGTCTACAACGACATGGAGGAAGCGACCGACCGTGCAGAGGATGCGGCGAACGTCCTGGAAGGCATCGTCCTGAAGCACTCCTAAGAGTCTGCTCATTGACGGACCTTCTGTGACCTGAGCCGGCGCCGGGCGGACTCGGTCTGCTGATTTCAACCATACATGATCGACCAAACCGATCTAACCTTTCTTGTCTTCGTCGTACTCGTCGCTCTGGTATTCGAGCTGTCCAACGGTTTCAATGACGCTGCGAACGCCATCGCGACTGTAGTGTCGACCCGTGTGATGTCGCCGTTGGCGGCGGTCCTAATGGCCGCGGTCATGAACTTGCTCGGGGCCATCTCGGGAACCGCGGTGGCCAAGACCGTCGGAAAGGGGGTCGTCGATCCCGCGATTCTCGGGGGGGGAGACGGCCTGTTGGTTGTTGCGGGAGGCGCCACAGCTGCGGCTACTTGGGTGTTCGCGGCAACTCGGTTTGGAATGCCAGTTAGCGGCAGCCATAGTCTCATCGCGGGAGTGGCTGGAGCTGGGATTGCCCACTCTGGAGGGGGTGTGCTCGTCGCCGACGGGATCATCAAGATCGCAAGGGGCCTAGTGTTTTCACCTCTGTTGGGCTTCTTGGGCGGGTATCTGATCATGCTGGCCATCTATTGGGCTTTCCGCGCGGCAACTCCGACGTCTGTCTCTGCGGTTTTCGGGAAAGCCCAGATGGCCACGGCCGCTGCCATGGCATTCAGTCACGGCTCGAATGATGCTCAGAAAACCATGGGAATCATTACATTGGCCTTGGCAGTCTTCTACGACTGGGAAGGCCAAGGAATACCGTTTGAAGTGCCTTGGTGGGTAATCATCGTCTCAGCGGTAACGATGGGAATCGGCACCTATCTAGGTGGCCGAAGAGTGATTCATACCCTAGGTGTCCGAATAGTCACTATGAGACCGCCTAATGGGTTCGCCGCCGAGGGCGCCGCGGCCAGCGTAATCGAGTTGGCATCACGAACAGGCATCCCTGTCAGCACCACTCATGTAATCACCTCCGCGATCCTCGGAATGGGAACGACCCGTCGCCTCTCGGCAGTGCGATGGGGGGTAGCGAAGGAGATCGTGTTTGCTTGGGTCCTTACTTTTCCGGTGGTCAGTCTGCTCGGTGCAGGCGCGTTCTATCTTTTCCGCTTGGCGAGTTGACGGGTCCTCAGAGTGCAGCCATCTGCTCCAAAGCGTCGTAACGGTCTTTCAACAGGTCGCGTTCGCACCGTCGCTCAGACCCGTTAAGTGACACCACTCATCCTGCTGGTTCCTGACGGACTGCGGCCGACCAGCTGAGACCTCATCTGGTATACGGTCACGTCGCGGGGTAAATACCAAGCGGTTCCGCTAGCCAGGCATCGGAAACCGGCTGCTGGCCTTTATAGACTGGTGCCCAGGAAGGGATTCGAACCCCCACTCCCTTAACGGGAAGCGGATTTTAAGTCCGCCGCGTCTACCGTTCCGCCACCTGGGCAGTCAGACCGTATGTACAGTCTACCAATGTACTACGGTCGACAACTATACTTCGCTATCGCACGAAACGGCGGTCGCGCGAACTCACAAACCCTTCGAAACCCCTACTGGGCGGGTGGGCGGGATTCGGCGGAGCCGAATAAATCAAAGCACCGAGTCGTCCGGACGGCTAGATAGAGGCACCGGTCCCATCCTTTTTACCTCGGGGCTCCGTGCGGCCCCCTCGATCGACGGATCACCGGACTTCCGCGCCGGAGCTCTCCAGCCGGTGTAGCGAGCCTGCTGGCCTCGACGATGCGAATTTCAGGCGCTCCGCGATACGGGATTAAGACGCTGACAAGATTCCCAGCTTTGGCTCCGGCAGAGGCGGTCGCTGGCTTTCGACGATCTCTTGCTGCTCAGCGTCGCCTAGCGGAGTGAACCGCTCCGCGGCATCCAGCACGGCGGCCAGGAGCTTAACGTCGCCTGGACTCGGCACCGTGTGTATGGGCTGGGAGAAGAGCCACCAGAGCGCTTTGTCGATGTCTTCTTTCTCGCGATGCGGGTCGTACCATGTGCCGTACTCGCGCTCGTGGCTGCCCCAGCCGCCCCGGGACACCATCTTGATGGTCTGGATTCCGACGTCTTTCGAGGCCGCGTCCGCCAGAAGCTCCTCGGCGTCGCGCCTGTAGTCGGGATTGCGAAAGATGGCCGCGCTCACCGGGAACATGATCGTATCGAAGTCGAACCGGCGCAGCGCCTCGAGGTGGACGCGCGGTACGTCCGGCCCATGACCGGTTATCCCGAGCCATTTCGTGAGCCCTTGGTCCTTCATCTCCACAAGCGCCTCCAACGCTCCGCCCGGTCCGGTGACCTAGTCGAGCTGCTCCATGGTCGTAACGGCGTGAAGCTGGAACAGGTCGAAGGAGTCTACGCCTAGGCGGCTTAGCCCGGATCCACCGAAGGACGTCCTTGGGGACAGCCCTTGAAGAAGCCAGCGGGTGCTCCTCTGAACCTGGGATAATGGTTTTGGAACAGAAACCCGCCCGGAAACAAGGAGCACCCAATAGATGCTGCCACAGAACAAACCCGACCGTATCCGCATCCTCTTTGACGACCATCGCCTGGTGGCCAATGCCGGCCTGCTCCTGCCGGCCACCCTAGCCCGGCACCTGGGCCTGCGGGAACTCGTCGACCATCACCTTGACCTCGGCGGAGCGCCGGGACGGGCGAACACTGGGGACAAGATGCTGACGCTGGTCGCTTCCGCGCTGGCAGGCGGCGACTGCATCGACGACGCCGATGCGCTGCGCGCTGGTGGGACGGTCGGTGTTCTAGGCTGCGTGGTCAAGGCGCCATCCACCCTGGGGACCTTCCTGCGCAGCTTCCGGTGGGGCCATGTCCGTCAACTCGACCGCGTGAGCCGCCAGTTGTTGGCCCGGGCCTGGGCCGCTGGGGCCGGACCCGGCGACTCGCCCCTGACCATCGACCTGGACTCGACCATCTGCGAGACCTATGGACTGGCCAAGGAGGGAGCGCGCCACCACGGCTATACCGGCGCCCGCGGCTATCACCCGCTGCTGGCCATTGCCGCCGGCACCGGCGAGGTGCTGATGTCCCGGCTGCGCGAGGGCCGGGCCAACACCGCCCGTGGCGCCGCCCACTTCCTGCGTGAGACGGTGGGGCGGGTGCGCTACGGCGGGGCCAGGGGACAACTCACGGTGCGGGCCGACAGCGGCTTCTACGCCCACACTGTCGTTGCCGCCTGCCGGGAAATGGATGTCCGCTTCTCTATCACCATCCGCCAGCGCGCCAGCCTGCGGGACCTGATCGAGGCGATACCAGAGGAGGACTGGACTCCCATTCCCTACTGGACGGACGGCGCCGCCGATGTCGCCGAGACGACTTACACCCCGTTCCAGACCAAGCCGGACGCCGCGCCGGTGCGGCTCATCGTCCGGCGGGTGAAGCCGACGCCCGGTTCCCAGCTCGCCCTCTTCGCCAGATACAGCTATCACGCCTTCATCACCGACCGCGATGGGGAGACGCTGGAACTGGAGGCCGATCATCGCCGCCACGCCGAGGTCGAGAACGCCATACGCGACCTCAAGTACGGCGTCGGGCTGAACCACATGCCGTCGGCGCGCTTCGCCGCCAACGGCGCCTGGCTGGCGGTCCAGGTGATGGCGCATAACCTGGCCCGCTGGACGGCGCGGATTGGTCTGGGCGAGCGGACCGTGATCACCAAGACCCTCAGGCGGCGGGTCTTCGCTCTGGTGGGACGGATCACCCGCTCGGCGCGCCGCCTCACTTTGCATCTCCCCCGGCGCTGGCCTTGGGAAACCCAGTTCAGTCGCGCCTTGGCCCGGCTGCAAGCCATTCCGTTCCCGGCCTGACGGCCAGCCTGCAACTGACCCAACGTCCCCGCAATCTCGCGCCACCCCGGTCGCGAGAGTCCCCTGCTGCGTATCCTCTCGCCTTCCCGCGCATCGCAACTCCTGCATAGGGCCTTAGGGGCCCTGTGCGGCGACTGAAGACCGGCCGCCGGCCTCCCATCTACCCCAAGACCCCAGGCCATCTCCCCTGTAGCTCCCTCACCCACCCCCTTCCGCTGCCCTCACGCCGTCCATCGGTGTCCTTCGGTGGATTCGGGTTTAAGCGGAGGCTATTCGTAGCGCAGGGCCTCTGCCGGGTAGACCCTGGACGCCTGTCTGGATGGAATGAAGGTCGCCAACAGTGAGGCCCCGTAGGTCAACGCCAAGATAAAGCCGAGCTGGAGCCATGGCACGGCGAACTTGAGGCTCTGGATTCCCTCCTCTGCTTTGATGTCGTTGTAGGCCTGCCAGCCCAAGACGATTCCCAAGGTCGTTCCGATAAGGATGCCCAGCAACGAGACGAAGGAGGCCTCGAGCAGGAAGCTAAGCTGGATCATCCGGCGACGGTAGCCGATGGCCCTCAGGACCCCGATCTGCTGGCGTCGCTCCACAACCGCCCTGGTGCTGACCACGCCTAAGCCCAAATCCACCGAAGGGATGACTATGCAGCAGCGGAACGGGCGATAGGGGCAAGGGAGGGCGATGGTCCGGGCACGATTTGGGGTAGAGGGGGGCCGGTGTTTGTCTTCAGTTGCCGCGGGGAGACTTTGTGACCGTCTGCGAATGTTGGTCAGGGCGAGATAGCGGGGAGAGGACACAGCAAGAGGCACTCGCAGACCGGACTGGCGCGAGTTCGCGGGGACGTTCGGTTGGCCGGATGGCGGCCGGTTGCCGCCGCCGCCGTCAGGCAGGGAGTGGCAGGGCGCGCAATCGGGCCAGGGCACGATCGAACTGGGCTTCCCAAGGCCAGCGCTGTGGCAGATGCAGTGTGAGGCGGCGCGCCGAGCGGGTGATCCGTCCGGCCAGGGAGAAGAACCGCCGCCGGAGGGTCTTGGTGGTCACCACCTGCTCGCCCAGACCGATGCGCGCTGTCCAGCGGGCGATGTTGTGGGCCATCACCTGTACCGCCAGCCAGGCGGCGTTGGCGGCGAAGCGGCCCGAGGGGAGATGGTTCAACCCCACACCGTGCTTGAGGTCTCGGATGGCATTCTCGATCTCGGCGTGGCGGCGATGGTCGGCCTCCAGTTCGAGCATCTCCCCGTCCCGGTCGGTGATGAAGCCGTGATAGCTGTAGGTGGCGAAGAGGGCCAGCTGGGAACCGGGCGTGGGCTTCACACGCCGGACGATGAGCCGCACCGGCGCGGCGTCAGGTTCACTCTGGAAGGGAGTGCAGGTGGTCTCGGCCACATCGGCGGCGCCGTCCATCCAGTAAGGAATCGGCGTCCAGGCATCTTCGGGTATCGCCTCGATGAGATTGTGCAGGCTTTTATGCTGGCGGATGGTGATGGAGAAGCGGACATCCATCTTGCGGCAGACGGATACCACGCCATGAGTGTAGAACCCGCTGTCGGCCCGTAGCGTGAGTCGTCCGTTGGCCCCGGCGTAGCGCACCCGTCCCACCGTCTCCCGCAGGAAGTGGGCGGCGCCGCGGGCGGTGTTGGCCCGGCCCTCGCGCAGCCGGGACATCAGCACGTCTCCGGTGCCGGCGGCGATGGCCAGCAGTGGGTGGTAGCCCCGCTTGCCGGTATAGCCGTGGTGGCGGGCGCCCTCCTTGGCCAGTCCGTAGGTCTCGCAGATGGTGGAATCGAGGTCGATGGTGAACGGCGCGTCGCCGGGTCCGGCCCCAGCGGCCCAGGCCCGGGCCAGCAGCTCCCGGCTCACCCGGTCCAGCTGGCGGACGTGGCCCCACCGGAAGCTGCGCAGGAAGGTGCCCAGGGTGGATGGCGCCTTGACCGTGCCGCCCAGGGTGCAGGCCGTCCCCCCGGTGCGCAACACATCAGCGTCGTCGATGCAGTCGCCGCCGGCCATGGCTGAGGCCACCAGGGTCATCAGCTTGTCTCCGGTGTTGGCCCGCCCCGGCGCGCCGCCCAGGGTCAAGGTGATGGTCAACGAGTTCCCGCAGGCCCAGATGCCGGGCGAGGGTGGCTGGCAGGAGCAGACCGGCATTGGCCACCAGGCGGTGATCGTCAAAGACGATACGGATACGGTCGGGCTGGTTGCGTGGTAGCATCTATTGGGTGCTCCTTCTCTGGGACTGTTTTGCTGTTACAAAACCATTATCCCAGATTCAGAAGAGCACCCTCTGGCCACTTCAGGATGCTAACCCGACGCCCTCCCTCGGTGGATTCGGGCTTAGGACCAAAGGGAGTCACCGCCACGTGATCGGCGCGGTCCCCGGCTTTCAGACGACATTGAGACGCTTGGAGTTGCCCAACGTGAAAGGACTCGATCCGAGCGTCATAATCCCCAACGAGGCAAGCCGGAACATGGGGATCTCGACTGAAACCTCGTCGCTGACCTGGCAACGGCTCCCAGGGACCGTCGACACGAGCCACTGGCTGGTCCTCTCGGCGCCGCATCGGTCAATCTCGTCGTTGTCGGCGACGGCCGCAGGCGCGGGCGTACGTCTGAAATCGGCCGAGCTCAGAGCGTTCGCCCTTGCGCGAGCGATAAACGAGCCCGACGCTATAATAGCCTGGACCGCGGCCGAGGGCTGTGACGCGGTGGTAGTCCGGGACTGGGTACCGGTTACGCAGCAGTCAGCGTATTGGGGTGCTGGCTCTACCCTTGATGCGACGGACTTGATCAACCGAGTCACCGAAGTGGTAGAGAGCACCATGACGGCGCACGACATGCAGAACCCGGAGTTGTCGTCGCCAAGCGACGTGCCAGTATACGTATCGGGAACGCCCGCCGGCCAGGAAGAGGGCGTCTCGTACCGGGTAGCTGCGAACCTGCGCCGCCCGGCAGGGGAAATCGACGTCCCGATCGCAGTGCCGGACGACTCCCCCATGGACGACCTCATCGTGAACGTTGGACTCGCACTATGGGCCGCATGAGAGCAGGCGGACCGATGAGGCCATTGGTCTACCTACAATAGCGCCTATGCAACGAGAAGACTGGAATAGGGAATACGAAGAAGCCGACAACCCAGGGTCGATTGAGCCCGACGAGCTGCTCGTCTACGAGGCTAAGGACCTGAAGCCCGGTCGCGCGCTGGACTTGGGTTGTGGCACCGGCGCGAATGCTATATGGCTGGCCCAGAAAGGATGGGACGTAACGGCGATCGACTGGGCGGATGCGGCCATCAAGACGGCACGCGCTCGGGCTGCCGAGGCTGCCGTCGACGCGGAGTTCGAGGTCGCAGACGTAACGCAGTGGAAACCACCCCGGCCCTTTGATCTCGTCGTAACCACCTTTGCCCTCCCTCCCGCCGGTGACCAGCTTGGTCGCGCCCTTAGTACGGCCCAGGCCGCCGTTGCTCCCGGCGGTACGCTGGTCCTCACCGAATGGGACCGCTCGTCGGAACACGTCCAGGGTTGGGACGAGAGCGAGCTGGTCTCTCTGGACGAGATCGTCGGCCACCTGGGAGAGCTCGCGATCGAGAAGACGGAGCTGCTGGAGATCGACCTCGGCGCCCACAACGTCGATGTCTCGCATAGTCACGATCAAAGCGGTCACGACCAGCCTGTTCCAACCGAAGGACACGATCACGATTCTAGCCACGACCACAACGGGAAGTGGGTCGTCGCGCTGGTCCGGGCCCACCGCCACACCTTGACCGAACCAGCTACGTGATGGACCAGCAGATTGGATTCTGCACGACCTCCGACGACGTTCGCATTTGCGGATCCCTCGATCATAGCCGCGTTGCGCGACGCCAACTCCGGTGCTATTCTGCGAGCCAATTCGGCTACGCTAGCCCTGAAATGAAGGACTTGCGGAAAATGACCCTATGCTAGGGTGATTCGAACACCACACCATCGCTAAGCGTGCGCCTACGTGGTGGATTCCGTCTGCTCGCCGACCTTGGCGTGCTCGCCTCGACGATGGCGTCACGGGCGATCGAGCCACCGAGGTCCGTGGTTTATCGATGGTACACTCGCCAGTTGACGGCCGAAGTCAGTTCCCGCATCCTTCCGAGTCACCTGGCGATGATCCTGGACGGCAACAGGCGCTTCGCCCGCCTCTCCGGCCTGGCACATGTGTCGGATGGACACCGTCGAGGGGCGGACAAGGTTAGCGGGGTCGTTAGCTGGTGTGACGAGCTGTCGATCCCGGTCGTTACGCTATGGGGGCTGTCTACCGACAATCTCGACCGGAGCCCCGACGAACTGAGCAGCATCTTCGAGATCGTTAAGGAACGTCTCAATATCTTGACTCGCGATCAAGCCGAAGGGTCCTTCAAGCGACGGGTGCGAGCAGTAGGTCGGCTGGAGCTTTTGCCCGAGGACCTGCGCCACCAGATCAAAGATATGGAATTCAAGACCGCCGCTTACGGTCCCAACCAGCTCAACATCGCCGTGGCGTACGGAGGCCGCGACGAAGTGTTGGACGCCACCAAGCGCATGTTGCTCGCTCGACACGCCGGAGGCGAAAGCGCGGCAGAGATCGCCGAGCAGCTTTCCAGCGACGATCTCCAGCCGTACCTGTACGCCCCCGACGTGCCCGAGCCAGACCTGATCATCAGGACCAGCGGTGAGGTGCGCCTGGGAGGGCTCCTGCTGTGGCAGAGTGTCCACAGTGAGCTCTACTTCTGCGACGTTCCATGGCCGGCGTTCCGCAAGATCGACTTCCTACGCGCGATCCGTAGCTTCCAGGGGCGCCGCCGCCGCTACGGCCGGTAGCCGTTCTGCCAACGTCTATCGCGCAGTTGGGTCTTCTGGCACCTCGAATCGGAACACCCACGGACCGGCCACTCTCGTTTGGTGGATCTCGCCCGCGACTGGTTGCCTGACAAAGTCGACCAGTTCCGTGACTGTCAGGATCCATCGTCCGTACCGATCGCGCAGATCCTCCCGGAAGCTGAGAGCCGAGGTCTTCGAGTCGATATCCCGCCCTTGACTGGACTCTATCGAGCCACCGCCAGGCGGGTCCAACGCCGCGAGAGCCGTCCGGGACATTTCAGCATGCGGGGGGTCGTAGCTGAGTATGGCCCGTGTCTCCGAAGGGGTTATTACCAGCCGCTCAAGCGTGACGGAGATGCCGGCCGCCTCAACCGTCCGTTTCACGTCGACCACACGGCCCGAGATGAAGGGCACCGCTAACTCAAAATCGAATGGGCCAACCACCGACTCCGGAGGAGAGCCCTGAACCGCAATGAACGTAGATGGCCCAACCTGGACCGGTGGGTCTGGGTCCGCTCCGGGCGAGGCGAACAACGACAGCTCGACCCGGAAGCTGAGGTCCAGCTCGGCGGGCCCGCCCTGAACGGCGGAGGTGTCGTAAGCGGTTACGTAGCTCCCCGTTCCGGGAAGTAGGGTGAGCCCGAGGACATCGGACCGACCAGTGACTCCCACGCCCGTGATTCCGGGAAAGGCGTTGCCCTGGCTGTCAGTCAAGACCGATCCGTGTGGCTCCGCGCGGCCGTTGTCCGGAGGACCGCTCACCGTGTAGCCGACAATGAGTTGGTTGGCGTCGGCGTAGGCACGTTCCAGTGCGACAGTATAGCCGTCAATCGTCTTGCTCAGCTCGAGCTCCTGGACAAGCCCGGCCTCTTCGAAGTGCCCGCCTCCCGCATTCGAGAAAAGGACATCCATCACGGTACCCGCGGTGTATGAAGCGGCCCCGAGAATCAGGAACGCGGCCAGAGCAAGGGAAGCCCAGCCGAGACGGGTTGCGGGAATCAGTCGGACCCGGCCGAGCCAATGACGTTCCTGCTCGCCCAGATCAGAGAGTACGGTCTCCCACCACCGGGCCGAAGGGACTGTCCCTTCTGTCTCCGCGCGAAAGTAGTCCCGGAGCTTCAACTCCAACTCTGCGTGCCTCTCAGTCGGTTCGTTCATTGCATCACTCCTCGTCGCACTAAGCCGGGGTGCGAACCCGTTTGTTGAAGAGCGCCGCTCAGCCTATTCAACGCCCGGTGCAAGCGAGACTTGACGGTGCCCTCTCGACAGCCTAGCGCCTTGCCTATTTCCGGGACCGTGAGGTCGGCGTAGTACCTGAGCACCACCGCCTGCCTCTGGTCCAGGGGCAAAGTCTCAAGTGCCGCCTTCAGGCGCTCTCTTTCTTCGTTCCGGAGGACCGCGTCTTCAGTTTCACCGGGATTACCTGGTGCCGCCAACGCTTCCTCCAATGGCACCGTCTGCACTCTCGCTTTCCTATGAGGTCGCTTCACTTCATTCACCAGAATTCGCAGGAGCCACGCCCTCAAGCTCCCGCGAAACCCGAACGACGGCAGGCCTCGCCACGCGCTGATGAGCGCTTCCTGTACGGCGTCCTCGGCCATCCCTCGGTCCTGGGCCATCAGATACGCGGTGCCGAATAACACTGTGCGATGGCCTTCGATCAGCAAGCGGAAGGCCTCGCTGTCCCCCGCCTGGCTGCTGCGGATAAGGTCCGTCTCGTTCAAAGAGCGCGCCTCCGTGACTAACCTCTACTAGTATGATCCGGTTTTACCTGAAATCGTTCCCTTCATGACGGATGACAAAGTAGACTCCAGGGTAAACGAGTGATCGGAGACGTCTGACGTGAGAAGACTCAAGCTATACATCGCGGCGTCCCTGGACGGCTATATCGCCGGGCCCAACGGCGAGATCGACTGGTTGGATGCGAGTGGCGGGTTGGACTACGGCTACAAGGAGTTTTACGCGTCGATAGACACCACGTTGATGGGCAACTCGACGTACAAGCAGGTCCATACCTTCGGCGAGTTCCTGTACCCGGAAAAGACCAATTACGCCTTCACGAGAAGCACTCCGCCCCCGGACACCAACCACGTCCGTTTCGTCTCGGACGACATCGAGGGGTTCGTACGCACTCTGAAGGAAATGCCGGGTAAGGACATCTGGCTCGTCGGCGGCGGCCAGGTGAATACCGTGATGCTAAACGCCGGTCTGATCGACGAGGTGGTCCTGACCGCGTTCCCCCTCGTCCTAGGCGACGGCATTCCGCTGTTCGCTCCAGGCGCGGTGCGCCACGAGTTCAAAACGGTGGGATACGAGACATTCGAGACGGGCCTCATCCAGTGGCGGCTGGAAAAGAGCTAGGCTCCGCTGAAGCATAATAGCCAGGCGGCTAAATTACATAGATACACGGGGGACGAGACAGTGTGGCAGAATAGGCTGAGTGCCCCTGGGGTGATCTACGATGGTCAACGATTCCATTCAGAACCGACTCGATTTCGACGACGCCCACTCTGCAGCAGAGCGCGGCCTGCAAGTGGTGAGCGCTCGGTTCAACAACGTCGAGCCCTTTAGCTGGAGCGTCTTCGATGGCTTCGACCACCTGCGCGTTCTCACCTACTCGGTCAGTACGCCGATGATCGTTCGCATGCTCGACAAGTACTCGTTCCAACGCTTCGAATGTGTGTTTGGTTATGAAGGTGGCCTAGGTCGGTTCGCGGACGTCATCGCCTTCCAACAGTTCCTGATCAACCAGGTAAGAGAGTCCGCTCTCCAATTAGAAGATGAACGCCAGCGGATCATCCTGGAGAGAATCCATGCCGGCAGAGCCCAGTTCTATGTAGTGAAGGACAACATCGCTCATGCAAAGATGTATCTTCTAGAAACCGACGATGGTGGCCGGCGTAGGGTGATCGTCGGTTCGGCCAACTTTTCGGAGCGCGCCTTTGGAGGAAAACAGCCTGAGACTCTGCTTGTTTTCGATGAAGACGAGAAGGCCTGGAACCACTACCTACGTGAGTACGAAGCAGTCAAAGAAACCGCTGCGGACCGGATCGACATGCCCGTCGACTTGAGATCGGCGGAGATCGCATTTACTGACACCCCGGTTTTGCAGGATCCGGGATTGACGGTGTTTCAACCGCCGCCGGTCGATGAGCTAACTATTCCTCAGGTCGTACATCGGGTCGAGGAACTAGCCCTTCCCGTGGAACGTGTCGTTTCTCCCCAGATACCTCGCGAGAACGGCAGGTTTGTCGTCACACCAGCCGTAAAGGCAGAAATCAAAAGAATGCGCTGGCGGAAGGGCGAGCAAGAGGATGATGAAACCAGGCCGACGAATCTGACCATTCTCCAGGAATCGCGACATGTTTCCCTTTCGGGTCAGCCTGTTTCCCTGGACGCCGATGAAGGAGGTCTGCGACGAAGCGCTTCGGCACTTGTAGAGTACTTCAACAACTATGAGCTGGGCTTCGTCGGAGATGTCCCGAGACTGCAGAGGGATTACTTCACGTTCATGTCCTGGCTTTATATTTCGCCCTTCATCTGTGATCTGCGCACTCGCGCCGTCGTCGCGGGAGGAAACATCTTCCATTACCCGTCATTCGCGATAATCTACGGCAAATCGAATTGCGGCAAGACGAGTCTTGTCGACACTCTGATAGCGAGCATGGTTGGGCATCCAAGCACTGTCCAGAAAGACAGCTTCACCCGTAGAACTCTGAGAGGCTTGCAGCAGAATTACAGACGTTTCCCTGTCGTCTTCGATGACATCACGCGTCGCAGGTTTACCGACCACGGCCTCGACATTGTTAAAGATGAGAATCTGCCACCGGTCAAAGAACACCCCTGCTTCATTATCTCCATGAACGCCGAGCCACAGTCATTCCAAGATGAGGTCGTCAAGCGATGCCTAATGGTCTACGCGAACACTTCCCTGCCAACCCACAAGCACTCACTTGCTGACGAGCTTCACTTGAGCGTAGAGGACATCCGGAACAGGCTGACAACCGATTTCTATCAACGCTACCTCGCGGTCGTCATGGACAAACTCGATACTACGCCTATGCCGCGAGACATACTCCGCGTGTCGTCCGAGACGATTTGCGACCTCATTGATGACGCTATCAAGGCGCGATTGCCGGAATGGTGTCAGCCTGTCTCGTGGGACCAGTACGCCGACCGGCGTTACGAGCGGCCCGCTAGGCGATTAGCCGCACTGCTGGCGCCTGAGAACTATCGCAAGGCAGTCGGAGACGGAGAACAGGGATGGACGTTGCAAACGGATAGTGTGGTTGTGTGGGAAAAAGCCGACGCCTTCGGACGTACGTCGATCAAAGGCGAGATACCCGATTTCCTATACGACGACACCTCAAGCGTCGGTGACACTTTCGTTCTCTGGCGAAAGCAGACCGAAGAGTTTCTTGGCAGAAAAATAGCGGCGCCCGGCCTCAGATGGTGGCTGTGGAGGCGCTAGGAGAGCCCGTCTCTCTCACATGGTCTCGTCTGCGAATCGCTGCTGTTTGAGCCAGCGGCCGTAGATAACCATGTAAGCGATTCCAGCCGCTACGCCTACGAACACGACGCAGAGAACAAGGAATGTGAACGCTCCGGTGCTGATCAAGTGCTCCTGGCGGGTATTGAACCAGTAGATATCCAGGAACGCGGCGCCCATCACTCCTTCGACCACGAACAGCATCGCGGCGAGGAAGTGCAGCACGGGTTCTCCAGCGATCGGCCACGTCTCGGCTCCAGGGATGCGAACGCGAGTCAAGACCACGAAAAGACCACCCAGTAGCACGAACAGGCCCGATACGGTCGCACCACTGAACCAGAGATGGCTCGACGGGCTCATCCGGCCGTTCGCGGCGCCTTGCACATCAAAGTGAGTTGCAACCTGGTCGGGAAGGTTGGAATTCGTCGCGACGAGGAACACCAACAACCCCAACGTGAGCGCGGCCGCCGGAGCCAACCACAGTGGAGAAACCCGGATATAGCCGGCGCCAGTGATCGGGACACCTTTTGCCAGGCGGCGCGTGTAGAGGACCAGCCACGTGACGCTGATCGCCGTCAAAACCAGTTCGACTCCAACCACGGCAAGGATACCCGCATCGGAGTCGGGATCGATCCAAGGCCTGATCGCAACTGAAGCAAAGACCATCAGCGCGCCGGTGCCCGCAAGAAGGATGCCGCCGGTCCTATTGCTCTCGTTCCAAACGTCGACATTCACCATGCTGTACCAGGTCCGTATCCCAAAGATCGGGTTAGGGCCTACCTTCGGAGCGAAGACGTAAAGCGACCACCCTGCCACAAGGAACGTAATCCCCATTGAGAGGCCGAGCCACGTTGCCACCGTTCACCTCCGCGTACGGGAGTCTGCCGCCGGGAACCGTCGTCGAGAGCCCGTCGGATACATCGTCTACCGTACATCCGTGGAGTGATTCTCACGTGAAGATGCACGTTCCCGCTGTAATAAGGTCATTACGATTAGCCGGTTGTGAAGTCGACTCGTCGAGACCTTCCGCTCAGACAACCCGGCCCGGAGCACCTGACGCCCCTTGGCTCAAAGACTCTGACGCCTGAACGAGAGCCAGGCGAGGGCGAGAGCCAACACGACCACGACAACATTAACCAGGACCGGCAAAAGGACGTCTTCCGCCTTGTTCTCGAGGGCCAGCTCCGCAGCCGGAGAGTAAAGGCCCACCGGCATAAACTTACCGATCCCGGGGACCGCGCCCAAGGCCGCCGTGACGGCCAGCGCGGCCAGGCCCGCACCGGCGGCCGGTAGCGCAGATCTCAGCACTGTGCTGCCCAAAAACGTCAGGGAAGCGTATGATGCCTACGAGATCGCATACGCGTTCTACGTCGGCCAGGATGTGGGTGGACATGAACACCGTGGCGCGGCCCCGCATCGCAGCGATCAAGTCGAGGATGTCTCTTCTGCCGACCGGGTCGAGCGCGCTGGCGGGCTCGTCCAGGAAAAGTAGCTCTGGCTCGTTGATGAGGGCCTGGGCTATTCCTAACCGTTGTTTCATTCCGCCGGAGTAGCCCCCAACCCGCCGCTTCGCTGCTGAAGAAAGGCCTGTCTCCTCAAGTACTCGGTCTACACGAGACGAGAGCGCTTTCCCTTTCAATCCAAAAAGACTTCCAACGAACTCCAGCGTCTCGCGTCCCGACATCCAGCTATAGAACTGCGGGTGTTGGTCGAGATAGGCAGTGCGTTTCCTGTGCGAAGGGTCCGCCGGTCCAACATCATGGCCCAATACCGTCGCCCGGCCGGACGTCGCCCGGTCGAGGCCCGTCAAGAGCCGGATAGTAGTGGTTTTGCCGGCCCCGTTGGGCCCGAGAAAGCCGAAAATGACGCCGGCAGGCACTTCAAGGTCAACACCGTCGAGCGCGACTACGTCGCCGAAGCGTTTCGTCAGGCCCTCACAACGGACCGCCGATTCCACTCTAGTCCTCTTCCCGCCCCGCGAAGAAATACACCAGCGGCCCAATCAGGTTGACAAAAACGATGACTAGGGCCCACACCAGCTTGTTCCCACCTTTGACGCGTCGCTCGGAGTTGAAAAGGTCTCTCAACGCGAACCCCAGTAGAGCGATCTGTATCACGACAAGGGGAATCAGAATCAGTAGGAGATCGCCTTGTTCCATGTGTTCCTCCGTGGGCTAGGTGCCGTGACCGAGCACTCTAGTGTCCTGAGTTATGAATCCGATGACAAAATCGGGCGATGGTAGCTAGTAGCTGGTCTGCGGTTTTGGTCCAGATGAAGGGCTTTGAGGCAGCGTTGTGCTGGTCAATGTACTGTTCGATGGCTTGCTCCAGTTCCCGAGTGCTGCGGAACACCCCGCGGCGCAGTTGCTTCTCTGTCAGCACCGCGAACCAGCGCTCCACCTGGTTCAGCCAAGAGCTGCTGGTGGGGGTGAAGTGCAGGTGATAGCGCGGCCGCCGGGCCAGCCAGCGCTGGATGGCGGGGGTCTTGTGGGTGGCGTAGTTGTCCAGGATAAGGTGCACGTCGAGGTCCGGGGGTACGGTCGCATCGACCCGGTCGAGGAAGCGCCGGAACTCCGTGGACCGGTGCCGACGGTGGCAGGCGCCGATGACCTCTCCCGTCTTCACGTCGAGGGCGGCGAAGAGAGAGGTCGTACCGTGACGACGGTAGTCATGGGTCCGGCGCTCGATCTGCCCCGGGCGCATGGGCAACAGCGGGGCCGTCCGGTCGAGGGCCTGGATCTGGGACTTCTCGTCGACACACAGGACCAGAGCCCGCTGGGGTGGGTTGAGGTAGAGCCCCACGATGTCACGGACCTTCTCGATGAACAGAGGGTCAGACGAAAGTTTGAACGTCTCGGTCCGATGCGGCTGCAAGGCAAAGGCCCGCCAGATAACGGCTGATGGCGCTCTGACTCAGGCCGGTACGCGCAGCCATGGAGCGCGTGCTCCAGTGGGTTGCATCCGCCGGCGTCGTCTCCAGGGTGAGGGTCACGACCCGCTCCACATCGGTGTCCGTGATGGAGCGTGGGCCGCCGGGCCGCGGCTCGTCAAGCAGGCCGTCGAGGCGGCGTTCGATGAACCGGGCCCGCCACTTCCCCACCGTTTGCTTGGCCAGACCGATCTCCCCGGCCACGACGGTATTGGTCTTGCCCTCGGAGCAACGGAGAATGATCCGGGATCGCAGAGCCAGCGCCTGGGCAGTGGTTGGACGCCGCTTCCAGCGCTCGAGGCTCTCGCGTTCGTCGGAGGAAAGGTGCAAGGGAGGAATGGGGCGTCCGATGGCCATGGTGACCTCCATGAGCGTTTCGTGGAGGGTACACCCCAGCAAGTACTTTTGCAATGAGTTCATAACTCAGGACACTAGCATATCCCTGTACTGTGGTCGCGGACCACAGACGGTCTTTGGAGGAGCTTCAGGCGGGATACGTCATATCGGGCGTTCGGAGTTTCTGAGCCTCGATCCGGTGGGACCAAGAGCCACCAGGGCGATGGCTCAATGGATCGAGGTCAGTCCCACAGCCCGGTGCTGAAGTAGCGCTCGCCGATGTCGTTGGTCATGGTGACGAAGCGTCCGCTCCGAGCTTCCCGAGCGACCTGGTGGGCTCCCTGAAGGTAGGCGCCCGAGGACTGTCCGGCGAATATCCCATTAGAAGCGAGAAGGCGAGTCATTTTCTTCCCGTCGTCGACGTCTACGGTCACCATCTCGTCGACGACGCTCTCGTCGAAGGTGTCCGGGACGATGTGTCCCTGGCCGAGGGGCTTCAGGCCTTCTACTCCGGGCCACTCATCGAAGTTGATCCCGATGATCCGCATCTCCGAGTCGTGCTCCTTGAGGCGTCTACCAACGCCACTGATGGTGCCGCCGGTCCCGACGCCCGCGACGAAATGAGTGACATCGGGCACCTGGTTCAGTATCTCCTCGGCGGTCGTGTCGTAGTGGGCCTGAGGATTGTTCATGTTGCCGTACTGGTCGCACCAGAAGTACTTGTCGGGGTCGGCCTCGTACCTTCGTTTGACCTCTCGGAGCGTCTCGTCATACCCCAACATTGGGTCGGTATAGATGATGCTGGCCCCGTGCGCTGCGAGCCTCTTCTTTCGCTCTTCGCTGGCGTTGGACGGCATGACCAGCTCGACGCGGTAGCCGAGGACCGCGCCGATCATCGCGTAGGCTATACCGGCGTTGCCCGACGTGGCGTCGAGGATTGTCTTGTCCTCGGTCAGCTCGCCTGAAAGGATCGCCTCGGCCAGCATCCTTAGGACGGGCCGGTCCTTGATCGAGCCGCCGGGATTCAGGTGCTCCAGCTTGGCGTGTATCTCGGCGTCGCCGATGTCGAGCGGTAGATCGAGCCGGACCGTCGGCGTATTGCCGATGGCCAGCAGTGGCGGGTACCTGGAAATGAAGCCCAGGTATTCTTTCGATTGCAATGCTTCGTCTACCTGCTCGTTCGGTATGCTAGCGTGCCCGGCCCGGCCGAGAGAACCTCTTCCCCAACCCCAACCCCTAACCCCCAAACCCTATACCCCCTCCTATCCCCCTCCCATCGCCCGCACAATCTCCACGTTATCGCCTTCGGACAGGGTTGTGCTCGGTAGCTCATCGCGGCGCAGCACCGTGCCATTATAGGCAACAGCGATATTCTGCTCCCCGATTCCGAGGGACTCCAGGTAGGCTGGAAGGTCGGTTGGACCGTCCAGCTGACGCTCTTTCCCGTTGATCTTAAGCGCGATCATACCGCCGACGCCTTGACGACATTGTGTCGCGACATCCACGCTTCCCTCATTGCGTCGACCAGCCGGCTTGCGGCGCGGGCAGGGTCGTTGCTCCCGGTGATGGCCGTGATCACCGCCGCTCCCGACGCTCCGGCCTCGATCAAGGCTCCCACGTTTTCTTCGGTTACTCCGCCTATCGCGAGATATGGCACTCGCACGCGCTGGCCCAGCTCCTCGAGGAACGTGACTCCTTGCGGCTTGCGGTCCGGGTGCGAAGAGCTTGGAAAGATGGTACCTGCGATCAGCAAGTCCGCACCCTCCGACTCGGCGGCCAAGCCCGCTTCAACAGAGTGTACCGATTTGCCGACCAGCATCTCAACCGGCCCGTTTCGCCGAACAGCTGCCACGTTCGTGCTGTCCTCGGGCAGGTGGACTCCGTCGGCCCCCACGACCGACACAACGTCTGTTCGATCGTTAACGAAAAACAGGGCCCGTCCCTCGGTGACCGCTCGGAGGCGTCGGGCGAGACTGAGGTACTCCACATCGGGAAGGTCTTTTTCGCGAAGCTGAACGGCCGCCACACCTCCGTCCAGCGCGGCCATCACGACATCTTCCAGCGGCCTGCCTTTACACCTGTGCCTGTCGGCCACCAGGTAGAGAAGCGGTGGGTCGATAGACCGCAACCGCGCTATCTCCGCGCGGCCGCGGTGGCGGGAACGCCCGCGCCGGGGCTGCTTGGCGTAGCTTCGATTCTGCGGTTAATGCGGCCGGCCAGGTAGGCCGTGCGCCCGGCCTCGACGGCCAGCCGGAAGGCCTCGCCCATCTTCGCCGGGTCCTCCGCCTGTGCGATCGCCGTGTTCACCAACACGGCG
Source organism: Dehalococcoidia bacterium (assembly GCA_965197985.1). Classification (GTDB taxonomy): domain Bacteria; phylum Chloroflexota; class Dehalococcoidia; order Lucifugimonadales; family CAUZJF01; genus CAUZJF01. The sequence continues at coordinate 582,522 of CBDAOG010000007.1, read as the reverse complement.
TCGGCGCCCTCCTCGAGGGCCTGCGCGGCCTCGGACGGCACGCCAAGCCCGGCGTCCACCACAACCGGCACATTGGCAGCGGCGATGATCAACCTTATCTCGTCGATAGTGAGAATCCCCTGCCCGGTGCCGATGGCCGAGCCCAGCGGCATGACCGTGGCGCAGCCGATGTCCTCAAGCCTCGCCGCCAGCACAGGGTCGGCGTGGATATAGGGCAGTACGACGTATCCCTCGTCGACGAGTTGGCGGGCGGCCTCGAAGGTACCTACGGGATCGGGAAGGAGGCGCGCGTCGGGAATCACCTCGAGTTTGATCCAGTTCGAACCCGTGACCTCTTTCGCCAGGTGCGCGACGAAGACGGCATCTTCCGCGGTCTTGCTCCCGGCCGTGTTGGGCAGGACCGTGTACTTGCCCCAGTCGAAGTAATCGAGGATATTCTTCTCTGAAGGGTCGTCGAGGTTCAGTCTGCCGATGGCTACCGTGATAATCTCGGCGCCGGAGGCCTCGATGGACGCGACCATCTCCTCCATGTTCCGATGTCTGCCCGTGCCAACCATCAGCCTCGACTGGAACTCTTTGCCCGCAATCACCAGGGGGTCATTCATTTGTCATCTCCCTCCTGTGAGGGCCGGTAAACACACGAGCCGCTGACTCACTGCCAGCGGCTCCCAGACTATCGCAAGCTCTTGGGTGTCCCTTCGCTGGCATTACCCAGTCAGGTGCAGTCGGTCGCCCCGATGTGTCGGAGCCTCTCAGCCCCGACCTTATCGGGGCTCCCGGCCCAATCTCCTATGTGTGCACCTAGAATACCATAGGCGCTCGGCACGTAAAAGCGTTCGCAACCAATTCACCTACCGGCTCAGCCGCCACTCAGATAGGCGCGTATAGTCCATGGAACAAATTCGCGGCTGCAAACGTTCATAACTATGCCGCACAGGCCAGGGGCCCAAAGACGGACCGACATTACTGGTCAATTGCATGGCAGAGGTGAGTCCACTATGATTCCGAATATGCGCATCCTAGTAGTTCTAGCGGTTATTGTCGCAACTTTCGCGACATCGGCTTGCATGATGGGAGACGGCTCCGACGAGTCCTCGGAAACGGTTCTCGGCGGCATGGCCGATTCGGCGGATGTGGAAGCCGCGGAGGAGCGCGGGTCCGCGTCGGGCGCTAGCGCGCCAGCCATGGCGCCCGCCGCCGAGGCCTTCGACGAGGCGATGGCTCGAGAAGAGAAAGCTGTAGCTCAGAGTATGGCAACCTCTGACTCGGCGACCAGCCTGTTCAGGCCTGAACCCGCGCCTGCACCAGGCCTTCCGGTTACCGGCGACGACACGTCCGTGGACCAGCAGGTAGCCGAGCTAGTCTCACAGCAACGTATCATCGTCCGCACAGTCGACATGACCATCGAAGTAGCGGCGGTTAGCGCCTCGGTGGACGCAATCGGCGACATGGCCACCGAAATGGGCGGCTGGGTCGTTTCGTCGAACCGCAGTCAGAAGCACCGTGGGTCTGTCTCGGTCCGCGTTCCGGCGGACCGATTGGACGAAGCAATCCTGCGGCTTCGTGATCTTGGAGTCGACGTCAAGTCGGAGGTGACCTCGAGCAGGGACGTCACCGACGAGTACGTCGACACCACGTCGCGTCTCAAGACCCTCAGAGCCACCGAAGAAGCCCTGCTGGCCCTGATGGAAAAGGCCGAGAAGGTCGAGGAAGCCCTGCAGGTCCGCGATTCGTTGACCGGCATCCAGCAGGAGATCGAGCGTCTCGAAGGCCGGATCAAGTTCCTTGAGCAGACGTCAGCGTTCTCGCTGGTAAACGTCACCCTGGAGCTGGAGCCGGTCGAGTTGTCCGTGGACGCGGGAGGCGACCAGACCACGGGAATCGGTCAGTCCGTCCGCTTCCGCGCGTCCTTCTAGCCGCCCGAAGGGATGGAGGAGCACACCTTTACCTGGGACTTCGGAGACGGATCGCGTGTGGTAACCAGCAACCGCACCGCTCCCACGGAAGACGAGGAAACCCGCGTAACTGCCACGATGACTCACTTCTACGAGGACGAGAAGGACTCGCCGTTCATCGCTCAGATCGAGATGATGAGCACCGGCGAGGCCGGCGTGGCTGAGGGCGAAGACATCATCATGGTCAACGTGACCAGGATACCCGTCATCGAGGTCTTCGCCGGCGACAGAATGATTGTGGACGAGAGCGAGGAGTTAGAGTTCGACGGCTCTTTCACACGCCCCGAGGGGCTCAGTAACGTCCGGTTCCGCTGGGACTTCGGCGACGGCACAATCGCCGAAGAAGGTGACCTGGCCGAAGGAACAACCCGCGCAGTCGTGACCCACACGTACACCGACCACCGGCCTTTCGACTACACCGCGAAGCTGACAATCACCGCAGACAGCGAGGCCGGAGAAGTCGAGGCATCGAGCTCGGTGAACGTGCGTGTCCGCGAGACCGAGGGTTGGACCATCGCAGGCTGGAGCGCCGGCGACAGGGGCAAGGAAGCCGTTAGGGCGCTTTCGGGCCTCGGTCAGGGCATCGGCACGATCCTGATCTGGCTGCTGATATTCAGCCCCGCAATCGCAGTCATCGGGGTCGCCGTGGGCATCCCCGCCCGGCGGTACAGACGCCGGAAACAGTAATGAACGGCTAGCTGGGTAGTCTGTGGTTCGACGGGCTCACCACAAGCGGAACCTTGTCCGCTCAGCCTGAGCCCGTCGAAGGCGGAACCTCCAACGACCCTGATAGCCCGAGAGTGAAGGCCCATTGCCCGTAGTAAGACACTTCACCGCGACCGGATTCGTTGTCTACAAAAGCCACGTCGCTCTTCACTGGCATCCCAAAGTCAAAGCCTGGCTTCCGCCCGGTGGGCACATCGACGACAACGAAGACCCCGTCCAGGCGGTCGTGAGGGAGATCGAAGAGGAAGCTGGCATCGTGGCCGAAGTCGTACCCACAGGCGCCAGCCTCGAACTCGACTACCCTACCCACGTCACGCCGCCCTTCACCATCATGGTCGAGGACATCCACGACCCGGTCGCCGGCTACCATCAGCACATCGACATGATCTACATGTGCCGGCCCGCCGGCGATGTCGGCCCTCTGAACGACGGCTGGCTCTGGGTGGACGAGGCGGCGCTGGCCAGCGGCTCACTCCTGACGAACGGCGCCGGTGAAGAGGTACCACCACCAGACGATGTCAGGGTACTCGCAGCCCACGCCTTCGAGATCGTAGCGGCAGCCAGCTGATCTCATCTGGTTGACACCCTGCCAACGCGTCGATACGATTCCGCCAGTCAGGGGTCTGACAAATCCCCAAGGAGGCCGGACATGCCCAAGTTTGATTCCCTCGTAAAAACCCGTTTTGAGGAAGTTCCAGCGCTTTAGCACATGTGAGCGCTACCGTATGTTGGGGTAGGACACGGAACAGAGACTGTATATTGTACCCAGGCAAGGGTACGGTTGTTCTAATTCGACCTGCACAGACTTTTTACGAGAGAATCAAGTATCTTTTCAGCGGCTCGTATACGCAGGACGGGGCCAAGGGGCTTCTCAAAGAAGGTGGCACAAGCCGTCGAGCGACAATAGAGGACCTTGCGAAGTCGATGGGCGGATCCATCGAAGTGTTCTACTACGCCTCTGGCGGGGACGACATCATCGCCATCGGAGACTTGCCCGACGACGCCAGCGCGACCGCGATCTCGTTGGCCGTCGGAGCGAGCGGAGCGGTCAACCTCCGCGCGACAGTGCTCCTCACGCCCGAGACAGTGGACCAGGCGGCAAAGAAGACCGTGAACTACAGGCCCCCCGGAGCTTAGTTCACGGCCGCGGCTGACTGACGTCGAACCTGTTGACGGCTCTCAGGGGCCGTGCTAGGGTAGAACGTACGTGAATACATAGGCTCCGACGAGGAGTAGTAGCGGGCACGCTGCGATAGAGAGCGGGAAAATGGTGGAATCCCCGCGCAAGACGGCCCACGAACTCGCCTCCAAGCATCCAGCCTGAAGCAGTATGTGAGTAGGGCCGGACGGTAAGCGCCGTTATCGCTAACTGAGGTGGTCCTCCGAACGTGGAGGGCAATCAGGGTGGTACCGCGGGCAACGAAAAAGTCCCGTCCCTGCAGGGGGGGCGGGACTCTTCTATTTAGCGACAACCACGAAACGGAGCCAACGGGAGAGATAGCCCACCTCGAACACGAACCTGCTGAGGAGTCCAGAGAGCCTGCCCTGAGTCCGCCGAAGCCTGTCCTGAGCTGTGCCGAAGGGGGAACGACTCCTCTGGCAGGGGTTTGGGGACAATCCCCAAAACCCTTGAGGGCGGGCGGGTGGGATTCAGCGAAGCTGAAGGGAGCCTTACCAGCACAGGAGTTAGCGGATCAAACAAAGCCGACCCCAAGCGGAAGCCCACGGGAGTCCAGAGGAGCCGCTCCTCTGGCAGGGGTTTGGGGATACTCCCCAAAAACCCCTGAGGGCGGGTGGGTGGGATTCAGCGCAGCTGAAGAAACAAACACGAGGAGCCAACCATGGCAACGACAGCAGCCCGAGAAGCCAAGTTACGCTATAGCCCTACGGATATCGAGTCCAAGTGGCAACGAAGATGGGCGGGCGACCGGCTCCACGAGGTCCGCGACGACGACCCGCGCCCCAAGTGGTACGAGCTGACTATGTACCCCTACACCTCGGGCGACATTCACATCGGCCACTGGTACGCGATGGCGCCATCCGACGCCCACGCGCGATTCAAGCGCATGCAGGGCTACAACGTGCTGCACCCAATGGGCTTCGACGCCTTCGGACTGCCGGCCGAGAACGCCGCGATTAAAGACGGCGTGCACCCGATGACGTACACCATGAACAACGTCGAAAACATGCGCCGGCAGCTGCGCACCATGGGGACCATCTACGACTGGGACCGCGAGGTCGTCACCTGCGTCCCCGAGTACTACAGCTGGAACCAGTGGATCTTCTTGAAATTCTACGAGGCGGGACTGGCGTACCGGGACTTCGCGCCCGCCAACTGGTGCCCATCCTGCAATACGGTGCTGGCGAATGAGCAGGTGGTCGGTGAGGGCGTCTGCGAGCGGTGCGGAACCGTCGTGACACGCCGCGAGCTGAACCAGTGGTCCTTCAGGATCACGAAATACGCCGACGAGCTTCTGGACTACTCCCAACTGCAGTGGCCCGAAAAGATCAACATAATGCAGACCAACTGGATAGGCCGCAGCGAGGGCGTCGACGTCGAGTTCGACATCTCCGAGTACGGCCTGGACCAGAAGACGCTGACCAGCTTCACGACCCGCATCGACACGATCTTCGGCGTCACCTTCGTCGTGCTGGCGCCCGAGCACAAGCTCGTCCACGACCTGACAACGCCGGAGCACAAGTCCGAAGTCGAGGAGTACGTCGAGCAGGCACGCCGCCAGACCGACGTCGAGCGCCTGTCCACCGACAAGGAGAAGACCGGCGTCTTCACTGGGGCCTACTGCGTCAACCGCCTGAACGGCGAACGTGTCCCCATCCTCGTGGCCGACTACGTGCTGGGGACCTACGGCACCGGCGTGGTCATGGGCGTCCCCGCCCACGACCAGCGCGACTTCGAGTTCGCCAGGAGGTACGACCTGCCCGTCAAAACGGTCATCGCGCCCCCCGACTGGAGCGGCGGCGATCTGGAGCAGGCCTACCTGGACGAAGGCACCCAGGTCAACTCGGGCCAGTTCGACGGGCTGCCGAGCAGCGAGGGCATGGAGCGCATCGCTGACCACATCGAGGCCAGCGGATGGGGAAAACGCACCGTCGCCTACCGCATTCGCGACTGGCTGATCTCGCGCCAGCGGTACTGGGGGACGCCTATCCCCATCATCTACTGCGACGAGTGCGGCACGGTGCCCGTTCCCGAGAAGGACCTGCCCGTCCTGCTGCCCGAGGACGCCGAGTTCAACCCAACCGGCGAATCGCCTCTGGAGCTGCATCAGGGGTTCGTCAACGTAGACTGCCCAAACTGTGGGCGCGCGGCCAAGCGTGAGACCGACACGATGGACACTTTCGTCGACTCGTCCTGGTACCAGCTGCGCTTCACCAGCCCGCACTATTCCAAAGGCGCGTTCGACCCCGCCGCCGTCAAGATGTGGAACCCCGTCGACCAATACACCGGCGGTGCCGAGCACGCCGTCATGCACCTGCTGTACGCGCGCTTCTTCACTAGGGCGCTGCGAGACCTGTGGCTGGTCGACTTCGACGAGCCCTTCATCCGGCTATTCAACCAGGGGCACATAATCGCCGAGAGCCACAAGATGAGCAAATCGCGAGGCAACGTCATCGCGCCCGACCAGTATGTGGCCGAGCTGGGCGCCGACGTGGTGCGCTGCTACCTGATGTTCCTGGGCCCCTGGGACCAGGGCGGTGAGTGGAGCGACTCGGGCATCAACGGCATGGCGAGATGGATGAACCGCGTCTGGGAGCTGTCGGAGCGAGAGGCAACCAAGCTAGACGACATCCCACCCGACGACGACGCGGTCCGTGACCTGAGACGCGCCGCTCACAAGACGATCAAGCGCGTCACCGACGACCTGGAGCGCTTCAAGTTCAACACCGCGTTGGCGGCGCTGATGGAATATAGCAACACGCTGGGCTCGGCGTGGGAACGCGGCGGCGTCGACTCGGCGACCTGGAACGACGCGATCAAAAAGCTGCTGGTCCTGACAGCCCCCATGGCGCCCCACGTAACCGAGGAGCTGTGGGAGCGGACCGGCCACACCTACAGCATCCACAACCAGACCCTGCCCCAGTGGGACGAGACGCTGGCAGCCGACGAGGTAATCACGCTGGTGGTCCAGGTCAACGGCCGCCTGCGCGACCGCATCGAGGTGCCCGTCTCAATCACCGAGGACGAGGCTAAGAAGCTGGCCCTGGAAAGCGAGAGCGTCCAGCCCCACGTCGCGGGCAAGGACGTCGCAAAGGTGATCTACGTCGAGGGGCGGCTGGTCAACATCGTCGCGCGGTAGCGGCCTCTCGTTCTCTCATCCAGAGCGGCCGATCCTTCTGTCATCCTGAGGAGCGGAGCGACGAAGGATCTAGGGTCGAGTCGTCACGGCACCGCGATGTATGAAGCATCAGCATGCGGCTCTGGGACCGGCTGCCCATCCTCGCGTAGCCCTCGCAGATGCATCTCGACCGCCTCGTGCATGTTACGCTCTGCCGCATCGCATGTATCGCCCGTTGCGACACATCCAGGTAGGTCGGGCGAATACGCCGAGTAGTTGCCGTTTGCCTTCTCGGTGATTACCAGGAATCGGTGCATCGACTCACAGGATGTACTCCTCGTAGCATTTCCTACTCAAGCGGCTCGCCATCCCACTGCCGGAGCGGTGGCTTCTCTGGTCCAACATTCCAACCGCGACCATCGGTGAGCTCGTATCGGTGTAACTCATGCCGCCAACGCCCCTGCCAGACGAACTTGAGTTCGAAACCAACTTCATCTTCACTAATCAAGTCGTCTTGTACTGGTTCGGCAGTCTTGACAAAGGTCTGAGCAAATCTAGTTCGGTCCAGCGAGCTTCCTCGAGCTTGTCGCCAGTCCATCCGGAAACGTGGTCCCCGAACACGCCAGAAGACGTTGGAAACGTGGTCGCCTGACACCCTCTTGACATGCCACTCCGGTTCGAACTCTTCGGCTGTGTTCCTGAACCCGCCATTTTCCACATCAAACGTAGGGCGGTAGCGTTCTTCGGCAGAATTGACTGAAGCTAGCACCCGTGACCGAATCGTTGCTGTGGGCATCCTGTGATTCGATCTGCCAATCCGGATCAGAAATCTCCCGTATGCCTGAATAATCTGATCCCGCGCCGCTTCAGCCACCTCAATCGCCACAACGCTTTTGCCCTGTTCCATAAGAATCTCCGAGATACTGACGTCTAGAGGAGGATCCGTCTCCTGTCGCAGGGTTTGTGCAAATTGCTCAAGTGTTCTTCGACCAATTTCAACTCCTCGGACGTTGCGGTCATCGTCGACGCCGAAAAACAGGCGTCCACCTTCTGCGTGGGCGAAAGCGCAAAGCGTCTCGACAGCCGGCCTCGTCTGCCCAAAACTCTCTTTAAACTCGGTGGTCTGGCCTTCGCCGTCGATGATGATTTGCTTTGCTTTGTCTGGCGTCATCTTTATCGCTCAGGTGGAAATCGCCATAGCTGATCTCCGTGGTGAACCCCTACGCGATCACCTTGAACTCGTAGCTCAGTATGTTCAGGTCGCCCTCTGCGAAGCGGCTGATGCGCAGCGGCGTGATGTCGACCGTGCGGGCGGCGCCGTCGAGGATCAGCTCCGCCATGCAGATGCCCACCGTCGGCGAGAGCTTGAACCCGTGGCCGCTGAAGCCAGTGCAGACGTACAACCCATCGATGCCGTCGACCCTGTCGACGATCGGGTGCAGGTCGGGCGTCGATGTATAGAGCCCGGCATAGCCCGTGTAGAACTCGCCCTCCGCCAGATCAGGGATGCGCTTCGCGACCCGCATCCAGATGTCCTGGACGTAGTCCATGCTCGGCCGCGGGTTGTACGTGTCCGGATCGACTTCTGTCTCAACGTTACCGTTGCCCACCAGCGTCAGGTCGGCCCCTTCGGGCCGGAAGTACGTCAGGTTCGCCATGTCGGCGCCGCCGGGCATCGACGGTAGCTTGTCCATAGGCCGCCGTATGTAAAACACCTCGTGCCGCGTAGCCTCCAGCGGCAGATCGAGGCCGAGCTTCGGCAAAAACCCCGCCGACCACGGCCCCGTCGCAACTACGGCTATCGGCGTCTCGTACCGTTCATTCGCTGTAGTGACGGCCGCAACGCGCCCGTTCTCGACCTCGACGCCCGTCGCCGGCGACTCCAGCACGACGTCAGCGCCCAGGTCCCGAGAGCGGGCCGCGTAGGCCATCGCCGTACCCGACGGATCGGCGTGGCCGGACTCCGGCTCCCAACCGAAAGCCTCGTTGTCGCCTAGCTCGAACCCCGGAGCCAGCTCCTGGGCCTCTTGCCGGCTCACGATGCGGGCGTCGACCCCAACGGCCTGCTGGATGGCGACGTTGTGCTCTATCCCACCGACGGCGTCCTCCGGCACGAACAGCATGAAGCCTGTCTTGACGAACGACACGTCGCCGCCGACGATCTCGTCGAAATTCATGAAGATGTGGTAGCTCTCCCACGACAGCCGCGTGCACACCTCCGTCGAGTAGTGCATGCGGATGATCCCGGACGAGCGTCCCGTCGAGCCCGAGCCCAGCGTGTCGCGTTCGAGCAGCACCGGCGCCTTCACGCCGCGCGACGCCAGGTTATAGAGGATGCTCGTCCCCATGACGCCGCCGCCGATCACGACGGCTTCCGTCGTTTTAGCCATCGGTCCCTATTCCGGTCCGCTCAACGACAGATTGGCGATCGGCAGCGCTTCCGCCTCCAAGTGAGAGAGATCGGCCACCTTGGAAGCGTTGTCGATATCGATTCCGACTATCCGTCCCTCCGCATCGAAATCGACGACCACCCCTGGCGCCACTTCGTTCGAGTCTGTGCTGACCCGGGCGGACAGGTCTATATACAGCGAATCGGTCTCAACGTAGTAATGGAATTTCATTGGTTTCGCTCCTCGAAGTTGCGGTCCGGAAAGGCGTTGTGAACGGTCTGCCCATCTTCCAGCGTCACGACCCTCAAATACTTTCCAATTTCAGGCACGTAGGCCCAGTGGCGTACCCGTCCGTCCGGTTGTATCTCCCGCGCCCCGGGACTAGAAAGTGCACGTTCGCACCACTCTCGCTGGATGTATGGCCTTTTTCGCAGCACTTGCTCATCGAAGTATCGAGTTGTGTTCATATCAACGAATGTGAGTTCCGTCGGGGCGGGCGCCAGCCTCAATGTCTTGTAAAGCCCGCAGCGTATTCGGGTCTGTAACCACCGCTCTGGCCTCCGCGAAGTCCAGCCACTTGGAGCCGCGGAACTCTCGTTCATCGATCTGGAAACCTGACCCGTCTGTCGGCAGCAGGAACCACACGTCAAAATGGGTGCGACACGCCTGAGATGGGTTCGCGATCGGAGTGATCGACAACATGAACGGCTGCTCGGCCCCTGAGAACGAGGAGCGCGGCCCCAATTCCTCCTCTGCCTCGCGGTTGAGAGTCTCGAAAACCGACTCGTCTGGCTCGACGTGTCCTCCAGGAGATAGCCACAGCCCCGACTTGCGATGGTCCACTAGGAACACTTGATTCCCTCGTAAAAACCCGTTTTGAGGAAGTTCCAGCGCTTTAGCACATGTGAGCGCTACCGTATGTTGGGGTAGGACACGGAACAGAGACTGTATATTGTACCCAGGCAAGGGTACGGTTGTTCTAATTCGACCTGCACAGACTTTTTACGAGAGAATCACACTTTGTCACCTTGGTGATTTATGGGGAGAAAATAGGCGGAAAAGTGGCTCGCCTCGTTTTCCGCTCTGGTAAGCGCGCCCTGCTCGATCCGGGCCTTAACTCGGAGATAAGTGTTGTCGCTTTCGCACAGCGAAGGGATTACTAATGCTTCAAGACCGCTACTGAGCTGATTATCCAAATTAAGTATCGCTAGATGTCGAATGGAGTTCCGAACGTTCGTCGGCCACGGATTCAGACCGCTACCTCATCAGCCGGGTAGACTACGTCCGCCCGCAAGGCTTTGGCCGCGAACGCGAGTGCTCCGCGGATTTCCTGTTCAGTCAGGTGCGGATGCCCGTCGAGCAGCTGCTCTACCGTCTCGCCCGCCGCCAGGCTCTCCAAGATGAATTCTACTGTTATCCGGGGCCCCGCGATCACAGGCTTGCCCATCATGATCTCCGGGTCTGACGTTACCGCCGATTTCCCAACCACCATGTACGCCTCCTTCTACCTTCGCCCTCAGCCGCTACAGCTTGGCATATAATACCCGACGCGTCGAATACGCAACCAGACACGATAGGAGCGAGCGTTGGAATACACGATCACGGTGCTGCCGGGCGACGGTATCGGGCCTGAGGTAACCGGCGAGGCGGTAAAGGTCCTGGAGGCCGTCGGCGACCGGTTTGGGCACGGCTTCGACCTCCGCTTCGGCCGGATCGGAGGCAACGCCATCGACGAATACGGCACCGCACTACCCGACGAGACCCTCGCGATGTGCCAGGACACCGACGGTATCGTCTTTGGAGCCGTGGGAGGCCCGAAGTGGGATGACCTCAACGCCACCGTCCGGCCCGAGCAGGGCATCCTCGCGATACGCAAGGGGCTGGGCCTGTTCGCCAACCTTAGACCGGTAAAGGTCTACCCCGCAATCATCAACTCGTCGCCGATCAAGCCTCACCTGCTCGAAGGCGTTGACATGGTGATCGTCCGCGAGCTCACCGGCGGGCTCTACTTCTCCAAGCCAAAGAAGCGGTGGACGACATCCCGAGGCCGGCGAGGCGTTGACACGATGAAGTACACGGAGCGAGAAATCGAACGCATCCTGCGCGTCGGCTTCGAGCTGGCGCGAGGCCGCCGCACGCTGCTGACCTCCGCCGACAAGTTCAACGTCCTAGAGTCGTCGCGGCTCTGGCGCGAGATCGCCATCGAGCTCGCGCCGCAGTACCCGGACGTCGAGCTGGAGCACATCCTCGCGGACAACCTGGCCATGCAGCTCGTCCGCAACCCTGCCCACTACGACGTGATCGTTGCCGAGAACACGTTCGGCGACATCCTGTCCGACGAGGCTTCCGTGCTCTCTGGGTCCCTGGGCATGCTCCCGTCCGCCAGCCTGGCTGGGCTGCCGAAGGCCGGCGGCCACGGACGGCGCGCGGTCAACCTGTACGAGCCCATACACGGCAGCGCACCGGACATCGCGGGCCAGGGCATCGCCAACCCCATCGCGACGATCTTGAGCACGGCCATGTTGCTCCGCTACTCTCTCGGCTTGGAGGACGAGGCCGCCGCGGTCGAGGCCTCAGTCGACGGAGTACTGGCCGAGGGCTACCGTACGCCAGATATCGCGGCCGACGGCGGCGAAGTAGTGAGCACCACGCGAATGGGAGACATCATCGCCGGTCGAGTGTGAGCTCCTACGGACGGACCCCGTCGAGGAACCACGTCTCCATATTGCCCTTGCCCTTGACGTCCACCGCGCTGCGGGCCGTAAAGACGAAATCGTCTTTGATCAGGTCGTAGGTCTCCCGCGTCACCTGGATCTTGCCCGGCACGCCGTGGGACTCCATGCGGCTTGCCGTGTTGACGGCGTCGCCCCATAGATCGTACTGGAACTTCTTGTGGCCGATTACGCCGGCGACCGTCGGACCGGAGTTCATCCCGATGCGAAACTGCAGCGGCACGTCGGCGACGATGGCGCGGCTGGAGCAATACTCGATCATGTCTAGCGCCATGCGAGCCAGCGCGTCGGCATGGTCGTTCCGCGGTCGCGGCACCCCAGCGGCCACCATGTAGTTGTCGCCAATCGTCCGAATTTTCTCCAGACCGTACTTCTCGACGAGCGAGTCGAAGTAGGAGAAGAACTCGTTCAGCAGCCCGACCAGCTCCCCTGGAGCCATCTTGGCGGTCAGTGTCGTGAAGCCGACTACGTCGGCGAAAAGGACGCTTACCGAGTCGAAGTGGTCGGCGATGGTCCGGCTGCCATCCTTCAACGACGCCGCGATTTCCTTCGGCAGGACGTTCAGTAGCAGACCTTCTGATCTTTGCTGTTCTTTATGCAAAAGCCTGAACGCCTCGTCCTTCTGTCCGGTGAAATACAGGAGCAGCACAAACGTGACTGCGGAGACCGCCACCGTGTTCATCACGAAGAACAAAGTCACAACCCCCGACGGGAGGTTGTTTTCCTGGCCAATGAACGGTTCGATCACCCCGCTTACGACCAGGAGGCCAAGGTAAGCCAGGAAGAACACAACCGATTCGCGGCGTCCAGCGAAGAAAAGAGCGCCAAGGGGGGAGGTCAAAGACCAGAGCACAACTGCACTGGAGCTCACGAATCCGCCGAGGGCGATCAAGAGCAAGAAAGGCAAAAGCAGCAACAACAACAGCTGAGTGACGCGGAACACCCCGTATCGTCGAGTAATCGCGAACGTCGCCAAGCTGGCGAAAGACAAAGCGGAGTAGCCGAGGGGTATGCTACCGGCCAGCGGTTCGTCGAAGTATACGTAGATGAGACCCCAGACCACGGCGGCCGAAGCGATCATAAGCGCCGTAGCCGCCAGCATCGACTTCTGCAGTCGCACGTCGTCCGGATCCTCGGGCGACGAACCGATCCGTTCGACGGTCACGTGTACGTTTCGCCAGATGGTGTCGAGCATGGTGCTATTCTCTCGCTACGTCGAGGTTCAGTCCTTCAGGTCAAGAGTGGACTTGTAGGGGCGCACAGCTGAGCCTGTCCCATAAAGGCGTTGTGTCCGGCCACAAGAAGCCCATCCACGCGTTCGAATCTGCAGATCTGGCGGGCCTAGTGAGTCTGAGCAAGTAATGGCTGCGGGAACGATAGCAGCCTGGTCCATCGAAAGGCTGAGAATGCGGTGGATCTCGGGCGCCGGCTCGAACTGGTCGTGGTGCGGGTACGCCATATGCGCCAGAGGGTGCGCAGGTTAAACGTTGTGGCCAACAAAGCCCATTCAGCCGCGACGTTGGCACTGCCCCGCAACAAGAATCTACGTGCCCCCCGTTGCTCTTTGAGGATCCCGAAGACGGGTTCGACTAGCTGCTTTCTGTGCTTGTAGGCTTGTTTGGCTTGGTCGGTGGACATCCAGGTCCGATGACAACGCAGAGCAACTTCGTGAGGCCCTATTTCCAGGCCACGTCCATGACGGCCGTCCCTGGTACAGACCCCGAAGGCAGGGCACACCCGGCAGATGGCCCCAGAGGCTTGGTACACTCGCATGAGTGTACCCCTGGTGCGCTTGAAACGGGTAAAGGGCAGTCTTTGGCCTTGGGGGCAGCCATAGCTGTCGCTCCGATCGTCGTAGGTAAAGCGGTCCTTGTGATACGGGTGCTCCAATGCCTGTCGTTGTGCCTCCGGCATTACCACCTGTTGGCCTCTACGGACGCATTCATCCAGGTTGTTCCCAGAGTGATAACCACCGTCGGCCAACGTCATATGCGTTCTGGTACCTGTCATCTCCTCTGCCTGTTCCAGCATCGGAGCCAGTTGAGCATAGTCATGAGGTTCATCGACCACATCGGCTGCGGTGATGAACATACCGGTCACTCCCAAGGAAGCCCCTACAGGCGAGACCATCGCCTGGGCGTTGTAGCCGGGCACGATATCTTGACCACTCTTCATCAGCCGAGCGTCTTTGTCAGTGAGGTTGATGCGCTCCTGCTCCTCTTGGCCCGCAAGCTCGTCCATCGCTTGTCGTATCTGCTCTCTCAGGGTCTCGTTGTCGGCCAGCTCCTGTGGCAAGTGTGCAGGGACAGCATCCTCTCCCGCCTCGTTCTGAGCCTCAAGGTCGCTTATTGCACCTTCCAGCCGGTCCAACAGCCGGCGCAATCCCTCGGCATCGTAGGTCCTATCCTTTGCTGCATTCGCACCGACCTTCGTACCGTCTACTGCTTGCGCCGCCAGGTCAACCAAGCCCATCGTCACCGCCATACGCACCGTACGCTTGAACAACTTCCTGATAGCTTGACGATGTCCTTTGTAGAACCTCCACAAGGTGTTGTGGTCCGGATGCTGCCACCCTGTCAGCCAAAGATACGGTATCTGGTCCCGGCAAGCCGCCTCCAGCTTGCGGCACGAGCGTGCCCCCGTCATGAAGCCGTACAGCCATACGCTCAGCAGCGCGCGAGGATGGTACGCCGGTGCTCCCAAAGACTCCCCATCTATCTCAACACCAAGGTCAGCCCATCCGCGCCGGTCCAACGCGTCTACGAACTCAGCAACAAATCTTGCCGGATGGTCAGGGGGAACCAGCTCGTCAAGCGTTGGCGGCAACATCCACATCTGCTCTCGGCCCATCGCTCGAAGTGGCATCGACTTCACCCCCTGAGTCGGTCTGACTCCAATGAGTGTACACTCCGTCAAACCCATCGCTCGACTTATGAGACAGGCTCAGCTGTGCGCCCGAGTCTGAGGGCCGTCTACCCGCCTACCGGCGCCGCCTCAGGAATGAGGGCCTCGCTCCGCAGGTCGTCCCATAGCGCGTCGGGAATGGGGTAACCCGCCATCGCCACGTTTTCTTCGACCTCGGCAGCAGCGCGGGCGCCGGGTATCGTCGCCGCCACCACGGGATGGGCAAGCCCGAACTGCAGCGCCGCCGCCTTCAATGGGACCGAGTAGCGCTCGCAGACCGCATTCAGTTTCCTGGCCCGTTCCAGCACGTCGGGCGGCGCGTCCTCGTAGAAATACTTGGCGCCCGGCGACAGGTCAGACGACAGGATGCCGCTGTTATACGGGCCGCCGATGAGAATCGAGGTGCCGCGCTCCTCGCATAGAGGCATCAGCTCTTCGAGCCCTGATTGGTCGAGCAACGTGTACCGGCCGGCGAGCAAGAAGCAGTCGAAGTTGCCCTCAGCCGCCAGTCGCAGCAGCGGCGCGACGCTGTTCATTCCGGCCCCGATGGCCCTGACGACGCCCTCCGAGCGAAGGCTGGCCAACGTCGGGTAGGCTTCCTCGACCACGCGCCGCCAGTGCTCCGGGTTCTCGGCTTCCGCGAAATCGGGGTCGTGAATGAGAGCGATGTCTATCCGGTCGAGTTGGAGGCGTTGCAGGCTATCGTCGATCGACTTGAGTACGCCGTCCCGGCTATAGTCGAACCTCGGCACGGCGGCCGGCAGGTTCGCGAAGTAGTCGTCGCTTGGAGGCGCATCCACCGGGTCTAGTACGCGGCCAACCTTGGTCGAGAGCACAAACCCGTCCCGCGGGATGCCAGAGAGCCCGTTGCCCACGAATCGCTCGCTCTTCCCGTGCCCGTAGAACGGCGCCGTGTCAAAGTACCGGATGCCCAGCTCGTAGCCCCGCCGCACCACCCCAGACGCCACCTCGCCGGCGACGTCCTCGAACAGCCCGCCGAGCGGCGCACCACCGAGGCCAAGCCTCGTGACATGCAGGCCTGTCGTGCCTATCTCTCTCGTCCCAAGGGGGTCCATGAATCAATTGTCTCCACGACGGAGCTAAGAGCATCCCTAGCTCGACGATCTTAGCGCGGCTGACTCCTCCATACCATCTCGAAGCAGAGCTTGAATGTGCAACAAAAGGCCACGTACGTCTTCTTGGTCGGGGGTTGGGACGGGCCTACCGCCCCGGAATGCGAGGGCCTGTTCCACGACATTGAAGCCCTTTGACAGTGCCCATTGTCCAGCCGAAGTTTTAGACCCAATTTCACCCTCTTCTACCAACCACCAAGCTCGGCATGCCGTCAATACCCCAGAATCCCAGCGAACAATCCCATCGTAGCTAAGCCACTCGGCAAGCTCGCGCTCGGATGCTGCGAGCAGGTCCACTCGGTCGGCGGGTGCGAATATTTCTCCGGCGTTCGGGCCCCACAGTACACGGCCATGAAGTCGACACATCTCGAAGGTCAGGCACATGTCCTGATCAGCAGCAGGACCGTGTACCTGGAACTCCCAACCACGGTGGACGGCTACCCACATCTCCCGAAGTGGCGCGCGACCGGCAGTCCGCGCGGCATCGAGCGTTACTATGTGCAGATCAAACCCACTCTCTTCATGCGAAAAGGAGTCGGGACCGATCGCGGCCACCAACCTCCGCCGACTGTCTTCGCGAAGCTCAGAAACTACCGCGCACAGATCGACGTCACTCTGGCTGGCAATGAAATCATCAAGAGCGAGTGAGCCATGTAAGTACACGCCGGTAAGCTCCGGCAACAACGATTCGATCACCGCCGTGGACAACCTATCCGGATACGACATGTTCATTGTTTGCGTCGCGGCTACCCTAGCTTGGTTTCAGACGCAACGTAGGAGAGTTAGCTATTGACGCGTCAGCCGTAGCTAAAACCTCTCGAAACGCGACTCTCGGCGGGTATCCTCAGAACACATCCAGCGTGAACCTGGTCCCCTCCGGCGTCGATTTGAAGTCGAAGACCCCGTCGGCAAGCTGCCTGGTCAGCTCCGGGTCGATCAGGAGCACCGTCGCGCCTTCGAACGACACGACGTGGTCTGCGAAGCGCTCGTCGTCGACGACGATGCCAAAGTCGCCTTCGAGAGTCCACACCGGTGGTGTCGCTAGCCTCAGGAACTTGCCAGGTTCGAGGCCGCGGCCGTCCCGCATCCGCTTCAGCTCTTTCTTTGCGCTGTCGCTTACCTTGACCAACTTCGCTCACCACCTGCCGGCAATGCCCATTCTCAGATCGCGGAGATGTTACCATCGTGCCCGTCAAATCCCAAGGTCTCGGCCAGCCGAACGTTTCATTGCCGAGCAACACCTGAAGGCTGCGATCTCGTAACGCTAGTGTCCTGAGTTATGAATCCGATGACAAAATCGGGCGATGGTAGCTAGTAGCTGGTCTGCGGTTTTGGTCCAGATGAAGGGCTTTGAGGCAGCGTTGTGCTGGTCAATGTACTGTTCGATGGCTTGCTCCAGTTCCCGAGTGCTGCGGAACACCCCGCGGCGCAGTTGCTTCTCTGTCAGCACCGCGAACCAGCGCTCCACCTGGTTCAGCCAAGAGCTGCTGGTGGGGGTGAAGTGCAGGTGATAGCGCGGCCGCCGGGCCAGCCAGCGCTGGATGGCGGGGGTCTTGTGGGTGGCGTAGTTGTCCAGGATAAGGTGCACGTCGAGGTCCGGGGGTACGGTCGCATCGACCCGGTCGAGGAAGCGCCGGAACTCCGTGGACCGGTGCCGACGGTGGCAGGCGCCGATGACCTCTCCCGTCTTCACGTCGAGGGCGGCGAAGAGAGAGGTCGTACCATGACGACGGTAGTCATGGGTCCGGCGCTTGATCTGCCCCGGGCGCATGGGCAACAGCGGGGCCGTCCGGTCGAGGGCCTGGATCTGGGAATTCTCGTCGACACACAGGACCAGAGCCCGCTGGGGTGGGTTGAGGTAGAGCCCCACGATGTCACGGACCTTCTCGATGAACAGAGGGTCAGACGAAAGTTTGAACGTCTCGGTCCGATGCGGCTGCAAGGCAAAGGCCCGCCAGATACGGCTGATGGCGCTCTGACTCAGGCCGGTACGCGCAGCCATGGAGCGCGTGCTCCAGTGGGTTGCATCCGCCGGCGTCGTCTCCAGGGTGAGGGTCACGACCCGCTCCACATCGGTGTCCGTGATGGAGCGTGGGCCGCCGGGCCGCGGCTCGTCAAACAGGCCGTCGAGGCGGCGTTCGATGAACCGGGCCCGCCACTTCCCCACCGTTTGCTTGGCCAGACCGATCTCCCCGGCCACGACGGTATTGGTCTTGCCCTCGGAGCAACGGAGAATGATCCGGGATCGCAGAGCCAGCGCCTGGGCAGTGGTTGGACGCCGCTTCCAGCGCTCGAGGCTCTCGCGTTCGTCGGAGGAAAGGTGCAAGGGAGGAATGGGGCGTCCGATGGCCATGGTGACCTCCATGAGCGTTTCGTGGAGGGTACACCCCAGCAAGTACTTTTGCAATGCTTTCATAACTCAGGACACTAGCGCCATCGGGAGGTATCCTTGTGAAAAAGCCCAGATTGATCTACTACAACGACGGGCACCACTTCCACGGCAAGAGAATCGACCCACCGCTGAGCCTTCGCAAGCTCTACTGGCCCGTGGACGAGGTCGTCGGCACCGGCGTGGAGATGCTGGTCTTCGGCCTGGGCTACGGCGACGTCTACTTCCACCAGAGCAAGACCGGCCGGACCATCGGCGAGGGCAAGGAGGTCTGGGAAAGCTACATCGACTGGCGGATCATGCGAATGGTCAAGGACGCCAAGGAGATGGGGACCGACCAGCTCCGCGAGGTCCTAAAACGCGGGCGCGAGATGGGCATGCCCATCGTGAACAGCATCAAGCTCAACAGCGGCCACGCGCCCGGCGCCCAGCGCTGCGGCTGGCTAAGATGGGAGCATGGCAAGGAGGTGTGCGTCGACGAGGCGCCCCAGGAGTGGGCATACGACTACACCAACCCGCTGGTCATCGAGGACAAACGTGCGATCATCCGCGAAGTGCTCGAAGACTACCGCGCCGACGGCATCGAGCTCGACTTCATGTTCTCGGAGGTCTACTTCCGCAAGGCCGACATCGAGAAAGGCACCCTGCTGATGAACGAGTTCGTCGCGGGCGTGCGAGAGCTCGCCAACGAGATCGCGGCCGCGCAGGACCGCGAGATCACCGTGATGGCCCGCGTCTACCACCAGCGCGACGCCAACCTCGAGATCGGCCTCGACGTCGAGACGTGGCTGAAGAATGGCAGCCTCGATCTGGTTGTCGGTCAGATAACCGGCCTTGAGCTCCTCGAGACGGGAGAACTGGACGCGCGATGGCTGGCCGACGCGGCCAACGCCACCGGGGCCGCTGCGTACCTGCGGCCTGCCCACATCGTCTACGATGAGCGGACGATCTTCCCGCACATCGAGATGTTCCGCGCGCTACGGCAGTCCATCGCGTGGCAGGGCTTCGCCGGCCTGTACCTCGGCTACTTCCCCTGGCCCTTCAGCCGCACTGAATACGAAATCCTGCGAGAGGTCGCATATCCCGAGATCACCGAGCGCCACGACAAACGCTACTTCCTCCAGCCCCGCGAGGGGGTGCGTGACGAGTCGAAGGTCAACCCGACGAGATTGCCCGACAGGCAGCTACCCGTCGCGTTGGAGGAGGGCAAGACCACCACGTTGGACATCCTCGTGGCCGACGAGATGACCAGCGCCCGCCGCGACGGAGAGATGCGCGAGCCGGTCCTGACCATCCGGTTCGCCGAGTTCTGCGTCGAAGACGAAATCGAGATCCGGTTCAACGGCGCCGTCCTGCCCTTCGAAGACGCCGAGATCACCGACTACCGCGCCACCCGCATCCTGGCCAAATTCCGCTCCACGGTCCAGGCGCCTGACGGCTTCGGCGGCTACTGGTTCAAGTACAAGCTCGACGTCGACCTCCTGCAGCAGGGCCACAACACCCTCGAAGTCGAGGCGAAGCGCTTCGAGCCGACCGCCGGGTTCACCCGGAGCGTCAACGGCGTCGAAATCCAGACCCGCTACAAAGACTTCGTGCTACCCGAAGGGCTGAATGTCGAGCGCATGGCCCCGACCCTGTACTAGATGCCACTGGCACAATCCGGAGAAGCAGAGACGACGCTCGGATCAGTGGAACGCAGGAACAACCGGATCGGCGTTCCACTGGTGCATTCCCCTGTCCTGGTAAGCCGGTGAACGGTGCGCGAAGATAGTCCCGTCGTTCCGGCGAAAGCCGGAACCCAGGGACCCAGCAGCAAAGGGTCGGATGCTCTACCTGCTGCTGGTAACGGTGGACCCCGACTCACCCCCGATGGCCCCCAACCACATCAACACGAACACCACCAGCGCCACCATCACGAGCCCGAACGCGATAGCTCCCCAGCCCATCGCCTTCAGTCCGCGATCGCCGTCCCCTGTCACGGCCACGACGCCGCCGGCGGTCACGCCCAGCGCCGCCGCGAGCACGGCCGCGTAGATATGGATGAAGAACGACGCCACGACCCCAAGGATGACGAGCCCGCCCAGGTACACCCCGGTGTTGACCTCGTCACTCCGGCGTAAGCCGGAGTCCAATCGAGCCGGTTGGCGGGAGTTCCCGGCGCCGTGTGGAATATGGTTCCATCGAACGCTCCTTGGGTTGCGTATGCTACTCCCGAACCTGCGAGATGGGAAAATCCCCGTCACAAGCGGCGTCTATGACGGAATTCCCCTCGGAGTCTGTATGACACGCGTAGAAACGCACCCATTGGTCCGCCCACGCGCCTAGCGCCTCCAGGAACTCGCTCGGTGGTGTCCCGTACGTGTACACAGTCTGCGCCTCTTGCGAAGACTCGCCGGGAATCCGGACTTCTCCCGTGACGATGCGAAACCCGAGTTCACGCCCGATCACACCCTGCAACTTCGGCGTGAGTCCTCGAAACAGTTCCAGAGCCTCCGATGACAGGACCTCCTCAGGACTGGGGATCGTCGTGAAGGGGTTATCCAGAAGACGTCGTTCCCACCTCATTGCAAGACATGATTCTCTCGTAAAAAGTCTGTGCAGGTCGAATTAGAACAACCGTACCCTTGCCTGGGTACAATATACAGTCTCTGTTCCGTGTCCTACCCCAACATACGGTAGCGCTCACATGTGCTAAAGCGCTGGAACTTCCTCAAAACGGGTTTTTACGAGGGAATCAAGACATGCCATCCGTTCGGCTCGCTCGGGCAGGCTTGAGAAGGCGTACCACGAGTACAAGAAGACTTCCCGCAACGACGGGCCGAGTGACTTCAGCTTGTCGAATGCCTCGGCGGAGACGCCGTCCACCGGGTCCGGCCACCGAAACATCAGCTGGTTTGGCGGTGTGTGACGGAGGAACTGGGGGACGGCCCACATGGGCGGAATCATCCCCATCGAAGCCATGTATGACGGAGAGCAGACCATTGGACCTGGATTTCCCAGATAGACCCAAGTGGTGATTGGCGTTCCTGTGATTACTATGAATATTCTGATTACTAAACGGATATAATGGGAGTCTATACATTATAATACACCCATGAATATAGGTTCTGGCTTCTGATTACGTAATCGTGTTGGAGGCACCTTATGGGTGACGACGAAAAGACCCCTCTCAAGCTCGACTTTGACTCCAAAGTTCGCGTGGAGTTTCGCGGTGCTACCATCACCTCAGACGCAGGACTGCTGGCGTGCAGAGAGCTTGATGACGCCCTAAGCCTGACCGACTCTGCCGACGAATTCCTCAAAGAGAGTCGAACGGGCAAAAACATCCTGCATCAGCTAATCCCACTGCTGAGACAGTCAGTCTACAGCCGCCTCGCTGGATACGACGACACCAATGATGCCGACCGCCTTTCCCAAGACCCAGCCCTGAGAGTAGTGGTAGGCTGGAAAGGCCCTGACAGGAACGCGGCCAGCACCAGCGAGATGGGTAGGTTCGAGACGGAGTTGCTGACACAAAAGGAAAACCTCAAGGGCATTGAGCGGCTGAATGTCGAATGGATAAAACGTGCATTAGCCAAGACCGTACACAGGCGTATCATCCTGGACATCGACAGTTCGGAGAGTCCGGTGCATGGCGAGCAGGAGGAAGCAGCCTACAACGGCCACTTTGGATGCATGTGCTATCACCCCTTGTTCTGCTTCAACCAGTTTGGAGATTGCGAAGGGGCGGTTCTCAGACCAGGCAACGTCCACAGCGCCGATGGCTGGAAGGAGTTCATCAATCCCATCGTCGAGCGCTACCTGAAGCTGGCGGTGAGGCTGCTGTTTCGAGCAGACGCTGCTTTTGCCAAGCCTGAGATTTACGAGTACCTGGAGACAAGGCATATCGGCTACGCCATAAGGCTTCCGGCGAACGAAGTGCTTCAGAAGGAAATATCTCACCTGTTGGTACGGCCTACCGAGTGGCCCTCTCAAAAGCCCATCGTCTCGTATCACGACTTCGTTTATCAGGCCCAGAGTTGGAATGTTCCTCGAAGAGTAGTGGCCAAGGTGGAGTGGCATCAGGGAGAACTGTTCCCAAGAGTAGGCTTCATCGTAACCAACCTGAGCTATCCAACGAAGGGAATAGTCAGCTTCTACAATGGCAGAGGCACAGCAGAGCAGTGGATTAAAGAGGGGAAATACGCCCTCAATTGGACTCGGCTCTCGTGCCATAAGTTCGTGGCTAATCAGGTGAGGCTGTGGCTATTCATCCTGGCATACAATCTGGGCAACTTCTTCAGAAGGCTGGCTCTGCCAGAAGCGATAAAGAGCTGGTCCCTGACAAGTATTCAGACGAGACTCATCAAGATAGGCGGGCGACTGGTGCGTCATGCGAGGAGGCTTGTGTTCCAGCTTGCCGAGGTGATGGTGACCAGGGAGATGTTCGATGAAATGCTGGAGCGGATAGGGAGACTTCGTTTCAATCCTGGATAGGAGCATGTGTCTGTTAGGGAATCGTGATCATATCGAGGCTGCCCTGAGCAAGGTGCGCGACTTGCAGCGTGAGGTTCGGTCTGAATAATCCGTTTAGAGCCTTTCCAAGTGGTTTGGAGACCCTGTTTCTCTAGATGAAGTGATATTAGCGCGGTTGGTGGCAGTCGACAACTTCAGCAGGCGATCTTATAGTCTGGACTGTCTCAGGATGGTGTGTTTATGAAAGCACTGGATTCCATCTGGGAAATATCGGCTGGAACCATTACGCCCTCCGGTCGCAGGGTCTCGCCCCAAGCTGATGACCAAGGACCAGGTGTCGGCGCCGCGCTTGCGGAGATGGCCTCTCAAGTGCCTACATCCACGTACTCAACGACGGGTTCCATATCCGTCCTAGTTACCAACTGTCCGACAAGAAAGTACGTGCTCAGAGCGACCGCACGTGCCTGTTCTTTGGTCGTTGGAGAGTGTCCTGAAGATTGAGCTTCCGTAAGTGATCGAATCCATTGATCAAGACGATCAACCTCGTCACGGAGTAGCGCTTCTACTCCCCCCGTCAGGTGCTTTTGGTGGAGGTAGGCCGCCAGCCGATTCTTATAGTGGCCTTGGGTCACAGTTAAGTGGCCGTCTGATCCGCTTCCAAGTAGCGGGGAATACGTGTCTCGAGGATCTAGCCACAGCATGTTCGCAAGATCCTCAAGTAGATTCCTACACGCGAATAAGCAAGCTCTCCATTCCTCTGGATTATCGCCGGTGAGACCAGACGTGATGGCTTCCAAGTGGCTGGAGAGACCAAGCGCTTGAAGCTTCTCCTCGACTGCTGACCGGTGGTCAAGCCATATGTCTTGGAGGCCCTCTCCGTATCTGAGAGTCCCGTAAGACTTGGACGCGAAGTCGAAAACCTCATTCTCGATTAGAGCAACGACCCGTTGACAAGCCTGAGGGGTAACGCCAATCACCCTATCCTGCATTTCGTCGTTTTCGTACCTCGGAGTTGGGACCTCCCTCGTTTGCCCCAAAGGTATGTACACTCCGGTCTGTGCGTAAGACAGCAACAGGTCTATGGCCCACCACGCTCGAGCGGCTGCGGGCCGCTCTTCGGCTCCACGATCTCCTAAGGTTTCTCGAGCCATCTGGTATATCTGCTGGCCTAAGCCCGAATCCACCGAGGGAGGGCGTCGGGTTAGCATCCTGAAGTGGCCAGAGGGTGCTCTTCTGAATCTGGGATAATGGTTTTGTAGCAGCAAAACAGTCCCAGAGAAGGAGCACCCAGTAGATGCTACCACGCAACCAGCCCGACCGTATCCGTATCGTCTTTGACGATCACCGCCTGGTGGCCAATGCCGGTCTGCTCCTGCCGGCCACCCTCGCCCGGCATCTGGGCCTGCGGGGACTCGTTGACCATCACCTTGACCTGGGCGGCGCGCCGGGGCGGGCCAACACCGGAGACAAGCTGATGACCCTGGTGGCCTCAGCCATGGCCGGCGGCGACTGCATCGACGACGCTGATGTGTTGCGCACCGGGGGGACGGCCTGCACCCTGGGCGGCACGGTCAAGGCGCCATCCACCCTGGGCACCTTCCTGCGCAGCTTCCGGTGGGGCCACGTCCGCCAGCTGGACCGGGTGAGCCGGGAGCTGCTGGCCCGGGCCTGGGCCGCTGGGGCCGGACCCGGCGACGCGCCGTTCACCATCGACCTCGATTCCACCATCTGCGAGACCTACGGACTGGCCAAGGAGGGCGCCCGCCACCACGGCTATACCGGCAAGCGGGGCTACCACCCACTGCTGGCCATCGCCGCCGGCACCGGAGACGTGCTGATGTCCCGGCTGCGCGAGGGCCGGGCCAACACCGCCCGCGGCGCCGCCCACTTCCTGCGGGAGACGGTGGGACGGGTGCGCTACGCCGGGGCCAACGGACGACTCACGCTACGGGCCGACAGCGGGTTCTACACTCATGGCGTGGTATCCGTCTGCCGCAAGATGGATGTCCGCTTCTCCATCACCATCCGCCAGCATAAAAGCCTGCACAATCTCATCGAGGCGATACCCGAAGATGCCTGGACGCCGATTCCTTACTGGATGGACGGCGCCGCCGATGTGGCCGAGACCACCTGCACTCCCTTCCAGAGTGAACCTGACGCCGCGCCGGTGCGGCTCATCGTCCGGCGTGTGAAGCCCACGCCCGGTTCCCAGCTGGCCCTCTTCGCCACCTACAGCTATCACGGCTTCATCACCGACCGGGACGGGGAGATGCTCGAACTGGAGGCCGACCATCGCCGCCACGCCGAGATCGAGAATGCCATCCGAGACCTCAAGCACGGTGTGGGGTTGAACCATCTCCCCTCGGGCCGCTTCGCCGCCAACGCCGCCTGGCTGGCGGTACAGGTGATGGCCCACAACATCGCCCGCTGGACAGCGCGCATCGGTCTGGGCGAGCAGGTGGTGACCACCAAGACCCTCCGGCGGCGGTTCTTCTCCCTGGCCGGACGGATCACCCGCTCGGCGCGCCGCCTCACACTGCATCTGCCACAGCGCTGGCCTTGGGAAGCCCAGTTCGATCGTGCCCTGGCCCGATTGCGCGCCCTGCCACTCCCTGCCTGACGGTGGCGGCGGCAACCGGCCGCCATCCGGCCAACCGAACGTCCCCGCGAACTCGCGCCAGTCCGGTCTGCGAGTGCCTCTTGCTGTGTCCTCTCCCCGCTATCTCGCCCTGACCAACATTCGCAGACGGTCACAAAGTCTCCCCGCGGCAACTGAAGACAAACACCGGCCCCCCTCTACCCCAAATCGTGCCCGGACCATCGCCCTCCCTTGCCCCTATCGCCCGTTCCGCTGCTACATAGTCATCCCTTCGGTGGATTTGGGCTAAGCCACGATCAGTGGAACGCGCATCTCGGATGGCGTGAGCCCGGAGTGGTGAGAAATACTCGGCGGACCATGCTTCTTTTTCGTCGGGCCGTGGTACCGGATAACGTCGGCGCCCATTGCGACGGCCATCAAACTGCCCAGCCGCCTTCGCGATTCGGCGGAGACCAATCCGGGACCGAACAGGCGGAGATCCTCGGCTTCGTCGACGGTCAAGAGCGCGAAGCGGTCGCCGAATCGCCTTCGGAAGAACTTGCGGAAACTCGCCTCGGCACCCTCTTTGACGTGAAACTGCACCACTCGTTTGTCCCCGGAGGGCTCGGCTCGTAGCAGGTCCACCAGACCGTCGGAGCGCCTGATGGTGTGTGTATGGACTTCGTCCGCATTGAGGAGGCCGTGGTCCGCTGTCAACACTACTTTAGCGTCGGGTGGTAGCTCGCTCGAAAGACGCTCGATTTGCAGGTCGAGCTGTCGTACTGCCGCCCTTACCGAGGCGTGGCCCGTCCCTCGCTCATGACCTTTTGCATCGACGCCATCCCAGTAGAGGTTGGTATACGTCGGCTGTGTTGCCTCCCGGACACGTCGGATGACCTTGTCGACCGCGTCCGCGAGGGTCTTGAAGCCTTGCGTAGCCGTGCCGCCGGCGCAGTACCGCGAGTAAGGGCTGTCGGCAATCGGTTCGGGCGCCAGCGACAAAGATTCGCGAGTGAAACCAGGTAAGAGCGAAGGTACCGGGTACGCCACCGAGGCCGTAACTCCCAGCGAGTTGAGGCCGGCCTCGTCTGACCTGCGGACGAACTTGATGATGGTCGAAACTGCGTCGATCTCCGGAATGTAGACGTCCCAACCCAGGACACCGTGCCTGCCCGGCCACTCGCCCGTCGCGAGGGTGGTGAGCGCCGCCGACGTCGTGGACGGGAAGACCGTTCGAAGCTCGCTGGCCAGGTGGCGCCTGAGGAAGGAGTCCGGAGGCATTCGCTCCACGAAGTCCATCCCCAGCCCATCAGCGAGGACGAATACCAGATGGTCGCACGGTCCGATCTGGCCGGCTATCTTGGCGGCGCCATGAGTAGCAGTAGTGTCGGCACCCGCGATCAATGCGACGGCGCCAGCGAGGTCGACGATGCTCAAGACGCCCGGAGACGAACGCAGGAGCCGGCCGCTGTCGAACGCCGAGGTTAGCCTTTGGGCGTCGTTCAAGACTTCATCTCAACGAGCACGGCGCATCATAGCCTGTGGCTGCCGTTACGCCAGTCCTTCGGGAGGCCGCACCACGATCTTGCGCTTCTCAGGGTTGACTTCGAGGACCACGCCCGAGACGGCGGGTAGCAACACCTCTCCGTCGTCTCGCTTGATCAGGTACACGTCGTGAGCGCCGGTCTGGAGGATTTCTTTAACGCGGCCCAAGTGGTCGCCGGTCTCGGTCCAGACGTCGGAGTCGATAATATCGAAGTGGTAGAAGGAGCCTTCGGGCAGCGGCCCGAGGTCGGCGGGCGGTATAGTCAGCAAAGCCCCGCGGAGGGACTCGGCATAGGTCCGGTCGTTCACCAGATCAAGCTTGACGATGATCGCCTGCCGAGACTTGCGGGAGTGAACGACCGTGGCAGGCCGTCCATTCAGGTACAAAAGACTACCGGGGTGGAAGCGTTCGGGGAAATCTGAATAGGAGTCGATCTTAAGGTCACCTCGCAGCCCCCAAGGACCGACGACCCTACCTACCAAGACCCAGTCTTCCGGAGTTTCTACTGGCGTTCGGGGGGTGCCTTGTGGGGCGTCGTCCGTCACAAGCAGGGCGACGGCGATGAGCGCCTAAACGATGTGTAGAACTGCGCGTGTGCCTCGCTTGACCGCCGCGACCTTTAGCAACACACGGATGGACTGAGCGACGCGTCCCTGACGGCCGATTACCTTGCCCTTGTCGTCGGGCGCTACCTCGAGGCGCAGAACGATGCGGCCGTCCTCGTCCTCTTCGCTGATCTTCACCTCGTCAGGGTAGCTGGCGATCGACTTGACGATGTACTCAACTAGCTCTTTCATTGTTCCTTGACCCTGTCCAGCGTCCCGAGTTTTTTCAAGAGCCGCTCCACCGCTTCGCTAGGTTGGGCGCCGTCTCGCAGCCACTTCAGCGCTTTGTCCTCATCGATCTCCACTGTCGGGGGATCGGTCCGAGGATTGTAGCGTCCGATCTGCTCGACGAAGGCCCCGTCTCGTGCAGCCCGCTGGTCGGCCACGACCACTCTGAAACTTGGCTGCTTCTTGGCCCCTACCCGTCTCAGTCGAATTCGTAACATGTAGTCTCGCTTCGGTCCAAAAGATACGGCTGGTTACGGGGAATTCTAGCTGCGTTCGTAGCAGCTTGTCAACGACAACGTTCACGAGCGCCGTCCGTCGGACCAATGCGGTCCCAGCTGTCTAACCGGCCGAACTCGTGCCGTTATGCTCCTCGAATCTCAACATGGAGGCGGAGAGGCCAGAGCCGGACCAGCAGACGCCAGGACCGAATGTTTCGCGAGGCGCTGAAGTCCCGCTGTGGCGGCTCCCGTTCAGTTCTTTTTGAAGTTCGCATGACCTTGCTCCTTTACCAGTTACCTAGTCTGAGCGTTTTCTTAAACACCAACAAGCTTGATTCCCTCGTAAAAACCCGTTTTGAGGAAGTTCCAGCGCTTTAGCACATGTGAGCGCTACCGTATGTTGGGGTAGGACACGGAACAGAGACTGTATATTGTACCCAGGCAAGGGTACGGTTGTTCTAATTCGACCTGCACAGACTTTTTACGAGAGAATCAAGCTTGATTCCCTCGTAAAAACCCGTTTTGAGGAAGTTCCAGCGATTTAGCACATCTGCGCGCTACCGTATGTTGGGGTAGTGTACGGAACAGAGACTGTATATTGTACCCAGGTGTGGGTACGTTTGTTCTAATTCGACCTACACAGACTTTTTACGAAGAGAATCAAGCTTGATTCCCTCGTAAAAACCCGTTTTGAGGAAGTTCCAGCGCTTTAGCACATGTGAGCGCTACCGTATGTTGGGGTAGGACACGGAACAGAGACTGTATATTGTACCCAGGCAAGGGTACGGTTGTTCTAATTCGACCTGCACAGACTTTTTACGAGAGAATCAATCTTGGTCTGGTGTCGGCCCTCAGAGCGCATTTCGAGGAACTCTCGAGTCAACAGGTGGACGCCAGGCAAGAAATGGAGTTGGAGCTGAGTTCTGCTGGTCTCGATAACGGAAGACTACCCGAAGACGTGGAGATCGCGGTGTACCGGGTCGTGCAGCAGGGGATAACGAACGCGATTCAGCACGCCAACCCCGACAAGCTACGAGTCGATCTCAAGTGGACTGGCAATGAACTGGCGTTGGCCATAGTTGACGACGGGGTCGGATTTAATCCCAAGAGGGTCGAAGAGAACCCCCAGCCCGGACATTTCGGACTCGTCAATCTTCGAGACCGGATAGAAGGGATCAACGAGCGTTTTGAGATCGACTCGACGATATCCATAGGGACCACCGTTCGGGCTCAAATACCCACCGAGAACGCCGCCTCGGGCTCCGGCCAAGTCCAGACGACAACGTTCGTGCTCCGCGGCGTGGACGGCAAGTCTGAGTCTGCGTAGTCTTACTCGCGCCGCATAATCGCGACGGCTATTTCGCCGGCATCGGCGCCGAAGTCTTCCGTTCTGGCCAGCCGTCCCGATGGTCGAGCGTTTATGCGGCCTGGAGGGTAAGGGCCGCGCCAACTGCCGCGGTCCGATACGGTGAAGCCATGTCAACGGAAGCCGCTACTCGTTGCCCCCGCAGGCTCGCGGCGATAGGGTGACGTGCATGTTCGGCTTCGGTGTGGTCATGAGAGCACCGGGCGTTCCAGTCCAAAGCGTGGAGATAGAAGTGCTTCGTGACAGGCGCCGGCCGCCTCCAGCGATAGTCTGGGAATTGGCGCCTGGCGAGCGACTCGATATGGTGCCACTCGCCTGCCGTTGGACTATCCGTATGGCGCTTGAGGACCACGATCGGCAAGTCGTGCCGCCCGCGCAGAGTCGTCCAGCAGTAGTCGTCGAATAGGAGTGTCGTCTGAGGCGTCTGCGGACAGAGTGAACACCGGTACCTCTGGTCGACCGTGTTGGGCTCCGTGGCCATTGGGGACTCCTATCTCGGGGTGGGCTAGTTCAGCCCAGGCCCTGGGAACTCTTCGGATATTTCCTTCAACGTGACCCGGTTGATGAGAGCGAGCCGACTGCTGTAGTCCTGCAGGATCCGATAGCCGACCGCCGGCTCTTCCTCAATGACTTCAACGAACGCTTCCCTCGATATGGCGAGAACGGTCAGGTCTGAGAGTGCACGAACTGTGACCGGCGACACCGGTGGGTCCAGCAGTGCCGAAGTATCGACCAGAGCCCCCGGTCCTGAAACGTAGAGCCACAAGGCCGGATTCGCCTCCGGATACAGGCCTACCGCGACCGTTCCCCTCAACGTGAGGTAAACCTCGTCCACGGGAGAGCCTTCAGTTAGGACGACGCTCTGTCCGGGGAACTGCTTCAGCTTGCCGTCCGCGGTGAGACGGAGCGATTGGTGCTTTGGCAAGCCCTTCAGAATCCGGACGTCTCTGGCAAGAGCCTGAAGCTCTGCTCGGTGGGTCTGGCTGATATTGTTCATGTCCAGCACGGCGGCTCTCCTAAACGGGATGAGGCAGTTGGATGCAAGTTAGCGTAGAGCTTATTCCCGCGTACGCGTTCCTTCCAGTGAGCTAGTACCTACAACCGACATGTGCTCCCATGGGTTCGAAATTGGGGGGTCGGTCACATCCCAAGAGAGAGTCCAGCGTCTAGAACAGAGTGACACCTGGCACCAAGCAGAAGTAAGTATGATTCTCTCGTAAAAAGTCTGTGCAGGTCGAATTAGAACAACCGTACCCTTGCCTGGGTACAATATACAGTCTCTGTTCCGTGTCCTACCCCAACATACGGTAGCGCTCACATGTGCTAAAGCGCTGGAACTTCCTCAAAACGGGTTTTTACGAGGGAATCAAGTATCAGTGCTCACTTGATATAGGTATTAATACTTATCACTACTGGGTGGTAGTCTCTAGACAGATACGCGACCACAAAAGGTTGCAACCGCGATGGAACCGACCCCTGCGAAGGCCCGTCGGGGCATTCAGTGTTCCTTGACCCGCTTCGGAGACGACTCCTATAATTGAACCTCCATTTGGGCTTTGAGGGTATCGCGGTTGGCCTACGAGAACATAACAGTGGAGACGGACGAAGGCGTCGGCATCGTGACGCTCAACCGTCCCGATGTGCTGAATGCGTTGAACATCGCGCTGTGGCGCGAGCTCGACCAGGCGATGACTGATCTCGAGGAAGACCCGGAGGTCGGCGCAATCATTGTCACGGGACAGGGCGACCGCGCGTTTTCAGCCGGCGCCGACATACACGAGATGGCGCGGGACGCCGAGGAGTCGGGGGCTGCCTATGACGAAGAGCGGGCCGGGTTCGTTTGGCACATAGCGTCGTGTGCGAAGCCGACGGTCGGTGCGATTAACGGTCTCGCCTACGGCGGAGGCGCGGTTATCGCGGCGAGCCTCGATATCCGCGTCGGGAGCGAGAAGTCGAGCTTCCGGTTTCTCGCCGCGTCTTATGGTCGGGTCAACTCGACCTGGAACCTGCCTCAACAGGTGGGCTGGCCGGCGGCTAAGGACCTGCTGTTCACCGGTCGTGTCGTCGACGCAAGAGAGGCCCACCAGATGGGCCTGCTCAACCACCTTGTCGCGTCCGACCATCTGATGCTTAAGGCGCTTGAAGTCGCAAAGACTATCGCGGCCAACGACCAGCGGATGGTCCAGGGCATCAAGCAGATCATGATCGAAAACGTGGGGTCCGCCTGGGAGGGGATGTACCGACGCGAGCGAGACGCACTTACCGGAAACCTGAAGCCTACACCGGTCGAGGAGGGGTTCCGGGAGTTCCTCGACCGTAAGGGGCGCAAGTAGCTGGTGCCGCGCTCCACGAAAGCCGCTCTCGAAGGTGTACGCGTCCTGGACCTGGGACGCTATCAGGCCGGACCCAGATGCGCGTTGATGTTCGCGCGCATGGGCGCCGAGGTCATCAAGATCGAAGCGCTGAACGGGGACGAGAGCAGGGAGAACGGGCCGAAGGTCAGGGGCCAGAGCGCCTACTGGGTCCAGTACAACAGCGGCAAGAAGAGCCTGGCGCTTAACCTTCGGGCCGATCGCGGCAAGGCCGTTCTTCGAGACCTCGTCAAGGTCTCCGACGTCCTTGTCCAGAACTTCCGGCCCGGCACTATCGAGCGAATGGGGTTCGGGTATGAGAGCCTCAAGGCACTGAACCCCGGGATGGTGATGGTCAACGTGTCGGCCTACGGCCAGTATGGCCCCTATCGCGATCGCGTCGGCTTCGACCCCATCGGTCAGGCAATCGGCGGGCTTATGTCCCTTACCGGGTTACCCGATGGCCCCCCGACAAAGACCTTTTTCCCGCTGATCGACCGCATAACCGCGCTACACGCGACGGTCGGGGCTCTGGCCGCGCTCTGGGAGCGCCAGTTCTCCGGCGAGGGCCAGTCGATCGACGTTAGCCTCGCCGACACCGGGTTCACCGCGAACGAGATCCCCATCGCCGCGTTCCTGGGTAACGGAACGGTCACGCCTCGCGAAGGAAACGGCAGTGGGCTCTCGAACGCCTACCCAACGGCCGACGGGTGGGTCTTCATCGCGGCCATCAGCGACAACATCTGGCCCAGGGTGTGTGAAGCCCTGGAGATGACGTCCTGGACGCAGGACTCCCGTCTCTCCACTCGAGAAGGACGCCGCGACCATGCGGAGGAGTTGGAACCGGCCCTGACCGAGTGGTTCTCGAAGAGGAGCACTCAGGAGGCCGTCGATCTACTTTCGAGCTACGACATCCCCGCCGCGCCCGTGAATGACGTGGAGCACGCAGCGGAGGACCCGCACCTGCGTGAGCGGGAGATCATGGTCGAGGTGCCCGACCCGGTTGCCGGGTCCATCCACGTGGCCGGCAAGATGATCAAATTCAGCCGCACGCCGATGGTCGTCGAGTCTACGCCCGGGGTCGGCGAACACACGCGAGAGGTACTGAGGGACGTGCTGGGGTACTCGGAAGACGAGGTTGAGGCCCTCAGCGACGAAGGGGTGGTGAGGCTCGGCGAGCCGGCCGTCCCGGTGAGAGAGGCCTGATCAGCCCCCTTCGCAGTCTGCTGGCTGACACGCCCAGTTACTTTCGGGCGTGGTCATCACACCCGGAACGCCGCCGACGTAGCCAGGGAAGTCCTTGTCGATTAGCGGCTTGTTCTTGTCGCCCACGTCGATACCTGGAAACGACGCGACGTTGGTAGGAACCGGCTCAGTCGACCGCAAACGAATCATGAGGCCGGACCTAGTGACAAGGTTACAGGAACTCTAATATGAACCAGATGACCTCGGGGCCCATGGCAACGCTGCATTGCCATAGGCCCCTTCTCTCCAGCATCTGGCTGATCTGATCTCACCCAAACTTGATTCCCTCGTAAAAACCCGTTTTGAGGAAGTTCCAGCGCTTTAGCACATGTGAGCGCTACCGTATGTTGGGGTAGGACACGGAACAGAGACTGTATATTGTACCCAGGCAAGGGTACGGTTGTTCTAATTCGACCTGCACAGACTTTTTACGAGAGAATCAAACTTGATTCCCTCGTAAAAACCCCTCGTCCTCCGGGGGCAATGGGAGGATAATGTGGGGAAAGGGCGTTGGGGCAGCGCCCGGGCGAGGGAGGGGAGCATGTTCCGAGCGCGAGACCCGCAAGAGAGCCTCTGGCAGTCCCAGTTCCTGGTGACGCCGAAGAAGGCTAAGCGCCTGGAGGGGAGTTGGGCCGAGGTTTTCCGAAACGAGGCGCTCCCCCTGATTGACGAGGAGCGCTTTGCTCCCATGTACTGCGTGGACAACGGCCGTCCCAACCGGGCGGTGCAGACCGTCCTCGGGGTCCACCTTCTCAAAGAGATGTTCAACCTCACCGACGGTGAAGCCCTGGAGCAGCTAGAGTTCAACCTGCTCTGGCACCACGCCCTGCGGCTGGACATCGAGGAGACCCACCTGCCCCAGAAGACCCTCCACAACTTCCGAGTTCGCCTGATGCAGCACGATGGTGGCCGGCTGGCTTTCCAGGAGACCACGGACCGGATCATCCAGGCGCTGGGCATACGCACCGGAAAGCAACGGCTGGACTCCACCCACATCATGAGCAACATCGCTACACTCACCCGGCTGGGCCTGTTCTGTGAGACGATGCGGTTGTTCCTGCGGGCCTTGCGCTGGGAGCACCCAGAGCTTCGCCCTGTGGTTCCGGAGGGCCTCCTGGGGCGCTATTTGAAGGAAGAAGACGAGGCGACCCACTACGAGGACGCCCACACGGGGGAGGGTCGGCGACGCCTTTCGGTCTGTGCCCGGGACCTATACCGGCTGGTGGACCGGTTCCGTGGCACGACTGCTGCCCAGCTGGAGGAGTACCGGCTGCTGGAGCGGCTGCTGCGGGAGCAGTGCCATGTGGGCAAACACCGGGACGGGCGCCCCAGGGACGATGACGACGATGCTGGGGAATGCAAGGTGCCCGTGGCCCTGAAGGACCCGAAGCAGGTGTCCGCCGACTCGCTGCAATCGCCCCACGACCCGGATGTGACCTACAGCGGCCACAAGGGGAAGGGGTACGAGGTGCAGGTGGCGGAGACCTGCTACGAGGAGAACGCCACCCAGCTCATCACCCACGTGGAGGTGACCCCCTCGAGTGGGAGCGACACCGACGTGAGCGTGCCGGTCGTTGACGGGCTCGCGGAGCGGAAGGTCCGACCGGACGAGCGAAGGCGTTGGCGTGCAACTTCAAGCGGATGGTCCATGCACGCCTGGTGGAGATGGAGAACACGGCTCAGCGGGCGGTCGGGACGGTACCTGCGGTCGCGGCCGCATGAGGGCGCCGCTCCACAGCTTCCACCGGGTGCCCTGAGCCACGGAAGGGGTACCGCAACGGGATCACGCTTGTCCTGAGCGCGGCAGATGGTGCGGTGAGGCCAGCAGCCGGCATCCCGTGGCCTCCTCCCTTCCAGGCCCCTTCGCACGCCAGGGTTCATCTCAAACAGGCCTTTTTGCGAGGGAATCAAACTTGGAGCGAGGTCCCAGGAGTTTCCCCCTAGTACTGTTAGTTACTCTTGGACTGCCAAGATGGGAGGAGAAATTGACGGCCCTCAGAGAATGTCGGGTGGGGGAGAGATCTTCCGACATCTTGGCAAGCTGCTCCAGTTGCTCTCTCGGAGCGCTGCTCTTGACGTAGTAAGTGGCGCGGATCTCCTGAAAGCCTGGGGGCACGGCCCCGGGCTCGGGCAGGGCCAGCATACCCTGTAAGTGTCAAGGGCGGTGTGAAAACGTACCAGCGGGGCGGAGCAAAAC
The DNA here is from genome assembly GCA_965197985.1 of Dehalococcoidia bacterium. Lineage (GTDB taxonomy): Bacteria > Chloroflexota > Dehalococcoidia > Lucifugimonadales > CAUZJF01 > CAUZJF01. The sequence goes on along the minus strand of CBDAOG010000007.1, from coordinate 547,206 downwards.
TGTACCACTGAACGCCGTAGAATGGGCATCAAGGTTCGTGGGGCGTTGGAGATCAGGGTCAGTCAGATAGCTGGCGGCCAGAAGTCTTCTTGCTGTGCTTGAGTCGGTAGCTGTCCCCGTTCATCTCCAGGATGTCGACATGGTGGGTGAGGCGGTCGAGGAGAGCTCCGGTCAGCCGTTCAGAGCCGAACACCTCGGTCCACTCGACGAAGGGCTCACTTGGAGGTCACCAGGACCGATCCACGCTCGTAACGCTGGCTGAACACCTCGAAGAGCAGCTCGGCGCCAGTCTTGGACAAGGGCACGAAGCCCAGTTCGTCGATGATCAGAAGCTTGAGTCGTGCGAGCCTTCTCTGCAGGTTGAGCAGACGCCGTTCGTCCCTGGCCTTGATCAGCTCGTGAACCAGAGCAGCGGCGGTGGTGAAGCCCACGGACAGTCCCCTCTGACACGCAGCCAGACCGAGACCGAGGGCGATATGGGTCTTGCCGGTGCCACTGTTGCCGAGAGCGATGACGTTGTGGGGGCGCTTGATGTACTCGCATCGTGCCAGCTCCAGAACCAGAGCCTCGTTCAGGGACGGCATAGACAGGAAGTCGAAGGTGTCGAGACTCTTGGTCGTCGGGAAGCGGGCTGCTTTGATCCGACGTTCCACCATGCGATGGTGACGGTCGATCAGCTCCAACTCCGATAGTCGCAGCAGGTAGTCCGGATGGTCAGCTCCCTCACTGGCACACTGGGATGCCAGCTTGTCGTACTCCCTCAGGAACGTGGGGAGCTTGAGTTGCTTGAGGTTGTGTTCGAGCAACATCGTGGACTTGTTGGTCATGACCGGCTCCCCGCCAGGAGAGCCATGTAGTCCCTGGTCGAGGTTGTTGCAACGTTGGTCCTGGGCAGATACGGGTACAACTCCATGTCGAGTCTAGGCGGTCGACCCTCGATCCTGCACAGCACCAGGTGCTTGACAGCATCGAAGCTCACAGCCCCGAGTCGAATGGCGTCTCGTACGGCGTCGTGGACTTCTTCCGGCTGGAAGGTCTCCATCAGTCTGAGCACCTGCACGAACTCCCTCTTTCCTCGCTTGCCCATCCGAGACTCCAGCAACCGCCGCAACACTCCGAACTCCTCGGGCAACTCCCATCCAACCAGCGGCGCCGCCTGATCCAATGCCCTCGTCTTCTTCTCAAGGAGCGGCAGGTAATGGAGAGGGTCGAAGACGAAGTCGTCTCGATCGTAGGACCGCCGATGGCGGGCGATGACTTCAGCGCCACAGCTGATCACAACCTCGTGTACATATCCGCGGACCAGAACGTCCCGATGACCGTAGGCCACCGGGACCGAATAGTCATTGGTCCGGTATCTGACCAGGGACAGAGAACTGACCCTCGTCGCGTGCTTGTCGCTGGCGTCGTACGGTACGGCCGGCAGAGGCAGCAGCTTCTCCAGGTCCCGCTCCAGCCGTTCTCCTATCGTCTCGTTGTGGCCGCGGAGTCGATCTTCGAACCGTCTGAGGCAGTGTTGCTCCAGATGAGCATTGAGGGCATCGAAGCTCTCGAACGATGGAATGGGCACCAGGAAGTTCCGGCGGACATAGCCGACCAGACCTTCTACTTTGCCCTTATCGTTCCCTTTGCCTGGACGGCCGAACCGGTCCTCGAACAGGTAGTGGGACTGAAGCTCGGAGAACACCCTGGTCCGCTGCCGGCGACCATCTCCCAGGATTCTGGCTACCGCGAGCGTGGTGTTGTCGTAGAGGATGCTCTGAGGCACTCCGCCCAGGAACGCGAAGGCGGAGACGTGTCCGTCGCAGAATGACTCCGTCGTCTCGGCGGGATACGCCTTCACATAGCACCCGTCGCTGTGAGGGAGGTCCAGGGCGAAGTAGTGGGCTTTGCGTTCCACTCCGCCGATGATCACTCGAGCTTCGCCGTAGTCGCACTGGGCATGTCCCGGAGGGTGGGACAGAGGTAAGAACATCTCGCGGGTATGACGACGGCGTTCTCGAACGTAGTCTTTGACTATCGTGTACTTGCCGGGGAAGCCGTGTTCGTCTCTGAGCCGTTCGTAGATACGCTTGGCGGTGTGACGCTGCTTCTTCGGTGAGCTCAGATCCTGCTCCAGGATCTGGTCCATCACACCCTTATATGGATCGAGCTTCGGTCTGCGAGCCGGTCGTTGCCGTCGATACCCGGGGGGCACGGAGTACTCGAGCATCTTGCGCACCGTGTCCCGGTGTAGCCCGAACACTCGGGCCGCCTCTCGGACGCTCATCCCTTCGACGAAACAAGCCTTGCGAACACGGAGGTAAATACCCACCTTGTACATCCAATCCACCTTCAGTCAGGTTCGGTCGTTCCTGATTGAAGGCGACAGGCGGTACGCTTTTCAAGCGCCACATCTCAGCTCTTGAGCCGCCCTGCCGGTACATTATCTCTCCGCCATTCACATTTTTACGAGGGAATCATGTCTTGAATCCCCTGGACGTTCAGTCCATTAACGACCGTTGACGTTGCCATTACAGCACCTCCTCTTAGATTATCTCCATTGTCCAAGGGATATAGGTCCTCTTCATCTGACAAACGTCGGATATTAGTGGGCAGAAGTCTCCAAAAGCTGACCCTTCTCTTATGAAGAACGACAAGCCTGTCAGTGGTACACGGCTCGGCCGAGAATCTGTGAGGGGAATGGCGCTAGCAGGAGAAGCGCTTCTTGAACGAGAAGCTTCTCAGGGGAGCAGGTCGTGTTCCACAGCAAAAAGAGTGGCGGCGGCCCGACTGGATACACCGATCTTGCTGTAGATATGTTCCAAATGAGACCGCACGGTTCCTTCGGCGATGAAGAGAGCCTTGCCCACTTGCCGCCTATTGAGGCCTTTAGCTATCAGACGGAGCACGTCAACCTCTCGATCGGTGAGCCGGGCAGGCCATTTTTGTTGACGAGTCTTCTGTCTGTGGGAGCGATCTTCCCCACTCAGGTCCCCCATGAGAGCCTGGAAAGCTTCAGGTGAGAGCCTACCCGCCACCTCTTGGCGCATCATGTCGACCGCCTGATCCGACTCGCGGCCCCGGCTGTCGGGGGCATCGTGGGTAAGTTCATCGAAGCGGTCGGCCACTGCGATAATCTGTGCCCCCAACGGAATTTGAGAGCCCCGAAGCCCTTGGTAGTAGCCACGTCCATCCATCCTCTCGTGATGCGCCGCCACGATGGGAATGATCGGCTCCAGAGCAGGGACTTTGGACAGGACTCGTTCCGAGTGGTAAGGGTGGAGCCTTACTTGCTCTCGCTCGGCTTCGGTGAGTGTGTCCTGGGACTTGTTCAATACAAAGGACGGGACTGCGACAATGCCGATATCATGAACCAACGCAGCACGATATATGTTGGTCGCCTCTGGCTCTGAAAGCCCCATCCTCCGAGCGATGCGCTCTGCTAAATCGGCTACTCTGCGCGAACGGCCGGCCTGAAAAGGCGATTTCAGGTCGGCGTAGTCGGCCAAGGCCAGCGCCACATCAATTAGCTTCTCTTTTCCCATGTACCGAAGAGGGGACTGCTGTGGCTCCATGGAAAGCACGCTGTCCCACACTCTTTCCTGCTCCAGTCCCGTCCAGAAGCTTTCCTTCTGAGCCACAGAGAGGAAGGCATCGACCACCGAAGGATCGAAGGCCTTGCCGCGCCGTGCCAGGGCCACGTGGTTTGTGGCATCACGACCTTCCACTCGATGGAAGACCTCCAGGAAGCTCGTCACCAGCACGATACGAGAGATGATAGGGATAGCGTTGGTCTTGGCACCATATGGCATCCCGCGACCGTCCCATTGCTCAAAAACTTGCATCAACGCGTCCTGGACTGCCTGAGGCATACCCAATCGCTGGGCGATGCGTGTGGCCACGTGGCAGGTGCTCTCAAAGCCTTCTTTCATGAAACTCCGCCCGTTTGCCAGGAAGCCCAGAATATGAGTGGCCCGGGTCGGGAAAGCTTCTCCCGTTCCTATATACTTGAAGAGCCATGAGGCGATGTCCAAGGGGTTCCGGGCATCGCGAAAGAATTGGAGGTCCCGCTTGGCAGCTAGTGTCCTGAGTTATGAACTCATTGCAAAAGTACTTGCTGGGGTGTACCCTCCACGAAACGCTCATGGAGGTCACCATGGCCATCGGACGCCCCATTCCTCCCTTGCACCTTTCCTCCGACGAACGCGAGAGCCTCGAGCGCTGGAAGCGGCGTCCAACCACTGCCCAGGCGCTGGCTCTGCGATCCCGGATCATTCTCCGTTGCTCCGAGGGCAAGACCAATACCGTCGTGGCCGGGGAGATCGGTCTGGCCAAGCAAACGGTGGGGAAGTGGCGGGCCCGGTTCATCGAACGCCGCCTCGACGGCCTGTTTGACGAGCCGCGGCCCGGCGGCCCACGCTCCATCACGGACACCGATGTGGAGCGGGTCGTGACCCTCACCCTGGAGACGACGCCGGCGGATGCAACCCACTGGAGCACGCGCTCCATGGCTGCGCGTACCGGCCTGAGTCAGAGCGCCATCAGCCGTTATCTGGCGGGCCTTTGCCTTGCAGCCGCATCGGACCGAGACGTTCAAACTTTCGTCTGACCCTCTGTTCATCGAGAAGGTCCGTGACATCGTGGGGCTCTACCTCAACCCACCCCAGCGGGCTCTGGTCCTGTGTGTCGACGAGAAGTCCCAGATCCAGGCCCTCGACCGGACGGCCCCGCTGTTGCCCATGCGCCCGGGGCAGATCGAGCGCCGGACCCATGACTACCGTCGTCATGGTACGACCTCTCTCTTCGCCGCCCTCGACGTGAAGACGGGAGAGGTCATCGGCGCCTGCCACCGTCGGCACCGGTCCACGGAGTTCCGGCGCTTCCTCGACCGGGTCGATGCGACCGTACCCCCGGACCTCGACGTGCACCTTATCCTGGACAACTACGCCACCCACAAGACCCCCGCCATCCAGCGCTGGCTGGCCCGGCGGCCGCGCTATCACCTGCACTTCACCCCCACCAGCAGCTCTTGGCTGAACCAGGTGGAGCGCTGGTTCGCGGTGCTGACAGAGAAGCAACTGCGCCGCGGGGTGTTCCGCAGCACTCGGGAACTGGAGCAAGCCATCGAACAGTACATTGACCAGCACAACGCTGCCTCAAAGCCCTTCATCTGGACCAAAACCGCAGACCAGCTACTAGCTACCATCGCCCGATTTTGTCATCGGATTCATAACTCAGGACACTAGTTCGTCGACAAGCCAAGAACTGGCTAGCTGGCTGGTCCAGGTAGTGCAGCCGGCGTCCTTCAACAATTCGGCATAGTACAGGTGGGTGCGTTGCTCTAGAGGAAGTTCCATCTCTTGGGCGATGTGCATGCCAATGTAACAGGCGCGTGCCCCGTGCTCCGAATGCAATCCCATCGCGAGGTCGCTCGCCAGGGAGAAGGCCCCAAGTAGGTCAGCAGTGCGAATGCCGTTCCCCTCTGGTCCTGTGGACGGGAGTCCAACCATTAGCAAATGCCTGCAAAGTGCCCCGCGCTTGCCATCGTCTGGGTGGCCCTTTCCGGGTCAGCAGTTGCCAGCGCAATCCCCTTCCTAAACCCGAATCCACCGAGGGAGGGCGTCGGGTTAGCATCCTGAAGTGGCCAGAGGGTGCTCTTCTGAATCTGGGATAATGGTTTTGTAACAGCAAAACAGTCCCAGAGAAGGAGCACCCAATAGATGCTACCACGCAACCAGCCCGACCGTATCCGTATCGTCTTTGACGATCACCGCCTGGTGGCCAATGCTGGTCTGCTCCTGCCGGCCACCCTCGCCCGGCATCTGGGCCTGCGGGAACTCGTTGACCATCACCTTGACCTGGGCGGCGCGCCGGGGCGGGCCAACACCGGAGACAAGCTGATGACCCTGGTGGCCTCAGCCATGGCCGGCGGCGACTGCATCGACGACGCTGATGTGTTGCGCACCGGGGGGACGGCCTGCACCCTGGGCGGCACGGTCAAGGCGCCATCCACCCTGGGCACCTTCCTGCGCAGCTTCCGGTGGGGCCACGTCCGCCAGCTGGACCGGGTGAGCCGGGAGCTGCTGGCCCGGGCCTGGGCCGCTGGGGCCGGACCCGGCGACGCGCCGTTCACCATCGACCTCGATTCCACCATCTGCGAGACCTACGGACTGGCCAAGGAGGGCGCCCGCCACCACGGCTATACCGGCAAGCGGGGCTACCACCCACTGCTGGCCATCGCCGCCGGCACCGGAGACGTGCTGATGTCCCGGCTGCGCGAGGGCCGGGCCAACACCGCCCGCGGCGCCGCCCACTTCCTGCGGGAGACGGTGGGACGGGTGCGCTACGCCGGGGCCAACGGACGACTCACGCTACGGGCCGACAGCGGGTTCTACACTCATGGCGTGGTATCCGTCTGCCGCAAGATGGATGTCCGCTTCTCCATCACCATCCGCCAGCATAAAAGCCTGCACAATCTCATCGAGGCGATACCCGAAGATGCCTGGACGCCGATTCCTTACTGGATGGACGGCGCCGCCGATGTGGCCGAGACCACCTGCACTCCCTTCCAGAGTGAACCTGACGCCGCGCCGGTGCGGCTCATCGTCCGGCGTGTGAAGCCCACGCCCGGTTCCCAGCTGGCCCTCTTCGCCACCTACAGCTATCACGGCTTCATCACCGACCGGGACGGGGAGATGCTCGAACTGGAGGCCGACCATCGCCGCCACGCCGAGATCGAGAATGCCATCCGAGACCTCAAGCACGGTGTGGGGTTGAACCATCTCCCCTCGGGCCGCTTCGCCGCCAACGCCGCCTGGCTGGCGGTACAGGTGATGGCCCACAACATCGCCCGCTGGACAGCGCGCATCGGTCTGGGCGAGCAGGTGGTGACCACCAAGACCCTCCGGCGGCGGTTCTTCTCCCTGGCCGGACGGATCACCCGCTCGGCGCGCCGCCTCACACTGCATCTGCCACAGCGCTGGCCTTGGGAAGCCCAGTTCGATCGTGCCCTGGCCCGATTGCGCGCCCTGCCACTCCCTGCCTGACGGCGGCGGCGGCAACCGGCCGACATCCGGCCAACCGAACGTCCCCGCGAACTCGCGCCAGTCCGGTCTGCGAGTGCCTCTTGCTGTGTCCTCTCCCCGCTATCTCGCCCTGACCAACATTCGCAGACGGTCACAAAGTCTCCCCGCGGCAACTGAAGACAAACACCGGCCCCCCTCTACCCCAAATCGTGCCCGGACCATCGCCCTCCCTTGCCCCTATCGCCCGTTCCGCTGCTGCATAGTCATCCCTTCGGTGGATTTGGGCTAAAGAAGACCGTGGGGTGTACCCGATTCCAGCCGGCTCATCTCCCCGTGCGCGGTCTGCAACGAGGACAATACCGATACTCGGGTTGAACGCGTTCTGATAGAGATTCTTAGACCGACCTTGCGGCCTCTGCGGCTTCACGTGCCGCCAGGTCTTCAGGGCTTTCGACCCACACCTCGCCGCCCACGAACAGTTCCTTCTTCCAGATGGGCACCGTCGTCTTGATCCGGTCGACGCTGTACTGGCACGCCGCGAAGGCGTCGCGGCGGTGCTTCGAGGCCACGGCGACCACCAGACTCGTCTCCCCTATCTCCAGGCGGCCGAGGCGGTGGGCGATGGCCACGTCGACTTCCCACCGGTCGCACATCTCTAAGGCGACTTGCTCTAGCTTCTTCTCCGCCATTGGCCGGTAGGCCTCGTACTCCAGATAGAGCACTTCGCGGTCGCCCGTGACGTTTCGAGTAGTGCCGAGGAACGTCACTACGGCCCCGTTCGTGTCCCGTCGAACGGCGTCGGTTATCGCGTCGGGGTCGAGCGGCTCATCGGTGATGGTTACCCAGGGTCCCTGAGACGTAGCCACATCGCCTCCGCTGACAGGGGGAATCAACGCTACCTCGTCTCCGTCCGCCAGCGGGTGGTCGTGGTCTCGGTACTCGTAGTTCACGGCGACCACCAGCCGCTCCGGCGTCGGGGTTAGGGCCGGAAAGCGCTTCCCGACCTCCGCGGCGAGGTCGCCAACCGTCGCATCGCCGAGCAGTTCGATATCCGACTCAGCCGCGCCGGCCTTTTCCCTATAACTGGCGAAGAGCCGAAGCCGGACGGTCACGGTGGTCTGATGCGGGTTCGTACTGTGCTCTATCGCTCGTGCCATTTCGCCTTCCCTACTACAGTCACGATTGTAGCACGGAGCGTATGGACGCCGGCTCTTGACGCACGCGGTTTGCTGTGGTACTGTGAGGCGTCCCAATGTGTCTTCAGTCGCCTCGCTGCGTCTCCCGAAGATACCAGGCCGTGGTCAAGCCACGCCTTTTTTGCGTCTAAACGCCTCGCCGGTCGGCCGCCCAAAGCGGCATAGCCTCAGGAGTGTGATAACACATGGCCTCACCCGTTTCGTCGGTGGTCAACGGAGCCAAAGTCAACCAGCGGTCCTACGCAACGATTTCCGGTGGACTCGAAGTACCCAACCTGATCAGAGTGCAGACGGATGCCTTCGAATGGTTCACGACCCAGGGCTTAAAGGAACTGCTCGAGGAAATCTCCCCTATCGAGGACTTTCCTGGCGGGAGGTTCGAGCTTAGCTTTCTCGCCCACAAGTTCGGCGAGCCTAAACTCTCCGAGCAGGAGTGCCGGGACAACGAGTCCACCTACTCCGCGCCGCTGTACGTAACGGTCGAGCTCTTGACGAAGGCGCAGGGCCCTGCGGAGGGCGAGCGCAAACTCCAGGAGCTTTTCATCGGCGACATCCCGATGATGACCACGACGGGGACCTTCATCATCAACGGCGCAGAGCGGGTTGTCGTCAGCCAGCTGGTGCGGTCGCCGGGTGTGTACTTCACTACCGACTCAGATTCCTCCACAGGACGGCGACTGGCATCCGCCAAGCTTATCCCTTATAGGGGAGCCTGGATGGAGTTCGAGACTAGCAACCGCGACGTGATCTCCGTAAAGGTCGATCGAAAGCGGAAGAGCCCGGTGAGCATGCTACTCAGGACAATGGGCTACTCGACCGACGAAGAGATAGTGGAGCTGTTCGAAGACGTAGACACAGACACCGAACATCAATTCGTCAAGACAACTATCGAGAAGGATACCGGAGTTACTAGCCACGAAGAGGCGCTTCTGGAGTTCTATCGCAGGCTTCGTCCCGGCGAGCCTCCGAGTCTCGAAAACGCTAAGACCCTTCTAGAGAACCTGTTCTACAACCCCAGGAGGTACAACCTGGGCGCTGTCGGTCGGTACAAGCTCAACCGCCGGTTGGGCCTGGACACCGACCTGGACAGCCGGACGCTGCAGCCAAACGACATCATCAGCCTGCTGCGGATGATGATCCAGATCAACAACGGCGAGAAAGGTCCGGACGACATAGACCACCTCGGCAATCGACGGGTCAAGGCGGTCGGAGAGCTGATCCAGCAGCAGGTCAGACTGGGGCTGCTGCGGATGGAACGGGTCATCAAGGAACGGATGACGACCCAGTTGGACTCCGCAACGACGACGCCGGCGGCGTTGATCAACATCAGGCCTGTTGTGGCCGCGATAAGGGAGTTCTTCGGAGGGTCCCAGCTGTCCCAGTTCATGGACCAGACCAACCCTCTGGCGGAACTCACCCACAAGCGGAGGCTGTCGGCCCTCGGTCCGGGAGGTCTCTCGCGGGAACGCGCCGGTTTCGATGTGCGAGACGTACACCACTCTCACTATGGCCGCATCTGTCCGATCGAGACGCCTGAAGGTCCAAACATCGGCCTGCTCGGGTCGCTGGCGACATACGCCAAGACCAACGACTACGGGTTCATCGAAACGCCTTATCGCAACGTCCACAAAGAGATTCTTAGCACCGACCCAGACCTTGTCGGACGCACCATCATGGAGACGGTCGCCGACGAGGATGGCAAGACCGTGCTCAACACCAAAGGAGTCGTCTCCAAAGGCATCAGGACTAGGATCACGAAGCTTCCGGAGAGGCGCCTGTCGGTCAAACCGTACGTATCTTCGGACCCCAATGACGTCGTCTATCTGGCTGCGGACGGAGAGGAAGAGGTGCACATCGCCCAGGCCGACTCGCCCGTGGACGAAAAAGGCCAGTTCCTGGAGAACCGGATTGAGACACGTAGGGGCGAAGCCGTAGTCATGGAGCTACCGGAGAGCGTCGACTTGATGGACGTCACTCCGATGCAGCTGGTGAGCGTCTCGACGTCCCTGATCCCCTTCCTCGAGCACGACGATGCCAACCGTGCGCTGATGGGGTCCAACATGCAGAGGCAGGCCGTCCCTCTAGTGAAGCCGGAGTCACCGCTCGTCGGGACCGGCATGGAGGGTCGTGTAGCCCGCGATAGCGGTCAGGTGGTGCTGTCCAGGACCGACGGGGTCGTCACCGAGGCGAGCGGCGCCAGGATCGTTGTCACCGATTCGAGCGGCGAAGACGCCGAGTACCGATTGCGGAAGTTCGTGAGGAGCAACCAGGGGACCTGCATCAACCAACGGCCGGTCGTCCGCAAGGGCGATACAGTGGCTGTTGGGAGCCTACTGGCTGACAGCTCTTCGACCGACGGCGGCGAACTGGCGCTCGGCCAGAACACGCTAGTAGCTTTTATGAGCTGGGAAGGCTACAACTTCGAGGACGCCATCATCGTCAGCGAGAAGATGGTCCAAGACGACCGCTTCACCTCCATCCACATCGAGAAACACGAAGTGGAGGCGCGCGACACGAAACTCGGTCCCGAGGAGATAACGCGGGACATTCCCAACGTCGGCGAGGAGAGTCTACGCAATCTCAACGAAGAAGGGATCATTCGGGTCGGTGCAGAGATCGGGCCCGGCGACGTTCTTGTCGGCAAAATCACCCCGAAGGGCGAGACCGAGCTCAGTGCCGAGGAGAAGCTCTTGCGGGCGATCTTCGGCGAGAAGGCTAGAGACGTCAAGGACACGTCGCTGCGGGTCCCTCACGGGGAGCGTGGCAAGGTCATCGAGGTACGTGTCCTCAGTAAGGCCAACGATGACGAGCTGCCTCCGGGCGTCAACAAGCTGGTCCGTCTATGGATCGCACAGACAAGGAAGGTCGCCGAGGGCGACAAAATGGCCGGACGCCACGGTAACAAGGGAGTCATTTCCAAGATTCTTCCACAGGAAGACCTGCCGTTCCTTCCCGACGGCACTCCCGTCGACATTATCTTGAACCCGATCGGTGTGCCGTCTCGTATGAACCTCGGACAGGTACTGGAAACCCACCTGGGTATGGCCGCGAACACCCTGGGATTCAGGGCCATAACGCCCGTATTCGATGGGGCTCCCGACGTCGGAATCGAGGATGCGCTGGCCCAGTCGTGGCTCCTAGAAAAGGCCGGCGCGGTTGACCCGAGGCCAGTCGACAAGAACGGTCACTCGGTGATCGACCTTGGCGTGGCACGCAAGTGGTTGTCGGCGCACGGCTTCGACTACGAAACCGTATTCAACGGTACTCCGGGCGCCGCACGCGAAGCCTGCCTCAGGATCTGGTTCAAAGAGGACATGGGGCAGGACGTCGCCGAGATGTCCGCCGACGACCTGAAACGAGAGGCTCTACGCCTCGACCGGGAGAAGCAGATCTCGGCCCCGGTCCTGGGCAAGTCCATTCTGTACGACGGCCGGTCCGGCGAGCCGTTCGACCAGCCGATTACGGTGGGCTACATTTACATGATGAAGCTCAGCCATCTGGTCGAAGACAAGATCCATGCCCGGTCCACGGGACCCTACTCGCTGATCACCCAGCAGCCCCTGGGCGGCAAGGCCCAGTTCGGTGGACAGCGGTTCGGCGAGATGGAGGTATGGGCGCTCGAGGCATATAGCGCCGCATACAACCTCCAGGAAATGTTGACGGTCAAGTCCGACGACGTCGTGGGGCGGGTGAAGACCTACGAGGCTATCGTCAAAGGAGAAGACGTAGTTCGGCCGGGGATTCCCGAGTCGTTCCACGTTCTCCTCAAAGAGCTTCAGAGTCTGGGTCTATCGGTGGAGTTGATGTACGAAGCACCCGAGGAGCCTGCCCTTGAGGACGGCTCAACGATCGAGGAAATGGAAAATGAACTCTCTCTGGCGGCCACGGATGGCGCTCCTAGTCTGGAGGTGATGGAAGGCGCGCCGGCGACGATTCTTGAAGGAATCGACGGCGCCGCCGCCGGAGACGAAGCCGAAGGAACTGTCGCTACAGAGGCGGTAGTCGAAGCCGAGCAGTCTTCTGACGACGCCGACGACACGGCCTCATCGACGGAATCGGAGGCGGTGGAAGAACCAGCGTTGGCGGTATCAGCGGACGGCGATGAAGACACTGCCGAGACGAGTCAATCGACCGCGAAAGCGGATGGAGCGTCGGAGAGCGACCCAGAGATGATCGAACAACCGGCAACGGAAGCGTCCTCCAATGGCAATGAAGAGACCGCAGAGGCCGATGGGCCCGCGGATGACCCCGACGAGGCGGCCCCGCCGGCCGAGCCGGAAACGGTCGAGCAACCCGCGGTAGTGGCGTCGGCAGAGCAGAGCGACGAATCGTCTGTATCCGAGTCTTCGGCCGAAGAGACCGAAAGCTCAGGAAGCCAGTAACAGCGGCCCTACCGTAAAAGACCCAGGGTCTGCCTGCGCAGCCCTTAAGCGACCATTAAGAACCAGACGGAAGCGCCCAGGAGCGTAAAAACATGGCCCAAAGCGCCAACGACTTCAATGCTATTAGAATCTCCCTTGCCTCTCCCGAGCAGATCAAGACATGGTCGTATGGCGAGGTAACGAAGCCTGAGACCATCAACTATCGGACCCTACGCCCTGAAAAGGACGGGCTTTTCTGCGAGCGCATTTTTGGTCCGACGAAGGACTGGGAGTGCTACTGCGGCAAGTACAAGAAGATCCGCTACAAGGGCGTGATCTGCGACCGGTGCGGGGTCGAGGTCGCCCGCTCCAAGGTACGGCGCGAGCGAATGGGCCACATCAGTCTCGCCGCACCCGTCGCTCATATCTGGTTTTCCAAGGGCATACCCAGCAGGCTGGGGCTGCTTCTTGAACTCTCCCCTCGGAACCTCGAGAGGGTACTGTATTTCGCCCAGTATCTGGTTACGGGCGTCAACGAGGAGCTCCGAAAGGCTTCTATCGAGGCCTTGGAGCAAAGGCGTGAAGATGAGATCCAGCGGCTGGAGTCCGAGGCCCAGGAGAAGATCGCACAGCTAACCGGGACGTCTTCGGCGATCGACACCGACGAGTCCGAGTCTGATGAGTCCGAGTCTGATGAATCCGAGACCGACGAACCCGCTGAACAGGAGGACGGTGACGCGTCCCCCGATGAGTCCGGATCGTCCGAAGCCAAAAGCGAAGACGACCCGGCTGCTGAAGTCCAGAAGGTCCGGCTTCAGCTGGAGAAGGATAAGGACGAGCTAGAGAGCAGTATCGAGAGCCAGACCGACGAACTGAAGGACCTTCGAATCGGCCAGTTGCTTACCGAATCCCGGTACAGGGAGCTAAAGGATCGTTATCTCGATGTCTTCGAAGCCGGCATGGGAGCCGAGGCTATCCTGAATGTACTGCAGGAGCTCGACCTCAAGGGTACCAGGGAGCGGCTCCAGGAGGAGGTCCGGTCGACGTCGGGACAGCGCCGCAAGAAGGCCATCAAGATGCTGAGGATCGTGGAGGCGTTGCGGAAGAGCGGGAACAAACCAGAGTGGATGGTCCTCTCGGTCTTACCGGTCCTGCCGCCGGAACTGAGACCAATGGTCCAGCTGGACGGCGGCCGATTCGCGACAAGCGACTTGAACGATCTTTATCGTCGGGTAATCAACCGGAACAACCGGCTCAAGAGGCTGATGGAGCTGCAGGCCCCTGAGGTCATCGTTCGCAACGAGAAGCGGATGCTTCAGGAGGCCGTCGACGCGCTGATAGACAATGGGCGGCGAGGACGCGCCGTCTCGGGGAGCCACAATCACAAACTCAAGTCGCTGTCCGACCTACTTCGCGGAAAGCAGGGGCGGTTCCGCCAGAACTTGCTTGGGAAGAGGGTCGACTACAGCGGCCGGTCGGTGATTGTGGTCGGCCCGAAGCTCAAGCTCCACGAGTGCGGCCTGCCGCGGAGAATGGCGCTTGAGCTGTTCAAGCCGTTCGTGATGAACCGCCTGGTGATCAATGGCTATGCGCACAACATCAAGAGCGCGAAGCGCCTTGCCGAGCGGGCGCGACCTGAGGTGTGGGACATTCTCGAAGAGGTGGTCAAGCAACGGCCGGTGCTTCTGAACAGAGCACCGACTCTGCACCGTCTCGGGATCCAGGCTTTCAAGCCGATACTAGTCGAGGGCGGGGCCATACAGGTGCACCCGCTGGTCTGTAACGCCTTCGGCGCCGACTTCGACGGCGACCAGATGGCGGTGCACGTGCCGCTCTCCAAGGGAGCCGTGCAAGAAGCCAACAAGGTTATGTTGAGTGTTTACAACATGCTCTCGCCTAGTTCGGGCGAGCCGATTGTGGCCCCAACGCTCGACATGGTCCTCGGTTGCTACTACATGACGATGGTACGGGAAGAAGCCCTCGGCACCGGACTCCGGTTCAGTAGCTTCGAAGAAGCCCGCTTGGCCTACGAACTAAAGCAGGTCGATCTACGAGCTCTAATCAACGTTAGGGTCGGCTCCAACGGAACCGGAGAGTGGATAGAGACCACCGTCGGGCGGATCCTATTCAATGACGCCTTGCCGCCTGAGCTCGGCTTCCGCAATCAAGAGCTCGAGAAGGGCGCCCTCAAAGACATCACCGGAGAGTGCTACCAGCGGTTTGGGAACGACAAAACGCTCGATCTACTGGACGCGATCAAGGACTTGGGCTTCAAGTACGCCTCCAAGTCGGGAGTAACGATCGCGATCAACGACATCGAAGTGTCTCAGGAAAAGGAATCGATCGTCGGCGAGGCCGAGCGTAAGGCCGACCTGCTCGAACAGCAATTCCTCGACGGCTTGATCACGGAGGATGAGCGGTACGCGAACGCGGTCCAGATCTGGACAGATGCCAACGATACCCTTACCAAAGTCATCGAAGACAACCTTCGCAACTATCGGGGCATCTACCTGATGGCCACGTCGGGCGCCAAAGGTAACATCGCCCAGATAAAGCAGATGGCCGGCATGAGAGGCCTGATGTCCGATCCGAAAGGGCGGGTCATCGATAGGCCCATCAAGTCGAACTTCCGCGAAGGTCTCAGCGTGTTGGAGTACTTCATCTCCACTCACGGGGCCAGGAAGGGCCTCGCTGACACCGCACTGAGAACGGCGGATAGTGGCTATCTGACGCGAAGGCTGATCGACGTCTCCCAGGAGGTCACCATAACCTCGGACGACTGCGGTACTGAGAACAGCGTCCTCGTCGAGAACACGCCAAACGAGCCTCTAATCACCTCATTCGAGGAGCGAATAAAAAGCCGGTTCGCGGCGGCGCCCATCGCCGACCCTGAGACCGGTGAAGTGATCGTCGACGCCGGAGATCTGATCTTCGAAGACACGGCACGGAGAATCGCGGAAGCTGGCGTGGAGCAGATCTTTGTTCACTCGCCGCTAACCTGCGAGTCCTCTCGCGGCGTCTGCGTCAAATGCTACGGCGCTTCCCTTGCGACATGGCGTCCCGTCATGATGGGCGAAGCCGTCGGGATAATCGCGGCCCAGAGCATCGGCGAACCCGGCACTCAGTTGACCATGCGGACGTTCCACACAGGCGGCATCGCCGGGGCGGACATCACCAGCGGCCTCCCAAGGGTCGAGGAACTGTTCGAGGCCAGGTCGCCTAAAGGTGAAGCCGTGCTATCGGAGATCGACGGCGTCGCGGAGGTGTCGGAGACCGCGGAAGGTCGAAGCATCAAAGTCGTCAGCTACGAGGAGTACGTCGACGAGTACCCATTGTCGAAGGGCTATAAGGCCGCAGTGAAAAGCGGTACCGACGTGGCTATAGGCGCCACACTGGCCCAGCCTCCACCGTCCAAGTCGAAGGCGACCAAGAAGACAAAGAAGGACGCAAAAGACGAGGCAAAGTCGCTGCAGGCTGCAGAAGTCGTGGCAAGAGTGTCCGGAACCGTCCACGTCCACAAGGGCTCATTGAGCATTACGTGGACGGACGAGGAGCAGCGCGAGTATCCGATTCCGGCCGCCGCCCACGTCATCGTCGATAGCGGTGAGACCGTCTCGGCCGGACAGTCTTTGACGGCAGGCCCGAAGAGCCCTCAGCAGATACTCGGGACCCAAGGGCGAGAGGCCGTCCAACAGTACTTGATCGGGGAGGTCCAGAGGGTCTACAGGTCCCAGGGAGTGCCGATCCACAACAAGCACATCGAGGTGGTAATCGGCCAGATGCTGCGGAAGGTGAGCATCGACGGTCCAGGTGACACAGACCTGCTTCCAGGTGAGCTGATTGCTCGTCACCAGTACGAGGACATCAACGCGGCGATTCTCGCAGAGGGCGGCGAGCCGGCAACTGCCAGCCCGGTACTGCTGGGCATCACGAGAGCTTCGTTGAACGTCGAGAGCTTCCTTGCGGCCGCGTCATTCCAGGAGACGACCCGTGTCCTCACCGAGTCGGCGCTGAACGGGCAAATAGACTACCTGAAGGGCCTGAAGGAGAACGTCATCATCGGAAGGTTAATCCCCGCCCGGTTCGATATGTCCGAAGAGGGCAAAGAACGGCTAGCGCTCCATGAGGTAGAGAACCAGGTGCCGGTTGGCCTGTTCGAAGACGACGGCTTCGGGGAGAGCCCGGTGGTTTCGACGATGAACGGCCCCGGCCGTTCGAGGTCGACGGCCCAATAGAAGACACGACCACCATGGAAGAGATACCTTCCCTGTAGGCGCTAACGTCCCCGCCATGAAGCGATAAGCAGAAGGGGCCCGCGTCTGCGGGCCCCTTCTGCGTTCTGCCCAGCCTTTGTACGTGCCGCGCTAGGGTCAGGTTTCTTTCTTGACCTGAATCAGCGGCCCTTGCTAGACTTGACTCACTCGTCCACCGGTCGACCGCGGACAGCGGGTTTCGGGCGGTTAGCTCAGCGGTTTAGAGCGCTGCGTTGACATCGCAGAGGTCATTGGTTCAAATCCAGTACCGCCCACCATCCCTACCCTCGTAGCGTTGTATCGCCCCGCCGGAACCCTGTGTTGTTGTCAGCACTTCTGTTAACCCGAATCCACCGAGGGAGGGCGTCGGGTTAGCATCCTGAAGTGGCCAGAGGGTGCTCTTCTGAATCTGGGATAATGGTTTTGTAACAGCAAAACAGTCCCAGAGAAGGAGCACCCAATAGATGCTACCACGCAACCAGCCCGACCGTATCCGTATCGTCTTTGACGATCACCGCCTGGTGGCCAATGCCGGTCTGCTCCTGCCGGCCACCCTCGCCCGGCATCTGGGCCTGCGGGAACTCGTTGACCATCACCTTGACCTGGGCGGCGCGCCGGGGCGGGCCAACACCGGAGACAAGCTGATGACCCTGGTGGCCTCAGCCATGGCTGGCGGCGACTGCATCGACGACGCTGATGTGTTGCGCACCGGGGGGACGGCCTGCACCCTGGGCGGCACGGTCAAGGCGCCATCCACCCTGGGCACCTTCCTGCGCAGCTTCCGGTGGGGCCACGTCCGCCAGCTGGACCGGGTGAGCCGGGAGCTGCTGGCCCGGGCCTGGGCCGCTAGGGCCGGACCCGGCGACGCGCCGTTCACCATCGACCTCGATTCCACCATCTGCGAGACCTACGGACTGGCCAAGGAGGGCGCCCGCCACCACGGCTATACCGGCAAGCGGGGCTACCACCCACTGCTGGCCATCGCCGCCGGCACCGGAGACGTGCTGATGTCCCGGCTGCGCGAGGGCCGGGCCAACACCGCCCGCGGCGCCGCCCACTTCCTGCGGGAGACGGTGGGACGGGTGCGCTACGCCGGGGCCAACGGACGACTCACGCTACGGGCCGACAGCGGGTTCTACACTCATGGCGTGGTATCCGTCTGCCGCAAGATGGATGTCCGCTTCTCCATCACCATCCGCCAGCATAAAAGCCTGCACAATCTCATCGAGGCGATACCCGAAGATGCCTGGACGCCGATTCCTTACTGGATGGACGGCGCCGCCGATGTGGCCGAGACCACCTGCACTCCCTTCCAGAGTGAACCTGACGCCGCGCCGGTGCGGCTCATCGTCCGGCGTGTGAAGCCCACGCCCGGTTCCCAGCTGGCCCTCTTCGCCACCTACAGCTATCACGGCTTCATCACCGACCGGGACGGGGAGATGCTCGAACTGGAGGCCGACCATCGCCGCCACGCCGAGATCGAGAATGCCATCCGAGACCTCAAGCACGGTGTGGGGTTGAACCATCTCCCCTCGGGCCGCTTCGCCGCCAACGCCGCCTGGCTGGCGGTACAGGTGATAGCCCACAACATCGCCCGCTGGACAGCGCGCATCGGTCTGGGCGAGCAGGTGGTGACCACCAAGACCCTCCGGCGGCGGTTCTTCTCCCTGGCCGGACGGATCACCCGCTCGGCGCGCCGCCTCACACTGCATCTGCCACAGCGCTGGCCTTGGGAAGCCCAGTTCGATCGTGCCCTGGCCCGATTGCGCGCCCTGCCACTCCCTGCCTGACGGCGGCGGCGGCAACCGGCCGACATCCGGCCAACCGAACGTCCCCGCGAACTCGCGCCAGTCCGGTCTGCGAGTGCCTCTTGCTGTGTCCTCTCCCCGCTATCTCGCCCTGACCAACATTCGCAGACGGTCACAAAGTCTCCCCGCGGCAACTGAAGACAAACACCGGCCCCCCTCTACCCCAAATCGTGCCCGGACCATCGCCCTCCCTTGCCCCTATCGCCCGTTCCGCTGCTGCATAGTCATCCCTTCGGTGGATTTGGGGTTAACAAGCGCCTCGTATCTCACCTTCAGATCGGATCGGCACGGCCGCTCGCCGTTCATGAGGTAGCTGTCAAGGGCGGTGTGAAAACGTACCAGCGGGGCGGAGCAAAACTGTACCACTGAACGCCGTAGAATGGGCATCAAGGTTCGTGGGGCGTTGGAGATCAGGGTCAGTCAGATAGCTGGCGGCCAGAAGTCTTCTTGCTGTGCTTGAGTCGGTAGCTGTCCCCGTTCATCTCCAGGATGTCGACATGGTGGGTGAGGCGGTCGAGGAGAGCTCCGGTCAGCCGTTCAGAGCCGAACACCTCGGTCCACTCGACGAAGGGCTCACTTGGAGGTCACCAGGACCGATCCACGCTCGTAACGCTGGCTGAACACCTCGAAGAGCAGCTCGGTGCCAGTCTTGGACAAGGGCACGAAGCCCAGTTCGTCGATGATCAGAAGCTTGATTCTCTCGTAAAAAGTCTGTGCAGGTCGAATTAGAACAACCGTACCCTTGCCTGGGTACAATATACAGTCTCTGTTCCGTGTCCTACCCCAACATACGGTAGCGCTCACATGTGCTAAAGCGCTGGAACTTCCTCAAAACGGGTTTTTACGAGGGAATCAAGCTTGAGTCGTGCGAGCCTTCTCTGCAGGTTGAGCAGACGCCGTTCGTCCCTGGCCTCGATCAGCTCGTGAACCAGAGCAGCGGCGGTGGTGAAGCCCACGGACAGTCCCCTCTGACACGCAGCCAGACCGAGACCGAGGGCGATATGGGTCTTGCCGGTGCCACTGTTGCCGAGAGCGATGACGTTGTGGGGGCGCTCGATGTACTCGCATCGTGCCAGCTCCAGAACCAGAGCCTTGTTCAGGGACGGCATAGACAGGAAGTCGAAGGTGTCGAGACTCTTGGTCGTCGGGAAGCGGGCTGCTTTGATCCGACGTTCCACCATGCGATGGTGACGGTCGATCAGCTCCAACTCCGATAGTCGCAGCAGGTAGTCCGGATGGTCAGCTCCCTCACTGGCACACTGGGATGCCAGCTTGTCGTACTCCCTCAGGAACGTGGGGAGCTTGAGTTGCTTGAGGTTGTGTTCGAGCAACATCGTGGACTTGTTGGTCATGACCGGCTCCCCGCCAGGAGAGCCATGTAGTCCCTGGTCGAGGTTGTTGCAACGTTGGTCCTGGGCAGATACGGGTACAACTCCATGTCGAGTCTAGGCGGTCGACCCTCGATCCTGCACAGCACCAGGTGCTTGACAGCATCGAAGCTCACAGCCCCGAGTCGAATGGCGTCTCGTACGGCGTCGTGGACTTCTTCCGGCTGGAAGTTCTCCATCAGTCTGAGCACCTGCACGAACTCCCTCTTTCCTCGCTTGCCCATCCGAGACTCCAGCAACCGCCGCAACACTCCGAACTCCTCGGGCAACTCCCATCCAACCAGCGGCGCCGCCTGATCCAATGCCCTCGTCTTCTTCTCAAGGAGCGGCAGGTAATGGAGAGGGTCGAAGACGAAGTCGTCTCGATCGTAGGACCGCTGATGGCGGGCGATGACTTCAGCGCCACAGCTGATCACAACCTCGTGTACATATCCGCGGACCAGAACGTCCCGATGACCGTAGGCCACCGGGACCGAATAGTCATTGGTCCGGTATCTGACCAGGGACAGAGAACTGACCCTCGTCGCGTGCTTGTCGCTGGCGTCGTACGGTACGGCCGGCAGAGGCAGCAGCTTCTCCAGGTCCCGCTCCAGCCGTTCTCCTATCGTCTCGTTGTGGCCGCGGAGTCGATCTTCGAACCGTCTGAGGCAGTGTTGCTCCAGATGAGCATTGAGGGCATCGAAGCTCTCGAACGATGGAATGGGCACCAGGAAGTTCCGGCGGACATAGCCGACCAGACCTTCTACTTTGCCCTTATCGTTCCCTTTGCCTGGACGGCCGAACCAGCACCCGTCGCTGTGAGGGAGGTCCAGGGCGAAGTAGTGGGCTTTGCGTTCCACTCCGCCGATGATCACTCGAGCTTCGCCGTAGTCGCACTGGGCATGTCCCGGAGGGTGGGACAGAGGTAAGAACATCTCGCGGGTATGACGACGGCGTTCTCGAACGTAGTCTTTGACTATCGTGTACTTGCCGGGGAAGCCGTGTTCGTCTCTGAGCCGTTCGTAGATACGCTTGGCGGTGTGACGCTGCTTCTTCGGTGAGCTCAGATCCTGCTCCAGGATCTGGTCCATCACACCCTCATATGGATCGAGCTTCGGTCTGCGAGCCGGTCGTTGCCGTCGATACCCTGGGGGCACGGAGTACTCGAGCATCTTGCGCACCGTGTCCCGGTGTAGCCCGAACACTCGGGCCGCCTCTCGGGCGCTCATCCCTTCGACGAAACAAGCCTTGCGAACACGGAGGTAAATACCCACCTTGTACATCCAATCCACCTTCAATCAGGTTCGGTCGTTCCTGATTGAAGGCGACAGGCGGTACGCTTTTCAAGCGCCACATCTCAGCTCTTGAGCCGCCCTGCCGGTACATTATCTCTCCGCCATTCACACTTTGACCACCTTGCGGCAAACTCGCTCCCCGTGCGCCGTCTGTGTGGTGCTCTTGTAGCGCCGGAACACTTTTGCGCATGAGGTCTTGTGCTTGTTGGCCAGGGTCTTGGCGAGCGACAGCCCCATGACCCATTGCAGCCTCCCGAAGTGAGAGACGTTCCGGACCAGGAAGTAGTACTGCACGACGCCCCGGAACTCCGCCTGATATCTGTCTACGATGGAGAAGTCCTCTTCGTGAAGCAGTTCTGGGCGGTTGGTCGGTTTGCCGTTGCTCATGTAGGCTTGGCAGTGTTGTTCGATGACTTTGGCGGGAACCAGTAATCCTATTTGGCCATTGAGTTTTCGATACCCTTTGGCATCGA
Source organism: Dehalococcoidia bacterium (assembly GCA_965197985.1). Classification (GTDB taxonomy): domain Bacteria; phylum Chloroflexota; class Dehalococcoidia; order Lucifugimonadales; family CAUZJF01; genus CAUZJF01. Next base: position 525,446 of record CBDAOG010000007.1, on the reverse strand, counting down.
GTTGGTCGTTGGCCTGTTGGTTTACTAGCTCATAGCCGAGGAACTTGGCCGCCTGGCTGGTGGCATGGGTTATCAGAGTCTTTTCCGTGGATAGCTCCAGCTTGAGTAAATCTCGCAGGAACGTCGTCAGGGACTCCTTGATCTGCTCGGCTTCGGCCTTTGGCCCGATGAAGCCCAGCACGAAATCATCCGCGTAGCGGACGTAACGTAGCCGCCTGTAGCCTGAGTCGTTAGGGTCTCCTGACGGTAGTTGCTGCATCTTGCGACGTAGCGTCTTTGCCAGTTTGTGATTGCCCAACTTCCGTTCGGCCAGCATTTGGCGTCGCACCGCTCCCCATGCAGGGTTGCGTTTTCGTGCTTTGCCTCGGGTGTGTGCTGGAATCAGCAGCGTCTCGACGTACTTGTCCAACCGGTCTAGGTAGATGTTGGCGAGGAGAGGACTAACGATGCTCCCTTGCGGTGTGCCGCTCAGGGTGCGTCCGTACTTCCAATCCTCCATGTAGCCCGCCTTCAGTAGATACTTGAGCAGGCGTAGGAATCGGTTGTCGTGGAGCTTCTCGCCGAGTACCGACAACAGGACATCGTGGTCAATGTTTTGTACCCAGGCGTGGGTACGGTTGTTCTAATTCGAATATACAGTCTCTGTTCCGTACCGCGATCAGGGCCGCTGACATCGCAGGGGTGTCTCCCCAAGGTGACCGTTTCTCCCGTACCACGTCCCAGAAAAGCCTTAAAGCAACACCCGAAAAACCCTTGCCCCTCATTCTCCCTCTCTAGTAGAGTGGCCGTAGCAGTTCCATCAGGTCGCTTTCGGCCATGGAGAGTTGAGTTTGAAACTGATTCGCGCGAGGGTAACTAATTATCGTAGCATTGACGACTCGGGGTGGGTGAATATAGACGGCGTTACGTGTTTGGTAGGCAAGAACGAGTCCGGAAAGACCGCCTTCTTGGGTGCGCTAAAGGAGTTAAATCCCGTCTATGGCGCCAGCGCCGGTTTCGACCTCAAGGACTACCCACGTAAGGGATACACCAAGTACTGGCGCCAACACAAAACCGAGCCTGCCATCGTTGTGCGCGCCGAGTTCCGGCTCGAAGGAGAGGAGATCCGTCAGATAGAGGCGGAGTACGGCGCCGGCGTCATGCCGTCCACCCTCGTGGCGGTGAGCAAGGACTACAGCAACGCTCGTATGTGGGACTTCGAGGTCGATGAGGCGGCACTCGTCCGACACATCGTCAATGAGGCGGGGCTGCCCGCAGAGATTGAGGAGCGTACGGCGGCCTCCAGCACCGTCGAGGAGTTGCTATCGATGCTGAAACGGCTAGAGATCAAGCCGCCGGTCGTTGGGGACCTCCTGATCGAAGTCAGCAGCCGCTTCGATATGAGCCTCAGGGACAGAATCGCCAAAGAATACCTTGAACGCCTACTCCCTACGTTCGTCTATTTCGACGATTACAGCGCTATGAAGGGCCGCATCTCCATACCTGATCTTCGACGGCGAAGCGAGGATCGTGACCGACTGGACGACGGAGATCGCACCTTCATGTCCCTGATATCGCTGGTAGGTACAGATCTCGACGACCTTGAGAGCCCGATGAACTACGAGCATCTCAAGGCCGAACTGGAATCGGCCTCGATCAATATCACTGACGAGGTTTTTGAGTACTGGCGTCAGAGCCCGCAGTTGCGAGTTGAGTTCGACCTTTCCAACGCCGATCCAAACGAACCACCTCCACTGGACGAAGGCACCATTCTGCACGTTCGCATCTACAACAACCGACACCGCGTCTCGGTAGGTTTCCACGAGCGTTCTAGGGGGTTCGTGTGGTTCTTCTCGTTCATCGCCTACTTCTCGAGCCTTAAGTTGGAGGATGAAACCCGCAGCTTGGTGCTGCTGTTCGACGAGCCGGGCCTGAACCTGCACGCGACGGCTCAGAGGGACTTCCTGCAGTTCATCGACGAGCGACTTGCGCCCAACCACCAAGTCGTCTACACCACACATTCACCGTTCATGATCGATCTCAATCGGCTCAACAGCGTCCGCACCGTGCAGGACATGGACGGTCGCGGAACGGTCGTTTCCAACGATGTCATGGTCCACGACACCGAGACGGTGTTCCCGCTGCAGGTGGCCATGGGCTACCGGCTGGCGCAGTCGCTATTCCTCGCACCACACTGTCTCCTCGTCAACTCGCCGTCCGACCAGATCTATCTCCGGGTGCTCGGGGAGGCTGTGGCCGCCCATGGTCACCTGCCACTCGATGCACGATGGGTCACGATTCCCGTGGGGGATGCTGACAACCTTCCAATCTACCTCTCGCTCTTGGGTGACGGCGACGTTAATGTTGCCGTCATGATGGATGTTACGCCGAAGAGCAGTGCACACATTGAGGAGAACAACGATGAGACCGGTCGCAGCAGCCCAATCAAGATGACCGAGGTTACCCAGACCAGATACCCCGACTTGGAGGACCTGTTCGATCCTGACTTCTACCTGCAGCTCGTCAACCAGGCCTACGACTCCGAGTTGTCCCGCTACCTGAGCATGGAGGCCATAAACGGTCCAGATCCGCGAATCGTGCAGCGCATTCAGAGATTCTTTGAGAAGGAGAACATCTGCGGCGGGCACTTCGACACGTATCGCCCAGCAACCTGCTTGCTGCAGAGGCACGATTATTTCCGCTCGCAGATTGACGACGCGACGATTGAGCATGCGTCGTCGATGTTCGATCGTATCAACTCCCAGCTATAATGCGATGGAGAGCCGCATTGGCGCGGCGGCGTCAAAGCGCGTCACCGCGAAGGCGGCAACTCCTCAATCGTAACCTCTCCGTCGTTCACCGCATCCATAGTAACCCGGCTGTCCCAGAGCAGGGTCATGCCCAACAACGGAACGCTGTCCGATTGCAGCACCAGCGCGTCGCTCGGGCGTCCATGCCAGGACACTGGCCCAAGGTAGACCTGAAACTCAAAGAGCTCTCCGTTGGCCAGCTCAAAGGTCCGTTGACCTACGGAGGGCAGCCCCAGTTGATGGATGGATTCCGGGGGCAACGTCATATAGCCGGCAAACCCCGTGTCCAGGATTGCCTCCACGGACCGGAGACGACCTTCGTCGTCCATGATGTCTACGGCAACCAACGCTTGTTGATTGCCGCTTTACCCTCCCCCTAATCACCGTGTTCGGACGCCCGGAAACTGCCGGTATGACTGTATGCTGCGCGATGTCCGACGCGCACTCCGTATGTCACGGCGTCCGGCTTCCGTTTCAGCAGTCGCCGCGTGGCGGTCGCGTCTCTTACGTCGATCTCATAGTCGCCGGGGTCAACGTCGATGACTACAAACGTCCCCTTCTCCATCGGCCCAATTTGAGACCGGAGTTGTTCATGGTAGATGGCGTCTCCCAGGGCTGTTATTTCCCCGGGTTCGTAAGCTCGGCCCGCCATAGCGCCCTCATATTGGTAGTAGGGAAGCATCCTTGGCTACTGTAAAGATACGCTCCCCGTCGCCCCGTGGTCAATGCGGCCTGTCTCTCAGACGCCACAGTGACCCTCGCACTCGTTGCCGAACCCGTCAGGTTGGCGCTCGTCTCCCAGCTTCGCCTCATCGAGGCTGACCGCCTGGGCAAGGGGCATCCGTCGAGGGTGCAGATAGGGCTCTTTGGCGAAGGCCAGCCGCCCTCTGAGGTTGGCGTCTATCTCGACCGTTTCGGCGACCAGCTCCGGCCACCTGCGCTTCGTCTCGACCCATCGCTGGCGGGACTGGAAGGGGAATGGCGACGCAGGGCGAGCATTCCAGCAGCCTGTCGTAACGCTCCTTCCACCACGCAAGGCAGTCCCTTCGGGATATTCTTATGTTATGAAACATGGGTGACAGCCTCAGGTAAGATGTTCCCGGCTCAGGGAGGGCATCTTCCAGAGAGGTGTCACCCGGTTGGAGACTAGCAGCTGGTATGTCGTTAAGCAACGGCTAGCGTGGATTAAGATGCATGAGCGGGGCAGCCCGGACTGGGTCCACGGCCGTACGAGCAGCCGTATTGAGCCTCGCGCTCATGGTGGGTGTCCTCTGGTTCCTTGGGGACCCCGGGCAGGTCCACGCGTGTAAGTGTGCGCAACCTGGGACTCCTTCCGAAGAGCTGGAGAAGTTTTCTGCAGTTTTCGCGGGGAGAGCAGTCTCGATCCAACACTCCTATGATCCCAAGGCAGCGGGCACTTGAGCGAACCGATCCAAGTAGCGACATCTGTACTGCGATCAGTGATCCAAAGCCCGAACCAAACGCCGTCATCTTCGGGGTCGCCGTCCGGCGCGAACCGAATCCGATAATCACCCGCGCCCCAAGCATAGGACCGCCGGACCCCGATAAAGTTTCCCTCGTGACCGGAAGACTGAGTCCAGCCATCAGTTTCAAAGAAACGCGCGTTTGCTAGGTCACGGGTCTCCCAACCTGAGAGGAGCAGACCCTTGCCGCGTCCATATGGCGGCTCCGGCGCGTGAACGTCTGTCTGCAGCCCGAAGTAGAATCCCGCGTCTGAGATCTTACTATGGGCAAGCATCAGGTAGAGCCCGTTGTCTCCCTCCAACTCAACGTTGTTATGGATTGTGAAGTCTATGACCAGCTCCTCGAACTCATCGATCCAGTTGTCGCTCGAGTCACGGCCTCTCTCCCACTCCCACCAGATGTAGGCCATGTGCTCCGGCGGAGACACTGACATATAGAGATCGGGCCAGCCTGGTATCTGGGTCGGCGTCGGCATCGGTGTGGCCGTCGGCGTGTGTGTAGGTGTGGGCGTACTGGTAGACGTGGGCTCGTCGACGCACGCTGCCAGAAGAACGGCGAGCATCAGGCAGAGCAGCAGTCCGGTGCCTAGCAGGCTGTTGTAACCGGGATTTCCCATATTGGGAGTCTTCAGGCTCAAAGGGCGGCCCAAACGAGGTGGTAGCATCATAGTCAGGTCCTGCAAGGCCAGTCAATCGCCGGTCTATCCAGGCCACGTCCGCCAGCTGGACCGGGTGAGCCGGGAGCTGCTGGCCCGGGCCTGGGCCGCTGGGGCCGGACCCGGCGACGCGCCGTTCACCATCGACCTCGATTCCACCATCTGCGAGACCTACGGACTGGCCAAGGAGGGCGCCCGCCACCACGGCTATACCGGCAAGCGGGGCTACCACCCACTGCTGGCCATCGCCGCCGGCACCGGAGACGTGCTGATGTCCCGGCTGCGCGAGGGCCGGGCCAACACCGCCCGCGGCGCCGCCCACTTCCTGCGGGAGACGGTGGGACGGGTGCGCTACGCCGGGGCCAACGGACGACTCACGCTACGGGCCGACAGCGGGTTCTACACTCATGGCGTGGTATCCGTCTGCCGCAAGATGGATGTCCGCTTCTCCATCACCATCCGCCAGCATAAAAGCCTGCACAATCTCATCGAGGCGATACCCGAAGATGCCTGGACGCCGATTCCTTACTGGATGGACGGCGCCGCCGATGTGGCCGAGACCACCTGCACTCCCTTCCAGAGTGAACCTGACGCCGCGCCGGTGCGGCTCATCGTCCGGCGTGTGAAGCCCACGCCCGGTTCCCAGCTGGCCCTCTTCGCCACCTACAGCTATCACGGCTTCATCACCGACCGGGACGGGGAGATGCTCGAACTGGAGGCCGACCATCGCCGCCACGCCGAGATCGAGAATGCCATCCGAGACCTCAAGCACGGTGTGGGGTTGAACCATCTCCCCTCGGGCCGCTTCGCCGCCAACGCCGCCTGGCTGGCGGTACAGGTGATGGCCCACAACATCGCCCGCTGGACAGCGCGCATCGGTCTGGGCGAGCAGGTGGTGACCACCAAGACCCTCCGGCGGCGGTTCTTCTCCCTGGCCGGACGGATCACCCGCTCGGCGCGCCGCCTCACACTGCATCTGCCACAGCGCTGGCCTTGGGAAGCCCAGTTCGATCGTGCCCTGGCCCGATTGCGCGCCCTGCCACTCCCTGCCTGACGGCGGCGGCGGCAACCGGCCGCCATCCGGCCAACCGAACGTCCCCGCGAACTCGCGCCAGTCCGGTCTGCGAGTGCCTCTTGCTGTGTCCTCTCCCCGCTATCTCGCCCTGACCAACATTCGCAGACGGTCACAAAGTCTCCCCGCGGCAACTGAAGACAAACACCGGCCCCCCTCTACCCCAAATCGTGCCCGGACCACCGCCCTCCCTTGCCCCTATCGCCCGTTCCGCTGCTGCATAGTCATCCCTTCGGTGGATTTGGGGTAAGGCTCCGGCGGCTCACGCTGCCCGAAGGCCACCGACTTGCGCAGCTCCACCATGACGTACCGAATTCATAACTCGCCCGTTCAGGGCGATCTCTGCGGCGTCCGCTCCCCCCATTGGGCTATCGTCCGGCGTGGGTATTGAGTAGACGATGGCGGCCCTGCCGGGCTTGACCACGACCTCCTTGACGAAGGAGCCGACGAAGGCTTTGGTCTCAGTCAGCTCGCTGGTTTTGAGGAAGTCGCTCATCTCGGCGGCGAAGGCGGCGATGGTGTCGGCGCTGTCGAGGAACTGCCGCCTCTCTTTTAGCAGCGCCCTCGCCTCCTCTGTGGCGATCTCCAGCTTCTCCTTGCGTTCCCGGAGTTCCACGATGAGGTCCGAAGCCTCGGCCACGTCTACGCTGTCGCTCCTCGCTATGAAGTGCCAGACGCGGCCCAGTTGGTTCTTCACCTCCTCAAGCTCCCCGTCGATACTCTCCAGCCGCTCACGCTGCTCGCGGGCCACTCCGTCCATCTCCTCGTCCAGCAGCTTCACCAGGTCTCGGATGTTGGACTCGGTGAGGATGTTGGCGCGAATCTCATCGACGATGATCTTCTCGAATTTCTTGGCATTGAGCCTGGGGGTCTCGCAGGTGCCCTTGCCGCGCTTGAGCAGGGAGTGGCAGATGTAGTAGGTGTACTTGCCGCTCTTGGCCTCGGCTGCGGTCATGGCCTTGCCGCAGGTCTCGCACTTGGCGATGCCGCTGAGCAGGTAGGGGCTGGAGGCCCGGCGGGGGTTCAGTTTCTTGGGGGCGCGGGAGCCGAGCAACCTCCTGGCCTTCTGGAAGTCCCGCTTGGAGACGATGGCGGGGTGTGCGTCCTCGACGCGCACGGGGGGAGCTCCGTCTTTGGCGTTGGCTCCCCAGACCACGGTTCCGGCGTATGCTTCGTGGGAGAGCATGGTGTGGATGGTGGTCTTGAGCCACTTCTTGCCGTTGGTGGTTGGGATGCCCTCGGCGTTGAGAGTCTTGGTCACGTCGAGGATGCTCTTGCCCTGTAGCACCATGTCGAAGACCCGTCTGACCACGGCGTCGGCGGGCGGGTTCAGCTCAAGCTTGGGGCGCTTCGCGGCCCCGTCCTGGACGTGGACCCGCTTGTAGCCGTAGGGTGCGTAGGTGGTCATCCAGAAGCCTCTCGACGCGGCCTCCCGCATCCCCCGAACAACCTCCTGGGCGAGATTTTCCGAGTAAAATTCGTCCACGCTCTCGATGATGGCCTCAAGGAGCTTGCCCGTGGGGGTGTCGTCGGCCTGCTCGGTGATGGAGACCACGCGGATGCCCCGCCTGCGCAGCATGGACTTGAAGGCGACGGCGTGCTCGCGCTTGCGGGTGAATCGGGAGAATTTCCAGACGAGAATCTCCTTGAAGGGAGCCTCGGGCTTGGCGGCCTCGTTCAGCATCTTCTGGAACTCGGGCCTGTCGGCGATGCGGCCGCTCTCGGCCTCGTCCACGTACTCGCGGGCGACCAGGTAGTCGTGCTTCTCGGCGTAGTCCCGGAGCGCCCTAAGCTGGGCGGCGATGGACAGGTCCACGTCCTGGCGGTCGCTGGACACTCTTGCGTAGAGGGCCACTGGCGTCAGATCGAGTCGGTCATTCATCAGTCTCTCCTCCTTGTGTTTCACTCTGTCCTGTCCGGCGGGAGCGCAGCCGTTCCAGCCGCTCCCGTCTGCGCCACTCCCTCTCCTCCATGAAGATGCGGATGGCCTGGCGGAGCAGCTCGCTCACGGAGAGGTCATCCTCCTTCATCACCCGCCGCACCTGCGCCTCCATCTCCGGGGGCAGGGAGAAGGTGAGGGTCTTGGACTTCCTGGGAGTGGGCACTCTCTTTTTGCCTCCTGATGTAGTGTATTGTCTTACTATACACTATTGAGGCACCGGCTTTCAATCCCCATGCAAGCCAATGCTGTCACACGCCGTATCGATCCCTCCAGTAGTTGGCCCAATCTACGGTCTCATCGGGAAGACTTCGCGCCACACCGTCGAGCAACTGTGCCGGGGCTACTATGTCGAACTGCGCGTCCGGATCCTTCAGAGAGGCCCGTATCACGGTCTCCACAGTCTCCAGTTTGGGAAATCGTTGAGCCAACAAAGGGGAAGTGGTTGTCCTGCCATCGGTGACGGTCCGATAGGCTCAGTTCCCCTCCGGGACGACCACCACTACCTTGGCCTCGTCGACTCCCAACTCTCCTTCCTCGACCATGCGGTCTGCCAAGAGCCTCTGGCGCATAATCTGGTAGAAGGGTTCATAGAGGAAGTCGTCGAGGATCGGGACGGTGGCCGGATTGAACGACGAGAATGGGGAGTGGTAACGCTCGGTATATCTCGATCGGCGAGTGACTCCCTTGGATCCCCCGCCCTTGAACTCAGGGTCTGAGCTCAAGTACTGCTCGACGTACTTCCACTCCAGCAGGTAGGCACGCCTTCTTCCCGGTATCGTTTCGGCGACGAGGAAGGCGTCGATGCTAGTGTTCTGAGAACCTCTGGTTCTACCTCCCTCCAGGGAGTGACCGAGGCCGATCCACTCGAACTCCACGTCGGATGCGCATCCATCGTGGGTGATGGCGATGACACCCACGACGTCATCATCAAGAGCGCGCAGGGCAGATAGCAACGCTCCGGGGATTCCGGCCAGAGGCAGCAGGAAGTTGACGCAGGCCACCTGGGAGCTGGCCATGTTGCGGGTGGGACCGTCCGACTTGCTGTCATCGCCGCTCCTCGAACTCTTCCACCACTTGATACCGCGTTGTCTGAAGTGGTCGATGGCCCCACCTTCACCACGGATACCGGGAAAGAGGTTATCGGCTTCGCAGCCGATTGCTAGCAGGTGAGGGTTGCGCAAGCCCTTGTCGTCAGTAGGCGAACGTCCCCGGTCGCTGACGGTCGGCGACACATCCCGAAATTGTTGTTGTCGCCTCTTGGCGGACCTCTCAAAGCCGGTTCTTGAATTGCGTCTTTGCATCTCTGTTCACTCCTTTCCGTTCACTCCTTGGCCGCCCCGATGTCTGTCTCCAATCTGCCGCAATACCCGACTTCAACTACCAGGGGCCGACCGCCGCCGCTGCCACCGGCCTGCGCCTGCGCCCGGGCATGTCCGAGGCGACCATCTGGGGTCCGAGGACGGAGGCGTAGCTTTCGGCCACGGCGATGACCACGACCTTCGCCAGCTTCCCCTTCCAGAAGACGGGCCTGGCTATGGCGGCGCAGCCGCCGTCCTGGGCGTATCGCGCTGTGCCGTAGCGGGCGGCCTGCTCCGCCAGGGAGCCGGGGGGGATGGGCCTGCCCCTGCGGGGCAAGCCTCCCCGCTCGCCGCAGATGGGGAACGTGGCCGGCGTGCCGAATCCCCGCGTCCGGCGCACCACCTTCGCCCGCAGGTCGAGCGGGTCGGTCCAGCCTGCGGGGTCGCTCTTGTCCTCCCGCGCGTACAGGACGGCCATGAAGGGCGGCTGCCTCAGCACCTCAGCCAGCCGGATGGTCACCGAGGCGTATGAGCATAGGAAGGCACGCTGCAACTTCAGCACGTCCAGCCCCCACTCCAGGGCCAGCGGCTCGAAGGCCCTCGGCTGCATCAGCACCGCCGCCGCGAAGCGTTCGGCCTGTGTGCACACGATCCCGGTCGGGCGGGGAGCCTGAGTCCATGTCGCAGAGGGTCTCATAGATGATCTCGTAGGTCTCGTGGACCACCGAGTAGTCCTGGGTCCCTGCCCACATGTCCTCGCGGTAGTGGATGTCGTAGCCGCCCCCCGGCGCGCTGTAGTGGATGCCCTTCACGTCCAGGTGCCTCCTGCCCGACACCTCCCCGAACCCGGCTCGTTTCAGCAGGGCCTTGATCTGCTCCATCGTGGGGCGGGCGGGGACGTCGAAGTAGCGCACGAAGCGGGCGGCGAGGCGCTCCGGGTCCAGGGCCTCGCGGGGGGAGTCGTCCAGCAGCCTTCGGCAGAAGTCCTCTCTCGTCCTGTTCATTCCAGCAGCCTCTTGTTGGCGAATCGCTCGTACATCTCGACGATGAACCGCTTGGTCTTCAGGGTGATGGGGCCGTCGGGCCGGGTTCCCACGCGGAAGACGGGATCGGCCAGCACGTACTGGTAGGCCCGCTCGATCTCCATCGCCTCGCCGCCGTAGGGGTCGGGCTGGTCCACGCGCCCGGCCCGCTTCATCAGCTCCTGCTCATCCACGTTGTAGAGGGCGGCCAGCTTGCCAATCATGTTGGACCCGGGCTTCCGGCCACTCCGCTCGATCTGGGAGAGGTAGGAGCTGGAGATGCCGGTGCGCCTGGTCACGTCCCGCAGGCTGAGGTCTCCCCGCAGCCGTCTGAGCAGCGGGCCTATCTCGTCATCGCCCTCGATTGCCTCTCGGTCCTCAAGGTCCCGGTAGTCGTCAGGCTCATCCATGATGTCTCCCTCTTGCATCCGTAGTTGCGCACAGCGTCGCGCACGGCGTGCCTGCTACATTGCAGCTACATTGTTGCTAACTAATTGCTACATCAGAGCGAGCAATTGTCAATGACTCCTTCTTACAGGCCCAAACACCGCCTTTTCTCCATTGCCTCTGTCCGCTCTGTATTGCTACACTTACGCCAACAGAACGAATTATCGTATTTCGATCCGAGTATACATCACCGACGCCCGCGAGGGCCACCCCCTCGCGGCGCTCCGAACCCCACGAGAGAGACGGACCGCGTGAGTAAGAAGTCGAAGCGGAAGCTGACGGACAGGCAGGAGCGGAGGCGCATCGAGGGCCTGCGGATTCTGGCCCGCATCATCGCGCGCCACTACCTGGCCAACCCCCACCTGTACCCAAACGGCGCAGCCGGGGACGGGTCGCAGTCGGCCGAGAAGGAGGGCGAGGCGTGAAGCGCAGGCAGCCCTCCTCCAGGGTAAAGCTCGACCACCACAAGGTGTGGGAGCTTCTGAACCGGCTCAATATGACCCAGAACGAGCTGGCGCGGCTGGTCGGCACCTCGTCCGGCTACCTCTCCCAGCTCATGTCCGGGACTCGCTGCCCCTCGGCGGACATGCGCAGGCGGCTCATCGAGGCCCTGGGCGTCACCCGCTTCGAGGACCTGTTCATCCTGGAGCAGGTCTATGTGTAGCGACGGCTCTGCCTCGTCCGCTCCCCTGCTCGTTCCGCCCGGCGTCGCCCTGATGCCCGACGACTTCCCCGAACGGCTGGAGGCGGTGAGAAACCTGTTCGATCTCAACTGTGAGGAGATGGCGGTGGCGCTGGGCGTGGACCCGCGCCAGCTGATGCGCTGGCGCATCAAGGGCGGCGGTCCCAACGGCGGAGCGATGCTGGCCCTTGTGCGGCTGGCGATACGGTCGCCGGAGGGTCTGGCGGCGCTGCTGGACGAGGACGTAATCGTGATCTTCAAACCGAGGAGGAGTGAATATGGCAACTAACGAGCGGAGTCGGACGTTGGACCTTCGCCCGCCGCCCTTTCCCGAGGACTTCGGAGAGCGGCTGGAGGGCTTGAAGGAGATGGTCGGCGTGTCGTGGGGCGAGTTTGCCGAGCGTGTCGGCGTGACGGAGCGCGGGATGCTGAAATGGCGCAGGGGCGGGCCGCCGTCGGGGGCCTACCTCTGGTCCATCATCGAGCTGGCGCGAGACGTTCCAGGCGGCTTCGACCTGATACTGGACGGCGACACCGACGAGGAACGCAATCGCATCGAGGGCTTTCCCGCCCCGCCCTGGCCGGAGGACTTTCCTGCGCGGCTGGGACGGCTGGAGGACCTGTCGGGGATTTCGCTTGAGAAATTCGCCAGTGCTTTTGGTCTGCCGGAAGAGCGGGCAGAGGAGTGGCGCAGCGGCGCGATGCCCACCACGGACGAGGTGTGGGCGATGGCGCTGTGGGCTGGCCATGTACCCGGCGGCAACGCCGCGCTTTTTGCGCCCTACCCCCTGACAGGCCAGGGCTGGGAGTAGGGAGATGGGACGGCAACAGGAGTGGGTCTACCACGTCGAGCCGGAGGAGTTCCCCCAGGACTTCCCTGAACGGCTGGAACGCTTCCGGCAGGCCGCCGGGCTGTCCTGGCGGGGGCTGGCCCGCCGCCTGAAGGTCAACGCCCGCGTGGTGCGCCGGTGGAAGGCCGGGGCCAAGCCCGGCTCCGGCCACCTGGTCAACCTGTTCGACCTGGCCGCAGGGATGGGGCTGCTGCACATTCTGCTGCCGTCGGTGGGCCAGCCGGGGGCCGCCGAAGCGGAGGGCTGACGGCCACGATACGGGAAGAGGGCCCTCTTTGACTTTCCGGCCCCTTCGGTTCGGAGACGGGCTACTGTTTAAGAGCCTGGAGCCGGGCACCTTTCTTTTCCAATTCAGTCCTGCACTTCGTCCAGGCCGCAAGGCCATCAAGGTCGTGATTCAGCAGCTCTTGGGTGTGAAGCTTTTTGATGGGGAAGTAGTTGAGCGTGTTCAGCACTAGGACCGGAGCATTGAAGGCGAACATCAACACATCAAGCATCACCGTTTCGTACAGTTCCGAGAAGCTAGCGATGATGGCCTCGTCTTGATCTGTTGAGAGAGTGAACTCCGAGCTCGTGGGATCGACGGCTGTAAGCCACATCCAGACGGACGGCGCACCAGGGTGAGTAAGGTCACACAAGAACCGATAGCATTGGGCCACTCTATTGGCGTTCAGGTTCTCAAATACTTTCAGGTATTCATGAGCGGTACGTGCCCTGTGAGACTCTGGCGTGCTGTCCCGCTCAGAATTCTTGATGTATCGTCCGTGAGAGTAGTGAATCAGTTCATCTTCGAATTCTGTCGATATGACAACGGTAGTAGTCAAGCCCGAAAGGCCATTGGTTATTTCTGGGTAATAATGGGCTAGCTTCAGCGGAGTGCCAATTAGAGCTGTGGTCGTATCTGCGGCGGACTCCATAAGCCCTCGAAATGCGGCGGCAAACGCAAGCGCATTCTTGTCTGACTTTGTGGAGAGCACGGCGGACAGCCAGTATCTGCTCCTCAAGATCGCCGTGACAGCGGCGATATGCGCCCTTTCCAATGTCTCGGACCAGTACACCCTCATACCTTCGCTGACATCACGGTGCAATAGGTCTGCATATTCGTCTACATCCATGAAGCTATATCGCGTCGTGAGGCGTTTCAGCCCGAGGTCATCGACCATTCGAACGAACTGCTTTATGTGTTGATTCAGGGTCGATTCCATTTCCTTTGCCTCTTTCATAGTCGGCTCTATCAGGATACGGAGTTCGTGATGGGGATTTGCCGGCAATGGAGTGTGAACGGGAACATTCAGACACTCAGTAGAGAGTGAGAGTTCTGGTTGAATTCGCTTCTCTTAGTGGTTCTCAAAGCTATTGAACCTGGATTTCCCAGATAGACCCAAGTGGTGATTGGCGTTCCTGTGATTACTATGAATATTCTGATTACTAAACGGATATAATGGGAGTCTATACATTATAATACACCCATGAATATAGGTTCTGGCTTCTGATTACGTAATCGTGTTGGAGGCACCTTATGGGTGACGACGAAAAGACCCCTCTCAAGCTCGACTTTGACTCCAAAGTTCGCGTGGAGTTTCGCGGTGCTACCATCACCTCAGACGCAGGACTGCTGGCGTGCAGAGAGCTTGATGACGCCCTAAGCCTGACCGACTCTGCCGACGAATTCCTCAAAGAGAGTCGAACGGGCAAAAACATCCTGCATCAGCTAATCCCACTGCTGAGACAGTCAGTCTACAGCCGCCTCGCTGGATACGACGACACCAATGATGCCGACCGCCTTTCCCAAGACCCAGCCCTGAGAGTAGTGGTAGGCTGGAAAGGCCCTGACAGGAACGCGGCCAGCACCAGCGAGATGGGTAGGTTCGAGACGGAGTTGCTGACACAAAAGGAAAACCTCAAGGGCATTGAGCGGCTGAATGTCGAATGGATAAAACGTGCATTAGCCAAGACCGTACACAGGCGTATCATCCTGGACATCGACAGTTCGGAGAGTCCGGTGCATGGCGAGCAGGAGGAAGCAGCCTACAACGGCCACTTTGGATGCATGTGCTATCACCCCTTGTTCTGCTTCAACCAGTTTGGAGATTGCGAAGGGGCGGTTCTCAGACCAGGCAACGTCCACAGCGCCGATGGCTGGAAGGAGTTCATCAATCCCATCGTCGAGCGCTACCTGAAGCTGGCGGTGAGGCTGCTGTTTCGAGCAGACGCTGCTTCTGCCAAGCCTGAGATTTACGAGTACCTGGAGACAAGGCATATCGGCTACGCCATAAGGCTTCCGGCGAACGAAGTGCTTCAGAAGGAAATATCTCACCTGTTGGTACGGCCTACCGAGTGGCCCTCTCAAAAGCCCATCGTCTCGTATCACGACTTCGTTTATCAGGCCCAGAGTTGGAATGTTCCTCGAAGAGTAGTGGCCAAGGTGGAGTGGCATCAGGGAGAACTGTTCCCAAGAGTAGGCTTCATCGTAACCAACCTGAGCTATCCAACGAAGGGAATAGTCAGCTTCTACAATGGCAGAGGCACAGCAGAGCAGTGGATTAAAGAGGGGAAATACGCCCTCAATTGGACTCGGCTCTCGTGCCATAAGTTCGTGGCTAATCAGGTGAGGCTGTGGCTATTCATCCTGGCATACAATCTGGGCAACTTCTTCAGAAGGCTGGCTCTGCCAGAAGCGATAAAGAGCTGGTCCCTGACAAGTATTCAGACGAGACTCATCAAAGATAGGCGGGCGACTGGTGCGTCATGCGAGGAGGCTTGTGTTCCAGCTTGCCGAGGTGATGGTGACCAGGGAGATGTTCGATGAAATGCTGGAGCGGATAGGGAGACTTCGTTTCAATCCTGGATAGGAGCATGTGTCTGTTAGGGAATCGTGATCATATCGAGGCTGCCCTGAGCAAGGTGCGCGACTTGCAGCGTGAGGTTCGGTCTGAATAATCCGTTTAGAGCCTTTCCAAGTGGTTTGGAGACCCTGTTTCTCTAGATGAAGTGATATTAGCGCGGTTGGTGGCAGTTGACAACTTCAGCAGGCGATCTTATAGTCTGGACTGTCTCAGGATGGTGTGTTTATGAAAGCACTGGATTCCATCTGGGAAATATCGGTTGAACGGTGTATCCAATGCCAGATGCGCGTAGACCTCAAGAATCGTCTGTTCGATCGGGTCTTCGACATCAACGACGCGCACTTGCATTTTCCTCACGCGCTCTTTGGCAGCGTCGAAAGGCGGTTGGAACCCCTTAATTCTCTGCAAGTCCTTCCTTGACATCGACGCAGAGCCCAGGAAATCTTCCTTAGCGATGTTGAAGGCGAATGTCGCGGTCTCGGAGTCGCCGCTTGGCCTACTATGCTCCAGCAGTCGGTCCGCGAGATTGTCTGAACGGCCTACGTACATCGGCTTCTCTCGCTCGTATAGAACGTAGACCCCTTTGCTGGCAGGGAGCTTGCGGCGGAGCGCCCTCCGGTCAGCCATGGTGTACATGCCTATGGCCTCGCAATCCTCAAGTTCCCCCATGTACCTGGGCATCTTGTCTATCACGTCTTGAAATGTGGGCTCGCGTGTCACTCGGTTCTCCTCTTAGATACTGGCCTGCCTTCGTAGTGCCATGCGGTCGTTCGTCCGGCTACATCCGATGGTCGCCCCATACTGACTGTGGGGACTTCCCTAGGGCTGCGCCGATGTCCGAAAGCTCGCCAGACAGTGCCGGACCGCCTCTTTGTAAAGGTCTGGACACGGCGGCGCTCCTCGACCTTGCCCACGGTTCCACGCCACCCGTGTCGTTAGTCCCAGTTCGCGTTTCACCTCCGCGATCCAACAGGTCCTGACGGACCGTCCAGTGCGATGCCGAACGCATTCCGCGATCTGCTGATACGTCGGCATCTTCCTACTCCTCGTCCTTCTTCCCAAAGTGGAACCCTTGGTCGTAAGCATTTACTATCACAAGCTTTGACTGGAAACCTTGTCGGAACGCGTCAGTGTACTCAGCTACTATGTCAATTCCAGATGTGCGGGTGGGTAAGACCCCTTCACTACGGTTCCATTCGCGCTGTCCTTCCTGGCCAACTCCAAGAGCAGCACGAAAGCCCCTGTTCTTCATTTCTTCGCTCTTCAGATAGCCAAACTGTCCGTCATAGTCTAGTTCCAGCCAGATCTTGAGGTTCAGTGCCGGTCCTCTGCCAATGTTCTGATAGGAAATGCGTATCTGATCTTGAGTAGTTACGTCGGCGGTCAAATTGACAATCGGGAATACGGCGTTCCTTTCTGAATTCGAGGCAACGCCGTAGATTTTGTGTGTGGACTTGGCGTAGGAGAAGGTGACGATGACCAGGACAATCAACGTGATAATCTGGATGGTATCGCTTGGGGCGAGCAATTCACGCCGTGTGAAATAGATTAGGACCCCTGCGCCACCAAGACCAAGGAAGATTCTCTCGTAAAAAGTCTGTGCAGGTCGAATTAGAACAAACGCACCCACGCCTGAGTGCGATATACAGTCTCTGTTCCGTTTACTACCCCAACATACGGTAGCGCTCAGATGTGCTAAATCGCTGGAGCTTCCTCAAAACGGGTTTTTACGAGGGAATCAAGGAAGAATGCAATGACCTCGAACTTGTAGCTTCTCCAGACGCTCATGGCTAACTTCTTCAAAGTCTCTCCATCCTGCACTTCGAGACAAGAAAGGAAGCTCTGCCTCGGCGAGATACAAGCTGAGTCGGGGCCAGCACTCATTTTAGGTTATTTCAACATTCAGGGCCACGCTCCTGCCTCCGCCTATGACAAGAGAGGGGTTATCCTATCTCCTGACGACGCCCTGGGGGTCTGTCCTCGACGCCCTGCGGTTGAGGGCATGGTCGAGGATCCCGAAGGCCAGGTGGATGCTCAGCTCCGCCACCCTTGGGGAGGGCTCCTCCTCCTGCTTGAGGAGGGCGTGGGCGATGAGGTCGGCCATCTGGAGCAGGTCGTCGTCCTGGGAGCTTCGGAAGGAGGGGCCGCCGATGATCCGCTCTATGGGGATGTCCTTCGTGGCCTGGCCGTCCTCCCAGACCTCGTACTTGCTGGGGACGGGGTTGCGGCTCCTGAGCCTGCCGTAGAGCCGCCTGACCATGCGCTCCCCTCCCTCGTCGAAGATGAGGTGGGCGTAGCGTCCGTCCGCCGCGACGGACGTGTTTATGCGGTTGAGCAGCCGGTCGAGGCTGACCCGCTCGTAGCCCTTCACGTCGGCCTTGCGCAGGCAGACGTTGACGACCTCGACGCCGCCCAGGGAATGGGCGGCGTTCTCTATGATGCGCAGCCCGTCCATGAAGATCTCGGCTCCCTGCTCCGGGGTGAGCCTGCGGCCGGTGTTGTCGATGCGGGCCAGCTTGCCCCGTCCGGCCAGCAGGTCGCACGCGTGCAGCTCCCGGCTTGTCGGGACGCTGTAGTCGCCCGCCAACGCCGTGCGCCAGTCCTGAATGCGGCCATGCAGGCCGTTCCACCGCTCGGCGTTCACGCCCAAGGCGGAGCGGACGTAGTAGCGGGGACCCTCGGACTCGTCGATGTAATAGATTCTCATGGCCTTGGTTCTCCTTGCATGTCGGTCAGGGGGCGCACCGGCTCGAAGCCTCCGCCCGGGGCGAACCATGCCCGTCCCAGCGGCCCCTCCCGCTCGACCAGCTCGCGGTGGGAGGCCAGCAGGGGGACGGCGGTCCTGAGACGGTCCATCTCGTCCTGCGCCACTCTCAGAAAGTGGGTCTGGGCGATGTCGTCGTCGAAGACGACCAGGACGACGGGCGGCGCGCCGTGGTCGTCGATGGGCCGGTGGGACGAGTAGTAGCGCAGGTATGGGGCGAGCCGCGCCGCCATGGTGACCGGCCGCACCGCCCTCCGCTCCCACTCCAGGAAGAAGGGCCATGCGGTCTTCCCGCGCCTGAGCATCCCGAAGGCGTCGGGGTGCACCGAGCGCCTCCCGCCGAAGTAGCGGAAGTAGCGGGAGGCCCTTCGGGGCGGGTCGAGCTGGTCGATCTCCCAGCCCAGGACGCGGGCCTGGCGGGAGAGGGCCGCCGCGAAGCCGTGGACGGAGGCGGTGTGCTCCATGTCGCGGAGGAGCTGCCGGCTGCGCCTGCCGGAGACGCCGCGCCAGCCGGCTGCGGCCCCGGCGTCGGGGGGAGCGGCGCTCCACCGCTTCTTCGCTCCGCCAACGGCTGCCCGGTCCCTGCGGGCCAGCAGGGTCAGCCCCGCGTCGGTGAGCACCAGCCGCCGCTCTGCGGAGGGTACGCGGGCGGCCAGCCCGAAACCCTCAAGGGCCGTCGTGAGTTGGGAGGCGCGCTGGTTGGTGACTCCCAGCAGCCCGGCCAGGTCGCCCTGGGCGAGCCAGGGCCAGTCGGAGAGCAGGTCTAGGGCGCGCTTCTCGGCGGGCTTCAGCAGGGCGGGCAGCATGTGTTCGGGCATGGAGACCCGTGCCAGGGGCCGCTCGGCGGGGAGCGAGCCCCTGCGTTCGATCCGGTCGATGGCGTCCCGCAGGCTGACGGCGGCGTTGACCGAGGACAGCCGCCACACCGCGTCGTCGGTGGCCGCTGCCGCCGCCTCCCGCTCCAGTGCTAGGACCGTTGGCGTGGACGCCCGGCGCAGAATCCCTCGGGCGTAGCGCAGCCGGGTCTCGTCGGGGAGGACGAGCAGGATTCCGCCGGGCTGCGGCCCGTCCCTGAGCCGCCCGATCCGCTTGGAGAAGCCGGTGCGGTCGGTGGCGTGGCCCTGCCGGACGATGCCGATGGTCCTCCCGTCGGGAAGGATGATGGCGGCGTCCATCGACATGGCGCGGTACCAGCGGAAGCGGATGGGGTGGTGGATGTTGGCGACGGCGGAGGCTAGGCGATAGACCACGGCCACGGCGTCGAGCCTCTCCAGGAGGACGCGCCGCCACCGGGCAGCCAACGGGTAGCTGCGGAGCAGCCGATCCGGGGTGAGGTCTTCCTCCTGGGCCAGGCGGCGCAGGCCGTCGGCGGTGAGGTGGAACCTGCGGGTGGGGGCAACGAGCTCCGTCCCGTGGGGTACGGAGGCGATCAGCCCGTCGTCCTCCAGCTGGCGGGCGGCCTCGTAGACCGCGCTCTGGGACCAGCCGGAGAGAGCGGCCATCTCAATCCGGTCGAGGAAGGGCATGGCGGCGAGGCGGCGAAAGAGCTCCCGCTTTCCCCCGGTGAGCGGCCTCATTCCTCAAGCTCCTCGTCGGCTGCCCCGTCCGGCGTCTCCAGGGCGTCGTCCCCAGGGTTCTGGTCCCGCTTGCTGCGCTGCTTGCGCCGGGCCTGCTCCTGGGACTGGCCTCCGCTCTCCGCCGTCTGGGTGTCCTGGCCCTTCCTGAGCTTCTCCAGCTCCTCGCGGTACCTGTCCACCAGGTCTTGCATGTCCGCGTCCCGCCGTTCGATGTCGCTGGCCGGTGTTAGGTAGCTCTCGGCCAGGTCGCGGATGCGCTCGGCGGTCTCGGCATCTCCCGTCTCCGGCTTTGCGACCTTCATGGAGAAGGCGTCCATCCGCTCCGTTCCCACGGTGGCGCGGACGTAGCATTGGTGGACCGGCAGGGACGTGATGTCGTCCTCGGTCACCCGCTCCTTGCCCAGCTCCCACACAAGCTGGCGGGCGTCGTTGCCCGCCACCTGGAAGACGGCCAGGCAGCCCACGTTGGCGAGCAGCGTGTCCCGCATGGTGCGGGAGAGGTCGTCCAGCTTGGCGAGGCTCTGGGTTGCCAGGACGAAGGACGCCCCGAACTTCCCAAGCTCCGACAACATGCTCTCGTAGTCCACGACGACCAGAGCCCCCCGGCGCTGCTCGAAGGGCAGGCTGCCCTGCTCCCGTATCACGGCGTCCACCAGGTTGAGGAGGGACGCGCCCACCAGGGCGGCCACGTCCCTTCCCGCCTTGCCCTGGGCGGTGGAGACCAGCAGGATGCCGCCGTCTTGGATGGTGCGGCGCATGTCGATGGTGGAGCGGGGCTGTCCCAGGATGGCCCGCGCCCGCTTGGAGGATGCGTAGTAGGAGAGGCGGGTCTGGACCGGGGCTAGGGCGTCGGCGCGGGTCTCGCGCCGCCAGCCGAAGAAGTCCCTGGCCCACCACTGCATCAGGTAGGGGTCGTTGACCTTCGCCAGCACCTCGGCGCGGAATCCGTCGTCGGCCAGGATGCGCAGTCCGTCGAGGATGGTGTACTGCTCGCCCGCGTCCGTCCTCTCATTGGCCTCGTGAAGGGTCTTCACCGTCTGTTCGAGGATCGACTGCATCCTCGGCCCCCACTGGTCCCAGAGGCCCTTGGCGATGCGCACGACGGAATCGGCGGTGCGGTCGCGGTCGGAGAAGATGCGGGTGTCCAGCAGATTGATGCCGGGAGCTCCCCGCTCGTCGGCCAGGTCGATGAGCCGCACCTGCTCGATGAGGGACTCCGGGACGTGTTGGAGCAGGCCGCCCACCAGGTCGGCGTGGGGGTCCACGACGACGATGGCGTCTCCGTCCCTACCCTCGGCCTTCTCCCGCATCTTGTGGACGACGATGTGGTGCATCAGGGTGGACTTGCCCATGCGGGTGCGGGCGACGTAGAGGTGGTGGCGTCTCAGCAGGTCGTCGGGGAAGTGAATCTTCCTGGGCGTTCCGGTGGTGGTGTCGCCGACGTGGGCGCCGCCGCTGACGCTGCGGGCGGTGGGCAGCAGCACCTTGGCCCCGGCGCGGGCCACCAGTGGCGTCTCGTCCCTGGCTCCCGGCGGGTGCCACAGGCAGGCCGTCTCGCGGACGCCCATGACGCTGCGCTTCCCGAACAGTCCGGGGCCTGACGGGTGGAGCATCGAGGGGTCGGGCACGGCGGGCCGCACCCGGCTCACGTCGAGGCGCGCGCCCGCGGGGTTGTCATAGTCGCGGTAGGCGGCGGCCACCGGCTCCAGCAGCTCATTCGCCCGGTGGGGCCGGGTGCTCCGGGGCAGGATCGCCGTCACCTGAATCTCGGCGTCGAAGGCGATGCGGGAGACCTTCTCCTTGATGAGGATGGGGTCGAAGACCCGCTTGCGGGCCTTCTTCCAGCGGTGCCAGGCCCAGCCGCCCACGGCGAGGGCGAAGGCGACGCCCGCTCCCATGAGCACGGCCTTCCAGGTCTCCCCCGCCTGCACCCACAGGTAGCCCCGGAGGGCGGCCAGGGCCGCCACGCCCAGGACGGCCATCGTCACGCCGTCGGTCTGGAGGGGCTTGGTCTGATAGGTGTAGGCGGGGTCTCGCCGGTCCTCCACAGGCCGCTTGTGGGCCTTCTCCAGGTGGGACTCCGACCAGTCGGGTCCCATCGAGCGCAGCATCAGCCGCGCCACCACGCGCTCCCCCTCGTTGAGGTTGGAGAGCGCGCCCATGAGGGCGATGAGGGGGTCGGAGCCGGGGTCGAGCAGGTCGTCGTCCCGGAAGACCCGGAGAGGCACGTACTCGGGGCCGTCGGCCCGGAGCGTCATGCTCCACGCCTGCTCGTCTTCGGCCAGGCGCAGGGGGTCGTCCTCGGCGGGAATCTCCTGTATCTGGGCCTGGGGGTAGCGTGCGGCGATCTGGGAGCGCACCACCTGGTCGTCCAGGCAGCGGGCCAAGAGCGTTACGCCGTCTGCGTCCCCGGCCAGCTCCAGGGAGAAGGGTTCGGGGACGGCGATGGAGCCGAGCATGTTCTCGACTCCCAGGAGGGTGCGCTCCCCGGTCCCTGGGCGGCGTCACCGCCAGCAGCGCCGGGGGTTTCTTGGCCTCGTTGTTCAGCAGCCACTTGATGGGGTTCACTTTCATTCGCTTGCTCCTTTCTCTATCGGTTCTCTCGCCTTGCGGTCGTTCGGTCGCTCCTAGTGACGACCGGGTCTCCACTCGATGACCTCCGTCTCCTCCGGGGTGGCCTCGATGCGTACGGGGAAGCGGTTGCCCTTCGCCAGCAGCAACCCGTCTCCACGCGGGCACGACAACAGCCAGCGTTGGAGGTCCTGGGGCAGGTCGAAGGCGTCGCCCACGGTGCTGATGGCGGCTGCGTCCTGCTGAAGCAGCAATTTGAAGGCGGCGTTCTGAAGCAGGGCGCGACCGGAGTGTCCGGTGATGGCCCGCGAGGTGTCCTCGCTGAGCAGGTCCTGGACGTCCTGGGTGATGAACTGCAACCCCAGCCGGTGCTTCCTGGCCCGCTTCGCCATGCTCACCATGAAGGCCGCTCCCTCCGGGTGCTGCATGATCGACCACACCTCGTCCACCACCAGCAGGCGGGGCTTGGGGTGCTGGGCGGCGGCGGCCCACACCGTCTCGGTGCAGACCATCGCGGCGGCGGGGCGGAGCTCCGGCTCCAGGAGCCGCAGGTCGAAGACGGTGATCAGGGCCTCGTTGGACAGCAGGTCGTCGCCCTCGTCGGAGAGGAGGTTGCGCAGGCTGCCCGTTGCGAAGGGCCGCAGCAGCCGTGAGAGGTCGTTCGCCTCCCCTTCGAGGTGGGCGTAGAAGTCGCGGAAGCCGGTGCGCTCCCTGGGCTGGGCGTAGTAGCCCGCTAGGGCGTGGTCGAGGGAGGCGCAGCGGTCGGCGCTCAGCCGCTCGCCCACCATGACTTCGATCAGACGGCGCAGGCTGCCGATGCGCTGGAGCAGCTCCTCGGAGTCGCCCCGCTCGATGACGAAGGGGTTC
The DNA here is from genome assembly GCA_965197985.1 of Dehalococcoidia bacterium. GTDB lineage: Bacteria > Chloroflexota > Dehalococcoidia > Lucifugimonadales > CAUZJF01 > CAUZJF01. Next base: position 502,578 of record CBDAOG010000007.1, on the reverse strand, counting down.
ATGCCCTGGCCGGGAATGCCGGGAGAGAGGACGCGCCCGCCCGCCGCCCTCGCCATGTCCGCGTACTCACCTTCGGGGTCGATGACGTAGGCGGTGATGCCCCTGGTCAGGCCCCGCAGCATTCCCAGCTTCGTGGCGAAGCTCTTGCCGCTGCCCGACCTTGCGAGGACGGCGGTGTTGGCGTTCAGGTGCGTCCCGTCCCAGGGGTCGTAGACCACCGGGGCGCAGGCCCGCATGTCGATGCCGTAGAGGGTTCCCCTCCGGGTGTCCAGGTCGGGCGGCGAGAAGGGGAAGAGACGGGCTATGCTGGACGTGTCCAGCGTCCTCCACTCCGCCACGGCGTTGAGGGCCAGGGGCAGCGTGGACAGGATGCCCTCGCGCTGGCGGAAGGCCAGGGGATCGAGCTTGCCCAGCGTGGCGGCGAAGTGGGCCTTGGCCCGCTGGGTCATCTCCTTGAGGGACGCCTCGTCCTTCGCGTGAAGGGTGATGGAGAGCGAGGCGTGGAAGAGCCGCTCCCGGCCCCGCTGCACCTCGTCCCTGAGCCGGGTCACGTCCTCCAGGGCAATCTCCGCCTCCGGCGACATGGTGCGTCCCCGCTTGAAGGACAGCGACTGGGCCGACTCGAACCTGACCTTCTGCCACTCCAGCGTCCTGGCCGCCTGCTCAGCGGGAATCGACCCCAGGTGGATGGACAGGTCCATCGGCGCGCCTGCGGCCATGAGGCTCTGGAGGAAGCCGGGGGCCAGGGACCGGGGCCACTTGCCCAGGTGGAGGGAGCGGACCAGGCGGTCTCCGACGCGCACCTCGCGGCGGCACATCTCCACCTCCACCGGCGTCTCCTCGTCGATCTCTGCGGGGGTGCCGCCCATGGCAGAGGCCAGCATCAGCATCCGCAGACGCCTGCCGCTGAAGGGGTGGACGGACAGCCCGGCCCGCGCCAGCAGGCCGCGCAGCTCGTCGAACCGCCCGAACTCGCACACGGCGTAGAAGCGCCGGTCGAGGATGCCGTCGCGGGCTTCCAGGTCGGTCAAGAGCCTGCGAAGCGACTCGGCCGCCGCCCTCGTCTGCGGGGGAAGGTCCTGTGGCTGGGCATCCCTGAGCTCCTCCCGCAGGCTTCCCAGGCCGGGCGGGTGCTGCCTGATGAGCAGCTGCACGGGGAAGTCGCAGGCGTTGAGCGCCCCGGCGAAGGCCCCCAGCTTCGGCTCGTCTATTTCGAGGCCCATCACCTCGCACACGCCGAGCTTCACCCCGTCCAGGCGCACGGGGCCGTCCTCCTCCAGGTGGGAGAGCATGAAGAACGGGGGCAGGGGTGGCGGCGGCTTGGGGGCGGGCGCCTGGGGTTCCGTGGGTTCCTGGGTCTGCGGAGCGGCTGCGCCATCCGGCGGCCCCTCCGCTCCGGGTGTCTTGATTCGGTCGTTCGGCTTCTTCAACTCGGTCTTCTCCTTTGCTCTAGGGGGTCGGGAAGTCCACGAGGCCGCTGCGCAGCAGCGCGGCGACCGCCTTGGCCAGAAGGACCAGCACCAGGCCGACGACGGCCATAGCGGTGAGCACCCGGTCGAAGGCGTCCAGCATGGCCTGCTCCTCGGGCGGGGCCGCGCCGGTGGTCGCCAGCGCAGCCCCGGCCAGAAGCGTTGCCGTCAATAGTCGCCTCACCACGGCCACTCCCATCCCAGCAGGTCGAACCAGTCGCTCAGGCCGCCGTCTGCGGGCGTCTGCTCGGCGGGCGGGTCTACCGGCTCCGGCTCAGGCAGGACCAGGACCTCGAAGGGGGCGTCCGACCCCACGGCGGACGCCAGGGCCAGGCCCTCGTCACGGCTCCGGCTGATGGGCGACCGCTCCACCGTCTCGGCCTTGACGTGCTCCTTGTGCTGGACGTCCACCGTCACCTCCTTGGCGATGGTGGCGCTGGGGACGTAGGCGTAGGCCGTCGCGGTGGCGGACGACGTGGAGCCGTCCTCGCAGGTGGCCGTCGCCGTGTCACTGTCGGAGTCGCTGTCCCCCGGGCGATGGAGGTGCACGGTCTTGGTGACGTGTTCGACCCGGGCCGGGTGGTGGGTCAAGTGCACCAGGGGCGGCAGCGAGATTCGAAGGGCTGCCTCCAGGCTCACGTCCACGGACACGGCGTGGACGGCCTCGCCCGCTCCGACGGGAAGCCGGAAGCGGGTCTCGCCGCCCGCGACGAACGGGACGCTCGTGTGCGACCCGCCGACGCCGACGTTGACGGTCCCCGTGATGGCGGTAACTGCCGCGTCCATCAACGCCGTCTCGGTGACGCTGGCGTGCCCGGCCACCGTCTGAAGCTGGATGGTCTCCAGGGTGCGGGATACGCACTCGGACTCGACGACGCCGCTGACGGCTCTCGGCGTCCAGCCCAGGGAGGTCGTGCGCAGGTCGCACAACTCCCCCTCCACGACCGGCAGGGGGTACGGGATCTGTCCGCCTTCGACGGTGACGGCCCCCGCCTGCCCCAGCGTGTCCTCCCACGAGAAGGTGAAGGACGGGTTGGGGCCGTGCAGGGGGAGGGAGTAGTCGATGCGCTCCCCCTCGTCCAGGGAGGCCGATCCCCAGAACCGCAGCCAGCTGCCCTCCGGCCCGCCGAAGGCCCGCACCCGGACGTCCAGGGCGGTGGCGGCCCGCAGGGTGACGGCGGCCCGGTCGCCGGAGACGGTGAGTCCTTCGACGAAGAGCCGCCGCCCTTCGACCGGCTCCGTCACCTCGAAGTCGATCTCGTCCCGCCAGTGGTCGTCGGCAAGGGCCGCCTGGGGGACGGCGACCGCCGCCGCCAGAGCGACGACGGCCGCGATCGCCAGGAAGCTCTTCGGGGGCTTGCTTTGCCGGGACTTCCGGCTCCCGTCTCCGTTGCTGTTTCCGTTGATGTTGTCCTTGTCCGTCCGCCTGGGCTTGCCGAACCAGCGGTGCGGTCGGAAGGGCATCCGTCCGCCCTTCCGCTCCCGGCTGCCGCGCTTGCGGCGGAGGCGGCGCAGGGTCTTACCCGCCCGCCTCGCCATCAGCCGCAGGGGGCCGGGGCCGCTCTTCACCGGCTGCGCCGGCGCGGGCGGCTCGCTCCGCACCAGCTCGGACGGCGGCCCGGCGTAGAGCCTCGCCCCAAGCCGGTACTTCAGCAGGTCGGCGGCCACCAGGGGCAGCCGCCGACCGCCTATCTTCCCGACGACGGCGACCAGCCCCGCCAGGCCCAGGAGGACGGCAATCGCCATCCTCACCTCGGACGGTCCGACGGGGGCGTAGCGGTATGCGCCGTAGGACAGGGCGCACACCGCCATCATCGCCACGACCTGCGGGAATGTGAACCCCAGCAGGACCTTGTCCTCGGCCTGCACGTGGGTTGGAACCTCGTGTTCTCTCATGGCTCTTCTCCTTCCTCACGTCGGCCTAGCCGCCGCTGCTGCTAGAATCGTCGCCGCCGCTGTTGCTGGGGTCAGGCACGTTGGGGTCCACCGGGGAACCCACCACGGCGTTCATCACCAGCTCGACGACGCCGTAGGCCACCATCGCCAGGACGATGCCCGCCAGGGCCGTCATCATTGCGCTCTTGCCGCGCTCCATCTGGTGCGGCGCTCCCGACGCGGTGAGGTACAGGTACGCGCCGTAGATGAAGAAGCCGACGCCCACCGCGCCGACGATCCCCAGTAGGATTCCCACCAGGTTCGATATGGTCTGTGTCAGTTCATCCATAAGTTCCGTCTCCTCTCTGTCTCGACTGCCGGGCGAGAGAACGCCCGGCAGTCGTCCCTCTCTATCTGTTCCGCCGTCTCCGCTCGCCTAGCTGCACATCGCTCTCACCTCCTTCGTCCTGTTGTCGATGGGCGCAGGCCGCGCCCGCACTCCGTTGGGGTCGTCGTTGTCGGGGCTACTCGCCGCTGCTCCGGGGGGCTTCGCCTCCGTCTCCCCCGCCTGCCGATGGGGTGGCCATAGAAGCCGCCGAGCTGAGGCCGCTCCCCGCTGCCGACAGGCCCGCGCTGGCCGCCATCGCCCCCACCGCCATGCCTCCCGGTCCTCCGGCGGCCCCGCCCGCTATCAGCCCGATGGTCTTGGCCGACCTGACCATCAAGGAGGGCAGGTTCATGCCGAAATAGAGCATCGAGAGCCAGGAGTCGAAGGTCCCGGCGTTGCCAAGCATCGACGGCACCCGGGTCGCCATGTAGACGAAGGCCAGGGACATGAGCAGCTTCCAGATCAGGTCCTGCACCGGCTCGAAAGCGGCGACCGACGCGAACTCGTTGAGGAAGCCGATTCCCAGGGCAAGGGCGATGAGCTGCACCGCCTGCTGGAACACCGTCGTCATGAAGAGCTTGAGCCAGTGCCGGCCCCATCCCGCCGTGTGGGGCAGAATCCACAGCCCAAGTGCGATGGGGGCCAGGGCCAGCAGGAGGTCGATGAGGGCCAGGCGCAAGATCATCTGCACGATGACGTAGAGGACGAAGAAGCCGTAGACCAGGTAGAGCGCCGCCAGCAGCAGCGCCATGCCCACGCTCCCGGCCTGCACCGCCGTCATCAGCGTGCTCAGCGTCGAGCGCAGCATGTCTCCGGCGGTGACGCCGAGGGAGAAGGCGATGAAGCCGGAAACGGCGTCGGCCACGTCGATGACCAGGGCGCACCACCACAGGGACGACGCGGCGGCCACCAGGCCCAAAACAAGGCGGGGGACCATCTCGCGCCACCCGGCGTGCTGGCGGCCCAGGTGCTCGGAGATGATGAGGCTCAGGCCCATCCAGCCGAGGATGACCACCAGGGCGGCGGAGGTGATGGCCCAGACGACCATCCACGCCTGCTGCACCAGGTGGTGGCCGTAGGTGAGATCGGGAGGGGTGCCGGTGATGATGTCGGCCATGACCGGCTACCCTCCCCGGCAGTTGTCGGCGTCCTCGCCGGACGCCCGCTCGACAACTCCGCAGAGGGTCCCGTGGACGCCCTCGATGACCCACCCGGCGAAGGCTTTGGCCCAGCGCGCCGGGCTGAGGGCGGACAGAATCTTGTCCCAGATGCGGCCCGGCTGGTGGATGGGTATGACGGCGTAGAAGTCGCCCCTCAACCCGTCCTCGGCCTCGGCCAGCATGACCAGCAGGTAGGCCCGGTCGCGGTCGAGCTCGGGGTGCTCGTCAAGGTCGGGGTACTCCCAGGAATACTCCCAGCCGTCGCTGCGCTTCTTCTCGCCGCCCTTCACCCTGTACATGGCGCTTATCCAGTCGCCGGTGTCGGCGTCGCGGACGGCGTAGAAGAGGTTTGCGATCTCCCGGTCGAAGACGGGGCGGGCGACGAACTCGCCGCCGCCCTTGCGCTCCACGAACTCCCGGTCGGCGTTGACCAGGGTTAGCTCGTTACCGGGCGGGGCTTGGGCTTGGGCGATGTTGCTTGCGGGGATTGCCAGAAACGCTGCCAGCAGCAGCGCGGCGGCCAGGGGCATCAGCCTCCTGGCTCTGCCAAGGGACCTTCGGACCGTCGATTGCGCTCCCACGATTCGCCTCCTCTTCGCTGATGGGGCCGTCTGTTCTGCCATCGAGTCTGGGAAGTCGCGGGGCCGGACACCATGCCTTATATGGGAGGACGCGCGAGTCCTCCCATATAAGGCATGGGAAGGAATGGGCTGGATGTGGTGTCATACCCGTGTACAGGGATTTGCTTCGGTGCCCAGAAGGGAAGTTTTGGGCTGTGGGCAACGTGAAACGGGCGTGAAGGAAGGGAAGTGAGGCCGAGCCTGCGAGCACTTTGGTGAAAGGGGTGGTTCCGACAGCGGCCCAAAAGGGAAGTCGGGGGTGGCGCGACATCGGAGCGAGCAATTGGACGGGGAGGCTGGAATCGGGGGTCGAAACCCCCTACAGGACAGCCCCCTACAGGACATGGCATTGAGGAGGTTGGACGCATGAATGTGCGGGATGTGGACGGCAACGGGAGCGTGGACGCCGAGAGGTTACGGCGGCTCAGGCTGAGCGAGTTCCTGCGGGACCTGGTTCGGCAGGAGGGCAAGATGGAGGCCGCCGAGCTGCTGGGGGTCAACCACAAGACCCTGACGCGGGCCGAGGAGTCGGGTGAGATCACGGGGCGCATGGGCGATGCGCTGGAGCTGCTGCTGAGGAGGGCGGACGACGCCGAGGTCGCGCGGCTGCGGGAGGCGGTCGGTGCGCTGGAGGAGCGGGTGGCGGCGCTGGAGGGCGGCATGGAGACGCCTCCTGCGGCAGATGTGGAAGGCGGGGGTGAGAGCAGCCAGGTGGAGGGCGGTGACGAGGACGGTACCCAGGCCCAGGCGCAGGGCGGGAAGCACGAGGAGGGGGCGGGCCGGTCGGAGACCAGGGCCGCCCCTCCGATGGCGGGTGTGCGCTCGAAGAAGCGGGCGATGCTGCGCAGGCTGGACCCGGAGGTGGTCACCGAGAACCCCGCCGAGGACGACGAGGAGGTCTACGGCGATGCGTGGCCGCTGGTCGAGGAGTGGCGAAGCCTGCGAGAAGGTCACCCGCACCGGGGCGCGAGTCTGTCGTGGCTGGTGACGGAGGAGCGGCTGCTCGTGCTGGAGCTGGCTATGCTGGACGACCACGGGCTGACCCTGCCCCCGGAGACCCAGGCCCTGCGGGGCTTCGGGCGCAGGGGACAGACCACCCATCGCTGGAAGGCGCTGGCCGACACCCGGGTGGCGCTGAGGAAACGGAAGCTGCTGCGCTGGGTGCGGACGGTCCTCACCCTGTGGCTGTGGCGGAAGTAGGCCCCGGAGACGGCTCCGGGGCCGGTTTTCGGCTGCTGCTACATCGCAGCGAAGTGGGAGCTAAGTCGGAGCGAGCAATTTGGGCGTAGGGGGCCGATTTGCCCGTCCGGGGCCTTCCATTCGGTCGGATGTTCGGGCGATAATTGACTCAGTTTCCGGCTTTTTCCAGCGTTTCCTGCCTAGAAACCTGGAGGATTCCCGTCCCCCGAATCCGGGACTGGTTGCATAGGATCGAGCCTCGCTCTCCGAACAGCCGCCCAGGGGTCAGACCGGAAGGATTGAGCCTCGCTCTCCCGATGGTTCGCCCCGGAGGACACATTCGCAGCGGTTGGAGCGTCTCTCGCTTCGGCCCCTCGGACACCCTGGTCGGAGTGCGCCCTGCACACTGGCCGGTTCCTCACGTCTGCGGCATGGTTCCTGTGGAACTGGTCGCAGCTTCACCACGCGCCGGTCTGCCATTGCGTTGTAGACTGGCCGCTTCCCCCGCGCAGCATCCCAGGACGTTACCGACGTAGCTCCCGGGTCTCGCTGCGTCTCTCACCGGGCCGTCCTGTGGTTGATCTGCAGGCCGGTCGGTTCTCCCCCACTTCATAGCAGCTCCCCCTGAGTCCGTTCCTCTGATTTGACTCTGGGCCGAGCTGCGTCTTTTTCACCCCCCTAGTAGCAGCAGCTCTCCTGAGTCGGTTCCCGTGAGTTGACCCTGGGCCGAGCTGCGTCTTCTTCAACCCCGCTCCGTCTCCCGCGTCCGGCATCCGACCGTGGTCGGACTGCGTATGGCGTCGGAATGGCAACACGGATTCATGGAGTCAACAGCAACAAGGAGGTAACGACGGTATGGCTACTGAACGGACGGACGCCAACGGCGAAGGAGGAGCGCACATGACGGAACGGTACACGGGACCGAGCGCGGCGCAGATAGCGAACCTCATACCGCATCGGGTCAGCTTCGAGCGGGGCTGGTTCTGGACGACGACGGCCATCTGCCACGGCGGTCGCTCGGACGGGCTGGCGTTCAGGCAGAGGCCGGACGGCGAGGGCATCGACGTGCGCTGCCACACCGGGGGCTGCTCGGCCGGCGTGGTGATAACAGAACGTGAGGCGCTCATCGGGCTGCCCATCTGGACGGCCTTCGAGCCTGTGCGCGACACCGCGGTCAAGGCCCCCGAGAAGCGGCCTTGGTGGAAGCGACAGCGGGTCTGGGCGCCGACGGTTGTCGCCCTGGTCGTGGCGGCGCCGCTTATCACCGGCGACGTGGAGCTCTTCGTCCTGAACCTCGTCGGGCTGGGCACCGGGGCGCTGCTGCTCCGGCGGTTCATGCCTCGGCGTCCGGTAGGGAGGGTCCGTCGCCGCTGACGACGGGTCCTCCGGCTCCCTCATACCCATCCCAACACGCAAGGGTCGTCTCCATCCGGGGACGGCCCTTCTTCTTTGCCCGCAAGCGGGCGCAATCCAAAGGCAACACAACACAGAAGGAGGTCGTGATGACAACGGCAACATTGGCAACTGGCAATCGGACGATGACGGAAGCTCGGCCCCGGCGCAGCCTCGAAGAGCTGGTTGACCGGCTCATTGCGGCGCTGTTCAAGGAGGAGCCTGAGAAGGCGGCGACGGAGACGGCGAGCGTGGCCAAGAGCGTCCACGAGGCTCGGCGGATGCGGCAGGCGGGGGACGTGGACGGGGCGTTGGCGGTCCTCGCCGGCACCGACACGACGAAGGCTGAGCCTCATCAGGCTCGGTGGGCCTACGCCGAGTGGACGGACCTGGTGAAGCGGCGGTTCGGGGACCGGGACGCGCTGGTCTACAGCCAGGGCGCGGGACAGGCCGCCGCCCTGGTGCCCGCCGGAAACGGCGGGACGCTTGAGGTCGCGGCGGTCCTGGGGATGCGGTGGCGGCCCGGCAAGGTCGTCTCGGAGCGCAGCCTCCGGGGGCTCCGGCCCTTGGCGAAGGCTTGCCCTCGGCCCTGACCGGAGAGTGGCCCGGCGCTGGCGTAGCGCAAGCAACGGTTGACGACCCGTAGGGCAAACGGGGCGCTTCAGTGCCCTGCCTGGACCCCGGGGCGTCGCCTTCTTGCGACTGCTTGCACCCGCGCTCCGTTCCATCAGGCAGCGCCCCGCACGGGGGGCGTTGCCTCTTCCGCCCGCTCCCCTGCGGGCTTCCATCCCTCTTCCCCCAACCCCACACGCGTCGCACAGGTCTTCTCCTCGACTCCGGTTGGGGGTGGGACCTGTGCCCTATGCACGACGGAGCCTGCCCCGGACTTGATCCCGGGGGCTTGCCCCGCACACGGCCCTCCACAGAGGCCGCCCCGGACTTGATTCCGGGATGCCGCACCGGCCATTCGCCATGGCAACAACGCCACCCAAGGAGACAGTCCCGACCATCGGGACACGGATTCGAGCGGGACTGTCTCCGACAAGGGGGCGGTCCCGCTTCTTCATTACAGGAGGAAGCGACATGACGACTACGAGCATTGACAGGACCGAGAGCGAGCTGAGGGCTGCGGCAAGGCGGCGGGGGCTCACCATGAAGGAGCTTGCGGTGAAGATGGGCGTGTCCGCGAGTTACCTTTCGCAGATTGCGAACGGGGGCAGGCCGTGGACTTCCAAGATGCGGGAGAAGGTCGCGGCAGTGCTGGGAGAGGTCCCCGGTCAGGGGACCGTCTACCGACAGGGCGGCGTCGTGACCGGGGAGAGCAGCTTCATCCGGGAGCGCGCCCGCACCCTGGGCATGACCATGCAGGACCTGGCCGACCGCGTTGGCGTGTCCTACAGCTACATGACGCAGGTTGCCCGTGGCCGCCAGAGCGTGGGCGTCAAGGTCCAGGCCAGGGTCGAGTCGACGTTGCAGGCTCCGGCGAAGGTCGCGCCCGCCAAGTGCGCCAACCGCCAGGGCGTCGTCGTGGCCGGCGAGAGCAGCTACATCAGGGAGCGGGCCAGGGAGCTGGGTCTGAGCCTGCGGGACCTGGCCGACCGCGTGGGCGTCTCCTACAGCTACATGTCAATAGTGGCGCGGGGTCATAGCAACATGGGCGTGAAGGTCCAGGCCAGGATGGAGTCGGCGCTGGAGGCCCCGGCGAAGGTCGCTCCCGCGCAGCCAGCCTGCATCGACCGGGAGGCCGTGTGGGACCGGATGAACGCTCACGGCTTCAGCCAGAACGAGGTCGCCCGGCGCGCCGGCATCAGCTCCTCCAACCTATCCCAGATAATGAACGGCAGGAACAACCCGTCGCCGGTCGTGCTGAAGAAGCTGCGCGGCGTCCTGTTCCAGCCGACGAAGGCGGAGCGGGTCATGCCCGCCGAGGTGAAGGTGCTGGGCTGGCGGAAGGGCGAGCCGAGCGGGATGGTCGTTCGCGGCGCCGGTGGCCCCGGGCGCGGCGCCAAGTCCGGCGGCGGCACCGTCAGGGTCGGCGGCCGGGTGCCCTGGGGCGCGAAGGCGGAGTTCGCCTACCGCGCCGGGTACGACGGCAGGGGCCGGGTCTCGGTGACGCACGTCGTCGAGAGGGGCTACTCCGCCATGCTGAAGCAGCCGGAGATGGCAGCTGCGTAGGGCTCCATGACGTACCGCATGATGGGCGGCTGCCTCGGAGCAGCCTGGGACGGCCCGCACCGGGCCGCATACGCGAGTCCCGCCACCGGCGGGCCTTCGCACGTTCAAGCATTCGCCTGGGGGCGTTGCCGGAACCCGACCGCCCCAGCGGGGGCGGTGCAGTCCGTCTCCCGTCGCTCTCCGCCTGGCGGCGGCGACTGATGGAGACGTGCGTCCGGGTTCCGGCGTCGTCCTCTAACTACCACGAAAAGGAGGACGACTCACATGAACCTCGGAGGTTTCATCGACACGTTCAAGGACGCCATAGCGCGAAGGGTGGTGGAGTCCTACCCGCCCCTCTACCGGCCCTCGGAGAACGGCGGCACGCTCCCCAGGCTGCTCCGAAAGCCCCTGGGGGCGCAGGCCGACGCCATACGGGGCGCGGCCCTCTCCCTCGAAGCCCACCGGGGCACCACCGTCGTCGGCGAGATGGGCACCGGCAAGACCTTCATCGGCGCGGCGGCGGCGCACATGGCCGGTTTCGAGCGCATCCTCATCATCTGCCCGCCCCACCTGGTGCCCAAGTGGAAGCGGGAGGTGGAGATGACGGTGCCCGGCGCCCGGGCCGCCATCGTCGAGTCCATCACCGACCTGGAGCGGCTCCGCCTCTCCGTCGGCTCCGGCCCCCTCTTCGCCGTGATGAGCCGGGAGAAGGCAAAGCTGTCCTACCGCTGGATGCCCGCCGTCATACAGCGGTGGGCCACGTCCAGGGGACGGCTCATACGGGAGGAGAAGACGGGGGAGCCCTTCCGGGTCCCCTGCTGCCCGGACTGCACGGCGCAGGTCGTGGACAAGGACGGCGTGCCCCTGACGGACGCCGACCTGAACCGCAGGAAGCATGTCTGCGCTGACTGCGGCGCCCCCCTCTGGCAGGCCGACCGGTCCGGGCCAGCCCGCTACCCATTGGCCGACTACATCAAGCACCGGATGAGGGGCTTCTTCGACCTGCTGATAGGCGACGAAGTTCACGAGTTCAAGGGGAGAGGAAGCGCCCAGGGCATCGCCGCGGGCATCCTCGCCGACGTGTGCGGCAAGTCCCTCAGCCTGACCGGGACGCTCCTCGGCGGGTACTCCTCGACCATCTTCCACCTTCTCTACAGGTTCTCGCCGGAGATTCGCACGGAGTTCGGACGGTCGGACGAGCACCGCTGGATACAGCGGTACGGCTTCGAGGAGGTCACCGTCGGCAAGCCCGACGACGACGCCATCGAGGACGGGCGCAACAGCAGGCGGCGCAAGTACCGCAAGGTGGTCCGGGAGCGGCCCGGCCTCGTGCCCAGCGCGTTGTTCCACATCATAGGGAACACCGTCTTCCTCAGACTGGCGGACGTTGCCTCCGGCCTGCCGGACTACGAGGAGAAGATCCTCGTGTCCTCGATGGACTCGGAGGAGGACTCGACGGGCTACTCCCAGCGCACGGCCTACAACACCGTGTTCGAGGAGCTGAAGAAAGAGCTGGCTGCCGCCCTCAAGAGCGGTTCCAAGAGGCTGCTGGCGACTTACCTCCAGACCCTGTTGGCCTACCCGGACGGCTGCACCAGGGGGGAGACGGTCTTCGACCCCCGCACCGGCGACGTCATCGTGCAGGTGCCGCCCCTGTCCGAGGAGAAGCTCTACCCAAAGGAGAAGGCGCTCATCGACCTGGTGGCCGCCGAGCGGCTGGAGGGAAGGCGGGTGCTGGTCTACGTCACCCACACGGGGACGCGGGACATCACCGGGCGGATGGACGACATACTCACCCGGCACGGGTTCCGGGTGGCGGTGATGAAGGCCGACGCCGTGGCCCCGAACCGGAGGGAGGCGTGGGTCGCCGACAGGGTGAAGGAGGGCATCGACGTCCTCATCTGCCACCCGCGCCTCGTGCAGACCGGTCTCGACCTGATCGACTTCCGGACTATCGTCTGGGACGAGACGGATTATAGCGTCTACGTCGTCCGGCAGGCGTCGCGGCGGTCGTGGCGCATCGGGCAGACCCGCCCGGTGAAGGTGGTGTTCATGTCCTACCGGAACACGCTGCAGGCCGACGCGCTGAAGCTGGTGGCGAAGAAGATGCAGAGCTCCCTCGCCGTCGAGGGCGAGCTGCCGGAGGACGGGCTGGCCGCCTACGGGGACGATGGCGACGACATGATGATGGCCCTGGCCCGCAGGATCGTCAGCGGCGAGGAGGAGAACGAGACGATGGAGGAGGTGTTCGCCAAGGCCAGGGACGCCGAAAGCGAGGCCGAAGAGCTGCTGGTGGACGACGGCTGGAAGGCCGTCGAAGTCGAGCCGGAGACCGTCGCAGTGAACGGGAACGGACACCACGCCATCGGCATCGGGCCGACGGTTGAGCTGGTCCCCGCCAACGCCCAGCACGCCAACGGGAACGGCCACACGCCTGCCCCGGTCAACGGGAACGGCCACCACGACGAGACCCCGGAGCCGCAGCAGACGCTGTTCTCCTGGGCGGAGTTCATGGCCGAGGAGCCGGTGAAGCCGAAGGGCCGCACGAGCAAGCCTCAGCCCGCAGCCGCGTCCCTGTTCGAGTGGGCGCTGGAAATGGAACAGGAGCGGGAGGAGGAGTTGGTCGGCGCGGGGCGCTAGACCGCAACACACAGGGGGAGGTCGTCGCTACGTCAGCGATGGCCTCCCCCTGCACAACCATGTATGCGGCCTTTTTTGTTGTCCAGAATCCGGTCGCCACCTTTCTCTGCGTTTGAAAATGGGGAGCAGGATTGACGACAGAAACTTACAGTCGTATATTTTCGTTGTAAGCTATAGGTTTTCTTGATAAGGAGTTAGTGGGACATGGCGTCTGAAGAAGGTTGGGTCGGTATCGCGGACGTAGCAGCCCACTTCAGTGTAGCCAAAGACTCCATCGAGTGCCAAATGAAGGATATCGGGTTGGGTCTGCGGCGTGAGGGCGGTGAGGCGTGAGGGATTTGGTTGTTCCGGCTGGGGCTTGTGTTGTGGCCGATGAGGTCGTTGTGGCGCGCCATACCCCGTCCGGGTAGGCATCAGCGGGCTTGCAACGGCTCCTGTAGCTTCATGCAGCGGTGGGAGCGGTGGCCAGGACAACCGGTCGGGCCAACATCTCGGTCAGCCGTGCCCGGACCATTCGCTTGACGTTACACGCCAGGGCCTTGAGGTAGACGGCGAGCCGGACCCTCTCACCTCCACGTACCCGTAGGCGGCCAAGACCATGGCGCCGTTTCAACTCCGAGTTCGTACCATCTATCCCCGCACGCAACCCGTACCGTTTACGCCATTGTCCATCCGACTCGGCCCTCCGCCTACGTCCGATGTTCACCCTGGCGAGGTCCGCACTCAGCACGTAGGCTCCTCTCGGCGACCACTCTCCCCCGAGCTCAGGGCGACGACGCCACCTCACAGGACACCGGGAACGCGGCGAGCAGGGCTCACACACCTCCTGGGCGAAGTGCATCTCCACTCGCTCGGGAGCATCTTCATCCTCGTACTCGGACACGGCCTCATGTCCCGCGGGACACACCGCAGCCCTCCTTGCCGTAACGTCGATGTCAAAGTCAGCAGCCGTCAGCCTGACCAGCCCATCATCCTCATTGGCCTCCGCTGGCGCCCGGCCCCCGACAGGGCTCACCAACTCCGTCCCCCTACGCTCTGCCTCCCACCCGTTGTGTCCGGAACCATACGACGTGTCGCACCACAGCTCCGAAGGACCGATTCCTCGCTCCTTCAACGTGTCTATCATCCCCACCGTCACACCGGCGTCGCCACCGCTCGACGGCGTGACCTCCACGTGGGTGATCATCTGCATTGCGTTCCCCTCTTCGCACGTCTCAGACACCTGCACCTCGTACCCCTTCCCCTTGTGTCCGCTGTAGGTTACCGCCGGATCGTGCGGCATCTGCATCGAGTACGACCGCACCTCCTCCACCTCCCTCAGCGCAACCGGCACCTTACCCTCTTCCGCATCGTCGTCATCGGCTCCGGGACGACCGTCCCTGTGCCGGCCCACGTGGCACTGCTCCCCCAATAGCCTCTCCAACAGTCCCTACTCCTCCATATCCGCCACCGCCGTCCCACGGAACCTATCCACCAGCCGGTACACGTCGCGCGCACACACCGACAGCCGGCGACGCCCCTCACCTGAACGTGCGTCCTCGTACCTCGATGCTTCGCCGCTCTCCTTGAGGTACCGCTGGGCCAGACCATCCCCAATCCCTTCTCCCAGACCGGGGTGCTCACGGCTCACCGCTAACAGGAACACTCGGACCGTCTCGCAGAACAGACCCAACCGCGTCAACACCGCGATATTGCTCATGACGTGCGTCGAGTCCAGGCGCTGCTTGCCTGTCCGCAGTCCCAGGGCCTCTATCATCCGGTCCGTCGTCTCACTAAACGCCAATCGCCCCCCGTCGTGCTCCATCAACCGCACACGGAAGTTATGCAGCGTCTTCTGAGCAAGGTGCGCCTCCTCCATCTCCAGCCGCAGCGCGTGGTGCCACAGCTCCACGAACTTAGAAGGCAGGGGAGATCGAGACTCCCGCCGCTCGTCGATGAGGTCGATACCGTAGTGAACAGCGCAGGATGACATATGGCACCAGCCCCCGTACAGCGCTTTGCCGAATCACTGCCACCTCCGACCGCTGGCCGGAGTGGGTCTGGGCCTTGGGAATTCACCGGACATCGCCCGCTTGGTCCAGCTGCCGCGGGGGAGGGCGATGCAGTACTGGCCCTCCGGGATTTCAAAATGAACCTTTTCGGAGTCTGCCGGTAATATTATATGTAGGGTCTATGTGAGGATGCTGGAGGCGGAATCCACACCATGCTGCTACGGGAACAGCAGGCCATACTTCGGAGTCAGGACGGAGACCTGACAGGACTGGGGGTTCTCTTCGAGCTTCATCAGCAGGCCGTATTCCGCACGGCGTACGGGATCGTTGGCAATCACCACATGGCGGAGGAAGTCACACAACAGACCTTCGTGGAGCTATTCACCGCCATAAAGCGGTTCGATCACAAGCGCTCCTTCATGCCATGGCTGTACCGGATCGTGGTGAACGTCAGCCTGAAGGAGCTTCGACGCGGCCGCCATCACAGCATTTCGCTGGAACAGGAGGTCGACGACCTACCTTCTTTCGAACCCATGCCCGATCAAGCAGCGGAGGAGTCAGAGGTCAGAAGGTCGCTTTGGGAAGCCATCAGGAATCTCAGTCCAAAGCATAGAGCAGCCGTCGTACTACGGTACTACCACGGCCTCAGCGAGGCCGAGATGGCCGTCGCGCTCAGGTGTCGTCGCGGCACCGTCAAGTCCCGACTCCACTCGGCGCGCCGCCAACTTGAGAAGCTACTCCGGTGAGGAGGTGTACAGATGCGATATAGTGATGATCCTCAGATCGAAGGGCAGTTGATTGGGGACGTGCTGAGTACGTACCTGGACCGCGTGGACGCCAGGCGCGACCTCTGGCCGTCTATCAACTCGCGATTGCAGGTCGAGCAACGAGCGGGGTCGTCCTGGCAGCGACTGGTAACGACCTGGCGGCTGCGTTGGGCTGCAGTTGGGTTGGCCCTGTTCATGACGCTTGGTGCCGTGGGCTACGCCGTTGGCCCGACCCTGGGGGAGAAGCTGTTCTCACAAGTAATGGGTCGCTGGGGCCAAGACTACAAGGAGGAGCTGTCCCACGAGATCAACGTGAGCGAGACCGTTGAAGGCATCAGTGTCACTGTGGAGCGCGCCTACTTTGACAACAACAGGATCGGCATCGAGTACACCGTCAACGGCCTGCCAGCGTCTGCTTCCGAAGGTACTCGCCGATTTGAACCGCAGGCCGAGCTCATGGACGGCAGAGGCCCGACCTCGCCACGGCTTGGGTTCCCGAGTGCGGGTGGCAGCGGAGTACGGGCGGACTCGCAGATCGAGGGTATGGAGGTCCCCCCGGACGTGGTGAAGGAAGTTGTCGGCTTCGACGTGACCGAGGCACAGGTGGACGCATCGGGTATGCAACTGCGGTTTGTCGTCTCGGTAGCCGAGTCTGTACCGGACGGTAACGTGTTGCGGCACGAGCGGATGATAGGGCCGTTTGTCTTCAACTTTACGGTGCCCTTTGTTCCTCGAAAGGACATAAGAGTCATCCAGGTGGGGAGTACAGTGGAGGTCGCCGGTGTGCCGGTCAGACTGGAGGAAGTTACGATCACTCCGGCGGCGCTGAAGGCCCTCCTCCGGGTGAGCAGAAGTCCGGAGCAGGCGAGGATGGGCTTGAAGCCTGGAGTGGTGATGCTAAGAGTCCCAGGAGAGTGGCCCTCCGACAAACCGTTGCCGTGGGCGTACGTTGTGACCACGCTTGGGGACATACCGGATACCTTCCTCGCCCGCTTCCATGTGCACTGGGAAGTGGAACCAGGTGAGTGGACGCTGACGGTGGACAACCTGGAAGGGACTTCCGACGACGGCGACGAAGTGGTGAACGGGCCTTGGGTCTTCCGATTCCAGGTGCCCTAGCAGTCGAAAGTGGCACGGGCGTTAGTGACTGCTTGACGGTATTGCCCTGAAGCGCATCGCCGACGGAGCAGATAGGCAGGCTCAGACGACTGCTTCGTTTGCCTACAGGAGGTGAACACCATGTTACTCAAGATAGCTAGAGTTCTCGTTGGTTCCCTGCTGGTAAGCCTCGTGGCATGTGCCGCGCCGGCTTCGCAGGTGGAGCCGACGTCGACACCCGAGGCCGCCGGTACGGCCTTCGAGGGTACCATCGATGGAGTCGAATCGTTGCTCGACGGCAGCCTCCTGGAGCGGTACAGGGGTCTGCCGGCCGACTACCGGGAAGCGCTGGCGGCCTACCTGGCTTTCGGGGTCTCACCCGACCTGATGCCGGCGCTGGTCGAGCAGAAGATGGCGCAGTGGCCGGAGGAGCCGGAGCCATTGATCGAGCTACTCGGCCCCGAAGGCTACGAGCGCTTCCGGAGATTGCACGAGCAAGGCGGGAGTGCTCGGTACTATGCCTTCTTCCTGCTTACTGTGTACGTCTATGGCCAGGCGACCGACGCTACGTTCGAGGGCAGGAGGCAGGCGGTCGCGGACCTCTTTGACATCTTCGATCCGTTCAAGGAGGTAGACAGTGTTGAGGAGCCTCTGACGCAGAGCCTGCCTCCTGTTGGACCCCCGGTAGACACTGGATCCCCACCTAACGTCAGGCCGCAGCCCGGTGAAGTAAAGTGGCCCCCGATGGTGAGCATGCTTACACCCGCAGCGCTGGCGAAGCTTGAAGAATTGGGTCCCAACTTCCAGCGATCCGTTGAGTCGTTCTTTGGAGACGACGGCCAAGGTGAATACCGACATCCAGGGCTTTGCGGTCTTTGTAACGCGATTGGAGATGGGTTGCTGAAGTCTACAGCCGGGCTGGAGCTTCCCGCGATAGGAGAGCACCTTTCCGAGGAGCAGATTGTAGAGCTCAGGGCGCTTTCCCAAGTCGTCAGAGAGACGGTCGAACCCGCCTATCACCGGAAGCTTGTGCTCGCGGCGACAGGGCTGGCTCTCTACCGGTCGGTGACGACAATCGAATTGCCATCCGAGAACGTGTCGAGAAGCCGAGCAGAGACTGAGCTGGAACGCGCGATGGTCAAGGATAGAGCGCGTCCAGACGAAAGGGCCTTGACCGAACACAGCGCGCCTGAAACGGATGGCTCTGCTGGCGTCAGGATCCAAGATGCGATTGACCAGGAAACGCGCCAATTGTACTCTGAGCTGTCGCCCGACGGTCAGGTCCTGATGAAGCAAATGGCGGAGCGGATCATGGATACGGCCCCTCCGAATGTCTGGGAAGCGCAGATAGCCGGCTACGCGCAGACGATCCACAAACAGGAAGAGGAGCAGAGCCTGGAGTAAGGAAGTTCACCACAGAGTGCGCCGAAGGCGTGGGAGTCTCGGCAAAGCGGCATTGTCGGTGGCGGGAGCGCGAGGTCTGCCATGAAATGCCCGGAACCAGTCTGTCAAGGGGTTTAGAGCATTCCAGGCCCGGGTTCTTCTCCGGTTTTGCGACGACATAGCCGCCGGAGCACGCAGCAATGTCGCCGGAGACGTTTCGCCAATCGGAGCGCTCGGCCACCAGGCGCTCGCTATTCCCTCTCACCAAGACACGCTCGTCCGAACCGTCGCGCGCCGTGGTATGGAGAACCACGTCGGAGTGGTCTGATACGCTGTGAAAGGCGATCCTCGAACCGTCGGGAGACCATGCGGCCCCGCCCCCAGTCGGAACCGCGCTCCGCAAGAACCCTGGGCTCGGAACCGTCCACTCCTACGACAACTACCGGGGTCGGGTAGCCGATAGCCGAGACGCCGTAGAGAATCTGCGAACCGTCAGGCGACCACGACAGGTTGTTATACCAAAAGTGGTCGTCTCTAGAGAAGGACGACAGCAGCCGCTGGTCACGCCCATCGGGGTCCATCGTATACAGCCCGCGGGTTGCCATTGCCGCTTTTCTAGACATGGAGACGGCGAGAATCGATGCTCTCATCGCCAAGAAGGAGCGGCTGATCGAGTCCTGGGCTTTGGCGTGGCGGTGAACGCGAAGGCCGATACGTTAGGGAGGTGCTTACGCTTCTCCATCTCCGCCAGGACCGCGTTGCCGAGCTCTTCCTCTGGCGTTTGAGCGCCTGTCTCCTCCGACTCGGCCTCTTCGAGAGACCGTGCAGCGAGCACCGACTTGAGACCCTTTGTGCCCTCACCGGACTGTGTCGACGCAGACCTCCACGAAGTGGTTTCCAGAGCCGAGGGTGCCCAGCTGCCTCACAGCCCGGTTCACGTCGAGCCCCTCCCTGCTGGGCATGGGGTTGTCGCGGAACCACTGCTGCGACCTCCCGGAACGCGCGCGTCCCGACTCTCCCCGCCCCTTCCTGCCGTGCTCCCGTCCCACGCCTGCCGGGATCGAACGCCCGAACAGGCCGACTAGCGGGGACAGGTCATCAGGCAGTTCGTCGCGTGCCTTGTTGAGACAGACCGCGATCATGCCGCATCCGATGTCGACCCCGACCGCCGCCGGCATGATGGTATCGAGGTGGGTGGGGATCACGCTCCCGACAGTCGCCCCTTTGCCGATGTGGGCATCGGGCATCAGGGCCACATGACCGGCGATGCCGGGCGCGCGCGAGAGCATCTCCGCCTGCCGACGGGTGCCCTCGTCAAGTATGCTCGCCCAGTTCTTGACCTCGCCCATGGTTAGGACCTCGCGACACCCCGCAAAGACATTGGTGGCGGAGCTAAAGGGGTACGGCAGCGAATCGAGGCGCCGAGCCTCAATGCCAAATGGTCGGGGTGGCCGGACTTGGCGCCCTACCAACTGGGCCACACCCCGACTACCTCCATTGTAGCGAGCAGGCCGCCCAGCGGCAACCGGATGGGGCGACCCGAGCCCACCAGCCCCGTCATTACGTTCTTTTCGGACCTGGTGGGGCGTCATGACCGGCAACGCATTCACGCTAACAGCGAGCCCGGGACCATACTCTGCTAGACTTGGCGAAACGACGTTCTGACAACTGCCTGAACTATCTCGCCTACTGCTGCAACGTGCACGCAAGGGTCGCCCCTCACTCGACGGTTGGATACGGAAGATATGGATTCGAGAGACGAGATTTACCTCATAGCGGACGAGTTGCGCAGCATCGCGGACACGGGGCTGCACTACGCTCAGAACGACTATGACCGAGAGAGATACGATCGCGCCTTGTCATTGAGCGCCCGGCTGGTTGCCTCGATAGAAAAGAGGCTTGCGAGCGACGTGATGGAGGAGTACGAAGGTAGCTTACCCCACGCAACACCATACGTCGGCGCCGATGCGGCGGTATTCCGAGATGGGCGGATCCTACTGATAAGGCGGGAGGACAACGGTCTCTGGGCGATGCCGGGTGGCGCGGTACCGTTCAATCTCGGCGTCGCGCTCCGCTACCGGACGCCACTCGTCACGCTCGTAGGCCGTCAGCACATCCTTCTCTCCTCTATCAATTTCACTCATCTTCTCCCCCAGTCCACCTGCGCCTGCTCTCCAGGTCCGGTCTCGAACCGCACCGTCGCTTGAGGCTGTCTGCGACGACGGCGTGGCTGCACGTAGTCCTTCAGGATCTGGACTCATCTGGGTGGGCGCTCTCCTCGCTCTCCAACACAGAATGACTGTTCTATCCGCACCTTCCAGCAATTCTGCCTCGCTGTCTCCAGAGTTCTACTCCACGCGACACAAGTCGTACTTCTGGGGAGTCCTCGCCACCTTGCTGCCCATCGGGTCTCTCTTCCTGATGGTGGTCAAGCCGTCCTTCGGTTAGAGTTGCAGTCCTCGGGTCATACTATTTGCACCGCGGCCCCAAAGAGGAATAGAATGGCATACATGACCAACAGGACTCCCAGGACGATGCCAACTCCACCCAGTACACGGACGACAGTATCGCTACTCCTTCGCAGTGCTAGGACACCTCCAAGCGATGCGGCGGTGCCCACACCGCCCATCAGCACGACTGTTAGCAGTACCCACCAAAGAGACGTGTATGCTTCCATTTTGACTTCTCCTTCTACGAAAGAGCTTGTCCTCGCGTGAGTTGCTTCGCCGACACCTTCAGCCCCTCCCGTCGACATATCCTATCTACTCGCTTGTGGTTTACATCCCAACCACGATGTCGCCCGCATACTCGGCTGTTAGATGGTATCCGTTACTCTCGAATTACTCTGCACCATCACCAGTGTGCCGGTATAGGGTAGTCGTAGTTTCCACACGGGTGCGGACTAGCAACAAGAACGGTGCCGCTTTTTCTCCTGGGGGCCGTGCGTCGGCTCTGTTCAGTGGCTTCCCGGTGTAGTTCCTTGACCCTAGGATAGTCGTCCAGATCTATTTTCCTCTGGGTATGCCCGTAGTGTCAAACGCCAAGAGGTATGTACCAGTAGAAGGGGAGATCGCCAGGACCTATAGACCACTTCGCCAGGAGGTTAGACCACCCTGTGCGCCGGATTGGCGACCATTGCTGCAGCCTGGATGTAAGGAGCAGCGATGGCGTACAGGGAGGTGTCGAGAGTGGAGATAGCAGAAGTGGTGCGCCGCTGGCAGTCGGGCAACAGCCAGCGGCAGATAGCGACCGGTACGGGGCTGTCGAGGGCGACAGTCCGCAGGTACATTGTGGCGGCCATGGGAGCGGGTCTGACACGCGACGGTCCTGCTCAGGGCGAGGATCAGCTAAGTCGCCTGGCCGGGCTGAACCTGTGCGCCCCTCGGAAGGTGGAGACGCCGAACGAGGAGGTCCTTGTCCCTTGGCTAAACTGAACGAACCGATGCTAGGAGGACCACTGTCGCAAGGCCGACTAGGGAACCCAGAGATATTGCTATCTCAGTAGGCTGGTAAAAGCGGTGAGTGGTTATCACAGGCGCGGGCGCTGGGTCTAAGCCAACTCGATGCGTTAGCACAGGCAATATGCAAAAAATTGCGCCGAAGTATGACGCAAGCATGACTTCGAACCATGAGATGGCAAGAAATGGCGTCTCGCCGTCAAGCACGAACATACTAAAATGCAACCACGCAATGATCGCGAAAGTGAACATCGGCAGGTATATGACGATGGATATAAGGGCGTTTTTCAGGTCGTACTTGATCCTCAACCTGAACACTAGGCCATGAAGCGCAGCGTATACGAATACGGATCCCAATAGCATTGGCAATCCGACCCTTAACACTATGTCACGGAAGCCGTCAGGCACGTCGAAGAATAAGGAAGCCATGATTGCCGCCACTACGAACAGCAAGAGCGTCAAGAAAGGGAGTAGCATAGAAATAACCGCTTGCTTCAGCGTACGGGCCTTCCTTGGGGAATAGTCGAGCAAGAGCAGTATCCTCAGATAGTGACGAACCCTGGAGTTGGTGGCCGGAGTTGGCCAGCTGTTGAGGAAGAGCAGCCTGTTCCTTAGCCACTTGAAGTAGAGAATGAATGCGATCAGGATGATGCCCAGGATCGACGCGACAGTAATCCGGTTCTCATTCCAGGTTGACGGCGGTACCAGGCTTACTACGGTATAAGCGAGGAACAATAGGACAATCAGGTGAGGCGCTTTGGAGAGCAGCCGTCTCATACTTGCGCTCCTGTTACGGTATGATCAGGCTCGGTTTCGGCGTTGTTCTTCCTTCGCCGACCTCTCCGGCGCGGCGCGGGGCCGCTGCCATCTTCCCAGAAGAAAACCACGTCCCCTAAGCGGTTCACGACGAGGCTCTTGCCCAACAGCTGAGTTGCCGCACCGAGGCAGCGGCGAATGGCAGCTGTGGTTTTCCCTTCGTCCGGGATGAGCTTTCCGGCTTGACCTGTTTCGTGTTGTTCAATGTAGTCCATGTACTGGCGCGTCCCCGCCACGCTTTCCGGTGCCATTGGAGTCGTTTGGAAGCAGCTTCCGGTAGGTGAAGAATCTGAGAGTGATGTAGATGACGGTCCCTACCACGAGACCTCCGACCAGCGTCACCGTAAGCCACGCATCGAGCCGCAGACCCATAATGAGACCGCTGCCCAGCGCCCAGGCTGCTGCCGATAGACCAGAGCCACCAAAGGCCCTCGCAAGGAGTTGCGTGTTCGTGACCTTGCCCTTCGGCCTGAGTCTCTTGATGAAAAACTCCTCCGGCTTCCTCACATAGGGCATGATTACTCCGAATGCGGCGCACCCGAGCGACATCCCAACAACCAGCTTCAGGAAAGCGATGGGCCATGTCTCCCGCTGGACCAGAAACGCAAATGTACCCAACATCACGTAGGTGAAGGCCAATCCGCCAATCACGTAGGCACTCTTGCGGAGAAACCGCCTCATCCTCTCAGATCTTGTGATGTCCTCAGGCACTTCATTCACCTAGGCATCTTCGTCACTTTAGGAAGCGCCCATAGACCATCATCTTACCATTTCGGAACATAAAATCTGATGGACGGGGACACCCTGATTGGAGATAATTCAAACTGGCCGTTTCTTCCTAGGGAACAGGGTCCGGTCTTCGTAGTTCCCGTATCGGCTTTCTCCATCGGGCTTATCCGTGACGGCGGGGCAGGCTCCACCACCCTGTGACCAGCCACCTGAAGTGGTCGAGGGGGGTGAGCCAGTGTCCGGCTCCGGGAAGAAGTTGATGCCCCCTCCTCTAACCCTGTTCGATTTCTGCGACGCTATCATGCCGAGGTTCCAGTCGGCCTCACACTTGATGTGCGAGAGGATGGACTACATGAACGAACTCGTCATCCAGACAGATGGGCTGACTAAGAAACTATCTCAAAATCTGAACCACAAATGCATTGATCGGTTTCTAGGACGATTCGTATGGTTTCTCCAAAAGCATCGGGAGGGACCGCATGGGGAAACAAGAGACGCTAGAGACCATCTGGGAAGTACCGGACGAGCTTTGGGAACGGATCGAACCTATCATCCTGGAGGAAGACCCGCCCAAAGCCCGGGGCCGCAAGCGCTCTGACCCACGAGAGATGCTCAACGGCATCATCTTCCGGCTGCGCAGCGGGTGCCAATGGAACCGATTGCCGAAAGAGCTTGGGGACGACAGCACCATTCATCGCACCTTTCAACGGTGGGTGGGGACGGGCGTCTTGCACCGAATGTGGGGAGCCCTGGTGGAGGGGTGCGAAGAGTTGGATGGCGTGGACTGGGAATGGCAGGCGGCAGACGGAGCCATGGGCAAGGCACGTTTTGGGGGGACCTGATTGGGCCCAACCCTACGGACCGTGGCAAGGCTGGTACCAAGCGCAGTCTCCTTGTGGATGGAGAGGGCGGCCCCTTGAGCATTGTGGTTGCGGGAGCAAACGTGCACGATGCCAAGCTGTTGGAGGCGACCCTGGACGCCATTGTGGTCGAACGACCACAGCCCACCGAGGAGGAACCCCAACACCTGTGTCTGGACAAAGGGTATGACAATCCTTCAGGCCGTGGGGCTGCCGCCGGACACGGCTATAGGGAGCACATCCGACGCATCGGCGAGGAGAAGCTGGACGCCTCTGGCGACAAGCGGTATCCGGCGCGCCGGTGGGTTGTGGAACGGACGCTGGCATGGCTCTCCAAGTGCCGTGCGGTCCTGGTCCGGTACGACAAGAAGGCAGCGAACTACCTCGGTGTGTTACAGCTCGCATGTGCGCTCCTGTGGTTCCGGCGACAGTGGCGTCTGGCCATTTTGAGATAGTTACTAAGCGGTACGGAGACATCCTGGCCGTGGACGACCTCTTGCTGGAGGTGCCGCGAGGCCATGTCTTCGGCCTTCTGGGGCCAAACGGGTCGGGCAAGACGACCACCATGGGCATGTTGCTCGGGCTGGTGAAGCCGACAGGAGGCAGCTTCAGCCTGTTCGGTGGTCGTATACCGCATCGGGATGCGCTCCATCGCGTCGGCGCCATCGTGGAGACCCCCTCGTTCTATCCCTACCTGTCAGGCCGAGACAACCTCGCCTACTACCAGGGGATCACCGGTAGGGGTGATCGCAAGGAACTGGACGATCTGCTTGACAAGGTGGGTCTTGTCGACCGAGCACACAGCCGGTTTCGCACCTACTCCCTGGGCATGAAGCAGCGTCTAGGATTGGCCTACGCGCTCCTTGGTGATCCTGAGCTTCTGTTCCTGGACGAGCCGACCAACGGCATGGATCCTGCGGGCATGGCCGAGGTGCGGGAGATGATACGGGACCTGGGTGCAGGTGAGCGCACGGTGCTGTTGTCGAGCCACCTGCTGCACGAGGTGGAGCAGGTGTGCGATAGCGTGGCCATCCTCTCGAAGGGCAAGCTCATCGCCCAGGGCAAGGTCGCCGACCTGGTGCACTCACGGGCTGGCGAGCGGGTGCGCTTGCGTACCACGGTGTCTTGCTGTTCCTGTAGCGAATGACCGATGCGGCAGCCCCTACGGGAAGCCGTGCGCGGGCGAAGCCCGTCGTGAATCGGGCATAGGTCCTCCTTAGCGGTGAAAGTGGGGGTGGTGCGGGCGCGAGTCCCGCAGGCAAGCGACGGAGCGGGCGGCCTGCCAGAGCAGGCGGAGGAAGGCGGCGCGTCCGTGTGGCCGGGCCGCAAGCTCGGCCACGTCGCCGATGCCGGGGGGAAGGGTGACGGCGGCGGCCCTGCGACCCAGCGGGGTCAGAAGCCGCTCCGTCGCCTCCCGGCCCGCGTCGTCCGAATCGAAGGCGAGGAAGACGCGGTCGCAGACCCGGAGGGCCTCGGCGACCCGCTCAACTCCCTGGGTGCCCAGGGCCGCGACCGCCGGGAACTCCCAGCCGGCGAGGGCGACCCAGTCGAACAGCCCCTCGGTGACGACCGCCCACAGCGGGACGGGGCCGAGACGCCCCAGGCCCAGCACCGGTTTGGGGCCGGGCAGCGCCTGGAACCGGGGCGTCCGGTCGGGATCGACGGCCCGGCCCGCAAGCCAGCGGACGAGGCCGCCGGAGACGTCGGGAACGACGACCATCCCGGCGAACCGCTCCGCTCCCCGCTCCATGAACAGCCCGGAGTCCCTGATGCGCTTCTGGGAGAAGCCGAGGGACTCAAGAGCCAGCCGCAGCCCGCCGCCCGGCGCATAGCCGAGACCGAGGCGGGCTGCGGCAACGGGGCCGACGCCCCGCGAGGCCAGGTACTCCCGCGCTTCTGTGTGACGCCGGAGCCGCCCGGCGTAGAAGCGCGCCGCCGCCGTCAGCAGGTCGGGCTCGCGGGGATGCACCGCGGCGTACTCGGGACGCCGCGGTCCGGCTGGACGGTTGGCGGCCCTGGGCGCAGGCCCTGGGCTGCCGTCCAGCCGCGTGATGGCCTCCGGGAGGCTCAGCCCCTCGGACTTCTGGATGAAGTCCAGGACGTCGCCCCCCTCGCCGCAGCCGAAGCAGTAGAACCTTTCACTGTCGCCGTACACCGTGAAGCTGCCCTCGACCTCGTCGTGGAAGGGGCAGACGCCCTGGCGGACCCGGCCCCCTCCACGGAGACGGACTCCCGCCGCCTCCACCGTGTCGCCCAGCGAGTGCCGGGCCTTCAGCGCGGGGATGTCCACGTTGGCGACGGCCATCACACACCTCCGGTCAGGGGCCGCAGGCCCCGGAGGCTGCGCCGCGAAACGACCTTGCCCGGCCGCCAGCGCATCCCCAGGACGGCAGCGACCTCCAGCGCGCCGTCATCCCTGGGTACCACCGCAGCGGCCCGGCCCGTGCCCTGGCTGTAGACCAAGGCGCCGAGGCCGCCGAACCGCCGCCTGACCAGCTGCTTCCACTCGGCGAAGGCGGCCCCGCGGGAGGCCCGGTGGGCCTTCGCCGAGTCCACACCGGCGAGGACCGCCAGAGCGGTGTCGACCTGTCCCGCCTGCCGGAGACGCCGGGCCTCGTGGATCGAGCGCACCGCGCTCGGCTCCGCCGGCGTCTCCGGCTCGTCCGTGAGTCCCATCGCAGCGAAGAGCTGGTCGACCAGCTCTTCCAGGCTGCGCCGGGGCCTGTCCACCGCGTCCATCGTCCGATTGCCTATTGCCACTGTTGCCGTCGTCATCGTGCACCTCCTAAGTGCCGTCGTCATCGTGCACCTCCTAAGTGCCTTTGCTTTGTTGCCTTGATTGCCTTCGATCTGCGCCCGCTTGTGGGCAAAGAAGAAGGGCCGCCCCCGGGTGGAGACGGCCCTTGCGTGTTGGGATGGATTGTGAGAGAGCGGGAGCCCCCTCGGTCAGCGCCTGAACCTCCCTATCGGAGGACGCCGGGGCATGAACCGCCGGAGCAGCATCCAGCCGATGCCCAGCCCGACCAGGTTCAGGAAGAAGAGCTCAAGGTCGAGGGTCAGCAGCGGCGCCCCGATGACCAGTGCGACCACCGCAGGCACGAGGACCCGCCTCTGCTTCCACCAGGGCCGCTTCTCAGGGGCCTTGGCAGCCGCGTCGCTCACCGGCTCGTAGGCCGTCCAGATGGGCAGCCCGACGAGCGCCTCAAGCTCCGTGATCACCACTCCGGCCGAGCAGCCCCCGGTGTGGCACCTGATCTCAATGCCGTTGCCGTCCGGTCGCTGCCGAAACGCCAGCCCGTCCGACTTCCCGCCGTGACAGACCGCCGTCGTCGTCCAGAACCAACCCCGCTCGAAGCTGACCCGGTGCGGCAGCAGGTTGGCGATCCTGAGCGCGCTCGGTCCAACGTACTGCTCCGTCATGTTCGTACCTCCTTCTCTTGCTTGTGACGGCTCTTATCCAATGCCGATGCTCGGCGAACCGAGATGTGGTAGCCCAGCCGGTGTGTAGACTGGGCGCGCCTTCCGTGAGCGCGAATGTCCCAGTGGAATGGCGTGTCAGGCTCGAAGCCCAGCAGACGCCGGACGATTGGCAGAACCACGTCGATGTCCAGGCCGTGGTTGACCCACAGCATGGCGCGTTGGCGGCTTGGAAGCGTGTAGCTTACGCCTCGAGCCACGACCGTCTCCTGCCCCGCGTATGCGTCGACCACGATCTCATCTCCCTCAGATGTGGTGACTAGATGCAGCTCATGACGGCTCCCCTCTGACCTTGCCGGAAAAAATCCCATGTGCCTTACCTCCTTGCTTGAATCTCGTGCCGTGCCGAAGACGCAGCTCGCCCAGTGTGCAAAGCGACCTGGGGGAAAGCTGCGAGACGTGAAGCGGCCAGCCTGCTTCTCAGTTGCAGACCGGCGCGTGTCGAAGCTGCGGCCCTGGCTGTCAGTCAGCCATGCCACAGGCATGAGGAACCGGTCGGAGCGAAAGACGCATCCGACCAGCTTGCTTGGGAAGAAGCGCAGGGAGCGCTCCGTTCCCAGATGCCCAGCGGATGAGGCGATCAACCTCAGCCACCGAACGAACGCCCAGCGGATGGAGCGATCAACCCCAGCTCGCCGGACCGGTGTCCTGCGGGTGAAGGACCAACGTCAAACTTCACCCGATGGACGTGGACCGAGGACGAAGGACCAGTGTCAAACTCCGTCGATTCGGCCCGCGCTGGTTGCGAAGGACCAACGTCAACTCCGCAGTGGCCAGCATTCCCTCGTGGGCGACTCTAAGGTCAACCCGTGCAACAGGGATCACGCACCCAGGTTTCTATGGTCGGAAACCTTGGAGAAAGCCAAACAGTGCGTTCATTATTACCGCAACCGAAACCCGATGTGAAGGCCTTTCGGGCGTTGCCGCCCAAATCGTTCGATTTAGGTCATGTTTAGTTCATATCTAGTTCCAGAAAAGTTCACATCGAGCGTCCGGCAAGTCGCCACACATTCGCCCCGGTCACTTCCACCACCGGCCGAACGAAACGAAGCGCCCGGCCTTGCGAAGAAGCTCCCACTTTCTCAGCGCTCTCCGCGTGTCGAAGAGCGCCGTCCTGCGCCAGCTGACCTGTCCGCTCCGGTCGAGGCCACGCAGCGGTTGCTTCTCCGGTGGAAGCGTCATCCCGTGCTCTTCGAGCAACGCCAGCTCCACGACCAGCAGACGCTCCTGGGCCGTCAGCCAGTCGAAGCCCCCGCCCTCGTTGGGGTGCGAGTCCTTCAGCTCCCGCCACTCGACGATCAGCGGCCACGCATCGCCGAATATCTCCTCGTCGTCGTCGGCCGGCTCCCGCGTCGCCAGGTCGGGGTACTCCCGCCGCATGGACGGCTTCGTGGGAGGTTTCCTGTCCGCCCGCGTCGCACTTAGTTCCGCTTCGCCTGAACCATCCTGGGATGGACCGGCGCCGGCCTGACCGGCCCCGGTCCCCTGGCCGCCGTCCCGCCGCAGGGCCGCCACCTCGCCCTCGATGCCGGAGAGACGCCTCCGCACCTCCTTGCCCAACTCCTCGTGGCCCTCCTCAACCGCCTGCAACCGCCCTTCGAGCTCCTCGTTGCGCCTGCGCTGCCGCTCCGCCGCCGAGCCGACGCCCTCCTGCAACGCCCGCTCCAACGCCTGGCGCACCCGCCGGGTCAGCTGCCCGGTCTTAGCGCTGTCCGTCACCGTCTGCGGGTCGATCTCCAGCACCCGCGCGGCGCCCTTGTACCCCTTGTCCCGCACCAGCTCTTGCAGCAGCGCCATGAGCCGCATGTGGTAGACGTTCTCCACGTCCTTGCTGCTTTCGATGCCGTGTTCGGTCGTTTTCATCGACTTTCCTCCTTCTCAGAAATTGCCCTCAGCTTTGGACCGGTTTTGACCAGCGTCTCCGACCGGCGTCATGCACCCCCACATCCACCGCAGATTGCCCCCGGTTTTCCAACCGACCCGCCGCATTACTGCCGTGTTTACACCCCCACATCCAGCGAGTTGCTGCGCCGGGAACCGGAACCCGGCCTTTCAACAAAGTGTTCACTGTTTACCTCCTGTAGGGGGGGTGATTTACCCCTGTTTCAGCTTGCCCACGACCCGACCGACGACTTCCAGACTAAAGTCACTTTCCTGTACACCCCCATTACTGCATGTCCGAGGCCGAAAGCCTAGCGCCCTGAAAGGCACATCATTTGATAAGACTTTCAGGTAGTTTCCACCCGTAATTCACTTGTTCACACTCTCTGTCGAGCGATGCAATCGAACGCATCGCAGCAAAACGCAGGGAGGTGAACGAGTTGGCGCTGAAATCGAAACTCCGGTCTTTCAGGCTGTTTATTCCCCTGGCATCCGCGCTGCTCCTGGCGGCGCTCCTGGCGATCCCCGCGAGCAACATCGCCCAGGCCCAGACGCCGCCCGACGAGCTGACCCTCGTCAACGCCGACCGGGACTTCGTGGAGCGCAAGAAGGGCGGCGAGTTCGTCGCCCGGCCCCTCTTCGACCGGGAGATCGCAACCCTCTTCTACGCGGTGAGGGACGCCGACACCGGCGATTGGATAAGCGCCATGTACCGGGTGAAGGGCGGAGAGAAGAAGAGGGGCGACGGCTGGGAGTACTCGTGGGAGTATCCCGACGCCGACGACCACCCCGACCTCGACCGCGACCGGGCCTACCTGCTGGTGATGCTGGCCGAGGCCGAGGACGGCAAGAGAGGCGACTTCTACGCCGTCGTCCCCATCTACCAGCCGGGCCGCATCTGGGACAAGATCCTCTCCGCCCTCAACCCCGGACGCTGGGCGAGGGCCTTCGCCGGCTGGATGATCGAGGGCACCCACGGGACCCTCTGCGGAGTGATTGAGCGGGCCAGCGGCGAGGACGTCGACAACTGCCGGAGGGACTCCGGCTCATGAGCGACATCCTCACCGGCACCCCTCCCGACCTGACCTACGCCCACGAGCTGGTGCGCCAGGCGTGGATGGTCGTCTGGGCCATCACGTCCGGCGCCCTGGTGGTCATCCTCGGCTGGATGGGCCTCAGTCTCATCGTGTCCGAGCACCTTGGACGCCAGCAGGCGGGATGGCGTGAGATGGTCCCCCGCCTCGTGCTCGGCCTCGTGGCTGCCGCGTCTTCCCTGTGGTGGTGCGCCCTCGTCCTCGACGTGGCCGACGCCGTGTCCGGCTTCATAGCCGTCTCCCTCAACGTCACCCCCGGAGACCTGCTCAGGGCTCCCCTCGACACATTCCTCAGAGCCGTCCAGGCCGGGAGCGTGGGCATGGCGCAGTTCCTGGCCCTGCTCTACCTGGTCTACGGCTTCTTCGTGCTCTACGTCATCGTGCAGATGGTGCTGCGCCTCGCCCTCATAGACATCCTGCTCGCTCTGGCCCCGATTGCGCTCGGGCTGTGGATTTTGCCGCACACGGCGGGATGGGGCCGGCACTGGCTCAAGCTCTTCATGACGACGGTGTTCCAGCAGGCGGTGCAGCTCATCGCCCTTGCCCTGGGAATCGGCTTCCTCAACGAGTTCGCGTCGGTCGCCGCTTTCGAGCCGGTGCAGGACCTGATCTGGAAGCTGCTCATGTCCCTGGCATTCGTCTACATGGCGACCCGGGTGCCCTCAATGCTTGGCAACGCCGGGACCTTCGACTCCTGGCTCTCGATGCTCTACTTCGGCATGAACCTGCCCTCGTCGATGGTGCGGTCGGCGAAGACCATCGGGCTGATGAGCGGAGCCGCAGGTGGACCGGGAGGCATGGCGGTGGGAGCGATGGCTGCCACCGCGGGCCTCTCGGCGGCCGCCGGCGGCCTGAGTTCCGCGGCCTCGATGGCGACCCCGTCGGCCGGAGGCGACGGCGGCGGCGAGCCCCGGAGCAGCGGCGAGTAGCCCGACCGAGACAACGAAATCACAAAGGCGCGGACGAGACCCGCGCCGACCAATATCACGACGGAGGAGCCGCGATGTGCAGGTAACGGAGCTTACGAACCCCGACCGGTAGAGACGAGCGGAACGCTCGACAAGCAAAGAGGAGTGAAACGAATGGAACAGCTGACACAGACCATATCGAACCTGGTGGGCATCCTGCTGGGCGTCGTGGGGGGCATCGGCGTCGGCTTCTTCATCTACGGCGCGTACCTGTACCTGACGGCCAGCGGCGCGCCCCACCAGATGGAGCGCGGCAAGAGCGCCATGATGACCGCCCTGGCGGGCATCGTCCTGGCCCTGGTCGCCTACGGCGTCGTGGAGCTGGTGATGAACGCCGTCGTGGACCCCGGCATCGAAATCGACGACGTGCTGCCAGAGCCGCAAGCGCCGGACGCGGCAACCCCAACGCCGGACGGCGGGTAGGCGGACGTGAGGAAGGAGGAACAGACCATGAGAGAACACGAGGTCCCCACTCACGTCCAGGCCGAGGACCGGGTGCTATTGGGGTTGACCTTTCCGCAGATCGTGGCGGTGACGGCGGTGTGCGCCATCTCCTACGGCGCATACCGCTACGGCCCCGTCGGCCCGTCCGAGGTGCGCATGGCCCTGGCCGTCGTCCTCGGGCTGTTTGGGGTGGCGATGGTGGTGGGGAAGATAGGCGGTCGGCGGCTGCCCCTGGTGGCCGCCGACCTGCTGAAGTACCGGCTGGGGGCGCGGGTCTACGCCGGGCCGGTTGCCCAGCTGGTGCGGGCCGAGCCGCCCGCGCCGGCGCAGCCGGTCAGGAGCGGCCCCGGCCCGCTGAGCCTGATGGCGAAACGCGCCGGACGCGGCCTGGGAAGGCTGCGCAAGAACAGGAAAACCCGCAAGAACAAGGAGCGCCGCAACGGGCGCATGCGCTGGTTCGGCAAGCGCAGGGGGAAGGACGGGCGTAACAGTCACGGCCAGGACCACCGGGCCGAGACCCTGGAGACGAGGAATCGGAAGCCCCGCGTGGGCTGGATTCCGGTGGTGGCCCTAGCCGTCCTGATGGCGGCCGCGACGGTGCCCCAGGCGGCGCTGGCCGACGACCACGAGCCCTGGCGGGACGAGATCGACTTCGAGGTCACCGAGCCGGTGGAGGGACGCCGGATATTCGTCGAGGGACTCACCGTCTCCAGCGACCGGGCCGCCGTAACCCTGAGAGCAGCCACCAACATCGACCTGCGCGTGAGGGCATACGGCGGCCCGGAGGGGAGCTGGCTGCGCTTTTGGGGGTCGGCGTCCCTGGCCGAGGGGGAGAGCATCGACTACTCGCTCCCCCTCCACGGCCCGGCGCCGTCCTTCACCGTGTCGTGGGAGGACACCCTCGGCCAGGCCGGGGCCTTCACCGTCGAGCACGAGAACATCCCGTACCCGCTTCCCGAAATCGACGGGGAGCTTTGCAAACTGAGAATCACTTCCCTGGGCTGGACGCCGGGGGCGGTCACGGGCGTCGTCGAGTCGGAGTGCGCCGACGCCGTCGAGGAGGCGGTCGACCTCCAGACGGTGGCCGGACACCAGAGCATCAGCCAGACGGCGCTCATGGACGCCCAGGTCACGGCGGTCACGGGAACCGTCGCCGCTGCGACCGGCGCGTCGAGCGCAAGCGTCGCCTTCGTCCCCGACGGAGAGACCAGTTTCCGGCTTCCCATCGGGGATGGTCAGGCGTTTCACGCAGTGAGCGTGGACGTGAGCCTTGAGGCGTCGCTGAACATCCCCATCCCCCCGCTGACGCACTTGACCCACCACCCGGAGCGGGTGGAGCAGGTCACCAGGACCGTGCACCTCTACCGCCCGGGGGACAGCGACTACGACAGCGAGACGGTGACCGTGACCAACGACGACGGCACCGAATCATCCGCCACCGCGACGGCGTACGCCTACGTCCCCAGCGCCACCATCGCCAGGCAGGTGACGGTGGACGTCCTGCACAAGGAGCACATCAAGGCCGAGACGGTGGAACGGTCGCCCATCACGAGGGCGAGGGGCGAAACGCTGGCCCTTGTGTCCGGCGTCGGGTCCGACGACCCCTACGAGGTCCTGGTCCTGCCGGACCCTGAGCCCGAAGACCCGCCCGCAGAGCAGACGCCGGCAGACGGCGGTCTGCAGGGCTGGTTCGACCGGCTGGGATGGGAGTGGCCCTGGTGAGGCGGGCGCTGACGGCGACGCTTCTGGCCGTGGTCGCGCTGGCGACCACCGGCGCGGCCCCGAACACGAAGGAGGCCATGCTGGAACAGTTCGACCGCGTGCTCACCGCCATGTCCTATGCCGCCGCCGGACTCGCCGTCTTCGCCATCGTCTGGGCGGGATTCGCCCTGATGGCCGAGGGAGGCGAGGAGCGCGGCGGGGGCCGGGCCAAGACCGCCGTCGTCATGGCGGTGATTGGCCTGGTCCTGGTGCTGTCGGCCAAGGGCGTGGCGGCGCTGCTCAGGAGCGGCCTCGTCCCCTTCCCAACCCCATAGAGCAAAGGAATCAACCCAATTGAAGAAGCTGATAGAACGAATCACGAGGCTGAGAGCGTTGAGCGCCCCGGACGGGGCCGTCGCTCCGCCGGCAATACCCGAGGACGGACTCCCCGCGGAGCCGGAACCCGGCGCAACGACGGAGACCCCGGTCCCCAAGCCGCCGCCGGACCTGCCCCTGTTCTTCATGCTGTCGCACCTGGACGACGACGGCCCGGTGCGCCAGGACGGGGTGAAGCTCGGCGTCTGCGAGGTCATGGGCCTGGAGATCGACGAGCCGAAGCTCGGGGCCTTCGCCGGGGCGCTCAACGCCCTGGACTTCCCGGCGCAGCTGCTCGTCAGACAGCACCCGCCGCGCCTGGGCAGGCTCAGAGAGAACCTGCAACAGGCCCAGCCCGACAATCTTCCGCCGCAGACGAGGGCGGCCGCCGAGTCCCTTCAGAGACTGCTCACCGACCTTGAGGCCCGCGATGGCATCCTCGACCGGCGCTTCTACGCCGTGTGCGAGTCCGCCCGCATCGACGACCTTCGCGGGCTCCTCGCAAGGGCGGGGCTGGCCGTCCACCCCCTCCGAGGCCGCCAGCTTCGGATGTTCCTCGTGTCGGCCGCCCTGGGCGGCTCGCCTTCCGAGTTCGACGAGGAGACGCCGGTCGAGGTGGAGGTCAACCGGCGTGAAGTTCGCGTGGGCGACCAGCTCACTCGTTCCCTGCACCTGGGCCGCTGGCCCCGCTCGCTGGCCCCCGGCTTCCTCCAGGGGCTGATGTCGGCGGGAGCGCCCATGGACCTGTCCGTCCACGTCGGCCCGATACCGGCGGAGCAGGCGGCCAGGACGCTGGAGTGGCAGAAGGTGCGCTTCGAGTCGGCGCAGTCCCTCTCCTTCAAGCGGGGACGCACCATGTCCCCCGAGGCGGAGATCGCTCTGGAGGACATCACCCGGCTCAGGGACGAGGTGCAGCGGGGACGGGAGCGGCTCTTCCACGCCTCCCTGTCCGTGACCCTCCATGCCAAAGACGAGGCGTCGTTGAGGGAGATGACCCAGCGGGCGAAGGCCCACTTCGGCGCGACCCTGGGCAAGCTGGACAACCTCGCATTCAGGCAAAGAGAAGGTCTGTTGTCCACCCTGCCCCTGGCCCTGAACGCCGTGGCCGAGTGGCGCAGCCTGGACACGTCCAGCATCGCCCGTCTCTTCCCCTTCTCGCCGCCGGATCTCGACACAAGGAGCGGCACCCTCTACGGCATCGACATGCGGGCCTGCTCCCCGGTGGTCTACGACCCCTGGGACGGCACGCACCTGAACGCCAACACCGCCGTCCTCGCAAGGTCGGTAAGCGGCAAGAGCTTCGCAACCAAGCTGGGCGTGCTCAGGGGATTGACGAGAGGCATCACCGCCTACGTCATCGACCCCGAGGGCGAGTACGCGGACATGGCCCGCGCCGCCGGAGGCCGGGTGCTGTCCCCCGGCGTGCCGGGCGAGGGCATGAACCCTTTCGTCATCGACAAGGGGGACTCCGAGGAGCTTCTCCAGCGCATCGGCAGCCTGAGACGGCTCATCGAGGTGATGGTTGGAGAGAGCCTCGGCGCGGAGCGCCGCGCCTCCCTCGACCACGCCCTGGCGGGCTACTACGCCCAGCCACGCGAGCGCACCGGCTTCCGCGACTTCTACAAGTACCTTCAGGAAGACGAGGCGGGAGACCCCGATCTCGCAAGACTGCTGAGGCCCTTCGCCACCGGGAGCCTCCGCCACCTGCTGTCCGACGAGGGCGACGACCTGCTCGGCAACGAAGCATTGGTGACGGTCTTCGACCTGCGGCTCCTGGAGCCGGAGCTTCGGCCTGCCGCCGCGATGGTGTGCACCGAGACGGTGTGGGCCGCCGCCGCCCAGGACCCCAAGCCCCGCCTGCTGGTCGTCGACGAGGTGTGGTCGATCATGCAGCACCCCGAGGGCGCGGCCTTCATGGTCAGCATGGCCAAGCGGGCGAGGAAGCACCGCCTGGGGTTGCAGTTCATCACCCAGGACGTCCAGGACCTCCTCTCCGAGGACACGTCGAGGACCATCACCGGCCACTCCGGTAGAGCGCTCCTCCAGAACGCCGCCTTCAAGCTCCTGCTAGAGCTCCCCAGATGCCCAGGTGTCCGTCTCCAACCACCAGCCTCGGGCAGCTCAAGCCCCGGCGCTTGATGTCCCTGAGCACCTCGGACCAGTTCTCTGTGGACTCCCTGTATCCGGGAACAGCGCTCACCACCACCTTTCTCCCGTCGCTCAGGGCCGCCATCACCACCAGTACCGCCGCCTTCTCCTTCTCAAGACCAGCCTTGACGTAGACTCCATCCACCCACATGTAGACCACTTCCAGGTCATCGAGGGGCCGGCTGCGCCATTGGGCAAGCTCATCGTTCCACTTGGACTTCAACCGGGCCACCGTGCTCGCCGATACCGGTGCGTCCTCTCCCAGCAGCCCCCGCAAAGCCAGATCGAAGTCGCCTTCGGATAGACCGTGCAGGTACAGCTCGGGGATCAACTCAGCAACCTTCCTGGTCCTGTTGACGAACAGCGGCAGCAGCCGGCTCTCGAACTGCTCCTCGGTATCGCGGACTCGCGGCCGCCTCAGCTGTATCGTTCCCGAACTCAGCGTAAGCCTCCGGGCTCTGCCGTATCCGTTCCGATAGCCGGTATCGTTGTCCGAGTCGGATCTGAGCGCCGACTTCGCCCTTCCCAGAAACGCCGTCACCTCCTCCTCCAGCAACTCCTGGATCAGCCTCTGGACCTGGCTTCGCACCCAATCCTCCAACTGCTCCCACTCCGGCCTTGACTCCGACCTACTCTCAGTGCTTTCCTTCCTCATGGACGGTCTATCTCCTCTCTTGGGCCTTGAGCCCATGTTGTTCAGAGAGAGGGTACACCGCCTGACTGTTTACACACTTTTTGAAGATACCTCTCGCCGCCTTTGACGCCTCCACAACGAACTTGGCGGCACTAGAGGTCGAGGCCAAGGATGCGGTGCCAGGCCTCGCGACGGCAATTAGTCGCAGCAACGATGCCACTGCAGCTCTCAAGGATGCCGATGCCGCGATGCGGGACGCTCAGGGAAGACTCAGCAGGGCCATAGCTGACCGCGACTACATGCGCCAACTGATTGAAGTAGACCAACTGAAGGAGCGCCACGACCGATACTTGGCGGCGGAGCAAACCCTCAAGCTGGCCGAGGCATACTTGATTCCCTCGTAAAAACCCGTTTTGAGGAAGTTCCAGCGCTTTAGCACATGTGAGCGCTACCGTATGTTGGGGTAGGACACGGAACAGAGACTGTATATTGTACCCAGGCAAGGGTACGGTTGTTCTAATTCGACCTGCACAGACTTTTTACGAGAGAATCATACTTGGAATCGGCCAGTGTTGATGACGAAGTGGCTAAACAAATCGAGGAAGCCTACATCGAGGATGAGCGTGCTAAGTCAGCCGCCGGGAGTGCGGCTGCGTCGGTCGAGGTGACCGCTCTTCGCGACATGACCGTGGAGGTCGGAGATCAGATCGCTGAACTGGCAGTCAACGAAGTCAGTCTCACCCTCGTCGAGGACGAAGTGGTGTTAACCATTCCGAACGTCGCACGTATGCGTGTGAGCGCCGGCCCTGAGTCGAAGGGACTAGCCGACCAGCGTCGCAAGACTCAAGAGACCTATCGGCGCCTGTGCGAAGGAGTGGGCGTCGCTGATGCGACTGAGGCGAGAAGGGCTGCCCAAGAACGACAGGACGCCCAACGAAATAAAGAGGAATCCCTCAAAGCTATCGAAAGAGAACTTCGAGACCTCACTCCTGATGTCCTGCTTGGCAAAGTTAACAACCTTGGGGAGAGGGTTACTTCCTATCCCAAGGAGCGCCCTGAGAACCCTCCGCTTCCTACGGATCTCGACGAAGCCCAACGGATTGAGGCGGAAGTGTCAGACTTGGTCAAGAATTGCACTGCTGCACTGCGTGCATGCGAAGATGCTGCGCAGAACGCGGAGGCTGAACTCAATGGAGCTCGAATCGATGAGGCCGGCCGCACGGCAAAACTCGAGATGGCTCGCAGCAGCAAACGCGACGCTGCTAACCAAATTGCCTTAGATAGAGAAGGACAAGCCGATGAGGCTCTCATAGCCGCCGTTGCAGCGGCGCTGGAAAAGGAGGCCAGGGATCGGAAGTCCATGGATGAAGCTAAAGTTCAACTCAGTGATGCGGACCCTGATTCTGTAGAAGCCTTACTCGACAATGCGAGGCAGGCCACAAAACGGGCAATCGACGAGCTTCAGTCCAATAGGGACCTCCAGAACGGGTTGAGGAGTAGCCTGGACCTACGTGGGGAACAGGGCCTGCAAACCGCATTCGACGAGGCGGCCAACCAGTTGAACCACGTCATACTCGAGTATGAGCGCCAAGAAGCGCGCGCGGAAGCTTCGCGGTTACTGCGAGAGACGTTCTCGAAGCATCGCCAGCAAGCCCGCCAGCACTACATTGAGCCTTTCAGGGACTGCATAAACCAGCTTGGGCGCATTGTGTTTGGATCTACGTTTGCGGTGGAACTCGACGGAGATCTACAGGTTGTGCGTCGCACGCTAGATGGCACCATGCTAGATGTCGACCAGCTCAGCACTGGAGCGCGTGAGCAGCTCGGCGTGCTCTCTCGACTGGCATGCGCAACCATCGTCAGCCCCATGGACGGTGGGGCTCC
Source organism: Dehalococcoidia bacterium (assembly GCA_965197985.1). Taxonomy (GTDB): domain Bacteria; phylum Chloroflexota; class Dehalococcoidia; order Lucifugimonadales; family CAUZJF01; genus CAUZJF01. Next base: position 463,990 of record CBDAOG010000007.1, on the reverse strand, counting down.
CGTGATGATCGACGACGCACTCGGCTGGAGCGACCCCCAACGGCTCCAAGGTATGGGCGCTGCCATTGCTGCGGCGGGCAAACAGTGCCAGGTTGTCGTGCTTACCTGCACTCCGGGACGCTACTCCCACGTCGGTAGTGCGCAAGTAGTTTCCCTAGAGCCCTAGCCGTTTTGTGTGCGTCTGCCGAAGCCTAGTGAAGGTGGCCGCACCAGTTTCCCATGCCTTGAGACCTGCAGGGCGAGGGCAGGTCAATGGGATAGGCACACTCAGCTTTCAAGGTGCGTCTTCGGCTTTTCGGTCACGTCCCGTCAAGTGGTGTAAGGGAGTCACCCTCGTTGTTTGATCAGGCTGCCTGTCAAGGGCGGAGAGAAATCAGGCCGTGCGGCGGAGCAAAAGTGTACCAATTGAGCGTCGGTGTCCAGCGAAAATGTCACCCTGCGACGGGTCTCAGCAGGAGCCGTTAGTAGGAGTGAGTGCGGTGGGGTCTAGGCGTCAGGGGGGGATCGCCTGCGGTGCGCAGGGCGGTGGCCTGCCTGCTCCGCTAGAGGAGGTAGCTCTCCCCGTTCATCTCAAGGATGTGGACGCGGTGAGTGAGGCGGTCCAGGAGGGCACCGGTGAGCCGCTCCGAGCCGAAGACCTCGGTCCACTCGTCGAAGGGCGGGTTGGTGGTGACCAGGACCGGTCCTCTCTCGTAGCGCTGGCTGAAGACTTCGAACAGTAGCTTGGCCCCGGTCTTGGATAGCGGCACGAAGCCAAGCTCGTCGATGAAGATGAGCAGCTTTAGGCGGGCAAGCCTCTTCTGATGGGTAAGCCGCCGCCGTTCGTCTCTTGCCTCGATCAGCTCGTGTACCAGCGAGGCGGTCGTGGTGAAGCCAACCGACAGACCCCTCTGGCAGGCGGCGAGACCGAGACCGAGTGCGACATGGGTCTTGTCGGTCCCGCTGTTCCTGACGGCGATGACGTTCTCTCGTCGGTCGACGTACTCGCACCGGGCCAGCTGGATGACCAAGTGCTTGTTCACCGACGGGATGGCCAGGAAGCCAACCGTGAATTGGTTGAGGGCGGCCAAATGGTCCTCTTGCGCCAGATCAGCTAGTCGCAGAAACGCAAGTAAAGAAGAGGGGGCCGCAAACGGCCCCCTCTTCTTTACGGTAGGCTAGCGCCGCCGACTACACCTTCGCCGCATCCAACGCCTTCGACATGAGCGCCTGCGGGTCCGGAAACCGACGTTCCTCCTGCGGGCGCAGGAAGAGGAGCGTCGCCTCCCGCACCAGTTTCCCCGTTGTCTCCGCAACCGCCCAGGCATAGAGGCCAAGCTGCACCTCATACTCCGGCCCTAGCTCATGGACCTGCTTGGTAGTGAGTCGGTCCGTCTTGTAGTCGACTATGGTTATCCCGTCCGGCGCATCGATGAGCAGGTCAATAAAGCCCTCCACTAGCCTGTCACCGAGCTTCGTACTTACAAAGACCTCCCGGTAATAGTTGGCCGAGCCCTGCTTCACGCTTTCGATCAGGCCCTTCACGGTCTCTGTTGCCAACGCGTTGCGTGATAGCTCAAGGACATCCTTCGCTGCGTCGCCGATGCCCTCCGCCTCCGCTTGGGCACGGCAGATGTCCTCAAGCCCCTCGCCGGTAAGCAGGTCGATGCTCTGCAGCACGGCGTGGACAGCGCGCCCAAGGTTCGTCCCGCCACGCCCTCTCCGGTACGGGATTTCGCCTTCGCCGGCTTCCGCCTTCTCCGATATCATGTCTCCTTCCGCGGGAACACTCGGCGGCTGCCCTTTCACCCGCTGTGCGATGCCCGTAACCGCCTGCGCTTGCTGCCTCGACGCCTTCTCGATGGTGGATTCACGCTGCGCCTCCCACTGCGCCCGCAGGGCGGCAAAATGAGGTACCCTCAAAAAGTGTGTAAACGGTCAGGCGGTGTACCCTCTCTCTGAACAAGACGGGCTCAAGGCCCAAGAGAGGAGATACACCGCCCATGAGGAAGGAAAGCACTGAGAGTAGGTCGGAGTCAAGGCCGGAGTGGGAGCAGTTGGAGGATTGGGTGCGAAGCCAGGTCCAGAGGCTGGTCCAAGAGTTGCTGGAGGAGGAGGTGACGGCGTTTCTGGGAAGGGCGAAGTCGGCGCTCAGGTCCGACTCGGACTCAGATACCGGCTATCGGAACGGATACGGCAGAGCCCGGAGGCTTACGCTGAGTTCGGGCACGATACAGCTTAGGCGGCCACGAGTCCGCGATACCGAGGAGCAGTTCGAGAGCCGGCTGCTGCCGCTGTTCGTCAACAGGACCAGGAAGGTTGCTGAGTTGATCCCCGAGCTGTACCTGCACGGTCTATCCGAAGGCGACTTCGATCTGGCTTTGCGGGGGCTGCTGGGAGAGGACGCACCGGTATCGGCGAGCACGGTGGCCCGGTTGAAGTCCAAGTGGAACGATGAGCTTGCCCAATGGCGCAGCCGGCCCCTCGATGACCTGGAAGTGGTCTACATGTGGGTGGATGGAGTCTACGTCAAGGCTGGTCTTGAGAAGGAGAAGGCGGCGGTACTGGTGGTGATGGCGGCCCTGAGCGACGGGAGAAAGGTGGTGGTGAGCGCTGTTCCCGGATACAGGGAGTCCACAGAGAACTGGTCCGAGGTGCTCAGGGACATCAAGCGCCGGGGCTTGAGCTGCCCGAGGCTGGTGGTTGGAGACGGACACCTGGGCATCTGGGGAGCTCTGCGCAACGTCTATCCGCAGGCGGCAGAGCAACGCTGCTGGAACCACAAGATCGTAAACGTGCTCGCCAAGCTTCCAAAGCGACAACAGGACCAGGCCAAGCTCATGCTGCGTACTATCCCCTACGCCCAGACTCGGACAGAGGCTGAGCGGCTCAGGACGGTGTTCACCAGGTGGTGCGGCGACCATTCCTACGAGGCGGCCTCAGAGGCCTTGGAGCGGGACTGGGACCGCATGATCACCTTCTATGACTTCCCAAAGGAGCACTGGGGGCACCTTCGCACGACGAACCCGGTAGAATCACCCTTCGCGGCCCTCAGGCTTCGGACCGATGCCGCCAAGCGCTACAAGAGGGTCGATCGGGCGATAGCGGTGATCTGGAAAATGTTGATGGTCGCCGAACAGCGCTTCAGGCGTCTGAAGGCCCCTGAGTTGATCGAAGACGTCTATCTCGGTGCACGGTATGCGGATGGAATCGCCATTGAATCAACGGCTGAGAAGGTCGCCGCCTGATGTCGTTTACACACCTATTGACGTAACCTCGGCAAAATCGCCACCGGTCGCAGATCTCTCCTCCTCCGCCATCGGTTCGTAGGCGCCCGCTGCTTGCACCAACGACTCCCAGTCGAGCTTTTGGAACAGGTCCAAGTGGTCCGCGCAGAACTCTTCCAGCTTGGCGGCGCGCGTCGTGTCTTTCTTTGCCGCGGGGCGGAATAGGCTCACGACTAGGTGGTCCTTAGCGCGTGTGCATGCCACGTAGGCCAACCGCACGCCCTCCGCTTCCGCCGCCGCTGATTCTCTACCTTTTGCGGCCTCATACCCCGGCGTAGGGACGTGTATACCACCCGGCAGGGTGAGTTGGATCTCCGCTTGGCCGGAGGTCCGGTCCACGATCACGTTGTCTACATTGCGATTGGGTGTGCTCCCAAGACCCGTGAGCACTACCACCGGAAACTCCAAGCCCTTGGCGGCGTGAATCGTCATGATGCGCACGCAGTCCTCGTCCGACTCCGGCGCCGGCGACTCCACCGCTCACGCCCGCTCCACAACCTGCCGCTCAATCCAGTCGAGGAAGCCGCGCAGTGAGCTGCCGCCAGCCCGCTGGTACGCCCGCGCCTGCTCCACCACGAAGCGCAGCCGACGCCATCGCTCCCGGGGCCGACGGCGGTCAAAGGAAAGCTCCACCAGATGTCGCTCCCGGATGAACTCCTCAATCAGCTCGTCCGGAGGCTTCAGCCCGCACTTCTTGTTGGATTCGCGCAGCACTGCCAGGGCCTCGGCCACCGGGCCCGTGGCGCTGCCGGGGTGCAGGTAGTCGAACCGCCCCCCATCGTCGACGAACTGCAGCAGCTCCACGTCGCTGCAGGAGAAGGCTGTTGAGCGAAGCGCTGCCACGAGCGCCACTTGGTCGCCCGGGCTATCGATAGCCCGAAGGCAGTTCAGCAGATGTCGAACGTCTTCCGTGCCCAGCACGATCGACTCGCTCTCGATGCGATACGGCACGTCCGCGGCCTCCAGCGCCTGCTCCAACGCCTCCAGGTTCGTGCGGCTTGGCAGCAGGAGGCAGATGTCCTGGTAGGTGGCGTCCCGCCACTCTCCGGGTTCTTGGCTACGAACTTGCCACCGCTCTTCCTTGATTCGCCGAGCCAGGGCAGCCACCGCCTGACCTTCCAACCGACGGGCGTAGTCCGCGTTCCCGTCGACGCTCTCGCCCACGTAGTAGACCGCGGGCGCCGGGGCCTCCTCCACCTCCTTCGACACGTCGTTTGTGGCGACGAGGTCCCGGTACTCGGCCTGCAACTCGCTGCCGTCCTCGTTCCACATCCACTGACTGAAGACGTGGTTCACCCAAGAGATGATGCTCTGCTGCGACCGGAAGTTCTGCTGCAACGGCGTGCTTTCGTCCACCAGGTGCCTGCGCACGTGCGCCATCGTCACGATGTCCGCACGCCGGAAGCGATAGATGGACTGCTTTGGGTCGCCAACCATGAAGAGCTTGCCAGGCGTCGGCGCGATGGCCTGCCAGTCCTTCGACATGTTCCCACCGCGGTCGTCAGGGTCGCCCGCCAGGAAGAAGGCGATCTCCGCTTGAATGGGGTCCGTGTCCTGGAACTCGTCCACCAGCAGGTGATGGAAGCGGCGCTGAAACCGGCGGCGCGCGTCGGGGTTGTCACGTAGCATGTCCCGAGCCCAGACGAGAAGGTCATGGAACCCCGCGTGCCCCTCTTCTTTGCGCCGCGCCGACTGGTCGACGACGAACTTGCGCACCGCTTCCAACGCAGGCGCGAAGACTGCGGTGCGCAGCGCGCAGATCTCCTCCAACCGCAAACCCTCAAGCTCTTGGAGCATGTCCTTCAGCAACTTGCAGGCATTGACCCCCGTCACCACGTCCTTGTCCCAGTCCTTCTGGCTGCCGCTCCTGGTCGAGACCCGCTTCCAACCCAGCAGCCGGACGAGGGCTCGCTCGTAAGCGCGGTCGTTGCTGTCCGCAGTCGGCAGCCTCTGCGCTAGGGCCACGACATCCGCGGCGTGGTCATACAGGCGATCTCCGCCGCCAATCTTCGAAAACTCTCGCAGCCGCTCTATCTCCGTGACCGCCTCCGCCAGCCTGTTCCCGATGGTCAGCGTGGGCTCAGGCGCCTCTGCAATGGATGCGTCGGCCACCAGGTCATAGTCGTCGTTGAGCGCCGAGGCAACCCGGCGCAGTTGGTCCAGATTCAGCCCCAGGTGCAGCGCCCGCGCCAGCTTGGGGCCAAGCTCCACCGACTCAAGCGATTCATCCAGCCACTGGTCCCATTCTTGCTGGAAGCGCAGGTCCGCCTCGATTGGGTCAAGCATCTCGAAGCCCGGTGGCAGGCCCGCCTCCAGCGGCAGCTCGCGCAACAGCGACTGCGCAAAGCTGTGCAGCGTCTGGATCGACGCGGCGTCCATTTCCGACACGGCTCGCCGGCACCGGTCGCGTGAGCCCTCATCGAGGCTTTCGTCCTCAGCCGCGTACTCGAGGTCACGGCGGACCCGGTCCCGCAGTTCAGCGGCAGCGGCCTCGGTGAAGGTGATCGCGGCCAGTCCCGCCATCTCCGCAGCGCCCGAGGCGATCAGCGTCACTATGCGGCCCACCAGAGCGGTGGTCTTTCCCGTCCCTGCTCCAGCCTCGACAAAGAGGTTCTCGTCCAGGCTCTGTTGGATTCGGTCGCGGTGCTGCTGGTCCGCTGGCTGGTCATGCTGCATCATCCCGCGTCCTCTTTCGCATCGGCGTCGAGGGCGCCACCGCTGAGCATTTTGTAGGCAGCGACCTGCGGCGAGTCGACCTTGCGCGCCCACAACGCCAGCTTGTTGGTGGGGCAGATGCGCTGGAAGTCGCAGTAGCGGCAGTTTTCGGGTCCGCCGAAGCCGGGCGGGCCTGGGTTCGCCGGGAAGATGCCGCCCCGCACACCCTCCGCGATGGCCTGTACCATATTCCTGAACTGCGCCTCAATGGCGTCGAGGGTAACGGGAACGCGAATGTATCCGCCGTTAGCAGAAATGAACCAATACTCGGCGCGCAGGGCCGCATCCGGCAGCAGCGTCTCCCGCACTGCAAGCGCGTATACGGGCAGCTGCAGCCGTTTCCCCGCCATCAGGGGATCGTCCTCCATCTTCCGGTATTGCCGGGAAGAGCCTGTCTTGTAGTCCATCACCACAGCTCGACGGCCGTCCTGTGCCACATCCACGCGGTCGATGAAACCCCGGAAGCGGACCTCGCCGCCGTCCGGCAGCGCCAATGCCACCGGCGGCCCGTCGAAGCCGAACGCGTACTCGGAGTGACGGGGTTGCATCCCCTCGTCTGCCCGGTACTGCTCGTCGTCATCCAGGAACCTCTCCAGGTCCTGCAGGATGTCCTCCTGCGCCACCTCCCACAACACGTGGTGCCCCGTCACGCCCCTTCGCTCCGCCTCCCGGAACTCCTCTTGGGCGATCTCCCGGAGCCGTTCCCGCTGCAAGAGTGTCCAGCCCTCGCGAGGCGAGGGGGCCCCTGCGTCCATCGCCTCCTTGATGAATCGCTCCAAGATGGCGTGGACCAGGCTGCCCCGTTCCAGCGGGGAGATGGTCAGCACGTCTTCCGGCGTTTCCCATGCTGACAGGTTGAGCACGTTGCCCAGGAAGTGGCGGTATGGGCAGGTGGCCCATGACTCCAACCGCGTCGGTGACATGACCTGCGAGAGCGATCCGCCGAGCCGTCCGCTGCTGCCCGCGATCCCGCCCACGAACCCGTCCCACTCGGTAAGCTCGTTCGTTGCGCGTGCCCGGTCCATCGCGAGCGCCCGGCCCAGAGGGCCGCCGTCCGAGGCCAGCGGGTGCCAGCGCAGGCGAGATCCCGTCCTCTGCCATCGCGCAAGGGCCAGCACGTCGTACTCGTGGCCGTCTGCGGCGCGTCCACCCTCTGCCAGCCGCAGCGCGTCCTCCATTGATTCGATGACCGTCAGCCATGGAGCATCGTAGGTGTGCAGCCGCTCCGATGAGACGCGTTCACCTGCGAGTGTCGAGGCTGCCTCAAGCAGCCAGGGCGAGGGGTATTGCGCCCGCCGCGTCACAGGATCGACCCGCGAATACGAGAGCCGTCGCCGATCCCCGCCTGCGAGGGCGGCCAGATAGTCGCGCTGCTCGTGCAATTGGGCCTCCCGTCGAAGGGGGAGGGCGCCCATCAGCACCTGAGCGCGCACGTACTCCGGCAGCAGCGGGTCCTCGCCGCTCCGGGCCGGGTAGTCGCCCTCCGACATCCCCAGGAGCCATACGGTGTCGAATTCCATTCCCGTCGCGGCCCCAAGCCCTGCCACGAACACGCCCGTTCCAGTGGCGCCACTCCGGCCCATGTATGCCGAGAGCGCATGATCAAGCGCTTGCTGAAACCCTTCCAGCGTCGTAGCCGGTTCAACCGCGTCCAGCTTGCCGAGTTCCTCAAGCGCCGACTCCACACGCCCAAGCGCGTCCTGCTGTTGCGCCGGCCAGTCGTTCTTCCCCTGGCCGTACCGGTCTATGGCGTCCTTGGCCCACTTGGCAAAGGCGCTCCAAGGGCTGCCGTCCGCGGGGGGCTTGTCCTGCGCCAAATGCTCTACAAGCGCCAACAACCTCTCAGCACAGGCAATTGCCTCGACATAGCCCATCGACTGGGCTTCCGCCAGGTCACCCCGCGCCTCTGCCCCCTGGCGACGCCGCGCCACACTTGCGGTCAGGCCGTGGAGCCGGTCCTTCCACTGCTCCAAGCCGCGCACGACGCCCGCTTCTCGCGACAGGCCCTCCCAACGCTGCAGCTCGCTGGACGCTGACCGGTTGCTCGCGGCGTTCCACACTGGCGCGTCCGCCAGCCACCGCATTAGGGCGGCACGGCTAAAGTCTTCCCTGATGACGTCCAGCATCCCCGTAAGCAGCCGCCCCGGAACGGAGTCCTGCAGTGGCGACGGGTCCGGGCCCGCCACCGGTATACCGGCAAAGCCCAGCTCCATCCGAAGTTGAAAGGCGTAGGGGTCCTGCCGCCGGTAGAGGGCCGCCATGCGGTGAAATGGCACGCCCGCTTCCGCCCGCTGGAACATGTCGCGCACCGCCTGTCGCACCTCCTCACGCGCGTCCGGGGCAGATACAATGGACTCCGGTCTCGCGTCCAGGTGCGCCAAGCTCTGCTGCGAGCCGTCAGCACTCGCTTCACCGAACTGCTTCCACCACGCGCCCTCGACGTCGTCGACGCCAGCCTCGCCGGTCCGCCCCACCACGAGGCCGCACGGCGCAGCATCCGACAGCGCCGTCAGCAGCACGGTCTCACCCGGAGATGGCTGTGTCAGGAGAAAAAACACCAGCGCACCCACGTCCTGCAGCGCCGGCTGCCCTCGTCCCGAGCGCACCGCCTCCGCCGCAGCCCAAGCCTCGTCTTCAGGCCCGTAGTACTCGGCGGTCCGCTCCCGGAATCGGCGGTACAACTCGACGGTTGCCTGCCGCAGCGAACCCTCCGCCGCCAGCGTATCGAGCTGACTCTCTGTCAGGCGCACCAGCTCTTTGAACGCAGCCTGCAGCGATTCGTGCAACGTGGCGTGCCCCGCCACGCTGCCGAGCGGTTCCTTCCCCACCACCTCCATCGCCACTGTGCGGACAACAGCCATCTCCGCCGCCGCGGACAGCGGCCGCCGTCGCTGCGACACCATGGTCGGCGCTCCCAGCTGTTCGGCCAAGCGTGCCAGGGCCATAAAGCCTACGTTGAGGAGCCCGCCGTCACCGGACAGGATCCGGCGGAGGCCGATGCCCGCGTAGGTGTTCGGCGGCACGATGGTCACCGGCGCAAGCGGGTTGCCCGCCTTGGCCTCGGCAACCAACGTCTGCAGCCGCTCCCGCGCAGCTCTGCCAAATGGTTCCAAATACACTTGCACGTATAGCTTCCTTGCAATGACGTCTGTAGTCTGTGGGACGGGACGTAACGCAGCCTAACGACACCTCCACCCAGAGGCGACCGGACAATGGGCCTGCCGTGGGGCTTATAGGGGTGCTCATGTGTGAGCGCCCCTATGGAGTCAAACCGGGTCGCCGGTGGACCTGGCTTTCCACTATCGGGTTGCAGCTTTTGGTGTCCATTGGAAGACAGAGAACTCATTCCCTGAGATCACATTGGCGTCATGTTGAATTCTCGGAGTCTCCTCTGAGCCCCATTCCGTTGATCGTAGCTTCGGCATATTGAATCTGTTCCATGACCCATTCGAACCTCGGGGCCTCTCCGAGAATCATGCCCTCCATGGCTCCATAGTCGCTTTCGATCACTGTGCGAAGTTCAGCCTGTGGGACGAGTCTGAGCGATCCGGGAACGGCTTCTTCGAACCGCTTCCAAGCCTGCCGGAAGGCGATGAGGTTATGAGTGCGGACCGCATCCAGAAGGGCAATGTTCGACAGGGCGGACCTGCCGATCTCGGTCACCGTGATCATAGCTACATCGTAATAGTGGCGTGAGATCCGATCCTTGTCAGCTGGCAGACGCTGTTCGTCGCGGTATCCACAGTGCAGGCCGTGCAGAATCAGCAGCTTCTCCCAATAGGTGCGCTCCGGCACAATCACTCGAATATTGCCCACCTCAAGTGACCAGTCGAGCAGTTCGTCGGCCACGATAGGGGTAACGGTACAGTCCACGGTCGGGTCCAGCGCCGATCTCGCTCCCGCCTCGATCTTCACGCGCGGGGCCACGTAGGCACCACCGCTACTCGGATACTGGGTGGGGTACTCGATTAGTAACGTCTGCCGGTCGACCTCATCCTCATCCGGGCCGACCCGGCATCCCTCCACAATCTGGTCTATCAATGTAGTCAGTTCAGTCGTCAGGTCTCCGAGGATGTAGCTACTGCACGCCACCCTTAGCTTCTCGAAGAGGGCGTTTCGTTCCCTGTTCGAGAGATTGTCCGCGACCGTCGGGTCGCGGACGCCTGCGAAGCCTAGGTCGTCACGATAAACGACGAGGTCGATGTCTTCTGAGAACCGTCGAATGAGCCTGAAGGCCTTCGACAGGGAGGTTCCGCCCTTGAAGAGCAGTCTCGGCTGCCCGTCGGGCAGCCGGTTGTAGAGCGCATCGAGCACGAGACAGACCCAGAAATCCTTTTCTACGTAACTGGGCAGCGTATCGAGCCGGCTCGCTGCCGATTCGAACACGTCCCGCTTGTCTCGCCCCGGAAGAGCGAGAAACGACTCGAACGATTCGAGGGTTCCATTCATACGGCAATAGCCTGATCAGCCGTTATGCTGTGCGCCAGTGGCAATGCCCAGCCGGGTAACCCCCCACTGTTCTGCACTAGGTCGCTTTTCACATCGTCCGGGAGATGCCGCCTCAGAGTCGAAATGATCTGTGGGTCTGTGGCCTTGTCGGGGCCAAGCCATCGCAGCGCCTGCGCTACGGGAGCCGCCGGTTTCCCAGCCCACTGCATGACGCTAGGGCCCGCATGGCGGAACCGAACCGTTCGTCCGTCGATCTTGAGCGTCCTCGTGGAGCCGTCTGTCACATAAGAGGCCTTCGCGGGCACTGCGTTGGTGAGACCGAGCTGGTTCGCGGCCACCAGGCCATCAGGGATAATTCGGACACCGTCCCGCCGTGCTAGTGCTGCGATGGCGGCATCCCAGTCAACCGGCGCAGGCCGTTTCAGCACGTTGCTCATCCTGGGCATGTCGTAAAGCCCGTGGCCGACCCGGCGCAGTTGGCCCGCTTTGACGAGGCGCGACAGCGCCTGATCGACGGCCTCACGGCTGCCGAGACCGAGGAAGTCCTTAGGCGTGCATACCCACTTTCCTCTATCGTGCTCGGATACGCTCTTCATGATCTTGTGGGCTATGGGAGTCATTTGATCACACCTTTCACGTAGCCGCTCTTCTTGTCAGAAATTTACCATGTATCTCTTACTTTGTCAAGGATATTCTTTGGTGCCCACGAGCCCAGTTCGCGGCCCGGTGGGACCGTGCGCGCGTGTCCGCCCGCACCAGTGCGTGCCTTCGGATACTGCCGTCGAGCCGTGGCTAGGTATCTCCACCGATGAGGCCATCCCATAAAGACCTTCCTCAACCGGTGGATCGAGAACCGCTGACCGAGGCGAGCATGCCCCGGAGGGACTGGGCGAACTGGCGCCCCCGCTACGCCTCGCCGCTGTAACGCTCGGCCCGTGTCACATGTCCCTTCCAGTCTCGTGTCGGAACTACTGCGTGACTACAGAAGGAAACGCCTATCGCGACGGGGCGGCATGGGGTCGCCATTGCCATGATGGCGCGGTAACAGACTCTGGTGAGCCCGACAGGACCAGCCACATCTCGAAGACGGTTCTGTCTACGATGCACGTTGGTGGGCCGTGGGTGCCACCTGTGATGGCAGTGGCACGAATGGATTGTACTACTCGCAGGCCCCCTCCCGACTAGGAAGCGAGTCTTCCTGGTTTCAGGCAACTTGAAAGGAGCCAGTAATGGCGAGAACCACCAAGAGGAAGACGGAGGCAAATCGGGCGGCCATCTACGCCCGCGTCTCGGACAAGAGCCAGGACGGGGAGGACAAGACCTCCATCTCCGAGCAGATAGGCGATATGGAAGCCTACTGTGAGCGCAAAGGGCTGACCATCGCTGCCCGCTACCAGGAGGTGGGCAGAGGCTGGTCCAAGAAGCGCCCTGAGTTCCAAAGGATGCTGGCCGACGCCAGAAAGGGACGCTTCGACACCATCGTATGCTGGAAGTCCGACCGTCTCAGCAGGGGCATGTACCCTGCCGCTGCCCTCATGGAGGTCGTCGAGGCCCAACAGATTCGCCTTGAAGCCGTGATGGACGCCATCGACATGAAGACCTTCGGCCTGATGGCCGCCATCGGCAAGATCGAACTGGACAACCTCCGGGAGCGGTCCACTATGGGCAAGCGTGGGGCGACCAAGCAGGGACGCATGCCCACAGGCAGACTCCCCTACGGATACCGCATCGGAGACGACGGGAGGCCCGAGGCTGTTGAGGAGCAGGCGCAGGTCGTCCGCCGCATCTTCCACATGTACGTCCATGAGGGAATGGGGTCCTACTCCAATGCCGTTCGGCTGACCGAAGAGGGAGTCCCCACCCAGACTGGCAAGCTGCTGTGGCGTCAGTCCTATGTCCATTGCGTTCTGGCGAATGCCACCTACACGGGCACCTGGGTCTACGGCAAGTCCCGCACATCTCCACTGAAGACGGGACGAAAGGTCTATGACCAGCCGAAGGAGACCCGAATGGAGATCCCGATACCCAGGGTCATTCAATTCTGGGAAGTCGCCAGCACGGTCCGTTCGTGGTGAACTCGTCGGACCATGAGCGGACAGCCCGTCGACGGGCATAGGCCGAACTGTGAAAACGACTGCGTGGCGACAATTGAATGGCCCTGTCCCGATACCGCAGGTGATCGACGATGAGACCTGGCAGCGGGCGCAAAAGCTGAAGAAGGAGCGGAGCAGGAGGAATACGAAGGTGCTCCACCTGTTGCAGCATCTTCTGAGATGTAGCGAGTGCGGCCACAACTGCCACACGAGGTCCTCCTGGACAACCACCAGCGTTCGCAACGACAAGACCTACCAGTACGAACTGGCCACTCTCCGCCGCTACTACATGTGCAACGGGATGCAGAGTCTCCGGCTGCGTTGCCGGAAGCGCCCCTACATCCGGGCGGAGCGGTTGGAGGAGCCGATATGGCGCGAGGTGAAGCGGGTAATCAAGAACCCCGACCTGATCGTTGCCAGTATCGACAGCCTCGATTCTCAGGAGAGCGGTGGGTTGGAGGAGGAGATCGCCCGGGCTGAGCGAGACCTGCGGAGCATCCAGACAAGAGAGGACCGCGCCATCACGCTGTTCGTGTCTGGGAAGATCACCGAGGCCCAGCTCGACTATCAGCGCAAGTTCATCACCGAGCGGCTTGAGCGCGTCCGGGTGGTGCTGGACGGATACCGTGCTCGGGCGGCGAGCGGAGCTGAGAACCTGCGGCTGAAGGAGGCTGTCCTCGCATGGGCAAGAGAGGTCGGCCAAGGCCTGGACGAGATGACCCCCGAGCAGCGGAAGGAGTTCCTGCAGATGATCGTGGAAGAGATCATTGTCCACAGGAACGACAAGGTGGTCATCACGCTGGCTATGCCCATTGTAAAGTGAGCCCACTACGGAAGATTCTGTACAAACTTTAGAGAACGTACAAACTTTAGAACCCTCATTTGACGGACTCAATCGACACGGAAAACTTAAGTACTCGTGGGCGGTCGGTTTGGGTCCATTCAAGCCAGGTCAGATTGTTAGACACTAGCGTGGCCTCACAGCAGCATGCCGGAGGCGGTGGGGCTATTGGGAAGGGGCGTGACGCGCGACCAAGTGAGTACACCGAGGCCAGCTAGGCCTTCTGGAGCTTGAGCTAGCGAGCCGGGACGGACGAGTTGGCTCTCCCATGACTGGTTCGATCCCTGTCAACTGGGCCTAAGTGGATGGTAGGTGGTACTATCTTCGAGAAGGTTCTTGATTTTGTCCAGTCTGGTGGGGCTTATAAGGGCGCTCACGCATGAGCCCTTTATAGGGTCCGAACCGGGTTGCTGCTGCGGTCGCCTGGGCTGTCAGTCCGAACCGTCGCGCGCGAGACGGTCGGCAGGGGCCGTGCGGTCCACCGTGAGGGAAGGCCGGCGCGACCTGTCTGCGCGGCCCCGGTTGCCATCGACGCCGCGACGCCGTCCGACGACAGCCGCCGAATCTCGCGGTGCAGTTCCAACCCATCGTCTAGGCGTCTGGACTTCGCCATCTGCTCGGCAATGTCCTCCACGTTGGTCACGTCCGTCAGGGTCTCGCCCTATCCGCGTGACGGTCAGGTTTCGGTACCAGGGTTTGCCCGCCCGCTCGACGTTGTCAACGGCCGCCTTGGGCTTGTACACGTCGAGGGGGGTCAGTGGCTTCGCCACCACCCTCGGCTCCCAGGTTTCCGGAGTGATACGAAAAGAGGGCGTTGGAGGCTTGCCAGGACATAGCGGCCATCGAGTTATTCACTTCCACGTCCCCCCAAACGATCTTCCTTGTCCTGTAGATGGACGAGAAAGGAGCTGGCCGCTTAGTCTCTTCCTATCGTCACGGCCCCGCAGCCTCGCAACCTGCATTGGGCCAGGATCCACGTCTCCCAGTGGAAAAATTAGCCGCTCTTGTTTCCTTCCTGTAAGTCACCCAAGATTCTATTGAGCCAAGCATCCATTCGTGTAGTAGTCACCTCAGCACCCCTTGCTTCAAATGCCGTCCCACAGTTGACAAGCTCACGGTCATACTTGCTCTATCTCCAACTGATGTCCCTAGCGGACGTCGGCCTCGTTTCCCCCCCTACGCCTTCGCGGTTCGCGGGCTGGTCAACTCACGTTGCTCGTGAAACAGGAGCTGATTGGCGTAGCCGGCGTACTTTCCAAAGTAGTCCTGGGCCCACATCACCAGATCATCGCCGTAGGGCTGTTCCCGGCGCGGGAAGTAAGACGTCATGGCTCTTGCCACCCACCTGTCGACCGGAAACGCCTCCATCTTGTCTAGAGAGAACAGAGAGATGCAGTCGGCCACTTTGTCTCCGATTCCGTAGCAGCCCATCAGTCGCCGCTTGGCCTCGGCGTAGCACACCTCTGGCTGCGACAGATAGGCCAGGTCGAGCCTCCCAGCATGTATCCGCTCAGCGGCGGCGATTATCTTGGAATGGCGGTCCATGCCCAACCCTAACTCCGCTAGGGTCTCCACACCGGCCTCCAGAACCATGTCCGGCGTTGGGAACGTATGGCGCACTTCGTCGGCAAGCTCCAACGGTTGCCCGAGCGTCTCCGCGATGCTCTCCACAATGGCGCTGATGCGACTGACATTGTTGGTGGCAGAGCAGATGTAGCTAACCGTGCACTCCCAGGGGTCCTGTTGGCGCAGCACGCGCAGGTGCGGGTATTTGTTCAGCAGCCTGGCGACATTTCTGTCGCGGGCCGATAGCTCGGCCCGCATGGCCGGAATGTTGTCGTCGAGCCGGAAGTAGGAGCGTACCAGAGCGTCCAACTCGGCCGCAGCCCTGTACTCGACGCCACCGCTGACCTGCCTGATGTGGATTAGGGAGAGAGGTTACGTCAATAGGTGTGTAAACGACATCAGGCGGCGACCTTCTCAGCCGTTGATTCAATGGCGATTCCATCCGCATACTGTGCACCGAGATAGACGTCTTCGATCAACTCAGGGGCCTTCAGACGCCTGAAGCGCTGTTCGGCGACCATCAACATTTTCCAGATCACCGCTATCGCCCGATCGACCCTCTTGTAGCGCTTGGCGGCATCGGTCCGAAGCCTGAGGGCCGCGAAGGGTGATTCTACCGGGTTCGTCGTGCGAAGGTGCCCCCAGTGCTCCTTTGGGAAGTCATAGAAGGTGATCATGCGGTCCCAGTCCCGCTCCAAGGCCTCTGAGGCCGCCTCGTAGGAATGGTCGCCGCACCACCTGGTGAACACCGTCCTGAGCCGCTCAGCCTCTGTCCGAGTCTGGGCGTAGGGGATAGTACGCAGCATGAGCTTGGCCTGGTCCTGTTGTCGCTTTGGAAGCTTGGCGAGCACGTTTACGATCTTGTGGTTCCAGCAGCGTTGCTCTGCCGCCTGCGGATAGACGTTGCGCAGAGCTCCCCAGATGCCCAGGTGTCCGTCTCCAACCACCAGCCTCGGGCAGCTCAAGCCCCGGCGCTTGATGTCCCTGAGCACCTCGGACCAGTTCTCTGTGGACTCCCTGTATCCGGGAACAGCGCTCACCACCACCTTTCTCCCGTCGCTCAGGGCCGCCATCACCACCAGTACCGCCGCCTTCTCCTTCTCAAGACCAGCCTTGACGTAGACTCCATCCACCCACATGTAGACCACTTCCAGGTCATCGAGGGGCCGGCTGCGCCATTGGGCAAGCTCATCGTTCCACTTGGACTTCAACCGGGCCACCGTGCTCGCCGATACCGGTGCGTCCTCTCCCAGCAGCCCCCGCAAAGCCAGATCGAAGTCGCCTTCGGATAGACCGTGCAGGTACAGCTCGGGGATCAACTCAGCAACCTTCCTGGTCCTGTTGACGAACAGCGGCAGCAGCCGGCTCTCGAACTGCTCCTCGGTATCGCGGACTCGTGGCCGCCTAAGCTGTATCGTGCCCGAACTCAGCGTAAGCCTCCGGGCTCTGCCGTATCCGTTCCGATAGCCGGTATCTGAGTCCGAGTCGGACCTGAGCGCCGACTTCGCCCTTCCCAGAAACGCCGTCACCTCCTCCTCCAGCAACTCTTGGACCAGCCTCTGGACCTGGCTTCGCACCCAATCCTCCAACTGCTCCCACTCCGGCCTTGACTCCGACCTACTCTCAGTGCTTTCCTTCCTCATGGGCGGTGTATCTCCTCTCTTGGGCCTTGAGCCCGTCTTGTTCAGAGAGAGGGTACACCGCCTGACCGTTTACACACTTTTTGAGGGTACCTCAGACCCGTGTCTTGAGGGTACAACGCCTCGAGCTCATCGATCTCCCGCAACAGGTGTACCCAGCAGCGCTGCTTGAGGCCGGGGTAATGACTGTATGCAGCGTAGAAGTCACTCACCAGCACTCCGCTGAAGAGCATGCCATCGCCCTGACCAGGGAACTCTCCCAACACCTCGTCCACCACACCCTTGCCGCGGCCACGGCGTAGGAAGTATCGCTCAGTGGGAGTGCTGAAGGTCCAGACATAACCGTTGACACCATCCTCCCGCCAGCCGGTCTCATCGTGGAGGGTGATGGTGGCGTCGAAGCGCCCCCTGCGGTGGAACTCCACGTGCGACCGGAGGCCGTCGATGCCGGGGGACAGTGAGGCGGCGAGATGGTAGACGGCGGCCACCGCGTCCATTCGGCGGATGAGCAGCGTCAGCCAACTCCCTGGACACCGGGTAGGCACGCACGAAGTCCGAGGGCGTGTCGAAGCCGAGGAACCCGGCAGCCTCGCCGATACCCTTGGCCGTCAGGTAGTATCTCTGGCTCGAAGGCAGGTGGGCGGTGCCGTGGCTCACGCGCCCGACAATGCCGTCGGCCAGCAGGCCGGTCAGGGCGCGGTGGACCGTCGCGTGGGCTTCGCTGAGGATGCCTGCCAGCTCTGTTGAGTCGATGAACGGCATCCGGCTGAGGGAGTCGAGCAGCTGTCGGTCGGTGAACGCCATAAATCGAGGGTAGCAGAGGAAGGGCGTGGTAGGCAGCTGTCACATGGCAGTGTTGGTGCCAGCGAAGGCGTCGCCTGGCCAATAACGCAGCTAGACGCGGCTTCCAGCATCCCACCCGCATGGATGAGGGTCCAGGCCGTCCGGCGTCGCCGTGAGTGCGGCGACCAGCGCGCGGCCACTGTCCACCATTTGGAACTGACGCTCAAGCCGATGGATAGCCCTCAGTGGAAGCCTCTGAGAGAGGAGGCATTCGTGTCCTGCTTCCCAGCCCATCGACTCCGTGTTTGGCTCGCTACCCTGCGTTCTCCGTCGAGAGTTCGGCCTGTCGCAATACGAGTTGCGTCGCGTCTTCCGCGAGATCGGGCGGATACCCGTACCTAGCCAGTAGTCGGCGCACACTGCGCCGCAGGCCCGCTCGCACAGACTCGCGCTCGGTCCAATCGAGCCTTGGCATCTCCTTGAGCATCTCTGCCAGTTTCCGTGCCATGAGCCGGAGAGTGTCGTTCTGCATAGCCTCTCTGGCCGATCCGTTCTCCGCCAGGGCATCGTAGAACGCCGTCTCCTCGCTGCTCAGGCCAAGCTCCTCACCGTGGTGTTGGGCATCCCGCAGTTCCCTGGCGAGGTCAATGAGCCGTGTAATCATCTCCGCAGTAGTAATTGCCTTGTTCGTATAGCTGAGCATCGCGAATTCGGGCGCTTCGCGGAACTTCCGGCTCTGGACGATGTTGGTCCGCTCGGTGATGCGGATCTGGTCGTTCAGCAACTTTCGCAGCGTCTCCAATGCCAGGTTCTTTTGCTCTAGTGCGGCCACCCGACCGAGAAACTCGTCGCCGAGAATATCCAGGCGGGCTTCCTCAAGACCTGCGACCGCGAATAGATCGATCACCTCGTCCGCATCGACCGCACTACCGATGACCTGGCGCACTGCGTTGTTGATGTCACGTTGCCTGCCGTGGGCAACTCCACCGCCAGCGTCGTCCGCCAGTCGTTTTCGGATCATCGCCACTACTTGCTGAAAGAACGCAAGATGCGGGGCGATCTGTTCCGTCTCCGGGCGTGGCACCGCCAGCGCAAACGCCGCCGACATTTCCTTGACTAGCGTCTGTAGGCGCTTCCAACCGTCGTTCTGCCCGAACACGTAATCAATCGCGTGGAGATAGACCAGCAGCACGTACTGCGGCTGGACCCGCAACGCCTGCTCGTATTCACAGCCGTGGAAGAACGCGCGCAGCTTCTCGAAGGCCGCCTGCATGGCGGGTACCGCCTCGTCTTGCACCTGCTTCACTGCTTCGCCCGTCCCGCCGGCCTTGGTGTAAGTAGCTAGCGCATCGGCCAACTGATCGGCGAGGCCAAGTAGGTCCACGATCAGACCGCCGGGTTTCTCGCCATGGACCCGGTTGACGCGAGCTATCGCTTGCATGAGGCTGTGCATTGCCAGCGGCTTGTCCAGGTACATGGTGTGCGCCGGTGGACAGTCGAAGCCTGTCAGCCACATATCGCACACGATCACAAGGCGTAGATCGTCATCGGCGCTCTTGAACCGCTCGGCTAGGCGCTTACGGGCCGCCTTGGTTCGCACGTGGCTGCGCAGCGGCTCTTCGTCGTCTGTCGTACCGGTGACGACCACCTTCATCGCCCCGCTCTCGCCATCTGCATTGTGCCATGCCGGGCGTAGCGTCCGTATTGCCTCGTAGAGCCGTGCGGCGATGTCGCGGCTCATGGTCACGACCATCGCCTTGCCCTCCATTGCGGCGCGGCGCTTCTCCCAATGCTCGACGATGAACTCCGCCAGCTGCACGATGCGCTCCTGCGCGCCGACCAGCGCCTCCAGTGGCACTCGGATCTGCTCTGTGACCTCCTCTCCCGAAGCGTCCGCTGCTGCCGCTTTCGCCAATTCTTCTTCCGCAGCTCTCGCGCCAGCTTCGTCAATTGTCAGCTTGATGATGCGCGATTCGTAGTAGAGCGGCTTCGTGGCCCCGTCCTCAACGGCTTGACGGATGTCGTACACGTCCGCGTACTCCCCGAAGACATGGCTCGTGTTTCTGTCATCGCGCTCCAGTGGCGTTCCGGTGAAACCGGCGAAAGTCGCGTTCGGCAACGCATTGCGCATCCACCGCGCACCGCCATCCACGAAGCCATACTGGCTGCGATGCGCTTCGTCTGCCATGACAATGACATTCCCACGCTCCGAGACGACGCCGTGGGCCTCGGTGAACTTCTGGATCGTAGTGAACACCACGCCCCCCGCAGGGCGGTCCAGCAGCTCCAAAAGGTGCTCTCGGTTTGAAGCCTGCACCGGGGTCTCTCCCAACAGCGCGCGACCGGCGGCAAAGGTATCGAAGAGTTGGTCGTCCAAGTCGTTGCGGTCGGTGATCATGACAACGGTAGGGTTGGCCATTCGCGGCTCGCGAATCAGCGCACCGGCCAGCATCAGCATCGTAAGGGACTTGCCCGCTCCCTGCGTGTGCCAGATCACACCTCCGCGTCCGTCGCCCTCGCCCGACGGGTGCTTAAGATGATCGAGAACGCTCGCTCGCATCTTTCGCACAGCGCGGAACTGGTGGTACCCCGCGATCTTCTTGGCGATCTCGCCGCGTTCGTCCTCCTCGAAGACAACGCAGGTCTGTAGGTAGTCGACCAGTACCTGTGGCTCGAATAGCCCACGAATCACGGCCTCCAGCGTTGGAGCGCCGCCCTCTGTTGGACGCCAGGGCATGAACCGGTCGTGATCACTGGTGATGGAACCAACGCGGGTCAGCAGCCCGTCCGACACCACCAGAGCTAGATTAGGCACAAACAGGTCGGGCGCGGCCTCCTTGTAGCGGCCAAGTTGCTCAATGGCAACGCCGAGGTCCGCTTCAACGTCGGCCGGGGCCTTGAGCTCGATCAACGCGACCGGCAGCCCGTTCAGGAAGACTGTCAGGTCCGGGCGAATGCGCGTTCCCGACGGGCCGGTGACGGTGAGTTGACGCACGACCAGAAGGTCGTTGGCTCCCGGGTTCTCAAAATCGACGAGGCGGGCGCGGCGGACGCGCATCTCACCGCTGATGGCATCGGGGTACTCGACCTCAACGCCGTTGGTGAGCAGGGTATGAAACCAACGGTTGTTCTGGATGAGCGTCGGATGTGGCGGGTGCGAGACAACGCGCACGACCTCTTCAATCGTGCCATGTGGAAGGACCGGGTTGAGCCGGTGCAGCGCGGCCGCGAGGCGGCCCTGTAGGACGCAATGCGCCATGTCGCCCCGCTCGCCCGCATCGTCGATCTCCACGCCGCGCTTGGTCGAAATGCCCAGAACGCCGAAATACACAGAAGCGACATCTTCGACGATCTGTTCCGTGGGCGCGGTCATCGTCATTCGACTTCCCCCT
The DNA here is from genome assembly GCA_965197985.1 of Dehalococcoidia bacterium. Lineage (GTDB taxonomy): Bacteria > Chloroflexota > Dehalococcoidia > Lucifugimonadales > CAUZJF01 > CAUZJF01. The sequence continues at coordinate 443,245 of CBDAOG010000007.1, read as the reverse complement.
CCCGCTCTTCCTCCAGCGCGGCGGTCCCTTCATCGTCGCCCTCTCCAGCACGCTCGGCGATGAATTCGTTCAGTGCCGTCCTATAGGCCTCTAGATCGACATGAAACAGCACTCGGCTTGGGAGTAGTTCCAATTCTCCCAGCCGTATCAACTCATTGTCGCTGTCAAACGCTTCATTGAAATCGGGGTGGTCCTCGTAGTAGACGCGTGCTCCAGGAGACTGCCTGAGTGCGTCGCGATGGATGCGGTAGAGGAACGAAACGATAGTATCCGCTGCTTGAGCAGCCAGCGTTGCTTGACGAAGATCCAGGCGGGTGGAGAAGACGTCGCGACCGTGGGAGGCCATGCCATAGCTGTTACGGAGTTCGCACAGGCCCTGAATTGTCTGGAGCATGCCGCGTATAGTCTTCTCTACCGAGTCTCGTGCCTTCGCCGGATTGGGATGGTTGCGAGGCAATAAATTCAAGCGATTTGTCGTCTCTCTCAGTAGCTTCGGAGCGTCCCAATTCGGGTCGGCTGGCTGGCCGATGTCGGCGAGCACGGTCTTGCAGACAGATTCGACTAGGGTCTTTGAAAGATCGAAAGCAAAGTCGGGGATACTCTCCAACGCATTTTCAATCGCCTTAATCTGCTGCTCTATTGGCTCAGTAATCGGACCTTCCAAGATGGCGGAGCGAGCGCCGACCATCTGAAACCGGGATGTGGAGGTTTCAACCATCGGCAACCTCCACGCGGATCTGACCGCCCAGCAGTTGCGGCAGGAGATAATCGCGCATCTCTGCTAGTGTCCTGAGTTATGAACTCATTGCAAAAGTACTTGCTGGGGTGTACCCTCCACGAAACGCTCATGGAGGTCACCATGGCCATCGGACGCCCCATTCCTCCCTTGCACCTTTCCTCCGACGAACGCGAGAGCCTCGAGCGCTGGAAGCGGCGTCCAACCACTGCCCAGGCGCTGGCTCTGCGATCCCGGATCATTCTCCGTTGCTCCGAGGGCAAGACCAATACCGTCGTGGCCGGGGAGATCGGTCTGGCCAAGCAAACGGTGGGGAAGTGGCGGGCCCGGTTCATCGAACGCCGCCTCGACGGCCTGCTTGACGAGCCGCGGCCCGGCGGCCCACGCTCCATCACGGACACCGATGTGGAGCGGGTCGTGACCCTCACCCTGGAGACGACGCCGGCGGATGCAACCCACTGGAGCACGCGCTCCATGGCTGCGCGTACCGGCCTGAGTCAGAGCGCCATCAGCCGTTATCTGGCGGGCCTTTGCCTTGCAGCCGCATCGGACCGAGACGGTCAAACTTTCGTCTGACCCTCTGTTCATCGAGAAGGTCCGTGACATCGTGGGGCTCTACCTCAACCCACCCCAGCGGGCTCTGGTCCTGTGTGTCGACGAGAAGTCCCAGATCCAGGCCCTCGACCGGACGGCCCCGCTGTTGCCCATGCGCCCGGGGCAGATCGAGCGCCGGACCCATGACTACCGTCGTCACGGTACGACCTCTCTCTTCGCCGCCCTCGACGTGAAGACGGGAGAGGTCATCGGCGCCTGCCACCGTCGGCACCGGTCCACGGAGTTCCGGCGCTTCCTCGACCGGGTCGATGCGACCGTACCCCCGGACCTCGACGTGCACCTTATCCTGGACAACTACGCCACCCACAAGACCCCCACCATCCAGCGCTGGCTGGCCCGGCGGCCGCGCTATCACCTGCACTTCACCCCCACCAGCAGCTCTTGGCTGAACCAGGTGGAGCGCTGGTTCGCGGTGCTGACAGAGAAGCAACTGCGCCGCGGGGTGTTCCGCAGCACTCGGGAACTGGAGCAAGCCATCGAACAGTACATTGACCAGCACAACGCTGCCTCAAAGCCCTTCATCTGGACCAAAACCGCAGACCAGCTACTAGCTACCATCGCCCGATTTTGTCATCGGATTCATAACTCAGGACACTAGACGAACGTTCTCCTTGACACAAACCACGAGTAGATCGAATAGCGGTTCATCCGCCTGCTGATATGCCCCAATTACATCGTCAGTAGGCCTAATGACCGTAAGCGGGCGGAAGTTCTTCTTGCTGATCTCAGGGAATGTCGTTCCGCTCGCGCGGGCTTTGATCGTCTCCATTTGGCTGAATGCCCAGTTCAGAATAAAAGTAGGGGGCAACGGGCCGTCGCAGACCATTGCAATGAACCCCTGGTTGATCGCAGTCGGCACACCCGCGATCGCCAGGTAGCCAACCGGAGCCCGTGAAGACATCAGAACTGTCCCGACAGGAAGGAGGCCAGAGCTAATGTGGTTGACTCCTGCATCCGTGATGCGACGCTCCGTATCAAGCAGCACCGGGTGCCGGAGGCGTGACATATCCCTTGGTGTTGCCCAGCAATGCTCTCCGCCATCCCAATAATCCGGGGTCTTCGTGCTCGGTGTACCGCCCCCTTTCACGGTGACGACATCGCCGATACCCACCACCTCCCACCCCTCCGGCACGGGGCCGATTTCGGAATCGACGAAGCGGGTAGGCAGGGAGTCGAAGACATGCTGGGGCATGGAAGGGAAGGAGTCTGCGCCGGCGGCTTTGGCTTTCACCGGCTTGAAGTCCTCGAACCACGCTTGGAAGGTCGCCCGCGCCAGCCGCTCCAGTGCCTGCGCCGTCTGCTGGTTCTGCTCAATCTTGTCGTCGAGCGCGCCGAGGACGCCGGCGATAGCGTGCTGCTCGTCGATAGGTGGGAGCCTGATCTCCATTCGACGCTGGTCGCCGAGACTGACATAGTCCGCCATGTCAGTCTGCCCCTTAACGGCGGACATTTGTTGCCCAAATTCCTTCCCAAACATCCAATAGTAGAGCCAGCGACCGTCAAGCAAAGCGAGGTCAAGAGTGCGCCAGAAGCATATCTGCGGCGCGTAGACAAAACGTGGTGTGGTCTCTCGGACCAACGCCAAGCGACCGACTGTACCCTTTGAGGTGAAAACGACGTCACCCGCCTGGCTGATTTTATCGCCGACTTTCCCCAAGTCCTCTTCGGGGAATCGATCAGCGTCATCGAAATTGAAACCACCGTCAATATTGCCCACCCGTGCGAAAGGTATTCCAGAACTGCCAAGTTCGGAGTTCTTCGCCCGGTAGCCGTCGCCAATTGACAATTTTCCGTCGGCAATCAGGCCGCCAGTGACGTATCGCATCCATGGTTTTCGATGAGTGGGAGTGACGCTCACACATCGCCTCCAGGGCTATATACTCCCTCCAATCGGGTGCGTACCTCCGCAGCTAACCTCTCTCCTTTGGCAAAGGACTCTTCCAGCTCCGCCAGCAGCCGCGGGTACTTTTCCGTGAACGGCTCTCCGTCGTCCTCCGGAGCCTCAGCGCCGACGTAGCGGCCTGGCGTGAGCACGAAGCCGTGCTTCCTGATGCCCTCGATCGTCTCGGCTTTGCAGAAGCCCGGAGTGTCGCGGTAAACCCACTCGCCGTGCTCGGCCTCGTCCCACCACGCGGGCGCAGGCTCGCCGCGCCACTGGCGGAAGGCGTAGACGATGCGACCAATGTCGGAGTCGTGGTTGGGGTCGCTCTGCCCGTCAGCCAGCAGGGTTTCGCCGTCGTCACCACCGGTGAGTACGCGCAGGGCGCGAGTCTCCATCGTGCCAAGTTTGCGGGCGTCAATGAAGAGCGTATCTCCCGTGCGAGCACGGTCGCCGGCCCTCAGGTTGCGGCCGGTCTTGTCGCGCGTGAGGAACCAGAGGCAGGCGGGGATGCCAGTCGTAAGGAAGAGTTGCGGTGGCAGCGCTACGATGGCGTCCACCAGATCGGCTTCAACAATGCGCTGGCGGATCTCGCCCTCGCCCCCAGAGTTGGAGGAGAGCGAACCGTTGGCCATGACGAAGCCGGCGACCCCGCCGCCGCGCCCGTTGGGTGGGGCCAGATGGTGGATGAAGTGCTGTATCCAAGCGTAGTTGGCGTTGCCAGAAGGTGGCGTGCCGAATCGCCAGCGAACGTCGTCCTGAAGCAGATGACCAGACCAGTCAGAGTCATTGAAGAACGGATTCGCGAGAATGTAGTCGGCCTTAAGGTCCGGGTGGAGATTGCGCAGGAAGGAGTCGGCGGCCTGCAAGCCCAAGTTGGCTTCAATGCCACGGATTGCGAGGTTCATGTGAGCGAGGCGCCAGGTCGTCGGGTTCGATTCCTGACCGAAGATCGAGATGCTGGTCTTCTGCCCGCCGTGGGCTTCGACGAAGCGTTCGGACTGCACGAACATGCCCGCCGAGCCGCAGCACGGGTCGTACACGCGCCCCTCATACGGTTCGAGCATCTCCACCAGCAGTCGTACGATACTGCGGGGTGTAAAGAACTCGCCGCCGCGCTTGCCCTCCGCCTGGGCGAACTTGCCCAGGAAGTACTCGTACACGCGACCGAGCATATCGCGCGCCCCGGCGCGCTCACCCTTGAAGCCGATGCCGGCGATCAGGTCGATCAGCCCCTTCATCTTCTCGGACGCGATGCCCCTGCGGGCATAATCGCGTGGGAGCTTCCCTTTCAGGTGCGAGTTGTCGCGCTCGACGGCAAGGATGGCGTCGTCGATGAGGGTGGCGATGTCCGGGCGCGTCGCCTGGTTCTGTAGGTTGGCCCAACGCGCCTCGGGCGGCACCCAGAAGACTCGCTCGGCGGTGTACTCGTCGCGGCTCTCCAGCAAAAGATCGAGCTGCGCGCCACCGATCCCCTCAGCTTCCAGTTCGCCTCTGAGTTGGTCACGACGCGCCTCGAACGAGTCGGAGATGTACTTCAGGAAGAGCAGGCCTAGAACAACGTGCTTGTACTCGGCAGCATCGACCTGCCCGCGCAGCGCGTTGGCTGCCCTCCAAAGCTTGTCGGCATAGTCCAAGTCGGTGGTGGCTGTACTATTATTCGTCATGTCGGTTTCCGCTCGCTCTTGTTCGGATGCCAGACTCTGGGAAGCATTAAGAACCGTAACCCCGCCTGCCGGACAGCAAGATTAGTAGGAGACCGTCTCCTGCCATCAGTGCGGCCTGCACTGCAACCTCGTTCCGATAAGAAGTATGAGCAGACTTGCTAAGAAAGTCATACAGTTTGGGTAGCCCCTCGACCATCGCACCCGCAAATTCCCCTTCGCGTCCATCCAGAACCTGACGAACCTGCCTCTTGCGTTTCGACCCTTGCTCGGAAGGGTCCACTTCAACCTCGGGAGCAAGTTCATCCAGCACCATCCGTATCAATTCTCGGTACGAGAAAGCTGCTTGGCTCAACCTGTCTGGGTTGGAATCGCCTAAAGCTTGCCAACTCCCCTTCCATTTGTCCACAAGGTCAGGATTCAGGTCGGCAAGTAGCAAATCAAGTAATTCCCGTGGATCCTCTCGGTCAGATAACGGTAGCAAGGTTTCTCTGTTTGGTTCCGGCCTGAGTGCGACCCCTGAGCGCAATGAGTGGGTAAAGCTGGCAACAGTTGAGCTAGGTATCAGCATTCTCGACCAGATTTGCTGCATCGCAGTCAAGTCTCTTCTTGCGGCAGCCATTGTGGAAGACTCGCTGAATAACATGCGATAGGATGCGCTGATGTCTCGTATGTCGCGCAGCACTCCGGGATAGAAGACCTTATCAAAGCCCTGTACTCTTATGTGGGGCGCGGAATATACAGCCTGTATATCCTCAATAGCACTAGAGATCATGGCATTGTTCTGAGACATTACGAATCCCAGGTTCGGTAGAGCTATTGATTGGGCGAACACCTTTGATAGTCTGCGTTGGGCATCGGCTAACGGCGCAATGGACTGGGCGAACACCTTTGATAGTCTGCGTTGAGTATCGGCTAACGGCGCAATGGACTGGGCCAATATGTCTACGGGCATGGGCGAGAATAGCTGAGGGACTGTCTTGGGGAATGCGTCCAAGACACTACCAGGAGGCGCAAGAGCAAAGCTGCTCATATTCTTGGCTATAATGCCGCTAACAAAGGATTCCGATATGGTGTTCCTGGCGTTCATCACGTCAACGGCGGTAGCTGCCTTGTAGGTACGCCGAAGGCTGTCGACAACCAGAGACAGTTCCTGGTTACACCTCTTTGCTTCGTCCTCTCCCGGAAGTGTCAACTTCCAGCCACTTCGTTTATGTTCTACGAGGTTGTCATTCCGAAGCGTTTTCAACGAGCGGCTGACCGAGGGTCGCTGTGCGTCAACTGCCACGGCGAGCTCCGAGATGGTTCTGACTGGTCCCTGCTCCAAGCGGAGTAGGATCCGTGTTTGAAGAAGTGATCGGCGTGAGGCAGATGTCATAGGCGTATTGTAACATTAAGGCTTATTGGGACGCAATACTATATAGAGGTCGAAAGCGCATGCGTACTTGAGGTGAGGAGGAACCCCTGGGCCGCTCACATGTCCAGGCTGAACCTCAAGGTGAAGGCTCTTGCTTTCGTCCAGTTTGATGGGCGGAGGGCAACAGTCGCTGTTCTCATGGGGGGAGTTCATGGCCGAGGAGCCGGTTAAAGCCGAAAGGCCACAGCCGCAAGCTCCATCCCCCTACCGCGTCCCTCTTTGAGTGGGCGCTTAGCTTGAATCAGGAACAGGAGGCGGAGCTGGTCGGCGCGGGATGCTGACCGGAACAATCCTTGTTGGTATCATTACCTCCAAGTGATCTCATAAAGTCCTTTTGGCTGAAATGATAAACCTTCCCTACCCAACACCTACAAGTCCTGCCGCGACTAAGAGGATGCGCTCTAATCGCCGTTTGGACACGAAGCCCGAAGTCGCCCTCAGGTCATTGTTGCATAGAAGCGGGCTACGGTTCAGGAAGGACCACCCTGTCCGTCTACTCGACGGCAGGACGGTGCATCTGGACATCGCATTCACGCGGAGGAAGGTGGCAGTGTTCGTCGACGGTTGCTTTTGGCATTGTTGCCCCGAACACGGGACAATCCCCAAGTCCAATCGGGGCTATTCTGGCCACCCGAAAGCGAGCCATACTGCTTGGAAAGAGTCCCAACGAGCCCCAACTCCTCGCTCAGCTCGGACAGGGGGATGGAAGTCCGGTAGAGCGCGGCGAACAGGCGTAGCGCCTCCCGCGCCTTCATGCGCGGGGGAATTCCGACCTCCTGAAGCTGCACGCCTATCTTGTGCGCCAATCTCGAACGGTCGGTTATAGGATCCAGTCCCGCGACGAGAACTGAGCCGCAATCCGACTGGCGCAGCCCTTCGAGGCACTCGATAGCGGTAGTCTTGCCTGCGCCGTTGGGACCGATTATGCAGAACACACTCCCGCGCTCGACCTCGAAGCTCACGTCGTCCACGGCTACCACTTTGCCGTACAGCTTCCGCAGGGACGCCACCTGCACCGCGAAGACATCAGAAGGTTCCATGCTCGTTTGCCTCTTCCATTTGACATACAAACTAGTGGTCCAACATCATTGAAATGAATACCATGATAGTCATTGTTCCTCTTGGGGGTTCAATTGTAACGTTGAACCGAGGAGGAACCATGATGTCTACCAAGAGGTACCGTATCAGACTGACTACCGACGAACAACAGGAACTCAACGCCTTGGTCTCACGCGGTCGGGCTGCGGCGTACAAACAGACCCATGCGCGCATTCTGCTGATGAGCGATGAGTCACGCTCGGACGGGGGAATGAAGGACGCGGACATCACCAGCGCGCTCGGTGTGGGACAGTCAACGGTCGAGCGAATACGCAAGCGCTGTGTAGAGGAGGGGGTCGAGTCTGCGCTGAATCGCAAAAAGCAACTGCGTCGGCGTCAAAAGAGACTGGACGGCGAAGGTGAAGCACGGTTGATAGCGATGGCCTGCGGGGAACCGCCGGAGGGGCGTGCCAGTTGGACCCTGAAGCTGTTGGCTGACCAGTTGGTCGAGTGTGAGATAGTCGAGACCATCAGCACCGAGACGGTTCGCCAGGCGCTTAAAAAAACGAACTGAAGCCGTGGCTGAAGCAGAGTTGGTGCATCCCGCCCGGTCAGAGCGCGGAGTCTGTGTGCGCGATGGAAGACGTACTGGAGGTCTACCAACGGCCGTACGATGGGAATGAGGTTCTGGTGTGCATGGATGAGACGAGCAAACAGCAAGTCAAGGAGACGCGAGTGCCGCGTCCCGCAGCGCCCGGCTTATCGGCGGCATACGACTACGAATACGAGCGCAATGGAGTGAGCAGCCTGTTCATGCTGTTTGCACCGTTGGACGGATGGCGCCGAGTCGAGGTCAGAGAGCGTCGCACGAAGGTGGACTGGGCGCATGTGATAAAGAAACTGGTCGACGAGGACTACCCTGACAGAGACCGGATCGTGCTGGTAATGGACAATCTCAACACTCACAAGCTGTCCTCGCTATACGAGGCATTCGAGCCTGCTGAGGCGAGGCGTATAGCTGAGCGACTGGAGATACACTACACTCCCAAACACGGGAGTTGGTTGAATATGGCGGAGATAGAGATCGGTGTGCTGGCTCTACAGTGCCTGGACCGACGGATTGCCAATCAAGACATCCTGCGCGGCGAGGTCAATGCTTGGCAGAATCAACGCAACCGGGATGTGATACGAGTGGATTGGCGCTTCACTACCGAGGATGCGCGCATCAAGCTAAAGTCACTCTACCCATCAATACAAAAAAGTTGAACCACTAGTTGGCAATATAGCTTCTTGTGAACGTGGGCAGAGTCAAGCGCGTGGTTTCCATGCCTATGCTCACGCCACATCTCACATGACGACAAGGAGGTGCGCGATGGGTGAGACGGGGGCGGGCACACCGGAAGAGAGCTGGCGCGACATCCACGAGACGATGGACAGGGCGCGGAGCTCCATGTACGTCGCCGGAACGGCGACGATAATGTTACTTTGGGCCGCGGCGTTTCCAGCCCTATTCCTGCCGTCTTCGACATAGGACGTTCTAGCGCGACTTAGGTGCCCCGTTCGTTCCCTTGAATGACCACATTGGCCATCGTCTGCCCATCGAAGGTGCCTCGGCCACGAATACCGACCGTGGCAATGGGCAGCGCCGGGTTTCAAGCGTTCTACCGGCGGGTGAAATCAGACACCGACTGGGAACTGGGGTTCAGGCAATCAAGCTTTCACCGTATCGCGCGGGCCTTGCGGAACCAGCCCTACAACGCTTTCAGGCTGTAGCCGCTTTACCGACATGCTGTTGTCCCCCTAGGCTTTCGCTTCGAGGTGGGTCGGTTGGCCCAAAGATTTCCTCCGAATCTTTCCCGACTGAGCCGGGTATCCTATGCCGTGTCACGCGGCGCACATTCGTGAATCTCATCTCCAATAAGGAGCTCGAAGAACCCCTTCATCAATAAGGAGCTCGAAGAACCCCTTCATCCGCTTCTTGATATAGTCCGCGAGTGGATATCGCTTCGGCCCCTTGGGGTCGGCCTGCCACAGAGCGGAGCCGCACCCCGCGCAGTTGCGCCGCTTGCGCCCCATCTCCTCGGCGGTCAGGGGCACACCGTCCTTGTCCACGATCTGGCTGGCGCAGACGGGGCAGCAGGGGACCCGGAAGGGCTCTCCCGTCTCCTCGTCCCGGATGAGCCCGCCCCTGGATGTGGCCCACTTCTCGATGTACGCCGCCTGCCAGCGGTAGGAGAGCTTCGCCCTCTCCCTCGACATGATGGCGAAGAGGGGGCCTGGGCCGGTGGAGAGGCGCAGCTTCTCCAGGTCGGTGATGGAGGCGACGATGGCGGCGCGGGCCTTGGGCACCGTCTCCTCCACCTCCCGCTTCCACTTCCGGGTCAGGTGCGGGGGTGCGAGTACGAGCACCCGCCTGAAGCCAGCGGCGTAGGCTGCGGATGCGCCGATGAAGGTCTTGCCGGTGCCCATCTCCCCCACGAGGTTGGTGCCTTGGTGGGCCTTGAGGGAGAGGGTGACGCCCCGGATGGCGTCGGCCTGGGCTCCCAGGGGGGAGCGGAGCAGTTGGGGCAGGCCGTGGCCGTTCTGGGAGGGCCGGTAGAGGGGCGGGTAGGACTCCACCACCCGTTGGGCTATTGCATCTCGGTACTTGTCGATGAACTGGGCGAGGTCCATTGGTTTTCTCCTTCCTTCTATAGAGGTAAGTGGTCTGGCTGCTTCGGTCCTGATAAAGGGGGAGGCCCCGTGGTCCTGGAAAGAACCAGCGGGGCCTCGTGATGCGGCCCTGGGGTAGAGTCGTCTATGCGGCGATGTCAGTGATTACGCCGTCCCCGAGGTCCAGGGCGACGACGGTGGTGCGGAGCCTCTCCCTATAGGTCTCCTTGTCCGGGGTCTCCTCGACCAGCACCAGCTCCTTGGTGGTCTTCCCCTTGACCAGGATGCGCCGACCGTCCGCTTCGAGCTGGAGGTTGTCCAGGAACCCGGCGGCGATGAGCATGGCCATGTGTCCGCGTCGCAGGGGCATCAGGGGGCGGGTCCTCTGGTCCTTGCTGGGCCAGAGGGTATCCGTTACTTCGGCGCTGGCCCACAGGCCGGAGCGCCGGGCCTCCTGCGCCGCCGCCACGGGATCGACGGTGCGGGTGGCGAACAGGATGTCCCCCGCGTCCGAGGTGATGGCGGTGTAGATGGGGTAGCCTTGGGAGTACAGAGGCTCCGGCTCTCCCTCGGCCCAGGCCAGCACCTGTCTCTGCGCCTCCTCGTCCAGGCGGGGCTCCGCCATCCGGTAGCCCATGACAACCACCTGGTCGAAGGCTTCTCTTTCGGGGTGTGGGAAGGCCCAGCACCGCAGCCTGTAGTAGTACGACGCTAAATACTTTGCGGAGACCGCGAGGCGTTGGCGGGGCACGATGAACACCAGCAGCCCGCCGTCGTTCAGGTAGCGGGTCGAGTGGGTAAGGAAGGCGTGCTCCGTCCGCTTGCTTTCCGGGTCATGGTCGTATGGCGGTCACACCCGGCCTGGGCCAATCGACGAACACAACGCGGCTGAAGTGCTGGTCTTTAGGAGACGAGAGGGCGTCCACGGCCTGCCTCGCCACGCGGTAGATCGGGCTAATGACAGGCACCTTGGTGAGTACGGCGTCCTGGAATTGTTGGAACCTCCGGCCCGATAGGAAAGACCCAATGAGGTAGAGCAGGACCAGTGTTGCGATGACCCCGAACCCCGCGAAGTTGACGGGCGACTCTTCGCCGAGCCAGTAGATTACCGCGGGACGAAAGATCGATTCGACGTAGTCGTAGACGATCTTGAGTATGAAGAACGTGACCAGGACCGGGATAATGACGAGGAAGCCCGAGGCCACACTCCGCCACAGGTGGCCTTCCAAGCGTCGGAGTGGGGATCGTCTCCCAACCTCGTCGCCCCGATCAGACGAGTATTGGGCGTTCTCCGGTTGCCCGTCCACGGCTCAATCTCCGGCGGCAGCCTCCCAGGAAGCCGTCTGAAGCGACTGGTAGAGGGACGACAGACGGCCCGCCGGCCCGCTCCAGTCCATCGTCTCGGCCTGGGCTCTCGCCGCACTACCGAGAGCGTCACGCAACTGGGGACTCGATAGTACCACTTCCAGCGAGCGGGCGAAGGGCTCAGCGCTCTGCCAAGGTATGAGGTACCCGGTCTTGCCGCTCTCGATAAAGGTCTTGAGACCACCTACCCTTGATGCTATCACAGGTGTCCCGCAGGCCATCGCCTCCAGAGCCACGAGGCCGAAGCTCTCGTAGTAGGACGGTAGAACGAAAACGTCTGCGGCGTTGTAGAACGCCGGAAGCGCTGACTGATCGACGGCTCCCGTGAAGGTTACGCGGTCTCGGAGGCCTAGTGAAGCCGCCAGGGACCTGAGGCGGGAGAGCTCTCGATCCCGGCCACGGTTGCCGCCCACGATGACGAGATTTGCGTCGTCGTGGCCATCGAGCAGCGCCAACGCGTTGATTAAGATGTCGAACCCCTTGAGCGGCTCGGTGCGCCCGACTGACAAGATGATCTTGCCGTCCGGCAGGCCGAGCCTCCGCTGGGCTTCGGCCTTGTCGCCGGGCCGGAACAGGTCCGGGTCGACGCCGGCGGGGATTACCCACGTGTCTGATGCCGAGGCCTCGTACAGCTCGGCTATTTCGTCCCTCTCCTGCTGGGTCGAGACGACGATGGCGTCGGCGCTACGGATCACCTCTCCTTCGGTGCCTATCCGCAGCTGCGTCTCTTTCTCGCCGGGCCTGGCCCGCATCTTTATCTTCGCCAGAGTGTGGAACGTAACTACGTGCGGCACGCCCCACTTCCGGCTTAGCTCCATCCCGGCCCATCCGGATAGCCAGTAGTGAGAGTGGACCAAGTCGTAGGCGGCGCCGTCGGTGTCCTGGAACCGGTACAGGTTCCCAAGGTACTCTGGAATGTACCTGAACAGGCTCTCTTTGGTGCTGTCATAGGGCCCGGCTTTGACATGGACGACCCGGGCGTTGGTACCAAGCTCGATCACAGGTGACTCGTCGCAGTCGTGACAGCGGGTGAACACGTCGACTTGATGGCCCAGGCGGCCGAGCTCACTGGCTACGTGAAGGATGTAGACGTTCATGCCCCCGGTGTCCTTCTCGCCCAGTCGGGCGACAGGACATCCGTGCAGGCTTAGAAATGCCAGCTTGCTCATTTAGCTCCTCGACGCGTCGTTACAAGGGTACCAACGCTTCGGCGACATCCAAATTTGGGCCAGACCCGTGGCAAGACACCGAACACTATGATGCCGCAGGAGATATGGTCGATTCTGGAGCGGCTTGCAAGCCAGACCGACGGCGAGTCTTCGTCATCACCGCCTCACAGTCAATTTGAAGACCGATCGGTCCTCCGCTCCGAGGTCGTACTTATAACGCTCGGTACCCCTAAGGAAATCGAAAGAACGCCGGCCCGCCTCAATAGACTCTTTGACGGCCAGCATCTTGTTCACGAACCCCACTCCGAGGTGGGAGTAGGCCGGATCGTAGCCGCTATTATACAAGAAATAGGTGTCTCCGTAGTCGAGACTGATGCAGGTCGCGACCCTTTTGCCGTCGAATTCCAAGACCGACAGATTAAATTGGCCCCTGGCGCCTAGCTCGGCGGCCATGTCGAGGAAGAACCGCTCCCGTTTCTCGTTCATGAACCGCGCCTTTTCCGGACTGCTGGCCCGATGCAGGCGGAGGAAGTCGGGCATGGCCTCTTCGATGGCCTCGACATCCGTGCACTGAAATTGCCGAACGGCGCCGTTTGCCTCGAGACGACGGACCTTCCGGCGGAGCTCGTGGCGTTTCTTCTTGGCCAGTCCCGCCAGGTACTCGTCCCACGAGTCCGGTAGCGATTTGACGGGGGCCCTGTCTTCTTCCTCCACCTGGACGTCGTAGCCGTGGTCTTTGGCCGCGGCCGGCAGTATTTGGAGGGTTGGCGAATCCTGCGGGACCGATAGCAAGTCTAGTTCCCGCCACTCCTCGGAATCCAGGTGCGAGAACAGGTCCTTGAAAAACGAGTCCTCTTCACCACGGACGACCAGAAAGTCGTGGTAGTCGAAGAGGTCGCGCCCACCCGCGAACCGGAGGACATCGCCATCTCGCACCAAGGGGGCGATGCCCAGGATGCGGTCTCCGTCTTGCAAGGACAGGATCCGAAGCTCGAGGCCTCCGCCGAAGTTGCGCCACCAGACCTGCTGGAGCCAAGGCGTAACGAAGATGTTGTTAGCCGAACAGCTTGGAAGTAGCTTTTCCCACGCGTCCTGGACTTCTTCGAATTGGTCGCTGGACACCCATTCGGGCATCTTTATTGTCGCCCCAGCAGGGCGAAAAGCTCCTGTCTCTTCGACTCGTGGGTCAAGAGCAGGCCGCGACTCACGGAGGTGACCATCTGATGGCCCGGATTTTTCACCCCCCTGCACGACACGCACATGTGCTCAGCCCTCAGCACCACGGCTACTCCCTGGGCCTTGAGGCTGCTGGAGATCACGTCGGCCAGCTGGGAGGCGAGCCGCTCTTGGACCTGGGGCCGCTTAGCGAGAATCTCGAGGGCCCGGGCAAGCTTGCTGACGCCGGCGATGCGCCCGTTCGGGATGTAGGCGATGGCGGCCGTGCCCGAGAACGGGAGGAAGTGGTGCTCGCACATCGATGAGAAGTGCACGTCCTTGAGCATGACAAGCTCACCGTGGCCCTCCTCGAAGCCCGTTCCCAGGGGTTCGGCGGGGTCTTGGTCGATGCCGGAGAAGGCCTCGGCGTACATCCGTGCGACGCGCTTGGGCGAGTAGGTCAGGCCCTCGCGCTTCGGGTCTTCACCGATGGCCTCGATGATGGAGGCGAACGCCTTTTCGATCTTCTCCTGGTCTACCAACGAGTCTCCTTGACGCGAACACGGATACGTGGGCGCATGAACGCCGTCATTTCGGCGGGAGTCAACCTAACAGATCGCAGGTTGCGCGGCAAGGAGTTGGGAACCTGAGGGTTTGGCAGGCAAAGGACAGGTGAGACACGGTTTTTGTTTTTGGAATCTCATCTGGCCTCCTTGTATCTTGGTTTGGTGTGTAACAATCACTTCACTTAGGTGGATCGGGGTGCGGCAGACCGACTATTCCTAGGTCGTAGCAGGCCGTGAGAAAGCGAGGGTCGCCGCACCCCCCACGAGTTAGAGCCCGAACAGTTGCCTGGGCCAACCAAGCCCGCATCTTGCAAGGACGGGCCAATAATTCGCAGGAGGTACTGATGGAACAGGAAGCGACCTACGTAGGCATCGATGTAGCTAAGGCCCAGGTGGACGTTGCGGTGCGTCCCACGGACGAAAGATGGGAGGTCTCCCATGACGATGCGGGGATCCGGCAGTTGATCTCCAAGCTGAAGACCCTGGAACCTGTCATGGTGTTGCTTGAGGCTTCGGGCGGCTTGGAGCTGCCTCTGGTGGCTGCTCTGGCAGCCGAGGCGGTGCCCGTGGTCGTCGTCAACCCGCGCCAAGTGCGGGACTTTGCCAGAGCAACGGGGAAGCTGGCCAAGACCGACTCCCTTGACGCGGCGGCTATTGCTCACTTTGCCGAAGCGGTCCGACCTCCCGTGCGCCCTTTGCGGGACGCCGAAACCCAGGCCCTCAACTCCCTGGCTGCCCGAAGGCACCAGGTGATGACCATGCTGGTCTCGGAGAAGAACCGCCTCGGCACCGCCACCGTCGCCGTCCGTCCCCGCATCGAAGCCCACATTGCATGGCTGGAGCGGGAGTTGGACGACCTGGACAAGCGTCTGCGTCAGACTCTGCGCCAGAGTCCCGTGTGGCGGGAGAAGGACGACCTTCTGCGCACCGTCCCCGGCGTGGGCGAGCAGCTCTCCCTCACTCTTCTGGCCTACCTGCCGGAGCTGGGCACCATGGATCGCCGGCAGGTTGCCGCCCTGGTGGGAGTGGCTCCCTACAACCGGGATAGCGGCACCCTGCGTGGTAAACGCACCGTCTGGGGCGGACGCGCCCGGGTCCGCACCGCCCTGTACATGGGAGCATTGGTGGCCAGCCGCTACAATCCCGTCATCCGAGACTTCTACCAGCGGCTGTTGGCCGCTGGTAAGCCGAAGAAGCTGGCCCTCACAGCCTGCATGCGCAAGCTGCTCGTTATCCTCAACTCCATGCTCAAGCATCGCTCGCCCTGGCACGACATGACTTCCACATTCGTTGTTCATTCCTCTTGACTTTCAAGACAGTTGCTACGAGGAGCAGGTGATGCTGTCCTCGATGGACTCCGAGGAGGACGCGACGGGGTACTCCCAGCGCAGCGCCTACAACCACGTCTTCGAGGAGCTGCGAAAGGAGCTGGCGGAGGCGCTGAAGAAGGGCTCGAAGCGGCTGCTGGCCACCTACCTGCAAACGCTCCTCGCCTACCCCGACGGCTGCACCAGGGGGGAGACGGTCTTCGACCCCAGGAGCGGCGACGTCATCGTGCAGGTGCCTCCGCTGTCGGAGGGGAAGCTCTACCCCAAGGAGAAGGCCCTCCTCGACCTCGTGGCGGCGGAGAAGATGGCGGGGAGAAGGGTGCTGGTCTACGTCACCCACACGGGGACCAGGGACGTCACCGAGAGGATGGACGACTTCCTGACGCGGCACGGCTTCAGGGTGGCGGTGATGAAGGCCGACGCCGTAGCCCCGGAACGGCGGGAGGCGTGGGTGGCGGACAGGGTGAAGCAGGGGGTGGACGTGTTGATCTGCCACCCCAGGCTGGTGCAGACGGGGTTGGACCTGGTGGACTTCCCAACAATTTGTTGGGGGGAAACCGATTATAGTGTGTACACGATGCGGCAGGCGTCGCGCCGGTCGTGGCGCATCGGGCAGACCAGGCCGGTAAAAGTGGTGTTCATGAGCTACCGGAACAGCCTCCAGGCCGACGCCCTCAAGCTCGTGGCGAAGAAGCTGCAAAGCTCGCTGGCGGTGGAGGGGGAGCTGCCGGAGGACGGCCTCGCGGCATACGGAGACGACGGCGACGACATCATGATGGCGCTGGCGAGGAAGATCGTGAGCGGGGAGCAGGAGGACGCCGAGACGGTGGAGGCGGTGTTCGCGCAGGCGCGGGACGCCGAGGCCGTAGCCGAGGAGCTGTTGGTGGACGAAGGGTGGAAGGCGGTCGAGAGCCTGCCCCGTGCTGGACACGGGGTCGAGCCTACAGTCGTAGAGATGCACCGCAACGGCAACGGTCACCACGCCGCCAACGGCGTCGAGCCGGTCATGGGCAACGAGCGCCACGCCAACGGCCACAGGGCGAGCCGCGCGGCTGTCCCGGTCAACGGGAATGGCAACGGCCATCACGAGGAAGCCGCCGAGGGGCAGCAGTCGCTGTTCTCCTGGGCGGAGTTCATGGCCGAGGAGCCGGTGAAGCCCAAGGGCCGCAGCCGCAAGGCGCAGCCCGCTTCCACGTCCCTGTTCGATTGGGCGCTGGACATGGAGAAAGAGCGAGAGGAGGAGCCGGTCGGCCTGTCTGCCTAGCTACAGGCAGGGCGCTGACCCTTAGCGACACAGGAGGAGGCCCACCGCAAGCGGTGGGCCTCCTCCTGCTCGTCCATGTGTGCGGGCCTTTTGTCGTTCGGAAATGGCCCGCCTTTTCCCACTTCTTTCTTCCTACTAACTACCCTGCCTCTTTGCTTGGAGAAACTGCTTGGACGAATAGCGAGAGGGGTAGTCATATAGCGAGTTCCCTGAGCGCCGCCGGAGTTGCAGCGCAGGAGGTTTGACATGAGCCAAAGATTCGATCACGCCGCCAGCGCTAGGCTTATTCCCACCCCTCTCTCGACAACTTCATTCCTGAGGCTCGCAGGACTTTAGGACGACTTCCTTGCCTCGGTCACATACGGGAACATTTCAGGGAACCGGTGCGTCACATTAGCCCAAATCCACCGAAGGGATGACTATGCAGCAGCGGAACGGGCGATAGGGGCAAGGGAGGGCGATGGTCCGGGCACGATTTGGGGTAGAGGGGGGCCGGTGTTTGTCTTCAGTTGCCGCGGGGAGACTTTGTGACCGTCTGCGAATGTTGGTCAGGGCGAGATAGCGGGGAGAGGACACAGCAAGAGGCACTCGCAGACCGGACTGGCGCGAGTTCGCGGGGACGTTCGGTTGGCCGGATGGCGGCCGGTTGCCGCCGCCGCCGTCAGGCAGGGAGTGGCAGGGCGCGCAATCGGGCCAGGGCACGATCGAACTGGGCTTCCCAAGGCCAGCGCTGTGGCAGATGCAGTGTGAGGCGGCGCGCCGAGCGGGTGATCCGTCCGGCCAGGGAGAAGAACCGCCGCCGGAGGGTCTTGGTGGTCACCACCTGCTCGCCCAGACCGATGCGCGCTGTCCAGCGGGCGATGTTGTGGGCCATCACCTGTACCGCCAGCCAGGCGGCGTTGGCGGCGAAGCGGCCCGAGGGGAGATGGTTCAACCCCACACCGTGCTTGAGGTCTCGGATGGCATTCTCGATCTCGGCGTGGCGGCGATGGTCGGCCTCCAGTTCGAGCATCTCCCCGTCCCGGTCGGTGATGAAGCCGTGATAGCTGTAGGTGGCGAAGAGGGCCAGCTGGGAACCGGGCGTGGGCTTCACACGCCGGACGATGAGCCGCACCGGCGCGGCGTCAGGTTCACTCTGGAAGGGAGTGCAGGTGGTCTCGGCCACATCGGCGGCGCCGTCCATCCAGTAAGGAATCGGCGTCCAGGCATCTTCGGGTATCGCCTCGATGAGATTGTGCAGGCTTTTATGCTGGCGGATGGTGATGGAGAAGCGGACATCCATCTTGCGGCAGACGGATACCACGCCATGAGTGTAGAACCCGCTGTCGGCCCGTAGCGTGAGTCGTCCGTTGGCCCCGGCGTAGCGCACCCGTCCCACCGTCTCCCGCAGGAAGTGGGCGGCGCCGCGGGCGGTGTTGGCCCGGCCCTCGCGCAGCCGGGACATCAGCACGTCTCCGGTGCCGGCGGCGATGGCCAGCAGTGGGTGGTAGCCCCGCTTGCCGGTATAGCCGTGGTGGCGGGCGCCCTCCTTGGCCAGTCCGTAGGTCTCGCAGATGGTGGAATCGAGGTCGATGGTGAACGGCGCGTCGCCGGGTCCGGCCCCAGCGGCCCAGGCCCGGGCCAGCAGCTCCCGGCTCACCCGGTCCAGCTGGCGGACGTGGCCCCACCGGAAGCTGCGCAGGAAGGTGCCCAGGGTGGATGGCGCCTTGACCGTGCCGCCCAGGGTGCAGGCCGTCCCCCCGGTGCGCAACACATCAGCGTCGTCGATGCAGTCGCCGCCGGCCATGGCTGAGGCCACCAGGGTCATCAGCTTGTCTCCGGTGTTGGCCCGCCCCGGCGCGCCGCCCAGGTCAAGGTGATGGTCAACGAGTTCCCGCAGGCCCAGATGCCGGGCGAGGGTGGCCGGCAGGAGCAGACCAGCATTGGCCACCAGGCGGTGATCGTCAAAGACGATACGGATACGGTCGGGCTGGTTGCGTGGTAGCATCTATTGGGTGCTCCTTCTCTGGGACTGTTTTGCTGTTACAAAACCATTATCCCAGATTCAGAAGAGCACCCTCTGGCCACTTCAGGATGCTAACCCGACGCCCTCCCTCGGTGGATTCGGGATTAGGGGTGAGGGCTCGCACCGGTAGGGGTTCGGATTGAGACAGCGGGCGGATAGCCGGTGCGCAGCGCGTAGATCGGTCGTGGGTCATACCCACGCCCAAGGATCACGTCCGGCACACGCGAACCAGCGGGCATCGCGGGCCGGGAAACAGCCAAAGGCTAGGTCGTAGGCCTTCACAAGTCAAAGCCGGAGTCGGGGACTGCGGCCACTACGACGAGAATAGGGAGGTGACATGCAGAGAGAACTGATCCTGAAACGGATGGAAGCCGTGGAAGACATCGCCGGGATGGAGTCCGGCGGCTACGTCTACTGCGCCACCTGCGACGACTGTTACGACGACTGTTACTGCTATCCGGAGGATCACGGCCGCCACTGTGGGCACGCGCTCAGACCGCCCGGAGAGGCTTGGGAGGCCGAATCGGTCATGGTGATGACGTGCGCTAGAAAGGTAGCCTGATCGCCAAGCTCGCGCCTCCTAAAGGCTTCTTGGACCTCCCTTCTCCTTTTGGGGCACCGTGTTGACTTCTGGGGCACGTGGCAAATGTGGGGCAAGGCCCGATCCTACAGCGGCCCACCGTGCCGACGTTCGCCGAGGTCACCGAGACCGTCATTGAGTTGAGGGCCCCGACCTGGACGACCGACAAATCCGAGCAGCAGGGGAGGTTCGATTCGTCGGTGGGTTCCTTCTGTTGGCGCTTCTCATCCCGCTCCAACAAGCACAAAACCAGCACTCGGAAAGTATTCCGGCGCTACAAGAGCACCGTGCTGACCGAGCATGGGAAACGAGCTTGTCTCAAGGTCGAAAAGCAGCAGGACAACGGCAAGCGTCCCCTAGTGGCGCAATTCGGTGGCATACCCCTAAAACGGAAACGGCAGGCAGTTCTAGTAGACCAACAGCCTGAGCGCAAAAGGTTCGAGCGCAACGAGCTTATCAAACGGTTCCTAGCGAACGAATGTGGGATGTGCGGCTCAACGGTGGATGTCGAAGTCAATCACATCCGCGCACTTCGCGACCTGAACGTGAAAGGCCGACGGGAAAAGCCCAAGTGGGTACACCTCATGGCGGCGCGAAAACGCATAACCCTCGTGGTTTGCCGGACGTGCCACATGGACATCCACCACGGGCGCAGTACTCCGCACAAGCAAAAATAGGTAGTGTCACGACTCGGACGACTGAGACCCCAGCAACGTTCTCCCGCGCAGGCCAACCACTCACGGCGTGGACACGCATGGTGACGCGCTACACAGCCCCTTCACCGACATTTCCGCCGTCTCTTGGTATACTACCAGCCAACCCTGCACGGAACGGACAACGCACGACCTCAGCCAACCAAGCTCCGACATACGGGGAGTCCGCAGGTTCGCCTGACGTTCCAAGGCTAAAGAAGGGAGAAAACAGAATGGGTATCTTCAAGCCGGGTCGGCCCAGCCGACAAGGGCCACCCAATCAGCCTGGGATGTACTACTTCCGCAACAAACGCACTGGAAACGTGGACTACGTCGGCGAAACCAAGAGCCTCAAGCGTCGAATGGCTGAGCACACTGCTTCAAAAACCCTCGACCTGGCAGTCCACTGGTTCGAATCCAAAGTGGCGGACGGTAGGAGCACATCGCGAACCCGCCGAAAGCACGAGAGCTCGAAGATCGCCCAACATACGCCGCGCCTGAATCGAAGGCGGGGTGGTGGCGGTCGCAGGGCTAAGTAGACTCTCCCGACCAACCGCGGTTAACGGACTAACAAGCCCACTCATTCCGGGCTTAACCCTCCCCAGCCGTTGTTCGGCATTCACGCGCACCGCGCCACCCGGCGCGGTGTTGCTCTTTGCTGACACTACCCACATTGACGCTGGAGAGCCGGATGCGGTTGAAAGCCGCACGTCCGGTTCGGAGGGGGCCGACGGGAAAGTGCTCTGAGCAATCAGGGTAACTCGCCGGCGGCCACCCTACTGTCCTACCGCTGGATGCTCGCCGTGATACAGCGGTGGGCCACGTCCAGGGGCAGGCTCATACGGGAGGAGGAGACGGGGGGAGCCCTTCCGGGTCCCCTGCTGCCCGGACTGCACGGCGCAGGTCGTGGACAAGGACGGCGTGCCGCTCACGGACGCCGACCTGAACCACCGCAAGCACACCTGCGCCGGCTGCGGCTCTCCCCTCTGGCAGGCCGACAGGTCCGGCCCGGCCCGCTACCCACTTGCGGACTACGTGAAGCACCGGATGCGGGGCTTCTTCGACCTGCTGATTGGCGACGAAGTTCACGAGTGTGCGCCGCGTGACGCGGCATAGGATACCCGGCTCAGTCGGGAGAGAATCGAAAGGACCTGAAGGTCGTCTTGTCCATCAAAGGAGGCAGGGCCACCATCGGGGTGCAACAGACGTCGTCAGACCCGCACATCGAGACCTTCGACGGCCGGGGCCTATCAGGCCTGACACAGGAGGTCTTGCCGGTGATCGAAAGGGCGAGAGCCAAATGGGAAGATACGCCCAAGTATCCGGCTCACGCGAGACCCGCTCCCCCGGCCAGGCGTCGGACCCGGCGTGAGCAGGGGTCGGCGCAGGCTTCGTCAAGCAGGTCGAGGCGAAGGCGGGCCCTGTGATCATCTTTACCGAAGCCTTGGCCCACGGCACGATGCCATGGACGGCCGACCACCAGCGTCGGAGCATCCTCTACAAATACTCGCCAGGGCCGATGTCCTGGGCCCGCGACCACATGCCAGCGGGCGTCCAGGAGGTGCTTGACGAGTTCACATTGGAGCAGCGAGCGGTCCTCGAACCGCCGTACAAACCTGAACGCCCGACGATTCAATGACACCGTCGTGTTGTGAAAAGCCGTGACCAAGAACCCTTCCATTCGTAGGGGCGCATTGCATACGCCCGCATCCCTGGCATCACCGTAACACCGTCATTCCGGCGAAAAGCCTGCCCCGGCGAAAGCCGTGGGCCGGAATCCAGATTTTGGAAACGAAACTAGTAGACCAACATCCTTGAAATGACGGGTGGAAAGCCGGACTGCCCAGCGGCTGTCTCCAAAAGCCAGGCATGGCGGGGAAAGCCCCCGTGCCAATCAACCAATCATTACAAACATTTCGGACCACTAGCGAACAACAGGAGGAGACAAATGAGTACCGTTCCGATGACACGGCCAGAAGAGGCACTGGCGATCCACGAGACCAAGTGCTTCCACTCGTCCACGTTCACGGAGCTGGACGACGGGAGGGTGTTTCACGCCGCGAACACGAAGTTCACGAGCTCGGACGATGGCGGCATCACGTGGTCGGACGAGTTCAGCCGCACCGACGTCAACGGCGACCCGGTAGGCGGTGGGGGCACGTCGCTTGTTCGCTTGTCTGGCAAGGGCGTCGGCCTCGCAGCGATGAGCAAGACCGGTGAAGGCCGACGTGGCACCGGAGTCGTGTTCTGGCGCTCGGAAGACGGAGGCCAGACCTGGGAGGCGCCGGTCCAAGTTTCAACTCCTGGGGTCGCGACCTACCTGTACCAGGACGCATCGTCATTCCGGTCTAGATTTCGATGGGCCAGGGCACCGGTCCCAACGATGAGAAGCCGCCCGCGTCGGGCAAACTGGTCAACGGCCACTGGGTGTCGACAGCGGGCCACTTCTTCGACCCCCACTTCTCCTCCGTGTACGTCGCTTACTCAGATGACGACGGCCGCACGTGGAAGCGCAACAGCGACGACGAGCTGATGATACTGCTCGACTGGAACGCCACCTACAGCTACGTCAACGAGCCGACGGTGACCGAGGCGTCGCCCGGACGGTTGCTGATGATGATGCGCACAGGCGTGGGCCGGATCTTCCAGGCCTGGTCCTACGACAACGGCGACACGTGGACACGGCCTCAGCCGACGTCTCTTTCGTCGAGCACCGCGCCGGCGCAGATCGGGACCTTGCCGACGGGCCACCTTCTGGTCGTATGGAACCAGGAGAGCGAAGAAGAGGTGAAGCGCGGGTTCAACCGCACGCGAATCTCATCGGCGGTAAGCCGCAACGGCGGGAGTGTGTGGGAGTTCTTCCAGAACATCGAGTCGATACACGAGGCGACGCGAGTCGAGCCGGGGCCTATTCGGCCGCTACGGCCTTCGGAGCACCATTTCGAGCCGGGGAAGCCGGCGCCCGAGCGCGAGGTCGAGAACATCCGGCAGGTGGACTTTCACGGGCGCTGGTCCTACCCTTCGATGCTTGTGATGAAGGACCGTGTGCTGGTTGCCCACACGTACTCGACCTATCAGCCTCACCCGACCAAGGCCCAGCTAGTGCAGAGCTCCGCCGACGGCAACGTGAACCAGAAGCTAAAGGTGCTGCCGCTCAACTGGTTCTACGGCGGCAAGGAGCCCGCCGACAACCCGTTCCTGCCGAGGGCACACGAGCCGGCGAGCCCTTAGAAGCTGACGTCTCGAGGATAACAGTCGCGAGCGCCGACGGAGGGATCGTCCCTTTGGCGGTCAGCCGGACCGACGTACCCTACCGGTCATTCTGAACGAGCGCAGCGAGTGAAGAATCTAATGTCGTGACGACGGAGCAGATCGCTATGCCGATCGAGTCTCTTCGATTCCTCACTCCGTTCGGAATGACAGCGCCGTCTGACGGACCTGTTGCGGTGAAAATTACTCTTCGTGCTGAGAGGCGCGGAACTCGCGGATGGCTTTGCCCATGGCGCCGCCGATCTCCGGCAGCCTGCCGACGCCGAAGATGATCATTACGACAACGAGCACTAGGACCAGTTCGGCGGGGCCGAAGTTGAACGGCATGTCCTACTCTCCCTCGGGTACCGGCGATGTCGCACCGGGCGGCGCGTGTGATTGGTCGTGGTCGTGCTCATGGGCGGCGTGTTCGTGGCTGTCATCGGGATGCTCATAATCCTGACCCATTGCGACAAATTCTTCTCTAGCGCGCAGCCTTTCTCGCCATGCATAGCGGATGGAAAGAAACCCGACAACGGACGCAAAGCCGGTCGCAGCGATTGTGGCAACCAGCGCCAAAGCGTAAGTTGGCGCGTGGAGGTTGGACGCTAGATACGCCACAGTCTTCGTACCGTCGTCGCCGACAAACACGACCAGGGCCATAGCGAGCAGGATGCCATCGCGGATTTGCGTCTGCCAGCCGACCCTCTCGCGGTAGAGCAAGCCGAAACAAGAGCACGAAAGGTTCAAGTTCCTCGCCATCGCCCAGCCGACAGCTACCATGAAGGCGAGCAACATGGCGATACTGGCTCCGGCTCCCCATTGCGGGTAAAGGCCGCTGAGCAGCAGTGCGGCAGCGGTTAGCTCGGTGAACGGGAGGGCGTATCCAAAAGCATCGGCCAGTGGGCCGGGTAGAAAATGATAGCCTCGTACGTCTCGGGCGAAGCTGCGGGGCGCCGCCAGCTTGGCGAATGCCGACATCAGGAATATGGCGCCTAGCAACACTCGGGCTAGGAGAGCGAGTACAATCATGCCAGTGAAAAAGTCCTCGTTTCGCTCGTGCGCCGTCTGGCTTCTTCATTCCATCCGTAGAATTCCGGTGCCTGACAAGCTCTGCGACTGATGACGGCAGCACTCATGGAGTCGAAGATTCGTTGATTCCGCATCGGTCCATGTCTAGAAGGTAGCCTACCGACCCTACTCTCTTGGGTTTCGGGATTTTCTTCGATTCGACGACTCGGGTTACCACTTGAAGCGTAGTGACAAGACTACCTTCATCCAGGGTCTTGGGGTGGAATGACGGCGAGGCCAGGTACTCGAACCAGCGCTCTGCGGCCTCGAAGACAATCCAAACGGGGTACGGCGGACGGGAAAGCACGTACGCCCTCGACCCACCGGCAACCGACGGCGTGGGTAGAGAGACTGTTAGAGCCTTCAGAGCATCGCTTTCGTCTCCGCGATACCTGGCCATCCGCACGGTCGGGATCATTCCATTTTCGACCGGGAACAGCTCTAAAAGATACTTGGGGACGAAGGACAAGCCTCCGCCGGTGTTAAGGTCGTCGGTGGCCAACACTCGCCCAGCCGCACCGGACGGTACCGGTTCGTCGCCCGGCGACACTATGTCCCAGAGCTGCTTGAGGTACCGCTCATCATCCGGCGGGTCGTCCCGCGCGAGCGCCAGATCCAGGTATTCGCGACCTGCAAGCTCGCTTGGTGGGCAGTTGGAGTATAGGTTTCTAATGAATTTAGTGTCAAAACCGAAGACCAGCGGCAACACCGGCGGTGCTCCCAACACACCACCATGACGATCGACCACGGTCGCTTCGTCAGAAGCGCTCGAGGTAGGATAGCTGACCCACCAATAGGCCAAGACCTCCTCTGTCGAAGATGCTGCGAGAGCTTCCGAGGCGCGGTTGGTACTATCCACCGGCGCCTCTGTTGTGGAGGGTGTTGGAGAGGCTAGGGAAACGGACGCGGAGCTATCTTCCTCGGCTGGAGGCGCAGCTGCCGGCGAACCTTCGCTGCAGCCAGCAGCGATCCCAGCCAGCCAGAGTGTCAAGGCCGCTACCGAGAGTTTCCTGTCCACGCGTTACGAGGGCACCTCGCTATAGAAAGTGCATGCCGATCGCGTCGTTCGAGCCATTCTAGAATTCAGTGCGAGACGACGCAATTTCCAGGAGGCCAGTCTCGTTAGCACTGCCGTTTTGAGGTTGGTACGGCCACGTCTTGAGTTCAATAACTTTGTCGTCCCTCTGGAACACCACGGACATTATGAAGGGGCTCCAATCGGCCTGGGTTGGTGTCGTGTTGCCTTTATGAACAGCGAACGACCAGCAACCTCGAATTAGGTATCCTTCGTAACCCGCCACGTATTTTGGCTCTACGAACCCGCGCTGGACCCTGCACTTGTAGGCGGGCAGGCCTTGAGTTACCTGTAGGAGGAACGCATCTTTCTGATACCTTAGGCGAACTTGATTGCCGTTCGTAATACCATGATGAAATGCGTATCCCTCCGGCAGGTATGTGGGAACAAGCAACTCTTGTGCTCGTGTGGAGATATCGTCGAGGGAAGCGAGTATCGGCTGCGGCAGCTGCATTCGTTGGGTGCCGTTCCGAGACGGAAAGCCGTTCCTGAATACCCTTAGCTCACTTACTTCTGTAATCTGAATAAGACTGGTATCGGCCACCTTGACCCACCCCCTTGCTGCTGAAGAAACGGCTTGCCGCTAGAGCAGCTCCCTTGAGTTACCACCGACATGTATTGTTACAGGCGTTACAGCCCCTGAAGGTATATGTATCGTCACACGCCTCCCAGCCACAGTCCCAATTGTACTACCATATCTCGATCCAGTCCGGGTGTCCTTCTGGCGGGGCCTCACCACAAGGACAGGGGCCACAACAGTGATATGCTGGTACGCTAGGTGGGCATACATAGCACACACACCCCTCCCATTGGAGTTCTGGACAGCAGTTACCGGCAATGGCAGTCGGTAAGGGCGGCAGGAAGCGGGCGGCGATGAAGGCTCCTACGCCAGCTGCGGCGCCGCCGAGGAAACGGCGGCGTCCTACCGGGGGGCCGAGTCCTACCGGCGGACCCACAAGCGGCACCCCTTCGCCATCGTGATCCGGGCAGGTGTTGCAGTCCTTACTCTCGGGAGCCTCGGTGTTTTGAGTCGACATCAGAAAAACCTCCGACACGCTCCTCGGCCGCCCAACACCTCGCTGGTAGGCGCGGCTGGCTACCAAACGACGCCCAAGCGGGCTATTGAAGTGCTCCTAAGCCCGAATCCACCGAGGGAGGGCGTCGGGTTAGCATCCTGAAGTGGCCAGAGGGTGCTCTTCTGAATCTGGGATAATGGTTTTGTAACAGCAAAACAGTCCCAGAGAAGGAGCACCCAATAGATGCTACCACGCAACCAGCCCGACCGTATCCGTATCGTCTTTGACGATCACCGCCTGGTGGCCAATGCCGGTCTGCTCCTGCCGGCCACCCTCGCCCGGCATCTGGGCCTGCGGGAACTCGTTGACCATCACCTTGACCTGGGCGGCGCGCCGGGGCGGGCCAACACCGGAGACAAGCTGATGACCCTGGTGGCCTCAGCCATGGCCGGCGGCGACTGCATCGACGACGCTGATGTGTTGCGCACCGGGGGGACGGCCTGCACCCTGGGCGGCACGGTCAAGGCGCCATCCACCCTAGGCACCTTCCTGCGCAGCTTCCGGTGGGGCCACGTCCGCCAGCTGGACCGGGTGAGCCGGGAGCTGCTGGCCCGGGCCTGGGCCGCTGGGGCCGGACCCGGCGACGCGCCGTTCACCATCGACCTCGATTCCACCATCTGCGAGACCTACGGACTGGCCAAGGAGGGCGCCCGCCACCACGGCTATACCGGCAAGCGGGGCTACCACCCACTGCTGGCCATCGCCGCCGGCACCGGAGACGTGCTGATGTCCCGGCTGCGCGAGGGCCGGGCCAACACCGCCCGCGGCGCCGCCCACTTCCTGCGGGAGACGGTGGGACGGGTGCGCTACGCCGGGGCCAACGGACGACTCACGCTACGGGCCGACAGCGGGTTCTACACTCATGGCGTGGTATCCGTCTGCCGCAAGATGGATGTCCGCTTCTCCATCACCATCC
Source organism: Dehalococcoidia bacterium (assembly GCA_965197985.1). Taxonomy (GTDB): domain Bacteria; phylum Chloroflexota; class Dehalococcoidia; order Lucifugimonadales; family CAUZJF01; genus CAUZJF01. The sequence continues at coordinate 415,733 of CBDAOG010000007.1, read as the reverse complement.
GCCAGCATAAAAGCCTGCACAATCTCATCGAGGCGATACCCGAAGATGCCTGGACGCCGATTCCTTACTGGGTGGACGGCGCCGCCGATGTGGCCGAGACCACCTGCACTCCCTTCCAGAGTGAACCTGACGCCGCGCCGGTGCGGCTCATCGTCCGGCGTGTGAAGCCCACGCCCGGTTCCCAGCTGGCCCTCTTCGCCACCTACAGCTATCACGGCTTCATCACCGACCGGGACGGGGAGATGCTCGAACTGGAGGCCGACCATCGCCGCCACGCCGAGATCGAGAATGCCATCCGAGACCTCAAGCACGGTGTGGGGTTGAACCATCTCCCCTCGGGCCGCTTCGCCGCCAACGCCGCCTGGCTGGCGGTACAGGTGATGGCCCACAACATCGCCCGCTGGACAGCGCGCATCGGTCTGGGCGAGCAGGTGGTGACCACCAAGACCCTCCGGCGGCGGTTCTTCTCCCTGGCCGGACGGATCACCCGCTCGGCGCGCCGCCTCACACTGCATCTGCCACAGCGCTGGCCTTGGGAAGCCCAGTTCGATCGTGCCCTGGCCCGATTGCGCGCCCTGCCACTCCCTGCCTGACGGCGGCGGCGGCAACCGGCCGCCATCCGGCCAACCGAACGTCCCCGCGAACTCGCGCCAGTCCGGTCTGCGAGTGCCTCTTGCTGCGTCCTCTCCCCGCTATCTCGCCCTGACCAGCATTCGCAGACGGTCACAAAGTCTCCCCGCGGCAACTGAAGACAAACACCGGCCCCCCTCTACCCCAAATCGTGCCCGGACCATCGCCCTCCCTTGCCCCTATCGCCCGTTCCGCTGCTGCATAGTCATCCCTTCGGTGGATTTGGGATTAGGCGAGGGACGCTGGAGGCTCACAGAGCCCCCAGCCACATCTCAAAGATGGTTCTGTCTATCGTCGAAATAGGCCCACCATGACGTACCGAATTCATAACTCGCCCATTCAGGGCGATCTCTGCGGCGTCCGCTCCCGCCATTGGGCTATCGTCCGGCGTGGGTATGGAGTAGACGATGGCGGCCCTGCCGGGCTTGACCACGACCTCCTTGACGAAGGAGCCGACGAAGGCTTTGGTCTCAGTCAGCTCGCTGGTCTTGAGGAACTCGCTCATCTCGGCGGCGAAGGCGGCGATGGTGTCGGCGCTGTCGAGGAACTGCCGCCTCTCTTTTAGCAGCGCCCTCGCCTCCTCTGTGGCGATCTCCAGCTTCTCCTTGCGCTCCCGGAGTTCCACGATGAGGTCCGAAGCCTCGGCCACGTCTACGCTGTCGCTCCTCGCTATGAAGTGCCAGACGCGGCCCAGTTGGTTCTTCACCTCCTCAAGCTCCCCGTCGATACTCTCCAGCCGCTCACGCTGCTCGCGGGCCACTCCGTCCATCTCCTCGTCCAGCAGCTTCACCAGGTCTCGGATGTTGGACTCGGTGAGGATGTTGGCGCGAATCTCATCGACGATGATCTTCTCGAATTTCTTGGCATTGAGCCTGGGGGTCTCGCAGGTGCCCTTGCCGCGCTTGAGGAGGGAGTGGCAGATGTAGTAGGTGTACTTGCCGCTCTTGGCCTCGGCTGCGGTCATGGCCTTGCCGCAGGTCTCGCACTTGGCGATGCCGCTGAGCAGGTAGGGGCTGGAGGCGCGGCGGGGGTTCACCTTCTTCGGGGCGCGGGACCCGAGCAACCTCCTGGCCTTCTGGAAGTCCCGCCTGGAGACGATGGCGGGGTGTGCGTCCTCGACGCGCACGGGGGGAGCGCCGTCTTTGGCGTTGGCTCCCCAGACCACGGTGCCGGTGTAGGCTTCGTGGGAGAGCATGGTGTGGATGGTGGTCTTGAGCCACTTCTTGCCGTTGGTGGTTGGGATGCCCTCGGCGTTGAGGGTCTTGGTCACGTCGAGGATGCTCTTGCCCTGTAGCACCATGTCGAAGACCCGTCTGACCACGGCGTCGGCGGGCGGGTTCAGCTCCAGGATGGGGCGCTTCGCGGCCCCATCCTGGACGTGGACCCGCTTGTAGCCGTAGGGGGCGTAGGTGGTCATCCAGAAGCCTCTGGAAGCGGCCTCGCGCATCCCCCGCGTGACCTCCTGGGCAAGGATATCAGTTATCCAATCGACACAAAAAGATCAGGTATACATGGGCGGTTGGACTTGAAGCCAGTTGACAACGACGATTGCTCACGCAACCTGCGTGGTTCGAACCCCCGTTACCGGGGGCCTAGGATAGAAACGAGAAGAATTAAGTGACACTCAGGCGACGGCGGCCTACGAATCACGGCGGCAGCCAACGATCTCAAGCCTCCGCTTTTCTGCGCCGCTGTTCCTCTTCCTTCCGCCGACGTTCGTCTGGAGTCATGTACTCCCAGATGTTCTTATAGTTCAGAGCACCCATCAATTTGCCAATGTGACCGATTCCTATGCGGTGTTTCTTCGCTATCTCAACTACTTCGGGGTCGGCGTCCGCATGGGGCATACCCATCACTACGAAAGAACCGGCTCCCAGCGGGTTCGGACGAGCGAAGAATTCCGCAAGACCATAGCGGTAGGCGTCAGTCAGATGTGCGATCACGTCGCTCCGTGAACCATCCAATGTACGCCTAATCCTGAACAGAAAATCGTACTCGTTCGCGATGGGCTCCCAATTGACAACTCGGTCATGCTCATCCATCCGAGCAGTAAAGTACGTAATGTACTCTTGTCGTAAAGCCTTGCCCATTCTGTTCCCTCTACAATATGCGCTCGTGAAAGCCTGCTTTGTTCAAGAATCTATCCAGAGCTTTCTCAGCGAGGAGAAAGCAACTGTCTTGAAAGTCAAGAGGAATGAACAACGAATGTGGAAGTCATGTCGTGCCAGGGCGAGCGATGCTTGAGCATGGAGTTGAGGATAACGAGCAGCTTGCGCATGCAGGCTGTGAGGGCCAGCTTCTTCGGCTTACCAGCGGCCAACAGCCGCTGGTAGAAGTCTCGGATGACGGGATTGTAGCGGCTGGCCACCAATGCTCCCATGTACAGGGCGGTGCGGACCCGGGCGCGTCCGCCCCAGACGGTGCGTTTACCACGCAGGGTGCCGCTATCCCGGTTGTAGGGAGCCACTCCCACCAGAGCGGCAACCTGCCGGCGATCCATGGTGCCCAGCTCCGGCAGGTAGGCCAGAAGAGTGAGGGAGAGCTGCTCGCCCACGCCGGGGACGGTGCGCAGAAGGTCGTCCTTCTCCCGCCACACGGGACTCTGGCGCAGAGTCTGACGCAGACGCTTGTCCAGGTCGTCCAACTCCCGCTCCAGCCATGCAATGTGGGCTTCGATGCGGGGACGGACGGCGACGGTGGCGGTGCCGAGGCGGTTCTTCTCCGAGACCAGCATGGTCATCACCTGGTGCCTTCGGGCAGCCAGGGAGTTGAGGGCCTGGGTTTCGGCGTCCCGCAAAGGGCGCACGGGAGGTCGGACCGCTTCGGCAAAGTGAGCAATAGCCGCCGCGTCAAGGGAGTCGGTCTTGGCCAGCTTCCCCGTTGCTCTGGCAAAGTCCCGCACTTGGCGCGGGTTGACGACGACCACGGGCACCGCCTCGGCTGCCAGAGCAGCCACCAGAGGCAGCTCCAAGCCGCCCGAAGCCTCAAGCAACACCATGACAGGTTCCAGGGTCTTCAGCTTGGAGATCAGCTGCCGGATCCCCGCATCGTCATGGGAGACCTCCCATCTTTCGTCCGTGGGACGCACCGCAACGTCCACCTGGGCCTTAGCTACATCGATGCCTACGTAGGTCGCTTCCTGTTCCATCAGTACCTCCTGCGAATTATTGGCCCGTCCTTGCAAGATGCGGGCTTGGTTGGCCCAGGCAACTGTTCGGGCTCTAACTCGTGGGGGGTGCGGCGACCCTCGCTTTCTCACGGCCTGCTACGACCTAGGAATAGTCGGTCTGCCGCACCCCGATCCACCTAAGTGAAGTGATTGTTACACACCAAACCAAGATACAAGGTTTGCACGTGGAGCTTCAGACAGTGAAATTCCTGGAAGCTGCTTTCTATACTCCTCAATCTTTCACGACAAATACGCACTCGCCCTTGCTTTGAAGAATCGAACTGAATAACGACGTCTACGTCACGGGTTGGATATCGTCCGACGATCGATCCAAACGCATAGCACTTGGCAACTCCGTACCATGGATTACTGAGGGCGTTATGGAGGAACGACTTTATCTGATCGTCCACCCAGACGGCATTCTCAACGGCCATTCTCAGTTGCTCATCTATGGATCGTTCTCGGCGCGCGAGCTTGAGGATGTTCCATGCCAGAAGTGGTACAAATATAGCGACCGAGGCTCCGATCCAGGCCATGGACTTAATCAACCAGAGGTAATTGATTAGCGGGATCGGCGTCGGTAGGGGGGTTGTGGGGTACTGAACAAGTTTTTATACTTTGGATATGTGTGAGGCCAAAGACTTCCTTTCCTCTGAGCGTGACGAGCTGATGGGGCTGGTCACGCAGTTGCAAGGGCAGGTTGCGCAGTTGACGGCGGCCAAGGAAGAGTTGCACAAGCAACTCGCCGAGCTCAAGCGAGCAGGAAAGCGCCAGGCGGCTCCGTTCTCCAAGGGTGGGCGAAGCAGCAGACCCAAGCGTCCCGGCCGCAAGCCGGGTATGGGGTCGTTCAGCTACCGAAAGTCGCCGTCTCCCGATGAAGTCACCGAGCCGCTTGTAGAGGTGGCGGTGGCTGAGGACACCTGCCCCGGATGTGGAGGCAGACTCGAGCATGAGGGAGTGCGGGTTGTCTACGCAACCGACATTCCTCCGGTTCCCAGACCCCAGGTGACGGGGTACCGGGTGCAGATATGTCGGTGCCGGTCCTGCGGTAAGCAGGTCCGAGGGCGGCATCCCGATGTTGCGCCGGACCAGTACCGGGCCAGCGCGCACCGGGTAGGGAGACGAGTGATGGCGGCGGCCCACGTGCTCCACTATGGAGTGGGCGTTCCGGTACGGAAGGTCCCCGCTGTGCTCAGAGCGCTGACTGGTGTGGAGCTAAGCCAGGGGGCGATCAGCCAAGACGCGCTGCGACGTGCCAGGCGTGCAGTGGGGGATGCCTACCATAAGCTGCGGGGTTCGGTGCGTGCCAGTCCACTCGTCCACACCGACGACACGGGATGGCGAGTGGACGGCGGGCCTGCTTTTCTGATGGCGTTCGAAACGGATGAGGCTACGGTGTACCAGGTTCGTACTCGTCACCGCAACGAAGAGGTACGTGAGGTGGTGCCCTCGGACTATGGAGGGGTGATGGTAACGGATCGAGGACGGAGCTACGATGCTCAGGCTCTGTCGGGGGTGAAGCAGCAGAAATGTCTGGCCCACGTGCTGCGCTCGATCAGTGAGGTGGTCCAGACCAAGAGAGGGAGAGGTCGCAGCTTCGGCAATCGTCTGAGCCGCCTGCTCAGAGAAGCGATGGAGCTCCGGCAGGCATATCACCGAGGAGAGGCGGCGGACTTTGCCGCCGAGGCCGAGCGGCTGAGACGAGAGGCGACCTATCATCTCCGCGACCGTCCCATGTCGGATGCGGACAACTGGAGGCTGCAGAACGAACTCGGTTGGCACCATGACCGGGGCAACCTGCTGCGTTTCCTGGATGATCCAAGCATTGAGCCGACCAACAACCGTGCTGAGAGAGCGCTCCGCCCGGCAGTGATCGCGCGGAAGGTATCGCACTGCTCGAAGAACGTCGGTGGTGCGGATGCCTTCTCCGCCTTCACCAGCGTAATCAGGACCCTGGCTCGCAATGGCGGCGATCACTCGCTGGTCAACGGGCTCTGCGGTGTGTTCAGCGGTGCTCCGGTCCCCACCCCTTCCTTCTGAACCCCTCCTCGCACTCCGCTCCGCTAATCAATTACCTTCGCAACATCACGAGCATCACTTTGCTTGAATATGGGGGCGGTTCGATTTGTGAACTAAAGATCTCGCGCCACGACGATGGGGAGATACCGCTCAGCAAATCAGCCTCAGCACGGACCGTATCGCGCCAGCGCGTAGAGGTCGAGGATGGGCGGTCGTGGCTAGTGGTACGAAATTTTTGAAATGAGGGTTAGCCTGGATTGGCGAGACCTCACGGCAACAGTGAGTCCCTTCCCGTCAGGGGGAAGGTTAGGATGGGAGCGTCGCGCAGTATTCTCGTTACCCTTCATTGCTAGGATGTCAGTCTACTAGTCTATAGCGAGGACGTCCCAACTCCGGAAGGAGTTTCGCGAGCACGCAAAGCAACCGAGCAGACAACCCCGATTGCAATAGCCATCCCGCAATACTCGGTCAGTCACGGTCAGATACACGCGGGACTCCCGGTCATTCAGACGCACCTGCCCCTGTTTGCTAACGCGCAGTTTGACCCGCTGACGAGTCGACGCGACCTCGCCGACACCAAGTGGAATGAGTCACTGATCCCACTCGTTGCTGAACTCTGGTCAGAAGCAACTCTCGATCTCTTTGCTCGCGATCCCAAAGCGGCCTGGCAGGCTATACCAATCCCGGACGCAGCTAATAGGGATGACACGTCGCCAATGGTCCAGCGGCTTAAGCCCTGCGAGCTGCTCACGGGTGCACAAGGGCCAGGCGGCCAGCAGGTCGAGGGCGTCTTTGTCGGCGCGGGTCAGCTGCACCGCGAGGGCAGCGATAAGTTGGTCAGTAGGCTCCGGCATGGCGGCCTGCACGCTGGAGAGGTACAGGCCGCCCGGATTCGGCTTCGGGTTGTCGCGCAGGAAGGGGTAAGACGAGTCCAGCAGGCGCTCCGCCCATGCCATGATGCCGGGCAGGCTGGCGTCGGGGGAGACCCGCACGGGAGGGTCGTCGCCCAGGCCGCTCCCGCTCTGCTGCCACACGACCGCCTTGGCGTCTCCGGCCAGCGTCTCCCCTTCCGTCGCAACGAAGGTCCTGCGATGCTCTGACGGGTCGCCCAATGAACGGATGGCTCGGCGTGTGGCCTGGTCTGCGTGGGTCAGCACTAAGGTGACGAAGGGCGTCTCGCTGCTGTGCAGTCGCTTGATGCTCCTGAGGCGGTAGCGGAGGTTGGAAGTGGGCAGCACTGGTCCCTGGCGCAGCAGGCCGATGGAGCGGCCTCCGGACAGGGTGAGAAGCATGTCGTAGGGACCCCTGGCGGTAGTGCTCCACGCGCACGGGATCGTTGTGCGGATCCGCTGTCGGCGACCAGGGCGACGACGCGGTACAGCACCGCGACGGCATCCAGCCGCTCGGCCAGCAACCGGAACCACTGTTTCGACACCGGGTAGGCCCGCAGCATGTGCGCCCGGCCCTTGGTGGCTGCGCCCCCGGTGGTGACGCCCTTCTCCGTCGGGAAGTACCGGCGTTGCGGGCGAGCCCCCAGTACGCTCAGATGGGACGCCCTGGAGTCAACTAGACACCGCTTGGCGAGCTTCTCCAACCGGTCGCGGAGCGTGGACGCCGGTACCCGACCGAAGCGCGTCAGCTCGTCCACGGTGGCTAGAGGTGTGGCGCAGAGCAGCAGGAGCGCCTCCTCAAGTCCCTTGGGCAGTGGACGCAGCGCGGGGTCCGGCCGCAAACCCTCTAAATCGATGATGATTTCCAACGTGGCCGCCTCAAACGCCGCTGTGTTCCCGCCGACAGCGTTCAGGACGGCTGAGGGCACGGCGCGCCCCACGTGGCCCCGTTCAAGGAATCGCCAGAGGGTGTGACGGGACACGCCGAGGTCCCCGGCTGTCTTCCTCCGTCCATGCCGCCGCACGTAGGCGCGCACGTAGTCCCGGATCGCTCTCTCGAGGTCCGGTCCAGCCTGTGTCGTGCCGTTCAACGTCCGCCTTTGTGGCTCCGCAACAATCAATCGACTGCTCCCGTCAGCTATAGCCCAACATCCCATTGTGAACGGGAGAAACGGCGAATGTAATGCCTTGCAAGCCCTTGTGTACGAGGTGGTTTTGTGGTAAGGGCGACGACGAGACCACGAAGCCGCAGCGGCCAGTGAGCCAGAGGGAATCAGTCTCCATCCAGGACTAACGTGTGAGGGGCTGCCAGCCGGTCGGGCATTGGCGGTGTCGTACCTATATACAGAGAAATACTTGGGCGAGCAAGTTGCATCTTGTTCGTGTCTGTAGCTGAATTCAGGGTGAATGGGGCAGCCGTAGCTACAAGTTGGGGAAACTGGAACATGGACGCGGAGAGGCGCACGGCGAGACGGGCATCGAAGCTGGCGGTCATGTCGAAGGACGTTCACCCACCTGCGGCTCACGGAGCTGCTTCCCGCCCTGGCGCGGGAGAGAGGGAACAGTGGAGTGGCGACGGCGTTGGGCGTAGACCCCAGGCGATGGCCTCGTGCATGAAGACGGAAAGGCTGTCCTGGCAGGTGCGGAAGGCGTTGGGGCGCTGGCTTCGGTCAGGGGCTGGCTCAGCAGCGGGAGCGCAATGACGCCTTGGAGACGCGGTTCGATGAGTTGGACGGGAATCTCCGAAGCGGCCTCGACGAGGTTCGGGCAACCGTCGAGGGAGAGGTCAAGGCGCTGGGAGAGAAGCACTCCAAGGCGAGGCGGCAGGTGGAGCGGAGGCTGGTGCGGTTGGAGGCGGGAACGGGCGCTCAGGACGGGCCGGTGATTGTCGAGTGGCGCAAGGCGTGTGTGGAGTACAAGGGACGCGGTGAACACAGGGACTGTGTTGACCAAGACCATCGCCAAGAGGCGCGTGGTGGAGCTGGAGATCGCCATCATCGATGAGCACGAACTGACGTTGCCCCAGACACATACTCTTGGGACTGGTCTGACCGGCGGGAGCAGGTCTGGCGGCGGGCGCAGTCGCTGGCGGATGCGTGGGCGGAGCGGAACCGGACGTTACTAAGGCGGTGGCTACGCCGCGTTTTCACCTTTGGACTGTGGCGGATCTGATGCGACGGCGTTGCTGCCTGCGGTGTAGTGTTGTGTTGTGATCGGCAACGTGGCGGTTCGGTCCAGCGCGTCGGTCTCGTCGTCTTCGGCGGTGATGCTGGTCGCGCTGCCGCCGTGAAGCTGCCCCGCCAGAATGAGAATAGTGGTCGCGCTCAGGGCGTTGCCTCCCGCCGGCAGTGCCGAGACGCAGCAGACACTGTTCTCGTGGGCGCTCGGCACGGAGTAAGAGCAAGAGGAGGAACTGGTCGGCATAAGGGGAGATTCCGAAGCAATAGGCCCTCATATGCAACTTCGTGGAGGGGATCAAGGGGGGTTGAGAGCGAGATTGCGCTGACGTACACGGTAACCGTGCCAACGGACCGCATCACCTGGGGACCTCGGTTCATGTTGGTCTTCTATCGACAGGGTTGGGAGTGAGCGCCTCAAGCGGGGTCCCGCCCTTGCAATCGGGGCTGAAATATGGGATGAGGGGCGAGGATAGTGCGTCCCCAAGGTCACCTCATCGGTTCTCCAGGGCCTCGTAGGGCCGCTCCAGCCTGCTTCCTCAAGCCCCGCCTTGATGACCGCTAGTCGCCCTGGCACCCCACAGCCACGGCGAGTCCGATCGCCTTTGTGAGCATCAAACCACTCCACGAGAAGCACCCCACTTCATCCTGGAACGGATCGACTACCTGATTCGCTGGCCCTTCCCCCTGACATCAAAGACGATTGCTTTCCCCAGAAGGAACGAGGGCCCCAGGCGGGCCCTCGTTCCAGGACTACCTCGATTCGCCAGGTTCTGGATTTTACCTCGACCTGTTCCTGACGATGAGGGCTATGACTATCGCCAAGAGCGCTCCCCCGATGATGATGACGAGCAGCGCTATCAACCACCCTGGTGTCCCGCCTTCATCTGGCTGCGTGGGAACGGCTGTCGGCGCCACCGCCGGTGCTTGCGTAGTTGACGCGGCAGGGCCAAGTCGCGCTTGGCTGCCGGCAGGTCCTGCACCAGCCGGTAGGCCGGGGCGAAGATGACCGAGCGGCCTGACTCCACCAAGCGGTGGCCGATGGCGCACAGGGGATGGGTCTTGCCGGCGCCGGGCAGTCCAAAGGCCAGGACCGGGCTCTCGGTCGATCAAGTTGATGAACCGGGTCTCAGTGCCCCTGCTTTCGCACAGAAACGGGAGTGGGCACCGGTAGGCGGGAAGATTGTCGGGCAAACCAGTACTACAGTTCGCGGACTGGCCCTTCAAAGAACCTTCACGTTCAGGTCCCGCTTGGTCCCGTAGGAAAAGGAACTGGGCCCGGTTACCTCTGCAGACCGGCAGAAATAATAGTCAACTTGACGGTCACGTCTGTGAGGAGATGCGACTCCTAGAACTTCCAATAGGAAGGGGGCACTCGACATTGTGCCGGGTGCCCCCAGTTTTCCGATAGGCCATCAGGGTTGCTCAGTCGCGCGGCCGTCTCAATAGCCAGACTCCCCCTGCGACGACCAGGACAGCTACCAAAGAGAGGATCAAACTCACGATCCCCAAGACGCTGGAACCGGCAGGTCCGGTATCTCCGGTATCGCCCTTGGGCCCGGCAGGTCCGGTATCTCCGGTATCGCCCTTGGGCCCGGCAGGTCCGGTATCTCCGGTATCTCCGGTATCTCCGGTATCCCCGGTATCGCCCTTGGGCCCGGCAGGTCCGGTATCCCCGGTATCGCCCTTGGGCCCGGCAGGTCCGGTATCCCCGGTATCGCCCTTGGGCCCGGCAGGTCCGGTATCCCCGGTATCGCCCTTGGGCCCGGCAGGTCCGGTATCCCCGGTATCGCCCTTGGGCCCGGCAGGTCCGGTATCCCCGGTATCGCCCTCGGGCCCGGCAGGTCCGGTATCCCCGGTATCGCCCTTGGGCCCGGCAGGTCCGGTATCTCCGGTATCGCCCTCGGGCCCGGCAGGTCCGGCAGAGCCCTCGGGCCCGGCAGGTCCGGTAGAGCCGGTAGAGCCGGTAGAGCCGGTAGAGCCGGTAGGTCCGGTAGGTCCGGTAGGTCCGGTACCTCCCCTGGGCCCGGCAGGTCCACGCTGCCCTGCGGTGGGTTCCGGCGTGGTAGTCCCACCCTCCACCGTTATGGTGTCATCGCCGCCCGCGCCGGAGAAAATATGATCACCATCCCCCACGCTGTCGCCGACCATGACCTCGTAGGTGAAGGACTCTACCGACACCACCGAGAAGGTGACAATTCTGCTGTCGGTGGCGTCAACTCTGCCACGAACAACTCCCTTAGTAGCATGACCGACCACCTTGGTCGCAGACTCATCTACGTAGCTGAACCCAGCCGGCAGTGTTTCCACGACCTGCCCAATAGCTTCGTCAGCGCCGTACCCCGTATCGGTGATCGTTACCGTGAACTTCTCACCCTGAGCCACCGGGCCCGTAGGCAACTCCCTGCTAACACCGACCGGTGTGGTAGTGTCGGGAGGTGTCGACGTGGTAGTGCCACCCTCCACCGTTATGGTGTCATCGCCGCCCGCGCCGGAGAAAATATGATCACCATCCCCCACGCTGTCGCCGACCATGACCTCGTAGGTGAAGGACTCTACCGACACCACCGAGAAGGTGACAATTCTGCTGTCGGTGGCGTCAACTCTGCCACGAACAACTCCCTTAGTAGCATGACCGACCACCTTGGTCGCAGACCCATCTACGTAGCTGAACCCAGCCGGCAGTGTTTCCACGACCTGCCCAATAGCCCTGTCAGCGCCGTATCCCGTATCGGTGATCGCTACCGTGAACTTCTCACCCTGGGCCACCGGGTCCGCGGGCAAATCCCTGCTAGGACCGGCCTGCTGCGCGAACACGGAACCCGGGCTCAGGCCCAACAATCCTATAACCCCGGCGACGACGGTGACGACCAGCACCAGCGCAAACGCTTTTCTGATCAAGCCCTTTCTCCTTTCAGTTCCGTTTGCCTCGCGAGGTCTAGCGGAGCGTTATCTCCGCGTCAAGAGCCACTGAGGCAAACGGAACCTCCTCACTTCTGATCCGAATGTCCTATCTCCACTCGCAGCCAATAACTAGCTGCTGAAGTAGAGTTCGACGATATCTAGCACTAGGTCCGAGTCGATACCGCTAACGTCGTTAAAGTAATCTTCCACGGCATTGAGGACCTCGTCCGAGTCAATCACTTCGTTTTTGTTGGAGTCGTAGGTATCAGCCGCAGTCCCGAGGGACACGTCGTCAACGTTGATCGTCACTTCGATGGTGTCGGTGCCGCCGTTTCCGTCGTCGGCCATGACCTCGACGGTGTAGCTGGGCATCGTCTCGAAGTCCAGCGGGTCCTTGGTCATCAGCTGGCCGGTGGCAGCGTCGATGGCAAACGAGGCCATGTCTGCGCCGCCCAGCGTGTATGTCAGCGTGTCGCCGGCGTCGTCGTCCGTGGCCGCGACCGGGTCGCCGATGTTCTCACCGGCGGCCGTGTTCTCGGGCACCTCCCTTGTGTCGGTCGCCGCTGCGAACTCAGGTGCGTTGTTTGCGGGCGTCGTGACCGCGCCGTCGGTGGCCTCCACCGGGATCGACGGGGCCTCGTTCCTGTCCATCACGGTGATGGTCACCGTGATGGTGTCCTCCAGATCGGACTCGTCCGTGACTTTCAGGACCACCTCGTACACGCCGTTCCTGCCCTCAGCCTCATGGTTCAGGTCATGGGCCTCGTCATGCAGCTTCACCCTTATCTGAGTGGAATAGGTATCATCCTCTGTGTACTCGTCTCCGTCGGGGCCCAAATCAGTCGACAGGAGCTCGAAGAACTCCGTGTCATCCCCTTCCAGGCTGTACGTTAGGCTCGCCCCTTGCGGGTCGTCGGGGTCCATGGCCAGGGACAGGTGGTCGCCGACGAAGGTGGTGGAAGGCGCGTTTTCGGCCACCATCCGCCTTGCGGTCTCCTCCGAGAACTTCGGCTCCCGCTTCAGGTCCTCCACCTCCAGCACCGCATTCGCCGCTGTCTCTTCCGCCGTGCGGTCGTCCGTGTCAACCGTCGCATCGTTCTTCGCGTCCTTGTAGGTCGCCGTCACCCTCAGGAAGAAGCCCGTGTCGACGTTGGTCGGCGTATAGGTGGCGCTCATAGGGTTGTCGATTTCCATGTCATCAGCATCGGTGAAGCGCACAGCGGCGAAGGGCGGATTTAGATCGGACCTTGTCCACGCCCAGGTAATCCCGGTGACGCCCTCATCCGGGTCGGTCAAATCGGCGGTTATGCGTCCATGGGCATAGGGCTGGACCAGCTCGTTGCCCTCCTCATCGCGCAGCGTTATCTTTCCTGCCTCATTGATGTTCATGACGGCTATGCACACGTCAAACTCACCACGCCCGCCGTGGCCGTCAAGGGTCACGACCGTTACCTTGTAGACGTTGTCCCCGTCGTAGTCAGCCGGGGTTTCGTAGTCCGGCTGGTTCCTGAAGACGAGGGTGCGTCCTACGTTACCGATAAGCTGGAACTGATCCTTGTCCTTTCCCTCCAGGCTCCACTCATTGGTAGCGGCCCGGCGGTCTTCGTCAATCACGTTGTAGACGTTTACGGTTGGGTCTGCGTCTACTACGTTCCCCTCAAATAGCGGGTTGGCGGCGTCCTCGCTGCTGCTATCAATCTCGTTGATTGTCAGCTCCGGCCGTCCCGACAACACCGGGTCTTCGTTTATGTCTTCGGCCGTGATGACCACCACGATGGTGTCGTCCAGACCGCTGGGGTCAGTGACCGTGGCGACCACGACGTACTTTCCATCCTTGTCGGGAGTGCCTCTGCTCTCGAAGTCCAGCTCTTGCGCCACCGTGATCTGTCCCGTCGCCTTGACAATGTCGAAGGCGGCAAGGTCGTCATCTGGTTCAGTTCCCACCCCACTCGGCAGGGTGACGCCGGTCATGTCGGCAAGGTCAACTCCTGTAACGGCACGCAAACCGTAGGTCAGTATATCAGTGTCGGAGGGGGCCACCACCGTGGCCACAACCGCACCGGGGACGTCATCGTCCACCTCAGCGGTTTCCGCCACACTTCGCTCGACCTTAGCACCATCAAAGTCAGGGGACTGGTTCGTTGCGCCGAGGAGCAAGGCCTGCACCGGGTTGGCCGACATCTCACGCGCCGTCTTTCCGCTGCCATGGCGGTCCGTGTAAGTCGCCGTTACCCGCAGGTGCCTGGATTCGTGCAAGTCTGAAACAGTATACCTCGCTGAATTGACTCCTATTCCTTGCGCAGTCCCCCAATGGTCTTCGTTGTCAATGTCAAGGATATCCGCATCCGCCGTGACTTTGGAGACTGTCCACGCCCACGTGACGTTGGTTTCTATCACTGTGTCGGTTACTGGCAGCTCATCGTTTTCGGAACCGTCCGGGTCCGTCAGGCTGGCCGTTATTTCAATCCCAACCTCGGGCTGCAGCCATGAGATGACCACATCCCCGTCCTCGTCCACGTCGGTGACGGTGACGGTGACTGGCGTATCCACCGTTTCAGCCGGGCCGGTGTCGCCGTCGGCCCTGCTGGCGATGACCCTAATGACTATTTCGTATATGTTGTCGCCAGCCCCGGCAGTGGCTGTGGCCGTATTCTCGCCAGCCATATCTTTCGGGTTCTCGAAGTCGGGCGAGTTCACGAACTGGAGCACGCCGCCGTTGATGGTGAAGAACGAGGCGTCGGCGCCTCTCAGGTCCCAACTGATCGTGTCCCCCTCGGGGTCGGTCCCGACGTAGGTGGCTATGGCCGCCGTATTCGGCGCGCCCTCTTCATCGATCTCGGCGTACTCTATCGTAGTCATTGGGGGCTCGTCGACGTCGGCATCCGTGATCATGGGGAACTCGTCGACGTCGGTGACCACGATGTTCACGTCGACTTCGGCCTTTTGGCTTGCGTCGCCGCCCGTGACCTCAACCTTAACGGTGACGCTGAACCTCTGCTTTTTCATGGGGTCGTCGTAGTCCAACTCTGGGTCGGTGCCGGCCTCAGTGACGTCCGCAGTGCTCTCGACGTCGCCGCCCACCGTGATCTGACCCGTACCGCTATCAATGTTGAAGTACTTTGCGTCGGACCCCTCCAGTGAGTGAACCAGAGTTTCGGGCCCCATGGCCTTCACCGGGGCGCCGACGTTCCCGCCGGGCAGGGTGTTCTCGGCCACTTCTCTCGTCACGGTGCCCGTCTCATCGAAGGTGGGCACGCTTGCCGGGCCGGGCGCCAACCTCACCACGTTTTCCGTTGTCGCCATCACGGTTTTCAGCGAGTCGCCGGTAATGCGCTCGTCTATGTCCTCCGTAGTTGCAATGTCTGGGTCACTGTGCGGGTCGGTGTATGTTGCGGTTGCCCGCAGGTAGTAGCCCCTGTCATCGTCCTCTGGCGTGTACCTGTTTTCCGTGGCTCCGTCGATATTATCAAACAGTATGTTCGGGTCATCGTCATCCAGGGCCTTGGACCACCGCCAGGTGACGATGTGTACGCCCTCATAGGGCTCACCCAGGTCGCCGCCCTTGTCATCGGGGTCCTGCACCTGCGCAACCAGCATCTCGTTGAGGTAAGCCGTCTCCCCTTCCGTAAATACCACCTTCCCCGCTTCCGCGAAGTTGGTGACGGTTACCCAAACCTTTACCTTGCCGACGCCGGCGCCGGTCCTCAAGGGATCGGTGTCCGTGGCTACGAGGGTCACCTCATAGACGTTGTCCCTATTCGCGTCGGTGGGATTTTCGTAGTCGGGCGCCACCTTGAACTGGATATAGCGCGGCTCGAACCTTCCGCTTTGGTCGAAGGCGCCGGCGTCCTTTCCCTCCAGGGTCCACCTGGCAATAGAGTCGAGGTGGTCCGGGTCTTCGTAGACGTACTCGTTTCGCTGATTGGTTGGATCAGGCAATTCGCCTAAACCGGGAGCATCGGGAAGGCTGGTGTAGACGAGGACAGCGTCGGGATCGGTGATATCGATGGTCCCCTCAACGACGCTGAGCTCCGCCCGTCCGGTCACTATCGGGTCTTCGTTCACGTTTTCGGCCGTGATGGTGATCGTGATGTTGTCGGCCAAGCCGGAAGGGTCCGTGGCCCTGACGATTACCATGTACGTTCCAGCCTCGGCTCCAGTTGTCCGGCCCTCGGCTGCGTCGTAGTCCAGATCTTGCGCCACAGTGATCTGTCCCGACTCCCGGTCGATGTCGAAGAACTCATCATCACCATCGTTGGGGCTGGCGACTTCGATCAGCTCGTAGGTCAGTGTGTCGTTGTCCGTATCAGTGGCCACAACCGGGTCGCCCACGGGGTCGCCCACGGCCGTGCTCTCGGGCACGGTCCTGGTGTCCGTGTCATCCGGGAAGTCGGGGGAGGCGTTTGCGTTAGGGGACACCCCGGCCCGCACCGGGTTCTCCGATTTCGCGTCCGCCTCCTTGCCTTCGCCATGCGGGTCCTCATATTCAACATGGACCCACAGGTAATCGCCTTCATCTGCCGCTACGGGGGTATAGGAGTTGCCGGTTGCACCTGTTATTACGGTCCAATGCAACAAATCGCCAACCACGGGGTCGGCAGCCTTGGAGGTGTACCACGTCCACACGGGGTTGTCGATGCTGTCGACCGGGTCGGTCTCGGTGTCCGGGTCGGTCAGGGTAGCCGTTATGGGGGTGCCAACCTCAGGCTGCAGCCACTGCAGGGTCAGCTCACCGGTGTCATCCTCGTTTCCGACGATCACCGTGAGGGCAAGGTCGGTCCTCTTGGCCGGAAGGGGGGCGTTTGCCCCGGCCCTCTTCTCGGTGGCGCTCACCGTTATCTGGTATTTGTTGTCGCCGGGTGCGAAGTCCTCAGGGTCGGTGAAATCGGGACTCGACCCTTCACCTATCGCATCGAAGTTGAAGCCCCGGTCCGTCGGGTTCTCGTAGTCGGGGGAATCCCTGAAGGTGAGCACGCCGGTTGATCTGTCGATGTCGAAGTCGGCGGCGTCGACTCCCCTCACGTTCCACTCGATCCTTGACCCCTCGGGGTCTGTCGAGTCGAAGTCCCGCACCTCACCCGTGCCGTTCTCGGCGTAGTGGATGTGGATGTGGTCAGGGGTGTCGGCGGCTACGCCCGGGTGCGTTTGAGCTGGATCGTGCGGGTGCGCGAAGACTCCATTCGGTGCGGGATTGGACAGCACCAAAATCGCCATCATTGCCAACAAGGCACCGACGCGCATAACTACCGATTTCTTTACTGCGATAGACGGACGGTCCAACATACAATTCCTCCCTTGGCCGACGCAAACATTCCACTCCCAGAGTGGACACCGCGCAAGATGCTAGCATTCCACACAGGTTGTGTCAAGGCTTGATTCCCTCGCAAAAAGGCCTGTTTGAGATGAGCCCTGGCGTGCGAAGGTGGTCTGGAGCGGAGGAGGCCACGGGATGCCGGCTGCTGGCCTCACCGCCCTTACCCCTTCCGTGGCTCAGGGCACCCGGTGGAAGCTGTGGAGCGGCGCCCTCATGCGGCCGCGACCGCAGGTACCGTCCCGACCGCCCGCTGAGCCGTGTTCTCCATCTCCACCAGGCGTGCATGGACCATCCGCTTGAAGTTGCACGCCAACGCCTTCAGGTAGACGGCAAGCCGCACCCGACGGCCCCCTCGCACCCGCAAGCGCCCAAGCCCGTGGGCGCGCTTCAGCTCGGAGTTCGTTCCCTCGATCCCGGCCCTTATGGCATACCGCTTGGCGCCACTCCTCGGTGGCCTCGGCCCTCCGGCGCCGCTCGATGTTCACCTTCACCAGGTCCGCCTTGAGGACGTAGTCCCCCGCACGCCGGTCCAGCTTCACTGGGCAACGGGACCGCAAGGGGCAGGGCTCGCATGTTGTCCTGGCAAAGTGGACCTCTACCCGCTCCGGCGCATCCTCCAACTCGTACTCCTCGATGGACGGGTGGCCGGCGGGGCACACCGTGGCCTGCTCCCCTTGTGACGTCGATCTGGAAGTCCGCGGCGGTGAGCGGCGGTGGTCCGTCACGCTCTCCTTCGTGCGAGTTCCCCGGCGCCGACCCCGCCACCGGGCTCACCAGTTCCGTTCCCCGGCGCGAGGCTTCGAAGGCGTTGCGGCCCGACCCATACGCCGTGTCGACGAAGAGCTCGTCCGGTCGGACCTTCCGCTCCGCGAGCCCGTCAACGACCGGCACGCTCACGTCGGTGTCGCCCCCACTCGAGGGGGTCACCTCCACGTGGGTGATGAGCTGGGTGGCGTTCTCCTCGTAGCAGGTCTCCGCCACCTGCACCTCGTACCCCTTCCCCTTGTGGCCGCTGTAGGTCACATCCGGGTCGTGGGGCGATTGCAGCGAGTCGGCGGACACCTGCTTCGGGTCCTTCAGGGCCACGGGCACCTTGCATTCCCCAGCATCGTCGTCATCGTCCCCCGGCGCCCGTCCCGGTGTTTGCCCACATGGCACTGCTCCCGCAGCAGCCGCTCCAGCAGCCGGTACTCCTCCAGCTGGGCAGCAGTCGTGCCACGGAACCGGTCCACCAGCCGGTATAGGTCCCGGGCACAGACCGAAAGGCGTCGCCGACCCTCCCCCGTGTGGGCGTCCTCGTAGTGGGTCGCCTCGTCTTCTTCCTTCAAATAGCGCCCCAGGAGGCCCTCCGGAACCACAGGGCGAAGCTCTGGGTGCTCCCAGCGCAAGGCCCGCAGGAACAACCGCATCGTCTCACAGAACAGGCCCAGCCGGGTGAGTGTAGCGATGTTGCTCATGATGTGGGTGGAGTCCAGCCGTTGCTTTCCGGTGCGTATGCCCAGCGCCTGGATGATCCGGTCCGTGGTCTCCTGGAAAGCCAGCCGGCCACCATCGTGCTGCATCAGGCGAACTCGGAAGTTGTGGAGGGTCTTCTGGGGCAGGTAGGTCTCCTCGATGTCCAGCCGCAGGGCGTGGTGCCAGAGCAGGTTGAACTCTAGCTGCTCCAGGGCTTCACCGTCGGTGAGGTTGAACATCTCTTTGAGAAGGTGGACCCCGAGGACGGTCTGCACCGCCCGGTTGGGACGGCCGTTGTCCACGCAGTACATGGGAGCAAAGCGCTCCTCGTCAATCAGGGGGAGCGCCTCGTTTCGGAAAACCTCGGCCCAACTTCTCTCCAGGCGCTTAGCCTTCTTCGGCGTCACCAGGAACTGGGACTGCCAGAGGCTCTCTTGCGGGTCTCGTATTCGGAACATCCTCCCCTCCCTCGGCCAGGCGCAGCGCCCACGACCTTTTATTACATTATCCCCACCTTGCCCCAGGCTGGCGAGGGGTTTTTACGAACAAATCAACATTGGCTCCTGAACCTCCGTCCTGTCCAGCGTGGCGCCGGTCTTGAGGAACTCGGCCCGCACCCTCCGCCACTCGACGATCACCGGCGTCGCATCACCGTACACCAGGTCCTCGTCGGGTTCGGCCTCCGGGGTCACCAGCTGGGGATACGTCCTTGGGCGAACGTACCTTCGCTTCGCCGGCTCAGTCTCTGTTCCGGTCGGAGAGGGCGTCTCGGACTCGCTCCTTCCCGCCTCCAACCGCACCAGCCGCCGCTCCACGTGCCGCATCGACCTTGCGTGCTCCTCCCTGAACGCCTTGACCTCTCTCACGACGGCTTCGAGTCCGCCGCGCAGCTCCCGCTCCAAAGCAGACACCCGCTCCACCAACGCATCGACCCGATCCCGCTGCTGGGCGGCGGCCGAGCCGCCCCCCAGCAGCAGGTGCCGCTCCAAAGCGTCGGCCATCCGGTCGGTCAACCGGCCCGTCTCCTCGTGACGCACCAGGGTTCGGTAGTTGACGCCCAGCGCCGCCGCCGTCTGCACCTTGCCCTCAGCTTCGATCATGTCCCGCAGCAGCGCCATGAGCCGCATATGCCGCAGGCTGTCCAGACTCCGGCTCGATTCGGGGTAGAATTCCTGTTCATTCACGCCTTCTGCCTCCCCGATTGCACTTCCACAACTTTCGTAGGGCGCACTGTCCACTCGCACCCGCTTTTCCCGATTGCACTTCCGCAACTTTCACAGGGGGCGTTGTCCAAACCCCGTGGAAGGAACCCCGGAGACAAAGTGCTCGCAGGCTACCTCCTGTAGGGGGGCGTTCCATAGGGAGTTGCACACCCCCGATTCCAGCCTCCACGTCCAATTGCTCGCTCCGATGTAGCCCCAACCCCCGACTTCCCTTTTTGCAACTGCGTCCCATTTTTCGGAACCGGCCCATTCACAAATTGCTCGCTAAGACGGCCCCGACTTCCCTCTTTTCTCGCCACTTTCAGGTTCAATACAGCCCCCGACTTGTATTTCGGGAACTGACGCCAATCCCTGTACACGGGTATGACACCACATCCGGCCCATTTCCTCCCATGCCGTATATGGGAGGACTCGCGCGTCCTCCCATATACGGCATGGTGTCCCGCCCCACGACCCCCCAGACTCGGCGGCAGGCAAACCGGCGGTGACAGCCGGACGCGTGCTCACGCCCGCCCGGCGAAGAAGAGATATGAAGGAAAAGAGCAGACAGAACGGGCGACGGATGCCCGAAGAGGACGCCTCCGAGTTCGGGGTGGTCAGGGTCATCTCCAGGCCCGCCCCCGACGCGGAGGACCGGCTGCGCCGCCTCTTCACCCTGCTGCTCGAACACGCAGCCAGGGAGAGGCAAGCTCCGTCCGAGAAGGATTCCCTTCCACGGGCGGAACTCGCTGGCGACGACATCGAGGCGGAAGCCTAATGCAGCCGGAATCGTTCCCCACCGACGACAGCCTGGGCCGGAGTGTCCAACCCGCATCTGCGCCGCTCCCGGCGAGCGAAGGCGCACTCGACGAGCGCAACGTCCCCTACCAGACCGTCTTCGGGGACGTGTCGAAGATCATCGACGCGGCCAGGGAATCGGCAGTCCGCTCGGTGAACGCCGCCATGACCGCAGCGTACTGGCTCATCGGACGCCGCATCGTCGAGTTCGAGCAGTCGGGCGAGGAGCGGGCCGAGTACGGAGCCGCGCTCATCGAGAGACTGGCGGAGGACTTGACCGGACGGTTCGACCGCGGCTTCTCCCGTCAGAACGTCCAGAACATGCGCCTGTTCTACCTCTCATACCCAATCGAGAAGATTCGCCAGACACTGTCTGGCAAATTGCCTGCATCCCCTCGATGGCGGATTCGCCAGACGCCGTCTGGCATATCCGAAGCCGCTTCCATCGAGCTGGGCTTCGACGACCTTCTCGTGGCCTTTCCACTGCCCTGGTCAGCCTACGTGCGGCTGCTGTCGGTCAGGAACGAGAGCGTCCGCGAGTTCTACGAGACCGAGGCGCTGCGAGGTGGGTGGTCGGTCCGCCAGCTCGACCGGCAGATCGGCTCCCAGTTCTACGAGCGAACGGCCCTATCCAAGAACAGGGCCGCCATGCTGACGGGCGGACAGAAGGAACGCCCCGAAGACCACGTAGTCCCCGGTGAACAGATCAAAGACCCCTTCGTCCTGGAGTTCCTCGACCTCAAGGACGAGTACTCCGAGAGCGACCTTGAGGAGACTCTCATCCGCCACCTGGAGTCATTCCTCCTAGAGCTGGGAGACGACTTCTGCTTCTTGGGAAGGCAGAGGCGGCTGCGCGTCGGCGGCCAGTGGTACCGGGTGGACCTGCTGTTCTACCACCGGAGCCTGAGATGTCTGGTGGTCATCGACCTGAAGATCGGCAGCTTCACCCACGCCGACGCCGGGCAGATGCACTTCTACCTGAACTATGCGCGGGAGCACTGGGTAAGGGAGGGCGAGAACCCGCCCGTCGGACTGATTCTATGCTCGGAGAAGGACGAGGCCCTGGCCCAGCATGCCCTAGAGGGGCTGTCGAACAAGGTGATGGCTGCGGAGTACCGGATCACCCTGCCCGACGAGACGGTCCTGGCGGCGGAGCTTGACCGGACGAGGCAGGCGATGGAGCTGCGCGGCTCAGTAACGTCGGGGCCTTCGACAACGGGCGGCGCGCCTTCAATGGACAACCCGGAGGAATGAGCGAGACAACGCAAGGGGCATCAGCAGGACAGAGGTCAGCAGACTGTACACATTCTACCCATTACTCTACCATCTAACGGGAAGTGGTGGCATCTCCCACCACTTGAGTGTTGGCGGAGCGTTTAGCTTGGGGTTCGGTTCTTTGGGCAGACTGACCTTGGTTGCGATCGCGGCCGGACTGGTGTCGGCATTGCTCATCGCCTGCGCTTCGGAAGGCGACTCACAGGGGGCTTGCGTGGACGACGATAGGGTACTCAAGCTAGGATTCTACGCGTACTTCTCGCCCGTCAGCTACAGCGCGGACGAAGCGCCGAGTTCGCCCGGGTTCGACGACCATCGGGGATACGAAGCGGACCTGCTGAGCGCGCTCGAATCCCTGCAGGGCGTCGGCGTGTCCTTCTCCCGAGAGGGCATCGCGGTCTGGGACGACATCTGGCTAGCGTCGGCAAGCTCCGAGTTTGACGTGATAGGCGGCGGAATCACCCTCTTGTGAATCCCGCACCCGCGATGCCGAGGGCGAAAAGGCGGTCGTCTTCACGTCGGGGCACGTCACCTTCAGGCAGTCGCTGCTGACGCGCGCGGAGGACGCGAGCCGCTTCGCCGGCTACGACGACCTGGCCAGCGACGTGCGCGTAGGCGTGCTGGCCGACACCACCGGCGAGGCGCGCCTGCTTCAGCTGACCGGCATGGCCGACGCCGACGGGGTGTTGGCCGCGGGCGTGAGCGTCGATACGCCGCAAGGAGAGATCGTCGCGGACGGCAGTTCGGCCTACGTGATAACAGCCGTGTCCGAGTCAGAAGTCCTGGCGGGGAGACGTCACCTGCGTCCGCCCTCCGACGGCGCGCCGCAGGTTGTGTACCTGGGCGACGAGTTGGGCGAGTCCGAGCTGCTGGCCGCGCTCTCGAACGGAAGCATAGACGCGCTCGCCAGAGGCGAGATAGGCAATCGAGACGCGGCGCACGCACATGGCGAATCGTTCGCCGTGGCGCTCCTAGACGACGCCGTCGAACGCGGCGGCTTCACGCTCGCGGCAGAAGACTCCGCCCTAGCGTCCTGCCTGAGCGACAAGCTGGACTACCTGACGGACGGCATGAATATAGGCTACGCCGAATGGCTCGCAGATCCGGCCGTGTTCATGCGCCGCGCCGAAGCGTGGAAGGGAGGCTAGGCTTACCTCCAGAGACGCGCTTTGACGCCCCCTGTCCAGCGGGGTAGAAAGTTGATTCTCTCGTAAAAAGTCTGTGCAGGTCGAATTAGAACAACCGTACCCTTGCCTGGGTACAATATACAGTCTCTGTTCCGTGTCCTACCCCAACATACGGTAGCGCTCACATGTGCTAAAGCGCTGGAACTTCCTCAAAACGGGTTTTTACGAGGGAATCAAAGTTGGCCCGGAGATGCTGACAACATCCCGGGCCGTGGCGCCACCTGTTAAAGCCAGACGATGCGAATAGATTGTACTACTCGCAGACCCGCTCTCGACAGGAGGCGGGTCTTCTTCATTTCAAGGGACACGAGAGGAGGCAGTCATGGCGAAAACCGCCTATAGGAAGACGGAACCGAATCGAGCGGCCATTTACGCCCGCGTCTCGGACAAGAGCCAGGACGCGGAGGACAAGACCTCCATACCACGGGCGAATCAAAGAGAGCAATCAAGATTGATTCTCTCGTAAAAAGTCTGTGCAGGTCGAATTAGAACAACCGTGCCCTTGCCTGGGTACAATATACAGTCTCTGTTCCGTGTCCTACCCCAACATACGGTAGCGCTCACATGTGCTAAAGCGCTGGAACTTCCTCAAAACGGGTTTTTACGAGGGAATCAAGATTCTCTCGTAAAAAGTCTGTGTAGGTCGAATTAGAACAAACGTACCCACACCTGGGTACAATATACAGTCTCTGTTCCGTACACTACCCCAACATACGGTAGCGCGCAGATGTGCTAAATCGCTGGAACTTCCTCAAAACGGGTTTTTACGAGGGAATCAATCAAGAGATTGCCATTCGAGCCATCAGAGAACATCTCCAACTAAAGGAAGGATCTGAGCAACCGGGAATCCGACAATCCGGGGACACCCATAACCAACAGTCCGATAGAACGACTTGACCGAGTCCATCTCAGATAATTTGTCGCGTCTTGCAGTTGACCTGTAACTTCTCCGGCTTAGTCTTGCCCAAGAGTATGTTCGGCAGTATTCCTGTTTGGTGGGTGTTCAGGCGGAGAGAGGTGAAGGAAGTCGGCCAATCCCAGGCCGTCAGCTAACGAGCTTGGCATCCTTCGGGCGTGGCTTGCCACCGTGCACAGACGGCTCCGCGCACCACTTGGCGGCTAGGCGGCGCACGGCAACGTAGACCTCCTCGTCGAAGCCGAGCAGGTCGCAGACCACCCGCCGGTCCAGCAGCGCGCGGTTGGGGTCTGCGTCCGCCAGGTAGGCGGCCTTCAACTCCTTGTCCCGAAACTCGTGGAAGATGGCCTCGGCTGTGCGGAGTTGTTCGTCAGTTAGGGCGCGGAGCGTATAGTCATACCCGCCTTGCTCGATTGCTGACGGCTGGAGTGCCACCAGTAGGAAAGCAAACCCAGGGTGGAGTTGCCCCACACCGAGAATGCATAGTCGCGTCTCTTGTCAGGAAACTTGACGTTGGGCCAAACTCGCCCGCCGATGGACTCCATGTCTGTGGACGCAACGGATAGAGCCTGTGAGCCAAAGGTGAAGTCAAGGTTCAAGTGGGAGCGGCTTGCGGTAGCCCAGACATCGGCGGCCTTGTCTTCCAGTCCTTGCCTTACAAGCAATTGGGAGTCGGGGTCACAGACCAACTTGGTTTCCCTTTTGGCATCGTGATTCCATAGGGAAGGATAAGTGGGCGTGGGACTTGGAGCCGCTTTGTCAAATGGTCCGCGAGGGTATGGCCCAATTATGTCTAGATGATATGTGCCGAGCCTTCCTATGTCGCCAAGTAAAGCCGTCTTCAGATCAATTGTGGACACGTTCCCGGGGAGCCACAACTTTGACTGCGACAAAGCATAGGCGGTCTGGGTCAGTGCGTAATCGGCAAGGCGTACTGCGCCCCAGCTCTCCCCGTCCTCACAGCGTGGCGCTGTTATCGTTTCACCTACCGGCTCCTCTCCTACCGTCAGGGGTGTGCCCCCATAGGGTCCGTCCTCGAGACGTCTGACTTGGCTGTCGTCCAACAGCCTGCCCGCCAGCGAGCTTGCGTGAGCGAACCCCTGGGGCCTGTGTCTGAGCGACGTGAACCGCGCCCGGTTTGCGAGCGCTTCTTCAGGTTTGAGCTTGCGGGCAACAACCAGGCATTCCGCCATACCAGTGTCCGAGGAGAAGGACATATCTCGTCCGTTCGCCGCAATGCTCAACACCGCCATATCGGTATAACCACTGTCAATCATCTCTCGAAAGCCCTGCCAGGCCAGACCATTAGCTACCGACAGAGGGAGCACGAGGGCGAGGACGCCGCCGGACTTTATCTTCTTGTGGGCCAGGGCCGCAAACGCGGAGGCAATGCCTGCGTTGCCATGATAGCAGGTGTCCTTTTTCAAGACCCCCATCCGCTTTGCCATCTGGGTTTGGTCTGCGTCACTTGCGCCAAAGCCAGCGAAGGCTGCGGCTATTGTGTCAGTGTATGCGCCTTCGCGAGTTACGTTCCTGGTAAACGGCGGGTTCATTATCACTAGGTCGTACCCACCGTCGGGTATCTCGGCGCGTATCTGGGCGGCGGTCTCCTCACCCGCGCTGCCGGTTCGCATCGCTGGGTCGCTGGTGTTGAACAGGGTCAGCACATTAGAGGACTGGAGAAGCTCCAGGGAACCAATCATCACGCTGTCGTCCCTCATCTTGCCGTAGGGCATGGTGTACAGGTGAGAGCCATTGAAGAGGACTGACGGCTCCACGCCGGAGAGGGTTGAGCCGGTGATGTGGACGGCTGAGGGCATGACGTCGCAGCCGTAGAGGACCTCCTCCATCATCACCCGGTGCAGGGAGGCGTGGTCGCCCCCGGCCCGCTCGTGGCGAGCGGCTACTTGCTCGTACACCGCCGAGAGGAGTGCGCCGGTCCCGCAGGCGAAGTCGCCAATGCGCAGCCTGCCTATGGCCTCGGCGTCAGACCAGTCCACGCCCTCCATCTTGGCAACGGCCAGCCGCGCCAGGAGAGCGGCAGACGCAGGCAGTGTGTAGAAGGTGGCCAGGTACTTGCGGTCAGCGATGAGGCGCTGGAAGATGCGCCCGGTCAGGTCGTGGGCGTTGTCCACGCCCGTCGCATTTACCGACTGGGCGGTGTGCCTCAGTCGTCGCAGGATGTCCGCCGCATCGCCCGAGGGCAGCTGCTCCAGGATGTCCTTGGCAATGGCGAAAATGGCCCAGTAGTTGATGCCCAGGATGTCGTCCCAGGCGGCCAGCACCTCGCCCTGAGGGTTGTCTACGCCGTCGCCGCACACCTTGGCCAGGGGCTTGACCTCTGGATGCATCCCAGCGATGTGTTCGCGGAAGACCAGAGCGTTGGCGATGATGGCGCAGGCCATGCGACGGGTCTGGGGCACGTTGGTCATCCCCAGCCGCCGGGCTATTGCCATCGTGATGCCGGAGCGGGTCTCGTTCAGCTCGTCCAGGAGCTTTGCGGCCCCTTCGATGCCTCCTTCCAGTGTGGTGGCGGCTTGGTCTACGGCACGCTGCGGGACGGACACCAAGCGGACCATGTCGGCCAGGTCCTCAACGGCGCCCTCCAGCCAGCCGGATTTCGGGAAGCGTTGATTCTCTCGTAAAAAGTCTGTGTAGGTCGAATTAGAACAAACGTACCCACACCTGGGTACAATATACAGTCTCTGTTCCGTACACTACCCCAACATACGGTAGCGCGCAGATGTGCTAAATCGCTGGAACTTCCTCAAAACGGGTTTTTACGAGGGAATCAAGCGTTGTACGCCCTTGTCGCTCTCGGTGAAGACGCAGTAGTCGAGGCGAGCCGACGACAGGGCGGCGCGCAGGTCGTGGGCTTCGCCAATCGCGTCCGGGTAGCGGAGGCCAATGGCGGCTTCGATGATGCGCCCGTTGGTGGCCACCTCTAGCCCAAGGCGGGACCTGGCCTCCGGTTCGACGGTGCGCGCGGGCATGTACTCGGCCTCGACCACCACGGGCGAGCGGCCGGGCGCGGCGACGATGATGTCGGGGCGCAGTCCGGGCTGGCCAGATATGGCCTGGGTGTTCTCGGACCGCACCGTGCTGCGGGGCAGCATGTCTTGAAGCAGGCTGCCCAGGGCGTTATTGGCGTTCGGCTCCGTCTGGCGTGGCACTAAACACGTCCCATCATGCCGGTCAAATTCACGCCGGCAAGGGTGCTGGATCCGACTACGGCGAACAGGCTCAGCGCACGAAGCGGAGAGTCGCCGTGTTCCTTTCGCTCTATCGGCAATGCATCACTATACAAAAGGAGTGGCCGCCTGCCTGACCTGGGACAGACCAGGCCGCGAACTCAATCCTCAAATCGTCACCGTCGAGCGTCGGGTCGCCCAGTTGGACGCTAGGCACTACTTCAGACGCTCGATTCCGGGGAGGGAGTCAAAGCCGTCGTCGAAGCTCAATATGCGGCTCACACCGGCCTTCTGCATCACCGCTACGTGCAGCGCGTCCCGAGCAGAGAGGCGGCCCACAGAGCCCAGCAGTGCTCTGGCGGAGCGTATCTCTGCCATGCCGAAGGTCAGAACGTCGTCGGCGATCCCGTCCAGGCTATCGAAGGCGGCGTCGATGGCGTCGGGCCGCTGTATGGCAGTGTAACGGTGGAGTATCTCCTGATAGACTTCCACGTCGGTGATGAAACGCTCCCCGTCTCGCACCAACTGCGTCAACGCAGCCACTGCCCGGTCCTTGTTCGGGTGCGCCGCCCCCACGAGGTACATAGGCACGTTGGAGTCGATGAAGATCACGGAAGCCGCTGGCCCGCTTCGATCTCTTTAAGCATGACCTCTATGTCAGCAGTAGGGAAGTCGTGCCGAGAGGCATCAGCGATAACGCGCAGCTTGGCCTCCACAGTCCCAGGGTGGTCGCTTCTTGCCTGGCGTAGGGCCTGCCGGACCCACTCCGCTAGGGTCACCCGCTGCCTGCGGGCAACGCCCTGAATCTCCTTGTACTCTTCCTCATCTAGGAGAACTTGTAGGCGCTTAGGCATGATAATAGTCTAGTTGACTCATACGAGATTAGTCAATCCCAGCCAAGCGCCGCATCCCGCACTTGGAGACCTTTGCACAACCGTCATACCGGCGAAGGTCGGTATCCAGTGGGGTGGGTGCTTAGCTAGGATGGCGTCGGTTACATCTCCCAACGTCGGCTCGTCCGGTAGGTTACGCAAAGGTCTCCACTTGCAGGAACAGGAGGAGGCGTGAACGTCTGGCCCGTGCGCGCGGCTCACGGCTCGCCTTCGCCGGACGGGTCGGGACAAGGGCCTGACTGCATCGCCAGCTTGAACCTCAAGGTGAAAGTTCTTGATTTTGTCAAGTTGGGTGGACCGCGTTACTACTCCTCCCTTAGTCAGTGCTCGGTGGCCTCAGTAAGCATCACCTCGACCCCCCCGGGAACCGTCGATGCCAGATGCATGATGTGCCACACCTCTCCACCGGAGGGGATCGAACCCTTGCGCCACTCCATCACACGGTCATCACCGACGCTGAGTCGCTCGGCGAATTCCTCCCACGACAGGCAGGCGATCTCCCTGAGCCGCTCCAGCCGCTCGCCGAAATCCTTCGGGAAGAGCTCCGGGTGAGAGTCCTCTGTCCGTTTACGTGCGTCCATCCTCCTACCTCCTGCTTCTCCTGCGGACTCCGTCCAGGATGCCCACGATCTTTCCCGTGCACGGAAACCCTTGCACAACTCACTGTGTATCGTGCATCGCCCTACTGATCTCGGCTTGGTTCCGGTACGACAGGGTGTACGGGCACATTGTAAGGTCGCCCGATGACACCCACTGCATCAACTGGAATGCCCAGCTGCGGCAGTAACGTAGGCAAGGCGTCCGCCACACGTTGTGGATCAATTGCCCAGACATGGACCGTCTCACGCACTTCACTTGCGCCGCCAGAAACCAACTCTGGCATATCGTCCAGGGGAAACACCGCCTGTTCACATGGGCAACTGTTGAGGCCGACCCTCCCCCCTGTGATTCCAATGGTGTTGCCGGACGATACGGCGAAGCGGTTCAGCACCACCGCCCAGCGCCACATATCTTTCAAGCTGTAGTCCACCGGAATTATCACCAATCTTTCACCATCGTCGTACCCGTACAACTCAATCAACTTCTCCCTGGCGGTAGTGACGTTCTCTTCTTCGCCGAGGGGCGCCTTCACTTGGACGTAGGCCGTCTTCTTTCCATGCCACCCTGCAATGCCCAGCTCTGGATGTCGTCTCGACATGCTGCATGATTTGATGCGCAGTATCAGGCGTGACTGCTCCACGCAGTCCAACTCGGGAAAGTTCGTCACATCGACATCCGAGACATCGAAGCTGCCTGTTGCACCGGAGGCCCCGCCATGTGGGGTGCTGACGGTGGGCCACACCCGCGTCCACGACGCCCAGCCGCCCGTCTTGTAACGTGACTGAGCGCCATCCGCACGTAGCCATATCCTGTCGTAGGGGCTCGCCCAAGGAATGATGTAGTCGTCCACGAACGTGGAGGCAATCATGCACTCTTCGTAAGTGGTATAGCCTGTGTTAGCCCGAATCCACCGAGGGAGGGCGTCGGGGTTAGCATCCTGAAGTGGCCAGAGGGTGCTCTTCTGAATCTGGGATAATGGTTTTGTGACAGCAAAACAGTCCCAGAGAAGGAGCACCCAATAGATGCTACCACGCAACCAGCCCGACCGTATCCGTATCGTCTTTGACGACCATCGCCTGTGGCCAATGCCGGCCTGCTCCTGCCGGCCACCCTAGCCCGGCACCTGGGCCTGCGGGAACTCGTCGACCATCACCTTGACCTCGGCGGAGCGCCGGGACGGGCGAACACTGGGGACAAGATGCTGACGCTGGTCGCTTCCGCGCTGGCAGGCGGCGACTGCATCGACGACGCCGATGCGCTGGGCGCTGGTGGGACGGTCGGTGTTCTAGGCTGCGTGGTCAAGGCGCCATCCACCCTGGGGACCTTCCTGCGCAGCTTCCGGTGGGGGCATGTCCGTCAACTCGACCGCGTGAGCCGCCAGTTGTTGGCCCGGGCCTGGGCCGCTGGGGCCGGACCCGGCGACTCGCCCCTGACCATCGACCTGGACTCGACCATCTGCGAGACCTATGGACTGGCCAAGGAAGGAGCGCGCCACCACGGCTATACCGGCGCCTGCGGCTATCACCCGCTGCTGGCCATTGCCGCCGGCACCGGCGAGGTGCTGATGTCCCGGCTGCGCGAGGGCCGAGCCAACACCGCCCGTGGCGCCGCCCACTTCTTGGGCGCCTTGGGCAGCAGGCAGATGACAGCATCGGTACACGGGAGGACGGCTGTCGCTGTTCCCATTTCCCAATTCCACATGACGGAACAGCGCGTCGGTTGGCCGGGCACACCATCGGAGCAGGCCCTTCCTCTCAGGTTGCCAGGTCAAATGGAAGGTCACTGATGTCGCGTAGCCGCCTGCCGGCGACAAGCGTGTCTAGCAGTTCAGCATCCGAATCGTTGCCCGCGACTGCGGCCTTCAACTCCCTCAACGCAAAATGGTAGATGCAGTCGATATCGCCTGTGCCGTAGGCGAGCGATGCTATTCTTCCGGGCAGAGGCTCTCCTATGGCGACGACGATGTGCGGCGTCTTGCCTTTTCGGTTGCGGACAAGGTTCAAGCCCTCGGTCCGTGCGTTTTGAGACCGGTCACTGCGAATCGTCCATTTGCAGGACACGCTCGCGTGCAGGATACTCGCCTGCGAGTTGGCGCGGCGCAGTGGCGTGTAGCTTGCCACGGAGTCGTCGTTCAACAGAGCTTCGTTCTCGTTGATCTTGGAGTCTGAAACCGGCTCCCGGCAGACAACGATGTCAGGCGTGACGATATAGTCGCCGAAGATGATCCGCAGTTCCTCGTGCTGTTCGACCATTCGTCGCACGTCGGACAGATGCAGGTACTGCTCGTAGTCGCGGATGTCTCCACCCAGCGAGAATTCCCACTCCCCTGGTCGCAGATGAGAAAGCAACCCAAAGGCGTCGCGAAGGAAGGTCTTCGTCGCCTCCTCGAAGCGACGGCCTGCCGTCTGTCCCGCCAGCTTGTCGGACCCTAGAGGAAGCCCAATGTTCTGGACAATGCCCTTGGCAATCCGCACACTTGAGGCGCTACCGCTGTCGGCGTTGTTCGGGACGCCGGACGGATTCTGCCGCAAGACATCGTTGGCAATCTGGCGGTGGTAGGCCCGTCGAAGAGCTTCGATCCTGCCGGGCATTACAGCTTCACCAATCCGATCACGTACTCTTTGTGCATTCGCTCTTCTATCTGCGAATGCTGTCGCTGACCCCATCGCGCTGGCATCATGCGTTTATCTCGATCCAAGAGGCGGGTTCCGATTCCGGCGAGGACGAGGCCCACATCTTGACCGATGGCAGCGAGTCCTTTATGTGTCTCTACGTCCAGGCCCCGAAGTGTCGACGAGCCTACGACTATCACGGCTGGCCTGCCTTTCTTCAGGACGCGCCCCATCTCCCAGATGATCGTCCTCATCTCCTCGAAGTAGCGACGAAGCACTAGTGCCTTCCTGTCGTCGCGTTCTGTCAGTTCGGTCAGCGTCTCTTCGCACTGGTTCGGCAACTCGTCCCGGCGTAGGCCGGCAATCGCATCGTGACCCACATACTTAGCGCGAAGCCGGCTGAGGTCGGCGATCTTCCAGCCAAACCAGACTAGCGAGAACTTGTGGGCGCGCATATAGTCGATCGCGTTGTTGGCATAGGGTGGCGACGTCACGATCAGATCGACACTCGCCGCCGGCAGGCCGGTGTCTGCGGCACTTGCGGCGTGGATGGACACCGAGGGAGGGGATTCTCGCGGGTCCGTTTCACCAGCACCGTTGAGACAGAATGGCATGGCGGCCTCGGTCGATTCGTCACTGCCGAAGGCCGCGACATTTCGTTCGAGGCGCTTGCCGAACTCCACGAAGGCCGACGTGGGTGTCTTCTCCATGTCTCTGTGGGGACGCGTGTGGGCGAGGTCGCGGGCCAACGAGACTCCACCAGACTTGGCGATGATGGTCGAAGAGAATGCTACCCGAAGGAAGTTTCCCGTACATCCTTCGGGCAACGCTTCGATGCGTTGCACCAGAGCAAGCAGCTCAAGCTGCTGCTGGGGTAGGAACCAGTAGTCAATGAACTGCGCAGTCCTGGCGTCGAACCGCAGTTCCATGTCTCTCTGCAACCTCGGACGGGACCTGTGGTAGTCGTCACTCGCGCCAGCCAAGATGCTGTCACCCTCCCGGAGGGCGGCTACTGGGTCTATGGGAGTCAGCTTGGCTGCCGCAATCATCCGCGCCAGGGGGTCGATGTCGCAACCAACGGCTCGGCGTCCGAGGCGCAGGGCTTCGACGAGCGTGGTCCCTGAGCCGAGCATCGGATCGAGAACGAGGTCGCCCGGATCAGAGAGCTCGCGGATCATGAACTCCGGCAGCTGCGGCGGAAATTTCGCGGGGAAGGGGTGCCAGGCGTGGGACCCGTAACTGCTGTTCGTGCCGTGGAAATCTAAGTCAGCGCCCAGCACCGCACGCATCACATCAAGGCGAGTGCCGCCGCCATCAACCCGTAGGTCGTAGATGGGAATGAAGTCCACTTCTCTCAACGTTGTCTCCTGGTAAAATGTTGTCCAGCGGCTCGACGACTGCCTCGCGCATAGTAGTCGCGATCTCAGGCGCAATAGAGCCCATCCTTCGTCCATCTGGTCCGCCCATACTTCTACAGGCTGTCTCCACTGTCTGTGTCCTCGCCCATACCCTTACGCTCGGCATTACCAATAGCCCAGTCAAGATTCTGCCTAATCCGGTGACCGATTCTCGCCAGACCCACGGCATCGGCGATTCGGCGCTGCACGTCGCTTACGTGCACGGGGCCTTCGACCCGGACAATCTCAGCGATAGGGCCGAAAAGGAACGATCCTGGAGCTTCGTGAAGCTCGTAATAACCGATGTCCACATGGGGTTGCGCCAGTTCGTATTGCTGGGCGGTTAGAGCGCTCGCCACAACTCCTCCGTCAGCACGCTCGATGTGGGGTCTGTTGTTGTTCTGTGGATGGCGATCAGTAGGAATAGCTGCCTTCGCTTGCTCGATGGCTTCGACGGCGCGATTCAACTCGCGCTCTGGGTTGTGGAACCAGTCAGTGCTCCAAATCCGGTAAAGCCTCCAGTCGAGATTCCGTAGGTGCTGCTCCCTGAGCCTGTCCCTATCCCTCGCCCACCTGGGACTATGGTAAGAGGCCCCGTCGCACTCGATTCCGAGGATATATCTCCCAGGGTGTTCCGGGTCCACAACCGCGAGGTCTATGAACTTGCCGCCTGTAGCGACCTCTTCATGTATGTCGTATCCCTGGGAGCGAAGCTTGGTCGCCACCGCGCTCTGGAACGGCGAATCTATCTCACGCCCCGATTCGCCAGCCGCATCCTCAAGAACGCCGGTGTCCGCGTAGGCCAAGAAGGTCTTCAAGGCTCGAACGCCGCGAGAACTGGTTCGATTTAGGTCGATGTCGGCGGCACGCAGATTCGTGAAAACGTGGCAACGCCGCTTAGCTCTGGTGATGAGAACGTTCAGTCGCCGTTCGCCGCCTTCTGCAGTCAGCGGCCCGAAGTTCATGGCAACCTGCCCCCCGGCATCCCGCCCATAACCGATGCTAATGCAAATGACGTCCCTTTCATCCCCTTGGACATTTTCCAGATTCTTGACAAAGAACGGTTCCCCAGGATGGTCATTGAAGAACGCCTCGCAGGAGAAGTCTTGGCGGCGGAGTCTCTCTAACTCGTCTTGGATGGCTTCTCTCTGCGCGGAACTAAACGCTGCTACGCCGAGGGTCAATCCAGGACTCCGTCTGGCATGCTCCATGACATGTGTCGCCACAGCAGCGGCCTCTTTGCGATTTGTGCTGCTTCTCCCGCGGTCATATTGGGTATCTGGAAGGTGGTGATACCTGAGGCCGATACTCTCCCTACTGGAGTCGGGGCTGGGGAAGACCACCAGCCCGTTTTCGTAAAACTCTCGGTTCGACACGGCTATCAGGGACTCGTGGCGGCTCCGGTAGTGCCATCTCAACATCCTGTCGGGCGCTCCTTCAGCGCGAAACAGTCCCAAGATGCTCTCCATGCCCGCGACCACGCGGTCTTCATCATCATCGTCGTCAGATTGTGTAACGATGTCGAAGAACCTGGTCGGCGGCAATTGCTTGCTGTCACCCACGACTACGGACTGGTCAGCGCGCATTAGGGCGCCAAGAGCATCCACGGGCCTGACCTGGCTGGCCTCGTCGAACACTACAAGATCAAAGTTGACGCTGCCCGGAGGCAGATACGTTGCTATGGACATGGGGCTCATCATGAACACGGGCTTAATGGCCTGTATGGCATTGCCTGCTTGAATCATCAACTGTCGGACTGGAAGATGTCCGCGCTTCCTCTCGAACTGTCTCCTGAGGGTCCGAAGTTGTCCGCCGCCGTCGTACTTGGGAAGCTGTGACCAGTGGGAATAGGCTACCCTGGCGCGGTTGTGGTCCAGCGCAAGCTCGTCCATCGAACAGAACTGTCCTATCAGTTGTTCATGTATGTTGCCGGCGAAGCTCGAAAGGGCGGACCGCTCCGTCAGAGCGCGGGACAGGACATGCTCATACCACGCTCGTTCAAATACGTTTCTCAGATGATGAGCTGCCTCCGACCACTCCGCCCCGACCCCCACGAGCGACCCCAGCCCTTCCTGTGCAGCTTCGTGAGCCGCGCTGTTGAACCCCACAAGGTCATGGATGTCGTCTATCCCGCCCGACCAATCGGTGAGGATTTCGCCCTGCGCTGCAAATGGGAGAGTTATCAGCCCTTCGAGCTGCGCACCTCCTCCAATTGTCAAACTGACGTGGGCGGAATCCCTGAATCGCTTGGAGTTGTCCATTTCCAGGAAGGCTCGAAGTGCGTCTAGGCACTTGACGTGAGAGTCCACCGCTGCCCTGACCTCATCCAGCAGGCTGCCCACAACCTCTGTGTTTATGTCGTCCCGAAGGGACCTGGCGGAGTCAATCGGTATGGCGCCGTTGTCAACGTCAGTGAACAGCGCTAGCGCCCACTCGACGACCCGGCCAACGGCTTTCCAATCGGAATCCGTACCCTTCCACTTCGGTCCCAGGGCAGCCTCGGCGACTGGGGACATCGAGTCGAACGTCCGGCGAAGCTCCTGCTCCTCTAGAATCCCATCCAGAACCTCGATTTGCCGTTCGACACCAGCTGGCGGCTCGGCTCTGAGCAACGCGGAGAGACTGACGTTGGCTTGGGCAAGATCGTTGTTCTCTTCGGCCAATGCGTTGAGGATGTCGCCCTGTTGGGCAAAGCTAAGCGACAGGAGTCCGGCCCCGCCCTCGATGTCCAATGCGATGATGGAAGAAAGCGTCTCAATGCGCTCAGCGTGGGAATCTGTGGCCTTTACAACCTGCCCCAGCAGGCCCTCTATCTCCCGTGCGTCGATGTCGTCACACAGGTGCCTCACGATGTCAATCGCTATGTAGCCCCTGTCTACGTCAGTGAACAGTGCAAGTGCCCACTCTACGATCTGGCCAACGGTTTCCCAATCGGAATCTACTCCCTCCCACTTCGTTCCTAGAACAGCTCCGGCGACCGGGGACAACCGCTCAATCGTGCGCCGACGCTCCTGTTCCTGAAGAATCGCATCTACGGTCGCTATCCGGTCCTCGATGCTGTCGGGGCGTGCAATGAGACACACTTCCGCGAGATGGTTTTGGGCGCGTCGGTATCTCGGAGACAGGAATCTCCAGGGTCTTCGTCCAACCGTCGAGAGAGCGTCGTGTGTCTCCCGGACGTCTGCATCCCACGCTCTCGGATCCAACAGGTCGTCGTACAGAGAATGCAGCCCAACCCACGATCTACCGGCGTCCGCAACGCTCTTCATCGCGCCGCGTTGGGATTGCTGCTCGAATGTGGATAGTTCAACGCCCTGAATGTTGGGAGCCTTTGCCGCTCGTTCGGCTAGAGGCATTAGGACTGCGGCCTGTTTCGCATCTACCGGCGGACCCAATCCCAGGGAATCAGCCAGTTGGTGGACTAGCTCAGTCAGTGTCTTGAGCGATTTCAATCCCGCGTCTATCCATTCCTGAGATATGCTCGGGTTATTGGGAGCATGGTGGAATTCGGGTTGAACGCATGATTGGAATTTGCGCCCGACAGCAGAGAGGGTGTCATGGGTCTTGCGTACATCAGCATCCCATGAACTGGGTTCTAGTGTCCTGAGTTATGAATCCGATGACAAAATCGGGCGATGGTAGCTAGTAGCTGGTCTGCGGTTTTGGTCCAGATGAAGGGCTTTGAGGCAGCGTTGTGCTGGTCAATGTACTGTTCGATGGCTTGCTCCAGTTCCCGAGTGCTGCGGAACACCCCGCGGCGCAGTTGCTTCTCTGTCAGCACCGCGAACCAGCGCTCCACCTGGTTCAGCCAAGAGCTGCTGGTGGGGGTGAAGTGCAGGTGATAGCGCGGCCGCCGGGCCAGCCAGCGCTGGATGGCGGGGGTCTTGTGGGTGGCGTAGTTGTCCAGGATAAGGTGCACGTCGAGGTCCGGGGGTACGGTCGCATCGACCCGGTCGAGGAAGCGCCGGAACTCCGTGGACCGGTGCCGACGGTGGCAGGCGCCGATGACCTCTCCCGTCTTCACGTCGAGGGCGGCGAAGAGAGAGGTCGTACCATGACGACGGTAGTCATGGGTCCGGCGCTCGATCTGCCCCGGGCGCATGGGCAACAGCGGGGCCGTCCGGTCGAGGGCCTGGATCTGGGAATTCTCGTCGACACACAGGACCAGAGCCCGCTGGGGTGGGTTGAGGTAGAGCCCCACGATGTCACGGACCTTCTCGATGAACAGAGGGTCAGACGAAAGTTTGAACGTCTCGGTCCGATGCGGCTGCAAGGCAAAGGCCCGCCAGATACGGCTGATGGCGCTCTGACTCAGGCCGGTACGCGCAGCCATGGAGCGCGTGCTCCAGTGGGTTGCATCCGCCGGCGTCGTCTCCAGGGTGAGGGTCACGACCCGCTCCACATCGGTGTCCGTGATGGAGCGTGGGCCGCCGGGCCGCGGCTCGTCAAGCAGGCCGTCGAGGCGGCGTTCGATGAACCGGGCCCGCCACTTCCCCACCGTTTGCTTGGCCAGACCGATCTCCCCGGCCACGACGGTATTGGTCTTGCCCTCGGAGCAACGGAGAATGATCCGGGATCGCAGAGCCAGCGCCTGGGCAGTGGTTGGACGCCGCTTCCAGCGCTCGAGGCTCTCGCGTTCGTCGGAGGAAAGGTGCAAGGGAGGAATGGGGCGTCCGATGGCCATGGTGACCTCCATGAGCGTTTCGTGGAGGGTACACCCCAGCAAGTACTTTTGCAATGAGTTCATAACTCAGGACACTAGGATGTCGTCATAAGCGGAGTGCAGCGCGACCCACCTTGTCCCGGCGTCCACGAGGTGTTTCATCACTTCTCGCTGAGAGGGCTGCTCGAATGCGGATAGAGTGACACCCAGAATGTTAGGAGCCTTCGCCGCTCGGAGGGCAACAGCGAGCAAGATGTCGGTAGGTATCAGGTTTTCAGGCGTACTCAGCCCCAAGGCGCCAGCGAGGTCGTGTACATTCCGCGCTGTAGTTCCCAATGACTCGACAGCGCTATCAATCCTCTCCTTCAGGACCGCCTGACCGTTCGGTAGTAGCATGCGCAGCGTTGAACCCCAGAAAAGGTGCTGCTCAGGAACCCCGACCCGCGCGAGCCTGGTCTGAAATTCTGAGACCACGCTGAGCTTCGACTCGAAATCGGCCGCTGTCCACGAGTCGATGCCGGCTATGTCTACACGCGGCAGAGGAGTGCCCTGATGCTCCTGGTCGCGAATCCGAATGAGTTCGCCGTATGCCACATATGGGGAAACTCCAGTTTCACCAACCAACGCGTTAACCGCCTCGGCATACGCGTTGAGTCTGCTCCGAAGGCGGGCGAGCCCAACGAAATCGTCTTCTATCCCGTCGATGGTCGGTGCGCCTAGGTCTAGCGCCTTCTTCAATTCGTCAAGGACGGTCCGCTTCGTGGTCTTGTGGCTGTGCAGCTCAAGACAGGCTACGCCAAGGCCGATGCCGTCCAGTCGGTGCTTGACTACTTCAAGTGCGGCCATCTTCTCGGAGACAAACAGGACTTTTCTGCCGTTACCTATCGCCTCCGCGATGATGTTCATGATTGTCTGAGACTTACCTGTCCCCGGCGGACCTTGGATGACGAGGTTACGGCCTTGGTTGACGTCGAAGATTGCCAGCGCCTGCGACGAGTCGGCGTCCACGACATGGCGGATGTCCTCAGGACTGAGGTGATCGTCCAGACGGTCTCCTTCGCCAATCTTTGGATCAGGTTCCGAGAATCCACCTCCAAAAAGGGCGCGAATGATGCCGCTCTCGCTAGGGCCATATCCCGTCCCGTCTGGCCAGGTGGTTGGATCGAGGTCTCTGTACATGAGGAATTTGCCGAACGAGAAAAAGCCAAGAACGACGCTCCCACGGTCTACGGACCAGCGGTCCAGCTCTTCTATGCGGCTCGCAACGTCATCGAAGTACCCGTCCACGTCAAGGTCCTCATCACTGGGCAGGCCGGGTATATCTATTCCGAAGTCGTTCTTCACCTTCTCCATGAACGAAAGATTGGCCCCCAACTCCCCGCCGGTATAGCGGATGTTGAATTTCCCTCGAACATCAGACCGGGTGACCTCCACCGGGACCAGTATCAGGGGTGCTCGACGCACGATGTTGCTGGCGTCGGATGCGTACCACTCGACCATGCCGAGGGCAACGAAGAGGGTGTTGACACCCTGTTCTTGAATTAGTGTGTTTACGGCGTGGTGGGTCTTGAGAAGTCGCGTTTGCAGCTGGCTGGCAGATTCGTTGGTTTGCAGGCGGCTATCGGTGTGCTGCGGTGCGGGGCCACTCTCGTCCTCCTCGGGTTGGTCTAATTCGTCACTAGGCTCTACATTTGAGGGCGCGGATAGGTCAAGGGATACCTGCTGATCCTCGTCCTGGCGAGCCAAGAAAGACATTGGGCGGGCTTTATGCACCAGGAAGTCGAAGACGGCGGATGGGATTTCATCAACGACTTCTACACCCCTAGACCTGAGAATGCGGTAGTTGAGCAACGGGTTACGGAGACTCAGGTCCAGAAGCTCCGTCCTCGTCCTTTCAATCTTGTCGACAATGGAGTCGCCGACGTCCTCTACGGAAGATGCGGGGTCTTCGTCGGTGTAATCCGATTCCAGAGTGGCCTCAGACTCTTCGTCGTTCAAGCCACCCCTTCGACTGTCATCAGGTTTGCTACCGTGTGCCACCTGCGCCTCCACTGAAATGTATGGTGCTGGACCCTCGTCTCGCTAAAGCAACTCTTCCCCTTCAACTTCCATACCTGCCCATCGCCCCCCGACCGTCAGGGTTGCTTGACCGAACGGGCCGTCCTATGGACGTGCTCACGGAGGGCTCCGTTGATGTCTGTCTGGTATCCGCGGCCGTCACGAGCTTGAGCCTTGAACCAGGCGATAATGTCCGCGTCCAGCCTCAGCGTAATCTGCTGCTTCACCGGCCGGTAGAAGACTCCGCGTCTGGCGTCGGACCAGTCAAGAATCTCCGGGGCGTCAGTGGTGTCGATCTGGTCTTCGGGCAGAGCTTCCAGCGCCCGTATTTGCTCCTGAATGTCTGACGGCAGCTCAGTAATGTCTTTCTTCATAAGCCTCCCTCTCACGTCTCGTCGCCTTACGTGCAGAGATGATGCGTCCGATCTCATCGCCGGTCTCCGCATCAACGTCAGGCCAAGTATGGACTACCATCACGACCTGAGTGCCCACCTTGCCAATGGTCCGCCACCTTCGCTCGTATTGATATGGGTCTTCCCGGGTCGCCGACAAAGGGTCGTCGAACACGAAGACGGCGGCCTCGAAGCCGAGGCCGTGCGCTCGAAGGTTCGCCTCGCCCTTTGCCTGATCCCACGTCCAACGCAAGCGCAGTCATCCTTCACCATGCTACGCAAGTGTAGTTACAGAACGGTACGAGGTCAATACCCCTGCTCGGCCACTCGCGGCGGGCTAACACCGGTCGAAGTGGGGAACAGAGTCCGGCTACAGGTCCAAGACGTCCTATGTCGTCCATTGGCAAAGAGGATGGACACGGCTGCTCACTCATTGCCGCCTTCGGGTCGTGTCGGTGCATTGAGGGCCTTTCGTCTCCTAGGGTCCAGGATGGCGTCGAGGGTCGTGGGAATCTGGTTACATCTCTCCCTGAAGAAACAGTTGCTGGCTAGGCACGGGGCCTAGTTGCCGGCAGTGAGTCAATGAGTGTCGAAGTTGTTATAGCGGGTAGTGTTCAAGGACAACGAAGCGTAAATCTCGAAAACTGTTTGAGTCACGGAGTCCTGAATCTCGACAGCCCGGACTTTCATGTTGCGGACGCGCTCTTTCATTTCCTTGAATTCAACTTCATACTTCTTGGCAAGCTCCGGTCTACTCAATTCCGCCCCGTGCCCCGTTGTTACGCCTAACCTCTCTTGAAGGAGTCTGAAAGCGAAAACTGCTTGATTATGCTCTGCACTTGGAATAGTGTGTTGCCGAATTCGGTCCCGCATCGTTTGCTTTGACGTGCTACCGACACGTCCGACGTACATCGGTACCCCTTGCTCATAAAAGACGTAAATGCCTTTTCTGGGAAGGCCCCT
Organism: Dehalococcoidia bacterium; assembly: GCA_965197985.1. Classification (GTDB taxonomy): domain Bacteria; phylum Chloroflexota; class Dehalococcoidia; order Lucifugimonadales; family CAUZJF01; genus CAUZJF01. Next base: position 375,028 of record CBDAOG010000007.1, on the reverse strand, counting down.
GTAGGTGGGCGCATTGTGCGGCGTACTATTCTGGAGTTGCTCCAACAGGGGTTCCATGCGAGCGACGATGTCTTCAAACTTCATGCCTTGAGCTCCACTCGGTACGGGGGCGTACTAGGTCCGTCTTCTCATCGGTAGCACACGGACTATGGCATTCGCAAGCCGAGGACTACACCTCGAGCTTGAAGCACAAGCTGAAGGTTCTTGATTTTGTCAAGTCTGGTGGGGCTTAACCTACCGTGTTCCCTTCTCTGGTAGTACTGCGAAGAATCGAGTGTCGAGGACGAGATAGTACTGGTCACCGCTTCGACGTCCGACGAGCTACAGGTCTGAGCACGAGGTGGTCAGGATGCCGGCATAGGGAAGGTGATTCGTCCGTCGGCGTGATAGCATTAAGCTTGATTCCCTCGCAAAAAGGCCTGTTTGAGATGAACCCTGGCGTGCGAAGGGGCCTGGAAGGGAGGAGGCCACGGGATGCCGGCTGCTGGCCTCACCGCACCATCTGCTGCGCTCAGGACAAGCGTGATCCCGTTGCGGTACCCCTTCCGTGGCTCAGGGCACCCGGTGGAAGTTGTGGAGCGGCGCCCTCATGCGGCCGCGACCGCAGGTACCGTCCCGACCGCCCGCTGAGCCGTGTTCTCCATCTCCACCAGGCGTGCATGGACCATCCGCTTGAAGTTGCACGCCAACGCCTTCAGGTAGACGGCAAGCCGCACCCGACGGCCCCCTCGCACCCGCAAGCGCCCAAGCCCGTGGGCGCGCTTCAGCTCGGAGTTCGTTCCCTCGATACCAGCCCTTATGGCATACCGCTTGCGCCACTCCTCGGTGGCCTCGGCCCTCCGGCGCCGCTCGATGTTCACCTTCACCAGGTCCGCCTTGAGGACGTAGTCCCCCGCACGCCGGTCCAGCTTCACTGGGCAACGGGATCGCAAGGGGCAGGGCTCGCATGTTGTCCCGGCAAAGTGGACCTCTACCCGCTCCGGCGCATCCTTCAGCTCGTACTCCTCGATGGACGGGTGGCCGGCGGGGCACACCGTGGCCTGCTCCCCTGTGACGTCGATCTGAAAGTCCGCGGCGGTGAGCGGCGGTGAGCGGCGGTGGTCCGTCACCCTCTCCTTCGTGCGAGTTCCCCGGCGCCGACCCCGCCACCGGGCTCACCAGTTCCGTTCCCCGGCGCGAGGCTTCGAAGGCATTGCGGCCCGACCCATACGCCGTGTCGGCGAAGAGCTCGTCCGGTCGGACCTTCCGCTCCGCGAGCCCGTCAACGACCGGCACGCTCACGTCGGTGTCGCTCCCACTCGAGGGGGTCACCTCCACGTGGGTGATGAGCTGGGTGGCGTTCTCCTCGTGGCAGGTCTCCGCCACCTGCACCTCGTACCCCTTCCCCTTGTGGCCGCTGTAGGTCACATCCGGGTCGTGGGGCGATTGCAGCGAGTCGGCGGACACCTGCTTCGGGTCCTTCAGGGCCACGGGCACCTTGCATTCCCCAGCATCGTCGTCATCGTCCCCCGGGCGCCCGTCCCGGTGTTTGCCCACATGGCACTGCTCCCGCAGCAGCCGCTCCAGCAGCCGGTACTCCTCCAGCTGGGCAGCAGTCGTGCCACAGAACCGGTCCACCAGCCGGTAGAGGTCCCGGGCACAGACCGAAAGGCGTCGCCGACCCTCCCCCGTGTGGGCGTCCTCGTAGTGGGTCGCCTCGTCTTCTTCCTTCAAATAGCGCCCCAGGAGGCCCTCCGGAACCACAGGGCGAAGCTCTGGGTGCTCCCAGCGCAAGGCCCGCAGGAACAACCGCATCGTCTCACAGAACAGGCCCAGCCGGGTGAGTGTGGCGATGTTGCTCATGATGTGGGTGGAGTCCAGCCGTTGCTTTCCGGTGCGTATGCCCAGCGCCTGGATGATCCGGTCCGTGGTCTCCTGGAAAGCCAGCCGGCCACCGTCGTGCTGCATCAGGCGAACTCGGAAGTTGTGGAGGGTCTTCTGGGGCAGGTGGGTCTCCTCGATATCCAGCCGCAGGGCGTGGTGCCAGAGCAGGTTGAACTCTAGCTGCTCCAGGGCTTCACCGTCGGTGAGGTTGAACATCTCTTTGAGAAGGTGGACCCCGAGGACGGTCTGCACCGCTCGGTTGGGACGGCCGTTGTCCGCGCAGTACATCGGAGCAAAGAGCTCCTCGTCAATCAGGGGGAGCGCCTCGTTTCGGAAAACCTCGGCCCAACTCCCCTCCAGGCGCTTAGCCTTCTTCGGCGTCACCAGGAACTGGGACTGCCAGAGGCTCTCTTGCGGGTCTCGCGCTCGGAACATGCTCCCCTCCCTCGCCCGGGCGCTGCCCCAACGCCCTTTCCCCACATTATCCCCACCTTGCCCCAGGCTGGCGAGGGGTTTTTACGAACAAATCAAGTATAGACGCTGACCCGGCTGCCGCCACTTTCCGGCCAGATTTCTAGGACCTCTTGAACACGTGGGGAATCGCTTGACAATATTTCTATCATATCTTGATAATAGAAATATCACGATGGAGAGGTTGGTTCGAGATGAACTTCCAGATAGCTGGCAAACGGTATGAGGTGGCACGGGAAGACGTCATAACCGCCACGCGGAATAGCACACCCACAATCACTGACGCGCGGCACAAATATTTCGTCAAGCTGCACAACCGGCAGTACCCCATCAAGCAGGTCATCCAACTGGTCACCGGCTTGACGTTGCCCGAGTTTACATCCCAGTACGCGCATGGGATTCTCACTGCGTTGGGCTTCGACATATCGGATCGGTTGTCGTCGGGGGCAGTGTCCGTTGGCTCGTCTGACGGCGACGGACAAGCTCTGAAGCTGCTGGTAATGTTTGAGACCGATGAGGACGGCTGGGAGGTGGCTAGCTGCCCGACTCTACCAGGATGTCATAGCCAGGGTCGGACTAGGGGAGAGGCTTTGACAAACATAAGGGAGGCAATCAGGGGTTATCTGGCGAGTATGCGCGAGCACGGTGCCCCCGCGCCCTACTCGTCCGAGTTCGCAGTCGTGGACGTGACAGCGTAGTGGCCCGACTGCCTATCATATCGGGTGACGATTTCGTCAAGGCGGCCACCAAGATCGGACTTGCCTGGGACCGCACCGAGGGCAGTCACATGATACTGGTAGGACCGATGGGGCGGAGGCTCTCGGTCCCCAGGCACAGAGAATTGGGGCGAGGTCTGTTGAGAGCGCTGATCCGCGACGCCGGCCTGACGAGGGAGGAGTTCCTAGAGTTGCTCCGATGAACCCCCTCGACCGGATGCGCAGCCTTCGCGCCAACTGGCAACTGCCCGGCTCTGGTGGCACATGGCTCGCGGTGTCCTTGGTCGTGCTGTTCATCGAAATCGCGCTATCGATTGTGTTCTGGAACTGGCTGAGCGGTGGCGAGTCCGCCAGCACGACGATACGGAACGTCGGCCTAGTCATCGCGGGCTCGGTCGCCTTGCCGCTGGCGATATGGCGTGGCGTAGTAGCCGATAGACAGGCATCCGCGGCACAGCGGCAGGTTGACGCGGCACAGCAGAGTCTGCTAAACGAACGCTACCAGAAGGGCGCTGAGATGCTTGGGAGCGAAGTGTTGTCGGTCCGAATGGGCGGCGTCTATGCGCTTGAGCGGCTCGCTCGGGAGCATCCAAAGCAATATCACATCCAGATCATGGCCCTGTTCTGCGCTTTCGTCCGTCGTCCGCCTAACGACGAAGAGAGTAACCCCCGCATGGCGCCTGACGACACGATCCCGCCGCTGCGTCAGGATGTTCAGGCTGTCGTGGCTGCAGTTGCCGCCCGCGGTAAATCACGCTTAGCGATTGAACAGGAAGCGCGTACTCTGGTCGATCCGAAGGTGTACGCCGGTGATGCGGGCAGCTCACCCCTGCGAACACCGGTGCACCACCAAGTCGGCGGGTACGTTGAGGAGGAAGAGCTTCGCCGTACCGGCGATTTTTACTTTGACCCGCTGTTTGCGTTGGACTTGCGCCACGCTGACCTCAGAGGCGTGTGGTTGCGGTGGGGCGGTAACTTGGCCGGCGCGAGGCTCGACGGCGCGGATCTGTCGCATGCGGATCTCACGAAGATGAACCTATCAAGGACGCATTTCAACGATGCGATCCTGTCTGGCGCGGAACTCACGGGTACAAATCTGACTGGTGCACGGCTCATGGGTGCGGACCTTTCCCGCACAATATCCGAGCGTCCGGATCTATCTGGTGCCGAACTCCACAGCGCTAACCTGTCTGGCGCGTGGCTCCAGAGAGCGAATATGTCCGACGCTGTAATGTGGAGCGCAGATCTGTCCGGCGCAAACCTCCGGGGAGCGGATCTGTCCGATGCGAGCCTCCTCGGTGCAATTTTGTCCGGCGCGGACTTGTACGGTGCTAGTCCTGCCGATGTCCACAGGCCAGTGATCGGCCTAACCCCAAATCCACCGAAGGGATGACTATGCAGCAGCGGAACGGGCGATAGGGGCAAGGGAGGGCGATGGTCCGGGCACGATTTGGGGTAGAGGGAGGCCGGTGTTTGTCTTCAGTTGCCGCGGGGAGACTTTGTGACCGTCTGCGAATGCTGGTCAGGGCGAGATAGCGGGGAGAGGACGCAGCAAGAGGCACTCGCAGACCGGACTGGCGCGAGTTCGCGGGGACGTTCGGTTGGCCGGATGGCGGCCGGTTGCCGCCGCCGCCGTCAGGCAGGGAGTGGCAGGGCGCGCAATCGGGCCAGGGCACGATCGAACTGGGCTTCCCAAGGCCAGCGCTGTGGCAGATGCAGTGTGAGGCGGCGCGCCGAGCGGGTGATCCGTCCGGCCAGGGAGAAGAACCGCCGCCGGAGGGTCTTGGTGGTCACCACCTGCTCGCCCAGACCGATGCGCGCTGTCCAGCGGGCGATGTTGTGGGCCATCACCTGTACCGCCAGCCAGGCGGCGTTGGCGGCGAAGCGGCCCGAGGGGAGATGGTTCAACCCCACACCGTGCTTGAGGTCTCGGATGGCATTCTCGATCTCGGCGTGGCGGCGATGGTCGGCCTCCAGTTCGAGCATCTCCCCGTCCCGGTCGGTGATGAAGCCGTGATAGCTGTAGGTGGCGAAGAGGGCCAGCTGGGAACCGGGCGTGGGCTTCACACGCCGGACGATGAGCCGCACCGGCGCGGCGTCAGGTTCACTCTGGAAGGGAGTGCAGGTGGTCTCGGCCACATCGGCGGCGCCGTCCATCCAGTAAGGAATCGGCGTCCAGGCATCTTCGGGTATCGCCTCGATGAGATTGTGCAGGCTTTTATGCTGGCGGATGGTGATGGAGAAGCGGACATCCATCTTGCGGCAGACGGATACCACGCCATGAGTGTAGAACCCGCTGTCGGCCCGTAGCGTGAGTCGTCCGTTGGCCCCGGCGTAGCGCACCCGTCCCACCGTCTCCCGCAGGAAGTGGGCGGCGCCGCGGGCGGTGTTGGCCCGGCCCTCGCGCAGCCGGGACATCAGCACGTCTCCGGTGCCGGCGGCGATGGCCAGCAGTGGGTGGTAGCCCCGCTTGCCGGTATAGCCGTGGTGGCGGGCGCCCTCCTTGGCCAGTCCGTAGGTCTCGCAGATGGTGGAATCGAGGTCGATGGTGAACGGCGCGTCGCCGGGTCCGGCCCCAGCGGCCCAGGCCCGGGCCAGCAGCTCCCGGCTCACCCGGTCCAGCTGGCGGACGTGGCCCCACCGGAAGCTGCGCAGGAAGGTGCCCAGGGTGGATGGCGCCTTGACCGTGCCGCCCAGGGTGCAGGCCGTCCCCCCGGTGCGCAACACATCAGCGTCGTCGATGCAGTCGCCGCCAGCCATGGCTGAGGCCACCAGGGTCATCAGCTTGTCTCCGGTGTTGGCCCGCCCCGGCGCGCCGCCCAGGTCAAGGTGATGGTCAACGAGTTCCCGCAGGCCCAGATGCCGGGCGAGGGTGGCCGGCAGGAGCAGACCGGCATTGGCCACCAGGCGGTGATCGTCAAAGACGATACGGATACGGTCGGGCTGGTTGCGTGGTAGCATCTATTGGGTGCTCCTTCTCTGGGACTGTTTTGCTGTCACAAAACCATTATCCCAGATTCAGAAGAGCACCCTCTGGCCACTTCAGGATGCTAACCCGACGCCCTCCCTCGGTGGATTCGGGCTAACGCAGGCGCAGTTGGATGAAGCTAGGGCCGATCCCGCCAACCCACCCAAGTTGAGCGGTATCGTCCAAGATGCCGAGACTGGTGAGCCGCTGGTATGGCGCGGTGAGTCGCACGAAGACGAGGCATAGGGACGATTCGCGTAAACTCGAGAGGGTGGAGAAGGTGGAGGCCATTAACACCTATTTGAGCGAACTGGAATCTGATCCGGGTCGAGTGCGGTCACTCGTAGCCTGGGACTGGATAGAACACACGACGCGGAGTCTTCCCGCACGCTATGAGGCCTCGTCAACCTGAAATCGTATTGGCCTGACCGCAATACTATAGCTATGGATCAACGATACCCATGAACCGCAGAGACATAGGAACCCATCTTGGTTCTAGGGGTCTACCGCTCTCTGATCGCATCAAGAACTTGATGCGATACTACATTGAGTGCGTTAGAGAAGATGAGGGCCAGTCTGTCAGCGTGTATCTGGGCGATGCGGGAAAGCGGTTCATCCTCTGGCCAGCAGCGCACGGTTTAGCAGGGTCACCGTCGCCACATTGTCGGGGAGGCTTCAGACACGGTGCAGAAGCGATTCTCGACTCCGTACCTCTCGTATCGATGGTCGCCGCGGGGGTCATTGAAGGAAGAACCCTCCTGGCGGGGCGCCACACTCTCCGGGAATCGCTGCGGCGCGGAGCAAAGCGGACCGGCAGGGCCGCCGTATACAATGCCGTAGGGACTCTCCTCGGCCCCGCTGGGGTACCGGTAGCATTGACCCTACGGGTGGCGGAGACGAGGATGACCGGTAGGATTGCCCTTGGCGACCACCTGGAATCGAAGACGCTCGAGATCAGGAGACTCACACCGCAGGCATAGCCGCCTCAATGAAGCAGACGCCGGTGAATCGATGGTTGTGAACACGGATCCAGACCAAGAGAGACGGGAGGGGATTGAACGTGGCAGGTACGAGCCGCTGTACCGGCAAATCTCCGGCCTGAGAGTACGGGAATGGCGGGCAACATTCGGTGAAATCGAGTCGGTCCTCGGCTTTGCTTTACCTCCATCCGCACGCCGGTACTCCGCCTGGTGGGCCAATGACCCTTATCATGTGCAGGCTCTCGCATGGGTCGTTCCGGGATGGAAGACTGCGGAGGTTGATCTGGATGCGGAGACACTGATGTTCAAGCGGGAGCAGAAGAGCAGGAACACAGCCAGGCAACAACGTTCCGACGAGCCTGTTCCTCAGCGGTCCATGGACGTAGAACTGTCAACCCGTAGGTTCCTGCCCGGTGTTCCCGGTCTGATGGTCGAGGAGATGTACATTGCTGCTCCGGGCAACGAGATCGAGAGTGGGAAGTTCGATCATCCAGAGTCGTCTGCTCGGCTTGCCGCCAACGCATTCGGATACTTCCTAGAGAGACCGGAGGTCCTGCCTCCGCTTCCCGGATGCGAGGATGAGGAGTGGCCGGCTACGCACGTGGCCCTGGAACAGACTGTCCGCCTGCCATGGAGAGGGGGCCGCCATCCTGTCCTGGACGTTCTCGTCGTTACGTCTTCGGCGCTCATCGGCATTGAGTCCAAGCGGTTCGAGCCGTTCCGGCGAAGCCCTGTTTTCTCCAATGCGTACTGGAGACCGGAATGGGGAGACTGTATGAAGGGCTATGAGTGCGTCAGGGACAGACTCCACGACGAACAGGGCAGGAAGCAGGGTCTTGACAGGGCTCAGCTGGTGAAGCACGCACTGGCCCTACGGACGGAGGTCCACAGGATGGGGCCAACCAAGGGACTGAAGCCTATCCTCCTGTACATCCATGCCGAACCCGCTTTCTGGCCGCTCACGGGAGAGCCGGTTGAGCCACGGTTGATGGAAGTCCACAAGGGTGACGTCGAGGCGTTCGTCGAGAACGTCGGGCAGGATGAGGTGAGATTCGTCCACTGCACGTACCAGAATCTGTTATCCAGATGGATGGAGAGTGTGGCACCGGGCATTCGCGGACACGCGGAAGCCGTGCTCCAGTGCTTCTCTCCCTGACGCATGGACGAAGGAGATGAGGAAGAAATGAGCAGGGAACCACAGCTGTTCAGAGTCGATCCGTCGACACGCGAACCCGCAGCGCTGGAGGAGGTCGACTTCGCCCAGCTGGGCCTGCGGGAGCGGAGAGATATTCAGGAGTGGGTGGCGGCCAATCCCAATATCCTCGGCGACGACCTTCTGATAGTCGCGAAGGAGTTCAGCGGCTTCGACAGGACGAGTGAGAGACTGGATCTGCTGGCGGTCGATGCAAATGGCAGGCTCGTTGTCATCGAGCTGAAGCGAGACGATACCGGTGCGGACGTCTACTGGCAGGCCATCAAGTACGCAAGCTACCTCCGACGTGCCGGAAAGCAGGCGATCGTAAGCCTCCTCGCGCGTCATGGGAACATATCGGAGGAGGACGCTGGACTTAGACTGCTGGAACATCTGGATGCCGACGACCTCGACTCTCTGAACAACGGCCAGCGCATAATCCTGGCAAGCCACAGATTCGCGCCTGAAGTAACCTCTGCCGCCCTATGGCTGAATGAGCAGGTGTCTGCCGACGGCCTGATCACCTGTGTCCAGCTGATACCGTACCGTGATGCCGAGAGTGATTCTCTCTACCTGCAGGCGAACACGATCATCCCTGTCCCAGGCGAGGAAGACTACGAGGTCCGGATCGGAAGCCGACAAGTGGAGGGAAGCGCCGGCGGCTTTGCCGAGAGCTTGCAGAAAACCTACGACCGAAACAGAAACGACGACGTCACGCGCTTTCTCAGGTCAGCTGCCGACCGTGCGTTGAGTCTCCTGGCTGAAGAAGTCAGGCCTGACAGACGAAGCAGATGGGCTGGCGGATGGGCCGGCGGAGCATATGATCACAGGTACTACCGCGTCTGGTACAAGCGTGCCCCATGGAGTAACTGGGAGCTGTCCTACGGAATGAACCTGTATCGCCTTGATCATGAACCCGTAACGTGGAAAGTGAACGTGATATTCGGGTACTTCTCGGGCGAGTTGGGAAGCAGGATCGCGCAGCTGAACGTCCATGAAGACCAGATAGTGGAAGAGAATTGTGTCTTGGTAACCCTCACCGGTGACGTCCTCAACGATCCATTCCCCAACACGTTGGCGGCGACGCTCAGGCAGTTCGTTGAGGTCATTACTCCTGTAGTAGACAAGTTCCAAGAGGAGAGCAATCAAGAAGAAGCGTGAGCCAACTCACAGCGCTAGGGCACCAAATAGGCTTCGAGCGTTCTGGAGCGAAGGTGCTCCTGCCGTCGGCGCGGGGAGTGAAGGAGGGAGCGTTGGTAGGCGCGGCCACGAGAGGCGCGTCCCGCGAGACTCGCTTCTCCGCCGACCTGATGAGACGGCACCGCCTCTACGTGGCCAGGACGCTCATGGGCAAGTCCACCCTCATGCGGCATGCCGTCGTCCACAAGATGAGGGAGAAGGCTGCGGGGAGGGACGACAACGCCATCGTCGTGATGGACCCGCATGCGGGCCTCGTGGAGTCGCTCTTGGAGCACGTGCCAGAGTCTCTCATCGACAGTGTGCGCCTGATCGACCTGGCTGACGAGGAGCGAATGCCGGGCATTAACCTGCTGGACACCGCGGTCTTTGCCGACAGGGACCGCACCGCCGACTCGGTGGTGCGAGTCTGCAAGGGGCTGTGGGAGCAGTGGGGTCCCATGATGCAATCGATCCTGGAGCACACGGTGAAGACCCTCCATCGTCTTGGCATACCCTGGGAAGTCCTTAAATATGACTGCCTACTGTCCTGGATTTCTCGCAGGCGTCAGTTAGGTGCCGGCGCTTGGCGACACTACGGTCTTCAAGGGCGGCACCGCGCTTAAGAGTGCTACTTCGGCGACTACCGGTTCTCTGAGGACTTGGGCTCCGCCGGGTTGGACCATCGGACGACGTCAGAAGTATTCCAGCCGTTATAATGAATTCCGCCGTCAACTGATCGACCGGGAGCGCATCGTGATTCACAGCTACGATTGGCTCGTTGATGTGGCCAACATCAATTACAGTGGGTGGTTGACTGGGGAACTGAGGGGGCTGGCGTGAAAATACCGTGCGCTCCAAGCCACGTTACAGAGCCACGACCCAGCGAAAAGTTCGCCTCATGGAACTGTTGGCAACTGACGGGGAGCATACCACCGGAATTGGGAAAACTCGTCAAACTAGAGGGATTAAGCGTGTACGACAACGACATTACGGGATGCATACCCACCGCGTTACTTGAGAGACCGTCACTGGATGTTGACCACGACGATTTGAGGGAACGATAGAGTGGAGGCGATATGACAGCAACTCGTCGCTTAGGAGGGGTCTTGCTGCCACCGGCCCGTCGCCGGGGGTACTGGCGCAGCCTGGTATGTCTTGCGGCCATCGCCCTTGGGGGCGGCGGTCGGGACGTCGCTAGCGAGAAGTCTCGGCGCTGTCACCTTCAGCAGCCTCCAGGCCCACCCCCCACGAGTACCGCAGTTTTTTGTGTCTATTAGAAACCGCGGACCCTGTATCCGGGAACAGCGCTCACCACCACCTTGCTCCCGTCGCTCAGGGCCGCCATCACCACCAGTACTGCCGCCTTCTCCTTCTCAAGACCAGCCTTGACGTAGACTCCATCCACCCACATGTAGACCACTTCCAGGTCATCGAGGGGTCGGCTGCGCCATTGGGCAAGCTCATCGTTCCACTTGGACTTCAACCGGGCCACCGTGCTCGCCGATACCGGTGCGTCCTCTCCCAGCAGCCCCCGCAAAGCCAGATCGAAGTCGCCTTCGGATAGACCGTGCAGGTACAGCTCGGGGATCAACTCAGCAACCTTCCTGGTCCTGTTGACGAACAGCGGCAGCAGCCGGCTCTCGAACTGCTCCTCGGTATCGCGGACTCGCGGCCGCCTCAGCTGTATCGTTCCCGAACTCAGCGTAAGCCTCCGGGCTCTGCCGTATCCGTTCCGATAGCCGGTATCGTTGTCCGAGTCGGATCTGAGCGCCGACTTCGCCCTTCCCAGAAACGCCGTCACCTCCTCCTCCAGCAACTCCTGGATCAGCCTCTGGACCTGGCTTCGCACCCAATCCTCCAACTGCTCCCACTCCGGCCTTGACTCCGAGCTACTCTCAGTGCTTTCCTTCCTCATGGGCGGTCTATCTCCTCTCTTGGGCCTCGAGCTCGTGTTGTTCAGAGAGAAGGTACACCGCCTGACTGTTTACACACTTTTTGAAGATACCTCTTACTGCTATACAGCCATAGACAAAGAGTTGGCGCAAGACGAGACACAGGGCTTCGGCAGTCCCGTGTCTAGTTGGTCTGACGCCGAGCGGTTCGAGGAGATCCAGAAGAAGTACTTCGGTGACAGCGTGCTCCCAGGCAGCGGCGCCGAGTTCATCCGGGAAGCACGTGAGGCTAGGGACGCTCAGTTGGAGGGACTAGGGTGAGCGGCTTCGCGGTTGTAGACCCCAGCCTTGCCTTCAAGCGGTTGATGAGGGAGGAGCACACCGACAAGACCTTGGCGATTCTCCGAGAATGGCATAACGAGGAGGTTACGCCGGCCGCTCCCCACCTGCTGCCGTTTGAGGTATCGAACGCGCTCCACAAGAGAGTGACCCGAGGCGAGTTGAGCGTCGAGGGGGCGGTTGACCTTATCAGAAACCTGCTCACCTCTCAGATCGAGTTGTATCAGCCGCGGAATCTCCACGGAAGGGCGTTGGAGATGGCAAGTCGATTTGGTCAGGGCGCCGCCTACGACGCCCACTATCTGGCGCTGGCCGAGAGCTTCGGTTGCGAGCTGTGGAAGCGGTAAAGAAAAGGTGGAAGATCGACGGCTCCCTCGACATTTTAATCTTCACCGGATTGGCGTTACAATGGATGCCTGATGGTAGCCGTTCTGGCGGCGGCTGTGCTTGGTAGCACAGGCCCTACGGTCTAGAGCGGTTCGATGGGCCCCGAGATAGGGATTGAGGCCCTAGAACCAGTTGTAACTGCGATGCGGCGGCGGCCATTTTCACCTTCATTATCGTGATGATCACGTCTAGGATGAGGGAGCTTGAGGACTGGCGCTGAGGATGAGTTGGTAGGCCTCGACGTGGCTGCCCACGGCGAGTGTGCATGTAGGGAAGGGGAATCGAGAGCGGTGCAGCAAGCAGGACAAGAACCGTATCGTTAAGGAGATATACGCAATGGAAGTTGAGACGAAACGACAAGGGGATACTTTAATCGCAATGACGGATGGACGGATCGATGGCGCCAATGCTCGTGAATTCCAGACTGCTTTAGATGCCGCCATAGACGCTAATGAGTGCGCCGTGGTCCTGGACATGGAGCGGCTATCATACATCAGCAGTGCAGGCCTGCGGGTGATTCTGCTGACGGCCAAAGCGTTGCAAGGTCGGAACAGGAAATTTGCGATCTGTGCGCTTTCCGAATCGATACGGGAGGTCTTCGAGATCAGCGGTTTCGACAAGATCATTCCCATTCACGCTTCCGAGGTCGAGGCCCTGGCTGCATTCAAAGAATGATCGACTCCGGACCTTTCACAGGCGCCCACGGCAAGGACAACCTTCAGTGAGCAAAGGACTAAGAAGAAAGGCGGCAAACGCAAGGTACAAGCACGCGGAATGACATCGATGCAAGAAGCGTACAAGATCCTGGTGGTCGACGACGAGCCAGACCTAGAGCCCCTGATGCTGCAGCGTATGCGCCGGGATATCCGGTCGGGCCGCTATAAGTTCGTCTTCGCCCAAAACGGTGTGGAGGCCTTGGAGAAGCTGCGCCAGGAAAACGACATCGACATGGTGCTCTCGGATATCAACATGCCTCAGATGGATGGTCTCACGTTGCTGGAGCAGATACCCAAGGTAGACCCCAACATCCGTTCGGTGATAATTTCGGCCTATGGCGATATGAAGAACATACGCACGGCCATGAACCGCGGTGCATTCGACTTCGTCACCAAACCCGTAGATTTTGAAGACTTGCAAGTGACCATCGACCGGACGCTGCGCAACATGGCCGAATGGCGCGAGGCTCTCCAATCTCGTGACAAGCTGGTGGCGCTGCAGAACGAGCTGGAAGTGGCCAGGGGAATGCAGCAGTCCATACTTCCGACCCAGTTTCCCAAGGAACCCAGCTATACGGTATACGGCAAGATGCAGCCGGCGCGCAACGTGGGAGGCGATTTCTTTGACGTGGTGCACCTGAGCGACGGGCGGCTCGGCCTGGCCGTGGCGGATGTATCGGACAAGGGCGTGCCGGCGGCGTTGTTTATGATGTCCAGCCGCACCCTATTGAAGGGTGCCGCTATCGGCGTTGGTCTCCCAGGTGAAGTGCTGCGCGAAGTTAATGATTTGCTGCTTGAGGGCAACGAAGGCGGCATGTTCGTCACGGTTCTGTACGCGATATACGATCCTTCCAGCAGAGAGCTAACCTACGCCAACGGGGGCCACAACAGCCCCCTTGTAGTCCATGCCGACGGGACCTCCGCGCTGCTTCCCTTAACGGACGGGATAGCCCTGGGGATTGCGCCCGACCTCTCTTACAAGCAGAACACGGTGACTCTGTCCTCTGGAGACACAGTTATTTTCTACACAGACGGAGTGACTGAGGCTATGAATGGTGAGGAGGAACAGTTTGGCCTGGACCCGCTGAGCGAGTTCTTTCAGACCAATCCTCCCCGGGACCCCGAGGAGACCACCGCGGCGGTTTTTGAAGCCGTAAACGCCTTTGCGGGCGAGACGCCCCAGTCCGACGATATCACCTGCCTAGTCCTTTATTGCGATGAGGCTTCCTCTTGAGTGCGAAGCTGCGCCTAACCATCGAAACCAGGCTGGACGAAATGGAGCGCCTCTCCACCGCTATAGAGGACATCGGGAGGGATGACGACTGGCCTGCCGACCTCACCTTCCAGGTGAATCTGGTCCTTGAGGAGCTGTGGCTTAACGTGGTAAACCACGGGCACCGTGGCGGCTTCCATGAAGTTGAAATCGGTTTGACCTCTGAGGCCTCGGCCGTGACCATTGAGATCACGGACGATGGCAAGCCCTTCGACCCGTTGAATGACGCGCCGGTGCCTGATGTGATGGGGTCCCTGAACGACAGAGCGGTGGGGGGGCTCGGTATTCATCTGGTGCGTACGATGATGGATGAGATGCGGTATAAACGGGAAGAGGGTAGAAACCATTTGATTCTGGTTAAGCGCAGGGTTGAGTGATGGGACTCCCCCGGTTACCAACGGACGTACTCTTTGTGCTGGGTATCGGGGGAGGAGTAGCCCTTACGGTGACCTTCAGCCTGGGAGCCTGGTTTTTCCTCGGAGCCACGGATGACGGTCAGACCGGCGCAAGGATAAACGGCGCCGGCGAGAGGACGCCTACGCCCGAGGGCGGCAATCTCCCTTCTGTGGAAACCGGCGTCTCCGACCAACGCATTCTCTTCGGCCAGTCGGCCGTCTTTAGCGGCCCCGCCCAGGAGCTTGGAATCAACATGAGGAAAGGCATCCTGGCAGCCTTCAAAGAGGTGAACGACGCCGGCGGCGTCCATGGCAGGATGGTGGAGCTGACGTCGCGTGACGACGCCTACGAACCGGAAGCCGCCATCGACAACACCACCAGCCTGATAAAAGAAGAGGGGATTTTTGCGCTGATTGGGGCTGTTGGCACGCCCACGTCGCGCTCGGCAGTCCCGGTGGCAGAGGCCAGGGGGGTCCCTTATATTGCGCCGTTCACCGGCGCGGCCTTTCTGCGAGATGCCAAGTGGGAAACCGTGATCAACCTGCGAGCCTCTTACAACCAGGAGACGGAAGAGATGGTGGCCCGGTTGACGGAGGACTTGGGGATCGAGCGCATTGGCATAATGTACCAGGACGACTCCTATGGCCGCGCCGGTTACCATGGGGTCATCAGCGCCCTGGAGCGCCGGGAAATGGAACCGGCAGCTATTGGGCTATATACTCGAAATACCCTGGCTGTGAAGACGGCCCTTTTAGACTTGAGTCAGGGCTCTCCCGAAGCGGTGATCCTCGTAGGGGCCTACCAGCCGGTGGCAGAGCTGATCGAGTGGGCGCGGCACACGGGGTTGGACTCCGTTTTCATGACCATCTCTTTCGTAGGCAGCAACGCATTGGCCATAGAGCTTGGTCCTGACGGCGCTGGGGTCTTTGTCACTCAGGTGGTGCCTTTCCCAATGGATGATTCCATACCCATTGTTGCCTCCTACCTCAAGGCCCTGTCGGCCTATGCCCCCGACGCCGTGCCGGGCTTCGTCTCCTTAGAAGGCTATCTGGCAGGCCGCCTGGCTATCGCCGGTCTACAGATTTGCGGGCGCGAGGTGGACCGGGCCTGTTTTCTGGGCAGTCTGCGCAGCAGGAATATCACCGACCTCGACGGATTCCATCTCCGTTACGGGTACGATGACAACCAAGGGTCGGACGCCGTCTTTCTGACCGTGATAGGGTCCGACGGCCGTTACCACTCCATCGATAGTTTGCGGGACGCAACGCGGTGAAAGAACGCCTGAAACGGCTGCTAAGAAGCGGTTCTCGTATATCCACCCAACTCCATCTGGCTATCTGGGGAGCGGTGGCCCTGACCATATGCGCCAGTCTGGTGGCGTGGCTATCCTTCAATCGGGTGGGAGAAGTGCAGAGTCGTGTCAATGAGGGCAGTATCCCAGATATTGCGGCCTCGTTCGAGGTGGCCCAGTACAGCGGGATCCTCGTGGCGGCGGCTCCGCGCCTGACGACTGCGGCCGCAACGGAAGAGTTCGACGAGGTAGCCCTCAGCATCGATGAAGCATACAGCGCTTTCGAGGAGCAGCTGGCCCTCTTGGAGGAGGGGACCGTGGGGCGTGAGAGCTATGCCAGGATTCGCGCCCACGCCGACACCCTGATCTACAACATCGAGGCCATCAAGGAAGGGACCAGCGAGTCCTTTACATTGACTGCGGGCAGCGAAGCCCTGGGAGCGGAGTTGGCGAAACTACGCACTCAGTTGGACGGCATCGTCGTTCCGGCGATTGACGACCAGCTCTTCTATGTAATGACAGGCTATCGCAACCTGTTGGAACCTCCGGCGCCTCGCTCGGAACATTTCTCGGAGGAGGAGTTGGGCCACTACCGTCACCTGGCCCAGTTGCAGGTGGATGGCAACATCGCAATGGAGCTCTTAGCAAACGCCTTCACCCTTTCTCAGGCGTCGCTGATCGAGCCGCTACGGGAACGGTTCGAGGCTGCAACAAGCCGCATGGAGCGAAACCTGTCCGCTCTTGGAGAATCGCCGCTAAGAGGCCAAGTGTCGCCCATCTTCACCGAACTGCGGCAGATGGGAGTTGGGGAGGAAAGCGGCTTCGATCTGCTGGCCCGGCGGCTGACCTTGGCTGAGACGCAGCAGGACTTGATAGCGAGCAACCGAGACATCGCCATTGACCTCGTGGAGGAGGTCAACGGGCTGGTCAACACGGCGCGCGCCAGCGCACAAGCGGCGACCCAAGCTTCCAGTGACGCTATACTAACGGGCCGCATCCTTCTTCTGGTCATTGGCGGCATAAGCATTGCCGGTGCTTTGCTCATCGCCTGGCTTTTCGTAGGGCGGATACTGGCGCGCCGCCTGAAGCTCCTATCGGATTGGATGCGGCGTATGGCCGAGGGCGACCTGGAGGCCAGCGTGGAGATCGAGGGCCGGGATGAAGTGGCCGAAATGGCCGCTGCTTTGGAGGTCTTCCGTCGTCATGCCCTAGAGGTCCAGCGTCTGAATCTGCTGGAAAGGCTGGCGGACGAGCTGAAAGGAAAGAACGAACAACTGGAGGTTGTTCTGGAGGACCTACGCCTGGCGCAGGACCAGATTGTCATGCGCGAAAAGCTGGCAGCTTTGGGTGAGCTGACGGCGGGAGTGGCCCACGAGATACGGAACCCGTTGAACTTTGTCAACAACTTCTCCGAGGTTTCGGAAGAGCTTGTTACGGAACTGCAAGGGGTCCTAAAGGAGGAAGGGGCAACCCTAACCGATGAGCAGACAGGGCTGGTTGAAGATATCTTCGGAGACCTGAGAAATAATCTGACACGCATCCGGTCCCATGGAGAACGGGCCAACCGGATCGTCCACGATATGCTTCTTATGGGTAGAGACAATGGGGGACTGCAATCTACGAACATTAACAACCTGGTCGATGAACACGCGCGCTTGGCCTATCACAGCGCCCGGGCCACCGACCCGAATTTCCAGTTGGACCTGCGGCAGGACTTCGACCCGCAGATGGGCGAACTGGAAATGATTCCCCAGGAGTTGGGGCGGGTCTTTCTGAACATGGTGAGCAACGCCTGCTACGCCACCGATGAGAAACGGCGCTTGGCCACAGAAGCAGATGGCGACCCCTATATGCCAACGCTGTTGCTCACCACTCACCGAGGAGATGACCATGCTGAAATCCGCATAAGGGACAACGGAAACGGGATTCCGCCGGACGTCATAGAGAAGATCTTCAACCCTTTCTTCACCACCAAGCCTACCAACCAAGGCACGGGCCTGGGTCTCGCCATGTCCAGCGACATCGTGCGGAAACACGGCGGCGCCATTCGCGTCGAATCTGAACCGGGCCAGTTCACTGAGATGATTGTCGAACTGCCCCTGACTCCGCCCTCGACGGCCACGGAAGAGGAAACGGCAGCGGTGGCGGCGCAAGGGGACGCGCCATCTCCGGAGCGTGCCCCTTAGGGCCTATTTCCAAAGGATTCCTCAGAGCCTCCTCGCCCTTGACGGGAGAGGATTGAGGTGAGGGTGATGAGGGTTACGTCAGGAGCACGACGACTGAGAAAACAATCAACTGACTCAGAAAGAGCTTTGTGGAGACTTCTTCGCAATCGCGAACTTGCAGGATACAAGTTTCGCAGACAGGCATCGCGGAGCAAAACGCCGTCAGCATGGCGACGGGAATGGCGTCGAAGGGACTCAAACCCTTCGTCCCTATCTACTCGACGTTCCTCCAAAGAGCGTTCGATCAGGTAGTCCACGATGTGTGCATTCAGAATCTGCCGGTGACGCTGATTGCCGACCGCGCTGGTATCGTCGGCGAAGACGGCAAGACCCACCACGGCACGTTCGACATCTCATACCTGCGGTGCCTACCCAACGCCGTCGTTGCGGCGACCGTGGACGAGCTACAGCACCTCGTCTACACCGCCTATCAACACCGGGGCCCCTTCGCTATCCGCATTGCCAGGGGGGCCGCCGTCGGCGTGACGCTCGACGGGGACTCAAGGAACTGCCTCTCGGCAGGGGCTCCGTGATCAGGGAAGGCCGTGACGTGGTGATCTTCGGTCTGGGCAGGTCGGCCAGCGCAGCCGTGAGCGCAGCGGAAAGGCTTGCCGAGTATGGCATTGCATGCGGCGTTGTAAACCCGGTCTTCGTGAAGCCCCTAGGAGTCTGTCCGAGGATTCGTTCCTGGAGACGAAAACCGCCACGCAATAACCTGCTTACAGTAATCTGTACTTTGTCGTGGAGTAATTAGCATCTTTACACTCCACTAATGACGCATATCGCTTAGAACATTGTTTCTCGGACAGACTCCTAGACGTTGACTTACTCTTGGAGGCGGCGCGCAACTCCCGCCTCATCGTCACGGTAGAAGAGCATGTGCTGGCCGGAGGGTTCGGCTCGGACGTACTTGAAGCCCTCTCTGAGGCCGGGATAAAAGACGTACCGGTCCACCGCATCGGCATGCCGAACTCTTTCATCGAGCACGGTACTGCGGCTGATCAACGGCGCCAACTCCAGTTGGACGCTGAGGGCATCGCCCAACGAGTCCTGAGTGTCTTCTTCCCCGAGACGGCGGCGCCGTCCAACCGGGGCGGGGCTGGCCAGGGAATGGCGGCAAGGGCGTAGCAGGCGGCTTACCCTGCCGGAATCACCACTTCGTGGACTCCTCCGCGTATACGTGGTCGGGCAATGTGTAGCGGATTCCCTCCTCGTCGAACAATGAAGTATCGAGCAGTGACGTGAACCTGACGAAATTGCTGTCTTGGCGACGCTTCGGAAATAGCTTGCTCATGACTTTGCCATAGCGCTGCTGCACCCTGAACCACCAGACAGCGCCAAAGGAGGAAAGTGGCGGATACATCAGTGAATCGGCAAACTCGTTTCCGATAAGCCCGCGGGAAACGCGGTACACGTACCCGGCTAGCTCGCGGCGGGCGGCCGGCTCTGTCGTCCCGGCAATCAAAGGCGCTGAGTTGATCAGGGAGTGTGCCATGACGACCGACTCCAAGGAGGAGTCAGGCTCGCACATGAGGGCGATCTCCCACAGTCTCAGTGCTTCATCGGCATCGCGGAAGAGGATGGTCTCGGGAATGCCCATCAGATACCCCGAATAACGCCAGACGGCCATGAAGCTATCGTACTCTTCGTCATTGTATTGAGCGCCCAGGGTTTTCATGTGTTTCAGCAGCCTTGCAGAAAAAGCGGAGATAGCGTAACCCAAATGGGCGACGCTAATCGGCACACCCCAAGCTTCAGTATCCCAGTCTTCCGAATTGTTCAGGAGATGTCTTAACCGTGCGTGAACTATCCTAATGCGGACGGAAAGTTTCCAGCCGTCCCCATCTCTGTATAGACCGCCGGGAAGGAATATCTCCATCATGTGACGGTTATTTTGCCCCAGACGCCTGATGCCCTGGTCGCGCACTCTCCCGGTGATGAAGAAGGACTTTGCTATGTTCGTTGTAAAGCCTTCGATCAGGACGCCTGCGACGAATGCCGCCAGGATCACTTGCGAGTTCCTGTGAAACATGCGGACAGCCGGGGCGAATGACGCGTAATCGAGCCATTCCGGCGGAGTTTCCGCGTCGCTGAAGAATTTTCGCAGTGAGGCCGGCGCGTCCCGCAGAGCCTCCTCACCTTCCCTATTCATCGCTGCTTCCATGAGTCGCGTTGACTCTTCTGGAGCAAGCTCTGCGAGATCTTCCGTCATCGCTTCGGCCAGCGGGTCTCCAATGAGGGTGTGGGCGACGTAATTGTCCACGATATCGGGCGCGAACTGGCGGGCCTTTTCGTGGCCCGCCTTGTAGTCGGCAGGTATGACCATTGGTGGTTTAACCTAGTAGACCGACATCCTAGCAATGAAGGGTAACGAGAATACTGCGCGACGCTCCCATCCTAACCTTCCCCCTGACGGGAAGGGACTCACTGTTGCCGTGAGGTCTCGCCAATCCAGGCTAACCCTCATTTCAAAGATTTCGTACCACTAGGTTTCAGCGTTGAGGTCTACCATTTGAAACTCCCTAACTTCACGGTTTTTCAGCTTCTACTCGCAAATCAGGGATCCAATTCAGCCACGAAGGCAGGTACCAGTTGCTCCTGCCCAGCACCTCCATACTGGCCGGGACCAGTACCGACCTTACCAGTGTAGCATCCAGGAGCACTGCGATGGCAAGCCCGAACCCGACCTGCTGGTTGACGGTGGTCTTCCCCGATGCGAAAGCGCCGAAGACCGCGACCATGATGAGGGCGGCGCCGGTGATCAGTCCCCCCGTGGACCGCAGGCCGTAGGCTACCGCCTCGGCATTGTTCCCGGTCTGATCGTACCGCTCACGGATGCGGCTCAGGAGGAAGACGTGGTAGTCCATGGACAGCCCGAAGAGGATGGAGAAGAGGAAGAGGGGAACCCACACGTCGATGACCTCCGCGTGCTGAAACCCCAGCAGGTCCGTGGCCACTCCCTTCTGGAATACCAGGACCATCAATCCGTAAGCGGTGCCCACTGAAAGAAGGTTCATGAAGACGGCTTTGACCGGGATGACTATCGACCTGAAGACCAGCATCAAGATGATGAAGCTGAAACCGAGCACGAAGGCAAAGACGATGGGTGTGTATGCAGCGATTATAGAGAAAACATCCGCAGCCTCAGAGGTCACACCACCGACCAGGACTTCTGCGTCGACCCCGTCGAAAGCGGCGGGGATGTAACGGTCTTGGATCGTGGACACGACCTCGACCGCCTCCTGGCTGCGGGGCTCCCCGGGAATGAATACCGGCAGCAAGGCCAGGTCTCTCGAGTCGTTTACGGTCAGGACGGGAGAGACCTGCAGGTCCGGATGGCCCGTGAGGGATGCTTGGAGCTTTCCTATCGCCGCCTGAACGCCGGAGTTGTCGATATCCCCGTCAATGACGATCTCGGTGGGGTTGACCAGCCCGAAGGAGAACTCCTCTTCCATGACGAAGAAGGCCTCCCTGGTCTGGGCGCCTTCGGGGAAGGCGTCGACGCCGTTTATGCCGGTGTTGATCTGGAAATAGAAGACGGTGGCGGCGACCATGGGAGCGCCGATGACGATGATGCTGAGCACAGGGTACCGGGTGACGACGCGGGTGATAAGCTCCCAGAACCCCCGTCCGGAGGACTCAGAGGCTCTGACTCTTGCCCCGCCGAAGAAGGGAATGGGTAGGTGGTTGATTCTCGGGCCGAGGAGCGCAAGGTTGGCCGGCAAGAGGGTGAGGGTAGCCGCCATCGCAACCAGTACGACCAGTATCGCGCCAAGGGCGAGGGACTGGAAGAAGGAGAATGGAACGATGAGGATGCCGCATAGGGCGATGACAACGGTGAGGCCGCTGAAAAGCACCGTTCGGCCCGCCGTTGCCCCGGCGCGCTCAATCGCTTCTTGCTTGTCCAAGCCGCGGGCCAGTTCGTCCCGGTAGCGGGATATTATGACGAGGGAATAGTCTATCCCCACAGCCAGACCGATCATGATGATCATGAGGGTGACGAAGAAGACCAACTCGAAGGCTTGGCCGATGAGCGCCGTAATGCCGAATGCAACTACGATGCAAGCAATGGACAGTCCTATTGGCATCAGGGCGGCTGTGACAGTGCCGAAGAGCACCAGGAGGATTATGAGGGCGATGGGAATGCCGATGCGTTCTCCCTTCCTCAAGTCATTTTCTGCCAACTCGTTGTTTTCGTGGGCGGTGCTGGCATCCCCTACCATGAGCACGCGGAAGCCGTCCTTCCCGTCCTCTTCCTCGACTACGTGGAGTACGTCGGGGACGTTTTCCACGGCCTCTTCTAAGGAGCCGGTCATGACCAGGGGTATTATGATAGTACTGCGGTCGGCGGAGACGAGGCTCGGGTCGTTGGTCAGGTAGTAGTTTTGCTGAGGGGTCGGCTTTACGATGCCGTCCCCCAGAGAGAGGACATCTTCATAGACCGCTTCTACTTTCGCTTGGAACTCGGGGGCGTCCACGGTGAGGGAGTCGGACTGAAGGATGACTATTTCGCCGATCGGTTTGGGTCCCCGGAACCGGTCTTCCAGCAGACGGTCGGCGCGCTCGGACTCGGCGTTGCTGCTCAGTCGAAACTCGGCAGTCGTGGCCTTGTCGAGTATGTCTGTGAGCGGCTTCGGGCCGGGGGCTATTTCGGCGTCTACGGCGAGCCCGCCGGCAATCAACGCCGCCACAGCCCAGATAACGATGATTACAAATGGCCTTCGCGCGCTGACGCGGGCCAATAGTTCAGTCAAGACGTTGCCCCCGCCGTGACAGGGCTCTTAGCTCCCGTACGGAGCAGCCCCCCCCGGGGGGGGGGCGGTAGTGAGCAGGTTGGTCATGAAGTGGGTGCGGCACCGTTGCCAGCTGGCTCCGCCGAAGACTGCGGCGATGGCGCCGCGGAGTCCCTGATGAGCGTCCGATACCACCAGCTCCACCCCACTGAGGCCCCTGGCGGACAGCGAGCGTAGGAAGGCCAGCCAGAAGGCGCCGTCTTCACTGGTACCCACGTCCATCCCGATGATCTCCCGCTTGCCCTCGCCATTGACCGCCGTCGCCACCACCACGCTGACGTTGACGATCCTGCCGTCCTCCCTGACCTTCTGGGTCAGTGCGTCCAACCACAGGTAGGGGTAGGGTCCACCGTCCAGCGGACGGCCCAAGAAGCCATCCACCACCACGTCCAGCTCCTGACAGATGCGCGACACCTGGCTCTTGGAGATACCCTCACACCCCAGGGCCTTGACTAGGTCATCCACCCGCCTTGTGGATACACCTTCCACGTAGGCCTGCTGAATGACAGCCAGCAGAGCTCGCTCGCTGCGACGCCGTGGCTCCAGCAGGCTCGGGAAGTAGCTCCCCTCTCGAAGCTTCGGGATGTGCAGCTCCATAGTCCCCACCCGGGTATCCCACGCCCGGGACCGATACCCGTTGCGCTGGGTCACCCGCTCAGGGCTGCGTTCTCCATACTCAGCACCGATCCTCGATGACACCTCCGCATCCATGATCCCCTCTACCAGCACTCTCAGTGCCTCCCGTAGGAAGTCCACGTCACCGTCCATTCCCCCCTTGCGCAATAGCTCCAGCAGGTCCATCCTTTCCTTGACCACTGTTGTCCTCCTTTCTCGAGCTTTCTTCTTTGCCCGCTAAGGATGACGCGGTGGTCTCTCTTTCTCCAGACCCTCTCCCTCTTACATCACTTCCTGGGACTCTACTTACCGGGACGCACCAGTGGGGGGGAGTTGAGCCTGATCAGGTCGGCGTCCGTGGGACTCATGAGACTCAGGCCTGATCCTCCCATGATGCTGGCAGGGCGCATGCTGTGACCGATGGGAACGAGTGCATGGAGGGCTTCGTGTATGGTCACCGACCTGAAGTCATCCCTCACCGAACCGACAGTGGCTTCGTCGAGCTGCCATATGACCATATACCCTGAGGTGACTTCACCTCCGTTAACAGTCGTTCCCGCGAAACCCCACCATTCCGCCCACTTGGGTTCGAAACCGAGGTCCTCGGCTCGAGAGCGAGGCACCCCCACGAACGCCTTGAAATCGGCATCCTCCTCCGAGTTGACCCACTCGAACTCTAGGTCCAGGATCGGAGCCAACTCTGCGAGAACCGTTTCGAGGGTTGCGAGGTGAGTCGTGTCTCCCGTTGCCCACACCTTGACGGGGGCGTCGTTGAGCCACTTCTCTACGGTAGGTGTGCTCCATCCACCGCAACCATCGAAGAGCTCGCCTTCGATCTCGACGAGTGCCGGGGGACGGTCAGCATAGCACTCCCAAAGTTCACGGTCGACTCCGACAATACGCTCCGGCACCTCTACGTTGAGGCTCGGCGACTCGTCCCCGCCGTAGTCGAACGTCATGGTCGTCATGCCCATGGGGAGCCGTAAGGTGAAGCTCACGGAGCTTGGCGCGTACCCGTCTGGCAGGGAGAGGCTCAGATCCTCGCGACAGTCTCTCATCGGGTCGCCATCCGTGATGCAGACCGCTGTTACCTCTTGGGTGCCATCTAGCCGGAGCGTGCCGTCGTTGCGCAGGGTCGCCGTGATCTTAACATCAGCCGTGCCGTCAGACCAATACCCGAGAACCGTCGATTCGGCATGAAAGGCAAGCCTGACCACGGGCATGGGCGTGTTGGTGGGCGTGGGTGTGCTGGTCGGCAGCGGCGTTGGCGTGTTGGTGGGCGTGGGTGTGCTGGTCGGCAGCGGCGTTGGCGTGTTGGTGGACGTGGGTGTGCTGGTCGGCAGCGGCGTTGGCGTGTTGGTGGGCGTGGGTGTGCTGGTCGGCAGCGGCGTTGGCGTGTTGGTGGGCGTGGGTGTGCTGGTCGGCAGCGGCGTTGGCGTGTTGGTGGACGTGGGTGTGCTGGTCGGCAGCGGCGTTGGCGTGTTGGTGGACGTGGGTGTGCTGGTCGGCAGCGGCGTTGGCGTGTTGATGGACGTGGGTGTGCTGGTCGGCAGCGGTGTCGCCGTGTTGGTGGGCTGCGGCGTATCTGTCAATAGCGGCGTCGCCGTCACCACTACTACCACCGGCTCCGGCTCATTGCAGGCTGCCACGAGCATCGCCACCAACGCCGCTACGACTATCCACGGTCTATTTGTCACCACCCTATCCGCTTCCTAAGTGTTCGGCTTTGCTCAGTTCGATGGATCCTCCACCGGAGTACCGGCGAGAACATCCTCCGAGATAGGCCACCCCATCTGCGTAAGAATGTCTAAGACATGCTTCTCAACACGGATTTTCTGTTTCCCATCCCACCAGATATACCGAGTGAGTTCACCATCCTTTAGCTGTACTTGTCCGGTCGGGGTGGCACGGAATACTCTGTGACGTTGCATTCTACCTTTGTAGTGGAACTGCCACTCGATTATTGAGCAGTTTAGCCCCGTTTCTTCGTAGAGTTCCCGAGCTGCTGCGGCTATGGACGGCTCTCCTCTATTCACGCCGCCGCCAGGCAGAGAGAATCTATTTCGTCCTCTGTCCATGACCAAGAGTACCTTCTCGTCCCGTATCGCAACTATTGTCGCCCGGAGTCTACTCATCTTGCTCTACGCCTGCGATAGACGTGCAGTATAGGACCACCTTGGCCACTAAACGACAATCTGTCAAGGGTGTCGATGTCCAGCGATTATGTCCGCCTAAGTGGTCAGGGGAAATGTCCATCTAGGCCGCTGTCATACCATCGGAATGTGATACGCGGGACCTGCCCCTGGTGCGCATCATGGGCGGGCTCTTGGCTTCGGCGTACTTGCGGACCGTGTTCCTGTGGATGCCCAACTCCCTGGCGATTGCCCGAATGGAGAGGCCCCGAAGCTTAGCCTGCTGCACGGCCTTCCACCGGACCCTCTGTCGCGGCGTGGGTTTCCTGCGTGGCGATGCCGGAGGCTTGCAAACTCTGCCGCCGCCGTTCAATGTGGCGCTGTCGGCCTCGATGGCGTCGAGGGATGCCAAGCTCTCCTTGGGGTGGTTGTCCACGCCGTTGACCCTACGGTCGGGGTCGTCGCCATATGGGAGAGCGCCATTGGAGGTACGGAGAACTCCAGGGCGCGGCGGCGCTTCCTGTGTGGGGATCGTGCGTCCCCGGTACTGCACGAGGAGCTGACCGTCGAGGCCCTCATGGACCTCCAGCTGCGCTCCGGCGTAGCTAGGCCGCTCCTTACCAGGCAGCAGCTGCAAGGTACGCTAGTGGCCCAACATTCTAGCAATGAAGGGTAGCGCGAATGCTGTTCGACACCCCCATCCCAACCTTCCCCCTTGACGGGGGAAGGGGCTCACCGGTGCCGTGAGCTCTCACCAATCCAGGCTGTCCCTCATTTCAAAGATTTCGCACCACTAGTTGTACTTGACGGTGTTGTCCCTGGCCACCTTGCGGCGGTGCTTGAAGCAGAGTATCTGGTCCAGGGTCACCGATGACTCCATAGGGCGGTAAGCAACGCTTGAGTGCTCTGCCGGAACCCCGAACTTCTCGTTGAAGCGCGGCAGGAAGCGGTGCAGGACTTCATTGGCCTCGTCGATGGTGGTGACGCCCGTCAGGCGCAGCTCGGTCACCAGCCGGTCCTGAAATGTCCCCGCCGTCCGCTCGACCCGGCCCTTCGCCTGCGGTAACCTGGCGAATATCTGGCGTATCCCCAGCTCCTCCATGGCGCGGGCGAACTGGGTTGGCCCGGCCGGCTTCTGGCGAGGCTCTCCAGTATGCTTGAAGACCGCGTGTCGGTCGCTGTAGACGGCCAGCGGTATCCCGCATTGCCGGATCAACCCCTCCATGAGAAGGAAGTAGCCGCGGGTGTCCTCCTCCTGACTGAACAGAGCGTCAGGCACAGTGCCGGTGGCGTCGTCCACGGCCAACAGCAGGACGAACCGGGGTCCTTGTTCCCCCAGCCACCGATGGTGGCGGGGGCTGTCCATGCCGGCGCCGACCAGGATGCGGCGCACCGTAGAGCGGCTCAGGTCGATCCCCTCCCGTTCCATCAACAACTCGGTCAGATGCGTATGGTTCGTTCCAGCGTAGCGAGTGCGGGCCAGCTGCACCACGTAAGTCATCTTGGTCTCCGTCGTGGTGTTGGCCGGTCGGCGGCCACGATTCCCGTGGGCGAGTGCGGCGGCGCCCTCCTTCCTATAGGCCGCCAGAATACGCCTCATGTGGCGTTCGCTCACTCCCAGGACCTCGGCCGCCTGACATACCGGCACCTGATCTGCCACAACGCTGTTGAGCACCTGAAGTCTCGTCTGCTCCTTCTGCGTCAATGTCACTCCTTCCATGGGATGACATTTTCGCTGACCAGTTAGCTACTGACATAATCGTAGAGCAACGACACTGGCCTCCTCCGGGATGGAGTTGTTCGCTCGGCGACCTCGGTTCCCATGAGCCAGTGCGGCGGCACCCTCCTTCCGATACTCCGCCAGGATTCGCCAAACGTGGCGTTCACTCACTCCCAGAACCTCTGCCGCCTCATCCACTGATATCTGACCTTCCAGGATACCGTTGAGCACTTGGAGCCTTGCCTGTTCTTTCTGGGTCAATGTCAATCCTTTCATGAACTGACATTTTCCCTGACCTGTTAACTACTGACATAATCGTAGACCATCGACACCCTTGACACGACTGGACAAAGTTATTGTCACACATCCCCATATGGACCACATCGAAGATGTATTGAATTTCGACCTTCTGGACCCGCGAGTACTGTTGCGGCCTAACCACTTGACTGCCGATGACATCAGTGGCGGACACAGCACTGTGGCGCCCGAGGCAGTTGAGATATATCAGAAATATGTAGAGATCGACCGCAGGTACACGGAACCGATACGGGCCTTAGTCCAGAAACCACAATAGACCGCAGATGCGGTGTGATACAATCGAGACGGATGCTGCCAGGGCGACGCCCTCGTTTCTTGCTCAACGCGAAAGTGATCCCCGCACCGCTAGACAGACGCTTGACTACTTGTCATAGTCCGAATCTCAGGAGGCGTGGACGATGCGCAAGATGAAGACGACAGAAATCAACGCCGTTCTGAGCGAGGACTTCGACCAATTGCTCGAGGTGTTGGAGATTCGCGACCAATTCGAGAGCGGCGCATTCCACTGTGAGAACTGCCAGGGGCCTATCGCCCCGGACAACGTCCGGATGATCTTCCCGCTACCGGAACGCAAGATAGGGTTCCTTTGCACGAAGCCCCAATGTGGGTTCGAATATGCCGTAGCGTTGTGACCCTCGCGACGGCAATGGCGTCAACGCACGAGCACGTTGGACCCGGGCCATGATATGGCCGGTAGTCCTCCTATCGTTGGGCCTGGCAATTGTGGCGGCGGCGATTGGCATAACCCTCGGTCTCGTGCAGGAGCCTGGCGCGGACCTTTGGGATATCGCCACTACGGCTATAGCGTGGCTTGCTGGAATATCCTTTGCCGCACAAGGAGCATGGAAGACCCTCCCTGATCCGCTGAAGCGGCTCAGCGCTGCGGCCCTCAGAAGGCTGCCAACCCTTCCAAACGCATGGAAGCGAAGGGTCGTAAAGAACGAGCTCGAAGGGTCGTTGAACGCGGCCCTGAAGGAGTTCAGCCGCGAGGGAGCCGGGTTTGTCGAACACCAGATCAAGATCGAGTGGATCACCCCCGGCAGCGATGCGCGCGAGTCGTTCTTTCGTTCAGACAAGGCATACCTGAGACTCGGGTTCTCGGAGAACAACGACCGGAACCTCGTCGAAGCTGCCCTGACGTTCTGTAAGGACGGGCTGATACCCTCTACCAGGCAGTACATTCCGTCGTCGCTTATGATGGCTATAGACCTCATGTTTGTGGACGAGGCGATAGAACATCGCCAGGCCCACAGAAGCAGAGCGTACCTGATCCAAGAGGTGATCCCTCGCGAAGTAGAGCGACTGCCTGAAGCCGATAGCCACGTCGACACTCTGAGCCTGATTAGCCAACACGGACTATTCACCCGGGTGTTCCTACCTGAACTCCGGGACTACCCCGGATACGTGCCTGCCAGAATGGCTACGGGACGACATCACCGTCACATCATTGCTTTCATGGAGTTCCTGGAGACAACGGTTAGAAGCCGCGAGACGCGCACCAGGACGGCCCTTATCCATGTTGGGGCAGTCGTAAGGGCTGCGATTGTCCTGGTGGGAATTCCCGACAAACTTCGTTTCGAGGGAACCAGACCCTACGTTCGTCGGGCAGCGATCCATGGTGACCGCGGGGCTCGAACCGTTTATCTCCTTGGGTAATTGATTAGCGGGTTAGTGGCCCGTAGAGGGGTTGCGGTGAATGCTGGGCGCTGGCTTAGACTTGGGCTATGTGCAGGTCCAAAGGCATGTCTTCCTCTGAGCGCGATGAGATTATCGCACTGGTGACGCGGCTTCAAGAGCAGAACGCCGAGTTGATGGCGGCCAACGAGGAGTTGCGGAGGCAACTCGCGGAGTCCCACCGGAGCGGCAGGCGGCAGGCGGCACCGTTCTCGAAGGGCAAGCGCAGCAGCAAGCCCAAGCGTCTTGGCCGCAAGTCTGGTATGGGCCTGTTCAGCTACCGCAAGCCGCCATCGGCCGAAGAAGTCACCGGGCCGGTTGTAGAGGTGCCGGTGTCGTGGGACAGATGCCCCGGATGTGGAGGCAGCCTTGTGGATGAGGGAGAGAGTATTGCCTATGTAACCGACATACCCCCTGTTCGGCGTCCGCAGGTGAGAGCGTACCGAGTGCAGGTATGCCGGTGCCGGTCGTGCGGCAAGGCTGTGCGAGGCCAGCATCCCGATATAGGGTCCGCCCAGCATGGTGCGAGCGCGCACCGCTTGGGTGACCGAGTGAAGGCTGCGGCCCATGTACTCCACTATGGGGTGGGTGTTCCGGTACGGAGGATTCCCGCTGTTCTCAGAGCGCTGACCGGGGTTGAAGTGAGCCAGGGGGCGATCAGCCAGGACGCGCTGCGCCGTAGTGCCGATGCGGTGGGAGACGCCTACCGGACGCTGCGGACATCGGTGCGAGCGAGTCCGGTTGTCCACACCGACGACACGGGCTGGCGAGTTGGAGGCGAGCCGGCGTTTCTGATGGCGTTCGAGACGGAAGAGGCGACGGTGTATCAGGTTCGCGCTCGTCACCGGAACGAAGAGGTGCGCGAGGTGGTTCCTGCGGACTACGCAGGGGTGATGGTGACGGACCGGGGTCGCAGCTACGATGCTCAGGCGCTGTCCGAGGTGAGACAGCAGAAGTGCCTGGCGCACGTGCTGCGCTCGATCAGCGAGGTGGTCAAGAGCAAGACGGGGAGAGGCCGCAGCTTCGGCAAGCGTCTGAGCGGCCTTCTGCGAGAGGCGATGGAGTTGCGGGAGGCATATCACCGAGGTGAGGCTGTCGACTTTGGTGTGCAGGCCGAGCGGTTGAAGCGCCAGGTGAGCTATCATCTCCGCGACCGTCCGATGGCGGATGCGGACAACTACCGGCTGCAGAACGAACTGGGTTGGCACGACGACCAGGGCAGCTTGCTGCGCTTTCTGGATGATCCGAGCATTGAGCCGACCAACAACCGGGCTGAGCGAGCGCTTCGTGGGGCGGTGATCGCGCGGAAGGTGTCACACTGCTCGAAGAACGAGGAGGGGGCCGATGCGTTCTCGGCTTTCACCAGCGTAATCAGGACGTTGGAGCGCAATGGCGACGACCAATCTGTGGTGGATCGGCTCTGCGCTCTCTTCAGCGGCGATCCGCTTCACTCACCATCACGCCGAACCTCCCCCGCCATCCGCTAATCAATTACCTCCTTGGCTACAACGAAGGCCTACGATTTGTCCGTGACATTGCAGTCGAAGCGAAGGCTAGGGGCCTCGTCAGTTCATTCGAGATCGAGGACTACAACGCTACAGTCGTCACCGAGATGTCGAGACACAGACTGGCCCGAATGACGATGATCCCGGGCAGTGGCACCAAGTTCCTGGCTGAGCACAGGGATCTCAAAGAATGGCCCGACCTCGACGAAGACACCATCGAAGATTCGGTCGATAGGCCATCTACCGCATAGTCGGAGCGGCCTCTGACTACACAGCCTCGCCCATTCTTGCCTGCCAGCCCCTGCGGCCTGCGGACGCGCTCGTCGGCCTGGTAGACGGACGGATGGGGCGGAAGCTCGAACTCTTTGCCGTCAAGCAGCTCCCGTATGGTGCGGAGCTGAATCTTGGGGTAGTCCTTCTGCCAGACGTCGGAGTGATAGAACCCGGCGCTGACGGCCTGGGTGCGCATGGCCCTGGTCGGCTCCTCCAGCGTGATGAACAGGCCGAGTGCGGCGTTCTCGCGTTCGACCGTCCCCTTCAGGTCGCGGACAACTTAGAGGCAAAATACTAGAGGAGCAAAGAGGCGTCTGGGTTTATTTATCTGGTTTGCTGTGACGTTTGCGTTAGTGACCGTGGCTGCAGGCCCCTTGGCTGGAGAAGCCGACGTCCGTGATGTCATGGACAATGAAACGACCCAGCTATTCGCGGAGTTGTCGTCACCTGGGCAGGACCTTATGATGCAGATATGGGATCGAATGAGGGCGGAAGGCGCACCTAGTGACACCTGGAAAGGACACGTGGCCAGTCACGTGCGGGCGATACACGAGGCCTTGTATGGCGAGGACGGAAAGGGAGAGGGCGAGGGCGAGCAACCTCTAGGAGGCTGCACAATAGTCAAGAGTACATCCCTGCAGTATCGGCACACATCCTCGCTCACAGGCGCAACCTGCATGAAGGATTACCTGTATGTGGATACTAACATCTACTCTATCGGCGCGTGGAACTACTATGTTTGCTCTAATTGCTCCTTGGCATATGCCGCCGTCGTAGCTCCCACACAGCATGGCTACTATTTCGCTGTGGGGCGTCACGAGTGGGGGTATCCCGCGCGCGGCGCCACTACGTTCGACGAGGGCTGGGTATGATCTCAGCTTTCGACTTGAGATAGGCGGTTGTCAGGTGGTGCTACGTCGTTCTCCTCGTTTAGGACGGCAGGGCAAACCCGGCATATCCTTGCCAAGCAACACGAATACAGCGCTATCGTGATGGAGTGAGGGGGCTGGTGATAATATAGCCATCAGGGCATGTTGTCTGAGCTGTGCAGTCTCGTATTCGAAAGGAGACCGGTGGCGTTACTGAGACTCTTAAGAGCCTGTCTGAAAACTGCCTGGTGTGTCCGTTCGCGCCCTTCGACAGGCTCAGAGCGAACGGTTTTCGGGTGGGCGATTGGTGCAGGCGGTAGCTTTTGTCTGGTGTTGGCCGCGGCCTGCGGTCCTTCAGAGGCACAAGGACCAGGTGCTTCATCGCTGATGCCTGGGGCCATCGTTACGCCGGCAGCGGGGCAGCCTGTCGTCACTCCAAGAATCGACGATGTGGCGCCGGAGGAAGTCGAATCGCTGCTCTCCGGCGACGTCCTGGACCGCTTCAGGGAACTGCCAACGGACTATCAGGAAGCGCTGGCGGCTTACCTTGCATTCGGTCTTTCGCCCGACCTGATGCCGGTGGTAGCGGAGCAGAAGATGGCGCAGTGGCCGGAAGACCCAGCGCCATTGCGAGACTTGCTCGGCCCGGACCGCTATGTGAGCTTCGAAAAGCTCTACGGGCCGAACCCACGAGCACCGTACTACGCCTACTTCCTTCTCACCTACTACGTCTACGTCCTGAACACCGAGGACTCCCCGGATGGCCAGAGGCAGGCTGTCAGGGGACTGGTGGACGCTTTTGGCGACGCACCATCGGAGTCCGTGCCAGCGACCGTGGCCGCGGAACCCTCGGACGGAGAGACCGACGTCTATGATGTCATGGACGAGGAGACGGCCCAGCTATTCGAGGAGCTGTCGTCCGGTGGGCAGGACCTCATGATGCAGATATGGGAGCGCATGATAACGGAGGGCGCACCCCGTCACGCCTGGGAAGGGGAAGTGGCCAATCACGTGCGAGCGATACACGAGGCCGAGTACGGCGAGAACGGAGAGGGACAGGCGCGTAAGGTACGGGTCCCTCCTCTCGAGAGTGTTCTCACTCCCGCTGCGTTGGCCAGACTTGACCAGCTCGGCCCCAGCTTTCAGCAGGCCATTCGGGCGCCATTCGTCGGCGCGAGCGACATAGACATCAAAACCCTCGCGATCATGTTCACTCAGTTCGAGATCTTCTTGTTGAAGACCCCTCCAGGGCTCGAGCTGCCAGCTATCGAAGCCCACCTTTTCGAGCAAGAGCTAGCAGACCTCAAGGCACTTCCAAAAGATATCCGGAATACAGTCGAGCCCATCTATCACGACAGGCTCGTACAGTGGTTCGCCGGGCTTGCGATCTATCCGTCCTTACCCACGATGATCATGCCGGACGAGGAGGTGCTTTCAACACAGGCGAAACGCGCCTTGTCGTTCGGGAAAATCCGCGATCAGGCGGGCAGAAGGAATTCTGGCGGACTATCGCCGGCGTCTGAGCGTCGGCAGATCGAGGAACATTCTATTCCCCTACCGCCTGCCGTTCAGATGCTTTCTCCAGAGTACCAGGAAGCCTATCGGCTGCTACCCCAGGGCCCCTGGGCGAGTAAATACTTCGCCCAGACCTTCGCCGATTTCGACGAGGAGCAATGGGCGAATATGGGAGTTCGTCTCATAGATCGGTGGGCGAGCTGACTAACACAGGTGTGGGAGCGATGGGCCTCAAGAGAGGTCGGCCCGTCCCCAGTTCCACCGGCCGCTTGTCCTGTCCATCAAGGAAGAACTGACGTACAGGCGCTCCGCGATGATCCGGGAGACAGCGGTGCGGCTGTACGGCGTGCCATGGATGATCCCGGAGAGGCTAGCACCCAACCGGTCAAACTGTCCTCGTGCTACTACGAAACCAACCACTCCCTGACGGACGGGGCGTCTTTGTAGTTCCGCTGCTGAATGTAGCGTACGTCCCATGGATCAGTTCCTATTTCCTGGAACTTTTCGTACGCACACTTCCCGAATACGACGATCTTGTCAGGTCTGAGGTGCTCCAACTGGAGCCTCGTCGATGTATCGAATGCATGTCTGAACGCCGGGACAATTCGGTCCCCGCATGTCGCCAGCGGAATCAGATTGAGACTGAACATAAGATCGTGGGGCTTATCGAGTGTCGTGGCCCGACTGCTTATATTAGGACCTCCCAGCGAAAAATTCGCAATTCGGTACGCTCCGGCCCGCTCACGGGGGTTCGAACCACACGAGGCCCCATGGAACTGTTGGCAACTG
The DNA here is from genome assembly GCA_965197985.1 of Dehalococcoidia bacterium. Taxonomy (GTDB): domain Bacteria; phylum Chloroflexota; class Dehalococcoidia; order Lucifugimonadales; family CAUZJF01; genus CAUZJF01. The sequence goes on along the minus strand of CBDAOG010000007.1, from coordinate 340,937 downwards.
ACGGGGAGCATACCACCGGAATTGGGAAAACTCGTCAAACTAGAGGGATTAAGCGTGTACGACAACGACATTACGGGATGCATACCCACCGCGTTACTTGAGAGACTGTTACTGGATGTTGACCACGACGATTTGAGGGAACGATAGAGTGGAGGCGATATGACAGCAACTCGTCGCTTTAGGAGGGGTCTTGCTGCCACCGGCCCGTCGCCGGGGGTACTGGCGCAGCCTGGTATGTCTTGCGGCCATCGCCCTTGGGGGCGGCGGTCAGGACGTCGCTAGCGAGAAGTCTCGGCGCTGTCACCTTCAGCAGCCTCCAGATCCACCCCCCACGAGTACCGCAGTTTTTTGTGTCTATTAGAAACCGCGGACCCTGATCTGGGGCGCCAACGCCAAGGACAAGGCCGACCCTATACGGATCGAGAAGGCGTTTCCCGCCATCATCTCCAAAGCCAAGTCCCAGCGCGTCAACAGGCTGATGCGCTCCCGCGCACCGAAGATCGCACACCCCCGCAGAGTCGGAAGCACCTACCTGCTCAGCGGGCTGGTCAAGTGCCACAAGTGCAACAGGGCGCTCAGCGGCCAGGACGCCAAGAGCGGCCAGTTCTCCTACTACGTCTGCCAGTCGATCATGAAGCGCGGCAAGGATGCCTGCGACAGTCCCAGGCTCAACGCCCGCCGTTTCGAGGAGATAGTCGTCGGCAAGATTCGCTCCAACGTCCTCACCGATGGCAACATCCGCGCCCTGGTGAAGGTCGTCGACGAGCAGATGGACGGCGTGGCCCGCGAGCAGCGCAAGAGGCTGGAGACCATCGAGGACGAGCTTGAGGACGTGAAGCGGAAGCTGGGCCGCATCTGGCACTTCGTAGAGACGACCGACTTCAACATGGCCGACGCCTCGGCCCGCATCAAGGAGCACCGGGAGCGGCAGGAGCGCCTGGAGGACGCGGCGGCCGATGCCAGGGCCATCCTCTCTCAGCGCAGGGCCGTCCTGGACGACGTGAACACCATCGCGGCCTACGCTCAGGACATGAGCGAGTTTCTGAACGAGAGCGAGATGACCGAGCGCAGGGCCTTCATCGAGACCTTCGTCAAGGAGATCGTCGTGATGCCGGGCGACGCCCTGCTGCGCTACACCATCCCCATGCCCGACGATAGCCCCATACCCGGCAGGAACGCCGAGGAGATGGTGCTGAACGGCTCAGTTCTGTCTACCGTCAAAAATGGTGGGGAAGCCGGGACTCGAACCCGGACGCCTTGCGGCACATGATCCTAAATCATGCTCGTCTACCAATTCCGACACTTCCCCACGAACTCGAACCCGGACTCTTACGGCATCCCGACCCGAGTCGGGACTCGTCTACCAATTCCGACACTTCCCCACGAACTCGAACCCGGACTCTTACGGCATCCCGACCCGAGTCGGGACTCGTCTACCAATTCCGACACTTCCCCACGAACTCGAACCCGGACTCTTACGGCATCCCGACCCGAGTCGGGACTCGTCTACCAATTCCGACACTTCCCCACGAACTCGAACCCGGACTCTTACGGCATCCCGACCCGAGTCGGGACTCGTCTACCAATTCCGACACTTCCCCACGAACTCGAACCCGGACTCTTGCGGCATCCCGACCCGAGTTGGGACTCGTCTACCAATTCCGACACTTCCCCGCAGGCCAATTATATCAGCCTACCCCCCAACCTTTGATCCATTGAACGCCGTCGATCTTGCAGCCTCTTGGGCTGAAATTTCCTCAGAGGGAGCGGCTGCTCTGAGCCCTTCCAACACCTCCAGGAAGTGCCTGTAGCTAGAGACACTCGACACCGTCGTGATGAAGGCGCCCAGGTTAGGAGACAGCCGTCGAATCTCCTGCATCTGTTCGTTTATTGGGCTCACCGACGCAGGGCTGGCGGGCATAGGTCCCTCGAAAGGCGAAGTACGCCTGGTTTATCTTGCGGATTCCGTAGCCGGCGAGCCTGAGCCGCCACCACCGCTGCTTCATGTACTCCTCGACGTTGCCCTCACCTAGCAGCTCGTCGACGCGAAGCCGAGTCTCCCGCATTTCTCGCGTGAACACCGGGTCCCTCTCCTCGGCGGAAAGGTAGCGGCTCGCCGACTCGGTCAGATCGCCCCCCATCCGCGCGAAGGCGACGTCTCCAAGCTCGCGGCCGGCCAGATCGGCGGCGGTCTCGTTGATGGTGGCCATCTCCTGCGAGCTCCAGAATTTCCTGCCCAGTGGCCGGAAGAAGAAGTAGTTGTGCAGCCACTCATGGGCGCCCGTCTGAAGGACGGTCCTGAGCGGATGCAGGTCGGACACCATCTGGTGGCGACCCTCAGGCGTGGCGAAGTCGATCTCTTCGGCGCCCGACTCCGCCTCGCAGATCTCCGTTTCCACCTGGACCGTCGAGAAGTAGACACCGAAGTCTTCCTTGAGCATCGACTGCACCTTATGCAGAATCGCTTGTGTGTCGGCGTCTTTGGTTGCCAGAACGTGCGTCGAAAACAGGTTGCGGCCGGATGTTAAGGCCCATGCGTGCATGTGATGCACGTTGTCGACACCCTGTGTCCCTTCGATTCGGTGTCGAACGTGGTCGAGATCGAGGTCCTTGGGCACGGTGTCCAGGAGGATCGTGACTGAGGCGCGTAGGATCGTCCACGACGCCCAAAAGAGGACTACCCCGAAAGCCATACCTAACAGAGGATCGATCTCGAGGAAGTCTGTGAACCGGATGACGAGCGCCGCGACGATAATGATGATGCTGCCGACGAAGGTCTGGATGATGTGCCAGTAGGCGCCCTTGAGGTTGGTCTTCTGGCCCTGGAACAGGAGCCTGAGGGCGATGACTTCGGTCACGATGCCTCCGAACGCGGCCACCAGCATCGGCGTGGTCGGCAGGTGTACCGGGTCCTGGAGGCGCATCCAGCCCATCCACATCACGAATCCCGCCATCCCGAGCAGGAACAGACCGTTGACCAGTGCGCCTATGATCTCCGCCCTTATGAGGCCGAAGGTCTGCTGGCTGGTCGCCGGGCGCGCCGCATAGTGGCCAGCGACCAATGCGATGAGCACTCCGCCGACCGTCGAGAACGTGTGGAACGCGTCGGACAACACCGCGACCGAGCCGGTCCAGATCCCGATAGCCAATTCGAAGACGAAGTAGACGCCCGTAAGCCATCCGGATATCTTCAGGGCGCGAGTGTTGGATTCGCCCGGAGGGCCGTGGCCGGCAGGTGAGGGTGTGTGACCTTGGTGCACCAATCAGACCCCGCCCCCGTCCGTTTCAGACTGTTTCGGAGGGCAGTCTTTATCGGCGTAAGAGCAGAAGACGCAGTCGTCTCCAGCGCGCGGCCTCAGCACTGTTCGGCAACTGGAACACTCGTGGAAAAAGAGACAGTAGTCTACCGGCATCTCCAGGTCTTCGGAGAACCCGCATTCCGGGCAGGTGAGTGTCGCTGTCGTCTCCAAGCGCAACTCGTACCAGCTCCGATCACTTGTTGAATACGAACCGTCGTTACTCGCCGAAAACCCGCACTTTGTGCTCGGCGTCCCGCACGTCGATCTCGATGTCGGCGAGGGCTTCCGTAAGCTCTTCCACGCCCTTCACGGCGTCTATTTTGCGGACGTCGACGTCGATGCCCTGCCCTTGGAGCTTTTCGTTGATTTGGTCAGCGGCGGCTCGTGGGATCAAGGCGGTGAACTTCATCCCGGCTCGAATCAAAGCCAGCGGCACTTTGACGTTTACGCGCTCCGGGTTCGCCTTACCCCCTGCCTCCTCGTTGGGTTCGACCGTGACACGCAGGTACTTCCGCTTCGACCGGCTAGCCGCCGCCTGGCCATTGGTCGCCGCGTCCGGTGCGTCGACCGCTGCAAGAAGGCGCTCGGCCTCCTCGACTGTTACCTTCCCTTCGGACAGCATTTCTAAGATCTTCTGCACTTCACTCACAGCGTTCCTCCTGGCTGACGGGTCTCTACTAACGGAGCGACACTCTCACGTGTTGGCCTGGTTGGCTCACGTCGACTTCCAGCCCACGTAAGGCGCACACTATTTGGACGGCAGTAGGTCCAAGCAGCAGCACCGGCCGCCCCAGACTTCTCGGAGCAAGCACCACTGCGAGCAGGATGATCAACGGGGCCAGCAGCACGCCGAAAATCAACAACAAAGGCCACAACAGAAACAGCGGTATCCAGAGAGATAAGCGCTTCGACTCGTCTCTGACGCGAATCCTAAGAACGGACGGTGGGACCATCATCCCGACAGCCTCTCTATGGCTTCTTCCGCAGTGATGTCTCCCCGCTGCAACGAGTCGATAACATCTTCACCCGACGGCCCGGTGTCGACCTCGACGAGGGGCAACTGCTCCGCGATACGGTTGAGCCGGTTCTTCACCGTAGGGTAGCTGACCCCGAAAGCCTCTTCCATCGCTTTGATCGAGCCGTGGCTGCGGATGAACGCCATGACGAAGACCTGGTCCTCGGTAGGAAGGCGGGACAGCGGCGGAAGCTCGAAGGCCCCTTCGACCGCGACGTCGCTGCCTTCGAGCCTAACGCGCTCGACGACCAGGGGTGCTCCTCGGGTCAGGTTGGTCAGCTCTTGCCACTCACTTGCCATTCGGGTTCATTTTTTGAAGAAAAATACCACAGAAGATTCATAATATCAAGTTTATACTCCAATTAGTTAATATTGTAGGCCGTATGCTTCAAGTAGTCAACGAGACGAGGTGGTGTGGTCGTAGTTGGCGGACCGGTTTGAAACCCTCCCCTAGGGCGTATTGCAGGCGCCCGTTTCTCACCCGGCGTGCCCGCCGATCCACTCCCACAGCGCCTCGGCTCGCTCGCTGTGGCCCGGCATAGCCTGGTCGATGATGCAGCGGCAGCTGCGGGTGTACGAGCCGATGACCTGGAGGTCGGTGCGGCCCGAGTCCCATTGCCAGGGCGACCCGTCCGCGCTAGTGAAGACCGCTTTGCAGATCTCCCTGGTCACGGGTACGGCCCTTCGGAACCGACGGGACTCTTCGGTACCCGCGAAGACCCAGAAACGGTCCCACAACCTGGGGGCGGAGAGGCCACGCCGAACGTGAGCGTTGGAGCCGAAGCGGTCCAGCACCCGGTCGGCTGGCGGCCCAATGACCTCGCGGAGGATGTCGCCGACGCACAAGAAACCCACCAGGTAGAACCCGTAGGTCCCTGTGGGGCCGTTGTCGTCCCAGTCTGCGAGGCGCGACAGAAACAACAAGGTGTCGTCCGGCTCGACGCGCTGTAATGCCGCTGCCCTGGGACTCGTCGAGCAGTTGTCGCCGTAAGTGAAGGTGTCGAACTCCGGGTCGTTGTGCGTACTCCGGTCCCACGTGCGGCGCGGCACGTATCGCAGCAGGTCGGCGCTCGGGTCGTTGTAGGAGCGCAGGTCCCGATAACGGACTGCGTGAGGACTCTTGAGGTCGGGATTCTCCGGGATCGGCAGGAACTCGAAGGTACCGTCGCCGAACACCGGCCCCGCGAATCCGTGGCTTGCGTTGGCGCCGACGTTGGCCAGATAGATGCGGCCAGCCACCGTCAGGCAGTCGGAGCGGCTGCCCTCATCTCGGACAGCGACAGCTCGGCCTCTTCTCTCACCGAGACATCCTCGTCTTGCAGGGCCGAAGTGAGCGCCTCCCCCGCGTCCGTCCCGCCGATGCGGCCAAGCGCCCAGGCCGCATGCAGCCGGACCAGCGGCTCGTCCGAGGCCAAAGCGCCAACCAGCGGGGGCACGGCAGCGCTGTCGCCGATGTTGCCAAGCGCGACGCAAACGTTGCGCTGCAGGCCGACCCGCTTGGCGCGCTTGATCGGGCTGTTGCGGAACCTCTCCCGGAAAGCGTGGTCGTCAAGATCCAGCAGTGGGAGCAGCGCGGGCGCGGCAAAGTCGTGTCGCTGCCGGAAAGCAGGCTCCAGGCTCTGCTCGACCTTGCGGTTGACCGGGCAGACGTCCTGGCAGATGTCGCAGCCGAAGACCCAGTCGCCGACCAGCGGTCGGAGCTCTCTGGGAATCGCCCCCCGCAGCTCGATGGTGAGAAACGAGATGCACTTTCGGTTGTCGATCACGTAAGGGGCGACGATAGCCCCTGTCGGGCACGCGTCGATGCACAGAACGCACTCCCCACAGTTTTTGGCCAAGGGCTCATCGGGCTTCAGTTCGAGATCGGTGATCACCTGGCCTAGGAACACCCACGACCCGTGACTCGAGGTCAGAATGTTGGTGTTCTTCCCGAACCAGCCGACGCCCGCCCTCTCGGCGGCCGCCCGGTCGTTCATGGGCTCGTCGTCGACGAAGGTGCGAGTCCGGACCGGCCTGCCCACGACGCCGGCCAGACCAGTTGCCAGCTCTTTGAGCTTGGCCTTGGTTACTTCGTGGTAGTCGTCACCCCACGCATAGCGCGCTACTTTGCCGCGAGAACCATCGTTAGAGGGGCTGGGTTCACCCGTGAGGTAGCTGATTGCGACGGAGACAATCGAGCGGGCATCATCGAGCAGTAGCTCGGGGTGTGTCGCCCGCCGGACCCGCTCCTCGGTGTACCACGGGAGGCCGTCCATGAGCCCATCGCGGACCCGTCCAACGGCGGCCTTCTCGTCGCGCAAGAACGGCTCGGCCGACGTGATCCCGACGATGTCGAATCCGAGCGATTCGGCGTACCGCTTCACTGCGGCTTCCAGACCGGTCTTGCTGTTAGGTTCGGCAGTCATTGGCATGTCCGAGCGCCGCTAACTATAGCCCAGGGCCGGGTTGTATTGATACACTGGAAACAGTGACTGAGGCGTGGATTATCGCAAGGCTTTGCGGTCCAAATCCCACTTCGAATTTTTCGCTTGACGGTGTGCCGACCGCTTCTCTATAATCGCGCAAAGTCCGGCCGGAGGTACCGATGGCGAGCCCTCAGTTGAAAGAAATCAGGCGGGCCTACGGCTTTGACGAGGTCGCCATCGTGCCGGGCGAAGTGACCGTCAACCCCGACCAGACGTCGATGGACTTTTCGGTGGACGGCATCACGCTCTCCACACCCGTCCTCGCCGCCGCGATGGACGCCATAGTCTCGCCCTCATTCGCATCCGCCTTCGACAAGCTCGGCGGAATGGCGGTGATGAACCTCGAGGGCGTTCAGACGAAATACGACGATCCCGACGAGGTGCTCAACAAGATTGTGGAAACACCGCGGGGGGAGGTACCGGCGCTCCTCCAGCAAGTTTACAGCGCCCCTATCAGGGAAGACCTAATAGGGGTGCGGATCGAGGAGATCAAGTCGAGCGGCGCCAAGTGCGCCGTTTCTGTTACCCCGGCCAGCACCAAACGCCTCGCTCCCATCGCCAGCGACGCCGGAGCAGACGTAATCGTCGTTCAGTCGACAGTTACGACCGCCCGGCACATATCCAAGAGCAACCAGGGAGTGGTGTTCTCCGAGCTGCTCGAGATGATCAACGTCCCGGTCATTGTAGGCAACTGCGTGACCTACGATGCGGCACTCGAGCTGATGGAGACCGGCGTCCAGGGCGTCATCGTAGGTGTTGGCCCCGGCGCCGCTTGCACCACCCGGGAGGTGACCGGCGTGGGCGTCCCCCAGGTGACGGCGACGCTGGACTGCTCTGCGGCAAGAGACGAGTTCTTCACCCGGACCGGCAAGTACGTCCCGATCATCACGGACGGTGGCATCCGGACGGGCGGTGACCTGTGCAAGGCTTTCGCCTGCGGCGCCGACGCCGTGATGATCGGCACTCCGCTGGCCCAGGCCGAAGAGGCCCCCGGCAAAGGGTTCAACTGGGGGATGGCCAGTCCCCATCCGGCGCTTCCCCGAGGTACACGGGTCGACGTCGGGACCAGAGGCACTCTCGAGCAGATACTATTCGGGCCGACCTCCATGGCCGACGGTACTCAGAACCTGCTCGGAGCGCTGGAAGTGTGCATGGGGATGGTCGGCGCTTTCAACATTCAGGACATGCATAAAGCCGAGGTCGTGATCGCTCCATCGATCAAGACCGAAGGCAAGCACCTCCAGCTCGGCCTCGACCACTAGACCCCGGCTGGTGTCGGTGTCTCTAGGGAACGAGCCGGCGCGGTCGGCGTGTTTTTGAGATCGCGGATCAGAGCCAGCGTTCCACCCAGTCGTAGGCCTTGGCCCCGCTCCACCGGTGGCTGCCGACGAACTCGTCGACGTCGTAGCGCTCGGGCGCGCCCGCTGCTTCGTAGCCACGCCGGACGGCTGCTGCGGCCTCTCGGCTGGCTTCGATAGGAAAGCCGGTGTCTTGAGTACCTGACTCGATCAGAAGCGGCGTAGGCGCGATCAGGCACCCGACGTCGGAGATGTCCCCGTACTTCAATAGCCCAATGGGGATCTGGGCTCCGCAGAAGTTCCCGAGACCCAGGGCGAAGCTTCTAAAGCTGCTCAGGTACCCGCTGACGACCGCACATCGGACACGCTCGTCGAGCGCGGCGGTGAACAGGGCCATCGTGCCTCCGTAGGACAACCCCGCGATGCCTATGCGCTCCGGGTCGACCTCGGGACGCGATTCGAGATACGTCAACGAGCACATCGCGTCCCAGATGTTCAGGGTGAGCAGGTTCTGGCCGAGAAGCATGCCCTTCATGAAGAGCAGGTCGCAAGAGTCCTTGCCGCCTCTCTCGCCACCCAGCTTCCGCTCACCGAAGCCGCGCCAGTCCGGAGCGATGACGACGTAGCCCCTCTCGGCGAACTGTCGGGCGTAGTCGTAGTTCAGGTCCGCAATGGTCGAAACCCTGCGCTGCTCGCCGTGGTCGATGCCACAGACGTCGTCTTTGCCATGACCGTGGCCGTGACAGGCCAGAATGGCGGGCCGACGCTCCCCGGCCTTGATGTCTTTGGGCACCAGAACGTAAGCGACGACGGCCATGTCGGGCTCCGAGTTGAACAGCACCTTCTCGCGGACGTAAGAGCCCTCTTCGACGCTCTCGATGACCTCCGGCTCCAGCTCGCAGGGCTCGGGAAATGACCCGAGACACTCTCGGAGTCTCGCGCCGAACTCCTCCTTCCAGGCGCCGAAATCGAGCGACCCGCGCTCGCCGAAGGCCAGCTCGCCAGGAGTATCTTGGAATCGGCCGAGGAAGTACTCGCCTACGGACAGGTTGCGCGGACGGACGGGTTGGGCCATCGACTCAAGAGCCTCCGTACAGAGGAATTCGCGCTCCGTTGACCATGGCGGCCTCGTCGGAGCAGAGGTACAGGATCGCGGTCGTGATCTCTTCGGGGGTGGTCTTGGTGCGCTTCGAGGACGGCGTCCCGTCCGGGTCGGCATCGATCGACCGCACCAGCACCACGTTGGCGGTGGCTCCGGTCCCCTTGAACTCCTGAGCCAGCGATTGCGCCATGACCTCCTGCGCTGCTTTGGCTGCGGCGTACGGGGCGTCCTTCCCGCGCGGACTCAGGGCGTAGGGGTTCGACACCATGACCACACGGCCGCGCCCGCTGGCTTCGATACTCGAGCCAAACGCCTGGACGACGTTGAACGTGGTCCAGACGTGCTGATCGAGCATGTTTGAAAGCTCTTTCGTCGGCACGGCGACCAGTTTCTCGCCTCCGCTGTATCCGCCGACCAGGTGGACGAGTATGTCGACGCGACCGAACTTCTCAACAGCTCTATCCCTGGCTGCCTTGGTAGCCTCGGGATCGGTCAGTTCGACGCCGTCGACGAGGTATCGGTCCTCGGTCAGGTTGAGCTCGGACACCAGGTCGGTCAAAGGCTGCGTGTTCCGGCCAAGCAGGACAAGTTGCGCTCCCTCGCCGGCGAACCGGCTGGATACGACCTGTCCCAGCGCCCCTGCCGCCCCGGTGATGACCGCGACCCGCTCTTCTAACGTCATGCGTTGCTCCTTCCGATCAAGTCCGCCCGACCTCGTAGAGACGCCCGGGCGGCGCGTCTCAGGGTGCGGAGGGGACCGGCTCAGTTATGGATGGCGGCGATTTGCTCCGCGTCCATGCCCTCCAGTACAGGAAAGTCGGCCTGTTCCTGGAGTCGTTCCTTGCCGTTCGTATCGATCAGATGTCCCGACTTCGTTGCCTTCGTGTCCAGGTAAAACTGGTTGTAAGGGTTCGGAGGGATGACCAGCGGGATCCGATCGGCGACCTTGACCCCGTGCCGTGTAAGGTCGCGGACCTTCCGCGGATTGTTCGTCATCAACCGGATCGACTTGATCCTCAGAGAATCGATCATGTGGGCGGCGACGCTATAGTCCCGCTCGTCGTCACGAAAACCGAGCTCGACGTTGGCTTCGACAGTGTCGTAGCCGTGGTCGTGCAGTCCGTAGGCGCGAATCTTGTTGACCAGGCCGATTCCGCGACCCTCCTGACGCAGGTAGAGGACCACGCCGTTGGTCCATCTCACCAATGGTCTTTAGAGCGACCTCCAGCTGGTCGCGACAGTCGCAGCGCAGGGAACCTATCGCGTCGCCGGTCAGGCACTCCGAGTGCACGCGCACGGGAACGTTTTCGGCGTCGCAAACGTCGCCGTGGACAAAGGCGGCGTGCTCCTTTTCGTCCTCGTGGTTGTAAAAGGCGACGACGTGGTAGTCGCCGAATCGCGACGGCAGGTCGGCGATCGCGGCGATCTTCACGCAACGGCCGTTGCGTCCGTAGCCGCCGCAGTTGTGCTTGCTACTGTCGTCGAGGAGCTCCTTGATTTGCATGTGGGTGAAGGCCATCGGCATATTCCTCTCGTGTTAGTACGTTGGCCGGGTTCAGCTCCGCTCGGTTATTGGAAGGTAGCACTCCGGGGAGCCGAGCCGCAACATATTCGATGCGAGGCTCGAATAACCGGTTGGGGGCCGGCCGTCATTCAGGCGAAAAGCCTGCCCCGACGAAAGTCGTGGGCCGGAATCCAGTGCAGACGTCACGCACACGAGCCGAAGGGCCTTCCCGAGCGCAACCAAAGGGACCTGTCTTGAGCATCGCCGAAGGGGTGAAACCCCAGATCCCTATCAGGTGGGTAAGCGGGAAACAGAGCCCAGACCAACTCTACGCGAACGCCTTCTGGAGGTACTCGACGTCGATCTCGGGGTACAGCACGAAGCGGTCCAGCAGGTCGCCCACCCGGGAGCGCGCCTGCTTCAGGGCGTCGGCGCCGACGCGATACCGCGCCTGGCTCAAGCTCCCCGCGTTCTTTCCCTTGGTAATCTTGGCCGGGGTCGTGCTCGACAGGATCAGCTTCATGATCGACGCGATTTCCCGCATCTCGGGGCCGCCCATACCGAGCGATGTCAACGCAGGCGTCCCGAGTCGAAGACCGCTCGTGTACCAGGGACCATTGGAGTCGAAGGGCAGCGTATTACGGTTCAGGGTCACGCGCGCCTCCCGCACCGCCCCTTCCGCCTGGCGGCCGGTCAGCCCGTACGGTGTGACGTCGACCAGCATCAAGTGGTTGTCAGTCCCGCCGGTGAGCACCTGCATACCCTCTTCCACGCAATGGCCTGCCAGTGCCGACGCGTTCTCGACGATCCACCGTGCGTAGTCCTTGAACTCTGGTTCGCTCGCCTCCTTGAGGGCCACGGCCTTGGCCGCCATAACGTGGGGCAAGGGCCCGCCCTGGACCAGGGGGCACCCCTTGTCAACGTGCTCGGCGAACTCCTTGCGGCAGAGCACCATCCCGCCCCTCGGACCCCGCAGCGTCTTGTGCGTAGTGGTGGTCACGACGTCAGCATAGGCCACCGGGTCGTAGTCGCCGGAAAAAACTCCGCCGGCAACGAGCCCGGAGAAGTGGGCCATGTCCACCATGAATACCGCGCCGACCTCGTCGGCTATCTCTCGGAAGGTCCGGAAGTTGATCTTGCGCGAGTAAGCGCTGTAGCCCGCCACGAGCACCAGCGGCCTGAACTCCTTGGCCTTGGCCCGCACGGCGTCGTAGTCGATCAGATGGGTCTCGCGGTCGACGCCATAGGACGCGGCGTCGAACATCCGCCCCGAAACGTTGAGGCGGTACCCATGGGTAAGATGACCGCCCGAATAGAGGTCCATGGCCAGCAGGCGCTGGTTGCCGAGTCTCTCTCTCAGCTCCGCCCACTCGGCCTCTGAGAGGCCGCTCGCGTCCTTCTTGCCCATCTCGTCCATGAACGGCGCCTGCACACGGGCCGACAGGATCGCCCAGTAGGCTACAAGGTTCGCGTCGGCGCCGGAGTGGGGCTGCATGTAGGCGTGGTCGGCCCCGAACAGTGAGCAGGCTAGCGACGCGCCCAGCGATTCGACCGTATCGACGTTGTCGCAGCCCTCGTAGTAGCGGTGATAGGGGATGCCTTCGGCATACTTGTCGGTGAGAAGGTTCCCCAGGGCCGCCTGGACCGCCAATGACGAAAAATTCTCGCTGGCGATCATCTTGAGGTTGTCGCGCTGATCGGCCAGTTCGGCGACGATGGCCCGCGCGACCTCCGGCGAGGCCGCATTGATCTGCTCCAGCGACGCCAGGTATCCAACGAATCCGGCGTCGGGAGCTTTGCCTGCCGACGCGGCCTTGACCAGATAGTCAGCCAGCGGCGATGCCATCGTAATGGGACTCCTGGGGGCGAGATGCCCACCGTAGTCTAGGTCGTGACCTCGAAGGGTGTCAAACGCAGTAGTGACCTTTTCCGTAAGGGCAGACCTGCATGTCTGCCCGCAGTCCACGCTGAGATGCAGGCCCGATTCGGCAGCGCCAGCTCCGTCCCGTACGGGCGCATGGGATGCGCCCGCAGCGCGCCGCCAGCGAGCCGGCCATTCCAGCCGCGCCGACCCCATGGGCATAAGCCCCCTCCCCATCACGTAGTGGCAGACCTATGTGTCTGCCCGCGCCCACGAAAAAACCCCTCAACCTTTTGACCCTTCCGTGAGGTATATATAGTGAGGGACCAGTCAGAGGGTCCGGAAAGGGCAGCCGATGGACGAGCGAGATGCCGTCGCTCGGCTTCGGAACGGTGACATAGGCGGGCTCGAGGCCCTGGTGGCCCGATGCGGTGACCCGAGACCGCGCTCTCGCAGACGACGTCGTTTCTGCGGCGTTCCTCAAGGCCTATGACCGCATCGGCTCGTTTGATACCCACCGTCCCTTTGGGCCCTGGTTCCTCCGCATCGTCGTCAACGACGCTTCAACAGCAGTGGCGTCACGAGACCGCGATGTATCGCTGGAGCAAGGTGCCGGCGGTGAAACGAGCTTCGAGGACACGATTGCTGACCAAGGTCCCACCCTGGAAGAGCTGGCAGAGAAGGCCGATGCCCAGTACGCCATTGGGGGCGCCTTGGCAAGGCTCTCGCCGAAGCAACGCGAAGCCATCGTTATGCACTACTACTTGGAGTTGACTGCAGCGGAGATGGCGGACCGCCAGGGAACCACGGTCGGGTCCGTGAAACGGCACCTCCACGATGGTCGAAAACGGCTGCGATCGATCTTGAGGTTCTGGAAGACGGGCAATTCGGCCGAGCAGACCAAGGTAGACGAGGGCGTGTCGGAGGCTACCCGCGAGCTGAGGAAGGAGTCTTGGAGATGACTCGAGAGCCGTCGAACCGCCTCGGAAGAGTACTCGATGGGTACGCGGCCCACTCTGTCCCGAACGACGCCAACATCTGGCCGTCGATAGCCGCGAGGCTCGGCGCGGACGTGCCGAAACGGAGCAAGGCCGGCCGTCGAGAGACGTGGCGTTCGTTCGCGCCGGCAGCCCGGCCCGGCTGGAGGATCAGCCTGGCGCTGCTGTCCGTCGTCCTGGCCGCAGTGACCGTGGCAATCGCTTACTGGGGCCTCAGTACCCAGGAGGCCGGTGACTCGGTCGGGACCGTCACCCCGGAGGAGATCGAGGCACAGGTAGATGAGTACATCCATCGTGGAGGCCAGTTCAGCGGGGTAGCTTTGATCGCGCGAAACGGCGAAGTGGTGTTTAGTAAGGGCTACGGAATGGCCAACTACGAAGAGGCTATCGCCAATACGCCGGGCACCGTCTTCCCGATTTTTTCGTTTGGACGCCAATTCACGGCCATTGCAGTGCTTCAACTACACGAACAAGGGCTCGTCGACCTCGACGAACCAATAACCTCTTACGTGCCAGAGTTTACCGCGGGAGCCGGCACCACCGTCCACGAGCTTCTTACCGTGACCGGAGGAACGGCAAACCCCTTCCCCGGCCTGACGGAAGACGAGACACGAGCTCAATACCCGATGTCGATTGAGGATTTCATAGGCGTTCTTAACAACATGGGGCCCGTCGCGAAGACCTGGGGCGCCGGGTGGGACTACGTGCCGCTTGTGCGACTCGTTGAGTTGCCGTCGAGCCAGTCGTATGAGGATTATGTCAAAGAGCATATCTTCAGTCCCTTGGGAATGGATGAAACCAGCTACTGCGAGATCGAAAACCCGTCACGTGACTGGGCGATCGGCTACGAAGGGACCTGACCCGTGTTGACATAGAAGGTTACACACCGACGTTTCTGCAGGGACCCCACGGATACGGCCCGTTGTGCACAACCGCTGAGGACCTATCTCGGTGGAGCCGTGGCTTGACGGCGGGCACCCTGCTGAGCGGCAGCACGCTGGAAAGAATGTTCGTGCCTTACACCGCACTTGAGGCGAACAGTCTAGATAGCTACGGCTATGGCGTTTATGTCCCGGACCTTGACCATGAACAGCGCCGGTCGATAGTGTCGATCGGGACAATTCCGGGATCCGTGGCCCTGTTACGGTGGTACCCGGACGACGAGATTCTCGTCCTTTTTCTGCGCAATACCCCGGACCTTGGGGCCGGGAGATCGTGGGCCATGAGTGAATTGATGGCGGATATCGTTCAGTCCGACGTGTTGCCGGCGACCCCCCTGCAGACATACGAAGGCACCGTCGAGGAGGTCGAGTCGCTACTGTCGGGGGTCCTGTTTGAGCAGTACCGGTCACTGCCGGACGACTACCAGAAAGCGCTAGCGGCCTACCTCGGGTTCAAGGTCTCACCCGACCTCATCCCGACGCTGGTCGAGCAGAGGATGGCGCAATGGCCCGCCGAACCGGAGCCCCTGATCGACCTGCTGGGCGCGGACGGCTACGAGCGCTTTGGACGACTCACTCGACAAGGAGCACCCCGTCGGTACCATGCCTTTTTCCTGCTGACTGCATACACCTGGGCTCAGGCCACAGAGCCGACCTTCGAGGGCCGAAGGCAGGCAGTCGTCAACCTGCTCGACGCTATGGATCCCTTCCAGGACCCGGTGAGCGTTGATACATCGGACGCCGAAGTAGCCTCTGCTCCAGGATCGGTCGAGGGCACCGAACCTAAGCCTTCCTATATCAGACCGAGAGACGAATCTCGGGTCGAGTGGCTTTCGCTGGAGAGCGTCCTCACGCCTGCCGCGCTGGCGAAGCTCCGTCAGCTAGGCCCCGACTTCCAGCGGGCAGTGGAGGCATATGTCGGGCGAGATTACGACCTTCAGACGTTCGCGCTGTTCGCGACCATGTTCGAGATTGGCCTGCTGAGAGCTCCGGCCGGGATGGAGCTTCCACCGCTAGAAGACTACCTGTCCGAGGAGCAGTTGGCACAACTTGGTGCGATCTCTCAGGACATCAGGGATACTGTGGAGCCCAGTTTCCATGTTCACATCGTGAACTCGACGCTGGGACTGGCTTTGTACCCGACGTCCATTATCGCGTTCCCACCCGAAGACCAATTGAGGAGATTTGCCACGTCTATGTTGGAACTCGCCGAGGTAAAGGACCGCACGCGCCCCGACGGCAACTAGGCTCCCGCCAAACGCCCGTGCCGAGCAACCTTGATTCCCTCGTAAAAACCCGGTTTGAGGAAGTTCTAGCGAGTTAGCACATCTGAGCGCTACCGTATGTTGGGGTAGTATACGGAACAGAGACTGTATATTGTACCCAGGCGTGGGCACGGTTGTTCTAATTCGACCTGCACAGACTTTTTACGAGAGAATCAACCTTATGTTTGCAAGGCGGGCAGCCCACAGGCGATCAACTGGTGGAGCGGCGGCCCCTACCTCTTCCCCCGCCGCCGGAGGAAGATTGAGAAGGGGGTTCCTTCCCTCCTACCAACGTAATTGCCATTGCGGTTACTTGGAAGCGTGTCGAAGCACGGACTCCGCCATACGGCCCCTCCTAGAGCCCCACGCGCCACCCCTTCTGTCATACTGAGAGCTTGTGAGTAAATTGATTCAGTTCGCTGGCGTGGTTGCGAGGTGATGGAGGACAATAGGGAAAACTGAGGTCTGGAGGTATCCGGTGAGCGAAGATACGCTGTTTGAACTGCCTGCGGCCGAGGCTGGGCCCCCTGGGTCGCCGACGCAGCCTGAACAGGCGCGAGTTGTGCGACCGGTACGCGAGCAACTGCAGTGGGTCGCCCGGGACCTGGAGGCTTCGGTGGCTCAGGACCACCCGGCCAGAGCTATCTGGGGGCTGTTGGAGGAGTTGGACTTGTCGGCCTTCTATGGTTCGATCAAGGCGGTGGTAGAGCGCCCTGGTCGCCCAACGACGGATCCCCAGGTACTTCTGGCCCTGTGGCTTTTGGCGACAGTGGATGGGGTGGGGAGCGCCCGGCGTCTGGCCCTCCTGTGCGAGGAGCACGACGCCTATCGCTGGGTTTGCGGTGGGGTGCCCATCAACTACCACATGTTGTCGGACTTTCGGGTGGCCCACCGGGCTGCCCTGGACGAGTTGCTGACCCAGATCGTGGCCTCGTTGATGGCCGCCGATGCGGTGACCCTGGAACGGGTGGCGCAAGATGGGATGAGGGTGCGGGCCAGCGCCGGAGCCTCTTCCTTCCGTCGACAGCAGGGGCTGGATGCCTACCTGAAGGAGGCGCAGGCCCAGGTGGAACGGCTGGCCTCGGAGCGGGAGCATCCCGACCCCGGGGTAAGCAAACGACAACAGAGTGCGCGGGAGCGAGCGGCCCGTGAGCGGGTGGAGCGGGTGAACAAGGCCTTGGGATACCTGCCGCAAGCCAAGGCCGCCAAGAAACGTCAGCAGCAAACTCTGGCCAAAAGGAAACGAAAAAAAGTGACGGCGCCCCGGGTCTCCAGCACGGACCCGCAGGTGCGGGTGATGAAGATGCCGGATGGAGGCTTTCGGCCGGCTTACAACGTGGAACTGGCCACCGACGGCGCCAGTGGAGTGATCGTGGGGGTCGATGTCGTTAGCACAGGGGATGCTGGGCAGGCGTCGCCCATGGAGGCCCAGGTGGCCCAGCGTACAGGCCAGCATCCCAAGGCCTACCTGATAGATGGCGCTTTCGCGGCGCGGGCCGATATTACCACCCTGGAGGGACGGGGTGTCACAGTGTACGCGCCGGTCCGACTGCCTCGGGACAAAAAGGAGGAGGAGCGGTACCAGCCACGCTACGGAGATAGTCCGGCAGTAGTGCAGTGGCGACAGCGCATGGCTACGCAGGAGGCTCAGACCGTCTACAGGGAGCGGGGCGCCACGGCGGAATGGGCGAATGCGCAGGTACGTCAGCACGGGGTTTCCCAGTTCACGGTACGAGGCCTCCACAAAGCCACCGCAATCCTGCTCTTGGTGGCGGTGGCACATAACTTGTTGCGTTGGATAGCCCTGACTCCCATAGCTTCAGCCAAAGGGGAGGGCACGTAGGCCAAAGGCCTGCGTGACACAACGATAGTCCGTCCCACCAACGGGTCAACTCGCCAGCCACAGCGAATCCCGTTTATTTAAGCCAGGCCGATAAACCCCCAGGATCATCTCATTTCCACCACAGAACCCAAAAACTCACAAGCTCTGAGCCTGTCGAAGCATAGGGCTCCGCAAATCACGCATCCGAGAGCCAACCAAAACTTGACACACTAGCACATCCGTGCTACGTTATCTTTCGAGGGACGGACCCCACAGGTCTGTCCCTTTGTTTTTGGTCCACCGACACAACACGAGGAGAGCGACAATGCACCAGACGACCGCCGAAATCGACTACCCGTACCCCGCACCCCATACCCCGAACCCACCACCTGTCGCATTCCCCGCCCAGGTGTCGCAACCCCTCAGATATGGATACGACCGTTTGCGACCGTTTGCGACAGAGTAAATTTCGCACCGAACACCACTTCCCCAAGGAGGACTTGCACAAATGGAAAACGACCCGCAGTCGGAATCGAACGAGCTGGAACAATTCGAAAACTGTTCGACGGCCTTCGGGTCATTGAGACACAAGGGGGCAGCCCTGCGGCCACGTCCGAGAGTCTGAGGAACACGGTGTTGCCTATGAGGTGGAAGAGCGCCGAGGGAACCAGGCCCGGCCTCTCCCGCACCACCTTGCGGTACTTGCGGCGCCGGCTGTAGCGCCCGTCCTCAACGGCGTCGTCGTCCGGCTTTCCGATGGAGTGCTCCTCGAACCCGTAGCGTTGTATCCAGCGGTGCTCGTCGGAGCGCCCGAACTCGGTCCTGATCTCAGGGCTGAACCTGTAGAGCAGGTGGAACAGCGTCGAGCTGTAGCCGCCGGTCAAAGTGCCGGTCAGGGTGAAGGACTTGCCGCAGGCGTCGGCGAGGACGCCCGCCGCGATGCCCTGGGCCGAGCCGCGCCCCTTGAATTCATGGACCTCATCCCCAATGAGCAGGCCGAAGAACCCCTTCATGTGGTGCTTCACGTAGTCCGCCAACGGGTATCTTCTAGGCCCGGAGTTGTCGGCCTGCCACAGGGCTGAGCCGCAGTGGGCGCAGACGCGCTTCCTGCGGGACAGGTCCTCGTCCGTGAGGGGAACCCCGTCCTTGTCCACGATTTGCGCGGTGCAGGCGGGGCAGCAGGGGACCTTGAAGGGCTCTCCCGTCTCCTCGTCCCTGATGAGCCTGCCCCCGGACGCGGCCCACCGCTTGGCGACGGCGGGGGACCAGCGGTAGGAGAGCTTGGCCCGCTCTCTCGACATGACGGCGAAGAGGGGGCCTGAGCCGATGGAGAGGCGCAGCCTCTCCAGGTCGGTGATGGAGGCGACGATGGCGGCGCGAGCGCCGGGAACCGTCTGCTCGATCTCCCGCTTCCACTTGCGGGTCAAATGAGGCGGGCAGATTACCAGAATCCTCTTGAAGCCCGCCATGTGCGCCGCGCTTGCGGCGATGAAGGTCTTGCCGGTGCCCATCTCCCCGACGACGGTGGTGCCCCGGTGGGCTTCGAGGGAGAGGGCCGCGCCCCTGATGGCGTCCGCCTGCGCCCCCAGGGGGGAGCGCAGCAGCATGGGGAGCTTGCCGCCGTTACCCGATCCAGGTCGGGCACAAGCCTCCGAGGGCCGGTAGAGGGGCGGGTAGGACTCCACCACCCTCTGGGCGATGGCGTCGCGGTAGGTGTCGATGAATCCTGCCAGGTCCATGTCTTTCTCCTTGTCTTATATACTTGTCTTATATAAGGGTGTGCTTCGGCTGCTTTCTCTGTCGTCACAAAGGGGCGAGGCCCCGCCGCTTCCCATGAGAGGGATGGAGGGCCTCGTGACTGCGGCTCAGGCTGAGCCGTCTATGCGGCTTCGGCGACTCGCTCCCGTCGCTTGGCGGCGTCGTAGCAGCCGCCCTTGATGTGGTAGGACCTTGCCGGGGAGGCCACGGCCCTTCCGTCGATGACAGCCTGCCCCGTACTTGATACGGGGTCCACCGATGCGGTCTGCATGGCGGGTTCCCCGGAGCGGACCGGCTGCCCGTACCCGGCGCAGGCGTCAACGCTCATGGTCGTCTGCATCTTCACAACCTCTCTTTCCTTGATGGGGGTGTCGCGTTCAAACGAAGCGAGGCCCCGCCGGTTCCCGGTAGAGGGATGGCGGGGCCTCGTGTGCGGCTGCGGGAGAGCCGTCTACGCTGCGATGTCGATGATCTCGCCGTCGTCCAGGCCCAGGGCGACCACGGTGGTCTTCAGCCGCTCCCGGTGGACCTCCTTCTCCGGGCCATCCTCGACCATGACCATCTCCTTGGTGGTCCTGCCCTTGACCAGTATGCGCCGCCCCTCGGCCTCCAGGCAGAGGTTGCCCAGGAAGCCCGCCGCCACCAGCATCGCCATGTGCCCCCTTCGCAGGGGCATCAGCGGACGGGTGCGGTGGTCCTTCGCGGGCCACAGTGTCAAGGGCGGTGTGAAAACGTACCAGCGGGGCGGAGCAAAACTGTACCACTGAACGCCGTAGAATGGGCATCAAGGTTCGTGGGGCGTTGGAGATCAGGGTCAGTCAGATAGCTGGCGGCCAGAAGTCTTCTTGCTGTGCTTGAGTCGGTAGCTGTCCCCGTTCATCTCCAGGATGTCGACATGGTGGGTGAGGCGGTCGAGGAGAGCTCCGGTCAGCCGTTCAGAGCCGAACACCTCGGTCCACTCGACGAAGGGCTCACTTGGAGGTCACCAGGACCGATCCACGCTCGTAACGCTGGCTGAACACCTCGAAGAGCAGCTCGGCGCCAGTCTTGGACAAGGGCACGAAGCCCAGTTCGTCGATGATCAGAAGCTTGAGTCGTGCGAGCCTTCTCTGCAGGTTGAGCAGACGCCGTTCGTCCCTGGCCTCGATCAGCTCGTGAACCAGAGCAGCGGCGGTGGTGAAGCCCACGGACAGTCCCCTCTGACACGCAGCCAGACCGAGACCGAGGGCGATATGGGTCTTGCCGGTGCCACTGTTGCCGAGAGCGATGACGTTGTGGGGGCGCTCGATGTACTCGCATCGTGCCAGCTCCAGAACCAGAGCCTTGTTCAGGGACGGCATAGACAGGAAGTCGAAGGTGTCGAGACTCTTGGTCGTCGGGAAGCGGGCTGCTTTGATCCGACGTTCCACCATGCGATGGTGACGGTCGATCAGCTCCAACTCCGATAGTCGCAGCAGGTAGTCCGGATGGTCAGCTCCCTCACTGGCACACTGGGATGCCAGCTTGTCGTACTCCCTCAGGAACGTGGGGAGCTTGAGTTGCTTGAGGTTGTGTTCGAGCAACATCGTGGACTTGTTGGTCATGACCGGCTCCCCGCCAGGAGAGCCATGTAGTCCCTGGTCGAGGTTGTTGCAACGTTGGTCCTGGGCAGATACGGGTACAACTCCATGTCGAGTCTAGGCGGTCGACCCTCGATCCTGCACAGCACCAGGTGCTTGACAGCATCGAAGCTCACAGCCCCGAGTCGAATGGCGTCTCGTACGGCGTCGTGGACTTCTTCCGGCTGGAAGGTCTCCATCAGTCTGAGCACCTGCACGAACTCCCTCTTTCCTCGCTTGCCCATCCGAGACTCCAGCAACCGCCGCAACACTCCGAACTCCTCGGGCAACTCCCATCCAACCAGCGGCGCCGCCTGATCCAATGCCCTCGTCTTCTTCTCAAGGAGCGGCAGGTAATGGAGAGGGTCGAAGACGAAGTCGTCTCGATCGTAGGACCGCCGATGGCGGGCGATGACTTCAGCGCCATAGCTGATCACAACCTCGTGTACATATCCGCGGACCAGAACGTCCCGATGACCGTAGGCCACCGGGACCGAATAGTCATTGGTCCGGTATCTGACCAGGGACAGAGAACTGACCCTCGTCGCGTGCTTGTCGCTGGCGTCGTACGGTACGGCCAGCAGAGGCAGCAGCTTCTCCAGGTCCCGCTCCAGCCGTTCTCCTATCGTCTCGTTGTGGCCGCGGAGTCGATCTTCGAACCGTCTGAGGCAGTGTTGCTCCAGATGAGCATTGAGGGCATCGAAGCTCTCGAACGATGGAATGGGCACCAGGAAGTTCCGGCGGACATAGCCGACCAGACCTTCTACTTTGCCCTTATCGTTCCCTTTGCCTGGACGGCCGAACCGGTCCTCGAACAGGTAGTGGGACTGAAGCTCGGAGAACACCCTGGTCCGCTGCCGGCGACCATCTCCCAGGATTCTGGCTACCGCGAGCGTGGTGTTGTCGTAGAGGATGCTCTGAGGCACTCCGCCCAGGAACGCGAAGGCGGAGACGTGTCCGTCGCAGAATGACTCCGTCGTCTCGGCGGGATACGCCTTCACATAGCACCCGTCGCTGTGAGGGAGGTCCAGGGCGAAGTAGTGGGCTTTGCGTTCCACTCCGCCGATGATCACTCGAGCTTCGCCGTAGTCGCACTGGGCATGTCCCGGAGGGTGGGACAGAGGTAAGAACATCTCGCGGGTATGACGACGGCGTTCTCGAACGTAGTCTTTGACTATCGTGTACTTGCCGGGGAAGCCGTGTTCGTCTCTGAGCCGTTCGTAGATACGCTTGGCGGTGTGACGCTGCTTCTTCGGTGAGCTCAGATCCTGCTCCAGGATCTGGTCCATCACACCCTTATATGGATCGAGCTTCGGTCTGCGAGCCGGTCGTTGCCGTCGATACCCTGGGGGCACGGAGTACTCGAGCATCTTGCGCACCGTGTCCCGGTGTAGCCCGAACACTCGGGCCGCCTCTCGGACGCTCATCCCTTCGACGAAACAAGCCTTGCGAACACGGAGGTAAATACCCACCTTGTACATCCAATCCACCTTCAGTCAGGTTCGGTCGTTCCTGATTGAAGGCGACAGGCGGTACGCTTTTCAAGCGCCACATCTCAGCTCTTGAGCCGCCCTGCCGGTACATTATCTCTCCGCCATTCACATCTGCGCTCGGCGTCTCGATGTTGACCGATAGGCGCGTGCCCAGCTCGTGCGCAGCCTCGACGTACTGGTACTCGGTGCCGGGCATCACCTTCAGGTGGATATAGCCCTTGAAGCCGTACTTGCGCCGGATGATCTCGACCACCTTGACCAGGCGCTCGGTTGTCTTCGAGCCGGTGCCGGCCACGCCCGAGCTAAGGAACAGCCCGTCGACCGTGTGACGGCTATGTAGCTCCATGAACGTGCGGGCAAGCTCGTCGACCTTGAAGGCATAACGCTTTCGAGGGACCCAATGGCTGCTCGGACAGAACGCGCAGTCCATCTTGCAGAAGTCGGTGAGCATCACCCTCATCAGGTTGATGAACTTACCGTTGGGCATGGCGGCCTTGTAAACGCCGGCCGTCGGGTTCCGCTTCGGCTCCGAGTACGGCGCCCGCCGCCCGGTGTTGCCGTCAGGCTGGGCCAGGATGTCGTCGCTGGCCATCCCCCCCAGCAACTGAAGTTTCTCGTACGCGTCCAGGGTATGTTTGATGAGGGGGCATGGTGCCTCCTCGAGGAACGAAACATATGTTCGCATCAAACGAGGCACCTTGTCAAGATCAAACCGTCTAGTCGGAGGCCGTTTCATTGTCAGACCAGGCTCGCCAAGATGTGGTTCGACGGGCTTTCAACTAACTGCGTTGTGCCAAGTACGAGTTGTGGGACACCATCGCAGTTACTCCCCCGTGCACTGTCCGCTTTCGCGGACGTACCGCTGCTCACCACAAGCGGGACTTTAATCCGCTCACCCTGAGCTTGTCGAAGGGCGGTCCTGAGCACGTCGAAGGACAGTTCCAACGCAACTCTGAAACGGTGCCAGTCCGGTCCCCAGTAAACCGTGCCCCGGAAAAAGATGCTTCGACTAGCTCAGCATGAGCGGGGTTGCGGGCCATGGGCCGCCTATCGCGCCGGGGTAGTCGTCGTGGCGTTAGCTCCCTTCACGATCGCCTCGATCTGGGCGGTGAGGTCCGCCTCTCTCGAAGTAGGGAACGAGGCGGACACCACACCGATGGGATGGACAGCCCTTGCAACTCCCGCGGCGAGGTGGAAACTAGCGGGCTCAAATCGGATCCGCCGCAATAGCTCCGGCCTGTCGGAATACGGTTTCAAGAACAAGAGGTAGCGAACGCCTCGGGTCAATGGATTCTGAAAAGGCGGCCGGTTGAACGAGATCACGTCATCGTCACGGGTGACCGCCATCTCGTAGTCGAAAACTCCGATAGTCTCCCCAGCGGTGCCCTTGAGGTATCGGTCGACATCTAAGTGGTACACACTTCCATAGCTCTGGTTGTCTACTAGCCAGTAGGTGTCCGGCGTTCGTATACCCACCGTGCCGATCACGACAACAGTTGAGCGATCGACAAGCTCCTTGAGAGAAGCCGCAATAACGAACTGGTCGCTAGTGTCCTGAGTTATGAACTCATTGCAAAAGTACTTGCTGGGGTGTACCCTCCACGAAACGCTCATGGAGGTCACCATGGCCATCGGACGCCCCATTCCTCCCTTGCACCTTTCCTCCGACGAACGCGAGAGCCTCGAGCGCTGGAAGCGGCGTCCAACCACTGCCCAGGCGCTGGCTCTGCGATCCCGGATCATTCTCCGTTGCTCCGAGGGCAAGACCAATACCGTCGTGGCCGGGGAGATCGGTCTGGCCAAGCAAACGGTGGGGAAGTGGCGGGCCCGGTTCATCGAACGCCGCCTCGACGGCCTGTTTGACGAGCCGCGGCCCGGCGGCCCACGCTCCATCACGGACACCGATGTGGAGCGGGTCGTGACCCTCACCCTGGAGACGACGCCGGCGGATGCAACCCACTGGAGCACGCGCTCCATGGCTGCGCGTACCGGCCTGAGTCAGAGCGCCATCAGCCGTTATCTGGCGGGCCTTTGCCTTGCAGCCGCATCGGACCGAGACGTTCAAACTTTCGTCTGACCCTCTGTTCATCGAGAAGGTCCGTGACATCGTGGGGCTCTACCTCAACCCACCCCAGCGGGCTCTGGTCCTGTGTGTCGACGAGAAGTCCCAGATCCAGGCCCTCGACCGGACGGCCCCGCTGTTGCCCATGCGCCCGGGGCAGATCGAGCGCCGGACCCATGACTACCGTCGTCATGGTACGACCTCTCTCTTCGCCGCCCTCGACGTGAAGACGGGAGAGGTCATCGGCGCCTGCCACCGTCGGCACCGGTCCACGGAGTTCCGGCGCTTCCTCGACCGGGTCGATGCGACCGTACCCCCGGACCTCGACGTGCACCTTATCCTGGACAACTACGCCACCCACAAGACCCCCGCCATCCAGCGCTGGCTGGCCCGGCGGCCGCGCTATCACCTGCACTTCACCCCCACCAGCAGCTCTTGGCTGAACCAGGTGGAGCGCTGGTTCGCGGTGCTGACAGAGAAGCAACTGCGCCGCGGGGTGTTCCGCAGCACTCGGGAACTGGAGCAAGCCATCGAACAGTACATTGACCAGCACAACGCTGCCTCAAAGCCCTTCATCTGGACCAAAACCGCAGACCAGCTACTAGCTACCATCGCCCGATTTTGTCATCGGATTCATAACTCAGGACACTAGGAGGCTCGTAACCCGCGTAGTCGGCCTCGATCTTCTCCATCTGCTGCTGTATTCGCGCCCGCTCCGAAATGGCAGTAGCGGTCGCAGTGAGGTCGGCGGCGACGGCAGTAGCTGTGACATCGAGCGAGGCCTCTTCGTTCGACGGCTCCGTGGACGTTACCGTGCTACCCCGGATCGACGGGCGCGGCGCTGGCGATAATGTCGGCGTGGGAGCCTGGGTAGGCTGAGGTGTGACTTGGGGCGCGCTACCACGTTCAGTCGCGTTTTCAACGTCGTCGCGGGCGAGCCGTCCGCAGGACGACGCAGCTACGTTGAGCAACACTGCCAGACACGCAACTACTACGTCCTTGCTCTCCATCTCCGCATCCTCCGCACGCTCCGCAGTGAAGCCCTACACGCCGGCGATCGCCCGCACCTCCGCCAGCAGTGATTCGACCTCCTGCGGCGACTCGGCTTCAGCGTAAATCCGAATCAGCGGCTCCGTACCCGAAAAGCGTACCAGCGTCCAGTAGCCGCCTTCGAGCACAAACCGGTAGCCGTCCCGGGTATCGATATCTTCGACATGTCGACCCGCCAACGCGTCGGGCTGGGCTGACTTCACACGCTCTTCGATCGTTTGCCGGTCGACGTCGAAGTGCAGGTCGAGCCGGTCATAGTGGTGCGGTCCCACCTTGTCGGTGAGCATCTGAAGCAGCTCGGACACCGTCTTGCCTGTCTTAACCATCATTTCCAGGAGCAGGAGACCGCTGAGAATACCGTCCCGCTCAGGGATATTGCCACGGAAGGCGTACCCGCCGCTCTCCTCCCCGGCGACCAGGGCGTCCTCGCGCATCATGATCGGGCCCAGGTACTTGAAGCCGACAGGCGTGTCGAACACGGGCACCCCGTACAGCTCGCCGAGCCGGTCCACCATGCTTGTCATCGTTATAGAGCGCACCAGCGGGCCCCTGCGTTTCAGGACCTCGAGCTGGTGCATGCACAGGAGAGCGAAAGTCTCGAGGGTCGTCAGGAACCGGCCACGCTCGTCGACCAGCCCTAGGCGGTCGGCGTCGCCGTCCGTTGCGAGCCCTACGTCGGGTCCGCCGGCCGAGACGAAGTCCATCAATTCGCCGAGGTTATGGGCAAGGGGCTCGGGCTGGCTCATGCCGGGGAAGGCCGGATTGCGCTCAGCGTGTAGCTCGGTGACGGTCGTCGCACCGCCGTCCAGCAGCTTCGCGAAATAGCCGGCGCCCGCCCCGTACATCGAATCGACGGCGACGGTCAGCCCGGCTTGCCGGATTCCATCGAGGTCGACCAGCTTCGCAACGTTCTCGAGATATGCGGGCTCGGGGTCGAACCGCTCGACGAGGCCGTTTTCCTCGGCCGCAGAGATCGGCATGATCTTTGCGCTGCCCGCTGCCTCGGCATCGCCGATGCGCTCCTCCAGCTCGGTCGTGACTTCGGGCGACGCCGTGCCGCCGTAGTCCGGCTTGAACTTGAAGCCGTTCCACTGCGGCGGATTGTGGCTGGCCGTGATCACGGCGCCCGCGCCCGCGCCCCGGTCTACCAGGTTGTAGCTTACGACCGGTGTCGGCGCGGCCCGGTCGGCCAGCAGCGTCTTGATCCCGTTGCCGGCCGCCACCTCGGCGACGGCGGTCGCAAAGTCCTCCGAGGCGAAACGAGTGTCGTACCCAACGACCAGTCCCCGCGACGCGGCGCCAGTGGCGATCAGCAGGTCGGCCGTCCCCTGCGCGCACAGCCGGACGTTCTCGAACGTGAACTCCTCGGCGATGATCGCCCGCCAGCCATCGGTTCCGAACTTGATAGGCATGTCGTTGTTGTCTCCGGTGGGTATATCTCTAAGTTAACACGAAGAAGGCCTGTTTGAGGCCTGTCTGGGTTTAGGGGCAAGTAGCGGGCGGACACGTAGGTCCGCCCCTACGGTTCCGGCATTGCCTTATGCAGACGGCTCTCATGGGCGAGGCGGGTTCTTCTTGGACCAGAGATCGAATGCGTCGTTGATGCGGCCGAGGCCCTTTTGCAGCTGCTCAAGGTCGAAGGCCGTTAAACCGAGGTCGATGGCATACCTGGAGGCGCGAAGCCGGATGACGGGGCTGGGGTCTTCCAACGACTCGGCGAGAACCGTGGTCGCTTTGAGCATCAGTCCACGCAGCTCCGACCGGGCGAGGTCCGCCGCATCCTGGCGCGCGCTCTCCAACTCTTGGCGGAACTCGGGGTCGTTCATCCATTGGTGAAGGGTGGAGCGGTGGACGTCCGCTCGCCGGGCCGCTTCGGAGACCGATGGCGACGAGACGAGGTAGGGTAGGACGGCCAACTGCCTGTCAGAAAGCTCATGCGATTCCGGTTGAGGGTCGCTTTCCAATATGTTGAGTCCTCCTGGTTTAGTAGTGGTCTTGAAAAAACGCTCTTCGAAAGTGTCGGAATCCGTAGGAAGTTGTCGGAGTTGTATCTGAGGCTTTCCGACACTTTCAGGGAAAATCCGACAGATCGGGGGGTGGGGGACGGGGTGCAGGGTACGGGTGTTCGATTTCGGCGAGTTGTCTTGTGCATTCTTGTTCTCCTCATCCTTTGTCGATTGGCTAAAAACAAAAGGACAGACCTGCGGGGTCGGTCCGCTGGACAGACTGTGTCTCCCAACAGAAATGGACCGACCGTGGGGTCTGTCCCTCGCCAAACATTATAGTACATGCGTTCTGGTTATGTCAAGGAGGCTTAGAGGCTTCCTGGGGAGTGCCCATGCGGATCCTATTCCTGCTCGGGGGTTGCCTGGTAAACCCGAATCCACCGAGGGAGGGCGTCGGGTTAGCATCCTGAAGAGGCCAGAGGGTGCTCTTCTGAATCTGGGATAATGGTTTTGTAACAGCAAAACAGTCCCAGAGAAGGAGCACCCAATAGATGCTACCACGCAACTAGCCCGACCGTATCCGTATCGTCTTTGACGATCACCGCCTGGTGGCCAATGCCGGTCTGCTCCTGCCGGCCACCCTCGCCCGGCATCTGGGCCTGCGGGAACTCGTTGACCATCACCTTGACCTGGGCGGCGCGCCGGGGCGGGCCAACACCGGAGACAAGCTGATGACCCTGGTGGCCTCAGCCATGGCCGGCGGCGACTGCATCGACGACGCTGATGTGTTGCGCACCGGGGGGACGGCCTGCACCCTGGGCGGCACGGTCAAGGCGCCATCCACCCTGGGCACCTTCCTGCGCAGCTTCCGGTGGGGCCACGTCCGCCAGCTGGACCGGGTGAGCCGGGAGCTGCTGGCCCGGGCCTGGGCCGCTGGGGCCGGACCCGGCGACGCGCCGTTCACCATCGACCTCGATTCCACCATCTGCGAGACCTACGGACTGGCCAAGGAGGGCGCCCGCCACCACGGCTATACCGGCAAGCGGGGCTACCACCCACTGCTGGCCATCGCCGCCGGCACCGGAGACGTGCTGATGTCCCGGCTGCGCGAGGGCCGGGCCAACACCGCCCGCGGCGCCGCCCACTTCCTGCGGGAGACGGTGGGACGGGTGCGCTACGCCGGGGCCAACGGACGACTCACGCTACGGGCCGACAGCGGGTTCTACACTCATGGCGTGGTATCCGTCTGCCGCAAGATGGATGTCCGCTTCTCCATCACCATCCGCCAGCATAAAAGCCTGCACAATCTCATCAAGGCGATACCCGAAGATGCCTGGACGCCGATTCCTTACTGGATGGACGGCGCCGCCGATGTGGCCGAGACCACCTGCACTCCCTTCCAGAGTGAACCTGACGCCGCGCCGGTGCGGCTCATCGTCCGGCGTGTGAAGCCCACGCCCGGTTCCCAGCTGGCCCTCTTCGCCACCTACAGCTATCACGGCTTCATCACCGACCGGGACGGGGAGATGCTCGAACTGGAGGCCGACCATCGCCGCCACGCCGAGATCGAGAATGCCATCCGAGACCTCAAGCACGGTGTGGGGTTGAACCATCTCCCCTCGGGCCGCTTCGCCGCCAACGCCGCCTGGCTGGCGGTACAGGTGATGGCCCACAACATCGCCCGCTGGACAGCGCGCATCGGTCTGGGCGAGCAGGTGGTGACCACCAAGACCCTCCGGCGGCGGTTCTTCTCCCTGGCCGGACGGATCACCCGCTCGGCGCGCCGCCTCACACTGCATCTGCCACAGCGCTGGCCTTGGGAAGCCCAGTTCGATCGTGCCCTGGCCCGATTGCGCGCCCTGCCACTCCCTGCCTGACGGCGGCGGCGGCAACCGGCCGCCATCCGGCCAACCGAACGTCCCCGCGAACTCGCGCCAGTCCGGTCTGCGAGTGCCTCTTGCTGTGTCCTCTCCCCGCTATCTCGCCCTGACCAACATTCGCAGACGGTCACAAAGTCTCCCCGCGGCAACTGAAGACAAACACCGGCCCCCCTCTACCCCAAATCGTGCCCGGACCATCGCCCTCCCTTGCCCCTATCGCCCGTTCCGCTGCTGCATAGTCATCCCTTCGGTGGATTTGGGGTAAACCACAGCCTCGCCGGTCAGGACTTCCTCGTCGTCCTGATTCTTCACGACGAAGCTGATGTCGGCCATCGGGTGGTTGTCCCGGACCGACTTCACCGTCGCCTCGGCGCGGATTACGTCGCCAATGTAGACCGGCTTCGTGAAGCTCCAGTTCTGAGTGACGAACACAGTCCCAGACCCCGGCATGTCCATGGCGACGAGAGCGTGCAGGAGGCCGGTGGTGATTCCACCCTGAGCCATCAGACGCCCGAACCGAGTGCGGCTCGCGAACTCCTCGTCGAAGTAGAGAGGATTGTAGTCCCCGGTGAGCCGGGCGTAGGACTCGACTACCTCGGCCGTAACCTGCATCTCCCGATACGCGGTCTGTCCTACCGAGACGTCCATATGCCGCTCCCTCGATGAAGTTCTTGTCGGGCGTCTACAGGCAGCGTTCGGTCTCGCGCCGGATGTAGTCCCGCTGCTCCGGCTCCAGGACAAAGCCTGAACCCGCGACCGCGTTCTCCGATATCCGCTCGGGCCGCGATGTCGCCGGGATGGCGACACTGACCCTCGGGTCGGCAAGCACCCACGCCAACAGCGCCTGCGCCCAAGTCCTGATGCCCGTGCCCTTCAACGGCGCCAGGCCAGGCTGCCGCGTCAGGCCGGTGACGTACAGGCCCTTTTGCAACGGCTCCATGACGATCACGCCGATTCCCAGGTCGACTGCCAACGGCAGGACCTCAGCCTCGCATTCCCGCTGTCCGACATTGTAGGGCACCTGAATGGCGCCGACCCGCCCGGTCTTCATGATCTCGATCATCGTGGGAAAGGCGCGGGGCTCGAGGTGCGTGATGCCGACCACGCCGATCTTGCCCTCGTCTTTGAGGCGCTCAAGCGTGTCGAGCTGAGTCCGCCAGTCGAACAGGTTGTGCACCTGGAACACGTCGACGTAGTCGGTGCCGAACAGCTCGAAGGAGCGGGCTATCTGAGCCTCACCTTCATCTCGGCCGGTCGTCCACACCTTGGTCGCTAGTTGGAACCGGCCGCGCCTGCCCGCGATGGTCTTGCCCACCACCAACTCGCTTCGCCCATACATCGGCGACGAGTCGATGAACGTGACGTCATGGGCCAAGCACTCGTCGACGATCTGGCTTCGGACGGCGACGTCGCGTTCAGAGGCGACGTCGAAGGTCTTCCACGTGCCCATCCCGACAGCCGGGACCCGCAGATGGGCTAAGTTACGGAGTTCCACGGATAATCAGGCAAACTCGTGGGATACGCAACGTCTAAGTAGAGCAGTGCCACTGTGCCTGCCTTCGTCCGCCCGACCGAACTAGACGTGCTTGCGGAAGAGGTTGAGGAACCGGTCCTGGTAGAACCCGAACAGCCCCCAGCGGTCGAGCTCTCGTTTCAGCATGTCAGGGTTGGCGCCTCGCTCGACCTCGGTGAACAAGCGCTCGATGGCCTGAATCGCGGCGCGCGGTGCGCCTCCGAACTCGTTCTGAGGATCGAGCAACCCCCTAGAGTGGAGGTCCTGGACGTTCCCCGCCACGGACGACGAGGTGAACTCGTAGATGAACTTCAAGAGGGCCACGTCCCATAGCTCGTCTACACCGACCATCACGACCGACATGTCCTCTTTGCGATTGTCGAGGTCGCCGCTGATCCGGTGGGCGATCTCGGAGGCCTGGCCGCTGACGATGTCCATCTTGCCGAATTCGTTTTTGTACTGGTAGAGGATTCCAGGGCTGTTCGCCCCGGACTGGCTTGCCTCGTAGTTGAAGTACTCGTAGGCTTCGGGGCTGAACCCTTGGAGGTTCATGGCGTAGGTGGGAGTGACCACCGCAGGGCGCTCGGCCTTGACCCTTCCGGTCCTGATCACGCCCTCTTCCTTTCGGTCGTCGAGCTCATGGTAGATAGGCTCGGTAACCACGTAGTACGCGATATTAGTAGTGCCGAAGGTCGCCAAATGCTGTTTCGGGAACCGGACGATCCACGACTTCTCGACGGCTCGTTGCCAATCGCCTTCGTTTTCGATCACGTTTTGCTCCCGCTGTAATACAAGACGTCGGCGCCCAGCGCCGACGCCGTAACTTGATGCTAGCCCCGCTTGTGAACACTGTCAAGGAAGACGGTGTCGCGCCGGCCCCGACAACAACCGCTCTGCCGGCATCCCGGAGTCCGCAGGTGGGGCGTACAATGGGCTGATTCCCCGACCTCACGCCCGGAGCTCACCTTGAACGTCGGCGTTTCGAAGATCACCCTTCGGTTGCCCGAGAACCAGAGTCTCAAGGGCAAGCGGCGGGTTATCGCCTCTCTCAGTTCGAGAATCCGGAACAAGTTCAACGTGTCCGTCGCGGAGGTGGCCGACAACGATTCGTGGCAGATCGCGACACTCGGCATCGTCTGCGTCAGCAACAGCTCCCGGCACGCGGACGAGACCATCGACGCCGTGGTCGATTTCATCGAGAGCAGCCGCGAGGACGTCGAACTGGTGGGCCACGAGCAAGAGGCGATCTCAGGCTTCTGACACATGGACGTGTCGAGTGTCCTGGCCCACCTGAAAAGCCAGCCCTGGTACGACGGCCAGATCGTTCACCGCGAAGACGTACCTCCTCGCGACGCCCGAACTGCGGAGCTGAACAGTCCGCTAGACAGCGGGCTCCAGGCGTCCCTGGAATCAGCCGGGATCGCCGAGCTGTATTCCCATCAGGCCGAAGCCATCGAGGCGGCGCGGCATGGCGAGAACGTTATCGTCTCGACGCCGGCCGCAAGCGGGAAGAGCCTCTGCTACCAGCTTCCGGTCCTCGACGCGCTCCTGCGGGACCGCTCGGCCCACGCGCTCTACATCTTCCCGACCAAGGCCCTCACTCAGGACCAGTCGAACGGGCTTGCGGCGCTGGTCCCTCCAGGTAGCCGCCTACGACACGGCATCTTCGACGGGGACACCTCGAACGAGGACCGCACCGACATACGCCGGCACTCTCGTATCGTCCTCACCAACCCGGACATGCTGCACACGGGCATCCTGCCTAATCACGGCTCCTGGAATCGCATGCTGTCCGGGCTCAAGTTCGTGGTCATCGACGAGGCGCATGTCTACAGAGGCGTGTTCGGATCACAGGTCGCCAATGTCATACGGCGGCTGCGACGGATATGCAGGCGGACCGGGAACGAGCCCCAGTTCATCCTCTGCTCTGCGACCCTGTCCAACGCCCGCGAACACGCCGAGCGGCTCGTCGGCGTGCCCTTCCGGCTCGTAGACGCCGACGGGGCGCCATCCGGTGGCAAGGATTTCGTCTTCTGGAACCCGCCGATGGCAGACAAGGCCAGCGGAAGCCGTCGGAACACACACACGGAGGCCGGAGCCCTGCTAGTCGAGCTATTGAGGCGTCGTATCCGCACGCTGGCGTTTGTCCGCAGCCGCAGGATGGCCGAGCTGATGTACGTCTCGGTCCGCGACCGGCTCGCGGAAGACGTACCTGGCATTGCCAGCCAGCTGGCGCCTTACCGAGCAAGCTATTTGCCCGAAGACCGGCGGAGGATCGAGCGCGATCTCTTCGAGGGACGGCTTCTCGGTCTTACCACGACCAATGCGCTCGAACTCGGCATCGACATCGGGGACCTCGACGCGACCATCCTCAGCGGCTACCCCGGCAGCATAGCCAGCACGTGGCAGCAGACGGGCCGCAGCGGCCGTCGGGGCGAGCGCGGCCTCAGTGTCCTGGTCGCTCAGGACAACCCCCTGGACCAGTACCTGATGCGCCACCCGGAAGCGTTCTTTGGGAAGTCCCACGAAAGCGCCCGCATCTCGCCGGGCAATCCCCACGTCCTCAAGCCTCAGTTGCTCTGCGCCGCGTACGAGGCGCCACTGGCCGAAAGCGACTCTGACATCCTGGGTCCGGAGAGCCTCGATTACGTCGATGACCTCGCCGACGAGGGGTTGCTCCATCGCAGGAACGGGCGGTGGCACCTGGTGCCCGACATCGAGTACCCGGCCCAGGATATCAACATAAGGTCCAGCTCGTCCGACTACTACACGTTGGCCGTCGAAGAGAGCGGCGTCGTGTTGGAGACGGTCGACGAATCGTCGGCGTTCAGTCAGCTTCACCAGGGCGCTGTCTACCTGCACCAGGGCGAGCCGTACCTGATCAACGAGCTGGACATCGAGTCTCGCACGGCCTACGCCGCAAGCACCGACGTTCCCTACTACACTGAGGTTCGTGACTTCACCGACACCCGGATCCTGGCGACATACCGAGAGAAGTCGGAGGGACGCACGAGGGTATACCTGGGCGAGGTGTCGGTCACGACGACGGTCGTAGGCTTCTTGCGGAAGGCCCATTTCACTAGCCAGGTGCTCGGGGAAGAGTCCCTCGACCTCCCGCCCCGCACCTACAACACCGTGTCCCTCTGGTTCGACATTCCGCCCGAGACCGTGTCGCGCATTCGCTCCGAGGGACAGGACCTCGCCGGCGGACTGCACGCCATGGAGCACGCGGCCATCGGCGTGCTGCCCATCTTCGCGCTATGCGACCGCAACGATATCGGCGGCCTGTCGACGCCGCTGCATCCCGACACAGACCGGCCCGAGGTGTTCATCCACGACGGTCACCCCGGCGGCGTGGGCATCACGGAGCACGGCTACGACGTTATCGAGGAGCTATGGACCGCTACCCTCGAGGTCGTTGAGTCGTGCCCCTGCGAGGCTGGGTGCCCCAGCTGTATCCACTCCCCCAAGTGCGGCAACAACAACGAGCCGCTGGACAAGGACGTCGCGATCATATTGCTGCGTGACATCCTGGGTTAATCCGAATCACTCGCTTAAGCCCGAATCCACCGAGGGAGGGCGTCGGGTTAGCATCCTGAAGTGGCCAGAGGGTGCTCTTCTGAATCTGGGATAATGGTTTTGTAACAGCAAAACAGTCCCAGAGAAGGAGCACCCAATAGATGCTACCACGCAACCAGCCCGACCGTATCCGTATCGTCTTTGACGATCACCGCCTGGTGGCCAATGCCGGTCTGCTCCTGCCGGCCACCCTCGCCCGGCATCTGGGCCTGCGGGGACTCGTTGACCATCACCTTGACCTGGGCGGCGCGCCGGGGCGGGCCAACACCGGAGACAAGCTGATGACCCTGGTGGCCTCAGCCATGGCCGGCGGCGACTGCATCGACGACGCTGATGTGTTGCGCACCGGGGGGACGGCCTGCACCCTGGGCGGCACGGTCAAGGCGCCATCCACCCTGGGCACCTTCCTGCGCAGCTTCCGGTGGGGCCACGTCCGCCAGCTGGACCGGGTGAGCCGGGAGCTGCTGGCCCGGGCCTGGGCCGCTGGGGCCGGACCCGGCGACGCGCCGTTCACCATCGACCTCGATTCCACCATCTGCGAGACCTACGGACTGGCCAAGGAGGGCGCCCGCCACCACGGCTATACCGGCAAGCGGGGCTACCACCCACTGCTGGCCATCGCCGCCGGCACCGGAGACGTGCTGATGTCCCGGCTGCGCGAGGGCCGGGCCAACACCGCCCGCGGCGCCGCCCACTTCCTGCGGGAGACGGTGGGACGGGTGCGCTACGCCGGGGCCAACGGACGACTCACGCTACGGGCCGACAGCGGGTTCTACACTCATGGCGTGGTATCCGTCTGCCGCAAGATGGATGTCCGCTTCTCCATCACCATCCGCCAGCATAAAAGCCTGCACAATCTCATCGAGGCGATACCCGAAGATGCCTGGACGCCGATTCCTTACTGGATGGACGGCGCCGCCGATGTGGCCGAGACCACCTGCACTCCCTTCCAGAGTGAACCTGACGCCGCGCCGGTGCGGCTCATCGTCCGGCGTGTGAAGCCCACGCCCGGTTCCCAGCTGGCCCTCTTCGCCACCTACAGCTATCACGGCTTCATCACCGACCGGGACGGGGAGATGCTCGAACTGGAGGCCGACCATCGCCGCCACGCCGAGATCGAGAATGCCATCCGAGACCTCAAGCACGGTGTGGGGTTGAACCATCTCCCCTCGGGCCGCTTCGCCGCCAACGCCGCCTGGCTGGCGGTACAGGTGATGGCCCACAACATCGCCCGCTGGACAGCGCGCATCGGTCTGGGCGAGCAGGTGGTGACCACCAAGACCCTCCGGCGGCGGTTCTTCTCCCTGGCCGGACGGATCACCCGCTCGGCGCGCCGCCTCACACTGCATCTGCCACAGCGCTGGCCTTGGGAAGCCCAGTTCGATCGTGCCCTGGCCCGATTGCGCGCCCTGCCACTCCCTGCCTGACGGCGGCGGCGGCAACCGGCCGCCATCCGGCCAACCGAACGTCCCCGCGAACTCGCGCCAGTCCGGTCTGCGAGTGCCTCTTGCTGTGTCCTCTCCCCGCTATCTTGCCCTGACCAACATTCGCAGACGGTCACAAAGTCTCCCCGCGGCAACTGAAGACAAACACCGGCCGCCGACCCTGACCCTCACGACATCGCCGAGACGAAGGAGCTCCACGAGCTAGTTCGGCACGCGGTGCAGGCGCTTACGCCCAAGAACCGAGCGGCCACGCTGCTCTTCTACTACGAGCACCTGAACGTTCAGGAGATCGCCACGCTATTGGGTGTTTCTGTAACAGCCGTGAAAGGCCGGCTCCACAAATCGAGGGACCGCGTGAGGCGGGAGTTGCTCCGTTCTAACCCTGAAATGCGCACGCCTATACCTAGAATGGTAGGCAAGCGCCGGTGTGCGAGTCTTAGCCGAGGACGGCCATCCGGCCGTCGTCGTGGACGAAGGAGGTCTGGTATGGCAGAAGTTGTGAGCTCGCAGATGGCGACGTGTCCGTCGTGCGCCGTTCAGGCATTGATCCGAGTCTGGTCGTGCGGGTGTCAGGGCACTTCCTATCCCGACCACCAAGCGTCTTGCGAGATGCCGGACGACTATTTCGACGTCTTCATTCGGCACTGCCAAGAGCTACAGGAACGCGGCAAGAATCCGCAGGTCCACCTACGGCTGGTGAGCGGCGAGTAGGCACACTCCTGAGCCAGCGTCCCGTTGTTGGACGCGCTGGCGCTATGCTATTCTAGCGGCGGTCGGGGTGTGGCGCAGTTTGGTAGCGCACCTGCATGGGGTGCAGGGGGTCGCTGGTTCGAGTCCAGTCACCCCGACTCTACTCATGAACTCTTGCTTCCATGTCGCGCGCGAACAGCGCCGCGTACTGCGATTCCCAGGTCCTCCGAGAGGTAGCTCACTCGGGGCCGAACCTCCCGCAATCTTCTGGCAGTCCAAAGGCCGACGCGAATACTAGGCCAACTCTTGATTCGGGCTTAACGGGATCGTTGCGGTGACCGCTGTGCCTTCGCCATGGGCGGTCTCGACGGCAAGCTGACCGCCCGCGGCTTCGGCGTAATCCCGCATGGTCCCGAGCCCAATGCCCAGACCTTCAGCGTCAGCGTCGAATCCACGCCCATCGTCGGACACCTTCAGCCGGAGCGACCCATAGGCTGGCCGCTTCAGTACCATCGTTACCCTATCCGCATTTGAGTGTTTGAGAGCATTCGTGAGGGCTTCTTCGGCAACTCGGTAGACCGACAACCTTAGATTCTCTGGTATCGCGTTTCTGTCGGATTTTTCTCGACTCGCGAGGTCTGGATATAGGTCCGTTTCAAGAGATAACTGGCCCTCGAACCGGTCTGCGAGGGATTCGAGCGCGGGTACGAGGCCGCGGCGAAGGATGTCTGGATATATCTGCACACTGGTTTTCCTGACGTCGTTCTCTATCAGGTCTTCGAGCTCCTCACGGATGCTTCTGACCTCGGCGTTGAGCTCCGATGGAGCGGCTTGTCCAAGTAGATCAATCCTGTGGAGAAGGAGGATTAGCTTGTTTTGTACGGAGCCATGCAAGTGCCTGGCGATATCCTTCCGTACCGACTCCGAAACGGCTAACACCCGCGTTCGCGAGCGCTCCAGCTCCTCAGCTCGCACAACGGCGGTCGCCTGTTCTCCGCGTTGCCTCTCCGTGTCCACCGTCTCGGTGTGCGACGCCTCCAACTGTGCGAGCATCGTGTTGATCCCATGTGCCAGCCTCCCTAGCTCGTCCCCT
Organism: Dehalococcoidia bacterium; assembly: GCA_965197985.1. Lineage (GTDB taxonomy): Bacteria > Chloroflexota > Dehalococcoidia > Lucifugimonadales > CAUZJF01 > CAUZJF01. The sequence goes on along the minus strand of CBDAOG010000007.1, from coordinate 303,260 downwards.
CCGGCTACCGAGACGCGCGCCGAATGTCCTGCCGTTCCGGCGATGTCCTCGACGCTGCGACTGAGGCGTGCGAGCGGCGATAGCACAACTCTCTCGAGTCCCACGAGAGTCACCTGTCAAGGGCGGTGTGAAAACGTACCAGCGGGGCGGAGCAAAACTGTACCACCGAACGCCGTAGAATGGGCATCAAGGTTCGTGGGGCGTTGGAGATCAGGGTCAGTCAGATAGCTGGCGGCCAGAAGTCTTCTTGCTGTGCTTGAGTCGGTAGCTGTCCCCGTTCATCTCCAGGATGTCGACATGGTGGGTGAGGCGGTCGAGGAGAGCTCCGGTCAGCCGTTCAGAGCCGAACACCTCGGTCCACTCGACGAAGGGCTCACTTGGAGGTCACCAGGACCGATCCACGCTCGTAACGCTGGCTGAACACCTCGAAGAGCAGCTCGGCGCCAGTCTTGGACAAGGGCACGAAGCCCAGTTCGTCGATGATCAGAAGCTTGAGTCGTGCGAGCCTTCTCTGCAGGTTGAGCAGACGCCGTTCGTCCCTGGCCTCGATCAGCTCGTGAACCAGAGCAGCGGCGGTGGTGAAGCCCACGGACAGTCCCCTCTGACACGCAGCCAGACCGAGACCGAGGGCGATATGGGTCTTGCCGGTGCCACTGTTGCCGAGAGCGATGACGTTGTGGGGGCGCTCGATGTACTCGCATCGTGCCAGCTCCAGAACCAGAGCCTTGTTCAGGGACGGCATAGACAGGAAGTCGAAGGTGTCGAGACTCTTGGTCGTCGGGAAGCGGGCTGCTTTGATCCGACGTTCCACCATGCGATGGTGACGGTCGATCAGCTCCAACTCCGATAGTCGCAGCAGGTAGTCCGGATGGTCGGCTCCCTCACTGGCACACTGGGATGCCAGCTTGTCGTACTCCCTCAGGAACGTGGGGAGCTTGAGTTGCTTGAGGTTGTGTTCGAGCAACATCGTGGACTTGTTGGTCATGACCGGCTCCCCGCCAGGAGAGCCATGTAGTCCCTGGTCGAGGTTGTTGCAACGTTGGTCCTGGGCAGATACGGGTACAACTCCATGTCGAGTCTAGGCGGTCGACCCTCGATCCTGCACAGCACCAGGTGCTTGACAGCATCGAAGCTCACAGCCCCGAGTCGAATGGCGTCTCGTACGGCGTCGTGGACTTCTTCCGGCTGGAAGGTCTCCATCAGTCTGAGCACCTGCACGAACTCCCTCTTTCCTCGCTTGCCCATCCGAGACTCCAGCAACCGCCGCAACACTCCGAACTCCTCGGGCAACTCCCATCCAACCAGCGGCGCCGCCTGATCCAATGCCCTCGTCTTCTTCTCAAGGAGCGGCAGGTAATGGAGAGGGTCGAAGACGAAGTCGTCTCGATCGTAGGACCGCCGATGGCGGGCGATGACTTCAGCGCCACAGCTGATCACAACCTCGTGTACATATCCGCGGACCAGAACGTCCCGATGACCGTAGGCCACCGGGACCGAATAGTCATTGGTCCGGTATCTGACCAGGGACAGAGAACTGACCCTCGTCGCGTGCTTGTCGCTGGCGTCGTACGGTACGGCCGGCAGAGGCAGCAGCTTCTCCAGGTCCCGCTCCAGCCGTTCTCCTATCGTCTCGTTGTGGCCGCGGAGTCGATCTTCGAACCGTCTGAGGCAGTGTTGCTCCAGATGAGCATTGAGGGCATCGAAGCTCTCGAACGATGGAATGGGCACCAGGAAGTTCCGGCGGACATAGCCGACCAGACCTTCTACTTTGCCCTTATCGTTCCCTTTGCCTGGACGGCCGAACCGGTCCTCGAACAGGTAGTGGGACTGAAGCTCGGAGAACACCCTGGTCCGCTGCCGGCGACCATCTCCCAGGATTCTGGCTACCGCGAGCGTGGTGTTGTCGTAGAGGATGCTCTGAGGCACTCCGCCCAGGAACGCGAAGGCGGAGACGTGTCCGTCGCAGAATGACTCCGTCGTCTCGGCGGGATACGCCTTCACATAGCACCCGTCGCTGTGAGGGAGGTCCAGGGCGAAGTAGTGGGCTTTGCGTTCCACTCCGCCGATGATCACTCGAGCTTCGCCGTAGTCGCACTGGGCATGTCCCGGAGGGTGGGACAGAGGTAAGAACATCTCGCGGGTATGACGACGGCGTTCTCGAACGTAGTCTTTGACTATCGTGTACTTGCCGGGGAAGCCGTGTTCGTCTCTGAGCCGTTCGTAGATACGCTTGGCGGTGTGACGCTGCTTCTTCGGTGAGCTCAGATCCTGCTCCAGGATCTGGTCCATCACACCCTTATATGGATCGAGCTTCGGTCTGCGAGCCGGTCGTTGCCGTCGATACCCTGGGGGCACGGAGTACTCGAGCATCTTGCGCACCGTGTCCCGGTGTAGCCCGAACACTCGGGCCGCCTCTCGGACGCTCATCCCTTCGACGAAACAAGCCTTGCGAACACGGAGGTAAATACCCACCTTGTACATCCAATCCACCTTCAGTCAGGTTCGGTCGTTCCTGATTGAAGGCGACAGGCGGTACGCTTTTCAAGCGCCACATCTCAGCTCTTGAGCCGCCCTGCCGGTACATTATCTCTCCGCCATTCACAGTGAAAGCGCATTGAAGACAAGCCGACTCCCTGGAGCGCGCTCTCCCTCTTGGCAAGATCGTGGTTGCATTCTCCCTCAGCTTGGCGCCGGCGATAATCGGCCGATACGATCCAACACTCCCTGGAACAACCGTCGAGGAACCGACACCTCGGATAACTGAAAGATCAATCGCCGGGAGTGCCGCACCAGACGGCCTCCCATCTTGATCAGCTTGACCTGCACGCTCCGCAGCGACCAGTGCTTGACCGCCCTGGGCAGACACAGCCGGCGAAGGAAGTTCCCAAGGTTGATTCCCTCGTAAGAACCCGCTTTGAGGAAGTCCCAGCGATTTAGCACATCTGAGCACTACCGTATGTTGGGGTAGTATATGGAACAGAGACTATATATTGTACCCAGGCGTGGGTGCGTTTGTTCTAATTCGGCCTGCACAGACTTTTTACGAGAGAATCAAGGTTGTACGCCAGGACGAACAGAGACAGACGCACCCGGTTGGCCACGAACCGATGGCACGACAGCCGAGTCCAGTTCAGCGCGTACTTGCCCTCCTTGATCCACTGCTCGGCTGTCCCTCGACCATTGTAGAAACGCACCACCCCTTCGGGGCCAGCCGTCATGTTCGTGACGATGAAGCCCACCCGAGGGAACAGTTCTCCCCTATGCCACTCCACCTTCGCCACCACCCGCCGAGCACGGTCCCAACTCTCAGCACGATACCAGAAGTCGTCGTATAGGATCACTGGACGCTTCGGCGGCCTCCCCACAGGTCGTATCAGCAAGGGAGCGATCTCGTATTGCAGCACTTTGTTGCTCGGCAGCCGTATTGCGTAGAAGACTCGCCGCTCCTCCAGGTACTCATAGTTGTCCGGCTTGGCGAATGCGGCGTCGGCGCGAAAGTACCGTCGCAATCCCGTCTCAGCGTACCGCGACAGGATCGGTTCCAGCACCTGCCTCCACTTGTGTGCACTATGTACGTTCCCCGCACGCAGCATCGTGCCCTCGCAGTTACCGAACTGGTTGAACACGAACAAAGGGTGATAGCACGTGCTCCCAAAGTGACCCTTGTACGACGATCCCTCCTGTTCTCCATGTACCGGACTCTCCGAACTGTCCATGTCCAAGATCACCCGCCGGTGCGGCGTGCGGGACATAGCTCCGTCCACCCACTTAGCGTTCAGTCGGCCCAACCCTTCCACGTTGCTGTCTTGCGTAAGTACCTCCGGTCTCGAACCGGCTCATGGCGCTCGCGCTCGCCGCCGGTCTGTCTATGCCTCGGTCTCCAACGACTACCCGCATCGTCGGCCAACCGTTCAGCGTCGTTGGTATCCTCGTAGCCCGCCAGACGACTGTACAGCGATTCCACTTATCCCCCTGTTCAGATTTCCGGAGCCACTTCTCCACTTCTGCATATCCCGTTGCTGACGTCGTCCATCACCATTTGAAGTGCTCAATTTCATCTAGCGATGCTAGTCAACCACTTTGAACCACTCTCTTCGACGGGAGTCTCATTCCTCAGGGTTTGCAAACGAATGTGTAGACCGTCAGCGATAATGGGACACTTTGAGACCCAAGAAGGTTATTGTTATGAGGAGTGTCGGGCGAGCTCCTTGAGGGTCCTGTTATAGCGTCTTCTCCGTTCGATCGTCTGGACCTGGATTTCCCAGATAGACCCAAGTGGTGATTGGCGTTCCTGTGATTACTATGAATATTCTGATTACTAAACGGATATAATGGGAGTCTATACATTATAATACACCCATGAATATAGGTTCTGGCTTCTGATTACGTAATCGTGTTGGAGGCACCTTATGGGTGACGACGAAAAGACCCCTCTCAAGCTCGACTTTGACTCCAAAGTTCGCGTGGAGTTTCGCGGTGCTACCATCACCTCAGACGCAGGACTGCTGGCGTGCAGAGAGCTTGATGACGCCCTAAGCCTGACCGACTCTGCCGACGAATTCCTCAAAGAGAGTCGAACGGGCAAAAACATCCTGCATCAGCTAATCCCACTGCTGAGACAGTCAGTCTACAGCCGCCTCGCTGGATACGACGACACCAATGATGCCGACCGCCTTTCCCAAGACCCAGCCCTGAGAGTAGTGGTAGGCTGGAAAGGCCCTGACAGGAACGCGGCCAGCACCAGCGAGATGGGTAGGTTCGAGACGGAGTTGCTGACACAAAAGGAAAACCTCAAGGGTAATTGATTAGCGGATGGCGGGGGAGGTTCGGCGTGATGGTGAGTGAAGCGGATCGCCGCTGAAGAGAGCGCAGAGCCGATCCACCACAGATTGGTCGTCGCCATTGCGCTCCAACGTCCTGATTACGCTGGTGAAAGCCGAGAACGCATCGGCCCCCTCCTCGTTCTTCGAGCAGTGTGACACCTTCCGCGCGATCACCGCCCCACGAAGCGCTCGCTCAGCCCGGTTGTTGGTCGGCTCAATGCTCGGATCATCCAGAAAGCGCAGCAAGCTGCCCTGGTCGTCGTGCCAACCCAGTTCGTTCTGCAGCCGGTAGTTGTCCGCATCCGCCATCGGACGGTCGCGGAGATGATAGCTCACCTGGCGCTTCAACCGCTCGGCCTGCACACCAAAGTCGACAGCCTCACCTCGGTGATATGCCTCCCGCAACTCCATCGCCTCTCGCAGAAGGCCGCTCAGACGCTTGCCGAAGCTGCGGCCTCTCCCCGTCTTGCTCTTGACCACCTCGCTGATCGAGCGCAGCACGTGCGCCAGGCACTTCTGCTGTCTCACCTCGGACAGCGCCTGAGCATCGTAGCTGCGACCCCGGTCCGTCACCATCACCCCTGCGTAGTCCGCAGGAACCACCTCGCGCACCTCTTCGTTCCGGTGACGAGCGCGAACCTGATACACCGTCGCCTCTTCCGTCTCGAACGCCATCAGAAACGCCGGCTCGCCTCCAACTCGCCAGCCCGTGTCGTCGGTGTGGACAACCGGACTCGCTCGCACCGATGTCCGCAGCGTCCGGTAGGCGTCTCCCACCGCATCGGCACTACGGCGCAGCGCGTCCTGGCTGATCGCCCCCTGGCTCACTTCAACCCCGGTCAGCGCTCTGAGAACAGCGGGAATCCTCCGTACCGGAACACCCACCCCATAGTGGAGTACATGGGCCGCAGCCTTCACTCGGTCACCCAAGCGGTGCGCGCTCGCACCATGCTGGGCGGACCCTATATCGGGATGCTGGCCTCGCACAGCCTTGCCGCACGACCGGCACCGGCATACCTGCACTCGGTACGCTCTCACCTGCGGACGCCGAACAGGGGGTATGTCGGTTACATAGGCAATACTCTCTCCCTCATCCACAAGGCTGCCTCCACATCCGGGGCATCTGTCCCACGACACCGGCACCTCTACAACCGGCCCGGTGACTTCTTCGGCCGATGGCGGCTTGCGGTAGCTGAACAGGCCCATACCAGACTTGCGGCCAAGACGCTTGGGCTTGCTGCTGCGCTTGCCCTTCGAGAACGGTGCCGCCTGCCGCCTGCCGCTCCGGTGGGACTCCGCGAGTTGCCTCCGCAACTCCTCGTTGGCCGCCATCAACTCGGCGTTCTGCTCTTGAAGCCGCGTCACCAGTGCGATAATCTCATCGCGCTCAGAGGAAGACATGCCTTTGGACCTGCACATAGCCCAAGTCTAAGCCAGCGCCCAGCATTCACCGCAACCCCTCTACGGGCCACTAACCCGCTAATCAATTACCCTCAAGGGCATTGAGCGGCTGAATGTCGAATGGATAAAACGTGCATTAGCCAAGACCGTACACAGGCGTATCATCCTGGACATCGACAGTTCGGAGAGTCCGGTGCATGGCGAGCAGGAGGAAGCAGCCTACAACGGCCACTTTGGATGCATGTGCTATCACCCCTTGTTCTGCTTCAACCAGTTTGGAGATTGCGAAGGGGCGGTTCTCAGACCAGGCAACGTCCACAGCGCCGATGGCTGGAAGGAGTTCATCAATCCCATCGTCGAGCGCTACCTGAAGCTGGCGGTGAGGCTGCTGTTTCGAGCAGACGCTGCTTTTGCCAAGCCTGAGATTTACGAGTACCTGGAGACAAGGCATATCGGCTACGCCATAAGGCTTCCGGCGAACGAAGTGCTTCAGAAGGAAATATCTCACCTGTTGGTACGGCCTACCGAGTGGCCCTCTCAAAAGCCCATCGTCTCGTATCACGACTTCGTTTATCAGGCCCAGAGTTGGAATGTTCCTCGAAGAGTAGTGGCCAAGGTGGAGTGGCATCAGGGAGAACTGTTCCCAAGAGTAGGCTTCATCGTAACCAACCTGAGCTATCCAACGAAGGGAATAGTCAGCTTCTACAATGGCAGAGGCACAGCAGAGCAGTGGATTAAAGAGGGGAAATACGCCCTCAATTGGACTCGGCTCTCGTGCCATAAGTTCGTGGCTAATCAGGTGAGGCTGTGGCTATTCATCCTGGCATACAATCTGGGCAACTTCTTCAGAAGGCTGGCTCTGCCAGAAGCGATAAAGAGCTGGTCCCTGACAAGTATTCAGACGAGACTCATCAAGATAGGCGGGCGACTGGTGCGTCATGCGAGGAGGCTTGTGTTCCAGCTTGCCGAGGTGATGGTGACCAGGGAGATGTTCGATGAAATGCTGGAGCGGATAGGGAGACTTCGTTTCAATCCTGGATAGGAGCATGTGTCTGTTAGGGAATCGTGATCATATCGAGGCTGCCCTGAGCAAGGTGCGCGACTTGCAGCGTGAGGTTCGGTCTGAATAATCCGTTTAGAGCCTTTCCAAGTGGTTTGGAGACCCTGTTTCTCTAGATGAAGTGATATTAGCGCGGTTGGTGGCAGTCGACAACTTCAGCAGGCGATCTTATAGTCTGGACTGTCTCAGGATGGTGTGTTTATGAAAGCACTGGATTCCATCTGGGAAATATCGGCTGGACCTGCACCTCCTTCCTCCGTTGTAGGATCTGCTCCCGCCTCCCGTTGAGCACGTCAGCAGGCGTGACGTTGCCCAGGGCCATGTGATAGCGCTTGTGGTTGTAGGAGCCCACAAAAGCGGCGATTGCCTCCTCGAGGTCGGACGGCACCTCGTAGGGGACCTGGTTAACGTCCTGCTTGATAGTCTGGTGATAGCGCTCCAGCTTGCCGTTGGTCTGAGGGTGGAAGGGTGCTGCCAGGATGTGCCTGATGCCCACCAGGTGCAGGTAGTCCCTGAAGGCACGGGAGACGTAGCCAGAGCCGTTGTCGCTCAGTAGCCTGGTCCTGTCTTGCACCGGGATCTCAGTCATGCCAGTCTTGTCCACGGCATCCTGGACCACCTCGATGAAAGAGTCTGAGGTCATGTCGCGTTGGAGCTTATGGGCCAGGATGAAGCGGGAGAAGTCATCCATCACCGTCACCAAGTAGTAGTAGCCCCACCCAATGACCTTGAAGTAGGAAGCATCGGTTGCCCACATCTGGTTGGGACCGGTGGTCTTGCGGTGATACTCCTTGCCGGCCTTGAGCTGCATCTCGGGTGACTTGACCAGACCCTCCCTGCGCAGGATGCGGTAGACCGTGGACTCGGAGACAGAGAAGCCCTGGTTGTCGGTGATCCAGGCAGCAAGTTGACGACAGCTCAGTTCAGGCGCTCGACGTGCCACCGTCAGGACCGCTTGCTCCTCAGGTTGACTCAGGCGGTTCCAGGGTGCCAGGCCGCCTCCCGGTTGATTCTCAAGCCCTTGGCACCGTTGCTCGCGCGTCAGCCACCGATAGTAGGTGCTCTTGGGGACACCCAGGTCCTTGAGTACCTGACGCTTTGGAAGCGTGGACGAAGCTACCCTGGCCAGGACCGTCGTCTTCTCGGACGCGCTCATGCGTTGGTACCGACGTCGTCGGCAGGCACTGGGATAGCCGTTTTTTTGATACGGTAGACCTCCAGGGACAGGTCGGCCACCAGTTGCTTGAGCTCGTCGTTGTCACGCCTGAGTTGCTGGATCTCCTGGCCCGTGGCGTCCCGCACCGTCTCACGGGTAAGCCTCTCCTTGCCAGCCTCCATGAACTCTTTGGTCCACGCGTAGTAGGAGTGGGGCTTGATCCCCTCTCGCCTGCACAGGTCATTGACAGTGACCTCCCGGCGAAAGCCCTCCAGGACGACACGGATCTTCTCTTCGGGGGTGTATCTACGTCGGGTTGCCGCCTTCACCGTGCGGACGAAAGACCTGGTCTCCTCGCTCCGCTGCTGGGCAGCATCTGCCTTGCTCTCTTGTGACTGGGACACGGTCTGCTCCTTCCATGAGGTACTTTACCCTCGCTTCAGGAGCTCACACCACTCTCAGACTCTCGGGTTTTCCACCCCTCTCAGGTGTCCCATTTTCGCTGACCGTTTACAGAGAGGGCCATATGTCGAACCTACCAGTTCTGGAGGCGTCCGCGGCAGCCGCTCAAACACTGTAAGCGTAAGCGCTCGACCTCCCTTATAGCCAGTATAGCCATGTGAATGGCGGCGAGGTCACCTCATTCGGTTGGCAGTGCCGATCCCCCGAACCACTACGGGAGTGGGTTCGGCTGAGACGACCTGGCGCTCCAGGATCTGCCCCAAAATTATGGATGCGTTGGCCGCTCGATTCCATTATCATCTACCGTAGAAGCACTGACGCTGGAGCGGCACAGCAGGGAGTTGCAAGCGCCAACTGGTCACCATTGTTGCAGGCACGTCGGCTCAAGGATCGTGGCAGAGGCATTGGCACCTCTCAGCTACCAGACTTCTAAAGAAGGAAATGTCGGAAACCGGCGGCACTTCCGTACCGGCCGCCCATAGCATGGAGGCAGTTTGACGAACACAGCGCCTACCCTTGAGGTTCACGACCTGGTGAAGGACTTCGGCGGAGTGCGGGCCGTTGACCATTGCTCCCTGCGGATCAAGCGGGGCGCGATCACGGGGATAATCGGCCCTAATGGGGCGGGCAAGACGACTTTGTTCAACCTGGTTTCCGGCGCGATGTCTCCGACCAGCGGGCAAGTCATCTTCGACGGCCGGCGCATCGACAAGATGGGAATGCACCAGACTTTCGGTCTGGGCCTTGTGCGCACCTTCCAGATCCCTAGGGAGATGAAGCGCATGACGGTGCTGGAAAACCTTATCCTGGTACCCGCTCCACAGACGGGCGAACACATCTGGGCATCTTGGTTGATGCCCCGGAAAGTGGCCCGTGAGGAGCGCCAGATCGAGGTACAGGCGATGGAAGTCTTGGAGCTGCTCACCCTATCTCACCTGGCCGACGAGTACGCCGGGAATCTGTCCGGCGGCCAGAAGAAGCTGCTGGAGCTAGCGCGCGTCCTCATGGCCAAGCCCAAGATGGTGCTATTGGACGAACCCGCCGCCGGAGTCAACCGTACGCTGCTTCAAAGCATCTCGCAGAACATACTTCTGGCCAGCGTCGAGCGGGACATCACGTTCGTAATCATTGAGCACGACATGAGATTCGTCATGACCATGTGCGACCCGATTATCGTCATGGCCAACGGTGCCGTAATTGCGGAAGGAACGCCGCGACAGGTGCGGCAAAACCCGCAGGTGCTGGAAGCATATCTAGGAGGCTCAGCCGGTGACGCTGCTTGATGCCTCCGGTGTCGTGGCCGGGTATGGAGAGACCGAGATACTGCACGGTGTGTCTATTACCGTGGGCATGGGCGAGGTCGTCACGATCATCGGCCCCAACGGCTGCGGGAAATCCACCTTGATGAAGGCCATTGTAGGTCTGATTCGGATGCGATCGGGCAGCATCATGTTCCGGGGCGAGGACATATCTGGGATTCAACCGGATCAGGCGGTGCGCACTGGCTTGTCCTATGTCCCCCAAACCGGCAACGTCTTTCCTTCACTGAGCATCCGGGAGAACCTGGATATGGGCGCTTTCATCCGTCGCGACGACTACCGGGGACGCATCGACGAGATGTTCGAAATCTTCCCAGACCTTGCCATGCGGCCGGGCCGCAAGGCGGGAACCCTGTCGGGTGGCCAGCGCCAGATGCTGGCCCTCGCCCGCGCGCTGATGCTGGACCCTGCGCTGATACTGCTGGACGAACCCTCCGCCGGGCTCTCTCCAGAGATGATGGGCCTGGTCTTCGAGCGCATCAGGGACATTAATCGAAGCGGCGTAGCCGTGCTGCTGGTAGAGCAAAACGCCCGCGAAGCGCTGCGAATGTCGCACCGAGGCTACGTTCTGGTTGCGGGGGAAAACCGGCTGGACGACACCGGCCCTGACCTGCTGGACAACCCGCAAGTAGCCAGTCTGTACCTAGGAGGCTAATCAAGACGTGCGCTCAGAAAGTCAGAGATGACTACCCTGCGCGATACCTCCCGACAAATCGGCTCGGCCTGGACGCCAGCGCACACCACTGCCGTCATAGTGTTGGCGGCGCTGGCCATTGGCTTCCTGCCTTTCGTCAAGATGGGGCTGGTGGTCAACGGCATTTTCCTCGGGGCCATCATCGCCCTAGGCGCTATCGGCTTGACCCTGATCTACGGCATCCTCAATTTCGCCAACATCGCTCACGGCGACTATATGACCTTGGGAGCATACGCCGCGCTGCTCATTATCGGCAGCCTGCTTCCGAAGATTGGAGTTGAGGGCGAGGGTCTGGGGCCATTCACATTCGGCTACCCTCTGCTCATTGCCTTGCCGATAGCGGCGGCGGTCATCGCCGCGGCGGCGATCGCTCTGGACGTGGTAGTGTACCGTCGGCTGCGGAACCGAGGCGTGAACGCCGTAGTGGTTTCAATGGCCTCGCTGGGAGTAGCCATCGCGCTGCGCGGGTTGGTGCAGCTGATTTGGGGAGGAGATGTCCAGCGCTTGCCGAGGGAGACCCGGCAGGTGTTTCACCTACCCATGGACGTGCGGATACCGCCGGACGCTATGTTCATCGCCATCGTGGCCGTCATCCTCGTGGTGGCGTTGTATCTGGTGCTGAGCCGCAGCAAAATGGGCAAGGCCATGCGCGCCACAGCGGACAACCCCGACCTAGCCCTGGTCAGCGGCATCGGTACCCAGCGCGTCATATGGTGGACTTGGGGAATGGGCGCGGCGTTGGCCGCCACCGCTGGCATCCTGCTGGCCGTATTTCAGGCGAACATGCTGCCCATAATGGGCTGGAAGTTCCTCATCCCTCTGTTCGCCGCCGTAATCCTGGGAGGCATCGGAAGCCCATACGGCGCGCTGGTGGGTGCCTTCGTCATCGGAGTAACGTCTGAAGTTTCGACTCAATGGATCAACCCCAGCTACAAACCCGCGGTAGCCTTCGCGCTGATGATTATGGTGCTGCTGGTGCGGCCGCGCGGAATTTTGGGAGGAGCACGGAGCTGAATTGGAAGTAATCGGCATCCTCGATTACCTGGTGGGCTTTGCCATCATGGCGGGCATCTATTCCGTCTTCTCCCTGGGGCTGAACGTTCATTGGGGGTTCACCGGGCTATTCAACATCGGAATCGCCGGATTTTTTGCGCTGGGCGCCTACGCATCGGCGCTGTTGACCACCTCGTCGCCGGACCCGACGCTGTTCGAGGACTTCAAGTTCGGCGGCAACTGGTCCAGTCTGAGCTATCTGGACTTGGGCATCGACGTCTGGTTCGTCTTTGGACTGGTGGCGGCAGCATTGTGCTGCGGAGTGTTTGCGCTGGTCATTGGCTACGTTGCTCTGCGGCTGCGCGACGATTATCTGGCGATAGCCACGCTGGGAATCGCCGAGACGGTACGCCTCTTATTCCTGAACGAAAAGTGGCTGGCCAACGGCTCCAAGGGGCTGTACAGAATCCCAAAGTTTCTGGGCGACTGGATAGCGCCGGACATCTACAACTACCTGTATCTAGCGGTAGTGATCGTCACGCTGGCGGCGCTCTATCTGGCGGTGCAACAGGCGGTCAACTCTCCCTGGGGACGGGTGCTGAGGGCCATTCGCGAGGACGAGACGGCCGCCGAAGCCAGCGGTAAGGATGTATTCAAGTTCAAGCTCCAGGCGTTCATCATGGGGGCGATGATCATGGGTATCGGCGGCGCGCTTTATGCCCACCACATCCGCTTTCTCTCCCCGCTAACCTTCGACCCGCTGCTCGCTACCTTCGTGATCTGGGCCATGCTGATGGTGGGCGGCTCCGCCAACAACAAGGGGGCAATCCTGGGAGCGTTCGTGGTGTGGGGAATCTGGACCGGCACACAGTCCCTGCCCGGCATACTTTCCGATCCCAGCTTCCGGCTCTTCATGATAGGCGCGCTCATCGTGGCGGTGATCCTGCTTCGCCCCGGCGGCATCCTGAGCGAGCAGCACCATGTCGCCCGACGCGGGCTCCCTCCAGATGCTGCTGGCTAGGGATGGCGAACGCGACGATGGTCCAACTCGCTTGATCCGTGGCGATGTGCCCGCGCCGAATAACATGCGCCGGGTCGCCGAGAATCTGCTCTCAGCGTCCCGGCGCAATCGCTAGGAGTCTAGTTTCGGCCCGCGCTGGATTTATTGGCCCAAGTCAACCGGCACTTGGCGATCCGAAACGATCTCGCCGCCTTCGATCTTCCACACTTCGATGTGGCCTGTGATGACGTCACCGTTCTCGTCCAAGTCAACCGAGCCCGCAGCTCCCTCGTAGTTAATGTCCTTGCCATCGGCGATCAGCTCCATGGCCCGCTTGATGCCCTCCTCTCCGGGCCTCACCACCTCGCCGGGGGGATTGGCTACGTCCCGGAGGGCGTCACGAATAGCGGCAGAGTCCGTGGTGGTCCCGGCCTTGGCCGCAGCCAAGCCGATAAGGATCATCGCGTCGTAGGTTTCGTTCATGAAGGGATGCTCAGGCTCCATGTCGTAGGTCCTCACATAGGAGTCGATGAACGCCTGGGTTGACGGGTTGGCCTCGAAGCCCGGCCCGGTGCCATAGCTGCCTTCCAGAAGGTCCCAGCCGATGACTGCGAAAGATTCGGGGATCTTGGTGCCGTCCACGAACAGGAAGGTGTCCGCATAACCGCCTTCCAGGGCCTGGCGTAGGTAAATCTCGGCCTGCTGGTAGCTGATAGCGATCAGGACGTCAGGGTCGCCTTCGGTGGCCTTCTCCAACTCGGAAACGAAGGTAGGTTGGCTATCTTCGTGAGGCACCGAAGCGATTACCGTGCCACCCAATGCGGTAAACGATTCCGTGAACTGGGCCGCCAACCCTTCCCCATATGCGTTATTGATGTACAGGATGCCCGCGCTCTCGTAGCCCAACTCCTTGGCCAAATCCGCCAGAACCACGCCCTGAGAGGCGTCGGACAGTGAAGTACGGAACAGGAAATCGTTATCTTCCAGCACGGTTATGGCGGGCGCCGTCGATGCGCCGGAAATTTGCAGCACGCCGTTGGGGACGGTCACCGAAGTGGCGACAGGTATAGTTACACCGCTCGCCAACGCCCCCACGATCGCCACCACTCCCTGGACATTCACCAACTCCTCAGCCGCGGACACACCCTGGACCGGATTCACTGCGGTGTCGCGGTGAACCAAGACCACGGAGCCGCCCTGGATGCCGCCAGCACGGTTGATGTGGTCCGCCGCCAGGCCGATACTGTTTGAGTGGGACTCGCCGAAGTAGGACAGCGACCCGGTGAGGGCGTTGAGGTGGCCGACAATCAACGGATCAGGCACCTTTTCGGGTTCACTCTCGCAAGCGGCCACTGCCACAGTCAAAACGGCAAGCAGAGCAACTACCACCAAACGGAACTTATCGATCTTGAACACCTTTCCTCCTCCTCAGGCTGATGCCATTTGCCAACCAGGATGAACGGGTTGAATGCAAAGGAGATTCGTCCTCAATACATTTCATGTGATACATCGTCACCCTCTGATCAACAACGATTGCCCTGCTGCGGTCTATCAAGTGGACCCCGTCATCAGGACAGCGGTGAGGCTAAAATAAGAGAGTCTACCGCTGGGGTGTCTCGTAAACCTTCATCCGATTGTAAGGCTTGTGGATGTTCCAGTAAACACCTTTGTGGGCTCACTGCTTGGAACACCTGACCCGGTGACCGATAGCCCAGGGCTTGATGGGGCCGCTCTTGGTTGTAGAAGGCCAGATAAGCCCCAATCCCCTTTCTGGCCTCAGTCCCATTTTGGTATGCCTTCAGGTACACCTCCTCGTACTTGATGCTGCGCCACAGCCGTTCCACGAAGACGTTGTCCATGCACCGGCCCCTGCCGTCCATGCTCACTTGAACGCCTTGCGCCAGCAGCATGCTGGTGAAGGCCTCGCTGGTGAACTGGCTGCCCTGGTCGGTGTTGAAGATCTGTGGCCGACCCTTGCTCAAGGCCTCTTCCAGAGCCGCAACACAGAAGTCTACCTCCAGGGTGTTGGACAGCCGCCAGGCCAGCACGTAGCGGCTGTGCCAGTCCATGATGTCCACCAAGTAGAGGAAACCCCGAGCCATGGGTATGTAGGTGATGTCGGTGGCCCACACCTGGTTGACCCGGTTGATCTCCAGCCCCCTGAGCAAGTACGGATAGACCTTATGCCCTGGGTTTGGCTTGCTGGTGTTGGGACGCCGGTAGATGGCCTCCAGGCCTATCAGCTGCATCAGCCGGCGGACCCGCTTGCGGTTGACCTGGTGTCCGTGATTGCTGAGCCAGGCAGTCATCCTTCTGGATCCGTAGAAAGGTGTCTTCAGGTACTGTTGGTCTATGAGGGCCATCAACTCCAAGTCCTCGGCGCCGGCCTCGGTTGGCAGGTAGTACAACGAGGAGCGGCTGATACCCAGCAAGGCGCACTGGCGCACCAGAGACAGCTTCGGTTCTTCTCGGTCAATCATGGCCCGGCGTTGGGACCGGCTCACAACCCGAAGCTCCGTGACAAAAAATCCCGTTCCCCCTTGAGCTGCCCAATCTGTTGGTAGAGCTGGGCAGTGAGGACCTCTTGGTCCTTCTCCTGGCGTCCAGCACCATTTTCAAAGAGGTGCGGCGCCCCCTGAGTCAAGGCCTTCTTCCAAGCATGATTCTCTCGTAAAAAGTCTGTGCAGGTCGAATTAGAACAACCGTACCCTTGCCTGGGTACAATATACAGTCTCTGTTCCGTGTCCTACCCCAACATACGGTAGCGCTCACATGTGCTAAAGCGCCGGAACTTCCTCAAAACGGGTTTTTACGAGGGAATCAAGCATGGATCTGGCTCGGGTGGACTTCAAACCGGCTGGCCAGCTCTGCAATGGTGTGCTCCCCCTGGAGCGCGGCCAAAGCCACTTTGGCCTTGAAGACTGGGCTGTGCTTCTTACGTGTTTGCTTCATGTCCTGCTCCTTCTTTCCGTCCTATTTTAGGAGCGGGACTCTCTCTTAGCCACCTGTCCGAATTTTGGGGTCCACCTCACCCAGACGTTGCAGGAGCAGAGGGTCCAGGTCAGCATGGATGGTAAGGGTAGGTACCTGGACAACATCTTCGTGGAGCGGCTGTGGCGGAGCATCAAGTACGAGGACGTGTATCTGAAAGCTTACCAGACCGTCGCCGAGGCCCGAACTGGGATCAATGCCTACCTGGAGTTCTACAACCGGCAGAGGCCTCACCAGGCTTTGGGCTACCGGACCCCAGCAGAGGTGTACCAACATGGCCAGGAAGAAAGGGGAGCAGCAGCTGAAGAAGCAGGGCTGCCATCGGGCTTGGTGAAACCTAGCGCAGGGGTGGGAGACTCTCTTAATTTAGCCCTCATGCTGTCTTAATAATGGGGTCCACCTTAAAGAGCACTGCCGCATTCACAGTCAAATAGAGTCCGACTGTCACAACCAGAGCTCGCATGAGGATTCTCATCGATCGGACGACAGTCTTCTTGGCCATTGCTCCCTCCAGCATGTCTCCCTTCTATCTCTCTACTGGGCCGATTCTACTACCCCAAGTACGGTGGTTCAAGGCTTAGGCGGAGGTGGAGAGGTGAGATAGGTTTTGCGGATTCCCTCTCTGGCGAAAGGGAATCGTCCATCATCTCTCGAACAGCCACACCTCACCTTCCACTATCGCGGCAAGTTTGATTCCCTCGTAAAAATACCGTATGTTGGGGTAGTACACGGAACAGAGACTGTTCACATTGAGATTCAGGCTAACAGCCTGACATGGACCTTGGGCTAGGAATGCCCTGATGATCCCAAGAGAGGAAGCCGCGACGTATGACGGGATGCCCCGCCAACAACTCTCCCGTAGCCCGCGCATTGGGGGACGACTTTATCAATCTACACACGGCGGTGCGTAAGCACTACTCTGAGCCAACGGTGGTTTTGAGTGGGGTCATGAACAGCATCAATGTTAAGACGGCAATCAGGCCAGTAGCATTGCTCTCATACATGCTGTTCCGTGCCCCGGTCCCGCACAGCGGAGAGAATGTTGAATTCACCGTGCACAGCCGAGTCGATGGTTCGGGCGTGATGCATTGGATTAGGACCTTCTTCGGCAACGACGGCTTTCGTAGGGACGTGACGTTCTCTTCTCACATGGTATTTTCAGGCGACCATAGAATCATCGAAACTACGAGATGGGGTCTGGGAGTAGAGTCGGATTTGCGAGTTGACGACGTAGGAAGCTTGGTCTATGACGTCCGGAAGTACGTGTTAAGGGTGCCTTTTCTTGGGCTGATTATTGGGTTCCCCATCTGGGTCTCGCCTTTTGGAGGTGGCTGCACCACCGAAACCGGAGAGAGTGAAGCCAGTTTCAGTGTCAACTTTGAGATGACCCATCCGGTATTCGGACGAACTATCGGCTACTCGGGTAGGTGTCGGATGTCGTCCTCTTGAGCTAGCCAAGACTGGGCAGGCGGCAAAAGACATGGCCAAGGGCCAGCCACTGCCGCCGGGGTCGCCGTTGCAACTGCGGGGGTTGCAAAGGGCGGGCCATAGCTCGAATTGGGCTATCGCTCGGTCCCTTCGGGCAACATCGCCAGGACGAGGCCAAAAAGGAACTCCGCTAACGATTCGGAGAAATCAATGGTTCCGGCGCTGGGGCAACTGTGAATTCGAGAAGGAAGTCACTCTCGATGACCTAACGCGCCCGGTCGATCTGTTGCGCCGAGTCAAGCCGCGCTGTGGTATCAATCCCGACTCCTCTTCCTGATTTCTCAGGAAGAGGTCCTGCCTCAGTGACCTTGACGCCAGCCTCAGAGAGATCAAGTCCGACAAGCCGCCTTGCTTCCCGCTGAAGCTCTACGAGTGAGTAGGGTCTTTCAACTACTCGAACTGGGACGCTGGTCCGCAACGTCCGCACAAGCGCGACCATCCTGTGAGGGACTTGTCCCTTCCAGTAGAGGATTACTTCCCCCTTGTCATTGTCAAACCGCATCCCTGTGAAGCCTTGCAAGCCTTCTCTCTGCCAAAGCTCGTAGATTTGACTCGACGCATCTGCTAGAGGCATCTGCCTTGCAATCCTAGCAGCCTGTCCGAGAAACAGGGTTGGTGAGCCGTTGGGGGTATGATGGGGCGGAGCATCAGACGGGCGGAGTGGTCAATGAGCAAGACTTACCTTCCCTACGATCCGGATCAGCAGTTACTACTGCCTGCGGCCCTCCAGGAATGGCTGCCGCCGGACCACCTGGCCTACTTCATCTCCGACGTGGTGGACCAGTTGGACCTCTTGGCCATCACCGCCCGCTACGAGGAGGAAAGGCGGGGCGGCCCGCCCTATCATCCCAGGATGATGGTCAAGGTGCTGCTCTACGGCTACTGCACCGGCGTGGCATCCTCACGGCGCATCGCCCAGCGTCTCCACGAGGACATCGCCTTCCGGGTGCTGGCAGCCAACAACACGCCCGACTTCCGCACCATCTCCGACTTCCGCAAGGACCATCTGGAGGCGTTGGGGAACCTGTTCCTGCAGGTGCTGGAGCTGTGCCAGCAGGCAGGACTGGTGAAGCTGGGGCACGTGGCGCTGGACGGCACCAAGGTGAGGGCCAACGCATCCAGGCACAAGGCGATGAGCTACGGGCGGATGAGGGAGAGGGAAGGGCAGTTGGCGGCGGAGGTGGCAGAGTTGCTGCGGCGGGCCGGGGAGGTGGACGATGACGAGGACCGCCGCTACGGCAAAGACAAGCGTGGGGATGAGTTGCCGGAGGAACTGGCCTTCCGGGAGAGCCGGTTGCGGAAGATAAGGGAGGCCAAGGCAGCGCTGGAGGCCGAGGCCCTGGCAGAGGCGGGGCAGGCCGAGAGGGAAGGACGGAATCATCCAGGGGTGCCTGATGACAAGGCGCAGCGGAACTTCACCGACCCGGACTCCCGCATCATGCCCGCCCCGGGAGGGCGGGACTTCCAGCAGTCCTACAACTGTCAGGCGGTGGTGGACAGCGCCCACCAGGTGATCGTGGCGGCCCGTGCCACCACCCAGCCCTCGGACAAGGGTCAGGCCGTGAGCATGATTGAGGAGACCGTGAATAACACCGGCGCGGTGCCGAAAGAAGTATCCGCCGACGCCGGGTACTACTCGGCCAAGGCGGTGGATGGCCTATACAACCTGGGAGTGGACCCGTTCGTCGCGCCGGAGAAGACCCGCCACGGCTGGGTGCCGCCACCGGCGCCCCGTGGCCGCATACCCAAGGGACTGTCCGTCAGGGACCGAATGCGCCGCAAGCTGCGGACGAAACGGGGACGTGAGCGCTACGCCCTTCGGATGGAGACGGTTGAACCGGTGTTTGGCCAGATCAAGCAGGGCCGGGGCTTTCGGCAGTTCCTGTTGCGGGGTCTGGCGAAGGTGAACCGGGAATGGCATCTGATCTGCACGGGCCACAACCTGCTGAAGCTGTTCCGGTATGGTGCCGGGCGCGCCGGCAATGGACGAGACACCGGCAGAACCCCCACCCGGAAGTCTCCTCAGCTTGCAGCCGGCAAGTTCCTCTTGAATTTCTCAACATTCACAAACCCACCCTGTCCCCGGATGGCTTTCTCCGGCTAAATCCGGCTGTCCAGCTAACCTGCTCCAGTAATCCTCGGACGGGCTGCTAGGGTCTATTGTTCAAGGGGGGGCTTCGTGGGATATCGATTTGTGACCAGTTGCCGATTCGTAACCACCGGTGCCTCGGGCGTACAAAATCCCCGCAGCGGCAATCAACGTGAGGTACCCTCAAAAAGTGTGTAAACGGTCAGGCGGTGTACCCTCTCTCTGAACAAGACGGGCTCAAGGCCCAAGAGAGGAGATACACCGCCCATGAGGAAGGAAAGCACTGAGAGTAGGTCGGAGTCAAGGCCGGAGTGGGAGCAGTTGGAGGATTGGGTGCGAAGCCAGGTCCAGAGGCTGGTCCAAGAGTTGCTGGAGGAGGAGGTGACGGCGTTTCTGGGAAGGGCGAAGTCGGCGCTCAGGTCCGACTCGGACTCAGATACCGGCTATCGGAACGGATACGGCAGAGCCCGGAGGCTTACGCTGAGTTCGGGCACGATACAGCTTAGGCGGCCACGAGTCCGCGATACCGAGGAGCAGTTCGAGAGCCGGCTGCTGCCGCTGTTCGTCAACAGGACCAGGAAGGTTGCTGAGTTGATCCCCGAGCTGTACCTGCACGGTCTATCCGAAGGCGACTTCGATCTGGCTTTGCGGGGGCTGCTGGGAGAGGACGCACCGGTATCGGCGAGCACGGTGGCCCGGTTGAAGTCCAAGTGGAACGATGAGCTTGCCCAATGGCGCAGCCGGCCCCTCGATGACCTGGAAGTGGTCTACATGTGGGTGGATGGAGTCTACGTCAAGGCTGGTCTTGAGAAGGAGAAGGCGGCGGTACTGGTGGTGATGGCGGCCCTGAGCGACGGGAGAAAGGTGGTGGTGAGCGCTGTTCCCGGATACAGGGAGTCCACAGAGAACTGGTCCGAGGTGCTCAGGGACATCAAGCGCCGGGGCTTGAGCTGCCCGAGGCTGGTGGTTGGAGACGGACACCTGGGCATCTGGGGAGCTCTGCGCAACGTCTATCCGCAGGCGGCAGAGCAACGCTGCTGGAACCACAAGATCGTAAACGTGCTCGCCAAGCTTCCAAAGCGACAACAGGACCAGGCCAAGCTCATGCTGCGTACTATCCCCTACGCCCAGACTCGGACAGAGGCTGAGCGGCTCAGGACGGTGTTCACCAGGTGGTGCGGCGACCATTCCTACGAGGCGGCCTCAGAGGCCTTGGAGCGGGACTGGGACCGCATGATCACCTTCTATGACTTCCCAAAGGAGCACTGGGGGCACCTTCGCACGACGAACCCGGTAGAATCACCCTTCGCGGCCCTCAGGCTTCGGACCGATGCCGCCAAGCGCTACAAGAGGGTCGATCGGGCGATAGCGGTGATCTGGAAAATGTTGATGGTCGCCGAACAGCGCTTCAGGCGTCTGAAGGCCCCTGAGTTGATCGAAGACGTCTATCTCGGTGCACAGTATGCGGATGGAATCGCCATTGAATCAACGGCTGAGAAGGTCGCCGCCTGATGTCGTTTACACACCTATTGACGTAACCTCATCAACGTCAGCGCTACTACCAGAATTGCAGAGTATGTGAATCTCCGGCTCATACCAACGCTTCTTCGTCTTCACGAATGCAATTACTACAGCAATGTCGTCAAAGCCGACGAACCAACAGACGACGATGCGCAAGATACTCCTCTGGAGCCCCGCCGTCGTGCTTCTGGGATTCTGTTTTGTAGCGATAGCTTCGATCGGCATGTTCTACCTGCCAACAGCCCTCGCGCTCCTTGTTGCAGCCATTGCTGATCTCGGAGGTCAGGAAGGCAATGAGCCGATCTAGTCTTTCGGTCGTCACTGGGGCCTTTGGCTGCAGTGGCAAGTACATCGCGCGGCGGTTGCTGGAACAGGGAGCAACTGTAAAGACGTTGACCCGTACTCCTACTTGCCACAGCCCCTTCGGTGATCGGGTGGAGGCTCTACCTCTGGTGTCAAGGGCGGTGTGAAAACGTACCAGCGGGGCGGAGCAAAACTGTACCACTGAACGCCGTAGAATGGGCATCAAGGTTCGTGGGGCGTTGGAGATCAGGGTCAGTCAGATAGCTGGCGGCCAGAAGTCTTCTTGCTGTGCTTGAGTCGGTAGCTGTCCCCGTTCATCTCCAGGATGTCGACATGGTGGGTGAGGCGGTCGAGGAGAGCTCCGGTCAGCCGTTCAGAGCCGAACACCTCGGTCCACTCGACGAAGGGCTCACTTGGAGGTCACCAGGACCGATCCACGCTCGTAACGCTGGCTGAACACCTCGAAGAGCAGCTCGGCGCCAGTCTTGGACAAGGGCACGAAGCCCAGGTCGTCGATGATCAGAAGCTTGAGTCGTGCGAGCCTTCTCTGCAGGTTGAGCAGACGCCGTTCGTCCCTGGCCTCGATCAGCTCGTGAACCAGAGCAGCGGCGGTGGTGAAGCCCACGGACAGTCCCCTCTGACACGCAGCCAGACCGAGACCGAGGGCGATATGGGTCTTGCCGGTGCCACTGTTGCCGAGAGCGATGACGTTGTGGGGGCGCTCGATGTACTCGCATCGTGCCAGCTCCAGAACCAGAGCCTCGTTCAGGGACGGCATAGACAGGAAGTCGAAGGTGTCGAGACTCTTGGTCGTCGGGAAGCGGGCTGCTTTGATCCGACGTTCCACCATACGATGGTGACGGTCGATCAGCTCCAACTCCGATAGTCGCAGCAGGTAGTCCGGATGGTCAGCTCCCTCACTGGCACACTGGGATGCCAGCTTGTCGTACTCCCTCAGGAACGTGGGGAGCTTGAGTTGCTTGAGGTTGTGTTCGAGCAACATCGTGGACTTGTTGGTCATGACCGGCTCCCCGCCAAGAGAGCCATGTAGTCCCTGGTCGAGGTTGTTGCAACGTTGGTCCTGGGCAGATACGGGTACAACTCCATGTCGAGTCTAGGCGGTCGACCCTCGATCCTGCACAGCACCAGGTGCTTGACAGCATCGAAGCTCACAGCCCCGAGTCGAATGGCGTCTCGTACGGCGTCGTGGACTTCTTCCGGCTGGAAGGTCTCCATCAGTCTGAGCACCTGCACGAACTCCCTCTTTCCTCGCTTGCCCATCCGAGACTCCAGCAACCGCCGCAACACTCCGAACTCCTCGGGCAACTCCCATCCAACCAGCGGCGCCGCCTGATCCAATGCCCTCGTCTTCTTCTCAAGGAGCGGCAGGTAATGGAGAGGGTCGAAGACGAAGTCGTCTCGATCGTAGGACCGCCGATGGCGGGCGATGACTTCAGCGCCACAGCTGATCACAACCTCGTGTACATATCCGCGGACCAGAACGTCCCGATGACCGTAGGCCACCGGGACCGAATAGTCATTGGTCCGGTATCTGACCAGGGACAGAGAACTGACCCTCGTCGCGTGCTTGTCGCTGGCGTCGTACGGTACGGCCAGCAGAGGCAGCAGCTTCTCCAGGTCCCGCTCCAGCCGTTCTCCTATCGTCTCGTTGTGGCCGCGGAGTCGATCTTCGAACCGTCTGAGGCAGTGTTGCTCCAGATGAGCATTGAGGGCATCGAAGCTCTCGAACGATGGAATGGGCACCAGGAAGTTCCGGCGGACATAGCCGACCAGACCTTCTACTTTGCCCTTATCGTTCCCTTTGCCTGGACGGCCGAACCGGTCCTCGAACAGGTAGTGGGACTGAAGCTCGGAGAACACCCTGGTCCGCTGCCGGCGACCATCTCCCAGGATTCTGGCTACCGCGAGCGTGGTGTTGTCGTAGAGGATGCTCTGAGGCACTCCGCCCAGGAACGCGAAGGCGGAGACGTGTCCGTCGCAGAATGACTCCGTCGTCTCGGCGGGATACGCCTTCACATAGCACCCGTCGCTGTGAGGGAGGTCCAGGGCGAAGTAGTGGGCTTTGCGTTCCACTCCGCCGATGATCACTCGAGCTTCGCCGTAGTCGCACTGGGCATGTCCCGGAGGGTGGGACAGAGGTAAGAACATCTCGCGGGTATGACGACGGCGTTCTCGAACGTAGTCTTTGACTATCGTGTACTTGCCGGGGAAGCCGTGTTCGTCTCTGAGCCGTTCGTAGATACGCTTGGCGGTGTGACGCTGCTTCTTCGGTGAGCTCAGATCCTGCTCCAGGATCTGGTCCATCACACCCTTTATATGGATCGAGCTTCGGTCTGCGAGCCGGTCGTTGCCGTCGATACCCGGGGGGCACGGAGTACTCGAGCATCTTGCGCACCGTGTCCCGGTGTAGCCCGAACACTCGGGCCGCCTCTCGGACGCTCATCCCTTCGACGAAACAAGCCTTGCGAACACGGAGGTAAATACCCACCTTGTACATCCAATCCACCTTCAGTCAGGTTCGGTCGTTCCTGATTGAAGGCGACAGGCGGTACGCTTTTCAAGCGCCACATCTCAGCTCTTGAGCCGCCCTGCCGGTACATTATCTCTCCGCCATTCACACAATACGGAAAGGAAGAGGCGCATGAAACCGAACCCCATCAACTGGCTATTGGCCGACGAGAAGAAGAAACCCGTGTTGCTCGCGATCACACCGCCCAGGACGGGCGAGCGCACCATGCTGGGCGTGGAGAACATGCTCCAGTCCATTGCGGTGCCGGAGCCCTTCTCGCTGGAGCTGGCCGGAGGCATGGACGGCGTGACCCTCATGGCCCGCTGCCTTGACGACCAGGTGGTGCGGAGCCAGATCGCCTCCCACTACTCCCAGGCCCGTATAGAGAAGGTGTCGGCGGAGGAAGACCCCCTGCGCCTGGACGAGGGCGAGCAGGCGTGGAGCATGACGCTCAGGGCCGACGGCCCCGAGTACGCCCCGCTCAGGGTGTTCCGGGACGACGACCTGCTCGATCCCGGCTCAGACCCCCTCATCGCCCTGCTGGGCGCGCCGCTGTCGAATCTACGCCACCGGGAGCGGGTCACGGCCCGCCTGATGCTGCGCTCCCTGGGACCCGACTGGTCGCAGGCCCACATGGAGAAGGCCCACCAACCTGCCGTGGAGCAGAGGCGGGACCCATCCTACACCTATCAGACCAGACCCCTGCGCATGGACGGCGTGACGATGGCCGTCCTGGGGGTGGGCGCGGTCGCCGCCCTGCGGGCGTACCTGTGGGTCCAGGCGGGAGAGACCTGGAAGGCCGCGCTCATGGGCATCGGCGTCGGCGCAGCCTCGGCCGCAGGAGGCTGGCTCTGGCATCGCTTCAAGAGAAATCGCTCCCGCGTGTACGACCCGAACCTCATCAGGGAGAAGGTCTCCCGCATCGCTTTCGACGGCGAGGTGCAGGTCGTCGCCGTCCTGCCGGCGGACGCGGGACCCAAGCGCGCAGAGGAGCTGCTGGGGCAGGTGGCGGCCGCCTACCGCCACTACGAAAATCCGGCGGGGGCGCGGTTCAAGCTTGGCAAGGTCAAGCCCATCGTCCCCGACCCTGAGACGCTTCATCCCGAAGGCCCCGGACTGTTCGGCAGGCGCAGCGTCATAGGGGTGCGTGAGGCGGCGGCCCTGTGGCACCCGCCGGGAGCGCGTGACGAGTCTCCCCTGGTGGAGCGGTCGGGGTCGAGGGCGCTTACTCCTTCCGCCAGGGGCGTCAGGGGCGGCGCGCTGGTGGGAGAGACCACTGCGGGCAATCCCAGGGAGATCCGCTTCTCCGACGACCTGCTGAGACGCCACCACCTCTACGCCGCCCGCACCCGCATGGGCAAGTCCACCCTCATGCACCACATCGTGCGATACAAGATGGATGAGAAGGCGGCGGGCAGGGACGGCGACGCCATCGTCGTCGTCGATCCCCACGCAGACCTGGTTGAGGGACTGCTCAGGCACGTTCCCCCGGAGATTGCCGATACCGTTCGCCTCATCGACCTTGCCGACGAGCGGGGCGCCCCCGGCGTCAACCTGCTGGACACCCGCGTCTTCTCCGACCGGGACCGAACCGCCGACTCGGTGGTTCGGGTGTGCCGGGGCCTGTGGGACCAGTGGGGGCCGAGGATGCAGTCCATTTTGGAGTTCACCGTCAAGACCCTCCACGAGGCCAACGAGCGGATGGACGCCGACGAGCAATACACCATCCTGGACGGCCTCAAGCTCCTCTCCGACGACAAGGGCTTCAAGGACACTGTACTGGCAAATGTGAGCGACTCCTACCTGTCGGAGTGGTGGGCCAGGGACTTCAAGAACTGGACCTACCAGTACCGGGCCGAGGCGCTGGCTCCGGTGCAGACGAGGCTCAACTACTACGCCTCCTCCAAGCGGGCAAGGGCCATCCTCGGCCAGCGCCGCTCCACCATCGACCTGCGAAAGACCGTTCACGACGGCGGAATACTCCTGGTGTCCACCGCCCAGGGAACGGCGGGAAGGGACGTGGCCGCCCTGGTGGGAGCGTCGATCCTCAACCTGGTGGACGCGGTGATACGGGAGCAGGGAAGCCTGCCGCCGGAGAAGCGTCGGGGGGCATTGGTGGTGGTGGACGAGATGCAGTCGATGCCCGGCGTGGACTACGAGTCGATGCTCAGCGAACTCGGTAAGTTCGGGGCGTCCTTCATCCTCGCCACCCAGAGCCTGGCCAAGCTGGACGACCTCTCCCGCACCATGCGGGACACCATCCTCGCCAACGTGGGCTGCCTGGCCGTCTTCCAGGTGGCGGGCAACGACGCCCGTCAGCTTGTGTGGGAGCTGGGCAAGGAGCGGGTGACCGAGGACGACATCACCTCGCTGCCCGTGCACCACTGCTACGTCAGGGCCACGGTGGGCAAGGAGCGGATGGACGCCTTCTCAATGGCGGTCAGGGAGCCGGAGGGAGGTGACCCTGAACGGGCCGCTCGCATCCGCGCCGACGCAGCCTCCTATTTCACGGCTGCCAAGGACATAGCCGCCAGTGATGTGCAGTCGGGCAAGAAGGCGGGAGACTCCCGGGAGGGCATGAGTGACCCCAAGCCCAGGAACGAGGAGGCGAAACCGGAGGAGCAGGACGATCCCCAGCCGCCCAAGAAGCATAAGCCGCGCACCCGAAACAACAACCCCTCGAAGGAGGGTGACACACATGGAGAGGCGTCGTTAGGGCCACGGAACGGGACCTGACGACCCTACGGCGG
The DNA here is from genome assembly GCA_965197985.1 of Dehalococcoidia bacterium. GTDB lineage: Bacteria > Chloroflexota > Dehalococcoidia > Lucifugimonadales > CAUZJF01 > CAUZJF01. The sequence continues at coordinate 276,680 of CBDAOG010000007.1, read as the reverse complement.
CTGGCCTCCATGCCCTTTCTCGACCGGCTGGAGTTGGCCGCCGTCTCCGGCACGGCCGACCGCTCCGCCTACGACGCCGTGGCCGCACTCGAACGCCGGGGGCTGGCTGCGTCCGTCATCCACGCCAGCGACCTGCTGAGGGCGACCCGGCGCTACTGGCTCACCGCCGCAGGGCTGAGAAGGCTGGCCGAAGCAAAGGGCATCGCTCCGGACGAGCTGCTCCGCGCGTACCCCGTCTCGGCCCAGCGACGTCGCATCCTCATGGAGAGACTGGACGGGGTGGCCGTCATCTACCGGCTGGCCTCGTCCATCGCCGCCGAGTGCGGTCCCGTGGGGCTGCGCTGGTACAGGTCCGCGCCCCTCGATGCCGTCATAACGCTTCCCCGCGGACGCATCGTGGGTGTGGTCAGGCAGGGACTGACGTCGGACAGGACGGGCTTTTCGAAGCGGCTCTGGCGGTTGAGAGAAGGACCGCTCCCCGGAGTCGTCTTCATGCTCATGACCGACCAGGTGCGGCTGAGGCACGCCCGCAGGCTTCTCGACGGCTCGCCGGTGTCCGCACTGCTGGTCCTGGAGAGGGACGCGGTACTGGCAGGCCCCGCGGAACCCGTCTGGCGTCTGCCCTCCGTCGCCGCCTCTCTTGACCTTCGCCATGTCCTGTCCTCCTACGTGGAGCGGGGCGGAGAAGTCCCCCGGGAGCATGAGCCGATGAGGGCTATCCTCCCGGAGGACGTCGCCCTGGGAAGTCCGGGGAGGCGGACGCCCGACTGGCTGCTGCCAGCCCTGCTGAAGCCCGCCGAGAAGCGCGTCCTCGATCTGCTGCACGACTGGCCCGGGATCGCCCCTGAGCACCTGCGCGGGCTCATGGGGGTCTCGCGTGCTCGCTTCTACGAGATCATGGCCCCCCTGTCCGAGGCTGGACTGGTCCGGCGGGTCGTCATCGAAGGCAACCGCCTGGCCCTCTCCGACCGGGGGCTGGCGCTCCTTGCCCGGAGGGACCGCGCCTCCGTGGGCGCGGCCAGGAAGCGTTGGAGCGTCGAGCCCATCGGCCCGGCCGCACCCGAAACGTGGCGCAACGTCTCCGGCAGGAGGAGCCGCCAGCTCCTCAGACACGCCGAGCATACGGCGGCGGTCCACCGCTTCATAGCGGCGCTGGCGATGCAGTCCCGCTCATTGGGCGGGGTACTGACGCAGCTCGACCCGCCGCTCCGGGCATCAAGGCACTTCCGCCATCGGGACAGGATGCGCTCCGTCCACCCCGACGCCTTCGGCGTCCTGCGCCGAGGCTCTACGACGTGGCCATTCTTCCTGGAGTGGGAGCGCCGGGCCGTGCGCCCTTCGACGATGGCGGAACGGCTTGCGCCCTACCTGCGCTACTACTCAACCCACCGCCCCACCGACGACCACGGCGCACAGCCCATCGTCCTGGTCGTCTTCCACGACGAGCTGGCCGCAACCCACTTTCTGCGAGTGGCGCAGGAGCAGATGGCGCGGTCCGATGTGGAGGCGCCACTGCTTGTCTCCCACCGGGGTCTGCTGGAGCGCGAAGGGCCGCTGGGACGGGCCTGGCTGGCCCCGGGCGGCCGATGGGAGGCCGTCCACGCCCTCCAGCCCGCCTCTCGGGAACGAACTCGAGACGGAGGATGAACATCATGCGTCTGTACTACATCGACGAGTCCGAAGGACCCCGCCGCTACGTCCGAACCGCCCTGGGCGTCGACGCCGAGCGGTGGAACGACCTGTTCGGCGACATCTACGAGTGGAGAAGGGAGCTTCAGGAGCGCTACGCCATCCCGCCGGACCGGGAGCTTCACGCCTGCGATCTGCTGGCCTGCTGGACCTCCATCGGCCACGGCACCACCTCCAACCCCAGGATGTCGGCCACCGCCTCGGCGTCCACCCGGCCGGACAGCCCCAGCTTCCGCCGCAGTTGCTCCGCCTTCCGCTGCGCCCGCTTCATCTCTCAGCCCGGTCCCTCCTCCGTCGCTGCCCCCGCACGAAGCGGATGAACTCCATGATCGACTCCAGGTCCTCCATCGGCAAGCCCTCGATGGCGTTGCGGAAGGAGACGTCCGCCTCCTTCAGTATCTCGGCCTCCACCACGTCCCGTCCCAGCAGCCAGTCGGTGCTCGTCTCGCACTGGTAGGCCAGCTCCAGCAGATGCTCCGGGGTGGGCTTCATCTTGCCCGCCTCCCAGGACCAGACGGCGTGGGGGCTGACCCCCACCAGCTCGCTCACCCGCTTCTGGGTAAGTCCGGCCTTGAGCCTCGCCTCCTTGATGCGGTCGCCGATGCTCTTCCACCTGTAGCCCCGGTCTTCGGTCATGGGTCCCAGCCTCTCTTGGTCAGCGCTCATACGAGAGGATAATCACAGCTTAGAGAATAGCACACCCGTTCTTGACATGCCATCTGCTCTATGGTTACACTATACTATAAGTGTCACTTAGAGTACAGGAGGACTCCAACGACCGCCCATGAAACGCACCGTCGTCCTGCTCAAGACACGAGCCCTCTGGGATCGGCTGGGACTGCTCGGCCGCTCCCAGAACTGGCTGGCCCGCGAGACGGGCATCAGCCGAGGCTACCTGTCCACGCTCATCAACGAGGGGCGCGCCCCCTCGGGACGCATCCGACGGCGGATGCAGACGGTCCTGGGGATCGATGATTTCGATGAACTGTTCGAGCTGCGCCATGAAGACAACGACGCCTAGCTCCCCTCGCATGTCCATCTATGCGGGAGACCCCGTCATCGACGGCCGTCTCGTGCCCAAAGGAGACGGCGAGCTTCCCCGCGACTTCGGAAAACGGCTCGTCCGCTTCAAGGAGGCCGCCGACGTCACCTGGGACGAGTTGGCCGATCTGCTGGGGGTGGAGCCCAAGCAGCTCATCCGGTGGGCGAACGGGACCAAGCCGTCGGGAGGGGCCCACCACTCCCTGGTGCGTCTCGCGCCCTGGGTACCGGGCGGTCTCGACATCCTCATGGGAGAGGACTTCCTGGACCCCCTCAAGGAGGACTGACCACATGCCCCGCAAGCGCGTCGGACGCACCAAGAGAGCTACCCATGTTCTGACCGGCGACTTCGCCAAGGCCCTTGAAGGGTTCCAGGAGGCTTCCGGGCTGACCTGGGCCGAAATAGCCCGCCGCCTCGGCACCAGCGTCGTCAACCTGTGGCGGTGGCGGCAGGGCGTCCAGCCCAACATGCACCACCTGATCGCCCTCCAGGACCTCGCCGACGGCATGGGCATGGGACACCTGCTCCCCAGGGTGAGGGTGCGCGGCCGCTAGGACGGCGCTCCCGCCGTCTTCTCCTTTTCTTTCTTGCCGCCGCCTGATGCGCCCTCGTCTTCGCCCGGCGTCGGCCCCAGACCCTCAAGGGGATTACATGGATGAAGTCCCTCGAAAGCCACTACACCCATGTAGCCCCTTCCGGGGGATAACGTTCAACTCCCCCACTCGCCACACTGGTTGCAACACCAGCGTTCGCTTTGCGTGACCGACCGGCGTCAGCCGGGTCGAGAGCAGGCGAATGCGACGAGAGCAGCGACTTGAAAGAAGCCAAGAGCCGGGCACAATCGAAGATCGGCGACAGAGCCCCCGGCGAGCTGCGCGTTGTGGCGATCAACTGCAACCCCGCTCCCGACGCCCAGGACCGGCTGCGCCGCCTCTTTACCATCCTGCTTGAACACGCCGCGGAGGAGCGACTGGCCGCTTCGGAGAAGGGCTCGCTCTCCGACGCCCCGCCCATTGAAGACGATGCCGGGGAGGAAGCCTGATGCGGCCCGAACCGTCCCTGACCGTTATCAGTTTGGGAGGGGGCGTCCAATCCTCCGTCATGACGCTCATGGCAAGCCGGGGCGCGTTCGACAACATCCCCGACTGCGCCATCTTTGCAGACACGCACTGGGAGCCGCCCAGTATCTACACCCACCTGGAATGGCTGGCTGGGCAGTTGCGGTTTCCCCTGCACGTCGTGGACAACGGGCGAAGCCTCAGGGAGGACGTGAAGGCCCTCACCAACCACTCAGGCTCCCAAAACTACGTCGCCATCCCCGTCTACCTCAAGGGACGCGACGGAGAGGGAGACGGCATCGGCAGGCGCCAGTGCACCGACAACTACAAGATAAGACCCATCCGCAAGAAGATACGCGACTTGCTCGGACCCAAACCGAGGCAGCGAGTCCCGTCAGACGTGACCGTCGAGCTTTGGCTCGGCATCTCCACCGACGAGGCCATACGCATGAAGACCTCGCGCGACAGGTGGATAACCAACCGCTACCCGCTCATCGAGGCGGCGATGTCCAGGCAGGACTGTATCGACTGGTGGGCTGCACACTACGACAGGCCCCTGGAACGCTCCGCCTGCGTCGCCTGCCCCTTCCAGTCACGCCAGCGTTGGGTGGAGACGAAGCGCAGGTGGCCGGACCTGTTCGCCGAGGCTGTGCAGATCGACGCCAACCTGCGGGACTCCAATCGGGGTCTGGCCTTCGCCAAGGAGCCTTACCTGCACTCCCGCAGGCTGCCCCTTGCCCAGGCGGTCAGTCTCGACGAGGCGGAGATGGGACCGGACGGGCAGAGAGACGGCTTCGGCAACGAGTGCGAGGGACACTGTGGCGTCTGAGGAGCCCGGAAGAACGACGGCGGGAGCGTCACCACCCGGCGGGCTTGGCGATGACGCCTACCCCGTCCATCAGCGTGTCGGGAAGCTGGCTCCGTCTCAGGTGGCTCTTCCACAGACGCTTGACGTAGGTCGCGGCGTCGGTCAGCTCCCTGGGACTGCTGTTCCTGGGGTCCGGGTTGACCAGCGTGACGCGAAGCCCAAGGTCGTCTCGCACGTACCGCATCGCACCGGCGAAGTCCGCGTCGTTCGACACGACGACCGCCTGCTCGTACTCCCCGTTGAACCCGGCCACCAACAGACGGGTGGCGAGGTTCACGTCAGACCCCTTCTCCTCCGAGTCCCTGACCAGGACGTGTGTCGGCAGCCCCGGCAACGGTTCGGCCAGCGGGCGCCGCTTGACGCCGGAGCGGAAGACCCAGTAGTAGGCGTCGAAGCCCGGCACGGTCGCCAGGGCTCTCAGATATATGAGCTGCCGCTGAGCCTGCCCCGGGTTGCCGGGACGCGCGTCGAGCCGGGCCGTGAAGTAGCTGACCCTGTTGACGGCGTCTTCAGGGAAGAGCGTCTCGGCCAGCTTCCGCAGGTCGAGCCACCTGAACGGGGTGTCCTTCAGGGCGCGGTAGTAGAGATTGAAGCCGTCGATGTAAACGTTGGTGATCAATCCCTACTCCCTTACAAGGACAGAGACCGCCACAGAGGGCGGTCTCGACCCTACCGTCGAATCGATAGGGGTAGTGTCAGAGAACTACCACGAAGCGGCGGAGGCTGTCAACAAGACCTTTGACGCGGACCGGCCAATGGGGGTACCATGGGGACAGAAAGTTGGCCCGGCGATGCTAGACACACCCTGGGCCGTGGCGCCACCTGAAAGAGACAGGTGATGCAGTGGTATTGTACTACTCGCAGACCCGCTCCCGACAGGAGGCGGGTCTTCTTAGTTTCAGAGGGTTAGACGGAGAGGAGGCAATCATGGCGAGAACCAGGGCAAGGGAACGAATAAACGGCAAGAGGGCGGCCATCTACGCCCGCGTTTCGGACAAGAGCCAGGCCGAGGACGACAAGACCTCCATCTCCGAGCAGACAGGCGAGATGGAAGCCTACTGCGAGCGCAAGGGCTTGACCATCACGGCCCGATACCAGGAGGTGGGCAGGGGATGGTCCAAGAAGCGCCCGGAGTTCCAGAGGATGCTGGCCGACGCCAGGCGGGAACGCTTCGACACCATCGTCTGCTGGAAGTCCGACCGCCTCAGCAGGGGCATGTACCCCGCCGCCGCCCTCATGGAGGTCGTCGAGGCTCATCAGATACAGCTCGAAGCCGTCATGGACGCCATCGACATGAAGACCTTCGGCCTCATGGCCGCCATCGGCAAGATAGAGCTGGACAACTTCCGGGAGCGGTCCACCATGGGCAAGCGCGGCTCGGCCAAGCAGGGCCGGATGCCCGCCGGAGCGCCCCCCTACGGGTATCGTACCGGAGACGACGGCAAGCCGGAGATATACGAGCCGGAGGCCGAGGTCGTTCGACGCATCTTCCACATGTACGTTCACGAGGGTTTGGCCGGGACGCCAATCTGCGAACGGATGACCACCGACGACGCCCCCCTGAGAAATCCCGGGTCCCGGTGGCACAAGGCATACGTCAGCGCCATTCTCGGCAGGGAGGTCTACAAGGGCGCCTGGCACTACGGCAAGGCCCGCTGGGTCGTGATGGAGGCCGGAGAGAGAATCTACCCGCAGCCGGAAGATAAGTGGATAGAGGTGCCGTTCCCGCCGCTGGTGGACGAGGAGACCTGGGACCGCGCGCAGGCCATCAAGAAACAGCGGACGGTACGGTCCAAGCGCAACACCAAGATATTCTATCTGCTACAGCACCTCGTCAGCTGCGCCGAGTGCGGGTTGATGTTCGCCTGCCGATCCTCCACCCACACCTACTTCAGACGGAAGGGCAAGGTCCGCAAGCAGGCCAGGGTCACCCCGCAGCGGCACTACCACTGCTACGGGATGCTCAGGGAGCACATGGATTGCCGGATGCCCGCGATGATCAGGGCCGAACAGCTGGAGGAGTTGGTGTGGAACCAGGTCAAGGAGATGGTCCAGAACCCCGAGCTCATAGTGGCTGGCATCGAGTCCCTCGACGCCCACGATGACAGCGGCATCGCCGACCGGATCGCAGGAGCCGAGCGCGACCTCCAAAAGGTCCAGGTAGAGGAGGAGAGGGCCATCCGACTGTACGTGTCGGGTAAGATCACCGAGGACCAGCTCGACCAGCAGCGGCGGTTCATCACCGAGCGACTGGAGGCCGCGCGCGCCGCGCTGAACGACCTCCGCGCCAGGGAGTCGATGGCGTCTGAGAAGCGCCTGCTCATGGAGAACCTGATTGAATGGGCCGGGAGGTTCGGCCACGGTCTGGACGACCTGCCAAGGCAAACCACATCATCCAGGTACTGAGCGGGAGCGGGGAGAAACGAATCCTGGAATTGGGCCACGACCGGCTGAGCGTGTACGGCATCGCCAAAGATGTTGGGCGCCCCGAACTGAGGGAGATTATCGGCCAACTGCAGGCGAGGAGGCTGCTGGTACGAAGCGAGGGGGAGTACCCAACCCTGGCCGTCACCGCCGGAGGACGACAGTTTCTACAGGGACGCCAAGTCGTGACCCTGCCTCGACCCAGGACCGCCGACGCAGGCTATGCGCCGGGGAACGGATCCAACCTGGGCGGTTCCCCGGCAGCGCCGATGGAATACGATAGGGCTCTGTTCGAGGAACTGCGCGCAATTGCGCAGGCGGCTGGCCGATGTGCGGGATGTTCCGGCCTTCGTGATTTTCGGAGATGTGTCCCTTCCGTCACATGGCCGAATCTTTCCCCCGGAGCATGGAAGAATTCTCCCGTATCCACGGGGTGGGGGACGTCAAGCTGGAGCAGTACGGACCGGAGTTCCTGGAGGTTATCCGCGGCTACTCCGAGTCCAACGGCTTGCCGGACCGGACCGGCGTATCGGTAAAACGTCAACAGCCGGGAGAAATATCTGAAGAGCGAAAATGGCCGGAGAGTCGCCGGGGAGCGACCTACAATGAAACCAAATCGCTGTTGGCGCAAGAGTTGTCCATCAGCCAGATTGCCCAGCAGCGAAACCTGGCGGAAACAACCATCATCGGCCACCTGGAACGCATGGCCGGGCAGGGCCTAATCCTGGACTTGGAACACCTGCTGCCGTCGGCGGAAAAGCTCGACAACATAAGGGAAGCCTTTGATGTGTGCGGCAGCGATTTACTAAGACCCGTCTGGGAGTTCCTGGGCACACAATGCACCTACGATGAGCTGCGGCTGGCGCGGATCTATCTGCGCCAGGAGGAGATGTTGTCGGACTGATGACGACCTCAGCCTGCGTCCGAAGCAATTGGGCGGCGCACCGGGGTAAAGGGATAGGATAGCGTGGATTGGTTGAAGCAACTTGGTAAGGATAATCGAGGCAGTCGGGCCCGCTGTGTGCTCCTTGTGGATGGCGGCGAGAAGGGGGGTCGCCGTCCGTGAAGGATGTGTGTTGAGACAGGAAATCGGGGTTTCGACCCTCGGTATGATTAGGGGGGCTGTTGGTTCCCTGACGTTAACCACGGCAGGATGCGACGACCCAGAGCCGACCGCGACACCTACCGCGGTGCCTACAGCTACTGACTGACAGATTCTGCATCCATGGCCCATCGTGCAAGCGCCTTCTCCGGCGAGGTTATTGCCTCTACCGATGTGTAGAAGAAGTCCTGCCAACCCTCCTCGGGTAGTCCGGTGAACAGCATCAGATTCAGAGGATACTGCTCACTGTCGGCAGCGCGACGGAAATCGTCTCGAAATAAGAACGTGGGCTTCCCCAGCGCAACCGCCATGCCTAACTCCACCATCACGCCTTCGTCTGGAGGAACGCCATTGACTACGGCGAATATGGCGTCTGCCGCCGCCACGTCTTCGAAATCCCTTTGGCCAATTCGATACGCCCACCCTGTCTGCAGGAAGTCCACCTGGTTGTTCCGAGCGAACGGCTCCCAAACTTCCAACCCAAGCTCCTCCAGAGCCGCCACTATGGGAGGCAGAAGCATCATCTTCTGCTGGGCAGAGAATCCGTAAGGATTAGCCAGGTAGATAGTCTTTGTCACCTCTGGGCATCCCTGTACGTTTGCATCCACCGACCAGTCAAACTGTCCTCCTAATCTCCAGAGAGTATCACGTCACCCCTCTGAGTACGGTATCGGCCCACTGGCCCCATAAGTGAGTGATCGGGTTAGGCGCCCGCGCGAGGCAGCGTAGCCCAGAACCGTGGCGGATCCGCCATCGGTCATCCCTCTCAGAACCAGCGCTCCTCAATCACTCTGAGCCCTGCCGTTCGCCGAGAAACACATCCAACCCGACGGGCGACGCCTTGCGATAGATTTCTTCCAGCGCAGGGATGAAGCTCTCCTTACCCCGCCAGAACGGGAAGCTGCCCAGCCGTTTGGGTAACGCCGCAGAGATCGTCGGGATGCGCGCTACTCCGTACGCGTCCTCCTTTTCCGCGTTCGCCTGTCCCCAGAACTCGTCGGGATCCGCGGGAAGCGGCTCCGGCGGTGGATGACTTGGTGCCTGCTCGGAGAAAGACCCGAGAGTCGCTTCATAACCTCCCGCCTTGCTCCTTGCTGCCGTCTGGCGTCCAACCAGGCCGACAAGCTCTCCTCGCTCTACTCCCCTCAGCTTGAAAACAAGGAACGGGTCGCGATCGAACTCCTCGCCCAAGAGGAGGTAGACCGCCGCGATGTGCTTGCAAGGATTCGACCAGTCGGGGCACGAGCAGTCGGTCTCAAGGTCAGCGCCCTTGTCAGGGAAGAGCGAAAGTCCTGCGTCCCTGAAGACGTCTTCGATATTATCGGGCATCTGGCCTGCCAGCAGCTTTGCCGCGAAGATAGGCCGCCCGGAAAGCGCCGTGGTCAGCTTCTTCCAGTCCGATCTGCCAAGCGTACTGACTTTGATCTCGACCCGGTAAGGCCTGGCACGGGAGCCCTGCACCCTGGCTGTTACGGCTCCCTTTTCGACATCTATCGACAGCACCTGGCCCCGGCGAGCATAGGACCTGCCGCGACCGAGCCTCGCTCCGAGGTCGAAGCCCTCCAGAACCTCAATCCAGCGCCTTGCCCACCAGCTCCGGCCGAACCCACCCCGTCCGGACTGCGCCTTGATGCCGCCTTTCGCCTCGCGAGGCCGGGAAGGCTCGAAGTATTCATGGTAACGATATGCCATCCTATGCTCCTACGGCTTCCTTGCTCAGAGCCAGGACTTCCCTCAGGTCGTCGTTGGAGAGCGCCGTCAGCCAGCCCTCGTCGGCGCCGATGACTTTTTCAGCGACCTCCTTCTTGCGCTCGATCATCCCGTCGATCTTCTCTTCCAGCGTTCCTGCGCAGATGAACTTGTGGACCTGGACATTTCGCGCCTGGCCGATGCGGAAGACCCGGTCGGTTGCCTGGTTCTCGACGGCCGGGTTCCACCAGCGGTCGAAGTGGAAGACGTGGTTGGCCGAAGTGAGGTTCAATCCTGTGCCGCCGGCCTTGAGAGACAGGATGAAGATCTGCGGCCCGTCGCCCTCGTCCTGGAAGCGCTCCACCATCCGGTCGCGCTGGCGCTTCGGCACGCCGCCGTGAAGGAACAGCGCCTCCCGGCCGAACGTCTCCTGCACATGGCGGCGAAGAATGTGGCCCATCTCCGCAAACTGGCTGAAGACCAACGCCCGGTCGCCGACCTCTAAGACCTCCTCCAGCATCTCCGTCAACCTCGACAGCTTGCCGGACCGGGCGGCAATGCCGGAGTTGTCGCCCAGAAACTGCGCCGGGTGGTTGCAGACCTGCTTGAGCTTGGAGAGCGTGCCCAGGACCAGCCCTCTCCGCTGGATACCCTCGGCCGACTCCAGCGTCTCTTCCGTCTCCTTGAGGACGGCGGCGTACAGAGAGGCCTGCTCCTTCGTCAGTGAACAGAAGACCTTCATCTCCAGCTTCTCCGGCAGGTCGGAGATGATGGACCTGTCCGTCTTGAGCCTCCGGAGGATGAACGGGCCGGTAACGCGCTTGAGGCGCTCCGCCGCGCTCGGGTCCCGCTCTGCCTGAATGGGCACGAAGAAGTTGCGCTTGAACTCGCTCTGGGACCCCAGGAAACCAGGGTTCAAAAACTCCATGATCGACCACAGGTCGCCCACGTTGTTCTCGACCGGCGTTCCGGTCAGGGCGATGCGGTAGTCGGCTTCCAGCAACCGTGCGGCCCGCGCCTGCCTGGTCTCTGGGTTCTTGATGTTTTGGGCCTCGTCGAGCACGATGCCGCTCCACGGCACCTCCCTGAGGAACTTGACGTCCCGCTGCAACAGTCCGTAGCTGGAGACGACGATGGCGTGCCTTCCTGCCTCCTTCTCGAAAGCCGCACCTCGTTTCCTGCCGGCGCCGTGATGCACCAGCACGGGAAGTCCAGGAGTGAAGCGGGCGGCCTCCTTCTGCCAGTTGTTTACCACGGAGGTTGGGCAGACGAGGAGTACCGGCCGCTTGCCATTGGTCTGCCAATCCCGCTGGGTTAGCGCCAGGGTCTGAATCGTCTTGCCCAGGCCCATGTCGTCGGCCAAGCATGCCCCCAGGCCCCATTGACGCAGGAACGAAAGCCACGAATAGCCGCGGACCTGGTACGGCCGGAGCGTGCCCGAGAAGGCTTTCGGGGGCGCAAGCTCCTTGAACGCCGCCTGTCCATCCAGCTGCTTTAGCAGCTTTCCGATCCAGCCGGTGGCCTTGACGCCGTTGAAGTCGAATCCCTGCGGTGCGTCCTTGGTGCCGAGTGCCATCTGAATGATGTCTCGGAAGGTCGCCTTCTCGGCGCCCTTCTTCTTCCAGAAATCGATCGCCGCCTGAATCTCCGCAGCGTTCATCTCCACCCATTGACCGCGGACCCTGACAAGTGGCGCCTTCATCCGCGCAAGCGCCTCCAGCTCGCGGAGGGTGAGCTTCCGGTCTCCGAGGGCCACTTCCCAATCGAACTGGACGATCGTCTCCAGCGACAGACCGCTCCCCCCCTGCATCTTCGGGCTCTTGACGTTGGCCCGGACGGCAAGTCGGACCTTCGTACCCTTGCGGGTCCACCAGGCCGGAAGCATAACGCCATAGCCCGCCTGCTCAAGAGCAATGGATTCTTCGGTCAGGAACTGATGAGCCTTGGCGGCGTCGAGTGGGTACCCGGCGGGCTTTGCGTTCTCGAGACTGGCCGTGATGCGAGGGCAGATGCCGGAAGCCTGCCCCAGCGAGGAGAGCAAGAACTCCCGCACATTCGAGCCATTTCGCTTTAGCGCGGAGATTTTGCGGCCTCCGGCTTTCCACGCCTCGTCAACCGGGATGAGAAGACTCGGATCGTCGTGGGGTTGGAGCAGATAGCGGACGTACCATGCGTCACCGGAGGCCTTCTCGGTTCTTCCGGTATCTTCCGGTTCTTCCAGGCGGAAGCAGAGGCGAAACGGGGAACCCACTGAAACCGCAATCGGTCGCCGCCATTCGCGGACCTGTGCGGCAAGCTGCGCTAGATCTGCCGTATCTCCCTCGACGACCCCGTCTATCGATTTCAAGGCGTGAAGCCAGGAGTCGTGCACGCTGTCAAAGGGAAGCTTGGTCTTGCGACGGCAGGCTGCCGGAGGAGATGCGTCAGAGGTTGCGGTGCGTACCAGGTAGTCTGCCAGTGTGGCCACAAACTGCCTGAGCACTGCGGTAGAAGGCCTCTCAGGAGGCGCGGCTACATCGGGCTCTGAGAGTGCCCGCGCGGCCGCAGGCATGCGCCTGGCGAGTCCGGCAAGCCGTTCCGCGTCCATCCCGATAAAGACGGGGTCCCACGTCGCCCGGGGCTCATCCGCGTCGGTCGTAAAGCCCGGGAGAAACTGCTGCCGCGCCATCATCGATCCGGCAAAGCGGAGCACCTCCGCCCAGTACGCCAGGTCTACACCGACGATCACTCCCGCCGCGAGCATTCGCTTGCCTATGGATGCGCACAGAAGCTCCACCGCCTCCGCTGTCGAAAATCGATAGGCTGCAACGGTCCAGGGCGCCAGCTTCGCCTTTGCACGCGATCTGGGCGGTTCGGCGATGAGAGCGCTGGAAGGGACAGGGCTGTCACCCCTGGTTGGCAGCCAGGCCGTCACGTGGCAAGCTGGGCTTGCCGCCGGTTTGAGACCGAGCAACATCTTCCTTAGCGCCTCGGTCAGCTCGCCTGTGCTGGCGGCAAACGGATGCAGACTTGCATAGGGGGCTTTCGTCCCTCGCCGCCGAGAAGTAGAGCGTACACTGTCGTCCCCCGATGCTTCGCCCCAGAGAACGAGGGCGCCGTTAGACTCGCCTGCATGAAGGGTTATCATCCTGCGGCTCCTAGAGAGGCAATTCTCCCCCAATCACGTTCGTCGTTCAAGTGGCGGCACAGAGTGCAAGACACCACCCGGTGGGTAAGGCGCTGACGGCGTTTCGTGTTTGTGACGGGCTTGGGGGCCCGTACACAGTACCATCTTCGAGCTGGGAGTTGAGTTATAGGACGACAAGCAAGCCTTGATTCCCTCGTAAAAACCCGGTTTGAGGAAGTTCCAGCGATTTAGCACATCTGCGCGCTACCGTATGTTGGGGTAGTGTACGGAACAGAGACTGTAGATTGTACCCAGGTGTGGGTACGTTTGTTCTAATTCGACCTACACAGACTTTTTACGAGAGAATCAAGCCTTGAGTGATTGACATTCTGGAGAAGAAGGCGGACTTGTTCTTGAGAGCTACAGAGGCTAGTTCCGTGGCCAGTGTGGCCTTCGGTGACAGGCTGGATGTCCATAACCGCCAGCACAATGTCATCCCTATGGACTACGCTGGCGGACAACGTTCCGGCTATGAACCTTTGAAAAGACAGAGGACTGTATGGGCTCCCAACTCTCGGTACCATCCGTCATAGGGACTTGACCGCTTCCTCGATGGCTGACGTTGCGTCCTGATAGTCCGTTCCAGGAGAGAAGCTCAACGGCTCTCCCAGCCGGACCTCGACCCTCCCCCGCCGGAGGACAGGGAATCGTGCGGGGAAGCCTAGTGGTTCAACTTTTTTGTATTGATGGGTAGAGTGACTTTAGTTTGATGCGCGCATCCTCGGTAGTGAAGCGCCAATCCACTCGTATCACATCCCGGTTGCGTTGATTCTGCCAAGCATTGACCTCGCCGCGCAGGATGTCTTGATTGGCAATCCGTCGGTCCAGGCACTGTCGAGCCAGCCCAATGGCGCAGCCGGCCCCTCGATGACCTGGAAGTGGTCTACATGTGGGTGGATGGAGTCTACGTCAAGGCTGGTCTTGAGAAGGAGAAGGCGGCGGTACTGGTGGTGATGGCGGCCCTGAGCGACGGGAGAAAGGTGGTGGTGAGCGCTGTTCCCGGATACAGGGAGTCCACAGAGAACTGGTCCGAGGTGCTCAGGGACATCAAGCGCCGGGGCTTGAGCTGCCCGAGGCTGGTGGTTGGAGACGGACACCTGGGCATCTGGGGAGCTCTGCGCAACGTCTATCCGCAGGCGGCAGAGCAACGCTGCTGGAACCACAAGATCGTAAACGTGCTCGCCAAGCTTCCAAAGCGACAACAGGACCAGGCCAAGCTCATGCTGCGTACTATCCCCTACGCCCAGACTCGGACAGAGGCTGAGCGGCTCAGGACGGTGTTCACCAGGTGGTGCGGCGACCATTCCTACGAGGCGGCCTCAGAGGCCTTGGAGCGGGACTGGGACCGCATGATCACCTTCTATGACTTCCCAAAGGAGCACTGGGGGCACCTTCGCACGACGAACCCGGTAGAATCACCCTTCGCGGCCCTCAGGCTTCGGACCGATGCCGCCAAGCGCTACAAGAGGGTCGATCGGGCGATAGCGGTGATCTGGAAAATGTTGATGGTCGCCGAACAGCGCTTCAGGCGTCTGAAGGCCCCTGAGTTGATCGAAGACGTCTATCTCGGTGCACAGTATGCGGATGGAATCGCCATTGAATCAACGGCTGAGAAGGTCGCCGCCTGATGTCGTTTACACACCTATTGACGTAACCTCCGCCATCCGTCCAACGGTGCAAACAGCATGAACAGGCTGCTCACTCCATTGCGCTCGTATTCGTAGTCGTATGCCGCCGATAAGCCGGGCGCTGCGGGACGCGGCACTCGCGTCTCCTTGACTTGCTGTTTGCTCGTCTCATCCATGCACACCAGAACCTCATTCCCATCGTACGGCCGTTGGTAGACCTCCAGTACGTCTTCCATCGCGCACACAAACTCCGCGCTCTGACCGGGCGGGATGCACCAACTCTGCTTCAGCCACGGCTTCAGTTCGTTTTTTTAAGCGCCTGGCGAACCGTCTCGGTGCTGATGGTCTCGACTATCTCACACTCGACCAACTGGTCAGCCAACAGCTTCAGGGTCCAACTGGCACGCCCCTCCGGCGGTTCCCCGCAGGCCATCGCTATCAACCGTGCTTCACCTTCGCCGTCCAGTCTCTTTTGACGCCGACGCAGTTGCTTTTTGCGATTCAGCGCAGACTCGACCCCCTCCTCTACACAGCGCTTGCGTATTCGCTCGACCGTTGACTGTCCCACACCGAGCGCGCTGGTGATGTCCGCGTCCTTCATTCCCCCGTCCGAGCGTGACTCATCGCTCATCGGCAGAATGCGCGCATGGGTCTGTTTGTACGCCGCAGCCCGACCGCGTGAGACCAAGGCGTTGAGTTCCTGTTGTTCGTCGGTAGTCAGTCTGATACGGTACCTCTTGGTAGACATCATGGTTCCTCCTCGGTTCAACGTTACAATTGAACCCCCAGGAGGAACAATGACTATCATGGTATTCATTTCAATGATGTTGGACCACTAGCCTGTGGATGTATAGGCGCAGAGGGACTACGGGAATTCGCCCCTCGACGGCAACAAGGCCGGTACCGTTCATGAAGGGCTTGATGGGCCCTCCGACAGTGAGTTCGCCTTCCGGATATATCAGGACCGACCAGCCGTCGTCCATGATCTTCCCCATGTTCTCGAGGCTGGGCCTTACTGAGCCCTCCTTGGCCAGCGGGAAGGCGTTTCCCAATAGGGGGTTCATGATCCACCATACCGGATTCTTCCAGAGATCGGCAGCCCCGGCCACCGCCATCCGGCGGCGCCACTCGAGGGGAACCGCCTTGATGATCAACGGGTTGTCCAGGCCGAGGTTGTGGTTGGACGCGAAGAGCAAGGGGCCGGTGATGCCTTCCAGGTTCTCGCGACCCACCACCTTCAGTTTATAGGGAAGGCTGACCACCGGGAAGATGACTACCCGCTGGAGGAATCCGCGAAGGATACGGCACCACCATTGCATCCCCCAACCTGGAAAGCTCATCATAGGCGGGTTCCTTGACCCCTCTTCGACGAGAGCCTCCAGGCACCGGACCGTCATTTCCGGGCTCAACTGGCTCTCATCCATGTAGACACCGAACTCGGCCTCTATTGCCGACAGCAACTCGACGCGGCCAAGGGAGTCCAGGTCCAGGTCGTCGCCGAGGGTTGCATCGTCCCGCACCTCCCCGGCACCTCGTTTGCTCACCTCGCTGATGATCTGGAGCAGGCTCCTTGCCCCTCCCGCCGGGCTTCCGCCTGCCGGTGATACAGCCGGACTCTCCGGCTGTATCTTTCCGAGGATGGTATCGATCACCACCCCTTTCCTTACTTTGAGGGTGTGGGTGCGGGGAAAGTCCTCCTCCGGCCAAACGGTGAAGCCCCGTATCCTCTGCTGTTCGGCCAGTTGGCCGTTGGTCCAGGAAACAACCTCCTGGGCTGTGTCGGCGTCGTCCAGAATCAAGGCCGCGTGCACCTCAACCGACGAGCCCCTCGTAAGCCCTACCACGGTCGCATCCGTAACGTTCGGGTGTTTCGCCAGCACCGCCTGGATGTCTTCCGGGAAGATATTCTGGCCGCTGGGGAGTACGATCATATCCTTTTTCCTGCCCTGGATGTGCAGGAACCCCTCGTCGTCGAAGAAGCCCAGGTCGCCCGTCATGTACCAGTCTCCGTCGAAGGCTGCCGCAGTCTCCTCGGGTGCACGCCAGTAACCTGGGGTGACGTTGTCCCCGCGCACCAGAATCTCGCCTTCGCTGCTGATCTTTACCTCTACGTTGGGCAGCGGGCGACCGGTGGAGCCGAGGCGACGTTCTCGTAAGCTGTGGTTGCTGATGACGGGGGATGCCTCGGTGGTCCCATACCCCTGTACGATCTTGACCCCCAGCAGTTCCCACTTGCGTCCCAGGTCCTGGTCCAGCGCCGCCCCTCCCAACACGATGAAGTCGAGCTTTCCGCCAAACTGCTTGTGGACCCGGCGGAACAGAAGGCGTCTCAGGGGAAATGGTGTCGCCGCGGCTATCCTGAGAAGCTGGTTCCAGAGGGATTCCCTTCCCTGCCGTTTCACCTCCCGTTCAATTCCGTTCATCAGCAGCTCCAACGCCTGGGGGACGAGAAGCATGATGGTTATCCTGCGCTCACGCATCGTCCGCGCCAGAACGGTAGGCTGGCGGCTGGTCGGGTAGGTGACACTGGCACCATGGTACAGCACGATGAACAGTCCGCCCATCTGCTCGTACATGTGACTGAGAGGAAGGATGGACAGGAGCCGGCTTGAGGGGTTGCAGGAGATGTACTGGGATATACCCTCTATGTTCGCTGTCAGGTTTCGGTGCGTGAGCATGACGCCCTTTGGGTCGCCCGTCGTGCCGGAGGTGAACATGATCTCGGCGAGATCGTCCGGCGCGATGTCCACATGCTCCGGCTGGGGCAAACCTTGGATGGCGGCTTCCAACTCCTCGAAGGTAATTTCGGGGACCCCCAGGTCAACCTCGTCCTTCGGAGTGAGCCGCGACGTGAACGCCAGTTTCGGTTCTGTCCTGGATATGACCCTGGAAACGTAGTCGGGCGCGCTGCGAAGGTCCAGGGGGACCAATACGACTCCCGCCCTGATACACCCGAAGAAAATGAGCACCCAGTGGGGAGAGTTGGGTCCCCACAGGATGACTTGGTCCCCCATTGTCAGGCCCCGGCGCTGGAGAAGGGTCGCGACCTGTCCGGACTCGTTCCACAGCCGTGAATAGCTCCATCGCTGGTACCGGAATGCCGGCTTGAACAGGAGAGCATCGCGGGATCCGTACCTCTCGACCGCTCCCCGGAGAAAGTCTATAACCGTCTCACCCACCGGTGCACCGGACACACGAGCATTTTTCATAGCCACTTCCTAGCTGCTGCAGGCAGCCAATGGTTTTAGTCCTTTGTGCAGGTGCGCGGTACAGCAGCGTTCCGGCCCGGTAAACTCCGGGCCATCACATCCACTACCCACCACACCAGTCATGCAGCATGTTGTTGAATGAGCCTTCGTAGAGCTTCGCGAGGCTCCGTACGCATGGGAGGGAAGTGACTGAAGCACATGGTATCGAAGTCCAGGCCCAGGAGCTTCTCAACCGACCGCATAGCCTCCTTCGGTCGCTGGGTGACTCCAAGCGCCGGCGGGCCGAGTGTGCGGGCGAACTTGTACTGCAGTGCGTCTCCAACGATGATGGTCCCTTTGTTTGGCAGGTGGAGGGCAATGCTGCCCTCGGTGTGTCCGGGAAGATGGACCACACGCACTTCGGTCCCGAAGGGAATAACGTCGCCGTCCTCAAACCGGTCATCAACAGGGACGGGGCTTCCCATGAGCCTGCTGAACACGGGCTGTGTCATCTTCCCGATCAGTCCGTTTTGCAGCGGGCTCGGGGGCCCCGTCGTGCCTGCGATGATGTCGGCCTCCAGCCGATGAACGGCGACTGCGATCTCCCTTCCTGCAACCAGCCTACTCAGGCCGCCCGAATGGTCCGGGTGGGCGTGGGTGATGACCACCATTCCTATCTGTTCCGGGAACAGTCCCAGGGTCTCCAGCCCCTGTAGTATCGTGCCCGAGCTTCCACGGAGCCCCGCGTCTATCAATAGCGCCTCGCCGTTCTCGACCACGACGGTTGCTCTGGCGCCGATAGCCCGTATCTGGAATACCCCGCCGGTTATTGCTATCGGCATGCCGAACATCATGAGTCTCGTTTGCTCCGGCTGTCCGTCTCCGGACCTCCCGCCTCCCGTCGCCGCTCCATTAGCGTCTCACCGTCGTCCGTCTTTGGGGGCAGAAGACAGTTGCAATGAGCCGATCACGTCGGCCTCGAAGACCGCTTGCTGGGCCAGACTTGACAGTAGGCAGTACCATCTTCGAGTTGTTCGTGGCCCTGTGAGCCTCCCAGGATCTGCCGCCCTGCAATTATGATGGTCCTGCATGGGGGGCAAGCAACGCCACCCATGCCCCCAACCCGCAAGACGCAGGGGAGTAGGCCATGTTGTCATCTGCCACATATTCGTCAATTCCAACTTGATTTAGCACAGAACGCCCATCTATTATGGGGACCGGGGCGTATTTGATAAAGGCTCTGTGAGTATGCCCCCAGGGTCTTTTGGTTTTCAAGGATTCACCCTGTCATTCTCGCCAAAGCGGGAATCCACCACTCGGCACACCGGACTCCTGCTTTCGCAGGGGTGACGAAAATTACCACCAATATGGGAAGACCGAAAGACCCTACCTACCAGGCAGGGTTTGGGGACATCGCCATGCTCAGACTTCTTAGTGTCATCAACTTCGCTACCATAGACCAGCTTGAAATGGAGTTGGCACCCGGCTTTAACGTGCTGACCGGGGAGACTGGGGCCGGCAAGTCCATCATCCTGGATGCGATGAGCCTTCTCCTGGGGGGCCGCGCCGACGGCGGCATGGTACGCTCCGGGGCACGCCAGTCCAGAGTGGAGGGCGTCTTCCTGCTCAACGGCGATATCGCTCAGAAAATCAACGTTGCCCTGGATGAATACGAGATTGACGGTGGCGAAGAGGAGATGATTCTCGCTCGCGAGGTCAACTTAGATGGGCGTAATACGTGCCGTGTGAACGGGCGAATTGTACCTCTCAGGCTGTTGAGCACCCTGGCCGAACGCCTGGTGGACATCCACGGCCAAAGTCAACACCTGTCCCTATTCCGTGTACGTGAGCACATGGATGTACTGGACCAGTATGGTGGACTATGGCAGCTTCGGACCCAAGTGGCGGAGCGGGTGCGCCAGCTAATGGAGGTGCGCCGGGAGCTAGACCGGCTTCGGACGGCTGAGTAGGAACTTGCCCAACGGGTGGATGTCCTCAGGTATCAGGTGGGGGAGATCGGCGCTGCCAATCTTCGCCCGGCTGAAGATGAAGACCTGGCCCTTGAGCGGGACCGGGTCGCCAACGCGGAGCGAATTATCGCGCTGTCCGACCACGCCTATCGAGCGCTATACGATAGCTTCGACCGGCAAGAATCAGTCATGGACCTTATAGGACAGGTGGCCCAGGACCTCGCCCAGCTGGAGCAATTGGACCCCTCATTGAGCCAGGACCGTGAGTCGGTAGGTGCCTTGACGAGAGCGTGCAGATCCCCAGAGGCATCTACGCAATTCAGAGTGCCCGCGTAGACCTCGTTTCTGAGGATAGCGTGGACTCTGGTCTTGCCCCAGATCTCTCCTGCGGGGCTGGCGATACCCTCGTCGTTGAGGGTGCGGGCTGACAGACGACTGGCGTGCGAAGGGTTGGGCAGCACAAAGTAGACACGAGACGAGCAGCGTCTGTAGCGGAGCGCTATGGGTCTTGCGCCGGGTAGTCGACGGCGGAGGTCACGTCCCGTCAAGTGGTGTAAGAGTGCGTCACCCTGCTGATGTTGTCTAAGCCGCAGTCGTTTCTGCGGGTTCGGCCCCTGCAAGAGCTTCATTGAAGGTGAGAACGGTGGGTGTGAGGTATCGACGGCCGACGGCCCATTCGTCGTGCTGTTCAGCCAGGACGGCGCCAACCAGGCGACGCACGGCTGGTCGGTTAGGGAAGATGCCCACGACATCGGTGCGACGTCTGATCTCCTTGTTGAGACGCCTCCAGGGGGTTGTTGGACCAGATCTTCTTCCAGTGGGGGACAGGGAAGCTGGAGAAGGCCAGGATATCGGGTCCAGCCTCGTCCAGTAGAGAGGCCACCTGAGGGAACCGGTCCTGGAGTTGATCGGTCACCCTATCGAGTTGGGCGTGTACCTCATCTGGGGAGGGTTGCTGGTAGATCGTGCGGACCATGGTGGCCACCCATGGTTGATTCCCTCGTAACAAGGCCTGTTTGAGATGAGCCCTGGCGTGCGAAGGTGGTCTGGAGCGGAGGAGGCCACGGGATGCCGGCTGCTGGCCTCACCGCCCTATCTGCTGCGCTCAGGACAAGCGTGATCCCGTTGCGGTACCCCTTCCGTGGCTCAGGGCACCCGGTGGAAGTTGTGGAGCGGCGCCCTCATGCGGCCGCGACCGCAGGTACCGTCCCGACCGCCCGCTGAGCCGTGTTCTCCATCTCCACCAGGCGTGCATGGACCATCCGCTTGAAGTTGCACGCCAACGCCTTCAGGTAGACGGCAAGCTGCACCCGACGGCCCCCTCGCACCCGCAAGCGCCCAAGCCCGTGGGCGCGCTTCAGCTCGGAGTTCGTTCCCTCGATACCAGCCCTTATGTCATACCGCTTGCGCCACTCCTCGGTGGCCTCGGCCCTCCGGCGCCGCTCGATGTTCACCTTCACCAGGTCCGCCTTGAGGACGTAGGCCCCCGCACGCCGGTCCAGCTTCACTGGGCAACGGGACCGCAAGGGGCAGGGCTCGCATGTTGTCCCGGCAAAGTGGACCTCTACCCGCTCCGGCGCATCCTTCAGCTCGTACTCCTCGATGGACGGGTGGCCGGCGGGGCACACCGTGGCCTGCTCCCCTGTGACGTCGATCTGAAAGTCCGCGGCGGTGAGCGGCGGTGGTCCGTCACCCTCTCCTTCGTGCGAGTTCCCCGGCGCCGACCCCGCCACCGGGCTCACCAGTTCCGTTCCCCGGCGCGAGGCTTCGAAGGCATTGCGGCCCGACCCATACGCCGCGTCGGCGAAAAGCTCGTCCGGTCGGACCTTCCGCTCCGCGAGCCCGTCAACGACCGGCACGCTCACGTCGGTGTCGCTCCCACTCGAGGGGGTCACCTCCACGTGGGTGATGAGCTGGGTGGCGTTCTCCTCGTGGCAGGTCTCCGCCACCTGCACCTCGTACCCCTTCCCCTTGTGGCCGCTGTAGGTCACATCCGGGTCGTGGGGCGATTGCAGCGAGTCGGCGGACACCTGCTTCGGGTCCTTCAAGGCCACGGGCACCTTGCATTCCCCAGCATCGTCGTCATCGTCCCTGGGGCGCCCGTCCTGGTGTTTGCCCACATGGCACTGCTCCCGCAGCAGCCGCTCCAGCAGCCGGTACTCCTCCAGCTGGGCAGCAGTCGTGCCATGGAACCGGTCCACCAGCCGGTAGAGGTCCCGGGCACAGACCGAAAGGCGTCGCCGACCCTCCCCCGTGCGGGCGTCCTCGTAGTGGGTCGCCTCGTCTTCTTCCTTCAAATAGCGCCCCAGGAGGCCCTCCGGAACCCCAGGGCGAAGCTCTGGGTGCTCCCAGCGCAAGGCCCACAGGAACAACCGCATCGTCTCACAGAACAGGCCCAGCCGGGTGAGTGTGGCGATGTTGCTCATGATGTGGGTGGAGTCCAGCCGTTGCTTTCCGGTGCGTATGCCCGGCGCCTGGATGATCCGGTCCGTGGTCTCCTGGAAAGCCAGCCGGCCACCATCGTGCTGCATCAGGCGAACTCGGAAGTTGTGGAGGGTCTTCTGGGGCAGGTGGGTCTCCTCAATGTCTAGCCGCAGGGCGTGGTGCCAGAGCAGGTTGAACTCTAGTTGTTCCAGAGCTTCATCGTCGGTGAGGTTGAACATCTCTTTGAGAAGGTGGACCCCGAGGACGGTCTGCACCGCCCGGTTGGGACGGCCGTTGTCCACGCAGTACATGGGAGCAAAGCGCTCCTCGTCAATCAGGGGGAGCGCCTCGTTTCGGAAAACCTCGGCCCAACTTCTCTCCAGGCGCTTAGCCTTCTTCGGCGTCACCAGGAACTGGGACTGCCAGAGGCTCTCTTGCGGGTCTCGTATTCGGAACATCCTCCCCTCCCTCGGCCAGGCGCAGCGCCCACGACCTTTTATTACATTATCCCCACCTTGCCCCAGGCTGGCGAGGGGGTTTTACGAACAAATCATGCTTGGAATCCTCTGGGTACCTGAGTGAGCAGGTTGGTCATGAAGTGGGTGCGGCACCGTTGCCAGCTGGCTCCGCCGAAGACTGCGGCGATGGCGCCGCGGAGTCCCTGATGAGCGTCCGAGACCACCAGCTCGACCCCGCTGAGGCCCCTGGCGGACAGCGAGCGTAGGAAGGCCATCCAGAAGGCGCCGTCTTCACTGGTACCCACGTCCATCCCAATGATCTCCCGCTTGCCCTCGCCATTGACGGCCGTCGCCACCACCACGCTGACGTTGACGATCCTGCCGTCCTCCCTGACCTTCTGGGTCAGTGCGTCCAGCCACAGGTAAGGGTAGGGTCCACCGTCCAGCGGACGGCCCAGGAAGCCATCCACCACCACGTCCAGCTCCTGACAGATACGCGACACCTGGCTCTTGGAGATACCCTCACACCCCAGGGCCTTGACCAGGTCATCCACCCGCCTTGTGGATACACCTTCCACGTAGGCCTGCTGAATGACCGCCAGCAGAGCTCGCTCGCTGCGACGCCGTGGCTCCAGCAGGCTCGGGAAGTAGCTCCCCTCTCGAAGCTTCGGGATGTGCAGCTCCATAGTCCCCACCCGGGTATCCCACGCCCGGGACCGATACCCGTTGCGCTGGGTCACCCGCTCAGGGCTGCGTTCTCCATACTCAGCACCGGTCCTCGATGACACCTCCGCATCCATGATCCCCTCTACCAGCACTCTCAGAGCCTCCCGTAGGAAGTCCACGTCACCGTCCATTCCCCCCTTGCGTAACAACTCCAGCAGGTCCATCCTTTCCTTGACCACCGTTGTCCTCCTTGTAATATCTTCGTCAAGACTCCACCTTCTCCTCAGCATCCTCTAAGCCCGAATCCACCGAGGGAGGGCGTCGGGTTAGCATCCTGAAGTGGCCAGAGGGTGCTCTTCTGAATCTGGGATAATGGTTTTGTAACAGCAAAACAGTCCCAGAGAAGGAGCACCCAATAGATGCTACCACGCAACCAGCCCGACCGTATCCGTATCGTCTTTGACGATCACCGCCTGGTGGCCAATGCCGGTCTGCTCCTGCCGGCCACCCTCGCCCGGCATCTGGGCCTGCGGGAACTCGTTGACCATCACCTTGACCTGGGCGGCGCGCCGGGGCGGGCCAACACCGGAGACAAGCTGATGACCCTGGTGGCCTCAGCCATGGCCGGCGGCGACTGCATCGACGACGCTGATGTGTTGCGCACCGGGGGGACGGCCTGCACCCTGGGCGGCACGGTCAAGGCGCCATCCACCCTGGGCACCTTCCTGCGCAGCTTCCGGTGGGGCCACGTCCGCCAGCTGGACCGGGTGAGCCGGGAGCTGCTGGCCCGGGCCTGGGCCGCTGGGGCCGGACCCGGCGACGCGCCGTTCACCATCGACCTCGATTCCACCATCTGCGAGACCTACGGACTGGCCAAGGAGGGCGCCCGCCACCACGGCTATACCGGCAAGCGGGGCTACCACCCACTGCTGGCCATCGCCGCCGGCACCGGAGACGTGCTGATGTCCCGGCTGCGCGAGGGCCGGGCCAACACCGCCCGCGGCGCCGCCCACTTCCTGCGGGAGACGGTGGGACGGGTGCGCTACGCCGGGGCCAACGGACGACTCACGCTACGGGCCGACAGCGGGTTCTACACTCATGGCATGGTATCCGTCTGCCGCAAGATGGATGTCCGCTTCTCCATCACCATCCGCCAGCATAAAAGCCTGCACAATCTCATCGAGGCGATACCCGAAGATGCCTGGACGCCGATTCCTTACTGGATGGACGGCGCCGCCGATGTGGCCGAGACCACCTGCACTCCCTTCCAGAGTGAACCTGACGCCGCGCCGGTGCGGCTCATCGTCCGGCGTGTGAAGCCCACGCCCGGTTCCCAGCTGGCCCTCTTCGCCACCTACAGCTATCACGGCTTCATCACCGACCGGGACGGGGAGATGCTCGAACTGGAGGCCGACCATCGCCGCCACGCCGAGATCGAGAATGCCATCCGAGACCTCAAGCACGGTGTGGGGTTGAACCATCTCCCCTCGGGCCGCTTCGCCGCCAACGCCGCCTGGCTGGCGGTACAGGTGATGGCCCACAACATCGCCCGCTGGACAGCGCGCATCGGTCTGGGCGAGCAGGTGGTGACCACCAAGACCCTCCGGCGGCGGTTCTTCTCCCTGGCCGGACGGATCACCCGCTCGGCGCGCCGCCTCACACTGCATCTGCCACAGCGCTGGCCTTGGGAAGCCCAGTTCGATCGTGCCCTGGCCCGATTGCGCGCCCTGCCACTCCCTGCCTGACGGCGGCGGCGGCAACCGGCCGCCATCCGGCCAACCGAACGTCCCCGCGAACTCGCGCCAGTCCGGTCTGCGAGTGCCTCTTGCTGTGTCCTCTCCCCGCTATCTCGCCCTGACCAACATTCGCAGACGGTCACAAAGTCTCCCCGCGGCAACTGAAGACAAACACCGGCCCCCCTCTACCCCAAATCGTGCCCGGACCATCGCCCTCCCTTGCCCCTATCGCCCGTTCCGCTGCTGCATAGTCATCCCTTCGGTGGATTTGGGCTTAGGAAGTCGAGGGCGTTGTTTAAGCCCAGTCGACGTTGCAGCAGCGCGGCCGCCTCGACTACTACGTAACTCGTGACTAGAACCTCTTCGTTCGTGGCGACAAGGCGACGAAAGGAGTCCGCCGCCGCCTTGTGATTTGAATCGTCATCATCAGCGAGGGCGTAGATAGCCGAAGTGTCTAGGAATATCACTTGGCGAAGTCTTCGGCTAAGGCTTCGTCGTGTCGCTCGGAAATGGGTTCAAGGCCACTCTTCTTGGCCCGCCCTGAGCCGATGAACTTGAAGTCCTCGAAACGCCGAAGGCGCGGAGCCTTTATCTCGAAGCGGTCGTGCAGAACCTCCCTGATAAAGGCAGAGATCGAGATACCCCGCTCGAAGGCACGAGTGCGCAGTTCCTGATATGTCGGCTCGTCCAGTTGAACCTGAGTTCGCTTCATGGGTGATTCCTCTCCGCTAGGTGACAGCATAGCATCATGCATACATGACAACAACGTGTGCGGGCGTGGCTATCGGACGATAGGGGATCGTCGCACGACTGCTATCCGATGACGTCCCAGTCAGCCGGAAGCTCGGGGACCGGCCACGCTGGGTTGGGGCGCCAGTGCTCCCAGCCCTGGTTGAAGGGCGGCTCGTTGTCCTCCATACGCTCGATAACTCGCTCGCCTTCGGCGCGGAGCTCGGCAGCTCGTTGGGCCGACACCACGCCCAAATCTACCGCCTCCTGGAGCTCGTCTTCGTCCTTCCAGTGCCACGACGAGCGGTCGGGGCTGATCTCGACATCGAGAATATGGTCCTGATAATCGAAGCCGACACTCGTGCGCTTCAGCGGATCTTCCAGATTGACGTACCACAATCTTGATTCCCTCGTAAAAACCCGTTTTGAGGAAGTTCCAGCGATTTAGCACATCTGCGCGCTACCGTATGTTGGGGTAGTGTACGGAACAGAGACTGTATATTGTACCCAGGTGTGGGTACGTTTGTTCTAATTCGACCTATACAGACTTTTTACGAGAGAATCAATCTTCATCTCGCGGAAGTCGTCGTCCCAAATTAACAGAACACTGTGATCAGACTCGGGCGTGGAGAGCCTGAGAATATTAGCCGTCCACCGTGGCGATATGGCCGCCAACTTCCAGTCCATGTCGGACGAGGTCGGAAATCGAAGGGCGGAGTGATCGGCGGACATCGCCTTGATCCACTGCGCGCCGGCAGGCATGAACAGGGCGATCTCGTTCGGGAGGTCGTGAACGACGACAAGGGTCTGACGTCCCAGATGCGGCCCCACCACACACCCCGCAGCACGATCACATCGCCGGGCTGCCAGCGGCTGGATGCTTCGACAAGCTCAGCATGAGCGGGGCTTGTCGGTCGGTCGTTCACGAAAACTTAGAGAAGTCGTAGCCTTCTTTGCAGATGCAGTCTAGGAGGGCCGGCCGGCCGGTCTTGGTGACCTCGACGGCCTTCTCGAGAGCGGGCAGGAACTCGTCGGGGGTGATGACGCGGGTGCTCCACGCTCCGAGGCCCGCGGCGACCTTGGCGTAGTCACCGGTGTGCGCCAGGCTGTCGTGGGACTCGGCGGAGTAAGGCTGGTGGCCGCGCTCGATCGCCATGATCTGGTTGTTGAAGACGATGGTCAGGATGCCGATCTTGTTGCGGACGGCGGTCTCAATGTCCATGCCTACCATGCCGATGGCGGCGTCGCCCATGACGTTAATACAGAGCTTGTCGGGCTCGGCCAGCTTGGCGCCCATGGTCAGCCCCAGGCCGTGACCTAGCTGAGTCGACTTGCCCCAGCCGATATACGTTCTGGGCGCTACGGTCTCCCAGAAGGGAATGAGCTGGTCCCTCGGGCTACCGGCGTCGTGGGTGATGATGGTGTTGGCGCGGTCGACGTTGTGCATGAGGTCCCAGATGATCCGGTACTGGTTCGTTGGGACCTCGTCGGACGTAAGCTGGGGCATCCACTCGTCGAGCCACTCCTTCTTGACCCGCTGGACCTCGGACGCGACGGCGCGGTCGTCGCGCCGGCCCTTGCCGTTGGTGCGAGCCCTGATCTCCGCGGCGACCGCCTGGAGTGCAAGCCTGGCGTCGCCGATCAGAGAATAGTCGGCCTTGTAGTCCTTGTCGATCTCAGCGGGGTCGACGTTGCAGTGGACCAACGTCTTGCCCTGCGGGATGTCCACGGCGTAGCTCGACCGCGTGAGGCTGGACCCGATGGAGAAGACGAGGTCCGCCTTCTCGAGGAAGTGCCACGCCGCGCCGGTCGTTGCCCCAGAGGCTGCGCCCAGGGCCAGCGGGTGGTCCTCGGGGAAGCCGCTCTTGCCAGGCATGGTCGTCATGACCGGGGCCTGAAGAAGCTCGGCGACTTTCTGCAACTCGTCCCAAGCTTCTGCGTAAAGACATCCCTGCCCCGCGTGGATGATCGGGTTTTTGGCCTGAAGCAGGACATCGGCGACTGGGCCGACGTCAGCTGCGGCCGGGGCGACCTTGTTTCCGGTCGGCGGTGTGTAATCGACATCGTCAAGGTCAGCGTCCCAGATGTTGCGCGGCGTCTCGAGCAGGACAGGCCCGCCCTTGCCGGTGCGGAGCTGATAGAAAGCGCGGCGCATCAGTAACGGGATGCGCTCGACGCGGTTGAACTTGGCCATCCACTTGGTGACGTTGCCATAGTTGTCGAAGGCGCTGAAGTTCGGGCTTACGTAGTCCTTCGAGTCCGGCTCTCCGCCGGGCAGCAGCAGTATCGGGACGTTGTCGGAGAAAGCTTGCGCGGCGCCTGGGAAGGCGTTCTCCGAGCCCGGACCGTGCTGCATCGCGAAGACGCCGATCCGCTTGCCGTTGGTGGTGCGGCTGAATCCATCCGCGATGCCCATGCCCACGCGTTCCTGCCGGCAGATGATAGGGCGAATGTCGATCTTGGCGCAGGCGTCGATCAGCGGCGTGTAAGGATAGCAGGCGAGGAATTCGGTACCCTCGCGTTTGAGAATCTCAGCGATTACGTCGACGCCGTGCATTAGTGTTCCTTTCGCGGGGAGATGTGGGGCGTTAGTTTATCGCATTCGTCGGCGGAAATTGTGGACCGTAAGGAGTAAAGCGTAAACGTAAGGACCAGGGGTACACGGTGGGGCAAGGGAACAGGGTACGGCAGACACACCGTCGGGGAGCCATTGCGCGACGACGTGGGAGGGGTGTCCCGATGCCGCATCGGGACACCCCTCCAGAGACGCAGAATGTTTAGCGGTTGGCGAGGAACTCCTTGAGTTTGGCCTGAGTCAAGCCCGGCTTCCTCATGAATGCCTGTATCTCGCCTTCGGTCTCGCGGATCTCTTTGGCCTTTTCGAGGACCGCCGCGGGATCGTGGCCGGCGGGAACCTTGACGCAACCGTCCGTATCGGCGATGAGCAACTCGTTTGGGTGGATGCGAAGCTCTGCAACAGTTACCGATGTGTTGACGCGTATGAGGCTAAACACACCGTGGCCGGGGACGAGACCGCGTCCCCACATCGGCAAGCCCACGTCCTTGATGCCCATCAGGTCACGGACAGAGCCGTCGACGATCGCGCCCGTGACCCCGTAGGCCTTGTGGCGAGTCGCCATGCCGTCGCCGAAGGAGGCGCCTCGACCGGACCGGGAGTCGACGTCTTTCATTACCGCCACCATTGCAACCGGCGTTTGCTCCATCAGGTCGTAGTATTCGTCCCACGGAATCGCCTCGGAGTCGGGATCGTTCGTCGTGACCTCGGCGGTGATAGCGTATCCGACGGCGCGGCCCAGCTCGGGCAGCAGGCATCTAATCTCTGGGTTCGTATAATTCTGGGGCATCCCGCCTTTGCCTTCGAGCTCGGTGCCTCCTTGGCTCGCTCCCATGCTCTCGATCACGGCGTTGAACAGGGTCGCCGTGTCGAATTCCTTCAGCTCTTCCAGGACCTCTCTTGACGCGTACTCCAATTCTCTTCCTCCTCCTGTGGGTTACCGAAACTTCTTGTGGGCGGTAGTACGGCTTTCTCGCCGAGAGACGCCCCGGAGCGTCTCTACGAATTGCGCCTGCGCTTGATCCAACCAACGACCGAGCGCCCTGCCCCAACTGCCTCAGACGCCGCGGATGCGCCGGCCGCCGGCCTGGCGAATTCGCTCGAAACGGTGGACGCCATCCCCTGGATGCTCGAAACAAGTCGTCGGACGGACGCTACGAGGGCTTTGACCTTCCGATACAACAGAATGGCGAGAAGCACCGCTACGGGTAGCAGTGCCAGGAACGCAAGATCCCTCACCAGGGCAAGTGTTTCCGGAGCGGTCAAGTAGCACGTTCACCGTGGAACTCGGCGTACTATAACAGGGTACAGAGGAAGGGGTTGAGGGCTGGGGGTTAGGGGTTAGGGGTTAGGGGTTAGGCGAGAAGCTCGGCGGGGGTGGTGGCGGATCCGAGCTCGTAGCCGGGACTCACTGGTGTTTTGAGACCGGCCAAAGCCATAGCCCGTTCGGTGATGAGCGAGTCGGTCGTCTGGCGGAGTTGCCGCGCCGCAAGGGCCGACAAGGAGCGCATTACCTTGTAGCCGACCTCGGGGTACATATCCAGGGCTTTTCTCAACATGCTGGCGTCGACACGCACAAGCCGGCTCGACTCCCAGCCGACGGCCGAAAGCGTGTATTTGTAGGGCCAGACCAACGCAGACCAGCCCACGACCTCAGGCGGTCGGCAGACCGCGACAGTCGTCCGCCGCGATCGTCTGCCGTGAGGAGCGCGTAGTGGCCGCTGGAGAGCAATCTGCCCTTCGACAACCAGGTAAAGGCATGATGCCTCGGTGCCCTCCCTGAATACGAGGCCGTCTTCGATAACGGCGAAACGTGAGCAGAGCGGAGTAAGGGTGGAGAGCTCATCGTCCGTCAACGCGGCAAAGAGCTCGTTCTTTCGCAGGTCGTCCAATTCGCTGAGCATACGCATATCACCTGGCGCGCCTCTCACGGTGAACGATATGTGCCGATGGCGATTATGTCAACTTTGTTCGACTTTTCACAACCGGAATCGTAACCAGACATCCGTTTCGTGCCTGTTTTTTCATGAAACCCAATGTTTGTGAAACGCATCACGATCAAATCGGTGTCGTTGAGGTGGTACGGATTCATCCACGGGGCAGTAGGAGGTAGCCTCGATTGTATGACTCGATTCGTAGCGGATAGAAACGAATACGTACATTTCAGTCGTATTAGAGCATACGATATTAGTAAGATGGTGCAATTTCGGTAATTCGAGTCGAAATCCCTTGACAACCGCCCGGTGGCTCTGGTAACTTATGAGTGTCCCAAGGAATTGAGCCGAACGTGCGAGGCTGGGGGGCGGAGGCCGGGAAACCGGCGGAAGCCGCTGGGCCGGAGGCAGATAGGCAAGGTTCCTTGGGGCGTTTCTTTTTTCTCAGAAACCCGAAGGAGCTTTCATCGCTTCGGCCGGCTCTGGACTGCTCAATCCTCTCCCAGAACCGGGTGAAGAAGAACCCTCACCACAATCTTCTCCCAGAGGCGGGGAAGAGGTAAGACCGTCGCCCCATTTGGCGTCGGGCCCTTCGCCTCTTGTCCCCGGCCCTTGCAGATAGCCTTTGGAGACCCCCGGCTACCCCTCGGGCTCCGGCTTGAGCACGCCTATGAACGGCAGATTACGGTACTTCTCCTGAAAATCGAGGCCGTAGCCCACGAGGAACTCGTCGGGCGCCTCGAAACCGACATACCGCACCGGCACGTCCACGAGTCGTCGGGCCCGCTTGTCCAGTAGGGTACAGACCTCCACCGTGGCCGGGCCTTTCGAATCCAGGTGGCCTCGAAGCAGGTTCAACGTCATTCCCGTGTCGACGATATCTTCGATCAGGATCACATCCTGTCCCGTCAGGTCGATGTCCAGGTCCTTCGTGATTCTCACGCCTCTTCCTTCATCGCCGCCGTAGTGCGAAATCGCCATGAAATCCAGGCCGACGGGTAGCGAAATCGCGCGCATCAGGTCGGCCATAAAGCAGACCATCCCACGCTGAACGCCGACGAGAATCGGCTGCCGGCCTCCGTAGTCCGCGGATATTTCGCGACCTATCGCTCCGACCCGTTGCTCTATCTGTTTCGTGGTGAGAAGCACCCTGGAG
Organism: Dehalococcoidia bacterium; assembly: GCA_965197985.1. Lineage (GTDB taxonomy): Bacteria > Chloroflexota > Dehalococcoidia > Lucifugimonadales > CAUZJF01 > CAUZJF01. The sequence goes on along the minus strand of CBDAOG010000007.1, from coordinate 245,178 downwards.
ATGCCGCGGACCTCGGCCTGGGCCAGCGGGCCAAACCCGTACTTTGCCAGCAACCGGTGAAAGTCTCGTCTGTAAAGGAGCTTTATATTGATTTCTGGGTATAGCTCTCTGAGGTGGCGGATCTTATGGTTCTTCTCGGTGACAAGGCTCTGCTTCATCGTCGTAAGCTCGACATACAAGTCCAGCTCCGGCAGGTAGAAGTCGGGGGTGAGCATCTCGGTGATGCGGTCTCCGTCCCGTTCGAGTGGAAAGGAGCGGGGCTCGTAAGCCCACTGGAGGCCGTAGAAGTCGAGGATTTGAGCGAATTCCTTTTCGCTCGGATGGGCAAAGTTCTCCTGCCGAGACGCAGGGTGGCCGAGATCGCCCGCGGCGCTGTCCTGGGCTAGTGTCAGTGGACTGTCTCCACGATGGCTTACGTTTAACCGCCTCCGAGGGCCTTGTCCAGATTGAAGGCCGCGCTGATCAGCGAAAGGTGGGTAAAGGCCTGGGGGAAGTTCCCCAGGGCTTCACCGGAAGCGCCGATCTCCTCGGCATACAAACCCAGATGATTGGAGTAGCCCAGCATGCGCTCGAAGATGAACCTGGCTTCGTCGAGACGTCCGGCGCGAGTCAAGGCCTCTACCAGCCAAAACGTGCACATCGAGAAGCTGCCTTCCGGCTGCCCGCCGAGCCCATCGTCCGCGGCGGCTCCGACGTCGTACCGGTAAACAAGGCTATCGCTGGTCAGATCGGTGTAGACGGCGTCGATGGTCGAGAGCATGCGCGGGTCCGTTGGCGACATGAAGAAGACCAACGGCATCAGAAGGTTGGCGGCATCCAACACGTCTGAGTCGAGGGACTGGACGAAAGCCTTGCGGTCCTGGCTCCATCCACGCTCCATGATTGTCTCGTAGATAGCATCGCGCTCCCGGAGCCAAACGGCTCGGTCGGCCGGGAAGGAGCGTTTGTCGGCCAGTCTTAACGCGCGGTCGAGCGCGACCCAGCACATGAGCTTCGAAAAGACGAAGTGCTGGCGGCCGCCTCGAACCTCCCAGATGCCTTCATCGGGCTGGTGCCAGTTGGCGGCCACCCAGTTGACCAGTTTTCGCAGGTGGCTCCAGAAGTCGTACGAGATGGGAGAGCCGTATTTGTTGTAAAGGTAGACAGCGTCCATCAGCTCGCCGTAGATGTCGAGTTGGAGCTGGTGATGGGCGGCGTTGCCCACTCGGACAGGCTGTGATTTCTGGTATCCCTCCAGATGGTCGAGTGTCTCCTCTTCGACCACGTGGCTTCCGTCGAGGGAGTACATTATGTCGGGCGTGTCTTCCTCGCTCAGCTCATTGGCTCGGGCCTCGATCCAGTGCATGAACTGTCCCGCTTCCTCGGTGAGACCGACCCTCATAAACGCGTAAAGCGTGAACGCGGCGTCTCTCAGCCATGTGTAGCGATAGTCCCAGTTCCGAGCGCCGCCGATCACTTCCGGGAGGCTACACGTTGGAGCAGCGACTAATGCCCCTGTCGGCGCGAAGGTCAGCAGCTTGAGGGTCAGCACGGAGCGGTCCACCATCTCGCGCCATCGGCCCTTGTACGTACACTTGGCCAGCCATCGTCTCCAGAACCCAAGAGTGAGGTCGAAGACACGCTCGGCCTGCTCGTGGTCCAACCGCAGCGCCTCAGTCGCATCCTGGTCCATCAGACCCAGAACGACGCACGTGGACTCTCCGGCCGAAATGTCGAACTCGGAGATGACCCTGCCCTTGTAGAGCTGGAGCTCCCATTCCTCAGGCACCGATAGGCCAAGACGATGCGAAGATTCGGACTCGAAGACGACGCCGGTGTCGGTCCGCACGATGCCATGCTGCTCCCGCGCGTAATCGAAGCCCGGCAGACACTCGAGCCGCATCTTTCGGGTCCCACGGACGCCGGTCAGCCGGCGCACGATCCTGGAGGTATGGCGACCGTCGCTGTCCAGCAGACCTCTAACCGGCATGAAGTCCTCCAGCAGCACGACCCCGTCTGAGCTGGAGAAGTACGTCATCAGTACGTTGGTGTCCGGATGGTAAAGCTGTCGGGTAATGTCGGGTCCGACGCCAGAAATCTTGAAATGACCGCCCTTGTTCTCGTCGAGGATCGATGCGAAAACGCTGGGGGAGTCGAAGTTGGGAAGACAGCACCAGTCGATGGAGCCGTCATTGCCGACGAGTGCAACCGTATGAAGGTCGCCGATTATGCCGTATTCGCTGATCGGTTTGTAGGCCATATACCGTCCCTAGTGGCTCTGGCATAGGAGCCTACGGGCCATCCAAGTCAGTGAAGCATCTGGACTGAGACTAACACAAGGCGTGACAGGCGACCAGCTAATGCCGTAGATATCCTCAAATCTTCCTCGGAGAAGGGTCCTCGAGAGATCCGGGCCCATTCTCCTGTCCCCAAGGGGCACCGCAGAGTTGACGAAAAACCAACCAAGCCAGCCCGTCATTGCCATGAAAAGGGACGTGCTCCGGGGGGGCTTCCTTTGGTAGGGGCGCATTGCAATGCGCCCTCGCCCCGGCGTGAATCGCGACACGGGGCAGACACACGTCCGCTCCTACATCGACCAAGATTGCTTCGAAACATTGGCAGTTTTCATCCTTTTGGGGTGCCGGCGGCAACCGTCATGGACGATTCCGGCGCAAAGCCTGCCCCGACGAAAGTCGTGGGCCGGAATCCAGAAGACCCGAATTAAGTCAACGCCGAAGCGCAAAGGCGCGGGGAGCTTTTCTCGTGGAACATGTGGCGTTAGTGCAGAGGAAGTATAAAGTTCCCAGATAGCATACAAAACCCCGGCCCGCCACGTCTGGCGGAGCCGGGGCCTTTCAGTCTTTGGTCAGCCGCTGTGCGGCTATCCCTTTACGGCGTTGCTAAGGTCCTGTCCAGCTCTGAACCTGACCAGCTTGTGGCCGGGAACGGTTGTGAGCTGACCGCCGCGAATCGACCGAACTCTTCGTTCTTTTACGTCGGTCACCCAAAAGGCGCCGAACCCGGTGAGGACCACTCGGTCCCCACTCGACAGGGCGTCCTGGACGACGCCCAGCACAGCATTCAATGCGGCCTCTCCCTCGGCCCTGGAGCCCCCAAGGCGTGTAGCAACTCGAGCGGTTATGTCCCCTCTTCTGAGCGAAGTAGCCATCGACGATGTGCCCCCTTTGATGGTTTGGTACCCCGATTTAGCCAGCTGAGTTCCAGCTTGCTATCGGCTCCGCCGCATGGTATTGACTGTCCCAGCCGGTGTCAAGGCCTGGGCGAGCCCTGGCCGATCGTCGAGTGCCGCGCGCTATTCGACCCTTATCGATCCGTTCACCGTGCTCACTTGGAGATGGGCTTCGCCTCTGTCGTCCTCCGTGGCTCGCTCACCAATCGAGCGGCTCCCATTTACCGTCGACGCTTCGACGTCTAGTCGAGTGCGTCCCTGCACGACGACGTGGACGCCTCCATTCACCGTGGAAAGCTTGTTCTTGCTGCCGAGGACTACCTCACCTTCGAACTCGATACCACCGTTGACGGTCGAAGCCTCGAAACGCCCCTTGACGTCCTTCAGCGCGAGCCTTCCGTTGACGACCGACGCATTCAACTCGCCCTCAACGCCGTGAACCATGACCTGTCCGTTTACCGTGCTTAGCTTGGAGGCGCCAACGACGTCTCGAAGCTCCAGGTCGCCAACGACGGTCCCCAGGTCGACTTCCGTCCGTTTGGGCACCTTCACAGCTATGTCCACCCGGCCTTCTTTCCCGAAGGCCCTGGCGACTAGGCCGGACTTCTTCCGAGCCTTCACGTAGACCGTCCCGCCCTCCTGCCGGACCCGATAGTCGGTCCTGTCGGCGTGGTCCAGGGTCGCCCGGATATCGATAGTAGCGTCCTCAGCCGGAACGACGTCCACGTCACCCACCTCATTGCTCACGACCAGCTTGGCCCCGCTCTCTACGTGGAAAGTGTCCTCGATGACCTCAACCATCTTGGCGCCTCCTGAATTGCAGCCGGGATCCCGGCTCTTCGATTGTAGGTCGCTAGAACGGCCGGTATCGGTTGGCAATCGGCATCCGCCGGTCACGGCCGAAATTGCGCGGGGTGATCTTGATGCCCGGCGGGGCTTGCCTGCGCTTGTACTCGCTTCGGTCGACCATGGTGATAGTCCGCTTTACGACTTCCTCGTCGAAACCCTTCTCCACTATCTCGTCGAACGGCAGGTCGTCCTCGACGTACGCCTTCAGGATCGGGTCGAGCACCTCGTAAGGCGGCAGGCTGTCCTCGTCGAGCTGGTCGGGCCGCAGCTCTGCAGTTGGGGCCTTCTCGATTACACTCGTTGGGATTACCGGCCCACCCGCCATCGAGTTGCGGTACTGCGCGAGTTCGTAGACCTTGGTCTTGGGCACGTCCATTATCACGCCATAGCCGCCGGCCATGTCCCCGTAGATCGTCGCATAACCCACGGCCATCTCGCTCTTGTTTCCCGTGGTCAAGACGAGCTTGCCGAGCTTGTTAGATAGGGCCATCATGAGCACGCCTCGTATACGCGACTGCAGGTTCTCCTCGGTCACGTCGGGCGCCAGGCCGTTGAAGATAGGCGCGAGGGTGTCCAGATGCGCCTCGAACGCGTCCTCAATGGCAAGCGTCTCCAGCTCTATACCCAGGTTTTCGGCGAGCTCTCGCGCATCGATCATGCTGGTCTCGGTCGAGTAGCGGGAGGGCATCCAGACCCCGGTTACGTTTTCGCTTCCGAGAGCGTCGACAGCGACGGTCGCCACGAGGCTTGAATCAATGCCGCCGGACAGGGCGACCAGGACTCTCTCGAACCCCGTCTTGCGCACGTAGTCGCGGGTGCCTGTGCGGAGCGCTGCGTATACCTCAGCGACACCGTCGTAAGTAACCGGCTGCACCCCGAGGACACGAGGCCGAGACCTGGCGGAGTAGTCCGAAACCAGTACGGTGCTCGGCCGACCAACGGCCTTGAGGACCGCCAACTCGACTGCTGGACCGGCTGAGCCGCGCCGAGACCGGGACAGTGCCTCGACCTCCAAGTCCACTACCAGGAGGTCCTCCTCGAACCGGTCCGCCTCTGCCACCTTGGCTCCGACCGGGTCCAGCACCATGCTGCCGCCGTCGAAGACCAGCTCGTCTTGCCCGCCCACCAGGTTCAAGTAGGCCACAAAGACGTCGTGATCAGAGGCACGGTCGGCCAGTATCTGTTCGCGTTCCGCCAGCCTGCCAGCGTAGAAGGGCGACCCGCTGATGTTCACGATTACTTCTGCTCCGGAGGCCCGCTGCACGTTCGTGGGACCGACTGGTTCCCAGATGTCCTCACACACGTTGACCCCGACTACAGTCCCATTGACGACGTAGACCGGACATCGATTGCCGGGCTTGAAGTAGCGGACTTCGTCGAAGACGCCGTAGTTGGGCAGGTGGACCTTGTGGTATACATCCACCAGCTCGCCTCCGTAGACGACGGCTGCCGCGTTGCGAACCCCCTCGTCGTTGTCAGCAAAGCCGACGACGACCGCGATTCCCTCGGACGCCCGGGCCACCTCGCGCATCGTGGCGATGTTCTCCTCGACGAACTGGGCCTTGAACAAGAGGTCTTCAGGAGGGTATCCGGGTATCGCGAGCTCGGGAAACGCGACCAGGTCGGCCTCGGACGAGCGGGCTTTGCCGATGTAGTCGATGATCTTGGACGCGTTGCCCTCGAGGTCACCGACGGTGGTGTTGATCTGGGCCAGCGCCAGTCTGAAGGTGCGCATCGGTGTGTATGGTTACAGGGTACAGGGTAAGGTGCACCGGGTACAGGTTCTAGCGAACAGGAACTGAGGTCTTGCTTAGGACGGCCCACTAGGCACGCTATCTCAATTCGTAACGGTATTCGTAACGGTTCCAGGACGGCTCTCGGTTAAGCTGACTACGACACAATGGTCCAAACTGCAACTACTACACAAGAGAGGGTCAGGCGGCGGGCCGCTGACTTCTACAGACGAGTTGCGACCGTCGGGCTGCTGCTCTTTGCGACGGCCTTCGTCGTCCAACTGGTACTCAGCCTGCTTCAGGGCGTCGGCGACCACCTCGCCTTCCTCATATCCTTTCCCTTGCTGTCCTTCATCGTGGCGTCGTTTACGTGGAGCCATGGCGGTCAACTCCTAGTCGCCGCGGCGGTGTTCGCCGTTCTCAGCCTGCTCGTCAATAGCCTGGTCTTCGCATTCGGTCTGACCCATCCTGACAGCTTTTTCGATTTCTTCCTCGCCCTTCTAGTGTCCTGAGTTATGAATCCGATGACAAAATCGGGCGATGGTAGCTAGTAGCTGGTCTGCGGTTTTGGTCCAGATGAAGGGCTTTGAGGCAGCGTTGTGCTGGTCAATGTACTGTTCGATGGCTTGCTCCAGTTCCCGAGTGCTGCGGAACACCCCGCGGCGCAGTTGCTTCTCTGTCAGCACCGCGAACCAGCGCTCCACCTGGTTCAGCCAAGAGCTGCTGGTGGGGGTGAAGTGCAGGTGATAGCGCGGCCGCCGGGCCAGCCAGCGCTGGATGGCGGGGGTCTTGTGGGTGGCGTAGTTGTCCAGGATAAGGTGCACGCCGAGGTCCGGGGGTACGGTCGCATCGACCCGGTCGAGGAAGCGCCGGAACTCCGTGGACCGGTGCCGACGGTGGCAGGCGCCGATGACCTCTCCCGTCTTCACGTCGAGGGCGGCGAAGAGAGAGGTCGTACCATGACGACGGTATTCATGGGTCCGGCGCTCGATCTGCCCCGGGCGCATGGGCAACACCGGGGCCGTCCGGTCGAGGGCCTGGATCTGGGACTTCTCGTCGACACACAGGACCAGAGCCCGCTGGGGTGGGTTGAGATAGAGCCCCACGATGTCACGGACCTTCTCGATGAACAGAGGGTCAGACGAAAGTTTGAACGTCTCGGTCCGATGCGGCTGCAAGGCAAAGGCCCGCCAGATACGGCTGATGGCGCTCTGACTCAGGCCGGTACGCGCAGCCATGGAGCGCGTGCTCCAGTGGGTTGCATCCGCCGGCGTCGTCTCCAGGGTGAGGGTCACGACCCGCTCCACATCGGTGTCCGTGATGGAGCGTGGGCCGCCGGGCCGCGGCTCGTCAAGCAGGCCGTCGAGGCGGCGTTCGATGAACCGGGCCCGCCACTTCCCCACCGTTTGCTTGGCCAGACCGATCTCCCCGGCCACGACGGTATTGGTCTTGCCCTCGGAGCAACGGAGAATGATCCGGGATCGCAGAGCCAGCGCCTGGGCAGTGGTTGGACGCCGCTTCCAGCGCTCGAGGCTCTCGCGTTCGTCGGAGGAAAGGTGCAAGGGAGGAATGGGGCGTCCGATGGCCATGGTGACCTCCATGAGCGTTTCGTGGAGGGTACACCCCAGCAAGTACTTTTGCAATGAGTTCATAACTCAGGACACTAGCGTCGGTTGGTCTTCTGCTGACGGTGGCGGGGTCCACGGTCGCGTACACGCAGGAGAGACGTTGGGCCATCCGTGTCGTAACTTTGGGCGAAGTCCAGCTCATTGCTGCGGTCGGGATTGCCGTGGTCGCGCTCGGCGGCCTGTCCGCTATTCTGGACGTCGCCAGCAGGACCGAGATCAGCGCGGAGGCCAGAGGGGACTCGGTCGAGGTGCTGATGAAGGGGGTCCGGTTCGAGCCGGAAACTGTCCGAATTCAAGCCAGTGAGTCATTGCGACTACTGGTCAAGAACCGCGACTTCACGCTACACACGATAACCATTGAAGACTTAAAGATCGACGAGTCGCTGCGCTCCCGCAGCGAAGCCGTGGTCGACTTGTCCAAAGCTGGTCCGGGTGAGTACGAGATCACCTGCACTGTGCCGGGGCACGAGAAGATGACGGGACCGCTGGTAGTCACTGAGTAGACCGGGCGGAGGAACTCCAATGCCGAAGGTACTTATCAGAGTCCTGAAATGGGGTGGCGTCGTCCTCGGCGGACTCGTCGGCATCATCGTTGTCGCGGTCTTGGCGATATTTTTCATCGGAGGGAGCCGGTTTAACAAGACGTACGACGTCCAGCCCGTCGCGATTACCGTGCCGACGGGCAACGAGGAGGCAATCGAGCGCGGCCGCCATCTCGTAACGGTGACGGGCCTTTGTACCGAATGCCACGAAGAGGGCCTCAAGGGCGACGTGATGGAGGACGACCCGGTGTTCGGTCGACTGGTGGCGAGCAACCTGACTGCGGGAAAGGGCGGCGTCGGGGGGTCCTACAGCGACACTGACTTCGTGCGGGCCATTCGCCACGGGGTGCGTCCAGATGGCACGCCGCTGGTGCTAATGCCAGCGGAGTATTACAACAAGCACAACGACGAGGACCTGGGCGCCATCATTGCCTACATCAAGAGCCTGCCACCCGTAGATAACGAGCTGCCCGAAACCATGGCCGGGCCTCTCGCCCGACTGTTCGTTTTGCTCGAACCGAGTCTACTTCCCGCCCAGCTGATCGACCACGACGCGTCGCGCCCCGCCGCCGTCGAACCAGGTGTTACCAAGGAATATGGTGAGTATCTGGCGGTCGTTTGCGCGATATGCCACGGTCAGGATTTGTCAGGCGGACCAGTGCCCGAGGAAGGTCCCGAAGCGCCAGAGGCTCCAAACATCACCCCGGCGGGTGACGTAGCTCGATGGACGGAGGAAGAGTTCATTACCGCAATCCGCACCGGAATAACGCCTCGTGGCAACGAACTGGACAATGAGTTCATGCCGCGTGAGAATTTCGGCCAGATGACCGACGAGGAGCTCAAGGCTGTATTGCTCTATCTAAACCTGGATTTCCCAGATAGACCCAAGTGGTGATTGGCGTTCCTGTGATTACTATGAATATTCTGATTACTAAACGGATATAATGGGAGTCTATACATTATAATACACCCATGAATATAGGTTCTGGCTTCTGATTACGTAATCGTGTTGGAGGCACCTTATGGGTGACGACGAAAAGACCCCTCTCAAGCTCGACTTTGACTCCAAAGTTCGCGTGGAGTTTCGCGGTGCTACCATCACCTCAGACGCAGGACTGCTGGCGTGCAGAGAGCTTGATGACGCCCTAAGCCTGACCGACTCTGCCGACGAATTCCTCAAAGAGAGTCGAACGGGCAAAAACATCCTGCATCAGCTAATCCCACTGCTGAGACAGTCAGTCTACAGCCGCCTCGCTGGATACGACGACACCAATGATGCCGACCGCCTTTCCCAAGACCCAGCCCTGAGAGTAGTGGTAGGCTGGAAAGGCCCTGACAGGAACGCGGCCAGCACCAGCGAGATGGGTAGGTTCGAGACGGAGTTGCTGACACAAAAGGAAAACCTCAAGGGCATTGAGCGGCTGAATGTCGAATGGATAAAACGTGCATTAGCCAAGACCGTACACAGGCGTATCATCCTGGACATCGACAGTTCGGAGAGTCCGGTGCATGGCGAGCAGGAGGAAGCAGCCTACAACGGCCACTTTGGATGCATGTGCTATCACCCCTTGTTCTGCTTCAACCAGTTTGGAGATTGCGAAGGGGCGGTTCTCAGACCAGGCAACGTCCACAGCGCCGATGGCTGGAAGGAGTTCATCAATCCCATCGTCGAGCGCTACCTGAAGCTGGCGGTGAGGCTGCTGTTTCGAGCAGACGCTGCTTTTGCCAAGCCTGAGATTTACGAGTACCTGGAGACAAGGCATATCGGCTACGCCATAAGGCTTCCGGCGAACGAAGTGCTTCAGAAGGAAATATCTCACCTGTTGGTACGGCCTACCGAGTGGCCCTCTCAAAAGCCCATCGTCTCGTATCACGACTTCGTTTATCAGGCCCAGAGTTGGAATGTTCCTCGAAGAGTAGTGGCCAAGGTGGAGTGGCATCAGGGAGAACTGTTCCCAAGAGTAGGCTTCATCGTAACCAACCTGAGCTATCCAACGAAGGGAATAGTCAGCTTCTACAATGGCAGAGGCACAGCAGAGCAGTGGATTAAAGAGGGGAAATACGCCCTCAATTGGACTCGGCTCTCGTGCCATAAGTTCGTGGCTAATCAGGTGAGGCTGTGGCTATTCATCCTGGCATACAATCTGGGCAACTTCTTCAGAAGGCTGGCTCTGCCAGAAGCGATAAAGAGCTGGTCCCTGACAAGTATTCAGACGAGACTCATCAAGATAGGCGGGCGACTGGTGCGTCATGCGAGGAGGCTTGTGTTCCAGCTTGCCGAGGTGATGGTGACCAGGGAGATGTTCGATGAAATGCTGGAGCGGATAGGGAGACTTCGTTTCAATCCTGGATAGGAGCATGTGTCTGTTAGGGAATCGTGATCATATCGAGGCTGCCCTGAGCAAGGTGCGCGACTTGCAGCGTGAGGTTCGGTCTGAATAATCCGTTTAGAGCCTTTCCAAGTGGTTTGGAGACCCTGTTTCTCTAGATGAAGTGATATTAGCGCGGTTGGTGGCAGTCGACAACTTCAGCAGGCGATCTTATAGTCTGGACTGTCTCAGGATGGTGTGTTTATGAAAGCACTGGATTCCATCTGGGAAATATCGGCTAAAGTCGGTCCCTCCCGTAGCGAACGAAGACTGATGGGCAGCCGTTAGGCAAACGACGTTTGACAATCGGCTGGTACCTCTCTACCCAAGGCCAACTACTATGCCTAGTGGTCCAACATCATTGAAATGAATACCATGATAGTCATTGTTCCTCTTGGGGGTTCAATTGTAACGTTGAACCGAGGAGGAACCATGATGTCTACCAAGAGGTACCGTATCAGACTGACTACCGACGAACAACAGGAACTCAACGCCTTGGTCTCACGCGGTCGGGCTGCGGCGTACAAACAGACCCATGCGCGCATTCTGCTGATGAGCGATGAGTCACGCTCGGACGGGGGAATGAAGGACGCGGACATCACCAGCGCGCTCGGTGTGGGACAGTCAACGGTCGAGCGAATACGCAAGCGCTGTGTAGAGGAGGGGGTCGAGTCTGCGCTGAATCGCAAAAAGCAACTGCGTCGGCGTCAAAAGAGACTGGACGGCGAAGGTGAAGCACGGTTGATAGCGATGGCCTGCGGGGAACCGCCGGAGGGGCGTGCCAGTTGGACCCTGAAGCTGTTGGCTGACCAGTTGGTCGAGTGTGAGATAGTCGAGACCATCAGCACCGAGACGGTTCGCCAGGCGCTTAAAAAAACGAACTGAAGCCGTGGCTGAAGCAGAGTTGGTGCATCCCGCCCGGTCAGAGCGCGGAGTTTGTGTGCGCGATGGAAGACGTACTGGAGGTCTACCAACGGCCGTACGATGGGAATGAGGTTCTGGTGTGCATGGATGAGACGAGCAAACAGCAAGTCAAGGAGACGCGAGTGCCGCGTCCCGCAGCGCCCGGCTTATCGGCGGCATACGACTACGAATACGAGCGCAATGGAGTGAGCAGCCTGTTCATGCTGTTTGCACCGTTGGACGGATGGCGCCGAGTCGAGGTCAGAGAGCGTCGCACGAAGGTGGACTGGGCGCATGTGATAAAGAAACTGGTCGACGAGGACTACCCCGACAGAGACCGGATCGTGCTGGTAATGGACAATCTCAACACTCACAAGCTGTCCTCGCTATACGAGGCATTCGAGCCTGCTGAGGCGAGGCGTATAGCTGAGCGACTGGAGATACACTACACTCCCAAACACGGGAGTTGGTTGAATATGGCGGAGATAGAGATCGGTGTGCTGGCTCTACAGTGCCTGGACCGACGGATTGCCAATCAAGACATCCTGCGCGGCGAGGTCAATGCTTGGCAGAATCAACGCAACCGGGATGTGATACGAGTGGATTGGCGCTTCACTACCGAGGATGCGCGCATCAAACTAAAGTCACTCTACCCATCAATACAAAAAAGTTGAACCACTAGGTACATCCGGACAATACTCATATGGGGCAGCATCGTCCTCGGCGGACTCGTCGGGCTGGTCGTCGCCGCCTTCTTGGTCCTCTCCTATTTCGGCGAATCCCGACTCAATCAGACCTACGAAATCCAGCCCGCCGCCATAACCGTCCCGACCGGCGACGATGAGGCTATCGAGCGCGGCCGCCATCTTACAGTTGTCACGGGCATCTGTACGGAATGCCATGGAGAGAACTTTCAGGGCGACGTTATCGCGGACGACGCCCTGTGTTGCCGTTTAGCCCGAATCCACCGAAGGAGGGCGTCGGGTTAGCGTCCTGAGGCGGCAAGAAGGTGCTCCTGTGCTTCTGGGATAATGGTTTTGTAACAGCAAAACAGTCCCAGAGAAGGAGCACCCAATAGATGCTACCACGCAACCAGCCCGACCGTATCCGTATCGTCTTTGACGATCACCGCCTGGTGGCCAATGCTGGTCTGCTCCTGCCGGCCACCCTCGCCCGGCATCTGGGCCTGCGGGAACTCGTTGACCATCACCTTGACCTGGGCGGCGCGCCGGGGCGGGCCAACACCGGAGACAAGCTGATGACCCTGGTGGCCTCAGCCATGGCCGGCGGCGACTGCATCGACGACGCTGATGTGTTGCGCACCGGGGGGACGGCCTGCACCCTGGGCGGCACGGTCAAGGCGCCATCCACCCTGGGCACCTTCCTGCGCAGCTTCCGGTGGGGCCACGTCCGCCAGCTGGACCGGGTGAGCCGGGAGCTGCTGGCCCGGGCCTGGGCCGCTGGGGCCGGACCCGGCGACGCGCCGTTCACCATCGACCTCGATTCCACCATCTGCGAGACCTACGGACTGGCCAAGGAGGGCGCCCGCCACCACGGCTATACCGGCAAGCGGGGCTACCACCCACTGCTGGCCATCGCCGCCGGCACCGGAGACGTGCTGATGTCCCGGCTGCGCGAGGGCCGGGCCAACACCGCCCGCGGCGCCGCCCACTTCCTGCGGGAGACGGTGGGACGGGTGCGCTACGCCGGGGCCAACGGACGACTCACGCTACGGGCCGACAGCGGGTTCTACACTCATGGCGTGGTATCCGTCTGCCGCAAGATGGATGTCCGCTTCTCCATCACCATCCGCCAGCATAAAAGCCTGCACAATCTCATCGAGGCGATACCCGAAGATGCCTGGACGCCGATTCCTTACTGGATGGACGGCGCCGCCGATGTGGCCGAGACCACCTGCACTCCCTTCCAGAGTGAACCTGACGCCGCGCCGGTGCGGCTCATCGTCCGGCGTGTGAAGCCCACGCCCGGTTCCCAGCTGGCCCTCTTCGCCACCTACAGCTATCACGGCTTCATCACCGACCGGGACGGGGAGATGCTCGAACTGGAGGCCGACCATCGCCGCCACGCCGAGATCGAGAATGCCATCCGAGACCTCAAGCACGGTGTGGGGTTGAACCATCTCCCCTCGGGCCGCTTCGCCGCCAACGCCGCCTGGCTGGCGGTACAGGTGATGGCCCACAACATCGCCCGCTGGACAGCGCGCATCGGTCTGGGCGAGCAGGTGGTGACCACCAAGACCCTCCGGCGGCGGTTCTTCTCCCTGGCCGGACGGATCACCCGCTCGGCGCGCCGCCTCACACTGCATCTGCCACAGCGCTGGCCTTGGGAAGCCCAGTTCGATCGTGCCCTGGCCCGATTGCGCGCCCTGCCACTCCCTGCCTGACGGCGGCGGCGGCAACCGGCCGCCATCCGGCCAACCGAACGTCCCCGCGAACTCGCGCCAGTCCGGTCTGCGAGTGCCTCTTGCTGCGTCCTCTCCCCGCTATCTCGCCCTGACCAGCATTCGCAGACGGTCACAAAGTCTCCCCGCGGCAACTGAAGACAGACACCGGCCCCCCTCTACCCCAAATCGTGCCCGGACCATCGCCCTCCCTTGCCCCTATCGCCCGTTCCGCTGCTGCATAGTCATCCCTTCGGTGGATTTGGGCTAAAGAGCCTGTCCCATAAAGGCGTTGTGTCCGGCCACAAGAAGCCCATCCACGCGTTCGAATCTGCAGATCTGGCGGGCCTAGTGAGTCTGAGCAAGTAATGGCTGCGGGAACGATAGCAGCCTGGTCCATCGAAAGGCTGAGAATGCGGTGGATCTCGGTTTAGTCGCCAGCAACCTGACGGCGGGGAAAGGTGGCATCGGTGGGTCATATAGCGACGCCGACTTCGTACGGGCCATTCGCCACGGGCTGGGTCCCGATGGCAAGCCGCTGCTCGTAATGCCGCCGAATTTCTTTAACAACTACAACGACGATGACCTGGGAGCCATCATCGCCTACCTCAAGAGCCTGCCTCCGGTTGACAGCGAGCTGCCGACGAACACAATCGGGCCCCTGGGCCGCCTGTTCGTCCTGCTCGATCCTGAGTTGCTTCCCGCGCAGGTGATCGATCACGACGCACCGCGCCCACCAGCTATCGAACCGGGTGTAACCAAAGAATATGGCGAGTATTTGGCTGTGATATGTTCAGCGTGCCACGGGCAGGACATGTCGGGTGGGCCATTCTCTGACGAAGCGGATGCACCGGAGGCCCCTAACCTCACACCCGCCGGTGACATCGGCCAGTGGTCCGAGGAGCAGTTCGTAGTCACCATTCGTACCGGCGTCACGCCTAGCGGCAACGAGCTGGACGACGAGTTCATGCAGTGGGAGAATTTCCGAGAGATGACAGACGACGAGCTTAAGGCCCTATGGCTGTATCTGACGTCGCTGCCGGCGGTCGAGAAAGAGTGAGTATCCAAACCGCCGCCCCAGCAACCCCACCCACAGCCAGCGATGTAGCTCGTAGGCTCAGCATCCGCTTGACCGTCGGCCGGGCGATCTGGATCGCGTTTGCGCTGGGTGCCCTCACACTTCTAATAGCCGGCATACCGGCCCGTCACGGGGAACTGCTCGAATTCGCGGCCAAAAACCAGCGGCCGCTAGTGGACCTCGGAATCTCTGCCAACACCTATGCGGTCTACATGGCTGCTCTTGGCTCTGTGGTGGTCGTGGTCCATCTCTTGATAGCGGCGGTGATCGCCTGGCGCAGGCCGGACGACCTGATGGCCCTGTTCGTATCCCTCGTGCTCGTTATCAACGGGGCGATCAACCCTCTCTCTTCGATACACGCTCTGGCCGCGACGAATCCGAATTTCGAGTTCCCTGTCGACTCGATGATCTACTTTGGACTGGTGTCGGGCGTGGCGCTCCTCTACGTGTTTCCGACGGGTCGGTTCGTCCCGGCATGGACGCTGCCGCTTATCCTCGTCTGGGCGGTGTTGACCCTGCCGGCGATCTTCATGCCTGATGCTTCGATTAGCTTCCTGACTTGGCCGCTGGTTTTCCAGGCGCTGACTCTTCTGACGCGGGGCATCAGCGGTATCGTTGCCCAGGTATATCGGTACACCTATGTATCCAACCCGACCCAGCGCCAGCAGACCAAGTGGGCCGCGCTGGGGCTTCTGGCCGCGGTGGTCGCTCCCCTTGCCTACTTCGTGCCCTCTTTCATACTACCGTCGCTTGGAGAGACGTCGATTCCCAACATCGCGTACAACCGAATCGGTTCCGACTTCTTCGCCGTATCCGTGGCCTTCCGGCTGATCGGGGTCACCGGCCTGACGGTGGCGATGCTATTGTTCCCGATCTCGTTCGCCGTCGCCATCACTCGCTACCGTTTGTGGGACGTCGATGTGGTCGTCAACCGTACGCTGGTCTACCTCGCCGTGACGGGCTCGCTGGCTGTCATATACGTTGTCAGCATCGCGTTGCTCGGGCTCGTCTCACGAGAGCTCGTTTTTCGCGGGGAGAGCGGCCAGGGAAACGCGCTAGTCATAGTGCTTTCGACGCTTGCGATCGCGGTCCTGTTCAGCCCCGTAAGGCGGCGCGTCCAGGACCTGATCGACCGGCGGTTCTACCGTCAGAAGTACGACGCGGCCAAGACCCTGGCCGGCTTCAGCGCCAGGGCCCGCGACGAGGTAGACCTCGAGCGCCTCTCGGACGCCCTGGTCGGTGTGGTCCGCGAAGCAATTCAGCCGGTGCAGGTGTCCTTGTGGCTCAGGGAACCAACCCGGAGGAGCGAACGCGAGGACGGGGCGCGGGACAGGTAGAGCCAGCCAGAAGCCTAAACACTCTACGTGTTCGTCAGCTTGTACGGGACCCCGAAGAAGGTGTCGGCGTCGATCAACCGCTCAATCTCCAGCCTGTCCTTGCGCGAGGCGTAGGTGATCGATATATCCCCCTTGCCTGGACATGAAGTCTACGTAGACGTCCTTGAAACTGGGGGGCACCTCTTCGATTTGTTGCACAAGGTCTTGGTGTTCCAAAAGGACGCGTTCGGCCTCAGCCAACGAAGGCAATTGGTCACAAGGCACACAATGGTATGTACCACCACTCGTGATCTGATCGAATAGACTCTGACGTGGATGACAGAAGGCGTCCAACTTCAGAAACGCCAACAGCGAGAGGATGGCCACCAGCGCAACGAAGCCTAGCGCGGAGGCCGCGAACGGGCCCGTCCGTAGGATTGCGCTCATCTGGCTACCACGTTCGTGGCTTACACGACGTCTCGTTGCCGCAGTGAACGACCTTCAGGTCGCCGTTCGTCTGGTCGTAGTAGCTGATCAGGGCCAGCCGGTCGGACCCGATGGCGATCGACGTGTACATACCGGCGCCCCTCTCGATCGACGTGATCGATGGCTGTGTGCACGCAGTTTCGCCGCAATAGGTGACCTTGAGCTCGTCGTTTGTTCGATCGTAATAGCTAATGATCGCTGTGCCGCTGGAGCTAATCGCGACTGAGGTGTAGAGACCGACGTCCCGGTCTTCGACTGTGGGCTCGACAGACTGGACTACAGTTCCTGTGCACTCCCGGTTCTCGCATTTGGCTACCTTCAAGTTTGATTCCCTCGTAAAAACCCGTTTTGAGGAAGTTCCAGCGCTTTAGCACATGTGAGCGCTACCGTATGTTGGGGTAGGACACGGAACAGAGACTGTATATTGTACCCAGGCAAGGGTACGGTTGTTCTAATTCGACCTGCACAGACTTTTTACGAGAGAATCAAGTTTGGCAAGGCCCTATCGTAGTAGCTAATAAACCCCAACCCATCGGGACCGATGGCGATGGATGAGTACAACCCCACGCCATCGGTGATGTCGGCCGTGCTTATCGTGGCCGCACTGCATTCGACGTTCTCGCAGTGCGCCACTCGAAGGCTGATCCCGGTTTCGTCGTAGTAGCTGATCAGACCCAGCCCGTCTACACCGACGGTAATGGACGTGTGGAGTCCACCGGAGCGATCGCTTTCGAGGGCCGCCACGGTGCTGGTCGAACACCGAATGTCCTCGCAGTGTGCGACTTTGACGTTGTTGGCTCCGATGGCGTAGTAGCTGATCAGACCGAACCCGTCCTCGCCGATGGCTATCGACGTGAACAGCCCAACGTCGTCGGAAGCGTCGACCGTAGTAAACGTCGCACTTGTACAGGCGAGGTCTTCGCAGTGGGCGACCTTCAACGTCTCGTTGGTTTCATCGCGGTAGCTGATCAACCCGAGCCCGTCCTCCCCGATGGCGATCGAGCTGTGACGGCCTACGTCCCCTGCACTGTCAACGACGGAGATATCCGCTTCGGCGCACTCCACGTTCCGACAGTGAGCGACCTTGAGATCGTCCTTGGTATCGTCAAAATAGCTAATCAGGCCCAGTCCGTCGGCTCCGACGGCGATCGAGGTGTGGCGGCCCAAGTCGCCCACGGCGTCGAGAGTTGTAATGACGAACTCGCCTGTTGCTGGCGAAACGGTTAACGGGACAGACGTTGGCGCCGACGAAGCGGAATCGGCCGGCTCAGTGTCACCGGCGGGTGTTTGGGACGGGCTTGGGCTGGCAGTCGGCGGCGGTAAGAGCCCAGTCGGAGACGGCACGCCGCTAAAAGCGTCGGGGCTGTCGGATGAGGGCATTAGCTGGACGACTATGAGCCAACCTATCAACGCCAATACGGCGATTCGGCCGGCCTTTCTCAGAGACCTACGCGTCGCCATTCCCTCTCGATGCCTGCTGGTCTCCGGTGCCTTGGGGCAGCTCGACTGCGAACGTGGTGCCTCGTCCGACCTCGCTCTCGACTTCTATTCGCCCGCCGTGAGCTTGCACAAGCTGACGCGCGATGGCCAGACCTAAACCACCTCCGACTGAGCCGGCGTGGCTGCGCGACCGGTCGCCGCGCCAGAAACGCTCGAAAACGAACGGCAGGTCTTCCGCGGGGATCCCCTCGCCGGTATCTTCGACCTCGATGCGGACTGCTCCGGCGTGTGCCTCGGCTCGAAGGGTAAGCGTCCCGCCAGTCTTGGTGTGCCGCAAGGCGTTGGCCACAAGATTGCCCAGGACCTGCTGCAGTCGACCGGCGTCGGCACTGACCATAAGCGGCGTCCGTGCGCCGTCGACGGCCAGCCTCAAGTCTATCCCGCCGGCCTGGGCCTGGCTACTGAAGGCGGCCATCACGTCGGCCAGGAACTCATCGACGTCGACATTCTCCTTCACTAGGGAGATCTGACCCGACTCTGCCAACGATAACGTACCCAGGTCGTCCACGAGGCGCGAAAGGAGATGGGCTTCCTCCAGTGTCGCGTTGACGTGCTCGGCCGTCGGTTCGTAGACGTTGTCCAGGATACCCTCGAGGTTGCCCTGGATAACGTGAAGAGGCGTCCGCAGCTCATGTGCCACATCGGCGGTAAGGTTCCGACGCAGCCGGTCCGTCCTCTCGACCTCCTTCACCATGTTGTTGAAGGACGTGGCTAGCCCACTGAACGGACCGTGCCCGTTGTCCGGCACTCGAGCCTTCAGGTCCCCCTTAGCGACCGCGTCGGCGGCCGATATCACGTCGGACAGCGGGACGGCGATTCGCCGGAAGCCTCTCATGGCTAGAGCGATGGCGATCAATGGCAGCCCGAAGGTGAGACTCAGACCGCCGATCCATACCACCAGCGCCGTCTGGCCACCGCCTCCGAATAGCTTCGTGACAATGAAGGCCAAGGCCGCCATACCGCCGGCGACCAGCAGCAGCATGAAGCCAAAGACCATGGTGAAGCTGAGAAAAAGCAGCCTGCGGGAGCGCCATCTCCTCGACTCGCCTGGAGACCAACCGCCACGGGCCCAGGGTGGGCCCCAGTCCCCTTTTTGGTTGTCCCGTTGCCACTTACCCTTCAACGTCACGCCTCTGCCCTGAACTTGTAGCCAACGCCGTAGACCGTGAGGACGTATTCCGGACTGGCCGGGTCCGGCTCGATCTTGCGGCGCAGGTTCTTGATGTGGCTATCGACGCTGCGGTCGAAACCATCGTATTCGATGCTATGGAGCCGGTCGATGAGCTGCGCCCGGGTGAAGGTCTGGCCGGGGCGGGAGGCGAATGTGGCCAGCAGATTGAACTCGATGGGCGTCAGAGGGACCGACTCGCCGTCGAGGGTGATCTGATGTCCTGCTAGTGGTCCAACATCATTGAAATGAATACCATGATAGTCATTGTTCCTCTTGGGGGTTCAATTGTAACGTTGAACCGAGGAGGAACCATGATGTCTACCAAGAGGTACCGTATCAGACTGACTACCGACGAACAACAGGAACTCAACGCCTTGGTCTCACGCGGTCGGGCTGCGGCGTACAAACAGACCCATGCGCGCATTCTGCTGATGAGCGATGAGTCACGCTCGGACGGGGGAATGAAGGACGCGGACATCACCAGCGCGCTCGGTGTGGGACAGTCAACGGTCGAGCGAATACGCAAGCGCTGTGTAGAGGAGGGGGTCGAGTCTGCGCTGAATCGCAAAAAGCAACTGCGTCGGCGTCAAAAGAGACTGGACGGCGAAGGTGAAGCACGGTTGATAGCGATGGCCTGCGGGGAACCGCCGGAGGGGCGTGCCAGTTGGACCCTGAAGCTGTTGGCTGACCAGTTGGTCGAGTGTGAGATAGTCGAGACCATCAGCACCGAGACGGTTCGCCAGGCGCTTAAAAAAACGAACTGAAGCCGTGGCTGAAGCAGAGTTGGTGCATCCCGCCCGGTCAGAGCGCGGAGTTTGTGTGCGCGATGGAAGACGTACTGGAGGTCTACCAACGGCCGTACGATGGGAATGAGGTTCTGGTGTGCATGGATGAGACGAGCAAACAGCAAGTCAAGGAGACGCGAGTGCCGCGTCCCGCAGCGCCCGGCTTATCGGCGGCATACGACTACGAATACGAGCGCAATGGAGTGAGCAGCCTGTTCATGCTGTTTGCACCGTTGGACGGATGGCGCCGAGTCGAGGTCAGAGAGCGTCGCACGAAGGTGGACTGGGCGCATGTGATAAAGAAACTGGTCGACGAGGACTACCCCGACAGAGACCGGATCGTGCTGGTAATGGACAATCTCAACACTCACAAGCTGTCCTCGCTATACGAGGCATTCGAGCCTGCTGAGGCGAGGCGTATAGCTGAGCGACTGGAGATACACTACACTCCCAAACACGGGAGTTGGTTGAATATGGCGGAGATAGAGATCGGTGTGCTGGCTCGACAGTGCCTGGACCGACGGATTGCCAATCAAGACATCCTGCGCGGCGAGGTCAATGCTTGGCAGAATCAACGCAACCGGGATGTGATACGAGTGGATTGGCGCTTCACTACCGAGGATGCGCGCATCAAACTAAAGTCACTCTACCCATCAATACAAAAAAGTTGAACCACTAGGTCGATCTCAAGATGTCCGGACCGTATCAGTTCCGGTTGATCGAGAGAGCCCTGCACCCTCCGAAACACGGCCCTCACCCTCGCGACTAACTCTCGAGGCGAGAACGGCTTGGTTATGTAGTCATCGGCCCCGAGCTCGAGGCCGATGAGCCGGTCCGCCTCTTCGACCCGAGCCGTAAGCATGATGATCGGCACGCTGGTGTCCTTGCGAAGTGCGCGGCAGACGTCGAGGCCGTCCATTCCAGGCAGGTTGAGATCGAGCACGATCAAGTCCGGGCGCTGGCTCCGGGCCGTTTCAAGGGCTCCGTTGCCGTCCTGAGCCGTGGCTACTCGGAAACCAGCTCGCTCCAGGTAGTCGCTGGCAAGTTTTGTGATCTTCGGCTCGTCGTCAACGACAAGGACGAGTTCGTCCATAGCAAGTGGCCCACGGTGCGCCGGAGAGGTGTCCGCGCTCCGTGGGCCATCATACTTATCGCCCACTCCTCTAGGCAACTTCAGGCGGGTCGTCGTCTTCAGGCCCCCCACGCCGTCGGCGTCCTTCGTGATGGCCGTAGTCGTGGTGACCACGCCAGTCGCCCCAATGCCTCGGCCCCGGGCCGCCGTGCGAGCCACCGTACGCTCGCCAACGCCGGAAGAAGAAGAGCTTGCTGATGAACAGGACCAGAAGCCCAATCAGTAAGAACTTGAACAGGAACGCCACGCCGAGGAATGGCCAGAAGCCGTACCCGCGTTCGCCTTCATACGCGACACCGGCCTCGTAACCGAAGTACCCGCCAAGGGCCAGCAGTCCACCCCCTATCAGACCTACTACCAATAATCTCCGAAGCATCTCGGACCTCCAATCAAGTGATGGTCTCAGTATGGATGGCGGTTATGGAGAAGTTGTGTAACTGCTCTGGAGATCCGCTGGAGTTTGGCGCCGACGCAGGAAGAGCCCGGCGGGCTTCCTGTGGCCTAGAAGGAAATGACATAGCGGGTAAGACCCTCGTCTTCTAGTGGTCGCTGTGACATCGATCGAACAAACAGCTACCGAGGTGACGGGGGTCGACGTGGGAGGAACAAGTCTGTTGGCTAGCAGCCTCGAACTACCTACGTGGACCTCAGAAGTGGGCCAAAAAACCAAGGTTCCGACGCACTGAGGAGGAGTCGGTGTCAGGCGGCCCCGACTGTCAGGCGCGCTTCGCGACGAAACGACTGATCCGCTCGAGGGCGCGCTCAATGTTCTCGGCCGAATTCGCGAAGGAGAAGCGTACGCACCCGTTGCCGTACTCACCGAAGGACTCCCCGGCCAGGCATGCGACGCCTTCATCTTCCAGCATTCCGTCGGCGAACTCCCGGCTGGTCATGCCCGTGCCTTCGACGCTCGGAAAGGCATAGAAAGCGCCTTTGGGCATCGGGCAGCGGATGCCCGGAATCGAGTTCAGCCCTTCGACGATGATGTCCCGCCTCTTCTTGAACTCGGCGACGATCCGGTAGGGCTCGTCCTGGGGACCGTCCATGGCTTCCAGGACAGCCCGCTGCGTGAAGCTGGCGGTGCAGGAGACGCTGTTGGTGCACAGCCGTGAGATGGGCTCGACCAGCTCTAGAGGCATCACGCCGTATCCGACGCGCCACCCGGTCATGGCGTAAGTCTTGGAGAATCCGTCGAGGATGATGGTCTGGTCGGGCATCCCGTCGAACCCTGTGATGCTGTGGTGCTCCCCCTCGTAGAGGAAGCGCCGGTATATCTCGTCGGACAGGACGACGACGTCGTTCTCGACCACAAGCTTGGCCAGCGCCTTCAGATCGTCCTTTTCGATGATGCTGCCGCAGGGGTTGTTGGGCGAATTGAGAATCATCATCTTCGTTCTGGGTGTGATCTGGCTAGCGACCTCATCCACGTCAACGCCGAAGTCGCGCGGCGCCAGGAGTTTCATCGGGACCGGCACGCCGCCGACGAATTTGATCATCGACTCGTAAATCGGGAATCCGGGGTTCGGGTAGATGACCTCGTCTCCCTCGTCGACCAGGGCCAAGATGGAGAAGAACATGATGGGCTTGGCGCCCGGCGTGATCACCACGTTGTCGGCGCCGACAGAGATCCCTCTGGTTTCCGCTACCTCGTCGGCGATGCGTTGACGGACCTCATTTAGTCCGGGAGACGGACCGTAGTGGGTGTACCCACCCTGTAGAGCTTCGACTCCGGCCTGCACGATATTGTCGGGCGTATCGAAGTCTGGCTCGCCGATCTCCAGATGGATCACGTCAACGCCCTTGGCCTCGAGTCTGCGCGCCTTCGCAAGTACCTCGAACGCCGTCTCGGTACCGAGCCGGCTCATGCGCTCAGCTAGTTTCATTTCACAGGTCTCCAGCTTGCTGACAAGTGGTCGGTAGTATACACCTGAGCGGTTGAGTATTACGCATTACGTTTTTGAGAGCTAGCTATGTGATCGGGAGGTCGGAAGACGGGCGCTCGGGTCATCGAACCTGTCGGACTACAGACACGGCCAGGCGGTCTACGTATGATAGAATCGTATCCAAGCTACGTTTAGACGGGACCGGAGCCGTGCTTCCTTGAAGGTATACGTCGGGATGCCCCGAGGCTTTTGCGCCGGGGTTGAGCGGGCGATCGACGTGGTCGAGCTGGCCCTCCAGCAGTTCGGCGCGCCCGTCTACGTCAAACACGAGATCGTCCACAATCCGTCGGTCGTAAGGTCCGTGGAAGAGAAAGGGGCGAAGACCGTCGAGGACGTTGACGAGATTCCTACTGGCTCGACGGTAGTGTTCTCGGCGCATGGCTCCCCTCCGGAAGACTTCGAAAAGGCTGAGCGCCGCGGGCTTCACGTTATCGATGCGACGTGTCCGCTGGTGACCAAGGTACACAACGAGGCGAGCAAATACGCCGACGAAGGGCGAAGTCTCGTTCTCGTGGGCCACAAGGGACACCAGGAAGTGAAAGGAACGATGGGCCAGCGCCCAATGCTCCTAGTGGACGACCGCGACGGATTCGATCTTCCCGGATGGGAGGCCGACCGACCCGTGGCGGTCCTGACACAGACGACCCTATCGGTAGACGACACCGAACGGGCCATCGGCACGATCAAGGAGCGGTTCTCGAACGTCGTCGTGCGGAACGACTTGTGTTACGCCACCACCAATCGACAGACCGCCGTCAAGGAGCTCTGCCGCTGGGTGAAGCTGGTCCTCGTTATCGGCGCGCCCAATAGCTCGAACTGCAATCGCCTTCGCGAAGTCGCCGAGGCCAACGGGGTAACGGCGTATCTGATAAACGGCCCCGAGGACCTCGACCCGGCTTGGCTCGAAGGCGTCGAGAACGTCGGCGTCACGTCGGGGGCTTCGACTCCCGAGTCCCTCGTCGACGCGGTGATCAGCGCCATTGAGCCAGACGAGGTAGTGACGATCAAAGGCGCTGAAGAGGATGTGAGCTTCGTCCTGCCCAAGGAACTGCGCGAACCCGTGAACGTAACAGGGCCAGCGTAACTCATGATCTACGACGTCATAGTTGTCGGGGCCGGTCCAGCCGGAAGCAGCGCCGCGCGAGAGTGTGCGTCCAAGGGCCTGTCGGTACTGGTCCTGGACAAGGCTGAATTCCCCCGAGATAAGCCATGCGGCGGAGCCGTCTCGATACGTGCCTCTTCCCTACTCCCCTTCGAGATCACGCCTGTAGTCGAGCGTGTTATCTCGCGCGTGCGTTTCAGCGAGCACGTATCGAAAGGGTTCGAGCGGTCCTCTCCACGCACACTTACGCACCTCACGCAAAGGTCCCGGTTGGACGCCTATCTCCTGGAAAGGGCCATCGCTTCGGGCGCGATCTTGCGCGAAGGATCCGCTGTCCGGTCCATCGACCGACTGCCATCACGAACGGTCGTACGGGCCGACGGACAGAGCTTCGAGGGCCGAACGCTGGTCGCCGCCGATGGCGCCAACGGCAAGACCGCGAGCCTCGCCGGCATCGACGCCAAGCTGTCCCAGGGGATCGCGCTCGAAGGGAATATATCCCCTCCGGGTGGGGTGCCAACGGCCTGGGGAGAGACGATGGGCTTCGACTTCAGTGGACTCCCCGGCGGGTATGGATGGATATTCCCAAAGGACGACCACCTGAACATCGGGCTCGGCGGCTGGAAGCACGTCGGGCCGACCCTACGAGACAGGCTGACGCGGTTGGTCCGGATGTACGGATTCGATCCGTCCGGTCTCTGGGGCGTGCGAGGCCACCATCTCCCGGTACGCCAGCGAGGCTCACCGCTCGTCGACGGCAATGTTCTTTTGATCGGTGATGCTGCCGGACTGCTCGATCCGATGACGGCGGAGGGCATCTACGCAGCGATATGGAGCGGGCGGAGAGCGGCCGGGGAGCTGGTCTCGTATCTAAGCGATGACGTCTCGGACCTGGAAGGCTACGGCGAGGCCGTTGAGCGAGAGCCCGCGGCTGAGATGAGGATTGCGAGACGGTTCCACGATGTCTTCCACCTCTGGCCCGGCTTGTTCGTGGCACTCGAACGCCGAACGTCGCTCCTGTGGAAGGCCGTCGAGCTTCTCATCCGGGGAGACCAGACCTACCTGACCGTAAAACGTCAGCTTGGTCCAGTCTGGCCCATGGTCGAGTTCGCGTCCGACCTGATACGCGTATCTCCTCCGCTGCGACGCCTCGCCGGCCTACGTGACCCGGCGCCCGCCGAGCGTTTTTTCAAGCGCGGACCACAACACTCGACCCCTTAGCGATTCCAAGGTAGGTTGGTCCGTCACGACGGCTGGACTGACTGCGCTTGACCATCCTCCCGCTGGTCGATATCCTCGTGCCCTTCGGCATATCGACTCTCGGGAGCGAGTCCTCCGACATTGATCTACGACGTCATAGTTGTTGGCAGCGGACCGGCCGGCAGCACGACGGCGCGAGAATGCGCCGTTCGAATCCTGTCCGTGTTGCTACTGGAGACGGCGGAGTTCACCCGCGACAAGCCACGTGGCGGTGGCGTAACGGCGCGTGCGGCCGATCTCCTCCCTTTCGATCTTAGTCCCGTTGTAGAGCGGACCATCTCCAGCATGTCCCTCTCGCACAGGCGGACCGGAGAGGTGGTTCGGGAGGGAAAGAACAATCTCGTATATCTGACACAGCGGCGTCATCAGAGCCGACGATCACTCCTGTAGACCGGGATTTCCCATATTGGGAGTCTTCAGGCTCAAAGGGCAGCCCAAACGAGATAGTTGCATCATAGTCAGGTCCTGCAAGGCCAGTCAATCGCCGGTCTATCCGATAAGAGATGCGTTTGTAGTCGTAGACCACCCTTCTTGTCCTAGCTCTGTTGCTGATTACGGCAAGCCCAACAGGGTTGATATGGGAAATGTGGGGTAGAGACACCCCGGCGGGGCGTCTCTACCTTGCCAGAAGGGAATTCATCTGAATGGAAATCCGGTTAGAAAGCCTTAGGGAAGGCGCCGAACGAGCCGAAGGCACGGTCGTCATCATCGACGTCTTCCGCGCGTTCACGACCGCCGCGGTCGCCTTCCAACGTGGCGCCGAGCGTATCATCATGACTGCCGAAGTGGAGGAGGCGCTGGACCTCAAGCGCCGGGGTCTCGGCGACCTTTGCATGGGGGAGGTCGGCGGACTACGGCCCGAGGGGTTCGACTTCGGAAACTCGCCCCATGCCCTTTCGCAGGCAAACGTCAAAGGTCTGACGCTGATCCAATCGACACGGGCCGGGACGGTAGGCGTCAGCGCCGCCCGGAATTCAGACCGCATTTACGCAGGCTCACTCGCCAACGCTGGGGCCACCGTGAACGCCATCAACCGTGACAAACCGAAGGTCTTGACGCTGGTCGCCATGGGTGACGGCGGCTTGGCCCGCACCGACGAAGATGAGCAGTGTGCCCTCTACATGAGAAACCTGTTGGAAGGGCGGACGCCCGACAAAGAAGCGGTGCGCACGATAGTCCTGGCCAGCCGTTGGTCGGAAAAGTTCGACGAGGCCGACCTCCCTCACAAGCACCCAGGAGATCGCGAGCTCGCCCTGAGCATCGACAGTGCACCGTTCGCGATCGGCGTCGACCGCGAGGACGGACTGCTGATCGCCCAACCTCAGCGGGTTTGACCACTCCGTCGCATGTCGGAACCCCGACACGCCGACCGTGCCGTAATCGCGACCTCGCTTCTGGCGGCGTGGCTCACCCTTGCCGGTCCGTCGCTCGCGCGAGCTGAAATCAGCGTCGGGTTCCGAGACAGCGCGGGCAACCTGACGGAATCGGTAGCCTCAGGCGCGGTCGCCACCGTATACGTGATGGACTTGGCTCTCGGAACAGTCTCGACGAGTACCGCCACGTGGACCGCAGTGGCCGAGCAAGTGCCCTTCGGCACGTGGTGGAGCCTAGCGACCGGCGCCCCTCAGAGCCTGGCCTACACCCTCAGCGACGGCAGCCCGTACGACACGGACGCTCCCAACCACACCCCCCTTCGCTCGGTCCCGACGGCTAAGCCCGAATCCACCGAGGGAGGGCGTCGGGTTAGCATCCTGAAGTGGCCAGAGGGTGCTCTTCTGAATCTGGGATAATGGTTTTGTAACAGCAAAACAGTCCCAGAGAAGGAGCACCCAATAGATGCTACCACGCAACCAGCCCGACCGTATCCGTATCGTCTTTGACGATCACCGCCTGGTGGCCAATGCCGGTCTGCTCCTGCCGGCCACCCTCGCCCGGCATCTGGGCCTGCGGGAACTCGTTGACCATCACCTTGACCTGGGCGGCGCGCCGGGGCGGGCCAACACCGGAGACAAGCTGATGACCCTGGTGGCCTCAGCCATGGCCGGCGGCGACTGCATCGACGACGCTGATGTGTTGCGCACCGGGGGGACGGCCTGCACCCTGGGCGGCACGGTCAAGGCGCCATCCACCCTGGGCAGCTTCCGGTGGGGCCACGTCCGCCAGCTGGACCGGGTGAGCCGGGAGCTGCTGGCCCGGGCCTGGGCCGCTGGGGCCGGACCCGGCGACGCGCCGTTCACCATCGACCTCGATTCCACCATCTGCGAGACCTACGGACTGGCCAAGGAGGGCGCCCGCCACCACGGCTATACCGGCAAGCGGGGCTACCACCCACTGCTGGCCATCGCCGCCGGCACCGGAGACGTGCTGATGTCCCGGCTGCGCGAGGGCCGGGCCAACACCGCCCGCGGCGCCGCCCACTTCCTGCGGGAGACGGTGGGACGGGTGCGCTACGCCGGGGCCAACGGACGACTCACGCTACGGGCCGACAGCGGGTTCTACACTCATGGCGTGGTATCCGTCTGCCGCAAGATGGATGTCCGCTTCTCCATCACCATCCGCCAGCATAAAAGCCTGCACAATCTCATCGAGGCGATACCCGAAGATGCCTGGACGCCGATTCCTTACTGGATGGACGGCACCGCCGATGTGGCCGAGACCACCTGCACTCCCTTCCAGAGTGAACCTGACGCCGCGCCGGTGCGGCTCATCGTCCGGCGTGTGAAGCCCACGCCCGGTTCCCAGCTGGCCCTCTTCGCCACCTACAGCTATCACGGCTTCATCACCGACCGGGACGGGGAGATGCTCGAACTGGAGGCCGACCATCGCCGCCACGCCGAGATCGAGAATGCCATCCGAGACCTCAAGCACGGTGTGGGGTTGAACCATCTCCCCTCGGGCCGCTTCGCCGCCAACGCCGCCTGGCTGGCGGTACAGGTGATGGCCCACAACATCGCCCGCTGGACAGCGCGCATCGGTCTGGGCGAGCAGGTGGTGACCACCAAGACCCTCCGGCGGCGGTTCTTCTCCCTGGCCGGACGGATCACCCGCTCGGCGCGCCGCCTCACACTGCATCTGCCACAGCGCTGGCCTTGGGAAGCCCAGTTCGATCGTGCCCTGGCCCGATTGCGCGCCCTGCCACTCCCTGCCTGACGGCGGCGGCGGCAACCGGCCGACATCCGGCCAACCGAACGTCCCCGCGAACTCGCGCCAGTCCGGTCTGCGAGTGCCTCTTGCTGTGTCCTCTCCCCGCTATCTCGCCCTGACCAACATTCGCAGACGGTCACAAAGTCTCCCCGCGGCAACTGAAGACAAACACCGGCCCCCCTCTACCCCAAATCGTGCCCGGACCATCGCCCTCCCTTGCCCCTATCGCCCGTTCCGCTGCTGCATAGTCATCCCTTCGGTGGATTTGGGCTTAGGCAACGCTCTAGAGCTATGCGGTCGCCGGTCGGACACTAGCTACGAAATCGCGAGCCGCGTCGACGGCGCGACCCTCTGGGGCCCGGTCGACGGCGTCCATGAGAGCGCTGCCGATGATGGCTCCCGTGGCAAAGGTTCCGATCGACTCGACGTGCTCGCGGGTCTTCACTCCAAAGCCGACCATGACCGGTAGGGCGGTGTGCTGGCGTATCCGCGAGACCAGCTCTTCAACCCCTCCTCGTAGCTGCTCTCTCGCCCCGGTCACTCCGGTGACGCTTACACAGTAGATGAACCCCCTTGCATGCTCGCAAACGGCCGCGATCCTTTGATCCGTGCTGGTTGGCGCCAGGAGAGGGATGAGGTGGACGTTTCGCGCGTCGCACAGCTCCCTTAGAGTGGCGTCCTCTTCATGAGGTAGGTCGGGAACGATCAGGCCGTCCACCCCGGCATCGGCGGTGTCCCGAACGAACCTCTCGAGTCCGTACCGCAGGTAAGGGTTGTAGTACCCCATCAAGACCAGCGGAGCTTCAGTTCCCCGGCTCCTCAGCGCGCGCGTGACGTCGAGGCACGTTGAGACGGTCACTCCCTGCTCGAGTGCATGGTGGCTGGTCTTCTGGACAGTCGCCCCTTCCGCCAGCGGATCGCTGAACGGCACGCCGATCTCTAGGAAATCAGCACCTTCGTCTACAACAGCCTTCGCGATCTGGGTGGACGTAGCTACGTCCGGAAAGCCCACCGTAAGAAACAGACTGAGGACCGGACTCCCGATCCTGTCGGCGTCGCTGAACATCGTGTCGATTCGATTTGGCATTTCGGGCCTAAACGGTGAAGGATACCACCAGTAGATTCTGTGCTGAATGGGCCGCGATGGGCGGCCAGATAGACCTGGTCTTGATGTAGAGCCACGACAGGATCAGCCCGCTGACGAAGACAGGTACCATGGCGGTTACCACGAGATGCGACACAGCGAACAGCAATGCCCCTGCTACTATGGCTGAGACGCGGCCCATGGTTTGAAGCAGCGCAGCCAGGACGAAGCCTCGGAAGAAGACCTCCTCCACGAAGGGCGCTACGAAACCGATGGATAGAACGTTGGTCAGTCGGTAGATACCGTCCCCGAAGGCGGCCTCTGGTATCTCCGGTGGAAGCAGGTCCTCGGCCCCAAGCTCCATTAACGCAACAGCGTAGAGCCCGCCGAAGGCAAGACTTAAAAGGACCGCCGGGAATGCCAGAAGAATTCCCAGACGCACTCTCGAGCGAGCAAACCCCAACGACGTCCAGGACACGTGGTACTTTCTGATCGCCAGAAGCCATATCACGCCCAGGAAGACTCCCTGGAGCAACAAGGCGATGACGCTGAGGGCTTCGCCGCCAGTAGCCCCATCGCTATCCAATGTCGAGATCAGGCCGACCGCCAGCAACGTAGTGAGCCAGACCAGCGCTACGCCGTACAGGGCGTCTCTGACGGTCCAAGGTACCCGGCCTTGTCCGGAATCTGTCACTTGCAATGCGATAGTCCGACATCTCCCTCGAAGTGGCTACGAAAGTCTATCACGAGGGTCCTTCGCTCCGGGCCTTCGACACCAGTTTGCTAACTATCTAGTCCAGTCATCCATTCTCGTGCGAGTTTTGGATAGCCCTCGCTCATCTTGGCGAGGGAGTCGCTTGAAAGGGGCGCGAAGGTCCCGGTGGCGTCGGCCGCAACCTGGCCATCGGGAAGCTCGACACGACCTCTGGCCTCGAAGAAGCCTCGCACCGGACCACCCTTCTCACCCACGGCCGTGACACTCTGCTCGAGCAGGACCGGCCGGCGGAAACGTACGTCAATCCTCGCGGTCATCGTCCATCGGTTGTCGATGAGAAACACGCGGCTCATCACCTCGTCGAGCAAAGCCGTGATGACGCCGCCGTGGACGTAGCCGGGAAACCCCTGGTGCTCCGTGCGGGCGACGAACGAAGTGGTCACGACGTCGCCCCGGCGTTCGAATGTGAGCTGAAGGCCCGCGGAGTTTCTCGGGCCGCAGGCGAAACAGAGGCCGTAGTCGGTCTCGTCGTTAAGTGGGAGCGTTGGCCGGTCCACCATGATCGGGCCTCCGAGCGCGACGTCTTGAGGACTGGGAGGCGTTCAGTCTAACCGAAGCCTAATCCGCACGCGAAACTGTCCGCGTCGGACCAAGCGGGGCAAGAACCCCTTTCCGACCCTTCGACCATTGCCTCCTGGGGCTTGAATAGGCCGAGTCTGTGGCCTATATTCGTCGCAGTAGTCACTCGCCGGAGACATCAATGGGTCAAGACAGCGCTCTTCCGGACGTCGTAGTCAACACCGAATGGGTATCTGATCACCTGGACGATCCTTCGGTCGCGATCGTCGAGGTCGACACCAATCTGGAGACCGACTACCGGCAGGGCCACGTGCCAGGCGCCGTGGGGTGGGGCTTGCACGTAGACCTCGAGGACCAGACCAGGCGGGACATACCGACGGTTGCACAGATAGAGGCGCTGATGAGCCGGTCCGGGATAGGCAACGACACGACGGTGGTGCTGTACGGAGACGGCAACAACCGTTCTGCCACGTGGGCTTTCTGGGTCCTCGATTACTACCGGCACAAAAACGCGCGCCTGATGGACGGAGGCCGGAAAAAGTGGATCGACGAGGGACGGCCCTTGTCCACCGAAGAGCCTGACCCGACACCGACGACATACAAGGCGTCGACGCCTGACCCGTCTTTGCGCG
Organism: Dehalococcoidia bacterium; assembly: GCA_965197985.1. Lineage (GTDB taxonomy): Bacteria > Chloroflexota > Dehalococcoidia > Lucifugimonadales > CAUZJF01 > CAUZJF01. The sequence goes on along the minus strand of CBDAOG010000007.1, from coordinate 213,657 downwards.
CGATGAAGGAATACGTCGCGGCCAATCTCGACAGTCCCACGATGAAACTCCTCGATACCCGCACCCGCGAGGAGTTCGAAGGCGAGCTGACCTCGGCGCCGGGGACGCCCCAGTCCGATATCTATCGGAAGGGTCGCATTCCCGGAGCAGTTCACATCCCATGGGACGACGGGTCTGCGGAAGACGGTACGTTCAAGCCTGTGGACGAGCTACGACGTATGTACAAAGGGGTTGGGCTCGATCCATCGGACGAGGTGGTCCCGTACTGCCGCCTGGGAGTGCGGGCGTCCTACAGCTGGTTCGTACTGAAGCACCTTCTGGGCTACTCCAGGGTCCGAAACTACGACGGTTCCTGGACAGAGTGGGGGAACTCGGCGGGGACTCCAATCGAGACCGGCGCACCCAAGACTCAGGCTTCCGATGGCGATTAGTCGGGCGCCTATAGGCGATGAGCGCAGTGTGTCCCGTGACGCTCTTGCCGAGCTGGCCCTGCAGGGTATCGAAGCCGTACTCGTATCGAGCGAGTCGGACCTCGATTCCATAAGCGCCGACGACATGCCGAGTCTGGCCCTCGTCGACACCGGGGCGTTGGCCCCGCCGGATGTGAGGCAGTGCGTCCGCCTGTGCTCAGAGCTCCGCCTTCCATCGATCGCCCTCGTAGCCGAGGACGCGGCCGATGACCTGGACCCCTCACTCGAGTTCGACGACTTCGTACTGATGCCGCCGAGGCCTGGGGAGCTGGTAACACGCGCCCGCTGGGTGCTCAACCGAACGGCCAAGCTGGCCGGGGACGATCTGATCCGCGTCGGCGATCTGGTCATCAACCCGACGAATTACGAGGTTTCCGTAGGCGGCAGGCGGGTCAATCTAAGGTTCAAGGAGTACGAGCTGCTTCTCCTTATGGCTACCAGCCCCGGCCGGGTCTTCACGAGGGAGGCGCTGCTAAACCGGATTTGGGGATACGACTACTTCGGTGGCACTCGTACCGTCGACGTTCACGTGAGGCGGTTACGAAGCAAGATTGAGGACGCCGACCGTCGATACGTCGAGACTGTCTGGCAGGTGGGGTACCGGTTCAAAAACATTGATCGGGCGCCATAGCCGGGAGGGTTCGGAATGGCCGGAGAACGGGTTGTATACATCAACGGGAAAACGGTGCCTGAGAGCGAGGCGAAGGTCTCGATACATGACCGTGGCTTCCTCCTCGGCGACGCGGTCTTCGATACCACGCGGACGTTCGGGCACAGGGTATTCAAGCTTCAAGAGCACCTCGACCGTCTCTTCGATTCGTTGGCGTACGTACGAATCGAGCCTGGGATGTCTAAGTCGCGCATGGCGGAGCTGACGACGGAGGTGGTGGAAGCCAATCTGTCTCTTTTGGAGGACGACGACGATTACTGGGTGACACAGCGGGTGTCGAGGGGAGTCCGCGGTTCGTCCGACCCGACGGTGATCATCGAATGTCAGCCGATCCCGTTTGCCCAACGAGCTGGCTACTACAAGGACGGCATACGGGTCGTGACCCCTTCAGTGCGCCGAACACCGCCGGAGTCGATAAGCCCCAGAGCGAAGACCCACAACTACCTGAATCTCGTGCTCGCTGACCTGGAGGTCAAAGAGAGAGACCCGGAGGCCTGGGCTATCTTGCTGGACGTGAACGGCAATATCGCAGAGGGCGAGGGGAGCAACTTCTTCATCGTAAAGGACGACGCGCTGGTTACGCCGAGTTCTCGGTTCGTGCTGGGAGGCATTAGCCGCGAGACGACCTTCGATCTCGCCCACGAGCTTGGCATCGAGGTGGCGGAGGCGGACATCGACTTGTTCGACGCGTACACCGCCAACGAGGCGTTCATTACGTCAACGAGTCTATGTATTTGCCCCGTCTCGGCGGTCAACGGCGCCACAATCGGAGACGGGGCGGTCCCGGGGCCCGTGACCACGCGGCTGCAGCAGGCGTACAGCGGGCTCGTCGGCATCGACTTCGTACAGCAGTACCTGTCGCGGATAGGCTAGCTACGCTGGCGCAATGTGAGCGTTTCGACGGGAGTTCCAAAGAGCCGTCAAGTGGGGCCCGTAGCTGCGGACTAACAATTCCTACACCAGCGTCGGACCAAAACACGACCGGATTGTGTCGAGTTGTTCACCCACCTTCACGGCGGCGGCAGTTATGGTCGTGGTGCGCCAGCTTTCAAACTCACACGTACAAATGAGGACCGATGCAAGACACGAGCGCTATACGTCGTCGAACAGCGGTCGAGATCGTCCACGAAATACTGTCGGTATGTGACAATGGCGGAGCCAGGAAGACCGCGATCATGTACCGGTGCAACCTTAACTTCTTCCAGCTGAAGCGATACCTCTCCGGCCTCTCCGACAAGAAACTTATCCGCGAGAGCGACGCCGGGACGTTCCAGCTCACCCCCAAAGGCCAGGCAACGTTGATTCTCTCGTAAAAAGTCTGTGCAGGTCGAATTAGAACAACCGTACCCTTGCCTGGGTACAATATACAGTCTCTGTTCCGTGTCCTACCCCAACATACGGTAGCGCTCACATGTGCTAAAGCGCTGGAACTTCCTCAAAACGGGTTTTTACGAGGGAATCAACGTTGAGCCTGATGGTCCCGGCGGTGCAGACCATGCTCGATCTGCGGCTGTTTACAAAGCCTGAGGCTAGCTAGCGAGAGCAAGGCGAGACTGCGCTTGACGGAACAACGCGACGGTCTCTCCGATTCCACACTCTTGTGTAGCCGACCGGCGTAACCTACGATCGCGTTTGCCGCTGGTTCCCGTTTTTGTTCCACACACCCTAGGCTAGCTCTGTTTTGGACGTGAGAAACATGAGAATTCCAGTTTCGAAGGCGGCAGCCGCTTTGCTCTCAGCGAGCTTCGTCGGCGCGGTCCTGGCCGCGTGCGGTGAGTCTCCGCCGACCGATCTAATGTTCCAGTCGAACCGGACGGCAACAACGAGATCTACGTCATGAGCGCAGATGGCTCGAGGCAGACTAACCTGACTAACAACGAGAATGACGACGTCGAACCGGTCTGGTCTCCCGACGGACAGCGTGTCGCATTCACGACCAATCGGGATGGAAACCGCGAAATCTACGTTATGAACGCAAACGGCACGGAGCAGACCAACGTCACGCAACATGCTAGTGAGGACACCTCGCCTCGCTGGTCTCCCGACGGCTCGCGCATCGCGTTCGAGTCCACACGCGAAGGCAACCCGGAGTTATACGTTGTGGACGCCGATGGCGGCTCCGTGGTCACCAATGACCTCAATCGGGACGAAGGAAGGGCTAGATGGTCACCCGACGGCTCTCGCATCGCATTCGTTGCGGTTACTGATCAGAACAGCGACCTGTTCGTGGTCAATGCCGACGGCTCCGGGCTCGTCAACGTTACCAATAGCGAAGATGCGAACGATCGGAATCCCGAATGGTCGCCGGGTGGCAATCGTCTGGCGTTCCACTCGCGAAGGAGCCGCGTTATCGACGTCTACTCGATCAACCTGGACGGCTCCGGTGAGGTCAATCTGACCAATGAACCGGAGAGCGACTCTTTCCCAACCTGGTCTCCGGACGGATCAACGATCCTTTTCGGTAGCCTTCGAGACGGAACAAGACAAGAGGTCTACGCAATCGCCTCGGACGGTTCCAACGTCAGAAATCTGAGCTCAAATCCTGAAGAGGACTTTCAACAGCATTGGTCGCCTGACGGAAAGAGAATCGCATTCATTAGGTTCCACGGCACCAGTCCTGAGGTGTACGTGATGAACGCGGACGGTTCCGGTCAAACGCGACTTACGGATAACGATGCCCAGGAGTCATTGCCCACCTGGAACCCTGGAACTTCCTCAAAACGGGTTTTTACGAAGGGAATCAAGCCTGATTCCCTCGTAAAAACCCCTCGTCCTCCGGGGGCAATGGGAGGATAATGTGGGGAAAGGGCGTTGGGGCAGCGCCCGGGCGAGGGAGGGGAGCATGTTCCGAGCGCGAGACCCGCAAGAGAGCCTCTGGCAGTCCCAGTTCCTGGTGACGCCGAAGAAGGCTAAGCGCTTGGAGGGGAGTTGGGCCGAGGTTTTCCGAAACGAGGCGCTCCCCCTGATTGACGAGGAGCTCTTTGCTCCGATGTACTGCGCGGACAACGGTCGTCCCAACCGAGCGGTGCAGACCGTCCTCGGGGTCCACCTTCTCAAAGAGATGTTCAACCTCACCGACGGTGAAGCCCTGGAGCAGCTAGAGTTCAACCTGCTCTGGCACCACGCCCTGCGGCTGGACATCGAGGAGACCCACCTGCCCCAGAAGACCCTCCACAACTTCCGAGTTCGCCTGATGCAGCACGATGGTGGCCGGCTGGCTTTCCAGGAGACCACGGACCGGATCATCCAGGCGCTGGGCATACGCACCGGAAAGCAACGGCTGGACTCCACCCACATCATGAGCAACATCGCTACACTCACCCGGCTGGGCCTGTTCTGTGAGACGATGCGGTTGTTCCTGCGGGCCTTGCGCTGGGAGCACCCAGAGCTTCGCCCTGTGGTTCCGGAGGGCCTCCTGGGGCGCTATTTGAAGGAAGAAGACGAGGCGACCCACTACGAGGACGCCCACACGGGGGAGGGTCGGCGACGCCTTTCGGTCTGTGCCCGGGACCTATACCGGCTGGTGGACCGGTTCCGTGGCACGACTGCTGCCCAGCTGGAGGAGTACCGGCTGCTGGAGCGGCTGCTGCGGGAGCAGTGCCATGTGGGCAAACACCGGGACGGGCGCCCCAGGGACGATGACGACGATGCTGGGGAATGCAAGGTGCCCGTGGCCCTGAAGGACCCGAAGCAGGTGTCCGCCGACTCGCTGCAATCGCCCCACGACCCGGATGTGACCTACAGCGGCCACAAGGGGAAGGGGTACGAGGTGCAGGTGGCGGAGACCTGCTACGAGGAGAACGCCACCCAGCTCATCACCCACGTGGAGGTGACCCCCTCGAGTGGGAGCGACACCGACGTGAGCGTGCCGGTCGTTGACGGGCTCGCGGAGCGGAAGGTCCGACCGGACGAGCGAAGGCGTTGGCGTGCAACTTCAAGCGGATGGTCCATGCACGCCTGGTGGAGATGGAGAACACGGCTCAGCGGGCGGTCGGGACGGTACCTGCGGTCGCGGCCGCATGAGGGCGCCGCTCCACAGCTTCCACCGGGTGCCCTGAGCCACGGAAGGGGTACCGCAACGGGATCACGCTTGTCCTGAGCGCGGCAGATGGTGCGGTGAGGCCAGCAGCCGGCATCCCGTGGCCTCCTCCCTTCCAGGCCCCTTCGCACGCCAGGGTTCATCTCAAACAGGCCTTTTTGCGAGGGAATCAAACTTGATTCCCTCGTAAAAACCCGTTTTGAGGAAGTTCCAGCGCTTTAGCACATGTGAGCGCTACCGTATGTTGGGGTAGGACACGGAACAGAGACTGTATATTGTACCCAGGCAAGGGTACGGTTGTTCTAATTCGACCTGCACAGACTTTTTACGAGAGAATCAACTTTGAGCAGCGTCAGTCCATATGGTTGCCTAGTCGACGGGAGCGGTTTGCTGTGGAGCGCTTCACTGGGATCTTACCTTGGAGAGATCGATACGAGTGGCGCGGGTAGTGTCGTTGGAGAACACAGCCACGCCGGGTATGGTGCCGATTATGGCATTGCGCTGGGCAACGGTAAGGTCTACCAGGCGGCAAGAGGCGGTGGAAGCAACACATACATCGAGCACGATCCCGCAACTAACACCTTTAGCAAGCCCGCTGCAGTGAATATCAGCAGCGCCTTGGGGATAGCCACCGATAGCAGCGGAAAAATCTTCGTCGGCAAGACCAACGGTGGAATGTACAAATTCAACGCCGACGGCAGCTTGGCTTGTTCGGCTCCGTCCCAGACCGGTAACAGCGAAATACGCGGTGTAGTAGTGGACAGCAGTGGGGATGTTTGGGCGGTGCATCGCACTAGCCACAACATCTCCAAGTTCAAAGGCAGCGACTGTACGGGGCTTGGAGTGTTCCCCGTAGGTAGGCACTGCCGCATCTACCGTGACCCAGCCGACCGGCTTCTGGACATTAAAGGTCGATGGAGGCGCGGGCACCGAATGGGGAACGGCCACGTGGAATACTGAGTCCGAAGGCGACGTTCCCGCAGGCGCGGTCCTGGAAGTGAGAGCTCGCGCTGCGGATACGATGGCCGGCCTGGACTTCGAGACGTACGAACTAATCAGTAGTGGAACGGAGTTTACTCTCGCGGGCGGAGGTGGACGCTGGATACAGATCCAGGTCAAGTTCCAGCCTAATGCGAGCGGTGCCTCGCCGGTCCTGAGCGACCTGTCCTTGGATTCCAAGGCTCCCTCGGAGAATACGTGTAACGGCCTGACGGCCACCATCGTTGGCACGGCGGGCGATGACACACTCGTGGGCACCGATGGCGACGACGTGATCGTGGGTCTCGGCGGCGGCGACGTCATCAAGGGCCGCGGCGGCAACGACACGATCTGCGGAAACGAAGGCTTCGACCAGCTCTCCGGAGGCGACGGCGACGACTGGATCTCCGGCGACGAAGGCCCTGACCGGCTCTACGGCAAGGACGGTAAGGACGAGCTGCACGGCGGTCCCGGAGACGACGTCTTCTACGGCGGCGACGACGACGACGAGATCTGGGGTGAAGAAGACAACGACCGCCTCAAGGGCGAGGGCGGCAACGACACGATGTATGGCGGCCCCGGGAACGACTCCCTGAGCGGCTCATCGGGCAACGACACGGGCTACGGCGACGAGGGCGACGACCGGCTGTACGGAGGCGGCGACAATGACGAGCTGTGGGGTGGCAGCGGTAAGGACGTGTTCTACGGCGGCAGCGGCGACGACACCATGTATGGTGAAGAGGACAAAGACCGCCTGAAGGGTGACAGCGGCACGGACCACTGCGACGGTGGCACCGGCGGTACCATCCCCGAGAGCGACACCGCGTCATCGAGCTGCGAGACGACCGCTAACATACCGTAACCTGACCAGGCTTTCTGGCTGACGTATCAGGGAGACCACCATATGGTGGTCTTCCTGATTGTTTCTGACAGATCGCGCGACGAACTCGGCATCAGTAAGGAACGACGAGCTCGTTCAGCGTTCGCTGCTACTTCTAGTCGTCGTCCCCCCCCGATTCTCCTTATCGATACGGCCGCCACAGGATTGCGCCAATCGCGTTCGCTTTCGTCGAGGCTGCCGATGCCGTGGATTCCGGCGTGGATGTGAATGAATCCTTCGCCATCTTCGTCAAGGTCTGTTCCTTCGCCGCCGCAAACCGGTCCCGGGATGTTGTCGCACGACTCATCGTTCGGTTCCGTCCCCGCGTCGTACGCCGGAGAAACAAGCCGCGTGGTGTTGCGTCCCTTGGGAGCTTTGACGCCGTTCAGGGCGAAAAAGGCGTCGTTTGTCGGGATGAGCATCGATACGAGACTGATATGGTCGAAGCGACCACCACCCGCTACTATCAACGTCACGGAATCGCCCGGGTCCAGGAGACCTCCCGACGATGCGGTATCGCCGACTACCTTCATGGCGGACAGCTGGGCCTCTAACGGGCCGGTGTTCCCACCTTCAGCCACCTGCTCGAGCTCTTCGCTAGCCTGGCCGCCAGAATAGGAGTGAACTGCTGTCCTCGGGTCACGTTGGTTATAGTCACCTGGTACCGGACGTTCTTGTTGTCGTCGTCGTCCGCGACAGCCGTCGTCGCAGAGACGCCGATCCAGACTGCGGCCACAGCGGATAGAGCCAGAATCCCCAACACTAAGTTCCTTCTAATCAACCTGGTCAACGCTCCCACCTTCGTAATAGTGTTCCCGCTCGAAACGCGCCCAAAGGTGATCAGGATCGGTCGGCGGGTTTGAGCAGCAAGATTGGGGGAGAGACATTACGCAGTTCTTAAAATGCTAACCGCAATGTTACGGCGCTCGGCAGAGCGGAAGGTGAACCGGGTTGTGTTTTTCCGAACCCGCAACAGTCCCAGGGACAGCTTGGTGCGGCGTCGTTTGTTGCAGAGCCGGCGCGGGACGTAGAAACGGAGCTAAGCCCGAATCCACCGAGGGAGGGCGTCGGGTTAGCATCCTGAAGTGGCCAGAGGGTGCTCTTCTGAATCTGGGATAATGGTTTTGTAACAACAAAACAGTCCCAGAGAAGGAGCACCCAGTAGATGCTACCACGCAACCAGCCCGACCGTATCCGTATCGTCTTTGACGATCACCGCCTGGTGGCCAATGCCGGTCTGCTCCTGCCGGCCACCCTCGCCCGGCATCTGGTCCTGCGGGAACTCGTTGACCATCACCTTGACCTGGGCGGCGCGCCGGGGCGGGCCAACACCGGAGACAAGCTGATGACCCTGGTGGCCTCAGCCATGGCCGGCGGCGACTGCATCGACGACGCTGATGTGTTGCGCACCGGGGGGACGGCCTGCACCCTGGGCGGCACGGTCAAGGCGCCATCCACCCTGGGCACCTTCCTGCGCAGCTTCCGGTGGGGCCACGTCCGCCAGCTGGACCGGGTGAGCCGGGAGCTGCTGGCCCGGGCCTGGGCCGCTGGGGCCGGACCCGGCGACGCGCCGTTCACCATCGACCTCGATTCCACCATCTGCGAGACCTACGGACTGGCCAAGGAGGGCGCCCGCCACCACGGCTATACCGGCAAGCGGGGCTACCACCCACTGCTGGCCATCGCCGCCGGCACCGGAGACGTGCTGATGTCCCGGCTGCGCGAGGGCCGGGCCAACACCGCCCGCGGCGCCGCCCACTTCCTGCGGGAGACGGTGGGACGGGTGCGCTACGCCGGGGCCAACGGACGACTCACGCTACGGGCCGACAGCGGGTTCTACACTCATGGCGTGGTATCCGTCTGCCGCAAGATGGATGTCCGCTTCTCCATCACCATCCGCCAGCATAAAAGCCTGCACAATCTCATCGAGGCGATACCCGAAGATGCCTGGACGCCGATTCCTTACTGGATGGACGGCGCCGCCGATGTGGCCGAGACCACCTGCACTCCCTTCCAGAGTGAACCTGACGCCGCGCCGGTGCGGCTCATCGTCCGGCGTGTGAAGCCCACGCCCGGTTCCCAGCTGGCCCTCTTCGCCACCTACAGCTATCACGGCTTCATCACCGACCGGGACGGGGAGATGCTCGAACTGGAGGCCGACCATCGCCGCCACGCCGAGATCGAGAATGCCATCCGAGACCTCAAGCACGGTGTGGGGTTGAACCATCTCCCCTCGGGCCGCTTCGCCGCCAACGCCGCCTGGCTGGCGGTACAGGTGATGGCCCACAACATCGCCCGCTGGACAGCGCGCATCGGTCTGGGCGAGCAGGTGGTGACCACCAAGACCCTCCGGCGGCGGTTCTTCTCCCTAGCCGGACGGATCACCCGCTCGGCGCGCCGCCTCACACTGCATCTGCCACAGCGCTGGCCTTGGGAAGCCCAGTTCGATCGTGCCCTGGCCCGATTGCGCGCCCTGCCACTCCCTGCCTGACGGCGGCGGCGGCAACCGGCCGCCATCCGGCCAACCGAACGTCCCCGCGAACTCGCGCCAGTCCGGTCTGCGAGTGCCTCTTGCTGTGTCCTCTCCCCGCTATCTCGCCCTGACCAACATTCGCAGACGGTCACAAAGTCTCCCCGCGGCAACTGAAGACGAACACCGGCCCCCCTCTACCCCAAATCGTGCCCGGACCATCGCCCTCCCTTGCCCCTATCGCCCGTTCCGCTGCTGCATAGTCATCCCTTCGGTGGATTTGGGCTAAGGCACAAACCAGGACGACAAAGAGGGCGCCTCGGCTACGCAGAAGTGACTATCCGTTTGCCTATTAGCCTTCTGGGGAGGAAACAGTCCGAAGGCGAGGTGCAGCGCTCGGTCTGGAGAGGCCAGACGTTGGGTCACTCGTGTCGGAGCACGTTTTCCCAAGACTCACCGCCGTCCGTCGAACGGAATAGCCCGGTAACAGCGGTGCCCGCGAACAAGGTGTGGTCGCGGTCGAAGTCGGGCGATACGACGACGGTGTACACCCATGACCCCGGATTAGGGCCTCGACGTTCCCAGGTACTCCCACCGTCAGATGACTCCAGCACGCCGCCTTCGCCATAGGTCGCCGCGAACACGGTCCCGTCAGTCGCAAAATCAGGTGACGCAGCCAGCGCTAGGGTCGTAATGGGGCGCTCCGCCAGGCTGTCCCACGAACCGCCCTGGTCGGTCGAACGAAACACCCCTTGAGTCGTTCCGACGATCACCGTTTGATCGCTCTCGAAACCCGATAAGGCCGTCACGCTCCGGACGACGTGGTCGGCCAGGACTCTGGGTTCCCAGCTGTCGCCGCCGTCGGCTGACCGGTAGACGCCGTCCGCCGCGGCCGCCAGAACGATGCGGTCGGTGTCGTATTCAGGTGAGACGGCCAACGCGACGATGCCCGTGGGCCCTTCAGTCGCGAGCTCCCAGGTACCCCCACCGTCCATAGACCTGACCACACCGGCAGCAGTACCCGCAAACAGCGTTCCATCGGTATTGAAAGCAGGCGAGAGAACCAGAGGCAAGACGAGGTGCTCCGGAAATGGCAATCTCTCCCATATCTCACCACCGTCGTCGGACTGGTAGACACCAGCCCTGCTATTAGTAGCGACGAAGACGGTGGCGTCCTCGTCGAATCCAGGCGAAAGAGCAATGGCGTTTATGTTCTCGTCCGGCAGGCCGACGAGGCTCCAGGTCTTGCCCCCATCCCTAGAGCGGTATAGACCTCCCGGGTCGTGTGTTCCGGCGAATACCGTCTTGTCGGTATCGAAAGACGGAGATATGGCCAACGCCTTGGCGTGAGTCTCCGTCCGCTTCGCCGCGGTGCCGGTTGCGGCCGGTGTGAGGGCAGGTGTAGTCTCAGCGTCGAGGTTACGTCAATAGGTGTGTAAACGACATCAGGCGGCGACCTTCTCAGCCGTTGATTCAATGGCGATTCCATCCGCATACTGTGCACCGAGATAGACGTCTTCGATCAACTCAGGGGCCTTCAGACGCCTGAAGCGCTGTTCGGCGACCATCAACATTTTCCAGATCACCGCTATCGCCCGATCGACCCTCTTGTAGCGCTTGGCGGCATCGGTCCGAAGCCTGAGGGCCGCGAAGGGTGATTCTACCGGGTTCGTCGTGCGAAGGTGCCCCCAGTGCTCCTTTGGGAAGTCATAGAAGGTGATCATGCGGTCCCAGTCCCGCTCCAAGGCCTCTGAGGCCGCCTCGTAGGAATGGTCGCCGCACCACCTGGTGAACACCGTCCTGAGCCGCTCAGCCTCTGTCCGAGTCTGGGCGTAGGGGATAGTACGCAGCATGAGCTTGGCCTGGTCCTGTTGTCGCTTTGGAAGCTTGGCGAGCACGTTTACGATCTTGTGGTTCCAGCAGCGTTGCTCTGCCGCCTGCGGATAGACGTTGCGCAGAGCTCCCCAGATGCCCAGGTGTCCGTCTCCAACCACCAGCCTCGGGCAGCTCAAGCCCCGGCGCTTGATGTCCCTGAGCACCTCGGACCAGTTCTCTGTGGACTCCCTGTATCCGGGAACAGCGCTCACCACCACCTTTCTCCCGTCGCTCAGGGCCGCCATCACCACCAGTACCGCCGCCTTCTCCTTCTCAAGACCAGCCTTGACGTAGACTCCATCCACCCACATGTAGACCACTTCCAGGTCATCGAGGGGCCGGCTGCGCCATTGGGCAAGCTCATCGTTCCACTTGGACTTCAACCGGGCCACCGTGCTCGCCGATACCGGTGCGTCCTCTCCCAGCAGCCCCCGCAAAGCCAGATCGAAGTCGCCTTCGGATAGACCGTGCAGGTACAGCTCGGGGATCAACTCAGCAACCTTCCTGGTCCTGTTGACGAACAGCGGCAGCAGCCGGCTCTCGAACTGCTCCTCGGTATCGCGGACTCGTGGCCGCCTAAGCTGTATCGTGCCCGAACTCAGCGTAAGCCTCCGGGCTCTGCCGTATCCGTTCCGATAGCCGGTATCTGAGTCCGAGTCGGACCTGAGCGCCGACTTCGCCCTTCCCAGAAACGCCGTCACCTCCTCCTCCAGCAACTCTTGGACCAGCCTCTGGACCTGGCTTCGCACCCAATCCTCCAACTGCTCCCACTCCGGCCTTGACTCCGACCTACTCTCAGTGCTTTCCTTCCTCATGGGCGGTGTATCTCCTCTCTTGGGCCTTGAGCCCGTCTTGTTCAGAGAGAGGGTACACCGCCTGACCGGTTACACACTTTTTGAGGGTACCTCTCAGCGTCGGCCAGAGAGTCGGCAGTCGGCGATTCCTGCTTAGACCCGGAACAGCCGATTCCGAATAGTAACGCAACGACAAGTGTCCACAGGACGGCTAGTGGTTCAACGTTTTTGTATTGATGGGTAGAGTGACTTTAGCTTGATGCGCGCATCCTCGGTAGTGAAGCGCCAATCCACTCGTATCACATCCCGGTTGCGTTGATTCTGCCAAGCATTGACCTCGCCGCACAGGATGTCTTGATTGGCAATCCGTCGGTCCAGGCACTGTCGAGCCAGCACACCGATCTCTATCTCCGCCATATTCAACCAACTCCCGTGTTTGGGAGTGTAGTGTATCTCCAGTCGCTCAGCTATACGCCTCGCCTCAGCAGGCTCGAATGCCTCGTATAGCGAGGACAGCTTGTGAGTGTTGGGATTGTCCATTACCAGCACGATCCGGTCTCTGTCGGGGTAGTCCTCGTCGACCAGTTTCTTTATCACATGCGCCCAGTCCACCTTCGTGCGACGCTCTCTGACCTCGACTCGGCGCCATCCGTCCAACGGTGCAAACAGCATGAACAGGCTGCTCACTCCATTGCGCTCGTATTCGTAGTCGTATGCCGCCGATAAGCCGGGCGCTGCGGGACGCGGCACTCGCGTCTCCTTGACTTGCTGTTTGCTCGTCTCATCCATGCACACCAGAACCTCATTCCCATCGTACGGCCGTTGGTAGACCTCCAGTACGTCTTCCATCGCGCACACAAACTCCGCGCTCTGACCGGGCGGGATGCACCAACTCTGCTTCAGCCACGGCTTCAGTTCGTTTTTTTAAGCGCCTGGCGAACCGTCTCGGTGCTAATGGTCTCGACTATCTCACACTCGACCAACTGGTCAGCCAACAGCTTCAGGGTCCAACTGGCACGCCCCTCCGGCGGTTCCCCGCAGGCCATCGCTATCAACCGTGCTTCACCTTCGCCGTCCAGTCTCTTTTGACGCCGACGCAGTTGCTTTTTGCGATTCAGCGCAGACTCGACCCCCTCCTCCACACAGCGCTTGCGTATTCGCTCGACCGTTGACTGTCCCACACCGAGCGCGCTGGTGATGTCCGCGTCCTTCATTCCCCCGTCCGAGCGTGACTCATCGCTCATCAGCAGAATGCGCGCATGGGTCTGTTTGTACGCCGCAGCCCGACCGCGTGAGACCAAGGCGTTGAGTTCCTGTTGTTCGTCGGTAGTCAGTCTGATACGGTACTTCTTGGTAGACATCATGGTTCCTCCTCGGTTCAACGTTACGATTGAACCCCCAAGAGGAACAATGACTATCATGGTCTTCATTTCAATGATGTTGGACCACTAGTGTCTTATTTGAACTCGATTCAGGTCTCACCTGTTTCTCCCGGTCGCAGGATACCGCGTGTCATTACAGCGTTCAACAGCGCGATAGACATAGGACAGAAGCAGATCAGGCGCAAAAAAGTACTGTGCCGTATTGCATGAAGTATGAGATGACCGCAACGCGATTGTTGCGTCGGGCTGTACGGGGCGGTTTTGTGGTCGCAGTCGTTGCCACGACGTTCATCGCAGTCTCTCAGCTGAGTTTGCCGGGGGTCCAAGCGAACGGCGCCTCGTCGCCTATCCAGGACGGAGTAGTTGGTCCTTACGAGTACGTCGTCGGGATATGGCCGCCCCGGCCTGCCGTAGGAAATCTGTTCATGACGATAACGCTGTCAGCGGACGGCAAGGGCGTGAGTAACGCGGTCGTAGACGTCGAGGGCGGCCCTCGCGGACAGCCTCCCTCTCTAGGACCGCTGCCGGTGAACAACGACTTCACACACCCAAATACCTATGAGCTGGATGTAAGCCTGGCCAGGTCTGGCGAGTGGGTCTTCAGGTTCATGATCAGAGCGCCGATGGGAGCCGAAGAGGTCGAGACCGACGTTGAAGGTGACGGAGAACCGGCTGTGGCCGGCCAGACCTCCGCTGAGCCCAAGGAGTCTCAGGTGCCGACGGTCGCTTTTACCGAGCCGGAGGAGTCGTCTTCGACAGCGGTCGTCGCGGTGGTGGCCGTGTCGCTGCTTGTCCTGGCTGTGGGTATCGGCGTGTGGGCGGTTAGGCGTGGCGCCGATCGTGGTGGGAGAAACGAAGTAGGCTGACGGCGGAGGCGGCGCCAACCTTGGCTTACGCATGTGTTGCGCCCATTTCGCAGTGAGAAGGAGGACGGCATGGAAGTCGCGTTGATCGTAGCACTAGTAGCCATGGCAGTTGTGATCCTTGCCCTCGCGTTGTTAAGGACGACTGGTCGGTCTGAGAACCTCGATCAACGACTCGACCAACTGAACCTGCTGCTAGGAGAAGTGACGGGCCAGACCTCCACCTACTTCGAGACGTTGGAGACCGTCAATCAGAAGCTCGGCGGGCTGACCGAGACCTCAAACCGAATGCTCGAAGTCGGTCAGGACATGAGACGTTTGCAGGAACTGCTAGCCGCGCCCACGCTACGGGGAGCAGTGGGCGAGCGCATGCTGGAAGGGCTGCTACGCCAAACCCTACCCGCAGGCTCGTACAAGACCCAGCACACCTTTCGCAACGGCCACCGGGTGGACGCCGCGATACAACTCGCCGACGGGCTGGTGCCTGTCGACGCGAAGTTCCCACTGGAGAACTTCCGCCGCTTTTCCGACGCCGATCAAACTGAGCGCGGAAGACACCTTAGGAGCTTCCGCCGGGATGTGAAAGGGCATGTGGACGCCATAGCCGAGAAATACATATGTCCCGGTGAGACTCTGGATTTCGCGTTGATGTATATACCGGCCGAGAACGTCTACTACGAGATTATTCTCAAGGAAGAGAGCAACGAGGACTTGATTCCCTCGTAAAAACCCGTTTTGAGGAAGTTCCAGCGATTTAGCACATCTGCGCGCTACCGTATGTTGGGGTAGTGTACGGAACAGAGACTGTATATTGTACCCAGGTGTGGGTACGTTTGTTCTAATTCGACCTACACAGACTTTTTACGAGAGAATCAGGACTTGCTCAACTATGCCTGGGGGAAACGCGTGATACCGGCCTCGCCAAACAGTCTGTTCGCGTACCTGCAGGTCGTCGCTCTGGGTCTCAGGGGATTACAGATCGAACAGAACGCGAAGCAGATGATGGACGAACTCGCCCGCTTGAAGGACGACTTCGAGGGTTTTGCCGAGGACTACAGGCTCGTCGGAACCCATCTGCGAAGGGCCCACTCCAAGTATGTCGAAGGGACCCCCAAACTGGAGTCCCTTCAGAGAAACCTGCCCGGGCAATTGCGGACCGCAAGGCACTCCACCGAGCTACAGGATGAAGCAGAACTCACGATGCCCAGAGAGGAGTAGTCACCGGTTCGCCTCGAGGAACGCCTCGACACCGTTAAGGAAGAAATTGGTGGCTCGGTCGGCGCGGATGACGTCGCCAAAGTAGTGGCGGCCGACGGCCTCGGCGGCGGCGCGTACGCGGTCGGTGAGCTCGTGGACCTTCGGGTGGTCGGGCTGGCCCAGCAGGCCCAGGGACATCGAGATGTCCTGAGGGCCGACATAGTAGGCGTCGATTCCCTCGACGCTCAGGATGTCGTCGAGATTGTCGATGGCCTCGGCGTGCTCTAGGAAGGCAACGACGAGCATCTCCGAGTTGGTGCGTTCCACATATGCGCGGTCGGATACAGTGGCGTAGTCGGCCGCACGGGGCGCGCCGCCGAGCCCACGTTTGCCTTGGGGCGCGTAGAGGCAGGCGTCCACCAGCTGCTGCGCGTCTTCTTTCGTATCGATTCCGGGTCCCAGGACGCCCATGACGCCTCGGTCGAGGTACCGTAGGATGGTGGACGGCTCGATGTTTGGCACCCGCGCAATGGCGGTGACGTCCGCGAGGTCGGCGACCCGACACATGTCATCGACGGCTTCCCAGCCGAACGTGCCGTGCTCTCCATCGAGAACGACGAAGTCTAAGCCCGCTTTCCCCATCAGCTCAATCAACGGAGCTGATGGGAAGGCAAGCTGGCAGCCATACGACAACTTGCCCGCGTTCATGTTCGCTTTGATCTTGTTGGTCCTCAATGGGCGACTCCTTGGATGGCAACAGAAGTGGCCGCAGGATAGGCAGTCAGAATTGGCCTGTCAAGCAAATGTCACCCGCTTGCCGAAGTTCGTTGACCTTGCCCGAGCCAACTGCTAGCATGGCCTCGACTGACCCTCCTTGGCGAGTCCGATGACCGAGTTCGACGAACTCATACAGCAGGTCCAATCCTGTACTCTTTGCACGCTTGCCCAGAAGCGTACAACCGCCGTTCCAGGTGAGGGCTCTCGTACCGCCGATATCATGTTCATCGGGGAAGGCCCTGGATATTACGAAGATCGGGACGGTCGTCCTTTCGTGGGGCCTGCGGGTCAGTTGCTCGACCGTCTCCTCTCCTTGATCGACCTGAAACGAGAGGACGTGTACATCACGAACATGGTCAAATGCAGGCCTCCTAATAATCGTGACCCACTGCCCGGCGAGGTCCGAAGCTGCGGCCCGTACCTCGACAAGCAGATCGAGATGATCGCGCCTAGAGTAATCGTCGCGTTAGGGAGGCATTCGTTCTCAAAGTTCTATCCCGGTGAGGCGATCGGGAAGGCCCGAGGCAAACCGCGGGAATGGAACGGCTTGACCGTCTATCCTATGTACCATCCGGCTGCGGCGCTCAGGAACCCGGGGCTGCTCTCCGCACTTGAGGCGGATTTCAGGAACCTCACATCGTTGCTCGAGCAACCGAAGCCTGATGGCAAGCCCGAGGCGGAGCAGTCCGAGCAGCTCAGCTTGTTCCAGTAGCCCTCGAATGGCAAACGTCCCACTGCGCGTCATCCCCCTCGGTGGCCTCGGCGAGATAGGCCGTAACATGATGGCCCTTGAGTATGACGGCGAAATCGTCGTCATTGATGCGGGGGTGCTCTTTCCAGAGGAGGGAATGCCGGGGGTCGACTTTGCCATTCCTGACATCTCCTATCTCGTAGGGAAAAAGCGCGCCGTCAAGGCGATTCTGATTACGCACGGCCACGAGGACCACATCGGTGCGCTGCCATACGTTCTCCGAGAGTTGAACGTGCCGGTGTACGCGTCCAGGCTTGCGCATGGCTTGATATCGGTGAAGCTTCGAGAGCACGGACAGCTCAAGGACGCGAAGCTGAACGTCGTTGAGCCTAACACGCCTTTCAAGGTGGGCCGCCTGAAGGTCGAATTCTTCCGCGTCTGCCATTCCATTCCGGACGCGATGGGTATCGCCATACAAACGCCTCTCGGACTGGCCGTGCATACCGGCGACTTCAAGATCGACCATACGCCCGCGGACGGCAAGACCACCGATTTCTCGTCGCTAGCCCGGTTCGCGTCCGAGGGCGTGATCCTCCTCTGCTCTGATTCGACATACGCCGAAGTGGACGGCTATACGCCTTCGGAACAAGTGGTCGGAGAGGCGTTGGACAGGGCCATCGGCGATGCCAAAGGGCGTGTGATGGTAGCAACCTTTGCGTCGTTGATCTCACGTGTGCAGCAGGTAATCGATGCGGCCGCCAAACACGGACGCCACGTGACGGTTATCGGCAGAAGCATGGTCAACAACGTAAAGATGGCGACGAGAATGGGCTATCTCGATGACCCGGGCGGCATAATCGTCTCCCTAAACAAAGCAAGGGAGCTTCCTAACGAACGCGTAGTGATTGTGGCGACGGGCGCCCAGGGGGAGCCGACGTCGGCCCTGGTCCGCATCGCCAACGGCGAGCACCCCGACATCGAGGTCATACCAGGCGATACGGTTGTCATATCCGCGTCGCCGATTCCGGGCAACGAAACGCTCGTCGCGCGGACCATCGACAACCTGTACAGGCAGCAAGCGCGAGTGCTGTACAGCAAGATCGCTTTCGTCCACGTCCACGGACACGGCAGCCGCGAAGAGCTGAAAATGATGCTCAGCCTCGTCCGACCGAAATTCTTCGTACCGGTGCATGGGGAATACCGCCACCTGGTCGCGCACGCGGCCATCGCCCAATCAACCGGAGTCCCAGAGTCCAACGCCTTCGTCCTGGAGGACGGCGACGTCCTCGAGCTCACGGATAAGCGCGGCAAAGTCGTCGACAAAGTACCGGCAGGTCCCGTATTCGTGGACGGCAACCGGATATGGGACTCCTACAGCGACGTGTTGAGCGAACGCAGAAGGCTGGCGCGAGACGGCATCGTTGTCGTGTCCGCGAGTATCGACCGTAAGACCGGCAAGCTACGAGGAGAACCCGAGGTGGCCGCCTCCGGCTTCGTGGACATGGAAGAGTCACCCCAGCTGCTTCAAAGAACCGCACAAGAGGCCCGTTCAGCCCTAGACCACCACGGATCAGATAGGCTAGATTGGGATAAAGCAAAGGCGGCCGTAGTCAGTTCTGTCTCGAAGTTCTTGTACGACGAGACCGGAATGCGTCCTAAGATCGTAGCCCACATCGGTCAGGCCTGATCGGACGAGCCCCAGCGGCCGACCCCTCCAACTGCGCGTCGCGTCGATTTCAGTGATGCGCGTACCTCGGGAGCTTGGCGTGAGCGGTACACCTTTTACCCCACGATTAACCTTGAACGACTTCTTAGCTAGAGGTCGTCGCAAAATAACAAACCCTTGCAGGTGGTGAGGACGATGTCTATGGGAGTCAGCAGTATGAGGGCTGTGGCATCAGCCCCCTGGTACGTATGGGTGAGCCTGGTTGCGGCGATTAGCGCCGTCGCTGGTCTCGTCTTTTGGTACCGAGAGCAGATCGATTCCGCTCTGAACACCGCGTGGGAAAGCGTCGTTTCAACGGTCGGATTGGGCCTGGTGCCGGTGGCCGCGTGGATCGTGGTGTTCGGCTGGGCGCTGGCGTATCGCCGATCGTGGTTCGCACATTACAAGCTGTGGCTTGGATCTGTCGCCTACGTAGCTTTCGTGTTGGGCGTGCTCGGTCTGTTTCAACCCTTCGACGGGCCGCTGAAGGCGTTCACGTTGGACGGTGAAGTCGCTCTCGGCGGCAACGTAGGTTCGGCTATCGTCGGAGGCACGGGCGCGCTCGCGGTACTTCGTGCGCTGGTTGTGTTCGTGGTCGCGACGGCTACCGTGGCGCCTCGGCTAACCCTGGACGTAGGTCTGCTGACGGGCAGGCTGCTCGTTGCGCTTTACGTCCTGCTGTTGGTCGCCGGTCGCGCGACTTTCTCAGGTTCCAGGCGCCTTTACGGCGCGCGCAGGCGGCCGGGGTCTACGGACAAAGAAGATTCGGCTCGTGAGGCAGCCCGCGCCCGGAATCGAGAGCTGCGAGAGGCACTCACAGCCGACGGACCAGTGGTCTCCACCGGTACGGCCAGCTACGAAGCGACCGAAGCCGATGACGACGGCTTCGAGCCTGAGACGTCGTACCCCGACGGCGACTATGAGGACGACTCGGAAGACGTTGTGGGAGATGCCATCGGTACCGTCGTGGCGACACCAGACGTAGAGAGCGACGCGGAGTCTCCGGAGTCTGCTCAAGCGGAGACGAGGTTCAACAGGTTCTGGAGTTCGGAGACGCCTGATGCCGTAGCAGACAGTCCGTCGGAAGAGGAATCGCGTCCGGCCGAGGCGTCGGAGTGGGCGAACCCGCCGATCGAGGTTCTAGTGGACGCTCCTGAAGGCGGGATATCCGAGGAGCAGATGTCCGAAACCGCTGAGACGATCAGGAGAACGCTTGCCGAGTACAGCGTAGACGTCGAAATCGGCCAGGTCAGGCCCGGACCGACGGTCACCATGTACGGGCTCACTCCAGGCTGGATTCGCAAATACAAACAGGTCAAGGTCACCGACGAGGACGGCAATCCCAAGCTCAACGAAGAAGGCAAGCCGATCATATCGCGAGTCGAGACCAAGACTCGGGTCAAGGTAGACAGCATCCTGTCGAGGGAGAAGGATCTAGCATTGGCGCTCGGGACGCACAGCATCCGTATCGAGACGCCAGCGATGGGTCAGTCTCTCGTCGGAATCGAGGTGCCCAACCCATCGCCGAATCTCGTTACCTTGCGTGGCGTGATGGACACCAAGGAGTTCAAAAAACTGCGCTCGACGGCCAAGCTGCCTATCGCCTTGGGTAAGGGAAGCGGTGGCGAGACCGTCGTGATCGACCTTGCCAAGATGCCTCATCTCCTCGTGGCCGGGGCCACGGGGAGCGGCAAGAGCGTTTGCCTGAACACGATCGTCTCGTGTCTCCTGATGGAAAGGAGTCCCGTCGAGATGCGGCTCCTTCTGGTCGATCCCAAACGTGTCGAACTGACTCCGTACAACGGAATCCCGCATCTGCTGACCCCTGTCGTGGTCGAGACGGATCAGGTGGTCTCCCTACTCAAGGGCCTTATCCGAGAGATGCTGAACCGCTACCGGCGTATGGAGGAGGTCGGCGTCAGGAACATCGACTCGTTCAACCGCAAAATGCCCGAGACCATGCCCTACTTGGTGGTAGCCATCGACGAACTGGCGGACTTGATGATGTCAGCCTCATTCGACGTAGAGCAGTCGCTATGCCGGCTCGCACAGCTCGGACGAGCGACGGGCATCCATCTGATCGTAGCCACGCAGCGGCCTTCCGTGGACGTGCTGACTGGACTCATCAAGGCGAACTTCCCCGGCCGCGTCAGCTTCGGAGTGACTTCACAGATCGACTCCCGCACCATTCTGGACACGATGGGTGCTGAAAAGCTGTTAGGGCGTGGCGACATGCTCTATCAGGCCGTGGACGCGTCGAAACCGGAACGAGTGCAGGGCGTATTCATATCGGACAATGAAATCGAGGACCTCGTGGGCTTCTGGCAGAGTACGCCGTGGGCGCCGCTAGCCAAGGTCTCGCTCCATACGGTGGGCGACGAGACCGACGACGAAGAGGATACCGAGCCCGACGACGATCTCGACTCGCGAGACGAGCTTCTCGGCAAGGCTGTCGAGCTTGCCCACCAGTACAAAAAGCTTTCGACATCGCTCCTCCAACGGCGAATGCGGATCGGATACCCTCGCGCTGCGCGTTTGATGGACCAGCTAGAGGAGACGGGTATTGTCGGGCCCGGCGACGGCTCGAAGTCGCGCGATGTTATAATCGGGAAGGTGTAGCGGTCATTCGGCGCAAAGCTGAATTGCGGTTCGGCGCCGACCGAAACATCGAACGTCGCGCTTAGTCAGCGGCACACACAACCCCTCGACTAGAGAGCCGCAGTGGTACGAAACGTCGCCGATCTTCTAAGCTCGGTCGTCAAGCGCGGCGAAGCGGAGCCAGCGCCTACGACCGCGAGGGACACTTGTCTCGTCTGTGCGGCCGATCTCGTCGGCGCCGAGCTTTATGACCGCTTCCGCGTCTGCCCCACGTGCCGTTTCCACTACAGCATGACGGCCAGAGAACGTATCGAATCCCTGGCTGATCCCGGTACATTTCGAGAGACGAACAAGCGAATATCGTCACTCGACCCGCTTTCGTTCTCCACAAGAGGCTCCTATAAGGAACGGGTGTTCCGCGACCAGCGCCGCACGGGCCTGACGGAAGCCGCCGTGTCGGGTACCTGCTCTATCGGCGGCAGTCCGGTTGAGCTGGTCGTTCTCGACTTCGGGTTCATGGGCGGCACGATGGGATGCGTGGTCGGCGAAAAGGTAGCCCTGACGATGGAACACGCGGCCAAGCGGAAACTCCCGCTCGTGGCGGTTGTCACGAGCGGAGGAATTCGTTTCCAAGAGGGTATTCTGTCGCTGATGCAAATGGCAAAGACAAGCATTGCGGCCGAGCAGCTCAACGCAAAGCAGCTACCCTTTATCTCGGTGCTTGCCAATCCGGCCACTGGACAAGCATACGCGAGCTTCGGCAATCTTGCGGACATCATCGTGGCCGAGCCGGGCGCAATCGTGGGGCTCACGCCGATGCAGGTGATCAAAGAGGCGAGTGACCAGCCGGTCCCTGGAGGTTCCCACACTGCTGAATCGCACGTCGAGCATGGAATGCTCGATGCGGTCGTGGACAGGGCTCGGTTGAGGGACCTCCTGGCAGTGCTGCTAGACCTCCTTGGTTCTAGATACCAGCTGACGGCGACTCAGAAGAGCCAGGTAGCGGAGGCGGAGCCTCAGTCGGAGGCATGGGACTCGGTGCAGCTGGCGCGTCACGAATCGCGCCCCACCTCTCTCGACTACATCGAGCGGATCGTGGGCAGCTTTGTAGAGCTCCATGGCGACCGCTCGTATGGGGACGATGGATCGGTGGTCGTAGGACTTGGCCACCTGGGTGGCCAGACGGTGGCGATCGTGGGACAGGAACGTGGCCGAGAAGGCGATCCGGTAGAACGCCACGACGGAATGACGTCACCCGAAGGTTTCCGTAAGGCGCAGAGGGCGATGACGCTCGCCGCGAAGTTCGATCTGCCCCTCATTACGCTGATCGATACCCCGGGACCCTATCCGACAGTAGACAATGAACAGCGAGGTATGGGCAACGCGATCGCCACGACGATGTCAGTGATGGCCAGCATCGAGGTACCAACCATCGCCGTTGTAATCGGTCAGGGCGGTAGCGAAGGCGCGTTGGCGCTTGGTGTGGCCGACAGAGTTCTCATGGCTGAGAACGGAATCTACTCGATTATCTCGCCAGAACAGGCGGCAGGGCTGATCTATCAGGACACGGAGCGGGCCGAGGAAGTCGCTGAGTCCTTGAAAGTGACGTCGCAAGACTGCAAAGAGCTTGGAATCGTCGATGCGATCGTACCGGAGCCGCCGGGCGGAGCCCACACGAATCCGGATGAGGCAGCACGCCAACTGAGGCGAGCGATCTTGCAGGAGTTGGCGTCTCTGCAGTCGCGGTCCCGAAAGAAGCTGCTCAACGAGAGGTACAAGAAGTTCCGGAAGATGGGCGAGTACAACTCACACTTCCGGGCAGCAATAACGAGAGAGGTCGACTCGCTCCAAGGGCTGGTATCCTCCGGAGTCAAGCGCGTGGCCCGCCGTGGGCACTCCGCCCAGAATGGCGACGAAGAGTCGGCGATCGCCGAGGAGATCGGTGAGAGCGTCGAGCGCGGCTAGCCGTTAGCCCGCAGCCCTATTCGCTCCTCGTAAGCGGCGATCTTGTCCTCGTGCTCCAAGGTCAACCCAATGTCGTCGAGGCCGTTCAGTAGGCAGTAGCGGCGAAAGGCGTGGACCTCCGGGTTCGTGTGCACCACGAAATCGGTGACTATTTCCTCGTCCAGGTCCCACAGTCGCTGCAACTCCAGATCCACGGTGAGCTGGTAGCCTGGCTCATTCTGTGCCCGCCCGATGATACGCCCCACCACTTCCTCCGGCAGGAGGACGGGGATCAGGCCGTTCTCAAAACAGTTCTTCTGGAAGATGTCCGCAAGGCTGGGCGCGATGATACATCGGAAGCCGTAGTCCAAGAGCGCCCAGGGCGCGTGCTCCCGCGATGAGCCAGAGCCGAAGTTCCGGCCGGCCACGAGAATTGATGCGTCCGCGTACCCGGGACGGTTCAGCACGAAGTCCGGCCGAGGCTTGCCCCAGTCGTCGAACCTCCAGTCGTTGAAGAGGAACTGGCCGAATCCCGTGCGCTCGATCCGCTTCAGGAACTGCTTCGGAATGATCTGGTCGGTATCTACGTCAACGCGGTCCATTGGCGCAACGACGCCTGTGTGTTTGGTGAAGGGTTGCATGTCAGGTCTCTCCCATCTCCGACTCGAGAATCTCTAGCGCCTTCTGAACCAACGGACTCGTTGCCGGGATATCGACGGTGGCAGTGTCCCACACCGTGCCCACGTCCACGTCAAAGTAGACATGACTGACCAGGTTTCTCATGTCACTCATGTCCCGCCACGGAATCTCCGGGAAACGCGCTCGAACCTCGTCGGGAATGTGTCGGCTAGCTTCTCCAACGATTTCGATAGCCCGCTCGACGGCGAATGCCGTTCGCTTGTCTTCGACGAAAGACTCGAAACCATACCTCGTAGAAAGCTCTCTGCCACCAGCATGCGTTCGAGGGCGTCTGCTAGGTATTCTAGGGACGTACGGGCCATACGGGCACTACTTCTCGAAGAATGTTCTGACCAATGCTCTTTTTCAGAGCACCGCGAGGGACTAAGTCGACATCGACCCCAAGGATCTCAGAGATATACCGTCTCAGCGATGCGAATTTGAACAGGCCCATCGGACGCTTATATTCAACTAACAGATCCAGGTCGCTATCTTCGCTCTGTTCTCCACGGACGTAGGAGCCGAAGATGCCGAGCGATTCCACGCCGTACCGCTCTCGCAACTCGGGAACGCGTTCCCGGAGTATCCGCGCGAACTCGGCGGCTTTGCCTTGCAGGCTGTTGTTCGGATCGTCCATCGCTGCCCAAGACCCCTAGACTACCACTCACGTATATCGACAAAGTGCCCAGCTATCGCCGCGGCTGCAGCCATCTGCGGGCTGACGAGGTGGGTCCGCCCGCCTCGCCCCTGGCGTCCCTCGAAGTTGCGATTGGATGTCGACGCGCAGCGCTCCCCGGGTTGCAGGATGTCGGGATTCATCCCCAGACACATCGAGCAGCCCGAGTTGCGCCAGTCGAACCCGGCATCCCTGAAAACAGCGTCGAGGCCCTCCTGTTCGGCCTGCTTTTTGACGGCCTGAGAACCTGGGACCACCATCGCGTCGACGCCGTCGTGCACACGCCGGCCTGCGACGACCTGCGATGCGGCTCGAAGGTCCTCGATTCGGGCGTTGGTACACGACCCCAGGAAAACCCTGTCGATCCTGACGTCCTGCATTCGAGTGCCGGGCTCTAGGTCCATGTACTCCAACGCCCTCACGGTCGCTTCCTTCTGGCCCGGATCATCGGATGAGTCTGGATCTGGGACCCGCTCCGTGACGGGCACGACCATACCGGGGTTGGTACCCCAAGAGACCATGGGCTCGAGGTTAACTGCGTCGATTCGAACCGTTTTGTCGAAGTGCGCACCTGGGTCGGTCACGAGAGTTCGCCATTCGTCGACGGCCGCATCGAAGTCAGCGCCTTGAGGGGCGTGGGGTCGGCCTCGCAGGTACCCGAAGGTCGTCTCGTCTGGAGCCACCATCCCAGCACGACCACCGGCTTCGATGGACATGTTGCATACGGTCATCCTGCCTTCCATTGAAAGCGAGCGGATGGCTTCCCCCGTGTACTCGATCACGTGACCAGACGCGCCCGCAACGCCAATCCGGCCGATCACGCCTAGGATGAGGTCCTTGGCCGTAACGCCGAAGGGCAGCGGACCGTCCACTCTAATCTCCATAGTCTTTGGTTGGGCCTGGAGCAGGCACTGCGTGGCGAGGACTTGCTCCACCTGCGTGGTACCTATCCCGAGGGCGAAGGCACCAAAGGCTCCGTGGGTCGACGTGTGGCTGTCGCCGCAGACGATGGTCTTTCCCGGCTGGGTATACCCCTGCTCCGGCGCGATGATGTGCACGATGCCTTGTAAGTCGCTGTGCATGTCGTGCAACGTGACACCAAACTCGTCGCAGTTCCGCGACAGTGCTTCGAGCTGACGGCGGGAGGTGTCGTCGGTGACGGGCCTTGGGCGGTCCCACGTGGGGACGTTGTGATCGGCAGTGGCAATCGTTAAATCGGGGCGCCGTAACTTGCGACCTGCTAGTCGAAGACCCTCGAAGGCTTGGGCCGAAGTGACTTCGTGCACCAGATGGAGATCGACGTAGAGTATGGCGTCCTGACCGGGCTCCTGGTGCACGATGTGCGCGTCCCAGATCTTCTCGAACATGGTTTTGGGGGCCATTCCCGGCTCCTCAATACTATTCAATGTAGTTATCGAGGCATAGATACGGAATCTCTATGGACTGGGAAGCGACTTGGAAGTCGTTTCCGACGATAGCGTCGCACCGCTCCTCAAGAGCTGTAGCGACTATGATGGCGTCTGGGAGCCGAATCCTTGTGGTAGCCCTCACGTTGGCCGCTCGCCTCGCCACGTCTCGATCGACGCTCCTGATCATCAGGTTGGGAGAGTTTCTAAAGAACAGCTCGACTTTCTGTAACGTTGGGAAGTCTCGGTCTCGCAAGGGCTTCACGAGCATCTCAGCCTCTACGACGGTCGAAGCCGTTCCGATAATCAGCCCTCGCTCCATCAAACGGAACACGTGCTGCGCCAACTCTCGGAACGGCGCCACGCCCTCCAGCCCGTAGATGATCAAGTTTGTGTCCAACCCGATGCGACGGTACGAACTCAGGTCTTGAAGCCACCGGTCTATCTGAGGAAACCGGTACACGTTTACGAGACCCGTTGGTAGCGCGGCTCCGCCCTATCGTCTGAGTGCTCCAGACGTTTGACTGCGTGTAGCTCTTCGAGTTCTCGCAGTTTCGTATCCGCATCTTCCACACCCGAACTCTCTCGAATCATGCTAAGGCTTCGCGCTTCGCTTGGTGACGTGACTTCATACACCGTACGAAGCTCCCGGTCGAGGGACAGGGCGTCTTTAAGCTCTTCGACGTCCTCGCCATATCGGACCTCTGCGATGTACTTGTCTATCTCCTCTTTCGTCGAGCCGTAAACACCCTTCAGACTTCCCATGAAGTAGTCAGTCCAGCTTTCGGGCTGAGGCAGCAGAACGAAGTGGTCTTCGATCAGCTCGGTCACGAGCTTGTCGCCTGGCTTCAGGTTGAGTCGTCTCACCATCTCCGCAGGCAGCGTTATTTGGTTCTTGCTTGAAAGCGTTACGGTAGCCACGGTTGCCTCCTAGTAAGGTATACCAAGCGTATTGTAGCATTTACCAAGCAGATCAACAACCCAGGTTTTGGAACGAGGGCGAGGATGCGTTCCAGTCAGGCCTGCCGCTGGACAGTCGGTCGGCCGTAAGCTGACGCTACGAGGTCGAGAGCTGGGCGACGCCCGCCTCCACGCGCTCGATGGCGAGGAGGCGGTTGAGAGCGTTCATGTACGCCTTGGCGCTGGCCACTATGATGTCGGTGTCGGTGCCACGGCCGACGTAGGTATCGCTGTCCTTCTCGATACGGATGGTGACGTCGCCGATAGCATCGATTCCCTCGGTTACAGCGTCCACGCGAAACTCGGTTAGCGTGTTGGGCACCCCGATTATCCTGTTAATGGCCTGGTAAACGGCGTCTACAGGACCTGTGCCAGTAGCCGCGTCGGTAACGGTCTCACCCTCAGGGTTCGTGAGCCTCACTGTGGCAGTCGGGATCTCGTGGTTCCCACACGAGACTTGTACGTGCTCCAGCTTATATATCGAGGGCTCGGTCTTGTCGCGTCGCTGGTTGGCCATTAGGGCCTCCAGGTCCGCGTCGGTTACCTCTCGTTTTCGGTCGGCCAGGTCCTTGAACGCTTCGAACGCCGAATTGAGCTGGTCTTGGTCTAGCCGGTAGCCCAAGTCCTCGAGCCGGGCGCGCAGGCCTGCCCTTCCGCTCAGTTTGCCCAAGACCAGCGAGCTGCTGGGCCAGCCAATAGACTGCGGCTCCATAATCTCGAAAGTCGTCCGCTCCTTGAGCACGCCGTCCTGATGAATACCCGAGGCGTGTCTGAAGGCGTTGGCGCCGACGATCGCCTTGTTGGGCTGGACCGGGAATCCGGTGATGTCGCTTACCAGGCGGCTGGTCCGGTATATCTGCCTGGTGTCGATGTTGGTGCTAACGCCGAGCAGGTCCTGGCGAGTTTCGATCGCCATGATGACCTCTTCGAGGGACGCGTTCCCGGCGCGTTCTCCGAGGCCGTTGATGCACCCCTCGACCTGGCGAGCGCCAACCTGCACCGCCGCCACGCTATTCGCCGAAGCGTTACCCAGGTCGTTGTGGCAGTGAACGCTGACCCGAGCCTGGTCGATGTTAGGCACGTTTTCCATGACGTCTTTGATGCGCTGAGCAAATTCTGTCGGAACTGCGTAGCCGACCGTGTCCGGGATGTTTACCGTAGTGGCGCCGGCCGTTATCGCGGCCTCCACTAGCTTGTAGAGGTAGTCTATGTCGGTCCGGGTCGCGTCCATAGGCGAGAACTCTACGTCCTCACAATAGCCCTTTGCCCTCTCCACCGATGAGACGGCAATATCCAGCACCTCCTCGGGGTTCTTTCGAAGCTGGTGCATGATATGGACGTCAGAGCTCGATATGAACACGTGAATCCGGGGATGCGCCGCATCCTTTAGCGCCTCCCACGCGGCGTCGACGTCCCCAGGGACGCACCGTGCCAGGGACGTTATCATTGGGCGCCTTACTTCCTTGGCGATCGCTTCGACGGCCTTGAAGTCGCCAGGCGAGCTGGCAGCAAAGCCCGCTTCGATTATGTCGACTCCAAGTCGATCCAGTTGCTTGGCGATCTCCACCTTCTCTTCGGTGGTCAGCCCGATACCGGCCGACTGCTCGCCGTCTCGCAGCGTCGTATCGAAAATCAATACCTTGTCTTCGGTCATCGTGGGGTCTCCTTTCGTAGCCCTGAGCCTTGCGTTCTTTAAGTAGACGCGTCGTCTGAGCTAAGTAAGGAAAACGCAGTCCGCCGGGCCGAGCCCTGCCAGGACCCGCGCCTTACGGCGAACCACGTGGATGGCCTCCATGCTTTTCATGTGTACGCTCGCTTCGTTCTTGATGGTGTTTAAGCGTCGGTGTTACTCTTCGATCGATTCCCCGTACAACCGCTTCCCCATGCTCACGCGGTCCTCAACCGCGAACCCAAGTTGTTCATAGAACTCTATGACGCCCACATTCGATTGCACTATCTGTAGATTGACTTTCAGGCAACCTAGGGCCTTCAACTCTTGTTCAATCCCACTCATAAGCGACGCCCCTATACCTCTATGGCGCTTAACCTTATCGACCGCCAAGGAGTAAATCCAGCCGCGGTGCCCATCGTATCCACCCATCACCGTCCCTACCACCTTGCAGTTCTCTCCAGCGACGAGGAACAGATCTGGGTCGCGAGCGATCTTCCGCTCTATCGATGCAACAGGGTCGTTATGTGGCGAATCGTACTCAAAGACATCCGTCCACAGTGCAACGACGCCTTCCTCATCAGCCTCGCGGTATCTCCGGATTTCGAAATCCCTCTCCCATCGTAGCTACTCCGAGTCTTTCAAGAATGTCATCATGCCGCGGAGCTCCTTGCCGACTGTTTCGATCGGGTGCTCGGCGTTCTCCTTGCGCAGGCGGTTGAAGCGCGGGCGGCCTTCGTCGTTCTCCGCGATCCATTCACGGGCGAAGCTGCCGTCCTGGATGGCGGTCAGCACCTTCTTCATGTTCTCTTTCACGTGCTCGTCGACCACGACGGGGCCACGGGAGTAGTCGCCGTACTCGGCTGTGTCGCTGATGGAGTAGCGCATGTATTCCATACCGCCCTGGTATAGCAGGTCGACGATGAGCTTGAGCTCGTGCATGCATTCGAAGTAAGCCGACTCGGGCTGGTATCCCGCCTCGACCAGCGTCTCGAAACCAGCCTTGATCAGCGCGGTCACGCCTCCGCACAGGACGGACTGCTCACCGAAGAGATCGGTCTCGGTCTCTTCCTTGAACGTCGTGTCTAGCACGCCGGCTCGGGTGCACCCGACGCCTCTGGCGTAGGCAAGACCCACGTCGTGGGCTTGTCCCGACGCGTCCTGATCGACGGCCAAGAGCCCTGGGACCCCGGAACCCTTGGTGAAGACCTCGCGCATCCTGTGCCCGGGGGCCTTGGGCGCTACCATGGACACGTCGACGCTGTCAGGCGGCACGATAGTCTTGTAGTGGATGTTGAAGCCGTGGGCGAACATGATTGTCTTGCCGGGCAGCATGTGGGGCTCGACTGACTCCTTATATACCTCGGCCATGGCCGTGTCCGGCAGCGCCATCATGACGATGTCGGACTCGTTGGCCGCGTTCGCTACAAGGGCAACCTTGAGGCCGTCGGCTTCGGCCTTGGACCAGCTTTTGCTGCCTTCGTAAAGGCCCACGACCACATCCATGCCGGAGTCCTTGAGGTTAAGGGCATGGGCATGCCCCTGGCTGCCGTAGCCGATCACGCCTATGGTCTTGCCCTCCAACAAGGACAGGTCTGCGTCGTTTTCGTAGTACATTTTGGCCATTGGTGGTCTTGCCTCGCTTGTGGTTCGTATGTCTAGACCGACGCGGCCTCGCCCCATCGGGCGGACGCCGATCTGCGTCCCGGACGGTCGTCGCGACTCGCCGAGCCTAAGCCTCTGTTGAGCGCGATGGTTCCCGTGCGCATCAGCTCGATCACGCCGAAGCCTTTCAGCAACTCGTGTAGAGAGTCGACCTTATCTTCGTCACCGGTCACCTCGACGATGAGGGTATCTGCACCGACGTCAACGATGTTCGCGCGGAATATGTCGACGATCTGCATGATCTCGCTACGGGTCTCGACATCCGCCTTGACTCTAATCAAGGCTAGCTCGCGAGACACTATGTTCTCGTTCGAGATGTCCGAGACCTTGATGACGTCGATGAGCTTGTGGAGATGCTTTGTCACCTGCTCGACGACCCGGTCGTCACCCTCGACGACAAACGTCATGCGTGAGAGGTCCCGCTCCTCGCTGTGGCCTACGGCTAGGCTAGCGATATTGAAGCCTCGCCGGCGGAACATGCTCGATATCCTATTGAGGACGCCGGGCTTGTCCTGGACTAGAGCGGTGATTGTATGTCTGGGAGTGGCGCCGTTCGTTGTCATGTGCGGGCGGCCTCCGGAAGGGGCTCCTCGATGAGTTCTTCGATCGTCTGCCCGGCGGGAATCATCGGGTACACGTTCTCTTCCTCTTCGACCACGAAGTCGATGAGGGCCGGTCCGTCGTATTCCATCGCTTCCTCGATGGCGGGCCTGACCTGCACTTTGTCGGTAACGCGCAGACCGAGCATGCCGAAGGCCTCGGCCAGCTTCACGAAGTCGGGGTTGTGGGTGTAGTAGGTCGCGACGTAGCTCTTCTGGTAGAAAAACTCCTGCCACTGGCGCACCATGCCCAGGTAGTTGTTGTTTATGATGGCGAACTTCACGGGTATTTTGTTCTCGACCAGTGTGGCCAGCTCGGCCATGGTCATCTGGAAGCCGCCATCTCCGGCGACCGACCAGACGACGCGGTCCGGGCGGCCGACCTGGGCCCCCATGGCCCCCGGCACCTCGTACCCCATCGATCCGGAGCCACCGGACGTCACGAAAGACCGAGGCTCGGTGAACGTGTAGTGCTGCGCCGCCCACATCTGGTGCTGGCCAACCCCGGTGACTACGAAAGCTTTGCCGTCCGTGGCCTCTGAAAGCTGCTTGATGATGTATTGAGGTATCAGCTTGTCGGTCTCCCTGATCGTCATCGAGGGATGGTCTCTCTTCAGATCCTCGATGTGTTGCAGCCACTCGAGGCGGTCGGTCTGGCTCACCTGTTTGTTGAGCTTCTTCAGCACCCGCTTGATGTCGCCGACTATCGGTACGTCGACTTTGACGTTCTTTCCGATTTCGGACGGGTCGATGTCCACGTGTATCTTCTTGGAATTGAGCGCGAACGCACTGGCTCTGCCGGTGATCCGGTCGTCGAAACGCATACCCAGAGCAATTAGCAGGTCGGCTTCTTCGATTGCGAGGCTGGCAAACGCCATTCCATGCATTCCAGGCATCCCGACGCAAAGCACGTGATCGTCGGGGAACGAGCTTATCCCCAAAAGGGTCGTGATCACTGGGACCTGTGCCTTCTCGGCCAGCTCCCTGAGCTCGTCGAAGGCTTCTGAGAATATTACGCCGTGGCCGGCCAGGATCACGGGCCGTTGCGACTCGTCAATCAGCTTGGCCGCCCGCTTGATCTGGCTCGGATGACCTTCCATGTTAGGCTTGTATCCCGGTAAGTCCACGCTCGTCGGATAGTCGAGTCCGTTGGGGAAGTCCACCTCTTCGATCTGTACGTCCTTAGGGACGTCGACCAGCACTGGGCCTGGTCGACCCGTGCCGGCGATATGGAACGCCTCTTTGATGATGCGCGGAATATCGGCTGGGTCCATTACCAGATAGTTGTGCTTGGTTATAGGCAGCGTGATCCCAGTCGTATCTGTCTCTTGGAAGGCGTCGCTGCCAATAGAGGCCCGCGAGACCTGGCCGGTGATAACCACCATGGGCACCGAGTCCATCTGGGCGGTTGCGATGCCGGTGATCAGGTTAGTAGCACCCGGTCCGGAGGTAGCCCAGGCGACTCCCGGCCGGCCTTTCACGCGGGCGTATCCGTCGGCCGCGTGCGCCGCGCCCTGTTCATGGCGTACCAGGATGTGTCGAAGCTGCGGGTATTGAGGCAGAGTCTGGTAGAGCGGCAGTATCGCCCCGCCGGGTAACCCGAATATTACCTCGACGCCCTCTCTGATCAAGCTTTCGCAGACCAGCTGGGACCCGTTTAGCTTCATCGACTCGTCCTCCAGGCTACCGACTCGTATTCAGCCCACGCAAAAAAATACCCGTCCCCTCAGGGACGGGATATGAATTGCGATCTCCCGCGGTACCACCCTTCTTCCCCGACGCGACATCGGGGCGCTCACTCCCGATTCACATCGGGAAGACCTGTAACGGGGCCACCGTCGACCCTACTCGGACTGCTCTGGCGGCGTCCTTCAGGCCGAATGCTCCGGGGCGAGTTCACGGTGGCGCCGGGTCCCACATTGCCGGCTCACTGCCGCCAGTCCGCTACTACTCCCCTTCAGCGCATGTCATAAGTTATATGGAAATGAACGATTCAGTCTAGCATGAGGGTACTATTCGGTCAAATGGTGTGATAGGTCAGTGATTGTGACACCCCTTAACTGTTCAGTGAAAATGTCACCATGGAGACAATCACATTGAACAGGAAAGAGCAGCAGCGGATCATAGTCTTGAATCGGGTGGAGAGTAGAGAACTGACGGCCGCCCAGGCGGGTGAGCTGATGGGTTTGTCAGTGCGCCAGGTCCGTCGGTTGTTGGCGGCGTACCGGCGGGAGGGAGTGGTCGCCATCGCCCACGGCAATCGTGGCCGCCGGCCCCCGCATACGGTCAGTGAGGCTGTTCGTGAGCGGGTAGTTGCCCTTGCCGCCGGCCCGTACGATGGTGCGAACCACACGCACCTGAGTGAGTTAATGGCCGAGCGCGAGGGCCTGTTCCTGTCCCGGTCCACCGTGCGGCGGGTGCTACTACAGGCGGGCATCAAGACGCCGCGCCGCCGACGAGCACCCAAGCACCGTCGCCGGCGCGAACGCTATCCTCAGGAGGGGATGATGCTCCAGGTGGACGGCAGCCGCCACGACTGGCTCCAAGGACGCGGTCCCTGGCTCACGCTCATCGGCGGGATAGACGACGCCACCGGCACCGTTCCCTACGGATGCTTTCGTGAACAAGAAGACTCATACGGCTACATGCAGTTGTTGCAAGGGGTCATCCAACGCAAGGGCATCCCCCTTACCCTCTACAGCGATCGCCACAGCACCTTCACGGTGAGCCGTGCTCAGAATGAGACCTTGGAGGAGCAGCTGCTGATGGAGCTGCGCCTGGCCGGAGCCAGCACGCTAGAGGAGGCCAATGCTGTACTGGCGGACTTCCTGCCACGGTTCAACTCCCGGTTCGGCGTTCCCGCCGCCCAGCCGGGTGCCGCCTACCAGTGCGTCCCTGCGGGAACGGACCTCGCTGGCATCCTCTGCTTCAAGTACCAGCGGACTGTGGCGGCTGACAACACCGTGCGTTTCGAGGGTCGCACGTTGCAGATACTGCCCGACCCCCATCGGGCCAGCTATGCCCGGGCACGCGTCGAAGTCCAACTACGGCTTCGACGGAGAGCTTATCGTCACCTATCAAGGACGTGCCCTCCTCTCACAGGATGCTGCCCCAGGTACCACTTCTCTCCGTGCACAGAACCGGCCACAGCGCAATGGTAACCAAGACACTGCTAGAGGCAAGGCGCCCATCGGCGACTCGCCTCTACCTCGAAAACCAGCCCCCCACCACCCCTGGCGAAGGCCCTTCAAATCACCCGCCAGGACAAATTCACTGAACACTTAGTAACTATCTCAAAATGGCCAGACGCCACTGTCGCCGGAACCACAAGAGCGCACATGCGAGCTGTAACACACCGAGGTAGTTCGCTGCCTTCTTGTCGTACCGGACCAGGACCGCACGGCACTTGGAGAGCCATGCCAGCGTCCGTTCCACAACCCACCGGCGCGCCGGATACCGCTTGTCGCCAGAGGCGTCCAGCTTCTCCTCGCCGATGCGTCGGATGTGCTCCCTATAGCCGTGTCCGGCGGCAGCCCCACGGCCTGAAGGATTGTCATACCCTTTGTCCAGACACAGGTGTTGGGGTTCCTCCTCGGTGGGCTGTGGTCGTTCGACCACAATGGCGTCCAGGGTCGCCTCCAACAGCTTGGCATCGTGCACGTTTGCTCCCGCAACCACAATGCTCAAGGGGCCGCCCTCTCCATCCACAAGGAGACTGCGCTTGGTACCAGCCTTGCCACGGTCCGTAGGGTTGGGCCCAATCAGGTCCCCCCAAAACGTGCCTTGCCCATGGCTCCGTCTGCCGCCTGCCATTCCCAGTCCACGCCATCCAACTCTTCGCACCCCTCCACCAGGGCTCCCCACATTCGGTGCAAGACGCCCGTCCCCACCCACCGTTGAAAGGTGCGATGAATGGTGCTGTCGTCCCCAAGCTCTTTCGGCAATCGGTTCCATTGGCACCCGCTGCGCAGCCGGAAGATGATGCCGTTGAGCATCTGTCGTGGGTCAGAGCGCTTGCGGCCCCGGGCTTTGGGCGGGTCTTCCTCCAGGATGATAGGTTCGATCCGTTCCCAAAGCTCGTCCGGTACTTCCCAGATGGTCTCTAGCGTCTCTTGTTTCCCCATGCGGTCCCTCCCGATGCTTTTGGAGAAACCATACGAATCGTCCTAGAAACCGATCAATGCATTTGTGGTTCAGATTTTGAGATAGTTTCTTAGGGGTGACATATTGACTGGACAACGACAACTATTCGGTCAAATGGCTCACCCAGAAAACCAAAAGTTGCGCTCAGAGGTAACTGCGAGATGGGAAAATCCTCGGCGCAAGCGGCGTCGATGAGGAAATTCCCCTCGGAATCGGTGTAGCACGCGTAGAAGCCCGCTCGGTGGTCCGCCCACTCGCCTAGCGCCTCCAGGAACTCGCTCGGTGGCGTCCCGTACGTGTACACGGACTGCGTCTCTTGCGAAGACTCACTGGGAATACGGACCTCTCCGGTGACGATGTGAGACCCGAGTTCATGCTCGATCGAGTCCCGCCAGTTTGTGGTCAGCCCTCGATATAGCTCCAGAGCGTCTGATGACAGGATTTCTACAAGACTGGGTAAAGTCGTGAAAGGGGCGTCCAGTAGATGTTGTTCTCGCGTCGCTACAAGACAGGCCATCCGTCTGGCTCGCTTGGGCAGGCCGCGTGATAAGTACCACGAGTCCAAGAAGACCTCGCGCAGGGATGGGTCCAGGGACTCCAGCTTGTCGAACGCTTCGGTGGAGAGACCATCGACCGGGTCCGGCCAGCGAAACATCAGCTCATCCGGCGGAATGTTACGGAAGAACTGAGGTACGGCCCACGTTGGCGGAACCACCCCCGATCGTTGGGTGTAGGGCGGAGAGCAAATCAACGGGACCATCGCGCCATCAAATCGAGGGACAAGACCACGGGCGGACCTGGCCCTGCCCTCTAGGGTCGTGAACGGTTCGAGCGCCTGCTCGATGATTGCGGTCTCGTCAGGTGTCCACTCGTGCCTCGACAACAATAGGCTTGCCACCCTTTGCTGCGCCACGACCTTCAGGTAAGCCCGAATCCACCGAGGGAGGGCGTCGGGTTAGCATCCTGAAGTGGCCAGAGGGTGCTCTTCTGAATCTGGGATAATGGTTTTGTAACAACAAAACAGTCCCAGAGAAGGAGCACCCAGTAGATGCTACCACGCAACCAGCCCGACCGTATCCGTATCGTCTTTGACGATCACCGCCTGGTGGCCAATGCCGGTCTGCTCCTGCCGGCCACCCTCGCCCGGCATCTGGTCCTGCGGGAACTCGTTGACCATCACCTTGACCTGGGCGGCGCGCCGGGGCGGGCCAACACCGGAGACAAGCTGATGACCCTGGTGGCCTCAGCCATGGCCGGCGGCGACTGCATCGACGACGCTGATGTGTTGCGCACCGGGGGGACGGCCTGCACCCTGGGCGGCACGGTCAAGGTGCCATCCACCCTGGGCACCTTCCTGCGCAGCTTCCGGTGGGGCCACGTCCGCCAGCTGGACCGGGTGAGCCGGGAGCTGCTGGCCCGGGCCTGGGCCGCTGGGGCCGGACCCGGCGACGCGCCGTTCACCATCGACCTCGATTCCACCATCTGCGAGACCTACGGACTGGCCAAGGAGGGCGCCCGCCACCACGGCTATACCGGCAAGCGGGGCTACCACCCACTGCTGGCCATCGCCGCCGGCACCGGAGACGTGCTGATGTCCCGGCTGCGCGAGGGCCGGGCCAACACCGCCCGCGGCGCCGCCCACTTCCTGCGGGAGACGGTGGGACGGGTGCGCTACGCCGGGGCCAACGGACGACTCACGCTACGGGCCGACAGCGGGTTCTACACTCATGGCGTGGTATCCGTCTGCCGCAAGATGGATGTCCGCTTCTCCATCACCATCCGCCAGCATAAAAGCCTGCACAATCTCATCGAGGCGATACCCGAAGATGCCTGGACGCCGATTCCTTACTGGATGGACGGCGCCGCCGATGTGGCCGAGACCACCTGCACTCCCTTCCAGAGTGAACCTGACGCCGCGCCGGTGCGGCTCATCGTCCGGCGTGTGAAGCCCACGCCCGGTTCCCAGCTGGCCCTCTTCGCCACCTACAGCTATCACGGCTTCATCACCGACCGGGACGGGGAGATGCTCGAACTGGAGGCCGACCATCGCCGCCACGCCGAGATCGAGAATGCCATCCGAGACCTCAAGCACGGTGTGGGGTTGAACCATCTCCCCTCGGGCCGCTTCGCCGCCAACGCCGCCTGGCTGGCGGTACAGGTGATGGCCCACAACATCGCCCGCTGGACAGCGCGCATCGGTCTGGGCGAGCAGGTGGTGACCACCAAGACCCTCCGGCGGCGGTTCTTCTCCCTGGCCGGACGGATCACCCGCTCGGCGCGCCGCCTCACACTGCATCTGCCACAGCGCTGGCCTTGGGAAGCCCAGTTCGATCGTGCCCTGGCCCGATTGCGCGCCCTGCCACTCCCTGCCTGACGGCGGCGGCGGCAACCGGCCGCCATCCGGCCAACCGAACGTCCCCGCGAACTCGCGCCAGTCCGGTCTGCGAGTGCCTCTTGCTGTGTCCTCTCCCCGCTATCTCGCCCTGACCAACATTCGCAGACGGTCACAAAGTCTCCCCGCGGCAACTGAAGACAAACACCGGCCTCCCTCTACCCCAAATCGTGCCCGGACCATCGCCCTCCCTTGCCCCTATCGCCCGTTCCGCTGCTGCATAGTCATCCCTTCGGTGGATTTGGGCTTAGGGTGGACGGCTTCACTCTCGCGATCCGTGGTCAATCTCCCTGCGGCGAGTCCCCGGCCGATCGCGGTCATCGCTCCCAGTCTTTCTCGCTCGTGACCACCGATCCCGTTGGTGTCCATGCCTGCAGCGAGGTTCTCCACGGTGACGCTGCCAAGACCTCGAGTGGCGTTCAGAGTCCGGAGGACACCAGGACGCGGTGGCGCTTCCTGGGTAGGGACGATTTGGTTTTGATAGCACACCACTAGTGGTCCAACATCATTGAAATGAATACCATGATAGTCATTGTTCCTCTTGGGGGTTCAATTGTAACGTTGAACCGAGGAGGAACCATGATGTCTACCAAGAGGTACCGTATCAGACTGACTACCGACGAACAACAGGAACTCAACGCCTTGGTCTCACGCGGTCGGGCTGCGGCGTACAAACAGACCCATGCGCGCATTCTGCTGATGAGCGATGAGTCACGCTCGGACGGGGGAATGAAGGACGCGGGGTAATTGATTAGCGGGTTAGTGGCCCGTAGAGGGGTTGCGGTGAATGCTGGGCGCTGGCTTAGACTTGGGCTATGTGCAGGTCCAAAGGCATGTCTTCCTCTGAGCGCGATGAGATTATCGCACTGGTGACGCGGCTTCAAGAGCAGAACGCCGAGTTGATGGCGGCCAACGAGGAGTTGCGGAGGCAACTCGCGGAGTCCCACCGGAGCGGCAGGCGGCAGGCGGCACCGTTCTCGAAGGGCAAGCGCAGCAGCAAGCCCAAGCGTCTTGGCCGCAAGTCTGGTATGGGCCTGTTCAGCTACCGCAAGCCGCCATCGGCCGAAGAAGTCACCGGGCCGGTTGTAGAGGTGCCGGTGTCGTGGGACAGATGCCCCGGATGTGGAGGCAGCCTTGTGGATGAGGGAGAGAGTATTGCCTATGTAACCGACATACCCCCTGTTCGGCGTCCGCAGGTGAGAGCGTACCGAGTGCAGGTATGCCGGTGCCGGTCGTGCGGCAAGGCTGTGCGAGGCCAGCATCCCGATATAGGGTCCGCCCAGCATGGTGCGAGCGCGCACCGCTTGGGTGACCGAGTGAAGGCTGCGGCCCATGTACTCCACTATGGGGTGGGTGTTCCGGTACGGAGGATTCCCGCTGTTCTCAGAGCGCTGACCGGGGTTGAAGTGAGCCAGGGGGCGATCAGCCAGGACGCGCTGCGCCGTAGTGCCGATGCGGTGGGAGACGCCTACCGGACGCTGCGGACATCGGTGCGAGCGAGTCCGGTTGTCCACACCGACGACACGGGCTGGCGAGTTGGAGGCGAGCCGGCGTTTCTGATGGCGTTCGAGACGGAAGAGGCGACGGTGTATCAGGTTCGCGCTCGTCACCGGAACGAAGAGGTGCGCGAGGTGGTTCCTGCGGACTACGCAGGGGTGATGGTGACGGACCGGGGTCGCAGCTACGATGCTCAGGCGCTGTCCGAGGTGAGACAGCAGAAGTGCCTGGCGCACGTGCTGCGCTCGATCAGCGAGGTGGTCAAGAGCAAGACGGGGAGAGGCCGCAGCTTCGGCAAGCGTCTGAGCGGCCTTCTGCGAGAGGCGATGGAGTTGCGGGAGGCATATCACCGAGGTGAGGCTGTCGACTTTGGTGTGCAGGCCGAGCGGTTGAAGCGCCAGGTGAGCTATCATCTCCGCGACCGTCCGATGGCGGATGCGGACAACTACCGGCTGCAGAACGAACTGGGTTGGCACGACGACCAGGGCAGCTTGCTGCGCTTTCTGGATGATCCGAGCATTGAGCCGACCAACAACCGGGCTGAGCGAGCGCTTCGTGGGGCGGTGATCGCGCGGAAGGTGTCACACTGCTCGAAGAACGAGGAGGGGGCCGATGCGTTCTCGGCTTTCACCAGCGTAATCAGGACGTTGGAGCGCAATGGCGACGACCAATCTGTGGTGGATCGGCTCTGCGCTCTCTTCAGCGGCGATCCGCTTCACTCACCATCACGCCGAACCTCCCCCGCCATCCGCTAATCAATTACGACGCGGACATCACCAGCGCGCTCGGTGTGGGACAGTCAACGGTCGAGCGAATACGCAAGCGCTGTGTAGAGGAGGGGGTCGAGTCTGCGCTGAATCGCAAAAAGCAACTGCGTCGGCGTCAAAAGAGACTGGACGGCGAAGGTGAAGCACGGTTGATAGCGATGGCCTGCGGGGAACCGCCGGAGGGGCGTGCCAGTTGGACCCTGAAGCTGTTGGCTGACCAGTTGGTCGAGTGTGAGATAGTCGAGACCATTAGCACCGAGACGGTTCGCCAGGCGCTTAAAAAAACGAACTGAAGCCGTGGCTGAAGCAGAGTTGGTGCATCCCGCCCGGTCAGAGCGCGGAGTTTGTGTGCGCGATGGAAGACGTACTGGAGGTCTACCAACGGCCGTACGATGGGAATGAGGTTCTGGTGTGCATGGATGAGACGAGCAAACAGCAAGTCAAGGAGACGCGAGTGCCGCGTCCCGCAGCGCCCGGCTTATCGGCGGCATACGACTACGAATACGAGCGCAATGGAGTGAGCAGCCTGTTCATGCTGTTTGCACCGTTGGACGGATGGCGCCGAGTCGAGGTCAGAGAGCGTCGCACGAAGGTGGACTGGGCGCATGTGATAAAGAAACTGGTCGACGAGGACTACCCCGACAGAGACCGGATCGTGCTGGTAATGGACAATCTCAACACTCACAAGCTGTCCTCGCTATACGAGGCATTCGAGCCTGCTGAGGCGAGGCGTATAGCTGAGCGACTGGAGATACACTACACTCCCAAACACGGGAGTTGGTTGAATATGGCGGAGATAGAGATCGGTGTGCTGGCTCTACAGTGCCTGGACCGACGGATTGCCAATCAAGACATCCTGCGCGGCGAGGTCAATGCTTGGCAGAATCAACGCAACCGGGATGTGATACGAGTGGATTGGCGCTTCACTACCGAGGATGCGCGCATCAAACTAAAGTCACTCTACCCATCAATACAAAAAAGTTGAACCACTAGCTTGCCGTCCAATCGCTCCTGGACCACCACGTGCGCTCCAACGTAAGTGGACCGTTCGCTCGAAGGAAGCAGTTGGAGGGTATGCCAGTTGTACTTGACTGTGTTGTCTCTGGCCACCTTGCGGCTATGCTTGAAGCACAGTATGCCTGCCAGGTTCAGGTCCGGATCTGGAGAGCGATATGCGTTGGTGGACTGTGCTGGTGGCACCCCGAAGCGCTTGTTGAAGCGGGTCAAGAAAGCCCACAGGACTTGGTTGGCCTCTGAGATGGTTCTGGCCCCAGCCAGACGTAGTTCGGTCACCAGCCGATCCTGGAAGGTGCCGTTGGCCCGTTCTACCCGACCCTTCGCCTCCGGAGAACGCGCGAAGATCTGCTCCACCCCCAGCTCTGCCATCGCACGACCGAATTGGGTCGGCGCAGGCGATTGATGAGGTTACGTCAATAGGTGTGTAAACGACATCAGGCGGCGACCTTCTCAGCCGTTGATTCAATGGCGATTCCATCCGCATACTGTGCACCGAGATAGACGTCTTCGATCAACTCAGGGGCCTTCAGACGCCTGAAGCGCTGTTCGGCGACCATCAACATTTTCCAGATCACCGCTATCGCCCGATCGACCCTCTTGTAGCGCTTGGCGGCATCGGTCCGAAGCCTGAGGGCCGCGAAGGGTGATTCTACCGGGTTCGTCGTGCGAAGGTGCCCCCAGTGCTCCTTTGGGAAGTCATAGAAGGTGATCATGCGGTCCCAGTCCCGCTCCAAGGCCTCTGAGGCCGCCTCGTAGGAATGGTCGCCGCACCACCTGGTGAACACCGTCCTGAGCCGCTCAGCCTCTGTCCGAGTCTGGGCGTAGGGGATAGTACGCAGCATGAGCTTGGCCTGGTCCTGTTGTCGCTTTGGAAGCTTGGCGAGCACGTTTACGATCTTGTGGTTCCAGCAGCGTTGCTCTGCCGCCTGCGGATAGACGTTGCGCAGAGCTCCCCAGATGCCCAGGTGTCCGTCTCCAACCACCAGCCTCGGGCAGCTCAAGCCCCGGCGCTTGATGTCCCTGAGCACCTCGGACCAGTTCTCTGTGGACTCCCTGTATCCGGGAACAGCGCTCACCACCACCTTTCTCCCGTCGCTCAGGGCCGCCATCACCACCAGTACCGCCGCCTTCTCCTTCTCAAGACCAGCCTTGACGTAGACTCCATCCACCCACATGTAGACCACTTCCAGGTCATCGAGGGGCCGGCTGCGCCATTGGGCAAGCTCATCGTTCCACTTGGACTTCAACCGGGCCACCGTGCTCGCCGATACCGGTGCGTCCTCTCCCAGCAGCCCCCGCAAAGCCAGATCGAAGTCGCCTTCGGATAGACCGTGCAGGTACAGCTCGGGGATCAACTCAGCAACCTTCCTGGTCCTGTTGACGAACAGCGGCAGCAGCCGGCTCTCGAACTGCTCCTCGGTATCGCGGACTCGTGGCCGCCTAAGCTGTATCGTGCCCGAACTCAGCGTAAGCCTCCGGGCTCTGCCGTATCCGTTCCGATAGCCGGTATCTGAGTCCGAGTCGGACCTGAGCGCCGACTTCGCCCTTCCCAGAAACGCCGTCACCTCCTCCTCCAGCAACTCTTGGACCAGCCTCTGGACCTGGCTTCGCACCCAATCCTCCAACTGCTCCCACTCCGGCCTTGACTCCGACCTACTCTCAGTGCTTTCCTTCCTCATGGGCGGTGTATCTCCTCTCTTGGGCCTTGAGCCCGTCTTGTTCAGAGAGAGGGTACACCGCCTGACCGTTTACACACTTTTTGAGGGTACCTCGAAGAACGGGGCCCTCGATGCACTCTGCTGTTGGCAATCGATGATGCCACCAGCACCGTGCCCTACGCACTGTTTCGCCATGAAGAGGACACTCATGGCTATTTCCTCCTCATGCAAGAGCTGATCCGGCGTTGTGGGGTTCCTTTGGCCCTGTACAGTGACCGCCACGCCGTCTTCAAGTATGTACCTGGCTCGCATCAATCGGAGGTACCCTCAAAAAGTGTGTAAACGGTCAGGCGGTGTACCCTCTCTCTGAACAAGACGGGCTCAAGGCCCAAGAGAGGAGATACACCGCCCATGAGGAAGGAAAGCACTGAGAGTAGGTCGGAGTCAAGGCCGGAGTGGGAGCAGTTGGAGGATTGGGTGCGAAGCCAGGTCCAGAGGCTGGTCCAAGAGTTGCTGGAGGAGGAGGTGACGGCGTTTCTGGGAAGGGCGAAGTCGGCGCTCAGGTCCGACTCGGACTCAGATACCGGCTATCGGAACGGATACGGCAGAGCCCGGAGGCTTACGCTGAGTTCGGGCACGATACAGCTTAGGCGGCCACGAGTCCGCGATACCGAGGAGCAGTTCGAGAGCCGGCTGCTGCCGCTGTTCGTCAACAGGACCAGGAAGGTTGCTGAGTTGATCCCCGAGCTGTACCTGCACGGTCTATCCGAAGGCGACTTCGATCTGGCTTTGCGGGGGCTGCTGGGAGAGGACGCACCGGTATCGGCGAGCACGGTGGCCCGGTTGAAGTCCAAGTGGAACGATGAGCTTGCCCAATGGCGCAGCCGGCCCCTCGATGACCTGGAAGTGGTCTACATGTGGGTGGATGGAGTCTACGTCAAGGCTGGTCTTGAGAAGGAGAAGGCGGCGGTACTGGTGGTGATGGCGGCCCTGAGCGACGGGAGAAAGGTGGTGGTGAGCGCTGTTCCCGGATACAGGGAGTCCACAGAGAACTGGTCCGAGGTG
Organism: Dehalococcoidia bacterium; assembly: GCA_965197985.1. Lineage (GTDB taxonomy): Bacteria > Chloroflexota > Dehalococcoidia > Lucifugimonadales > CAUZJF01 > CAUZJF01. Next base: position 170,132 of record CBDAOG010000007.1, on the reverse strand, counting down.
CTCAGGGACATCAAGCGCCGGGGCTTGAGCTGCCCGAGGCTGGTGGTTGGAGACGGACACCTGGGCATCTGGGGAGCTCTGCGCAACGTCTATCCGCAGGCGGCAGAGCAACGCTGCTGGAACCACAAGATCGTAAACGTGCTCGCCAAGCTTCCAAAGCGACAACAGGACCAGGCCAAGCTCATGCTGCGTACTATCCCCTACGCCCAGACTCGGACAGAGGCTGAGCGGCTCAGGACGGTGTTCACCAGGTGGTGCGGCGACCATTCCTACGAGGCGGCCTCAGAGGCCTTGGAGCGGGACTGGGACCGCATGATCACCTTCTATGACTTCCCAAAGGAGCACTGGGGGCACCTTCGCACGACGAACCCGGTAGAATCACCCTTCGCGGCCCTCAGGCTTCGGACCGATGCCGCCAAGCGCTACAAGAGGGTCGATCGGGCGATAGCGGTGATCTGGAAAATGTTGATGGTCGCCGAACAGCGCTTCAGGCGTCTGAAGGCCCCTGAGTTGATCGAAGACGTCTATCTCGGTGCACAGTATGCGGATGGAATCGCCATTGAATCAACGGCTGAGAAGGTCGCCGCCTGATGTCGTTTACACACCTATTGACGTAACCTCCGTTCTTCTAGCCAGGCATGAACGCTGCCATCTACTTGCACCAACATGCCTTCCTGGCTCATGCGCTGGCGACGGACCCGATGCAGTGGGGGTCGACGTCGACGGGGCTAGCCATGCCGGCGCCTACCAAGGATACGCCGGACCGTAGAGCGCCCCAAGACGATCTCTTCCCGCTCTGCCAGGAGCTCGGTTAGGTGCGTATGATTTACTCTTGCATACCGTGTGCGTGCCAGGGCCACAACTTGAGTCCTGGCCTCCTCCGGGATGGAGTTGTTCGCTCGGCGACCTCGGTTCCCATGAGCCAGTGCGGCGGCACCCTCCTTCCGATACTCCGCCAGGATTCGCCAAACGTGGCGTTCACTCACTCCCAGAACCTCTGCCGCCTCATCCACTGATATCTGACCTTCCAGGATACCGTTGAGCACTTGGAGCCTTGCCTGTTCTTCCTGGGTCAATGTCAATCCTTTCATGAACTGACATTTTCCCTGACCTGTTAACTACTGACATAATCGTAGACCATCTACCAGCGGGGCGGAGCAAAACTGTACCACTGAACGCCGTAGAATGGGCATCAAGGTTCGTGGGGCGTTGGAGATCAGGGTCAGTCAGATAGCTGGCGGCCAGAAGTCTTCTTGCTGTGCTTGAGTCGGTAGCTGTCCCCGTTCATCTCCAGGATGTCGACATGGTGGGTGAGGCGGTCGAGGAGAGCTCCGGTCAGCCGTTCAGAGCCGAACACCTCGGTCCACTCGACGAAGGGCTCACTTGGAGGTCACCAGGACCGATCCACGCTCGTAACGCTGGCTGAACACCTCGAAGAGCAGCTCGGCGCCAGTCTTGGACAAGGGCACGAAGCCCAGGTCGTCGATGATCAGAAGCTTGAGTCGTGCGAGCCTTCTCTGCAGGTTGAGCAGACGCCGTTCGTCCCTGGCCTCGATCAGCTCGTGAACCAGAGCAGCGGCGGTGGTGAAGCCCACGGACAGTCCCCTCTGACACGCAGCCAGACCGAGACCGAGGGCGATATGGGTCTTGCCGGTGCCACTGTTGCCGAGAGCGATGACGTTGTGGGGGCGCTCGATGTACTCGCATCGTGCCAGCTCCAGAACCAGAGCCTCGTTCAGGGACGGCATAGACAGGAAGTCGAAGGTGTCGAGACTCTTGGTCGCCGGGAAGCGGGCTGCTTTGATCCGACGTTCCACCATGCGATGGTGACGGTCGATCAGCTCCAACTCCGATAGTCGCAGCAGGTAGTCCGGATGGTCGGCTCCCTCACTGGCACACTGGGATGCCAGCTTGTCGTACTCCCTCAGGAACGTGGGGAGCTTGAGTTGCTTGAGGTTGTGTTCGAGCAACATCGTGGACTTGTTGGTCATGACCGGCTCCCCGCCAGGAGAGCCATGTAGTCCCTGGTCGAGGTTGTTGCAACGTTGGTCCTGGGCAGATACGGGTACAACTCCATGTCGAGTCTAGGCGGTCGACCCTCGATCCTGCACAGCACCAGGTGCTTGACAGCATCGAAGCTCACAGCCCCGAGTCGAATGGCGTCTCGTACGGCGTCGTGGACTTCTTCCGGCTGGAAGTTCTCCATCAGTCTGAGCACCTGCACGAACTCCCTCTTTCCTCGCTTGCCCATCCGAGACTCCAGCAACCGCCGCAACACTCCGAACTCCTCGGGCAACTCCCATCCAACCAGCGGCGCCGCCTGATCCAATGCCCTCGTCTTCTTCTCAAGGAGCGGCAGGTAATGGAGAGGGTCGAAGACGAAGTCGTCTCGATCGTAGGACCGCCGATGGCGGGCGATGACTTCAGCGCCACAGCTGATCACAACCTCGTGTACATATCCGCGGACCAGAACGTCCCGATGACCGTAGGCCACCGGGACCGAATAGTCATTGGTCCGGTATCTGACCAGGGACAGAGAACTGACCCTCGTCGCGTGCTTGTCGCTGGCGTCGTACGGTACGGCCGGCAGAGGCAGCAGCTTCTCCAGGTCCCGCTCCAGCCGTTCTCCTATCGTCTCGTTGTGGCCGCGGAGTCGATCTTCGAACCGTCTGAGGCAGTGTTGCTCCAGATGAGCATTGAGGGCATCGAAGCTCTCGAACGATGGAATGGGCACCAGGAAGTTCCGGCGGACATAGCCGACCAGACCTTCTACTTTGCCCTTATCGTTCCCTTTGCCTGGACGGCCGAACCGGTCCTCGAACAGGTAGTGGGACTGAAGCTCGGAGAACACCCTGGTCCGCTGCCGGCGACCATCTCCCAGGATTCTGGCTACCGCGAGCGTGGTGTTGTCGTAGAGGATGCTCTGAGGCACTCCGCCCAGGAACGCGAAGGCGGAGACGTGTCCGTCGCAGAATGACTCCGTCGTCTCGGCGGGATACGCCTTCACATAGCACCCGTCGCTGTGAGGGAGGTCCAAGGCGAAGTAGTGGGCTTTGCGTTCCACTCCGCCGATGATCACTCGAGCTTCGCCGTAGTCGCACTGGGCATGTCCCGGAGGGTGGGACAGAGGTAAGAACATCTCGCGGGTATGACGACGGCGTTCTCGAACGTAGTCTTTGACTATCGTGTACTTGCCGGGGAAGCCGTGTTCGTCTCTGAGCCGTTCGTAGATACGCTTGGCGGTGTGACGCTGCTTCTTCGGTGAGCTCAGATCCTGCTCCAGGATCTGGTCCATCACACCCTTATATGGATCGAGCTTCGGTCTGCGAGCCGGTCGTTGCCGTCGATACCCTGGGGGCACGGAGTACTCGAGCATCTTGCGCACCGTGTCCCGGTGTAGCCCGAACACTCGGGCCGCCTCTCGGACGCTCATCCCTTCGACGAAACAAGCCTTGCGAACACGGAGGTAAATACCCACCTTGTACATCCAATCCACCTTCAGTCAGGTTCGGTCGTTCCTGATTGAAGGCGACAGGCGGTACGCTTTTCAAGCGCCACATCTCAGCTCTTGAGCCGCCCTGCCGGTACATTATCTCTCCGCCATTCACACACATCCCTCCGGCCAAACTCGACGAGCCGGAGCTAGCCGGTGGCACTCGCCTCATCAAGGTCTACGTAGGATGTTTGGCGTTCGGCGTGCAAGCAGAAGTGCTCGATGCGGGAGTTTGGACGGCGCCAGCGATGGCCGGGAAACACACGATTGCCGACTGCTTCCATGTGGCGCCACTCGCCGGCCGTCGGGCTGCTCGTGTGCCTGTTGACGACGACCATCGGCGAGTTGTGGTTCGCGCAGTAGGTGGTCCAGCAGATTGAGTCCGCATCCAGCTGCGGCTTCAGCGGCTCTTTAGCCCAAATCCACCGAAGGGATGACTATGCAGCAGCGGAACGGGCGATAGGGGCAAGGGAGGGCGATGGTCCGGGCACGATTTGGGGTAGAGGGGGGCCGGTGTTTGTCTTCAGTTGCCGCGGGGAGACTTTGTGACCGTCTGCGAATGTTGGTCAGGGCGAGATAGCGGGGAGAGGACACAGCAAGAGGCACTCGCAGACCGGACTGGCGCGAGTTCGCGGGGACGTTCGGTTGGCCGGATGGCGGCCGGTTGCCGCCGCCGCCGTCAGGCAGGGAGTGGCAGGGCGCGCAATCGGGCCAGGGCACGATCGAACTGGGCTTCCCAAGGCCAGCGCTGTGGCAGATGCAGTGTGAGGCGGCGCGCCGAGCGGGTGATCCGTCCGGCCAGGGAGAAGAACCGCCGCCGGAGGGTCTTGGTGGTCACCACCTGCTCGCCCAGACCGATGCGCGCTGTCCAGCGGGCGATGTTGTGGGCCATCACCTGTACCGCCAGCCAGGCGGCGTTGGCGGCGAAGCGGCCCGAGGGGAGATGGTTCAACCCCACACCGTGCTTGAGGTCTCGGATGGCATTCTCGATCTCGGCGTGGCGGCGATGGTCGGCCTCCAGTTCGAGCATCTCCCCGTCCCGGTCGGTGATGAAGCCGTGATAGCTGTAGGTGGCGAAGAGGGCCAGCTGGGAACCGGGCGTGGGCTTCACACGCCGGACGATGAGCCGCACCGGCGCGGCGTCAGGTTCACTCTGGAAGGGAGTGCAGGTGGTCTCGGCCACATCGGCGGCGCCGTCCATCCAGTAAGGAATCGGCGTCCAGGCATCTTCGGGTATCGCCTCGATGAGATTGTGCAGGCTTTTATGCTGGCGGATGGTGATGGAGAAGCGGACATCCATCTTGCGGCAGACGGATACCACGCCATGAGTGTAGAACCCGCTGTCGGCCCGTAGCGTGAGTCGTCCGTTGGCCCCGGCGTAGCGCACCCGTCCCACCGTCTCCCGCAGGAAGTGTGGGCGGCGCCGCGGGCGGTGTTGGCCCGGCCCTCGCGCAGCCGGGACATCAGCACGTCTCCGGTGCCGGCGGCGATGGCCAGCAGTGGGTGGTAGCCCCGCTTGCCGGTATAGCCGTGGTGGCGGGCGCCCTCCTTGGCCAGTCCGTAGGTCTCGCAGATGGTGGAATCGAGGTCGATGGTGAACGGCGCGTCGCCGGGTCCGGCCCCAGCGGCCCAGGCCCGGGCCAGCAGCTCCCGGCTCACCCGGTCCAGCTGGCGGACGTGGCCCCACCGGAAGCTGCCCAGGAAGGTGCCCAGGGTGGATGGCGCCTTGACCGTGCCGCCCAGGGTGCAGGCCGTCCCCCCGGTGCGCAACACATCAGCGTCGTCGATGCAGTCGCCGCCGGCCATGGCTGAGGCCACCAGGGTCATCAGCTTGTCTCCGGTGTTGGCCCGCCCCGGCGCGCCGCCCAGGTCAAGGTGATGGTCAACGAGTTCCCGCAGGCCCAGATGCCGGGCGAGGGTGGCCGGCAGGAGCAGACCGGCATTGGCCACCAGGCGGTGATCGTCAAAGACGATACGGATACGGTCGGGCTGGTTGCGTGGTAGCATCTATTGGGTGCTCCTTCTCTGGGACTGTTTTGCTGTTACAAAACCATTATCCCAGATTCAGAAGAGCACCCTCTGGCCTCTTCAGGATGCTAACCCGACGCCCTCCCTCGGTGGATTCGGGTTTAGTACAAAGCGAGCAGGAGGGCATGACAGGGCTCGTCCCCTTCACTGTAGGCGGTCAAGGTCCGACGCGTGTTGGCTTGGTGTGAACGGCAGTCGTCTCGCGCGAGTCGAGGAAGACCAGGTGGACCGGAGCGTCGGGTTTCCCGAGGGTTATCCGGTCGAAGTGCTGGAGCTTCACGCCGACTCCATCGACCCTCCGGCCGTTCAGGTAGGTCCCGTTGGCGCTATTGGAGTCGAGTATCCAATGGCCGTCTCTACCGGCCTTGACACGCGCGTGCTCGGGAGAGACGAGACGGTCTTCAATGACCAACTCGTTCCCCGGATCGCGGCCGATGTCGGTCCGCCCTGCCGGAATCGTATATTTCCGACCTGAATTCGTGCCGCCCCAGACGACGAGCACCGGAAGAGCACACATGGCACACCTGCCTAAGATTTAGATCGCACCGGAGGTCGATTCGGAGGTCGACTTCGGCGCGCTTCCATGCATGATAACCCTATGGTGTTACCACCATATTAGATAGCACAACTACAGTCAATCAGTGGAAACCCCTAGGGCGGGTGCGTCGACAAGGCATCCGTACTGAAGGTCGGGGCTGTGAAAGTGCCAGCTTCTTGCCCTTCCTCCGAGAGGCTCGGGATCTTCGACAACCTTTCCCCGATGGGAAGGGGTAAGACGCCATGTTGTCCTCGGCGATAAGCTAGTGCAGAATAGAGCCGCGACGCGATGACCTAACACTGCGATTCAGGAGACTCCCTTGAGAATACCGATCACGATGTGTCATGGCATCCGGCCGGAGGACGACGGCAAGCCGATGACGACGGAACATTTCGACACCCTGATGGCTATCGCCAGCGAGATGGGCTTCGAGTCCATCGACTACGACGCCCTGGCGGCGTGGCGCGACGGGTCGGGTGAGCTTCCCGAACGACCGATCATGCTCGATTTCGACCACGCGGTAACGTCGATGCGACTCGGAGTCCTCGACGTGCTTCAGAGGTACGGATTCAAAGGCAACCTGTTCATCTTCACGGCCCCTCTCGACCCAACGTATTCAGGTCCGGAGCCCGGCACGCGGGACGCACAAGGGTACATGACGTGGGACGAGATCGGCGAGCTAAAAGAGGCGGGCTGGCACATCGGAGCACACACCGTGAGCCATCCGAACCTGTCGGACCTGAGCACGAAGGACCCCGACGGGGACCGGCTTTGGGCGGAGCTCGACGATTGTATCGAGGCGATCGAAACGAACCTCGGCTTCAGGCCCAAAGACTTCGCGTTCACAGGCACGAGCTGGAGCAGCGCGGCCGAGCGCGAGGTGAAGAAGCGCTTCAGGTTCGGGCGGCTGTGGATCATCGGCTCTGAGTACGAGGTCGACGGGAAGGTGATCCGCTACGCCGAGCTGGTCGGCGTCGATGGGCCGGACGAGGCGGACGGAGGCCCGCCCAATGCGGCGCGCTACATCAGTCGGGAGAGCGACCCCTACCGGTTGCCCTCGGTGGAGCTTCAGGAGCTCATCTATGAACCGGACGCTTTCAGGCGCTATCTGGAAGGGGCGGTGGAGTGAGTAAAGATTTATGCGAATCTTGATTACCGGAATCACAGGGAGGATCGGCGCTAACCTGGCAGCCGCTCTCGTCAAGGACGGGCATCAGGTGCGGGGTCTTGTCTGGTCTCGTGACAAGCGAACAGAGAAGCTCAAGGACTTCGACATAGAGTTCATCGAAGGCAGCCTCACCAGTGCCAAGGATGTTCAGTCGGCGGTCGAGGGCATGGAGGCGGTCTACCACTTAGGAGCGGCCTTCCAGGGCGGCGGGCCCTTCGATACAGAGGACTACTTCGAGATCAACGTCCGCGGTACGTTCAACATGCTCGAAGCGGCCCGCGGCGAGGATGGTCTGAAGCATTTTCTGCTGGCCAGCACCGACTCCGTATATCGGAGGTCCGCCCCCGGAGGGATGACCGAGCCGATCAGGGTGGACACCAACCTACCCGAGCCCAGCGGTTGGTACGCCTTATCGAAGACGATGGCCGAAGAGCTGTGCATCGGCTACTACCGGGCTCATGGCATGCCTACGACAGTGCTGCGGTTCTCAAATACTCAAGGGGCGGGGGAGTTCCTCAACTACAGCGCCTTCTGGCTGAGCAAGATGCGGTCGCGGACCGAACTGGCGGGACTCTGGACCGGCGAAGAGCGACTCGTTCTGGCGATGGACGAGAACGGTAGGCCGTGGAAGAAGCATATGGCCGACGTCCGGGACATCGTACACGGCTGCGTAGCGGCGCTCGCCAAAGAGCCGCAGCTCGCGGGGCCGAGCGCATTCAGCTGGGACGAACTCATCCCGTACATGTCGGACCGTTTGGACATTCCATACGTCGAGGCGCGCCTGGGCGGCAATCCGACGTTCTATGAGTACGACCTGTCCAAGCCCAAGGCGCTTTTCGACTTCAATCCTAGCTACGACTTTCGCCGTATGGTGGACGATGCAATCGCCTTTAACGAAGGGCGGGGCATTGGAGTCCTCCCGGTCTGAGATCCGATACAGAACTCCGCGACCTAGTGGTTCAACTTTTTTGTATTGATGGGTAGAGTGACTTTAGTTTGATGCGCGCATCCTCGGTAGTGAAGCGCCAATCCACTCGTATCACATCCCGGTTGCGTTGATTCTGCCAAGCATTGACCTCGCCGCGCAGGATGTCTTGATTGGCAATCCGTCGGTCCAGGCACTGTCGAGCCAGCACACCGATCTCTATCTCCGCCATATTCAACCAACTCCCGTGTTTGGGAGTGTAGTGTATCTCCAGTCGCTCAGCTATACGCCTCGCCTCAGCAGGCTCGAATGCCTCGTATAGCGAGGACAGCTTGTGAGTGTTGAGATTGTCCATTACCAGCACGATCCGGTCTCTGTCGGGGTAGTCCTCGTCGACCAGTTTCTTTATCACATGCGCCCAGTCCACCTTCGTGCGACGCTCTCTGACCTCGACTCGGCGCCATCCGTCCAACGGTGCAAACAGCATGAACAGGCTGCTCACTCCATTGCGCTCGTATTCGTAGTCGTATGCCGCCGATAAGCCGGGCGCTGCGGGACGCGGCACTCGCGTCTCCTTGACTTGCTGTTTGCTCGTCTCATCCATGCACACCAGAACCTCATTCCCATCGTACGGCCGTTGGTAGACCTCCAGTACGTCTTCCATCGCGCACACAAACTCCGCGCTCTGACCGGGCGGGATGCACCAACTCTGCTTCAGCCACGGCTTCAGTTCGTTTTTTTAAGCGCCTGGCGAACCGTCTCGGTGCTAATGGTCTCGACTATCTCACACTCGACCAACTGGTCAGCCAACAGCTTCAGGGTCCAACTGGCACGCCCCTCCGGCGGTTCCCCGCAGGCCATCGCTATCAACCGTGCTTCACCTTCGCCGTCCAGTCTCTTTTGACGCCGACGCAGTTGCTTTTTGCGATTCAGCGCAGACTCGACCCCCTCCTCTACACAGCGCTTGCGTATTCGCTCGACCGTTGACTGTCCCACACCGAGCGCGCTGGTGATGTCCGCGTCCTTCATTCCCCCGTCCGAGCGTGACTCATCGCTCATCAGCAGAATGCGCGCATGGGTCTGTTTGTACGCCGCAGCCCGACCGCGTGAGACCAAGGCGTTGAGTTCCTGTTGTTCGTCGGTAGTCAGTCTGATACGGTACCTCTTGGTAGACATCATGGTTCCTCCTCGGTTCAACGTTACAATTGAACCCCCAAGAGGAACAATGACTATCATGGTATTCATTTCAATGATGTTGGACCACTAGCCATGAAAGGAATTCGTCATAGACTGACTGGCTGTCGCGTTGACGCCCAGATAGCTGCGGCGCTATGATGGGTGCGATCGTTAAGAGGCGATGGGAGGGGAAGATGCCATCAATTGGACCTACAGAACTGATTCTGCTGCTGGTAGTGGTGTTGATCATCTTCGGAGTCGGCAGGCTGCCGGAAATCGGCGGCGCGATGGGCAAGGCTATTCGTGAGTTCCGTTCCTCGCAGAGTGGGGAAAAGGAAATCACGGAGAACACAGAGAATTCGGAGATCACGGAGGCCGGACAGAAAAACTGATCGATCCCCGACTTAGTGAACTAGCAAGGCCCTCAGCAAACGTGCTGGGGGCCTTTTCATTTTCGTCAGACATGAATTTCTTTGAGGGGCGGGCTCCTCAAAGGGGATCCCCATGTGCACTCTACGATCTCCGTTGTAGACCCTCCTGGCCTTCGGTGTCGAGGGTCAGCTCCCGCGAAGACTCACGTCCACGGTATCCCAGCTTGGCAAGCCAGATGCCTAGCTCGTACATGACGATTATGGGCAGTGCTACCAGGCTCTGGTTGATGGGGTCGAAGGTCGGCGTGATGATGGCGCCCAGGACGAAGGCGATGACAACCGCGTACCTCCGGTTGCGAGCGAGGAAGCGAGGCGTAACCAGCCCGATCTTCGAGAGGAAGAATGCCACCACCGGCGTCTCGAAGACGATGCCCATCCAGAAGAGTAGCGTGAGCATAAGGCTGGTGTAGTTGCCGATGCGAATGAACGGGGTCGCGACATCGCCGCCGAAGGTCAGGAGGAAGTTGACTGCGGGAGGAAACAGGACCCGGTAGCCGAACGCGGCTCCGGCGAGGAAGGCCAGCAGGCTCATCGGGACGAGACTGTAGAGATAACGCCTCTCGGATGAGCTGAGGCCTGGGGCGACGAACATCACGACCTGGAACAGCACAAACGGGAGGGCAAGGATGAAGCCGGCAAGCAACGACACCTTCATCGCGGTGCCGATGAACTCCGTCATTTCCGTGTAGATCGGCGACTGATTGGGGACCTGAGCAAAACCCCGCGCGGGCTCCATAAGTAGCTCTAGGATCTGCTTGTGGAAGATGAAGGCCAGCGCGGTGCATACGGCGACCGCAACGACCGACCAGGCCAGGCGTCGGCGGAGCTCAGTGAGGTGCTGGCCTATTGTCAACTCGGAGTCACTCAAGGCTGTTCGTCCTCGTCCGGTTTGCGTTCCGCCTCGGCCTTGGCCTCAACCGGCCCGAACGCAACGGGAACGTCTTTCGGCTCGCTCTCGTCTTCCGGCTTTTGGGGTGAGCTCGATTGACCTCGGGCCGGCCCTCCCTCCCGATGGACGATCGGTCGCGCGGGCTCTTCGTCCAGCGAGAAGCTGGGAAGCTCGTCGGCGAGGCGCCTCATCTCACGGCTGGCCTTACCGAGCATTCGCGCTGCGTCGACCATCCGCTGCGGGCCCAGCAGGATGAAGGCTAGCAACAGGACCAACAGCACCTCCAAGGGGCCCATGCCGAGAATGCTCATCCCCCTACCCTATCGCGAAGCTTGATTCTCTCGTAAAAAGTCTGTGCAGGTCGAATTAGAACAACCGTACCCTTGCCTGGGTACAATATACAGTCTCTGTTCCGTGTCCTACCCCAACATACGGTAGCGCTCACATGTGCTAGAGCGCTGGAACTTCCTCAAAACGGGTTTTTACGAGGGAATCAAGCTTGCAGTCGATGCACTCCTTCGGTGGCTGCCAACCGGGCCCCAAGGCCACCTCAGCGCCGATATCGTTGACAAGGGAAACTACGTCGCAGAGCGGCAAACCGACGATGTTCAGATAGCAACCCTGAGTAGACTGAGCGGGACTGAAGGTCGCGTTCTGCACCGCATATCCACCTGCTTTGTCGAAGGGCTCCCCAGAGGCGATATAGGCGTCAATCTCAGCGTTCGAATAGCGCCGCATCGTCACAAGGGAGGTCGTGGCGATGAAGCGCGGCACGTCGGCTTCTGTGTCGAGGACTGTCACGCCTGTCACTACCCGGTGCGTCCGGCCTCGCAGGTCCTGGAGCATTCGCCGTGCTTCGCTGGGGTCGGCGGGCTTGCCGACGATTTGGCCATCGAGAACCACGACGGTGTCGGCGCCTACGACGAATGAGGGCTCGGGCGTAGTCTGCGTGCTCCTCGCCTTGGTCAGGGACAACTGGACTACGTAGTCCTCGGGCGACTGGCCTGGCGCGGCCGGTACCTCGTCGACCCCGGGTGACGTGATCGTCGGACGTGGGACGAGCGCAGCCATCAACTCCCGACGTCGGGGCGACTGTGACGCCAATACGACCCGTTTGGGCGTGGACCGAGAGGACTCGCGCAGAGCCGTCTCGGATGTCAGAAGCTCATTCTCGCCCATCACCCTGCTATCCCACCAATTCCTGGAGCATCGATCGCAAGCGAGGCGTTCGGTCCAGGGCGTCTCGCAGACCGGCGATATCGCCCTTACCGACCATCAATGGACTGCGTTGGAACCGTCCGGACTGGTTGTATGAGCAGAACCGGACGCTCGTGGCGCCGTCGTCGTGCTCCAAGAGCTGGATACAAGGTTGGTGCCATTCGCTATTGTACACCGCCTCTTCAACTATGTTGCCTTTGCCCCAAGGCATCTCGAAGGGTCGGGGCAGAGGCCGGACCGGCTTGTCGACCATCTCACACTCCTAGCGATGATTCGGTGACGTCAGCTCAGTTTAAGCGCAGCCACACACTCGACGTGATGCGTCTGCGGGAACATGTCGACCGGCTGCACGCTCTCGACTCCGTAGCCGCTGCCGACCAGGATGTCGAGGTCCCGCGCCAGGGTGGCCGGATCGCAGGAGACATAGACAAGCCTCTGGGGACGCAGTTGGCCAATCGCACTGAGCACGTCCGGATGGCAGCCAGCCCTCGGGGGATCGAGCACGACCGCGTCCGGGGTGGCGTCCAGATCGCCCAGAACGTCCTCGGTTTTGCCTTGCCGGAACACGACGTTCGACAGCCCTTGGGCGTTGATCTCGGCGTCCTTGACGGCCGCCTCCGATTCCTCGATCGCGATAACCCTCTCGGCCGCGGGCGCCAGCAGCACCGCGAACACCCCAACGCCGGCGTAGGCGTCGACCAGCACTTCCTTTCCGGTGAGCCGCAGCCGCGATTGTACTAGCTTGGCAAGATGCTCGGCCTGGGCCGTGTTCACCTGGAAGAAGGATGGTGATGCGATACGGAAGGTGGCGCCGAGAAGTTCCTCACGATAGTGCGTCTGGCCGCTGGGGACCAGCACGTCGGCACTCTCGAGCTTCGGCTGGACCAGCGTGTCGTTCGTGTGGACGCCGTGGCGTACTGAGAGCTGGCTCGTCTCTTGCGAACGACCCTGCAGGACGCCGAGGGTTTCGTTGATGCCCTCGGCCATCAGCATGCACCGCTCGACGCGAACGAATCTGCGCGTGATCCTGTTGACGTAGCCCAGCGTGCCACCCCGGACGGTGAACCGGGCGTGGTTACGGTAGGCGAACCGCTGCGGGCTTGGTAGCGTTTCGGGTATATCGACGCCCGTGAGCGCTTCGTACTTGATCATCTCGCTCTGGACGGCCGCGCGCTTCAACTCAAGCTGGTGCCCGTAGTCGATGTGCTGCCACTGGCAGCCGCTGCAGGGACCGAAGTAGGGACACGGAGTCGGTACCCTGTGGCGGGAGGGCTTCAGGACTTCCGTGACCATGGCCGAGATGTGGGCACGCCTTCGTCTCCGATACCGGACAACCCTGGCGACGACCTCCTCGCCTGGGATACCCCCAAAGACGTTGATCGTCTCGCCGTCCAACTGGGCCGTGGTGTCGCCAAGCTCGCCCATGTTGTCGAGCGACAGGTTCACGAGCTCGTCTTCATCGGAGTCGGTGCGGTGCGTTACTGCCGGCTGAGTCACTTGTGGCAGCGCTCCATTTAGTCGGGTAGATACCCGAAACCCAATATAGCACAGCGGGTCGGATTTCCTGGGACGAAGCTACGTCAAGAACACCGTAGCGGGCGGGCTCCCGATAGTAGGAGACTGCGTTGTAGACGGCGACGATGGCGATCGCGGCCCCGACCGCGGCCAGTCCGGCAGGGTCCGACAGCCTCCCCTTCATCGACGTCAACGCGCCGTCCAGTGCCAGACCGGTGAAGGCGAAAACGGCGGGCAGGGCCACTCCGAGGCGGCCGTAGAGCCCATCTCCGGTGGTGAACGCGGCTGTGGCGACGCCCGCGCCAAAGATGGTCAGCAGCAAGAAATACCTTCGCTCGCGCCAACGCCACAGGGCCACGAGAAGACCTGCCAACACCAGAAGGGCCGTCACCGGGTCGACGAAGCGGGGCAGAGCCTCAGCCGTCTGGTCTGTAGCCGTGGGTCGCGACAACAGGGCGCCCAGGCCAGAGCTCACTCGGCGGACCAGGTACCTGGTCTCCTCGGGTATGCCCGACAGGTCCCCGTACTCTACGGCACCGAACACAGACGTCTCCGACCATTGCTCGGTGAACTCCCCCCACCCTACTCCGAGCGCCACTATGAACGGCAGCGCCACCACCAAGGCGGGAACGAAAAACGCCAGGTTAGACCGGAGCGTCGACCTAGAAGGCCGTTCCGTCGCGAGAAGCTCTCGGGCCCACAGCACCAGCACCGCCGCGCCGAAGATGAGCAAAACATTGTGGTAGTAGAACCCCGCACCGAACGAAACGCCGGCACCGAGGAGCCACAGACTTCGTCGGCGAGAGTCCCGTCGCTCCTCCAGCGCGGAGTGGAGAAGGTAGCCAACCAGCAGCACGAGCAGAGGCACCAGTCCCGCCGGCACAAGTAGCCTGCTATGGCCCAAGTGCCACATGCTGAACGCCATGAGCAGGGTGCCCAGGGTCGCGGCACGCGGTCCGAGCAGCGACCGGCAGAACACGAAGAAGACGGAGAGGGTGGCCAGCCCGATCAGTGCGGGCAAGAGCCGCAGGGCCATCACGGATTCGCCGAGTACGCTGGCCCATCCCGAGGCGAGGTAGACGAGACCGGCCGGCTGGCCGAGGGTCGAGTCGGACCAGAAGGCGGGCCACGCGTCGCCCGGCAGCGCAAGGGCGGCGCGCCGGACGGCGTCCTCGGCCGGCTGGAGGCTGGACGGGATGTCGCCCAGTCCGTAGAACCGGACGAAGACCGCTGCCGCAAAGGCCATCGTGACCACTACGAACGCAATTGCCCGCTCGTCGGAGCCGTAGGTTTGGTGTGGGGCCGAACGCGGTGATGGAGCGACATCCGGAGCGGCGGCGTCCGGCAACAAAGACGGGGCCTGAACGGGCTCGCCGTTGCGTGCCACCGGGGTTGAGACGGTCAGAGGCGCCCAGCACTTCAAGCAGTAGAGCTGTCCGTCGGGGTTCTCGTGACCACACGACTTACACCGCTCGGCCCGACCAGCTGCAGCGACAGTCGTAGAGTGGGCGTCGGTCGGCGCGGCCGACACGGACGATATCGAGCCCGCTGCTACGATCGACAGCGGGTACCAGCATTGCAGGCAGTAGAGCTGTCGGTTGGGGTTCTCTGTCCCGCACGAGGCGCAGACGTGCGTTTGGGACCCGGTCAAGGTTTCCTCCGGGTGAATCCGCGCGGCAGACTGTGGTTCGACGGGCCTGTCCTGAGCTGCGTCCAAGGGCTCACCACGACCGGAAAATATTATCGTCTTGCACGGCTTGAACTGGCCTGGTGGTCTACTGCTGGAGAGTGACCTCGCCGGCGACCATGGTCAACGCGGTGCCGTCGCGTTGGACTAGCACGAGGTTGCCGTCGTCGTCGACTTCGCGAGCGAGGCCCTCGTACACTTTGTCGCCCCAGCGTACCTGCACCGACTTGCTTATTGTCTCGACCTGCTTGGCCCAGCGCTCGGTCAGCGACGCGCCCTTTTTGATTTCCCCGTGCAAGTCGTCCAGCTGTCCTAGCAACGCCACTAGCACCTCTCCCCTTTCTAACGTGCGTCCGGTTTCATTTCGAAGACTGGTCGCCGTTGCCGCGATTTCCGGAGATTCCGCTGGGTCGGAGTTGACGTTCAGGCCGATGCCCAGGACGGCGTACTGGAGTTCAGGCCCTTGGGCGACACTGTCGATCAGAATACCAGCGATCTTGCGCCCGCCGACGCGAACGTCGTTGGGCCATTTCACGGTCGCCTTCAGACCGCACACTTCGGCGACGACGCCACATATCGCCAGCGAGGCAGCCATGTTGACGTAGCGTAGATGTTCGGCGGAGGGCCGAAGCAGGACGGAGAACAGCAAGTCCAGTCCGCTGGGCGCGACCCAAGACCGATCGAACCGGCCGCGCCCGGCGGTCTGCTCGTCGGCGACGACAACTGTGCCTTCGGGATCAGCCTCTTCGGCAAGCCTCCGTGCTTCGTCCATGGTCGAGTCAAGGGATTCGTAGAAGTGGACGCGGCTCCCTATGACGTTTCCGTGGAGCTTGCGCTCCACCGCGCCAGCATCAAGGTCCGAGAAGGGGGTCGCGGGCTTGCTGTGGGAAGACAAGGTGGAGCGATGGTATTTGCGCTCTTTGAACGTGTCAAGGAAAGTTGCTCTCCTGATACGGCGGTTCCAACGGGTGGTGGTAGAGACGCCCCGCATAGCGGGACATGAGGAGCCGACGTGCTGGTCGTGTTTCTTGACCAGGGGACCGCGGAGAGTACAATTGTCGCGGCCTGCGGCCGCTCCGCCTAAGCCCAAATCCACCGAAGGGATGACTATGCAGCAGCGGAACGGGCGATAGGGGCAAGGGAGGGCGATGGTCCGGGCACGATTTGGGGTAGAGGGGGGCCGGTGTTTGTCTTCAGTTGCCGCGGGGAGACTTTGTGACCGTCTGCGAATGTTGGTCAGGGCGAGATAGCGGGGAGAGGACACAGCAAGAGGCACTCGCAGACCGGACTGGCGCGAGTTCGCGGGGACGTTCGGTTGGCCGGATGGCGGCCGGTTGCCGCCGCCGCCGTCAGGCAGGGAGTGGCAGGGCGCGCAATCGGGCCAGGGCACGATCGAACTGGGCTTCCCAAGGCCAGCGCTGTGGCAGATGCAGTGTGAGGCGGCGCGCCGAGCGGGTGATCCGTCCGGCCAGGGAGAAGAACCGCCGCCGGAGGGTCTTGGTGGTCACCACCTGCTCGCCCAGACCGATGCGCGCTGTCCAGCGGGCGATGTTGTGGGCCATCACCTGTACCGCCAGCCAGGCGGCGTTGGCGGCGAAGCGGCCCGAGGGGAGATGGTTCAACCCCACACCGTGCTTGAGGTCTCGGATGGCATTCTCGATCTCGGCGTGGCGGCGATGGTCGGCCTCCAGTTCGAGCATCTCCCCGTCCCGGTCGGTGATGAAGCCGTGATAGCTGTAGGTGGCGAAGAGGGCCAGCTGGGAACCGGGCGTGGGCTTCACACGCCGGACGATGAGCCGCACCGGCGCGGCGTCAGGTTCACTCTGGAAGGGAGTGCAGGTGGTCTCGGCCACATCGGCGGCGCCGTCCATCCAGTAAGGAATCGGCGTCCAGGCATCTTCGGGTATCGCCTCGATGAGATTGTGCAGGCTTTTATGCTGGCGGATGGTGATGGAGAAGCGGACATCCATCTTGCGGCAGACGGATACCACGCCATGAGTGTAGAACCCGCTGTCGGCCCGTAGCGTGAGTCGTCCGTTGGCCCCGGCGTAGCGCACCCGTCCCACCGTCTCCCGCAGGAAGTGGGCGGCGCCGCGGGCGGTGTTGGCCCGGCCCTCGCGCAGCCGGGACATCAGCACGTCTCCGGTGCCGGCGGCGATGGCCAGCAGTGGGTGGTAGCCCCGCTTGCCGGTATAGCCGTGGTGGCGGGCGCCCTCCTTGGCCAGTCCGTAGGTCTCGCAGATGGTGGAATCGAGGTCGATGGTGAACGGCGCGTCGCCGGGTCCGGCCCCAGCGGCCCAGGCCCGGGCCAGCAGCGCTGCTCAATATCTCGGCGATGGGGATGGTGCTAGGATACGGGGCCCTCGAGGACACTAGGTGGGCTGACGTCGAAGAGGTGGTCGCTGTGGGTCGTGAGCATCGGGATGTTGTGCTGGGGATCAAGGCGAGGGTGCCAGGCAGCGATCAGCGCCGTTACCTGGATACCGTGAAGCGGGGCATCGAGGCGGCTGAGCGCCTCGGCGGCTTCTTCATGCTTCACGTGGGAGGCAGCAAGGTCCCGCTCGCGGACCTGACCGCGTTGATGCGGCCCGGAGACGTCGCAACCCACTCTTTTCGCGGGACGACGAACCACAGCATTTTTGATGACGAGGGCCGCGTGGCGGACGGCGTCAGAGAGGCCCAAAATCGAGGCATCGTGTTCGATATAGGGCATGGCAACGGCAGCTTCTCATTCGAGACTGCCGAGAAGGCCTTCGCCCAGGGGTTCTATCCCGACAATATCAGCAGCGACCTTCACATCGGTAGCGTGCGCCGGCCGGTCATCGATCTGGTGACCACACTCTCCAAGTTCCTGCACCTCGGCATGTCGCTGTACGACGTGATAGACCGGTGCACGGCCCGAACGGCGCGAACCCTTGGCAAAGGCGGCGAGCTTGGCACCCTTCGAGTCGGCGCGGAGGGCGACGTGACGGTGCTGGACGTGGACGAGGGCCGGTTCGAGCTGACGGACGCTCACGACGTTACGGTGGAGGCGAAGCGGCGGCTGACCAATGTCGCGACTGTTGTGGGCGGACGACTGTACCGTCGGTGGGAGGGGTAGGTTGTGGGTACAGGGTTAGGGGTACGGGGTTAGGGTTTAGGGCAGAGAAATCAACGAGGCAGAGGGGACTATGACCTACGACTTGGTTGTCAAAGGCGGCACTGTAATCGACGCTTCGCAGGGTCTGGACGCCGTTCGAGACGTGGCTCTTTTGAATGGCAAGGTTGCTGCTGTCGAGGCCAGCATTCCGGAGAGCGACGCAAGAGAGGTGGTGGACGCCGCAGGCCTTATCGTCACGCCGGGGCTTATCGACATGCACGTGCACGCCTATTGGGGTGTGTGTGTATACGGCATCGAGCCGGACGCCAGCAACATCTCGAAGGGCGTGACCACGGCGATGGACTGCGGGTCCGCGGGCGCCCGGACGTTCCCGGCGTTCAGGCGGTACGTGATCGAGAGGGCCGACACGTGCCTCTACGCGCTGCTGAACATCTCGGCTGCGGGGATAATCTCGGACAAGATCGGCGAGCTGCAGGACCCGCGCTGGGCGGACGTCGACGAGGCCGTCGCAGCCGGCCGCCAGAACCGCGACGTCGTGCTAGGCATCAAGGTCCGTCTCTCCAAGGACGTGACCGGTGAAGGCAAGAAAGCGAAGGTCGACGCCCTCAAACGCGGGCTCGAAGCGGCCGAAGGGATTGGCGGCCTGCTAATGGTCCACGTCGGCGACGAGGAGACGCCTCTCGAGGACCTGACGACCCACCTCCGGCCGGGCGACGTGGTGACCCACGCCTTCCGGCAGTACGGGGGTATCGTCGGCACTGACCGCCAGGTCAGCGACGGGGTCAAGGAGGCGAGGGCGCATGGCGTACTCTTCGACGTCGGACACGGAGCAGGAAGCTTCAACTTCGACTCGGCGGACCACGCCCTGGCCGATGGCTTCCCCCCGGACAGCATCAGCAGCGATGTGAGCTTCATCAGCGTCGAGGGGCCCGTCTTCGACCTCGTAACGACCATGTCCAAGTTCATCCACCTGGGCCTGCCGCTGAACGAGGTCGTGCGACTGACCACCCAAGCGCCGGCCAAGATCATGGGAATCGACGACACGCTCGGCACTCTAAGGCCGGGCGCCGAAGGTGACGTGACGCTGCTGCGACTGGACGACGGCAGCTTCGAGTTCACGGACGCCCAGGGCGTCACGGTCCAGGGGCGCCAGAAGCTGAACCACGTGCTTACGGTCAAGAAGGGCCGGGTGTACCGTCCGTGGCTCAGATAGGGTACGGAGTACGGGGTACCGGATCCGCAGACCGAACTTGTAGGGGCGTCCCGATGCGGCATCGGGACATGCGCCCCTAGGACGCGAAAAGAGGGATGCATATTGAAATACGATTTGCTGATCAAGGGGGGAACCGTCGTCGACCCGTCGCAGGGGCTCAACGCCGTGCGAGACGTCGGGATGGCCGGCGGGAAGATCGCGGCGGTCGAAGCGTCCTTACTGGAGAGCGACGCTCAGGAATTGGTGGACGCCTCCGGGCTCATCGTTGTCCCTGGGCTCATGGACCTGCACGTCCACAACTATTGGGGCGTATCGCACTACGGCATCGAACCGGACCCGACGAACATAAGCAAGGGAGTGACAACGGCGCTGGACGCTGGTTCGGCGGGGGCCAAGACCTTCGCGGCCTTTCGTCGGTACGTGCTCGAACGGTGCGACACGCGGCTGCTTGCGTTGCTCAACATCTCGGCCACAGGGATGATCTCGCCCAAGATCGGCGAGCTCGAAGACATCGAGATGGTGGACGTCGAGCTTGCGGTGCGCACTGGCCGAGAAAACCGCGACTTCGTTCTGGGGATCAAAGCGCGGCTCTCCAAGGCCATAGCGGGCGACCACGACGTAGACGCGGTGAAACGGGCGTTGGAGGCCGCAGAGGCCATAGACGGCTTCGTCATGATCCATGTCGGCATAACGAAGACCCCTATGGAGGAACTGACGGCGATGCTCCGCCCCGGAGATGCCGTCACCCACTCCTTCCACGGTCACTCGCACGGCATTCTCGATGACGCGGGGCGAGTGATCGACGGCATAATCGAGGCCCAGAAGCGCGGGATCATATTCGACATCGGCCACGGCGCCGGCAGCTTCTCATTCGACGTGGCCGAGAAGGCGCTGGCCCAGGGCTTCTATCCCGGGAACATCAGCAGTGACTTGCACGTATACAACATCGAAGGCCCCGTCTACGACCAGGTAACTACACTCTCGAAATTCCTGCATCTTGGCATGTCGCTCGACGAAGTCATCAGGCTAAGCACGGAGACGACGGCGCGGATCATGGGTCTGGCAGGCAAGCTGGGGACGCTCAAGGTCGGCGCCGAGGGCGACGTGACGGTCCTGAAGCTGGACGAAGGCCGTTTCACCCTGACCGACTCGTATGGAGCCACGGTCGAGGCCCGCCAGAAGCTAGGCCACGTGACAACGATCAAGGGCGGCAGAGTCTACGAGCCGTGGCTTGGATAGGGTGTGGGGGTTAGGGGTTAAGGGTTGCGCTGGAAGGCCCTCTCATTTGGGTTGCTTTTCCTCGTGGCCGGACTGGCGGTGGGAGAAGAGTTCCCGGACGTCGATCAGGACGTAGATTTCTTGGTACATCGCTCGATCTTCATGCATGGAGCGCTGCTCCCTTTGCTGCTCTTCCCGTTCGCGGCCGCGTTCAAGGCTGCTCCAGTCCGGTTGTTCGCGATCGGCTTTAGCCTCGGGGTCGCAGTCCATCTCAGCTTCGATCTGTTCCCGAGAGCTTGGAGGGGCTTTGCGCTGATCCACGTTCCGGCAATCGGGTGGACGTACCCAGTCGTGTCCTGGGTCTGGATCGCGCTAAGCATCGTCGTCTGTGTTTACTCAGCTATGAAGTTGGTAAGGGCCGGCAGTCAAGGCGTCGCACTGGTGTTGGGTGTGCTCGGCATCTTCGTCTACGCCGGCAGCAGCGAGGAAGGATTGTTGGGACCGTTCATCGCGGTGGTAGCGGCGGGACTAGTTGCCCTTGTAGTGCTGTTGTGGCGGACTCCGTCTGAAGACAGGTAAACCTTGGCTGGCTGCGCGGACGCAGCGGCCGGGGGGCGGGATGCGTTGCTATAATAGATTGTAGCCGGCGCAATCTGAGTTCTTCCCACTGTCATTCGACTGGCGCCCGGGAGGCCCGAGCATAGTGACCGTATCAGCCCCGATGACCGTCTTCGAAGAGGTCAATGTTTTCTTCGATCGGGCCGCCGACCGGCTCGAACTGGACGACGGGTTGCGAGAGCTACTCCGTATGCCGTGGCGTGAACTCCGGGTGGCCGTCCCGGTGAGGATGGACGACGGACGCATCGAGGTGTTCACCGGCTACCGTATCCAGCACAACGGAGCGCGCGGCCCGTACAAAGGTGGGACCCGCTACCACCCCGAGGCCGACCAGGAAGAGATCAGAGCGCTCGCGTCCCTGATGACATGGAAGAACGCGCTCGTGGACATCCCGTTCGGCGGAGCTAAGGGCGGCGTCCAGTGCGACCCGCGGACTATGAGCGAGGGCGAGCTGAACCGGCTGACCAGGCGGTATACGTCGAATATCGAGCATTTCCTGGGGATCAACAGGGACATCCCAGCGCCCGATATGGGCACCAACAGCCAGACGATGGCCTGGATGATGGATGCCTATGGCCTTATTCATGGCTATACACCGGGAATCGTCACGGGAAAACCGGTCGAGTTGGGTGGCTCGGTTGGCAGGGACGCCGCGCCGGGTCGAGGCGCTGTATATATCATGGTCGAGGCCGCAAGGGACTTTGGGATGAGCACGGAGGACGCTTCAGTCGTCATTCAAGGCTTCGGTCAAGTCGGGATGTGGATCGCGAGACTGGCCCACGAGATGGGGTGCCGGGTACTAGCCGTCAGCGACGTTCAGGGCGGTGTCTACCGTGAAAGTGGAATCGACGTCCCCGGCCTCGCAAAGCACCGGGAGGAGGCGGGCACCGTCGTCGGTTTCGCGGGCTCGGAAGAGATTTCTAATGAGGATCTGCTAGAGCTGCAATGCGACTTTCTCGCCCCCGCGGCAATCGACGGAGTGATCCATGCCGACAACGCGCCTCGAGTGCGAGCTAAGGTCGTCGTCGAGGCTGCGAATCACCCGATGACGCCCGAAGCAGACGACGTTCTAAACGAAAGAGGGATTCACGTCCTACCCGATATCCTGGTTAATGCCGGTGGCGTGGTCGGCTCATACTTCGAGTGGATCCAGAACCTCTATCAGCACCACTGGGACGAGACGCGGGTAAACGAGGAGCTGAGTAAGATCATGACCAAAGCCTATCGCGACGTCAAGGAGGTCGTAGATCGCGACAGTATCACCTACCGGGAGGCCGCGTTCTCAATAGGCGTCGGCCGCGTAGCCCACGTCTCGAAGCTCAGGGGGTTCCTGTAGGACTGGCGTCCTGCAACCGATGATTCTCGCGCTGGACATCGGGAACACTAACATCGGCTTCGGCGTGTTCGACGTCGACGGTGCGGAGGCGTCACGCTTCGTTCCGAAGGCCACCTGGCGGATGGCTACCGAATCGGGACGTTCTGGCGACGAGTATGGCCTGCTGCTAACCCACCTCCTTCCGTTGAGAGACATCTCCCCCGATGCCCTCACCGCCGTGGTGCTGTGCAACGTAGTCCCTCCGCTGACGCCGGCCTTCGTCGAATTGAGCCGGACCTACTTCGACCTTGAGCCGATGGTGGTCGGCACGGGCGTCAAGACGGGCATCAGGGTTCTCTACGACGCGCCCAGGGACGTCGGGGCCGACCGGATCGCGGACGCGGCGGCAGCTCTCGAGCTATACGGCGGGCCTGCAATCATTGTCGACTTCGGGACAGGGACTGTATTCGACGCGGTATCCGCCGATGGGGAGTACGTAGGCGGCGCCATCGCTCCGGGGATTACTGTGGCCGCCGACGCGCTATTCCTTAGCACTTCCCAACTTCGGCGGGTCGAGTTGGTCCGACCTCCGAGCGTAATCGGTAAGAACACCATCCACGCCGTGCAGTCGGGCCTCGTGTTGGGGTATGCTGAGATGGTCAAAGGGATGGTGGCAAGGTTCGACGAAGAGATGGGAGGCGGCTGCAAGGTCGTCGCAACCGGGGGCCTTGCGAGCGTGATTCAAGACGAGGTGGATATCTTCGACGCCGTAAATCCTGACCTGACATTGGCAGGGCTGCGTATCATATACGAGCTCAACACCGAATAGCCCAGGGCATCGGCCTTTACCAGGAAAGGAAGGGACCGTAGGATGCCAAATCCCCTTGAGGCAAAGCACGTCGTACTCGGAGTGACCGGCAGCATCGCCTGTTACAAGGCCGTCGACCTCGCCAGCAAGCTTACCCAGCAGGGCGCCCTCGTGGACGTGGTCATGACCGACAGCGCCCTGGAGTTCGTCACCGAGCTGGCGTTCCAGAGCATCACCCACCGGCCGGTGGTCGTCGACCTTTTCGAGCCGCAGTCAGAGTCCGGCATCGACCATATCGACCTGGCTGAGCGAGCCGACGTGATAGTGATCGGCCCAGCCACGGCGAACACCATCGCCAAGGTCGCGATCGGTATGGCCGACGACGCTCTGACCACCACGGTCCTGGCGACTCGGGCGCCGCTTATCGTCTGTCCGGCGATGGATGGATACATGTACGACAACCCGGCAACACAAGAGAACCTCGCCAAGCTAAAGGGCAGGGGCGTCACCATGGTGGGGCCGGTCGAGGGGCACCTGGCCTCGGGCCTCAGCGGGCGCGGGCGTATGCTGGAGCCGCAGGAGATCGTGGGACACATATGTCAGGTGCTCGGCCGCGAAGGCGACCTGGCCGGTCGTACGATAGTCGTGAGCGCCGGCGGCACCTGGGAACCGATTGACCCGGTGCGGGTGATTACGAATCGCTCCTCCGGCAAACAAGGCTTCGCCGTTGCCGAAGCTGCTCGGGACCGCGGGGCCAACGTGCGCTTGGTCACTGGCCCGTCGGCACTGTCTAACCCGCCTGGCGTGGAGGTCACGCGGGTCGAGACCGTGGCCGAGATGAGGGACGCGGTCCTGGGCGCCTGCGAAGACGCGGACGCGCTGATCATGGCCGCGGCGGTAAGCGATTACCGCCCTGCCGAGGTCAGTTCCCAAAAGATCAAGAAGGAGAATAGCTCCGACGGGTTGGCACTCTCGCTTGAGACGAACCCCGACTTCATGTCGGCGGTGCCCAAAGGCGTCGTGAAGGTCGGCTTTGCCGCCGAGACCGAGGACGTGGAAGCCAATGCCAAGGCCAAGCTTAGCGCCAAGGCTCTGGACCTGATCGCGGCCAACGACGTCACCGTCGATGGGAGCGGTTTCGCTTCGGATACGAACAGAGTAGTATTGCTCGACAAGAACGGCGACAAAGAACAGCTGGGCCTCATGAGCAAGTACGATGTAGGCCACAAGATTCTCGATCGGGTCGCTGGACTATTAACCAAGTGAAGCTCAGGGAACGACTATCGGCAGGTCTAAGGCCCGCCCGTACGATTGGAGAGAGCAACGATGATGGATGTTCCTGAAACGATCAAAAGCATATCGGAGCGCCTTCAAAATGCCGCGACGGTGAAGACGATCTATGGCGATCCGATCGACGCCGAAGGCAAGACGATCATACCCGTGGCCCGCGTCCGGTACGGATTCGGCGCCGGCGGTGGTAGCGGGCCAGTTCCGGGGGCGCATGGAGCCGAATCCGACGAAGGAGATACCGCCGAAACGCCAACGGGCAGCTGTGGTGGCGGCGGCGGGGTCGAGGTCAGCCCAGTTGGAATGATTGAGATCACCCCAACCGAGACCCGCTACATCTCCTTCGAAGACCGCCGAAGGATGATCAAAGCAGGCCTGATCGGCCTTCTACTGGCCCTGTTCTTGCTCAGGCGACGACGCCGTCGAGGCTGATCCGTCCCTACACCATGACATCGACTATCTGTCGGGGGAGAGTATTTTGACCGAGGCAACCAGCGTGCTCAGCGAAGAACAGGTCGACTCGGCCCGACGAGACGGATACGTGCTCGTCAAGGGCGTAAAGACGCGTGAGGACTGCGGCGCATACCTCGATCGGTTGGATGAGTACGGCCGGGGCACTCGCGCCGTTCCCGACGGATCGATCATCCAACGAGAGCCTCGCGTCGAGCGCGGCGAGCTCGCTGCCGAGGGAGTGAGCGACATCCGGAAGATCACTCGCGTGGCAGACGGCGACGAGCTGTTCCACCACCTCGTGATGACTCCGTCCGTAGTCGGCGCCATGCAGCAGCTCATGAGCCCCAACCTGAAGCTCTTTAGGGCCGACGTGCTCATGAAGCCGCCTCAAGTGGGTTCGGCCAAAGGGATGCACCAGGACTCGGCATACTGGCCTATCGAGCCGATGGACCTGTGGTCGTGCTGGATGCCCTTCGACCCCGCGACTCTGGAAAACGGTTGCATGGTCGTGATTGCGGAGAGCCACCAGCGCGGCGTCCTCCCTCACGTTAAGGTTACCGACGACTACGTGATCCCGGAAGAGCACTATCGAGTAGAGGACACGGTTACGGTGCCGATGGACCCCGGCGACGGCCTCTTCTTTCACAGCCTTCTACTGCACGGCACCGCGGAGAACACGTCGTCGATGCCGCGGAGGGCGATTACGATGTCGTATATGGCGACCGAGTACAAGTACACCGGTGACAAGCCGAAACCCGACTACATGCGCATCTCCGGCGTCGACGTACCCGGCGGCGTCTAGGTCATATTCCCTCTCCCCGCGGGAGAGGGTTAGGGGACCGTCGGAGGCAGGGCTGTGAAGTCACTCACACCTCGATCCTCCCCTCCGTCATTCCGGCGAAAGCCGGAATCCAGTACGTGCCGTGAGGCGAGGGGAGACGAGATCGGAAGCGTCCTCGTCGGGGACACGCCAGGGCGCCAAGCGGAATATATCAGAGACTGAAGGAGTCGATCTGTGCCAGCTTCCATGCCTAACATGACCACGATCAGAGCAACCGAGGTATCCGCGCCGCCCGCATGGGCTCTTTTGGAGCGCCAGCTCATCGCGCTCATGGAAGAAGCGGCGCCGATGATGGCGGAGCAGTACGCCGAGAAGGGAGGCGTGCTCTACTACGAAGACGACCTCGACGACCTCTACGAGAGGTTCTACAACTGGGGGCTCTTCTACTCTATCGGCGCCGACGACGCCCTGCTCGACCTTGCCCTCCGAGAGTGGAACGCCATCACGCGCTCCCGCGACGAAAGGATCGCCGACTACGACCGGCCGGACTTCCGCCCCCAGGTCCACAACGAGTACTACAACCTGCTCCAACCCGACGACTGGCAGCCTGCCAACCGCCTCTGCTCCGAATGGCACCACATGAGCGAAGGCAACATGCACTTCTACGACCTGGGCGTCGCCGACCCGACGATCTCGGAGAACGTCCGGCGGGCACGGCGCTTCGCCGCCATGTACATAGGCGAGGACCCGGAGGCGCCGAACTGGGACGCGGAGCACAAGATTCTCCGGGCGCCCATGCAGAGCAGCCAGGGACCTTATCTGAAGGCCAATCTGGTCCACGTGCAGCAGTGGCTCCACGGCTCCCACGCCGGCTACGGACGGCCGTTCAAGCCCATGGGCACCCGAGCGACCCTCTATCCGGTCATCAAGGACCTCGAGCTGGACTGGATGGAGGACCCCAAGCGCGCCGAAGAGGTCGTCGATACATTCAACGACGTCGTACTCAACGGCGATACGGCCAACAACCTGGCATCGACGGCCCTGGTCACCAACGCATACCTGTACACCGGCGACGAGAAGTACAAGCGATGGGTACTCGATTACGTCGAAGTGTGGATGGAGCGTATCAAACAGAACAACGGGATCATCCCCGACAACGTTGGTCCCACCGGTAAGATCGGCGAGCAGCGCCAGGGACAATGGTGGGGCGGCCTGTACGGCTGGAGCCACTACCAGGGGTTCAACATTATCTTCCACGGCCTGACGATCGCGGCCGAGTGCGCTCTGATGCTCACCGGCGACTACGGCTACCTGGACCTGCTTCGGTCTCAGGTCAAGGTCCTCCTCGGCAACGCCATCACCCGCGACGACGGCCAGATGCTCGTGCCGACCCGGTACGGCAAGAACGGCTGGCACGAGCCAGCGCCGACGCCCTTCCAGTTCACCGGCCCTCAGCCGATGCGGCTGCTTGAGCCGGCGCACCTCTACCACGCCTCAATGTCGCAGGAAGACTACGACCTGATCGCTCAAGTTCGGGATGGGGACGTGGAGCGTGACTGGAGCGAGGTCCCGAATACCGGCGAGAAGAACAACGGACAGAACGAGTTGGGCCGGTTCCAGTTCTACGACGGCAAGAACCCGGACTGGCCCGAGAGGGCCCTCCGGGCCGACTACGAGCAGGCGCTGGAGGCATACCGGAGGCTGCGAGACGAACCTCTCGACGCTTCAGTGGCAATCAACGAGAACAAACACCCCGAAAACCCGATCTTCACGAAGGGCTTGACTCAGGTGACGATGGGAACGCCACAATCTGTGTACAACGGCGGCCTCCTCCGAGCAACCGTTCGCTACTTCGACGGCGACCGGCGCCGGCCGGGGCTGCCCAAAGACGTTGCGGCGCTGGTCGACGAGCTAAAGGACGATCTGGTGGGTATGCAGCTCGTGAACCTGAGCCGGACGCAGACGCGCAGCGTGATCGTGCATGCCGGCGCGTTCGGCGAGCACACCTTTACGCACGCGAGCTCCGAAAGCGATGACGGCGCTCAGCGCGTCCCCGTCGACGCCAAACACTTCGCGGTCGAGCTTCCGCCTTCGACGAGCATTCGCGTCTCGGCGGGGCTCAAGCGCTTCGCCAACACCCCCAGTTACGCCTTCCCGTGGCACGGCGACAAGATTCCCGTGCCGTTTCAGTAACCGACCGCTCAAAGCCTTTTTCGGGCGGCAGGCCGTGGGGCTCTGACGATACCCCGCGTGGTACGATTGCGTTGTCCGGCTCCACCACGCCGAGGAGAACAACATGCAGTCTCAAGAGATAGAGGTCTTCTGGGGGTTCATCGCGAGCTCGGTCCGACAGCCTCGTTGAATTGCTAGACGGGCTGGCGGCCGACGACCTCAACTGGAGCCCGCTAGAGAACGCGAACAGCCTCTACGTGCTTGCCACTCACACGATGGGCAACATCGAGCAAAACGTGCTAGGCGCGATTTGCGAGGAGCCGGTCGAGCGCGACCGTGACGCTGAGTTCCGGGCCCAGGCTGACACATCGGCTGGACCCACGCCGAGGAGGTGTTGCCGTCGCTCATCCCAGGCGACAAGTTGGTCAACGCCCAGCGAATGGAGGAGAGCCCAAGCTGGTCTCATCCCGTCGACCTCCCTGCCCTGCTGTCCGACACCTTCGACGTGCTAGACGACCTGATCGAACAAGGCGGAGGCCGGTGGTCGGACTGGAGCGGCCATCAGGAGCTGGGGGAGACGATCCTCGACGCCGAGCCGGACGAGACCCTGACCAGGATGTCAGGCCTCGTCCGCGACGGTGTGCCCCTAACGGAGCTGTCCGCTACTGTGGCCTATGCCGCGGCCCGCTGGCCCGTCCACTTCCGCGTGACCAACGAGTTCGGCGACTGGAACACGGTGCACCACACCTTCACGTACACGTACACGAACGCGGTCGACCAGGCGATGCGACGCGCTCCTTCCGATCTGCTCGCCCGAGGCATCTTCGACGGCGCGATGTCGGTGTATCTAGAGAGGTTCTTGAACGTGCCGAAGCAGGCTATGCCGAAGGCGTCAGGAGACAGACCAGGCACGAAGGAGCTCCTGGAGTCCTTCGAAGTGCAGGGACACGTCGACGACACCGCTCAGATCGTGACGGACATGGTGGCCGAAGGTCACGAAGAAGAGGTAGTGAGGGCCCTCGGTCACGCGCTGCTTCGCGAGGACGCCGGCTTCCACATGTTCCAGATTTACGAGGCAGGCGTGAGACAGCACCAGAACTTCAAGGGCACGCCGCTGGGCGCCCACGTCCTGATCGGGACAGCGAGGTTCCTGAGCGCCCACTCGCCGACGGTCCGGAGCAGAGTGCAGACCTACGACATCGCCGCCAGGCTTATGCGCGGCGAGGCCCTGTATGAGGACATCGACTAGCCTCGGTCACCTGGCCCTGGATTCCGGACAGAGGTCGGCTAGCCTGGACTCCCACCTACGGGGCACGCGCACAAGCGTGGTAGCATTGTCATTCCGAACGGAGTGAGGAATCTAAGGACCTCCTCAGAAGCTACTTCACTGAAGCAACGACTTCAGATTCTTCATTCGCTGCGCTTATTCAGAATGACAGACAAGCTGTGAGTGCTCCGTCCGAGGAGACGCTTGGGCTCAACGACATTGCTGGGTCTTAAGTACGGCACGGTCGCTATTACGGACTATGACCCAGCGTGGGAGCATGCCTTCCGAGATGAATCCGCTCTCCTGTCCCAAGCTCTTTCAGACGTGCCGTGCGAGATCGAGCATATCGGCAGTACCGCCGTCCCCGGCTTGAAAGCAAAGCCGATTCTAGACATCGCGATAGGGGTCGCGGACGACTACCGCATCGAGAACTGCATCCCCCAGATTGAGGCGCTCGGCTACCTCTACCGTGGAGCGAGTGACGACGTAGGACATGTTCTCGTCCGTGAGATCGGCAATCAGGTCCGAACCCACCATGTCCACATCGTTCAGCTCAGCCAAACACCGTGGGAGCTCTGGCTGACGTTTCGAGACTACCTCAGGAAGAGCGCGAGGGCCCGCCGAACATACAGTGCGGAAAAAGAAGCCCTGGCGGAGCGCCATCCGCTGGACCGGAACGCGTACACCGAGGCGAAGAACGAGGTGGTCGAGCGGTTGCTTGCGGAAACACGCCTTAGCTGACCGAGGTGCTGGCAAATCGGAACCGAACAGAGGCCATTGGACAACCTCGGCGATTAGCTGGTGAACAGCGGACGCGCTACCTCGCGCAGGAAGTTCTGACCGAGGACCTTGTAGCCCTCGGCGTCAGGGTGAACTTCGTCGGGGAGGAGGTGGACCTGATCGGGGCCGAAGACCCGGAGGCCGTCGACGTAGTGGACATTCGCGTCGCCGTGGGCGCGGAGGGCTTCGACGGCCTCGGCGATCTCGTTTCGCATGTCCGAAAGGCTCAGGCCCACCAGGTTGGGAGTCGTCTCTCGCGGCGGCGACAGTATTGGCGAGACGACGACGAACGGGGCGTCGGGGTTCTTTTCACGCACGATCTGGACGAACCCGATGACGGCGGAGCGAAAGGTCTTCGGGCCGAGGCTGTTGGTGCTCTGGATGTTTATGCCGACCTTCATGGAAAGGAAGTCGGCAGGAATATCGCGCATGATCCGCGCGACCGACGCCTCCAGTAAACAGCTCCCACCATAGCCGAGGCATGTGAGGTTGAGCCCATGGCCCCTGGCAACAATGGCCGGCCACGTCTGGGTCGGCCGCCCGGCCTTGGCGCAGTGGGTTATCGAGTACCGTAGGTCGTCCACTTCGGACGGGAATCCTCGTGCGGCTCGATCGTCGCGCCGTCACCGAGCTCTATCCCTTCTAGCCTGAACTGCGCGAACTGAGGTAGCCAGAGCTCGACAAGCTTCTCCCCGGCCGGCAAGCCTTCGAAGCTGAACGCGTCGCGTTCGGTGAGGTCGACGGACGAGTGGAACTCTCCGTCGACACACAGATCGAGGACCGCGGGCTGCTCCGGCGGCTTGACGCGACCTGAGACGAGGGTCGTGTCGCTGCGAAAGGCTATTCGGACCCCAGCGGGAAAAGCCGACCGGACCTGCAGTGGCGCGCCAAAAAGTTCGCGCTGTTCGAAGGGGATGCGCCAGGGCATCACGGTGCCGTCGCTGCGGTCGAAGGATACTGCGCCTGCCCAGGTCAGTCGTGGGTCGTCGGGTTTGATACTCAGCGTTTTTGGCATAGAGACTCCGCTATCAAGGTTAGGCGACAAGAGCCCTCATTGTGCAACCGGGGACATAGGTAACACTTAAACCGGGGACATAGGTGACACTTTTGTAGGCGTATGCAAGACAGTTCGATCGTGGTCATCCAACAGCCCGATAGACAGGGGACCAAACCAGATGGTCCAGTAGCGATCATCCTGTGGCACCAGGCCAACGGGCTCGCCTTTGAGTGCCCAGCTGAGGTAGATCATGTCGCCCTTCCACTTGATCTGACCGTTGGTACGCACCTGCCGCACAGTCGCCCCGACTCCGTACTCTGGGGCGGTTATCCGACGCGGGTAAGACCGAGCGGACGGATGGTACTGGCTGGCGGGAGGCTGCTGTGCCAGTGCCTCATGTGGCCGTTCGGTGTTGTAGTCCAGGCGAAAGGTGTCGAAGGCTCTCTGCTGCTTACGCCTGGTTGCACGGGGCGGACTTGCCGTCTCTGCCTTCAGAGTACGGTGCAGTCGCTCCAGTCGTCCATTTTGCTCCGGGTGACCTGGTTCGATCCGCTCAGGCACGATGCCCAGCTTGACCCACCATACCGCCAGCTGCGACAAGCTACCCAAGCCCACACTGGCAAACGGTGGTCCGTTGTCGGTCCGAATGGTCGATGGAAGTCCATACTCCCGAAAGGCCTGCTCAAGCACCCTTCGCGCTTCGTGGTGGTTAGGTTGCCGCAGCCCATCGCAGACCAACAGGTATCGCGAGGCGGCGTCCTGCACCGTCAAAGGGTCGATCCGGGTCCTATCTCCCGTTCGGAACCACCCCTTGAAGTCGATAGACCACACGTCATTGGGCCTTTCTGCCGCCGCAAACGGCTCGCTCCAAGGCGCTGCATGCCGTCGACGTTTTCGACGCTTCACCAGCCCTGCTCGGTCAAGGATCTCTCCCGCCGTACTCGACGCAGGCCACGACGCGTTGGGCTCGGCATTCCGAAGCGACGCCACCACTTTCTTAGGTCCCCAGTTCGGATGGGCCCGTCTTACACCGATCACACGCTCGGCTACTGCCAAAGGCGTCTTGCTCGGCCGACGAATCGGAGCTCGGCTACGGTCTCCCACTCCCTCAAAACCATACGCCCGGTACCGATTCACCCGCTTGTATCCCGTCTTACGGCTTATACCGAACCGTCGGCACAGCGACACGAAGCTCACTTCCCCCCTCTTCCACCATTCCAGGAACTCTTTTCGCTCTTCCTCCGGACTCGTCTGTTTCCAGGGCAACACACTCCTCCTGATGGGATCGGCCCCATCTTCGCCCAATGTGTTACCCATGTCTCCGGTCTATCTGTTACCAATGTATCCGGTTTGTACCCATCTCAGTCTTCTCCCGAGACGGGAGAAGAGGCACACCCCTACCCCGACAAGACCTCAGTCAGCCGCTGCGCGACCATCTCGTCTTCACTTTCTCTGAGGTTGCGCACCATCACGATAAGCGTGTCGTCGCCGGAAGCACCCATCAGGATGCGGGGGTCTCCCGAGTCTAGCTCCGCCGATATGTCTGGCGCCGACTTGCCTAGCGCCTCCGTGTCCAGGACGATGTGGAGACTCGACCCGGCGTAAGTGCGACCGTCCGTGAGCTCCATGCGGCTGATGGTTGGGACGGTCTCTAGGCGGCGCTGGAGGGCCTCCAGCTTGGCATCGATTCCAAGGAGTCGCTCTTCGTGGTCCATCGTAAGCCAGGCTTCGAGGGCCGCGACCAGGCCCACAACTTCTTGCCTGCCGACTTTGAAGCCCCGACCGAAGGACCTGCCGGCCCCGTAGAAGCCCATATGCCCGTGCAGCGCGACCGTCTCGATCAACTCCCTGTCGCCACAGACGAATCCTGCCGAAGTAGGACCGCCGAAGTACTTGCCGCTGAAGCAGACCAGGTCGGCCGACTGGGCGACGCCTCTGAAGTAGTCGGCCGGGTATATCTCTTTCACCGCATCGGCTATCACCGGGACTTCGCGCTCGTGAGCCACGCGGACGGCCTCTTCGAGCGGCACCGCGGCGTTGTCGCGGGAGCCAGCGCTGCTCACGCGGTAGGCCACGGCAGCAGTGTCGGGGCCAATGGCCGCGGTCAGCTCTTCGCCCGTGCAACCGTCGCCGTCGCCTGCTTCGACTATCGTCGCTCCGACGACGGTGAAGGCCCTGTCGTAGTTGAAGCGCTGGCTCTTCTGGAGCACGATTTCGTTCTTCAGACCGGCGGTGTCAGGAAGCCGATCGATGTTCTCCCGCTCCCGACCCGCCATGCACCCGGCGGCACTGAGAGCGAGAGCAGCGAACGCACCCGAGGTTACGTAGGCTGCTTCCGTCCCCAATAGGTCGGCGACGTACTCGCCAGACTTCTCAAGGAGGTCCGCCATGTAGACATAGCCTTCGTTGGCGTCGTCGACCGCTTGCAGGACCTCGGCGGAGTAGTGGCTGCCGCCCAGTTTGGTGCCGTTTCCCGCGCAGTTGATAAATGGGCGAAGGCCCATGTTGGTGTAGACGTTCGGGCCGTAGGTCTCTTTCAATAGATACTCCGGGATGTGACCGTCTCACAGCGTCCGGCCTGTCGCAGACTAGTTCGCCGAAAGGCTCGGGGCTCGGAGGACCGGTCCGATCTCGTGCTCCTCAAGGGGGTAGGCCTCTTTCTGGTAGACCTGGACGCGGTACGCACCAAAGTCAGGCACGAACATTCGGCCTTCGTCGTCTACGACCACCGACCTCGGGTTTCGGAATCGCTTCTCTTGCTCAAGGTCGGTCATCTCGCGAAGCCGGAGCGTCCGCAGTGACGTCCACATCAACGACTGGGCGGACTTGGAGACCGTGCTGTCGCCGAAGAAAGACTGGACGTAGCGTCCTTCGCGCGAGAAGAGCTGTACACGACCACCTACATCGTCGGCCTTGGCGATCGTCCCCGTCTTGTGCGTATCGACCACGTAGACATCGAAGTCCTTGTCGACGGCGATGCCCATCGGGCGGTTCAGCTCGCCGGGACCGGTCCCCGATGCGCCGAACTTGAACACGAACTCACCATCGGTGGTGAACTTCTGTATGCGGTCGTTTCGCCAGTCGGAGACATACACGTCGCCATCGGCGTCAACGGCGATCCCCCAGGGCATATTGAACTCACCGTCTCCGTCTCCGAAACGGCCCCACTTCATCAAGAATCGGCCGCGCTTGGTGAACTTCTGCACGCGATGATTCATCGAGTCGACGACGTAGATGTTCTCGTCCGCGTCGAAGGCGATTCCGCACGGACGGTCAAGCTGCCCGTCAGCAGTGCCGTATTCGCCCCACTTGCCGAGGAAGTCACCGTCCTTGCTGAAGATCGATATGCGATGGATGATCTCATCAGACACATAGAGATTCTCGTCTCTGTCGACGATTATCGTGTGCGACCAGACCAGCGCGCCGTCCTCGACATCGTTCGGTTCCATGACGAGGTCGTCGCCGCGGGTTCTGATACCGATGCTCCCCAGGTCCTCCTCATCCAAGCTCATGATCTGGATCGGCTCCCAGGTGAGGAGGTACATCCTTCCGTCTTGCCCTAGGGCAAGGTCCTTCGGTCTGTTCGTGAGCCTCTTGGTACCGATGGTCTTGGCGTACGGAAATCCGGCCCTGAACAACGCGTAGGGTGCGGTCATGGTCGATTACCTCCCTTGCTGGTTGGGGGATGGGGGTTAGGTGCTAGGGTTTGGGGTTTGGGGCTCAACCCCTCGTCCCTAATCCCTGTCTTCTTATCCGAACTGGTACTCTCTCGCCGAGACGATCAGCTGGAGCATCCTCACTATGCGGTCCGAGCTCTGGACGCGGTCGGCCTCGGTCCCAAAGGTCAGCTCTCCACCTGACTCCGCATAGTTGAGCAACCCGGCCTTCGTATCCTCATCGACCCTGACCGGGCCAGCCAGGTCCAGCGAGCGATCGACGAACTCGCCTGGACCGAGTGGCGCCTCCGATGAGGCAAACCGCTCGATCATGTCCTTGATGCCGGGCTTGTCGACGTCTTCAATCTCGTTTACAGCGAAGTTGACCCGCTCGTTCAGTGTACCGCCGTCAATCCAGTCGGGACCTGTGTGCCACCCTTCGACGCTCACGTGGCTCGTCAAGGTCTGGCCCATCGAAGTATTGGCACGCACGAAGCGTTGAATGCCTGTCGCGGGGAATCTCGCGTCGCCGGTCAGCTTCATAACTCCGGTCACGACCTCGGTCGGGCTCTTGACCTTCCTGTAGCTAGCTTCCTTGAAGAAGTCCGAGTTGAACAGCACGCGAAGTATGTGGCGCATGTTCGCCCCGGACTCGAAATAGGCCGTGACGAGGGTGTCGATAGCGTCGGCGTCCTGGGGAGGCAACTCGTTCCAGGAAGCGACTCCCGGTTCGTCGGCGACGAAGAAAGTGTACACGTGCCTCGCGATGAACCTGGCGGTCGCGGGTTGCTTTACGACGACGTCGATGACGTCTTCGCCGTTGAGCCGGCCGGACTGACCCAGGAATCTCTTGGCCCCCACGTCGTGTTCATCGTCCCGGTAAACGAAGTGGGTAGGGTACTTTCCGTAAGGAGTCGAGCCTGGGATGATCGACTGGAAGCTCCACCCGGTGAACGCCTGCGTCGAGGCCTTTACGTCTTCCTCGGTGTAGTTTCCGACTCCCATCGAGAACAACTCCAGGAGCTCGCGGCCGTAGTTCTCGTTTGGCTCTTCCTTGACGTTCTCGTTGTTGTCGAGCCAGAAGATCATCGCCGGGTCCTTGGACGTCTCGATCAAGATACTCCTGAGATCGGCGAGGGCTATCTCGCGGAACATGAGTATCTGGTCGTAAGCGGTGTTGTGGTGGCCCGATTTAGAGCTGCCGGTGGCGAGGACGCCATGCCAGAACAGAGCCATCTTCTCAAGCAGCGGGCGGTGGGTGTTTGCCATGCGGTAGAACCACTTGGCCTCGAACGACAGCTCGGAGTAGCGGTTCAGCAGGTCTTCATCAACGTCGGGAAGCCTCTCCGGATTGACAAGGGCATCGACGACGGCTTCGTACCCTTTCGCGACGTAGTCCTCGAGCTCGTCTTGCACCGAACCCGGCGCGTCTTAGCAGGTGAGCCATCAACTGGATATCGGTCGGCTCCATTGGTCGACTCCTCTCGCTGGGTTTGGCGCGCGTCCGAGGGTTCAGGCAATTATATCCCACCGGCGCAAAACGTCGAGGAAGGGCAGATCAATAAACTCTGACCGTGGCGCCTGTTGCGTCGGCTTCGAATACCGTGGGATACTCCGAGTCTATGTTGAACTTTGTTTCATTGAGAGATGGGTGCAATAGGGTTGCCCGGCTCCTCCTTCCCAACCTTCCCACGAGGGGAGAAGGGGTAAGATTGATTCCCTCGTAAAAACCCGTTTTGAGGAAGTTCCAGCGCTTTAGCACATGTGAGCGCTACCGTATGTTGGGGTAGGACACGGAACAGAGACTGTATATTGTACCCAGGCAAGGGTACGGTTGTTCTAATTCGACCTGCACAGACTTTTTACGAGAGAATCAAGATTGATTCCCTCGTAAAAACCCGGTTTGAGGAAGTTCCAGCGATTTAGCACATCTGCGCGCTACCGTATGTTGGGGTAGTGTACGGAACAGAGACTGTATATTGTACCCAGGTGTGGGTACGTTTGTTCTAATTCGACCTACACAGACTTTTTACGAGAGAATCAAGATTGATTCCCTCGTAAAAACCCGGTTTGAGGAAGTTCCAGCGATTTAGCACATCTGCGCGCTACCGTATGTTGGGGTAGTGTACGGAACAGAGACTGTATATTGTACCCAGGTGTGGGTACGTTTGTTCTAATTCGACCTACACAGACTTTTTACGAGAGAATCTTGATTCCTCCCCTTGCTTGTGGCGCTCTCATTCGCGACGCTGCCAGCGTGCGGTCTGCTTGGAGGAGGCGTATCCCAGGAGGAGTTCGACCTGGTTACGTCTCAGCTTTCGAGCACCAAATTGGAGCTGCAGTCTGCCGACCGGTTGGCAACAGCTGAGAAGCTAAAGGCGGCCAATTTTCAGACAGAGATCTCGACCCTGAAGGCCCAGATTACCGAGGCAGCGCAGGCCGACGAGGCAGGCAAGATCTCGCTCGAGCGCGCCAGGCTTGCGGTTATCAAGTACGCGCAGCAGAACCTGGAGGTCTACGAAACCCAATACCAGACCGTGCAACTGGTCTGGGAGGTGCAGAGCGCCGAGGAGCAGGACGAGTTCTACTACATCACGATGACCTACCAGCCGTTCGCCAACTTCAGCGGACGGTCAGGCCTGGAGGAGTTCATACTCAACAAGACCGGTAGTATCGAGTTCCGTCAGGTCCTGGAGCCCCCGGACGCGCAGGGCGAGCCGCGTACCAAGCCGGCGCCGAAGCCAGCGGGATAGCCAGCCTCTTCGTTAGCCGTCCAACTCCCCAGGCGTGACTCCAATCGCCTCGAGCCGACGTTTCGCCTCGCTGTAAACGTCGTCCGGTAGCGCGCCTTGGCGGACTGCCCGGATGTTCTCCCGCAGGTGGTCCGGGTTCGTCGTCCCGACGATATTGGAGTGGGTGTCCGGATGGGTGAGCGTAAACCGCACTACGAAGGCAGTCCGGGTCTCGCCTTCGGTCAGCAAGTCGTCGAGGCCCGCTTCCTCGAACTTACCCCACCGAGCCTCGGACCCGGAGCCTACGCCCGGCTGTCCGAGGGCGGCTCCGCCGCGAATCACGATTCCTGCGCCGGCTTGTGCCGCTCTCGTCAACCAGCCCTCATGGTCTCGGTCAAGGGCCGAGTAGGGCAGCTGGTAAACATCGAACGCATCCCACTCGAGAAACGTAGGCAGATGGGGCAGATTGGTGGAGGCGCCGATCCACCGCACCTTGCCCTCTTTTCGCATCATCTGAAGCGACTCGACCAGACCCTCGTGCTCGCACTGCTCGACCGACGCGCCGTGGAGCTGCATGATGTCCACGTAGTCGGTCTTCAGCCGGCGCAAGCTCTCTTCGAGGTTACGGAAGACGTTCTCACGGGTCCACAGATGGCCGGAGGGCGACCCGCCGCATTTGGTGGCGATGAAGTACTCCGAGCTGCGGTGTGAGATGTACCTGCCAATCAGCTCCTCGCTGTTGCCGTAGTCGTCGGCCGTGTCGATGTAGTTGATGCCGGCATCGAGAACGGCGGTCAGAATTGCCTTGCGCTGGTCGTCGTCCATGGGCTTGCGGTGGCCAGCCCCATAGCCCAGCCGCGTGACTTCGAGTCCGGTGCGTCCAAGTGTAGCTGTGGGCAGGTTGGGCATCAGGGTTCGCCTTAGTTCGACAGTAGTTTAACAGGACTCGCGCGCCCGTCTCGCATTGGGCGCCGATCCCGCCGAAGAGACGCCACGACGGAGCCCGTCTCAAAAGAGAAGCGTCCGATCTCCTCTCCCTTGATGGGAGAGGATTAAGGTGAGGGTATCTTGGTTTGCGCACGGAAACCGTCGCTGCTACCGCCAGCACGCCGACTTCCGACGACGGTCTTTCCTAACTCTCTTCCCGACTGGGCAGAAACGGGACTTCTGAGACACCCTCCGACGGGGCGTCTCTTCAACAACACGCGGCGGCGGTCTTGTCGAAGTACTGTGCTTCTGATATACACGGCATCCGAAGGAGACCTGCAATGCCGTATGTTCTCGTAACGGGCGCGACCGGATTCGCCGGGGCATACATCGTCCACGAGCTGCTGAGCCAAGGCTACCGGGTGCGCGCGATGCTCAGGGAGAGCAGCCCCGCCAGCGTCCTCGCCGGGCTGGACGTCGGCTTGTTTCGCGCCGACCTGTCGGACACCGATTCGCTGCGAGAGGCGGTTAAGGGTGTCGATCACATCGTACATCCTGCGTACTCGATTGAGGGCAGGGTCGTCGATGACCCGATCATGGAGTTCGAGATCAACGAAAGGGGCAGCCCCACCCTGCTGGAAGCCGCGCGGCACGAGGGCGTTGAGTCGTTCATTTTTACTAGCTCAGGGGCATCCGTGGGATACCGCAATCCGACCAAGTGGCAGCCGGTGTATCCTATCGAGGAGACGAGCCCATGCTTCCCGACCGATGTCTACGGGGCGGGCAAGGCTGCCGTAGAAAAGTGGTGCTTCGCTTACTACCACCAGTACGGCTTGAAGACGGTGACTCTGCGGACGATGTGGGTGTACGGCGCATTCCGAAAGGGCCGACGAGACCTAACCGCCCTCGGGTCTGCGAATAATGCGCCGGAAGGGAAGTCCGAAGAGGCATTTATTCGCGAGAACGATTTTCTTGGGACGTTCTTCAGGTACACGGAGCAGGCTCTGAAGGGCGAGGACATAACGGTCCCCGGCGGTGGATTTCACATGACTCACGTCGAGGACCTGGCGAGAGCACACCGGCTCGCGATCGAGAAGAGCGAAGGCGGGGAGATCTATAACGTCAACGACGACCACGTCACTTGGAGGGCGTTCATCGAGCGAGTGGTCGAGCTGACGGGCTCGAAGAGTAGACTTACATTCGAGCCGCCACCCGCCAACGATGTCTTCGTGAGCAACGTTAGGATCAGGGAGAAGATGGGCATGACGTTCAAAGGGATGGCCGGACTTGACGATTGCATATACAGTTGTATGGCGGTCCTGGTAGGAGAGCGGAAATAGGAACTGCAGGGCGCTTCGGATCGTCTATCGTGCGGGCTGTAACCGCCGTGGGAGATGGAAGCAACGGAAGGTGACGCTATGGCTGATTTGAAGGACAGACCTGAAGAGCAGACATCATCGACGCCTTCAGGGCACCCCCCTGACGCTATTGGCGAGTTTCCCTTGACGGGGGGCTTGTTCGGGCCCCTCGCCAACGCCGTCGCCAGGATAAACGTCGGCGTCCACACCAAGCTGTTGTCCGGCTTCCTGATCGGCGCCTTGCTTCTCGTGGCCATGGGCGTCCTGAGCCTGGTGGTCATCAGCAGGATGAGCGGGCGAGTGGACGCGTTGAACCGCGTGCAAGAAAAGGTCGACCTGTCCCGGCAGATGGAATATGCCGTTACCGCGCAGAGCCACTTTCGTGCCATGGCTCTGCTGACCAACGACGACGCCAAGATCGCTAAGGCCAAGCAAGGCTTGATTCTCTCGTAAAAAGTCTGTGCAGGTCGAATTAGAACAACCGTACCCTTGCCTGGGTACAATATACAGTCTCTGTTCCGTGTCCTACCCCAACATACGGTAGCGCTCACATGTGCTAAAGCGCTGGAACTTCCTCAAAACGGGTTTTTACGAGGGAATCAGGCTTCGTCGAGAAACTGGATGCCGTCGATGAGATCAGTCCGTCCGGCCAGGACGATTTCTTTACCGGTGTAAGGGAGGCGAATCAGAGGTTCAGCGAGTCAAGTGAAGACGTGCTGGCCCTCTACATCGAAGGGAATATCGACGGGGCAGCATTGAACCTGCACTTAGGCCAAGAGCACGTGATCTCCCACGAGCTCGAAACCGCGATGCGCGAGTTGATTGGCAAAGCTACCGAAGAAGCTGCGGAGGCCACGGCCGCGTTCCAGTCCGACAGAGACACGTTGACGGCGACCGTGTGGGTGTTTTCGGGTGTCAGCCTGGTATTCGCTCTGCTAGTCGGCCTCGTGATGTCCCTGACCTTTGTCCGGCCGATTCGTAGGATCGATTCCGTAGTAGCAGCCGTCGCTGGTGGGGACTTCGACAACCGGGTGGAAGTGCCCAACCGGGACGAGTTCGGTACGTTGAGTACCCATATAAACAGGATGGCGCAAAGACTCGGGAACCTCTACCACGACATACAGGACGAACTCAAGCAGCGCAAGCGGACCGAGGAGGAGTCGAAGCGCCGGACCACCGAGCTAGTTGCCGCCAATAGCGAGCTGGAGTCGATGACATACTCGATTTCTCACGACCTTTGGGCTCCACTTCAGAGGATTGAGTCCTCCACAAAGGCGCTGCTCAAGCAGGAAGGCGGAAGGCTGGATGCCCAGGCCAAGGCTCAAGTGGAAAGCGTCTTGAGTGAGAGACAACGAATAGGAGAGCACCTGGACGACATAGTCAATATGTCGCGGGTTCTTGGGATGGTTGACGACACGCGAGGAGAGGTGCGGAAGGAAGACGTAGACCTCTCGGAGGTGGCGCGAGCCTGCGCCGCGGGACTAACCGAGCGTGACCCCGAGCGCAGCGTCGAGTTCGTCATTGCCGAAGGCCTCGTCGCGGAGGGCGATAGGGACCAGCTCCAGGTCGTGCTGGAAAACCTGATCGGCAACGCCTGGAAGTTTACGGGAAAACATTCAGAAGCGCGGATCGAGTTCGGAAAGACTACAGAGGACGGCGAGACCGTA
This sequence comes from Dehalococcoidia bacterium, assembly GCA_965197985.1. GTDB lineage: Bacteria > Chloroflexota > Dehalococcoidia > Lucifugimonadales > CAUZJF01 > CAUZJF01. Next base: position 128,715 of record CBDAOG010000007.1, on the reverse strand, counting down.
TACTTCGTCCGCGACGACGGCGCCGGCTTCGACATGGCTGATGCCGAAGAGCTTTTCGGCGCGTTCAAGCGCCTGCACTCCGAAGACGAGTTCGACGGAGTCGGTGTCGGCCTTGCGACGATCCAGCGGATCATCCAGGGCCACGGAGGCAGAGTCTGGGCGGAAGGCGAGGTGGAAAAGGGCGCCACGTTCCGCTTCACGCTATCCTGATCTACGTGGTCCCAACCAGGCCTATGAAATCTCAGACAGACAGGGCTCCGTTGTGAACGATCAGCCATTTCTGCAAATCGCAGGTGGTACCGACCACGACCAAACGATAGAGCTAGGTGTTACTACGACAGTGTTCGGCCGCCTTCCGAGCAACGACGTGGTCGTATCTGAAATGGGTGTGTCCCGCCAGCATGCGGAGATCACCGTCAAGGAAGACGGGTGCTATCTGCAAGACCTTGCCAGCTCCAACGGAACGTACGTAAGCGGGAAGCAGCTAGGGATCGACGAACAGCTCCTACGGGACGGGGACCAGATACGCCTCGGGCCGAGCGAAGTGTCCTTTGTATTCAGACGCCTGTGAATGGCGGAGAGATAATGTACCGGCAGGGCGGCTCAAGAGCTGAGATGTGGCGCTTGAAAAGCGTACCGCCTGTCGCCTTCAATCAGGAACGACCGAACCTGACTGAAGGTGGATTGGATGTACAAGGTGGGTATTTACCTCCGTGTTCGCAAGGCTTGTTTCGTCGAAGGGATGAGCGTCCGAGAGGCGGCCCGAGTGTTCGGGCTACACCGGGACACGGTGCGCAAGATGCTCGAGTACTCCGTGCCCCCAGGGTATCGACGGCAACGACCGGCTCGCAGACCGAAGCTCGATCCATATAAGGGTGTGATGGACCAGATCCTGGAGCAGGATCTGAGCTCACCGAAGAAGCAGCGTCACACCGCCAAGCGTATCTACGAACGGCTCAGAGACGAACACGGCTTCCCCGGCAAGTACACGATAGTCAAAGACTACGTTCGAGAACGCCGTCGTCATACCCGCGAGATGTTCTTACCTCTGTCCCACCCTCCGGGACATGCCCAGTGCGACTACGGCGAAGCTCGAGTGATCATCGGCGGAGTGGAACGCAAAGCCCACTACTTCGCCCTGGACCTCCCTCACAGCGACGGGTGCTATGTGAAGGCGTATCCCGCCGAGACGACGGAGTCATTCTGCGACGGACACGTCTCCGCCTTCGCGTTCCTGGGCGGAGTGCCTCAGAGCATCCTCTACGACAACACCACGCTCGCGGTAGCCAGAATCCTGGGAGATGGTCGCCGGCAGCGGACCAGGGTGTTCTCCGAGCTTCAGTCCCACTACCTGTTCGAGGACCGGTTCGGCCGTCCAGGCAAAGGGAACGATAAGGGCAAAGTAGAAGGTCTGGTCGGCTATGTCCGCCGGAACTTCCTGGTGCCCATTCCATCGTTCGAGAGCTTCGATGCCCTCAATGCTCATCTGGAGCAACACTGCCTCAGACGGTTCGAAGATCGACTCCGCGGCCACAACGAGACGATAGGAGAACGGCTGGAGCGGGACCTGGAGAAGCTGCTGCCTCTGCCGGCCGTACCGTACGACGCCAGCGACAAGCACGCGACGAGGGTCAGTTCTCTGTCCCTGGTCAGATACCGGACCAATGACTATTCGGTCCCGGTGGCCTACGGTCATCGGGACGTTCTGGTCCGCGGATATGTACACGAGGTTGTGATCAGCTGTGGCGCTGAAGTCATCGCCCGCCATCGGCGGTCCTACGATCGAGACGACTTCGTCTTCGACCCTCTCCATTACCTGCCGCTCCTTGAGAAGAAGACGAGGGCATTGGATCAGGCGGCGCCGCTGGTTGGATGGGAGTTGCCCGAGGAGTTCGGAGTGTTGCGGCGGTTGCTGGAGTCTCGGATGGGCAAGCGAGGAAAGAGGGAGTTCGTGCAGGTGCTCAGACTGATGGAGAACTTCCAGCCGGAAGAAGTCCACGACGCCGTACGAGACGCCATTCGACTCGGGGCTGTGAGCTTCGATGCTGTCAAGCACCTGGTGCTGTGCAGGATCGAGGGTCGACCGCCTAGACTCGACATGGAGTTGTACCCGTATCTGCCCAGGACCAACGTTGCAACAACCTCGACCAGGGACTACATGGCTCTCCTGGCGGGGAGCCGGTCATGACCAACAAGTCCACGATGTTGCTCGAACACAACCTCAAGCAACTCAAGCTCCCCACGTTCCTGAGGGAGTACGACAAGCTGGCATCCCAGTGTGCCAGTGAGGGAGCTGACCATCCGGACTACCTGCTGCGACTATCGGAGTTGGAGCTGATCGACCGTCACCATCGCATGGTGGAACGTCGGATCAAAGCAGCCCGCTTCCCGACGACCAAGAGTCTCGACACCTTCGACTTCCTGTCTATGCCGTCCCTGAACGAGGCTCTGGTTCTGGAGCTGGCACGATGCGAGTACATCGAGCGCCCCCACAACGTCATCGCTCTCGGCAACAGTGGCACCGGCAAGACCCATATCGCCCTCGGTCTCGGTCTGGCTGCGTGTCAGAGGGGACTGTCCGTGGGCTTCACCACCGCCGCTGCTCTGGTTCACGAGCTGATCGAGGCCAGGGACGAACGGCGTCTGCTCAACCTGCAGAGAAGGCTCGCACGACTCAAGCTTCTGATCATCGACGAACTGGGCTTCGTGCCCTTGTCCAAGACTGGCGCCGAGCTGCTCTTCGAGGTGTTCAGCCAGCGTTACGAGCGTGGATCGGTCCTGGTGACCTCCAAGTGAGCCCTTCGTCGAGTGGGCCGAGGTGTTCGGCTCTGAACGGCTGACCGGAGCTCTCCTCGACCGCCTCACCCACCATGTCGACATCCTGGAGATGAACGGGGACAGCTACCGACTCAAGCACAGCAAGAAGACTTCTGGCCGCCAGCTATCTGACTGACCCTGATCTCCAACGCCCCACGAACCTTGATGCCCATTCTACGGCGTTCAGTGGTACAGTTTTGCTCCGCCCCGCTGGTACGTTTTCACACCGCCCTTGACACCTTTCACCCCATTGGCAGGGAGACGAAGGCGACAAAGACGGACAAGAAGGGTGGTCTACGACTACAAACGCATCCCTTATCGGATAGACCGGCGATTGACTGGCCTTGCAGGACCTGACTATGATGCACCCATCTCGTTCGGGCTGCTCGTTGAGCCTGAAGACTCCCGATATGGGAAATCCCGGTTAGGGCAATGAACGGCTACTTGCTAACCATCGACGGTACGGATAACGAGACCGTGTCTACCATACGGGAACGGCATGCTCGTGAGTTGAGGGCTGGGGAGGCAGCTCTAGACGCTATTATCCGGGGTCTCACTGAGTTTGGGCCTGAGAATCGCCACAGAGATGATGATCTTGAGAGTGCGCGGCTATTCCTGGCAACGAGAACCTTCAACTCACTGCGCGCCGCTTTCCAGGTGCTGGAGCGCGGTTACTACCAGCAGGCGATGGCGTTGGTGCGCATGGCAATGGAAGACAGGCTAGTGTCACTGGACATAGAGCACTATCCCCCGACCCTGGCTGCCCTGCTTGATGGCGAGGGAAAGCTAGGCAGCAGGCCCAACCTCACCTTCGGCAAAATGGCGGAAAGGGTATCAGCCAAGACCAAGGAGGTGTGGGATGATGACTATGGGATGCTCAGCGAGCACGGCACCCATACGCGGCTCAACAGCCTTCGAGGACTTGTTGTAGTTGGGCCGGACGGGCAGCAGGTCATCCGGCCCGGCGGCCACTACGATGGGACGTTGGTGAACGTAGTCCTGTACTACGCCCTGCGTGAGCTTGTACAAGTGTTTGCGACCGTCGCAAAGGTCACAACCTACGCCGGCATCGATTGGGTCACGAGTGCCTTGCCTATACAGGCGGAGCTTGATTCCCTCTGGAGACAGATAGATGAGCGAGCTAGGGAGGAGCTTGGGGAGTCGAGCGGAGGTTCTGAACGTCCTCCATTCGGTGAGGCTACAGGTGGAGAAACGAACGGCTAATAGTCAACCTCTGAATGAGAACTCCCCCTCCATCCAGACGCACCTAACTATTATGCAGGGCGTGCATGGGCCAATCAATACGATGGTCACGGTCGCGTCGGCGATGTGGTCGTCCCTGATCCTGCGTCGTATTTCGTCCAGCGGGAGATTCCCGTCGTGAATGTCCCCAGGACTGACGGACTTGTCTATCGCCTTGCTGTTCAATACCAACTTGTACCAGCCGACCGGACCCAGCCCTTTCACAAAGTGTTCACTGCTTACCCTCCTGTAGGGGGTAGATGTACCCAGATGCACCACCGTTTCAGCTACGAAATGACCCACCTGGTCCATTCCGGTACAAAACCCGTTTTCCTGTACACCCCCAATACTGCGTGGACGTTCTTCGTTTCGGCGGACCTTGCAAGTGGCTCGCAAGCTGGTGCGTAAGGACCGACCGGTAACGGTACGCACGGCGATCAGGGATACCTTCGACAGTCTGTCGTAGCCATGTCACCGGCGTGGCCCACCGTAGCGAAGGTCTCAGCACCGTCCAGCCATGAGCCGCGCAAAGAGCAAGCCCGTCCGTGTAGACGCATGCGCAGTACCTTATGTCTTGGACGAGGGTAATGTGCCGTTTTGGACGGACTCCAGGAACCTCTTAAAGCTAGTGGTTCAACTTTTTTGTATTGATGGGTAGAGTGACTTTAGCTTGATGCGCGCATCCTCGGTAGTGAAGCGCCAATCCACTCGTATCACATCCCGGTTGCGTTGATTCTGCCAAGCATTGACCTCGCCGCGCAGGATGTCTTGATTGGCAATCCGTCGGTCCAGGCACTGTCGAGCCAGCACACCGATCTCTATCTCCGCCATATTCAACCAACTCCCGTGTTTGGGAGTGTAGTGTATCTCCAGTCGCTCAGCTATACGCCTCGCCTCAGCAGGCTCGAATGCCTCGTATAGCGAGGACAGCTTGTGAGTGTTGAGATTGTCCATTACCAGCACGATCCGGTCTCTGTCGGGGTAGTCCTCGTCGACCAGTTTCTTTATCACATGCGCCCAGTCCACCTTCGTGCGACGCTCTCTGACCTCGACTCGGCGCCATCCGTCCAACGGTGCAAACAGCATGAACAGGCTGCTCACTCCATTGCGCTCGTATTCGTAGTCGTATGCCGCCGATAAGCCGGGCGCTGCGGGACGCGGCACTCGCGTCTCCTTGACTTGCTGTTTGCTCGTCTCATCCATGCACACCAGAACCTCATTCCCATCGTACGGCCGTTGGTAGACCTCCAGTACGTCTTCCATCGCGCACACAAACTCCGCGCTCTGACCGGGCGGGATGCACCAACTCTGCTTCAGCCACGGCTTCAGTTCGTTTTTTTAAGCGCCTGGCGAACCGTCTCGGTGCTGATGGTCTCGACTATCTCACACTCGACCAACTGGTCAGCCAACAGCTTCAGGGTCCAACTGGCACGCCCCTCCGGCGGTTCCCCGCAGGCCATCGCTATCAACCGTGCTTCACCTTCGCCGTCCAGTCTCTTTTGACGCCGACGCAGTTGCTTTTTGCGATTCAGCGCAGACTCGACCCCCTCCTCCACACAGCGCTTGCGTATTCGCTCGACCGTTGACTGTCCCACACCGAGCGCGCTGGTGATGTCCGCGTCCTTCATTCCCCCGTCCGAGCGTGACTCATCGCTCATCAGCAGAATGCGCGCATGGGTCTGTTTGTACGCCGCAGCCCGACCGCGTGAGACCAAGGCGTTGAGTTCCTGTTGTTCGTCGGTAGTCAGTCTGATACGGTACCTCTTGGTAGACATCATGGTTCCTCCTCGGTTCAACGTTACAATTGAACCCCCAAGAGGAACAATGACTATCATGGTATTCATTTCAATGATGTTGGACCACTAGTGGTCCGAAATGTTTGTAATGATTGGTTGATTGGCACGGGGGCTTTCCCCGCCATGCCTGGCTTTTGGAGACAGCCGCTGGGCAGTCCGGCTTTCCACCCGTCATTTCAAGGATGTTGGTCTACTAGGACTGCGTTGGGCGATTGTCCGGTGGTCCAGTCGCATGGCAATCTGCTCGGAAATCTGGGCAGTGTAAACCCTGCTAAGCAAGTGTTTCAGGTGAAGTTTCGGATTGCTGATCGCGTCGGGCTGCGAAGAGTCGACATTCCCCAGTGCGCGACCGAGGTAATCCCTCAAGTTGTCGGCATCAGCAAAATACCATGCCTCAAGATGCTGCTGGGCGTAGGCATAGAAAACGCTGCTAACCACGTGACCGGCAAGCCGTTCTAGGAGCCCCTCTCTGAGTGGATCCATAACTGGATCTGGGGCTTGACCGTCCAGGTCTAGCAGGACAACGAACTTGTCTGGCGGCGACCCTTCGTAAAGAGACGCCTGGATAATTCGATCGACCGTTCGAACCGCCAAGGGCCTGTTTCCTGGTGGGATGCGTATGTCCACCCGGATGTCGCTATCCCGAAGATGTGAAACGAGGTGGGGAATAGCGCGTCGCTCGGTCTCCCCGGAGGCTATGACAACAACGCGCTTCATCCTCCGAAGCCCCTTGTCTGGTAGTACTCGCCGAGGCCAAACCCTGACTCGTCTAAGGCCTTGCGCACGCCATCTGGATTCTTCTCATTCGATACATGGGTTCCACATCGGTCGTCCCGTCGTACAATCCTCACCGCTGCGGGGTTATCAAGGAAGTCCAGCAGCAAAGGAGAGTGGGTTGTCACAATAAAGTGGACCCTTTTTACCGCATCCAACAGGTGAAGAACGAAAGAGGATAGCGCAGATGGGTGTATGTAGTTCTCAGGCTCCTCGATTCCGACTATATCTATGTCTTGGTCTCCATAGAGGGCCGTCATCAGCGCCAGCATACGCAATGTTCCGCTGGACGCTCCCATTTGGTGTACTGGGAATTGGAGACCGGGTTCATCCTGTACGAAATAGAATCGGTCTTCTGATTCTTTGAGTGTAACCCCCTTAGGAAGGCCTACCACTTCACGAGTTGCTGCAACTATGCGTTCCAAGGCCTCAGGCGTTGAAGAACTCAAGGTATGTAAGGTCTTCCCGAGATTTCTCCCATAGGAGTCAAGTCGACCTGAATCCGAAACGCTAATCCAATCGCGCCGGAGCAAGAAAGGACTTGGATCAAAGAACCCCCACTTAGCCACAAACTCTGCGACTTCACGGGCAGGGAATGATGCGTCCGCCGAGGCAGCAGCTAGAGCACAAACTGTTGGAACCTGCTTAAGAGTAACTCCTGCTTTCTTTTCGCCTGACCACCACTCGCCTTCTCCCCTTTCAGATTTGAGCAGTTCCTGGGGCGGAGCTCCCGAAGGGAATCCTTGGACTTGCTCATGGACTGCGAAATCAACCGCTTGTCTGACTAATCGGACCGACCACTCGAAACGAGCGGACTCGTTTTCGACCTGCACCGCCAACTCGACTTCGTCCGCATAGTTTCCCTTCCAGGCAAGGTTGAGAAAGCCGCCCCGAGAATAGACAGGAGTACGGAAATCCCGCGATTGAACTCCATCACGAAGAAAGCGCAGAGCATCGAGAATGGTGCTTTTCCCAGATGCGTTAGCACCGATAAACAAGTTGAGGTCATTCAATTCAATGCTTACATCACGCAGGCTGCGATAGTTTTTTGCAGTAAGGCTCAGGAGCTCCATCCCTTAATCCTCCCAGCTTGGACAACGGCGATTCTCATTATTCTTGGGTCCTGGCCGAAGATCGCGGTCCGGCCTTCCCGCAAGAGACGGCCCCGCGGAGCGAGCAGACCTGGTCATTCGTCCGCACGGTGAAGGCGATAACACGATGTAAATACACGCCCGAAGAGAAGATACGCATCGTGATGACAAGTGTGCCACGCGAGTATGTCCCTGGCAAGTCTGGTGAATCGCCCCAACGCACTTTCGGTAGGGATGGCGGCGGGAGAACCACTCAAAGGCAAGCCGCCGAGGTAATTGATTAGCGGGATCGGCGTCGGTAGGGGGGTTGTGGGGTACTGAACAAGTTTTTATACTTTGGCTATGTGTGAGGCCAAAGACTTCCCTTCCTCTGAGCGTGACGAGCTGATGGGGCTGGTCACGCAGTTGCAAGGGCAGGTTGCGCAGTTGACGGCGGCCAAGGAAGAGTTGATTCTCTCGTAAAAAGTCTGTGCAGGTCGAATTAGAACAAATGTACCCACGCCTGGGTACGATATACAGTCTCTGTTCCGTATACTACCCCAACATACGGTAGCGCTCAGACGTGCTAAATCGCTGGAGCTTCCTCAAAACGGGTTTTTACGAGGGAATCAAGAGTTGCACAAGCAAGTCGCCGAGCTCAAGCGAGCAGGAAAGCGCCAGGCGGCTCCGTTCTCCAAGGGTGGACGAAGCAGCAGACCCAAGCGTCCCGGCCGCAAGCCGGGTATGGGGTCGTTCAGCTATCGAAAGTCGCCGTCTCCCGATGAAGTCACCGAGCCGCTTGTAGAGGTGGCGGTGGCTGAGGACACCTGCCCCGGATGTGGAGGCAGACTCGAGCATGAGGGAGTGCGGGTTGTCTACGCAACCGACATTCCTCCGATTCCCAGACCCCGGGTGACGGGGTACCGGGTGCAGATATGCCGGTGCCGGTCCTGCGGTAAGCAGGTCCGAGGGCGGCATCCCGATGTTGCGCCGGACCAGTACGGGGCCAGCGCGCACCGGGTAGGGAGACGAGTGATGGCGGCGGCCCACGTGCTCCACTATGGAGTGGGCGTTCCGGTACGGAAGGTCCCCGCTGTGCTCAGAGCGCTGACTGGTGTGGAGCTGAGCCAGGGGGCGATCAGCCAAGACGAGAGGACGTTGGAAAGTGAATCATTCCTCCGCTAAGCATGAAGTGGCACCGGATTTGGAAGCCGCTCTGGCTAAAATAGACCAAGCCAAGGACGATTGCGTGTCCGTCCCTGGCGAGATGAAGGTGGAGATACTAAGGCTGACCTCCGATGACTTAGCCCACATTTCCCAGATCAGCCCCGTGGGTGCGTCGTAATCCGGTAAGAGTGCTTGCCTATTTGAGCCGCATACCTGGGCATTATGGGCAGTGTGGGTGCTAGACTGGCCGAGCTAGCGGGTCTAGTTCTGGATACCGCAATCTCGCTGGAGGCACCCAATGGGTGAAAGCTCCGACACCCCTTTGAAGCTCCAATTCGACCGCAGAGTCCGCCTGGATTTTGATGCCGCTCTGGGGCTCACAGAGACAGCCAACGATTATATCCATGAAAGCCGCACCGGCCGCAATGTGCAACACCGGCTGTTGCCCTTGCTCAGACAATCGGTGTATAGCCGTCTCGCTGGCTACGAGGACACCAACGACGCTGAACGGCTTGCCCAAGACCCGGCTATGCGTGTCATCGTCGGGTGGCAAGGTACTGATAAGCAGGCAGCCAGCACCAACACTATGAGCCGATTTGAGACTGAGGTGTTAACCGAAGAGGAGAACCTGGATGGGCTTGCGCGCCTGAATGTTGAGTGGGTGGACAGGGCCATGGCCCAGACATCTCACCAGCGAGTTATCCTAGACATGGACAGCTCTGAAAGCCCGGTGCATGGGCAGCAAGAGGGAGTCGCCTACAACGGCCACTTCGAGTCCGTATGTTATCACCCGCTCTTCCTGTTCAACCATTTCGGAGATTGCGAAGGTGCAATGCTTGATTCCCTCGTAAAAACCCGTTTTGAGGAAGTTCCAGCGCTTTAGCACATGTGAGCGCTACCGTATGTTGGGGTAGGACACGGAACAGAGACTGTATATTGTACCCAGGCAAGGGTACGGTTGTTCTAATTCGACCTGCACAGACTTTTTACGAGAGAATCAATGCTTCGCCTGGGCAACGTCCACAGCGCTGAGCGGTGGCGGGAGATTCTGGAGCCAGTCGTGAAGCGATACCAGGAGGAAGCAACTGTCTTGAAAGTCAAGAGGAATGAACAACGAATGTGGAAGTCATGTCGTGCCAGGGCGAGCGATGCTTGAGCATGGAGTTGAGGATAACGAGCAGCTTGCGCATGCAGGCTGTGAGGGCCAGCTTCTTCGGCTTACCAGCGGCCAACAGCCGCTGGTAGAAGTCTCGGATGACGGGATTGTAGCGGCTGGCCACCAATGCTCCCATGTACAGGGCGGTGCGGACCCGGGCGCGTCCGCCCCAGACGGTGCGTTTACCACGCAGGGTGCCGCTATCCCGGTTGTAGGGAGCCACTCCCACCAGAGCGGCAACCTGCCGGCGATCCATGGTGCCCAGCTCCGGCAGGTAGGCCAGAAGAGTGAGGGAGAGCTGCTCGCCCACGCCGGGGACGGTGCGCAGAAGGTCGTCCTTCTCCCGCCACACGGGACTCTGGCGCAGAGTCTGACGCAGACGCTTGTCCAGGTCGTCCAACTCCCGCTCCAGCCATGCAATGTGGGCTTCGATGCGGGGACGGACGGCGACGGTGGCGGTGCCGAGGCGGTTCTTCTCCGAGACCAGCATGGTCATCACCTGGTGCCTTCGGGCAGCCAGGGAGTTGAGGGCCTGGGTTTCGGCGTCCCGCAAAGGGCGCACGGGAGGTCGGACCGCTTCGGCAAAGTGAGCAATAGCCGCCGCGTCAAGGGAGTCGGTCTTGGCCAGCTTCCCCGTTGCTCTGGCAAAGTCCCGCACTTGGCGCGGGTTGACGACGACCACGGGCACCGCCTCGGCTGCCAGAGCAGCCACCAGAGGCAGCTCCAAGCCGCCCGAAGCCTCAAGCAACACCATGACAGGTTCCAGGGTCTTCAGCTTGGAGATCAGCTGCCGGATCCCCGCATCGTCATGGGAGACCTCCCATCTTTCGTCCGTGGGACGCACCGCAACGTCCACCTGGGCCTTAGCTACATCGATGCCTACGTAGGTCGCTTCCTGTTCCATCAGTACCTCCTGCGAATTATTGGCCCGTCCTTGCAAGATGCGGGCTTGGTTGGCCCAGGCAACTGTTCGGGCTCTAACTCGTGGGGGGTGCGGCGACCCTCGCTTTCTCACGGCCTGCTACGACCTAGGAATAGTCGGTCTGCCGCACCCCGATCCACCTAAGTGAAGTGATTGTTACACACCAAACCAAGATACAAGGAGGCCGGCTGCTGTTCCGGGCCGATGCTGCCTTTGCCAAGCCCGAGGTGTACGAGTACCTGGAGTCAAGGGACACTGGCTACGCTATGCGGCTTCCGGCCAACGAGGTATTACAAGGAAACATCCGGCACCTACTGAAGCGGCCCGTGGGCAGGCCGCCTAAGAAGCCCGTAGTCCGGTATCACGACTTCGTTTACCAGGCCCAGAGCTGGGACATTCCCCGGCGTGTGGTCGCCAAGGTGGAGTGGCACCAGGGTGAGCTATTCCCGAGGGTCGGGTTCGTCGTCACCAACCTCAACCTACCGCCGGAAGGCGTAACCCACTTCTACAACGGGCGGGGCACGGCCGAGCAGTGGATCAAGGAAGGTAAATACGCCCTGAACTGGACGCGGCTCTCGTGTCACAGGTTCGTTGCTAACCAGGTGAGGCTGTGGCTGTTCGTGCTGGCCTACAACCTGGGCAACTTCATGAGAAGGCTGACTTTGCCAGAGTCAGTGAAACACTGGTCACTGCGAAGCGTGCAGACCAAGCTCATCAAGATGGGTGGACGTCTGGTGCGGCATGCCAGGAGGTTGGTGTTTCAGCTTGCTGAGGTGGCAGTGTCCCGGGAGGTATTCCGGCAAGTGTTGGAGCGTATCGCCGGGCTCCATCCAGCACCAGGGTAGCGATTATCCTTGAGGTCATCAGAGGTGAAGAGAGGCAACCAAGGGCGAGGTGCGTGCCCGGAGGAGTTTGAAGGGAGTGCAAACGTGGTGAAAGCCACCTCCGCTGCCTGGGGCCGCTAACTCACCACGCCGAGAGATGGTTTTGTGAGCTTGATTGGATGGTTGACGGCATCCGTGAGTGATACTACGATGGCTCTCGTCGAGGATGGTGCGTTACTTGGGTCCAGGCAGCTTGATATGGGTAATTCCGGCTAACACCGCTCATCATCATAGTCATCACCACAATCACGCGATCCCTGTTCAGTCAGTTGCGTTGTAGCTACGCGTCCGATAGCTTAGCTCAACGAGCCAGTTGGAAGTGAACGACGTGACGACCGCAGCCCCAGCCCTTACGGCACAGGGTCTGACCCAGAGCTTTGGCGAACGGAGTGTCCTGAGCGGCGTAGACTTGGAGCTCCGCAAGGGGGAGGTCCTCGCCGTGGTCGGGGTGGTCAGGCTGGAAGGCTGAAGACTGGTAGAGGAGCGCCCGGCGACATGACCCTTTTCCTACGATTCTTCCGGCCCAGATCGTGGAGGTCGCTCTCTGTCTGGATTCCACTGATAGCGGTCGGCATCATCTCATGCGTTGGCCTCTCCCTGGCGATGGGGTTCCGCTCCGGCGCGCTTGCACAGCACGATACAGCCACGCTGCGCGGCGGAGGCAGCGGCTTTGCTCCGATGACCCGCGCTGCCGGTGAGCCGCCCCTGCGGTCGACCTGGCCGGTTGCCACCGGCTACGGGCCCCTGGTGGTCACGGTCTTCTGGGGAGAGGAGGGTCAGCAGCTTGACCTTCCCGGCATCCCCGATGTCGAGGCGAGCGGGACCGTCCTGGCCTCCCCGGCCGTGCTCGCCCAGCGCCAGGACGACTGGACCGGCGAGATAGGCGGCTGGCTGGGGGAGCGGTCGGCGCGCGCTCTTCCCAGGGAGGCGCTGGCGCACCCACGAGAGATGGTCATTGTAGAGTTCACCGATACGGTCTCCACCGAGGTCGCGTCGAAGTCGCGCTTCCAGCCGATTCGCGACGTTGAAGGCTATGGGCCTGAGACCGGCTTCGTGATCGTGGGGCTGCTTGTCCTAGCTCTCCCGTCCATAGCCCTGGCGAGAGCCGGCGCCGCCGTGCATCTCACCGCCAGATCGCGGCGGTACGGTCTGTTGAGGGTCCTCGGCGCGCCCCCTCGTCAGCTGGCCGCGGTCATCGCGTCCGACATGGCCATTCCCATACTGGCTGGCGCGCTGGTCGGCTCGGCCGCCTACGCGGTCTTCATGTCGTCGCTGGATTCGTTCACGGTTGCGGGGAACTCGTACTGGGCCAGCGACCTCGCCCTTCCCGTCACGCTGGCTCTTGCCCTGCCCCTGATCGTCGTGCTGGTAGGTCTGGCGAGCGTCGTCCGAATGATCCTCCGCGCCGGCCGGGACCCTGTGGGAACGCTGCGAAGGGAACGCAAGCCTCCCTCGTACCTCACGTACCTCTCCGCGGTTGGCATCGTGGCCGGCCCGGCCGCCGTGTTCATGTCCCCCGACGCCGACCCCACCCTGGCGCCGTTGCTGCTCATCGCAGGGATGCTCTTGAGCGTCGTAGGCTTGGAGGGGCTGTCACGGATCGCGGTAGCCGCGTTGGGGAAGCTGCTCGTCGGCCAAACACGGGCGCAGGTGGCGGGATCGAGGATGTCCCGGTCGGGGGCCGAAGCCCTTCTGGGGGTGTCCGCCACGTCGGTGGCCGTCCTCCTGATCGTGTTCTCCGTATACGCGAACATTCTCAACCTTCCACCCTCGACCGGGGACTTCGACGTGCTCGCTGAACTTCCGAACCTCGAATCGTCTCGACCGATCGTCCGCGCGATGTCTGATATCGAGGGCGTCACCCGGGTCGTGGCGGTGGGACGGATCCTTGTCGAATCGGACCAAGAAATTGGACGGCTGCATACGATGACTTGCGACGATGCGCGCGGTTCGGTGAAGCTCGACGCGCCATGCACCGCGGGGAGCATCTACCTGGGGCAAGGGCTCCCCGACATGGACACCGTGACGTTGGCCGCTGCCGACTTATTGCCTGGAAGTAACTCTTCTCCCACAGACGAATCGGTCCCAGGCACCTATCCGGTTGGGGGGCGTGTCGACGCTTCATGGATCACCCTCGAGAGAAGTGCTGTTGTGCTAATGGTCGACCAGCCTCCCATCCCGCACCACACGCTCCTGCTCGTTACGACCGACGGCTCCCCGGGGTCTCTGCGCCGGGTCATGGAAGGTCTTCGGAGCCGCCCGGAAGAGTCCTATCCCTTCACGCGTGCGGCCCTCGAGGCGGGGTTCCTCGTACCTAGGGACACCAACAGCATGCGGCTGGTCCTGCTGCCCTATCTGTTCGTGATGGCCACCGCCGCCGCCGCGATGGCGGCGGTCGCGCTGCTCTACGCCGTGCTGCTACTCTTCCGCCAGCGCCAGGCGGAGTTCAGGATGCTGCGCTCTCAGGGCGCGACCCGGTTGCTGTTGGCCGTCGATCTTTGCGTGCTGTTCGCGGCTCCGCTGACGCTCGCCTTCGGACTGGCCGTCGCCTCCGGCGCAGCCCTCGCCGTCTCCTACAACACCGCGTACGGCGTGCCCGCGCCCCAGGTAAACCCTCAAGCAATTTCGGTCTTGGCCTTCGTGCTGGCGATTGGGTTGGCCGCAACCGCCCTGGTAGCAGGAAGGGCAATCCGCATACCTCCACTGGTAACTGACCCCGACGCCGCAGCCACCTAGCGAGGCGCCTCCCCATTGCTCATATAACCACAATCACACGCGATCACGGTTCAGTCAGTTGCGCGGTAGCCACGCGTCCCGTAGCTTAGCGCGAGAAGCCTGTGGAGGTGAACGACGTGACGACCGCAGCCCCAGCCCTTACGGCACAGGGTCTGACCCAGAGCTTTGGCGAACGGAGCGTCCTGAGCGATGTCGACATGGAGCTCCGCAAGGGCGAGGTCCTCGCCGTGGTGGGGGTGAGCGGCTCCGGGAAGTCGACGCTGCTCTACGCCCTCGCAGGCCTCCGGCAGCCGGACGGGGGCAGGGTCGGGTGGGGTGACCACGCCGACGTCTGGAGCCTCCGCGAGCCGAAGATCACGCTGGTCCGGCGAGCGACGTGCGGGTTCGTCTTCCAGTTCCCGGCCTTCCTGGATGATCTCACCGTTGCCGCCAACGTCGCCGTCCCGCTCGTCGTGTCGGGGACCAAGCCGCGAGATGCCCGAGAGAAGGCCCGCGAGCTGCTCGACCGGTTCGGCCTCGGCCCCTTGACGGAGGAGTACCCTTCAACGCTTTCGGGCGGGGAGCTGCAGCGCGCGTCGATAGCCCGTGCGGTGACGATGAATCCGAGTATCGTGTTCTGCGACGAGCCGACGGGCGCACTGGACGAGAAGAACTCCGAGCTTGTGGTCGGCGAGCTGAGAAGGATCGCGGCAGAGTTCGGTGTTGGCGTACTGATCGTCACCCATGATCCCTCGGTGTGGGCCGAGTGCGACCGTGTGCTCCGGCTGGACGACGGAAGGTTGGTAGAGGATCGCGCGGCGGCGTGAGGCTATTCTTCAGGCTTCTCTGGCCCAGGTCGAGGCGGTCGCTCTCCACGTGGACTCCGCTTATAGCTGTCGGCGCTATCTCATGCGCCGGGCTCTCGCTTGCACTGGGAATCGGGTTCGGATTCCGGGCCCAACAGGACACTGCCATGCTGCGGGACGGGTCAAGCAGCATGGGGCCGTTCAGAGACAAGGCCGAAGGGCCGCAGCGGTCGACCAGGGTAGAGACCACTGCCTACGGGCCCCTGGTCGTCACGGTCTTCGCGGGGGAAGCGGGTCAAGATCATTCAACAGGCATTGTCCGATAATGGCTCAGTGTGAATTCACTCGGGACTACGCATTGTCGCTGACTACATCCCAATCCCTCGCCGCAGCTCCTTGAACATCGTTAGGAGGTCGCTCATTTTGAAGTAGACGATCTCGGCTTAGATGCCGTCGATGACTTGATGAAGCGCAATAGTCGAACTCTTGGATTTCTGCCGACTGAAGCGCTCACCGACTACCTTCACAAGGGATGCGTGTTGGGTGCCAAGGTTGGACGTGATAGTCTCATTGGGTACCTGCTCTATGCGCCTAGTCAGAGTCGATTCCGGATTGTTCAACTCTGCGTCTCGCAAGAATTCAGAGGTCGCGGCGTAGCGAATCGCCTACTTGAAGAACTCAAGGGGGCGCTACGACCCAGTCCGCCATAACTCTCAGTTGCCGCCGTGACTTCCCTGCGCATTACATGTGGCCAAAGTTAGGCTTTGTAGCAATCGGGGAGAAGCCCGGCCGTTCAGAAGCTGGACATCCCTTAACACTTTGGCACCTCACCCTGAACCCAGCCAATCAGATGGATTTGGGGCTGTTTAAGGCGCGGACCTCAGATGAGACCGTCGATGTAATCATCGATGCCCAAGTTTGATTCCCTCGTAAAAACCCGTTTTGAGGAAGTTCCAGCGCTTTAGCACATGTGAGCGCTACCGTATGTTGGGGTAGGACACGGAACAGAGACTGTATATTGTACCCAGGCAAGGGTACGGTTGTTCTAATTCGACCTGCACAGACTTTTTACGAGAGAATCAAGTTTTCTTTGACCTGTCCAACCCAGACAGCGATGGCTCGGAACGGTCCACGGCTCTGCTTTCTGACTTCTTGGTAGATTCCCTCAACCTTTGGACCACCGATGAACTGTTTAACGAAATCAACCGGAGTGATGACCCCGAGCAACGACGGATAGGCCGCGAGAGCCTTCGGCGATTCCCACAGGTGACATATTCCTCACGCTTGGTTGATGACTTCTATAGCAGCTTGAGAAATGTCCTACCCGACCGCACACCAAGCCAGGTATCGGACATTAGGCACTTAGCTAAAGCTGCCTCGTCCGACGTAAACCTCTTTGTCACAAGAGACCGATCTTTGCTGGCCAGGGCGCGGGACATTGCCGATCTAACGAATCTCCGAGTGCTGTCCCCAACTGAATTGATAATCGAGCTCCATGAACTACTTGACGGGCAGTCCTATGGGCCTGACCGTGTTTCTGGACTTCGTCTTGGGTGGTATCGTTTCACTGTCCACGATCTCGCATCTCTGCCGGTCGCCTCTTTCCTCAACGAGGGAGAAGGACAGAGACAATTGAAGCTGGTCTTGGATAGTTACCTCGTGCGCCCCAACGACTACCAATGTGAGCTACTCAAAGCGGGCGACCTCGACGTCGCAATCCGAGTAATTCCCACCACTCTTGAAGGGGCAGTCACTATTCCCTTGGCAAGAGTAGCTCGCAGCGCCGACCGATCGCTCTTTGGGCGTTTCTTGATCGCAGACACCATTGCAAAGGTAGTGGATAAGAACCAGGACATGGTCGAGTTTGGGCTGTTAGGCCTTACTCCCGCATTGATCCCGGACCTCATGGAGATGGGATTCACAAGATGTAGGGATACCCTTGTGAAGTTCTGTTTCTCTGGCTGCCTCGATAGGGAAAATGTCCTTAAGAAGATTGCGGCTCTATCGCCCGAATCGCAACCTGCATTCGCCGATCTCTCAGATCTTGAGCTTGAACGCTTTTGTGCCCCTGTGAGTTTGAATGCAGACCAGAACTACTTTCTGGTTCCGATTCGACCAGGCTATGCCATGAGTTTGATCGATAGGCAGCTGTCGTCTACCGACATGTTCGGTGGAGACCCCTCCGTGCTGTTGCGGTGGGAAAACGTCTATTACCGCAAAGCTACTACTTCGCAGAGGATCCTCAAGGCCCCTGGGCGTATCCTCTGGTACGTTAGTCGCAGTCAGAAACAAATCGTAGCAGTGTCCCATCTTGACGAAGTGGTGGTCGATACCGCCAAAGAGCTTCTCAAGAGATTCAAGAAGTTCGGGGTATTGGGATGGGAGGAACTCTATCGCATGTGCGACGGAGATACTTCGATGGAACTAATGGCGCTGCGGTTTTCCCATACGTTTGTCTTTAGAAGAAGCATTCCTTTGAATGACGTGCGGACGGTCTACGGAGAGGATGCAAGCGGATTGACTGTGTAGCTCCCCACCAGCATGCCAGCGAGCAGATTTCAGAAGCTGCTTAAGTTAGGATTTTCGGATTGGTCATGACCACAGCGTTGCGGCCGTTGATCATCTCGTTGAAACCCTGTTATGCCGACTTGGTGTTTGAAGGTTTGAAGAAAGTCGAACTCCGGAGACGCATTGCTGCGCAGTTAAGTGACCGGGATGTGTTCATTTACGTTTCCAGCCCAGTAAGAGAATTGCGCGGGGGCTTCCGGGTCGGGCAGGTATGGGAAGGATCGCCCGATGCCGTGTGGCAGAAAGTATCCGAACTTGCGATTGTCGATAGACAGAAATTTGACGCCTACTTCCAGGGTCAGACCGTCGCTTACGCATTGGAAGTCACGAATGTGTGGGAATACGAAAGGCCGGTGGGCCTCAGTTGGTTGAGAGATCGGTTCGAAGACTTCGTTGTTCCGCAGTCTTGGCGGTATGCCAAATCTGAGGAGTGCGAAGCCTTCCAGAAGTTTAGAAGGCAACCAAAGCTAGAAGGCAAGCAGGAGATGATGGTGTTCAAGTAGGCCTGCTTGTCAGTAGAGTTGCTTGAGACTTTGCAAATGGATTGAAGCCCGGTACGTTAGGCCTGCCGAAAGGCATATGGAAGCTAATTCCGCAAATTCCGACGGATCGCACGAGGGGTCGGCCCCGGAGATGCTTACAGCCGTGCTGGATAAACTTGATTCTCTCGCAAAAAGTCTGTGCCGGTCGAATTAGAACAAACGTACCCACGCCTGGGTACAATATACAGTCTCTGTTCCGTATACTACCCCAACGTACGGTAGCGCTCAGATGTGCTAAAGCGCTGGAACTTCCTCAAAACGGGTTTTTACGAGGGAATCAAACTTGGCGAAATCGCGAGAGCCGCTAGTAGGGGGTCGTGGGTGTTTCGCGGTGAGCCCAAGTTCTATCCTGAGATATCGTCTAGTCTTTATCGCCAGTACAAGACTATGCTCGAACCATTCAGTGTTGACGGCTTCGATATCCGCCATATACAGAACGAGATCCTTAGCGATGCTGCGCGCTACACCGGCGACCTGGCACCTCACGACTTACTGAGTACCAGCGTCTCCCCGTCCCGGTCGGTGATGAAGCCGTGATAGCTGTAGGTGGCGAAGAGAGCCAGTTGAGAACCGGGCGCCGGCTTCACCCGCCGGACGATGAGCCGTACCGGCGCGGCGTCCGCCTCGGCCTGGAACGGGGTGTAGGTGGTCTCGGCCACATCGGCGGCGCCGTCCATCCAGTAAGGAATCGGCGTCCAGGCATCTTCGGGTATCGCCTCAATGAGATTCCGCAGGCGGGCGCGCTGGCGGATGGCGATGGAGAAGCGGACATCCATCCGGCGGCAGACGGCGACTACGGCGTGGGTATAGAAGCCGCTGTCGGCCCGCACCGTGAGTTGGCCCCTGGCTCCGCGGTAGCGCACCCGCCCCACCGTTTCACGCAGGAAGTGGGCAGCGCCGCGGGCGGTGTTGGCCCGGCCCTCGCGCAGGCGGGCCAGCAGCGGGTGATAGCCCCGCGCACCGGTGTAGCCGTGGTGGCGTGCGCCCTCCTTGGCCAGTCCGTAGGTCTCGCAGATCGTCGAATCAAGGTCGATGGTGAATGGTGCGTCGCCGGGTCCGGCACCGGCCTTCCAGACCCGGGCCAGCAACTCGCGGCTCACCCGGTCCAGTTGGCGGACATGGCCCCACCGGAAGCTGCGCAGGAAGGTGGCCAGGGTGGAGGGAGCCTTAGCCGTGAAACCGAGCACGCGGGCGGTCCCGCCGGCGCGCAGCACATCGGCGTCGTCGATGCAATCTCCGCCGGCTAGGTGTAGTGTCTCAGTTTGAATGCGAGGGAGCCTTGCCCTAGGTCACTCCGAGGGCTACGCTGGCGTGGTATAGGAGCTTCGACATGATCGCCCGAGCCCACGTGATGATAGACCGGCTGGAGATGGAATTGGGGTCGCTGGACTACTTGTGTTTCGCATTCCCCCAAGTGCTAGGGGTGGACTCTCAATCCTACGGCGACCCCTCTCCATTTGTCGCAGGGGCAATAGCAAGAACCCGTAACCCTCCGGCAGGTGCGGTTAAGGCGAGCGTCAGCCCTAAGCACCCCTTGCCCTCGACATATATACAGCTCGACAGAATCTCAAATGTGGAGATTGTCGTGCCGACAAATACCGCCAAAAAGTTATTGAGACGCAAGCGCTGTCTGGTAATCGAAAAGTGGGGCGACGACTTTGTTTGCCGGGTTCCTAACGATAGAAGAGACGGAATAGCCCGGAAAACCATAGCGATAATAGGTATTCCGCCTGATGGATACGATTGGAACTTGCCAATCGTCGAAAAGATGCGTGAGGTTGCGCGCACATTAAGTGTCAGGCGTTGAGGTATCGAGATAGAGAAGCGCTCGCCACGTTAAATCCGTAGCCGCCTGACGGTTGGCCCGCCATCAACAGCCGTTCAAACTGAGACAATACCCGGCTAGGGCGGAGGCCACCAGGGTCATCATCTTGTCGCCGGTGTTCGCCCGGCCCGGCGCGCCGCCGAGGTCGAGGTGCTTCCGGAGGAGTTGGGGCAGGCCAAGGCGCAGGGCGAGGGTGGCGGGAAGGATCAGCCCGGCATTGGCCACCAGGCGGTGGTCGTCGAAGGCGATTTGGATGCGGTCGGGGTGGTTACGTGGTAGCAACTATGATTCTCTCGTAAAAAGTCTGTGCAGGTCGAATTAGAACAACCGTACCCTTGCCTGGGTGCAATATACAGTCTCTGTTCCGTGTCCTACCCCAACATACGGTAGCGCTCACATGTGCTAAAGCGCTGGAACTTCCTCAAAACGGGTTTTTACGAGGGAATCAACTATCGGATGGCTCCTTTTCTGGGACCGGTTTTCTGTTTCAAAACCATTATCCCAGATTCAGAGGCGCACCCTTTTGTTTCCTCAGCAGGCCTCCTACACGCCGTCCTTCGGTGGATTAGGGCTTACCACTTTGCCTTCCGATCGGCGGCAAAATGTAGCAGCATTCATCTGCGTTGTCCGTCGCCGTGGGTAGGAGGATCGACATGGTGAACGAAGACGATGACACGGACGCAATCGTGACGATGGGTGAGACCGGCGCGACGATCCAGCGGGTGCCGGGTTGATTCGGACCGTCCTGCTCATTGTGGTCGCGGCTCTCGCCGCACTGGTCCTGACCGGGTGCGAGCGTCTGTTTCCTGACGTCGAGGACTGGATTGCCAACTCGGAGACGCTCGCACGGCGCTTCGACGCGCGGCTGGGCGACCTGAAAGAGTGCGTCGAGGAGGACAACTGCGAAGAGGCGCTTGATACTGAAAGAGGCGTCTTCGTCATGTGCTCGTGGGTCATGTCGCGCGGAGAGCTTGCTCTGGAGGGCTTCGAGGCGGCGGAGTGGCAGCGGTTCGACACGCTCTGCGAGGGGCTGGAAGGTGTGATGGAGCTACCGAAGGCGGACGCGCTCCTGCGTATTGAGGACCTCCAGGCTGAGACAGACCGCATCAGTGAGGGAATCCGTGCCGACATCGAACCCCGAGAGCGGGAAAAGGTGGAATGAGGCGAAGGTCAGGAACGGGCAGAGCCTGACTAGCGCCCATCGGAATGGATGTCACTGTGGGCACCGTCCCCTCTTGGAGGGGACGCTAACCCAAGAGCAGCTACTGGCACTCAGAGACAGAGAAAGGGCGTTGTACGGTGAGGGCGGCGAGGTCCGCCGTGAGATGGACGGCCTCAAGGACGAGGCGGACCGCGAGACCTACCGGAGACTCATTCCCGGCTACGTGCGCCGGTTCGTGGAGAGGACGGCACCGTTGCTCGACCTGCGAATAGACGGGGACTTGGAGACCACCTTCACTCTGGCCCCTCTACGGTCCGGCGCCATCGACTCGCTGCTCACCGTGTTCGAGGCTTACCCCAGGGAGGCCCGGCAAGGGTTGACCGTGTACCGTCCGAAAGACCGCAGGGAAGCGGTGTGGCTGCATCCCGGTGAGCCCGTCTTCGACCGCATCTCCGCATCAGTCATCGACCGCTATGGAAGAGACGGGCTGAAGGGCGCCGTCTTCGTCGATCCCTACGCGTCGGAACCATACCTCTTTCACATCGCGTTGGTATCAGTCGAGAGCGGGTCGGACGGATATGAGGATGAAGCGCCCTCCTGTGGGGACGCCACGCTGCTTGATTCGCGGTTGGTAGGGCTGCGTCAGACGGAGGACGGATCTGTCGAGGAGTGGCCAGTGGAGCATTTGCTTCTCCTAAACCCGAATCCACCGAGGGAGGGCGTCGGGTTAGCATCCTGAAGAGGCCAGAGGGTGCTCTTCTGAATCTGGGATAATGGTTTTGTAACAGCAAAACAGTCCCAGAGAAGGAGCACCCAATAGATGCTACCACGCAACCAGCCCGACCGTATCCGTATCGTCTTTGACGATCACCGCCTGGTGGCCAATGCCGGTCTGCTCCTGCCGGCCACCCTCGCCCGGCATCTGGGCCTGCGGGAACTCGTTGACCATCACCTTGACCTGGGCGGCGCGCCGGGGCGGGCCAACACCGGAGACAAGCTGATGACCCTGGTGGCCTCAGCCATGGCCGGCGGCGACTGCATCGACGACGCTGATGTGTTGCGCACCGGGGGGACGGCCTGCACCCTGGGCGGCACGGTCAAGGCGCCATCCACCCTGGGCACCTTCCTGGGCAGCTTCCGGTGGGGCCACGTCCGCCAGCTGGACCGGGTGAGCCGGGAGCTGCTGGCCCGGGCCTGGGCCGCTGGGGCCGGACCCGGCGACGCGCCGTTCACCATCGACCTCGATTCCACCATCTGCGAGACCTACGGACTGGCCAAGGAGGGCGCCCGCCACCACGGCTATACCGGCAAGCGGGGCTACCACCCACTGCTGGCCATCGCCGCCGGCACCGGAGACGTGCTGATGTCCCGGCTGCGCGAGGGCCGGGCCAACACCGCCCGCGGCGCCGCCCACTTCCTGCGGGAGACGGTGGGACGGGTGCGCTACGCCGGGGCCAACGGACGACTCACGCTACGGGCCGACAGCGGGTTCTACACTCATGGCGTGGTATCCGTCTGCCGCAAGATGGATGTCCGCTTCTCCATCACCATCCGCCAGCATAAAAGCCTGCACAATCTCATCGAGGCGATACCCGAAGATGCCTGGACGCCGATTCCTTACTGGATGGACGGCGCCGCCGATGTGGCCGAGACCACCTGCACTCCCTTCCAGAGTGAACCTGACGCCGCGCCGGTGCGGCTCATCGTCCGGCGTGTGAAGCCCACGCCCGGTTCCCAGCTGGCCCTCTTCGCCACCTACAGCTATCACGGCTTCATCACCGACCGGGACGGGGAGATGCTCGAACTGGAGGCCGACCATCGCCGCCACGCCGAGATCGAGAATGCCATCCGAGACCTCAAGCACGGTGTGGGGTTGAACCATCTCCCCTCGGGCCGCTTCGCCGCCAACGCCGCCTGGCTGGCGGTACAGGTGATGGCCCACAACATCGCCCGCTGGACAGCGCGCATCGGTCTGGGCGAGCAGGTGGTGACCACCAAGACCCTCCGGCGGCGGTTCTTCTCCCTGGCCGGACGGATCACCCGCTCGGCGCGCCGCCTCACACTGCATCTGCCACAGCGCTGGCCTTGGGAAGCCCAGTTCGATCGTGCCCTGGCCCGATTGCGCGCCCTGCCACTCCCTGCCTGACGGCGGCGGCGGCAACCGGCCGCCATCCGGCCAACCGAACGTCCCCGCGAACTCGCGCCAGTCCGGTCTGCGAGTGCCTCTTGCTGTGTCCTCTCCCCGCTATCTCGCCCTGACCAACATTCGCAGACGGTCACAAAGTCTCCCCGCGGCAACTGAAGACAAACACCGGCCCCCCTCTACCCCAAATCGTGCCCGGACCATCGCCCTCCCTTGCCCCTATCGCCCGTTCCGCTGCTGCATAGTCATCCCTTCGGTGGATTTGGGCTTAGGCAATCCAGGGTCAGGAGGGTATGGCGTCATTCTCAAATACGGGGAAGCTAGTGGTTCAACTTTTTGTATTGATGGGTAGAGTGACTTTAGCTTGATGCGCGCATCCTCGGTAGTGAAGCGCCAATCCACTCGTATCACATCCCGGTTGCGTTGATTCTGCCAAGCATTGACCTCGCCGCGCAGGATGTCTTGATTGGCAATCCGTCGGTCCAGGCACTGTCGAGCCAGCACAGCTCTGCGACAATCAGGTCGCCCGTCCTCGGAAACGTGGGGCCCGCCAAGTCCGGTGGAGAGCCGCGGAAGCTGGCAAAGACCAGCTTCCCGTCGTCATCCAGCATCATGTCCAGGTTGGCCCGCGTTGAGTCACCATCGCCATTACGGCGCATCAACTCGTCTGCCACCTGCTCCATGAAGTACATCTGGTGATTGGTGTCCGCCGGCAGGCTGGGGTCGAAGTCCCACCAGGGCCGGGACGGCCTGAGCCCGGGAACAAGGGACCGCCTGTCAGGAGCGAGAATCGACCTTGTCGAAGAAGTCCGCGAACCTCCCCGTGGCCTTGGGCTTGTTGGATAACGCCCACGGCTGTGAGGAACGTGTCGAGGGGTGCCCTCAGCAGGTCTCCGGGGTTGACGTTCATCTCGGCGGCGATGAAGCCGGAGATGGCGTGGGCCACGTCAATGACCAAGGCGCACCACCACAGTGACGACGCGGCGGCCACCAGTCCCAGGACGAGTCGGGGGATCAACTCCCTCCATCCCGCCTGCTGCCCGCCCAGGTGCTGCTGCATGATGAGGCTCAGCCCCATCCAGCCGAGGATCACCACCAGCGCTCCCGACGCGACGGCCCACACGGCCATCCACGCCTGGCGCACCAGGGGATGGAGGTAGGTCAGGTCGGGGGGCGTTCCGGTGAGGATGTCGCTCACGGCCTAGCCTCCCCGGCACTCGTCGGCGTCGGAGCCGGACGCCCGCTCCACCACGCCGCACAGCGTTCCGTGGACTCCCTCGATCATCCAGCGGGCGAAGGCCCTCGCCCAGCGCGACGGGTCGAGCGCTCCCAGCACCCGGTCCCACAGGCCGCCCGGCTGGTGCACCGGGATGACGGCGTGGAACGCCCCCGACTTCCCGCCGCCGCTCGCCAGCATGACGAGCAGGAAGGGCGTCTCGGGGTCGAGCTCGGGCTGCTCCTTCAGGGCCGGATACTCCCAGGAGTACTCCCAGCCCTCGCTCAGTTTCTTGGCCCGCGCCTTGACCTGGTACATCGTCGTGATCCAGTCGCCGGTGTCGGCGTCGCGGACGGCGTAGAAGAGGGTCTCGATCTCCTGGTCGAAGATCGGCCTCGCGACGAACTCGCCCTTCTTCTTGCGCTCCACGAAGTCCCGGTCGGCGTTGACCAGGACGATGCCGTCTCCTGGCGGGGCCTGGGCCAGAACGGTCCCGCTCGACGGGATTGCCAGCAACAGGGCCAGCAGGCAGCGCTGTCGCCAGGGGCAGCAGTCTCCTGACCGGTGCGGACCGTCTTCTCGAATGCGGTGACACCTCGTCGCCTCCTCGCAGGTGGTCGAGCCGAAGCTCGTGCAATCGAGTGTGGGCGGCCGGGGAGCGCTATCCAATGAGACATAACGGGGGGGTGAGCTCGCCCCCGGGGGCACGCACACCCCCCGTTATGACGCATGTGAATTCGAGGGGCGTTCGTGGTGTCATGGGGCTGTACAGGAAATGGAGTTGGTTCCGAAAACGGAAGTGGGGGCTGAGGCAAAGCTGAATCGGGGTGAAAGGCCCCCTACAGGACAATCGAGGGAAGCACTCTGGTTCCGGTGCTGGTTCCGGCGGCGGTTCCGATCCTCAGCTACGACAGTTCCGTTTTCGGAATCGGGCCTTCGGAGGAACGACTTCCGTTTGGCAGCTACAGAAGTTCCGTTTTCGGAAGTGGCCGAGTTTTCCTGTTCTCAGCTACGGCAGTGTCGGTGTTACGAATTTCAAAGGAGGAGAGAAATGGAGGAGAAATTGGTCGACGGGGACGCCACACCCAACCTGGAGAGTCTTCAGAAGGTGCGGTTGACGGCGCTGCTGCACGACCTGATGAAGGAGGGCAAGCTGGAGGCGGTCCAACTCCTGGGGGTCAACTACAAGACCCTGGCGGCCGCGGTCGACTCGGGGACCCTGACGCCCAGGCTGTCCGACGCGCTGGAGAAGGTGCTGCTGTCCAGGGAGATGGAGGCCTTCGAGAAGGTCAGGGAGCGGGTGGACGAGATGGAGGGCCGCGTGGAGGCCGTGGAGAAGCAGACTCGGGGCATCCCCGGCGAGATCGAGGAGGCCGTCGGGAGAGAGGTGGAGCGCCGCATGGCGCAGATGGAGGAACCACCTGTCGACGCGAAGAAGCAAACCTCGGAAGCTGCAACCCGGGATGGGGCGGTCGACAAGGGAAATGCGCCGGCTCGCCAGCTGTTCAGGAGGACGAGCCCATCGGTGATCACGATGGAGCCTCAGCCCGGCGACGAGGAGGTCTTCGGCGACGCGTGGCCGCTGGTGGACGAGTGGCGCAGGCTGCGTGAGAGACATCCACCTGAGGGCCGGGGGCTGTCCTGGCTCGTGGACGAGGAACGGCTGCGGGAGCTGGAGATCGCCCTGGTCGGCGAGCACGGGCTGACGATGCCTCCCGACACGGACCCCTGGGACAGCCTGAGCCGGAGGACGCAGGTCCGCTGGCGCACGCAGACGCTGGAGAGGGTGCGCGGCGAGCGTGCCAGGGCGCTGGTCAGGCGGTGGGTTCGGCGGATTCTGACCCTCGGCCTGTGGCGGAACTAGGCTCCGGGTCCATCGCGGGCCCATGGTTGGCGCAAAGCTGACAGTGATTGGGGCGACACGGCCTATTTCCGTTGCCACCGGGCCTGTCATCGGTGATACTGAGTTCAGTTTCAGGCTTTTCCAGAGTTTCCCGCCCAAGAAACCTGGAGGGTCCGTCCCAGACCCGGGAACGACTGCATAGGATCGAGCGCTGCTCTCCGAACGGTCAGCCCAACAGGGATAAGCGCCTTCCCGCTGCGTGATGCGGTCGATGGATCGAGCACTGCTCTCCTGAACCCGTCTCGAAAGCCGGGACACACTGGTCGGAGTGGGATTCTGCTCCGTCCGGTTCCTCATGCCTGCGACACGGTCAAGCAATGGCCAAGACGTAGGTTCCCTCACACACGCCGGTCTCTCCCCCATCGACGCAGCTCCCCAGGCCGATACCACCGGCACTGACAGAACTAGTCACCTTCCCCCCAACTCTTTCGCACTGCGTTCGGCACTCGGTCGAATCGCATTCCCCCGTCGCGGCTCACTGGCGTCTCCCTCTGAACCCAGGCCGAGCTGCGCTCTTTTCCCCACACGCCGTCCGGTGACTCCCCGTCGCCGTCGGCGCTTTTTCCACGCACCCGCGTTCGATGGCATCCGTCGAGCGGGGCGGTGCACACGTCAGGGTAGCCACATCAGGTCCCAGCGCTTCGGATGCCACGCTGGGTCAGGAACAACAGGAGGTGCGAGCCCTGTAAGGAGATTCCCCCCAGTAGCCAAGATACAAATTCGCAATTCAGGACACGCTAACCCCCTGCAGAAACCGTCTCCTTGCCTGTGAAACCATGCCATGGGACACTACTCTGGCATGTCTCGAAAATCCGGCAGGAGCAAGCGGCTCAGCCTTTACGACCGTGGCAACACCGCTTGTCCGATTTGCCTGACGGAGGGGGCTCCGTGGGGCAGCGGCAATCTGTGGTCCAAACTGTGTTCACGGTGGTCCTGGGCCTCTTTCACGCCTACATTGCGTTGTACTACAGTAGTGGCGGAGGGCGCGATATACAGGGTTGACAGCGAAACGTAGATATATTAGGGATGGGTTCGCCACGTGACGGCCGCTTCCGGGAAGCTGGCCGGCCCTCCAGAGGGAGTACTAGCGATGGGAGCGCGGAGCACGATGGGGCAGATCGGGAAGGGGATTCTCCGACTGTAGCAAAACACCCGCCGTCCATCGCTATGACTGCACACTAAATTATCAAGGCAGGAGCATGAGTGAAGATGTGAAAGAGGCCCCGGCCAGGCGGATTTCGAGAGGCAGGCCGGAATGGCTTGTACGTCTCGGGAGCCACTTCCCGGTGCCTCGGCGAGTTGGCCGCAAAAGGTTGTTCGTATTTCTCATGTCCGTCTTTTTCCTCCTGATAGTCCTCAACTTCGGCGTGGCCTGGTACTACTCCGGTGTTCTGAACGACCTCGCGTTGGCGGTGGGAGAGGACAAAATCGAGTACGACATCATAGCCTCTGCCGTTGATAGGGGTCTGATCAGGCTGGAGAAAGGTCCTGACGACGGAGAGTGGAGGTTGGACGGCAAGTGGGGACTTAGCTGGGATGGCGGCAGTGGAATGATCGGGGACATCGTGGAGGACCGAGGCGACTTCTTGGTCCGACGGTTCACAATGGCAGATGGAGACCTGCCGCGCTCCGCCCCGGCCTTCGTGTCGGGCGACATCTACCCGAACGACCCCTTCCTGGCCTTTGGCATCAAGTACGAGGAGGTCGAATACGAAACACCCCTGGGAAGACAGGACGCGTGGCGGTTTGAAGGAGATGACGACACATGGGCGATTTTCGTACATGGCCGTCGCGGCACTCCCGGAGACGGCCTGCCCTCATTACCTGTCCTACATGACCTTGGCGTCCCGGCGCTTTTCATCACCTACCGTAACGACAAAGGACAGCCCCAGGACTCAAGCGGCATCTACCAGTACGGCCTCACCGAGTGGCAAGACCTCCACGCCGCGGTGGAGTACGCCCTATCCCAGCCGGGCGCCAGGGACGTCGTGCTGATTGGCCACAGCATGGGAGGCGGCATAGTGGTGAAGTTCCTCTACGAGTCGCCGTTGTCTAGCTCAGTGACCGGCGCGGTTCTGGACTCACCTGTGATGGACTTCAAAGCGCCTGTGGACATGGGAGCGCGTGAACGCAATCTGCCCGGTTTCGTGACCGCTACGGTGAAGTGGATCGCCACGCTCCGGTTCGGCGTGGACTGGGACGCCATGGACTACCTGAAGGATGCGGACCGGCTCGACGTACCCATCCTACTCATTCACGGAGAGGACGACACGCGCGTACCCATAGAGACGAGCGACAAGCTGGCCGAACTGCGTCCTGACCTGGTCACGTACAGCGTCTACCCGGATACCACCCATGTCGACGCATGGAACGTCGAATCCAGACGCTACGAGCGAGAGCTCAGGGAGTATCTCCTTCGTGCCGTCAAGTGAGGCTGGTCAGCATTCAGACATCTAGGCTGCGGCCATGTGTATTGGCAGAGCAGTGCGCCGACCGTCAGCGAAAATGGGACTGCGATAATCCCACCCGGGCCTCCTCAGCTCGGGCCTGACCCATAATGGGACCGGCGCAATGCCTTCCTTGTGATCTGTCGACTTGTTCTCGAGGCGGCCCACTAAGCCCACCGATCGGATGAGCAGTGACCTGATAGGAGCTTGGCCATGGTCACGTCCCGTCAAGTGGTGTAAGAGTGCGTCATCCTGTTGATGTTGTTTGATTCCCTCGCAACAAGGCCTGTTTGAGATGAACCCTGGCGTGCGAAGGGACCTAGTGTCAAGGGCGGTGTGAAAACGTACCAGCGGGGCGGAGCAAAACTGTACCACTGAACGCCGTAGAATGGGCATCAAGGTTCGTGGGGCGTTGGAGATCAGGGTCAGTCAGATAGCTGGCGGCCAGAAGTCTTCTTGCTGTGCTTGAGTCGGTAGCTGTCCCCGTTCATCTCCAGGATGTCGACATGGTGGGTGAGGCGGTCGAGGAGAGCTCCGGTCAGCCGTTCAGAGCCGAACACCTCGGTCCACTCGACGAAGGGCTCACTTGGAGGTCACCAGGACCGATCCACGCTCGTAACGCTGGCTGAACACCTCGAAGAGCAGCTCGGCGCCAGTCTTGGACAAGGGCACGAAGCCCAGGTCGTCGATGATCAGAAGCTTGAGTCGTGCGAGCCTTCTCTGCAGGTTGAGCAGACGCCGTTCGTCCCTGGCCTCGATCAGCTCGTGAACCAGAGCAGCGGCGGTGGTGAAGCCCACGGACAGTCCCCTCTGACACGCAGCCAGACCGAGACCGAGGGCGATATGGGTCTTGCCGGTGCCACTGTTGCCGAGAGCGATGACGTTGTGGGGGCGCTCGATGTACTCGCATCGTGCCAGCTCCAGAACCAGAGCCTTGTTCAGGGACGGCATAGACAGGAAGTCGAAGGTGTCGAGACTCTTGGTCGTCGGGAAGCGGGCTGCTTTGATCCGACGTTCCACCATGCGATGGTGACGGTCGATCAGCTCCAACTCCGATAGTCGCAGCAGGTAGTCCGGATGGTCGGCTCCCTCACTGGCACACTGGGATGCCAGCTTGTCGTACTCCCTCAGGAACGTGGGGAGCTTGAGTTGCTTGAGGTTGTGTTCGAGCAACATCGTGGACTTGTTGGTCATGACCGGCTCCCCGCCAGGAGAGCCATGTAGTCCCTGGTCGAGGTTGTTGCAACGTTGGTCCTGGGCAGATACGGGTACAACTCCATGTCGAGTCTAGGCGGTCGACCCTCGATCCTGCACAGCACCAGGTGCTTGACAGCATCGAAGCTCACAGCCCCGAGTCGAATGGCGTCTCGTACGGCGTCGTGGACTTCTTCCGGCTGGAAGGTCTCCATCAGTCTGAGCACCTGCACGAACTCCCTCTTTCCTCGCTTGCCCATCCGAGACTCCAGCAACCGCCGCAACACTCCGAACTCCTCGGGCAACTCCCATCCAACCAGCGGCGCCGCCTGATCCAATGCCCTCGTCTTCTTCTCAAGGAGCGGCAGGTAATGGAGAGGGTCGAAGACGAAGTCGTCTCGATCGTAGGACCGCCGATGGCGGGCGATGACTTCAGCGCCACAGCTGATCACAACCTCGTGTACATATCCGCGGACCAGAACGTCCCGATGACCGTAGGCCACCGGGACCGAATAGTCATTGGTCCGGTATCTGACCAGGGACAGAGAACTGACCCTCGTCGCGTGCTTGTCGCTGGCGTCGTACGGTACGGCCGGCAGAGGCAGCAGCTTCTCCAGGTCCCGCTCCAGCCGTTCTCCTATCGTCTCGTTGTGGCCGAGACGACGGAGTCGATCTTCGAACCGTCTGAGGCAGTGTTGCTCCAGATGAGCATTGAGGGCATCGAAGCTCTCGAACGATGGAATGGGCACCAGGAAGTTCCGGCGGACATAGCCGACCAGACCTTCTACTTTGCCCTTATCGTTCCCTTTGCCTGGACGGCCGAACCGGTCCTCGAACAGGTAGTGGGACTGAAGCTCGGAGAACACCCTGGTCCGCTGCCGGCGACCATCTCCCAGGATTCTGGCTACCGCGAGCGTGGTGTTGTCGTAGAGGATGCTCTGAGGCACTCCGCCCAGGAACGCGAAGGCGGAGACGTGTCCGTCGCAGAATGACTCCGTCGTCTCGGCGGGATACGCCTTCACATAGCACCCGTCGCTGTGAGGGAGGTCCAGGGCGAAGTAGTGGGCTTTGCGTTCCACTCCGCCGATGATCACTCGAGCTTCGCCGTAGTCGCACTGGGCATGTCCCGGAGGGTGGGACAGAGGTAAGAACATCTCGCGGGTATGACGACGGCGTTCTCGAACGTAGTCTTTGACTATCGTGTACTTGCCGGGGAAGCCGTGTTCGTCTCTGAGCCGTTCGTAGATACGCTTGGCGGTGTGACGCTGCTTCTTCGGTGAGCTCAGATCCTGCTCCAGGATCTGGTCCATCACACCCTTATATGGATCGAGCTTCGGTCTGCGAGCCGGTCGTTGCCGTCGATACCCTGGGGGCACGGAGTACTCGAGCATCTTGCGCACCGTGTCCCGGTGTAGCCCGAACACTCGGGCCGCCTCTCGGACGCTCATCCCTTCGACGAAACAAGCCTTGCGAACACGGAGGTAAATACCCACCTTGTACATCCAATCCACCTTCAGTCAGGTTCGGTCGTTCCTGATTGAAGGCGACAGGCGGTACGCTTTTCAAGCGCCACATCTCAGCTCTTGAGCCGCCCTGCCGGTACATTATCTCTCCGCCATTCACAGGTGTGGAGCATCATGCAGCACCCCGAGGGCGCGGCCTTCATGGTGTCTATGGCAAAGCGGGCGCGGAAGCATCGACTTGGGTTGCAGTTCATCACCCAGGACGTCCAGGACCTTCTGTCCGAGGACACCTCCCGCGCCATCACCGGCCACTCCGGGAGAGCCCTATTGCAGAACGCCGCCTTCAAGCTCCTGCTTCAGCAGGACGCCGCCGCCATCAGCACGGTGGGCGACGCCTTCGACCTTCCCCAGGACCTCCAACGCTGGCTGCTGTCCTGCCCCAGGGGAGACGGCCTGCTGCTGACGAAGGGACACCGCTTCCCCGTCCGCATCGAGGCCACCCCCGAGGAAACCGAGGTCATCGAGTGGAGGCCGGGCTCGCACGGGTAGAACGTCAAACACGCAAGGAACGCCCAATAGAGGAAGGAAACGCGCCATGAAGCTGAACCCCATCAACTGGCTGCTGGACGACGACCGGAACAAGAATCTCCCCGTGCTGCTGGCGGTGACGCCGCCGAGGACCGGGGAGCGCACCCTGCTGGGAGTGGAGAACCTGCTCGGCTCCATCGCGGTGCCCGAGCCCTTCTCCCTGGAGCTGGCGGGAGACATGGACGGCGTGACTCTCCTGGCCCGCTGTCTCGACAAGGAGGCGGTCCGGGGCCAGATCTCCGCCCACTATCCCCAGGCCCTCATCCGAGAGGTCCCCCAAGAGGAGGACCCCCTGCGGCTCGAAGAGGGGGAGCGGGCGTGGAGCATGACGCTGCGGGCCGACGGCCCCGAGTACGCGCCCCTGCGCACCTTCCGGGACGACGACCTGCTGGACCCCGGCTCGGACCCCCTCATCGCCCTGCTGGGCGCTCTGTCAGCCCTGAAGGAGGGTGAGCGGGTCGTGGCGCGGCTGCTGCTGCGCTCCCTGGGTCCCGACTGGTCCGAGGCCCACAAGCGTCCGGGCATGGAGCCGATGGAACCCGCCTACACCTACCAGACCAAGCCGCTACAGACCGACGGCATCACGATGGCCGTCCTGGGAGTGGCGGCGCTGGCCGCGCTCAAGGGCTACCTGTGGGTGCAGGCGGGCGAGACGTGGAAGGCGGCGCTCCTGGGGACCGGCATAGCCCTGGGGCTGGCCGTCGGCGGCTTCGCCTGGCACCGCTGGAAGAAGGCCCGCTCCCGCGTCTACGACCCAATCGTGATAAAGGAGAAGGTCTCCCGCATCGCCTTCGACGCCGAGCTACAGGTCACCGCCGTCCTGCCCCCTGAAGCGGGGCCTAAACGCGCGAAGGAGCTGCTGGACCCGGTGGCTGTGGCCTACCGCCACTACGACAACCCCGCCGGAGCCCGCCTTGCCCACGGACAACCTGCACCCCGCAGGTCCGGGACTCTTCGGCAAGCGCAGCGTCCTGGGGGTGCGCGAGGTCGCCGCCCTGTGGCACCCGCCCGGGGCCGGGGACGAGACGCCCCTGGTGGAGCGGTCGGGGGCCAGGGTGCTGCTCCCCTCGGCGCGGGGAGTCAGGAGCGGAGCGCACGTGGGGGAGGCCACCGCCGGGAAACGCCGGGACATCCACTTCCCAGACGACCTGCTCAGGCGTCACCACCTCTACGTGGCCCGCACCCGCATGGGCAAGTCCACCCTCATGCACCACATAGTCGTCCACAAGATGAGGGAGAAGGCCGAGGGCAGGGACGGAGACGCCATCGTGGTGGTGGACCCCCACGCCGACCTGGTGAACGGCCTGCTTGAGCACGTCCCCGAGTCCCTCGCCGACCGGGTGCGGCTCATAGACCTGGCCGACGAGCGGGGAGCTCCCGGCATCAACCTCCTCGACACGAGGGTGTTCGCCGACCGCGACCGCACCGCAGACTCGGTGGTGCGCGTGGCGCGGGGCCTGTGGGAGCAGTGGGGTCCCAGGATGCAGTCCATCCTGGAGCAGACCGTCAAGACCTTCCACGAAGCCAACGAGCAGGTGGACGCCGAGGAGCAGCACACCATCCTGGACGGGCTCAAGCTGCTCTCCGACAAGAAGTTCCGCGACGACGTGCTGAAGAAGGTCTCGGACCCCTACCTGCTGGAGTGGTGGGCCAGGGACTTCGGGAAATGGCACAGCCAGTACAAGGCCGAGGCGCTGGCCCCCGTCCAGACCCGGCTCTCCTACTACGCATCCTCCAAGCGGGCGAGGGCCATCCTGGGACAGCGCCGCTCCACCATCGACCTGCGCAGCACCATCCGGGACGGCGGAGTGCTGCTGGTCTCCACGTCCCAGGGGACGGCCGGCCGGGACGTGGCCGCCCTGGTGGGCGCGTCGCTGCTCAACCTGGTGGACGCCGTGATACGGGAGCAGGGGAGCATGCCCCTTGAGAAGCGCAGGGGGGCGCTGGTGGTGGTGGACGAGATGCAGTCCATGCCCGGCCTGGACTACGAGAGCATGCTGTCCGAGCTGGGCAAGTTCGGGGCCAGCTTCGTCCTGGCCACCCAGAGCCTGGCAAAGCTCGGCGACCTCTCCCCCACCATGCAGGACACCCTGCTCGCCAACATCGGCTGTCTCGCCGTCTTCCAGGTGGCCGGGTCCGACGCCAGAACGCTGGTGTGGGAGCTGGGCAAGGACCGGGTGTCCGAGGAGGACATCACGTCGCTTCCGGTGCATCACTGCTACGTGAGGGCCACCGTGGGCAAGGAGCGGATGCCCGCCTTCTCGATGGCCGTCAGGAAGCCGGAGCAGGGAGACCCGGAGACGGCAGCCCGCATCCGCAAGGCGACCAAAGGCTACACCCTGTCGCCCCGGGACATCTCGGACGGCGACCCCGAGTCGCAGAAGCGGATGGACAGGTTCCGGAAGGGCATCGCCGCTCTCAAGGAGGACGAGGTCTCATCGGATCAGGCAGGGACTCGCCGCCGACAGGACGGGCTTCGCCAAGCGCGTATGGAGGCTGTGGGAAGGGACGATCCCCGGCGCAGTCCTCGTGCTCGTGCCCGACGAGGCGCGGCTGCGCCACGCCCGCAGGCTGCTCACGGGCGCTCCCGCGCCCGCTATGTTGGCGCTGGAGCGCGACGCGGTCCTGGCCGCAGGCGGCGAGCGCGTCTGGCATCTGCCGTCCATCGCCGCGGCCATCGACCTGGGGTCGGCGTTGGACCGGATACAGCCGGGCGGCGCTCTTCCTGTGGAACCGCAGCTCTCGGAAGCGTCCCTCCCCTGGGACATTCCCGCCGTCCGTCCGGGGCGGGACCTTCCCGACCACATGCTGCCCGCCCTTCTCAAGCCAGCCGAGAAGCGCGCCCTCGACCTGCTCTCCGACTGGCCCTGGATATCGCGGAAGGACCTGGCGGGCCTGATGGACGTCTCGGAGCCACGGGTATCCCAGCTGGTGACTCCCCTCGAAGGCTTCGGCCTCGCGGCCCGCCTGTCCGCCGCAGGCCGACTCCTGGCCCTCACCGACGGGGGGCTGGCGGTGCTGGCCCGCAGGGACCGCGCCTCCGTGGGCGTGGCGAGGAGGCGCTGGAGCGTCACCCCCGAAGACCCGGAAGCCCCCCTCTCCTGGCGCAACGTGTCGGGCGCGGGAAGCAGGCAGCTTCTCAGGAACGTGGAGCACACCACGGCAGTGCATGGCTTCATCGCGGCCCTGGCCCGGCAGTCCCGCTCCCTGGGCTGGAAGCTGGTCCAGATCGACCCGCCGCGAAGGGCGTCGAGGTACTTCAGGCACGGCGGCCTGCCCGCGCGGGCGGGCGGGCTGCGCTCCGTCCACCCCGACGCCTTCGGTATCCTGCGCAGGGGCCGGACCACGTGGCCCTTCTTCCTGGAGTGGGAGCGCCGCGCCGTGCGGCCCGCGACGATGGCGGAACGGCTCGCCCCATACCTGCGCTACTACTCCTCCCGCCGCCCCCTCGACGACCACGGCGCACAGCCCGCCGTCCTCGTCGTCTTCGACGACGACCTGGCGGCGACCCACTTCCTGCGGGTGGCAATGGAGGAGATGGACAGGACCCGGGTCCGGGTCCCCCTGTGGGTCTCCCACAGGGGCGCTCTCGACGCCCTGGGGCCTCTGGGACGGGCCTGGCGCACTCCCGGCGACTGGGAGCCCGCCCACGTCCTCCCGGTGCGCTGAATATCCGGCGCGGGACGGGAGTGGAGCGGCGGCTCTCGCCCCGCCCTGAAAGGAGGTTCTATAAAGCTATGGGTTTGGACCGCAACGACGAGTCGGCAGGCCCCCGAAGGCGTCGAGGACGCGCCGTCGTCCGGCTCAACCGAGAGGCGCTCTGGAATCGGCTGGCGCTGCTGGGCCGGTCCCAGAACTGGCTGGCCGGGAAGGCCGGGATCAGCCCCGGCTACCTCTCCATGCTGGTCAACGAAGGACGAGCGCCTTCGGGACGCATCCGCCGAAGAATTCAGGAGGCCCTCGGCATAGAGGACTTCCACCAGCTATTCAGATTGGAGGACAGAGATGAAAACCCATGACGCGCCCAAGCGTTCCCCCGGCGAGCCCGGGGACCTCGGCATCCACGGCCGCCCCGCACCATACCAGACCGGCGTGCTGCCCAAGGACTTCGTTCAGCGCCTCAACCGGCTGAAGAAGGCCAGCGGCCTCACCTGGAACGGCTTCGCGCGGGCTCTGCGGGTGGACAAGCAGCAGATGCCCAGGTGGCGTAGCGGACGAAGGATTCGGAGGCCCTCGGCATGGAGGACTTGCACCAGATATCCAGATTGGAGGACAGAGATGAAAACCCATAACGCGCCCAAGCGTTCCCCTGGGGACCTCGTCATTCACGGCCGCCCCGTGCCATACCAGACCGGCGTGCTGCCCAAGGACTTCGTTCAGCGCCTCAACCGGCTGAAGAAGGCCAGCGGCCTCACCTGGAACGGCTTCGCACGGGCTCTGGGGGTGGACAAGAAGCAGATGCGCAGGTGGCGGCAGGGGACCGAGCCCTGCGGCGGGGCCTACCACTCCCTCGTGAGCCTCGCGCCCATGATTCCGGGAGGCGTGGACATCCTCATGGGAGACGGCTACCGGATGTCTCTCTGGCGGAACTGACTCCATGCCCCGCCAGCGCACGCACCACAGGAGCGGAAGCTACTACGTCTTCCCCGACGACTTCGGCGACTGCCTGGTGCGGTTCAAGAAGGAATCCGGCCTGTCCTGGGCTGAGATCGCCCGGCGCCTCGGAACGACACCCCTCACCGTCAGGCGGTGGTGGAAGCGCGGGGTCCGCCCCAGCTCCCACTACCTCCTGGCCCTCCAGGACCTGGCCGACGGCATGGGCCTCGGCCACATGCTGCCGAAGGTCAGAGTCCGGCGCGTGCCCGTCCGAACCGGAGGACCCTTTCCGGACTGATGAGGGAGGGAGTCACCGGCGACTCCCCGTAGGGACTGCTCCCGGATTTATGAACGCTCGCGCTGAAAGGTGAAACGGGGGTCCGACCGGAGACCGGAACAGGAAGAAACGAAAGAAAGGCCCGGCGGCTTCCGAAAACGCCGATAGGGTGAGCGCGGGGACTCCTTGCGCCCTGTGACGGGGCCGATGGAACAGAGCGAAGCGATATGAAAGATACGAACGGCGGGAAAAAACCGAAGAGCTCCGGCAGGACAACCCCTGAGCTGAGGGTGGTGGAGGTCAACTACAGCCCCGGCCCCGACGCCCGGGACAGGCTGCGACGCCTTGTTGCCCTGCTTGCCAAATACGCCGTGAGGGACAGGCAGTTCCCGCCTCGTGCGGACTCATCTCCGGACGGCGGCGGCGAGGAGGGCTGATGCGTTCCACACACTCTCTGACCGTCATCAGCCTGGGCGGAGGCGTCCAGTCCTCCGTCATGGCGCTCATGGCCGGAGAGGGCGCGTTCGACCGCACCCCGGACTGCGCCATCTTCGCCGATACCCATTGGGAACCGCCGAGCATCTACGCCCACCTGGACTGGCTCGAAGGCCAGCTACACTTCCCCCTGTACGTCGTGGACAACGGACGCAGTCTCCGGGAGGACGTGAAGGCCCTCACCAACCACTCGGGCTCTCACAGGTACGTCGATATCCCCGTATACCTCAAGGGCAGCGACGGAGAGGGCGACGGCATCGGCAGGCGTCAGTGCACCGACAGCTACAAGATAAGGCCCATCCGCCGAAGGATACGTGAACTCCTGGGACTCAGGAGGGGACAGCGGGTCCCGTCAGGCGTCAGCGTCGAGCTGTGGCTGGGCATCTCCACCGACGAGGCGATACGCATGAAGCCGTCCCGCGACAGGTGGATAACCAACCGCTATCCTCTCATCGAGGCGGGCATGTCCTGCAGGGACTGCATGGACTGGTGGAAGGAGCGATACGACAGGCCCCTGGAACGCTCGGCCTGCGTCGCCTGTCCCTTCCAGTCCCGCTCAAGGTGGGTCGAGACGAAGCGCCGGTGGCCGGAGCTGTTCGCCGAGGCGGTGGAGATAGACGCCAACATGCGGGGCAGGCTGGCCTTCGCCAAAGAGCCCTATTTGCACTCCCTGCGGATGCCTCTCGCCCAGGCGGTCATGCTCGACGAGACGGAGTTGGGAACGGACGGGCAATCGGACGGGTTCGGCAACGAGTGCGAGGGGCACTGTGGCGTCTGAAGGCTTCGGGGAGGTATCTTCAAAAAGTGTGTAAACAGTCAGGCGGTGTACCCTCTCTCTGAACAACATGGGCTCAAGGCCCAAGAGAGGAGATAGACCGTCCATGAGGAAGGAAAGCACTGAGAGTAGGTCGGAGTCAAGGCCGGAGTGGGAGCAGTTGGAGGATTGGGTGCGAAGCCAGGTCCAGAGGCTGATCCAGGAGTTGCTGGAGGAGGAGGTGACGGCGTTTCTGGGAAGGGCGAAGTCGGCGCTCAGATCCGACTCGGACAACGATACCGGCTATCGGAACGGATACGGCAGAGCCCGGAGGCTTACGCTGAGTTCGGGAACGATACAGCTGAGGCGGCCGCGAGTCCGCGATACCGAGGAGCAGTTCGAGAGCCGGCTGCTGCCGCTGTTCGTCAACAGGACCAGGAAGGTTGCTGAGTTGATCCCCGAGCTGTACCTGCACGGTCTATCCGAAGGCGACTTCGATCTGGCTTTGCGGGGGCTGCTGGGAGAGGACGCACCGGTATCGGCGAGCACGGTGGCCCGGTTGAAGGATAAGTGGAACGATGAGCTTGCCCAATGGCGCAGCCGGCCCCTCGATGACCTGGAAGTGGTCTACATGTGGGTGGATGGAGTCTACGTCAAGGCTGGTCTTGAGAAGGAGAAGGCGGCGGTACTGGTGGTGATGGCGGCCCTGAGCGACGGGAGCAAGGTGGTGGTGAGCGCTGTTCCCGGATACAGGGAGTCCACAGAGAACTGGTCCGAGGTGCTCAGGGACATCAAGCGCCGGGGCTTGAGCTGCCCGAGGCTGGTGGTTGGAGACGGACACCTGGGCATCTGGGGAGCTCTGCGCAACGTCTATCCGCAGGCGGCAGAGCAACGCTGCTGGAACCACAAGATCGTAAACGTGCTCGCCAAGCTTCCAAAGCGACAACAGGACCAGGCCAAGCTCATGCTGCGTACTATCCCCTACGCGCCGACTCGGACAGAGGCTGAGCGGCTCAGGACGGTGTTCACCAGGTGGTGCGGCGACCATTCCTACGAGGCGGCCTCAGAGGCCTTGGAGCGGGACTGGGACCGCATGATCACCTTCTATGACTTCCCAAAGGAGCACTGGGGGCACCTTCGCACGACGAACCCGGTAGAATCACCCTTCGCGGCCCTCAGGCTTCGGACCGATGCCGCCAAGCGCTACAAGAGGGTCGATCGGGCGATAGCGGTGATCTGGAAAATGTTGATGGTCGCCGAACAGCGCTTCAGGCGTCTGAAGGCCCCTGAGTTGATCGAAGACGTCTATCTCGGTGCGCAGTATGCGGATGGAATCGCCATTGAATCAACGGCTGAGAAGGTCGCCGCCTGATGTCGTTTACACACCTATTGACGTAACCTCGCTTCGGGACGGACAGATGACAGAGAGCGGGGCCACACCCACTGGCAGGGGATGTCTCCTCCCGCCTCCCCCGTAGTACGTCTGGTATGGCCTCCCGTATGGATAAGCGATCAAACCCCGTGGCCCCTCGGACATGTTGCCCCTCCCGCCAGGAGGCGGTACTATGTAGTCACAACAGCCTATCTCTATAACCACTACAGGAGGAATCACATGACCACGTACAGCATAAGAGAGTTCAAAGCCAGGGTCAGCGAGATACTCAGAGACCTGGACGACGGCGCGGAGGTAATCATCACCCGCCGTGGAAAGCCTTGCGGCAGGCTCACTCCTGTAGAGGGACCCACCGAGGGAAAACCTTCCCTCGGCACGTTGAAGGGCTCCCTGTCCCACCTGCCCGATGCGACCTATGAGGATTTCCTGAATGTCAAGACGCTCTGGGAGCCCAGGTCCCCGGCATCTGGAGAGCCGGAGCGCAGCCATGCTGGATAGTCCGGCCCGGTTCGTGGTGGACACCCACGCCCTGTGGTGGTATCTCCGCTCGCCCGAGCGCCTCACCATCGCCGCCTCCGCCGTCTTCCGTCTTGCCGAGACGGGCAACGCGACCATCATCGTCCCCGCCATAGCGGTGGCCGAGTTCTACTTCCTATCGGCCAAGCTGGGCCAGCCCATCCCTCCCTCCGATCTGCTGGCGGCGTTGGACGCAGTGGGCGGGATAGAGCTGTCCGACCTGGGCAGGGCGCAGCTTGAGAGGCTGGACAGCTTCCCGGAGATACCGGAGATGCACGACCGGCTCATCGCCGCCGAGGCAGCGGCCCTTGACGCGCCGGTGGTGACGCGGGACGAGACCCTTGCAGCTTCTGTGCAGATAGAGACCGTCTGGTAGGAAAGGGCGCAGAAGTTCTGCTCCAAGAGGCTTTGCACCAAAAGTGCCGCCTCGAGTCAAAAGTGGGGCAGGATTACTGTAGAAGGTGGCATCATGGGCTATTACGTCTACGAGAATTGGACCCACGAGCGGGCAAAAGTCCACATAGACTCATGTCCATATTGCAAACACGGCCGCGGTACCCAGCCGCAGGATGGCGGTCGCAATGGTCGCTGGCTGCCAGGCCCAGGTAGACCATTCGCAACGAGAGAGGAAGCCTTTCAACGGGCACAAGCTAAAGGTTGGGAAGACTCCAAAGGTTGTAAGTATTGCAAGCCGTGAAAGGTGTGCCTTATCCCTTAGCCCGAATCCACCGAAGGACACCGATGGACGGCGTGAGGAAAGCGGAAGGGGGGTGAGGGAGCTACAGGGGAAATAGCCTGGGTTCCATTTGGGGTAGGGAGGTCGGCGGACGGTCTTCATCGCCGCACAGGGGCCCCTATGGCCGTCTGCGGGAGCTGCGATGCGCGGGATGGCGAGAGAATACGCAGCAGGGAACTCTCTCGGACCGGGCTGGCACGAGTCTGCGGGGATCTTCGGTTGTCCGGTGGGTGGGTCGGTCGCCGACGGTGCCGTCAGGCCGGGAGTGGAATGGCTCGCAGCCGGGCCAAGGCGCGGCTGAACTTCTCAGCCCAAGGCCAGCGATCCGGAAGATGCAGGGTCAACCGGCGTGCCGAGCGGGTGAGCCGTCCGGCCAGGGAGAAGAACCGCCGCCGGAGGGTCTTGGTGGTGGCTATCCGCTCTCCCAGACCGATACGCGCCGTCCAGCGGGCCAGGTTGTGGGCCATCGTCTGGACGGCCAGCCAGGCGCCGTTGGCGGCGAAGCGGCCCGAGGGGAGATGGTTCAGCCCGACGCCGTACTTGAGGTCGCGTATGGCATTCTCGATCTCGGCGTGGCGGCGATGGTCAGCCTCCAGTTCGAGCAACTCCCCGTCCCGGTCGGTGATGAAGCCATGATAGCTGTATTTGGCGAAGAGGGCCAGTTGGGAACCGGGCGTCGGCTTCACCCGCCGGACGATGAGCCGTACCGGCGCGGCGTCCGCCTCGGCCTGGAAGGGGGTGCAGGTGGTCTCGGCCACATCGGCGGCACCGTCCATCCAGTAAGGAATCGGCGTCCAGGCATCTTCGGGTATCGCCTCGATGAGATTGTGCAGGCTTTTGTGCTGGCGGATGGTGATGGAGAAGCGGACATCCATCTTGCGGCAGACGGATACCACGCCATGAGTGTAGAAGCCGCTGTCGGCACGCATGGTGAGTCGTCCGTTGGCCCCGGCGTAGCGCACCCGTCCCACCGTCTCCCGCAGGAAGTGGGCGGCGCCGCGGGCGGTGTTGGCCCGGCCCTCGCGCAGCCGGGACATCAGCACGTCTCCGGTGCCGGCGGCGATGGCCAGCAGCGGGTGGTAGCCCCGCTTGCCGGTATAGCCGTGGTGGCGGGCGCCCTCCTTGGCCAGTCCGTAGGTCTCGCAGATGGTGGAGTCCAGGTCAATGGTCAGGGGCCCGTCGCCGGGTCCCGCCCCGGCCTGCCAAGCCCGGGCCAGCAACTCGCGGCTCACCCGGTCGAGTTGACGGACGTGGCCCCACCGGAAGCTGCGCAGGAAGGTGCCCAGGGTGGATGGCGCCTTGAGAGTGCCGCCCAGGGTGCAGGCCGTCCCCCCGGTGCGCAACACATCGGCGTCGTCAATGCAGTCGCCCCCAGCGTCATCATCTTGTCGCTCGTGTTCGCCCGCCCCGGGGCATCGCCCAGGTCGAGCCGATGCGCCACGACCGCCGCGACGCCTGCCGGACGACGTAGACGCTGTAATCGCACTCCGTTCTGCAATCGACATGACATCCTCAGTCGGGATGGCCAGGGTCAGGTTGACCTTGTTGTGCCGGTCTATGGTCGCCCCGTCCAGAAGCAGCTCAAGCACCTCCCTGCGTCCCTTGTCCGACAGGCTGTCCAGCTTGTCCCCTGCCCGGCGCGCCCACTCAAAGATGCGCTCCGCCAGCACCCGCTTGTCCGCGTGCTCCATTTCCCTGGCGCGATGGCCGCCCAGGTTGGCCCTGAGCGTCTCAAGCCGCTCGGTGATGAACCTGCGCTGGTGGTCCAACTGCTTCTCGGTGATCTTCCCCGACACGAATATCCTGATGGCCCGGTCCTCCTCCATCTGTACCTTCTGCAGGTCTCGCTCTGCTTTGGCTATCTCGTCGGCCAAGCCTCCGTCCTCCGCCTCGGCATCCAGGGCCTCGATGCTGGCGACGATCAGGTCCGGGTTCTCCAGCACCTTCTTGACATCGCTCCAGATCACCGCCTCAAGCCGCTCCG
Source organism: Dehalococcoidia bacterium (assembly GCA_965197985.1). Taxonomy (GTDB): domain Bacteria; phylum Chloroflexota; class Dehalococcoidia; order Lucifugimonadales; family CAUZJF01; genus CAUZJF01. The sequence continues at coordinate 85,564 of CBDAOG010000007.1, read as the reverse complement.
CCCTGATATGGGAGTGCTCCCGGCATTTCTGGCCCTGGGTCATCATTCCGTAGCACATGTAGTAGCGGCGTGGAGGGTCCAGCGCAATCCTGTAGACCTTGCCGCCGCGCGTGGTGGTCTGGCGTCTGTTGGCCCGGCAGCCCATGAGGAGACCGCACTCGGCACACCTGACCAGGTGCTGCAAGAGGTAGAAGATCTTGGTGTTGCGGCCCGACCGGGTCAGCCGGCGCTTCTTGGCCTCCTGCGCCTGCTCCCATATCTCATCGTCCACGATCGGCGGGAAGGGAACCCCGACCCACTCGTCCTCCGGCCGGTGGTATCTCTTCATCCCGTGCTCGGTGGCGACGTGGCGGCGCTTGCCGAACCACCAGGTGCCGCGGTATGCCTCGTGCCTCAGAATGCGGGTGACGGTGCCGTCCAACCACTTTCCGACGGCCCTCGGGGTGGGGACGCCCTCGGCGGTCAACTGCTTGGCAATGGCGGGAGCTCCCATGTCTTCGCGGACGCACATGTGGAAGACGCGGCGGACGACCTCGGCCTCGGACTCTTCCACCACCGGCCTGCGGCCCTCTCCGAGTCTGTAGCCGTAGGGGACGTTGTTGACGGGGATGCGTCCCTGCTTGGCCGAGCCGCGCTTGCCCATCGAGGCCCTCTCCCTGAAGTTGTCCAGCTCAATCTTTCCGATGGCCGCCATGAGGCCGAAGGTCTTCATGTCTATGGAGTCCAAGACGGCCTCCAGATCTATCTGGTACGCCTCGATGACCTCCATGAGGACGGCTGCGGGGTACATGCCCCGGCTGAGGCGGTCGGACTTCCAGCAGACGATGGTGTCGAATCGTCCCTTCCTGGCGTCGGCCAGCATCCGCTGGAACTCGGGGCGGTTCTTCGACCAACCCCGTCCCACCTCCTGGTAGCGTGCGGTGATGGTCAGCCCCCGGCGTTCGCAGTGGGCCTCCATGTCGCTGATCTGCTCCGATATGGAGGTCTTCTCCTCCGTGTCCTGGCTCTTGTCCGAGACGCGGGCGTAGATGGCCGCCCGTTTCGTTCCATTCTTCCTATCGGTCGTTCTCGCCATGATTTCCTCCTCTCGAATCTCCTGAAACAAAAAAAGACCCGCCTCCTGTCGGAGCGGGTCTGCGAGTAGTACAATTACTTCGCATCACCTGTCCAACCAGGTGGCGCCACGGCCCGGGATGTTCACGCATCGCCGGGCCAACTTCTACCCGCTATTTTACCGCGTTGAACGGGAGGCCGTCAAAGCGCGTCTGCCCGCTGCTCCATCGCCTGCCTCGTCCGGTCGAGCTCCGCCGCCAGGACCGTCTCGTCGGGCAGGGCGATCCGATACTCCGCGGCCAGCACGTTGTTCGACAGCCCCTCAAGGGCATACTGCGCCAGCGCCTCGTCCTTCTCCGAACAGAGGATCAGGCCGACGGGCGGGTTCTCGCCCTCGCGCATCCAGTGTTCCCGCGCATAGTTCAGGTAGAAGTGCATCTGCCCGGCGTCGGCGTGGGTGAAGCCGCCGACCTTCAGGTCGATGACCACGAGGCATCTGAGGCTCCGGTGGTAGAACAGCAGGTCCATCCTGTACCACCTGTTGCCGACGCGCAGCCGCCTCTGCCTGCCCATGAAGCAGAAATCGTCTCCCAGCTCCATGAGGAAGGTCTCCAGGTGGCGGATGAGGGCCTCTTCGAGGTCGCTCTCGGAGTACTCGTCCTTGAGGTCGAGGAACTCCAGGACGAAGGGGTCCTTGATCTGCTCGCCGGGGAGGGCGATGTCCTCCGGACGCTTCCTCTGCCCGCCCGCCAGCATGGCGGCCCTGTTCTTCGAGAGGGCGGTTCGCTCGTAGAATTGCGAGCCGATCTGCCGGTCGAGCTGGCGGACCGACCATCCGCCTCGGAGCGCCTCGGTCTCGTAGAAGTGGCGGGCGCTCTCGTTCCTGACGGACAGGAGCCGCACATAGGCGGACCAGGGCAGCGGAAAGGCCGTGAGAAGGTCGTCGAAGCCCGCTTCGACGGATGGGCTGTCGAATTCTCCCGACGGCGTCGGGAGAATCCTCCGTCGATGGGGTGGAGCCGATTTTCCCGACAGTGTCGAGAGAATCCGGTCGGGCGGGAACGCGAGGTAGAAGAGGCGCATTCTGTAGATGTTCTGGAGGGAGAAACCGCGTCCGAACCGCCCGGTCAGGTCCTCGGCCAGCCTTTCGATGAGCGCCGCTCCGTACTCGGCCCTGTCTTCTCCCGACTGCTCGAACTCGACGATGCGGCGCCCGGTCAGCCAGTAGGCGGCGGTCATGGCGGCGTTCACCGAGCGGGCGGCCGACTCCCTGGCCGCGTCGATGATCTTCGACACGTCTCCGAAGACGGCCCGGTACGGAGCGTCCAGCGCGCCGGTCTTCTCCGTCTTCCTCACGATTCGCCGCTCCTCTCTATTCGGGTTGGAGGGAGAGCCCATCAGCGTTCCTCCTCGCCGCCGTCGTGCGGCGACGGGTCCGGGCCGGGCGGAGGCGGGTCGTCCGCGGCCAGCTCGGCCAGGATGGTGAAGAGGCGGCGGAGCCGCGCCTGGGCGTCGGGCGCGGGTCGGACGTCGATGCCGACCACCCGTATCTCCGGGCCGTCTCTCGCGGGCCTCTTGGGTGCTTTCCTTCTCGTGTCGTCTTCCATATCGCCTGGTCTGGTGATTGGCCGCCGGCGCGGACGGACCGGGATAACGCCGACGGCACGGTGTGTTGGTTCTAGCTCTCCGTCTGCTCGTCCCAGAAGGTCATCTGGTGGCTCTCGCCCACGAGGATCTCCAGGCCGCCGTGGATGCCGCGCGCGAAGCGGACGAGGGAGTGGTAGGCTCCCCCGGAGGGCTTGACGCCCTCCTTGCGCCACCGGCGCACCTGCTTACTGTCGGCGCCGACGGCCTGGGAGAAGGCGCTCCAGGTGAGGCCGCTGGCCTCCTTGAGGCGGACGAGGCGGTCGGCGAAGTCCTCCGGCAGCTCGCCGCTCTGGTACGGAAGCACGCGGCCTCCGAGGCGGCTCCTGTCGTTGCGCCGGTCGAAACGGGTTTCGGCGTTGCGGAGCGACATCACTCACCTCCGATCCGGCCGGGGGGCACGACGCCCCCCTTGCGCCACCGGCGCACCAGCCTGCGGTCCACGTCGATGGTCCGGGCCAGGGCGCTCCAGGTGAGGCCGCTGGTCTCCCTGAACCGGCGGAGGCGGTCCTTGAGGTCCTGCGGCAGCGCGCCGCTCGGTTCGGTCTGCCCGTCGAAACGGGGTTCAGAGTTTCGGTTCTTCATCTCTTACCTCCAATCTAAAAAGTTGGTGAAACTCGTTCAGACCGAGGGCCTTGAGCATCCGCCTGCGGATGCGTCCCGAGGGCGCGCGCCCTTCGTTGACCAGCTTTGAGATGTATCCGGGGCTGACCCCCATCTCCCTGGCGAGCCAGTTCTGGGAGCGGTTGAGCAGGGCCAGCCGCCTCCAGACGGCCGCCGAGTCGAGCCGGACGACGGTCCGTCCTCGACGCCTCCGGGGGCCTTTCGGTCTGTCGGTATGGTTAGACATGGCTCTCTCCCATCGGGAGGGGAGCGGCTCAGAGGCTCACGCTCCCCTCGGTTTCAGTCGCGGTTCATCTGCCCAGGGGCAGGTGGGCCGGCTCCCAGTCTCCGGGTGTTCGCCAGGCGCGTCCCAGCGGACCCAGGGCGTCGATTGCCTCTCCGTGGGAGACCCACAGGGGGACCGTCACGCCGGTCCGCGCCGTCTCCCTCCGGGCCACTTCCAGGAAGTGGGTGGCGGCGATTTCGTCGTCGAAGGCGACCAGGACGGCGGGCTGCGTCCCGTGGTCGTCGGTGGGCCGGTGCGACGAGTAGTAGCGCAGGTAGGGGGCAAGGCGCTCCGACATGGTGGATGGCCGCACGGCGCGCCGCTCCCACTCCAGGAAGAAGGGCCATGTCACGGGGCCTCGCCGCAGGACGCCGAAGGCGTCGGGGCTGACGGAGCGCAGGGTGTCGCCGTGGCGGAAGCGCCGGGAGGCCCGGTGGGGCGGGTCGAGCTGCGTCGTCTCCCATCCCAGGGTCTGGGACTGGCGGGCCAGCGCGGCCATGAAGCCGTGGACGGCGGCGGTGTGCTCGATGTTCCTGAGCAGCTGCCTGCTCCTGCCGCCCGTCACGTTGCGCCAGTCATAGGGGCCTTCGGGGTCGATGGGCGCGACGCTCCAACGCTTGCGGGCCACGCCCACGGAGGCGCGGTCCCTGCGGGCCACCATCGCCAGCCCCCGGTCGGTGAGGGCGAGTCGTCCGGTCCCCTCGACGGGTCTGGCGACAAGGCCGAACCCCTCCAGAGGATTCGTGAGCCGGGAGGCCCGGGTTTCCGAGAGGCCCATCAGTCCGGCCATGTCCCTCTGCAATATCCAGGGCCAGTCGGCCAGCAGGTCGAGGGCGCGCTTCTCGGCGGGTTTGAGGATGGCGGGCAGCGCGTGGTCGGCGTCCGGGGCGACGTCGCCGGGGACGGTCGCACGCGAGAGGGGCTTCTCCCACGGAAGCTCGCCTCCGGGACGCATCCTCCCGAGCTCTCGGCGCAGGTCCAGGGCGGCGTTGCCGGAGGTCGGACGCCACACGGGGTCGTCGGCCCCTGCCAGCACGGCGTCGCGCTCCAGGGCGAGGATCGCGGGCGCGGACGTGCGGGCCAGCGCCCTGCGGGAGTGCCTGAGCCTCACCTCGTCGGACGCGAGGACGAGAACGGCGCCGGGGAGCGGCCCCTCGCCGAGCCGCCACAGGCGCTTGGAGAAGGCCGATCGGTCGGCGGTCAGGCCCTGCCTGACGATCCCGACGGTCCTCCCGCCGGGGAGCATGACGGCGGCGTCCAGGGGTCCGGCCCGGTACAGCCGCAGGCGCACGGGGCGGGCGGCGGCGTTGGCGACGTTGGACGCCAGCCGGTATATGACGGCCAGGGCGTCGAGCCGCTCCATCAGGATGCGCCGCCACTGGGCCGAGACGGGGCGCGAGCGCAGCAGGCCGTCCACAGCCTGCCCCGTTCCCCGATCGGAGTCGAGGACAGGACTTGATACGGGGGCGGCGTTCTCGTCCCCGGCCAGCCGCCGCAGGCCGTCGTGGGTGAGGAAGTAGCGCCGGGTCGGGGGCGTGAGTTCCGCCGCGTGGGGGATGGAGGCAGCGAAGCCGCCCTCCTCCAGCCTGCGGACCGCCTCGTAGACGGCGGCCCTGGACCAGCCGGAGACGCAGACCATCTCCAGCCGGTCCAGCAGGGGCGTCCACGCCAGCCTGCCGAGCAGCTCTCCCTCGCACCCGCCGGGCCTCATTCGCCGGCCTCCCTCGTCCTGCGGCGCTTGCCGGGCTGACTCCTCCGCTCCGGTTTCCCGCCGGGGCGGCTCTCATTCTTCGGCGCGGGCTCTGCGCCCCTCTTCAGCTCCTCTAGGCCCTGCCGGAACTCCTCCACCTTCTTCAGGTCCTCGGCGGCGGCGTGGGCCGCCTGCCGGGCCGTCAGGGTGTACCCGGCGGTCGCCCCGCGGATGCGGGCGGCGACGGACGGGTCTCCCCCCTCCGGCTTTCTGACCATCATCGAGAAGGCGGGCATCCGCTCGATGCCCACGGTGGAGCGGACGTAGCAGTGGTGGACGGGCAGCGACACGATGTCCTCCTCGGTCACCCGGTCCTTGCCCAGCTCCCACACCAGGTGTCGGGCGTCGGACCCGGCAACCTGGAAGACGGCCAGGCAGCCCACGTTGGCGAGCAGGGTGTCCCGCATGGTGCGGGAGAGATCGTCCAGCTTCGCCAGGCTCTGGGTCGCCAGGATGAAGGAAGCGCCGAACTTGCCCAGCTCGGACAACATGCTCTCGTAGTCCACGCCGGGCATCGACTGCATCTCGTCGACGACGACCAGCGCGCCGCTCCGCTCCCGGAGGGCCGTGCCTCCCTGTTCCCGTATGACCGAATCGACCAGGTTGAGGAGGGACGCGCCCACCAGGGCGGCCACGTCCCTTCCGACCGTTCCCTGGGACGTGGAGACCAGCAGGACGCCGCCGTCGAGAATGGTCTCCCGCAGGTCGATGGTGGAGCGGCGCTGGCCCAGGATGGCCCTGGCCCGCTTGGACGACGCGTAGTAGGAGAGGCGGGTCTGGACGGGGGCGAGGGCCTCGGCCCGGTACTGGCGGTGCCAGCTGCCGAAGTCCCTGGTCCACCACTCCAACAGGTAGGGGTCGGAGACCTTGGCGAGGACGGCGTTCCGGTACGGGTCGTTGGACAGCAGCCGCAGCCCGTCCAGGATGGTGTGCTGCTCGTCGGCGTCGGTGGTGGGGTGCTCATTGGCCTCGTGGAGGGTCTTGACGGTCTGCTCCAGGATCGACTGCATCCTCGGCCCCCACTGCTCCCACAGCCCCCTGGCGACGCGCACCACCGAGTCGGCGGTGCGGTCCCGGTCGGCGAAGATGCGGGTGTCCAGCAGGTTGATGCCCGGCGCCCTCGTGTGGTCCGACAGGTCGATGAGCCGCACCCGGTCTACGAGGGACTCCGGCACGTGCTCCAACAGTCCCGCCACCAGGTCTGTGTGGGGGTCTATGACGACGATGGCGTCGCCGTCCCTGCCCTCGGCCTTCTCCTTCATCTTGTGGACGACGAGGTGATGCATCAGCGTGGACTTGCCCATGCGGGTGCGGGCCACGTAGAGGTGGTGGCGGCGCAGCAGGTCCTCGGGGAAGCGGATGGGCATGGGCTTGCCCGCGGTGGTGTCTCCCACCAGCGCGCCTCCCCTGACGCCCCTGGCCGACGGCGTCAGCCCCCTTGCGCCGGAGCGCTCCACTAGGGGCGTCTCGTCTCCCGCTCCGGGCGGGTGCCACAGGGCCGCCGCCTCGCGGACTCCCAGGACGCTGCGCCTCCCGAACAGGCCGGGGCCTGTGGGGTGCAGCATGTCCGGGTCGGGGACGACCGGCTTCACCTTCCCCACCTTGAACCGTGCCCCCGCGGGGTTGTCGAAGTGGCGGTAGGCGAGGGCCACCGGCTCAAGCAGCTCGGCTGCCCTCTGCGCCCCCGTGTCGGCGGGCAGCACGGCGACGACCTGAAGCTCGGCGTCGAAGGCGATCCGGGATACCTTCTCGCGTATCAGCAGCGGGTCTTCCACCCGCTTGCGGGCCTTCTTCCAGCGGTGCCAGGCCCAACCGCCTGCGAGCAGGCCCAGGGCCGTGCCGACGCCGAGAAGCGCCGCCTTCCATATCTCCCCGTCCTGCACCCACAGGTAGCCCTTCAGGGCCGCCAGCGCCCCGATGCCGAGGACGGCCATCGTCACGCCGTCCATCTGCAACGGCTTGGTCTGGTAGGTGTAGGCGGGCTCTCGCGGCTCCATGCCGGGACGCTTGTGTGCCTTGTCCATGTGGTGCTGCGACCAGTCGGGGCCGAGGGAGCGCAGCATCAGCCGCGCCACGGTCCTCTCACCGGGCCGGAGGGCCGTCAGAGCGCCCAGAAGGGCGATGAGGGGGTCCGAGCCGGGGTCGAGCAGATCGTCGTCCCTGAACACTCTCAGGGGCACGTACTCGGGGCCGTCGGCCCGCAGGGTCATCGACCACGCCTGCTCTCCGTCGCGGAGCCACAGGGGGTCCTCGCCGGGGTGTATCTCCTGGATGCGGGCCTGGGGGTAGTGGGCGGCGATCTGGCCGCGCACCACTGCGGCGTCGAGGCAGCGGGCCATGAGTGTCACGCCGTCGGCGGTCCCGGCAAGCTCCAGGGAGAAGGGTTCCGGCACCGCTATGGACTGGAGAAGGTTCTCCACGCCCAGCAGGGTGCGCTCTCCCGTCCTGGGCGGCGTCACCGCCAGCAGGACGGGGCCTTTCTTCTCGTCGTCGTCTCCAAACAGAAGTTTCTTCGGGTTCAGTTTCATGGGTGATAGTCCTTTCTCTATGGGGTCTTCTAAGCGTTCTCGCCTGTCCTACCTGTGCTGGCCCGGCCTCCACTCGATCACGGCCGTCTCCTCCGGGGTGGCCTCGATGCGCACGGGGAAGCGGTTGCCCCGTGCAAGCAGGAGACCGTCACCGCGCGGGCAGGACAGCAGCCAGCGTTGGAGGTCTTCGGGCAGGTCGAAGGCGTCGCCCACCGTGCTGATGGCCGCCGCGTCCTGCTGGAGAAGCAGCTTGAAGGCGGCGTTCTGGAGGAGCGCCCTTCCCGAATGTCCGGTGATGGTCCTCGACGTGTCCTCGGAGAGGAGGTCCTGCACGTCCTGGGTGATGAACTGCAACCCCAGGCGGTGCTTGCGGGCGCGTTTCGCCATAGACACCATGAAGGCCGCGCCCTCGGGGTGCTGCATGATGCTCCACACCTCGTCCACCACCAGAAGCCTTGGCTTGGGGTCCTGGGCGGCGGCCGCCCACACCGTCTCGGTGCAGACCATCGCGGCGGCGGGTCTCAGCTCCGGCTCCAGCAATCGAAGGTCGAAGACGGTCACGAGGGCCTCGTTGCCCAGCAGGTCGTCGCCCTCGTCGGAGAGCAGGTGTCTCAGGCTGCCGGTGGCGAAGGGCCTGAGCAGCCTTGCGAGAGCGGGGTCTCCCGCCTCGCTCTCTTGCAGATACTTGTAGAAATCTCTGAAGCCGGTGCGCTCGCGGGGCTGGGAGTAGTAGCCCGCCAGGGCGTGGTCGAGGGAGGCCCTGCGCTCCGCGCCGAGACTCTCTCCCACCATCACCTCGATGAGCCGTCTCAGGCTGCCGATGCGTTGCAGCATCTCCTCGGAGTCGCCCCGCTCGATGACGAAGGGGTTCATGCCCTCGCCGGGGACGCCCGGCGACAGCACTCGCCCGCCCGCTGCGCGAGCCATGTCCGCGTACTCGCCCTCCGGGTCGATGACGTAGGCGGTGATGCCTCTCGTCAATCCCCTGAGCACTCCCAGCTTGGTGGCGAATGACTTGCCGCTTCCCGACCGTGCGAGGACGGCCGTGTTGGCGTTGAGGTGCGTTCCGTCCCAGGGGTCGTAGACGACGGGGGAGCAGGCCCGCATGTCGATGCCGTAGAGGGTTCCGCTCCGGGTGTCCAGGTCCGGCGGCGAGAAGGGGAAGAGACGGGCGATGCTGGACGTGTCCAGGCTGCGCCACTCGGCAACGGCGTTCAGGGCCAGGGGCAGGGTGGACAACAGACCTTCCCTCTGCCGGAAGGCCAGGTTGTCCAGCTTGCCCAGGGTGGCGCCGAAGTGGGCCTTCGCCCGCTGCGTCATCTCCTTGAGCGACGCCTCGTCCTTCGCGTGAAGGGTCACGGACAGGGACGCGTGAAAGAGCCTCTCCCGCCCTCGCTGCACCTCGTCCCTGAGCCGGGTGATGTCCTCCAGGGCGATCTCCGCCTCGGGCGACATGGTGCGTCCGCGCTTGAAGGAGAGGGATTGCGCCGACTCGAAGCGCACCTTCTGCCACTCAAGGGTTCGCGCCGCCTGCTCAGCGGGTATGGGCCCGACGTGGACTGACAGGTCCATCGGCGCTCCCGCCGCCATCAGTCCTTGCAGAAAGCCGGGGGCCAGGGACCGGGGCCACTTGCCCAGGTGGAGGGAGCGCACGAGGCTACCGCCGACGCGCATGTCTCTGCGGCCTATCTCCACCTCGACGGGCGTCTCCTCGTCGAACTCGGAAGGTGAGCCGCCCAGCGTGGCCGATACGAAAAACATCCGAAGCTGTCGGCCTCTCAGTACGTGGACGGACAGCCCGGCTCTCGACAGCAGCCCGCGAAGGTCGTCGATGCGGGCCGCCTCGCACACGGCGTAGAAGCGCCGGTCGAGGATGCCGTCGCGGGCCTCAAGGTCGGTCAGCAGACGTCCGAGGGACTCGGCGGCGGCCCTCGTCTGCGGGGGCAGGTCCTCCGGTTGGGCCTGCCCGAGCTTCTCCCGCATCTGTTCCAGGCGCGGCGGGTGCTGCCTGATGAGCAGCTGGGCCGGGAAGTCCAGGGCGTTGAGCGCCCCGGCGAATGCGCCGAGCTTCGGCTCGTCGATCTCCAGGCCCATCACCTCGCAGACGCCGAGCTTCACCCCGTCGAGGCGCACCGGGCCGTCGTCGTCCAGGTGGGACAGCATGAAGAACAGGGGCAGCTCGGGCGGGAGCTTGGGTTCGGCAGGGTTGACCTCCCCTGCGGCCGTCTCCTGGGGAGCGTCGGCCTCCTCCGGCGTCGGCCTGGGGGCGTTCTTCTGCCCTTCACCCAGCTCGCCTTGCAAGGCGTCGGCCTCCTGTGATGGCGCCTGCGCTCCTCGTCTCGTCAGTCGTCGAATAAGCTCTTTCAACAGGGTGTTCTCCTCTGCTCTATGGGGTTGGAAAGGATGGGATGACGCCGTGGCTCAGCAGGGCGGCGACGCCCTTGGCCGAGAGCACCAGCACCAGGCCGACGACCGCCAGCGCCACCGCGCTCTTGGCGCGTCCCCCGCCTCGCTCCTCGCCTCCCTCGGCCATCAGGATGAAACCGGCCCAGACGATGGCGAAGACGCAGAGGCCGGAGCCGGCGTAGGCCATCGCCGTGAGCACGCGGTCGAAGGCGTGAAGCATTGCTTCCTTCTCCGGCGCGGCCCCCATGAACACGAGGGCCGCGCCGGTCAGCAGCAGCAGGGTCGCGGCGCGTCTCACCAGGGCCACTCCCATCCGAGCCGGTCGAACCACTGGCGCAGCCCATCGGCGGGCTCCTGCTCTGCTGGCGGGTCCTCCGGCTCGGGCTGAGGCAGGACCAGGACGGCGAAGGTGTCGTCCGATCCCACGGCGGACGCGAGGCTTAGTTGCTCCTCGCGGGTGCGTGTGACCGGCTCTCGCTCCACCGTCTCGGCCTTGACGTGCTCCTTGTGCAGCACGTCCACCGTCACCTCCCTGGCGATGGTGGCGCTGGGGACGTAGGCGTAGGCCGTCGCGGTGGCGGACGCCGTGGCGCCGTCCTCGCAGGTGGCCGTCGCCGTCTGGCTGTCGGAGTCGCTGTCCCCCGGGCGATGGAGGTGCACGGTCCTGGTGACCTGCTCCGTCCGCTCCGGGTGGTGGGTGAGCACGGTCAGCGGGGGGATGGGGATGCGGAGGCTTGCCCCAAGGCTCACGTCCACGCTCACTGCGTGGATCGCTCCGCCAGTGGGAACGGCGAGCCGGAACCGCGTCTCTCCGTCGGGGACGAAGGGGACGCTCTCATGGGACGCGCCGGTCGCTGCGGAGACCGTCCCCGTGATGGCTGTCACCCCGGCGTCCATGAGCGCCGTCTGGGTGACGCTCTCGTGTCCGGCCACCGTCTGAAGCTCGACCGGGTGCTCGATGTTCGTCACGCACTCCGATTCGATAACTCCGCTGACCGCTCCGGGCGTCCAGCCCAGGGAGGTCACGCGAAGGTCGCAAAGCTCCCCCTCGACGGCTGGCAGGGGATAGGGAAGCTGCGCTTCCTCGAAGGTCAGCGCCCCGGCCTGGCCGAGGGTGTCCTCCCACGAGACGGTGAAGGACGGCGCGGGACCGTGGAGAGGGAGCGAGTAGTCGAGGCGCTCCCCCTCGGCCAGCGTTGCCGAGCCCCAGAAGCGCAGCCACGTGCCCTCCGGCCCGCCGAAGGCCCGCACCCGGATGTCCAGTTCCGTGGCGGCCCGAAGGGTGACGGCGGCGCGGTCGCCGGAGACGGTGAGCCCTTCGACGAATATCCGGCGTCCCTCCACCGGCTCGGTCACCTCGAAGTCGATCTCGTCCCGCCAGGGCTCGTGGTCGTCGGCCAGGGCCGACTGCGGGACGGCCACGACCGCGGCCATGAGGACGGTCAGGGCCACCACCGGAATCCAGCCCATGCGGGGCTTCCTGCGTCTGCTCTGCAAGGTCTCGGCTTTATGCTCTTGGCCGCGCCTGTTCCCGGCGTCCTTGTTCCTGCGCTTGCCGAACCAGCGCATCCGCCCGTTGCGGCGTTCTTTGTTCTTGCGGGTCCTCCTGTTCTTGCGCAGCCTTCCCAGCCCGCGCCCGACGCGTTTCGCCATCAGGCTCAGCGGGCCGGGGCCGCTCCTGACCGGCTGCGCCGGCGCGGGCGGCTCGGCTCTCACCAGCTGGGCAACTGGCCCGGCGTAGAGCCGCGCCCCCAGCCGGTACTTCAGAAGGTCGGCGGCCACCAGGGGCAGCCGCCGACCGCCTATCTTCCCCACCACCATGACGATGCCGACGAGTCCGAAGAGGACGGCAATCGCCATGCGCACCTCGGACGGGCCGACGGGGGCGTAGCGGTATGCGCCGTATGAGATGGCGCACACCGCCACCACCGCCACGATCTGCGGGAAGGTGAACCCCAGCAGCACCCGGTCCTCGGCCTGAACGTGAGTCGGTACCTCGTGTTCTCTCATGTGTCTCTCCTCCTCGCGTCCGTCTATCCGCTGTCGCCGCCGCCGTCGCCGGCGTCCGGCGCTTCCGGCTCGGGTAGGGCGTCGTCGATGTCGATTCCCGGATCCACGACGGCGTTCATCACCAGCTCCACCACGCCGTAGGCGACCAGGGCCAGGACGATGCCCGCCAGGGCGGTCATCATGGCGCTCTTGCCGCGCTCCATCTGGTGGGGCGCTCCCGATGCCGTCAGGTACAGGTACGCGCCGTAGATGAAGAAGCCGACGCCGATGGCGCCCACGACGCCCAGCAGGATGCCCACCAGGTTCGATATGGTCTGTGTCAGCTGTTCCATTCGTTTCACTCCTCTTTGCTTGTCGAGCGTTCCGCTCGTCTCTACCGGTCGGGGTCCGTAAGCTCCGTTACCTGCACATCTCTCGCCTCCGTCGTGGTATTGGTCGGCGCTCTGTCATCCGCGCCTGTGTGATTTCGTTGTCTCGGTCGGGCTACTCGCCGCTGCTCCGGGGCTCTCCGCCACCGTCTCCGCCTGCCGATGGGGTCGCCATCGACGCCGCCGAGCTGAGACCGGAGGCTGCCGCCGACACCCCCGCGCTGGCCGCAATCGCTCCGACGGCCATGCCTCCCGGCCCTCCCGCCGCACCGCTCATCAGCCCGATGGTCTTCGCCGAGCGCATCAGCGACGACGGCAGGTTCATGCCGAAATAGAGCATCGAGAGCCAGGAGTCGAAGGTCCCGGAGTTGCCCAACATGCTCGGCACCCGGGTCGCCATGTAGACGAAGGCCAGGGACATGAGCAGCTTCCAGATGAGGTCCTGCACCGGCTCGAAGGCGGCGACCGACGCGAACTCGTTGAGGAAGCCGATTCCCAGGGCCAGGGCGATGAGTTGGATGGCCTGCTGGAACACCGTCGTCATGAACAGCCGCAGCCAGTGGCGTCCCCATCCCGCCGTGTGGGGCAGAATCCATAGCCCCAACGCGATGGGGGCAAGGGCCAGCAGGATGTCGATCAATGCAAGGCGCAGCACCATCTGGACGATGACGTAGAGGACGAAGAAGCCGTAGACCAGGTAGAGCAGGGCAAGCAGCTGCGCCATGCCCACGCTCCCGGCCTGGACGGCTGTGAGGAAGGTGTCGAGGGGAGCCCTGAGCAGGTCTCCGGGAGTGACGTTGAGGGAGACGGCTATGAAGCCGGACACGGCGTCGGCCACGTCGAGGACCAGGGCGCACCACCACAGGGACGATGCGGCGGCGACGAGGCCGAGAACGAGGCGGGGCACCATCTCCCGCCAGCCCGTCTGCTGGCGTCCAAGGTGCTCGCTCACGATGAGGCTCAGGCCCATCCATCCGAGGATGACCACCAGGGCGCCGGTTGTTATGGCCCAGACGACCATCCACGCCTGACGCACCAGCTCGTGGGCGTAGGTGAGGTCGGGGGGTGTTCCGGTGAGGATGTCGCTCATCGGCTACCCGCCCCCGCAGTTGTCGGCGTCCTCGCCGGACGCTCTTTCAACCACGCCGCAGAGGGTCCCGTGGACTCCCTCGATCACCCAGCCGGCGAAGGCCCGCGCCCAGCGCGCCGGGTTGAGGGCGCTCAGAATCTTGTCCCAGATGCGTCCGGGTTCGTGGATGGGGACGACGGCGTAGAAGTCTCCCCGCTTGCCGTCCTCGGCGACGGCCAGCATGACCAGCAGGTATGCCCTGTCGCGGTCGAGGTCGGGGTGGTCGTCCAGGTCGGGGTACTCCCATGAGTACTCCCAGCCGTCCGAACGCTTCTTCTCGCCGCCCTTCACCCGGTACATGGCGCTTATCCAGTCGCCGGTGTCGGCGTCCCGGACGGCGTAGAAGAGGTCGGCGATCTTCCGGTCGAAGATGGGGCGGGCGACGAACTCGCCGCCCTTCTTGCGCTCCACGAAGTCCCGGTCGGCGTTGACGAGGGTCAGCTCGTCAGGCGGGGACTGGGCCAGGGCGATCCCGCTTGAAGGGACGGCCACGAGCGCCGCCAGGAGCAGCGCGGTTGCCAGGGGTAGAAGCCGCCTGAACGACCGGAGTTTTGATTTCAGCGCCAAGATGTTCACCTCTCTGCGTTTTGCTGCGATGCGTTTGATTGCATCGCTCGGCAGAGAGTGTGAACAACCTGATCGCCCCGCATAACTACTTGGAGGCGTACCCACATGTGCGCTCCCGGAGGTGTACTCACATGTGCGCCCCTGGAGGTGTACTCACATGAGGGGTCTTCCAAGCCCTTATGCAGACGCCCCCATCCGTGATGTCATTGGGCTGTACAGAGAAATGAAGGCAGTTGGAAAAGTCCAAGTGGGGTCGTGGGCAAGCTGAAACTGGGGGAAATCACCCCCCTACAGGAGGTAAACAGTGAACACTTCGACTTGCGGGTACGTTCCGGACTGCACTCGGGTAAGCCGAAGCTGGAAGTTGGGTTCTTCCAAGGTCTGGAGGCAGGACTGGACTTGGACTGGCCCCGTTGGAAACTTGGAGGCCTTGAGAGAGGAGGAGTGACCGATGAATACGGGAAAGCCGGTGTTCGAGAAGAGCAGGAGCGTCCAGGACATGCAGCACATGCGGCTCATGGCGCTGCTGAACGAGCTGGTGCGGGACAAGGGAGTGATGAAGGCGACGCAGCTGTTGGGGGTGGACTACAAGACCCTCACCGCCAGCATGGAGCGGGGCAGGCTGTCCAGGCGGATGCGCAGCGTGTTGGAGAAGGCGCTTCTGGAGGGGGAGGGCTCGCCGGCGGCCGAGCAGAGGGAGCGCAACGACAGCCTCGATGGGCGGCTGACGGAGGTCGAGGGCCGGGTGGACGCGCTGGGCAGGGACATGAGCAAGGGCCTCTCGGCGGTCCGGGGCGACGTGAAGGCGATCGGGGACGAGCAGGCCCAGATGGGGCGGCGGCTGGCGCAGCTGGAGTCGGGCCGGGCCGCTCGGGACGGGGCCGCGCCGGGAGCTGGAGCGCAGTCGAAGCGGGGGTCCCCGGTCAGGCGGGAGTTTCCCGACCTGGTGACCATCGAGCCTGCCGACGACGACGCGGACGTGTTCGGGAACGCCTGGCCCCTCATCGTCGAGTGGCGGGGATTGAAGGACTCGCACCCCAACGACGGCAGGGGCCTCGACTGGCTGACCGACCATGTGCGTCTGCTGGAGGTGGAGCTGGCGCTGCTCGAAGACCACGGCATGACGCTGCCCCCGGAGACGTACCCGCTGCGGGGTTTCGAGCGGGACGGGCAGACGAGCTGGCGAAGGACCGCGCTCTCCGACACGCGGAGAGCGCTGAAGAAGCGTGAGCTTCTGAATACGCTGAGCCTCCGACTGTTGTGGCGGTAGCCGGGCCGGGGTGCGAAGGCTTCGCAGGCAACTTTAGTGAACGATTTGGCGGCAATTCGCCTGGGGGGTCTTGCAGGCCCTCTTTTGCGGCGCCGGGAACGGCGACAATGACTGCACTGTTAGGCTTTTGACCAAGGTTTCCGACCATAGAAACCTGGGTGCGCGATCCCTGTCGCACGGGCATGACCAGAGGATGATTCGCTCTCCCCCGGTTGCCCAAGAGGGAATGCTGCCGAAGCGGACTTGACCTGGCTCTCCGCAGGAGGCAGCGCGGGCAGAGACGACGGAGTTGACGCTGGTCCTTCGTCCTCGGTCCAGTCCGGCGGTTGGAGTGATTAGCCCTTCTCCCGCTGGACACCCGTCCGGCGAGTCGGCGTTGATCGCTTCGGTCGCTGGACATCCGCCTGACGGTTGGGGTTGATCGCTCCTGCCGTTGGGCACATCGTACTGACGGCTGGGAGTTGATCGCCTCCCGTCGCTGGACTCATGGGACGGAGCGCTCTCTGCGCCTCGTCCTCACTTGGTCGGTCGGAGTGCGTCTGCCTGTTGCAGACAGGTCTGTCGCTTCGACCGGCTCCTCATGCCTGCGGCATGGCTGACACGCAGCCGGGCCGCAGCTTCGACATGCGCCGGTCTGCCGTTGCAAGCAGGCAGGCCGCTTCACGTCTCGCAGTTCTCCCACTGACGTTGTTCACCCTGGGCCGAACTGCGTCTTCTGTCATGCGTCGGCCTGCGGTCACATCGTGGGCCGGCCGCTTCACCTCTCGCCGCTCTCCCACTGACGTTGTTCTCCCCCGTATCAAGTACGGGGCAGGCTCTGGGCGAGCTGCGTCTCTCTCCCATGCGCTGGTCTGCGATGAGGTCGTAGGCCAGCCGCTCCCTTCGTAGCAACTCCCCCGGAGTCGATTCCCCGACGAATCACCCCGGGCCGAGCTGCGTCTTTTTGCACCCCCGCTCCGTCTCCCGCGTCCGGCATCCGACCGTGGGCGGAGTGCGTCTTTCGTCAACCCCATCACGAACGACTCCCGCCGTGGATGTCCTGCGCGGGTCAACAACAGAAAGGAGGCGTCCATGCACGTCACGGAGGTCCATCGCCGCTGATGGCGGGGCCTCCGGGTCTCACAACACATCCCCATTCACAAGGGCCGTTCCCGTTCGCCGGGGACGGCCCTTCTTCTTTGCCCGCAAGCGGGCGCAGGCCAGAGGCAACACAACACAGAAGGAGGTCGCGATGACGACGGCAACGATGGCAACCGGAACGACGACGAAGACGGCGGGAGCGGAGAGCGAGCTCAGGGCTGCGGCGAGGCGGCACGGGCTCACCATGAAGGAGCTCGCGGCCATGATGGGCGTGAGTGCGGGCTACCTGTCGGGGCTTTCGACGGGGCGTACTCCGTGGACGCCCAAGATGCGGGAGAAGGTCGCGGCGGTGCTGGGAGAGGTCCCTGGGCAGGGGACCGTCTACCGCCAGGGCGGCGCCGTGAGCGGCGAGAGCAGCTTCATCAGGGAGCGCGCCCGCACCCTGGGCATGACCATGCATGACCTGGCCGACCGCGTTGGGGTGTCCTACGGATACATGACGCAGGTTGCCCGTGGCCGCCAGAACATGGGCGTCAAGGTCCAAACCCGGATCGAGTCGGCGCTCAAGGCCCCTGCAAAGATCGCGCCCGCCCAGTGCGCCAACCGCCCGGCGAGCGTCGTGAGCAGCGAGTCCAGCTACATCCGGGAGCGGGCCAGGGAGCTGGGCATGAGCATGAGGGAGCTGGCCGACCGCGTGGGCGTCTCCTACAGCTACATGTCAATGGTGGCGCGGGGCCGCAGCAACATGGGAGTGAAGGTCCAGGCGCGGGTCGCGTCGGCGTTGGAGGCCCCGGTGAAGGTCGCTCCGGCGCAGCCCGCCAGCATCGACCGGGAGGCTATGTGGGGCCGGATGGACGCTCACGGCTTCAGCCAGAACGAGGTCGCCCGGCGAGCGGGCATCAGCTCCTCGTACCTCTCCCACATCATGAACGGCAAGTCCTCCCCGTCGGCGGGCGTGCTGAAGGGGCTGCACGGCGTCCTGTTCCAGCCGACGAAGGCGGAACGGGTCATGCCCGCCGAGGTGAAGGTGCTGGGCTGGCGGAAGGGCGAGCGGCACGGGATGGTGGTGCAAGGGGCCGATGGGCCTGGGCGCCGGGGCAAGTTCGGAGGCCCCGCCGTCCGGGTCGGCGGCCACGTGCCCTGGGGCGCGAAGGCGGAGTACGCCTACCGCGCCGGGTACGACGGCATGGGCCGGGTGTCGGTGACCCACGTCGTCGAGCGGGGCTACTCCGCCATGCTGAAGCAGCCGGAGATGGCAGCCGCCTAGCGAGGCACGGGCGACGGCCCGGCGTAGTACCGCCGGGCCGTCGCTCAGGGGGAGGCCGTCGTCATTGCGGCGATGGCCTCCCCCGGCTTCCCATGTGTGCGGGCCTTTTTTGTTGCCCGCAATCATCGGAGGGGAGATCGAGGGCAGGCGGGCGCGCAAGCTCGACGCTCACGTGCGGGCGGCGGCGCGGCAGCGCCGCCGGTTCAGCGTCCGTCCCCCTCCGCCTGGACCTCGCGGGCGCAACCCATCGCCATGCGCGCCGCGGCGTTGTCCGCGTGCGCCGCCCTCGTTGCGTTTCAGCCCCTGCGGTGGCGGCCGCCTCGCCGACGCGCGGCTTTCCTCCCAGGACTCTCGCACCCGGGCGGGACGCCTTTGGCCGGGTCCTCGCGCCGCGCTTCGTCCGGGAGGGTCCAAGCGGTCAGCAGATGGGCCAGTCCCAGCTCGTCGGCCAGGTCCAGCAGCGCCATCTGGTGCCGGAAATGGGGCCGCGCTCGGCCTCTATACCAACGCCATACGGTGTAGGGATAGGTCCCGAGACGGCGAGCGATCTCCGCCCACGGCAGCCCCGACTCCTTCTGGAGCAGCTCCAGCCGCTCCGGGAAGTCGGGGGGCACGACGTAGACTATTCTGCTGTGGTCTATTCGCTCTCTCGACATTGTCCGGTCCTTCCGCAGGACGGAAACCCCAGGCGGGACGGCGTGCGGAGCGCAAGCTCCCTCCCGCAGTCAGCCCCGTCCCGGAGCCCTGGGGGAGGCCACCGCTTGCTTGCCAAGGCTGTGGCGGACTCCCCATCTCCTTCCATGTGTGCGGGCTTTTTTCGTTGCCCTCTACCGGCCCCGGCCGCTGACGGTCGGTGCCGACCCGTCGGGCAGCTTTCTGCCGTCTCTCGTGCAGACGGCTCCCTGTCCCTCGCAGTCCTCATTGCCGCCTACGGGGCCTCCGGGATGTCGATGTGGTACCAGCGGGACCGCTCGCTCGTTCCGTGCTCGTTGATGGCCTTGATGCGGTAGGTGTACGTGGCGCCGGCCGCCACCGTGTCGTCGGTGTAGGTCAGCGCCGCCGTGCCGGTGTCCGCCACCAGTACGCTGAAGTCGCCCCCTTCATCGTTCACGCGGACGCGGCGCAGTATCACGTAGCCGGTGATGGGGTCGTCGCCGGGGTCGTCCCAGGTGAGGACCACCTGGCCGTGCGACTCCGTGGCTTCGAGGCCCGTGGGCTTATCGGGTACGGGCGCTCCCGGAGTGTTGATGTGGGACCAGCGCGAGCGTTCACTCGTTCCGGCCCCGTTGATCGCCTTGATCCGGTAGGTATAGCGAGTCTCCGCCGACACGGTGTCGTCGGTGTAGGTGGTGGCGGCCGTGCCCGTGTCCGCCACCAGCACATTGAAGTGGCCCTGGAGGTCGACCCCGGGAATGCGGCGCAGGATCACGTAGCCGGTGATGCTGTCGCCGCCGGGGTCGTCCCAGGTGAGGGTCACCGAGTCGTGGGTCGCCGTGGCGTCGAGGCCCGTGGGCTTGTCCGGCGGCTCCGTGGGTTGCGCACCGGCTACCACATCCGTAGCCGCACTGGTCAGCGTCTCCTCGTTGTCGGCGTCGTCGGTGAAGCTGACCTGCACCTTGATGGCCTTGCCCTCGTCGGCAGCCACCAGGGTGTAGGTGGCGTTGGTCGCTCCCGATATGTCGGCGTCGTCGACAAGCCACTGGTACTCGTACTGGACGTTGCTAAGCCCGTCCGCGTCGGTGACCCCCGACGTGTCCGCTTCCAGCGTCTCCCCCACCTGAGCGGTCCCGCTGATGGTGGGAGCGCCCGTTGCTGGGCTGTTGTCAGATGTGTCCGCGTCTTCTGAGCATGGCTCGATCTCGTCGCCTTCCGCCACCTCGGGTACGGGCACCCCGTCCCAGTCCGATGCGTTGGTCCCGAACAACTGCTCGATTTGCGACCACTCCGATGCTCCGGCACAGCTCATCGCTCGAACCCTCAGCCACGAGAGCCCATGCAGGTTGCTCACCACCGCGCTGGAACCGTGGAACGCGATGTCCACTCCCTCGGCGGGCAGGTCCAACCACTCCCCGCCTTTGACGTAGTAGTACTGGACCACGTACCAGCCGGCGTCCTCTATGTCCTCCCAGTCCAGCCTCACCATGCCGTGATGCAGGTTCTCCGTGTCCGACAGCACCGGAGTGCCCAGGACCACGGGACATGGCTCGATCTCGTCGCCCTCCTCCACCTCGGGTACGGGCACTCCCTCCCAGTCAGACGCGTTGGTCCCGAACAGTTGCTCGATCTGCGACCACTCCGATTCTCCCGCACAGCTCATCGCACCAACCCTCAGCCACGAGAGCCCATGCAGGTTGCTCACCACCGCGCTGGAACCGTGGAACGCAATATCCACTCCCTCGGCGGGCAGGTCCAGCCACTCCCCACCTTTGACGTGGTAGTACTGGACCACGTACCAACCGGCGTCCTCTACGTCCTCCCAGTCCAGCCTCACCATGCCGTGATGCAGGTTCTCCGTGTTCGACAGCACCGGCGTGCCCAGGTCCACCGCCGAGCCGGACGTGGGAGTGGCGCTCACCTCCTCGGAGGCCGGTCCGTATGGTCCCTGGCTGTTGCCGTCACCGTTCCCGGCCTTTACCCGGAAGAAGTACTTGACTCCATTGGCCAGATTGGCCTGGTCGTTCGTCGTATAGGTGGTACTTCGCGCTGTGCCCCAAATGGTCTTGTCGTAGTCCTTGCCGTCGACCCTCCACTCGATGCGATAACCCTTCACTGGCGGGTTGCCGTTGTCGTCGGGCGGCTCCCAGGACAGGGTGACCTCCTTGTTTCCGGCGGTGGCGGCGAGGTTGCGGGGCGCTCCCGGCGGGCCATCGCCCCACACGGGAGCCGTGGGTGCGCTGGTCAGAGTCTCCTCGTTGCCGCCGTCGTCGGTGAAGCTCACTCTGACCTTGACGGCCTTACCCTTGTCGGCCTCAGCCAAGGTGTATTCCCTGCCCGTAGCCCCGTCTATGGCCGTATCGTCGGCCAGCCACTGGTAGCTGAAGTTGGCGTTCTCCAACCCGTTGTGGTCGGCGATCCCCGAAGTATCCGCCGTCAGCGTCTCTCCCACCTGGGCCTTTCCGCTTATGGTTGGCAGGCCGGTCGCCGGAATATTGAGCTTTGCCTCCACCGCAGCGGTCGGTGCGCTGGTGAGAGTCTCCTCGTTGCCGCCGTCGTCGGTGAAGCTCACTCTGACCTTGATGGTCTTCCCAATATCGTCAGCCACGAGCGTATGGGATGTACTGGTGACTTCCTGTATATCCATATCGGCTGTGCCGTCGTTGGATACCCACTGATAGCTGAAGGTTGCGCCGCTCAGACCGTTGGCGTCCTGGATGCCGGACGTTGTGACGCTCAGCGTCTCTCCCACCTCGGCCGCCCCGGTGATTGATGGCAGGCCGGTCGCCGGAGTATTGGGACTGGCCTCCACCACTGCGGTGGGCGCGCTGGTGAGCGTCTCGTCGAAGTCACGGTCGTCCGTGTAGTTCACCCTGACCGTGATGGTCTTTCCAATGTCGTCGACCACGAGCGTATAGGTTGCACTGGTGGCTTCCCGTATGTCCGTATCGGTTATTCCGTCGCTGGATACCCACTGATAGCTGAAGGTTGCGCCGGTCAAGCCGTCGGCGTCCTCGATGTCTGAAATGGAGGCGGCCAGCGTCTCTGCCACCTGCGCCGTGCCGCTGATGGTGGGTAGTCCGGTTGCCGGAGTGTTGGGACGAGCCGCCACCGGCGCCGACTGTGTGCTGGTCGGCCTTTCCTCGTTGCCCGCGTCGTCGCTGAAGGTCACTCGCACCCAGATGGCCTTTCCGACGTCTTCCTCTTGCAACGTATAGGCGGCTTCCGTCGCGCCACTGATCTCCGTGTCGGCTGTCCGGTCGCTGGCTATCCACTGGTATTGGAAGACGGCGTTGGTCAATCCGTCTTCGTCGGAAATTGTTGAGGTGTCCACGTTGAGGCTCTTGCCAACCTGAGCGGTGCCGCTGACGGTTGGCTCACCCGTTGGTTTGGAGTTGTCCCCAGGGGATTCAATGTTCCGGTGGCCTCGTATCGTTATACTCGCTCCCTTGAGCTGTCCCGTCCGATATTTACCCCGGTCGATCACGGAGAGTGTCCATAGGCCGACGGGGTTTTCGCCGAGATGCCTGCTGGAGCCAAAGCTGTGGACACGTTTAATGGGATCGCCCCCCCTCCCGCCCGGCCAGGCAAGACGGGACACCGTGCCGCTGGGAGACGTGATCCATATGTCCAGGTTTCCCAAAGACTGGTGATCGAGATCTACGTTTATCTCCACGTGTTCCACGAACTGGGGCGTGGTCCGTCCATCGTCCAGTATTCCGAAGGACACCTGCAGGGGTTCAAGATAGACGTGATCGAGGTGGTTTTCCGGGATCTCTCTGTTGTAGTCGACGGGGGTCGATCTGTGCGCCTCGGTCATGGGCGGCAGGTTGACCCAGGACTTGGCCAGGGCCACGGCGGCGGCGGCGTCCACCACCCCGAAGCCGAAGTTCGGGTTGAAATGATACCGGTCAGGGCCTCCGCCATAGTGGACAGCTCCGGGGGCCCAGTCCTCGTGCGTGTTGTCGTTTTGCCGTGCGGAGGCCGCCAGGATGAGCTTGATGTCCCGCCAGGTGAGTTCGGGGTTGGCTGAACGGACCAAGGCGGCGACTCCGGACACGATGGCGGTCGCCGGGGATGTACCGAGGACTACACGGTATCTGTTTTCTTCGATGGCTGACACGGATCTGTAGGGTGCGCAGACCCATAGGCTCGCGCCGTATCCTGCTTGGTTGTTTATCCCGGAGTAGGAAGAACCTTCCAGGTCGACTGCCCTGCCGTCGATTCCGACCCCGCATACCTGAATGACAGCGTAGTGGGTGCTGGGCACAGCGTAATTGCTATTGGATACATAAATCGAGGCGAATACGTACACGGTGCCCTTTCCGTGAAACCCCCGGGTTATGCCGTCCTCAATGGCGTCCCTATAGAGGTGATTGACTGCATACCGATCGTACAAGGCGTGCCAACTGTTGCTGGATACCGCAACATCCAGGGCATTCAGGGTCAAGAGTTTCGCTTGATATTTATGCGACTCTGCGGAATCTAACAGGAACGGTTTGCGGTAGCTGTAGATGATGGACATCGGGGCAATACCCCTAATCCCGCGGGAATTGTGCTGCCCGCCGATGATGGCGGCCATCTCCGTCCCGTGGATATTGGTGGGCGAATAATACCCGCCGGTGTCGGGTGGGTAGACCGTGCTGTGAGCCAGGTCGGTGACCCCGCCCATATCTTCATGCGTGTAGTCCACTCCCGTGTCCACCACGGCCACGTTGATTCCTTCCCCCAGAATTCCCTGGTCCCATACGGGTTCAACGTTGATGTGTTCGCCGGGGTAGTCCTGATTGAAGAGGTTGGTCTGACAGCCGTACAACGGGTCCGCGAAGCCAGTTTCGATCTCGGCGCATTCGTCGTACCAGGCCGTCATAGAGGGCTGGTCGATCAAGATTAGGTTGTAATACCCGTCTGGGTCGTTCGAGTCTGTCGGAGAGTTGCCGCTTGGTCCGGTCACGCGAATGTAGTAGATGCCGGGCTCAAGGTAGAAGTAGGTCGTTCCCCAGCGTCCGTTATCGGTTTCGCAATCGCCCAGCAGGCAGGAAACGGAGGAGTCGTAAAGCGCCATTCGTATGTTCGGGTCTGCGTTGAAGAAGTATATTTCCTTATAGCCGGATTGGGCCTGGGTGATATTGAGGCGGAACCAGTCCTGGTCTACCTTGGACGGTAAGAATCCTGCTACCCCCGCAAAGTAACCGTATCTCCTCTCCCAGTGGGTTGAAGAGGAGGGGGTTGCACCCTCACGCAGCTCAGTCGCCGTTGCCGGCGTGTCCCCATGGTCGCCGGCGACGGTCGCGGTCGGAGCGCTGTCCAGAGACTCCTCGTTACCGGCGTCGTCGGTGAAGTACACACGTACCCAGATCGTACTGCCCACCTCAGAGTTCTTGAGCCTGTAGCTTGCGCTCGTTGCTCCATCTATCCGGTCTGAAGATGTCGCGCCGGCCCTCTTTTCAAACCACTGGTAGCGGAATGCTACGTTTTCCATACCGTTGGCGTCTTGAATACCCGATGTGTCCGCTGTCAGCGTCTGCCCCCAAACGGCAGTTCCGGTGATGGTTGGCAGGCCGGTCGCAGGGGAGTTGGGCCGGGCCGCCACCGCGTCCGTAGCCTCGCTGGTCAGCGTCTCATTGTTGCCCGCATCGTCGGTGAAGGACACCCGCACCTTGATGGCCTTGCCCTGGTCGGCAGCTACGAGGGTGTAGGTGGAGCCTGTAGCTCCCGCGATGTCGGAGCCGTCGGCCAGCCACTGGTAGTCGAAGCTGGCATTTGCCTTGCCGTCCTCGTCAGCGATGCCCGTAGTGTCCGCCGTCAGCGTCTCCCCGACCTGGGCCGTGCCTCTGATGGTCGGCGCGCCGGTGGCCGGGCTGTTGGATACCGACTCCGGCCCGGCCCTCACCCAGTCCGAGCCCTCGCCCGGGCCGGCCTCGTTGCGGGCGCTTACCCGGTACTCGTACTCCACGCCCTTTTCCGCGCTCTTATCGGTATATCCGGTTTCGGCGCTGCCGGTGTCCTCCACCAAGGTGTGGTTGTCCCTGGGGCGCCCATTGGAACGCTGTTGACCGCCGCGGTTTTCGTCGGCGCGGCTACGCTCGATACGGTAGCCGGTGACCGTGGCGTCTTGTGGCGCTTCCCAGGTCAACTCGACCGCGCCGCTCTCTTGCGTGACCGCACGCACGTTGTCTGGCGGGGGCGGGGGCGCTGCTGCCACCGCGTCGGTCGCCGCGCTCGTCAAGCTCTCCTCGTTGCCCGCGTCGTCGGTGAACGACACCCGCACCCTGATGTTGTTGCCCTCATCTGAGGAGACCAAGGTGTAGGTCGATGCCGTCTCTTCTGCTATTTCAGTGCTGGTGTTTCCGTCGTTCCGAATCCACTGGTAGCTGTAAGAAACGTTGGTCAGCCCGTTGGCATCCGAAATGCCGGAGGTGTGCGCCGTTAGTGTCTCTCCTACCTGCGCCGTGCCTCTGATCGTCGGGACCCCTGTCGCCGGGGTGTTTATCGGTTGCTGGTCGGAATTGCTTACCACCACTTCGGTGGGCGGGCTGGTCAGACGGAACCGTCCATCCGTTGTCCGGAAACTCACGACAACCTTGATAGTCTTCCCCTCGTCGTCGGCGGTGACGGTGTAGCTGGAACTGGTGGCCCCGTCGATGTGTGTGTCCGTGTCCCCTTCTGTTCTGTACCAGGCGTAGTAGAAGGTCGTGTTTTCATCCGTGCCCCCTATGGGGGAAGTGTCTACCGTCAGCGTCTGTCCCACCTGGGCCGTTCCGGTGATGACTGGCAGTTCGTCGGCGTCGTGCCTCTCATTTGTGACCACGACAGTCACATGCAGGGAGGCATCGTTCATGCCATCGGATGCATTTACCGTGAACTCGTACTCGTTATCCGCGTCCGCGTCCGTGGGAGCCTCGAAGTTGGGCGACGACCTGAAGTTCACTAACCCGTCTAACCCCCCAATGATGGTGAAGTCGTCGCTGTCGTCGCCGGTCAGCGACCAGGTGAGAGAACCGTTCCTCCCGGACACCTCGTAGCGGGCCACGTACGTCGGCCTGTTCTCCTGGATCCGGATGGTCACGTCTCCAGACACAGTGAGGGCAGACGATAATCCGCCGTCCACCTTATGTCCCGAGTCGGCGGCGACGGCGTCGTGGCTCAAGTCAGCGTCGTTTATTCCTTCCCCGAGCCTGCCTGCGGCATCCCTGATCGATTGACCCGTCAGCTTATTGGCGCCGATGGCGATGCCGTTATCGTCAGAGTCCCCGGCCTGCACGGTATAGGCATAGACCGCCTCCGCGCCATCGTGGCTCTGGTAGGCGGCGGTCCTAGCGGTGCCTCCTATGGCAAGCTCAAGCTCTGCTTCGCAGTGAACCACATGGCTACTACAACTGCTGCTTATGGGAAAGCTCATCTTCTCGCTGAAGGTCACGGTGACTTCGATCTTGTCGCCAGACCCGTAGGTGTCGTCGTCCCCCGGATCGGAAGTGATTGCGATGGACGAAACGGTAGGGGCAACTGCATCCACTATAAAATGAGTGCCAGCTTCTACGGCCTCGTGGGTCAGGACGGCATCATTGCCCGCGGCATCTCTGATGAACCCTCCATTGAGGACAACCGAGTTCGCGCTGATCGCCGGCCCGTCCCTGTCCAGATCTCCTTCCTGTACCACGTATGCGAAATAAGCCACGTTTTCCCGGGTGTCGTTGAATCTAAGGGACCAATCCCACGCGGCCGCCTTCTCCTCGTCCTCGAGGTCAAACTTTACCTTCGCGCTGGCGCTCCCCCGAATTGGGCCTTGGCCGGATTCATCGCTATTGAATTCGGCTATGATCATCAGTTCTTCGCCGGCGGAGTACGCCCCGTCACTTCCGTCGCTGCTTGAAAGAAATCTCACGCCCATGAGCCGAGGACGAACGCCGTCAACTTTGTGTCCATCCTGGGCTGAGAGGGCGTTGTGGGCCAGACTTGCATCGTTGTCCGCTGCGTCTTTGATGCTGCCACCGTTCAGCGTCAGCTTGTTTGCACCTATTGCGATGCCGTCAGAATCCGAGTCGCCCTCCGAGACCGTGTAGCTAAAAATTGCCGCGCTGCCGTCTGTGCTCTCGTAGTCGGCAGTCCTAGTGTTGGAGCCGATGGCCAGTTTCAGTTGTGGTGAGCCAGTAACGGTGACGTTCTCGCTGAACGTCACCGTTACTTCTACATCGTCGCCGATGCGGTAGACGCCCGAAGCCCAGATGGACCTTGGCGAAGAGCGACCCGGGCCGCCGTGCTCGTAAGCACCCAGGTCAGCATCATTTTCATCGGGATCGCTGGTGATGGCGACGGACGAGATGGTTGGAGCGGTTGTATCAGTCTGGGCGTATGCCGAAGGCGGTCCATCGGACCCGAACAGCCCGAAAGTTGCCGCCAGCGCGGCGCACGCCAGGGCTAGCACGGCTATGGCGGCGAACAGGACGGGGAATCGTCGTCTATCGGTGCGAGTCAACATCGTTCCTCCTTGTGCTGGTGCGGGTGTGCGGGACGCAGCCCGTCCGGTCCGCAGGCGTCAGCCGATAGAGGAGCGGCGTGCAGCGGCGTAGGGCGTTGCATGGTTGAAGGCTGTTTCGGGTGAGTGCGGGACGTGCGAAGCCCGGGGGAAGGCGTCTTTCGAGGACCCCGGATTGCTTCGGGCGCGCGCTCAGAGGGAGCGGCGATGGGAGAGAATCGGGCCTGCCGGCATGAGCCGGAGGGGGCTCGGGTGCTAGAGCGGAGGGAAAATCGGGGGGGGGGGGGGGAACGTCTGTGCTAGTCCGCGACGGAAGGCGGACCCTGTCGCGGGTCTAACGGCAGCACGGGCCGCCGCGACCGCCGTCTCTGCTCCGTCTATTGGCCTATCGAGTCCCAAGTGAATGCCTCCCCGCCGTACGTTGGGGCAAAGTGCCCATCAGTGTGGCAGAGAATGTTGTGGAAAGTCAGTGTAATCTATGCACTTTTGCCACCAATCTAGGACCAATCTTGGCTTGTGTAATGCGCCGCACCACCCCTATAATGGGCGCGCCGGGCCGTGCGGGACCAGGGGAACCGCGGGTCGGCCATGCCTGAACGGAGGTCGAGAGGATGAAGGACGCCGGGGTGCTTGAGCGGGAGAACGAGGCCCTGCGCGACCGCCTCTCCAGGCTGAGCCAGGCCAGCCTGCGCATCAACGAGAGCCTGGACTTCGACACGGTGCTCCAGAGGGTGCTGGACTCAGCCTGCTCGCTGACCGGGGCGCGCTACGGCGTCATCACCCTCCTGAACGAATCGGGGCGGATACAGGACTTCCTCTATTCCGGGCTGACTCCCGAGGAGAGCCGGCGGTTCGCCGAATTTCCCAACGGGATGCTGTTCTTCGAGTACCTGAGCAGCATCGGCGAGCCGCTGAGACTGCGGGACTTCCACAGCTACGTCAGGGAGTTGGGCCTTCCCGAGTTCCACCCGCCGATGGCGGTGAGCTCGCCCCTTCCCTTCCTGGCCGCGCCCATCCGCCACCTGGGGGAGAGCGTCGGGGCCTTCTACGTCGGCGAGAAGGAGCTGGAGTTCACCCCGGAAGACGAGGAGACCCTGGTGATGTTCGCCTCCCAGGCGGCGCTGGTCATCGCCAACGCCCGCCGCCACCGGGACGAGCGGCGGGCCAGGACCGACCTTGAGACCCTGGTGAACACCACCCCCGTGGGCGTCCTGGTGTTCGACGCCAAGACGGGCGGCGTGACGTCGGTGAACCGGGAGGCGAGGCGGATCGTCAGCGACCTGTGCGCGCCGGGCGGCTCGGCGGAGCAGCTCCTCGAAGTGCTGACCTTCCGGCGGGCCGACGGCCGGGAGGTCTCCCTGGTGGAGTTCCCCCTGGCCCAAGGGCTGAGCACGGGGGAGACGGTGCGGGCGGAGGAGATCGTCCTCCAGGCCCCCAACGGTCGCAGCGTCACCACCCTGGTCAACGCCACGCCCATCTTCTCCGAGGAGGGGGAGGAGGGCGAGGTGGAGTCGGTGGTCGTGACCATGCAGGACATGACGCCGATGGAGGAGCTGGAGCGGCTGCGGGCCGAGTTCCTGGGCATGGTGAGCCACGAGTTGCGGACCCCGCTGGCCGCCGTCAAGGGATCGGTGGATACCCTCCTGGAATCCGCCTCCGACCTGGACTCCGCCGAGATGACCCAGTTCTTCAGGATCATCCGCGACCAGTCCGAGAGCATGCGCCACCTGATAGGCGACCTGCTGGACGTGGCCCGCATCGAGACGGGCGCCCTGCCGGTCTCCCCGGAACCCGTCGATGTGGCGAGCCTGGTGGACGAGGCCAGGAGCAGGTTCCAGAGCGGGGGCGGCCGGGCCAACCTGGTCATCGACCTGCCGCCGGACCTGCCCCGGGTGATGGCGGACCGGCGTCGCATCGTCCAGGCGCTGGGCAACCTACTCTCCAACGCGGCCAGGCACTCGAACGCGCTGTCCCCCATCCGGGTGGCCGCAGTGCGGGACGGCGTCCACGTCGCCTTCTCGGTGGCGGACGACGGCGTGGGCGTGCCCGCCGAGCGGCTGCCGCACCTGTTCCGCAAGTTCTCCCGGCTCGACGGCGAGGAGCGGGGACGGGAGATCGCCGGGTCGGGCCTGGGCCTCGCCATCTGCAAGGGCATCGTGGAGGCCCACGGGGGCCGCATCCGGGCCGAGAGCGACGGGCTTGGCTTGGGAAGCCGGTTCACCTTCACCGTTCCGGCGGTGGAGGAGGCCGTCGCCCTCCCCCCTCCACGGTCACGCCGGCGCAGGTCGAAGACCAGGGAGCGGCCCCGCGTCCTCTGCGTGGACGACGACCCGCAGATGCTCCGGTACGTGCGGGACGCCCTCACCCAGGCGGGCTACGCGCCCGTCGTGACCGGAGACCCGGAGGAGGTCTCCCGGCTCATGGCGGAGGAAGCGCCCCGCCTGGTGCTGCTGGACATGATGCTGCCGGGCAGCGACGGCATGGAGCTGATGAAGGACATCCGCGAGGTCTCCGACGCGCCGGTCATCTTCCTCTCCGTCAACGGCCAGGAGGAGGTCGTGGCCCGGGCCTTCGACATGGGAGCGGCCGACTACGTGGTCAAGCCCTTCTCGCCGACGGAGCTTGCGGCCAGGATCAGGGCGGCCCTGCGCAAGCGTGCGGCGCCGGAGCTGGCCCAGCCCTCCGAGCCCTACGTGCGGGGAGACCTGACCGTCGACTATCCCCACCGCAGGGTGACGGTGGCCGGAAACCCCGTGGAGCTCACCGACATCGAGTACCGGATGCTGGTCGAGCTTTCGGTGAACGCGGGGCGGGCGCTGACCCACGAGCATCTGCTGCAACGGGTCTGGGGACCGGACAAGGGCGAGGACTCCGGGCCGGTGCGGAACATCGTCAAGAGGCTGCGCCGCAAGCTGGGCGAGGACGCGTCCAACCCGGCCTCCATCTTCGCCGTGCCCCGCGTCGGCTACCGGATGGAGAAGGGTGAGGAGGGAGTCGGCTAGGGAGCATCAGGGGGATCACCGGCCCCTCTTTGGAGATGATGGCCGTCTACCTGGGCGTTGCCCCAGCAGACGAAGTGCTGGCGGGACGTCGGAACGCCCAACGGCGGGAGCCATGCCGTCACTGGTAGAATAGGCCATGCGAGTGCCGGAGGGTCTTGGGGCGCTGCCGAACGAGGGCCTGATACGGGTCCACAGAAGGAGGAGGTGGGACTATGGACTCACGTGAGCGGACAGAGGGCTCTTACCCGGAGCTCTTCCCGAAGGACTATCCGGAACGGCTGGAGAGGCTCATAGAGCTCGCAGGGCTGACATGGGAAGAGTTCGCGGAGCGCCTCGGCGTCGGGATCGACCGCGTGACGGCATGGCGTGAGGGGACGATCCCGACTGGCGGGGAGGTCTGGCACATCATGCGGCTGGCCTATTCTGTTCCCGGCGGCATAGAAGTGATGCTTCCAGAGGCCGCCGAGGGTGCGGAGTAGCGACCGGAGCCGCACCTATTCGACTCCGGTCGCATCCAAATCGACCGCCCATGAGAACCGCACTCTTTTGTGTTGATTGGAAGACGGAGAACCCGCGTTCTGCCAGGGAATGCCGACGGTGCAAGCCCTGATGGGCTGGAATTGGAGGAGGCGAGGCAGAGCCGGTTATCTTGGCCATGAAGCTCTAGGAGCCTGTCCGAGAAAGACGCTATTCGTCATAATACTCACGACTAGCGAGCATAGAGGAGGGCAGTGCAACGCTAATCGTACCATAGCACAATGTGCATTATGTACATCGTTGGTCTCAGAGAATACTCAGACACACTCCTAGGGAGAGATCGGATCTATGCTCGCAGTGAGCGCTAACGGGTCCATAAAAGTAGCCGAGACGTCAATACGAACCATCAACGATGCAGCTGTCAGTAATGTATCCGCGCGGGTCATCCTCAATTTATCTCCGACACCGCGTATCTGCATTGACATTGACAGCGTCGAACTCCCGCCCGACTTCGATGAGTCGGCTGAACAATTTGATATTTCTCTGGATTCTGGTGCGACCCTTAGTGTACTCCCGGACCTCGCCAGGTTTGAGCGAACCAAAGATAAGCTACTCTGCAAAGGCTCCTTCACTTTAGCCAACGGGTCTGTAACACCCTTTGAACCTGGCAATGATCTGACGAGAGCAACGTTTGGCTTGTTGAACTTCCCAGCGTTCTTGGGTGAGGAGTATCAACCCCCGAAGACCATTGAAGAATTTGAGAAGGGCTATCAGAGGCGTGATTTTGTCATATTGGAAGCTTCCCCCTGGGTGATTGAGCTGCGGTCTCTCAAGAACACACGCGAGACCATAAAGCGATTACGCTCCGATGGCGGATACGGGCTTACGCACGAAGGCTCTATACAGCGCTCGGACGGAAAGCCCTTCTCTGTGAAGCACATTGTGCCCCTCTTAGACCTGCTACGTCTGTTTCTTTCGTTTGCCCGAGGTGCCTATTGCGGGTTGACTCTTGTTGCTGGGTACAATGAAAACGGCCACCGCGTGTGGGAGAAATGGAGCACAAGTCATGCGAGCCCTTGGTCTGGGTATAGGTCGTGGTTTGACACCGAGCACGGACTAATGCTGACTGAGCTGTTTCCAGGATTCTGGAACGAACTCATGAAGACGCCGCGACATCACCCTATTAGGTTAGCGCTTCACTGGTATCTCCTCAGCAATGAGACTCATTCACTTGAAGGGGGTATTGTCCTTGCTCAAGCTGCACTTGAGCGACTGTCTCAAGAGATGGTCGGGAAGAAGGGGAAGAAAACGAAAGAAGGGGTTTGGATAGCCGATGCCTTGAAGAAAGCGGGGATTCCAACACAGATTCGTTCACGAATGCGAAACCTAAAGAGGTTCATGGCGAGACGTAATTTTGCCCACGGACCGCACACCTTGGTCGAGATCCGAAATGACCTAGTTCATTCGGACATGAAAAGCGGCATTTCATCCGGCCGAGTCTACGCACAAGCTCGCGAGCTCGGTCTCTGGTATGTGGAATTGATGTTGCTGAAAAAATTCAGCTACGCCGGAAAGTACGGAAATCGCCTAACTCAGGAA
Source organism: Dehalococcoidia bacterium (assembly GCA_965197985.1). Classification (GTDB taxonomy): domain Bacteria; phylum Chloroflexota; class Dehalococcoidia; order Lucifugimonadales; family CAUZJF01; genus CAUZJF01. The sequence continues at coordinate 53,395 of CBDAOG010000007.1, read as the reverse complement.
CGGCGAGGACAGGTAGAGCTTGTGCCTTGGGCAGACAGCAACGTCCGCCAGTGACGTGTTCGAAGCCTGATTGCATTCCATTTGGATTCGAAGGTAGCATCACGCTACCATCCCGCATCGCTCCGGTAGGCTCACAGAGCCCCCAACCACATCTCGAAGACGGTTCTGCCTACGGTCAAAACAGGCCCGCAGATAGACCACGCCTTTCCCCATCAAGTTGCCGTTACCGCGGAGCAAAAGCCTGACCTTCGCGGGCTAGAGAACCCGAGTTCCGCGCGGAGTCTCTGTAGATCCCCGAGCACTTGTCACGGCTTCCTTACCAGGCGTGACTCTGTGCCATCTTCAGTTCATCCAGCTCAGGTGTCCATCGGGAGTGCAGGCTGTTCCTGTGTAACCGCCACGTAGATCGCCTCTGCCAGCCCAGTTGCAACGATCTGTTGAAAGTCTGCGTCGTCGAGGTAGCGGGTCACAAGTGCATCATTCCCGGCCATGCGCTCCATCATGAGCTTTTGAATCTCTGGGCGGATACCGAGCGTGAACTTCTCTAGAGGATTCACGAGGGCCATCCGGCGCACGGCTTCGCGGTTGACGGCGTGAGCCGTGACCTGTTCGAAGAACAGACGGTCCTCATCGCTGAAGTCTGTGCCGAAGCGGTCGTTGAGCTGCTCGATGATCTCTGAGAGCGGGGCCTTCTCTTCCTCTGGATCACCGGTGCCCACCTCGGTTGGACTCGTGACGTAGGCATCCTCCCCGTCACCGAGGTGAATCGCACCGGAGGACACCCGCTGCAATCGGTAGTACTCAAGGTTAACGTCGTCGCCGATGTGGACCTGTGTGCTATCGCTGTCCGGCTTCAGGTGCGGGAGCAGCGCATGCCCGAACGCGGAGAGTCGTTCCAACTCGCCGTCGGCGTACGGGATGAGTTGGCTGAGAAAGACATAGAGGGAGACGAATGCAGTTAGCCGGTCTCGGAACCTCGTCTGCTCTTCCTCGTCGAGTGCGGCGAAGCGGTCGCGCGCGGGCTGAAGCTGCGCTTCAATGCGTGCGTGTCTTTCATTAGGCCGCCTCGTTGGCGGTAAGTAGAAGACCTGTGCGAACGCTTCAACTTCGGCATGGTGATAGACCTGCATGCCGTCTAGTTCGTGTTTGAGTTGGTCAAGCCGGTACGGGTTCAATACTTCCAGCAGTTCCGTCCGGTCATAGTACGGCGCAAACGCCTCACGGATATCCTCGGGATCGTTCACGAAATCGAGAACGAAAGGAGACGCCTTCCCCGGCGCGATGCGATTGAGGCGCGAGAGCGTCTGTACAGCCTGCACGCCGTCCAAGCGCTTGTCCACGTACATCGCTTGCAGCAACGGCTGGTCGAATCCGGTCTGGTACTTCTCCGCGACCAGCAGTATCTGGTAGTCGGGCGATGCAAACCTTCCAGGTAGCCCCGACTCGCTGATTGGTCTGCCCGACACCACGTCGGTGTTCATGCCCGGCTCGGTGAAAGCCTCTCCCGTATCGGGGTCGTGAACGGTACCGCTGAACGCGACGAGCGGGCGGACGTCATCGTAGCCGTGCTCGGCGATGTAGCGCTGGAACGCCTGCATGTAGCGCACCGCGTGCAGGCGCGAGGCGGTGACCACCATGGCCTTGGCGCGGCCATCCATATGGTGACGGACGTGGTTACGGAAGTGTTCGATTATCACTTCAGTCTTTTGCTCGATGTTGTGAGGGTGCAGCGTCATGAACTTGGCGAGTGCCGTGGCCGTTCGACGCTTGGGGAGATTCGGATCGTCTTCCGCCTGCTTCACTATCCGGTAGTAGGCGTCGTAGTCGATGTAGTGCCGCAACACGTCGAGAATGAACCCCTCCTCGATTGCCTGGCGCATGCTGTAGACATGGAATGGCACCGGTTTGCCGCTCGCCCCCGGCTTGCCGAACAGCTCGATAGTCTTGCCCTTCGGCGTCGCGGTGAATGCGAAAAACGAAAGATTGGGCTGCGGACCCCTAGATTCAACCACGGCATTGAGTCCGTCCTCCCAATCCTCGGCATCCCCAGCCGCCTCCTGCGCGCGGGAGCCAAGCACGGCCTTCATCTCACGAGCGCTCTCCCCCGTCTGGCTTGAATGCGCCTCATCGACGATCACCGCGTAGCGGCGGCCCGCGATGGCCTTGCGCCAAGCGGCAGTCTGCGCCCGCTCAGCCTCCGACGGCTCTTCATCCACCTCGGTACCAGCGATGCGCAGCAAGCCGTGCATCACGAAGGGGAACTTCTGCAACGTGGTGATGACGACCTTGGTCTCGTCTACGAGGGCGTGGGCGAGCTGCTGCGAATCCTGGTCGATGGCCTTCACGACGCCCTGAGCGTGTTCGATCTGATAGACAGCGTCCTGCAACTGATGATCGAGCACGCGCCGGTCACTGATGACTACGACACAATCGAAGACTTTCTCGTCGGAAGCAGTGTGCAGGCTGGCGAGGCGGTGAGCAAGCCACGAGATGCTGTTCGTCTTGCCGCTTCCAGCGGAGTGCTGTATGAGGTAGTTGCTGCCCGGTCCCTCTGTCCGGGCAGCCTCGACGAGCCCCTTGACGGCGTCGAGTTGGTGGTAGCGGGGGAACACCATCGTCTCACGCCTCACCGTGCGCACGCCCTTGCCATCTTCAACCTTCTCCTCGCGGGTTTCGAGAAAGACGTAAGAGCCTAGAATGTCGAGGAAACGCTCAGGTGAGAGCACATCCTGCCACAAGTAACCTGTCCGGTAGCCCGAGGAGTGCCGTGGGTTGCCGGCGCCACAATGGACAGAGCCGGGGCTGCTACCCCGATTGAACGGCAGGAAACTCGTAGCAGCACCGGCGAGGCACGTGGTCATATGGACTTCGTCAGGATCAACGGCGAAGTGGACGAGCGTACGCCTTTTGAAACGGAAGAGCGGCGCGTCGGGGTCGCGGTCCTGCCGGTACTGACGGACGGCATCGCGCCAGGTCTGGCCGGTCATCGGATTCTTGAGTTCGCAGGTGGCTACGGGTACACCGTTAAGCGCAAATACCAAGTCGACGGTATCTGCCTTGCTCGGATGGCACGGCACTTGCCGTGTTACGGTGAGCTCGTTACGTTCGAATCGAGCGAGGGCATCGGGGTTCAGGCTGTAGGCCGGTGCAAAGTACGCGATGCGGAACGTCAGTCCGTAGAACCGGAAACCGTGACGCAGTACTTCGAGTACACCCTTGAGGTCTAGCTCGCGGGCCAGCGCGTCGATGATGTGGGCTTCGGCTTCGTCGCCATGAAGAGACGCCATTCGAGCCCATTCGTCCGGCTGGGTTTCGCGGATGAAGGCGGCCGCACGCGAGGAGAACAGTGCCCGTTCGGCATTCCACTCGGCGCGGTCACCAGTGCGCCAGCCGCCTTCGAGGAGCATCGACTCGACGGTCGACTCAAACGCCCGTTCACCGGTGTGTGACGTCATGGGAGTCGGCTCCTCAAATGCGCTTCGGGTGACTCTAACGATGCGCGCACGTCAATCTTGCCGGTAACTGCCGCCGTGATGAGGGCGGTACGGTACTCACCGAGCCGTTCGATTATCAGCCGCATCTTCTCCGCCAAGGAGTCGATCCGCTCCATCTCTCGGTCAAGGAATGCACCGATGGCGCGCTGCTCGTCGATGGGCGGTAGAGGTAGTACTACGTCGCCTACAGCCGCATTAGGCAGTCCATAGCGTGTCACACCCGACGCCGACACTTGGAGTTGCCGATTAATTGCCACTGACTGCAAGGCACGGTACAGAAATAATGGATGTACATTTGGGCCGGACCGTATGACTCCAAGGTGGTAGCCACATACAAAGTCATCGGCCGTCTCATCAACAATGGCCGGGACTGCGATGTCGCGCCAATCCTCCGAGTCTTTCGTGACCAGGATGTCGCCGACGAGAAGCCCGAAGCGTTGAACCTCACTCATGGACGCTGTGGCGTTCATGAACTCGCCTTCACTCACACGAATACGGTCGCCATAATAGACATCCGTATAGTTGCAGAGCCGAACTGGAAGCTCGTCTTCCTCGGTTTTCTTGTCGACGCTACTGGTGCGATAGAAGGCGACGTGTTCTAGCCGTTTCACCTCCCAGTGCTCCGGCACCTCGCCCAGCCACTCCACACCCGAGGGTTTGAGACTCGGAGAGGGATCGGTGCCGGCTAAGTGCGCGGCCTCTGCGGGGAGGCCGCGCGTCACCGTGCGCGTGATGAGGGCGGTACGGTACTCACCGAGCCGTTCGATTATCAGCCGCATCTTCTCCGCCAGGGAGTCGATCCGCCCCGTCTCTCGGTCAAGGAATGCACCGATGGCGCGCTGCTCCTCGATGGGCGGTAGAGGTAGTACTACGTCGCCTACAGCCGCATTAGGCAGTCCATAGCGTGTCACACCCGACGCCGACACCTGGAGTTGCCGATTAATTGCCACTGACTGCAAGGCACGGTACAGAAATAATGGATGTACATTTGGGCCGGACCGTATGACTCCAAGGTGGTAGCCACATATAAAGTCATCGGCCGTCTCATCAACAATGGCCGGGACTGCGATGTCGCGCCAATCTTCCGAGTCTTTCGTGACCAGGATGTCGCCGACGAGAAGCCCGAAGCGTTGAACCTCACTCATGGACGCTGTGGCGTTCATGAACTCGCCTTCACTCACACGAATACGGTCGCCATAATAGACATCCGTATAGTTGCAGAGCCGAACTGGAAGCTCGTCTTCCTCGGTTTTCTTGTCGACGCTACTGGTGCGATAGAAGGCGACGTGTTCTAGCCGTTTCACCTCCCAGTGCTCCGGCACCTCGCCCAGCCACTCCACACCGGAATTTCGGTAGCGAAGATAGGAATGGTTTGTTCTGCCGCCCAGGCCAACAACGGTATTCGCCAAGGCTCTCACCCCAGATCGCTTTCAGTTTCGTCAAGAGCGTAGAGTTCGTATCGTTCAATGGACGCGCCAATCTGGTGCTTGGCCAGAAGCGCGGCGAACTGCTCACCGTCCATGAGCGCCACCGGCGCAGCATCAGGGCGAAGGGCCTCGTCCCTCGCACCTCGGCTGAAGTCGCTGGTGGTGACGATCAGCCCTTGCTCATGCACGCCCAGTGAGCCTCGCACGCGTTGAACCTCAGGAGCCTGGACGTTGGCCTTCCACCGCTTGGCTTGCACGGCCATGCGTATTCGTACCGTATCGCCCACAACCAGCGTCCCGCGGAGGTCGATGCCGCCATCGCCGGAGATGGTTGTTACGTCGACATCCTCGAACCCCATTGCCGAGAGCAGTTCGCCTATTAGCCGCTCGAACCCGGCTGGCGAGGCACTCCGTGTTCGCTCAAGTAGCGCCTGCCGCACTTTCCTGTTTTTCTTCTCGACAAGGCCAGCCATCTCTACCGGCAACCAGGCGGCAAGACCGACCATGCCGCGACCGTGCTGGACGAAGCGCGGGGATTCGCCGCGAGTCTCATGTCGGCGTATCTCCGTCAATATCTGCGAATACATGGTTGCGGAGGGTGTGCGCCCCTGAGTGCGGATCAGGCCGCGTTCGAGTGCTTGTTCAGTGATGACGGCGTAGTGCAAGGGCTTGCGGTCGTGGGACTCCCTGAGCACCCGGTCCGCAGCGTCAGCGAAGGATGTAACGCTGCCCTGCCCTTCTCCGCCTATGGGATGAACATGAGGGATGGCATTCCCGTCCCTCTCCTGATTTCTCTCGGCGTTCAGTGCAAACCGCCCGCGGGTCACCCGGAGGAAGCGCGATGCTGTCCCCTGGTCACGGATGTCGACCGCCAACCTGGCATTGACGGTGGCTTCTGGAGTCTTGCCCTCGGATTTCCAGAGTCCCTTAGCAAGCATCCGCTCAGTGATCTCACTATAGTGCAAGGGACCTCCCGCCTCTGCCAGGACCACTGCCGCAGCGTCAATCGCTCTCACGCGGTCACCTCCGACAGTAGGCTGGCAATCTCGCGCTCAAGCCCCTGCAGATCTCCCTCTATCTCATCGAGCGGGCGGGGCGGTTCGTAGACGTAGAAGCGTCGGTTGAACGGTATCTCGTAGCCGATCTTCGTCTTGTCTTCATCTACCCATGCTTCCGGCACGTGCGGCAGCACCTCGCGCGCCATGTACACGTCGACATCCTCGGCGAGCGGCACTTTCTCCGTGTCGCGCAGTTCGGTGTCCGGCTCAGGATTACCGTCGCGGCCACGGCAAACCTCAGCTTCAGGGTCGCGTTCACTTAGCGCAGACAATACCGTCCTGCGCTCTGCTGCCTTTAGTCTTATGCCAGCAGACTGTTCGGCGTCGCTCAACTGCTCCACGAACGCATCGCGGTCGCGCACAACCTGGCCATCTGTTTGATCGGCTAGCGAATGTAGGAGATCGCGGATCGACTTCTGCCTCGCCTGCCCTTCAGCGACCTCAGCGTCGTGGGTCGGACCGGGTTGCTTCTTGCTCCTCGCAAGGCTTTTGAACCCACGCTCGTCTTCGATTCGCCCGATGCGTTCATCCGTGGCGGCAAAGTTCAGACGGAGGGGCCGCTCGACGGTCACCTTGCGATAGCCAAAGTCTTGGTTCGCGAACACCCTGCTCACCACAAGCGGCCGCGTGCGGGGCTCGTGAGTAACCGGGTCCTCATCCGTCAAGTCGCGGGTCTCCCCGTCCTCGAATTTGCCGTGTATACGCGTGAGGTCATCGATCTGTTCAGGCGAGAGCTCGTTGCGCTTCTCGCCGAGGCTCTTGCGCATCTTTACAAAGAAGTGACGCGCGTCTATGAGCTGCACCTTGCCCACCCGCCTCGGCTCCTTGCGGTTCGTCAACACCCACACATAGGTTGAGATGCCAGTGTTGTAGAAAAGCTGATCAGGCAACGCCACGATTGCCTCCAGCCAGTCGCGTTCAATGATCCACTGGCGGATGCTGCTCTCGCCGCTGCCAGCGTCGCCGGTGAACAGGGGCGAGCCGTTGAAAACGATGGCGATGCGGCTGCCGCCACCCCCTTCCTCTATGAGGGGCTGCACCTTCGACAGCATGTGCTGCAAGAACAGCAGCGAGCCGTCGTTGATCCTCGGCAGTCCTGCGCCGAAGCGTCCTCCGAACCCGAGGGTGTCCCGCTCGCGCACGATATGCCGCTGCTGCTGCTTCCATTCCACGCCGAAGGGCGGATTAGCGAGCATGTAATCGAACGTCGGAGGGCGGCCGCTGTTCCCTCCGCGCGGGTAGCCGTCCTGCGAAAAGCTGTCCCCGAGGATGATGTTGTCGGCATTCTCGCCCTTGATCAGCATGTCCGACTTGCACACAGCCCATGCCTCGTCGTTCCAGTCCTGCCCGTAGAGGAGCGGCTTCGCTTCCCTGTTGTGATCGCGGAGGTATTCCTCGGCGACCGACAGCATGCCGCCGGTCCCGCACGCCGGGTCGTAGATCGTCTTCACAACGTGGCTCTTGCCAAGGTCAGGCTCCGGCGATAGTAATAGGCTGACCATCAGCCGGATCACCTCGCGAGGCGTGAAGTGTTCTCCCGCCTCCTCGTTCGCTTGCTCGGCACCGATGCGGATGAGCTCCTCGAACACATATCCCATCTGCACGTTGTCGACGCGCACAGGCGAGAGGTCGATCCGGGCGAAGCGCTGGAGGACCTGAAAGAGCAGGTTTCGTTCGTTCATCCGCGCGATATGCTCGTCGAACCCGAAGCGCTGCATGATGTCAAAGACGTTGTCCGAGAAGTCGCGGATGTAGCGGCTCAAGTTCTGCGCGATCTCGGAAGGGTCGTTGAGCAGCCGCTCGAAGTTGAGCTTGGAGGTGTTGTAGAACGGCCTCCCTGACGCGGCCTCAAGCAACCCCTGCCTCACGTTAGGGCTGCCACCTCTGTACGACGCGTCAGCCGCAAGGACCTTATCTTTCGTCTCAGCTAACACGCAATCGAAGCGGCGGAGCACGGTGAGGGGCAAGATGACCTTGCGGTATTCGTTCCGCTTGTAGGGTCCGCGTAGGAGGTTGCAGATGCCCCAGATGAAGTTCACGAGTTCCGCGTGGGTACGGGCGTTCATACGTCTCTCCGTTCCCTAATATCGCCCTGACCGGCGAGGCCGGGCTTCCTTTGTCCCGCTGGAATGGACTACGGAGCTTGATTCCGGATCACTTCCTCCCCCACGTTCGACCCACTCATCCACCTCCGAGAGTCGAAAGCGCAGCAGGCGTCCCACTCTCCTAGCCGGAAAGCCCTTGGTGTCAATCCAACGGTAGATGGAGTCTTTGCCCACGCTCAGATGGGCGGCCACCTCACCGATGGTGACCCAGCCTTCTTCATACCCCATGATCCACTTACTCCTGGGAAAGAAACCTACGAGTTACAATGAGAATGTACGACTATCGGCATATCACAGTCAATGCTACGCCTCCAATCCCACGGCAATGCGGATTGGAGCTGCCCCCATCTTTGTACCAACCGCAATGTTAGTTTCGCGGCTCATCAAACAATCGCCGGGGTCTTCAGAGCGAAGGTCTCCGGGGCGAGATTTCCCAGTGCGCCGTGGAGTCGTTCGCCATGGAAGTGGCCCGACGGTACCGCCACGGTGATCTGGGCTCGTTGTCAAGCTGATAGAGGAGAGATTGGGCTGGTACTGCCTACCGTCCAACATAGCCCTACAAAGTTCCCAACCACAATTCGAAGATGGTTTTGTCTACCGTCAAAAAAGGCCCACACGAAGGGCTCGAACGCTCCGTGAGGATTCCGGCACAAGCCCCTAGCCAAAGTTCGAAGACGGTTCTGTCTACCGTATACGTTGGTGGCCCGGTTTGACCCTACCATAGGGGCGCTCACAAATGAGCGCCCTTATAGCCCCACCTGCGTCGGCTTGAACCGGAAGAGTGGTCGGCACACCCGTTGTTCGATCTACCAAGGATTGGGTGGTCGGAAGTCCTCGCATCCGGTTGCACCTATACAACTTCAGTCGTATCCAAATCGACCGCCCAAGAGAACCGTACTTTGTTGTGTCGATTGGAAGACGAAAAACTCCGTTTCGTCCCAAACGATAGTCGGGAAGTCGATGAGGTCGAGACCGGTCTGCACCAGCCTGGGGTGGCAGATGAGGACGTCGATGCCCTCCTTCACCCTGTCCGCCACCCACGCCTCACGGCGGTTCGGGGCCACCGCGTCGGCCTTCATCACCGCCACCCGGAACCCGTGCCGGGTGAGGATGTCGTCCATCCGCCCGGTGATGTCCCGCGTCCCCGTGTGGGTCACGTAGACCAGCACCCGTCGGCCCTCCAGCCGCTCGGCGGCCACCAGGTCGATGAGCGCCTTCTCCTTCGGGTAGAGCTTCTCCTCCGACAGGGGCGGCACCTGCACGATGACGTCGCCGCTCCGGGGGTCGAAGACCGTCTCCCCCCTGGTGCAGCCGTCGGGGTAGGCCAATAGGGTCTGGAGGTAGGTCGCCAGGAGCCGCTTGGAGCCGCTCTTGAGGGCGGCCGCCAGCTCCTTGCGCAGCTCCTCGAACACGGTGTTGTAGGCGCTGCGCTGGGAGTAGCCCGTCGCGTCCTCCTCCGAGTCCATCGAGGACACGAGGATCTTCTCCTCGTAGTCGGGCAGCCCGGAGGCAACGTCCGCCAGTCTGAGGAAGACGGTGTTGCCGATTATGTGAAAGAGGGCGCTGGGCACGAGGCCCGGCCTCTCCCTGACCACCTTGCGGAACTTGCGCCGGCGACTGTTGCGCCCGTCCTCCACCGCGTCGTCGTCGGGCTTGCCGACGGTGACCTCCTCGAAGCCGTACCGCTGTATCCAGCGGTGCTCGTCGGAGCGCCCGAACTCCGTCCTGATCTCAGGCGAGAACCGATAGAGCAGGTGGAAGATGGTCGAGGAGTAGCCGCCGAGGAGGGTCCCGGTCAGGCTGAGAGACTTGCCGCAAACGTCGGCGAGGATGCCCGCGGCGATGCCCTGGGCGCTCCCTCGCCCCTTGAACTCATGCACCTCGTCGCCTATCAGCAGGTCGAAGAAGCCCTTCATCCGGTGCTTGATGTAGTCGGCCAGCGGGTAGCGGGCCGGGCCGGACCTGTCGGCCTGCCAGAGGGGAGAGCCGCAGGCGGCGCAGGTGTGCTTGCGGCGGTTCAGGTCGGCGTCCGTCAGGGGCACGCCGTCCTTGTCCACGACCTGCGCCGTGCAGTCGGGGCAGCAGGGGATGCGGAAGGGCTCCCCCGTCTCCTCCTCCCGTATGAGCCTTCCCCTGGACGTGGCCCACCGCTGTATCACGGCGGGCATCCAGCGGTAGGACAGCTTGGCCTTCTCCCGGCTCATCACCGCGAAGAGGGGGCCGGAGCCGATGGAGAGGCGGAGCCGCTCCAGGTCGGTGATGGACTCGACGATGGCGGCCCGGACGCCGGGCACCGTCATCTCCACCTCCCGCTTCCACTTGGGCACCAGGTGGGGCGGGCAGATGATGAGGATGCGCTCGAAGCCCGCCATGTGCGCCGCCGCCGCGCCGATGAAGGTCTTGCCCGTGCCCATCTCGCCGACGACCGTGGTGCCCCGGTGGGCCTTGAGGGAGAGGGCCGCGCCCCTGATGGCGTCGGCCTGCGCCCCCAGGGGCTTTCGGAGCAGCCTGGGGAGCGTGCCGCCGTTCTCCGAGGGGCGGTAGAGCGGCGGGTAGGACTCCACCACCCTCCTGGCGATGGCGTCCTTGAACGTGTCGATGAAACCTCCGAGGTTCATATCGTGTCGTCCTCCTTTTCCGTGGTGGGCCGGAGGACGACGCCGGGACCCGGGACGCACCACGCCCCCCGCTGGGGGACGTTTGTGAGCGACGGGTCCCTGGAAACGTCCCCAGGCGGTTGCTTGAACGTGCGAGGCCCCGGCCTTGTGGCGGACCTCGTCAGTGCGGCTCTGCGTGAGCCGTCTATGCTGCTTTCAGGGCCTCCCTGCGGGCGGCTTCGGCGATCCTGTACTCCTCGTAGCACATTCCCCTCAGGTGGTACGCCTTTACCGGGGAACTGACGGCCCGCCCGCCGATGATAGCCTGCCCCGTACTTGATACGGGGTCCACCGATGCGGTCTGCATGGCCGGTTCGCCGGGGGCGATGGGCTGCCCGCACCGGCAGCAGGCTTCCAGCGTCATGGTCTTCTGCATCCTGTCACCTTCCTTTCCTTGATAAGAGGGGTCTTCTGAGTCGTTCCAAACTAGCGAAGGCCCCGCAGGTCGAATGAACCAACGGGGCCTCGTGGGTGCGGCTTCGGGTGAGAGCCATCTAGGCGGCGATGTCCTCGATCTGTCCGTCTCCCAGGTCGAGGGCCACCACGGTCGTCGTCAGCTTCTCGCGGTGGACCTCCTTCTCCGGGGCGTCCTCGACCATCACCATCTCCTTCGAGGTGCGCCCCTTGACCAGGATGCGCCTGTCGTCGCCTTCGAGCACCAGGTTGTCGAGGAAGCCTGCCGCCACCAGCATCGCCATGTGCCCCCGTTTGAGGGGCATCAGCGGCCGGGTGCGGTTGTCCTTCGCGGGCCAGAGGGTGTCGGTTATCTCCGTGCTGGCCCACAGCCCCGACCGGCGAGCCTCGGCCGCCGCAGCGACGGGATCGACGGTCCGGGTGGTGAACAGGATGTCGCCGCTCGGCGTGGTGGCGGGCGTGTACTCCGGGTGGGAGTAGGAGTTGCGCTGGGAGCGCAGGGGCTCCGGCTCGCCCAGCGACCACTCCAGGACCATGCTCTCGGCGGGGGCGTCGGGAACGGGGTCGGCCTTCCGGTAGCCGAACAAGACCACCTGGTCGAAGACCTCCCGTTCAGGGTCAGGGAAGGCCCAGCATCGCATCCGCCCGTAGTGGGTGGACAGGTAGCGGGCCGAGACCGCGAGGCGCTGCCGTGGCACGATGAAGACCAGCAGGCCGCTCTCGGCCAGGTAGCGCGTGGTTTGCGTCAGGAAGGCGTGCTCCGTCCGCTTGTCCTCCGAGTCGTAGTCGTAGGGGGGATTCAAGAGGAGCAGGCCGAAGGCCCCGTTCGCTATCGAGGTGGCGAACAGGTCTACTGCCAGGGTGCGGTGGAGCCGCTTCTCGGCCTGCTTCGCCCTGTCCCGGTGCAGCTCGACGCCGTAGGTCTCGATAGTCATGGCGTTGGGCTGGTCGAGGCCCTCGGCCAGCCTCTCAAGGGCGTCCCCGGCCCCGCAGCAGGGGTCGAGGATGCGGATGGTCTCCCGGCCCCGGTGGTAGTAGCCGGAGGGGGTGTGAATCAACTCGGCGATCAGGTCCACCACCCGCTCGGGAGTCGGGTAGTAGCCTCCTTTTGCCTGTGCAGCCAGTCTCATGTCGTCTCTCCTTTCTTGGTGTCTTGCGCCGTCTTGATGCGCCGCTTGTTCCTGCGCTTGGCCCTCTTGAGGGTCCTATCCATCGGACGCCTCCCTGGGCAGCGTCAGCCTGCCCGACGCAACGGCGTCGGACAGGTCTTCGCGCAGCTTCTTGGCCTTGGGGGAGCACCGGTAGGCCGAGACGCCCACGGACTGGAGGGGAACGATCTCCCCTTCCTCCAGACCACGCTCCCAGAGCCAGCCTGTCCAGGAGTCGTGGAGGGGCAGCGGGCTGCGCTTGTCGAGGAAGCGGTGGTGCAGCGCCGGGGCCTCCTCTTCGCTCTGCGCCAGCAGCAGGAAGGAGTCCTTCTCGTAGCCGTACTCCGCCGTCTTGGTGTAAACGAGGGCGTGCCATCCGCCGGACACCGGCAGGCGGGCGATCTTGGTCGTCCAGGTCCCGATGGTCTCGTAGGGAACCTGGCACCGCTGGTAGCCGCCGTGAAGCGCCATGCCGTCCGCGCCCTTTATGATGTGGGCAACGTCCGGGGGCTGCTTCAGGAGGGACGCCCAGATCGCCTTGAGCGCGGTCTGGCTCCCTACCATCGAGACGAACCAGAGGCCGTCCGTCGCATCGTCGCGGGCGAAGGCGTCGGCGGTGGCCGAGAAACCCCCGGCGGTGATCGTGAACAGGTCTTCGGGGTCTATGGTGTGAGTCGCTAGTGTCCTGAGTTATGAATCCGATGACAAAATCGGGCGATGGTAGCTAGTAGCTGGTCTGCGGTTTTGGTCCAGATGAAGGGCTTTGAGGCAGCGTTGTGCTGGTCAATGTACTGTTCGATGGCTTGCTCCAGTTCCCGAGTGCTGCGGAACACCCCGCGGCGCAGTTGCTTCTCTGTCAGCACCGCGAACCAGCGCTCCACCTGGTTCAGCCAAGAGCTGCTGGTGGGGGTGAAGTGCAGGTGATAGCGCGGCCGCCGGGCCAGCCAGCGCTGGATGGCGGGGGTCTTGTGGGTGGCGTAGTTGTCCAGGATAAGGTGCACGTCGAGGTCCGGGGGTACGGTCGCATCGACCCGGTCGAGGAAGCGCCGGAACTCCGTGGACCGGTGCCGACGGTGGCAGGCGCCGATGACCTCTCCCGTCTTCACGTCGAGGGCGGCGAAGAGAGAGGTCGTACCATGACGACGGTAGTCATGGGTCCGGCGCTCGATCTGCCCCGGGCGCATGGGCAACAGCGGGGCCGTCCGGTCGAGGGCCTGGATCTGGGACTTCTCGTCGACACACAGGACCAGAGCCCGCTGGGGTGGGTTGAGGTAGAGCCCCACGATGTCACGGACCTTCTCGATGAACAGAGGGTCAGACGAAAGTTTGAACGTCTCGGTCCGATGCGGCTGCAAGGCAAAGGCCCGCCAGATACGGCTGATGGCGCTCTGACTCAGGCCGGTACGCGCAGCCATGGAGCGCGTGCTCCAGTGGGTTGCATCCGCCGGCGTCGTCTCCAGGGTGAGGGTCACGACCCGCTCCACATCGGTGTCCGTGATGGAGCGTGGGCCGCCGGGCCGCGGCTCGTCAAGCAGGCCGTCGAGGCGGCGTTCGATGAACCGGGCCCGCCACTTCCCCACCGTTTGCTTGGCCAGACCGATCTCCCCGGCCACGACGGTATTGGTCTTGCCCTCGGAGCAACGGAGAATGATCCGGGATCGCAGAGCCAGCGCCTGGGCAGTGGTTGGACGCCGCTTCCAGCGCTCAAGGCTCTCGCGTTCGTCGGAGGAAAGGTGCAAGGGAGGAATGGGGCGTCCGATGGCCATGGTGACCTCCATGAGCGTTTCGTGGAGGGTACACCCCAGCAAGTACTTTTGCAATGAGTTCATAACTCAGGACACTAGCATGTCATGTCTCCTTTCCGTGCGTGGGTTCAGTGAGCGCGGGAGAGCGAGTCCCCCGCGTGAGGGCCCGGCAGGGGTCGGTGCGGCTCCGTGGAGCTAGGGCGCGTCCTCCGTGGGCCGGTCGTCCAGGAGCTGGCAGTCGCTCAGGTGGTAGGCGGCTCCCCGAAAGCGGGACTCCGCCAGGGCCTGCTTGGCCTCTTCCAGCGTGTCGCCCTCCAGCCCCCAGACGGTGGCCCAGGTCTCCCGGCACGTCCTCTCGTGGGCCTCTCTCTCCTCCTCCGGGTCCCGGTCTATGAGCGCCACGAACCCGCCCTCCCCGACGAAGCCGGCCCCCGGAACCTTCCACTTGATGGGAGCGTTCCTGATGTCCTCTTCCTCTATTCGCTCGGTCATGTCGTCCTCCTTTGTCTCTTGGCGTGCTGATGCAGCCGTGGCCGTCAGTTGCGTGGAAAGGCGTGGAGCGGCCTGACTAGGCGGCCATGAGCCCCCGCTCCTTGAGGCTGACGAACCGCTCGCCGCCGATGACGATGTGGTCCAGCAGCTCGATGCCCAGAAGCTTGCCCGCCTGGGCCAGCTCCCTCGTGATGGCCGCGTCCTCCGGGCTGGGCGTCGGGTCCTATTGGGTAGGGACAGCGCCGCCGATGGCCGGATTGCTCCGGCTGGTTTGCGCCATCCCTCCCACCGAACCGGGCGTGCCACTTTCACGGCACCCGGCTCTCCGCTAGACGGTTTGTAGTTGGCTCGAACGGTGTGTGGCTATATGGCACGTCCGGCAGAGCGTGACCAGGTTACTGAGCGCGTGGGACTTCATGCCCTTGGTGTGGTGGACATGTAAGTCTGTCCTAGTGTCCTGTCTCTAAAGTACGTTTGCAAAAGCGAGCTACATTAGCCAGTATCTGATCGGCAGTCTTGGTCCAGACAAAAGGCTTAGGGTCATCGTTGGTGATGTCAAGGTAGTGGTAGATGGACGATTCAAGATCGAGGGTGCTCCGGTGGGCGCCGCGACGCAACTGTTTTTCGCTGAGCAGGGCGAACCACCGCTCCACCAAGTTGAGCCATGAGGCACTGGTGGGAGTGTAGTGCACCTGAAAGCGCGGCCTCTTGGCGAACCATCGTCGGATAAGGGCAGTCTTGTGGGTGCCATAGTTGTCTACGATGAGATGCACGTCCAAATCGGAGGGTACCGAGGACTCAATGGTATCGAGGAACTTGCGGAACTCAACCGAGCGGTGGCGCCGGTGGCACCGACCGATGACCTTGCCGGTCTTGGTTTCGAGAGCGGCGAACAGGGACGTAGTGCCATGCCGAATGTAGTCATGCGTGCGCCTCTCCGCTTGGCCTGGCCTCATGGGCAGCAGAGGCCGGGTGCGGTCCAATGCCTGGATCTGGGTCTTCTCGTCCACACACAAGACCAACGCTCTATCCGGCGGGTTGAGGTACAGGCCCACAATATCACGGACTTTTTCGATAAAGAGCGGGTCCGACGACAGCTTGAAGGTATCCGTCCGATGGGGCTGCAGTCCGAAGGCCCGCCATATGCGGTTGATGGTGCTATGGCTCAGGCCAGAGCGTCTGGCCATCGAGTGCGTGCTCCAGTGGGTCGCATCCGTTGGAGTAGTCTCAAGGGTCATGCTTACGACTCTCTCCACGTCAGCATCGGCGGTCCTGCGGGGTGTACCAGGTCTCGGCTCGTCCAGCAGTCCATCCACTCGCCGCTCCAAGAACCGAGACCTCCACTTCCCCACCGTCGGCTTAGACACCCTCAGCTCTTCGGCCACAGCAGTGTTTGTCTTTCCATCAGCGCATCCGAGTATCATCCGCGCCCGCTGGGCCAACGCCTGCGCCGTTTTCGGTCGGCGCGCCCACGCTCCCAGTGTCTCCCGTTCTTCATTGGAGAGTGTCAACGGCGGAGTCGGTCGGCCAGGGCGGCGCATGTGCATCCCCCTCAAATGAGTCGTCAGAAGGATACGCGCTACTGCAATAGTTATGCAACTAACTTCAGGGACAGGACACTAGAACCACACTTCCGGCATATCATGCCGTCGCGCAGCTTGGCGTGGAGTTTCCGTCCGGCGAGTTCGAGGGGTTCGCTACGATTGCCGCTGCTTGCCCCAATGGTCGCCGTATAGATACGCTCGTCTGGGCCGGTTTCTCCCTGTGGATGGTCGCCTGTTGCCTCTGCGTGGCCGGACAGGTAGGGGTGCGGGAATCCCGCCTTGCCCTTCTGCCGGTAGCGTTGGCGCTCAAGCTCCTGTCCGGTGGGGAGCCATTGGTACGCTTCCAGCGTGTTATCGCCTTCGCGTTCCTCTGCGTACCAGCGGGTTCTGCCGTGGAGCACCCTGGTCTTTTCACGGATGAGCTGTCCCTTGTGACTTCCCTTATGCTTCGCCAGCAGCCAGTGGAGGTAGCGGAACCATGTGAACCGCGTGATGTCCTCGATGTCTGCCACGAGGCTGGTATGCCGGTAATATGCGGCCCAGCCCCGCACGATAGCGTTCAGGGTCGCCAGTCGGGTGTGCTCGTCCATCCAAGTCCAGTTCCTGGAAGTCAGGTCTTTGAGCTTCCGGTTCACTCGCTCCTTGGCCTTGACTGTCGGTCGAAGGTGGACGGCCCACCTGCCATTGACCTGCTTGCGCTGGATGTGAAAACCCAGGAAGTCGAAGCCGTCGTTGACGTGGGTGATGACCGTCTTTTCTTCCGAGAGCGTCAGGTGGAGTTCGTTCTCCAGAAACTGCTGTATGGCCGCTTTGGTGGCCTTGACCTCGGCTTTGGACGCGTTGCTGACGACCACGAAGTCGTCCGCGTAGCGCACCATCTTGTAGTTGCCGAGACCCGCCTGCCGTCGCCGTTGTCGAGCGTAGTGACCGAGGTCCCACTGTGCCGTTGCCCACTTGTCAAACTCGTTGAGGTAGACGTTGGCTAGCAGCGGGGAGATAACCCCTCCCTGTGGCACACCGGATTCGGTGCGACCGAAGAGGCCCCCTTCCATCACGCCCGATTTCAGGAACTTCCAGAGCAAGTCCAGTAGCTCCCTGCCCTTCAGTCGCCTCCGCAACAGCTTCATGAGCGTCCGATGATGGACGGTGTCGAAGTAGCTTTGGAGGTCGCCTTCAATCACGTAGTAGTGTTTCAGGCTGGTGTTGAACATGGGCATGAGAACTGCGATTGCGTCCATGGTGCGACGACCTTTGCGGAAGCCGTAGGAGTGCTGTTGGAAGTCCGACTCGTAAATCGGGTCGAGGATGGCCCGAAGTGCTTCCTGCACGATGCGGTCTCGCAGGGCGGGGATGCCCAGCGGGCGCTTCTTGCCGTCGTGCTTGGGTATGTAGACTCGCCGGACGGGTTGCGGCTCGTACGTTCTGCGCTTCAGTTGGTCGATGAGCGCCGTCATCTGACGCTCGTAGTCCTTCTTGAACGCGTCCCGCGTCGTGCCGTCCACGCCGTCGGTCTGGCTACCCGGTCGCGCCAGTACCCTTTCAGCCGATATGTGCATCCAGCAGTCCCAGTGCAACAGGTCGTACAGGTTGGTGAACCTGTGGTCTGGATGCTCACTGGCCGTCTTTGCCAAGAACCTTTGCTTTTCTGCCATCTTCGTCGGGTTCATACATCCCTCCTCTGGCTTAGTTCGCTTGTGTTCTGCACTCGTCTAACTGCCCTCCTTCGCCATGTGGTCGGCTTTCCCGACCTCGGACTACTACGAGGGCTCTGCCCCACATCCGGCATTGGCCGCAGGCTGGCCTACTCCGGCTCTGGCTCCTTGTTGACCTGCAAGGTTTGGCGTGCCACCATGCCTGCATGACTGCATTTCACCGATGGTTCAGGGAATACCCTGTGTTGAGCGCGGTGCTTGCCGGGGTAATCGCCGGGCCACCTATAGCGGCTGGCTACGTCTACGTAACCCACTGGTGGACTACGCGGGACTATCACCCGATGCTTCTGGTGGTAGGTCCGAGTTACCTCAGCGTCGTTATCGTTGGCGCCGTGGTTGGCCTATTCCTGGGCATCGTAGGCGGGTACCTGTACAAGCACTTCGCTAAGAAGACCTAACGGGTGCATGGTGTCTCACTGTGGCTTGCAAGCCCTTGGGGAGTGGCTCCATTGCCGGGGAGCCGAACGTGGTTCCCAAGTTCACGTAGGTTGCATCTGCGTGTCGTCGTAGGTTCTGCCTATACGCCTGGCACGGCTCCTTGCCGCGCTCGTCATCGGGGAATACCGGTTGTTCGGGAGTGCGGCATTCCTGCCCAAGCGAGACTGTCCCTGCCCTAGCCAGACAGGGATTCCGATGACTCCACCCTCGCCCTACCGTGAGCGGGTGGTTCAACCTTCGACGCGTCAATCGACAGTTTCTTGTGTAACCATGACGACACTCTGGCTAGCAGCGCACGGCGTGGTAGGGTAGCCGCCGCCACATTGTCGGGAAGGCTTCAAACACGGTTCTGCCTCTGGCCTCCGTGCCTGCTTCCCTAGCCACCGGCCCACTCCTGGCCGGGTTCCGCATCTGGAACGTTCAAACTACGCGCTTCTTGGCGCACGGCTGGGGTGGTTGTGGCTGATGATGATGCTGGGGACGGCCTCGATGACGGCGGGCCGCAGCACCTCGGCGGGCCTGATCATTGAGGAGTTGACGTTTCCTTGGTAGATGACCCGCTGCCCCAGCACCTGGTTTCTGGTGTTCAGCAGCAGCACCCGAAGCTGCTCCTGGGCGAGGGGGGCCATCTCCGGCCCCAGCAGCCGCCGCACGTCTTCGGGGCAGTTGATGGCGGGCAGGTCCTCCCTGGGGCGCTCCGGCTGGGTCTCCACCTCATAGCGCATGGCGATCTCGCCCAGCAGGCTCAGGTTGCTGCGCAGCGCTTCCAACAGCGCGGCGTCCTTGGTGGTGGTCTTCTTGCGGGTCATGTCGGCCTCCTTCTATCCGTTAGAACAAGAGCGGGGCCGCCCCCTGTAGATTGGAGGCGGCCCCGTGGTGCGCCCGGTGAGAGGCGGGCGTCGCTGTTCGGTTGTGAGTCGGCGGGCTAGAAGGGGGAGGCGTCCTCCGCCTGCCCGTCGCCGCCGTTGCCATTCCCGTTCCGGGAGTCGAGGAACACGACCTCGGAGGCGTGGACCTCGGTGCGGTGGCGGCGCTGGCCGTCGTCGTTCTCCCAGGAGTTCTGGACGAGGCGGCCGGCGACGTAGACGCGCTGGCCCTTGCCGACGTACTCGTTGACGGCTTCGGCCGTCGGACCCCAAACCACGACATCGTGCCAATCCGTCTCGTTCTCGGCGTCCTTGCGGTAGCGGTCCGTCGCCAGCCGCAGCTTGGTGACGGCGGTGCCGCCGGCGGTGTACTGCATCTCAGGGTCAATCCCAACCCTGCCCAAGAGCTCTACCTTGTTGATCGTCCTTGCCATTTCGATTTCCTCCTGAATGGTGTGGCGCGACTCTGCCGCGCCCGTTTGAATGAGAGCGGGGCCGACTCCCCTATAGAGGGAAGCTGCCCCGTCCTGCGCTCCCGCCAGGGAGAGCGTCTAGCTGAACTCGAAGTCGTGCGGTTCCGGCCCGTCGTCGTCGAAGAGCCTGTCCGGGTCGAACGGCTCCACCGCGCCCCTGAGCCAGGCGAGGGCGTCCACCGCCTCGCCCGCGTGCGCCTTCGGGTTGTCCACGGCCTTGAAGTAGGTCAGCGCGGCGTTTATCACGTTGGCGTGCGCCCCGTTGGTGCAGTCGATGCGCAGGGAAGCCTTGGCCATCATCTCCGTGCTTGCCAGGACCTCGATGCGGTTGGAGAGGCGGGTCTGCACCGAGGCCAGCTCGTTGGCCAGCCGCGCGATCTCGCGGGTCGTGGGCGGCAGCCTCCGCAGGGTTTTTCGAGCGAATCTGCTCATTCTGTCCTCCTTTCCGTTGAGGTTGTCGGGAACCCAGCGAGGCCGTCCCTGTAGAGGGAAGCGGCCACGTCCTGCGCTCCGCTCAGGAGCGTCTAGGTCACCCGCACGTACTCCGATTCGCTCTCGGTCACCACGTCGGCCCGGACCTCCGGGTCGAGCAGCTCGTTGAGCTTGCGGTAGTTCACGGAGTACCTGGTCGAGTTGATGAGGGTGACCGTGCGGCCCCCGACGGTCGCCTTTGCGTCCCCCTGGCGGCGCATCCACGCCTTCAGGGTGTCCAGCGCGGCGCGCTTGGCCTTCTCGGGCTCCTTCAGGGATTCCTGGGCTTCTGCGTAGGCCGCCACCGCGTCCATTGCCTCCTGGTCGCTCACGTTCTCCACCTCGATCTCCGCCTCTTCACCCTCTTCCTCCGCACCCGGCAGGCAGACCGCCAGGAACGGGCAGCTCCGGCATTGCCAGCTTGTGGCGGAGAAGTCCCGGTCGGGCAGCGCGTCGGGGTCCGGCCCGCTCCGGACGTGGTGCGCGGCAAGCTCGCCTAGCCACTCGCAGGCGTCCTGCAAGGCCCTCTCCAGCCGCTTGGCTGGAATGACCTCCCAGTCCCAGGTCCTGCCGCCCGTGTCCATCGTGGCGATGGCGGCGGCCCGAAGGTCGCCGTAGGTTCCCAGCGTGTAGAAGGCGGCCTGGGCCACCGACGCCGGGTGGCTGCGCTCCGCTCCCAGCGTCCGCCAACGCTTGAACGCCTCTGGCCCGCGAGTCTTGATCTCGACGACCATCGGGTCGCCGTAGGCGGGAGCCGGAGGCTCGCCGTCGAACAGGAACAGCTGCGGCGCAGGGGGCTGGCCCTCGGACAGTGGCATCCGCACCGTGCCGTCCGGGTGGCCCGCGACCAGCAGGTTCGGACCGATGCGCACGGTTACCTGCCGCGGGTCCTGGGCGTCGGCGGCATCGACCTTCCAGCCCGCCCGCTCCATCGCCCGCACCACCACCGGCTCCAGGGCGTTGCCCGCCTCCATCGCCGTCAGCGAGTCCTCGCTGGGGGGATTCGTGGGCTCGTAGCCCGTTGCGGCGTACCAGAGGGAGCGGCGGCAGCCCAGGGCCGCCGATGCCCGCACCTCCAGGTTGCCGTCTGCGTCGAACCGCGCCGCAGGACGGGAGAAGACCTCCGCCCTGTCATCAATCGTCGTTACCATCGTCGTCGCCTCCTTCCTGTAAATGAGAAGCGGGGCCGCCCCCGAAGGAGACAGCCCCGCCTCGATGCCGTTGTGGGCGATGCTCATGCGGCCTTCGCCTCGACCGCCTGCGCCGCCTCCGCCTCTCGTTCCTCTCGTTCCTCCCTGGCCTTCAGGTGCGCCTTGAGGATGTGCGCGATGCCGTCTCCGAGGCCGAGCACCGCGATGCTGGTGCCGTCGGGCATCTGGTTGAAGAAGGGCTGCATCTCCTGAATCCCCCGGCACTGGTCGATCACCTCTTCGAGGGGAGTCCCGCGCCGCAGATGCAGGGAGATGAGGTGGCAGGCAAGCTCGGTGACCCCGTGCTGGAACGAACCGCCTTTACCCAGCCAGCCGAACACCTCGAAGGGACCGCCGTCCTCGTCCGTCGAGACGGTGACGAAGAGACTACCCATCTCGGTTTGAAGCTTCGTCGTCGTGCTGGGAAGGCTGCGGGGCCTGGGCCGTGTCGTCGCGGTCATGGCCTTCCTCCTTCCGGCAGGCAGAGCGGGCGCGTCCGGCTGCACTCGATTGCCTCCATCCTCCCGTAGGCCCGCACCATCCCGGCGTCGCCCACGAAGGACTCGGCTTCGACGCGGGTGTCGAACCGCTCGAATGGGTCCGTGCCGAGGCCGCCCCGGTAGGCGACCGCGTGGTGGTGGAGGCCCGGCGGAAGGTCGCGGAGATGGGGCAGCGCCGGAGCGTAGCGGTCGAAGTAGCCCGAGACCGTGAGCGCCAGCTCCCTCTCACGGGCGTCGCCCAGGCCCATGAGAGTCCTGACGATGGGCTCCTCGCAGTCCTCCTCTGCGAAGGTCTGCGTGTACATGGCGTCCCGCAATTCGGGGGGGAGGGAGTCCCACCGCTCCCGGCTGAGCTTCAGCCCGCCGTGGCTCGGCGTCGAGACCCGCCAGACGCCCTCGGCAAGCTCCTCCACGTTCCGCGTCCAGCCCCAGGGTGTGTAGGTAACGTTCGTCGTCATTTCAGACCTCCTTGTTGTCCTCTAGTGAAGGAGCGGGGCAGCCCCCATCGGAGACAACCCCGCTCGATTCCGAACCCGATTGACCGGCAGGCTAGGCGGCCTGGGCCTGCTGCATCTGCCGGAGCTTGTTGGCGGCGGCTTCCACCAGCGGCCCGAGCTCGGCGGCCGTCAGGTCGTCGATGCCCTTGCCCGTCCGGTCCACGACGGCGCTCCGCACCTGGTCCTCGTCGAGACCCTGCTCGGCGGCGATCTCGATGAGCCGCCTGCGCAGCTTCTCGGCCTGCGCCTCGGCCCGGTCGTTGGCCTGGTTCCGGCCGGGGTTGCCGTTGGATTGGGCCTGGCCGGAGTTGCCGTTGGCCCCGTATCCAGTACGGGGCAGGCTCTGAGCAGGGACGCGCTGCGGTTGCGAAGGGTTGCCGACCTGCGGCTGGTCGCCGTAGAAGCCGTTCCCGAACTGGACGCCGAAGCTGCGGAAGGCCCGCTTCAAGCCGTCGGTCACGGCGCCCTTCATGGCGGTGTCGTGGCCGTCGAGGGTCTCCTCGGCCACCGGGTGGACGCCGATGTCGGTGCGGGGCAGAGCGCCCGCCACGGTGACCCGAACCGGGGCGCTGTAGCCGGACGTGGCCTTCACCTCGCCCGTCTGGGCATCGACCGTCTCGATCTGGCGCAGGGTGACGTCGCCGACCAGCTCGTAGCCCCACCCGCCAAAGCCGAAGATGCGGTTGGCCTGCTCGATGACGACGTGGCCTTCGAGGTAATCGTAGGACTTGCCGCCGCGCCCCTTGCGCTGGGAGACCAGCGCGGGTTCGAGGGGCTGTCCGAGCGCCTGCGTGACGGCGGGCGAGAGCCCGTCCCAGAGCAGGTCGTGCTCGCTGACGATGGGGGCGTCGGGCTTGTGCCCGTTGCCGTTCCTGGCGGCTATAGCCTGCCCCGTGCTCGACACGGGGGCGGTGTCCTTGTGGACGCCGTTCGCGCTCTCGTTCCCGTTGTTGCTTCCGTTCCTGTTGAACATCTCAATCTCCTTCTTGTCGTGTCGTTCCTGTAGCGAATGAGCGATGCGGGTTCCCTATGGGAAGCCGTGGGCGGGCGGAGCCCGTCGTGAATCGGGCATAGCGCCTCCTGTGCGGTGAGAGTGGGGGGATGGGTGAACGGCGGGCGGGGGAGCCCGCTGGGGAGCGGCGGGGAGCCGCTAGCGGGCGGAGCGTGCCGCCATAGAGAGCAGCCGGAGGAAAGCGGCGCGGCCGTGGGGAAGGGCTGCAAGCTCGCCCACGTCGCCGACACCCTGGGGGAGGGCGACGGCGGCGGCCCTGCGCCCCAGCAGGGTCAGAAGCCGCTCCGTCGCCTCCCGGCCCGCGTCGTCGCCGTCGAAGGCGAGGAAGACGCGGGGGCAGCCCCGAAGGGCGGAGGCGACGCGGTCAACGCCCTGGGTGCCCAGGGCAGCGACCGCCGGAAGGCCCCATCCGGTAAGGGCGAGCCAGTCGAACAGGCCCTCGGCGAGGACTGCCCACGGCGGCGCGGGGCCGAGACGCCCAAGTCCGAGCACCGGCTTGGGGCCGGGCAGGGACTGGAACCGGGGAGTCCGGTCGGGAGCGACGGCCCTTCCGGCGAGCCAGCGGACGAGGCCGCCGGAGGCGTCGGGAACGACGACCATGCCGGCGAACCGCTCCGATCCCCGCTCCATGAAGAGCCCGGAGTCCCTGATGCGCTTCTCCGAGAAGCCGAGGGACTCAAGGGCCTGCCGCAGCCCGCCGCCCGGCGCATAGCCGAGACCGAGGCGGGCTGCGGCGACCGGGCCGACGCCCCGCGAGGCCAGGTACTCCCGCGCTTCTGAATGACGCCGGAGGGCTCCGGCGTAGAAGCGCGCCGCCGCCGTCAGCAGGGCGGGGTCGTGGGGCGGCAGCGCGGCGGACCTCGGACGCCGCGCTCCGGCTGGACGAGTGGCGGCCCGGGGCGCAAGCCCTGGGCTGCCGTCCAGCCGCGCGATAGCCTCGGGGAGCGTCAGCCCCTCGGCCTGCCGGATGAAGTCCAGCACGTCTCCGCCGAGTCCGCACCCGAAGCAGTAGAACCGCTCCGAGTCGGCGTACACCGTGAAGCTTCCCTCGGCCTCGTCGTGAAAGGGGCAGACGCCCTGGCGGACCCTGCCACGACCGCGCAGCCGCACCCCTGCGGCCTCCACCGTGTCTCCCAGGGGATGCCGGGCCTTCAGCGCCGGGATGTCCACGTTGGCCGTGACCATCACGCACCCCCGCTCAGGGGCCGCAGCCCCCGGACGCTGCGCTCAGAGACGACCTTGCCGGGCTGCCAGCGCATCCCCAGGACCGCCGCGACCTCCAGCGTCCCGCCGTCTCCCGTGGGCACCAGCGCGGCGGCCCGTCCCGCGCCCTGGCTGTAGACCAGCGGGTCCCGGTCTCCGAACCGCCGCTTGACCAGCTGCGTCCACTCCGAGAAGGCCCACCGGGTCTCCCTCGGCGCCGCCTTCGCCGTATCCACGCCGGCGAGGACCGCCAGCGCCGTGTCCACGTCCCCCGCCTGCCTGAGCCGCCGGGCCTCGTGGATCGAGCGCACCGCGCTCGGCTCCGCCGTCTCCGTCTCCTGCTCCTTGAATCCCACCGCCGCCATGAGCTGGTCGACCAGCTCTTCGAGGCTGCGCCGGGGCCTGTCCACCGTGTCCATCGTCCGATTGCCTGCTGCCAGTGTTGCCGTCGTCATCGTGCACCTCCTTAGTGCCTGTGCTTTGTTGCCTTGCCGAGTGCGCCCGCTTGCGGGCAAAGAAGAAGGGCCGCCCCCGGATGGGAGACGACCCTTGTGCTTGGGAATGGGTATGAAGGAGCCCGAGACCCCCGTTGTCAGCGTTGAGGCGGCCTGCCTACAGGACGCCGGGGCATGAACCGCCGGAGCAGCAGCGCCCCGATGCTCAGCCCGACGAGGTTCAGTATGAAGAGTTCCACGTCGCCGGTGATGAGCGGCGCCGCAACGACCAGGGCGACCACCGCCGCCACGACGACCCGCTTTCGCTTCCACCAGGGCCGCTTCTCAGGGGCCTTGACCGGCGCGTCTACCACCGTTGCGTACGCCGTCCAGATGGGCAGCCCGATGAGCGCCTCAAGCTCGGTTATCACCACACCGGCCGAGCAGCCCCCGGTGTGGCACCGAACGTCGATGCCGTTGCCGTCCGGTCGCTGCCTGAACGCCAGCCCGTCCGACCAACCGCCGTGACAGACGGCCGTCGTCGTCCAGAACCAGCCCCGCTCGAAGCTGACCCGGTGCGGCAGCAGGTTGGCGATCCTGAGCGCGCTCGGCCCCACGTACTGTTCCGTCATTTCCTGTCCTCCTTGTTCGCCTGCTTGTGTGCTCATTGGATGGCCTCCAGATCGCTGGCAGTGGGCCATTCGTGGGACACCCGGAATCTCTGGTCGAACTCTCTCACCAGCGAGGGATCGGGCTTCAGGTGAGCCGGGTCCACATGGGCACTCGCACCTTCACTTTTGTCCAACGTGTGGAGCTGCCCGCATCGCTTGCAGTACCAGCCAGCAGCCCCGGCGTAGCCCACCCCCGGCCGATCGTAGGAGAATCCGCAGGCGCAGACTTCGAGAGACAGCCTGACCGTGTCGATGACATTGCCGTCGACGTCTCTCAGGGCAGCGAGACGGAAGCGCGGCTTGATGACCACGCGGTCCCCGATCGTCTGCACGTCGTGGTGCCGGGCGATCCGAACGCCATCCTGCCGTTCCGACATGTCCAGTCCTCCTTCCTTCGTGTGTGTCCGTTCCAACGTCGCCATGTGCGTTACCTCCTTGCTGAATCTCTTGCCGTGCCGAAGACGCAGCTCGCCCAGGGTGGATACCGTCCAAGTTGGGGGAAAGCTGCGAGACGTGAAGCGGCCAGCCTGCTTCTCAGTTGCAGACCGGCGCGTGTCGAAGCTGCGGCATGACTGTCAGACAGCCAGGTCGCAGGCATGTGGAGTCGGCCGGGGCGCAAGACGCACTCCGACCGACCGGGTGAGGACGAGGCGCAGGAGGCGCTCCGTCCCAGAAGTCCAACGGAGGGAGCGATCTCCGACCGTCAGACTGGTGTCCAGCGGCAGAAGCGATCAACCCCAACCGTCAGACTGGTGTCCAGCGGGAGAAGGGCTTATCACTCCAACCGCCGAACGTGCCCGGTGGGAGAAGGGCTTATCACTCCAACCCACCGAACGAGGCCGAGGACGAAGGGCTTATCACTCCGTCGATTCGGCCAACGCTGCCTGCGAAGGGCTTAGTCACTCCGCACCAGCAGCATCCCTCTTGGGCGACCTTTTCGGTGCAGCCCGGGCTTTAGGGAAATGCCCCCAGGTTTCTAGGGCGGGAAACGCTGGAAAAGCCTGAAACTGCATCAATTATTACCGCAGCCGACACCCGATGGGAAGGTCTTACGTGACCCCCCGCACGGATCACTGCATTTGATGGCACAAAAATTGCCTCAACAGGCGCCGCACAAGGCCGCCCGCTACCGACGCCAGCGTCCGAACGTAACGACGCGCCCCAGGCGCAGCAGAAGCTCCCACTTTCTCAGCGCCCTCCGCGTGTCGGAGAGCGCTGTCCTGCGCCAGTTGACCTGCCCGTTCCGAGCGAAGTCCCGCAGCGGCTGCTTCTCCGGCGGAAGCGTCATGCCGTGCTCTTCGAGCAGCGTCAGCTCCATCACCAGAAGGCGCTCCTCGGACCGCAGCCACTCAGGGCCTCCGCCCCGGTTCAGGTGCGCGTTCTTCAGCTCCCGCCACTCTGCGATGAGCGGCCAGGCTTCGCCGAAGACCTCCTCGTCACCCTCCGCAGGCTCACGGGTCACCAGGTCGGGGTACTCCCGCCAGGGCGCGGCCCGCCGCTTCGCCGGCCCGCCCGCCGCGTCGTCCGCCGCCTCCCCTGGGTCCTCAGCGTCGCCGCCCCCTTCGAGCGCCGCCACCCGGCGCTTCAGCTGCGCATGCTCGTCCCTGAGCGCCTTCCCGTCCCCCTGGACTGCCGCGACGCCCTTGCTCAGGTCCTTCGCCAACGCCTCGACCTGTCCCTTCACTTCCTTCAGCTCCTCTTCCAGCCCGTCGTTGCGCTCCCGCTGCTCGGCTGCGGGCGAGCCCCCACCCTCCAGCAGCGCCTTCTCCAACGCCTGGCGCATCCGCCTCGACAGCCTGCCGTCCTTCAGACTGTTGGTCAGCGTTCGGTAGTCGACGCTCAGCGCCTGGGTCGCCTTCATCACCCCCTTGTTTCGCACCAGCTCCCGCAGCAGCGCCGTCAGCCGCAGGTGGTGAACGTCCTCCACGCTCCGACTCTTCTCGAAGACCGGCTCCTGTGATTTCATCGTCAACGCCTCCTTCCACAAGCCCCGAGTCACCGCCGGGGATTATCCAAGTCCCTCCGAGTTTTCCGGCTTGGACGAATCCAAGTCCCTGGGATACGGCTTTTGTCCAAGTCCCCGCCGGAAGGAGGACTTCCCAAAAAGTGCTTCCCGTTTACGTCCTGTAGGGGGGTGATTTACCCCGTTTCAGCTTGCCCACGACCCCGCTTGGCTTTCTGCCACCAACGTCCATCCCCTGTACACCCCAACTACAGCACCAAAGGGGGGTGTTTCGTAAGCCCTCGCAGGGCAGTGCATTCATGCACCCGGTGCAGCTTTGCACCGCCCTATGGGAGGTTCCGAATCGCCATCCGGCTGTACACACTCTTTTGCGGGCGATGCACTCGGATGTATCGCATCAAACCGCAGAGAGGTGAACGAGTTGGCGCTGCAATCGAAACTCCGGTCGATAAGACGGCTCTTACCCCTTGTTTCCGCGCTGCTATTGGCGGCGCTCCTCGCAATCCCCGCAAGCAACATCGCCCTGGCCCAGTCCCCTCCTGACGAGCTGACTCTCGTCAACGCCGACCGGGACTTCGTCGAGCGCAAGAAGGGCGGCGAGTTCGTCGCCCGCCCCGTCTTCGACCGGCAGATCGAGAGCCTCTTCTACGTCGTCCGCGACGCCGACACCGGCGACTGGATAAGCGCCATGTACCGGGTTCATGGCGGCGAGAAGAAGAGAGGCGACGGCTGGGAGTACTCCTGGGAGTACCCCGACCTCGACGAACACCCCGACCTTGACCGCGACAGCGCCTACCTGCTGGTGATGCTGGCGGAGTCCGGGGACGGGCTGAGGGGCGACTTCTACGCCGTCGTCCCCATCTACCAGCCGGGCCGCATCTGGGACAAGATTCTCTCCGCCCTCAACCCCGGACGCTGGGCGAGGGCCTTCGCCGGCTGGATGATCGAGGGCGTTCACGGAACCCTCTGCGGAGTGGTGGAGCGGGCCAGCGGCGAGGACGCCGACAACTGCCGGAGGGAATCCGGCGGATGAGCGACATCCTCACCGGCACCCCTGCGGACCTCACCTACGCCAACGACCTGGTGCGCCAGGCGTGGATGGTCGTCTGGGCCATCACCTCCGGCGCCCTGGTGGTCATCCTCCAGAAGGTCCGCTTCGAGTAAGCGGCCCGGCATGGAGCCGAGGGAGCCCGCCTACACCTTCCAGACCAAGCCCCTCCAGATGGACGGCATCACGATGGCCGTGCTGGGCATCGGCGCTCTGGCCGCCCTCAAGGGCTACCTGTGGGTGCAGGACGGGGAGATATGGAAGGCGGCGCTCCTGGGCTTCGGCACGGCCCTGGGGCTGGCCGCAGGCGGGTGGGCGTGGTGGAGGTGGAAGAAGGCCCGCAACCGCGTCGAGGACCCCATCCTGATACAGGAGAAGGTCTCGCGCATCGCCTTCGACGCGGAGATACAGGTGACGGCGGTCCTGCCCGACGACACGGGGCAGCAGCGCGCCGGAGAGCTTCTCGGGCCGGTGGCAGCGGCCTACCGCCACTTCGACAACCCCGCAGGCGCCCGTTTCAAGGTCAGCCGCGTGAGGCCCACCGTCCCCGATCCTTCGATGCTGCACCCGGCAGGCCCAGGGCTGTTCGGTGCGCGCAGCGTCCTGGGCGTCCGCGAGGTCGCCGCCCTGTGGCACCCGCCCGGAGCGGGCGACGAGACGCCCCTGGTGGAGAGGTCCGGCTCAAGAGGGCTCATCCCCTCGGCCAGGGGAATCAGGGGAGGGGCGCTCGTGGGAGACACCACCGCGGGCAAGCCCATGCCCGTCCACTTCCCCGAAGACCTGCTCAGGAGGCACCACCTGTACGTCGCCCGCACCCGCATGGGCAAGTCCACCCTCATGCACCACATAGCCGTCCACAAGATGCGGGAGAAGGCCGAGGGCAGGGACGGCGACGCCATCGTCGTCATAGACCCGCACACCGACCTCGTTGACGGGATCCTCGAACACGTCCCCGACTCCCTCACGGACAGAGTGCGCCTCATAGACCTGTCCGACGCCTCCCGCTCCCCAGGCATCAACCTGCTCGACACCCGCGTCTTCTCCGACCGGGACCGCACCGCCGACTCGGTGGTCAGGGTGGCGAAGGGCCTCTGGGAGCAGTGGGGGCCGAGGATGCAGTCCATCCTCGAACAGACCGTCAAGACCCTCCACGAGGCCAACGAGCACCCCGAGACGGACGAGCACGAGCAGCACACCATCCTGGACGGGCTGCGCCTCCTGTCCAACGACCCGTACCGCAACGCCGTCCTGGCGAAGGTCTACTTCGGCAGCTGGCACCGCCAGTACAAGGCGGAGGCCCTCGCCCCCGTCCAGACCCGGCTCTCCTACTACGCATCTTCCAAGAGGGCGAGGGCCATCCTCGGCCAGCGCCGCTCCACCATCGACATTCGCGAGACCATCCTCGACGGCGGCGTCCTGCTGGTCTCCACCTCCCAGGGGACCGTGGGCAGGGACGTGGCCACCCTGGTGGGCGCGTCCCTCCTCAACCTCGTGGACGCCGTGATACGCGAGCAGGGAAGCCTGCGGTTGGACCAGCGCCGGGGCGCGCTGGTGATCGCGGACGAGATGCAGACCATGCCCGGCGTCGACTACGAGTCGATGCTCAGCGAGCTGGGCAAGTTCGGCGCGTCCTTCGTCCTCGCCACCCAGAGCCTCGCCAAGCTCGACGACCTATCCCGCACCATGCGCGACACCCTGCTGGCCAACGTCGGGTGCCTGGCCGTCTTCCAGGTGGCCGGCTCCGACGCCCGCCACCTGGTCTGGGAGCTGGGGAAGGACAGGGTGACCGAGGAGGACATCGTGTCCCTGCCGGTGCACCACTGCTACGTCCGCGCCACCGTCGGCACGGAGCGGATGGACGCCTTCTCGATGGAGGTGCGGAAGCCGGAGGGGGGAGACCGGGACAGGGCGGACCGCATCCGTAGGGCCAGCTCCGCCTACACCGTCTCGGCCCAGCAGCTCGCCTACGCCGAGGCCGAAGGCCACGGACGGGTGGAGGAGTTCCGCAGGGGAGTCGAGGTCCTGGGTGAGAGCGGCCCACAGGAAGAGGAGAAGAAGACACCCCACGGCCCCGAGCGGTGGAAGCGGACCAGCAGGCGCAAGGCGCAGAGGAAGGAGCGTCCGGATGAAGATCACCGGCAGTGAACGGGAGACGCTCAGCGTCATCGCGTCGTGCCCCTTCGTCGACCGGCTGGAGGACGCGGGTCTCGTCGCACACGTGCCCCACGCGGCGGACCTCATACCGCCGACCCGCCGCTACCGCCTCACCGCCAGGGGACTGGGCGCGCTGGCCGAGGCCGAGGGCTCCACCCCCGTATCAAGTCCTGTCCTCGACCCTGATCGGGGAACAGGGCAGGCTCTCGACGGTCTGCTGCGCTCCCGCCCCGTCTCCGTCCAGTGGCTGCGCATCCTGATGGACCGGCTCGACGCCCTGGCCGTCATATACCGCCTGGCCTCAACCATAGCCGGCGTCGCCCACCCCGTCGGCCTCCGCCTGTACCGGGCCGGTCCCCTCGACGCCGCCATGACCCTCCCCGGAGGGCGGACCGTGGGGATCGCAAGGCAGGGACACGCCGCCGACAGGACGGGCTTCTCACGGCGGCTCTGGAAGCTGCGAGACGCGCCGCGCCCCGGAACGGTCCTCGTCCTGGTCACCGACGAGGTGCGGTTGAGACACGCCCGTAAGATGCTGCCCCGCACCGTGGGGGCGCTGCTGGCCCTGGAACGGGACGCGGCCCTGGCCGGACCAGAGGACGAGGTGTGGCGCCCCGCCGCATCCGGTCCCCCCGCGAACCTCCGCAACGCCCTGGGACAGCTGGCCCCCGGGGGAGAGCTGCCGGTGGAGGCCCACCCCACGCAGGCAGACCTGCCCGGCGACGGCGCCCCGGACGCAGACCGCGCTCTGCCCGTCCTTCTCAAACCCGCGGAGAAGCGCGCCCTCGACCTTATCTACGACTGGCCCTGGCTGCTCCGCACGGAGCTGGCGAGCCTGATGGCCGTCTCCGAGCGCCGCGCGTCCCAGCTCGTCAACCCCCTCGAAGGGTTCGGCCTCGTGACCCGGCCCATCGACGGGAGCGGACGACTCGCCCTCACCGACCGGGGGGTGGCGCTCCTGGCCCGTAGGGACCGCACCTCCGTCGCCGTGGCCAGGAGGCGGTGGAGCGTCGCCCCCGTGGACGCCGAAGCCCCATACGACTGGCGCAACGTCTCCGGCGGCAGGAGCCGCCAGCTGCTCAGGAACATCGAGCACACCGGGGCCGTCCACGCCTTCGTCGCCACCTTGGCCAGGCAGGCCCACGCCCTGGGGTGGGAGCTGGCCCAGGTCGACCCGCCCAGGAGCGCGTCGAGGCACTTCAGGCACGAGGGACGGAACCGCTCGGTCAACCCCGACGCCTTCGGCGTCCTTCGAAGAGGCCCGGCCACCTGGCCTTTCTTCCTGGAGTGGGAGAGAAGAGCGGTGCGCCCCTCGACGATGGCGACGCGGATCGCCCCCTATTTGCGCTACTACTTATCTCACAGTCCCATCGACGACCACGGCGCCAGGCCCGCTGGGAAGGGCGTGGAGGACTCCCGGCGACTGGGAGCCCGCCCACGTCCTGCTGGCCCGCTGAACACGCCGTACGGGACGGGAGTGGAGCGGCGGCTCCCGCCCAGTACCGAAAGGAGGTCTTCAACACATGGAACCCGAACGGAACGAAGGACCGAGAGGCCGCCGGAGGCGGGGCGCACGCTCAACAGTGAGGAGAAGGGGTCTGACGTGAACCTCGCCACCCGCCTGCTGGTGGACGGGTTCAACGGGGAGTACGAGCAGGCGGTCGTCGTGTCCAATGACGCCGACTTTGCGGGAGCGATGCGCTACGTTCGGGACGACCTCGGCCTTCGGGTCACTCTGGTCAATCCGGACTCCAGGAACAGCAGTCCCAGGGAGCTTGCCGACGCTGCGACCTACGTCAAGCGCCTCTGGAAGAGCCACCTGAGACGTAGCCTGTTACCCGACACGCTGACTGACGGGATCGGAACCATAACCAAGCCGGCGGGGTGGTAGAGAATGACTGACCCACTGCCGCACGGGACGGGCGCCGCGCTTTGACTCCGGCCCCCCAATCGCGGTATCATGGGAGCGAAAGTTGACCCGGCGGTGCGCTAACACCCCGGGCCGTGGCGCCACCTGAAAGGACAGGTGATGCAGTAGCATTGTACTACTCGCAGACCCGCTCCCGACAGGAGGCGGGTCTTTTTTGATTTCAGAGGATTCGAGAGAGGAGGAGTCATGGCGAGAACTACCAAGAGGAAGACGGAGGCGAATCGGGCGGCCATCTACGCCCGCGTGTCAGACAAGAGCCAGGACGGGGAGGACAAGACCTCCATCGCCGAGCAGACAGGCGACATGGAAGCCTACTGCGAGAGCAAGGGACTCACCATCACCGCGCGCTACCAGGAGGTGGGCCGGGGCTGGTCGAAGAAGCGCCCAGAGTTCCAGCGGATGCTGGCCGACGCCAGAAAGGGACGCTTCGACACCATAGTGTGCTGGAAGTCCGACCGGCTCAGCAGGGGCATGTACCCCGCCGCCGCACTCATGGAGGTCGTCGAGGCCCACCAGATAGGGCTCGAAGCCGTCCTGGACGCCATCGACATGAAGACCTTCGGACTCATGGCGGCCATCGGCAAGATAGAGCTGGACAACTTCCGGGAGCGGTCCACTA
This sequence comes from Dehalococcoidia bacterium, assembly GCA_965197985.1. Taxonomy (GTDB): domain Bacteria; phylum Chloroflexota; class Dehalococcoidia; order Lucifugimonadales; family CAUZJF01; genus CAUZJF01. Next base: position 20,130 of record CBDAOG010000007.1, on the reverse strand, counting down.
TGGGCAAGCGGGGGACTGCCAAGCAGGGACGGGCGCCTACGGGCCGCCTCCCCTACGGCTACCGCATCGGAGAGGACGGCAGGCCCGAGGAGGTTGAGGAGCAGGCGGAGGTCGTCCGACGCATCTTCCGCATGTACGTCGATGAAGGGATGAGGGCCTACTCCATTGCCGCGCGGCTGACCGACGAGGGGGTCCACACACAGACCGGCAAGCTGCTGTGGCTTCAGTCCCGCGTGCACCACATCCTCGGGAATGCCACCTACAACGGGCTCCTGGGTCTACGGAAAGTACCGCCATGTCGCCACCGAGGACGGCATGAAGGTCTACGATCAGCCGAAGGACACCTGGATAGAGATTCCGGTCACGCGGGTGGTCGACGATAAGACCTGGAAACGGGCGCAAGAGTTGAAGAAGCAGCGGAGCAGGAAGGCCAAGAGGAACAACGAAGGTGCTCTACCTGTTGCAGCACCTGCTGAAATGCGCCGAGTGCGGCCGCAACTTCCATACGAGGGCCTCCTGGACAACCACCAGCGTTCGCAACGGCAAGCCTTACACTTACGAACTGACCACCCCCCGCCGCTACTACATGTGCAACGGGATGCAGGGCATGCGCTTGCGCTGCCGGGAGAAGCCCTACATCCGGGCTGAGCAGGTGGAGGAGCCGATATGGAACGAGGTGAAGCGGGTACTCCAGAACCCCGACCTGATCGTCGCCGGTATCGCCGACCTCGACTCTCAGGAGGGCGGCGGATTGGAGGAGGAGATCGCCCAGGCCGAGCGAGACCTGCGAAGCATCCAGATGGAAGAGGACCGCGCTGTCAGGCTGTTCGTGTCGGGAAAGATCACCGAGGCGCAACTCGACCTCCAGCGCAAGTTCATCACCGAGCGGCTTGAGAGCGCCAGGGCGAAGCTGGACGAATACCGTGATCTGGAGGAGAGTGGAACTGAGAAGCGGCGACAGATGGAGGAGGTCCTAGCCTGGGCGAGAAAGTTCGGCCAGGGACTGGAAGAGTTGACCCCCCAGGAGCGTCACGATTATCTCCAGATGCTCGTGGAACAGGTCACCATAGACAAGGACAACAAGGTGCACATCGCGATGGCTTTTCCCATCGACGATGATTCCCCAGACCCTGATTCTCCTGACCCTGAGCCGCTTCAGCCTGAGTCTATGTCGATTGGCTCCGCAAAGCCTTCACCTTGCGGTTCCGGCTGGCGGTGTAGTCAGCCCCAGTTCTGTCGCATCATGCGAAGCTCGCCCTGCTTGGTCGTGGTAGAGTGTCCCTGGAACGTCGCTGCCCGCCGGGCGGGCGCAGGATGTGAATGGCGGAGAGATAATGTACCGGCAGGGCGGCTCAAGAGCTGAGATGTGGCGCTTGAAAAGCGTACCGCCTGTCGCCTTCAATCAGGAACGACCGAACCTGACTGAAGGTGGATTGGATGTACAAGGTGGGTATTTACCTCCGTGTTCGCAAGGCTTGTTTCGTCGAAGGGATGAGCGTCCGAGAGGCGGCCCGAGTGTTCGGGCTACACCGGGACACGGTGCGCAAGATGCTCGAGTACTCCGTGCCCCCCGGGTATCGACGGCAACGACCGGCTCGCAGACCGAAGCTCGATCCATATAAGGGTGTGATGGACCAGATCCTGGAGCAGGATCTGAGCTCACCGAAGAAGCAGCGTCACACCGCCAAGCGTATCTACGAACGGCTCAGAGACGAACACGGCTTCCCCGGCAAGTACACGATAGTCAAAGACTACGTTCGAGAACGCCGTCGTCATACCCGCGAGATGTTCTTACCTCTGTCCCACCCTCCGGGACATGCCCAGTGCGACTACGGCGAAGCTCGAGTGATCATCGGCGGAGTGGAACGCAAAGCCCACTACTTCGCCCTGGACCTCCCTCACAGCGACGGGTGCTATGTGAAGGCGTATCCCGCCGAGACGACGGAGTCATTCTGCGACGGACACGTCTCCGCCTTCGCGTTCCTGGGCGGAGTGCCTCAGAGCATCCTCTACGACAACACCACGCTCGCGGTAGCCAGAATCCTGGGAGATGGTCGCCGGCAGCGGACCAGGGTGTTCTCCGAGCTTCAGTCCCACTACCTGTTCGAGGACCGGTTCGGCCGTCCAGGCAAAGGGAACGATAAGGGCAAAGTAGAAGGTCTGGTCGGCTATGTCCGCCGGAACTTCCTGGTGCCCATTCCATCGTTCGAGAGCTTCGATGCCCTCAATGCTCATCTGGAGCAACACTGATTCTCTCGTAAAAAGTCTGTGCAGGTCGAATTAGAACAAACGTACCCACGCCTGGGTACAATATACAGTCTCTGTTCCGGATACTACCCCAACATACGGTAGCGCTCAGATGTGCTAAATCGCTGGAACTTCCTCAAAACGGGTTTGAGGTTACGTCAATAGGTGTGTAAACGACATCAGGCGGCGACCTTCTCAGCCGTTGATTCAATGGCGATTCCATCCGCATACTGTGCACCGAGATAGACGTCTTCGATCAACTCAGGGGCCTTCAGACGCCTGAAGCGCTGTTCGGCGACCATCAACATTTTCCAGATCACCGCTATCGCCCGATCGACCCTCTTGTAGCGCTTGGCGGCATCGGTCCGAAGCCTGAGGGCCGCGAAGGGTGATTCTACCGGGTTCGTCGTGCGAAGGTGCCCCCAGTGCTCCTTTGGGAAGTCATAGAAGGTGATCATGCGGTCCCAGTCCCGCTCCAAGGCCTCTGAGGCCGCCTCGTAGGAATGGTCGCCGCACCACCTGGTGAACACCGTCCTGAGCCGCTCAGCCTCTGTCCGAGTCTGGGCGTAGGGGATAGTACGCAGCATGAGCTTGGCCTGGTCCTGTTGTCGCTTTGGAAGCTTGGCGAGCACGTTTACGATCTTGTGGTTCCAGCAGCGTTGCTCTGCCGCCTGCGGATAGACGTTGCGCAGAGCTCCCCAGATGCCCAGGTGTCCGTCTCCAACCACCAGCCTCGGGCAGCTCAAGCCCCGGCGCTTGATGTCCCTGAGCACCTCGGACCAGTTCTCTGTGGACTCCCTGTATCCGGGAACAGCGCTCACCACCACCTTTCTCCCGTCGCTCAGGGCCGCCATCACCACCAGTACCGCCGCCTTCTCCTTCTCAAGACCAGCCTTGACGTAGACTCCATCCACCCACATGTAGACCACTTCCAGGTCATCGAGGGGCCGGCTGCGCCATTGGGCAAGCTCATCGTTCCACTTGGACTTCAACCGGGCCACCGTGCTCGCCGATACCGGTGCGTCCTCTCCCAGCAGCCCCCGCAAAGCCAGATCGAAGTCGCCTTCGGATAGACCGTGCAGGTACAGCTCGGGGATCAACTCAGCAACCTTCCTGGTCCTGTTGACGAACAGCGGCAGCAGCCGGCTCTCGAACTGCTCCTCGGTATCGCGGACTCGTGGCCGCCTAAGCTGTATCGTGCCCGAACTCAGCGTAAGCCTCCGGGCTCTGCCGTATCCGTTCCGATAGCCGGTATCTGAGTCCGAGTCGGACCTGAGCGCCGACTTCGCCCTTCCCAGAAACGCCGTCACCTCCTCCTCCAGCAACTCTTGGACCAGCCTCTGGACCTGGCTTCGCACCCAATCCTCCAACTGCTCCCACTCCGGCCTTGACTCCGACCTACTCTCAGTGCTTTCCTTCCTCATGGGCGGTGTATCTCCTCTCTTGGGCCTTGAGCCCGTCTTGTTCAGAGAGAGGGTACACCGCCTGACCGTTTACACACTTTTTGAGGGTACCTCACGGGTTTTTACGAGGGAATCAACACTGCCTCAGACGGTTCGAAGATCGACTCCGCGGCCACAACGAGACGATAGGAGAACGGCTGGAGCGGGACCTGGAGAAGCTGCTGCCTCTGCCGGCCGTACCGTACGACGCCAGCGACAAGCACGCGACGAGGGTCAGTTCTCTGTCCCTGGTCAGATATCGGACCAATGACTATTCGGTCCCGGTGGCCTACGGTCATCGGGACGTTCTGGTCCGCGGATATGTACACGAGGTTGTGATCAGCTGTGGCGCTGAAGTCATCGCCCGCCATCGGCGGTCCTACGATCGAGACGACTTCGTCTTCGACCCTCTCCATTACCTGCCGCTCCTTGAGAAGAAGACGAGGGCATTGGATCAGGCGGCGCCGCTGGTTGGATGGGAGTTGCCCGAGGAGTTCGGAGTGTTGCGGCGGTTGCTGGAGTCTCGGATGGGCAAGCGAGGAAAGAGGGAGTTCGTGCAGGTGCTCAGACTGATGGAGACCTTCCAGCCGGAAGAAGTCCACGACTCCGTACGAGACGCCATTCGACTCGGGGCTGTGAGCTTCGATGCTGTCAAGCACCTGGTGCTGTGCAGGATCGAGGGTCGACCGCCTAGACTCGACATGGAGTTGTACCCGTATCTGCCCAGGACCAACGTTGCAACAACCTCGACCAGGGACTACATGGCTCTCCTGGCGGGGAGCCGGTCATGACCAACAAGTCCACGATGTTGCTCGAACACAACCTCAAGCAACTCAAGCTCCCCACGTTCCTGAGGGAGTACGACAAGCTGGCATCCCAGTGTGCCAGTGAGGGAGCTGACCATCCGGACTACCTGCTGCGACTATCGGAGTTGGAGCTGATCGACCGTCACCATCGCATGGTGGAACGTCGGATCAAAGCAGCCCGCTTCCCGACGACCAAGAGTCTCGACACCTTCGACTTCCTGTCTATGCCGTCCCTGAACAAGGCTCTGGTTCTGGAGCTGGCACGATGCGAGTACATCGAGCGCCCCCACAACGTCATCGCTCTCGGCAACAGTGGCACCGGCAAGACCCATATCGCCCTCGGTCTCGGTCTGGCTGCGTGTCAGAGGGGACTGTCCGTGGGCTTCACCACCGCCGCTGCTCTGGTTCACGAGCTGATCGAGGCCAGGGACGAACGGCGTCTGCTCAACCTGCAGAGAAGGCTCGCACGACTCAAGCTTGATTCTCTCGTAAAAAGTCTGTGCAGGTCGAATTAGAACAACCGTACCCTTGCCTGGGTACAATATACAGTCTCTGTTCCGTGTCCTACCCCAACATACGGTAGCGCGCAGATGTGCTAAATCGCTGACCTAACCGAGCTCCTGGCAAGAGCGGGAAGAGATCGTCTTGGGGCGCTCTACGGTCCGGCGTATCCTGGTAGGCGCCGGCATGGCTAGCCCCCGTCGACGTCGACCCCCACTGCATCGGGTCCGTCGCCAGCGCATGAGCCAGGAAGGCATGTTGGTGCAAGTAGATGGCAGCGTTCATGCCTGGCTAGAAGAACGGGGCCCTCGATGCACTCTGCTGTTGGCAATCGATGATGCCACCAGCACCGTGCCCTACGCACTGTTTCGCCATGAAGAGGACACTCATGGCTATTTCCTCCTCATGCAAGAGCTGATCCGGCGTTGTGGGGTTCCTTTGGCCCTGTACAGTGACCGCCACGCCGTCTTCAAGTATGTACCTGGCTCGCATCAATCGCCTGCGCCGACCCAATTCGGTCGTGCGATGGCAGAGCTGGGGGTGGAGCAGATCTTCGCGCGTTCTCCGGAGGCGAAGGGTCGGGTAGAACGGGCCAACGGCACCTTCCAGGATCGGCTGGTGACCGAACTACGTCTGGCTGGGGCCAGAACCATCTCAGAGGCCAACCAAGTCCTGTGGGCTTTCTTGACCCGCTTCAACAAGCGCTTCGGGGTGCCACCAGCACAGTCCACCAACGCATATCGCTCTCCAGATCCGGACCTGAACCTGGCAGGCATACTGTGCTTCAAGCATAGCCGCAAGGTGGCCAGAGACAACACAGTCAAGTACAACTGGCATACCCTCCAACTGCTTCCTTCGAGCGAACGGTCCACTTACGTTGGAGCGCACGTGGTGGTCCAGGAGCGATTGGACGGCAAGCTAGTGGTTCAACTTTTTTGTATTGATGGGTAGAGTGACTTTAGTTTGATGCGCGCATCCTCGGTAGTGAAGCGCCAATCCACTCGTATCACATCCCGGTTGCGTTGATTCTGCCAAGCATTGACCTCGCCGCGCAGGATGTCTTGATTGGCAATCCGTCGGTCCAGGCACTGTCGAGCCAGCACACCGATCTCTATCTCCGCCATATCCAACCAACTCCCGTGTTTGGGAGTGTAGTGTATCTCCAGTCGCTCAGCTATACGCCTCGCCTCAGCAGGCTCGAATGCCTCGTATAGCGAGGACAGCTTGTGAGTGTTGAGATTGTCCATTACCAGCACGATCCGGTCTCTGTCGGGGTAGTCCTCGTCGACCAGTTTCTTTATCACATGCGCCCAGTCCACCTTCGTGCGACGCTCTCTGACCTCGACTCGGCGCCATCCGTCCAACGGTGCAAACAGCATGAACAGGCTGCTCACTCCATTGCGCTCGTATTCGTAGTCGTATGCCGCCGATAAGCCGGGCGCTGCGGGACGCGGCACTCGCGTCTCCTTGACTTGCTGTTTGCTCGTCTCATCCATGCACACCAGAACCTCATTCCCATCGTACGGCCGTTGGTAGACCTCCAGTACGTCTTCCATCGCGCACACAAACTCCGCGCTCTGACCGGGCGGGATGCACCAACTCTGCTTCAGCCACGGCTTCAGTTCGTTTTTTTAAGCGCCTGGCGAACCGTCTCGGTGCTGATGGTCTCGACTATCTCACACTCGACCAACTGGTCAGCCAACAGCTTCAGGGTCCAACTGGCACGCCCCTCCGGCGGTTCCCCGCAGGCCATCGCTATCAACCGTGCTTCACCTTCGCCGTCCAGTCTCTTTTGACGCCGACGCAGTTGCTTTTTGCGATTCAGCGCAGACTCGACCCCCTCCTCTACACAGCGCTTGCGTATTCGCTCGACCGTTGACTGTCCCACACCGAGCGCGCTGGTGATGTCCGCGTCCTTCATTCCCCCGTCCGAGCGTGACTCATCGCTCATCAGCAGAATGCGCGCATGGGTCTGTTTGTACGCCGCAGCCCGACCGCGTGAGACCAAGGCGTTGAGTTCCTGTTGTTCGTCGGTAGTCAGTCTGATACGGTACCTCTTGGTAGACATCATGGTTCCTCCTCGGTTCAACGTTACGATTGAACCCCCAAGAGGAACGATGACTATCATGGTCTTCATTTCAATGATGTTGGACCACTAGTAGTGTGCTATCAAAACCAAATCGTCCCTACCCAGGAAGCGCCACCGCGTCCTGGTGTCCTCCGGACTCTGAACGCCACTCGAGGTCTTGGCAGCGTCACCGTGGAGAACCTCGCTGCAGGCATGGACACCAACGGGATCGGTGGTCACGAGCGAGAAAGACTGGGAGCGATGACCGCGATCGGCCGGGGACTCGCCGCAGGGAGATTGACCACGGATCGCGAGAGTGAAGCCGTCCACCCTAAGGCTCAACCACCCAGACCGCCGACGCCTCGTCAGCGAGCCCGTTGGAAAGCAGTGCAGAGGGCCAAGCGTCGAGGCCTTTCTCTTCGGGCAATCGCCCGGGAATTGGGCATATCCCGCATCACCGTCCGAAAGTACGTTGAGGCTTCAAGTCCACCTGTCTATCCGGACAGGGAGCTCGCTGCTCACTCTTGATCATGTGGAACCGCCTTCGGTCCATAACAACCGGCCTGTGGGTAAGTGGGCAATCCCGCCAGGGTTGTCCATTTATCCGCGGGCTGCTCCGCTCGGATCGAGTCACCATCACTGCCACCCACGGTGTCACACGAAGCTGGAGGTGGGGGCTTTCTCAATCATCGAACTGGATAACTATTGGCTTGACACAGCAACCACTGACATAATCGCTGGTCCATTACCCTGACATAATCGCTGGACGTCGACACCCCGCTGGTACGTTTTCACACCGCCCTTGACACCTCTCAGGTGGACGAGGTTGGACCCGATATCCTGGCCTCCAGCTTCCCTGTCCCCCACTGGAAGAAGATCTGGTCCAACAACCCCCTGGAGCGTCTCAACAAGGAGATCAGACGTCGCACCGATGTCGTGGGCATCTTCCCTAACCGACCAGCCGTGCGTCGCCTGGTTGGCGCCGTCCTCGCTGAACAGCACGACGAATGGGCCGTCGGCCGTCGATACCTCACACCCACCGTTCTCACCTTCAATGAAGCTCTTGCAGAGGCCGAACCCGCAGAAGCGACTGCGGCTTAGACAACATCAGCAGGATGACGCACTCTTACACCACTTTGACGTGACCTATCGCTGACGGCCTACAGTTGATAGTATTCATATGAGCTTGTCTCATAAAGCTGACATTTCCAGAGGCTCAATGTTCTGTATTCCGTCTTTCGACGAGATGACGAACCTGACGTCATATTTCAATCACGTCATTCCGGCGTACGCCGGAATCCAGACTGTCTCGCATAGTGCAAGTCAAGTGGAAGAGATTTCTGAGACAGGCTCATATACTGCTAGCAAATAGCGAAAACCGCACGATATTGAGAGTAATGTGTGATATATATGCTGTATGCGGCGCAGAACCTCATAATTGTCGCTGAAAACGGACAACGGACAACATTGACAGGCCAAGACATATCTATAGGCTACAACAAACTCCGTACTCGCGACTTGCGTCGCACTGAAATCTGCCTTTTCGGGATTTGATGGCTATAGAATCGCCTGCGAGTTCCTTAAGCGACACCTCAACGGGCTCGGTTCGCGTACGGGTCCGAAACCTTTGGAAGGTCTTTGGCGAGGGCGAAGGGCCGGACTTGGTGAAGCGGGTGTCCGGGATGTCTAGGGGGGAGGCCCAGGCCGCCTACAACTGCGTCGTGGCTCTGCAGGACGTCAGCTTCGACGTGCATGACGGGGAGACCTTCGTGGTCATGGGCCTCTCCGGAAGCGGCAAGTCAACCATAGTCCGCTGCATCAACCGCCTCATCAACCCAACCACCGGCTCCGTCTTTGTAGACGATGACGATGTCTTGGCGTTCGGCGACGAGGAGCTGACGAACTTCCGGCGCACCAAGACCTCCATGGTCTTCCAGCAGTTCGGCCTCCTGCCCCATCGCACCGTGCTGGAAAACACTGCGTGGGGCCTGGAAATCCAGGACGTTCCCTTGGAAAGCCGCTCAGAGCGGGCCCAAGAGGTCTTGGAGCTTGTGGGGCTTGGTGAGTGGGGCGAGTATCGGCCCTCCGCTCTGTCCGGCGGCATGCAGCAGCGCGTCGGCCTGGCCAGAGCGTTGGCCAGCAACCCGGAAATCCTGCTGATGGACGAGCCCTTCAGCGCCCTGGACCCCCTCATACGCCGGGACATGCAGAACGAGCTTATGCGGCTCCAGGGGCAGATGCAGAAGACCACCATCTTCATCACCCATGACCTGTCCGAAGCGGTGCGGTTGGGCAATCGCATCGCTATCATGCGCGACGGGGCGGTGATTCAGATGGGGACTCCCGAAGAAATCGTAGCCGACCCGGCGGACGAGTACGTGGCGGACTTCACGCGAGACGTGCGCCCGTCCACCGTGCTGACGGTGGGCTACTTCATGGACCGGCAGGGGACCAAACGGGCGTCGGCGGAGGCCAGCAGGCCCAACGCCAGAGTGTCCTTCGAGCAAACGGTGGACGGGGCGCTCTCCGAGCTTTGGTCCACTCTAGGTCAGCTAGAGGTCATGGACGAGTCCGGGGCGTTGGTCGGCGTGATAGACCGGGAGACCCTGCTCCAGGCTGCCTTCGAGCAACCTAACTCCGCCAACGACCACAGCGGCGGGGACGCAGGAGAGGCCAGTCTCAGCTCCATGGCGGTCCCCAGTCAGACCAAGACCTCCGATCAGCAAGAAGAAAAGACCAGGGACTCATCTCTGTCGGGGCGAATGAACGTCGCCTTTGGGCGGATGAGCCACATAACCGTCCTCCTTCTTGGCCTTCTGTCTCTGGCCGCATCCACGGCCATTGTGGCAGCGTTCTGGGGCGTAGGGGTCTCCTTCCCCGCCAATTGGGGCCCGGAGATCGCGAACGAGGTCAACGATTTCCTTCGCTGGCTGACCCGGACCGGTGCGCCGGTGTTCGACACCGTGGCGGACGCCGTGTTGACGTTCCTGCTGCTCTTGGAGGACGCGCTCCGCTGGCTTCCGTGGCCCACGGTGGTTTTGGGCATTGCGCTGCTCTCCTGGCGGACCGTGGGTTGGCAGCTTGGGGCATTCGCGGTAGGATCGCTGACGGCAGTGGGGCTGGTGGGCCTGTGGGAAAGCGCCATGGAAACCATGGCCCTCATCGTGGTGGCGGTGATCCTGTCTGTAGCCATTGCCATCCCCCTGGGCATCGTGGCCGCCCGAAACAACTCCGTAGATTCCACCATACGGCCAATTCTAGACGGCATGCAGACCATGCCGGCCTTCGTCTACCTAGTGCCGGGCATCATGCTGTTCGGCATCGGCAACGTGCCGGGCATCTTCGCCACGGTGATCTACGCTGTGCCTCCGGCCATCCGGCTGACCAACCTGGGCATCCGCCAGGTGACGCCACAGGTGGTGGAGGCGGCCCAGTCCTTCGGCACCACCCGGCGGCAGCTCCTGCTGAAAGTGCAGTTGCCCATGGCCATCCCCACCATCATGGCGGGCATAAACCAGGCCATCATGATGGCCATGGCCATGGTGGTGGTAGCCTCGCTGGTGGGCGCCGGTGGCTTGGGAGAGGACGTCCTCCGGGGTCTCGGCCGGTTCCGGCCCGGGGAGGCGCTGCTGGCGGGTCTGGCCATCGTGGCGCTGGCGATCATTCTGGACCGGATAACTCAGGCATGGGCACGGGAGCGGCAGTCCGCCCTGCGGAGCAAGAAGGAATAGATAGACGGAATCAAGAACACGCGCAGGCGGCGCTAAAGACCCAGAAAGCAACTGTCTTGAAAGTCAAGAGGAGTGAGCAGCGATCTTCGGAGTCAGGTCGCGCCAGGGTGAGCGATGCTTGAGCATGGAGTTGAGGATAACGAGCAGCTTGCGCATGCAGGCCGTAAGGGCCAGCTTCTTCGGCTTACCAGCGGCCAGCAGCCGCTGGTAGAAGTTCCTGATGACGGGGTTGAAGCGGCTGGCTACCAACGCTCCCATGTACAGGGCAGCGCGGACCCGGGCGCGTCCGCCCCAGACGGTTCGTTTGCCCCGCATGGTGCCGCTGTCCCTGTTGAAGGGAGCCACACCCACCAGGGCAGCGACCTGCCGGCGGTCCAGGGTGCCCAGCTCCGGCAGGTAAGCCAGGAGGGTGAGGGAGAGCTGCCCTCCCACGCCGGGGACGGTGCGCAGGAGGTCGTCCTTCTCACGCCATACGGGACTCTGACGGAGAGTCTGCCGCAGACCCTTGTCCAGGTCGTCCAACTCTCGCTCCAGCCACGCAATATGGGCCTCGATGCGAGGGCGGACGGCGACGGTGGCGGCGGAGCTCAGGCGGTTCTTCTCCGAGACCAGCATGGTAATCACCTGGTGCCTTCGGGCGACCAGGGAGTTGAGGGCCTGGGTCTCGGCGTCCCGCAAAGGGCGCACGGGAGGTCGGACCGCTTCGGCAAAGTGAGCAATAGCCGCCGCGTCAAGCGAGTCGGTCTTGGTCAGCTTCCCGGTGGCCCTGGCGAAGTCCCGCACCTGGCGGGGGTTGACTACGACCACCGGCAACTCAAGGCCGCCCGAAGCCTCCAGCAACACCATGACCGGTTCAAGGGTCTTCAGCCGGGAGACCAGCTGCCGGACCCCTGCCTCGTCATGGGGAACCTCCCATCTGTCGTCCGTAGGACGGACGGCAACATCCACCTGAGCCTTGGCTACATTGATGCCTACGTAGGTCGCTTCCTGTTCCATGAACACCTCCTGCGAATTAACTGGCCCGTCCTTGCAAGATGCGGGCTTGGTTGGCCCAGGCAACTGTTCGGGCTCTATTCGGGAGGGGTGCGGCGACCCTCGCTTTCTGGCGGTCTTCCATAACCAAGGAGAGAACGGTCTGCCGCACCCCGATCCACCTAAGCCCAAATCCACCGAAGGGATGACTATGCAGCAGCGGAACGGGCGATAGGGGCAAGGGAGGGCGATGGTCCGGGCACGATTTGGGGTAGAGGGGGGCCGGTGTTTGTCTTCAGTTGCCGCGGGGAGACTTTGTGACCGTCTGCGAATGTTGGTCAGGGCGAGATAGCGGGGAGAGGACACAGCAAGAGGCACTCGCAGACCGGACTGGCGCGAGTTCGCGGGGACGTTCGGTTGGCCGGATGTCGGCCGGTTGCCGCCGCCGCCGTCAGGCAGGGAGCAGGGCGCGCAATCGGGCCAGGGCACGATCGAACTGGGCTTCCCAAGGCCAGCGCTGTGGCAGATGCAGTGTGAGGCGGCGCGCCGAGCGGGTGATCCGTCCGGCCAGGGAGAAGAACCGCCGCCGGAGGGTCTTGGTGGTCACCACCTGCTCGCCCAGACCGATGCGCGCTGTCCAGCGGGCGATGTTGTGGGCCATCACCTGTACCGCCAGCCAGGCGGCGTTGGCGGCGAAGCGGCCCGAGGGGAGATGGTTCAACCCCACACCGTGCTTGAGGTCTCGGATGGCATTCTCGATCTCGGCGTGGCGGCGATGGTCGGCCTCCAGTTCGAGCATCTCCCCGTCCCGGTCGGTGATGAAGCCGTGATAGCTGTAGGTGGCGAAGAGGGCCAGCTGGGAACCGGGCGTGGGCTTCACACGCCGGACGATGAGCCGCACCGGCGCGGCGTCAGGTTCACTCTGGAAGGGAGTGCAGGTGGTCTCGGCCACATCGGCGGCGCCGTCCATCCAGTAAGGAATCGGCGTCCAGGCATCTTCGGGTATCGCCTCGATGAGATTGTGCAGGCTTTTATGCTGGCGGATGGTGATGGAGAAGCGGACATCCATCTTGCGGCAGACGGATACCACGCCATGAGTGTAGAACCCGCTGTCGGCCCGTAGCGTGAGTCGTCCGTTGGCCCCGGCGTAGCGCACCCGTCCCACCGTCTCCCGCAGGAAGTGGGCGGCGCCGCGGGCGGTGTTGGCCCGGCCCTCGCGCAGCCGGGACATCAGCACGTCTCCGGTGCCGGCGGCGATGGCCAGCAGTGGGTGGTAGCCCCGCTTGCCGGTATAGCCGTGGTGGCGGGCACCCTCCTTGGCCAGTCCGTAGGTCTCGCAGATGGTGGAATCGAGGTCGATGGTGAACGGCGCGTCGCCGGGTCCGGCCCCAGCGGCCCAGGCCCGGGCCAGCAGCTCCCGGCTCACCCGGTCCAGCTGGCGGACGTGGCCCCACCGGAAGCTGCGCAGGAAGGTGCCCAGGGTGGATGGCGCCTTGACCGTGCCGCCCAGGGTGCAGGCCGTCCCCCCGGTGCGCAACACATCAGCGTCGTCGATGCAGTCGCCGCCGGCCATGGCTGAGGCCACCAGGGTCATCAGCTTGTCTCCGGTGTTGGCCCGCCCCGGCGCGCCGCCCAGGTCAAGGTATGGTCAACGAGTTCCCGCAGGCCCAGATGCCGGGCGAGGGTGGCCGGCAGGAGCAGACCGGCATTGGCCACCAGGCGGTGATCGTCAAAGACGATACGGATACGGTCGGGCTGGTTGCGTGGTATCATCTATTGGGTGCTCCTTCTCTGGGACTGTTTTGCTGTTACAGAACCATTATCCCAGATTCAGAAGAGCACCCTCTGGCCACTTCAGGATGCTAACCCGACGCCCTCCCTCGGTGGATTCGGGCTAAGTGAAGTGATTGTTACACACCAAACCCAAGATACAAGGAGAGGCACGGCATTAAAGGCAAGACTCGAAGGATAGGACTGGGGCTGCTCAGCCTCATGGTGGTTTTTATGTTCGCAGCGGGCGCCTGCGGGGAAGAGGAGAAGCCCACGATCATCTTCTCAGACCTCAACTGGGACAGCGCCCAGATTCAGAACGCCATCGCCGCGCGGATCGTCAGCGCGGGGTACGGGTACCCGACCGACAAGGTGTTCGGCGGCACGGTGCCGCTGATGGAGGCCCTTACCAGGGGCGACACCAACGTCACCTTGGAAATCTGGCTTCCAAACCAGAAGGAAGCCTACGACCAGGCCATCGCTGAGGGCACCATTGAGGTAGTTGGGAACAGCTTGGAGGACAACTGGCAGTCCGCCTTCATTGTGCCTAAGTACGTGACGGACGCCAACCCCGGCCTTAGCACAGTCCAAGACTTGCGGGACCATATGGACCTCTTCGTAACTCCAGATTCCAACGGGAAAGCCCGGCTGCTGAACTGCCCGCCGGGTTGGGAGTGCGAGGTCACCAATACAAAGCAGGTGGCGGGCTACGGCTTGGACGACGTGATTGAGCTGGTCAACCCCGGATCCGGCGAAGCTCTTGAGGCGGAGATCCGCGCCTCCTTTGAGAAGGAGGAGCCGGTGCTGTTCTACTACTGGGGACCCACCACCCTCAGCAACGCTCTGAGCAGTGAATACGGCGGCTACACCCTCTTGGAAGAGCCCCCCTACACCGCCGAGTGCTGGGACGCCGAGAGGAACTGCGGCTACTCTATAGCGCAGGTCCTTATCGTCATGCGCAAGGACCTGATCGACCAAGCGCCGGACCTAGTCACTTTCTTCGAGAAGTGGGACTTCAGCGCGGCCAACCAGCTGGAGGCGGAGGGCTACCTCGGCGAGTTGGACGGGAACTTTTCCGCCGCCGCGGACAAGTTCCTGCAGAACAACTCGGCGTGGAAGAACTGGGTCACCTCAGACGCGGCCTCCAAGGTTGAGGCAGCCGTCGGTTCCTAGAGCAGCGTAACTGTCGACGCCAGACCGACCCCGCCCTGTGCTTGTAGGGCGGGGTCGGTTCCTTGCATGGGGCGTATGAAACTGCATCGCCCGCGGTCCCCAACCCTCGCCGCCGTTTTGGCCGGCGTGGCCCGGCTGGCCGCGTTGACCGCAGCCGTCGCCGCCATCGCGGCGGGCTGCGGCGGACCATCGGAGGCGCAGCCAGCCGATAGCGCACTGGAGGGGTTGGCGTCGCCCCGCAGGCTGACGGTCTTGGACGACGGTCGATTGCTCATCGCCGAGGTGGGCGGCGGGCGACTCCTGATTGTTGTCAATCAGCAAAAGTGGGACACTTTGAGACCCGAGAAGGTTATTGTTATGAGGAGTGTCGGGCGAGCTCCTTGAGGGTCCTGTTATAGCGTCTTCTCCGTGCGATCGTCTGGACCTGCACCTCCTTCCTGCGTTGTAGGATCTGCTCCCGCCTCCCGTTGAGCACGTCAGCAGGCGTGACGTTGCCTAGGGCCATGTGATAGCGCTTGTGGTTGTAGTAGCCCACAAAAGCGGCGATTGCCTCCTCGAGGTCGGACGGCACCTCGTAGGGGACCTGGTCAACGTCCTGCTTGATAGTCTGGTGATAGCGCTCCAGCTTGCCGTTGGTCTGAGGGTGGAAGGGTGCTGCCAGGATGTGCCTGATGCCCACCAGGTGCAGGTAGTCCCTGAAGGCACTGGAGACGTAGCCAGAGCCGTTGTCGCTCAGTAGCCTGGTCCTGTCTTGCACTGGGATCTCAGTCATGCCGGTCTTGTCCACGGCATCCTGGACCACCTCGATGAAAGATTCTGAGGTCATGTCGCGTTGGAGCTTATGGGCCAGGATGAAGCGGGAGAAGTCATCCATCACCGTCACCAAGTAGTAGTAGCCCCACCCGATGACCTTGAAGTAGGAGGCGTCGGTTGCCCACATCTGGTTGGGACCGGTGGTCTTGCGGTGATACTCCTTGCCGGCCTTGAGCTGCATCTCGGGTGACTTGACCAGACCCTCCCTGCGCAGGATGCGGTAGACCGTGGACTCGGAGACAGAGAAGCCCTGGTTGTCGGTGATCCAGGCAGCAAGTTGACGACAGCTCAGTTCAGGCGCTCGACGTGCCACCGTCAGGACCGCTTGCTCCTCAGGTTGACTCAGGCGGTTCCAGGGTGCCAGGCCGCCTCCCGGTTGATTCTCAAGCCCTTGGCACCGTTGCTCGCGCGTCAGCCACCGATAGTAGGTGCTCTTGGGAACACCAAGGTCCTTGAGTACCTGACGTTTGGACAGGGTGGAGGAGACTACTGCGTCCAGGATGGTCGCCTTCCGCTCGGCGCTCATGCGTTGGTAGCGACGTCGTCGGCAGGCACTGGGATAGCCGTTTTTTTGATACGGCAGACCTCCAGGGACAGGTCGGCCACCAGTTGATTGAGCTCGTCGTTGTCACGCCTGAGTTGCTGGATCTCCTAGCCCGTGGCGTCCCGCACCGTCTCACGGGTAAGCCTCTCCTTGCCAGCCTCCATGAACTCTTTGGTCCACGCGTAGTAGAGTAGGAGTGGGGCTTGATCCCCTCTCGCCTGCACAGGTCATTGGCAGTGACCTCCCGGCGAAAGCCCTCCAGGACGGTTTATGGGGCTCCATACGGACCTCCCAGTTAGCGACCACGGAATGGTGGGCACCTAAGTAGATTCATAGAGCCCCCAGCCACAATTCAAAGACGGTTCTGTCTACCGTATACGTTGGTGGGCGTACCTGAACGGTGTGGAGCTGGACTTCAGCCGGCCAGGCAAGCCTACAGACAACGCTATGATCAAGGCCTTCAACGCCAGGCTTCGGGCTGAATGCCTCAACGAAAGTTGGTTCTTGTCTTTGGAGGACGCTCGAGAGAAAATAGAGGGGTGGCGCCGGCACTACAACGGCGAACGTCCCCACAGTGCCCTGGGAAACCTCGCCCCGGAGACCTTTGCCCTGGCGGCTGCAGCAGGGGTTCAATGACCCACAAAACTAACATTACGACTGGTACAAAGAATGGGGCAAGACCACTTCGAATGGATTCGAATGTGTTCGATACCGCATTCATCTTCCTGTTGGGAAAAGTGCCTGTTCAAGAATGACAGTTCGGCCTCGCAGCGTTCCAGTTCATACCAAGCTGCCATGAATTCACTCTTGCGGATAGAAAGAAAAGCTGACAGAAAGTGATCTTGAATCCGGCCAATGGTTTCCAAGCACCACACCAGCTTTGCAGTCTTCTGGTCGCAATGGCTGGACGCCTTGGATTTCTTGCCGCGTAGACTCTGCCAGAAAGTTTCTGGTAGGAGACTGTCGAGGCGTTTCCTGTAAACACGAAGCAGATGCAGTTCGACTTTGAGGTCTACGCCATCTTCGAATTGGCTAAGGGTCATGTGATTCATTATCCCGCAAACTCTTTAAGGCTACTCGCTCGAAGGCGTCGGCGGGTCCTTTGTACTTGAAACAGAGATGAATTCCCCTCTTCTCATCGATGAAGTGAATCTCGGACTCGACATCGCTGTCATCTCTCTGCTTGCCACGATTCGTCAAGTGATCGTAGATATAGCTGGACAATATATTGATGACTGTTGGCAGAAGAACCGCTGTGGCTATGAAGAGCACCGGGAGTAGTATCGTATCTGATCGAAACCTATATTCAGCGTAATCCTCGTCACGAATGGCGGCATCTACGATCGCTGTTTCGGGTAGTCCGTCTCGCAGCCTATGAAAAATGTCTTGAGTCGTACCCGGGAATACAAGCCCCTCGTGTTCGGAACCCAGATGAGTCGGTAGGATTAGTACTGTCGCAGCCTTAAGGGAGCTCTGCAAATCTGGTTCGCTATCAAAGGATTGGACTAGGACATCAATGTCCAGGTAAGAGGTTGAAAGGTCGGCTGTGGTGGCTCTACTCTCTGAAGACATGGTATTCATGCCTCCTCCGGTATGATAATCGTCGCAGCAGTAATGCGGACCGTATAGTGAAAGACTTCATTCAGAAATGCTGCCCAGGGGTCGCCATCATGCGCGAGATCGTCGAGCAGAAAGGTTTTTCCAATTCCCAGTCTGTTCAGCCGCTCTCTCATCTCCGATGTAATGATTCCGGCAATGAGCATGTTGACGCAACCGGGAGGCGTCGCCTCAAAGCTCTTCTGTATAGCTCCCAGTCGCTCGAGCGCCCCCGCGGGGTCCTTGCCACCTTTAATCCCAATTGTGGCGACCGTGGTTGATTCGTCTCCTACGCTACGACTGAACTCTATGTCCGGCTCCGGGCCGTAGCCCATGGAATATCCGTCGGGCAGTTCGAACTGTGTTTCTTCATCATTGCGCTGAACTATTGATTCTCTCGTAAAAAGTCTGTGCAGGTCGAATTAGAACAACCGTACCCTTGCCTGGGTACAATATACAGTCTCTGTTCCGTGTCCTACCCCAACATACGGTAGCGCTCACATGTGCTAAAGCGCTGGAACTTCCTCAAAACGGGTTTTTACGAGGGAATCAACTATTAGTTGCTGGCTGTCCAGCCACTTCTTGATCCTATCTTTGATTAGTCGTTCGGCGTCCTGGCCAGCGGCAGTCGGCCCATCATCCGCCGCAACCATCAGGCAACCCCAACCAATAGACGGCAAGAACAGCCGCCCGGCATTCCTTAGATATCGTATGAGGCCTCCGTTATCCTTTGTGGGATGGGAGCACGCTCCAGTCTATCTGTGCGGCTATCGAGGCATCGTTGCGAGAATGTGCACGAGGTGAACAGAAGTAGACACGAGTTCCGATATCAGCGAGGCATCTTTCGGTGTCGCCCTACGATCATGGAGAACCGGCAGCAGCGGGTCCGCCGTTTGGCGTGCGATTCCTCTGTTCTATTCTCAGGACGCGGCGAGCACGTCGCACCCAGCTTCTCAACGCCTGACATCCAGAGCGATGAGGACCTTCCATTTACCGGTCATTGATCCGTCCGGTACAGGTAGCGGATGTCCCAGAGGGCATACAGGGTGGGCGTGAGATTGCCGAAGACGTTTCGGACCGCGCTCAGCCGTTCCGGGAGAGTTGTGTAGATCACCGGTACGTTCTCGGCGGCGATCTCCTGTGCGCGGTGGTAGTACCCAACGCGCTTGTCACGGTCCAACTCCTGGCTGCCCATGATGTACATCTCGTCGATCTCAGCTTCCCATTTGGTTTCCGGCCGCGGCTGGTTAGGGTACCAGAGGTGCAGGTCCTCGCTGCTGTGCCAGAAGCCGATGCCGCTGTAGGGGTCCGATCCGCCGGTGAAGCCGATGACCATGGACTCCCAATCGTAGGAGCCGGTTAGCTGGGAGACGAGGTCGCCGAACTCGATCAGCCTGTAGTCCACCTTGAGACCGATCTCCTGCATCCCCTGAAGGACTATCGCGCCGACCCTTTCACGTACGCTGTTGCCCGTGTTGGTCACCAACGAGAACTCGATCTCGTTGCCTTGGCCGTCCTCCCGTATCCCGTCCCCGTCGGTATCCGTCCAGCCGAGGCCGTCCAGGATTTCGTTGGCTTTATCCAGATCGTACTCGTACCTTCGGACGTTCGGGTTGTGAAAGTCGCCGGCGGCCGGACTTATGGACGACCACTGCGGGTAGCCTTGGCCATGCTGCACGTCGTCGATGATCGTGTCCTTGTCTATGCTGTGCGCCACGGCCTGACGGAACTGCGTGTTCTGGAACCACTCCAGCTTCTCGGGCGCTACGTAGGGCTCGTCGGTGTCCGGGTTCCTGCCAGGGTTCATGTTGAATCCCAGGAACGTCGTGCCGAAAGCGGGGCCGCGCTTGTATATCGTGAAGTTCCCTTCTTCTTGGAGCGGTTCCAGCTCTGCGAGCTCCTCGCCCAGCACGCCGTGGGAATCCGCCTCACCCGCCAGGAACTTGGCACGCTCGGCCTCGAAGTCCGGGACGAGGACGTGAACGATCTCGTCCAGGTACGGCAGGCTGTTGCCCGCGTCGTCCTTGAGCCAGTATTCCGGGTTGCGCCGCATGACCACGCGCTCGCCGGGCTCATAGCGCTCGATGGTGAACGGGCCGGTGCCGACGACGTTGGACGGGTCCGTGTCGATGTCCCACGTGGATGTGAACGTGCCATCGTCCACGTACTTCTCGAGAATGTGCTTTGGGTATATGGCGGTGCCCATGGAGCGGAGGAAGGGGGCGAACGACACAGGGAGAACGCATTCGACCGTATAGTCATCCAGCGCCGTGACGGTCATCTTCGCCTCTCTCCATTCGCCCTTCTCTTCGTCCAGGAACCGAAAGTTGAATGAGGACCGGCTGCTGGCGGGGATGTCGTCGTTGTAGATGATTCTGTTGAAGGTGAAGTCCACGTCTCGGGCGGTGAAGGGCTCTCCGTCGTGCCATCTGACGTCCTTGCGAAGATAGAAGGTCCACGTCAGCCC